>NZ_JAAXCY010000030.1 GCF_014230465.1 Pseudomonas cremoris
GCTGTCGCCTGCCCTCACTCCCTGATGCTCGCCGGCTGGTATGAATCGCCCAGGTAGCGATAGAACCTATCCAGGTACGGAAGCCCGTCGAGCGGCTCATCGAGCAGCGAGTCGGGAATCTCAACGCCACGGAACAAGCCGAAGCTGTTCAGCAGGCGCTTGCCCTTGAGGATCTGCGCCGCGTGCCAGTTGTCAGCCAAGGTCAGATCGGAGAATTTCACGGCGTACTTGAACACCTCCATGAAACCCTCAACGGGATCGCCCAGGATGGGCCTGCAATCCACGACCATGCTGTCACCGGTGATCTTGTGCCACTCGGTGCTGAGGTCGGTTTGGGAGGGCTGTGATGTGGCCAGAATGATCATGTGACAATGCGGGTGCCAGCCATTGCCCTTGTTGGTCAGCTCGAGGGTGTAGACGGCCCCCTCGGCTTTGCAAAGCTCTGTCCAGGGAGCGCCACGAGTACCGGCATTGAAGTAGCGACGACGATCCATCAAGCGACGTAGCGACTTCGCGAGGTGCGATTGACGCTCTTCAAGATCCGGCCCGTTTTTGACTGTTAGGGTCAGGAGATAGGGCCGCAGATCCGGGCGTTCCTCCTGGATCACCTGCCAGCGGGTCAAGTAAGCCCCAAGAGCCTTGGCACCGCGGCGAATGCCGCACAACGGACAGACCAGGTGCTGCTTGCAGAACGTCGCGCTATGCAGCCGTACCTTGCCCACGGTGAAGTACTCCCGGAAATGCAGGTAATTACCACAGCTGGCAAGGCTAGCGGCAGTCTTGATGGTCGCTTCGGACGGGGTCTTTCGGAGATGTTCTAGCATCGCCTGAGACCTTGTGTGAGCCACGCCGTAGCGTGTTATTCTCTCGTCCAGAAGCCTAGCTTCGTCAGCCCCTGTGAACTCCCCGCCTGCCAAGTTGGAAGAGTTCTCAGGGGTTTTTTTATGCGCCATTCATGGCCCCCTTATTCGTGGGGCCGAGCATAGCACCTGCTAACACATTGTTTCTATGTATCAAGTAAAGCAGGGACTCGCCAGCCTCAGAACCGCGCAAAGCCCCGGAATCCGGGAGCATCAGCAGAAAAACAGCGATCAGGGACAAAACATCCTTACGATCCAGCTCGATTGAAACCCTCATGCCCAGCTCCTCAGTGGTGATGGCAAATTTTCTCATCACGACCAGGAACATAACGGGCGAGGTTTGCGCCTCCACTCCAGAGCCAAAAAACGAAGGAGTCTTCGGTAAAGTGGGGGTGTAACAGCACCCCACAGGATCCGGGAGGGGGGTGAAGAACATTTCGCAATACTACCCAGAGCGCCAAAAGCAAAATCAACAGCACCCATGCTGGGGGCCTCCGCTCCCGGCCGGTGGCCAGGAACAGAGCGCCAGAGGGTGATTTGATCAGCGAAGGGTCAAGGGTTCGCTCCGCCCGGGACTCCGTTCGCCGCGACGGTGAAGCGAGTCACGACGAGCCGGGGTCGCGGCCCCTGACCTGAGGAATTTCAACGGTGGATGGACTGGCCTCGATCGGAGTACGGGAACCTGTTCCCGTATGGAGGTCGAGGGGACAAGCGCAGCGCGTCAGGCCTCGGCGGCCCTTGTTCGTAAAGCCATCACTTGCGTGGCTGACAAATGGCGAAGCTCAGAATTGGAAAAAACCAGGTCAGCCCTCAACCACCTGGTTTCTTCGTCCCACTGGGCCAAATTGTCTATGAGAAACCTATAACGACCTTGATAAGCCTCCGCAAGATCCTCAGCAAGGGCCCTGTAAGCCTCTCCAGGCGTTTTTAACGCCAAATACACTGCATCTAGCACGGGGTCTGGTTTCGTTGCTCTGCCGACTTCCTGCGCCTTTTTGATGGCATATGCGTTGTATTCCTCTGCGCCAGTTTCGGGATCATCTGCTGGATTACCTGGGCAAAGTTTGTCCTCCCATGGGAGGACATAGGAGGCGCGGCCCAGGATGAACTGCAGGACGTAATCCGAAGGTATGGCGAGACGCTGCATGAGGAATTTTCCTAGACGAAAATCGAATGATAGCGCAGAGGGCTTTGGGCAGCGAAAGCTGCTTCCAGAGCGGCCAAAAGCCGCTCTGATAAACCGGCGTCGAAGACGACGGAAACAGCCTGACAGACGCCACCCGAGCCCACGAGGGGGGTGAGGAAAAATGGCCCCCAGGCCGAATTTTTCCGTTCTGCCCTGGTGCAGCCCGTCCAGGGCGAAACCAGGGTGCGAAGCATCCGGCCGCACCGCTTGCGTGCGCGTCAGGTGAAACCGGACCAACCTGGTTTCGAGCCGAAGCAGCAGAGGGAGGGACGGAGTCCCGCGCCGATGCGTCGCGCAGTCTCAGAAAGCGGGTTGGTCCGGCTTTGCCGGGCGCGCACGCGGGTGAATTTTCGAGACAAGCCCGTCCAGGGCGCAGGGGAGGAAAGAGGGTGGCGGATCGCGCAGCGATTCAGAACCCTGAAGGCCTTCCGGGGCGCTCCCCCGGGAGGTTTGGGCGGCCCGGAGGGGCGGCCACGGAGCCCCGCAGGGGTGACGGCATTTTGCTGTTGGGTTCTATGTTTTTGGCTCTTGGCGGTTGTATTGCAGGTCCTATTGTTGGGCCTATTGCCGCAGCAATAGGTGAGCCATAGGAGCGGCAATTTCAGGGAGTGAGGCAGGCAGGCGCTACGCTGTCGCCTGCCCTCACTCCCTGATGCTCGCCGGCTGGTATGAATCGCCCAGGTAGCGATAGAACCTATCCAGGTACGGAAGCCCGTCGAGCGGCTCATCGAGCAGCGAGTCGGGAATCTCAACGC
>NZ_JAAXCY010000031.1 GCF_014230465.1 Pseudomonas cremoris
GAGTTGGCCGCAGGCGTCGTAGCCATAGCGCAGGGTGCCCCAGCCTTGGTGCTCAGCGGTGAGGCGGTTTTGCGCGTCGTATTCGTAGGCTAGAGCCCAGTGACCGTCTTCGACGCTTAGGAGGTTGCCTTGGCGGTCGTAGGCATAGTCAACAATGCTGCCATCGGGAAGGTTTTTTCGTACAAGGCGCCCGGCATGATCGCGCTCGTAACAGGTGATTAGCTGACTGCCGTCATCGCCGTATTCGGTCTTTTCCTGCAGGTTGCCGTTGAGGTCGTAAACGTAGGCGGTGCGTTGGCGGTCGAAGCCGGTTTCCTGCTGGATCAGGCCGTTGGGGTGATATTGCAGCCCATAGATTTCACCGACTTCGTTTTCGATCTCGGTCAGCAACAAACGCACGTTGTCGTAGCGGTATTTGACCTGGGTGCCGTCCGCGTTGATGCGACGGCTGATCAGATGCAGCCCGTCGGCGTATTCGTAGCGGGTGACGTTCCCTAACTCGTCTCGTTCGGCGGTGATCTTTCCGTAAGGGTTGTAGCTGTATTCCCGACAAGCGCCGCCTGGAAGGATCACACGCACCAACCGCCCAACGCCATCCCACTGATACTGGGTCAGCGCGCCATGCTCATCCTCCCGAGCAATCTGCCGTCCAACGTCGTCATAGCGATAACGCTTAATACCACCATTGGGCAATTGCTCCTCAAGCAACTGCCCACGCTCATTCCACACCAGCCGTTGGCTACTGTGATCGGGATACCAAACCCCAATCAGTTGTCCGTGCTTGTTGTAGGTGTAGTCGGTGATATGGCCGTCAGGATCAATCTTGCGCGTGACATCGCCCTGATCATTACGCTCATACTTCCAGACGGCTTCGCCACGCCGCACAACCCGTACGAACCCGTTGTCGTGTTCGTAGGTCGTTGGCTCATCGTCCCCGGGAAACAGCGCCACCAAGCGTCCGGCTTCGTCGTACTGATACGCCGTCACCGCTCCGAGCGGGTCTTGTTCAACCGTCAGCCGGCCTTTGTCGTCGTAGGATTTGAAGTGTTCAGCACCGTCGGGATCCACCCGCTGCACCAGCCGCGCCCGCTGGTCATGTACATAAACTTCCTGGCTGCCATCGGCGTTGAAAACGGTGACGCGACCGTTATCGCCCCAGGCATACCGCGTGTCCATCTGGGAAAAACTCGCCCAATGCCGGATACATCGCGCGGCCTTGCCGGACCGTTCCCACTCCCAGAAGAAACTCGCCCCACCGGCCAAGCCACGCTCAAGAATGACGTGCTGCTCGTCGTACCGGTAAGTCTCACTTTCGCCGACGGCATTGGTCGCCGAAACCAACCGTCCAAGTTCGTCGTAGGCGTAGGAAAAAACACTTTGCTCAGTGACCCAGACGTAGGGCTCATAACCCTTTGCCCGCTGAATCTGGTAATCAACGGCGACGATATGTCCGAGTTCATAACGCAAAAAAAGCGAGCGCCCAACACCGTTATCCACGCGTTCGATGCGCCCCGAGTAATCCCGGGAAATGCGCAACCGGTTGCCATACGCATCGCTGATCGCCGTTAGCGAACCCTTGACGAAATGGTAGAAACGCGAGGATTGAGCTAGCACCAATTCATCTGGCAAAGCGCCCAGATAAATCGCCGCCTCGGCCAAGCTATTGGTGATCGCAGGCCTAGCAGAAGAGGGCAAGGGCAGGGTGGTGGAGCGATTCTCATGATCCGTCCACACCACCGAATCACCCGCAACTTCCAACCGATGCGCCAGCGAGTGACTCCAGCCAAACCCCAACCCGCAATCCACTTCCACCGCACTGGTGCGGTACAACCGGGTCC
>NZ_JAAXCY010000032.1 GCF_014230465.1 Pseudomonas cremoris
CGACCAATATCCGGATTGTAGTAGCGATGGCGGTTGTAGTGCAGCCCGCTTTCTTGGTCGAAATACTGGCCCTGAAACCGTATTGGGTTGTCGATTTTTCCGATGTCGAGGCGGCTGATTTCGCCGTAGGCGCGGTAGTGGGCGGACCAGACTATTTCGCCGTCGGGCGTGGTGAGTTCCTGTGGGGTGCCGAGGTGGTCGAGTTGGTAGTGGTAGGGCTTGGTGGTTTTTGGGCCATAGCCTTCCAGCATTACCAGTGGGCGGAAGCTGTCGGGTTCGTAGATATAGCTGCGGTGCTTGTCTTTGTGGTGTTCGGCGATGAGCTTGTCGCCTTGCCAGAAAAACTCCGTGGTGATGCCGTCGACGGTTTTGCTGATGCGACGGCCAAACGGGTCGTAGCGATAGCTGGCGGTTTGGCCGTTAGGTTTTGTGATTCCAATTAACCGATGCTGACAGTCGTAGCGGTATTCGGTGACGAGTTGATGGCCTTTTCCGCGCCGCTCGCGGATCAGATTGCCGAAGGCGTCATAGTCATAGTGGTTGTCGCCTTGGCTAATCAAACGATTGCCAGCGACGACATCCGGCCCCGGTCGGTCTTGCATCAGCAGATTGCCCGCTGGGTCGTGCCCGAAGCGCTCTTGTACGTCTTGGGAGTGGTCGGCCCGCGTGAGGCGGTTTAGTGGGTCGTACTGGTAGTGGTGGTCGCCTTTGCGGGTGTCGAGCAGGCGGGTGAGGTTGCCGGATTTGTCGTAGTCGTATTGGCGTTGGTAGAGGTAGTGCTCTTGTTGAGTGACGGCGTGGGCATGTAGACGCTGTTGGTCGTCGTAGTGGTAATGACTTAGGAGTTGGCCTTGTTGGCGTTGGTGTTCCTGGCCGGATTTGAAGAGGTGGGAGGTGAGGGTTTCACCGTTCAGTTCTACCGTAGCTAAGTGGCCGCCTTTGGCATGATTAAAAACAAGACGGTTGTTGTCCGGCAGGCGCAGGTTCTTGAGTTGGCCGCAGGCGTCGTAGCCATAGCGCAGGGTGCCCCAGCCTTGGTGCTCAGCGGTGAGGCGGTTTTGCGCGTCGTATTCGTAGGCTAGAGCCCAGTGACCGTCTTCGACGCTTAGGAGGTTG
>NZ_JAAXCY010000033.1 GCF_014230465.1 Pseudomonas cremoris
GCCGAGCAAAAGCTGACCGACATCCGCAGCGAGATCTGCTTCGAGCACCAACCCCGCGAATACTGCGTACAGGCCGGCGAAACCGACCTCGACTTCATCGCCCGCCTCGCCGCCGAAGAAGGCCTGCTCTACACCTTCGAACACCGCGCCGACGGCCACACCCTCATCCTTACCGACCGCGTCGGCGGCCTCGGCACCATCGGCACCCACACCGATTGCCCGGTGATCTACCAGCCTATGTCCGGCGGCGACTCCAAGGAACCGGCGCTGAACCGCTTCCACTACACCGAACAAGTTCGCACCGCCGTGCAGGTCCAGCGCGACTACACCTTCACCCACCCGCGTTACAACCAGCAGCACAAAGCCACTGGCGATCAGGACCTGAACAACCAGCACAAAGACTACGAACGCTACGACTACCCCGGCCGTTACAAGCGCGATATCGCCGGCAAGCCCTTCACCAAAACGCGCCTGGCCGCACTGCGTAACGACGCCAAGTTGGCGCACCTGGAAGGCGACGATGAGCGCCTGCAGCCGGGGTTGGCGTTCGACCTCAACGAGCATCCGCGTGAAGACTTCAATGACCGCTGGCGCACCATCGCCATCAGACACGAAGGCAAGCAGCACACCAGCTTGCAGGAAGAGTCGTTCGGCAGTGGCCTTGGTACGTCTTACTCGTTGAAAGCCAGCGCCATCCGCTGGACCTCGGATTGGAAAGCGCCGCTGCGTGACAAACCGTGCATCGACGGCCCGCAAATCGCCACGGTGGTTGGCCCTCCCGGCGAGGAGATTTATTGCGATGAATGGGGCCGGGTCAAGGTGCAGTTTCCGTGGGACCGCTCGGACAAAAACAACGACCAGAGTTCGTGCTGGATCCGTGTCGCTCAAGGCTGGGCAGGCGCGACGTGGGGGGCCATGGCCGTGCCGCGCGTGAATCAGGAACTGATCATCAGCTTTTTGGATGGAGACCCTGACCAGCCTATCGCCACGGGCCGCACCTACCGCCAGACCAATCTGCCGCCGTATGAGCTGCCCAAGCACAAGACGCGGATGACCATCAAAAGCCGAACTCATAAGGGTGATGGCTTCAATGAGCTGCG
>NZ_JAAXCY010000034.1 GCF_014230465.1 Pseudomonas cremoris
ACGACGGTTAGCGATGAACTTGAGGTAGTCCTCCATCATCGCCGCGTTCATGCCCAACACCCCACGCGGCATGGTGTCGCGAGCGTATTCGATCTCCAGCTGGGTCCCTTGCAGGATCATCTGGGTCGCTTCTTCTTTCATCTCGGCATCCCACAAATGTGGGTTTTCGATTTTGATCTGGTTGATCACGTCGATGCCGAAGTTCAGGTGCATCGACTCGTCACGCAGGATGTATTGGAACTGCTCGGCCACGCCGGTCATTTTGTTGCGACGGCCCATCGACAAAATCTGGGTGAAGCCGCAATAGAAGAAGATGCCTTCCAGGACGCAGTAGTAGGCGACCAGGTTGCGCAGCAGTTCTTTGTCGGTCTCGACGGTGCCGGTTTCGAACTTCGGATCGGAGATGGAGCGGGTGTACTTCAAGCCCCAGGCTGCCTTTTTAGCGACCGATGGAATCTCGTGGTACATGTTGAAGATCTCGCCTTCATCCATGGCCAGCGATTCGATGCAGTACTGGTAGGCGTGGGTGTGGATCGCTTCTTCGAAGGCCTGGCGCAGGATGTACTGGCGGCACTCCGGGTTGGTGATCAGGCGGTACACGGCGAGCACCAGGTTGTTCGCTACCAACGAGTCGGCGGTGGAGAAGAAGCCCAGGTTGCGCATGACGATGCGGCGCTCGTCGTCGGTCAGGCCTTCGGGGTTTTTCCACAGGGCGATGTCGGCGGTCATGTTGACCTCTTGCGGCATCCAGT
Organism: Pseudomonas cremoris; assembly: GCF_014230465.1. The sequence continues at coordinate 753 of NZ_JAAXCY010000034.1, forward strand.
GGTTGGCGCAGCCGTCGAGGTATTTCTGCCAGGCCCAGTCGTACTTGAACGGCACGAGTTGGTTGAGGTCGGCGCGGCAGTTGATCATGCGCTTTTCGTCAACGGCGACGCGAGCGGCGGAGCCTTCCAG
>NZ_JAAXCY010000035.1 GCF_014230465.1 Pseudomonas cremoris
AAGCTGTTTCAAACGTTTGCCGTAGGCCCCTTCCTACTAGAAGTCCTCCCTTTTTCCTCCTCTTTTTTCCCTCTCTTCTTCCTCCTCTTCTTTTTTTCTTTTTTTTTCCTCCCTCCCTCCCCCCCTTTTCTTCCTCCTTTTCTCCCTTTTCCCCCTTCTCCCTCTCTCTCTTTTCCTTTTCCCTTTCTTTCTCTCCTTTCCTTTCCTCTCTTCTCCCCTCCCTTTTTTCCCCTCCTCCCTTTCTCCTCCTCCTCTTTTCTTTCCTTTCCTTTCCCCCCTCTCCCCCTCCTCCCCCCTCTTCTCTCCTCTTCCCCTTCCTCCCCCCCCCTCTTTTTCTTTCCTCCCCTTTCCCTCTCCCTCCTCTTTTCCGGACTCCCTTCTCCTTTCTGGTTCCTTTTCTTACCCGTGCTGCTTTATCCGGTGAAGAACAACCCTTCGATTCCTGGGTTTTCCTCCCAGGCGATGCCGGTTTCCCGCGCACCTTGCAGCAGGTGCAGTACGCCC
>NZ_JAAXCY010000003.1 GCF_014230465.1 Pseudomonas cremoris
GCAGGCCTTCTTCGGCGGCGAGGCGGGCGATGAAGTCGAGGTCGGTTTCGCCGGCCTGTACGCAGTATTCGCGGGGTTGGTGCTCGAAGCAGATCTCGCTGCGGATGTCGGTCAGCTTTTGCTCGGCGAGCATGCTGGTGATGATGTCGGGCACGGTTTGGCCCTGGAAGATGCGCCAGTTGGAGCGCAGGTCGAAACGTTTCAGGGTCGGTTCAACTATGGCGGTGTAGCGGGTGCGGCGAAAGCCGGTGTCACCTTGCTGGAACAGGCTGACCAGACCGTGGACGTAGCGTACCGGGGTGTCATCGCGCCAGATGGTGAACACTGCCGCCAGGTCGAGCATGCGGTAGAAGTCGATCGCCGGGTGATGGCTGACCAGTTCCAGTTCAAGTTTGAATGGCTGGGATAGGCCCTCTTCCAGGGTGAACGAAACCACTTCGAAGGGATCGCCCCGTAGCGGTTTGAAGGTGTAACGCAGGTCGCTTTGACGGGGCATGGGGCTTCCTCTTCTCTCGACGCGGCTAGCGCGGTCCATCCATGTGGGGGACGCGATCTTAGGAAGCGCTAAGCAAGCCCTTCAATAGCTTGGAGGGAATCCAGAGGTCTCTTACCCGTGTGGGTGCATTGGATGTCGGACGTTTCTGTGTTTTTCCAGAAGAAGGGCGCTCAAGTCGGACCTAGCCTATTTCCATGCTGGCCAATGTGATCGGCTATAGTGGCCGACGACTCTGGAGAGGAAGACCTTGCGTGCGAATAGCGCTTTTATTGTCGGCATTCCTGCTATGCCTGAATGCCCAGGCTGCGCCGGCGGATGTGGCCAGCCTGGACCGCGGTACATGGCCTGAAAAGCTCAGCAGCCCGGCGCTGTTCGATGTGGCCTCGCGTGCGGAGATCCTGATGTTTGCCCACAGCCTGTTGGCCAGCGAATCTCAGGATGAAACGGCGCTCAAGCAGCGCCTGGGCTTGAAGATCATCAACCAGGCGTCCATCGACGACCTGCGTCGCCAACTCTGGCAGCGCCTGTTGGAGAACTACACCTTCGCCCAGCAGAGCTGCGAGGAAGACGCGTCGTTCTGCTACCTGGTGGAAAACATGGACGACCTGCGCGAGCAAGCCGGCAAGTTTGAGGTCAGTGAAAACTCCTTCTATATAGGCTGGGCCGGCCCCAGTCACGCCTTCCACGAGCGCTATCTGGACGAACTGCTGCGCAAAGCCGCGCTGTTTCCGCAGATCAGCAGCGAAATTGCGCGTTTTGGCGACCATGAGCGCAATGGCGATGAATTCAACGACCGAATGTTCCTGCTGACCTTTGATGGCGGCCCGGCACCCGTCAGCGGCAATACCGACTGGCTTGCCGACTACCTGCGCAAGCAGAAGATGAACGCCACGTTCTTCATCCTCGGCAGCAGCCTGCAAAACCGAATTGAGCGCAGCTCAGCCAGCGATGTGCAGGCGCTGTACCAAGGCCAGTGCGTCGGCACTCAGGGCTGGCAATACCGTTCCCATAGCCATTGGGTGGAGTGGCAAAGCTCTATCACCCGTACGGCTTCGTTGGCGCAGAACCTGATGCCGGAAAACTACGTACCGCTATTCCGTCCGCCTTACGGGCAGCGTCGTGCAGACAGCCAAGGGTTTTTCCAGGGCCAAGGCCTGCAGGTGGCGTTGTGGGACATCGACTCGCAGGATGATCCGGGCAAACTCAAGGCTGATGAGTCGGCGCAGCGGGTACTGACGCTGATGATGCTGTGGCGCAAAGGGGTGATTGTGTTTCACGACACCCAGGACAAGGCGCGGGTTGCTTTGCCCATGTTGTTGCAGTCAACGGCGCAAAGTGGGTTGGGTTGGCAGGACTGCCGGGAAGCCTTTCGTTAAAAAGACGAAGTGCCCGGCCCTGTTGGGGCTGAGGACTTTTTTGGGGGGGGTTATGCGACAAATCGATGCAGGCGGACTTCCGACTTTAACGGGGTGGCTGGCACTCGGCTAGTGCTATTCGTCATCCTGAAAAATAAACTTCAAAAAAGCGTCAAAGTGCTTTTTCCTGTCACATGTTTTGCGGTATTACGAAGTCAGATCGCCGAAACCTGCAACACAGGTGGCGTCTTCCAAGACTCCTCATGTGGGCATGCACTTGACGTCCCTCAGGTGCATTCGGTGGTCGAATCGAGGCGCAGCACTGTCGTGGTATTGCGTCGACTGGCTCCCACAAAAGGTGACCGAGTATGGATGATCATGGACGCACCCCTTCTTCCGACCAGCCAATCCTTTATGTGCTTGATACCAACGTACTGATTCACGATCCAAACGCTCTGCTCAACTTCGAAGAACACCACGTCGCCATCCCGATGATCGTGCTGGAGGAGCTCGATAAGCTTAAAAGCGGGCACCACAGCGTTGCCGCCGAATGTCGCCAGGCCATCCGCCTGATCGACAAGACGCTGGGCGAAGCGTCGCCGGAAGATGTCGAACTCGGCGTGCCGATCCAGCGTGGTAAAAGCGGGCCCAAGGGCTTGCTGTCGATCCTGATGAGCAAACGCAGCGAGCCCAACAGCCTGCTGCCGGAAAACCTCAACGACAACAAAATCATCAACCAATTGATCGACCTGCACGCGCGCGACAAGGACCTGCGCCTGGTGCTGGTGACCAAAGACATCAACATGCGCCTCAAGGCCCGTGCGTGTGGGATCGCGGCCGAGGACTACAGCACCGACCAACTGGTCGACGACGTGTCGATGCTGTCCCGTGGTTATCACATGATTACCGGCTCGTTCTGGGACCGCGTCAGCAAGGTCGAAACCCGTCAGGACCATGGCCGTACCTGGCACCAGGTGCAGCTGATCGAAAACCTGCCGGCCGTGCATATCAATGAGTTTATCGTCGACGAACAGGGCTTCGTGGGCTGGATCAAAGAGATCCAGGTCGACAAGCTGCTGATTCTCGACCTGCATCAGGAACCCCTGTTGCACCAGGAAGCCTGGGGCCTGAAACCGCGTGACATCTACCAGAGCCTGGCGCTGTATGCGCTGCTTGATCCGGACATTCACTTGGTCAACCTGACGGGCGCAGCCGGTTCCGGTAAAACCATTCTCGCCCTGGCCGCCGCCATCGAGCAGACCATGGTGACCAAGCGCTATCGCCGCATCATCGCCACCCGCAGCGTGCAGGGCCTGGACCAGGAAATCGGTTTCCTGCCCGGCACCGAGGCGGAAAAAATGGAGCCGTGGCTGGGGGCGATCACCGACAACCTCGAAGCCTTGCACATGGATGACGAAAACACCCATGGCAGCGTCGACTACATCCTCAGCAAAGTGCCGTTGCAGTTCAAATCCCTCAACTACATCCGGGGTCGCAGCTTCCAGCAGAGCCTGATTTTGATCGATGAATGCCAGAACCTCACGCCGCACCAGATGAAAACCATCATCACCCGTGCCGGCGCCGGTTCCAAAGTGGTGTGCCTGGGCAACCTGGCACAGATCGACACCCCTTACCTATCCGCGACCAGCTCCGGGCTCACCTACCTGACGGAACGCTTCAAAGACTTCCCGAACGGCGTGCACATTGCGCTGCAAGGGGTTCCACGTTCGATTCTGGCTGAATACGCCGAATCCCATCTGTAAACGCGGTCGGTAGGGAGCTGGCTTTTTGTGGGAGCTGGCTTGCCTGCGATAGCATCACCGCGGTGTAGCTGATACACCGCGGTGCCTGCATCGCAGGCAAGCCAGCTCCCACACGAGCCAGCTCCCACATTTATTGTGTGTTGGGTTTACAATCGGTGCTCCTGATCAGGAGTAACCCCGTGCTGACTCATCTCGATTCCCAAGGTCGCGCCCACATGGTCGACGTCACCGACAAAGCCGTGACGTTCCGTGAAGCCGTGGCCGAAGCGCGCGTGCGCATGCTGCCCGAGACCCTGCAAATGATTGTCGACGGCGCCCATCCCAAGGGCGACGTATTTGCCGTGGCCCGCATTGCCGGGATCCAGGCTGCCAAGAAAACCAGTGACCTTATTCCCCTGTGCCACCCGCTGATGCTCACTGGCGTCAAGGTCGAGCTCAGCGCAGACGGTGTGGACGCCGTGCACATCCTGGCGCGCTGCAAGCTCTCCGGGCAGACCGGCGTGGAGATGGAAGCCCTCACCGCCGCCAGCGTCGCGGCCCTGACGATCTACGACATGTGCAAGGCGGTGGATCGCGGCATGACCATTGAAAGTATTCGCCTGCTGGAAAAGCTTGGCGGTAAAAGCGGGCATTTCAAGGCGGAGCAGGCATGAGCATCAACGTATTGTTTTTTGCGCGTTACAGCGAGGCGGTGGGCTGGGACTCTCTGGAGGTCGAAGGCGACTTCGCCACGGTTGACGACCTGCGCAAGACCTTGGCAGCCGACCCGGGGTTTGAAGTGCTCAACGAAACCAGTCTGATGTGCGCGCGCAACCAGGAGCTGTGCAACCTCGATGAACCGTTGCAAGCCGGTGATGAAGTCGCGTTCTTCCCACCCGTGACCGGGGGCTGAACATGGCCATTCGGGTGCAGGCCCAGGCGTTTGATCCGGGTGCCGAGGTCAACGCGATGCACGCGGCCAACGTAGGCGTGGGGGCGGTGGTCAGTTTTGTTGGCTACGTGCGCGACTTCAACGACGGCCTGGATGTGGCGGGGATGTTCCTGGAGCATTACCCCGGCATGACCGAAAAGGCCCTGGCTAAGATTGTCGTCGAAGCTGAACAACGCTGGCCGCTGCTTAAGCTGGAAGTGCTACATCGTATCGGTGCGCTGGAGCCGGGAGAGCCGATTGTGTTTGTCGGGGCCGCCAGTGCTCATCGCCAGGCCGCATTTGATGCCTGTGCGTTTGTGATGGATTACCTGAAGACGCGCGCGCCGTTCTGGAAGAAAGAGAACACCAGTGAGGGGCCGCGTTGGGTGGAAGGGCGTAGCAGCGACCACGCCGCCGCGGATCGCTGGAAGTCTTAGGCCAAGCACAAAACCAAATGTGGGAGCGGGCTTGCTCGCGAATGCGGTGTATCAGTGATGAATGTATCAACTGACACTCCGCATTCGCGAGCAAGCCCGCTCCCACAGTTTTAATCGCATTTCAGTTTTACGGGCGTTTGCGCTCTACAGGGCGCAACAGGTGCGTCGGTGGCGTTTCGCAGCTGATCTTGCGACCCAGCAGCGCCTCGATCGACGGTAACTGATACGAATCATCTTCCCCGGCAAAGCTGATCGACACACCCGCAGCCCCGGCACGCCCTGTACGACCAATGCGGTGTACATAGTCGTCCGGCACTTCCGGCAGGGTGAAGTTGATCACATGGCTGATGCCGTCAATGTGAATGCCACGGCCCGCAACGTCAGTGGCCACCAACACGCGAATCTTGCCTTCGCGGAAGCCTTCCAGCGTCTTGATGCGCTTGTGTTGCGGCACATCACCGGACAGTTGCGCAGCGTTCACGCCATCGCGCACTAGGCGCTCTTCGATGCGGCGCACTTCGTCCTTGCGGTTGGCGAACACCATCACGCGCTCCCAACCGTTGTCGTTGACCAGGTTGTAGAGCAGCTTGTACTTGTCGGCACCAGCCACGGCGTATATGTGCTGCTCGACGTTTTCGCTGGCGACGTTTTCCGCTTCGATCTCAACGATGGACGGGTCGGTGGTCCACTGCTTGGCGAGGTTCATCACGTCTTCAGTGAAGGTGGCGGAGAACAGCAGGGTCTGGCGTTCGGATTTCGGTGGGGTCTGGCGAATGATCTGGCGCACTTGCGGGATAAAGCCCATGTCGAGCATGCGGTCGGCTTCGTCCAGCACCATCACTTCGACCATGTCCAGGTGCACGTCGCCGCGCTGGTTGAAGTCCAGCAGGCGACCTGGTGTGGCCACCAGGATGTCGCAGTGACGGGCTTCGAGGTGCTTGAGTTGCTTGTCGAAATCCATGCCACCGACAAACGTCATGACGTTGAGGCCGGTGTACTTGGTCAGGTCGGCGGCGTCCTTGGCGATCTGCACCACCAGCTCACGGGTCGGGGCGATGATCAGCGCGCGCGGCTCGCCCATGTAGCGTTCTTTAGGCGGCGGCGTCTGCAGCAACTGGGTGATGATCGAGATCAGGAACGCAGCGGTCTTGCCAGTACCGGTCTGGGCGCGACCGATGGCGTCTTTGCCCGCCAGGGTGAAGCCCAGCACCTGCGCCTGGATCGGCGTGCAGTACGGGAAGCCCAGGTCCTGGATGGCGTGCATCAGTTCCGGAGCCAGTTTGAAGTCGTGGAAGCGGGTCTTGCCTTCCTGGGGCTCGACGACGAAGTCTTCGAGTTTCCATGGGATCACGGGCGGCTTTGGCGCGCGCTCACGGCGAGGCTTGGGAGCCGGTGCGGCGTCTTTTACCGGTTCAGGCGGTGTCACCGTAGGCGTTTTGGGCTGGGCGACAGGCGCAGTCCGGTCGGGCTGTTTACCGTCATTGCGGCTGCCGGCAGTCGGGGCAGGAGCAGCGGGAACAGGCGCGAGCGGCTCGGCCTCGCTTTTGCCGAACATCTTCTTGAGTGCTTCGAGCACGGTGATCTCATTAATTGGTTAAGGAATGTACGCCGGCCAGTGTAATGCAAGAATCGGGCGCGGCGTAGTGTGTCTGTCATACGGCTACATTAATGCAGGGTCTCAGCCCAGGCGTGCGGTCAACCAAGTGCCGATATCGCGGATCTCCTCGGGTAACACTTCGTGGCCCATTGGGTATTCCTGCCATGTCACGGTGACACCACGGGTCTTCAAGTGCTCGTAGGCGCTGCGGCCCATGGCGTTCTGCACCACATCGTCGTACTGGCCGTGCAGGCATAGGGCCGGAATGCGTTGCTGGCTGGCGGACAATTCCAGCTCGTCACCAAAGGTGGGCGCATACGTGGAGAGGGCGATCACGCCACCCAACGGACCTTCCCAATTCAGATACGCGGTGTGGAAAACCACGGCTCCACCTTGGGAGAAACCTGCGAGGAAAATTCGCGAAGCGTCTATTCCGGTTCTCTTCTGCGCTTCGATCAAATCCGTGACCATCTTCGCCGAAACTTCCAGCTCCTCCAGGCTGATCGAACGGGCCGGACTCATGGCCTTGATGTCGTACCAACTGGGCATCTCGTAGCCGCCGTTAATGGTCACCGGACGAGTCGGCGCCTGGGGCAAAACAAAGCGGGTGGTCAGCAAGCTTTCTTGCAGGGCTTCGGCCACCGGCAGGAAGTCGTAGCGATCGGCACCCAGGCCATGCAACCAGATTACGCAGGCGTCTGCGGGCTTGGCGGGCTGAAGAATCAAGGGGTCGGTCATGTCTGCTCCATAAATGTGCGGGCGCTCCGATTCAGTGCGACGGAACGGTGCGCGACGGGTTGATCTGTTAAGAGAATGTCGCAAGGTTGAATCTTTTCCTATTGACCATGGGCTGAAACGACTCAGCCATCACTCTGGTACGGGCCTTGCTATGTGTTGAACGATGTCAGAACTATCGCTTGGGACGGTAACACTATCAGTGACTGCCGCTTATGGGATAGCAGCTGGAATTACTGCGAAAGCCTCATGCTGCTTGACCCTAAAAAAAGCCAACACGGGTCGATATCGCCTCATAAGGGTGCGCTGAGGTTCGAGCTCCGACACAACAAGAGCAACTGGAGGTTTGAATGAAGGTATTGAAATCCACCCTGGCCATCGTGACTGCGGCGGCTGTACTGGGTGTCAGCGGTTTCGCCCAAGCCGGCGCCACCCTGGATGCCGTGCAGAAGAAAGGCTTTGTGCAATGTGGCGTGAGTGACGGCCTGCCGGGTTTCTCGGTACCGGATGCCAGCGGCAAGATCCTGGGGATCGACGCTGACGTGTGCCGCGCTGTAGCTGCTGCCGTTTTCGGCGACGCAACCAAGGTCAAATTCAGCCAGTTGAACGCCAAGGAGCGTTTCACCGCGCTTCAATCGGGCGAAGTCGACATCCTGTCCCGTAACACCACCATGACCAGCTCCCGCGACGCCGGCATGGGCCTGAAATTCCCAGGCTTCATTACCTACTATGACGGTATTGGCTTCCTGGTAAACAACAAGCTGGGCGTGAAAAGTGCCAAGGAACTGGACGGTGCAACCATCTGCATCCAGGCTGGTACCACTACCGAGCTGAACGTTTCCGACTACTTCCGCGCCAACAACCTCAAGTACACCCCGATCACCTTCGACACCTCCGACGAAAGCGCCAAGTCGCTGGAGTCCGGTCGTTGCGACGTGCTGACCTCCGACAAGTCCCAACTGTTCGCCCAGCGCAGCAAGCTGGCCTCGCCGAAGGACTACGTGGTTCTGCCGGAAACCATTTCCAAGGAGCCCCTGGGCCCGGTCGTGCGTAACGGCGACGACGAGTGGCTGGCCATCGTGCGCTGGGTGGGCTACGCCATGCTCAACGCTGAAGAAGCCGGTATCACGTCGAAGAACGTAGAAGCTGAAGCCAAGTCCACCAAGAACCCGGACGTCGCCCGTCTGCTGGGTGCTGATGGCGAATACGGCAAAGACCTGAAAGTGAAGAAAGACTGGGTCGTACAGATCGTCAAGCAAGTCGGTAACTACGGTGAAATGTTCGAGCGCAACCTGGGCAAGAGCACCCCGCTGGAAATCGACCGTGGCCTGAACGCGCTGTGGAACAACGGCGGCATTCAATACGCACCACCTGTGCGCTGATCGCTGATGGTTCTGTCACCCGGTGGGCCAACCGCCGGGTGATGTTCTGTTCCATTCTTTCCGGGGCACTTCATGCAAAATCAAATCGGCGCACCAAAGCAGAAGCTCAGCTTCAGCGATCCCAAAGTGCGTGCGTGGCTCTTCCAGATCATCACGATTGTGGCGGTGGTCTCGCTGGGCTGGTACCTCTTCGACAATACCCAGACCAACCTTCAACACCGGGGCATTACCTCGGGTTTCGACTTTCTTGAACGCAGTGCCGGCTTCGGCATCGCGCAGCATTTGATCGATTACACCGAGTCGGACAGCTATGCCCGCGTCTTTGTGATCGGCCTGCTCAACACCTTGCTGGTCACCGTGATTGGCGTGATCCTGGCGACCCTGCTGGGTTTCATCATCGGCGTGGCCCGTTTGTCGCCTAACTGGATGATCAACAAGCTGGCGACCGTGTACGTGGAAGTGTTCCGCAACATTCCGCCGCTGCTGCAAATCCTGTTCTGGTATTTCGCGGTGTTCCTGACCATGCCGGGGCCGCGCAACAGCCATAACTTCGGCGATACCTTCTTTGTCAGCAGCCGTGGCCTGAACATGCCGGCAGCGATTGCCGCTGATGGGTTCTGGCCGTTTGTGGTCAGCATTGTGGTGGCCATCGTGGCAATCGTGCTGATGGCGCGTTGGGCCAACAAACGCTTCGAAGCAACCGGTGTCCCGTTCCATAAATTCTGGACCGGCCTTGCGCTGTTCATTGTGATCCCGGCGTTGTGCGCCTTGATCTTCGGTGCACCGCTGCACTGGGAAATGCCGAAGCTGCAAGGCTTCAACTTTGTCGGCGGCTGGGTATTGATCCCTGAGCTGCTGGCGCTGACCCTGGCGCTTACCGTCTACACGGCAGCGTTTATTGCCGAGATCGTGCGTTCGGGCATCAAGTCCGTCAGTCACGGCCAGACCGAAGCCGCACGCTCCCTGGGCCTGCGCCCTGGGCCGACGCTGCGCAAGGTCATCATCCCGCAAGCCCTGCGGGTGATCATTCCGCCGCTGACCAGCCAATACCTGAACCTGGCGAAAAACTCGTCGCTGGCCGCTGGTATCGGTTACCCGGAAATGGTTTCGCTGTTTGCCGGCACGGTGCTTAACCAGACCGGCCAGGCCATCGAGGTTATTGCCATCACCATGAGCGTGTACCTGGCGATCAGCATCAGCATTTCCCTGCTGATGAACTGGTACAACAAGCGCATTGCGCTGATCGAGCGGTGAGGAAACACGCATGAGTACGCATACTTTCAAACCTGATATGCCGCCGCCGAGCAAAGTCTTCGGCCCGGTGGCATGGATGCGCGCCAACCTGTTTTCCAGTTGGCTCAACACCCTGCTGACGTTGTTCGCGTTTTACCTGGTGTACCTGGTGGTGCCGCCGATCCTGCATTGGGCGATCCTGGACGCCAACTGGGTTGGCACCACGCGCGCCGATTGCACCAAGGAAGGCGCCTGCTGGGTGTTTATCCAGCAGCGTTTCGGGCAGTTCATGTACGGCTACTACCCCGGCGACCTGCGCTGGCGCGTGGACCTGACCGTGTGGCTGGCCATTGTGGGCGTGGCGCCGTTGTTCATCTCGCGCTTCCAGCGCAAGGCGGTCTACGGCCTGGGCTTTCTGGTGCTGTACCCGATCATTGCCTACTTCTTGCTGCACGGAGGGATCTTCGGCCTGACCAACGTGGCAACCAGCCAATGGGGCGGCTTGATGCTGACCCTGGTGATCGCCACCGTCGGTATCGCCGGCGCCTTGCCGTTGGGCATTGTGTTGGCACTGGGGCGGCGCTCGAACATGCCGGCGATTCGGGTCATTTGCGTGACCTTCATCGAGTTCTGGCGTGGCGTGCCGTTGATCACCGTGCTGTTCATGTCCTCGGTGATGTTGCCGTTGTTCCTGCCCGAAGGCATGGGCATCGACAAATTGCTGCGCGCCTTGATCGGCGTGATCCTGTTCCAGTCGGCCTATGTGGCTGAGGTGGTGCGTGGTGGCTTACAGGCGATTCCCAAGGGCCAGTACGAAGCGGCTGCCGCGATGGGTTTGGGTTACTGGCGTAGCATGGGCCTGGTGATTCTGCCGCAAGCCTTGAAGCTGGTGATCCCCGGTATCGTCAACACGTTTATCGCGCTGTTCAAGGACACCAGCCTGGTGATCATCATCGGCCTGTTCGACCTGCTCAACAGCGTCAAGCAAGCCGCCGCCGACCCTAAATGGTTGGGCATGGCCACCGAAGGCTACGTGTTCGCGGCCCTGGTGTTCTGGATTTTCTGTTTTGGTATGTCGCGCTATTCCATTCATTTGGAACACAAGCTCGACACAGGCCACAAGCGTTAGGAGTTGATGTTATGAGCGAAGCGATCAAACAGCCTGTGAGCCCTGAAGGCATTATCCAGATGCAGGGCGTCAACAAGTGGTACGGCCAGTTCCACGTGTTGAAAGACATCAACCTCAACGTCAAGCAGGGCGAGCGTATCGTGCTGTGCGGCCCGTCGGGTTCAGGCAAGTCCACCACCATCCGTTGCCTCAACCGCCTGGAAGAACACCAGCAAGGCCGCATCGTGGTGGATGGCGTGGAACTGACCAACGACCTCAAGCAGATCGAAGCGATCCGCCGTGAAGTCGGCATGGTGTTCCAGCACTTCAACCTGTTCCCGCACCTGACCATCCTGCAGAACTGCACGCTGGCGCCGATGTGGGTACGCAAGATGCCTAAGCGCAAGGCCGAAGAAATCGCCATGCATTACCTGGAACGCGTGCGCATTCCGGAGCAGGCCCACAAGTTTCCGGGGCAGCTGTCTGGCGGCCAGCAGCAGCGTGTGGCGATTGCCCGTGCGTTGTGCATGAAGCCGAAAATCATGCTGTTCGACGAGCCGACCTCGGCACTCGACCCGGAAATGGTGAAAGAGGTGCTCGACACCATGATCGGCCTGGCCGAAGACGGCATGACCATGCTGTGCGTAACCCACGAAATGGGCTTTGCGCGCACCGTGGCCAACCGCGTGATCTTCATGGACAAGGGCGAGATCGTCGAACAGGCGGCGCCGAACGACTTCTTCGACAACCCGCAGAATGACCGGACCAAGTTGTTCTTGAGCCAGATTTTGCATTGATCGATGGGTAAATAAATGAACCCGGCCTGGTGCCGGGTTTATTTTTGCCCGCTGGTTTTTGTCAGGAGGCTTGTGCTGCTGGCGATAGCGCATCTTTCGCGATGAGCAGTCGGTTCAGGTCTTCCCCGACATTGAGGGCCTCTATCTCCGCCAGCAGGTGAGGGTGCTTATCGAGCAGGCGCATCAATGTGAGCAACGGCTCCGGCGGAAAGATTTCAGCCCGTTCGTAGCGAGAAAATGCGTTGTGCCCGCGGACGGTCAAAAGCCTCACCGCGTCTTTCTGTGTCAGGTGCAGCTTGCGGCGGATGCGCTTCATTTCAGCGGCGATGATTTTTCGCGCGTCGATCAACAGCAGATCGGAAGCCTTGCAATAGCGTTCTGCACTGTCGTCGTCGTGATCAAACTCAACTTCATGACAGACCTCGCATTCCCAACCTGCAATGTCCGGAATATCCCGGATCATTCCCCGCGTGTTGATCCTGAAGGTGCGACCTTCAAAATGTTGCATTGCGTCATGGGTTCCGCAGCTCATGCATTGCTGGGTTCTCATAGGGTTTTCTCCTTGAAGGAGATTACGGGAGGGCCACCGCCCGGGCGGTAAGTGACCTTGATGTAAATCTCCGTGCCGTAGATCTTGATCAGGTAGACGTCCTGCCATACCCAGTGGTCTGTGTAGGTCGTCATTGATTTGTACAACATCCGATGCTCAAGCGCGCAGACCACGTGTTGCATCTGGTCAGGGCTCAGCTCCATTGCTCGGGCATCTTGCCGTGCGGTGGCAGTGAATGCCCGGTAACCCAAGCGGACGACCTCTTTTTTTACCAAGGCCAAATCGTAATGAGGTGTGTACTTTTCCATAAGACACCTGAGTTCAATAATTACCCTCTAAGGGTGATTTTACCAATCGAAAATACAGCTCCTTTTTCTGCCTAAAAAACCTAGTGCGTTGCTCTTGTAGGCATGTCCGAATAGGCTGTGGGACTTTTCAACCAGTGATCAGGGCAAACGCCCATCCCTCTGCCGGCAGTTGATCAATGACCTCTGAAACCAAACTTGAAGAACTGCTGATCGACGCAGAAGCCGATGACGAGGTGGTGCAACACCGCCCGCCGCGGGTCAGCCGCCCGTGGTTGTTGATCATGGGACTGGTCCTGGTGGCGATGAACCTGCGTCCGGCGCTGTCGAGCCTGTCGCCGTTGCTCAACGAGGTGTCGGCCACTTTGGGACTGTCGGCGGCCAAGGCCGGTTTGCTGACCACCTTGCCGGTGTTGTGCCTGGGCCTGTTCGCGCCGTTGGCGCCGATCCTGGCGCGGCGCTTTGGCGCTGAGCGGGTGGTGCTGGGAATTTTGTTGACGCTGGCCGCGGGTATCATCCTGCGCAGCTCATTCGGTGAAGTCGGGTTGTTCGTCGGCAGCCTGATCGCGGGCGCGAGCATCGGCATCATCGGTGTGTTGCTGCCCGGCATCGTCAAGCGTGATTTCGCCAGGCAGGCCGGGACGATGACCGGCGTGTACACCATGGCGCTGTGCCTGGGCGCAGCGCTGGCGGCGGGCGCGACGGTGCCGCTGAGTCACTATTTCGGTGGCAGCTGGAACCTGGGCCTGGGCTTCTGGATTCTGCCCGCGCTGGTCGCTGCGTTGTTCTGGCTGCCCCAGGTCGGACAGAAACACGGCGCCCATCAGGTCGCCTATCGGGTCAAGGGCTTGCTGCGCGATCCGTTGGCCTGGCAAGTCACCCTGTACATGGGCCTGCAATCGTCCCTGGCCTACATCGTGTTCGGCTGGGTACCGTCGATCCTGATCAGCCGTGGGCTGAGTGCGACCGAAGCCGGTTTGCTGCTGTCCGGTTCGATCATCGTGCAATTGCTCAGCGCACTGACCGCGCCATGGCTGGCCACGCGCGGCAAGGACCAACGCCTGGCCATCGTAGTGGTGATGTTGCTCACCCTTGGCGGGCTCTTCGGCTGCCTGTTCGCGCCGCTTGAAGGCTTGTGGGGCTGGGCGATCCTGCTGGGATTGGGCCAGGGCGGTACGTTCAGCCTGGCGCTGACCCTGATCGTGCTGCGCTCGCGCGACTCCCACGTGGCCGCCAACCTGTCGGGCATGGCCCAGGGCATCGGTTACACGCTGGCCTCCATGGGCCCGTTGGCCGTAGGAGTGTTGCACGACTGGACCGGTGGCTGGGGTGCCACCGGCTGGGTGTTCGGCGTGATCGGCCTGGGCGCGATAGTCGCCGGCTGGGGGGCCGGGCGGGCCGCTTATGTTGCAGTCGTCAGCGAAAAGGTGTGAGGCCTAGAGGTAAAACACTTCTGCCGTCATCGCGCCGTCGATGGGCTGCTCTTCGGTCAGCGTCAAGGTCACAGCGGCGCCGATGTAGCCGCGGACCAACAGGTCACTGCTCAGTGTCTGGATAGGGACCGGCGCCACCGCACCACTGGCGTTGTTGCCGAACGCTGCCAGGTCAGAGGCGAACCACCACAGGTTGCCGTCCGTGGGGGCTTGCCAAGTGGCGCCGCCATCGCTGGACCCGATCGGCGTCAACGCCCGGCCGTCGGCGCTGGCGTTGTTCAAGATCGTGTAGTAACCACCGACCTTCTCCGTGCCGTTGATAATGCCCAGGCCGAAACTGCGTGCTTCGTAGGTGGTGCCTGGGCGATTGTCGATCCCTTTGAGCGCAAACAGGGTGGCGGCCTCGCAATTGACAGCCAGTTGCAGTTTCACGTAAGGCAGGGGAGTGATGGTGTTGAGGTTCAGGTCCCGTGCGGCGACTTTGCCATAGTCGACTTCGCCGCCATGACTCAGGGTCGGTGTGCATGCGCTGGGGACGATCAGGCCGTTGACGGCCAGGTTGACCGTCGATGCTGCCTCGGCGCCTGTGGCGCTTGCCAGCAATGCGCTGATCAAAAGGTTACGCGGGGTGCTCAAGGTATTGCTCCTGCTCGCAGTGATGATTCCCGTGAACGCAAGGCAGGCCACGAATGGACTGCCCTGCACTCAGCTTTCGTTACAGGTACCTGACGGTCAGTGTGACCGATCCGTCGATAGGGGCTTCGTTGGTCAAGGTCAGGTTTTTTGCGGGCGCGATGACTGGACTGATCTTCAGGGCAGCGGTGAGTCTTTGCAGCGGTAGCGGGGCCAATGTGGTCGCATCCGCGACTGAAAGCAGGCCGTCGTCCATAAACGAACTCTCCCGGCCCCAGGTTGCGCCATTGTCTTGTGAGCCGATCGCTCTGACATTCACGCCGTCGGCGATGGGGCCCGACATGTACAGCATGGCGTATCCCAGTTTTTCACTGCCATTGATCAGGCCCAGACCGAAATTGTAGTAATCGAGGCTGGACTCCGTGCCTTCACGGTTGTCCTGGGCGGCGATGGCAAGCAGCGTTGCCGCTTCGCAAGTCACGCTCATCTCCAGGGACATCCCAGTCAGATAGGTGGGCAGGTCTGGCCGCAGGTCCTTGGCGGCAATCTTGCCAAAATCCGCCACGCCACCATTGGACAGGGCCGGCGTGCAGGCACTGGGGGTAATCGACCCTCTGATACTCACGTCGACACTCGACGCGGCGACAGCATGGCCGGCGCTTGCCAGCAATGCGGTGAGCAGAAGGTTACGGGTGATGCTCATGGTGTTGCTCCTACTAGGGGTTACGGGGACTAGGGAAAACAAGGGTTACAGGTACACAACTTCCAACGTGGCCGACCCATCCATTGGTGTTTCCACACTGAGGTCCAGGTTCTGCCGGGCGTTGATCGTGGCTTCCAGCTTCAGGGTGCTGGTAAGCGTCTGGATGGCCGACGGGCCGGCGGTGCTGCCGACCACATCGGTAAAGCCGAGCAGGCTGCGCGAGCCCACATCGATAGGGTTGAGGTTCGCCATGCGCCACGCCAGGCCGCCGGTGGTGGATTCGGTGCCGTACACCACGGCCAGGTCGTCGACCACGGTTTGCCTGGGGTCGAAGCTCACCGAGTACACGCCGATCTTGTTGCCGCTGGTGTCCAGGCCCAGGCCGTAGAAAATCTCGCTGTTGACGTGGGCCGTGCCGTCACGGTTGTCGCGCATGCGCAGGGCGAAGCGGCCGGGGGCGTTGCAGGTGACGGTCAGCGTCAGGTACTTGTGCGGCAGGCGCGTGCCATTGGTGAGGTTGAGGTCGTTGCGCGAAATCTTGCCGAAGTCCACCAGCCCGCCGCTGGAGAGCAGCGGCGTGCAGGCCATGGGCGTGATCAGGCCAGTCACGGCCAGATCGACGGTGGACGCGGCGTGCGCGGTGCCCCACAGCAACGCCAAGACAAGCAGGATGGGTTTCATAAAAAAGCTCCTAGAGGTAGTTGAGTTCGAGGGTGGCGGCGCCGTCGAGGCGCACTTCGCTGCCCAGGTCCAGCGTGCCCAACGGGGCGATCACTGCTTCCAGGCTCGCCGTGGCGCTCAGTTGTTGAATCGCCTCGGGGCCGCTGGTGCTGCCGGCACTGGCGCTGAAACCGAGGAAGCGGCTGGCGCCAATCGCCAGTGGGTTGGCACTGGCGCTGCTCCACGGCAGGGCGCCGGTGGGGGAGTCGGTGCGATACAGGTGGGGGAAGCTGTCGGCGGTAGTGCGCTGCGGATCGAAGATCAGCCGATAACGCCCGATTTTTTGCTGTTGAGCGTCAAGGCCCAAGCCGTAGGTGGTTTCGTCAGCCGCACCGCTGGCAGATCCCTGGCGGTTGTCTTGCAGGCGTAGGGCGAATGCCGTGGGCGCGTCGCACGCCACGCTGACCACCAAGGGGCGAGCGGGCAGGGCGGTTTCCTTGTCGAGGCTCAGGTCCATCACCGACAACTTGCCGAACGCCACCGTGCCGCCGTTGGACAGGCTCGGCGTACAGGCCGCTGGGGCGAAGCGGGCTTGCAGGGCCAACTCCCGTGACCGGCCGGTGTGGATGGCGTCGAATTCGCCGCTGGTGTCCCAGGTGACCGCATCGCTGACCCGCAAGGCATCGTCCCGGGCCCAGGCGCTGACGTCCAGTTGCAGCGACAGACTGCGCCCGCTGACCGGCACGCCGGCGCGCATCGGCACAATGCCGTGCTCGGGGCGCCAGCCCAGCGTAGCGCCGGTGCTGACAGGCGGTTGGCCGCTGCCGGGCAACAGTCCCAACTCCACGGCCTGCCCATCAAGCAAGGCATCGCCGGCCTGCAGGCTGTAGCTGCCGCGTTGAGTGAACTGGAAGCGCTCGCCGCTCCCGGCCAAGCCGCGATAGAACAGGCTCAGGTCGGCCGGGTTGGGACAGTTCAGGCTCAGGCTCAAGCGTCGGTCGCCCAGCCGGTGTTCTGCTGCTGATCCTTGCGCGACGGCCCGGTTTATCAAGCCGAAATCCACGCGGGTTTCGCTCAGGTTCAACTGGCATTCATCCATGCCCCAGGCGTTCGCGCCCAGCAACAGGCTCACGGATAACAAGGCTGGTTTCAGGCCCATGCTGAGGTTCCTCATGGTTGGCACCGCGCCGGTGCGGTTTCGAAATACACCTCGGGATCGCCGCGTTCGGGCAACTGGTAATTCAGGCGGCAACGGGGTTGGCCGGGGACGCTGACCCACAGTTCGCGGCGCTCGAGCACGTCGGGCAAAAACACTTGGCTGCCTTCCTGCACCAGGGTCACGAACTCGCCGTCGGCGGTGCTGACCGCCGCGCCACGCGGCAACGGCTGGCCGTCTGCGGTGGTGACGTTGAGCAGCGCACGGCGGGTGAGGGCCACGCCAAACTCGACTTTGTCCACCGCGCCACGCCCGGCCGACAGCACCGCCAAACCGTTGCTGATGTCGGCATTGCGCGGCAGCGAGCGGGTTTGTACCTCCACCGGGCTGCGCCCGTAGGGGCTCAGTTGCGGCACCACGGCCTGGCCTTGCCAGTCGGTCCACACCGGGCCGCTGGGGGTGTTGACCTTGATGCCGGCCATGTCGCCCACCGACATCACGGCGAAGGTCTCGCGTACCTGATAGGGCGAGAACGTCAGGCCATCGCCGTGCAGCACCACGCCACCGCGCGCGCCGCCCTGGTAGCTGGAGCGCTCCTGATTGTTGCGGGTGTAGTTGAAGTCCAATTGGCTGTAGTACGGCAGCGCCGAGACGCCGACGGACGACTCCACCTCACGGTCGCGGCTGTCGCGTTCCACGCCGACCTGGTAGCTCAACTGGTCATTGAGTTGCTCGCTGACCCCGGCGCCGATGCGGTGATCGCCACCGGCATTGCGCGCCCAGGCACGGCCGCGACGGTTCTCGCCCAGGGGCACGCTGATGTTCAGGTACACACTGTCATCGCTTTGCTGGCGCCCGCCGACTTGCCATTCGGCACTCGCCGACACCGACACGCGCCCAAAGCTGGTGCCCCATGACGCCAAGGCGCGGCTGCTGCTGTCACCGGTAAACGAGGACGAGCGTGAGATCCCGGCACTGAACGCGCCGAGCATCGGGTGCGACCAGGACGCGGTGGCGCTTTGCTGGTCGCGATAACGGGCGCGGCGCTGCTCGCGGGTATCGGTGGTGTAGGTGGAGTCGTCCAAGTCGCGATAGCCCAGCGTGCGCCAGGAACCTGCGGTGGTGATCGCCCAGCGTTCACTCAGGCGTTGCGACCACGACAGGTCGGTTTGCACCCCGCGTTCGTTGCCAGTGCGCGTGGCCTGGGCGACTTGGCTGGAGACCTGGAACTGGCTGTCTTGCCACGGCAACCAGCCAACATTCGCGCCCACCGCGCGGTAATCTTCGGCCACCAGTGCGCCGCCGCCGACGCTGACCTGCGGGTGCAGCGCGCCACTCCAGCCACCGCTGACTACCCACGGCTCGGCGCCTTCACCGGCGCCGATCTTGCGCACCCGACCGGCTGCCACCGAGTAGCCCGGCGCCGGTAAACCCAGGCCGAGCATGGCCGCCGGCACAGTGAAGCGGCGCTCTTCGCCGCTGCTTTCCTTGACCGTGACTTCCACATCGGAGCGGCTGTTCAAGCGCCGCACATCGGTGAGGGAAAACGGCCCGGCGGGCACTACCGTGGAATGGATCAACGTGCCGTTCTGGCGGATCTCCACCTGCGCCGGGCTATTGGCGATGCCGGTGATGGTCGCGCCCTGGTTCTGGTCTTGCAGAGCGGTTTCGGTGAGCACCTGGGCGCCGGTGATCTGCGTACCGGCCAGCACGGGGTTGTACAGGTTGATCTGCCCAGCCTGGAACACCGCTTGTTGCTCGGCAAAGGTGCGCTGGGCGTAGGCGTCCAGGTGCGTGGTGCGTGCCACCTTGTCTTGCCAGGTGCGTACCTGGCGGCTGCGCACGATCCAGTCACCGGCGTTGAAGCCCACCTCGGTATTGGCCGAGCCGAAACGGCTGGTGTCGTCGCCGTACTCGTTGTACAGGCCGCTCAGGTCATAGTTGAGCAAGCCGGCAAAACCGCCGGTCTGGTAGCCGGACACGTCGCGCACGGCGGGGCGCAGCGCCTCGGTGGGCACTACAAGCGACAGGCTGAGGGTGGCCGGGTCTTGCTCGATCACGGTCTGCGGGTAGGCGTCGAGGAAGGCGTGGCACTCGTCCTCATCGGCCGGGGTGCGCAGGTCGCCCGCGTCCAGCAGCGGCTGGTTGAAACACAGCGCGCCTTGCCCGTCGAACACCACATCCACCCGGCCACGCCGTTGGCCGTTCACGTTGAGATTGAGGGCGTGGCGCCCGGCCGCGAAGCGTGGCGCTTCCAGCAGCAGGTTGGCCAGTTGCGGGTCGATGCCGCGCTGGGACAAGGTTTGCGGGTCGAATGAACCGGCCAGTTCGTCGGCCAGGGGGTCACTCGCTGGCAGCGCCGTGCTCACGGCCAGCGCCAGGCCCGCCAGCAGCCTGCGCGAGCAGGGCGATGAAAACCCAGGCACGGCATTGCCGTCGCGATCAGTCATAACTGTGCTCACAAGGGGTACTCGAATAAGTGGAGGCAGACCCGCGCCGATCCTTTGGCGAGGCAAGCTCCCGGTGGCCTTCAATGGGAGGCCACTTCGTTATCAGGGCGCCGGCATTGCTCCCGCCGACGCTGCGATCAAAGGGTGATCGGTGCTTCGTACGGGGCTACCGCGAACCCGTAGACCGTGGCCGGCTGCATCTGCACGGTGCTGGCCTGGGCCTGGCTGGCGGCGACGGTCAGCGTCTCGCCCGGCAGCACGTAAGTGCGCGGCAGTAACGCCGAGCCCTTGCCTGGCAGGAGCGTCAGCTCCTGGGCCAGTCGCACCACGTAAGGGGTTGGGTTGTTCACGCTCAGTTGCTGGTTCTTCAGGTTCCAGACCAAGCCAGTCCACGGCGTGCGATTCGGTGCCAGGCCTTTTGGATGCAGGATCACCGGCAGGTTCTGGCGCACCGTCACCCCCACCCGCGCATGCCCGGCCTGGCCAGCGGCGCGGCCTTGGGGCATGCCCTCGAAAATCACGCGCTTGAGGCGCTGGGTGGTCAGGGGCGTGGGCGATTGCAGGATGAAGCGGATCAGTTGGCTCTTGCCCGGCTCGACCCGCGTCAGCGGCGGCGTGACAAATAGCAACGACGCCGGGTCTTCGGGAATGTCTTCGAGGGTGACGTGCAGCAGGGCGAGCTTGGTATCGGTGTTGGTCACCGACACGGCGGCTTCGCCATCGGCTTCATGGACGATCACCACCGAGGTGTCCGGCACCATGCCGTCGGCGAGCACCAGGGTTGGCCCCCACAGTGTCAGGGCCAGTGCGGCGAGGTAAAGACTGGTGTAGCGAACCAGGTTGAACACCCGTGTTATCAAGGCAGCGCAAGGGAAGGGGAACATGACTACAGATACCTCAGGTCTAGCACGATGGAGCCGTCCAGCGGCACCTCTTGGTCGAGGGTCAGGTAGGCGGCGGCGTTGATCGACGTTTTGATTTCCAGCTTGGCGGTGAGCACGTTGTGGGGGTCCGGCACCAGGGTGCCGGGGTGCGCAAAGCCCATGTAGTTATTCGGGTAGGCGTTGGTTTCGGGAAACCAGGTCAGGCCCTTGTTGCTGGAGGCCAGCACGATGGCGCGCTGGCCGTCGCCCATTGCTTCGCGAATGGCCAGGGCCACCGAGCCCAGGCGCTCCGCCGGGGCGTGGATGTTGTTGCCCAGGCCGTAGTAGAAACCCGGCCCCACGGAGGAGTCGGCACGGTTATCCACACCCACCAGCACGAACAGCACCGGTTGGTTGCAGGTCACGTTCATGTCCAGCGTCCGGGCGGGCAGTTCGGTGAACTCGTATTGATTGAGTGAGCGGGCCGGGACCCGCCCGTGATCGACCGTGCCACTGGGGGACAGGGTTGGCGTGCAGGCGCTGGGCGTGATGCTGCCGGTCAACGTTACTTCGACCGAGGAGGCGCCCAGGGCGTTGGTAGCGGTCAGGCACAGACAGAGCGTTATCAAGCGGCGTGAGAACGTGTTCATGGGCTGGTGTTGGAACCGTGTTGTGGGGACATCCGTGAGAACAACGGTGGGCGCAGGGCAGGGCGCTGCGCCCGTTTTGCATTACAGGTATTTGACGGTCAGGGTGACGGAGCCATCGATGGGCACTTCCTCCGTCAGCGTCAGGCTGCTGGCCGGGGCGATGGTGGCCGTGAGGTTCAGGTCGGCGTTGAACACCTGCACGGGAATCGGCGCCAGGGTGGTGTTGTCTGCCACTGAAAGAAGGGTGCCGGTGGAGAAGTTGCTATTGCGTTCCCAAGTGTTGCCACCGTCCGACGATCTGATGACACGGCTCTCGACGCTGTCGGCCAGAGGCGCGGACAGCCAGGCTTCGAGGAAGCCGAGTTTTTCAGTGCCATTGATCAGGCCCAGGCCGAAGCGCACAGGGATGTCGTCGGCGCTCGAACCTGCACGGTTGTCCTGGGGCTCGATCGCCATCAAGGTCGCGGCGTCACAGGTGACGGTCAGGGTGACCTTGTGTTCCCCAAGGTTGGTGAAGTCGTCGGCCTTGAGATCCTTGGCGGAAATCTTGCCGATATCGACATTGCCACCACTGGGCAGGCTTGGCTCACAGGCACTCGGGGTGATCAGCCCACGCACGGTCAGGTCCACGCTGGAGGCGGCGAAAGCACTGCTGGCGCCGGTGAACAGCAGGGTGGCGAACAGGGCGTTGAGGGTCTTCATGGTGTTGCTCCTAACTAGGGGGGAATGGAATAAACAGCGACTTACCAGTACTTGAGTTGCAGCGTGGCCTGGCCATCAATGGGCACCTCATCGAGCAGCGTCAGGTCGGTGGCGGGCACGATGATGGCGAAGGTGCGCAAGCGGGCGTTCAGGGTTTTCAGGGCGATGGGCGTGTTGGGGCCGTCGAGGGCGGCGAACGACGTCAGCGCTTCATGCCCCAGGTAGATCGACTCGGACCAGTTGGCTCCGCCATTGCTCGACGTGATGACTTTGACGGGATTGTCATCGGCCACCGGGTCGAACAGCGAGAAGGCCACGCTGCCCAGTTTTTCTTTTTCCGGGGTCAGGCCCAGGCCGTGGTGTCTCGGGTTGATAGCGGAGGTGCCCGCGCGGTTGTCCACGGTGGTCAACGTAAAAAAGGTCTCACCCTCGCACAGCACTTCAAGGCGAATCTCTGCTGGAGCGAGCCGTGTGGGGGCTGCTGGTTGCAGATCCTTGGAGGTCATTTTGCCGTGGTCGATCACGCCGCCATCCGATAGCACGGGCGCGCAGGCGCTGGGGGTGATCGTGCCGAAAACATTCAGGTCGGCGCTGCTGGCGGCAAAGGCTGCGGGCGCAAAAGCCGCCAGCAGCAGGGCGAGGGTTGGTTTGTCCATGGGCACAGGTCCTTGTGGCGTCAGTGAGGGGTGGAGGGCATTACAGGTAGATCAGGTCCAGCGTGGCTGAGCCGTCCAGTGGAACTTCCTCTGTCAGGGTCAGGTTTGCGACGGGCGCGATTTCAGTGGAGATGCGCAGGTCGACGTTCACGCTGCGCAGCGCTTTGGGCGTGGGGGAGTCGCCAAAGGCGTTCCAAAAGGGATGACCCATGTAGCTGCCGGAAGAATTCACCAGCCAGGTCGTGCCGTTATCGAAGGAAAACAGAGGCTGCACTGGTTCGTCCGCTACCGGGTTGAACACGCCGATGCCATAGCCACCCAACTTCTCGTTACCGTTCACCAGGCCAAGGCCATATATGTGGGACAGGGCGGAAAAGTAGGAAGACCCCAGGCGGTTGTCCCGACCGTTGAGCGCAAACAACGTATCGGCTTCGCACTCGACCTTCAGTTTGAGGGTGACCGGTGCCAGTAGGGTCGTACCGGTGGCGGACAGGTCCTTGGCCGCGATCTTGCCGTAGTCCACCTGCCCGCCGTCACTCAGGCTGGGGGCGCAGGCGCTTGGCGTGATAATGCCCTTTACCGACAGATCCACGGAACTTGCTGCCAGTGCCATCGCGCCGTGGGCGATCAGCAGCGCGCCAGTAAAGGCGGCGAGAGAGTCTTTCAACACAGCGGGTATTCCTATGCAAAGTCTTGGGGACAGATTGGCGCGGGGAAGTTGCCCATGTTCTTTTGGTTAATGGAGGGCACGCGCCGCTTCAGGGAAAGCGGGGGGGAATTTATCGCCGGGAGGGGAGGACGGAAATGCAACTATTACGAATGACAGGGTGGCAATGACAAAAGGGGGTTGTTTAGTCAGAAAACAGCGTTTTTTAAAACCAGAGGTAGCGTTGTCGTAGTTGTTGTATCGCGACCGATCACGCGTTCGGATATTTTTCCCGCTCTTTACGGCCTAAATGCAATTCATTTGGATTCGGGCGGTTGTCTTAATGATGAAAAGTTCGGGTGAGCGGATCGCTCTCTATTGAGGGCACTATGCCTGGCTACTTTCCCCCCAAAGGTCCGCCCGCAGCATTGCCTGAGGCCGCCTGGTCACAGCTTCGGGTGCTTGTGGTGGACGACCATTACACCTATCGATTACTGCTCGGTTCACTCCTGGAAAAACTCGGCGTGGCCCACCGGTGTTGCCGTGATGGGCAGCAAGCGTTGCAGGCACTGGCTGCCGAGCGTTTCGACCTGGTCATCAGTGATTGCCG
This sequence comes from Pseudomonas cremoris, assembly GCF_014230465.1. The sequence goes on from NZ_JAAXCY010000003.1 coordinate 23,831, forward strand.
CATGCCGGTCATGGATGGCTACACCATGACCCGCGAACTGCGCCGTCGGGAGCGGGCTGAAAAGCGTACGCCGATCATCGTGCTTGGACTCACCGGCAGCCTTGGGCGCGAGGAGATTCGGCAATGCCTGGCGTGCGGGATGGACGGCTGGCTGGTCAAGCCGATCGGGTATGCGCAATTGCGCGAGGTGTTGCGTTGCTGGCTGTCTCAGCCGGAATCTGCGACCAATACCGACGAGGAACCCCGTTCAATTTCGGCGAGCCGCACTGTTTTCCCCAGCCGTGCCAGCCTGATCGAGGCCTTTGGTTCGTGGGACGTGGTCGAGCCTATGGTGTTCAGTCTGATCCAGGAGGCCTATGCCGACTTGGCCGTGCTGACCCATGCGCAGGCGGTGCGGGATGCCCGGATGGCCACCCAGTGTCTGCATCGATTGGTGGGGAGCGTGGCGTTCCTGGGGGAAACTGGGCTGGAGGCCGGGGCATTGCAATTGATCAGGCAGGTTCAATCAACCGGAGTAGCGATGAACCGTTCGGCGTTGGACGAGTTCCGTGGGGGGGTTGAGCGTTATCTGAATTATCTGGCACATCTCTGAAGGAATTTATCCATTAGTTATGTAGTACTTTTCTGTATGTAATTTCTCTTAATTATGTAGGAAGTGGTGTGTGGCTCTTTAAATGTGGGGTGTGCCGCAAAGTCGGTGAGTTATTTCCTGTTGTTGCAAGGGCATGATCGCGGTATTTTTGCGCTCTCAAATTGCCATCATGGAAAGACCGATGATTCGCATCATTATTGCTGACGATCACCCTATTGTTCGCGTGGGACAGAGAGTGGTGATTGAAGCCAGTGGAAAGTGCAAAGTAGTGGGTGAGGCTGATGGTCCGGATCAACTGCTTGAGTTAGTCCGGCAACTGCCCTGCGATGTGATCGTGACCGACTTCGCTATGCCCGGAAATCATCAAGCTGACGGGTATGGGTTATTGGGTTTGTTGAACCGCCAGTACCCTGATGTTCCCGTGATCCTGGTGACCATGTTTGCCAATATCGCGACCCTGCGCACAGCCTTCTCCCACGGCGCCAGGGGCGTTATCGCCAAGAGCGCTTCGGCCCGCGAGCTGCCCCTGGCGCTGAAGGCCGTGGTGCAGGGGCGTCAATTTGTCAGTGAGTGCCTGCGTGTGCAATTGGACCAGGTGTGTGGCTCGCAGCCGACCCAGCCCCCCACGTTGTCCGGCAAGGAACAGGAGGTGGTGCGCATGCTGGCAAGTGGCATGACCGTCAGCCAGATCGCGGCGCGGGTCAATCGCAGTATTTCAACTATCAGTAAACAAAAGAGCACGGCGATGAATCGGCTGTGTATTTCTACCGATGTGGACTTATTTGCCTATGCGCGAGATATCGGGATGGTGCCTTAGTTGGGGGTATTCGTAATATTTGCATTGGGCGATTGATGGCGGCTCTATAAAGTAAGTGCTTGCTCTGGCTTGGTGGAATGCTGGAGCGTTAATCCCTAGTCTAAAGATAGAGTCGTATTTATTGTGAAGGTCAGGTGCAGTGATGTACCGGGTGTTTAACAATAACAGCGCACTCCTGCGAGCACTTACATAATGAAGAAGTTATTGGCTTTGATGGCGGCTATTACAGCTGCCAGTGCAGGGCATGCCTTGGCTGCGTCCAGCGTGGAACTTCGCGCCAAGGGCAGCATTACACCGTCGGCGTGTATGCCGTTGTTGGCTAACGGAGGGACGGTGGATTACGGGAAAATCTCGGCCAGTGATCTGAAACCTTCAAGCAACACCCTGTTGCCTGTGGCCAGGCTGCAACTGTCGGTCAGTTGTGAGGCGCCGACATTGGTAGCCGTCAAGAGCCAGGACAACCGCGCAGGCACCTCGGCGGAGTACGACGCAGCCTTGCCCAATTTTGGCCTGGGCCTGGCGCCGGGCAATGTGAAAATTGGCTGGTACACCCTCAAGATGACCCATGCCACCGCTGACGAATTGCCCGCTTTGTTGATTGAGTCCATGGACGGCCAGACCTGGCTCGATGCGCCGGAAAATACCATCTGGCAGCCCAACTGGATGCGTACGGTCAATGGTGCAAGCGCCGTAGCCCCCGCGCCGCGGCCACTGATGAGCATGAAGATGGACGTTGTTGTTGCCTCGACGATCACTCACCGCAAGCTCTTGCCGGTCGGCGTGGAAATCCCCATCGACGGCAGCGCAACGCTGGATGTCATCTACCTCTAACGATGAAGGGCCGGACGCCGTGGGCGCCTGGCCATGATCTCTCCACGAGTATCCGTACATGAAGCAATTTCTGATGGTCAGCGCCCTGGCGCTTGCCGCTATGGGCCCCGCCATGGCCGCCTCCAGCGTGGATGTAAACGTCAAGGGTCGCATCACTCCCGCTGCGTGTACGCCCGCATTGTCCAATGCCGGCGTGGTAGACCACGGCAAGATATCGCGCAAAGACCTGGACCCCCACAACAAGCCGACGGCGCTGCCGGTTGCGACCCTGCAGCTGCGTGTCGATTGCAGCGCGCCGACCTTGATTGCCATCAAGAGCCACGACAATCGGGCGGGCAGTTCCGGCGAGGAGTCGATCGGCCAGCCCAACTTCGGCCTGGGGCTGGTCAATGGTGATACCAAGGTGGGCTGGTACTTGCTGAAAACGGCCAACGCGCTGGCTGACGGAGTGGGCCGGCCGATGATTGAGTCCAACGATGGTGCCGCCTGGTCGGATGCCACCCATCCGGGGCTGGTTTGGCAAGTCAACGGCATGCGCGCGCTGGGATCGATCGCGGGGGGTAACGTTGCGCCCCTGCCGTTGCAAGTCATGATCCTGGATATCCTGGTCGAGACCATGATCGTCAGGATGCAGTACCTGCCGCCTGTGGGCCAGGAGTTTGCGTTGGACGGTAGCGCCAGCCTGGACGTGGTCTACCTCTGATCACAGCTGACTCATTGATGCTGTAAATGGGCATGGCTTTGCGCCCATGGGCAGACTATCGTGCAAACCGGATAACAATAGCGCCCGGAGCCTGCCCATGAGTGATGCCCACACCGCCCTGATCAACCATTTCTACCAGGCCTTCCAGCGCCTGGACGCCGAGGCCATGGCCGCCTGCTACACCGATGACGTGGTGTTCAGCGACCCGGCCTTTGGTGAACTGCGCGGGCGCGATGCCGGCGATATGTGGCGCATGCTCACCACCCGCGCCAAGGACTTCTCCCTGACCTTCGACAACGTGCGCAGTGATGAGCGCAGCGGCGGCGCGCATTGGGTTGCCACCTACTTGTTCAGCGCTACTGGCAACACGGTGGTCAACGATATCCAGGCGCGCTTCGTGTTTCGCGACGGCAAGATCTGCGAGCACCACGACAGCTTCGACCTGTGGCGCTGGTCGCGTCAGGCCCTGGGCACCAAAGGCCTGTTGCTGGGCTGGACGCCGATCGTCAAAAACGCCGTGCGCGCCCAGGCACTGCGTGGTTTGAAGGCATTTCAGGCCAGTCGTTGATAAGCTTGGCGCTCCTGTGTTTTAGCCGAATCGACCCGTGACTGATCCTTCTGAACCCAAACCCTGGTTCGTCTACCTGGTACGCGCCGCCAACGGCTCGCTGTACTGCGGCATCAGCAATGACCCGGTGCGCCGCTTTGCCTCTCACCAGAGCGGCAAGGGCGCGCGGTTTTTCCTGTCCAGTCCGGCCGTGGCGCTGGTGTACACCGAGCAATGCGCGAGCAAGGGCGAGGCGCTGCGCCAGGAACGGCTGATCAAGAAATTGAAGAAAAGCGCCAAGGAATGCCTGGCGGCGAGTGGCTCATTGATTTGACTGATGGGTTCCCATCGCCCCCAAACGGGAGGTTGCAGGCTAAGCTAGCGGTTCACTTCTAGAGCGGAGTCCGGCATGTCTGAGTTGATCCTTCACCACTACCCGCAATCCCCTTTCGCGGAAAAGGCCCGCCTGTTACTGGGCTTCAAGGGTGTGTCCTGGCACTCGGTGCTGATCCCGCCGGTCATGCCCAAGCCGGATTTCACCCCGCTCACCGGCGGCTATCGCAAGACTCCGGTGCTGCAAGTGGGCGCGGATATCTACTGCGACACCGCCTTGATCGCCCGCCGCCTGGAGCAGGAAAAAGCCGCCCCGGCGTTGTTTCCCCAAGGCCTGGAGCTGGTCACCCAAGGCTTCGCCGCCTGGGCCGACTCGGTGGTGTTTTCCCATGCCGTGGCGCTGGTGTTCCAGCCCGAATCCCTGGCGGTGAAATTCGCCAAAGTGCCACCGGAGATGATCCAGGTGCTGGTGGCCGACCGCGGCAAACTGTTCAGCGGCGGCACGGCGACGCGTGTGCAATTGGACCAGGCCCTGCACCAATGGCCCGCGATTGTCAGCCGCATCGATCAGCAATTGAAGCACCAAGCCGGGGACTTCCTGTTCGGCGAGCCTTCGATTGCCGACTTCTCCCTGGCTCACCCGTTGTGGTTCCTCAAAGGCTCATCTGTGACCGCGCCGTTGGTGGACGCTTACCCGACTGTTGCCGCCTGGCTGGACCGCGTGCTGGGCTTCGGCCATGGCACCTCCACCCAGATGAGCGCCGAGCAGGCCCTGGAAACCTCGCGCAACGCCACGCCGGCCAATCTGCCGGATGAAGTGTTCGAGGACTTGAATGGCTTCACCCCAGGCCAGCAAGTGACCATCAGCGCCACCGACTACGGCACCGACCCGGTCGCCGGTGAACTGCTGTTTGCCGGGCGTGAAGAACTGATCCTGCGCCGTATCGACGACCGCGCCGGCACCGTGCACGTGCACTTCCCACGCATGGGGTTCCGTATCCAGGCGCAATAAACAAAATATTTTGCAAATTAAGGTGAGGTAAACCTGCGGCCCATCCGTGTAGTGCTTGAAACTGCGATCTATTCGCATTAACAGCGTTTTCTACACGGGTTCTCACAGCATGAAGTCGACGGCGGGCGGTTTGGTTAAACAGTGGCTGGGAGCCTCGGTATTGGCGGTGTCGGGGTTGGCATTGCTGCCCTTGAGCGTGGCTCAGGCACAGGAGCAGCAAAGCGCCCAGTTCAACTTTGCCCTGGCAGCCAAACCGCTGCCCCAGGCGTTGAGCGATTTCAGCCGCGTCACCGGGATCAGCGTGATCTACACCGATGAAGCGCCCTACGGCCTCAGTGCCCCGGCGGTCAGCGGCCAGATGAGCGCGACCCAGGCCTTGCAACGCCTGCTCGGCAACTCCGGCTTCACCTTCCGTCAGATCGATGCCCGCACCCTGGCGCTGGAACCGGTGCCCACCGAAGGCGCCGTCAACCTTGGCGCCACCACCATCAGCGGCGTTGGCCAGCAGGCCCAGGACAGCACCAGCTACCAGCCGCCACCCACCAGTTCGGTGATGCGCTCCAAGGCGCTGCTGCTGGAAACCCCGCAAACCGTCAACGTCGTCCCGGCCCAAGTGCTGCGAGACCAGACCCCGCGCAACCTGGATGACGCCCTCGGTAATATCAGCGGCATCACCCAGGCCAACACGTTGGCCAGCACCCAGGACGCGGTGATGCTGCGCGGCTTTGGCGACAACCGTAACGGTTCGATCATGCGTGACGGCATGCCCGTGGTGCAGGGCCGGGCGCTGAACGCCACCGCCGAGCGCGTCGAAGTGCTCAAGGGCCCGTCGTCGTTGCTGTACGGCATCCAGGACCCGGGCGGTGTGGTCAATATCGTCAGCAAAAAGCCCGAGCTGGTGCAGTCCACCGCCCTGACCGTGCGCGGCTCCACCTTTGGCGACGGCAAGAACGGCAGCGGCGGCAGCCTCGACACCACCGGCCCGATTGGCGACAGCGGCTTGGCTTACCGGCTGATCGTCGACCATGAAGATGAAGACTACTGGCGCAACTTTGGCACCCACCGCGAAACGCTGGTGGCGCCGTCACTGGCCTGGTACGGCGACAGCACCAAGTTGCTGTTCGCCTACGAGCATCGCGAGTTTCTCTCGCCGTTCGACCGTGGCACCGCCATCGACAAGTCCAACCACCCGCTGGACATTCCGTCCACTCGGCGCCTGGATGAGCCCTTCAACAATATGGAAGGCCGCTCCGACCTGTACCGCTTCGAAGCCGACCACGACCTGAACGACGACTGGAAAGCCCACTTCGGCTACAGCTGGAACCGCGAGACCTACGACGCCAGCCAAGTGCGCGTGAGCGCGGTGAATACCAACGGCACCCTGACCCGCAGGATGGACGGCACCAAAGGCGCGATCACCACCGACCGCTTCACCACGGCCAGTCTGGAAGGCAAGGTCAACGTGTTCGGCTTACAGAACGACCTGGTGTTCGGCGTGGATGACGAATACCGCAAGATCTACCGCGCCGAACTTATCCGCCAGAATTCGCGCAGCACGTTCAACTACAACAACCCGGTCTACGGCAACGAAGTCGCGGGTACCACCGTCAGCGCCGCCGACAGCGCTCAGACTGACCTGCTGCGCAGCGACTCGCTGTTCTTCCAGGATGCGATTCACCTCACCGACCAGTGGATTTTCGTCGCTGGTGCGCGCTACCAAATGTATGACCAGTACGCTGGCAAGGGCGTGCCATTCAAAGCCAACACCAACGGTAACGGCCAAGCCTGGGTGCCGCGTGCGGGCTTGGTGTATCGCTACACCGATGAATTGTCGTTCTACGGCAGCTACACGGAGTCATTCAAACCCAACTCCACCATTGCTGCACTGGCGGATGGCAGCACCTTGACCGGCGACCTGACGCCCGAGAAATCCAAATCCTGGGAACTGGGGGCCAAGCTCGACATTCCTGGGCGTATCACCGCCAGTGCTGCGTTGTTCAACATCGACAAGCGCAACGTGTTGGTGTCGTCGGAAGTGGCTGGCAGCACCATCTACAGCCTGGCTGGCCAGGTGCGTTCCCGCGGCCTGGAACTGGACGCCACTGGCCAGTTGACCGACCAGTGGAGCGTGATTGGCAGCTACGCCTACACCGATGCCCTGGACACCAAGGACAAGGACCCGACGCTTGAAGGCAACCGCCTGCAAAACGTCGCCAAGCACACCGGCTCGTTGTCGGTGGCCTACGACTTCGGCAGCATTTTCGGCGGCGACCAACTACGTGTGGGCACGGGTGCCCGCTACGTCGGTGAGCGCGCAGGCGATGCCGCCAACGATTTCAACTTGCCTGGCTACACCGTGGCCGATGCATTTGCCACCTATGACACCAAGATCGACGGGCAGAAGGTCAAGTTCCAGCTCAACGTGAAGAACATGTTCGACCGCACTTACTACACCTCGGCGGCCAGCCGCCTGTTTGTGTCGATTGGTGATGCTCGGCAATTCTCGGTATCCAGCACCTTGGAGTTCTGATGAAAAAGCTCGGTGCATTATTGGCCCTGTTGATCAGCGCTTCGGCACTGGCCGATGGGGCGTCGTACCACCGCGAACATCGGATGACGCTGCCCGGCTCCGGTCACAGTTGGGGCTTTGTCGGCCTCGACCCGACTCGGCCCTACCTGTTCGTGGCCCGTCGCGAAAACGGCCTGACAGTGTTTGATGTGCAGCACCAGCGAGCGGTCAAGACCGTGGCCCAGTCCGAGGGCGCCAACGGCGTGGTGTTTGTGCCCGGATTGGACCGGGTGTTCGTGCTCAATACCGACGGCAGCCTGGGCGTGGTGCAGTTATCCACACTCAAGCCGCTCAAACGTATTGCGGTGGCGCAAAGCAACCTCAACAGCGCTGTGTACGAGCCGTCCACCGGTAAGGTCATTATTGTCAGCGGGCGGCGGGCGGATCGTTCGACGTTGTTTGAGTTCGATCCCCAGCAGGAGCGCATCACCGGTGCCCATGAGTTGGCGGTGAAGAAAATCGACCCGTTGTTGCTCAAGGGCGATGGCAGTTTCTTCCTGCCGATGCGCGATGAAGGCAAGGTGGCGCGCTATGCCGCCAGCACCTTTGGCGTGCTTGATACCTGGCAATTCGCCGACTGCCCCAAGCCCAGCGCGCTGGCCCAGGATGTCGAGCGCCAGCGCTTGTTTGTCGCGTGCCGGGGCGACGATCCGGTGTTGATCGTGGCGGATCGCGAGACGGGTGAAGTGAAGGCCAAGTTGCCGATTGGGCGTGACGTCAACGCCGTGGCCTACGACGCGCAGCATCGTCGCTTGCTGATCCCCAGCGGCGTGGATGCCAACCTGATGGTGATCGACCAGCAGGATGCCGATCACTACGCCTTGGCCGCCACCGTCAGTACCTTGCCGATGGCCTACAACATGGCGTTCGACGCCCAGCGCCAACGGGTTTACCTTCCGGCGATGGACTATGTGTTGCCCGCCGCCGAGCCTAAGGCCGATCCACAATTTCAGGCCGATACGTTCTCCATCACCACCCTGGCACTTGATTGAGCGCAGTGAATTAACCAAGCTGCGCACTCTTTCAGATTCAGGAATGCCAGGGTTATGCGGTTGGGACGATGGATACACGCCGGTGCGATGGCGCTGGGTTTTGGGCTGTTGCTCAGTGGTTGCGCCTCACCGTCGAAGACGGCCACCGGGCAAAGCCTCGACCAGTTGCTGGCCGACCCGGCACTGCATGGCGCCACGGTTTCGCTGATGGTGCGTGATGCTCGCAGTGGCAACACGTTGTATCAGCACAACCCGCGCACGCGGTTGGTTCCCGCCTCCAATCTAAAACTGCTGACCACGGCAGCGGCGATGGATGTGCTGGGGCCGCACTACCAGTTTGCGACGCAACTGCTAACCAACGGCACGCAGCAAGGCGAGCGCCTGGTGGGCAACCTGTACCTGCGCGGCCTGGGCGACCCGACGCTGCAATTCGCCGATTACCAGGCCTTGGCCGCACAACTGGCCAGCAAAGGCGTTCGCCAAGTGCAGGGCGACCTGGTGTTCGACGACACGTGGTTCGACGCCGAGCGGTTGGGTGTCGACTGGTCCCACGATGATGAAAGCACCTACTACGGCGCGCAAATTTCAGCGCTGACCGTGTCACCCAATGCGGATTTTGATGCGGGCACTGTGCTGGTCACTGCCAAGGCGCCAGTGCGAGTCGGTCAGCCGGTCGGCGTCGAGATCTTCCCGCCCACCGATTACCTGCAACTGAGCAATCGCGCGGTCAGTGGGCCGGGCAACACCTATGGGATCAACCGCCGCCACGGCACCAACCTGTTGCAGCTCAGCGGTGCGGTCGCGCCGGGCAAGCAGAGCAAGCAATTGGTCAGTGTGTGGGAGCCGACGCAATTGGTGGCGAACCTGTTTGAGCAAGCGCTGGCGCAGCAGGGCATCACGGTGTTGGGGCGTCGGGTGATCGGTGGTGCAAGCCCGGCGGCAGCGAATGTGTTGGCTGAACACCGGTCGGCACCGTTGCAGGAGTTGATCACGCCGCTGCTCAAGCTGTCGAACAACAACATGTCCGAAGCTCTGTTGAAGGCCATGGGCCGCCAGAGTACCAACAGCGGCACGGCGGCGGCAGGCGTGGTGGCGGTGGCCGGGTTTCTCAAGCGTCAGGGCTTGGATACGGCAGCGCTGAACCAGGTCGATGGGTCCGGCTTGTCGCGGCTTAACCTGGTGTCGTCGCAAACCCTGACCGACCTGCTGTTGGCGGCCAACAAACAGCCGTGGTTCAACGCCTGGTACAACGCGTTGCCGATTGCGGGTAACAGCGACCGCATGACCGGTGGCAGTTTGCGCTACCGCTTGCGCGGCACCCCAGCGCAAAACAACCTGCACGCCAAGACCGGCTCTATGGGCGGCGTGTCATCGTTGAGCGGCTACGTCACCGACGCCCATGGGCAGCGGTTGGTGTTTGCAATGATCACCAACAATTACGTGGTCAGCGGCGCCCAGGTGAAGGCGCTGGAAAACCGCGTGGCAGTGGCTTTAGCCAACTGGTGATTCAGGGCTGATAGCCCATGCGCCAACTCACGGCCCGGGTCGCTGCCAGCAAGTGCTGCGCCGCCGGGCCGTCTTCATCGGCGTGGAACAACGAGGTGGGGCCGACCACGGTCATCACCGCCGCCACTTGCCCGACGGCGTTGAATACCGGCGCCGACAACGCATCCACACCCGGCATCAGCAAGCCATGCACAAAGTGCAGGCCACGGCTGCGGATCTGTTCGCACGTGGTGGCGTAGGCCTGATCGTCTGCCAGGGCGTGGGCGATGCCGGCCTGGATCTCGCGCTCCCGCAAATCCACCGTCTCCCGCGACGGTAAATAGGCGCTGAACACCAGCCCGGTGGACGAACTGAGCAGCGGCAGCACTGAGCCCAGTTGTGTCACCACCGTCACCGCGCGCACGGCGGGTTCGATGTGCACCACGGTTGCGCCCTGGTTGCCCCATACCGCCAGAAAGCAGGTTTCATTCAATTCATCGCGCAGCTCCGCCAGGGGCAGGGCGCCGACCTTCAGCACGTCCATGCTGCCCAGTGCGGCCAGGCCCACGCGCAAGGCTTCACGGCCGAGGCCGTAATGGTTGGTGGCGGTGTTCTGTTCGGCAAAACCCGAGGCGATCAATGCCTGCAAATAGCGGTGCACCTTGCTCGCGGGCATTTGCACGTGCTCGGCCAGGCGCGACAGCGAAGTGGCCGGCGACAGTTCGGCCAGGGCCTTGAGGATATCGGTGCCCACTTCGGCCGAGCGGACTTTCTGTTTACCGGTGTCGCGGGGCTTTTCCATGGAAGGGCGAGTATCCGAGAGATGAATGGGCGTCTTTATAGCTTGACGGTCGATAGTGATCAAATTACGTTATGCGTAACTGGATTACGATAAAAACAACTTCCGTACAGAGGACGATCCATGAACCTCGAATACCAATCGGGCTTCGGCAATGAATTCGCCAGCGAAGCTCTACCCGGCGCATTGCCGGTTGGCCAAAACTCCCCGCAAAAAGCGCCCTATGGGCTGTACACCGAACTGTTCTCCGGCACGGCCTTTACCATGGTGCGCAGCGAAGCCCGGCGTACCTGGCTGTACCGCATTCAGCCTTCGGCCAACCATCCGGCGTTCGTCAAGTTGGAACGGCAATTGGCCGGTGGGCCGCTGGGGGCGGTGACGCCAAATCGCTTGCGCTGGAACCCGTTGGATATTCCTGCTGAGCCGACGGACTTTATCGATGGCCTAGTGGGCATGGTTGCCAACTCCGGGTCGGAAAAACCCTCAGGCATCAGCATTTATAACTACCGTGCCAACCGCTCAATGGAGCGGGTGTTCTTCAACGCCGATGGCGAACTGTTGATCGTTCCCGAGCAAGGTCGCTTGCGCGTCGCCACCGAATTGGGCGTGCTGGACGTGGAGCCGCTGGAAATCGTCGTGCTGCCACGTGGCTTGAAATTTCGCATTGAACTGCTGGATGCCCAGGCCCGCGGCTATGTCGCAGAAAACCACGGCGCGCCGCTGCGCCTGCCAGACCTGGGGCCTATCGGCAGCAACGGCCTGGCCAACCCGCGGGATTTCCTCACGCCGGTGGCGCACTACGAAGACCTGAAACAGCCTACAACCCTGGTGCAGAAATTCCTCGGCGAACTCTGGGCCTGCGAGCTCGACCATTCGCCGCTCAACGTGGTCGCCTGGCACGGCAACAACGTGCCGTACAAATACGACCTGCGTCGTTTCAATACCATCGGCACGGTGAGTTTCGATCACCCAGACCCGTCGATCTTCACCGTTTTGACCTCGCCCACCAGCGTGCACGGCTTGGCCAACCTCGACTTCGTGATCTTCCCGCCGCGCTGGATGGTGGCCGAGAACACCTTCCGTCCGCCGTGGTTCCACCGCAACTTGATGAACGAATATATGGGCCTGATCCAGGGCGCCTACGACGCCAAGGCCGAAGGCTTCCTGCCCGGCGGCGCGTCGCTGCACAGCTGCATGAGCGCCCACGGCCCGGACGGCGAGACCTGCACCAAGGCGATCAACGTCGAGCTGGCGCCACACAAGATCGATAACACCATGGCCTTCATGTTCGAGACCAGCCAAGTGCTGCGCCCGACCCAGTTCGCTTTGGACTGCCCGCAACTGCAACTTTCTTACGACGCGTGCTGGGCCTCGCTGCCTGCCACCTTCAACCCGAACCGGAGATAACCCATGACTCAGCCAACCCACACCCGCAGCTGGGTGACCTCCGCCAACGGTCACACGGATTTCCCCCTGCAAAACCTGCCTTTGGGCGTGTTCAGCATCAACGGCTCGGCACCCCGCAGTGGCGTGGCGATCGGCGATTCAATCCTCGACCTGCATGCGGCAATCGACGCGTTCGAGGGGGAAGCCCGTCGTGCCGTGGAGGCCACTGCTGGCGGCCAACTGAACGCTTTTTTCGAGTTGGGCCGTGGCCCGCGCGTGGCCTTGCGTGAGCGCCTGCTGGAACTGTTGGTCGAGGGCAGCCCGCTGCAAACCCGTGAAGGTCAGGTGCTACATCGCGCCGCCGATTGCCAGATGCACGTCCCCGCGCGGATCAATGACTACACCGACTTCTACGTCGGCATCGAGCACGCGCAGAACGTTGGCAAGTTGTTCCGTCCGGACAACCCGCTGCTCCCCAACTACAAGTACGTGCCGATTGGTTATCACGGCCGTGCATCCACCATTCGCGCCTCTGGTGCCGATGTGCGTCGCCCTAAAGGCCAGACGCTGCCCGCTGGCCAGACCGAACCGACCTTCGGCCCCTGCGCCCGCCTGGACTACGAGCTGGAACTGGGCATCTGGATTGGCCAGGGCAATGCCATGGGCGACTCGATCGCGATTGGCGACGCCGCCGAACACATCGCCGGTTTCTGCCTGCTCAACGACTGGTCGGCGCGGGACATTCAGGCCTGGGAATACCAGCCGCTGGGGCCGTTCCTGTCGAAAAGCTTCATCACCACCATTTCGCCGTGGGTCGTCACCGCAGAAGCCCTGGAACCGTTCCGCAAGGCCCAACCGGCGCGTCCCGAAGGCGACCCACAACCGCTGCCGTATTTGCTGGATAAACGCGATCAGGCCGCTGGCGCCCTGGACATCGAACTGGAGGTGCTGCTGACCACCGCCGCCATGCGCGAGCAGAATGTGCCAGCCCATCGCCTGGCGCTGAGCAACAGCCTGCACATGTACTGGACCGTCGCACAGTTGGTGGCGCACCACAGCGTCAACGGTTGCCAGTTGCAGGCGGGCGACCTGTTTGGTTCGGGTACTTTGTCCGGGCCAGAAGTGGGGCAGTTTGGCAGCCTGTTGGAAATGACCGAAGGCGGCAAAAAGGTGATCGAGTTGCCGTCCGGCGAAGTGCGCAAGTTCCTCGAAGACGGTGACGAAATCATCCTGCGTGCTCGCTGCAACCGTGAAGGCTTTGCGTCCATCGGCTTCGGCGAATGCCGTGGCACCGTGGTTGCAGCGCGCTGAGAGAGGGCTTGGGTGATGGAACTCTATACCTACTACCGTTCCACTTCGTCATACCGGGTACGGATCGCCCTGGCGCTCAAGGGCCTGGATTTTACGGCGGTGCCGGTCAACCTGCTGGTGCCACCGGGCGGAGCCAATCGCCAACCCGACTACCTGGCGATCAACCCGCAAGGCCGTGTGCCGGCCTTGCGTACCGATGACGGTGAACTGTTGATCCAGTCACCGGCGATCATCGAGTACCTGGACGAACGTTATCCACAGGCACCGCTGCTGTCCAAAGACCTGGCCACCCGCGCGCATGAGCGTGCGGTGGCGTCGATCATCGGTTGTGACATTCACCCGCTGCACAACTCCAGCACCCAGAACCTGCTGCGCCAGTGGGGGCATGACGAGGCGCAGTTGCTGGAATGGATTGGGCATTGGATCAGCCAGGGGCTTGGGGCGGTGGAGCAGTTGATTGGTGATGCAGGCTTCTGCTTTGGCGAGCAGCCGGGCATGGCGGATGCGTTCCTGATTCCGCAGTTGTATGCGGCGGAGCGCTTCAAAGTCCCGTTGGCGGCGTACCCGCGCATTGGTCGGGTGGCCGCATTGGCAGCTCAACATCCAGCGTTCATCCAGGCCCATCCCGCCAATCAACCTGACACCCCTTAGCGCCCACAATGGATGTGCATTACACCTCCCAATAAAAACAAGACAGGTACCTTGCGATGCACAATCAGATTGCCAGCTTTCGCGCGGCACTCGACGCCCGTCCGGTGTCGCGCTACCAATGGTTGATCCTCCTGTTGCTGGCGCTCCTGCTGGTAACCGATGGCTACGACGCTCAGGTACTGGGTTATGTAGTACCGGCGCTGGCCCAGGATTGGGGCCTGGAAAAGTCTGCATTCGGCCCGGTGTTTAGCGCCAACCTGCTGGGCCTGACGTTGGGCTCGCTGCTGGTGACACCGCTGGCTGACCGGTTTGGCGTGCGCCGTATCCTGCTGGGCTGCGTGCTGATCTATGCCAGCCTCACCGTGCTGATGGTGTTTGCCAACTCGCTGACCACGTTGATGGCGGCGCGGTTTATCTGCGGTATCGGCATGGGCGGCGCGATGCCCAGCGCCATGGCGTTGATGTCGGAGTACTCGCCGCCGCGTCTGCGCACCTTCATGGTGACCCTGGCAGCGTGCGGCTTCTCGTTTGGCGGGGCGGCAGGCGGGTTTGTGGCTGCAGGGTTTATCGAAGGCTACGGCTGGCAGGCGGTATTCCTGGCCGGTGGTGTAACGCCATTGCTGTTGTTCCCTTTCCTGGTGTGGCTGCTGCCGGAGTCCTTGCCGCGTCTGCTGCGCGATGCGCCGCCGTATGTGCGCTTGCACAAAGTCACGTCGCGCATGCTGCCTGACTGGCAGGCACCCCTGGCGACTGATGCAGAAAACCGCCAGGAACAGGGCAGCAAACTGACGGTGGTGGAGCTGTTTCGCAACGGCTATGCACGCCCGACGCTGCTGATATGGGCGACGTTTTTTGTCAGTTTGATCCTGCTGTATTTCATGATCAGCTGGTTGCCGTCGCTGCTGCTGGAAAGTGGCCTGGCGCTGAAGCAGGCCAACCTGGTGACCTCGATGTTCCTGTTTGCCGGCACCTTGGGCGCCATCGGCATGGCCTGGTTTGCCGACCGTTTGAAAAGCAAGGTGCGGCTGCTGTCCATCGTGCTGGCGGCCGCAGCCGTATGCACCATCCTGCTCGGCCTGAACCACGATAACCCGCGCTATCTGGTGGCCTGCGTATTTGCCGCCGGGTTCTGCATCATCGGTGGGCAACTGACGCTCAACGCCTTTGCCAGCAACTTCTACCCCGCGCACGTGCGCGCCACCGGTACCGGATGGGCACTGGGCGTGGGGCGGTTTGGTTCAATCCTGGGGCCGTTGTTTGGCAGCCTGCTGTTGGCGATGCAGATTCCGGTGCAGCAGATATTTTTCTTTTGCGCGATTCCGGCGGTGATAGCGGCGTTGTTGATTATTCAGGTGCGTGCGCCTGGCGTTGTGACGGCGCGTACCTCCCTGCCTGGCGATATTCTCAAAGCCCCCTAGTTCAACTTGTAGTGAGCGGGCTTGCCCCGCGCCGGGGGGCGAAGCCGCCCCAAACCCATGCACCTCGGTCTATCTGAAACACCGCAGCGGCCTTATTGGGGCGGCTTCGCCCCCCAGCGCGGGACAAGCCCGCTCACTACAGTCCTAGTGCACCACCGAGTTGGGTGGCAGGTGCCCGAGTCGCTCGGTGAGGCGCAGGCGCTGGATCGGGTCTTCGCTGAGCAGCAGCGCGTGCTCCAGGTCGAAGCGCTCGGCATTCGGGCAATCCAGGCGTTGATACAGGCTGGCCCGCGCCAGGTAATCGGCGGCGCTGGCATTGCCCAACTCCAGCACACGTTCGGCGTCCACCAGGGCGTCCAGCGGCGCGTCGTTGGAAAGGTGCAACTGGCGCAGGTTGCGCGACAGCCGTTGCAGGATCGAGCGCGGGTCGGCGGTGTGCAGGTGATCGGACTGCAACTTGAGGTTGGGCCCATATTGGCGATGCAGCAGCTCGCGGCAATCGTTGGGGTACAGGCGCCGGCCGCCACACGGGTCCAGCAGGTGGTCTGCGCCGGGCACCCGCAGCAGGAAGTGCCCCGGAAAATTCACACCGACCATCGGGATATGCAGACGACGCGCCAGCTCAAGGGCAATCAAGCCCATCGCCAGCGGCTGTCCGCGTTTGCGTTGCAACACCTTATCCAGCAAGGCAGCGGCGGGGCGTAGGGGGGTAAAGTCGTCCTGGGCGAACCCCAGGTCATTCAGGCGGCGCAGTAACGGTTGCCCGAGCTCGTCCGGCGGCAGCATGGGCATGCCTATACCGACCTGCTGTTGCAGTAACGCCAGCTCCTGCAGGATCACCAACGGTTGCACGGCCGCGTCATGCTCGGCTGCAATCCACAGCGCTGCTTCAAACAGCGCAGGGGGGGAACGTTCCAGGCAGGCGAAAAAGGCTTTGCGGGGATTCATTGCATTCTCCGGCGGATGCCCCCGTTTTAGCCTTGCTGGGAATTTTCGTCCAGTGGCTTGAGAAATATCCCGCGCGCTTATGTCTCAGGGCCTGCAAAACCGGTCGGCTTATTCCAGCGTGGTCCGGCAGTTTTCTACCGCAAGCCTATACTTGGGCCACTACCAGAAGTGATTCGGGAGCCTGACGATGTTTGCTCTCATGCACAGCACCCGCCTTGAATCGCTGCACCTGAGCGTCGACCCGGTCACCGGGCTTAAAGCGGTCATTGCCATCCATAACAGCCGCTTGGGCCCCGCCCTTGGCGGCTGTCGCTACCTCTCCTATCCCGACGACCAAAGCGCCGTGGCGGATGCCGCGCGCCTGGCCCAGGGCATGAGCTATAAAGCGGCCCTGGCCGGCCTGCCGGTGGGCGGCGGTACGGCAGTGATCATCCGTCCCGTGCATGTAGAAAGCCGTGCGGCGCTGTTTGAAGCCTTTGGTCGCTGCATCGAAAAACTCGATGGCCGTTTCATCATTGCCATCGACAGCGGCACTTCGGTCGCCGACATGGATTGCATTGCCCAACAGACACGCTTTGTCACCAGTACCACGGCAGCCGGCGACCCTTCGTCTCACACAGCCATGGGCGTGTTCGCGGGGATTCGCACCACGGCCATGGCGCGACTGGGCAGCGACAACCTCGAAGGCTTGCGCGTGGCGGTCCAGGGCTTGGGCAACGTGGGTTACGCCCTGGCCGAACAACTGCACGCCGCCGGTGCCGAGTTGTTGGTGAGTGACATCGACCACGGCAAGGTGCAATTGGCCATGGAGCAACTGGGCGCCCACCCCATCGCCAACGATGCCTTGCTCAGCACGCCTTGCGACATCCTCGCGCCGTGCGGCCTGGGTGCGGTGTTCAACCGCCAAAGTGTCGGCCAACTGCGCTGCGCCGCCGTGGCCGGTTCAGCCAGCGCGCAACTGACCAACCTGGACATTGCCGATCAGTTGGAAGGGCGCGGCATTCTCTATGCGCCCGACTATGTGATCAATTCCGGCGGCCTGATCTACGTCGCGCTGAAGCACAACGGCGCGCAATTGCCGGATATCACCGCGCACCTGGCGAATATCGGCACACGCCTCACGGAAATCTTCGCCCACGCTCAAGCTGAGAAGCGCTCCCCTGCACGGGTGGCGGACGAACTGGCCGAGCGCCTGCTGTACAAATGACCCACGCATTAAAAAGGCCCTGAATCAATGATTCAGGGCCTGTTCAATTCGGGCTTTATTCCGCCGGAGCGTTCAGCAATTCGGACAGCGCGTCCGGTTGGCTCTTGAACGCCTTGGCAAAGACATCACGGTTCTTCGCCATGTAGATCCCGGCTTCTTCGACCTGCTGCTCGCTCAGGGACGGCACGGCTTTTTGCAACACTTCTGCCAGCAACTCAGCGAGTTCAAGCATTTTGTCATGACGGTCAGCTTCGGCTTTATCCATGAACAAACGCTCCAGATCTCGGCTGCTGCGGTATACCACTTCGACGGCCATTCACCACCTCACATGCCTTCACGATAGTTATCTTTTGCGACTACTGTATTTATATACAGCTAAAAGGGTAAGCCAAACCGTGGGGTTTGGGTAGCAGTTTTTTAATGTAGCCCGTAAATACAGGTTTGCAGTGCCTCATGTCACCCCGCCATCATCTTATACCGGTCGCTGGCCTTTTTTCTGCATGCAGAACAACGGTCACGTCTAACCCGCATTATCCGGTCGAGCCGACCTAAGGAAGCATCATCGTGAAAATCAACTGGGCCGAAAAGCTGCGCCAGAACGTCCATGAACTGGCCGAGTCCCTGGGCAACCTGTTTGTCGAGTCGTTCCACTACCTGGCGCTGTTCGCCATTGGTGCGGTGACCGCATGGGCGGCGGTGATGGAATTTTTGGGGATGCTGGAGAACGGGCACATCAAGATCGATGACATCTTGCTGCTGTTCATCTACCTGGAATTGGGCGCGATGGTCGGGATTTATTTCAAGACCAACCACATGCCCGTGCGCTTCCTGATCTACGTGGCGATCACCGCGCTGACGCGCCTGCTGATCTCCAACGTGTCCCACCACAACCCGCCTGACATCGGCATCATCTACCTGTGCGGTGGGATTCTGCTGTTGGCGTTCTCGATCCTGGTGGTGCGCTACGCCTCGTCGGCGTTTCCGTCGGTGAAGGTCGAAGGCCCGCGCCGCAAAGGCGAGGCGAGCCTGGAAACCGAGAAGGGTGAGCTTTAAAGCCCGACGCTGAAGGGCAGGGAACTGGTGGGCGGTCGTTGCAACAGTTTGTGATCGCCATCGGTCATCACCGCCAGGATCTCCATGGCGCTGTGGCCCTGCTCGATGGCAATGCCGAATTGAATGCTTTGTACCAGGCGTTTAAGCCGTTGCGGGTCGTTGCGTTGCTCGGCGCTGATCATGCGCTTGGCCACCACACCCGACTCAGTGGAAAGAGTGAGCATGATGCTGCCATCCAGCCGTTGGATACTCAGGTTGACACGGTAGTTTGGCGTGAAAGTGTCGGTGATGATCTGAAAAGGATTGTCCATGGTGCGTTACCGCCTGATAAGAACATGCAGTCATTGACGACCGGCATCGGGAATAGTTCGCGTCTCCTGACCACCGGCCACTTCGTCGCTGAGGTTTTCGCAAGGTCCGTTTTCCTCAATAGCTGTACAGCAAAGGGCGTGCCGTGCGGCGCTCTTCCTGCTTATGGAGCCCCAATGTGAGAGCGGGCTTGCTCGCGAAAGCGGTACATCAGCCAAGCATTCATTGACTGATACACCGCCTTCGCGAGCAAGCCCGCTCCCACATTTACTCAGTGCTGTGCTTTAGGTTTTTGCTTTGTTTCAGGGCAGTACCGAAAAAACGATCGCAGACAGCGCAATCAGCCCGATCACCACCACAAACACATTCGACACCTGACCCGAGTACTGGCGCAGCGATGGCACGCGGCGGATCGCGTACATCGGCATCAAAAACAGCAGGCACGCGATGATCGGCCCGCCCATGGTTTCGATCATGCCCAAGATGCTTGGGTTAAACGTGGCGACAGCCCAGCAGGTGAGCACCATGAACAGCGCAGTGCTGCGTTCCAGCCATTTGGCCGACATCGAACGGTTACGGCCACGCAGGGATTTGACGATCAAGCCCTGGAAGCCTTCGCTGGCGCCGATGTAATGGCCGAGGAAGGATTTGGTAATGGCCACGAGTGCGATCAATGGCGCGGCGTAGGCGATCACCGGGGTCTGGAAGTGATTGGCCAGGTACGACAGGATCGAAATGTTCTGGGCCTTGGCCGCTGCCAGGTCTGCCGGCGACAGTGCCAGTACACAGCTGAAGCAGAAGAACATCACCGTCAACACCATCATGCTGTGGGCGGTGGCGAGAATGCCGCTGCTCTTACGCTCGGCCTGCGCGCCGTACACGCGTTTCTGGTCGACGGCAAACGCGGAGATGATCGGCGAGTGGTTGAAGGAAAACACCATCACCGGGATCGCCAGCCACAGGGTCTTGAAGAACAGTGGCAGGGGCATGCCATCGCTGGCTGAGGCGAAGAACGCGCCGTTCCAGTTAGGAATGAGGCTGAACGCCAGCAACAGCAGGGCGGCGACGAATGGGTACACCAGCACGCTCATGGCCTTGACGATCACGCCCTGGCCGCAACGCACAATGGCCATCAGGCCGAGGATCAGCACCAGCGACAGGATCGCCCGGGGCGGCGGCGCGATGTGCAGTTGGTGTTCCATAAAACTGCTGAGGGTGTTGGTCAGCGCCACGCTGTACACCAGCAGGATGGGGAAGATTGCAAAGAAGTACAGCAGGGTGATCAGCTTGCCCGCGCCGACGCCGAAGTGTTCTTCGACCACTTCGGTGATGTCGCCGGATTTGCCCGACAACACAAAGCGCGTCAGCCCACGGTGGGCGAAGAAGGTCATCGGAAAGGCCAGCAGTGCCAATACGATCAACGGCCAGAAGCCGCCGACCCCGGCATTGATCGGCAGAAACAGCGTGCCCGCGCCGATGGCGGTGCCATAGAGGCCGAGCATCCAGGTGGTGTCGTGTTGGGTCCAGCCAGTTGTAACGGTGCTCTCTACAGCAGGATTTTCGGCAGCAGGTGTACGTACATCGGTCATCGTTATTGCCTCGTTATTATTTTTGCGCGGGCTCACGTTGGGACGGTCAGGGAATGCTCCTCAGCATTCCACCCAGCTCACGGCCAGGCCGCCCCGTGAAGTTTCTTTGTATTTGTCATGCATGTCGGCGCCGGTATCACGCATGGTGCGGATCACCCGGTCGAGGGAAATGAAGTGTTTGCCATCACCGCGCAGGGCCATTTGCGTGGCGTTGATCGCTTTGACGGCGGCGATGGCGTTGCGCTCGATGCACGGTACTTGCACCAGGCCACCAACGGGGTCGCAGGTGAGGCCGAGGTTGTGTTCCAGGCCGATTTCGGCGGCGTTTTCCAGTTGCTCAGGAGTGGCACCGAGTATGTCGGCCAGCCCCGCGGCGGCCATGGCGCAGGCTGAACCGACTTCGCCCTGGCAGCCGACTTCGGCGCCGGAGATCGAGGCGTTTTTCTTACAGAGGATGCCGACGGCGGCAGCGGCCAGGAAGAAATTGACCACGTCATCATCAGACGCGTCAGCATTGAACTTCATGTAGTAATGCAGCACCGCCGGGATGATCCCCGCGGCGCCATTGGTCGGCGCGGTGACCATGCGCCCGCCGGCGGCGTTCTCTTCGTTGACGGCGAGGGCGAACAGGTTCACCCATTCCATGGCCGACAAGGTCGACGTGATTACGTTTGGTTTGCCGATTTCCAACAAGCTGCGGTGCAATTTCGCGGCGCGGCGTGGCACATCCAACCCGCCGGGCAAGATGCCTTCATCGCGCAGGCCTTGCTCCACGCACTCGCGCATCACCGACCAGATATGCAAAAGGCCGCTGCGGATGTCTTCGTCACTGCGCCAGGCGCGTTCGTTGGCCATCATCAGCTCGGAAACCCGCAAACCGTGCTTGTTGCACAAAGCCAGCAGTTCGACTGCGCTGGAGAAGTCGTAGGGCAATTCCACATCGCTGGTCGGCGCAATGCCCGATTCAGCCTCAGCCGCTTCGATAATGAAACCGCCGCCCACTGAGTAATAGGTTTGTTCGCTCAACAGGCCGCTGTCGCCATAGGCGTGCAGGGACATCGCGTTGGGGTGATAGGGCAGGCTTTCGTCCAGCAGCAGGAGGTCGGTGTGCCAGTTGAAGGCAATGTCTTCGACGCCGGCGAGCAACAGCCGGCCGGATTCGCGCAGGTGCTGGATGCGGGTGTTGATCGTGGTGGGATCGACCTTGTCCGGCCACTCGCCCATCAAGCCCATCACGCAGGCGCGGTCGGTGGCGTGGCCAACGCCGGTGGCCGACAGCGAGCCGTACAGGCGCACTTCAACGCGGCGGGTGGCGCGCAGCAAATGTTGATCGATCAGTGCCTGGGCAAAGGTCGCTGCCGCCCGCATGGGGCCGACGGTGTGGGAGCTGGATGGGCCGATGCCCACTTTGAATAGATCGAAAACACTGATAGCCATGCTAAAGCCTTACAAGCAATGGAGTAGGAATCGCTGCCATGTTTTGTAGGACGAGCGCAATTGGCGCGATACTGAGCGTCTGGATCGGCACTGACCAACGAATTATCCTAAGACACCCTTTAGCAGGACTAAACCCTATGACCCGCCCCCTTCATGGCCAGACTTACGTTTGGCTGCACGTTTTTTCCTGCGCCGCGCGGCACTTGTCGTTCACCCGCTGCGCCGAAGAGCTGCACATCACGCCGGGGGCGGTGAGCCAACAAATCCGCCAGTTGGAGGAGCGCCTGGGTTTTCGTCTGTTTCACCGGCGCGCACGCGGTGTAGAGCTCAGTGCCGAGGGGCAGCGTTTGGCGGCGACGGTGGGGGAGGCCTACGGCAGTATCGATGCTGAATTGCAGCGGTTGGATGCGGGGATGATCAGCGGCACCCTGCGGTTGCGCTCGATTCCGTCGTTTCTCGGCAAGTGGCTGACCCCGCGCCTGCCACGTTTGCAGCAGCGCTTCCCGGACATTCAACTGCGCCTGGTCGCCGAAGACAGCAGCATCGCCCTGCACGAAGGTGACTTCGACCTGGCCATTGACCTGAACGACGGCAGCTACCCGGGCTTGTTATCCACAGCCCTGTTGGATGAGCAAATCTTCCCGGTGTGCGCGCCGAGCTTGCTGCGCGGGCGCCCGCCGTTGCATGGCCCAGCCGACCTGGTGCACTTCCCCTTGCTGCACGACATTACTGCTTGGCGTGGGAGTTATGAGTACGCGGAGTGGGAGTTTTACCTGAATGCTATCGGCTATCACGAAGCCGACGTGCGCCGTGGTCATACCTTCAACCGCAACCACCTGACCATCGAAGCCGCCATTGCCGGCATGGGCGTGGCCATCGCACGGCGTACCTTGCTTAACGATGAGCTGGAGCGCGGCACCTTGATCGTGCCATTCGGCCTCGCTGTGCCTAATCACAAACGCTATGTGCTGCTGTATGCGCCGGGCGCGCTGAGCCATCCGGGCGTGCGGGCAGTGCATGATTGGCTGGTGGAGGAAGCAGAGATTTTTCGCGGTTTGCACCCGTTGGGAGAGGGGCAATTGTGAGGTTCGCTGGGCGTAAGAAGATGTAACTAACTCCCCACCCTAACAGCGTTTTTGCTTGTAGTCAGGGTTAATTTGTAATGTGGGATTTATCTTTGCAAAGGGGTTGAAATGTTTCGCTGACTGCTCAATTGTGTAATCAAGAGGTCATGGTTTCACCGCATCGGTGTTGCAGTTGTGACCTCTCGCGAGCTAGCTGAAATAAGGGAAGAACTATGCAAATCCAAGTCAATAGCGATAACCATATTGAAAGCAGCATCCGACTGGAGGAGTGGGTACGTACTACCATTGAGAGCACGCTCGAACGTTACGAAGAAGACCTGACCCGAGTGGAGGTCTACCTGCGGGATGAGAACGGCGACAAGCCCGGTCCCCACGATTTAAGTTGCCGTCTGGAAGCCCGGCCAAAAGGCCATCAACCGCTTTCGGTGCTGCACAAAGCCGATACCCTGGAGCAGGCGATCGACGGTGCGGCCACCAAGCTGGACCATGCGTTGGATCATCTGTTTGGCAAACTGCAAGGCAAGCCACGCGCTGCCGCGAAAAACTTGCCGGCCAACAAAGTGAATGACGACGCGCTTGAAGAGGAATTCCTGGAAAACGAAAACGCTGCACTGAATAGCTGACAGTTTTTTCAACTCCCACTAGAAACGGGCCTGCATCTGCAGGCCCGTTTGCGTTTACCGGTTGCGCCGGAAGAAATGCCCGCTCAGCAGCGCCAGCCCGCAAGCCCCTAGACCTGCAAACAGCATGGCCCATCCAGCGCCGTGACGCAGCGCGCCCTGGGCATCGGCGAACGTCAGCCCTATCGAAGACGACAATTTGCCCGCCGCTATGTTTTGGCTGATTGCTGGCCAATCCATTGCTGTGCTTGCGGGCAACACAGCGGCCAGTTGATGGCTGATGCCCAGCAGCAGCACCAACCCCATCAACGCGATGTTGAGCGCCAGGGTGATCAATCGCGCACTCAAGTCGATGCCCGAAGCCATGCCCGCACGATCCGCCGAGACGGAACCGGTGGTGGTATTGGTGGTGGGTGAGTTGGTCAGGGCCAGGCCGACGCCGGCAATTACGCAACTGATCAGCACCAGTACGATACTCGGCTGGGCGGCGCTGTTGACGGCTGCCATGCTCAAGAACCCCGCCCCCATCAAGCCCAGCCCCAGAGGAATGATGCGCTCGGCGCCATAGCGCAAGGCCAGGCGCTCGGCCAGCGGCGGTACCAGCAAGGTCGGCAGGGTATAGGCGAGCAGGGCGCCGCCGGTGGTCATCGTGTCGTAGCCCAACCCGGCCTGGAAATACAGCGGCAGGTAGATCATGAACGGCCAGAAGCTGAAGTTCATGCCGATGGAACCCATCAACGCGCCGTTGAAGCGTTGGATGCGAAACACCGAGAAGTCGAACATCGGATGGCCGCTGCGTCGTTCAATGAAGATGAATAGCAGCAAACCTGCCACTGACAAAACCGCCCAGCCGAGCATGGCCGGTGTGCCAAAGCCGTACTCGCTGCCTTGGGTGATGAAGTACACCAGGGCGAACACCGAAAGCGTCAAGGTGAGCATGCCGGCGATGTCGAGGCGATGGCCAGCCGGATCGCGGGATTCCTGCACGCTGATGTGCAGCAGGCCCAGGGTGAGCAAGGTCAGCGGTACGTGTACGAGAAATACCCAGCGCCAGTCCGCCACCGCCAGGATCAATGCCCCGACCATCGGGCCGAACCCCAGGCCTATACCCGCAATCACACCCCACACCGCAAACGCCCGTGCCCGCGCTGCCGGCTCGCGGAACTGATGCGACAGAATCGCAAACTGACAGATCATCATCGCGCCGGCGCCGATGCCTTGTACGAAACGTGCCACGATCAGCGTCGAAGCGTCATTGGCCAGCCCGCACGCGAGTGAAGCCAGGCCAAACAGCCACAGGCACAACACCAGCATGCGCCGACGGCCAAAACGATCCGCCAAGGTGCCCGCCGCCATCAATACACTGGTGCAGGCCAGCGTGTAGGCATTCATGATCCATTGGGCGTCCTGGAAACCGGTGCCCAATTGCTCTTCGAGGGTGGGCAGGATGACCGGCACACTGGAGATTTCCAGGCCGAACATCAGGGCCACCAGGCACACGGCGGTGAGGGCGAGGCCGTTCCTGGCGGTGCTTGGGGTAGTGCTGGCCGATAACGTGGTGGCGGGTGGCATGGGATGCTCCTGAAAAGATGACGTTGGGCTATTTTCAGGGGAATTCAGTGACTTATTCGTGATAAGTTTTCCGCTGATAAGGGAATGCGAGGCGACAATAAAATCATGGCCACCCCACGCTTTGATGGCGTTGAACTGTTCCTCCAAGTGGTGGAAAGCGGCAATCTGACAGAGGCCGCCGAACGGCTGAACCTCACGCGCTCCGCTGTCGGTAAGGGCTTGGCACGGTTGGAGGCGCGGCTGGGTACGCGCCTGTTGCAGCGCTCGACCCGCCGTCAACATCTGACAGAAGACGGGCAGGCGTACTACGAGCATTGCCTGCGGGCGTTGGCGGAACTTGAGGCCGCCGAATCGGTGCTGGAAAGCGGTCGGCAGCAACCCCGTGGACGCTTGAGGGCCAGCGTGCCGCTGGCTTTCGGGCATCACTATGCAGCGCCCGCACTGTGGGGGCTGATGGATCGTTATCCAGAGTTGGAGATCGAGGTCTGTTTCTCTGATCGCATGATCGACCTGGTGCAGGAAGGCTTCGATATTGCCGTGCGCATCGGTGAGTTGCCCGACACCGACCGCCTCAATGCACGTCGCCTGGGTGAACAGGCCATGGGCTTGGCGGCGTCCCCAACGTACTTGCAACGTGTAGGCCCGATCGAGTCTGTCGATGATCTGACAGGCCATCGAGGTATTGCCTACCGGACCAACCACCCCCATCGCTCACGGGTGATATCGCCGCTGGTGCTCGACGACCTCCAGGCCGTGGCCGATGCCGCTATCGCCGGCGTTGGCCTGGCCTGGTTGCCCAGCTGGTTGATCGCCCATTACGTGCTGCGCGGCCAACTCGAAGCCGTCCTGCCAGGCTACCGCGAACAACCTGCGCCGATCCATGTGGTCTGGCCGACCGCACCGCATATGCCGGCCAAGACCCGTTGCGCCATCGATGCGCTGGTCGCGGCGACGCCCAGTTGCCTGGCGGGCAGTTAGAACGCGATGGAGGTCTGCACGTACACAGTGCGCGGCTCGCCGACGTACTTGCCCTTGTTGTTGTCGTCGAACGAACGGGTGAAGTACTGGGTGTTGAAGATGTTTTTCACACCGACCGCCACGTTCAGGTCCGACAGCTGCGGGCCGAAGTCGTACGCCGCACGGCTGCTGAACAACATGTAGCCAGGGATACGTCCGGTGCTGCCGTCAGCACTTTCCTTCTGGGTGTTGGCGTTGTCGGCGAACTGGCTGCTCTGGAAGCTGCTGTCCACGTTCAGTTTCCAGCGGCCTTCGGTGTAGCCCACGCCCATGGTGCCTTTGTGCTTGGACGAGAAGGGCACGCGGTTGCCTTTGTTCGGGCCGTCTTCGCGGATGGTGGCGTCGACGTAGGCGTAGCTGGCGTACACATCGAAACCGGCCAGCACCGGGCTCAAGCCGTCGAGGGCGTAGTTGACGCTGGTTTCGATGCCTTGGTGACGGGTCTCACCGCGGGCGATCACCGAGTCGTTGGTCTGGTTGCTTTCATACTGGTTGTCGAAGTTGATCAGGAACGCGCCGATTTCTGCGCGCAAGGCGCCGTCGTCATAACGGGTACCCAGTTCCCAAGTGCGGGCCTTTTCCGGTTTGACGGCGCCGCTGGTCACACGGTTGGGCATCTGGCTGTACTGCACGCTGCCAAATGAACCTTCGGTGTTGGCGTAGAGGTTCCAGCTGTCGGTCAGGTGATAGAGCACGTTCAACGCCGGCAGTGCGGTGTTGTAGTCGCCCTTGTATTTGACGTTGGTCAGGTTGTTGGTTTGCTGGGACTCGATCATCTCGTAGCGGATGCCCGGCGTGATGGTCCATTTGCCGATATCAATCCGGTCATCGACGAAGAAGGCATTGGCTTCGGTACCGCCACGGGTGTCACGGTCGTTGCGGCTGTCGGTGGTGGGGATTTGTTGGTTAGTGGCAATGGGTGTGCGGTAACGCAGTTCGTGGCCGGCCTCATTGATATAGCGGTAGCCCACGCCCACTTCATGGCTGGTAGGGCCCAGGTCGAAGCCTTGGGCGAAGCGGGTTTCGATACCACGTACCCAATACTCGCGTGGCGATAGCGAGAGGAAGGTGCCCTGGTCGAGGTAACCGCTGCGCAGTGTCTTGGTGAAGAAGCTGTTGACGGTGAATTCGCGACGGTCTTGCTCGTAGCGGTAACCGACGTTGAACATCGTGCGACGACCCCAGAATTTGTCGTAGGGGCGGGTGGACTGATACGGATCAGCCTTGTAGTCCTTGACGTTCAAGCCCCCAGGCATATCGGCCTGGCCTTCGTAGTACTGCGCCATGGCATTGAAGCTGTTGGCTTCGTCCAGTTGGTATTTACCCTTGAGGATCAGGTCGTCAATGCGCGTGTTGCTGTTTTCACGCCAGTCGCCGCCACGGGTGCCGGAATACAAGATCGCGCCGCCCAGTCCGTTGTCGGCAGTGCCGCCGGCCAGCAGGTTGCCGGTGGTCTTGAAACCATCGTGGCTGGAAGACGGGCTGGTTTCAGTCTGGAATCCGCCTTTGACGGTGGGCGCATCCGGGATCGCGCGGGTCACGAAGTTGACCACACCGCCCACGTTCTGCGGGCCGTAACGCACGGCGCCGCCACCGCGTACCACGTCCACGGCGTCCATGTTACCCATGCTGATGGGCGCGAACGAAAGCTGCGGCTGGCCATAGGGTGCGAAGGGCACAGGGATACCGTCCATCAACACCGTGGAGCGCGACGCCAAGCGCGGGTTGAGGCCACGAATACCGAAGTTCAGCGCCATGTCGTGGCTGCCGGTGCCGTTGTTTTCCGGGGCGTTGACGCCGGGAATGCGGTTCAGCACATCGCGAGCCTGGGTGGCGCCCTGGCGTTCGAATTCTTCGCGACGGATCACGTCGCGGGCGCCGGGGTGTTCAAATACGTTGGTTTGCGCAGCGTCACCGAGCCAGTCGCCGACCACGCTGGACGTGCCCAGCTCAATAGTGGCAGGCGCATTGGCCGGTTGCAGGCTGTAGGCATTGTCGCCTTCGGCGCGGGCTTGCAGGCCGGTGCCTTCCAGCAGTTTCTGCAGACCGTCAGCCGCGCTGAAGTTGCCCGACAGGCCACGGCTCTGCATACCTGCTGTGACTTCGGAACCGAACGAAATCAACACGCCCGCTTCGCGACCAAATTGGTTCAGTGCGGTTTCCAGCGAGGTCGGTGCGATGTGGTAAGGCTTGGCCTCGGCGGCCATCACAGCGGGCAGCGCGGTAAGACTCAAGCTGGCGCCAAGTAGGAGTTGGCGCAGGGTGCGGGCAAGAAGCGTCGGTTGCTGGGGCATGAAGAGCGGTCCTGAGAAGGAAGGATCAAGGTGGCTTTCCTTCTCTGTCACGCGAGGTGTGGAAAACGGCTCACACTTTTTGTAAATACATTCAGGCGCGGGCCTGGACGGTCACCCAGTAACGGGTAAAGCGCCGCACCTTGACCGGCAGGCTGACTTCCAGCAGGTCGAGAATGCGTTCGCTGTCATCCAGCGGGTAGCTTCCGGAGATCAGCAGGTTGGCCACCTGCGGATCGCAATTGAGCTGGCCACGGCGATAACGGCCCAGCTCGCCGAGGAAGTCTTCCAGTCGCATGTGCGCGGCCATCAGCATGCCATCGGCCCAGGCGCCGCTGTTGGCGTCGGTAGGGCGCGGCGTGTCCCAGCCTTTGCGGGTGAAATTGACCTGGTGCTCGGCCTGGACTGTCAGCGGCAGGCCGCTGTAGGTGTTGGGCATGACCTCGACCTGGCCGTCGAGCACTGCCAGTTGGGTGTGGTCGTTGAACTGGCGCACGTTCAGGCGCGCCGCTTGGCTGGTGAGCAGGCCCTGGCCCGTCAGGATGTTGAGCGGCGCGCTGCCTTTAATGGCAGTCAGCAGGATCTCGCCTTCGAGCAGGCGGATCAGCCGCTGTTGACCGTCGAAATGCACATCCACGGCGCTGCCGGTATTGAGCTGCAATTGGCTGCCATCGGCGAGTTGCACCTTGCGGCGCTGGCCGACGGGGCTGCGGTAATCGGCGGTCAGTGGCGGCAGGATATGTTGCTGGCGCAAGCTCCAGGCCGCCGCAGAGCCAGCACCGAGGATCAACAACAGCTTGAGCGCCTGGCGACGGCTGCTGGACGTCGGCGCGTTTAATGCCGCGTGAGCCAGTGGCGAAGGCATGCCGCGCAGGCGCTGGTTGACGCGCTGCATATGGTCCCACGCACGCTGATGCTCGCTGTGGGCATTCAGCCATTGCTGCCAGGCCGCTTGCTGGCGCGGGTTGAGGGCGCCTTGCTGCATTTCCATCAGCCAGTGCACGGCTTGTTCGGCGACTTGGGTCGAGATATTCATAAGGCGAAGTAGCAGCGCATGGCGGCTTTGGTCAGGTGACGTTTGACGGTGGCGATGGAAATGCCCAGTTCCGCGCCGATTTGCGCGTAGGTCAGGCCATCGAGTTGGGCCAGCAGGAACGCACGCTTGACCTGGATTGGCAGGCCGTCGAGCAGTTGGTCCAGCTCGACCAGCGTTTGCAAGATGATCGCGCGTTCTTCCTCGGACGGTGCGACGTGTTCGGGCATTTGCGCCAGGGCGTCGAGGTAGGCGCGCTCCAGGTCCTGGCGGCGGTAGAAATTGAACAGCACGCGCTTGGCGATAGTGGTGAGGAACGCGCGAGGCTCAACCAGCGTGGGTGTTTCGCGTGCGGTGAGCACACGCATGAAGGTGTCTTGCGCCAGGTCGGCCGCACTTTCCGGGCAGCCGAGTTTGCGTCGCAACCAGCCGGTAAGCCAGTGGTGATGGTCGTTGTACAGAACTTCGACGATGGTGGACGGCTGCAACGGAGTCACCCTTCGCTACGAGCATGCGAGCATCGGCACGCTTTAGAGAACAAGAATTGTTCGCATTGTAGGCGGCCCGATACAGTTCGGCAATCCGCCAGCACGGGTGTTTCATCCGTTCTGTTTTGCTTATGAGAATATTTATCATTAATATTGCGGCCTGATGAAACTGGCGCCTCCCGCATGAAAAGCAAAACCTCACTTCCCGCGCTCTACCGTCTAGCCGTCACCTCACGTGTGCTGGCGGCCGTGGTAGGCGGCTACCTGATGGCTTCATTGGCCGCCATCTGCCTGGCGTTGTGGATGCCCACTTCCCGCGCCGATGCGGTGATCACCGGGATGATGAGTTCGTTTGTGTTCTACCTGCTGGCGGTGCTCTGGTGTTTCGCCTGTCGCACCGCGTGGCGCGCCTGGTTTGGTGTGATGTTGCCAAGCGCAGCCTTTGCCACCCTGGCGGGCGTTGGGCTGTGGATGGCGCGCACATGAAAGAGGGCTTCCGTCAGGCCATGGCCTGGTTGCACACCTGGGCAGGATTGATCTTTGGCTGGCTGCTGTTTGCAATTTTTCTGACGGGGACCTTGTCGTATTTCAAGGATGAAATCAGTCATTGGATGCAGCCCGAAGTACAGGCTCACCCGCTGGACGATGCGCGCAGCCTCGGTGTTGCCCAATCCTATCTGCAGCAGCAGGCGCCTAATGCCGCGCGCTGGTTCATCACCTTGCCAGACAGCCGCGACCCCGGCCTGTCGGTGATGTGGCAAGACAAGATCGACCCGGGCAAACGTGGCAACTTCATCCAGAAAACCCTCGATCCAGTCACCGGCCAGGCCGTAGAGGCCCGTGAAAGCATGGGCGGCGAATTCTTCTACCGCTTCCACTTCCAGTTGCAGATGCCTCACCCGTGGGGCCGCTGGTTGTCGACGATTGCGGCCATGGTGATGTTTGTCGCACTGATCACCGGCATCATTACCCACAAGAAAATCTTCAAGGACTTCTTCACCTTCCGCCCCCGCAAGGGCCAGCGCTCCTGGCTCGACGGGCATAACGCCGTGGGCGTGCTGGTATTGCCGTTTCACTTGATGATCACCTACAGCAGCCTGGTGATTTTCATGAGCATGGTGATGCCGGCACCGATCCTGGCCTCTTATGGCAATGACACCCGGGCGTTCTTCAATGAGGTGTTCCCGAACACCAACAATGCGCCCGCGCTCGGTCAACCGGGGAAACTGTTGCCATTGCTGCCGATGTACGAGAAAGCGCGTGAACAATGGGCGGGTGGCCATGTTGGACGAGTGGCGGTGAACAATCCGAGTGACGTGAACGCGTCCGTCAATGTATTCCGTGCCGGCGCCGACAGCGTGGTGCACGACTTTGGCAGCACTGTTTCCTTCAATGGCACTACCGGCGAACTGTTGCGGGTGAGCGGGGAACCGTCCCTTCCGGCGGTGATCGGCGGCAGTTTCTATGGCCTGCACATGGGCCATTTCGCCGGCCCGGTGCTGCGCTGGCTGTACTTTATCTGCGGCCTGGCAGGCACGGCGATGATCGGCACCGGGTTGGTGATCTGGCTCGGCAAACGTCAACTCAAACACGCTAAAACCGGGGTGATGCCGTTCGAGTTGCGGCTGGTGGAAGTGCTGAACATCGCCAGCATGTCCGGGCTGATGATTGCCATTGCGGCGTTCTTCTGGGCCAATCGCCTGCTACCGGTGAGTTTCGCCGAACGTTCTACCTGGGAAGTGCAAACCTTCTTCATCGCCTGGGGCTTGAGCCTGCTACACGCGCTCCTGCGCCGTGGCCGCCAGGGTTGGGTCGAGCAATTGAGCTTCGGCGCGTTGCTGTTTATCGCGATCCCACTGCTCAACGCGTTGACCACGCCTTACCACCTGGGCACTTCACTGGCCCGTGGCGACTGGGCCATGGCCGGCTTCGACCTGACTTGCCTGGCCAGCGGCGTGTTCCTCGGCTGGGCTGCGTGGAAAATGCAGCACCGTACCGCTGCGCAACCCAAGGTTGAACGTGCACGCTCGTTGACGCTCAAGCAGGAGGCGCACTGAATGCTGCTCTCGCTGCTGATGTGCTACGCCGGGTTTACCGCGCTGTGCCTGTCCACCGACCGTCACCACGGCGAGTTGCTGCACAGCAAACCTTCTGCGCGTCGACGCCTGGGTTTGCGCGCGACGGGATGGCTGCTACTGATCGTGTCGAGCTGGCCGGCTGTGAGTGTGGCGGGCTGGGGCCAGGGCCTGGTGGAGTGGTGCGCAGTGTTGATGCTCAGTGCGTTGCTGTTGGTGTTGCTGTTGCCGTACCGGCCAAGGCTGGCCTTGATCCTGGCGGGCGTCGGCCTACTGGCCAGCCCTGTTGCGGCCTTTGCCACTCTCTGAGCCCATTCGATGATGATCAGCACCCCGCCTGAATCCCAAGACAGCCAGCACGTTGATGCGGCGGGCGGACGTGCGCATTTCCTGCAGGTGTTCTTGTCCCAGCGTTCGCAGATGGAGGCGCTGGTCAGCCGACGTGTCGGCTGCCGCGCCACGGCGGCGGACCTGGTGCAGGATTTGTTCCTGCGTTTCTGGCGCCGGCCGCTGGTACAGGTCGAGGAACTCAGCACCTATCTGCTGCGCTGCGCCGGCAATATCGCCATCGACCATCTGCGCAGCGAAGGCGCCCGTGTGCGCAGCAGCGAAGGCTGGTTGCCAGAGCAACAGGATAACCAGGGTTCCGAACCCCAGGCCGCGCTGGAAGCGGGCAATGATTTGCGCCATGTCGAAGCCGCGTTGCGCAGCTTGCCGGAGCGCACTCGGCAGATATTTCTGCTCAATCGCATTCACGGCCGTAAGTACGCGGAAATTGCCAAGGCCATGGGGTTGTCCCAAAGTGCCGTGGAAAAACATATGATGCGTGCCCTCGAAGCTTGCAAGGCCAGCCTTCGTGAGCCATCGCCTCCACGCACGCCAGGGAAAGCCTCGTGAACCTCACCCCCACGCCCGACCAGGAACAAGCCGCGCTGGCCTGGCTGAGCCTGCTGCACGATCAACCCAGCAGCGGCGACCAGGCGACGTTCAGCCAATGGCTGCGGGCCGACCCTGCGCACGTCGAGGCCTATTCACAGGCCCAGGTGTTGTGGGAGTTGAGCGAAGTGCCAGCGCGCCAACTGGCGAACGAAGACGCCTTGGCCTTGCAGCGTTACCTCAGCGCGATGAATACCTCGAAACGCTCGCGGGTGGTACGTTGGTCCGGCGCATTGGCCATGGCGGCGTGCCTGCTGGTGATGGTGTCCATGGGCGTCGGTTGGCAGCCGTCGCGTTGGGTTGATGACTTCGGTGCCGACTATGTGAGCGCACCTGGAGAAGTGAAAACCGTCACCTTGGCCGACCAATCCCAAGTGACACTGGATGCCGACAGCGCGATTGCCGTGGATTTCAGCCATGGCGAGCGGCATATCCAATTGCGTCGCGGCGCGGGTTTTTTCAGCGTGACCCACACCGGCCAATCGTTTGTGGTAGAGGCGGGCAGCGGTGAAGCGCGGGTGCTCGGCACACAATTCGAAGTGCGCCTGCAACCGGCGGGTGCCCAGGTGACCGTGTTATCAGGAAAGGTGGGTGTGACGCCTTCCAAGCAAGGCCAGCAGCAAATTCTGACGGCCGGCCAGCAAGTGGCCTATGCCGAGGGTGTTGCCGATGCGATGCACCCTGTGGACAGCGAATCCCGCCTGGCGTGGCGCGACGGCTGGCTCAACTACTACAAGGCACCGCTGGCCGATGTGATCCAGGATCTGGGCCGTTACTACCCTGGCCGCATCCTGTTGCTCAACGAAGACATGGGCGCCAAACGCGTCAGCGGCAGCTTCCCGAGCAAAGACCCGCAAGCGGTGCTGAACGCTTTGCAGGCGGTACTCGGTTTTGAACAGCACAACGTGCTCGGGCGGATGATCGTGGTGCGCTGATTACTTCAGCGCGGCCATGATCTTTTCGGGGCTGTATTCGCGGATCAGCGTGCCGTTTACGTCCACGAATGGAATGCCGCCGCCGCCCAGCGCCTCATACGCCTTGCGCGCCTGGGCGTCCTTCTCGATATCGAAGGCCTGGTAGGGAACGCCCTTTTGGTCCAGGAAGCGACGGATCTGCTTGCAGTAGCCGCACCATTCGGTGGAATAGAGCACCACCCGCGCCGAAGCCCGGACTTGCTCTGGCGCCACCTGCGACGGGTTGAACACGCGCTCGATCTTGCCCCAGTTCTGGATTACCACCACCACCAGCAATACCAGCAGGACTTTCTTTAAGACCCCGCCAAGCATCAGTTACGGCGCTTGAGCTGGTCGGTCAGTTGGGTCGGCAGGCCCTTGATGATCAGCGTGCCGGCGGCTTCGTCGTACTCAATCTTGTCGCCCAGCAAGTGCGCTTCAAAACTGATCGACAGGCCTTCGGCACGCCCGGTGAACCGGCGGAACTGGTTGAGGGTGCGCTTATCTGCCGGAATTTCCGGTGACAGGCCGTAGTCCTTGTTGCGGATGTGGTCGTAGAACGCTTTAGGCCGATCTTCATCGATCAAGCCCGACAGTTCTTCCAGGCCCATGGGCTCGCCGAGCTTGGCCTGGCTGCTGGCGTAATCCACCAGGGTCTTGGTTTTTTCGCGGGCGGACTCGTCTGGCAGGTCTTCGCTTTCAACGAAGTCACTGAAGGCCTTGAGCAGGGTGCGGGTTTCGCCTGGGCCGTCAACGCCCTCCTGGCAGCCGATAAAGTCGCGGAAGTACTCCGAGACCTTCTTGCCGTTCTTGCCCTTGATAAACGAGATGTACTGCTTGGACTGCTTGTTGTTCTGCCACTCGGAGACGTTGATGCGCGCCGCCAGGTGCAGTTGGCCGAGGTCCAGGTGACGTGAAGGGGTCACGTCCAGTTCATCGGTCACCGCCACGCCTTCGCTGTGGTGCAGCAGGGCGATGGCCAGGTAGTCGGTCATGCCTTGTTGGTAGTGGGCAAACAGCACGTGGCCGCCGGTGGAGAGGTTGGACTCCTCCATCAGCTTCTGCAGGTGCTCGACCGCTGTACGGCTGAAGGTGGTGAAATCCTGGCCACCGTCGAAATATTCCTTCAACCAGCCGCTGAACGGGTGCGCGCCGGACTCGGCATGGAAGAAACCCCAGGCCTTGCCTTGTTTGGCGTTATAGCTCTCGTTGAGGTCGGCAAGCATGTTCTCGATAGCGGCGGATTCGGACAGCTCCGAATCGCGAGCGTGAAGAACCGCAGGTGTGCCGTCGGGTTTTTTGTCGATCAGGTGGACGATGCAATGACGGATCGGCATAGGCTTCTCGGCTGGTTGATAGGGGAGCGGTTGCCTCCCCGAAAAGTCGACCAGTGTACCGCACCCGTTGGCCAAGGCACCCGTCGAAGGGCGTTTTGGACACTCTCCGACGGGGCATATGCCTTTTTTTCACGGTTTAGAGCGATAAAGCTGACCAAATGGCTAGGTAGAAGCGGATATTTCCCCGTCTCTGTGCTAGTTTTGCCCCGTCTTACGCCAAGTCTCGGCGTTAAGCGTGCATTCAGCATCTGTCAGGTCGAACCAATCCCCGTTTCAAGCATCTATAACCCCGATCTCCGTGGTTATAGCCGGGGGTGCCAGGCCATGACGGTCGGGCTCGACGGCTGACACTGCACTCTGCAATCCATATGAATTTGATAGGGAAGGAACACCACAATGGCTATTACTAAAGACCAACTGATCGCTGACCTGGCTGAAGCAGTAGACGCACCGAAAACTACCGTGCGCGCCCTGCTGGACCAACTGAGCCAAGTTGTTGCCGATCAGCTGGAAAACGGCGGCGAAATCACTCTGCCAGGCGTTGGCAAACTGAAAGTGACCGAGCGTCCTGCCCGTACTGGCCGTAACCCTTCGACTGGCGCTGCCATCGAAATCGCTGCCAAGAAAGTTATCAAGCTGGTTGTGGCCAAAGGCCTGACCGACGCTGTTAACAAGTAAGACGCAGCAAAAAAAACCGTGCTCCGGAGCGATCCGGGCACGGTTTTTTGTTGCCTGCGATTTGTAGGCGCGGGCTGGGTTTAGTCGCGAACCCAGCGCTGGCGCCAGATCTGCTGCTCGTTCTTGGTCTGGAACGTCCAGGCCACGAAGCGGCTTTGTTTCTGCCCTTGGGACATTTCCACTACTTGGCTTTCCAACACCCCGGCCTTTTTCAGTGCCGTCTCGATCGCGGGCAAATTCGACGCTTTCGACACCAGCGTGCTGAACCACAACACCTTGTGGGCAAAGTGCGCGCTCTCGGCGATCAATTGCGTCACGAAACGCGCTTCACCGCCTTCACACCACAACTCGGCCGATTGGCCACCGAAGTTCAGCACCGGCAATTTGCGCTTGGGATCAGCCTTGCCCAAGGCGCGCCATTTGCGCTCGCTGCCTTTGGTGGCTTCGTCCATGGACGCATGGAACGGCGGGTTGCACATGGTCAGGTCAAAGCGTTCACCCGGCTCCAGCAAGCCCAGCAGGATCTGCTTGGGGTTGGTTTGCTGACGCAGTTGGATGACCTTGCTCAGGTCATTGGACTGCACGATGGCCTTGGCTGCGGCGACCGCGATAGGGTCGACTTCCGAACCCAGGAAGTTCCAGCGGTACTCCATATAGCCAATCAGCGGGTAGACGCAGTTGGCGCCCATACCGATGTCCAACACCTTGACAATGGAGCCACGCGGAACCTTGCCGTCGTTGTTGCTTGCCAGCAGGTCGGCGAGGAAATGCACGTAGTCCGCACGCCCTGGCACCGGCGGGCACAGGTAGTCGGCCGGGATGTCCCAGTGCTGGATGCCATAGAAGGATTTGAGCAGCGCCCGGTTGAACACCCGCACCGCATCCGGGCTGGCGAAGTCGATGCTCTCTTTGCCATACGGGTTGATGATCACGAACTTCGCCAATTCTGGCGTGGTCTTGATCAGCGCCGGGAAGTCGTAACGGCCCGTGTGGCGGTTGCGCGGGTGCAGGGTGGCCTCTTTGCGCGGCACTACCGGTTTGGCTGTGGCGGCGGTTTTAGGCTTCTTGCGTGGAGGCTTGGGCGTGCTGGGGGCGGTCATGTCAATTCTGGGTTTGGCTCAAAGAGGGCGCTATTGTCACACATTCCCAAGGTGATCTCGGTTAAATGTGGGAGCGGGCTTGCTCGCGAAGGGGGTGCAGCAGAGACAGATTCAGTGCCTGACACACTGCATTCGCGAGCAAGCCCGCTCCCACATTGATTGGGTTTTCAAGCCCAAAAAAAGAGGCCCGAAGGCCTCTTTCTTACACAGGTTCCACCTTACAGGCTGGAAATCCGCGCATGTTGCTCCGCCAGTTTGCCCAAGGCTTGTTCAGCCTCAGCCAGCTTGGCGCGTTCCTTGTCGATCACTTCGGCTGGCGCCTTGTCGACGAACGCCGCGTTGGACAGCTTGCCGCCCACTCGCTGCACTTCGCCTTGCAGGCGTGCAATTTCCTTGTCGAGTCGGGCCAGTTCGGCACCCTTGTCGATCAGGCCAGCCATTGGCACCAGCACTTCCATCTCGCCGACCAGAGCGGTAGCGGACAGTGGCGCTTCAGCATCAGCCGCTAATACGGTGATGGATTCCAGCTTCGCCAGCTTTTTGAGTAGCGCATCGTTCTCAGCGAGACGACGCTGGTCTTCGGCACTGGCGTTCTTTACAAACACCGCCAATGGCTTGCCCGGACCGATGTTCATCTCGGCGCGGATGTTGCGCGTGCCGAGCATCAGGGTCTTGAGCCATTCGATATCGCTTTCGGCGGCCTCATCAATGCGCGCTTCGTTGGCCACTGGCCAAGGTTGCAGCATGATGGTCTTGCCTTCGATACCGGCCAGCGGCGCCAGGCGCTGCCAGATTTCTTCGGTGATGAACGGCATGAACGGATGCGCCAGGCGCAGGGCCACTTCCAGCACGCGTACCAGGGTGCGACGGGTGCCGCGCTGGCGTTCGATCGGCGCGTTTTCATCCCACAGCACGGGCTTGGACAGTTCCAGGTACCAGTCGCAGTATTGGTTCCAGATGAACTCGTACAGGGCCTGTGCGGCCAGGTCGAAACGGAACTGGTCGAGCTGGCGGGTCACTTCGGCTTCGGTGCGCTGCAGCTGCGAGATGATCCAGCGATCGGCCAGGGACAGCTCGACCTCTTCGCCGTTCTGGCCGCAGTCTTCGCCTTTATCCAGCACGTAGCGTGCGGCGTTCCAGATCTTGTTGCAGAAGTTGCGATAGCCTTCGACGCGGCCCATGTCGAACTTGATGTCGCGACCGGTGGACGCCAGCGAGCAAAAGGTGAAGCGCAGGGCGTCGGTGCCGTAGCTGGCGATGCCGTCGGCGAACTCGTCGCGGGTCTGCTTCTCGATCTTCTTCGCCAGTTTTGGCTGCATCAGGCCCGAGGTGCGTTTCTGCACCAGGGTTTCCAGGTCGATGCCGTCGATGATGTCCAGCGGGTCCAGGACGTTGCCCTTGGACTTGGACATCTTCTGGCCCTGGCCGTCACGTACCAGGCCGTGCACGTACACGGTCTTGAACGGTACCTGCGGGGTGCCGTCCTCGTTCTTCACCAGGTGCATGGTCAGCATGATCATCCGGGCAACCCAGAAGAAAATGATGTCGAAACCGGTGACCAGCACGTCGGTAGAGTGGAATTTCTTGAGGAATTCGGTCTGCTGCGGCCAGCCCAGTGTGGAGAAGGTCCACAGGCCCGAGCTGAACCAGGTGTCCAGTACGTCGTTGTCCTGTTGCAGCGCAACGTCGTCACCGAGGTTGTGCTTGGCGCGCACTTCGGCTTCGTCGCGGCCTACATAGACCTTGCCCGACTCGTCATACCAGGCTGGAATACGGTGGCCCCACCACAGCTGACGGCTGATGCACCAATCCTGGATGTCACGCATCCACGAGAAGTACATGTTCTCGTACTGTTTTGGCACGAACTGGATGCGGCCATCTTCCACGGCAGCGATGGCAGGTTCTGCCAGCGGCTTGGTGGAGACATACCACTGGTCGGTCAGCCAAGGCTCGATGATGGTGCCAGAGCGGTCGCCCTTCGGCACTTTCAGGCCGTGGTCGTCAACGCTCACCAGCAAACCGGCGGCGTCGAAGGCGGCAACGATCTGCTTGCGCGCTTCGAAACGGTCGAGGCCGGCGTATTCGGCCGGGATCTTGCCGTCGATGCTTTCGTTCAGCGTGCCGTCCAGGTTGAACACCTGGCAGGCGGGCAGCACGGCGGCGTTCTTGTCGAAGATGTTCAGCAGCGGCAGGTTGTGACGCTTGCCGACTTCGTAGTCGTTGAAATCGTGGGCCGGGGTGATTTTCACGCAGCCGGTGCCGAATTCAGGGTCGCAGTAGTCGTCAGCGATGATCGGGATGCGACGGCCAACCAGTGGCAATTCGACGAATTTGCCGATCAGTGCCTGGTAGCGTTCATCGCTCGGGTTAACGGCAACGGCGGCGTCGCCGAGCATGGTTTCCGGACGCGTGGTGGCGACGATCAGGTAGTCGTTGCCCTCGGCAGTCTTGGCGCCGTCAGCCAGCGGATACTTGAGGTTCCATAGGAAACCTTTTTCGTCGTGGTTTTCCACTTCGAGGTCGGAAATCGCCGTGTGCAACTTGGTGTCCCAGTTGACCAGACGCTTGCCGCGGTAGATCAGGCCGTCTTCATGCAGGCGCACGAAGGCTTCTTTCACGGCTTCTGACAGGCCGTCGTCCATGGTGAAGCGCTCGCGGCTCCAGTCAACGGACGAGCCCAGGCGACGGATCTGACGGCTGATGTTGCCGCCGGACTGGTCTTTCCATTCCCAGATTTTTTCCAGGAATTTCTCACGGCCCAGGTCGTGACGGCTCTGGCCGGTGGCTTCAAGTTGGCGTTCCACCAGCATCTGGGTGGCGATACCGGCGTGGTCGGTGCCCGGTTGCCACAGGGTGTTGCGGCCCTGCATGCGGCGGAAACGGATCAACGCATCCATGATTGCATTGTTGAAGCCATGGCCCATGTGCAGGCTGCCAGTGACGTTCGGTGGCGGAATCATGATGGTGTAGGAATCGCCCGCGCCTTGCGGGGCGAAATAATTCTCGGATTCCCAGGTGTTGTACCAGGAAGTTTCGATGGCGTGCGGCTGGTAGGTCTTATCCATGCGCGGCGGGACCCTAGTTGGCATTTATTCAGGAAAGCCGGCAAGTATAACGGGGGATAGGGGAGAGGGCGAGGTGAAGACTGGCTGGAACTGTACATAGATCAAAATGTGGGAGCGGGCTTGCTCGCGAATGCGGTGGATCAGTCAATCCATTTGCTGACTGACATACCGCTTTCGCGAGCAAGCCCGCTCCCACAGGGGATCTGTGTTTAATTCAGGATTGGTACTGGCTCAGCAACCGCTCCATCCGCGCATCCAGCCGACGCTTGATCTCGGTTTCGATATGCGGGGCAAAGTCATCGATCACGTCTTGCATGATCAATTGCGCGGCGGCGCGCAGTTCGTTGTCCAGGTGCAGCAGCAGGGCGTCGGGCGCCTTTTCAGCAGGGGCGGGTTCGACAGCGGGTGGGGGGGCAACGGGCTCCGGCGCAGCGGGCTTGGCATTGACCATGTCGAACAGCAGCGGAATCTGTACCTCGCCATCGACCGATTCGGTCAGCAGCGGCGGTTGCAAGTCATCATCACCCAGCAACTGGCGGATCGACTCAAGGTCATCCAACAGGTGGTCGTCTTTTTTAAGGTTGGGAGTGTCCATCATTTACTCAAAGTCGTTGTAGCCGGTGATCCTGCAAAGGATAGCCCTGTTCGCGATAGAAACGGAAACTCTCCCGCGCCGCCTGACGAATAGCCGGGTCTTCCACCACCACCTCTGCCACGCGGGCAAACGCCTTGGCGAACGGCGGCACTTTCAGGTCCAGGTTCACCAGCAGGTCATGGTGATCGCCGCAACTGTCTCCCAGTCCGAGTACTACCAGGCTTTCGGGTTCTGATTCGGCAGGGCCATGGGGCACGAAGCTTTCGCCCTTGAAGCGCCACAGGCGGGCGTCGAGTTCGTCGCGTTGGGCGCCATCGCTGCAATGCAGGTAGATACGGTGGCCCATGCGCCAGGCTTTTTCGGTGAGTTTGCAGGCAAAGTCCAGGCGCGCGAGCGGGTCGGCGCTGGGCAATATATAGAAGTCGACTTGGGTCATTGCGGTTCCTGAGACCGGAGCGGCGTAATGGCCGCTCCGGAATCTTCAGTTTCAGGCCTTGGCGCGGTCCAGCAGGTACTGGGTCAACAGGGGAACCGGACGGCCAGTGGCGCCTTTGTCCTTGCCGCCGCTGGTCCAGGCAGTACCGGCGATGTCCAGGTGAGCCCAATTGAAGTTCTTGGCAAAGCGCGACAGGAAGCAGGCCGCCGTGATGGTGCCGGCTTTCGGGCCGCCGATGTTGGCGATGTCAGCGAATGGGCTGTCCAACTGTTCCTGGTACTCATCGAACAGCGGCAGTTGCCAGGCGCGGTCGTCGGCAGCCTTGCCGGCGCTGAGCAGTTGCTCGATCAACTCGTCGTTGTTGCCCAGCAGGCCCGAGGTATGGGAGCCCAGCGCAACGATGCAGGCACCGGTCAGGGTGGCGATGTCGATCACCGCTTGTGGCTTGAAGCGCTCGGCGTAGGTCAGTGCATCGCACAGCACCAGGCGGCCTTCGGCGTCGGTGTTGAGGATTTCGACGGTCTGGCCGCTCATTGTAGTAACGATGTCGCCCGGACGCGCCGCACCGCCACTTGGCATGTTCTCGGCGCAGGCCAGGATGCACACCAGGTTGATCGGCAGCTTGAGTTCCAGCACGGCGCGCAGGGTACCGAATACGCTGGCGGCGCCGCCCATGTCGTACTTCATCTCGTCCATGCCCAAGCCTGGCTTGAGGCTGATGCCGCCAGTGTCGAAGGTGATGCCTTTACCCACCAGGGCGTAGGGCTTCTCGGACTTCTTGCCGCCGTTGTATTGCATCACGATCAAGCGTGGCGGCTGGTCGCTGCCTTGGCCCACGGCGTAGAACGAGCCCATGCCCAGTTCCTTGATCTTCTTCTCGTCCAGGACTTCAACCTTGAGACCCTTGAACTCCTTGCCCAGCGCCTTGGCCTGTTCGCCCAGGAAAGTGGGGTGGCAGATGTTCGGCGGCAGGTTGCCCAGGTCGCGGGTGAACGACATGCCATTGGCGATGGCCGTCGCGTGGGTCACGGCGCGCTCGACTTCAGCCTGGGCGGCCTTGATGGTCAGCAGGGTGATTTTTTTCAGGGCGCGGGGTTCGGCCTTGGTGCTCTTGAACTGGTCGAAGAGATAGCCGCCGTCCACCAGGCTTTCTGCCAGCAGGCGGGTCTTGCCGTAGCTGTCGCGGCCTTTTACGACGACTTCATCCAGCGCCAGGGTCGCATCGCTGCCGCCCAGGCCCTTGAGGGTGTTGAGGATGCCACTGATGATCTTGCGGAACGGACGGTCGCCCAGTTCGGCGTCCTTGCCCACGCCGACCAGCAATACGCGGTCGGCCTTGAGGTTGGGCAGGCTTTGCAGCAGCAGGCTCTGGCCGACTTTGCCGGCCAGGTCGCCGCGCTTGAGGACTGCGCTGATCGCGCCGCCGCTCAGTTCATCGAGTTGCTTGGCGGCAACGCCGAGCTTGCGGCCTTCGCCAATGGCGACCACGAGGGTGGCGGTTTTCAACGTTTCGGGGCTAACGCTTTTTACAACCAATTCCATTTTCGGGTCCCTTATAAAGGTCGGAGAGCCTTGCGTCTGTACGCAGGCTTTAATGCTTGGCAACTGTGTAAGTCGCCAGCGACAAAGGCCGCAGTTTGAACCTCGCCGACGGAGCCTGACAACCCTTGCCGGCAGCTTTGTGCATGTGTGCAGAGCTTGCTCCGTGACAGGCGCAGCCAATCACAGGATAATGCGCCATCTTTTTAGCCGGCCCCTTCAAAAGGGCTGACTCGGTATGCTTGCTTGTTTGGCCGCCTTAGCCTGACAACCCTGGAGTGTCTGGTTTGATCGTCTTCCGTTATCTGTCCCGCGAAGTCCTGTTGACCCTGAGTGCCGTGAGTGCGGTGCTGCTGGTCATCATCATGAGTGGTCGTTTCGTCAAATACCTGGCCCAGGCTGCCTCTGGCGCCCTGGACCCAGGCTCGTTGTTCCTGATCATGGGCTTTCGACTGCCGGGCTTTTTGCAGCTGATCCTGCCATTGGGCCTGTTTCTCGGGATCCTGCTGGCATACGGACGCCTGTACCTCGAAAGCGAAATGACCGTGCTCTCGGCCACCGGCATGAGCCAGCAACGCCTGTTGGGCATGACCATGATCCCGGCCGCCGGCGTCGCGCTGATCGTGGCCTGGCTGAGCCTGAGTCTGGCCCCTCAGGGCGCCATGCAGTTCCAGCTGGTATTGAACAAGCAGGACGCGATGACCGAGTTCGACACCCTCGAACCCGGCCGTTTCCAGGCACTCAATGACGGCTCACGCGTGACCTACACCGAGACGCTGACCGAAGACCGCGCCAACCTCGGCGGTGTGTTCATCTCCGAGAAACGCCTGGGGCAAGACAAGAAAGACCGTGGCATCTCCGTGCTGGTGGCCGATTCGGGTCGCCAGGAAGTGCGCCCGGACGGCAGCCGCTACCTGATCCTGGAAAACGGCTACCGCTATGACGGCAGCCCCGGCCAGGCGGATTACCGCGCCATCAAGTACGACACCTATGGCGTAATGCTGGCGCGCCCGGACGTGAGCGACGAGGTGACTGACCGCGACGCCATCCCGACGTCCGACCTGTTCGGTAGCAACGAATTGCGCTCCATTGCCGAGTTGCAATGGCGTATCTCCCTGCCGCTGCTGGTCTTTATCGTCACGCTGATGGCGGTGCCGCTGTCCCGTGTGAATCCGCGTCAGGGCCGCTTCCTCAAGCTGCTGCCGGCGATTCTGTTGTACATGGCCTACCTCACCATCCTGATTTCCGCCCGCGGCTCCCTGGAGAAAGGCAAGCTCTCGCCGACCCTGGGCCTGTGGTGGGTACACGGGATCTTCCTGGTGATCGGCCTGGGGCTGCTCTATTGGGAACCTATCCGCTTGAAAATGTTGAGCCGTCGTGGCCAGAAGGAGTTGGCTCGTGGCTAAACTCGATCGCTACATTGGTAGCAGCGTACTGATCGCCATCCTGGCGGTATTGGGCATCATCCTGGGTTTGGCGTCGCTCTTCGCCTTCATCGATGAAGTGGGCAACGTCACCGACACCTATACCGTGTGGGACGTGCTCAGCTATGTAGCGCTGACCGCACCGCGTCGCCTGTACGACATGATGCCCATGGCAGCGCTGATCGGTTGCCTGATCGGCCTGGGCAGCCTGGCCAGCAACAGCGAACTGACCATCATGCGCGCTGCCGGTGTTTCCATCGGCCGGATCGTCTGGGCGGTGATGAAACCGATGTTGCTGCTGATGCTGTGCAGCGTGCTGATCGGCGAATACGTGGCGCCGCCGGCCGAAACCACAGCCCAGGCCAATCGCGCCCTGGCCC
Source organism: Pseudomonas cremoris (assembly GCF_014230465.1). The sequence continues at coordinate 68,444 of NZ_JAAXCY010000003.1, forward strand.
AGGGTTCGGGTGATGCGCAGAGCTCCAAGCACGGCCTGTGGCACCGTCAGGGTGACGAGTTTATCCACATCAACGCCGTGCAACCGGGTGGCCTGTTGATTGGTGTGACTCGCTATACCTTCGACAAAGAGCGGCACATGCTGTCGTCCAGTTTCGCCAAACGTGCGCAGTACGGCAGCGATAAGTGGCAACTGACCGACGTTACTACCACTTATTTCCGCAATATCGGCCAAGGCACCAAGGCCAGCACTGAAGTGATCAACGTGCCGACCGAGCAATGGGATATCGCGCTGAAGCCTGAGTTGCTCAATACGGTGGTGATGATTCCTGAAAGCCTGCCGATCTCCGGGTTGTGGGGCTACATCCACTACCTGAAGGACCAGGGCCTGAATAATGGCCGCTACTGGCTGGCGTTTTGGGTCAAGGTGTTGCAGCCGGTGGTGACCGCCGCGCTGGTGTTGATGGCGATCTCGTTCATCTTCGGTCCGTTGCGCTCCGTAACCCTTGGCCAGCGCGTGTTTACGGGTGTGTTGGTAGGTTTCACCTTCCGTATCGCCCAGGACTTGCTGGGCCCGTCGAGCCTGGTATTCGGGTTCTCGCCGCTGTTTGCGGTGCTGGTGCCGACGGCAATCTGCGCCCTGGCCGGGTTCTGGCTGTTGCGCCGAGCCGGCTGATACCTCGCTTATGCTCAAAAAATGCCCCGGTCGAGAGACCGGGGCATTTTTGTTCTGGTCAGCAAAGATGACGTCTGGCCTGAGCATCAGGTACAATTCCCGGCTATTTTTCAGCGGGCAATCTGCCTGCAGCCTTTTTGAGTGTTGATCCGTGAGTGATTTGAGTCATATCCGCAATTTCTCCATCATCGCCCACATTGACCATGGCAAGTCGACGCTGGCCGATCGATTTATCCAGATGTGCGGCGGCCTTGCCGAGCGTGAAATGGAAGCCCAGGTACTGGATTCCATGGACCTCGAACGCGAGCGCGGGATCACCATCAAGGCCCACAGCGTGACGCTGTACTACAAAGCCAAAGACGGCATTACCTACCAGCTGAACTTCATTGACACCCCGGGCCACGTCGACTTCACCTACGAAGTCAGCCGTTCCCTGGCGGCCTGTGAAGGTGCCTTGCTGGTGGTTGACGCAGGCCAGGGCGTTGAAGCGCAATCGGTTGCCAACTGCTACACCGCGATCGAGCAGGGCCTGGAAGTCATGCCCGTGCTGAACAAGATCGACCTGCCGCAGGCTGAGCCTGAACGCGTCAAGGAAGAGATCGAGAAGATCATCGGCATCGACGCCACCGACGCCGTCACCTGCAGCGCCAAGACCGGCCTGGGTGTCGACGAAGTGCTCGAACGCCTGGTACACACCATTCCAGCGCCAACCGGCAACTACGAAGATCCGCTGCAAGCGTTGATCATCGACTCCTGGTTCGACAACTACCTGGGCGTTGTTTCCCTGGTACGCGTGCGCCACGGTCGTGTGAAGAAGGGCGACAAGATCCTGGTCAAATCCACCGGCAAGATCCACTTGGTGGACAGCGTCGGTGTATTCAACCCCAAGCACACTGCGACCGTTGATCTGAAAGCCGGTGAAGTAGGCTTCATCATCGCCGGTATCAAGGACATTCACGGTGCACCGGTAGGTGACACCCTGACCCTGAGCTCCACGCCGGACGTCGACGTGCTGCCAGGCTTCAAGCGTATCCAGCCGCAGGTCTACGCCGGGCTGTTCCCGGTCAGCTCCGATGACTTCGAAGACTTCCGTGAAGCCCTGCAAAAGCTGACACTCAACGACTCGTCGTTGCAGTACACCCCGGAAAGCTCCGACGCCCTGGGCTTTGGCTTCCGTTGTGGCTTCCTGGGCATGCTGCACATGGAAATCATCCAGGAGCGCCTTGAGCGCGAATACGACCTGGACCTGATCACCACCGCGCCAACGGTTATTTTCGAACTGTTGCTGAAAACCGGTGAAACGATTTACGTCGACAACCCGTCCAAGCTTCCGGACCTGTCGGCCATCGAAGACATGCGCGAGCCTATCGTGCGGGCCAATATCCTGGTTCCGCAGGAACATCTGGGCAACGTCATTACCCTGTGTATCGAAAAACGTGGCGTACAGCGCGACATGCTGTTCCTCGGTACCCAGGTACAAGTGACCTACGACATGCCGATGAACGAAGTGGTCCTGGACTTCTTCGACCGCCTCAAATCCACCAGCCGTGGCTATGCTTCGCTGGATTACCATTTCGATCGTTACCAATCGGCTAATCTGGTGAAGCTGGATGTGTTGATCAACGGCGACAAGGTAGATGCCCTGGCACTGATCGTGCACAAGGACAACGCGCACTACAAAGGTCGCCAGTTGACCGAGAAGATGAAAGAACTGATTCCGCGCCAGATGTTCGACGTCGCGATCCAGGCCGCCATTGGCGGGCAGATCATTGCACGGACCTCCGTCAAGGCTCTCAGAAAGAACGTACTGGCCAAATGCTACGGCGGTGACGTAAGTCGTAAGCGCAAGCTGCTCGAGAAGCAAAAGGCCGGTAAAAAACGCATGAAGCAAGTAGGCAACGTGGAAGTTCCACAAGAAGCCTTCCTTGCGGTGCTCAGGTTGGATAGTTAGGTCCTATGTCGCTAAATTTCCCGCTGTTGCTGGTCATCGCCGTTGCCGTTTGCGGTCTCTTGGCGTTGCTCGATCTGGTGTTCTTCGCCCCGCGTCGTCGGGCGGCTATCGCGTCCTATCAGGGCAGCGTCAGCCAGCCCGATGCCGTGGTCGTCGAGAAGCTGAACAAAGAGCCTCTGCTGGTTGAATACGGCAAGTCGTTCTTCCCGGTGTTGTTCATCGTGCTGGTGCTGCGTTCGTTCCTGGTGGAGCCGTTTCAGATCCCTTCGGGGTCGATGAAGCCTACCCTGGACGTGGGTGACTTCATCCTGGTGAACAAGTTTTCCTACGGGATCCGCCTGCCGGTGATCGACAAGAAGATCATCCAAGTCGGTGACCCGCAGCGCGGCGATGTCATGGTGTTCCGCTACCCAAGCGACCCGAACGTCAACTACATCAAGCGCGTGATCGGCCTGCCGGGTGACGTGATTCGCTACACCGGCGACAAGCGCCTGTTCATCAATGGCGAGTCGGTGGCCGAGACCTTGATCGGCTCCGAGCCGAATTCATTGGGCAGCGCCGAGCTGTACCAGGAAAAACTCGGTGCGGTAGAGCATGAAATCCGCAAGGAAATGACGCGCTACCGGGCACAGCCTGATGGTGAATGGAAGGTGCCTGCCGGGCACTATTTCATGATGGGCGACAACCGTGACAACTCCAATGACAGCCGCTACTGGAATGACCCCACCATTCCCAAGGACCTGCTGGGCATGGTTCCCGACGAGAACATCGTCGGCAAGGCCTTCGCGGTCTGGATGAGTTGGCCAGAATCCAAACTCAGCCACCTGCCGAACTTCTCGCGGGTCGGGCTGATCAAGTAATACAGGCGGCGCTGTGAACACAGCGCCGAATGCTTTTCTGGGGCTTGGACATTTTTTCGGCCTCATGCGGTACCAACCAGGATTTGAATTTGAACACTGCGTCAATCGTCGATGGCCGCCGGTGCCACCAACTAGATATGGATAAACCGTGACCGTTTCTCTAGCACGTCTCGAGCGTCAGCTCGGCTACACCTTCAAGGACCAGGAACTGATGGTTCTTGCCCTCACACACCGCAGCTTTGCAGGGCGCAATAACGAGCGCCTGGAATTCCTCGGTGATGCCATCCTCAATTTTGTCGCCGGTGAAGCGCTGTTCGAGCGTTTCCCTCAAGCCCGTGAAGGCCAGCTGTCGCGTCTGCGTGCGCGCCTGGTAAAGGGCGAGACCCTGGCGGTGCTGGCCCGTGGTTTCGGCCTGGGTGAATACCTGCGCCTGGGGTCCGGCGAGTTGAAGAGCGGTGGTTTCCGCCGTGAGTCGATCCTGGCCGACGCCCTCGAAGCGCTGATCGGTGCGATCTACCTCGATGCCGGCATGGAAGCGGCCAAAGAGCGGGTCACCGCCTGGCTGACCTCCGAAATCGAAAGCCTCACACTGGTCGACACCAACAAAGATCCAAAAACCCGCCTGCAAGAGTTCCTGCAGTCCCGCGGTTGCGAACTGCCACGTTACGAAGTGGTGGATATCCAGGGTGAGCCCCATTGCCGAGTGTTCTTCGTGGAATGTGAAATCACCTTACTGAACGAAAAAAGCCGAGGTCAGGGTGTGAGCCGTCGTATTGCCGAACAGGTAGCGGCCGCTGCAGCACTGATTGCCCTGGGCGTGGAGAATGGCCATGACTGATTCAACCGCAACACGCTGTGGCTATGTTGCCATCGTTGGCCGCCCGAACGTGGGTAAGTCGACGCTGCTGAACCACATCCTCGGCCAGAAGCTCGCGATCACCTCGCGCAAGCCGCAGACTACCCGTCACAACATGCTGGGCATCAAGACCGAAGGCAACGTGCAAGCGGTCTACGTCGACACCCCCGGCATGCACAAAGGTGGCGAGAAAGCCCTCAACCGCTACATGAACAAGACCGCTTCGGCGGCGTTGAAAGACGTCGACGTGGTGATTTTCGTGGTTGACCGCACCAAGTGGACCGACGAAGACCAGATGGTCCTTGAGCGTGTGCAATATGTCACTGGCCCTTTGATCGTGGCGCTGAACAAGACCGACCGCATCGAAGACAAAGCCGAGCTGATGCCGCACCTGAGCTGGCTGCAGGAACAACTGCCGAACGCCCAGATTATCCCGATCTCGGCCCAGCACGGCCACAATCTCGATGCTCTGGAGCGCGTGATCGCTGAGCACCTGCCGGAGAACGAGCACTTCTTCCCGGAAGACCAGATCACCGACCGCAGCAGCCGTTTCCTGGCCGCCGAACTGGTGCGCGAGAAAATCATGCGCCAGATGGGTGCCGAGCTGCCGTACCAGATCACCGTTGAAATCGAAGAGTTCAAGCAGCAGGGCAAGACCTTGCATATCCACGCGCTGATCCTCGTCGAACGTGACGGCCAGAAGAAAATCATCATTGGCGACAAGGGCGAGCGCATCAAGCGCATCGGCACCGAAGCGCGCAAGGACATGGAGTTGCTGTTTGATTCCAAGATCATGCTTAACCTGTGGGTGAAGGTTAAGGGTGGTTGGTCCGATGATGAGCGTGCGCTGCGCTCCCTGGGCTACGGCGACCTGTAACTGATCCTCGGAACACCGCAGGACTAAAAATGTGGGAGCGGGCTTGCTCGCGAATGCGGTGGATCAGGCATGCATGTGCCAACTGATCCGCCGCATTCGCGAGCAAGCCCGCTCCCACATTAGGTTTGTGTAGTTTTCAACAATGCATTCCAACAGTGAGCCCCCATGTCCCAACCCCTCAGCCAACCCGCCTACGTCCTGCACAGCCGCGCCTACCGCGAGACCAGCGCCCTAGTGGACTTCCTCACGCCCCAAGGCCGCCTGCGCGCAGTTTTGCGCAGCGCTCGGGGCAAGGCAGGCACGCAGGCGCGGCCTTTCGTGGCGTTGGACGTGGAGTTCCGAGGCAAAGGCGAGCTGAAAAACGTCGGCCGCCTGGAAAGCGTCGGTGCCTCGGCCTGGCTCAATGGCGAAGCCCTGTTCAGCGGCCTCTACCTCAACGAACTGTTGATTCGCCTGTTGCCTGCCGAAGACCCGCACCCGGCGGTCTTCGATCACTACGCTGCGACCCTGCTCGCCTTGGCCGAAGGGCGACCGCTGGAACCCTTGTTACGCGCCTTCGAATGGCGCCTGCTCGACGACCTGGGCTACGGGTTTGAACTGGCCAACGACCTGCACGGCGACCCCATCGCAGCCGACGGCCTGTATCGCCTGCAAGTGGACGCCGGTCTTGAGCGTGTGTACCTGCTGCAACCTGGTCTGTTTCAAGGCACCGAGCTACTGGCTATGAGCGAAGCCGACTGGAGCGCCCCCGGCGCGTTGTCTGCCGCCAAGCGCCTGATGCGCCAGGCGCTTGCCGTGCACTTGGGCGGAAGGCCACTGGTCAGTCGCGAGTTGTTTCGAAAGCCCTGACAACCCCGTGTATGCTGTGCGGCGTTTCTTTCCCTTTTCAGGAGCGCTTCCGTGACCACCAGCAATCGCATTCTTCTTGGCGTCAACATCGACCACGTCGCTACCCTGCGCCAGGCTCGGGGCACCCGTTACCCTGACCCGGTCAAGGCCGCGCTGGACGCCGAAGAAGCGGGCGCCGACGGCATTACCGTGCACCTGCGCGAAGACCGCCGCCACATCCAGGAGCGCGACGTGCTGGTGCTCAAGGACGTGCTGCAAACCCGCATGAACTTCGAAATGGGCGTCACCGAAGAGATGATGGCGTTCGCCGAGCGCATCCGCCCGGCGCACATCTGCCTGGTGCCGGAAACTCGCCAGGAACTCACCACCGAAGGTGGCCTCGACGTCGCCGGCCAGGAAGCACGGATCAAGGCTGCGGTGGATCGCCTGTCGCAGATCGGCAGTGAAGTCTCACTGTTCATCGACGCCGACGAGCGCCAGATCGAAGCCTCCCGCCGCGTCGGCGCGCCGGCGATCGAACTGCACACCGGCCGTTATGCCGACGCCACCACCCCCACCGAAGTGGTGGATGAACTGCAACGCATCATCGACGGTGTCGCCGTCGGCTTGCGTGAAGGCTTGATCGTCAACGCCGGCCATGGCCTGCACTACCACAACGTCGAAGCTGTGGCTGCGATCAAGGGCATCAACGAACTGAACATCGGCCACGCGCTGGTGGCTCATGCGCTGTTCGTCGGTTTTAAAGGCGCTGTGGCCGAGATGAAAGCCCTGATCCTGGCGGCCGCCAAGGCCTGACCTAACACCGTCTAAAAGCCACTGAAGATCAAAAAATGTGGGAGCGGGCTTGCTCGCGAAAGCGGTCTGTCAGCTGATTAATCTTTGGCTGACCCACCGCATTCGCGAGCAAGCCCGCTCCCACATTTGATCTTTGGTGTACCCAGAGTTCGGGCATGCGGCAATGCGAAGCCTTACTGTTTAGGCCATGCAGGTGTATCGTATCTGCCCTTTGCAGGCCTTGTGCCTGCGGCAGATACGCGAGGTTGTTGTGTCCCGATCCTTTTCCCGTCGACAAATCCTGGGTGGCCTTGCAGGCCTGGCCGTCGTAGGCGTCGGTGCCGGTGGCGCCTACCGCTACTGGCTGGGGAAAGTCGCCGAGGCCGAGGCAGGGCACGATTACGAGTTGATCGCTGCGCCGTTGGACGTGGAACTGGTGCCGGGGCACAAGACCCAGGCCTGGGCGTTCGGCCCTTCGGCGCCGGGTACCGAGTTGCGCGTGCGCCAGGGCGAATGGCTGCGGGTGCGTTTTATCAACCACCTGCCGGTCGCTACCACCATCCACTGGCATGGCATCCGCCTGCCACTTGAAATGGACGGCGTGCCCTACGTCTCACAGTTGCCGGTACTGCCCGGCGAATACTTCGACTACAAATTCCGCGTGCCCGACGCCGGCAGCTACTGGTATCACCCCCACGTGAACAGCAGCGAAGAACTCGGCCGTGGCCTGGTCGGCCCGCTGATTATTGAAGAGCGCGAACCCACCGGCTTCAAGCACGAACGCACCTTGAGCCTGAAAAGCTGGCACGTGGACGAGGAGGGAGAGTTCGTTGCGTTCAGTGTGCCGCGTGAAGCGGCGCGTGGCGGTACGGCGGGGCGCTTGTCGACTATCAATGGCGTGTCCCAAGCGGTGGTCGATTTGCCGGCGGGGCAGATTACTCGCGTGCGCCTGCTCAACCTCGACAACACCTTGACCTATCGCCTCAACATTCCCGACGCTGAAGCACAGATCTATGCACTGGACGGTAACCCGGTCGAACCGCGCCCGTTGGGCAAGGAATACTGGCTGGGCCCGGGCATGCGCATCTGCCTGGCGATCAAGGCGCCGCCCGCGGGGGAAGAGCTGTCGATTCGAAATGGACCGGTGCGCTTGGGTACGTTCCGCTCCGTGGCCAACACCGACGCGCCTACCGAGTGGCCACCCGCATTGCCCGCCAACCCGATTGCCGAACCGGACCTGGCCAATGCCGAGAAACTCAACTTCAATTTCGAGTGGGTCGGCACGGTATCCGTGGATGACGGCAAGCCACCGAGCCTGTGGCAAATCAACGGCAAGGCCTGGGACATCACCGACAAGACCTGTGCCGACCGCCCGATTGCCAAGCTGGAAAAGGGCAAGAGCTACATTTTCGAATTAAAGAACATGACCCAGTACCAACACCCCATTCACCTGCACGGCATGAGCTTCAAGGTAATCGCCTCGAACCGCCACAAGGTGATTCCGTACTTCACCGACACCTACCTGTTGGGCAAGAACGAGCGCGCACGCGTGGCGTTGGTGGCGGATAACCCAGGGGTGTGGATGTTCCATTGCCACGTGATCGACCACATGGAAACCGGCCTGATGGCCGCCATCGAGGTGGCGTGATGCGCCAGTTTCGGCCCACCGCGATCATCGACCGCAGCCGCGACCAGGACTTCATGCGCGAAGCCCTGGCCCTTGCCGCCCAAGGTGCTGCATTGGGTGAAGTGCCTGTGGGGGCAGTGCTGGTGCAGGACGGTGAAATCATCGGCCGTGGCTTCAACTGCCCCATCAGCGGCAACGACCCCAGCGCCCATGCCGAGATGGTCGCCATTCGCGCCGCTGCACAGGCCATCAGCAACTATCGGCTGGTGGGCAGCACGCTGTATGTGACGCTGGAGCCGTGCAGCATGTGCGCGGGCTTGATTGTGCATTCGCGGGTTGCGCGAGTGGTGTATGGGGCGCTGGAGCCAAAGGCGGGGATTGTGCAGAGCCAGGGGCAGTTTTTTACCCAGGGCTTTCTGAATCACAAGGTGCTGTTTGAAGGCGGTGTGCTGGCAGAAGAGTGCGGCACGGTGCTGAGCGAATTCTTCAAGGCTCGCCGTGCCAAGCCCCCGCTCTAAAGAACACAGGGGAGCAAATGTGGGAGCGGGCTTGCTCGCGAATACGGTGTGTCAGCCAAGTATAGGGTGACTGATCCACCGCATTCGCGAGCAAGCCCGCTCCCACATTTTGATCTTTGTTTCTTCAGGGAGAGCTCAGCGTTACTTCTTGGCGATAATCACCGCCCGCATCGGCGCCGGTAGGCCTTCGATGGTTTTGCTGTGGTCCTCTGGATCGAGGAAATCACTGAGGGACTGATACTTCATCCACTCCGTACCCCGTTGTTCTTCCACAGTCGTGACGCTCACGTCCACACACCGCACATCACTGAACCCCGCGCGCCGCAGCCACAGCATCAACGCCGGCACCGAGGGCAGGAACCACACGTTGCGCATCTGTGCATAGCGGTCTTCCGGTACTAGCACTTGCTGTTGATCACCTTCGACCACCAGGGTTTCGAGTACCAGCTCTCCGCCCTTCACCAAGGTGTCCTTCAGCGCCAGCAAATGCTCGATGGGCGAGCGACGGTGGTAGAACACACCCATGGAAAACACGGTGTCGAAGCCTTCCAGATTCGCCGGCAAGTCTTCGAACGGGAATGGCAGATGCCAGGCTTTCGGTTCCGACAGGTAACGCTGCACGGCCTGGAACTGGCAGAAAAACAACCAGTTCGGGTCCACGCCAATCACGCTGTCGGCGCCGGCGCCGAGCATGCGCCACATGTAGTATCCGTTGCCGCAACCGACGTCGAGGATGCGCTTGCCCTTCAAGTTCAGGTGCGGTGCTACCCGTGACCACTTCCAATCCGAGCGCCATTCGGTATCGACGTGCACGCCGAAGAGATGGAACGGGCCTTTGCGCCATGGGCTCAGGCCCATCAACGCGGTGTGCATTTGTGTGCGGGTGCTGTCGTCGCAATCGGTGTCAAGTGTCAGGCCATTCAGCAGGTCGACTTCGCTGGGCTGGATCTTCGGCAGCGCATCCAACGCACTCTGCCAGCGCTCCAGGTCGCCATGGCCTTTTTCCATCTTGCTATCGAGTTGCGCTTGCAGGCCCTGGGCCCACACGGCCAAGGGAGTGCCGACCAAATGGCGGGCGAGGGGGGACAGATCAATCATGGCAAGGCAATCAACGAGGCAAAGTTAAGACATTGGAACCACGGCACGACTTTCGAAAAACCCGCCGCCAGCAGGCGTTCGCTGTGTTCTTCGAGGCTGTCGGGTTTCATCACGTTTTCGATGGCGCTACGTTTCTGGGCAATTTCCAGTTCGCTGTAGCCGTTGGCGCGTTTGAACGCGATATGTAAATCGGTGAGCAACGCGTGCTCTTCGGCATCGTTGAAGCGCAGCTTTTCCGAGAGGATCAACGCACCGCCCGGCAACAACGATTGGCGGATGCGTGCGAGCAACGCCAGGCGCTCATCGGGTGCGATGAATTGCAGCGTGAAGTTCAGCGCCACCACCGAGGCCGGTTGGAACTGCAGCGCGAGGATATCGCCCTCGATCACGTCGACCGGCAGCAGCTCCTGGAACATCGAGTCCTGGCCATTGAGGTACTCACGGCAGCGCTCGACCATCGCCGTCGAGTTATCCACCGCGATCACCCGGCAGCCGTCGGTGCGCACATGGCGGCGCAAGGCTTGGGTCACGGCGCCGAGGGATGAGCCGAGGTCGTAGAGCACACTGTTGGGTTGGGCAAACTGCGCCGCGAGTACGCCGAGGTTTTCGACAATCGTCGGGTAGCCCGGCACCGAGCGCTTGATCATGTCGGGGAACACCCGCACCACGTCCTCGTTAAAGGCGAAGTCCGGCACCTGGTTCAGGGGCTGGGCGAATAGGCGATCGGGTTCTTTGCTCACGGTTGTTCCGGCAGTGATGTGGGAAAGGCCGGCATTTTAGCCAAGTTGGTCCTCGTGTGCGCGGGTTGTCTGATAGAAAGCAGACGCCGTGATACCCCATTGGCCCAGCCAGTAGGTGACGATCAATAAATAGGGCGCCGCATCGAACGCCAGCACGAATCGGTTGATGCCGATCAGCGTGTCAGAAAACACAAACGAGGCTGCGCCCGCCGCCGCCAACAACGCGGAGCGCTTTGGCACTTGGCTGCCCAACCGTGCCAACGCACGCCAAAGCATGGTGCTGATCACTAGCGCATACACCACCACCGGAATCAGCAGGTCGCCTAGGCCGTGGGAGATCAGGATGCTCAACAGAATCGCGCCCACGCCCAGCGCCAGCAACAACGGCAGGAGCGCCAAGCGGCGACAGTCGCTGAGATAGGCCTTGAGGTAGGCCAGGTGCGCAAACAAGAAGGCGCCGAGCCCAAAGATGAACAGGTCGCCTGGCCAGGCAAGCAACACATCGCCGACCAATGAAAAAATCAGCCCCAGGCTGATCCAGCGTCGATAGTCGGTGGGCGGCGCATCATGCAGCCAGCCCAACAACGCCAGCACCGGCAACGGCTTGACCAGCAGGCACAGCAATGTGGCATGGGTGGTCAGGCCGTAGATAAACGTGCCGGCGCCCATCAACGCAAGAATCAGCCATGGCATATCAATTCACCGTAATGGCGCAGTCGAAGGTTTCGGCAGGCTCGGCTTCTGGCTCCCAAGGTTGCTGGGAGGTGACCCGAAGTCGACCATTGCCTGCCGCGAAGGCCTGGAAGCGCCAGGTGGACTGGCCGCCGCCACCGATCACGCCGGATTCCGAGCTGCTGTAGACCTCAGGGCTCAGCGCGCGCAGCACGCCGCCGGCAGAATCCTGGATGGCCCAACGGTAGCCGGTGGTGGGGTTGCTGGGCAGGGTAAGGATCAGGTTTTGCCCGGTTTTAAGCACAAGCGGGCAGGCGCTCTGGTTTTCCACGGTGACGTTTTGCTTCGGCGCACTGGCGCACGCAGCCAGCAGGGCAAGGCTCAAGGGGAGAAGCAGGCGGGCAGCGGTCATGGGGGCTCCGTTCATTCGCGACGAACGGCGAGCATAACCGAAGATGAGACAAGGTGTGACAGAGCTGGATTTTGTGTTGATTGGGCTGACCCCTTCGCGAGCAAGCCCGCTCCCACACTTGACCGCATTCCAAAGGCTGTACTCGGTCAAATGTGGGAGCCGGCTTGCTCGCGAAAGGGCCAGCCCAGCCACTGCATGGCTATCAGAACAGCACTTTGGCCACATCCGCGAACCGCTTGGCAAAGTGCACGGTCATGCCTTCCTTGAGGTACTCCGGCAATTCCTCAAAGCTGCCACGGTTTGGCTCCGGCAGGATCAGCTCATGAATCTTCTGACGCCGCGCCGCGATCACCTTTTCACGCACCCCACCAATCGGCAGCACATGACCGGTCAACGTCAGCTCGCCGGTCATGGCCACGCCCTTTTTCGGTGGCTGGTTACGCGCCAGCGACAACAGCGCACTGGCCATCGTCACACCTGCACTTGGGCCGTCTTTTGGCGTGGCCCCTTCCGGCACGTGCAAGTGTACGAAGGCTTCGTCGAAGAACTTCGGATCACCGCCGAACGACTTCAGGTTCGAGCTGATGTAGCTGTAGGCGATTTCGGCGGATTCCTTCATCACTTCACCCAGCTGCCCGGTGAGCTTGAAGCCGCGATTGAGCGTATGGATGCGCGTCGCCTCGATCGGCAACGTCGCGCCGCCCATGCTGGTCCAGGCCAGGCCGGTGATCACGCCGGTGCCGGACAGCACTTGTTCATTGCGGAACACCGGCATCCCCAAGGAGCTTTCCAGGTCTTTGTTGCCAATCTTGATCACCGAGTCCGGCTCATCCAGCAACTTGACCACGGCCTTGCGCACCAGTTTGCCCAGTTGTTTCTCCAGCTGGCGTACGCCGGCTTCGCGCGCATAACCGTCGATCAATGCACGCAACGCGCCGTCGCTGATGGTCAGGCTGGTTTTTGCCACACCGGCTTTTTCCAGCTGTTTTGGCCACAGGTGACGCTTGGCGATCGCGACTTTTTCTTCGGTGATATAGCCCGACAGGCGAATCACTTCCATACGGTCCAGCAACGGGCCGGGGATCGAATCCAGGGTGTTGGCGGTGCACACGAACAGGACTTTGGACAGGTCCATGCGCAGGTCCAGGTAGTGATCGAGGAATTCGACGTTCTGTTCCGGGTCCAGGGTTTCCAGCAAGGCCGACGCTGGGTCGCCCTGGAAGCTTTGGCCCATCTTGTCGATCTCGTCGAGCATGATCACCGGGTTCATCACCTCCACATCCTTGAGCGCCTGCACCAGCTTGCCGGGCAAGGCGCCGATGTAGGTGCGGCGGTGGCCCTTGATCTCGGCCTCGTCACGCATGCCGCCGACGCTGAACCGATAGAATGGCCGTCCTAGGGATTCGGCAATGGATTTACCTACGCTGGTCTTGCCCACGCCCGGCGGGCCCACCAGCAAGACGATGGAGCCGGCGACCTCGCCTTTATAGGCGCCCACCGCCAGGAATTCGAGGATGCGGCTCTTGATGTCGTCCAGGCCCGCGTGGTGTTTATCCAGCACCTTGCGTGCGTGTTTCAGGTCGAGTTTGTCTTCACCATACACGCCCCATGGCACCGAGGTGGCCCAGTCCAGGTAATTGCGCGTGACCGCGTATTCCGGCGAGCCGGTTTCCAGGATCGACAGTTTGTTCAGTTCTTCATCGATACGCTTTTGCGCCTGGGCCGGCAGCACTTTGCCTTGCAGGCGTTGTTCGAACTGCTCGACGTCGGCGCTGCGGTCGTCCTTGGTCAGCCCCAGTTCCTGCTGGATGACCTTGAGCTGTTCCTTGAGGAAAAACTCGCGCTGATGCTCACCGATCTTGCGGTTCACTTCGGCGGAGATTTCTTTTTGCAGGCGCGCGACTTCAACTTCCTTGCGCAGCATCGGCAGCACTTTTTCCATGCGCTTGAGCATGGGCACGCAGTCCAGCACTTCCTGCAACTCGTTGCCTGTCGCCGAAGTCAACGCGGCGGCGAAGTCGGTAAGTGGCGACGGGTCATTGGGGCTGAAGCGGTTGAGGTAGTTTTTCAACTCTTCGCTGTACAGCGGGTTGAGCGGCAGCAGTTCCTTGATCGCATTGATCAGCGCCATGCCGTAGGCCTTGACCTCGTCGGTCGGCTCGGAAGGCTGGTGCGGGTATTCGACCTCCACCAGGTACGGTGGGCGGTGGTGCTTGAGCCAGGTCTTGATGCGTACGCGGGTCAGGCCCTGGGCCACAAATTGCAGCTTGCCGTTCTCGCGGCTGGCGTGGTGCACCTTCACCAAGGTGCCGTACAGCGGCAGGGCGGAGGTGTCGAAGTGGCGCGGGTCTTCGGGCGGCGTCTCCATGAAAAACAGCGCCAGGGAGTGGTGGTCGGATTTGCTCACCAGCTCAAGCGTCTCGGCCCATGGCTCTTCATTGACGATCACCGGCAACACTTGCGCCGGGAAGAACGGCCGATTGTGGATTGGGATGATGTAGACCTTGTCCGGCAGGTTCTGCCCAGGTAACGCCAGGCCGGTATTTGATGAAGTGGATTCGGCGTTTTCGGGGTCGGCGTAGTCGTTCAGGTCGTAATCAGGGAAGGCTTGCTGGTCGCTCATGGGGCACCTGCATAAGGAAGTATGCAGGTTAGATGGGGCGGGGCAGTGGTGGTTTCAATGGTCTGGGGTTGTTAGTAACAAATTGCATGAATTCAGCTGATTTTATGCAGATAGCTGGGAAGGGGTTGTTCTGGAAGCACCGACAACACCTTCAAACGCTGCAACATGCGCTGCCGGGCCCGTTGCAAATGCTCGCGCAAATTCAACGCCGCCGCATCAAACGCGCCATGCAGCAACAGCTCCAGAATCAACCGATGTTCGGCCAACATCGCCGGATCAGCACCGATCCCCAACAAACGATAGAAAATCCGGCTGATGATCATCGGGCTCTGGCCTTGGCGGATCAACGCGGCGATCTTGCGGTTCTGCAGGCCGGCCAGGCAGCGTTGGTGCAAGTCCTCCTCGATCTGCTCGATAGCCTCCAGGCTGCAATGAGGGCTGTCCTGGGCGTCGAGCACCCGTTGCAACATGGCCTCGAGCAGTTCGCGGTCAAGGTTCGGTGCGCTCTGGCGCAGGGCTTCGGGTTCCAGGCAGGCGCGCAACTCGTAGTCTTCGGTCACTTCCCGCGCAGTCAAAGGCCCGGCCAGCCATTGGGAATAGGGCTCTTTTTCCACCAAGCCGCGATCACGCAAACGCATCAGCGCTTCACGCACCACAGCACGGCTGACGCCATAGTGGTCGGCGGCAGCTTGTTCATCCAGGCGGTAATGGCCGAAAGCAATGCACGTGGACAGCGCTGCGCCGATCTCCTCGACGATGCGTTCGCCCAGTGGTCGCGTGTCCACCAACTCATCTTCACCATTCAAGCCAAGGTGGGCGTGGCTCAAGGGCAGGCGCAACGGTTCCATCGCCAGGCCTTCAGGGTTGATCAGGTAACCCCGGCCGTTGAAGCGGCAGATCAAGCCTTCGGCATGCAGCAGGTCCAGCGCCTTGCGCACCGGCACGCGGCTGGTGCCGAACAATTCGGCCAGGGGTGCTTCCAGCAACACCAAGCCATGGCGGGCGGTGCCGTTGACGATCGCGTCACGCAACACTTGGTGAATCATCGCGTAACGGGAGGCCGAGGCGGACACTGCTTTCATCACTTTCTCAGGGGCTTGTAGGACGGTGACCGGGGATTCTCTCATAAGTTGCGCCTGTCACCCTGCGCCACATCGATGGCACTTTTTTGGGGCTCTGAATGTAGGAATGTTACTTTTCTGCACCAAAATGTACTTATTAATAAAAGATACATTATTTCATTGAAGGCCCTTGTCGGCTTCTGGGCAAGATATTTTTCCCACGATCAAAACCATCTATCCCGTAGCTCTGGGTTAAAAACCCGTTGCATGCAGAAACGCCGCTATTGAGACTGGCACGAAACCTGCCTTTGTAAAATGTACATTTTATTAATATGTACGTTTTGTGAGGGTCATCCCGATGTCAGACGCCACTTCCATGGCCGAGGATTTCGCCAGCGGTCGCAGCGACCCGGTGCAAGCCCTCGAACAGGCGCTCGTCCACGCGAGCATGGCCCCCAGCGTGTTTATCTCCCTGACCGCCGAGCGCGCTCGCCGTGAGGCCGAGGCCGCTGCCGCCCGCTGGCGCGCTGGTCAACCCTTGAGCGTGTTCGATGGAGTGCCGCTGGCCTGGAAGGACCTGTTCGATGTGGCCGGCAGCGTCACCACAGCTGGCGCCGCCTATCGCCGCAATGCGCCCGCCGCGTTGCTGGATGCGCCCAGCGTCGGCCTGTTATGCCGTGCCGGGATGGTAAGCGTTGGCAAGACCAACCTCAGCGAACTGGCCTATTCCGGCCTGGGCCTGAACCCGCATTTCGGCACCCCGTTCAACCCTAGCAGCAGTGATCAGGCGCGCATTCCCGGCGGGTCCTCATCGGGGTCGGCGGTTGCCGTGGCCGCTGGCATCGTACCGATTGCCATGGGCACCGACACCGCCGGTTCAATCCGCATCCCTGCGGCGCTCAATGGTGTGGTGGGCTATCGCAGCAGCAGTCGACGCTACAGCCGCGACGGCGTATTTCCTTTGGCTCACACGCTCGACAGCCTCGGCCCGCTGACCCGCAGTGTGCGCGACGCCCTGGCCATCGACGACTTGCTCAATGGTCGTCGCCAAACCCACAGCGCCCGCAGCCTCAAGGGCCAGCGCTTCGTGCTGGCGCAACAAGAGGTCGAACCTGCCGTGCGCAATAACCTGCTGCGCGCAGTGGAGCAGCTAAAGGCCCAAGGCGCGCTGATCGAAGAGCGCGAGTGCCCGACCTTCGAAGCCACCCTGGCATTGATCAAGGACCATGGCTGGCTCGGCTCTTTCGAAGCCTTTGCCCTGCACGAAGCGCTGCTCGACAGCCCCGACGCTGAGCAACTCGACCCGCGTGTACGGCGTCGTCTCGAAGCGGCGCGTGCGCTGCCAGCGAGCCAACTGCTGCACTTGGTCGATGCCCGCCGCCGCCTGCAACAGCAGCTGGTCGATGACCTCGACGGTGCAATCCTGATCACCCCGACCGTCGCCCACGTTGCGCCCGCCTTGGCGCCGCTGGAAGCCGACGACGACCTCTTCGTCAAAACCAACCTCGCCACCCTGCGCCTGACCATGCCCGGCAGTTTGCTCGACATGCCCGGCGTGACCCTGCCCAGCGGCCGCGATGCCCAGGGCCTGCCCACCGGGTTGCTGCTCAGCGCCCCGACGGGGGAAGACGCTCGCTTGCTGCGCGCGGCGTTGTCCGTCGAATCCGTACTTAACGTTTAAGGAGACACACCATGGCTAAAGACATCCTTTGTGCATTTGGCGTCGACGTTGACGCCGTCGCCGGCTGGCTCGGTTCCTACGGCGGCGAAGACTCGCCGGACGACATCTCCCGCGGCCTGTTCGCCGGTGAGGTCGGCGCGCCGCGCCTGCTCAAATTGTTCGAGCGCTACGGCCTGCGAACCACCTGGTTTATCCCCGGCCATTCGATGGAAACCTTCCCCGAACAAATGAAGGCCGTGGCCGACGCTGGCCATGAAATCGGCGTGCACGGTTACAGCCACGAAAACCCGATCGCGATGACCGCCGAGCAGGAAGAGATCGTCCTCGATAAATCCATCGAGCTGATCACCCAAGTCACCGGCAAGCGACCGACCGGCTACGTTGCACCGTGGTGGGAATTCAGCAAGGTCACCAACGAACTGCTGCTGAAAAAAGGCATCAAGTACGACCACAGCCTGATGCACAACGACTTCCACCCCTACTACGTACGCAAGGGCGACACCTGGACCAAGATCGACTACAGCCAGCACCCCGACACCTGGATGAAACCCCTGGTGCGCGGCGAAGAAACCGACCTGGTGGAGATCCCGGCCAACTGGTACCTGGACGACCTGCCGCCGATGATGTTCATCAAGAAAGCCCCCAACAGCCACGGTTTCGTCAACCCGCGTCACCTCGAAGAAATGTGGCGCGACCAGTTCGACTGGGTCTACCGCGAACACGAACACGCGGTGTTCACCATGACCATCCACCCCGATGTTTCCGGCCGCCCGCAAGTGCTGTTGATGCTTGAGCGGTTGATCGAACACATCCAGAGCCACGCTGGTGTGCGCTTCGTCACCTTTGACGAAATCGCCGATGACTTCATCCGCCGGCAACCGCGTACCTGACCCCTGAAAACAGCCCCCCATCCCTGAGGCGCGACCCATGTCCATCTACAACAAGCTTGACCTGACTGGCTGGAAACCCCGGCAACTGACGTCCCAGGAAGTGCGCTTCGCCACCTGGATCGCGTTTTTCGCCTGGGTGTTTGCGGTGTATGACTTCATCCTGTTCGGCACGTTGTTGCCGGAGATCGGCCGGCACTTTGGCTGGGGTGAAGTGGAGCAAGCCGAGATCGCGACCTGGGTGGCGGTGGGCACCGCCGTGGTTGCCTTCGCCATTGGCCCTGTGGTCGATAAATTGGGGCGACGCAAAGGCATCATCTTCACCGTGGCCGGTTCCGCGCTGTGTTCGGCGCTGACGGCGATTGGCGGGGCGTGGGGCAAGTCGCCGCTGATTCTGATCCGTTCGTTGGGCGGCCTGGGGTATGCCGAGGAAACCGTTAACGCCACGTATTTGAGTGAGCTGTACGGTGCTTCGCAAGACCCGCGCCTGACCAAACGCCGTGGTTTCATCTACAGCCTGGTGCAGGGCGGCTGGCCGGTTGGCGCGTTGATCGCTGCGGGTTTGACCGCACTGTTGTTGCCGATCATCGGTTGGCAGGGCTGCTTCATTTTCGCCGCCATCCCGGCGATTGTGATCGCGATCATGGCGCGCAAGCTCAAGGAGAGCCCGCAGTTCCAGATCCACCAGCGCATCAGCGAGCTGCGTAAAAGCGGCGCGGTGAAAGAAGCGCAAAACGTCGCCGTGACCTACGGCGTGGACTACGACGAACACAGCAAGGCTGGCCTCAAGGCTGCGTTCCGTGGCCCAGCCCGTCGCGCCACCTTGGTGATCGGCGCTGCGTTGCTGCTCAATTGGGCGGCGATCCAGGTGTTCAGCGTGTTGGGCACATCGGTGATCGTCAGCGTGCACCACATCTCGTTCGAAAACTCGCTGATCATCCTCGTGCTGTCGAACCTGGTGGGTTACTGCGGTTACCTCAGCCACGGTTGGATGGGCGACAAGATCGGCCGTCGCAACGTGATTGGCCTGGGGTGGATGCTCGGCGGGTTGTCGTTCGCCGGCATGCTGTTTGGCCCGAGCAATATGGCGATGGTGGTCGGGTTGTACAGCCTGGGGCTGTTCTTCCTGATCGGCCCGTACTCGGCGGCATTGTTCTTTATCAGTGAAAGTTTCCCCACCAGCATCCGCGCCACCGGCGGCGCAATCATCCACGCGATGGGCCCGATTGGCGCCGTGGTTGCAGGCTTCGGCGCGACCCAAGTGTTGTCGGCCGGCAGTGACTGGCAGACCGCCGCGCTGTGGTTCGGTGCGGTGCCGTGCTTCTTGTCCGGCATGTTGATGTTTGCCGCTCGCCATGTGCGTCCGGAAACCGTTCAGTAAGGAGTCTTTGATGAGCCGTAAAGTTGCCTTGATTACCGGTGCCGCCAGTGGCATCGGCCAAGCCCTCGCCGTGGCCTATGCCCGCAATGGGGTGGCGGTGGTCGGCGGGTATTACCCGGCCGATCCTCATGACCCGCACACCACCGTGGCCCTGGTGGAAGACGCCGGCGGCGAGTGCCTGATGTTGCCGCTGGACGTGGGCAATACTGCTTCGGTAGACGCATTGGCCGATCAAGCCGTGCAGCACTTCGGCCGCCTGGATTACGCCGTGGCCAACGCCGGTTTACTGCGCCGTGCGCCGCTGCTGGAAATGACCGATGCGCTGTGGGACGAGATGCTCAATGTCGACCTGACGGGGGTGATGCGCACCTTCCGCGCGGCCACCCGGCATATGAGTGAAGGCGGCGCGCTGGTGGCGATATCTTCGATTGCCGGCGGCGTGTATGGCTGGCAGGAGCACAGCCATTACGCGGCGGCCAAGGCCGGTGTGCCGGGGTTGTGCCGGTCGTTGGCGGTGGAATTGGCGCCGTTGGGCATTCGTTGCAATGCGGTGATCCCGGGGTTGATCGAGACGCCGCAGTCGCTGGATGCGAAGAACTCGTTGGGGCCGGAAGGCTTGGCCAAGGCCGCGCGGGCGATCCCGCTGGGGCGGGTAGGGCGGGCGGATGAAGTGGCGTCGTTGGTGCAGTTCTTGACCAGTGAGGCGTCGAGTTATTTGACCGGGCAAAGCATCGTCATCGATGGCGGCCTGACCGTGCGCTGGCCGGATTAACGGGTGTACCCAATCCAAATGTGGGAGCGGGCTTGCTCGCGAAAGCGGTGGGTCAGATAAGTTTATTGTGACTGAAACACCGCATTCGCGAGCAAGCCCGCTCCCACATTGGACTTGTGTTTGATCCAGGAGAATTTACATGCCTCAACTTTCTAACCGCCGCGCTGTGATCACCGGTGCCGGCAGCGGCATCGGTGCCGCCATCGCCCGCGCCTACGCCGCTGAGGGCGCACGCCTGGTGCTGGCCGACCGCAACGCCGCCAGCCTCGCCGAAACCGCGATCACCTGCCGCAACCTCGGCGCCGAAGTTCACGAGTGCCTGGGCGATGTGGGCACTGTCGAAGGCGCCCAGGCCAGTGTGGATAAATGCGTCGAACAGTTCGGCGGCATCGACATTCTGGTCAACAACGCCGGCATGCTCACCCAGGCGCGCTGCATCGATCTCACCCTCGAGATGTGGAACGACATGCTGCGCGTCGACCTCACCAGCGTGTTCATCGCCAGCCAGCGCGCCCTGCCGCACATGCTCGCGCAGCGCTGGGGGCGGATCATTAACGTGGCCTCGCAACTTGGTATCAAGGGCGGCGCCGAACTCACCCATTACGCCGCCGCCAAGGCCGGGGTGATCGGGTTTACCAAGTCCCTGGCCCTGGAAGTTGCCAAGGACAACGTACTGGTCAACGCCATCGCCCCTGGCCCGATTGAAACACCCTTGGTGGGCGGCATCAGCGACGACTGGAAACGCGCCAAAGCCAAGGAGTTGCCCCTATGCCGATTCGGCTTGGCCGATGAAGTGGCACCCACCGCCGTGCTGTTGGCAAGCGAGCCGGGTGGCAACCTGTTCGTTGGCCAGACCCTGGGCCCCAACTCGGGCGATGTCATGCCATGAGTGAGGTGTAGCCATGTGCGGACTCTGCGGGCTGCTCGGCGAAGACCTGCACTGGAGCGACCCCCTGGGTGATGAGTTGCCCCGGCGCCGCGAACGCTTGCGCCGGATCGCGGCGATCAACCAGGTGCTGGCGGTGTTCCGGCTCAAGGTCGAGGACTTCCAAGGCGCCTCTTACCTGCTATTGGGCGCCACCGGCAAACAGGCACTGGCCAGCGGCCTGGATCAACTCTGGCAGGCCGCCGAAACCATGCTCGGCCGCCCGTTGGACCCGCTCGATCCGCAGTTGCTGGATCACTTGGAGTCAACCCCATGAGCATCGCCCTCAACGTCATCACCGGCTTCCTCGGCAGTGGGAAGACCACCTTGCTCAAGCGCCTATTGCAAGGTGAAAGCCTGGGCGACACGGCGTTGCTGATCAATGAGTTCGGCGACGTCGGCATCGACCACCTGCTGGTGGAAGAAGTCGCGCCGGACACCGTGCTGCTGCCCAGCGGGTGCGTATGTTGCTCGATCCGTGGCGAGCTCAAAGACACGCTGCTCGGTCTGCTGCAACGCCGCGAACGCGGTGAGATTCCTGCGTTCAAGCGCGTGATCCTGGAGACCACCGGCCTGGCCGACCCGGCGCCGATCCTTGCGACCCTGAACAACGACGTGCAACTGCGCGGGCGTTTTCATATCGGCCTGGTGATCACCTTGGTGGACGCCAGCCACGCGGCGCTGCAAGAACGCCTGCACCCGGAATGGCTGGCGCAGGTCGCGGCAGCAGACCGCCTGCTGCTGAGCAAGACCGACCTGGCAGGTGACTGCGCGCCATTGCGCGCGCACTTGCAGGCTCTCAACGCCGGTACGCCGATCCTCGATACCCATGACATCCACAGCGGCGATCAACTGCTGCTCGGTGAAGGGTTGCGCAGTGCCGAGCCGGCGGTTGAAGTCAGCCGCTGGCAGCTGCATCAACCCACTGCGACCACCCATGGCGCCGCGCAAGTCTGCTGCCTGACCTTTGACCAACCGTTGGACTGGGTGGGTTTCGGGGTGTGGTTGTCGATGCTGTTAAGATGCCATGGCGAACGAATCCTTCGTGTCAAAGGACTGCTCAACGTGAACGCCAGTAACGCTCCCATCGTCATTCATGGCGTGCAGCACTGCCTGCATGCCCCGGTCCATCTGCCTGCGTGGCCGGGCAGTGACCGCCAATCGCGGCTGGTGTTTATCCTGCGCGGGCTCGACCCGGCGCAATTGCGCCGCTCGTTTGAAGTGTTCTCGCGGCGGTTCGCCGCATGATCACTTTGCGTGTCCTTGGCACTTCCGTGACCTTGCTGGAATGCTTGCGCGTGCGGGCCGAGCAAGAACTGGGCATTCGCCTGGTGTACCAGGTGCACGACGTCGAACAGGCCCAGCGCATCGCGGTGATGCAACCTGACAGTTATGACCTGTACGACCAGTGGTTCCACAACGTCGACTTTGTGTGGCCGGCGCGGGCGATCCAGCCTATCGACACCCGGCGCATCGCGCTGTGGCACGAGATCAATGACCTGCCCAAGCGCGGGCGCTTGTCACCCAACGACTGTCTCGGCAGCGGCAGCGTGCCCAGCGAACGCCTGTTCGTGCAGCACGATGGCAGCCTGGGCAGCACGGTTACCGACCGCATCAGCATGCTGCCGCTGACCCACAACGCCGACAGCTTCGCCTACCGTCCCGAGCGTTTGCCCGAAGGTTTTTGCCACGGCAATGAAAGCTGGGGCTGGTTGCTGGACCCGGCCTGGAGTGCCCGCACCGCGTTGCAGAGTGACGCCGCCATCGGCGCCCTGGACGCTGCACTGGCCTTGCAGGGTGCGGGGCTGGCGCAGTTCAACGACATCGGCAACATGAGCATCGAAGAGATCGATGTGCTTGCCGACATCCTGGTGCGCAAACAGAAGGAAGGGCACTTCGCGGCGTTCTGGTCGGATGACGAAGAGGCCGCGCAATTGATGCTCAGCCCCAGCGTCGATATCCAGAGCCTGTGGTCGCCGGCCCTGATGCGCCTGCACCGCGCCGGCGTGAAATACCGCCTGGCAGTACCACGTGAAGGTTATCGTGCCTGGTTTGGTGGTTTGTCGCTGTCGCGCCATGCAAAGGGCCCGGTGCTTGATGCGGCGTATGCCTACCTCAACTGGTGGCTGTCCGGCTGGCCCGGCGCGGTGATGGCGCGCCAGGGCTATTACATCGGCAACCCGGCGCGCAGCCGCGATCACCTCAGCAGCGCCGAATGGGATTATTGGTACGCGGGCAAACCTGCGCGGGAAGAACTGCTGGGCAGCGATGGTTTGCCACTGATCGATATTGGCGAAGTGCGCGACGGTGGCTCCTACGAGCAGCGCATGGGCCATATCGCCGTGTGGAACTCGGTCATGGATGAGCACAACTACCTGGTGCGG
Organism: Pseudomonas cremoris; assembly: GCF_014230465.1. The sequence goes on from NZ_JAAXCY010000003.1 coordinate 92,066, forward strand.
CGATGGGGGGACTTTATGCGCGCTCGCGGCTGATCCTTGTCGCCAATAAAGTGACAGTGAAATCCCTGGTTTTATTGGGTGAACTTCTGCTTTCTCCCAGCTAATCTGCTAAAACCAAATATTCCATAAAAATGGATATTTTTTTGACGCCAGGTCTGCAGTTGCCAGGGAAGCCAATGAAAAAGGAACGTAGTGGCAGGGAGAGGCGCACGCTGCCAGAGGGCACTGCAATGAGGTGGCGCCACACGTTCCAAACCCGTATTGCCGGGGTGCTGGCGCTGTTGTTGCTGGTGGTGGTGGCCGCCACTTACTTCGCGGTCAAGGCCGCTACCTCCCGCGCCGTGGAAAACCAGGCGCAAGTCCAATTGAAAACCGGTAGCCAGGTGTTCGAACGCCTGCTGGATTTACGTGGGCGGCGCCTGCAATACGGTCTCGACTGGCTGACCGTGGATATCCCTTTCAAACAAGCCGTGGCCGAAGGCAGCACGGTGCCGATCCTGGCGGCCTTGCGTCGTCACGGCACCGGCATTCGTTCCAGCGAGGTGTTCGTGCTGGGCATGGACGGCAAGGTCATGGTCAGCACCTTGCCGGTGTTTACCCGAGGCCAGTCGTTCCCTTATGACGACGCCTTGCGCCGTGCGCGACGCACGGGTTTGCAGATGCTGATCGTGGCCATGGACGGGCAACCGTACCTGCTGGTGCAGGATGAAGTGCTCGACCCGTTGCCCATCGCCCGCGTCGTCATGGGCTTCCCCATGGACACACTGTTCGCCAATGAGCTGCGCTCGATGAGCAACCTGGACGTGTCGTTCCTCAGCGTGCAGAACGGCAAGCCGGGGCCGTTGTTCAGCACACACCCCGATGCTTATCAGGCCGCCATCATCCACCAGATGCGCGGTGCACAAGTGAACCCCGAAGCGCAGATAGGTCTGTTTTACGGCGAGCGAGTGCTCAGCCAAGTGCTGCCGTTGGACAACACCGGCGACGGCGATGAAGTACGGGTGTTACTGCAGAGCCCGCTGGACCATGCGCTGGAGTCTTTTGCGCCGCTGGATCGGCAATTCCTTGGGATTGCCGTGGCGGTGCTGCTGGTGTCGTTGGCCGGTGCGTTGTTTTTGGCGCGGCGCGTGTCGCGTCCACTGACCGCGTTGGTGCAGGCGGCCGAGCGCATCGGTGCCGGTGACTACCGCACGCCGGTGCGAGTGCGCAGCCACGACGAGTTTGGCCTGCTGGCCCGGGCGTTCAATGCCATGCAAAGCGGCATCGCCGTGCGTGAGCGGCAGTTGGCGCACAACGCGTTGCATGACCCGCTGACCGGCCTGCCGAACCGTGCGCTGGCCATGGAGCGGCTGGGCAGTGCGATCAGTGCGCGAAGACCGGTGGTGTTGCTGTACCTGGGCATCGAGAACTACCGGGTGATCAATGAAGGTTTTGGTCCTGAAGGCGTCGAGGAAATGCTGCGCGAGGCCAGCCGCTGTTTGTCCATGAGCCTGCTGGCCAGCGACACGGCCGCACGGATCGCCGGCAGTGAGTTCCTGTTGTTGCTGGAAAACACCGAGATCGACCGCGCCGTGGCGCGTGCCGACCGCCTCTACGCGTTGCTCACCGAGCCGCAGCGCATCGGCAACGATGAACTGCGCCATGAAGTGAGCATTGGCATCGCGGCTTACCCCGATGATGGCCAGCAGGTTGAAGAACTGATCAGCCGCGCCGCCATCGCCCGCCACGACGCGGCGAGCCTGCCAGGGCATTTGCAGATTTATCAGCAGGACCGTGACCTGGCCCACCAGCGCCAGATCACCTTGATTCGTGACCTGCGTCGGGCCGCCGTCGAGGGGGAGTTGTTCCTGTGCTACCAGCCCAAGCTGGACCTCAAGCACGGCCACGTGCGCCAAGCCGAAGCCCTGCTGCGCTGGCAGCATCCGACATTGGGCCAAGTGTCGCCCGCAGAATTCATCCCTCTGGCCGAGCGTACCGGTAGCATGGGCAGCCTGACTTTGTGGGTGATTGAAGAGGCGATCCGCCAAATCGGCGAGTGGTCGCTGCGCGGGTTGTTTATCCAGTTGTCGGTGAATATCTCGGTGGCCGACCTGGCCGATGATGACCTGGCGATTCGGGTCACGGCCTTGCTGATGCAATACAAAGTGGATGCCCAGCAATTGATTTTCGAGATCACCGAAAGCGCGATCATGCACAACCCCCAGCAGGCGCTCAGTGTGTTGGAGCAATTGCGCGGCTGCGGCATCAGCCTGTCGGTGGATGACTTCGGCACCGGTTATTCGTCGCTGGCGCAATTGCAGCGCCTGCCGGTGCAGGAGTTGAAGATCGACCAGTCCTTTGTACGCAACCTCGACAGCACCAGCGGTGACGGGGTGATCGTGCGCTCCACCATCGAGATGAGCCACAACCTGGGGCTCAAAGTGGTCGCGGAAGGCGTGGAGTTTGCCCCCAGCCTGAAACTGCTCAAGCAATGGAACTGCGACACGGCCCAGGGTTACCTGATCAGCCGGCCCTTGAATGCCATGGCGTTCGAAATGTGGATGCGCCGCGAGCGCGTGCCGCTGTAACGCCATGCGCAATTCACTGTGGGAGGTCTGTCAGGCTGAGGGGGACACCGCCGATCCCCTGTGGGAGCGGGCTTGCTCGCGAATGCGGTGGTTCAGTCAATATTTGCAGTGACTGACACGCCGTCTTCGCGAGCAAGCCCGCTCCCACATTTTGATCTTCGTCACACATGAAAAAGGCGGCGACCCTCAACAGGTCGCCGCCTTTTTATTACTGCCAGTGACGCTTAATCCGGCAGTTTGAACGCCATCACATAGTCACCCTGCTTGGTGCCCAGGGAACCGTGACCGCCGGCCATGACCAGCACGTACTGCTTGCCGTCTTTACCGGTGTAGGTCATCGGGGTGGTTTGCGCGCCTGCTGGCAGGCGGCCTTCCCACAGTTGCTTGCCGTTTTTCACGTCATAGGCACGCAGGTACTGGTCGAGGGTACCGCTGAGGAACGACACGCCACCGGCGGTGGTGAACGTACCGCCCAGGCTAGGCACGCCCATGGTCAGTGGGATTGGAACCGGCGAGCTATCACGCACGGTGCCGTTCTTGTGCATCCAGATGGTTTTGTGGGTGGTCAGGTCGACCGCCGCTACATAACCCCAGGCCGGTGCCTGGCACGGCAGGCCCATTGGCGACAGCAGTGCTTCGAGGATCACGCCGTAGGGCGCGCCTTTGTTCGGCTGTACACCTTCGGTTTCGCTGACACGTGGACCTTGTTTGGCAATGTCGGCAGCCGGGATCAGCTTGGATTTGAACGCCATGTAGCTCGGGTTCACGAAGGCGATCTGGCGTACCGGGTCGACGGAAATGCCGCCCCAGTCGAACACGCCGAAGTTACCTGGGTAAACGATCGAACCTTGCAGCGATGGCGGGGTGAACGGACCGTCGTAGCGCATCGACTTGAAGTCGATCCGGCAGATCAGTTGGTCGAACGGCGTCACGCCCCACATGTCGCGCTCTTTGAGGGGCGGCGGCATGAAGTTCAGGTCGGACTTGGGCTGAGTCGGGGAGGTGTGATCGCCAGCCACCGCACCTTGCGGTACTGGAATTTCATTGATCGGCACCACTGGCTGGCCGTTGGTACGGTCGAGCACGTAGATGCTGCCTTGCTTGGTCGACGCCATCACCGCTTGCTTCACGCCGTCAGCGGTCTTGATGTCGATCAGGGTTGGCTGGCCGCCTACGTCCATGTCCCACAGGTCGTGGTGAGTGAACTGGAAGGTCCATTTCACGTGGCCGCTGTCGATGTCCAGGGCAGTGAGGCCGGCGCTGTACTTCTCGGAGTCCGGGGTACGGTCGCCGCCGTACTGGTCGGGCATCTGGTTGCCCATTGGCAGGTACAGGGTGCCGAGTTTTTCATCCACGGCGAACATCGACCACATGTTTGGCGAGTTGCGAGTGTAGGTCTTGCCCTCGGCCAACGGGGTAGTGTCGTCCGGGTTGCCGCTGTCCCAGTTCCACACCAGTTTGCCGGTGTGCACGTCGAACGCACGGATCACGCCGCTAGGCTCATCGGTGGAGACGTTGTCGGTCACGTGGCCGCCGATCACGACCAGGTTCTTGGTCACGGCCGGTGGCGAAGTGGAGTAGTAACCGCCTGGGGCAAAGCTGCCGATGTTGGCACGCAGATCGACCTGGCCTTTGTCACCGAAGTCTTCGCACATCTTGCCGGTGTCGGCGTTGAGGGCGATCAGACGGGTATCGGCAGTCGGCACGAAGATGCGTTTCGGGCACACGGCACTGACGGGGGCCGCGCTTGCGGAACCGGTCGGGCTCTGCTCGGAGGCGTACACCGCATCATCGTGATACGACACGCCACGGCAGGTCATGTGCGCCCAACCCTTGAAGTTCGCGGCGCCTTGGCTGCTGATCTTCGGATCGAAACGCCAGATTTCCTTGCCGGTGTCCGGGTCCAAGGCAATCACTTGGCTGTGCGGGGTGCACACGTAAAGCATGCCGTTGACTTTCAGCGGGGTGTTTTCCGCGGTGGTCTCACCCGGATCGTTCGGGCCAGGGATGTCACCCGTGCGGTAGGTCCATGCTGGCACCAGTTTGTGCGCGTTTTCCGGGGTGATCTGCGCCAGCGGCGAGTAGCGATCACCGAAGGCCGAACGGCCATAGGAGTTCCAGTCGCCATCGGCCTGGGACGGCGCAGCACTGGCCATGCCCGGTACGGCGTCGCGGTCCAGTTGGCCGGTCTTGACCATTTCACCTGGGTTGGTGAATTGGCTGGCCAGCGCGGTAGCACCCGCCAATACCACGGCGATGCTCAGCGCGCCGGTGCCCAATGGCGCAGGTTGAGTGCGCAGCAACGGACGACGGAACCACGGCAGCAGCATGACGATGCCCAAGGCGAACAGCAGCGCCAGGCGCGGCACCAACTGCCACCAGTCCAGGCCGACTTCCCACAGTGCCCACACGGTGCTGGCGAACAACACCAGTGCGTACAGGCCCAGCGCGGCGCGATGGGTAGCCAACAGCAGCAGGCCGGTCAGGGCGATGCCAATACCGGCCAGCAGGTAGTACAACGACCCGCCGAGCATGCTCAGCTTGACGCCGCCGGCCAGTAAGGCCAGGCCCATGATCAGCAGCAAGACGCCTAGCAGCCTGGGCAGCAGGCGACTTGGGCTTGAGGCACCATCAGTGCTCATAGTGTGTTTCTCCGTTACGTTGGAATTATGTAACCCCATGCTTCACTGTAGATGACGATTCGGCACGGGCTTGGTTCAGCGTTATTTGGTTTTTCTGGGGATAAGTGTGGTTATCCACAGGCGGGCGATTTATTCCCAGGCGCAGGTCGGGGTGAGACAGCGCTGTCTTTGCAGGCAGGGAAATTCGGCAAGATGGGGTCGACCGGGGACGTGAAACGTTTCAGGTTGTTGCTGGGAAGGATAAAGGGAGTGGGCGCGCAGAGAAAGGGTAAATCGCAAGATGCATCATTTCAGATTTGGTAACAGTGACGAATCGTCGCTGCGAAACCAATGTGGGAGCGGGCTTGCTCGCGAATGCGGTGGATCAGCCACATCATCAGTGACTGGCACGACGCATTCGCGAGCAAGCCCGCTCCCACAGGGGACCTGCAGTGAGGTTTAGAAGGTGGTGCGCACACCAAACTGCACACTGCGCCCCGGTGCCGGCGCAATGTCGCGCAGGATCGAGCTGGCATAGCGCACGGTCTGGTTGGTCAGGTTTTCACCGTTCACAAACGCCAGCCATTGGCTGCCGCCGACGTTGAAGTGATAACCCGCGCTGGCACCCAGGGTGGTGTAGCCGTCGGTGCCGCTTTCGTTATCCGGCACGCGGCCTTGCCCGGCGGCATGCTCAACATCGATCCGCGCCTGCCAGCGGTCCAGTTCCCACAGCAAGCCACTGTTCACACGCAGCGGTGCGATGCGTGGCAAGGCTTCGCCCGTGTCGAGGTTGGTGGCGCGGGTGTAGTCACCCGACAGTTCAAGGGCGAACTTGCCGTAGGCGCTTTCGCCGAGCTTCCAGTGATCCTGGGCTTCGAAGCCGGCGAACCTTGCACGCACACCGGAATATTTGTACTCAGGGATGCCGCCGGCGTCTTCTTCACCCTCGTCGTTCAGCGTGCGACCGCTGCCCAGCAGGCCGATGTAGTTGGAGAAGTGGCTGTAGAACACGCCGAAGCTGCCCTTGTGAGTGCCGTTGTCAAAGCGCAGGGCCAGGTCGCTGGACACGGCTTTTTCTTTCTTCAGGTTGGCGTCGCCCAACTCGTAGGTGCCGGTGGCGACGTGGGCGCCGTTGGCGTACAGCTCGTAGAAGGTCGGCGCGCGCTCGGTGTAGCCCAGGGTGGCGGCCAGGGACCAGATGGGCGTGAGGGTGTACACGGCGCCGGACGAGAGGCTACCGGCAGTGAAATCATTGCTCTTGTCGGCACCGGCAAAACGCTCGTTGCCCTTGGCGTCGGGGTCGACGCTGGTGTGTTCCAGGCGCCCGCCGAGGCTGAGTTTCAGGCGTTCGGTGGCCTGCATTTCTTCGAGGATAAATAGCGCGCCAGCGTTGGTGTCGGTCTGCGGTACGAAAGCTTCTTCGCCGAGGGCGGAGAATTCGTTGCGGGTAACTTGCGCGCCGACCACGCCATTGAACGGCCCTATAGGCTGGTGACGGGCTTCTACGCGCGCTTCATAGCCTTTGTTCTTGAAGATCGTGCCAGTCTCGCCGCCTTCGATTTCGCGGTGTTCGTAGTCGGTGTAGCCCGCATCGACTTTTACCGAGGTGAACGGGCCCTGCAGGTTGCGCACTTCGGAGGCGAAGGCGTAGTGGTCCTGCTTCATGCGGATGCGCACGTCTTGCTCGGCGGGCGAGCCGTAGTTGGCGTCGTAGTTGCTGTAGGACAGGCCGGCATAACCGTCGTCCCAGGTGTAGGAACCGCCCACCGCGCCGCCGTCCTGGCGCCCGTCGCTGTTGCCCAGGCGACCATTCTTACCGGGCGCGTCGTCGCTCTCCGGCGCGTGGCGGCTGCGGGCCTGGCCTGGGATTTTCAGGTCGTTGAATTCCCGCGCATTGGCGTCCAGGTGCAAGGCAAACGTGCCGTTGCCGGCTTCCAGCTTGCCCGCGCTGCTGCGGGTGGTGTCGGCGCCGCCGTAGCGCAATTCACCGGCTCCGTGGATGCCTTCGATGGCCTCGGTGGGGATGCGGTTGTCGAAGGTATTGACCACGCCACCAATGGCACTGCCGCCGTACAGCAGTGCGGCCGGGCCGCGCACGATTTCAATGCGGTCGACGTTGACCGGGTCCAGCGGCACGGCGTGGTCGTAGGACAGCGACGAGGCATCCAGCGCGCCGACGCCATTGCGCAACAGGCGAATACGGTCGCCGTCCTGGCCACGGATAATCGGCCGGCTGGCGCCTGGGCCGAAGTACGAGGAGGACACGCCTGGCTGCTTGTTGAGGGTTTCACCCAGGCTGCCTTTTTGTTGCAGGGTCAACTCGTCGCCTTCCAGCACCGTGGTGGGCGAGGCGAGTTGTTCGCTGCCCAGCGGGTTGCCAGTGATGACTTGAGGTTGCAGTTCCAGGGCGTGGGCTTCGGAGCAGATCAGCAGGGCGGCGGCAAGCGGGGTCAAGCGCCACAGAGAAGAAAGGGACATCGGACATTCCTTGGCAAAACGGCAAAAAAGAGCAGGCTTAAGACGGTATCGAGCACGTTACTTTTCATAACAATCTGATAAGTATCGTTACAATATAACATCTCTTTTTTCGCTGAAAAGGGGAACTTTTCCCGAGGGTCTATATTCAATGCGGTGCTTCCACCTGTACGCCCCGTCGGCTAAGGTGCGCGGCTGTGTTTCCTCTTTTTGCAAAAGGCCTGGCATGACCGCGACAAGCAACGACCCACTTCACGGCGTGACCCTGCAACACGTCCTTACCACACTAGTGGAGCATTACGAATGGGACGGCCTGGCCGAGCGCATTGATATCCGCTGCTTCAAGAGCGACCCGAGCATCAAGTCGAGCCTCACGTTCCTGCGCAAAACTCCCTGGGCGCGGGAAAAAGTCGAAGGGTTGTACGTCAAGCTGATGCGCACCAAACGCCCGCTGGATTGAGTCTGTGAAGCGCTTTGTCGCGATGGCGGCGCTGGCCGGTTGGGTGGGGCTGGCGATTCAGCAATACCTGATTTTCTATTCGCGCTGGTCCACCGGCGCCAGCCTGCTGGGCGGCTTGATCAACTTCTTCAGCTTCTTCACCGTGCTGACCAACACTCTGGTCGTCGTGGTGTTGAGTTATGCCCTGGTCCAGCGTGATTCGGCCGCGAAGCGGTTTTTTCTAGCACCCGGAATCAGCAGCGGTATCGCCGTCAGCATCGTGGTGGTGAGCCTGGCTTACAACCTGCTGCTGCGGCATTTGTGGCAGCCCGAAGGCTTCCAATTTGTCGCCGACGAACTGCTGCACGACGTGATGCCGGCGCTGTTTTTTATCTTCTGGTGGCGGTGTGTGCCCAAGGGCAGCCTGCGGTTCAAACACATCGGCGCCTGGGTGATCTACCCGTTGGTGTACTTCGCCTATGTGCTGCTGCGGGGGCATTTGCTCGGGCAGTATCAGTACCCGTTCATTGATGTGGATGCGCTCGGTTATCCACAGGTGTTTGTGAATGCCGGGGGGATATTGGCGGGGTTCATCGTGATTGCATTGACGGTGCTGGGGCTGGATAACGTCCTGAAAACACGTCGAATCTGAGTGGACACAGGTCCAAATGTGGGAGCGGGCTTGCTCGCGAATACGGTGTATCAGTCACACGTGTACCGACTGACCCAACGCATTCGCGAGCAAGCCCGCTCCCACAGTGTGGACCGCGCTAGGCTTACTCTTCTTCGCTGCCTTCGGCACGCCAGTAACCCACGGCCTTGAGGAACTCCTCATTGACCTTGTGCGTATCCAGCAGTACCCGCCGAACCTGGCGTGACAGCTTGGTCTCAGTGGCAACAAAGCTGTACAGCGAGCCACTTGGCAGCGTCAGTTTCTGCACGGTCTCCAGCAGGTCGTCCTGGCCACGAATCACCCAGATCACTTCGACGTTCGCGGCACTGTTCAACGCCTGCTTTTCTGCCGCGTTGGCGATTTCAATCACGGCCAGTACGGTGCGCCCGGCCGGCAACTCTTCCAGGCGCCGTGCGATGGCGGGCAGGGCGGTTTCATCGCCGATCAGCAGGTAGCTGTCGAAGATGTCCGGCACGATCATCGAGCCGCGTGGCCCGCCGATATACAGGTGCTGGCCGACCTGCACCTGATCGGCCCAGGTGGACGCAGGGCCATCGCCATGCAGGACAAAATCGATGTCCAACTCGCCGATGCTCAGGTCGAAACGGCGTGGCGTGTAGTCGCGCATCGCCGGTTGCGGGCCGTCACCCTTGATGTTGAACGTCGGGCTTTCCAGCGCGGCCTGTTCGGCGGCGTTCTGCGGGAACAGCAGCTTGATGTGGTCGTCACTGCCCAGGCTGACAAACCCCGCCAGCTCAGGTCCACCCAAGGTGATGCGGCGCATGCGCGGGGTGATATCGACCACTCGCAGTACTTCAAGACGGCGGCGTTTGATTTCGTGGCTTACGCGGTGGATCACTTGGCTATTCATTGGTCTTTCCCGTCGGCAATGGCTTGAGCGGTGCGATTGAGCAGCGCCGCGACACGAACGATTTCTTCCGGGCTCCAGCGCCCGTGGTGCGAGTGCAAGGCGTGACGCAGGTTATGCACCGCCTCGTGGATTTCGGGCGGGCGGTCATGGCCGCGCAATGAGCGTTTGCTCACATCGATGCGCATGCGCACGCCGTCCAACGCCACCTGCTGCTCGCTTAAGAAGAGACGACCGGCGTCGGTAATTGTGTAGCGTTTTTTTCCGCCATCGGCGTCGCCCTGGATCAAATCGCTTTCTTCCAGAAAGGTCAGGGTGGGGTAGATCACGCCGGGGCTTGGGGTGTAGGCGCCGTCGAACAGGCTTTCGATCTGGCGGATCAGGTCGTAGCCGTGGCAGGGCTGCTCGGCGATCAGCGCCGGCAGCAGCAATTTCAAGTCGCCGGGTGCAAACACCCGGGGGCCGCGACCGCGGCCTGCGCGCGGGTCAAAGCCGTCGCGCTGATGAGGATGGTCTCGCATAGGTGGGAGCCTCTGTGTGTGTCTAGATATAACGTAAGATATATCTTATATGGTGCGCAACGCGCTCCGACAAACGGTCAGCTCCCACAACTAATTTGGATCCCCCCTTTAGAGAGTGCCGGCCTCATGCGCATCCAGCCGCTGCAGCGCTTTACGGGTCAGGTCTCGAGCCAGGTTCGATTCGCTGGGGATGTCCTCGCTGAAACCGCTGGCAAGAATGCGTTCGTAGGCCTGCGTCGTCATCGGCTGGCCACTGAGCACTTCGGCGTGAGGCACGCCCAGGGCATCGGCCAGGGCCAGCAGGTCGGATCGTAGGGTGATGCGTTCCGCAGCCGTCGCACCGGCCCATTGGTTTTGGGCAAACAGCAGGTCATCGAGTGGATCGCTCAGTGCATGGGCGCGGTCGAGGCTGGCCTGGAAACGCTGCGCATGGGTTTCGCGCAGGTACTGCTCCCAAAACGGTTGTTCCAACAGGGCTGTTACCAGCCCGTCGCCGACTTCCTGCCCCAACACATGATCGAACGCATTTTCCAGCTGTGTCAGGCCGACATCGGCCGTGGTCCGATAGCGCATGTGCGGCGACACCCAAGGCAGTTTCAGGCGGCCTTGCAAGGCGCTGTGATAGGCCATGTAAACCTCTACTTCATCCACCGTGCCAGGTACGCCGTCAACCAACTGCGTGCTGAAACGCAGGCCTTGTCCGCCGTCCGAGACCGGTGCGATGCGTTGGCGGATATCGGCCTGGGCGAACCGGTTGAGCCGGTCCAGGCGTGACTTGCCCCGGGCCAGCCCGACCAGTTCGCGCTCGCGCAGGAGGGCGGATGGTTCCCGGCTGATCTCTGCTAAACGCACCTCGACCCCCATCGCATTAAAGATGTGTGCTCCGGCATCGGCGCAGGTGACCGGGTTGCCAGCCATCAAAAACAGGCGCGAACGCAGTGCGTGGTCGCCGTGCATGGCCCGCAGCATGCGCCAGACTTTGTCGGTCAGTTGCGCGCGGCCGTCTTCGTAACGTGCTTCGTCGCGCGCGTCTTCAAACACGTCCGAATGCTCCAGGCTTTTCAGAACCTCGAAGAAACCTTGGGCGCCGTGCTCCTGTTCAAGGTCCAGCCACTGTTGTTTCAATTTTTCTTGACGCGCCAATGGTTGGTTGGCCAGCCAGAATTGGCTGTCGCCTTTGGGCGGATACGTACGGTAAGGGTCCAAACCGGCTGCCAGTCGGTAACTGATCAACCGCTGTTCGGCGCTCGCGCTCAAACGGTTGCGGTCAAGGCGGGCCCAGGCCACCACTTCGGCTTCGGGCGTCCAGGGCAAAAATTGCGGCACGCTGTTGATGGCGGTGTTTTGTACGTCCAGGTAAAAGCCCCAAGGCCTGGACTGTTCGAACAAACCGTCAGGCCATTCGCTGATGTTGGTGTTGTTCAACGACAAGGCTTCCAACTGCACCAGGCCACTCAGGTCTGGCGCGCGGGTCAAACCACGGTTATGGCTCAGGTTCAGTTGCCGCAGTTGGGACATTTCGGCGAGTTGACTCAAGCCGGCGGCGTCCCATGTGATGGGGTTGTTCTCCAGGCTCAAGCGCATCAGTGACGTCATGCCCCTCAGGGAAGGTGGCAATCGGGTCAGTTTGTTATTGCGCAGGCTGAGGCTGATCAGCCGCGGGAAGTTCGTGAGAAATGACGTATCGGTATCCAATAGTTGGGCGTCGATCAAATCCAGGTGCAGCACATGATCGAAGTTGGCGCTCAGCCGCAGGTTTTCCAGCAATCCGGGCAGCCATACGCTACGTATGCTCAGGCGAATGCCGGTTTCGTCTGCGTCGATGTTTTCTTCCCAGGCCCGCAGCAACGATTTGGCCAGGTACAGGCGCTGTTCGCCGATGTCTGTCGGTTCATCGTCCGGCGCGCGGGCGATCCATTGCGTGAGGTCGCGGTGTAACTCATCCTTCTCAAGCTCTCGGGCCTCGAAGCGCTGGCGTTGCAGCGGGTCGGCGAGGGTCTGCAGGTAGGTGTCGATCACGGTTTGCTCGGCATACGGGTAAAGCGTCTTGACCCTTTGTTCCAATGGGCTGGGAAACAAGTCACACAGCCAGGCCGCCGCGCGATGCATGGGTTTTTGCAGAAGTACCAGGGTGTCAGTGGGCGGCGCTTCCCCGACCGGCGAATCCGTCCACAGCGCGCGACGCTGTTGCGGCGTGCGCAATGTGTCGATTACCCAGCCTTTGAATGCTGCACCCTCACCCGGTGCGTAACCCAGGGTCTTGGTTTTGTGCGGGGGCAGTGCGTCAAGCACGGCGTCGAACAAATCGCTGACCTGCTTCCCCCGGGGCTGACCATTGTCGTAAACCTCATAGTGTCGGTCTTTTTTCAGAAGCAGCCGTTGGGCGCGAGCGTTTTGCGGCCCAGCACTGGCACGCACGTTGGCGATGGGCGAGTGCTGGCGGATTTCGATGCGGCAATCTTCTAGGCTGTCGCTGTACACGCGCAGAGTATCGAGGACCATCTGCTCGGTGCTTGGGCCGAGCAACTGAGGGTCATAAAAACCCTGAAGCGCCTCGGCAACCTGGGCTTGCCCGTGCAGTTCCCGGGCGAGGTTTTTCAGGCGCAGGGGCAGGTGCTGTTCGGTGTCGAGGGTGGTCAGCTCATCTGGCCACGCGTGGCTGAGTACGTTGTTCACTAGCGTTTTCGGCAGTCCGGGGCAGGCTTCACGCACCCGCAGGCCGCGCTCGGTGGTGAGGTCTTCACTGCTGCGGTACAGGTAAGCAAACAATGAACCCCTGCGTTGAGCAAACTGGTCGGCCAGGCGATTGCGCAGTGCACCGATTTGCGCCGTGCGGTCTTCTGGCAGCTCGCCCAACAGGCTTGTGAGCTGTGTGCTGTCCAGGGCGTCTACCAGGCGTTCGGGTAATTTGCCTAGGTTCAAATCGTCACGGCTGATGGCCACCGTGTGCGGCGCATCGATTTCGCCAAAGCGCAGGTGGTCGCCGCTGAGATCAGCGTTTTCATACACCAGGATCGCCCGCTCCTGTGGCCAGCCCGGCAGTTCGCGGGCGATGTAGGGGCTCCAATAGGTGTCCTGATCAACCGGTTCGCCGGCGCGCAGCCGTTCGGGCAGTTGCGCGGCCTGCTGATTCAGCCGCATGCGCTTGAGCGTTTCATCCAGTAGCGGCGCGGCTACCTGGTCGGCCTGTACAGCGCGCAGCACGTCATGATCAAGGCCACTGGTGGCAATGATCTGTTGCTGCTGGTCGTCGTTGAACGGCCCCAATTCGAGAAGGCTCCGTCGGTCACTCCAGGCTTGCGGGCTGGTGTTGCGGCGGATCGTGGGCGTGTAGGCGTCGGCGCGGGTGGCGTGCAGGATGCGATGCTGATCGCCGGCAGGTTCGAGCTTCAGGGCATACTGTGCGCCGTCAAGCGGCAAGATTTTTTGCCCTGCGTGCGTGTGTACGCCCAACTCGTCCGGCAGGGAGTCAGCCGGTAATTGCACGGCCTGCTGATACGGCGTCGGATCAGGGTTCCACAGTCGCGTCTTGCCGTTGACCTCGATCGCCTTGAGTTGGTTGACGAATGCCGACTGGGCCAGTTTGCCGCCAACACCGAACGTCGCCAATTGCACCACGTCACTCACTACGCCCACTAAATGCCCTGCAGCTTCCAGCGCTTGGCCCTCGGCCAGGTCAACTGCGCCTTCCACCACTTCATCCAGCAGTTGGTAGGCGGTGTAGGCCAGCATCATCTCCCCCAACAACGGCACGAACGGCGTGATGACCATCAGCGCCACGTTGAGTGCACCCTCAAGGGTATGACTGAACGAGTCCCACCAGGCCCAGCGCGCTTGGCTATCGGCATCTGCCGTAGACACTGCCAGTTCACGGCCGTCGTTGAGCATTTTATTCAGCGCTGCCTGGTACATCTGCGGCCACAACTCGCCGTCGATGCGGCTTGCGCTGTAGGGCGCGCGTTGTTGCAGGCCCTCGATGAAGACTCCCCGTTGTTGCTGGTCCACAAACCGACTGAAGAACTGCCGATAGGTAGGGTCCTGCAGCTTCTTTGCCAGTGCATCACGAAACGCCAGCGTGCTGGGGTAAGCCTGGATCGCACCGTGGGGATCATGGGGGATATACACCACCACCGGCATGATGTCCTTCGCCAGGTCAAGATCAGCGGCGATCAACAGGATGCCGGTCAACAGCGTGTCCATGATGCGCAATCGATAAAAATGCATCACACCGCGCTCACCCTTCACGCAACGTTGCAGCAGGTGGAAAACCTGCGGCTCGATGTCGCCGCGCAATTGGGCCAGGTGCGTAGCGCTGTTCAGTGCCGCCTGCTGGCTGGCGATGACCTCGGCTTGCAGGCTTTGCCGGTCGGCTTCCAGTGGTGGCAACAGGTATTGTTGCAGGTGACGTGCGTATTGAGCACCGAGGTCCAGTTCGCGGCATAGGGCGATGAATTGCTCGATGCTCATCCGGCTAAGGTGCGCCTCGATCTCAAAGTGCCCAAGGGCGTCCGGTTGACTGATGTAGCGAGAGCTGTCGCTGAAATGTTCATCGCTGGAGAAATTTCGCAGGGCAGCATTAAGCAACGACACGGTGCGGCTGGTACTGCCCTGGAGAAATGAACCCTTGGCACTGACCAGAAACAGATGGGTGGCGCGTACATCCAGCGTCAACGCGTAGCGCTGCTGCAGGGCGGCGGTCAGCAAGGGTTCGGCAAATGCGTACACGTCTTGCAGCGCCTTCAAGCGTTGATCGACCGTGTTTTGGGCGGCCCAGGCCCCGGCGTTGGCGACTTTGAGCGGGGCATGTAGCGCGGCGGGCGCGCGCGAAAGTTCGGGCAGTAGCCCCAATGGGGCTTGGCCCAGCGCCTGTGCCCGTGACCAGGCGGCGGTGTGCAGCCAGTCGGGCAGGTTGTTTTGGATCAATGAGTAATGCGGACCTTTATCCGGTGTGGCAGGCATGGCGGATGACCTTGAGTCGTGGACAAGGCCATCAGCCTAGGGAGGCAGGGCGGGCCCCAGGGGTTAGATAGTTACTTCGTCAGCGATAAGGTCTACGACAGGGCCAGGTGTGGGCTGGCAGACCGGTGGTTGAGGCAGGCAGGTCGGTGGCGGGCTGGTGAACACCCCATAGGTGTAATCCAGGGCTTCGGTGGTTATCACCTCGTTCACGGTCCAGGTCTTCTCCCAGGGTGCCGTGCTGCCGGTGGCGTGAAACACCAGTGTTGCCTCCTGATCCATGCCGGGGACGCCGTTTTGCGGCAAGTAAGGGGCACTGGTTGGGTGCTGGCGCTTCCAGCGTTCCCACAACAGGTCGAGGTAGCAGTGATGAAGGAAGAACACTGGGTCATTCGGTGAGGTGGGAAACGACATATTGCCTCCCACCCATCGATGCACAGGGTCATGCAGCATGCCTTCGCAAAAATTCACCCAACTGTCTGGGCCGCCGGCGTAGGGCGTTTTCGACAAGGCGGCGCTCACCTGGTCGTTATCTGGCAGATGGGCACCGGCTTCATTGCCAAATTCACGTCGCAGGCCGGGGTCACCGATGTCCAGGTCCCAGATATTTACGTCGAAGCGCCCGGCTTGTTGGGCGAACGGGCCGGTGACTACGCGATCATCTTGGGCGCGGTCGCCATTGCCGCCGAGAAAGCTCGAGGTGAAGGGATCGTTGGGGCCGTTCAGGGTCCAGTCCCAGAACGGCAAGGTGATGCTGGTGTCATTCGCGGTGATTTGCAGGGCGCGTTCGAACTGGCGCAGGAACACCCGATGCCAAGGGAAAAACAGTGGGCTGCGGTGCGGCATGGGCGCGAACTGGCCGGGGCCGCCCATGGCGTTTTTATGCACCTGCACAAAATCGTCATAGCGGTTTTGATGGCCGGGGCGCAGCACGCTGGGCGTGTCGTTTTTCAAGCGCAGCATGGCTTCGACCAAGGTGTTTTTCTGTTCGCGGGTCATGTTGCGGTGGTTGATTCGGATATCCATAACGGGTCTCTGATGCGGTTTGCGGAGAGACCAATTTAGAAGCCCGGGCAAGCCACCACTATCATCCAAGGCGGCGCTTATTGTCAGAGCGTCGCAGCACCGTCAGTAAGCGGTCCTGGCAGGCATTGAGTGCGGTCACCCGGTTGCAAGTAGGGCATCAGGATCGGCGCCATGCCCTTGAGCACCTGCACGGGCAACGCCGAGGTAAAGGTGAAGTGTTCGGCGGATTGACCGGGGACAAACGCGGTCAGCGTGCCGAAGTGATGCTCGCCCAGGTAGAACACGAAGGTCGCCGTACGGTTGATGGATTTTGAGCTGAGAATCCGGCCCCCTGCGCCAATCGCTTCGATACGGTTATCCCCGGTGCCGGTCTTGCCGCCCATGGCCAGCGGGGTGCCGTCGGCCAGTTTGAAACTGCCAGCCACGCGTTTGGCGGTGCCGGCATCCACTACCTGGGACAGCGCGCCGCGCAAGGCCTGGGCAACCTCGATCGGCATCACTCGCTTGCCCGGTGCAGGGTCGTTGACCACACGGGTTTCGTAAGGCGTGTCGGCGGCAAAATGCAGGGTGTCGATGCGCAACACGCGGGGCCGTACGCCGTCATTGAGGATGATGCCCATCAGTTCTGCCAGGGCCGCAGGGCGGTCACCGGAGCTGCCGATAGCGGTTGCCAGGGACGGCACCAGATGGTCGAACGGATACCCCACGGCCTGCCAGCGTTGATGAATATCGAGGAACGCCTCGATCTCCAGCATGGTGCGGATGCGGCTGTCGCGTGCGCTTTGATGGCGGCTCTTGAACAGCCAGCTGTAGACCTCCTGGCGTTCGAACTGGCTGGCCTTGACCACTTCAGTGAAGGTCGCCTCGGGATGGTTGAGCAAGTAGCCCAACAGCCACAAGTCCAGCGGGTGCACCTTGGCGATATAGCCTTGGTCAGGTAGGTCGTAGGTGCCGGGGCCGTAGTCTTTGTAGAGTTTTTGCAGGCGTTCGTCGGTGAGTTTTTCTGTGGTTTTGACACCGTTCAGGTGTGAACGCACAAACAAGTTGAAGCTCTCCTGACTGGCATTGGGCAGCAGATAGCGGTGCACCGCGGCCAGGCGAATCGGCGTGGGGCGCAGGCTGTCGAGGAAGGTTTCGAGGCGCGCCTGGGTGTCTTTCTTCTGGTACTTCTTCCAGAACTTGCGCAGGAAGGTCGTGCCTTCGCGGTCGGCGAAACCAGCGAGGTATTCCTGGCGGCGCGGGTCGTTGTCGTCCTTGAGCAACTCGGCGCTATTGTTCTCGCCTGAGTAGGTGACGTAGCGCACTACGTCGCGCATCAGGCGAATGAACGGCAGGTTGATCGACTCACGCAACGCATCGCGCAAGCTGGGACTGCGGCCGTTGTCCTGGCTACGGAAGTTATGGAAACGGTGCAGGCCGCCGCCGGTGAAAAAACTCTCGGCGGGGCTGGCCGAATATGTGCGGTCGAGGGCGGCGTCGAGCATTTTGGCTAGAGACTTGTCCGGTGCCTGGATCAGGTAGTCGAGGGCCCAGCGGCTCAAGCGGTCCTGGTCATCCACCGCGATTTTTTTCAGCGCAGCCGGAGCTTGCGCGGCGTATTTGTCGTGCAGCTCGGTGATGATTTGCAGGTAGGTGGTGAGCACCCGCAGCTTGGCGGTGGAGCCCAGTTCCAGCTTGCTGCCTTCGTTGATGTCGAAGGGCTGGTCGGTGTTGTCGGTTTGCACGCGCACCCGTGAACCGTCTGGCGTCAGCTCAAACAAGGTGAAGCTGTAGCGCACTTGCGCAGTGCTGGCCGGCGTGAGCAGGCGCTCACCGAGCAGGCCAAGTTGGCGGGCGTAGTCGGGGTCTGCCAAATGCTTGAGGTAGTCGCTGACCTGACCCTGCAGTTGCGCTTGCAGGGTAGTCGTCGCAGAGAGATCGAGGCGGTCGAGGTCGTACAGTGGTCGGTCGAGCAGGGCGGCCAGGCGGCTGCGTGCAACGCTGATGCCCTTGTTGGTCTCGATCGGCTGCACCGTGGGTTGTTGCACCCAGTCGCGGTAAGTGACCTTGCTTGCCAGTGCCACCTTCAACAGCGCAGGTGTGATCACCCTGTTCTGAGCCAGCAGGCGCAGGTGGGCGTCGGTGAGTTGCGCCAGCTCATCACGCCCTTTGGCCAGGTAATGCGACGGTCGGCGCTGGGCGATGATCAGCGACAGCACTTCCCTCAGGGCCAGGCCTTGCTCCGCGTTTACCGGGCCGCGCAACGCCTGGTTGACCGTGTTGAAATCGGCGCCGTACCACACCCGCAACCCCTCGGCCATGCCATGCACTTCGCCATGCCCCGGGACTGCCGACAGGGGCACGCTGTTGAGGTAATCGCGCAGGATATTTTTACGTGCAGGCAAAGTGTCGGGGCCATCGTGATAGGCGCGCACGGCAGCAGAAAACATCTGCCGCAGTTTTTCCCCGCCCGATACGGTCAGGCCATCCGGCGAGTGCCGATATTTTTCCAGTTGAGTGGCCAGGGTACTGCCGCCGGCGCTTTGGCCGGGCAAGTGCAGCAATTTGGCGACTTGCGACCACGCGGCCTTGGCAAAACGCGGCCAGTCTACGGCCGGGTTGGCTTGCGGTTGGGCGGGGTCAAGCAGGTCGCGGTTTTCGATAAACAGCAGGCTGTTGATCACCAGCGGCGGGATCGACGCGAAGCTGTCGTAGAGCTGTTGCGGGTAGTTGTATTGGTACAGCGGGACGGCGCGGCAATCGGTAATGGACAGCCCGGCCTGGATCTTTTCCGCGTAGGGTACAAACAGGCCTTTGGCGCTGTAGTCCATCAGTTGCGGTGAAAAGCGCGACTGATCCTGGATCACATAACCGCGCTTGAGCAGGCGCGGTAGGAACGTGCCGAGGTCGCTGTAGCCCAGGCGTCGGTCGAAGGGGCCGGCACCGGGATAGACCATGGCATCACTGGCACCGGGTTTTACCTGGTAGGTAAGGTCGCGGGCCAGGCGGCTGAGTTCCTGGGCCTGCAGGCGTGAGGTGCGCATCTCTTTGCTGGCGGCAAAACCCAGGGCAATCAATGCGATCAGTACGATCAGCCAGAACAACCGGAGCCAGTAGCGGGGCCGGGGTTTATTTTTGGGTAAAGGCGCTGGGTCCGAACTGCCTTGTACTTTCGCAGCCTTGCTCGATTCGGTTTGCCACAGTGCGCCCATAGTCGATTGATCCCTTCACGCAGATTGATCGGACTTGCTGGAAGCTTAGTCGTTGAGGGCTGCTTGTGAGGGAAATGTGTTTTGTTTGTCGGATGTTTCTTGGAATGTACTGCGACGTTTTGACGCTCGGTGTAGGTTATATGCTCCTGTAAAGTTGGATTATTGCGGGTTGTTTCACTAAATTGATCTGCTTTTATAGTGAAAGGCCCTGAGCCGGGCTTTTTATACTGCACGCCCCGTTGATCTTGCCTGGCAAGAAGGGCCCGTCCATGAGGCGGCCCCGGTTTCGGCAAGGGCGCAGGCTTACCCGCCTGCCCCTGGAGACTCTGCGGATAATCCAATAACAAAATGAGGTTGTACCCCTATGCCAGTCGGCAACCCACTGCCCCATGGCGAGACCGCTCAAGGCGGCCCGCTCAAACGCGAACTCGGTGAACGGCACATTCGCCTGATGGCCCTCGGCGCCTGTATCGGTGTCGGCCTGTTCCTCGGCTCGGCCAAGGCCATCGAAATGGCCGGCCCGGCGATCATGCTGTCGTACATCATCGGCGGCCTGGCAATCCTGGTGATCATGCGCGCCCTCGGCGAGATGGCGGTGCACAACCCCGTCGCCGGCTCGTTCAGCCGTTACGCCCAAGACTATCTCGGCCCGTTGGCGGGCTTCCTGACTGGCTGGAACTACTGGTTCCTGTGGCTGGTGACCTGCGTTGCGGAGATCACCGCCGTGGCGGTGTACATGGGCGTGTGGTTCCCCGACACGCCGCGCTGGATCTGGGCCCTGGCGGCGCTGATCAGCATGGGTACGATCAACCTGATCGCGGTAAAAGCCTTTGGTGAATTCGAATTCTGGTT
Organism: Pseudomonas cremoris; assembly: GCF_014230465.1. The sequence goes on from NZ_JAAXCY010000003.1 coordinate 112,255, forward strand.
CGCGCTGATCAAGATCGTCACGATCATTGCGATGGTCATCGGAGGTGTCGGCATCATTGCCTTCGGCTTTGGCAACGACGGCGTGGCGCTGGGTATTTCCAACCTGTGGACTCACGGCGGCTTCATGCCCAATGGCGTGCAAGGCGTGCTGATGTCCCTGCAAATGGTGATGTTCGCCTACCTGGGCGTCGAGATGATCGGCCTCACCGCCGGTGAAGCACGCAACCCGCAGAAGACCATCCCCAGTGCGATCGGCTCGGTGTTCTGGCGCATCCTGCTGTTTTACGTCGGCGCGTTGTTCGTGATTTTGTCGATCTACCCGTGGAATGAAATCGGCACCCAGGGCAGCCCGTTCGTGATGACCTTCGAGCGCTTGGGCATCAAGACCGCCGCAGGCATCATCAACTTCGTGGTGATCACCGCTGCGCTGTCGTCGTGCAACGGTGGCATCTTCAGCACCGGGCGCATGCTCTACAGCCTGGCGCAGAACGGCCAGGCACCGGCCACCTTCGGCACCACTTCAAGCAATGGTGTACCCCGCAAGGCGCTGTTGTTGTCGATCTTTGCCTTGCTGTTGGGCGTGCTGCTCAACTACCTGGTACCGGATCAGGTGTTCGTGTGGGTGACGTCCATCGCCACCTTCGGCGCGATCTGGACTTGGCTGATGATCCTGCTGGCCCAGCTCAAGTTCCGCAAAGGCTTGAGCCCAGCCGAGCAGGCGGCGCTCAAGTACCGCATGTGGCTGTACCCGGTCAGTTCCTACTTGGCGTTGGCGTTCCTGGTGCTGGTCGTAGGCTTGATGGCGTACTTCCCGGATACCCGTGTGGCGCTTTACGTAGGGCCTGCGTTCCTGGTGCTGCTGACGGTGCTGTTCTACGTCTTCAAGCTGCAACCGACCAACGCCGGGCATGTTGCCTCGCCATCGGCGTGATCCTTGGTTGGCCCGTTGCGCCAAGCTTTGAGGCGCGCGGGTCAACAAATTGAACGCACGAATACGCACGCCCGCGCGATGCGGGCGTTACCTAAGTCAATTCGCGCGGCGCTGGCTCAGCCGCTTGTTCAACTCCAGCCAGGCGCCCAGTGCGGCCATCAGCACCACGCCCACCCACGCGGTCAGCAGTTGCATTGCCAGTGCATCGCCGGCCATGGCATTGAGCATGTCGGCCAAGGGGGCGAGCAACACGCCCAAGCAGAAAACTTCCAGAGAAAACCGGCCCATTCGGCACACCTGTGCGGCGAGCGGATTTTGCGTCCAGCCTGCGCCCGGCAGCAGCTTGGCGGTGACGTAGGCCAGGGCCAGGAAGTGCAGCAGGCGCACGGGTGAAAGGTCTGTTTTGCTGATCGGGTAGATCAGCTCGCTGATCACGGCTGGCATGACGGCGTCGTGGAGCTCAGGCCAACGCCACGACAGGGTCAGAATGCCGGTGATCAGCACATATACCGCTGCCGCGATAAACATCGGCTGACGTGACAAGGGACGAGGCTCGACGGGCTTTTTGCGCTGACTATGAATCGCCGCAGCCCCGCCCAGTACAAACAGCAACTGCCAGGTAATCGGGTTGAAATACCACACGCCGTCCTCGATGGCCCGCAGGTTCCAACCCATCCAGGGCGCCAGCAAGTAAACGGTCAGCGACACAGCCACGACCACAAGGGGGCTGCGCATCATCAGCGGTAGTACCAGTGCCAGGCTGGCCAGCAACACGATGTACAGCGGCAAGGGGTCCATCAGGTTGGGTTTGAAGCGCAACAGCAACTCATCCAGCAACGCCTGTTGCGGGTGAGTGATGAAGTGGGTCATGCCCATTTCTTGCACCAGGTCACGCGTCTCGACGTGGCTGTTGGCGAAGAACACGATGCCCATCAGCATCGCCAGCAAAAAGATGTGGACCACGTACAGCACCCAGGTGCGTCGCAGGATTTTCAGGCAGGCCATCCAGTAGCCTTCGCGTTGCAGGACTTTGCCGTAGGCCATCACCGAGGCGAAGCCGGCGAGGAACACAAAGACTTCCGCAGCGTCACTGAAACCGATGTTACGCAGGGTGATCTGGCCGAGGGGATTGTGGGGGACGTGATCCCAGAAAATGAAGATCAACGCCAGGCCCCGAAAAAAATCGATGCGCGGGTCGCGTCCGTTCAGCATGGCAGCAGGCTCTTGTACGGATTGTTTATTAAAGACACGCGGGCGTGGGCAATGACGCACGCCACGCGTCGGGGGCGCGAAGGTTGGCGGTATTTGTAAGCAATTGCAAAGGTTGGGTATTACTGGATGTCTCTAGACATCAATGATTACCAAAGTTCCATGGCTGCCCGCGAGCACGCTATGGGCCGTACCGGCTTGCACGAGGTACATCTGGCCGGCATTCACTCGGATTTCCTGGTTGTCGATGCTCAGTTGCAAATGACCGCTGACCACAAACAGCCCTTCGTTGTAGTCATGGGTCTCTTCCTCATACGCCTGCTCATCCATGCGCAACACCTTGATCCGCGCCGGGCCGACCTGGCCCAAGCGTGTTGATTTCCAGCTGTCGGGCAATTGTTTGGCGATAGCAGCAAAGTCCAGCAACGGCATGTGAATCTCCTTGTTTCAACGATGCCGTCGGTGGTCCGGTTCAGCGGTCAGTGATGATTGACGATTATGCAGCCACGACGTCATTGGGCTCGAAGCTATCGGCCCGCGCCATCTGCCACATGCGCGAATAGAACTCGCCATTTACCTCACCGGTTAGCAATTCACCCGGCTTGAGGAACACATGAAGCTGTGAAAACAGTTTGATCTCGGTCGCCGACATTCGCCGCACCAAGTGCTTGGCAGACAGTTGCGAAGGGTGATCGAGGCCAGCAGCGGCGAGCATTTCTGCCAGCGCCTTGAGCGTGCTGCGATGAAAGTTGAACACACGCTGGGCCTTGTCCGGCACTACCAGCGCGCGTTGGCGCAGCGGGTCTTGAGTCGCAACGCCAGTCGGACATTTGTTGGTGTGACACGATTGGGACTGAATGCAGCCGATGGCAAACATGAAGCCCCGCGCCGAGTTGGCCCAGTCGGCACCGATGGCCAAGACGCTGGCGATATCGAACGCGCTGACGATCTTGCCGCTGGCGCCGAGCTTGATTTTGTCGCGCAGGTTCAGGCCCACCAGGGTGTTGTGCACGAACAACAGGCCTTCACGCAACGGCACACCGATGTGGTCGGTGAACTCCACGGGCGCCGCACCGGTGCCGCCTTCCTTGCCATCCACCACGATAAAATCCGGGAGGATGCCGGTTTCCAGCATGGCCTTGGCAATGCCCATGAACTCCCACGGATGGCCCAGGCAAAACTTGAAGCCTACCGGTTTGCCGCCGGACAGCTCGCGCAGTTGTTGGATGAACTGCATCATTTCGATAGGCGTGGAAAACGCGCTGTGGCGCGACGGCGAGATGCAGTCTTCGCCCATCATGATGCCGCGTGTCTCGGCGATTTCCTGGGTGACCTTGTGCTTGGGCAAGATCCCGCCATGGCCGGGCTTGGCGCCCTGGCTCATCTTGATTTCGATCATGCGCACTTGCGGGTCCTGGGCCTGCACGGCGAAGCGTTCCGGGTCGAAACGGCCGTCGCTGGTGCGGCAACCGAAGTAGCCGCTGCCCAGTTCCCAGGTCAGGTCGCCGCCGTTTTCTCGGTGATAGGGGCTGATGCTGCCTTCGCCGGTGTCATGGGCAAAGTTGCCGAGCTTGGCGCCTTGATTGAGCGCGCGGATTGCGTTGGCGCTCAGCGAGCCAAAACTCATTGCCGAGATATTGAACACCGATGCCGAATACGGTTGCTTGCACTGCGGCCCGCCGACCATCACGCGAAACCCGCTCGGGTCGCTCAAGGGGGCTGGGCGCATGGAGTGGCCGATAAATTCGAAGCCCGACTGGTACACATCGATCAGGGTGCCGAAGGGTTTGTCCGCGCTTTCATTCTTGGCGCGCGAATACACCAGCGAGCGCTGGGCCCGGGAAAAGGGCAGGGCGTCGCTGTCGGATTCGAGCAGGTACTGGCGGATTTCCGGGCGGATGGCTTCCACCAGGTAACGGATATTGCCCAGGATCGGGTAGTTGCGACGCACGGCGTGGGGGCTTTGCAGCAGGTCGAAAATGCCGATCAGGCTGAGGATGCCGGTGACCACGGTGATGGGCCACAGCCATTCATGTTCGATAAACGGGAGGCTGGCGAGGGTAAAAATGACGCACACGGCAAAGAAGGCGTAACGGCTTAATAACGACAGGCTCATACGGTTTTCCTTGGGTTCGGACTCATCGGCTAGGCGGTTTGCGCCTGAAGAAAGATCGAGAACAGCTCCGACTGGGATTTGATCCCTAGCTTGCTGTACATGTGTTTCTTATGGACTTTCACGGTTTCAACAGAGATTTCCAGCTTACGAGCGATTTCCTTGCTGGAGCAACCGCTGAGCATCAAACGGCCGACATCCAGTTCGCGGGCGGTAAGCTGCGCGCCCCATTCATCATTCTGGATAGGAGGTTGCGGCGCGCTGACCTGATTGAGTTCGTAGGGCAGGCGCTGGCGCAACAGGCTCAGCACCCACGGCTGGATCAACGACAGCAGGGCAATCTGGCTTTGGTCAAAGCGCTGTTTCGATCCCAGGGACAGGCACAGCGTGCGGCCATCTGGCAGGTGGCAATTGAACTGGATTTCATCGGCCACCACGTTCAAGCGGAAGTACCGTTGGTAATACTCGGTGAGTTCAAAGTGCTCCGGCGCGACGTCGGCCAGGCGGAACAAGCCGGTACGCGAATGCTCGCGGCTGGCGATGTAGAAGGGGTCGAGCAGGTACAGGCCGTTGAGGTAGTCCTGGAACAGATGGTCCGGCGTGCCGTCGGCGCCGGGGCATTCGGCGAACACCAGAGGCCGGTGCTCGCTGCTGAACAACAGCGCCACCCAACTGTCGGACGGCACGTATTGGTCCAGCAATCGCACCAGCTGGGTCCAGAAGTTGGCCTGGTCCAGGGCGTCTATCATTTGCCCCACCGAACGGTGCCAGGCGATGTCTTGCAGCGACATGGTCATTATCTACCCCTATCGGGTTACCCCCGCCGCGTAATTCCCTGGCCTGGTGTGGCTGCGCATACTGCGGCACAGATTGAGAACAAGGAATACCCATGAAGGTCGAATTTGCCCAGTTGGCGGGCCGTGATAACGGTACAGCTTACAACCTTGAGCGCGCTTTGGCGGCGATTGCTGCCTGTGCCGGCGATACGCAACTGATCGTCTTCCCGGAAACCCACCTGATGGGCTTCCCGTCGGCCGAGACCGTCGCCGACATCGCCGAACCGCTGGACGGCCCGACCGTGCAGGCCGTTATCCAGGCCGCCCGCGAGCGCAACATCGCCGTGGTGATCGGCATGGCCGAGAACGATAACGGCCAGTTCTACAACACTACCTTGCTGATTACCCCCGAGGGCATCGCCCTGCGTTATCGCAAGACCCACCTCTGGGCCTCTGATCGCGGTGTGTTTACCCCGGGTGACCGCTACGCCACCTGTGTGTGGAACGGCGTACGCATCGGCCTGTTGATCTGCTACGACATCGAGTTTCCGGAAACCGCCCGCGCCAATGCGCAATTGGGCGCCGAACTGTTGATCGTCACCAACGGCAACATGGACCCGTACGGTCCCACCCACCGCACCGCAATCATGGCCCGCGCCCAGGAAAATCAGGCGTTTGCGCTGATGGTCAACCGGGTAGGCGAGGGCGATGGCGGCCTGTTATTCGCCGGCGGCAGCGCGTTGGTGGACCCGATAGGCACCTTGCTGTTCGAGGCCGGGCGCGAGGAAGGGCAATTCACGGTCGAGCTGGACCTTGACCAACTGGCAGCGGCGCGCAAGGACTACCGCTACCTGGATGACCAGCGCTTGAAATTGCCGGGTGAGGTGATCGAGCGCGCAGACGGCACACGGGAGCTTCTGATCCCCAATTTCCCCGGCTGACGGGAACCCTGTAGTGAGCGAGCTTGCCTCGCGCTGGGGGGCGAAGCCGCCCCAACCAGGCCGCCGCAGTGTTTCAGTAAGACCGAGGTGCCTGGGTTTGGGGCGGCTTCGCCACCCAGCGCGAGGCAAGCTCGCTCACTACAACCCGTGCCGTACATAAGAAAAAAGACACCTGCAACACCCATTTCAGTTCTGCCATAAATCTAATAAATCAGCGGAGAATCGCTCATGGCTCGTTTGCAACGCACCCTGTCGTTAGGGTCGGTGGTGCTGTTTGGCATCGCCTATATGACGCCGATCATTGTGCTCGGCACCTTTGGCATCCTGGCGCAATCCACTGCGGGCATGGTCCCCGCCGCGTATCTGGCGGCGCTGGTAGCGATGTTCTTTACCGCCATGAGCTACGGGCGCATGGCCTCGGCTTTTCCGGTCGCCGGTTCCGCCTACAGCTATGTGCGCAAGGCAATCAGCCCGAAACTGGGGTTTATCGCGGGTTGGGCGGTGTTGCTCGACTACCTGTTCTTGCCCATGGCCATTTGGCTGATCGGTGCGGCGTACCTCAATTCGGCGTTCCCGGCAGTGCCGCAATGGATCTGGGTGCTGGCGTTTATCGGCATCACCAGCGCCATCAACATCGTCGGCCTCAAGTTGGCCAACGGCATCAATGCGTTGCTGATGCTGGTGCAGTTCCTGGTGCTGATCGCGTTCGTGGCGCTGTGCATCCATTACATCGGCGGCGACGCCAGCAAGCCGCTGTGGACCATCACCCCGTTCTTCAACGGCCAGATGCAGATGCCGTTGATCATGAGTGGGGCGGCCATTGCCTGCTATTCGTTCCTGGGCTTTGACGCGGTCAGCACCCTGACCGAAGAAACCCGCGACCCACGTCGCACCATTCCACGGGCCATCATGTTGATCACTTTGATCGGCGGCCTGATTTTTGTGGCGGTGTCCTACTTTGTGCAGATCGCTCATCCGTCGTTCGAATTCGCCAACGTCGATTCGGCGGCGTACGAAATTGCGCGCAATATCGGCGGCGACCTGTTTGTGTCGATCTTCCTGATCGGCCTGATCGTCGGTCAATTCGCCTCGGGGTTATCGGCCCAGGCCAGTGGTTCGCGGTTGTTGTTTGCCATGGGCCGTGACGGTGTGTTGCCCAAGTCGTTCTTCGGCACCTTGCATGCGCGCTTCGGCACGCCGGTCAACAGCATCCTGTTGTGTGCAGTGGTGGCGCTGCTGGCGTTGAAGCTGGACGTGACCACCTCCACCTCGTTCATCAACTTCGGTGCGTTCCTGGCGTTCAGCCTGGTGAACCTGTCGGTGATCTTCCACTACTGGATCGGCGCCAAACAGCGCGGCGTGCGTGAGTTGATCCTGTTTCTGGTGTTCCCGACCATCGGCCTGGTCGCGGATTTATGGCTGATGGTCAGCCTCGACCACTTGGCGATTTACCTGGGCCTGGTGTGGTTGGCGATTGGTTTGGTGTACCTGGGCGTACTGACCCGTGGCTTCTCGCAACAGCCACCGGAGATGGATTTCCAGGAAGCTGCATAGACTCTCTCGGTCTATTCTTATTGCAATCGGTTCTCGTTTGGGTGCATGATTTGTGTTATTGTATAACACTTGTTTTGCACCCACACGCCCCGGAGGCCTCATGAAAGCTGGAATCCATCCCGACTACCGCACCGTGCTGTTCCACGACACTGCCGCCGACGTGTTCTTCCTGATCGGCTCCACCGCCGACAGCGATCGCACCCACAAACACAGCGACGGCAACACCTACCCGTACATCCCATTGGACGTGTCCAGCGCCTCGCACCCGATCTACACCGGCCAACAACGCAAGACCCAGGCCGAAGGCCGGATTGCCGGGTTCAACAAGCGTTTTGCGTCGTTCGGCTCAAGCCCGAAAAAAGCCGACGCGTGAGGCGTACCGGTTTCACCTCGAAGGCCGCTCCTGTTTCTGGAGCGGCTTTTTTTTGCATTGATATCGGAAGGCCATCATTTTGCCAGAAACCGACTAAACTACTCAGTAATCGCCAAGGAGGCAGGCCCAGACTGTAAGGAGCGCATACCGACGATCCGAGGTGTCCCATGGGAGAGTCAGTTACTTTCACCGATACCGACCGCGCCGTGGTGCTGTTGATCGATGCCCACCCGGACGTACTCCGCAGCCTCACCCACCTGCTGCGGCTGGAGCCCTTCGACCTGTACAGCGCCACCTGCGCTGCCGAGGCCCTGGCGATCCTCGCCAGCCAACCCGTCGACCTGGTGATGAGCGCCGCACGCCTGCCAGGCATGGACGGTGCTTCGCTGTTGGCGCATGTCCACCAACACTATCCCCACACCGTGCGCATCCTGCTCACAGGTGAGACCGACCTGACGCTGATCATCAAGGCCATCAACGAAGGCGAGATCTACCGCTACCTCAGCAAACCCTGGAACGATGAAGAACTGCTGTCGGCGCTGCGCCAATCCCTGGCTCATCAGCATTCCGAGCGTGAGCGACTGCGCCTGGAACAGCTGATCTTGCAGCAGAACGAAGTACTCAAGCAGCTCAACGCCACGCTGGAAAAACGCGTGGCCGCGCGCACCAGCGAACTGCAGCAAACCGCCGACATGCTCGACCTGGCCTACGAAGAACTCAAACACAGCTACGCCACCGGCGCCGAAGTGTTCTCGCTGCTGGCCAACCTGCGCCTGCCGCGTGCCAAGCAGACCAACCGGCAGATCATCGAACTGGTGCGCACCTGGTGCATCGCCCATGGCGTGGACTCTGCCAGCAACCGCGACCTGACCATGGCCGCAGCGCTCTACAACATCGGCAAGTTGAGTTGGAGCGACAGCATGATGGCCTCGCCCTCGGACTTGCTGCACAGCAGCGACCGCGAACGCTATCGCGCCTACGCCACCCAAAGCGAGTCGCTGTTGATGGCCCTGGAACCGATGAAAGACGCCGCACGGCTGATCCGTCATCACCAGGAACGCTGGGATGGCAGCGGTTTCCCCGACCACCTCAAGGGCGAGGCGATTCCCGCAGGTTCACGCCTGCTCAAACTGGCGGTGGATTTCATCGAGCTGCAAAAAGGCCTGATCCTGGAGCGGCAGATGAACAGTGACGAAGCGCTGCTGTACATCCGTAAATACGCAGGGCGGCTGTATGACCCGAACATGGTCGAGGACTTTGTGCAGGTGTGCGCCACCTACCTCAATGACGTGACCCTGGGCGACCCCAACGTCAAGGTGCTCGGTACTCGGGAACTGGAGGAGGGCATGGTGCTGGCGCGCAGCCTGAACGCCGATAACGGCATGTTGCTGCTCAATGCCGGCAAGGTGTTGAACTTGCCGTTGGTGGATAAGTTGATTGCCTTCGAGACCATGGAAGGCGCGCGATACAGCGTGTTTATCAAAGATCACAGTGTGATCCCTGGCTAAGCCCACATTGGATTGCGGCGCAGCTACAGGTCATGTGATCCTTGCGCCCTTTGCCGCCAAGGAAGACCACTCATGCCCTCCACCATCCGTATCGCCGCCGCCCTCCTGATCGGCACTGACGGCCAGACCTTGCTGGTGCGCAAGCGCGGCACCCAGGCGTTCATGCAGCCTGGCGGCAAGATCGACGCCGGCGAGCAACCCGCCGAAGCACTGGCCCGTGAGCTGCACGAAGAACTCAACCTGCGCATCGACCCAAGCGCCGCCGTTTACCTGGGCAAGTTCTCTGCTCCGGCCGTCAATGAGCCGGGTTTCACCGTGGAAGCCGAGTTGTTCCAGGTGAACATCGACGTAAATGTCACCCCGGCGGCCGAGATTGAAGAGGTGCGTTGGATCGACCCGGCTGGCGACGGTGGCCTGCAGTTGGCGCCGTTGACGCGTGACTTGATCCTGCCGTTCTACCGCGAATCGCTCACGGCGTAATTCTCTGGTGAAAACCCTATCGAATGTGGGAGCGGGCTTGCTCGCGAATGCGGTGGGTCAGTCAATATCTCTGTGACTGATCCACTACATTCGCGAGCAAGCCCGCTCCCACATTTTGATCTTGATTGTTCCCAACTTCAGCGCACCGCGCTGACGCCATCCAGTGTGGAAAAGGATGTGTCCTTCGCCGTCAGCAGGAAGTCGCGCATGTACGGCGCATCCAGCATGTCCGCACGGATCCCCGCATACAGCGTCGCGAACAAACCTTTTTCACCCAGGCGCTTGCCCTTCACATACCCGCGCGAGCTGTATTCATGCAGCGCCCAGTGCGGCATGCCGCACACACCACGGCCGCTGGCCACCAGTTGCATCATCATCACCGTCAGTTCAGAGGTACGCACCTGGGCCGGCTCGATGTCGGCGGGTTCCAGGAAGCGCGTGAAGATGTCCAGGCGGTCGCGTTCCACGGGGTAGGTGATCAGGGTTTCGGTCAGCAGGTCTTCCGGCACGACGTACGCCTTATTTGCCAGCGCATGCTGGTTAGCCACGGCCAACATGGCCTCATAGGTAAACAGCGGCACATAGGTGATGCCCGGCAGTTCCAGCGGATCGGAGGTCACCACCAGGTCCAGGTCACCACGGGCCAGGGCCGGCAGCGGGGCGAAGGCGAAGCCCGAGGCCAGGTCCAGCTCGACTTCCGGCCAGGCATCACGGAACTGGTCGATGGTCGGCATCAACCACTGAAAGCAACTGTGGCATTCGATGGCCATGTGCAAACGCCCGGCGGTGCCACCGGCCAACCGTGCGATATCACGCTCGGCTCCGCGCAGCAAGGGCAGGGTGGCGTCAGCCAATTGCAGCAGGCGCAGGCCGGCGCTGGTGAAGCGCAGCGGTTTAGTCTTGCGCACGAACAGCGGCATGCCCAGACGCTCTTCCAGCTCTTTGAACTGGTGGGACAGTGCCGATTGCGTCAGGTGCAGGCGCTCGGCAGCTTCCACCAGGCTGTCGGCTTCGCGCAGGGCGTGCAGGGTCTTGAGGTGACGGATCTCGAGCACGGGCTCTCCATGAATATAATTTGTGATGAGTTGGAATGGCGTGAGTTTGTCTCATGTTGCCGGGTCTGTCGATACGCAGGTTGAGCATGACCGCCCGGCACTCTTCATCAAACTGTCACGCAACTGTGGCAGCGCGCTTGAACAAACTTCATCAGACTCGCGCTCTACTGGGGTTCTGCGTTTCGGTGTTTTTCATGCGCGTGTTTTTTCTATTGGCCGCTCTCTTGTTCGGCCTGCCGTCTTTTGCGGCTTCTCGATGTGATGTCAATGTCCCGACCCAAACGGTCGACTTGGAAAAGGTCAGCATCGCCTACCAGAGTATCGGCCGTGCGTCCGACCCGGCTTTGCTGCTGGTGATGGGCTTGGGCGGGCAGTTGATTCACTGGCCCGACGAGGTTGTCGTCGCGCTGTGCCAACAAGGTTTTCGGGTCATCCGCTATGACAACCGCGATGTTGGCCTGTCGACCTGGCGCCAGGCGCCCGCGAGCGCCAACCTGACCTTTGAAGTGCTGCGCTACAAGCTCGGCCTGCCCGTGGCAGCGCCGTATACCTTGAGCGATATGGCCGACGACGCGTTGGGTTTGATGGATGCCTTGCAGATCCAGCAATTCCACGTATTGGGCGCGAGCATGGGCGGCATGATCGCCCAGCACTTGGCCGCGATGGCGCCGCAGCGGGTGGAAAGCCTCACCTTGATCATGACCAGCTCCGGCGCCGAAGGCTTGCCTGCGCCGAGTGCGGCGTTGGTGCAACTGCTGTCGCGACGCAGCGCGCCTAATCGCGAAGTGGCCCTGGAGCAGCAGGCCGATTTGCTGGCCGCGCTGGGCAGCCCGAATGTGAAGGATGACCGCCAGGCGCTTCTGCATCAGGCTGCGTTGTCCTACGACCGGGCGTTCAACCCGGACGGCGTGAAGCGTCAGATCATGGCGATCCTCGCCGAGCCGAGCCGCGTGCCGTTGCTCAACCAGCTGCGCGTGCCGACGCTGGTGGTGCACGGCACCGCCGACCCGCTGTTGCCGGTGATGCACGGCGTGCACCTGGCGGCGCATATCCAGGGCAGCCAGTTGAAGCTGATTCCCGGCATGGCCCATCGTTTCCAGGAAGCGTTCAAGGCGCCGCTGCTGACGGCTGTGTTGCCCTACCTGCAAGCTCATCGCGAAGACGCAGCGCACTGGGCGCAGATTGACCTGGGTGAGCCTTCGAAGGTGCTGTGACATTGGTGTATCGTGAGCCTTTTACGGCATGTTTCTGCCTGCGAGGTTGCCCACCATGAGTACTCCCCTGAAAATCGATTTCGTCAGCGACGTGTCCTGCCCCTGGTGCATCATCGGCCTGCGCGGCCTGACCGAAGCCTTGGACCAGCTTGGTGCCGAGGTGCAGGCCGAGATCCATTTCCAGCCGTTTGAACTGAACCCGAACATGCCCGCCGAAGGGCAAAATATCGTCGAGCACATCACCGAAAAATACGGCTCCACCGCCGAGCAATCCCAGGCCAACCGCGAGCGTATCCGCGACATGGGCGCCGCACTGGGCTTTGCCTTTCGTACTGATGGCCAGAGCCGCATCTACAACACCTTTGATGCGCACCGTCTGTTGCATTGGGCTGGGCTGGAAGGCTTGCAGTACAACCTCAAGGAAGCGCTGTTCAAGGCGTATTTCACCGATGGTCAGGACCCGTCCGACCACGCCACCCTGGCGATCATCGCCGAGAGCGTCGGGCTGGACTTGAAACGCGCCGCCGAGATTCTTGCCAGCGACGAATACGCCGCCCAAGTGCGTGAGCAGGAGCAACTGTGGGTCTCCCGTGGTGTGAGCTCGGTGCCGACCATCGTGTTCAACGACCAGTACGCGGTGAGCGGTGGCCAGCCGGCCGAGGCGTTTGTGGGCGCGATTCGGCAGATCATCAACGAGTCCAAATCCTAAGGTTGGTCACAGTTCAAATGTGGGAGCGGGCTTGCTCGCGAAGGCGGTGTGTCAGTTGATGCATGTGTTGGCTGACACTGCGCCTTCGCGAGCAAGCCCGCTCCCACATTGGTTATTCGCTGTACTTAAGATAAACGCTGGCCCGGCCCTTGCATTGCCCCCTTAAAGCCTAAGGGGAACACTGCCTTGAATATTCTTGACCTCGACCACAGCCTAACAAGCCAGGCTCCGATTGCCCGGCGGTTGGCCAGCGGTCAGGCCACGCGCCTCGACCTGCTGGACCTGGGCCCGAAGCTGCGCCTGTGGTCCACCGAAAAAACCTGGAAGGCCTTCGCCGAGCGCCTGGCCAAGCGGCCCCGGCCCGTGGATGCGCGACCGGAAATCCTGTTTGTCGGCTCTGGTGACTACCACCACCTCACCCCGGCTTTTCTGGCCGACCTTAAAGAACCCATCAGCTTGATCCACTTCGACAATCACCCCGACTGGGTGCGCTTTGCGCCCAAGCGCCACTGCGGCTCGTGGGTCAACCGCGCGTTGAAGATGCCGGCGATCAAACGCATCGTCACGCTGGGCCCGTGCAGCGACGACCTGCATAACCCGCAACTGCGCGGCGGCAACCTGGGCGCCCTCAAGCGCGGGCACTTGCAGCTGTTTCCCTGGCAGCATCCGCCGTCGAAAGTCTGGGGCCGGGTGGGCGATGGCGCCGGTCACCAGCAGCAGGAAAACCACCTGCACTGGCGCAACCTCGCGGAGTTGGATTGGGCGCAGTTTCTGGAGCAGATGATCACCAGCCTGCCCACTGAGGCCATCTGGATCACCATCGACAAAGACGTATTGGCCAGCGAAGACGCCGCCACCAACTGGGACCAGGGCGGCATGCGCCTGACCCACTTGTTGCAAGCGCTGCGGGCGTTGGCTGCGCGTAAACGCATCATTGGCATCGACGTGTGCGGCGAATTCGCCACGCCTGCGTTCAGCAACGCGTTCAAGCGCTGGGAGGCCAAGTCTGACCAGCCGCCACCCGAGCGTTGGAGCGCTGAAGATATACAGCGCAATGCCGCCACCAATGAAGCCCTGATCGACCTGTTTGAGGAGTTGTTCCCGTGACCCTGACTGTGGTGTTGCTGGTGGCCTTTTCCATCGTGCTCGATGTGATCGGCCAGTTGTGTTTCAAGATCGGCCTGGACCGCCTGCCCGAGCTGGAAGGTGGTTTTCGCCTGAATGCGTTCTGGGGCCAGGTGTTCAATGCGCCGTTGCTGTGGGCCGGGATCGGCGCCTATGCCATCGAATTTTTCGTGTGGCTTGAAGCGTTGTCCCGTGCGCCGCTGAGCCTGCTGTTCCCGGCGGCCGCGCTGGCCTATTGCGGCGTGGTGCTGGCGGGCAAGGTGGTGCTCAAGGAAACCGTGAGCCGCCGCCGCTGGGCGGGCACATTGGTGATTACCGTGGGTGTGATGTTGGTGGCAATTGCCGGGAGTCAGGCATGAATTCGCAGGAAATGGTGGTGGAACGTCCAAGCGGATGGCTGCACGGTCGCCTTGGCACCGTGGTGCTGTGGGCGTTGCTGATCGGCTTTGAAAGCGCCGGCCAGTTGTTTACCAAGGTGGCCGGTGACCAACTGGGGCAGATGGATCTCACTTGGCAGTGGTTGGCCGATGTGGCACGCAACCCAGGCATCCTGGCGGCGATCGGCAGCTACATTGGCGCCTTCTTCGTGTGGATGCTGATTTTGCGACGCAGCAGCCTGTCCCTGGCGTTCCCGCTGAGTTCACTGGTGTTTGTGGTGGTGTTGCTGGGCTCGTGGCTGGGGCTGGGGGAACATATCAGCGTGCTGCACTGGGTGGGCGTGGCGGTGATTATCGGCGGCATTGCGCTGTTGGCCGAAGGCGAAGAAAACTGAGGCCACCGCTGTTTGTAGTGAGCGGGCTTGCCCCGCGCCGCGGTGTACCAGGCACATCACGCTTACCTGGCCCACCGCCGCGCGTACTATCAGGGTTATTTGCGGTGTGCGACCAAGAAGCCCAAGCCGTGCGACACCGGCAGCGTCTTGACCCCGGCTTCACGCTGTTGCTCGGCGATCTCGCGGTGAAACGCCTTCACTTTGGTCCAGTGCATCTTTGGCCGGTAGTGATGCTCGGCGTGATAGCCGTTGTTCATCCAGATCAGGTTGTACAGCACGCTGTAGGAACTCACGCCCCAGGCAATAGGCAGGTCCGGGTTGCCGCCGAAGTGTTCATAGTAACCATTGAGTGATGACAGGCACTGGCCCAGGTACCAGAACGGCAGCAGCCACAGCACTGCCTGCCAGTTGTAGAACGCCAGGGAGATATAGAACGCCACCGTCACCACGATCTCGACCTTGACCCAACGTGCATCCGCCGGGCGTTTTCGCTTCATTTCGTCGTAGAACGGCTTGGGATCGTCACGGAAAAAGCTCAGGAACGTGTAGGACCACGGGTTTTCCGGCTGGCCATTTTTGCCGCGCTGGTAGATCGACAGCGGGTCGATGGTTTGCCCATCCGGCCCCGGCAGGTCGGCGTTGCCACGGTGATGGCGGTTGTGGATGTCGCGGTACAGCGTCTGGGAAAAACCGATGGTTACCGACAGCAGCAGGTCGAAGGCACGGTTCACTGCGCGATGGGTGAAGTAGGCATTGTGGATCTGGTTGTGGGAGATGCTGTTGATGCTCCACGACAGGCTCACCGCGTACACCAACGCCAGCGGCGCCAGGGCCCACCAGCTCAGGCTATGGAAGGCGGTGACCAACCAGATGACAAAGGCGAAATGCGCCAGGCCCATGGCAATGGGGATCAGGTCCCACAGCGAGTGATGGAGCAGGCGGTAAGCGGGGCGAGCCATGAAGAACGTCCTGGAAAAATGGATTCAGGGGCGTTATTGCAAGGCTCAGACCAGTTTGTAAAAAAGTGTGTGGTTTTAGTCGAACTTGTAGCTGATCGCCGTCTGCACCTGGCCTTGGTTAACGTCGCCGGTCTCCTTGACGATGGTGCTGTTGGCCGCCGAGCCCACCAGGTGGACCCAACTGGCGCTGGTCAGCAGGGACCAATTGGAGGCCAGCGGGAATTCAAAGCTCTGGGTCAGCGTGAGGTTCTGGAAGCCCGCGCTGGCGTTGTAGGGGCGAATGCCAGAGGCCGCGGATTCGTCGGCATCGACGCCGAAATAGGTCTGGGTTTGGCGGGCGTCGGCGAAGTGCGCCATCAGGCCGCTGCTGCCGATAATCCCGCCACCCAGCGGGTAGCCCAGCTCGCCGCCGAGTTTGCCGACCACGCCACTTTGGTCGCGCCCGCCGCCGACGGTTTGGCCCATTTGGGCGTACACCCGCCAGAACTCGGCCGGTGCGTACTGCACAAAACCACCGACTTCGGCCATGTCCGAGACGTTGCGCAGGCCCTGCAGCGAGCCATTTGACGTACGCCCTTGCAGGTAGTTGACGTAGGGGCCAGCCGTGAAACCGTTGGTGTTCAGCGCGCTCCAGGTCAGGCCGTCATCGGTGCTCAGGCTGACGTTGCCCCAGTCCAGGTCCAGGTAGGGCACGGGACGTGTTTCGTAGCGGCTGCCGGTAGGGTCGTGGGGTTGATAGCTGAGGCCCGCGCCCACTTCACCGGTGATCGGATCGGCCAGGGCCGTGCTGGAAAAGCCCCACAGCCCCAGCAAACCGATGAATACAGCAGAACTGACCTTGAGCATGAAACGGTTTCCTTGTGTGGACATGCGCGCATGAACGCGCGAAGGGCCCCCCTCGCGCAAGCACTCATCTTGTTTGTAGCAAGCTACAAAAATTGTAGCTGGCGCGACACATATCATCATCGATATCTGCCAAACCCCCAGCCCCGCTGGGCGATAGCCAGTTGGCACACTCCCTGCTGTACACCCTTTGCAAGCGCACAGAGCGCGCTCCTCTTCCAAGGTAATCGCAGATGATCCACTGGCATATCGTGTGTGACTTCGACGGGACCATTACCCCCACCGATGTCATCGACAACGTCCTCCAACGCTTCGCCGGCCCCGAGTGGGAAACCATCGAACAGGAATGGCTGGATGGGCATATCGGTTCACGCGAATGCCTGAGCCGCCAATTGGCGCTGATCAAAGCCACCCCAACCGAACTGCTGACGTATTTCGACAGCGTCGAAATCGACCCGGACTTCCCGGACTTCGTCGACCACGTCATGGGCTTGGGCGCGACCATCGAAGTGGTCAGCGACGGCATCGAGCAAGGCATCGCGCGGATCCTGTCGCGCAACTACGTGACCTTGCTGCCGATCCTCGCCAACCGCCTGCGCCAAGTCGACCAGAACAGCTGGCGCATCGACTTCCCGTACTCCAGCGATGCCTGCCGTGCCGCCTCCGGCAACTGCAAGTGCAAATCCACGCCGCGCAACAAGCGCGTGCTGGTGATCGGCGACGGCAAGTCCGACATGTGCGTGGCCTCGACCGCCGACTTCGTCTTCGCCAAAGGCAGTCTCGCCGACTACTGCGTGACCCACAACATTCCCCATGCACGCTTCGACACGTTCGCCGAAGTGCCTGCATTGCTGGCCCAACTGCCTCAAGGCATTGCTGCCAACGCCACCACCTTTACTGCTGCTGACAATCAGGAACTCTTCCACCATGTCTGATATCCGTATCGCTACCGCCGAAGACCAGATTCTTCTGGATAAAGAAGCCAAGTATTGCTCCTACGGCGACACCGTTCACTACATCGAGCCACCGCGTATTTTCAGCCGTTGCGAAGGCTCCTACGTGTGGGACACCGAAGACCAGGCCTACCTCGACCTGCAAATGTGGTACTCGGCGGTCAACTTCGGTTACGCCAACCCGCGCCTGAACAATGCACTGAAACAACAGATCGACACCCTGCCGCAAATTGCCAGCCAGTACCTGCACAAAGGCAAGATCGAGCTGTCGGAAATGATCGCAGTCGACGCCAAGAAAAAGTTCGGCCTCGACGGTCGCGTGCACTTCAACGTCGGCGGTTCGCAGTCCATCGAAGACTCCCTGAAAGTCGTGCGTAACGCCACCAACGGCAAGAGCCTGATGTTCGCCTTCGAAGGCGGCTACCACGGCCGTACCCTCGGCGCATCGTCGATCACCTCCAGCTACCGCTACCGTCGTCGCTACGGCCACTTCGGCGAGCGCGCGCAGTTCATCCCGTTCCCGTACCACTTCCGCGGCCCTAAAGGCATGACCAAGGAAGAGTACGGCAGCCACTGCGTGCAGCAATTCGCGCGTCTGTTCGAGACCGAATACAACGGTGTGTGGGATCCGAAAGTCGGTTCCAGCGAATACGCCGCGTTTTACGTCGAGCCGATCCAGGGCACTGGCGGCTACGTGATCCCGCCGATGAACTTCTACCGCGAATTGAAGCAAGTGCTGGATCAACACGGCATCCTGATGGTGTCCGACGAAATCCAGATGGGCTTCTACCGTACCGGCAAACTGTGGTCGATCGAGCACTTCGACGTGCAACCGGACGTGATCGTCTTCGGCAAGGCGCTGACCAACGGCCTCAACCCACTGGGCGGCATCTGGGCCCGTGAAGAGTTGATCAACCCGAAGATCTTCCCACCAGGTTCGACCCACTCCACCTTCGCCTCCAACCCACTGGGGACGGCGGTAGGCCTGGAAATGTTCAAGATGACCAGCGAAGTCGACTACGGCGCGATGGTCATGGCCAAGGGCAAATACTTCCTGGAAGGCCTGCAAGACCTGCAAAAACGCTTCCCGATCATCGGCGACGTCGACGGCCTGGGCCTGGCCCTGCGCTGCGAAATCTGCGGCCCGGACGGCTTCACCCCAGACAAGGCGACCCTGGACTACATGGTCGAAGAAGGCATGAAAGGCGACATGATCGTGGATGGCCAGAAACTGGGCTTGATCCTCGACGTGGGCGGCTACTACAAAAACGTGATCACCCTGGCACCGTCCCTGGAAATCAGCTACCCGGAAATCGACCTGGGCTTGAAGCTGCTTGAGCAACTGCTGGTGCGGGCGACCAAACGGTGAACACAACTGAGATCGACCTCGGTGAAGGTGATGCCGGCTTCGTTCTCGGTGAAGGTCCGGTCGGGATCCTGCTGATCCACGGCCTGACCGGCACCCCGACGGAATTGCGCCAGGTCGCCAAAGGCCTGGCCAAGGCGGGCAACTGCACGGTGTACGTGCCGACCCTGGCCGGGCATTGCGGTGGCAACAGCGACCTGCAGGCTACCGGCTGGCTGGACTGGTACGAAGGGGTGCGCAAGACCTTCGTCCAGGTCAAGCAGCGGCATGAGCAGGTGTTTGTCGGTGGCTTGTCCATGGGCGCGGTGATGTCGATGTACGTGGCGTCCGAGCATCCTGGCCAAGTGGCCGGGTTGCTGATGTATTCCACCACTTTGAAGTACGACGGCTGGAGCATTCACAAGCTGGCGTTCCTGACGCCGTTGCTGATGAAGATTCCGTTCGGCGTGCATATCTGTCGCTTCGAAGAGAAGCCGCCGTATGGCATCAAGAACGAGCGCCTGCGGGCGATCGTCGAACGGCAGATGAAGGAAGGGCACAGCAGCGAGGCGGGCTTGCTGACGATGGAGGGCATCACGGTGCGCGAGTTGCACCGGATGAACGCAGTAGTCAAGAAGCGCATGCCCCAGGTCAAGGTGCCAGCGTTGGTGCTGCATTCCATCGAGGATGACATTACCAGCCGTTGGAACGCCGATTATGTGGAGCGCCACCTCGGTGGTCCGGTGACCAAGATCCTGTTGGACAACTGCTATCACATGATCACCGTCGACCTGCAATACCGCCGCGTGATCGAGTTGAGTGCCGAGTTCATCGAACAACATGCCCACGCCATCGAGGCACCCGAAGACTATCGACAGCGGGCGTAAGCCTTAAGGACCTGACGTGATAACCGCCCAAGCCTTCTCGACTATCCGGGCCATCCAGCGCAGTGCCTGGAACGACTGTTTCCCCGGTGCCCTGGAGGACTGGGACTATTACGTTGCCGTGGAAAACGCCGCTATCGATGACTTCCGGTGGCGTTACCTGGCTGTTTACGAAGATGGAACGCTGGTGGCGGTGGCTGCCGCGTTCATCACGCATTATCGCCTCGACACCACGGTGTCGGGCGCGGGCAAGCGTTTGACCGAACGCCTGGAGCGACTGTGGCCGGGTGTTTTGCAGTTGGGCCTGTATGCCATCGGCTCGCCGGTGGCCGAGCGCTGCGACGCAGGTTTTGCCAGCAGCGTGCCCGAGGCGCATCGCCCGCTGCTGCTCAAGCATGTGCTCGCGGCTGCACGCCAGGATGCCGACGAGTTCGGTATCGGCCTGGTGGCGGTCAAGGACGCGCCGACCAACGACCCGCACTGGGCAGAAAGCTGCCGTGCCGCGGGTTTCCAAAGCATGCCAAGCCTGCCTACTGGGCTGTTGCCGCTGCCTTATGGCTCGGTGGACGCCTACCTCGGTTCGTTGGGTAAATCCACCCGCAAAGACCTGCGCCGCAAACTGCGAGCGCCGGGGCCGCGGGTAGAGTGGCGGCGCAACATCGACGATGTGTTGCCCGAGATCATGCGCCTGTACGAAGCCACGCTGACCCGTGCCGACCTGCAATTCGAACGCCTGCCTGCCGGTTACTTCACCGGGGTGCTTGAACGCCTTGAAGAACGTGCGGTGTGTGTTCTTTACTGGGTCGACGAGCATCTGGTGGCGTTCAACCTGATCCTGGTGGACGAGCACCGGCTGGTGGACAAGTTTTTCGGGCATGACGTCGAGTTCACCCGTGAATACAACCTGTACTTCCGCAGTTGGCTGACCAATGTCGACTACTGTATTCAACACAATATTGCGTTGTACGAGTGCGGGCAGGCCGGGTATGCCAGTAAGCTGCGCCTGGGCTGCGAGTTCCAGGGCAACAGCCTGTTTTTCCGGCACCGTAACCGGCTGGTGAACGGCCTGCTCAAAGTAGTGAAAATGTTTATTCGACCGGACCGTTCCGACCCTGCCATGGCTGCTGCGATAAGCGAAACCTGATGATCACCAAGACCCGCCAGAAAGCCCGCCCCTTTGCCATTTCGCGCTGGAGCGTCCAGCGTAAGCTGGTGCTGGCGTTCTGGTTGGTCAGCGTAATTCCCACGATGATTGCGGCGGAGTTGGCGGCGACCACGCTGTCGCAGATTTTCGACAGCAACGTGCGCATCTGGCTGCAGGAGTCGACCAAGATCGTCAAGGACGAGATTGGCGACATCCTTCACGACAACGCGCGCATGGCCAAATTGTTCCTGCGCTACACCAGCCCGCCATCGTCCAGGCAGGCCGCCAAGCATGATCGACTGACCGCCGACATTGCCGACGCCACGGACATCGACGTGGTGGCGCTGATTCGCGTCAGCGACCACAAGGTGGTGTTCAGCACGGCTGCCGATGACATCGTCAAGCAGATCAACCTGACCAGCAACGCCGTGTTGCAGACCGTACAAGTAGCGGGCGTGAGCACGGGGCTGGTGGTCTCGACCTTCGAGACCAACCGTGACGGCGAGGACTACCTGTTGCTGGTGGCGACCTACCTGGACAGCAGCTTCCTCACCAGCGTGGCCGATGTGCACTCCCTCGACCTGCGCCTGTACCTGGCCAACCCTGATGGGTTCTCGGAGATTTTTTCGACCCAGCGCTTCGTCGACCACCCCTCGCGCATCCCCAAAAGTGTTGAAGCCGCGATGCGCAGCACCAAGCAACCGAGCGAGCAGTTCACCAGCAAGTACAGTGGCCTGTACTGGCCGATTTTCAATGATGCCGGCGAGCTGCAAGGCGTGATTTTCAGCGGGCTGCTGCGCCATACCAGCCTGGTGGGGCTGGTGAACCAGAGCAATCTGTTCGTGTTGATTTTCTTGCTCAGCTCAGCGCTGTCGCTGGCAGCCGGGGTGTTGGTATCGCGGCGGCTGACCAAGCCGCTGCGGGACTTGTCACAAGGCGTGGACGCGGTGATTTCCGGCAATTATGAGCACCGTGTGCTGGTCAGCGGCGGTGACGAGCTGGCGCAATTGAGCAGCACCTTCAACCACATGACCGAACGCCTGGGCGAACTGCATCACCTTGAAGCCCAGTTGCGCCGGCGTGACCGCTTGCATGCCCTGGGTGAAGTCGCCATGGGCCTGGCCCACGAGATCCGCAACCCGCTGGGCATCATCAAGACCGCCACGCAGCTGCTGCATCGGCGTGCCGACCTGGCGGAAACCGACAAGCGCCATCTGGAGTACGTGATCAGCGAGGTCAGCCGAATCAACGACCTGATTACCGAATTCCTCGACTTCGCCAAGCCCAACCCGCCCATCCGGGTGTTGCAAGCGGCGCGTCCGCTGGTGGATGAAATCCTTGGCTTCTGTGCGCCGGAACTCGCCAGCCACAACATTGATGCACAAGTCGATGACCAGGCGCCGGATGCGAAGATCTACGCGGACGCCAAGCAACTCAAGCAGGCCTGTCTCAACCTGATTCTCAACGCCATCGACGCAATGCCCGAAGGCGGGCGATTGACCCTGGGCATTCGCAGCGTGGGCGACAACACCTTGATCAGCATCGCCGACACCGGCCAGGGCATCCCGGCGGATATGATCGAGCGCATCTTCACGCCATTCGTCACCACCAAGGCGTCCGGCACCGGTTTGGGCCTGGCCAAAGTCTATTCGATCATGGAAAGTCACGACGGCAGCATTGAATGCGCCAGTGAGAAAGATGCCGGCGCCACCTTCAGCCTGTACATTCCGGCTCAGGGTGACGAAGACGGAGACGACGAGGAAGGTCATGACGCATAACGTATTGGTAGTCGATGACGAGCCCAAACTCTGTGACTTGCTGTCGTCAGCCCTGAGCCAGAGCGGTATCCAGGTGTTCACCGCCGGCAACGGCCTGCATGCGCTCAAGGTACTGGAACAGGAAGACATCGACTTGGTCATCAGTGACTGGCGCATGCCGGGCATGGACGGGCCGGCGTTGTTGGCCGAGATCAAGGTGCGCTACCCGCACTTGCCAGTGATCGTGATGACGGCGTACAGCACGGTGAAAAATGCGGTGCAGTCGATGCGCAACGGCGCTTACGACTACATCGCCAAACCGTTCGATATCGACGAGTTGGACATCACCGTGGCCAAGGCCCTGCAGTTTCGCGACATCATGCGCGACAACGCCCGCCTGCGCGCCGAACTGGACGAACATGCGCAATTCGACAGCCTGGTGGGTGACAGCCCGGCGTTTCGCAAAGTGCTGCAAGCAGTGGATTCGGTGCGCGACAGCAGCGCCACCATCCTGCTCACCGGCGAAAGCGGCACCGGCAAGGAAATGGTCGCGCGGGCTATCCACAAGCACGGCAGCCGTGCCGACAAGCCCTTTGTGGCGGTCAACTGCGCGGCCATCCCCGAAGGCTTGCTGGAAAGCGAAATGTTCGGCCATCGCAAAGGCGCGTTTACCGGAGCTGTGTCGGACCGGGTAGGGCGCTTCCAGCAGGCTGACAAGGGCACGCTGTTTCTCGATGAAGTGGGCGATATGCCGCTGGCGTTGCAGGCCAAGATCTTGCGCGCCTTGCAGGAACGGGTGATCGAGCCGGTGGGCGATCCGCGTGAGCGCAAGGTGGATGTGCGAGTGATCGCCGCCACCAACAAGAACCTGCTGGATGCGGTGGCCAACAAGGAGTTTCGCGAAGACCTGTATTACCGCCTCAACGTGTTCCCAATCCCGCTGCCGGCTTTGCGTGAGCGTGTGGAAGACATCGCGCCGTTGGCCCGGCACTTTGCCCAGACCTTGAGCGCTACCGCTGGCAAACGCATCACCGGCTTCAGCCCCGAAGCGTTGCAGGCCATGGCGGCGTATCACTGGCCGGGCAACATTCGTGAACTGCAAAACTGCGTGGAGCGGGCGACGATCGTCGCGGCCACGCCGGTGATCGAGGACATCGACCTGCCGGGGTATCTGTTTGCCTCCAAACCGAGCGAAGGTGGTGTGACAGCGATCCTCAGCGACGGCCCCGGCATTCCCCAGGATCTGGATGCGGCGTTGGCGGAGGTTGAGAAGGCTTATATCCTGGCCGCCTTGCAGGAGAGCAACGGCGTGCAGGCTGCGGCGGCGCAGAAGATCGGGATATCAGAAAGAAGCTTTTGGTATCGCCTGAAAAAGCTGGGCATCCAAGTCGACAAGATTGTCCGCTGACACCCAGGGGTTCAAATGTGGGAGCGGGCTTGCTCGCGAAAGCGGTGTGTCAGTCAAAGATGTTCCAACTGAACCACCGCTTTCGCGAGCAAGCCCGCTCCCACAATTTTGATAGCGTTGGGTCAGTAATGTACGCGAACCCACACGTTGACCAATATCGTCGCCGCGATCAACCACGCCACCGCCGCAACGGCCAGCGACGCCTCCAACCGCATCCGGTCCACCATCACGTACAGCGTCGCCAGGTACACAAAGTACGGAATGATCGACCACATCCCGAACAGGATAGTGGTCTTTAAATCCTCCACCGAGCGGCCCTTGCCGACGATGTAATGGGCGATCAGCGCAAAAGTCGGAAACAGCGGCACCAGACCTGCGATGTAATAGTTCTTGGTCTTGGCCAGCGCCGCTAGAACCAGCACCATTGCTGCGCCAAGGGCGGCCTTTAATAGCAGATCCATCAGTGGCTCAACCCGTATTTCTTGACCTTGTCGAACAGCGTGGTCTTGGCCAGCCCCAGTTCCTGGCTCGCCTGGGTCAAGTTGCCGCCGCTGCGTTGCAAGGCATCGCTGAGCAGGTTACGTTCGAAGGCTTCCACCGCTTCGGTAAAGGCCAAGCCACCGCTGCCGCTGCCGGCGCCGCTTTTCTTGAAGGCGGGCAGGCCGAGGGCAAAACGTTCGGCGACGTTGCGCAGTTCGCGTACGTTGCCCGGCCAGTCGTGGCTCATCAGGGTCGACAGGGTCTGGTTGTCCAGCTCCGGCACACTGCGGTCAAAACGTAGCGACGACTGCTGCAGGAAGTGTTCGAACAATTGCAGGATGTCTTCACGGCGCTCGCGCAGCGGAGGCAGTTCCAGGGTGACCACGTTGAGGCGGTAATACAGGTCGCTGCGAAATTGGCTGGCGCGGCTCAGTTCGTCGAGGTCGGACTTGGTGGCCGCGATCACCCGGCAATCCACCGCTACGCTCTGGTTGGAACCCAGACGTTCCAGGGTGCGTTCCTGCAACACGCGCAGCAGTTTTATCTGCAGGTTGATCGGCATGCTTTCCACTTCATCGAGGAACAGCGTGCCTTCGTGAGCGTGCTCGATCTTGCCGATGCGGCGTTTGCCGGCGCCGGTGAAGGCGTTGGCTTCGTGGCCGAATATCTCGCTTTCGAACAGGTTCTCCGGCAGGCCGCCGCAGTTCAGGGCAACGAACTGGTGATCGTGGCGGCGGCTGAAATCATGCAGGCAACGGGCGACCAGTTCCTTGCCGGTGCCGGTCTCGCCTTCGATCAAGACGTTGGCCGAGGTGTCGGCGACGTTGGCGATCAATTCGCGCAGGTTCTGCATGGCCGGCGAGCGGCCGATGATGCGGCCTTCCAGGGAGTCGCGCTCGGCCAACTGGCGACGCAGCGACCAGACTTCTCGTGCCAGCCCGCGTTGTTCCAGGGCGCGGCGAGCCACGTCCACCAGGCGTTCGGGGGAGAAGGGTTTCTCCATGAAATCGTAGGCGCCGTTGCGCATCGCGCCGACCGCCATGGAAATATCACCATGGCCGGTGATCAACACCACCGGCAGGCTTTTATCCAGGGCCTTGAGGCGGGTGAGCAACTCCAGGCCGTCGATGCCCGGCAGGCGGATATCGCTGATCACAATGCCCGCGAAGTTCTCGCCGATACGTTTCAGCGCCTCTTCGGCACTGCCCACGCCGACGCTGGGAATGTCCTCCAGGGTCAGGGCCTGCTGGCAGCCGAGCAGCACATGGGGATCGTCTTCGACAATCAGGACGGTGAGGTCTTTAGGGTCAGTATTCATGTGGACTCAGCTTTTTGAGTACCCACCAACGGCAGGCACAAGACAAAGGCAGTACCACCACCGGCCGGGTGCTCCACGGCGAGGTTGCCGCCGGTGGCCGCCGCGAGGCTGGCGGACAGGGTCAGGCCCAGGCCCAGGCCTTGCTCGCCGGGTTTGGTGGTAAAGAACGGTTCGAACAAATGCTTGCGCGCCTCGGGGTCGATGCCGTGGCCGTTGTCGCGCACCAGCAGGCGGTATTTACCTTCGCTGGTGCCGCCTTCCAGCCACAGTTGCGGGGCCGGCTGGGCTTGCATGGCGTCGAGGGCATTGCCGATCAGGTTGACAAGAATCTGTTCCAGGCGCGTCTGGTCGATCTGCAATTGCGCGGGGGAAAAGTCGCTGTGCAGGGTTAGCGGCAGGCTGTCCAGGCGTGCGCCGAGCACCTGGAACGCGGCATCCACCGCTTTTGTCAGGCTGGCCTCGCCTTGATCGTCACCGCGCCGGGCAAAGGAACGCAGGCTGGCGGTGATGCGGCCCATGCGGTCGATCAGTTCGTTGATGGTCTTGAGGTTGGCGCTGGCGGTGTCCAAGGCGCCGCGTTCGAGGAAACGCACGGTGTTGCCGGACAAGGTGCGCAGCGCGGCCAAGGGCTGGTTGAGTTCATGGGCGATGCTGGTGGACATCTGGCCGATGGCCGCCAGTTTGCCGGCCTGCACCAGTTCGTCCTGGGCGCGGCGCAGGGTTTCTTCGGCCTGGCGTCGTTCGCGGATCTGGCCCTTGAGCCGTTCGTTGCTGGCGCGCAAGTCGGCGGTGCGTTCGGCAATCCGACGCTCCAGCTGGCTGTTGGCTTCCTGCAAGGCTTCTCGCGCGGCGAGGCGGGTGGCGATGACCTTGCGCCGCTCGTTCCAGGCGATCAACAAGAACGCCACCAAACCAAAGGCGACGGCCACCAGGATGCCTTGGTTGATCGCGGCGCGGCGCAGGTCATTCAGGGGCGTGAGCAGGGTGAAGTTCCACGGCGTGTCGTTGAGCGGACGCGTCTGCGCCAGGTAGCTGACTTCGTGCTCGTCGTTGACCACTTCGCTGTTGGCCGGGAAGGTGAGTTTTTCGGTGCCTTCGTTGAGGCGTTCGCGGGCCAGGGGTTCCAGTTCGTTGAGCGTGGCCCAGTAATATTGCAGGCTGTGGGCCAGGCGCTCTTTAGTGTCATCGCTCAGCGGCCGCACGGCCTTGAGGCGGCGGGCCGGATCGCTGGACAGGATGATGATGCCGTTCTCGTCGCTCACAAAGGCTTCAAGGCGAGCGCGCTGCCAGCGTTCTTCCAGCGCTTCGAGGCGCACCTTGACCACGGCCACGCCGATGATTTTGCCGTGTTCTTCCAGGCCATGGGCCAGGTAATAACCGGGTTCACCGTTGGTGCTGCCGATACCGTAGAAGCGCCCGGGTTGGCCACGTACAGCATTCTGGAAATAGGCACGGAAGGACAGGTCTTCACCCTGGTAACTGTCGGCATCGCGCCAGTTACTGGTGGCCAGCACACGGCCGGTGGTGTCCATCACGTAGATGGCGCGGCTGCGACTGCGTCGGTTCAGGCCTTCGAGGTAATCGTTGACGGTCTTGCGGGTTTCCTGGCTCGGGTCGGCCAGCAGCTTGGAAACGCTGGACTCCAGCTCGAGAAGGCTGGGCAGGTAGGTGTATTTGCTCAGTTCGCTCTCGACGGTGCGGGCGTGCAGCTCCAACTGGCGTTCGCCGGTGTCGCTGAGGGTGCGGATGCCATAGTACTCACTGACCCAGAAGCCGATAAAACCCAAGCCGATCATCAGGGCGACGATCAACGGCGGCAGGAACAGCTGGCGAATCAGACGAGGCTTCACGGCAAGTGATGGCGGCGCGGCGCGATATTGATTGGGGTCGCATTTCATCACAGATGCCTTGGGTCAACCAGCAGTGCGAGCAGGCTTGTGTAGTGAGCGGGCTTGCCCCGCGCTGGGGGGCGAAGCCGCCCCAAAACCAGGCACCCTAGTTCTGTCTGGAGAAATACGGTGACTGGGTTAGGGCGGCTTTGCCACCCAGCGCGGGGCAAGCCCGCTCACTACACAAGCCCGCCCCACAGGATGGGTGGTGTTGCTTTAGTGCTGCAGGATTTTCTCAAGGAAGTGCTGCGCGCGTTCGGAGCGGGCGCTGATGTCGCCGAAGAACTCTTCTTTAGGGCAGTCTTCGATGATCTTGCCGGCGTCCATGAAGATTACGCGGTCGGCCACTTTGCGGGCAAAGCCCATTTCGTGGGTCACGCACATCATGGTCATGCCTTCGTGAGCCAGTTGCACCATCACGTCCAGCACTTCGTTGACCATTTCCGGGTCGAGGGCGGAGGTCGGTTCGTCGAACAGCATGACGATTGGGTCCATGGCCAGCGCGCGGGCGATAGCCACACGTTGTTGCTGGCCGCCAGACAACTGGCCCGGATGCTTGTGGGCATGCGCCGACAGGCCAACGCGGTCGAGCAGTTGCAGGCCTTTCTTGGTGGCCTCTTCCTTGCTGCGGCCGAGTACCTTGATCTGCGCGATGGTCAGGTTTTCGGTGATGGTCAGGTGTGGGAACAGTTCAAAGTGCTGGAACACCATGCCCACGCGCGAGCGCAGTTTCGGCAGGTTGGTCTTTGGGTCGGCGATGGAGGTGCCGTCGACCACGATGTCGCCCTTCTGGAACGGTTCCAGCGCGTTGACGCACTTGATCAGGGTGGATTTGCCCGAGCCCGAGGGCCCGCACACCACGATCACTTCGCCTTTTTTGACATCAGTGCTGCAATCGGTCAGCACCTGGAAGTCGCCATACCACTTGTTGATGTTCTTGATAGAGATCATACGGCAAACCTTTTTTGCAGACGCTTGACCAGCAGCGAGGCGGAAAAGCTGATGATGAAGTAGACGACACCGGCAAAGATCAGGAACTCATTGGAGCGGCCGATGATGTCGCCGTTGGAGCGGGCGGAGTTGAGGAAGTCCACCAGGCCCACGGTGTAGACCAGCGAGGTGTCCTGGAACAGGATGATCGACTGTTGCAGCAGCAACGGGGTCATCTTGCGGAACGCCTGGGGCAGGATGATCAGGCGCATGGTCTGGCCATAGGTCATGCCCATCGCTTGCGCTGCGCCCATCTGGCCCTTGGGGATCGACTGCACGCCGGCCCGCACGATTTCACAGAAGTACGCGGCTTCGAACATCATGAAGGCCACGACGCAGGAGGTGAACGCACCGATCGGGGTGTCTTCGCCAGTGATCCAGCGCAGCACGAATGGCACCGCCAGGTAGAACCAGGTGATCACCAGCAGCAGCGGGATCGAGCGGAAGTAGTTCACGTAGGCGCCGGCCAGGCGTGACAGCAGTTTGCTGGACGACAGGCGCATCAGCGCAAGCACGGTGCCCAGTGCGATGCCGCCGACCACGCCCATGACCATCAACTGCAAGGTCATGACCATGCCGTTCCACAGGCCTGGGATTGCGGGGATGATGCCGCTGAAATCGAAGTCCATTATTTACCCCCCACGGAGATCAGGCCGGGCACCGCGACTTTCTTCTCGACCAGGCGCATGAGCAGCATCAGGCTCATGTTCAGGGTGAAGTAGATCAGCGTGGCCAGGGTGAAGGCTTCAAACAGGTTGGCCGAGAACTCGGCGGTCTGCTTGGTTTGCGCCAGCAACTCCATCAGGCCGATCAAGGACGCCACGGAGGAGTTCTTGAAGACGTTGAGGAATTCCGAGGTAAGCGGCGGAATGATGATCCGGTAGGCCTGGGGCAGCAGCACGTTCCAGTAGATCTGCGGCAGCTTGAAGCCCATGGCGCGCGCGGCAGATTCCTGACCGCGTGGCAGCGCCTGGATACCCGTACGCACTTGCTCACACACACGAGCGGCGGTGAACAGGCCGAGGCACACCACGACGCTCAGGTAGGCCGACGTGGTCGGGTTGAGGTCTTGCTTGTACCAGTCCTGCAGGTTTTGCGGCAGCAGGTCGGGTATCAGGAAGTACCAGATGAACAGCTGCACCAGCAGCGGCACGTTACGAAACAGTTCCACGTAGCAGGTCGCGATGCCCGATACGATGCGGTTTGGCACGGTGCGCATGACCCCCAGAATGGAGCCCAGCAGCAAGGCGATAATCCATGCCACAACAGCGATGGCGATGGTCCAGCCCAAGCCAGCGATGTACCAGTCGAGATAAGTCTCGCTGCCAACGCCGGTGGACTTGAAGAACACGCCCCAGTCCCAGTTGTAATTCATTAGGGTCTCCCCTCGAGATCGATCAATGTACAAGCACCCGCTTGGGGAAAGTCCATTCCCGCCCGGCGGCGAACGCCAGGCACACAAGATCGGCTCGAAAACCGCCAGGTCGAGTGTTCCAAAATAAAACCAGCAGGTAGTAACAGACGCCTGAGGGAGGGTTGGCTCCCTCAGGAGATAAGCTTAGTCAGGTATCAGATTTTTACGTCAGGCGCTGGCTTGTCGCTTGGGTTGGCGATCAGCTCCTTCACCTTCTCGCTCATCGGGAAGTTCAGGTTCAGGCCTTTTGGTGGAATCGGGCTCTCAAACCACTTGCTGTAGATCTTGTTGATCTCGCCGGATTTGTACAGGCCAACGATGGCGTCATCGACAGCTTTCTTGAACGCAGGGTCGTCTTTACGAACCATGCATGCGTAGGCTTCGAAGGACTGCGGAGTACCGGTGATAACCCAGTCATCGGGCTTCTTGGCCTTGGCTTCTTCACCGGCCAGCAGGGCGTCGTCCATCATGAAGGCAACGGCACGGCCGCTTTCCAGCATCTGGAAGGATTCGCCGTGGTCTTTGGCGGAGATGACGTTCATGCCCATTTGCTTGTCGGCGTTCATCGCTTTGATGATGCGCTCGGACGTGGTGCCAGCGGTGGTCACGACGTTCTTGCCTTTGAGGTCGGCAAAGTCAGCGTAGGACGGCTTGCCATCCTTGTCTTTCTTGACCAGCAGACGGGTGCCGATCTCGAAGATGTTGACGGTGAAGTCGACTTGCTGGGCGCGCTCGGCGTTGTTGGTGGTGGAGCCGCACTCGAGGTCCGCGGTGCCGTTCTGGATCAACGGGATACGGGTTTGCGAGGTAACGAGGTTGTACTTGACCTTGAGATCGGGTTTGTTCAGGTCTTTTTTCAGGGCTTCAACAACAGCCAGCTGAACGTCGTGGGAGTAGCCCACAGGTTTGCCCGAACCATCCGCGATGTAGGAAAACGGAATGGAGCTGTCGCGGTGCGCGAGGGTGATGGTGCCGGAGTCGTTGATTTTCTTCAGTGTGCCGGTGAGTTCGGCGGCGAAAACTGGAGTGCTGATCAGAGCAGCAGCGATAGCTGCGCCCAGGATATGGGGAACGATGCGCATCAATACTTCCTCGACATTTGTTTTTTTTATGAAGCCGGCTAAACGGCTCTCTTGTACAGCGAATGCCCGTGACGGCTCCTGAGGCGTCTCAGGCAATCGTCAGGGAGTGTAGAGCATGAGTCGTGCCAGACCAGGAATAAAAGATTAACTACTTGATTTATATCGAGATTAACTTTGTGTGACGAGGAATTTGTAACCGAGGAGTACGGCAAACCGAATAGGGTGGGGGATAGTGTTCGGAAAACCGAATGGCCGTCGGCGCGATCATGGAACGTGAAAAAGCCCCGCGAGGGTTAGCTGCGGGGCTTTTTCCAACGAAGTGATCAGAACGTATAGTCGGCCGACACCACCGCCGCACGACCATCACCCGGAACGGCCCAACCGTTGTTGCGGATGCGCGTCAGGTATTCCTTGTCGAACAGGTTGTTGACGTTCAACTGCAGGTTCAACTGTTTGTTCACCTTGTAACCCAGCATCGCGCGCTGCACCGCGTAGCCGGGCGCAGTCGGTGCTCCGGCGGCGCTGACCAGATACTGCTTGGACTGCGCGGTGATGCCGTAGCCCACCTGGAAGTCGTATGGCAGGTCGTACACCGTCCAGAGGCTGGCCGCGTGTTTTGGCGTGAACGGCAGCGGTTCACCTTTCTGCGTATCGATACCGGTCGTCGCCAGGGTGTAGTCGCTGGCACTGCGCAGTACGCGGGTGTCGAGGTAGGTGTAGTTGGCGAAGACCTTCCAGCGATCGGTCAATGCACCGCTCAGGCCCAATGCCACGCCATCGGCCCGCGCTTTACCGTCCAGGGTTTGCGTGCCGCTCAGGTTGGTTGGGTCGTTATCGGCAACCTTGTAGTTGGTGCGGTCATTGCGGAAGATCGCGCCGGTGACTGACAGGGCGTTGTCGAGGAAGTCCCACTTGGTGCCGATTTCATAGCTGACGGCGGTTTCCGGAGCGACGTTGCAGTTGTTGGTGGCCACACTGGAGGTTTTGGCCGGGGTGTAGCAACCGCCGTTGACGCTCGCTTGGGACGGGGTCTTGCTGTTGCCGTAGGCGACATAGAAGCTGCCGTTCTCCGCAGGTTTGTAAACCAGTGCCAGGCGATAGGACGTCAGGTCATCCGCTTGGCCATAGCGGGTACCCGGTGTTTCCACGCCGGTGGCGGAGTAGGCATTGCTGACTGAGCTGCCCGCGTTGTGCTCGTAGCGCAAGCCACCGTTGATTTCCCATTGCGGGTTCAGCTTGAGCGTGTCGAAGGCGTAGGCGGCCCGGTTGTTCAACGCACCATCGACGTGGGCTGCACGGGTGAAGTTGACGGGGCCTGACCAATAGGAATTTGGGTCACTGAAACTGACCGGCGGCGGCACTATCGTGCTGCCATTGCTGTTGGTCAGCCATTTTCCGGTATCCGCTTCGTATTCCTCGCGGCTGATGGCGATGCCGGTCACCAGCGTATGGTCGATAAAGCCCGTGCTGAAGTGGCTGGTCACGTCCGTCTGGTTGGTGAACATCTTGTTCTGGGTGTTGCGCTCGTTGCCCAGCGAGCCGCCGCTCGGCTGGAAGAAGCCTGGCTTCAGGCCTGCGGCGCAAGGCGCACCGGTGATCTGGGTGCCGCTGGCCAGGCAGCCGGCTTGCGCGCCTTCGGGGCCGGAGGCGCGCAAGTCTTGGCGCACGCGTTCAACGCGGGTGAAGTTGCGCACGGACACGGCGTCGTTGAAGTCGTGCTCAAGCTTCAGGCTGAACGCGTCCGAGGTGATTTGCTGGTCATTGATGTTGTGGTAGCCGTAGTAGTCGCTCCAACCCACACCCGGCATGGGTTTGCCGTTGTAGATCGGGATGCCGTACTGCGGTGTGTTGTCATCTTTCTGATGTTCATAACTGACGGTGACCCGTGTCGGCGTGCCCAGGCCAAACGCGATGGAGGGTGCAATGCCCCAGCGCGAGTAATCTTCATAATCGCGCCCCGGCACATCATTACCATGGGCCATGAGGTTCAGGCGGAACGCCGTGGTGTCGTTGAGTTGCTGGTTGGAGTCCAGGGTGATGCGCTTGTAGCTGTCGGTACCGATACCGGCGCTGAGTGTGGTTTTGTCACGCAGTTCGGGGGTTTTGCTCACCAGGTTGATGGTGCCGCCGACTGCGCCCGAACCTGAATACACGGAGCTTGCTCCGCTGACGACCTCGACCTGCTCCAGGTTGAACGGGTCGGTGCGGCTGTATTGCGCGCTGTCGCGAACGCCGTCGACGTAGATGTCGCCGCTGGCGGAAAACCCGCGCAGGTTGATGCTGTCACCGTAGCCACTGCCGCCCTCGCCGGCACCGAAGGTGATGCCCGGCACGGTGCTGAGCACATCGCGCAGGGTCAGCAGGTTTTGATCATGAATGACTTCCTTGGGCACCACCGTGATCGTCTGCGGCGTGTCGCGCAGGGCTTCGGTGTACTTGGGGGAAGAAGGAGCCACAGGGTTGTAGGTGCTTTGGGCCTGACCTTCGATGCTGGTCGCGCCTAGCTGGATTACCCCTGTGCCGTCATCTGCCGCAGTCTCCGCTGCATAACTGAATCCTCCTTGCGCAGCCACTGCCAAACCCACCGCCGATGCGAGCAAATGCCGCGTTGAGAGGGGGGCAGAACTGATCCCGGTAGCCATTGAGTGATCTCTTGTTAATAGAATTGATATACGGTCGTAATTGATAACCGATCTCAAATGTAATAGTTTGTAATCAAATGTTTCATGAAACTTTCGTCAGGTTTGGTCATCGAGGCACACACGAAAATGCACAGTGAACCGTCGGACATCGGCGAGAACCCGCGTGCCTATACGCGGTGGGTGATGCACGCCGCGCAATTGGGCGACGTGGACGCCCAAGCGACCCTCGGGCAGTTGTTGCTGGACGGGCATGGCATCCAGAAAGACCAGGCGTTGGCGTTGAGCTGGTTCCGCATCGCTGCACAGCATCGCCATCCGATGGCGATCAACATGATCGGCCGTTGCCTGGAAAATGGCTGGGGCAGTGACATCGACTTGCCTCAAGCGGCCCTGCATTATCGGCAGGCGGCCGGGCTGGGCCTGGATTGGGGTTTGTATAACTACGGTCAATTGCTGACCCGTGGTCGTGGTGTCGAGAAAAACCTCTCAGCCGCCTTCACGCTGTTCGGTCAGGCCGCAGCCAAGGGCCACGCCAAGTCGATGAACCTGCTCGGGCGTTTTCATCACGAGGGCGTGGTGGTGCCCAAGGACGTGTCGCTGGCTCGACAGTGGTATCAGCGCGCGGCTGAGGCTGGGGATTTTCGTGGGCAATACAACCACGCTGCGGAGCTGGCACAACAGGGCGATGAAGCCCAGGCGTGCCTGTGGCTGGAGCGGGCACTGCTGACGGCGACACCGGGCTTTCTGCAGGCGGCTTATCCGGTGTTGCTGGGGTCGGCCTTCACGGGCATTCGAGACATGGGTTTGCGCTATCAGCAGCAGGCGCTCAACCCATGAAAAAGCCCCTGGACCTTTCGGTGCAGGGGCTTTGATGGGGCGTTGTATCAGGCGGCTTCGATCTTGCCGCGGTTGTGCTCGACCTTGGCCAGGTAGCGCTGCACGTTGTCCTGTTCTTCCGGGGTGGTGAACAGGCCCAACTTGGTACGACGCCACAGCACATCTTGGGGCTGGGTTGCCCATTCTTCAGTGCACAGATAATCGACCTCACGGGTGTACAACCCGCCACCCAAGTGGTCGCCGAGGTCGGTCAACGACTGCACGCCTTCCAGCAAGCGCCAGGTGCGGCTGCCGTAGGTGGTAGACCAACGGCGCGCGATTTCACTCGGCACCCAGTCAAATTTGTTGCGAATGGCGTCGGCCAGGGCTTCTGGCGTGGTCATGTTTTCGCCGCCAGGCAGGCTGGCCGTGGCGGTCCAGCTTGGGCGCATCTGAGTGAAGTACGGGGCCAATTGCGCCATCGCCGACTCGGCGAGCTTGCGATAGGTGGTCAGCTTGCCGCCGAACACCGACAGGATCGGCGCTTCGCCCGTGCCGCCGGACAGTGCCAGGGTGTAGTCGCGGGTGATGGCCGACGGGTTGTCCGACTCGTCGTTGCAGAGCGGGCGCACGCCGGAATAGGTGTGCACGATGTCGTCGCGGCTCAGCTGTTTCTTGAAGTGTGCGTTGACCACCTTGAGCATGTAGTCGGTCTCACCTTCGGTGATCGCAACTGCAGCCGGGTCGCCGGTGTATTCGCGGTCGGTGGTGCCGATGATGGTCAGGTGGTTCAGGTACGGAATGGTGAAGACGATGCGCTGATCTTCGTTCTGCAGGATGTGCGCGTGGGCGCCTTCGTACAGTTTTGGCACGATCAGGTGGCTGCCCTGGATCAGACGGATGCCGTAGGGCGAATCGAGCTTGAGGTCGTCCTTGATGAACTTGGCGACCCACGGGCCGGCGGCGTTCACCAGTGCGCGGGCACGGATCGAGAACAGGCTGCCGTCGGCACGTTCCATGTTCATTTCCCACAGGCCCTTGCTGCGATGGGCGCTGATGCAGCGAGTCTGGGTGTGGATGTGTGCGCCTTTTTCGCGGGCGGCCATGGCGTTCAGCACCACGAGGCGGGCGTCATCGACCCAGCAATCGGAGTATTCGAAGCCTTTGGTGATTTCGCTTTTCAGCGGGCTGTCGGCGCCGAACTTGAGGCTTTTCGAACCGGCGAGCTTTTCGCGCTTGCCCAGGTGGTCGTACAAGAACAAGCCTGCGCGAATCATCCAGGCCGGACGCAGGTGTGGGCGGTGCGGGAGTACGAAGCGCATCTGCTTGACGATGTGCGGCGCCTTGGCCAGCAACACCTCACGTTCGGCCAGGGCTTCGCGCACCAGGCGAAATTCGTAATGTTCGAGATAGCGCAGGCCGCCGTGGATCAGCTTGCTGCTGGCAGATGAGGTGTGGCTGGCCAGGTCGTCCTTTTCGCAAAGGAATACCGACAAACCGCGCCCGGCTGCGTCTGCTGCAATGCCGACGCCATTGATCCCGCCGCCGATTACGGCTACGTCATAGACTTCGGCAAGCGGTGGGGCAGGCAAGGTGGAAGGGTTCATCGGCTGGCCTCGCGACTGTTTTTCGTCTTGGAATTCGAACATTAATGTTCATTTGCGAAAATGGTAGCTGATAAATGCGGGCACAGCTACCCGACTTCGATTGAAAAAACTCATCGAAGGGCGGGGAAAGGAAAATTTGTGAACAATTTGATAGTTCCCACGCGGAGCGTGGGAACGAGCGTTCAAACGACTTCCAGTCGGACCTTGTGCTGATTCAAAAGCTGCACCAGCGCCGGCACCGGCTGCTGATCCGTTACCAGGCAATCCACCAGGCTGATTGGCCCCAGGCGAATCATGGCGTTGCGTCCGAATTTGCTGGAGTCCGCCGCCAGGATGACCTGGCGCGCATTGGCAATGATCGCCTGGGAGACGCGTACTTCCTGGTAATCAAAGTCCAAGAGGCTGCCATCTTCATCAATCCCGCTGATGCCCACCAAGGCAAAGTCCACTTTGAACTGGTTGATGAAGTCGACACTCGCCTGGCCCACGACACCGCCGTCACGCCGCACGTTACCGCCGGTCAACAGCACGTCGAAGTCGTCCTTGGCGCTGAGCATGGTGGCGACGTTGAGGTTGTTGGTGATGATTTTCAGGTGGCTATGGTTGAGCAGCGCACGGGCGATGGACTCGGTGGTGGTACCGATATTGATGAACAGCGAGGCATGGTCGGGGATTTGCGCGGCAATGGCTTCTCCGATGCGCTGTTTCTCGTCACGCATCTGGTCGGCACGCATGGCGTACGCGGTGTTTTCGACACTGGAGTCATAGGCCGCGCCGCCGTGGTAGCGGCGCAGCAGGTTGGCGTCCGCCAGCTGGTTGATATCGCGGCGGATGGTTTGCGGGGTGACGACGAAGAGCTGCGCCATTTCCTCGATACTGACGTAGCCGCGTTCGCGAACCAGTTCGAGGATTTGTTGTTGGCGGGGAGGCAGATTCATGAGGCGTCCTTTGGGCTGCCATACAAAAGTGGCCCATGATGACGCAGGAATCTGCTCCCTACCAGTTACAACCCGAGGTTGGCTTATTCAGCGCCTTCGTGCGGCTCCCAGTCTCGGGTGCGGCTGACCGCTTTTTGCCAGCCGGCGTAGAGCTTCTCTTTTTCGCTCTCTTCGAGTTGCGGTTCGAATTCGCGCTCGATCACGGCCTTGCCACGCAACTCGTCCAGGCTGCCCCAGAAGCCGCACGCCAGGCCCGCCAAGTAGGCGGCGCCCAATGCGGTGGTCTCGCGCATTTGCGGGCGCTCGACCTGGGTGCCGAGGATGTCGGCCTGGAATTGCATCAAGAAGTTGTTGGCCACCGCGCCGCCGTCCACGCGCAGGGCTTTGAGGCGTTCGCCGGAGTCCTGCTGCATGGCGTCGAGTACGTCACGGGTCTGGTAGGCAATCGACTCCAGGGCTGCGCGAATAATGTGATCCACGCGTACGCCACGGGTCAGGCCGAACAGTGCGCCACGGGCGTACGGGTCCCAGTACGGAGCGCCCAGGCCGGTAAACGCGGGTACCAGGTACACGCCGTTGCTGTCTTTGACTTTGCCAGCGAAGTATTCGGTGTCATGGGCATCGTTGATGATTTTCAGCTCATCACGCAGCCACTGCACGGTGGAGCCACCGTTGAACACGGCACCTTCCAGGGCGTAGGCCACTTCGCCACGCGGGCCGCAAGCGATGGTGGTGAGCATGCCGTGCTTGGATTTCACCGCTTTGTCACCGGTGTTCATCAGCAGGAAGCAGCCAGTGCCGTAGGTATTCTTGGCTTGGCCGGCTTCGACGCACATCTGGCCGAACAGTGCGGCCTGCTGGTCACCGGCGATACCACCGATGGCGATGCCGCTTTTGGTGCGGCCGTAGATTTCCGACGACGACTTAACTTCCGGCAACATCTCACGCGGGATGTCGAGAGTCTCCAGCATCTTCGCATCCCACTCCAGGGTGTGGATGTTGAAGAGCATGGTGCGCGAGGCATTGGTGTAGTCGGTGACGTGGGTCTTGCCGCCGGTAAATTTCCAGATCAGCCAGCTGTCGACGGTGCCGAACAGCAGTTCGCCATTGCGCGCACGTTCGCGGCTGCCTTCGACGTTGTCGAGGATCCATTTGAGCTTGGTGCCGGAGAAGTACGGGTCGGTGACCAGGCCCGTGGTGTCGCTGATGTATTGCTCGTGGCCGTCGCGCTTGAGTTGCTGGCAGATCTCAGTGCTGCGGCGGCATTGCCAGACGATAGCGTTGTAGATCGGGCGGCCGGTGACCTTGTCCCACACCACGGTAGTTTCACGTTGGTTGGTGATGCCAATGGCAGCAACCTGGTCATGGTGCAGGCCGGCCTGTGCCAGGGCTTCAACCATCACCGCACTTTGGGTGGCGAAGATTTCCATTGGGTCATGTTCTACCCAACCGGCTTGCGGGTAATGCTGGGCGAATTCACGCTGGGCGGTGCAGACCACGTTGGCGTCACGATCAAAGATGATCGCCCGGGAACTGGTGGTGCCTTGGTCGAGGGCGATGATGTAGTTCTTATTCTGAATATCGGTCATGTCGAATGCCTTGGAAAATAAGAAAATCGGTAATCAGCCTGGGCCGCGAAGAGGGCAGGTGCGTCCAGGCTGGCGCTATCAGGAAATACGGGTCTTGCCGTTGACAGCCGTGTCAGTTGTTTCAGCTATAGCAGGTGCGGCGCTCGGCAAGTGACGGGCAATCAGCCCGCGATAGGCCGCAGCACCGAGGCATGCACCGACAATCGGCGCGAAAATCGGTACAAGGAAGTAGGGAATATCGCGGCCGCCAGTGAAAGCCATTTCACCCCAGCCAGCGAAAAACGTCATCAGCTTGGGGCCGAAATCCCGCGCCGGGTTCATCGCAAAACCGGTCAATGGGCCCATGGCGCTGCCGATTACCGCGATCAGCAAGCCGATCAGCAGGGGCGCCAGCGGGCCACGTGGCAGGCCGTTGTTGTCATCGGTGAGGGCCATGATCACGCCCATCAGGATCGCGGTGATGACCACTTCTACCAGGAACGCCTGGGCGGTGCTCAGCAGCGCATGGGGGTAGGTGGAGAACACCGACGCCAATTCCAGGCTGGCTTGGGAGCCGCGAACCATATGGTGGGTTTGTTCGTAATCGAAAAACAGGTTGCTGTAGAGGGTGTACACCAGCGCTGCCGAGCAGAAGGCGCCGGCAACTTGGGCAAGGATATAGAAGGGCAGTTTGCGTTTTTCGAAGTCGGCGAAAATACACAGGGCGATACTCACCGCTGGGTTGAGGTGAGCTCCGGAAATGCCGGCACTCAGGTAGATCGCCATGCTGACGCCAACCCCCCAGATAATGCTGATTTCCCATAAACCAAAGCTGGCACCCGCCACCTTGAGCGCAGCGACACATCCGGTGCCGAAGAAGATCAGAAGCGCAGTCCCCAGGAATTCGGCCATGCATTGACTCGAAAGCGAGGGCTGTTGAAGAGCAGTAGTCATGGAAAACCTCAGTTGTTGTTCTTGTCTGGCGCACGCCCTCAACGGAGCGTTGCGCGATTTTCACCGTGGCAAGGATCCCCATCCCGGCCGCGGCTTCCTGCTCGATTGCTGTAGGTGCATTCCTACAGTATTCGGAAACGAAAAAATATAGACAAGAATGACGGCTGTCAAAGGTCGAAAGTGAACCATCGGTCACTTTCAAACTATTGATTGGGTGAATGACCGCGCTTGTAACATTGTGTGTGTGCGTCAAGGTGCGCGCGGTAGAGCGTTTTATGCGGGGTTGGCCTAGAATTGGCCATCTGTTTGCCACGCCTGGAGCCAGCATGACCCCTGCATTGGACCTGTTGAAAAAAGTTCGCGCCGAACATCGCATCCACAGTTATGAACATGATCCCAAGGCCGCATCCTATGGCCTGGAGGCCGCGGAGAAGTTGGCGCTGGACCCGGCGCAGGTGTTCAAGACCTTGCTGGCAAGCAGTGAAAAAGGTGAGCTGCTGGTGGCGGTGGTGCCGGTCGTCGGAAGTCTGGACCTCAAGGCCCTGGCGCACGCCGCAGGAGTGAAAAAAGTCGAAATGGCTGACCCGGCGGCGGCGCAACGCTCCACTGGCTATTTGCTAGGGGGCATCAGCCCGTTGGGGCAGAAAAAGCGTTTGCGTACATTTATCGACGAGACGGCGCAGCCGTTCGCGACGATTTTTGTGAGCGCGGGGAGACGGGGATTGGAAGTGGAGCTGCCGGCAGCGGTGCTGGCGGAATATACCCAAGCCAAATTTGCACCGATTGGCCGGGCCTGAATCTATTTTGATGTGTATGGAAATCTAAGTGTGGGAGCGGGCTTGCTCGCGAACACGGTGTGTCAGTCACAGATTTACTGGCTGATCCACTGCATTCGCGGGCAAGCCCGCTCCCACATTTTTGATCCGGTTTTTTCAGTGGGCTGGACTGTAGCGCCGCACGCCCGAATCGGACTGCGGAATCTGCGCTGCCACACTGCCCGAGGCCTGGAACAACACCAGATGCTCAGCTGCCACCCGAATCCCCACGTCTGCACCGACCTGATGGTCTGCATGGCTTGGGAAAATCGATTCCAGCTGCGCGCCCGTCGGCAATTGCAGGCGGTATAACGTCGACGCACCCAGGAACGTCTTGCCGACGATCCGCGCCTTCAGTGCGCTATCGGGCGCATAGACGATGTCATCCGGACGCAGCAGCACATCTACGGCTCCACCGGTCGGCCAGGTGTAGGCGCGATTGCCGCGCAGGTCACCCAATTCGGTACTGACGGACTCAGGCGAACTCAACTGACCTCGGATGAAATAACCCTGGCCGATAAAGCTCGCGACGTAAGGCGTTTGCGGTTCGTGGTACAGGTTGTAGGGCGTGTCCCATTGCTCCAGGCGGCCTTCCTTGAACACGCCGACCTGATCACTCACCGCGAACGCTTCTTCCTGGTCGTGGGTAACCAGGATTGCACTGGTACCGCGCGCCTTGAGAATGTCGCGCACCTCGTGGCTGAGCTTGCGCCGCAGTTCGCCATCAAGGTTGGAGAAGGGTTCGTCCAGCAACAGCAGTTGCGGCTCAGGCGCCAGTGCACGGGCGAGGGCGACGCGTTGTTGCTGGCCGCCGGAAAGCTCGTGCGGGAAGCGTTTGCCCAGGTTCTTCAGGTTGACCAGCTCCAGCAACTCGGCCACCACGCGGTCTTTTTGCGGGTGCTTGCGAATGCCGAAGGCGATGTTGTCGGCCACGCTCAGGTGGGGAAACAGCGCGTAGTCCTGGAACACCATGCCGATACGACGTTTCTCCGGCGCGAGGGTGAAACCGGCACTTGAGATCACTTCGCCTGCCAGGCTGATTTCGCCTTCGTGTACCGGCTCAAAACCGGCAATCGCGCGCAGGGTGGTGGTCTTGCCGCACCCAGAGGAGCCCAACAGGCACCCGATGTCGCCAGCGTTGAGGTGCAGATTGAGGTTCTGCACCACCCGTTGATCTTGATAGCCGCATGCCAGATTGCGCAGGTTCAGCAGTAATGGCTGGCTCATGCGTGGTGATACGACGGTGCAACGAGGAATTCGAGCAGCGCCTTTTGCGCGTGCAGGCGGTTCTCGGCCTGGTCCCAGGCGACCGAGCGCGGGTCGTCTAGCAGGTCGAGGCTGATTTCTTCGCCACGGTGCGCCGGCAGGCAGTGCATGAACAGCACGTCCGGTGCGGCCAGGTCGAGCAGGGCGCGGTTCACCTGATACGGGGCGAACAGGGCCAGGCGTTTGGCGGTTTCGTCTTCCTGGCCCATGGAGGTCCAGACGTCGGTGCTCACCAGGTGTGCACCCGTCACCGCGTCACGCGGGTCACGCACCAGGGTCACGCGGTCACCGGCTTGCTCGAGGAAGCGCGCATCCGGCTCGTAGCCTTCCGGGCAGGCAACGCGCAATTTGAAGTCGAACTGGATCGCCGCTTCTATATAGCTGTTGCACATGTTGTTGCCATCGCCGATCCAGGCCACGGTCTTGCCCTGGATCGAGCCACGGTGCTCAAGGAAGGTTTGCATGTCGGCCAGCAACTGGCACGGGTGCAGGTCATCGGACAGGCCGTTAATCACCGGCACACGGGAGTTGGCGGAAAATTCGGTCACGGTGCTGTGGGCAAACGTGCGGATCATCACCGCATCGAGCATGCTCGACATGACGATGGCGCTGTCGGCAATCGTCTCGCCACGGCCCAGTTGGGTGTCGCGCGACGACAGGAAGATGGCTTGGCCACCCAGTTGGATCATGCCGGCTTCGAACGACACACGGGTACGGGTCGACGACTTCTCGAAAATCATCCCGAGTACACGGTTTTTCAAAGGCTCGAACAATACGCCGCGGTTACGCAGGTCTTTAAGCTCAATGCCTCGACGGATCACGCTGACCAGCTCTTCGGGCGTGCAATCCATCAGGGAGAGAAAGTGCCTTGCGCTCATCATTAACTACCTTTTTGCAACAGACCGCAGATACTCAAAGCCTTGTTTATTGTGACAACGGGCGAGACCTGCGGCGAAAGCCGCACGGGGCGACGAAATAGGGGAAGGCGCGATCTTATAATTAAATGTCGCGTCTTACCAATAGGGCTACGGTTTTTAAGGGTGTTCAAGAAGGGCGCGAGAGCGCTTTTGAAGACGATTTCCAGACAGCAGCGGGCCATTTGTACACTGGCGTCACGACCTTTTGCAATCCGCTGAGGCGGGCCTGAGCCAGGTTGTGTCGGTTTCAACGACAGTGTGGGAGGTTTCTGAAACATTTGCTCATGCTTAGCCATGGTCCGGCCTGATGCCCTGCGATTCACGGGGCGAACGTTAGTGGTGCCTGCCCAGGTCGAGGCCCATAGTGAGCTCAAAGCCCTGATAAAGAGACTGGCCATGACCAAGACTCTCCACCACCGTGCCTGCCATCTGTGTGAAGCCATCTGCGGCCTGACCCTGGAAACCACACAAGCCGACGACGGCAGTTTGGCGATCACGTCAATCAAGGGGGATGCGTTAGATACCTTCAGCCGTGGGCATATCTGCCCCAAGGCTGTGGCGCTGCAGGATATCCAGAACGACCCGGACCGCCTGCACCAACCCATGTTGCGGGTGGGCAGCGAATGGCAGCCGATCCCGTGGGAAGACGCTTTCGCGTTAGTAGCCGAACGGCTGGCGGGCATTCAGACCCGTCATGGGCAGAACGCGGTGGCGGTGTATCAGGGCAACCCCAGCGTGCACAATTATGGGCTGATGACCCACAGCAACTACTTCCTGGGCCAACTCAAGACGCGCAATCGCTTCTCCGCTACCTCGGTGGACCAGTTGCCCCATCACCTCACCAGCCACTTGATGTACGGCCATGGCTTGCTGTTGCCAATTCCGGACATCGACCACACCGACTTCATGCTGATCCTGGGTGGCAATCCACTGGCGTCCAACGGCAGCATCATGACCGTGCCCGATGTGGAGAAGCGCCTAAAAGCTATCCAGGCGCGGGGCGGAAAAGTGGTGGTGGTCGACCCCCGGCGCAGCGAGACCGCGGCGATGGCTGACCAGCACCTGTTCGTGCGTCCCGGTGGTGATGCGGCGCTGCTGTTCGGGGTGCTCAATACGTTGTTTA
Source organism: Pseudomonas cremoris (assembly GCF_014230465.1). The sequence goes on from NZ_JAAXCY010000003.1 coordinate 156,127, forward strand.
CCGAGCAGCTGACTCGCGACAGTCACCTGCCGGTTGAAGGCCTGGAGGACGTTCGGCGAGCCATTGCCGGGTTTACCGCCGACGCGATGAGCGCGCAGTGTGCCGTGCCCGCCGAGCAGATCCGCCAGTTGGCGCGGGACTTTGCGGCAGCCGACAAGGCCGTGTGTTACGGGCGCATGGGGGTGTCGACCCAGGCGTTTGGCACGTTGTGCCATTGGCTTGTGCAACTGATCAACCTGGTTACCGGCAACCTGGACCGTGTTGGCGGGGCACTGTGCACTACGCCGGCAGTCGACCTGGTTGCGTCCACTGGCGGCGGGCATTTCAATCGCTGGCAGAGTCGGGTTTCCGGGCGTCCGGAATACGGTGGCGAGCTGCCCGTGTCGGCGTTGGCGGAGGAAATGCTGACTGAGGGCGAAGGACAAATCCGCGCGTTGGTGACGGTGGCGGGCAATCCGGTGTTATCGACGCCTAACGGCCGGCAGTTGGAGCAGGCGCTGGATGGCTTGGAGTTCATGGTCAGCGTCGACCTGTATATCAACGAGACCACGCGGTATGCCGACCTGATCCTGCCGTCCACGTCTGCATTGGAGAACGACCACTACGACACCACCTTCAATATGTTCGCGGTGCGTAATGTCACGCGCTTCAATCGCGCGATCCTGCCCAAACCGGAAGGCGCGCTGCATGACTGGGAGATATTCGTCGGCCTGGCCCAGGCGTTTGCTGCGCAGACCGGCGCGGTGCTCAAACCGACCATGGCACCCGCGCAGATGATCGACTTTGGGTTGCGCGCCGGGTTTTACGGCGACGCGTCCGAGCATAAGCTGTCGGTAGCGATGTTGGCGGATCATCCCCATGGCGTGGACTTGGGGCCGCTCAAGGCCAACCTCGCCGGGCGCCTGAAAACCGCTGATGGCAAGGTGCAGGCTGCGCCTGCAGTGATCCTCGCCGACCTGGCGCGGTTTGCCGCACAACCGGTGCCTGCGGCTGACGAGCTGCTGCTGATAGGGCGTCGGCATGTGCGCAGCAATAATTCCTGGATGCATAACTATCATCGGCTGGTGAAGGGCAAGCCACGGCACCAATTGCTGATGCATCCCAATGACCTGGCGAGCCGGCAGTTGAGTGACGGCCAGCGTGTGCGGGTGAGTTCGCGCATCGGCATGATCGAGGTGGAAGTGGTGGCCAGCCTGGACATGATGCCCGGAGTGGTCAGCCTGCCCCATGGTTGGGGGCATGGGCGCCCAGGTGTACAGATGACGATTGCCAGCGGCCAGCCCGGGGCGAGCGCCAATGACTTGACCGACGAACGGCAGTTGGACGAGTTATCGGGCAACGCTGCGCTGAATGGCGTTCCCGTTCAGGTAGCAGCGGCCTGAGCACCACGCTGGAATTTTGCGTTACAATGCGCCACCGTGCCGACCTGTGAGTCGCAAAGTTCCAGCCGAGGTGTTCCATGGATATCATCGAAACGATCAAAGAGCAGATTGCCAACAACACCATTCTGCTTTACATGAAGGGCGCACCTAACGCTCCTCAGTGCGGTTTCTCCGCGAAGGCTTCCCAGGCCATCATGGCGTGCGGCGAGAAATTCGCTTACGTGGATATCCTGCAAAACCCTGAAATCCGCGCCAACCTGCCGAAGTACGCCAACTGGCCAACCTTCCCACAACTGTGGGTGGCCGGTGAACTGGTCGGCGGTAGCGACATCATCGTTGAGATGGCGGCTGATGGCTCGCTGCAAACGCTGATCAAAGAAGCAGCGGCAAACGCGGCAGCCAAGACTGACGCTTGATCCGTTTGCAATAAAAAGCCCCGCTTCTCGAAAGAGAGCGGGGGTTTTTTATGCCTGCGTGCGGGGGCGTTATTCGCCCATCTGCGATTGCAGGTAGTTTTCCAGGCTGACTTTGTCGATCAGACCCAATTGGGTTTCCAGCCAGTCGATGTGTTCCTCCTGGTCTTCCAGAATGTCTTCCAGCAGTTCACGGCTGCCGAAGTCACCCTTGGTCTCGGCGTGAGCAATGGCGGCCTTGAGGTCGCTGTGGCTTTTCTGCTCGAACTTCAGGTCGCTGCTGATCATTTCCTGGGTGTGCTCGCCGATGTTCAGCTTGCCCAGGTCCTGTACGTTTGGCAGGCCTTCCAGGAACAGGATGCGCTTGATCAGCGCGTCGGCGTCCTTCATGGCCTTGATGGATTCTTTGTATTCACGCTTGCCCAGCTTTTCCAGGCCCCAATCGTCGTACATGCGCGCATGCAGAAAGTACTGATTGATCGCGACCAGTTCATTGGCAAGGATTTTGTTGAGTTGCTGGATGACTGAGATGTCGCCTTTCATGACTGGGGTCCTGCCCTGTAATAGCTGTGTATAGGGCGGAGTTTGAGCGGCGAAAACCTTAGTGTCAAACCTAAGTTATTGAATAATAAATGAAAATTAATCGGAATAAGAATGTTTGTGTTCCGCGTCTTGACGCTAACTAATTGAATTGTGGGCATAAAAAAACCGGACACTAAGTCCGGTTCTTTAAAACACGCCACATTAAGCGTGTGTAAATTCTGCTGAATAGGGGATCGCGGCCTGGGCTGTTTGCAGCTGCGTCAGAGTTTCCCGTACCACTTGCTTGGCGAGGCAAGCACATTTACCGCACTGGCTGGCAACGCCGGTGGTTTCACGCACTTCCTTGTAGCTGCAGCAACCTTCATAGATTGCTTCGCGGATTTGTCCGTCGGTGACGCCAGTACAGAGGCACACATACATAAGGGAGAACCATCGCGGGTTTAAGGCTTAAGTGCGATGGATCTTAATGTTAACGAGAATGATTGTCAAAGTAGAATCGCAGGGTATTTGCTGGCACCGCGCCCTCACTGACGAACGGTTTTTTCAGTGTATGATGGTCGGTCTTCACGAAGCGTGACCGCGTCACAGGGCTGTCGCTTATACACGGCAGACTTGGAAGCGGTCCTTTTACTTCAATCGTCACCCCTACATCAGGAGATACCCAATGAGCGTACTCGTCGGCAAACAAGCCCCGGATTTCGACGTACCTGCCGTCCTCGGCAATGGCGAAATCGTAGACAGTTTCAAACTGTCTGAAGCCATCAAAGGCAAATACGGCCTGGTGTTCTTCTACCCGCTGGACTTCACCTTCGTCTGCCCTTCGGAGCTGATCGCCCTGGACCACCGCATGGACGATTTCAAGGCGCGTAACGTTGAAGTGGTTGCCGTTTCCATCGACTCCCATTTCACCCACAACGCCTGGCGCAACACTGCCATCAATGATGGCGGCATCGGCAAAGTCAAATACACCATGGCTGCCGACCTGAAACACGACATCGCCAAGGCCTACGACGTTGAGTCCGAAGGCGGCGTGGCGTTCCGTGGCGCATTCCTGATCGACGACAAAGGCGTTGTTCGCTCCCAGATCGTTAACGACCTGCCACTGGGCCGTAACATGGAAGAGCTGATCCGCCTGGTCGACGCCCTGCAATTCCACGAAGAGCACGGCGAAGTTTGCCCGGCCAACTGGAAAAAAGGCGACAAAGGCATGAACGCTTCGCCAGAAGGCGTTGCGGCTTACCTGACCGAGAACGCTGGCAAGCTGTAAGCCAGAATCGCGGTACAAAAAAACCGGCCTGAGAAGGCCGGTTTTTTTATGTGCGGGAAACGATCTCAGTCGTTGAAGTCTTCCCAGCCGCCCATGTCTTTCCAGCGGTTGACGATGCCGCAGAACAACTCGGCCGTCTTTTCGGTGTCGTAGCGAGCCGAGTGGGCCTCACGGCCATCAAAGTCTATCCCCGCCGCTTGGCAGGCCTTGGCCAGTACCGTCTGGCCATACGCCAGGCCTGCGAGGGTGGCGGTGTCGAAGCTGGAGAACGGGTGAAACGGGTTGCGTTTCATGTCCAGGCGCGCCACGGCGGCATTCAGGAAGCCCAGGTCGAAGCTGCTGTTGTGGCCCACCAGGATCGCGCGTTTGCAGCCATTGGCCTTCAACGCCTTGCGTACGCCACGGAAGATATCCGTCAGTGCCGCTTCTTCACTCACCGCCATACGCAATGGGTGATCAAGCTTGATCCCGGTGAACTCCAGCGCTGCCGCTTCGATGTTGGCACCTTCAAACGGTTCAACACGGAAGAAGTGGGTGTGCTCCGGGAACACAAAACCCTGTTCATCCATGCCGATGGTGGTTGCGGCGATTTCCAGCAGTGCGTCGGTGGCGCAATTAAAACCACCGGTTTCTACGTCGATGACAACCGGCAGATAGCCGCGAAACCGCTCGGCCATCGGATGGCGGGAACCGCCACCACTGTGCTCGTGTTCGTCGTCGTAATGGTCTTCACTCACTTGCTTTCCTCCAGCAGGCGCCAGCGCAGTGTTTCACCGGCGCGCAGCGGGATGACAGTCAGCTCGCCGAACGGCAGGCTGGCAGGGGCGGTCCAGTCTTCACGAACCAGGGTGATGCGGTCGGTATTCGCCGGCAGGCCGTAGAAACGCGGGCCGTTGAGGCTGGCGAAACCTTCGAGCTTGTCCAGGGCGTTACGTTGTTCGAACGCTTCGGCGTACAGCTCGATCGCCGCGTAGGCGGTGTAGCAACCGGCACAACCGCATGCCGCTTCCTTGGCATGCTGGGCGTGCGGCGCCGAGTCGGTACCGAGGAAGAACTTCGGATTGCCGCTGGTGGCAGCATCCAGCAGAGCCACCTGGTGGGTGTTGCGCTTGAGGATCGGCAGGCAATAGAAGTGCGGCCGAATCCCGCCCACCAGCATGTGGTTGCGGTTGTACAGCAGGTGATGAGCGGTGATGGTCGCACCGACATTGGCCGAAGCCTCGGTGACGAACTGCACGGCGTCGGCCGTGGTGATGTGTTCGAACACCACCTTGAGAGTCGGGAACAGCTCGACTACACGACGCATATGCTCGTCGATGAAGATCTTCTCGCGGTCGAACACGTCCACGTCGCCACGGGTGACTTCACCGTGGATCAGCAGTGGCATGCCGACTTCGGCCATGGCTTCAATGGCCGGCAGTATCTTGTCGATACTGGTCACGCCGGAATCGGAGTTGGTGGTCGCGCCTGCCGGGTACAGCTTGGCGGCGTGCACGTAACCGCTGGCCTTGGCTTCACGAATTTCTTCGGGCTGGGTGCGGTCGGTGAGGTAGAGCACCATCAACGGTTCGAAGCGGCTGCCGGCCGGCCGCGCAGCGAGGATACGCTGGCGATAGGCGTCGGCTTCAGCGGCGTTACGCACCGGTGGTACCAGGTTAGGCATGATGATGGCGCGGCCAAACGTGCGCGCAACATCGGCCACGGTTTGGGGCAACGCAGCACCATCGCGAAGATGAATATGCCAGTCGTCGGGACGCAGCAGGGTCAGGCGGTCGGACATTGGGGATTCCAGGCGGGTCAATCTGGTGGGAATGCTACCGGAAAAGACTCTTGCAGGCACTCGCTATCAAGTTTTGCAGGATGCATCCGATAGCCTTTTGTATGCCTTATCGATGTATGACGCTTTGAAGTGTTGTAGAAACCAGTGGAGCCTCCCGTGCGCCAGCAATATCTAGCCCTGCTCAGTGTGTTCGCCAGCCTGCCTGCGATGGCCCTCACGTTCCAGACGCGCCTGGAGAATATTGAGTGGAAGGTAGAAGGTGACCAGTTCGAGTGCCGCCTGACCCAGCCGATTACCGATTTCGGCTCGGGTGAGTTCGTGCGCAGGGCCGGCGAGCAGGCAACATTTCGTCTGAAAGCCTATAACGGCTCTCTGGGCGCCGGTTCCGCAACGCTGTTGGCTGCCGCTGCACCTTGGCAGCCAGGGCGAGGCGATATCAATCTCGGCGCCGTACGTGCTGGCAGTGGCGATGTGTTGTTCAACAGTTCCCAGGTGCAGGCTGGTCGCCTGTTCAATGGCCTGTTGGAAGGACGCAGCCCTACTGTGCGGCATTACGGACGAGAAGGCGGCTACTCGGAAATCCGCCTGTTGCCGGTCAAGTTCAACAAGGCCTACAACGACTATCAGCTGTGTACTACTAAGCTGCTGCCGATGAATTACGATCAGGTCAAACAGACCGAGGTCGGGTTTCCTGGTGGTGGCATCGAGCTGGATGCCGCGGCCAAGAAGAAGCTGTCGGTGATTCTGGCCTATATGAAAGCCGATCCCACGGTTAACCATATCGAGCTCAATGGCCACTCGGACAACAGTGGTAACCGCCTGACCAACCGCGACGTGTCACGTCGCCGCGCGCTCGCGGTGATGGATTACTTCAAGGGCAACGGCATTCAGGAATCGCAGATCACCCTGCGTTTCCACGGTGAAAGCTATCCACTGGCGCCTAACACCAATGCGGCCAATCGTGCGCGCAACCGGCGGGTCAATATTCAGCTGGAACGGGTGGCAACCCCTGAGAAACCGGCGCCCCAGGCCGCCGCATCGAACAACCCGGCCGCCACCTCGTAAGGTGCGACCATCGGTCGCCCGCTCGACATAATCTGTCGCTTTATCTTCATTTGCTGTCGCGCCCCTGTAATTTCACGGTTTTGGTCGGTAGAATCGACGGCTTTCCGTACAACCCCGTGGAGTGATGGCATGGCCGACGTAAACAAGGTCGTTCTCGCGTATTCCGGCGGCCTGGACACTTCGGTGATCCTCAAGTGGCTGCAGGATACTTATAACTGTGAAGTGGTGACCTTCACCGCTGACCTGGGTCAGGGCGAAGAGGTCGAACCTGCACGTGCCAAGGCGCAAGCCATGGGCGTGAAAGAGATCTACATTGACGACCTGCGCGAAGAGTTCGTCCGCGATTTCGTTTTCCCGATGTTTCGCGCCAACACTGTCTACGAAGGCGAGTACCTGCTGGGTACCTCCATCGCACGCCCGCTGATCGCCAAACGCCTGATTGAAATCGCCAACGAAACCGGCGCTGACGCCATTTCCCATGGCGCCACCGGCAAAGGCAACGACCAGGTGCGTTTCGAACTGGGCGCCTACGCCCTCAAGCCAGGTGTGAAAGTGATTGCCCCTTGGCGTGAATGGGACCTGCTGTCCCGTGAAAAGCTGATGGATTACGCTGAAAAGCACGCAATCCCGATCGAGCGTCACGGCAAGAAGAAGTCCCCTTACTCGATGGACGCCAACCTGCTGCATATCTCCTATGAAGGCGGCGTGCTGGAAGACACCTGGACCGAGCACGAAGAAGACATGTGGAAATGGACCGTCTCCCCGGAGAACGCTCCTGACAAGCCGCAGTACCTGGAACTGACCTACCGCAACGGCGACATCGTCGCGCTGGACGGTGTCGAGATGACCCCAGCCACTGTACTGGCGACCCTGAACCGTATCGGTGGCGAACACGGCATCGGCCGCCTCGACATCGTCGAAAACCGTTACGTGGGCATGAAGTCCCGTGGCTGCTACGAAACCCCAGGCGGCACCATCATGCTGCGCGCTCACCGCGCGATCGAATCGATCACCCTGGACCGCGAAGTGGCTCACCTCAAAGACGAGTTGATGCCCAAGTACGCCAGCCTGATCTACACCGGCTACTGGTGGAGCCCTGAGCGTCTGATGCTGCAACAGATGATCGACGCCTCCCAGGTCCACGTGAACGGCGTCGTGCGCCTGAAACTGTACAAGGGCAACGTGATCGTGACCGGTCGTAAATCCGACGAGTCACTGTTCGACGCCAATATCGCCACCTTCGAAGAAGATGGCGGCGCCTACAACCAGGCGGACGCGGCAGGCTTTATCAAGTTGAACGCATTGCGCATGCGCATTGCTGCAAACAAAGGTCGCTCGTTGTTCTGAGTGTTTTGCCTGTTGTGGAAAATGGCCCCTGTTAAGGGGCCATTTTTTTTGCCTGTGGATTTTAAGAGATACTCATGTTTATGTTTTTAAACGTACGTACAGATGTAGTTTGATTGTTTTAAACGTGCGGAATTATCGGTGGGGGTGTTTTGAGGCTGTGAATGAAAGTTTTACATCTGATTGGGAACTAGTCTTACAGAAATTTCACTCATTAAAGTGCGGCGACTCTGTAAGTTGCCGAAAATTCTGTAGGAAATAAGGGTGTAAGAAAATATGTTTAATGGAACCGAAACAGCAGAATTTTTTCGGCTTGCTTCCTTGCCCTTAATAGCTAGGCAAGGGGCATTTCCTGAAAGTCGTGTGCGGCACGTTTACCGCTGCCCCCAGATCTCTTGGAAATTTGGCTCTAAATATGTATGGCCCGGGAAAGGTCTGAAAGGCTCCATAAAACTGGATACATCTAAGTTTGCGTTTTTTTGTAGGGCATTTCCTTTATCGTTGTGGGTTGGGTCTCTGCCTGCTGTTGCTCAGGGTGTAATGCTATGCCAACTAGGAAACGACTAGGCTATTGTGCTTGCTCTAAATAATTCGAACAGCGAAATTGGACTTTCTCATGAATAAAGTGCTGATCGTGGATGATCATCCCGTCATTCGTCTTGCTGTGCGTATGCTAATGGAACGCCATGGTTATGAGGTCGTTGCCGAGACTGATAACGGTGTCGATGCCTTGCAACTTGCGCGGGAGCATATGCCGGACATTGTCATTCTGGATATTGGAATTCCTAAACTCGATGGCCTGGAAGTTATTTGCCGGCTGTCTTCCACCAAACAGCCGACGCCTTTCAAGGTGCTGGTGCTGACATCTCAGGCTCCTGGCCATTTTTCCATGCGCTGCATGCAGGCGGGGGCAGCGGGCTACGTGTGCAAGCAGCAGGACTTGACGGAGTTGTTGAGCGCCATCAAGGCGGTTCTGTCGGGCTACAGCTATTTCCCGAACCAGGCGCTCAATTCGGTGCGTTCCACAATGGGTAATGCCAGCGAGGCCGATATGGTCGAGCGTCTGTCGGGCCGGGAGATGATGGTGTTGCAGCAACTGGCCCGGGGCAAGACCAACAAGGAAATCGCAGATGGCATGTTTCTCAGCAACAAGACAGTCAGCACCTATAAAACGCGCCTGCTGCTCAAGCTCAACGCTCGCTCACTGGTGGACCTGATCGAGCTGGCTCAGCGTAACGGCCTGGTATAGCTGGGGAGTTGCAACGCGTTTTAGCCTGGGCCACCGGCGAAAAAAAGCCTCCGTCAGGGAGGCTTCCGGTCGTCGACTGCTCGCTCAGAGGTCGAAGTCGTAATCGGCCAGTTGTTTTTGCAAGCGTCGCTCTTCCAGAAGATTATCGATAGTGCGGCGTTTGCTCAGATTGGTCTTGGCCACCTCTGCCACAGGTGCTTCTGCTCCATCGTCATCCGACTCAACGAGCTCGTCTTCCACTTCCAGTTGTTCTTTGCCAGTGCTCATAAGGTTCACTCCGGGCTAAGACTGCCGTTGGCGCTCCTTATAACGATAATCCATGAAAGGGTAAAAAAGATTTTTTCAATCGGCTGATCGAGAAAACCAATGATCCTTCAATCGTCGGAAGTCTTTTCCTTGAATTCGCACAGGTCTTCGATGCGACAGCTCCCGCAACGCGGCTTGCGTGCCTGGCAAACGTAGCGTCCGTGAAGGATCAGCCAGTGATGGGAGTCGAGCAGATACGGCTTGGGTACAAATTTCATCAGCTGCTTTTCCACTTCCACCACGTTCTTCCCGCGGGCAATGCCGGTGCGATTGCTAACCCGAAAGATATGAGTGTCCACGGCCATCGTCAGTTGGCGGAACGCAGTATTGAGAACCACGTTGGCAGTCTTGCGTCCCACACCCGGCAGGGCCTCCAGTGCTTCGCGGGTTTGCGGTACTTCACTTCCATGCAGTTCCACCAGCAGGCGGCAGGTCTCGATAACGTTCTTGGCCTTGCTGTTATACAAACCGATGGTCTTGATGTATTCGGACAAGCCTTCCACGCCGAGGGCATAGATGGCTTCAGGTGTATTGGCTACCGGATACAGTTTGGCCGTGGCCTTGTTCACACCAACGTCCGTGGACTGGGCCGACAGAATCACCGCAATCAGCAACTCGAACGGCGAGGAGTAGGCCAGTTCAGTCTTGGGTTCGGGATTGTCTTCGTGAAGCCTGCGGAAAATTTCCAGGCGTTTTGCGGCGTTCATGGGGCTGATGATTCCTTGCAGGCGGTCAGCGGAAGGTCAGAGCGGGAGCAGGATAAACCCGGACGCTATCAATATGGTGTCGTCAGTGGCACGTTACAAGCTACTGGTTACCCACCACCATGGGCATCTACTTGGCGCTGTGCTTCTTCAAGCTTGTGTTGAGCTGCGTTAAGTTCATCCATGCTGGCTTCTGGCTGGCGTTGTAGCTTGCTGAGATCGGCACGGGCGTAGGCCAGGGCTGTTTTTAGTTGGCGCAGTTGGCTGTCGATGGGCCGCTTTTGTAGGCGCTGTAAATCCGGCAGAGGTTGTTCGGAGATCGCTTCGGCGGTGTGCAGGGCCTGATCAGCAGCGGCCAGCGCAGCGCTCAACGTTGCCAGTTGCTGTGGGTCCGCATTCTGCTCCTGGGCCTTTTTCAGTTCGGCGCGGCGCAAGGCCAGTTGGATTTTTGCGCGCTTGAGCTCAGGGTCTTTGGCTGGCGGTGCGGGTGGTGGGCTACTTGCTTGCAGTGCCGCGAGCGCTTGCTCTGCGACTTCGAATTGGTGTTGCAGGACGATCAGCTGCGATTGCTGTTCAAAGGTCGGCGGATGACCGAATGCCTTCAAGGACTTGAGCAACTGCGCACGGCTCATTGCAACGCCGATCTTGGCTTTCTTGATCGCCGCATCATTATCCGCTTGATGGGTATTTTCCGCAGGCGCGTCGACGGGCGCTGAGCGCTTGGCGCGGGCCAGGCGCTCAGCGAGCTTGAGTTCCTCTTCGCGGTGCAGGCGTGCGTTGCGTTGTTCAAATCGACGCCGAGCGCGATCACGCTTGAGGCCACGCTCATGACGCTCGTGATCAGTGCTGGCCAGGCCGCCCACGATGGGCAGCACGGTTGCCAGCGGGCGCATCTCGATGCAATCGACGGGGCAGGGCGCCACACACAGGTCACAGCCGGTGCATTCATCAATGATCACGGTATGCATCAGTTTGGCGGCACCGACAATCGCATCCACCGGGCACGCCTGGATACATTTGGTGCAGCCGATGCACTCAGCCTCACGGATATAGGCAATTTGCGCAGGGGCCTCGCCACGCGTGGTGTCCAGTTCCACCACGGGAACGCTTAGTAACTGCGCGAGCCCGGCAATGGTTTCCTGCCCACCGGGCGGGCACTTATTGATTGCCTCGCCTTGAGCAATGCCCTCGGCGTAAGGCTTGCAGCCCGGGTGCCCGCACTTGCCGCATTGGGTCTGCGGCAACAGTGCGTCGATACGTTGAATGAGGTTCATGCAGTGATCATTGGCATGCCGGTTAAACAAACAGAGCCTGATTATCCGACAAGCGAGAAGGGGGGACTAGCTGAAAAGCCCTGTCGCCGAAACGACAGGGCTGTTTTGCGGGCTTACTTGATGCGTTGACCCGGCTTCGCGCCGCTGTCAGGGCTCAACAGGTAGATCTCTTCGCCGCCAGGGCCGGCTGCCATCACCATGCCTTCGGAGATTCCGAACTTCATTTTCCGTGGCTTGAGGTTGGCGATCATCATGGTCAGGCGGCCATCGAGCTTGGACGGGTCCGGGTAGGCGCTCTTGATGCCCGAGAACACGTTGCGTTGCTCGTCACCGATGTCCAGTGTCAGGCGCAGCAGCTTGTCGGCACCTTCTACGGCTTCGGCCTTGATAATCAGCGCCACACGCAGGTCCACCGCAGCGAACGCGTCGAACTCGATTTCCGGCGACAGCGGGTCCTTGGCCAACTCACCGTTACCGGCAGGTGCCGATTCGCCCGTGTCGGTCTGGCTGGCGACCAGGTCTTCTTTCGAAGCATCGGTCATGGCCTGGACTTTCACCGGGTCAATACGGGTCATCAGCGGCTTGAACTCGTTCAGCTGATGGTTGCTGAGCAGGGTGGCGTGGTCATTCCAGGTCAGCGGCGCGACGTTAAGGAACGCTTCCGCGTCGGTGGCCAACAACGGCAGCACTGGCTTGAGGAAGATCACCAACTGACGGAACAGGTTGACGCCCGTGGCGCAGATCGCCTGGACTTGCGCCTGCTTGCCTTCCTGCTTGTTCAGCGACCACGGTGCCTTGTCGGCGATCCAGGCGTTGGCGCGGTCTGCCAGGCCCATGATTTCACGCATGGCGCGTGCAAAGTCGCGCGCCTCGTAGGCATCGGCGATGCTTGGCGCAGCGGCCAGGAACGCGTCGGTCAGTTCCGGCGCGGCATTTTCGGCCACCAGCAGGCCGGCGTTACCCTTGTGGATAAACCCGGCGCAACGGCTGGCGATGTTAACGACTTTACCCACCAGGTCCGAGTTGACCTTCTGTACGAAGTCTTCCAGGTTCAGGTCCAGGTCATCGACGCCACGGCCCAGCTTGGAGGCGTAGTAGTAGCGCAGGTATTCCGGCGACAGGTGGTCCAGGTAGGTGCGCGCCTTGATAAAGGTGCCACGGGACTTGGACATTTTCTGGCCGTTGACGGTCAAGTAGCCGTGCACTGCGATGCCGGTCGGCTTGCGGTAGCCCGAGCCTTCGAGCATCGCCGGCCAGAACAGGGCGTGGAAGTTGACGATGTCCTTGCCGATGAAGTGGTACAGCTCGGCGGTGGAATCCTTGTTCCAGAACGCATCGAAGTCCAGCTCCGGCGTGCGATCGCACAGGTTCTTGAAGCTGGCCATGTAGCCGATTGGCGCATCCAACCACACATAGAAATATTTGCCAGGTTCGCCCGGAATCTCGAAGCCGAAGTACGGCGCATCGCGGGAGATGTCCCACTGTTGCAGGCCGCTGTCGAGCCATTCGGCGAGCTTGTTGGCCACGGCGTCCTGCAGGGTGCCGCTGCGGGTCCAGGCTTGCAGCATCTGCTGGAAGTCCGGCAGCTTGAAGAAGAAGTGCTGGGAGTCCTTGAGCACCGGGGTAGCGCCGGAGATCGCCGACTTCGGATTCTTCAACTCAGTCGGCGCGTAGGTCGCACCGCATTTTTCGCAGTTGTCGCCGTACTGGTCTTCGGTGCCGCATTTCGGGCAGGTGCCCTTGATGAAGCGGTCGGCCAGGAACATTTTCTTTTCCGGGTCGAAATACTGGGTCACCGAACGCTGGTCGATGTGCCCAGCTTCCTTTAGACGCAGGTAGATCTGGCTCGACAACTCGCGGTTTTCCTCGGAGTGGGTCGAGTGGAAATTGTCGAAATCCACCAGGAACTCGGCAAAGTCGGCGCTGTGTTCAGCCTGCACGTTGGCGATCAGTTGTTCCGGGGTGATGCCTTCCTTTTCGGCGCGCAACATGATGGCCGAACCGTGGGCGTCGTCCGCGCAGACATAGATGCATTGATTGCCGCGATGCTTCTGGAAGCGCACCCACATATCGGTCTGGATGTACTCAAGCATATGGCCAAGATGGATGGAACCATTGGCATAGGGCAGGGCGCTGGTGACGAGGATCTTGCGTGGCTCGGACATGGGGCTCGGCTACTTGATGAAACGGAGGTCGGCCACTATAAAGCGCCGGGAAATATATTTCACCCCGTCGCGATGTTTCCGCTTCTTCAAAGCATGCCGCTGGGCGGCCGGAACGGTTAGGATAGCCGCCTGTTTCAGTCAGTCTTTTTTCGGGAGTAGCCCATGAGCGCCGTCAATCGCGCAGCGGTGGAAGCCGTTCTTCGCCAGTACACCGACCCCTATTTGAACCAGGACCCGGTCAGTGCCGGCTGTGTACGTACCATCGAGGTTCAGGGCGACCAGGTTTTGGTCCAGCTGGAGCTGGGCTATGCCGCTGGCCTGTTCAAGAGCGGTTGGGCGCAAATGCTGCAAATGGCCATTGAAGGTCTGGACGGCGTGCGCTCAGCCAAGGTCGACATTCAATGCGTGATTGCCCCGCACAAGGCCCAGGCGCAGATCCCTGGCCTGGCCAACGTCAAGAACGTGGTCGCCGTGGCGTCCGGCAAAGGCGGCGTGGGTAAATCCACCACTGCGGCCAACCTGGCCTTGGCGTTGGCGCGTGAAGGCGCGCGCGTCGGTATTCTCGACGCCGATATCTACGGCCCGAGCCAGGGCGTGATGTTCGGTATCGCCGAAGGCACCCGACCGAAGGTCAAGGACCAGAAATGGTTTGTGCCGATCGAGTCCCTGGGCGTGGAAGTCATGTCCATGGCTTTCCTGACCGACGACAACACACCGATGGTCTGGCGCGGGCCGATGGTCTCCGGTGCCTTGTTGCAACTGGTCACTCAGACGGCCTGGGGCGACCTGGACTACCTGGTGATCGACATGCCACCCGGCACCGGCGATATCCAATTGACCTTGGCGCAGAAAGTCCCGGTGGCCGGTTCGGTGATCGTCACAACGCCCCAGGACCTGGCGCTGCTCGACGCCAAGAAAGGCGTCGAGATGTTCCGCAAGGTCAATATTCCGGTACTGGGCGTCGTGGAAAACATGGCGGTGCACATCTGCTCCAACTGCGGCCACGCCGAGCATCTGTTCGGAGAAGGCGGCGGTGAGAAGCTCGCGACCCAATACGGTGTTGAACTGCTGGCCTCGCTGCCGCTGTCGATGCTGATCCGCGAGCAGGCTGACGGCGGCAAACCTACCGTGGTCGCCGAGCCGGACAGCCAGATCGCTATGATCTACCAGGAACTGGCCCGTCATGTGGGGGCGCGTATTGTCCTGCAGGAAGCCTCGGCGCCAGCCATGCCGACGATTACTGTCAGCGACGACTGAGTGAGAAAAGGTGCTTGTTACGCTTTTACGCAATTGCTGGTGTAAGCATTCGCTTACTTTTTCGTAAGTGAATGGTTTTTTCGGCTTACAAGAGCGGCTTGAAAGAATGAGAGTGTTTTCTATCTACTTGAAACATAACAAATATTTATCGTTGGTCTGATCCCTTAGGGTGTCAGTCCTAAAGTTGCATCCCGTTGAACTTCTTTTGGAACTCTCTAAGATCAGCCCTGTGTCCACGGATTGACACAGCCATCAAGGAACGATGGTTTGAAGGAACGTCGCAGGATGCGATTCATCAGGATGATGAAAAGGAATACAGGGACTAGGGAAAAAATGT
Organism: Pseudomonas cremoris; assembly: GCF_014230465.1. The sequence continues at coordinate 171,213 of NZ_JAAXCY010000003.1, forward strand.
GGGCGGGTCAAACCGCCCCTTTTTTTGCCCGCAGGAAAGTGAATACGCGTTCCCTGAACGTAAAAAAGGCCCCGAAGGGCCTTCTTTTGTTTGGCGGCGGCGCTGTTAGCGCTCCAGGTCTTTGATCTTGCCATTGACGCCATCCCACTCTGCTGCATCCGGCAGAGAGTCTTTCTTCTCAGTGATGTTCGGCCAGATTTCCGCCAGCTCGACGTTCAACTGAATAAATTCCTGCATCTCTGCCGGGACTTCGTCCTCGGAGAAAATGGCGACGGCCGGGCATTCTGGCTCACACAGGGCGCAGTCGATGCACTCATCCGGGTGGATTACCAAGAAGTTCGGGCCTTCGTAGAAGCAGTCCACCGGACATACTTCCACGCAGTCGGTGTACTTGCACTTGATGCAGTTGTCGGTGACGACGAAGGTCATTTCTAATTTTCTCCTCAGGCGGCGGCAGCGAAACCCTTTGTGGCAGGGCTCGCGAGGTTCAGGAGCGATAGTCTGCAGGCCAGGCTAAGAGCCTGCAGCATCCCAAACCGCGCGAGAGTCTACCAGCTTGCAAGCGTCAGCGTTATATCCGAACCTTCAGTGCATATAACATTTCTAGCGCTTTGCGCGGCGTCAAGTCGTCCAAGTCAAGCTTAGCCAACTCTTCCAGCACCGGATGGGGCAGGCTGGCAAACATATCGCTCTGGTGCGGTGCGGCGGGTTTGCTTGAGGCTTTGGCGGGACTTGCGACCACGGTTTCATGCGGCAATGCCGTGGTTTCCAGGCGGCTGAGGTGTTCGCGGGCGCGGGTAATCACCTCGCTCGGCACGCCCGCCAATTGCGCCACAGCCAAGCCGTAGCTCTGGCTGGCGGGGCCTGGCAACACGTGGTGCAGGAATACGATGCGCTCGTTGTGCTCTGTGGCATTCAGATGCACGTTGGCCACGAGTGGCTCGCTTTCCGGCAGTACGGTCAGTTCGAAGTAGTGAGTGGCGAACAGCGTGTAGGCACGCAAGTGCGCCAAACGCTCGGCCGCCGCCCATGCCAGGGACAGGCCGTCGAAGGTGCTGGTGCCGCGACCCACTTCGTCCATCAGGACAAGGCTGCGTTCGGTGGCGTTGTGCAGGATGTTGGCGGTTTCGCTCATTTCCACCATAAAGGTCGAACGGCCACCGGCGAGGTCATCGCTGGAACCGATCCGGGTGAAAATACGGTCCACCAGGGACAACTCGCAACTGGCCGCTGGCACAAAGCTGCCGATATGCGCCAGCAACACAATCAAGGCGGTCTGACGCATATAGGTGGATTTACCACCCATGTTCGGGCCAGTGATGACCAACATGCGTGTATCGTCATCCAGCGACAGGTCATTGGCGACGAACGGTGTGGTCAATACCTGCTCCACCACCGGGTGGCGCCCTTGCACGATGCGCATGCACGGCTCGCTCACAAAACGCGGGCAGTTCAGGTCCAGGTTCAGCGCTCGCTCGGCGAGGTTGCTCAGAACATCCAGCTCGGCCAAGGCGGCGGCAGTGTCCTGCAGCGGCGCCAGTTGGCTGATCAGGTCCTCAAGCAAGGCCTCGTAGAGCATCTTTTCCCGAGCTAGCGCGCGGCTTTTGGCCGACAATGCTTTGTCTTCGAACGCTTTGAGCTCCGGCGTGATAAAGCGCTCGGCACCCTTGAGGGTCTGGCGACGTTGATAGTCGATAGGGGCGGACTCGGCCTGCTTGCTTGGCAACTCGATAAAGTAGCCGTGCACGCGGTTGTAGCCGACTTTCAGGTTGGCCAGGCCCGTGCGGGCTTTTTCGCGAGCTTCCAGGTCGATCAGGAACTGGCCGGCGTTTTCGCTCAGGGCTTGCAGTTCGTCCAGTTCGCTGTCGTAACCGGTCTTCAACACGCCGCCGTCACGGATGATCGCCGGCGGGTTGTCGATGATGGCTTTTTCCAGCAGCGCTGCCAGTTCCGGGTAGGTGCTGGCGATCACGGCGAGTTGTTGCAGGTGCGGTGTATCCAACTCGGTCATCGCGGCTTGCAACTGCGGCAGCGCGCCGAGGGCATCGCGCAGGCGCGCCAGGTCACGAGGCCGCGCATTGCGCAGGCCGATCCGCGCCAAGATGCGTTCGATATCGCCGATTTCCTTCAACTGCGGCTGCAGTTTCTCGAAGCGATAACCGTCCAACAGGCAGGTAATAGAGGTCTGACGCGCTTGCAACACGCTCAAATCCCGCAGTGGACGGTTCAACCAGCGAGTCAGCAAGCGGCTGCCCATGGCGGTTTGGCAACGGTCGACCACCGATTGCAGGGTGTTGTCGCGCCCGCCGGCCAGGTTGGTGTCCAGTTCCAGGTTGCGACGGCTGGCACCGTCGAGCACCACGGTGTCGTCCAGGCGTTCATGACGCAGGCTGCGCAAGTGCGGCAGGGCGGTGCGCTGGGTTTCCTTGGCGTAGCTGAGCAGGCAACCGGCGGCGCCGATGGCCAGGGTCAGGGTTTCACAACCGAAGCCTTTAAGGTCCTGCACAGAGAATTGCTGGCACAGGCTTTTCAGCGCCGAATCTCTCTCAAAATCCCACGGCGCACGACGCTTGGTCCCACGGCGTTTTTCCGCCGGTAGATCCTTGGGCCAGTCATCTGGGATCAACAACTCCACCGGATTGATGCGCTCAAGCTCCGCCAGCAGGTTCTCCCAGCCCTTGATCTCCAACACACTGAAATTGCCGCTGGTGATATCCAGCACCGACAGCCCAAACAGGCGTTCATCCCCCAGCACCGCCGCGATCAGGTTGTCGCGACGCTCATCCAGCAGCGCCTCATCACTCACCGTCCCCGGCGTAATAATGCGCACCACCTGACGTTCCACCGGCCCCTTGCTGGTGGCCGGGTCGCCGATCTGCTCACAGATCACCACCGACTCGCCCAGCTTCACCAGCTTGACCAGGTAACCTTCCAGCGAGTGGTAAGGAATGCCACACATCGGAATCGACTGCCCCGCCGACTGCCCGCGCGCGGTCAGGGTGATGTCCAGCAACTTGGCGGCTTTCTTCGCATCTTCGTAGAAGATCTCGTAGAAGTCGCCCATGCGATAGAACATCAACTGATCAGGGTGCTGGTTTTTCAGGCGCCAGTACTGCTGCATCATCGGGGTGTGGGAGGACAGATCGGAAGTGTTTTTACTCATCAGATAGTTAGCAAATTTGTTGGAAGGAGTGGGGCAAAGGTGGGGCATTCGGCCCTGCGATTTTGCGATGGCGGCAAGGTTAACACGCGAAGTCGGCCCTTCGCAGGTCGCAAACGGGTAGGTAAAACGCAAAAGCGTTCGTGCCCCTTATCCCCATCACTCAAGCAAGAGCAACTGCCATCAAGTGGACTGGCAGCCCTGCTCCTATCGTGGTCACACCACCGCAGCTACAACAGTCTTGGAACGCCACACGAAAGCCAGCACCATCAACAGTCCCAGACCCGCCATTGCCGCTCCGGCCAAGGAAATCGCCGGATAACCCAGCCCGGCATTGATCACCGCGCCGCCCAGCGCTGCACCGATCGCGTTGCCGAAGTTGAACGCGCCGATGTTCATCGCCGAAGCCAAATTAGGTGCGTCCTTGGCGGCTTCCATGACGCGCATTTGCAGCGGTGGCACCAAGGCGAAACTGGCGATACCCCAAATCAGGATGGCGACGGCGGCCGGCAGCGGCCAACGCATCAGTACGGTAAACGCCAGCAAGACGAGAATCAGCACGCTCAGCGAAACGATCAGGGTGCGATCTATCGAGCGGTCGGCGGCCTTGCCACCCCACATGTTGCCCAGCGTCAGTCCCACACCAAACAGCACCAACATGGCAGTGATGTAGGCGGTGGACGCGTGGGTCTCGCTGCTGAGGATGGGCGCGATGTAGGTGAAGACGGTAAACATTGCACCCGAGCCGACTACAGTGAGGGCCAGCGCGCCCAGCACCGGGCCACGGCCGAGTACTCGGATTTCGGCCATTATTCCAGCGCTCGGCGGCGCTTTCAGGTCTGGCAGGGCGAACCACAATGCGGTCATGGCCACCACGCCGAGGCCGGTAATTCCCCAGAATGCGGTGCGCCAACCGAACATTTCGCCAAACCAGGCGGCCAACGGCACACCGCCGATGGTTGCCAAGGTCAACCCCATGAACATTGCGGCAACCGCCCCGGCACGTTTATCAGGGGCGACCACGCTGGCGGCGACGATGGAGCCAACGCCAAAGAATGCACCGTGGTTGAGTGAGGTCACCACCCTGGCGATCATGAGGCTGTAGTAATCGGTAGCCAGGGCTGACATCAAGTTACCGAGGGTGAAAATCGCCATGAGTCCGACCAGCAGATACCGCCGGGGTATCTTGCCGGTGGTCAGGCTCATCAGCGGCGCACCTAGCAGTACGCCCATGGCGTAAGCACTGACCAATAGGCCAGCAGCAGGAATGGAAACGCCGAGGTCCGCAGCGATGCCGGGCAACATGCCCATGGGGGCGAACTCGGTAACACCGATGCCAAAGGCACCCATGGCGAGTGCGATAAGTGGTGGGTTGATACGCATGAAAGGCTCCTTATCTATGCCGCTAATGCTACGATCCAGCGTTTTAACGCGGTAGATAGCATTTTTGGCAATCACCTATGCGTAAGAGGCACAAATGGACTTCAACGGCCGATCCGGTGACATGCTTGTTTTCGTCACTGTGGCGCAGGAAGGCAGCCTGTCAGCTGCGGCGCGAGCATTGGGACTCACGCCTTCGGCGGTCAGTCGGATCATCGCGCGAACCGAACAACGTCTTGGCACCCGGCTGCTGCTGCGCACCACCCGAACGATCAGCTTCACTGCCGAAGGCGAGGCTTTTCTGCGTGGCGCACGGCGTATCCTGGCCGACATGGCCGAGGTCGAAGACGCCATCGCCGACCAAGGCGTACCAAGGGGTCGATTGCGCGTCAGCGCCGCCCTTGGCCATGGGCGGCTGGCCATTGTTCCCCTAGTGGCTGCGTTTAGTGCCCGCTACCCCAACATCGTCGTTGACCTCACCCTTGGCGATGAAGTGGTCGACATTCTCGGTGGCCAAGCCGACGTGGCGATACGTTTTGGCCATCTGCCCGACAGCCCGTTGACCGCGCGCAGGATCGGCGCCACCGGCCAGGTCGTGGTGGCATCTCCCGAATACCTCAAGCGCCACGGCAGTCTCCAGGAACCTGAAGACCTCTTGCGGCACAACTGCCTACGCTTCAACTTCCGGCGTGCCGAGCCCAATTGGCCGTTCATCCGCGAGGGACGGGAATTTTCCCTCAAGGTCAGCGGCAACATCGAATGCAGCAGCGGTGAAGCGCTGGCGCAGCTCGCGCGAGTCGGCGCCGGCATTGCGCGTATCGGCAGGTTCAGCGTGAACGAGGACCTGCAGCGAGGGGACCTCATCCCGCTGCTGGAAGCTTGGAACCCGGGCGATGAGGAACCGATACACGCGCTGTTTGTAGGTGGCTCGACAATGCCGGCGCGGGTGCGGTTATTCGTGGACTTTTTGTTGGAGCATCACCGGATGTAGAAAGCCGCAAAATCGGCCGAAAGCTTCCGTCGCAGAGTTAATTGCATCCCGCTCTGCAGTTTGGCCGGCTAAACCTTTCCGATATTGCATAAAATATGCAAATTAGCATTTGCCAACCCTCAAAACCCCCGTCACTATCCGCGTTATGCAAAAACGCAACGTTTCTATCGTCTTAAGAGAGCTGCTGGACCGCGACCGGATCTCCCCCACGGAGCTTCACCGGCGTACCGGCGTGCCTCAATCCACACTGTCCAGGATTCTCAGCGGCAAGATCGTTGACCCGTCGGACAAGCATATTTCGCGCATCGCCGAATACTTTCGCGTCAGCACCGACCAACTGCGCGGGCGCGTGGCACTGAGTGTTTCGCGAGAGGATGCTCGCGACCCGATGCATTCGGAACTCAAGGACATAAGCCTGTGGGATGACGACACCCCCGTGAATGACGACGAGGTGTCGATCCCCTTTCTGCGCGAGGTTGAATTGGCTGCTGGATCAGGAAGATTCGTCATCGAGGAAAGCGAGAAGGCCAGCCTGCGATTCGGCAAGCGCAGCCTGCGGCATAACGGTGTGCAGTTTGACCAAGCCAAGTGTGTGACCGTACGTGGCAATAGTATGTTGCCGGTACTGCGTGATGGCGCGACGGTTGGGGTGAATGCCGGCAAGAGCGGCATTGGCGATATCGTCGATGGCGACTTGTACGCAATCAATCACAACGGCCAGTTGCGGGTGAAACAGCTCTATCGCTTGCCTTCCGGGATTCGCCTGCGCAGTTTCAATCGCGACGAGCACCCGGACGAAGACTACAGCTTCCAGGAAATCCAGGATGAGCAGATCAGCATCCTCGGCCATGTATTCTGGTGGGGCATGTACGCCCGTTAACCTCATGACGTAAGACAAAGCCCGCCGATGTGCGGGCTTTTTTTCGCCTGTCAAAAACCGCCAATCCCCCTGCCAGCAAGGCTGTGAATGCATCAGTGCATTTACTGGCTGAAAATAAATGCATTTGTGCATTGACTGTATATGCATACATGCATATTCTTCATCTCAAGCCAGCCAACAAGGCCTGGTGGAGGCGGCAAGGATGCTGCCAAGGAAGACAAGGACGGCACGTAACACCGGCAAGGACGCCATCAGAGCGATGGCAAGGACGCCAGGCAACACCGGCAAGGATGCCAACGCTCTTTAGTTTCACAGCAGTGCAAAACAGGCAGCGATGAACCGGCCTCAACGGTTCAGAGGGTTGGCAACTGACCCGGGTGTGCAGCGTAAAACACCAGAAGCAGTTATCCGGCAGACAGGGATCGTGGTCGGAAAAACATCGAGGAAAGGTCCGTACCGCGCCAGTAGCGCCGAAAGATCGAGGAAATCATTACTGAAAAGCCCGGACAACCGGGCTTTTTGGAATGCCTACCCACACACGGAAGTACCCAAGCCCCGGCACCTTGCCGGTATTGCTCAGCCAGGAGGCGTGACATGACAAACGAGCAGCAAGCGTTAGCGGAAATGCCTATCTGGCTGGTGATCGTACTGGCCTTGATCGGCGGGGTCAGTGGCGAAATGTGGCGCGCCGACAAGGAGGGCGCCCGCGGCTGGTCGCTGATACGGCGACTGGCCTTGCGGTCCGGGGCGTGCATGGTCTGCGGGGTCTCGGCATTGATGCTGTGCTACGCCGCGGGCATGTCGATCTGGACCGCAGGCGCCATTGGTTGCCTTACGGCCATGGCCGGCGCGGACGTCGCCATCGGCCTTTATGAACGTTGGGCGGCAAAGCGCATCGGCGTCAACCGCCCGGATCAGCAGTAACCGCTGCAAGGACGCAACAACATGACACCTATCGAAAAACCCTCCCAATTGCCCGTGGCGATTGGGGAGGCGCTGAAGAGCGCTTTCCCACAATTGCGTGTAGGCAATCATCAGGACTTCAACGGCGCCGACGATAAAGCCGGCGTACTGATCAGCGTGGAGCGCAACGGCCCCGGCGTGCGCTCCCTTGAAGGGCGCAAGGCGCATGCTTTGTCGGTTTCACTCAAGGCCACGGTCGCCGGCGGGTCGGCCGCGTTTGACGCCTGCGACCTGGCCAGCCAACTGATGGACCTGGCCCTGGACAACCGCTGGGGCCTGCCGCCGGATCAATGCGACCTGCCTACCAGCATTGTCGCTGCGCCATCCGCGCTGACCAGTGCAGAAACGGACTACGACACCTGGACCGTTTCCTTCATCCAAAACCTCTACCTCGGCCCGTCGCTACTCGAAGATCCCACAGGCAAACCGCTGTTTGCCCGCACCTGGGAAGTCGCCGACATCAACGATCCCGACCAATATCGCCCTCTGCAGGAGTAGTCCATGTTCGATGCATTGCTACGCATGCAATTGGGGCCGATTGTCGAACGCCTGGCCGAAATGGAGGCCCAGCTTGAAGACCTGTATCGGCGCGCAGAAAATTTCTGCCGGATTGGCGTGTGCCAGGAGGTCGACCCTGCCAGCAATACCTGCAAGGTCAGTCATGGCGATTTACTCAGCCCGGCCATTCGGTTTTTTAATCCCAGCGCCGGTACGCAAAGTGAAACCCGCATTCCGTCCGTCGGCGAACAATGCCTGCTGCTCAACTACGGCGGCGGGGAAGGGGGCGCCCAGTCTGTGGCCTTGTTCGGGCTCAACAGTAGCCTGTTTCCACCAGTCTCCAGCGAGCCTTCGTTGACCCGACGCCGATACAAGGACGGCACTCAGAGCGACTATGACGACGCCAGTCACCTGTTCAATTGGAGCAATGGGCCTACCAGCGTCACCGCTTCTCGTGAACAGATCAACGCCAGCGTCGGTGCTGCGACGTTGGTAATGACCCAGGACAGCATCACCCTGCAACTCGGCGCAACAGGTTTGCTATTGGATACCGCCGGCGTGCATTTGAGCGGCCCGTTGGTGGATCACCAAGGCCGCGTGATCAGCAGCGCATAAGGATTTGCCATGATCGGAATCGATAGGAACACCGGGGCAGCGGTCGATGACTGGCTGCAATTCGTACAGCGTGCCACCCGAGCGCTGACCACCCCCGTGGGGACTCGTCAAAAACGCCCGTTGTACGGCTCGCTGGTCCCGCAACTGCTCGGCCAGAACCTGGGCGACGACGTGTTGATCCTCGCCCAAAGCCACGCCGCCCAAGCGTTTTACAACACGCAAAACGGCATCACCGACTTCCAACCCCAAGTCATCGTCGCCACCCGTCAGGGTGCAGGCGTGTTGCTGCGTTTTGCCGGCACCTGGAAAAACCGCCAACAATCGTTCGAGGTCGTCACATGAGCATGCTGATCCCTGGCCAGAACCAACTGGCGGAACCGGCGATTATCGCGGTCGAGGAGTTCGAGCCGTTGCTGGCAGAGTTCAAGTCGTTTGTCGTGGATTACGTCGCCACGCGAGCACCGCAAAGCGCGGCAAAACTCAAGGTGAGTCTCGACAATGAAAGCGAGCTGCTGACCCTGGCCCTTGAGGCGTTTTGCGTACGCCTGCAAACCCACGAACGCAAGTACAACGCCCGCATCAAGCAGATGCTGGCGTGGTGGGCGAGCGGCAGCAACCTGGATGCGCGCCTGGCGGATATGGGCCTGGAGCGGCAGGTGCTCGACCCCGGCGATCCCGCTGCATTCCCACCTGTGCCGCCGGTTCTGGAAAGCGACGACGACGCTCGCCTACGTTATTACCTGGCACCCCACGCCCCGGCGGCGGGGTCGCGAATGCAGTATCGCCGCGAAGTGTTCACCCTGGGCGAGCGCCCGTCGGTCAAGGTGCAAAGCGCTACGCCGGGCGTAGTCACCGTCAGCTACACCTTTGATCCGGACGGCTACGCGGCCCAGGTCAAGGACGGTAATGGTCGACGCACTGCCCCCGGCGAGGTGATGGTTACCGTGCTTTCCAGGGACGGCGATGGCAGCGCCTCCGCCGATTTGCTTGACGGTGTGCGCCGACATTTCGCACGGCCCGATGTGCGACCGGAGACTGACCTAGTCACTGTCCAGGGCGCACAGATCCAGCGCTATAAAATCCGCGTGGTGGCCAAGATCAACGCCGGCCCGGATTCCGGCCTGACCCAAGTGGCGGCGCAGCAACTTTTGCAAACCTACGCAGACTCCTGCCATCGCCTGGAAGGGCGGGTCGACCCCAGCTGGATCGACTACGCCATCCACAGCGCCGGCGCCGCGCAACTGCAAATCCTTGAACCACTGGAACCGATCATCAGCTCGGCGTTCCAGGCGCCGTACTGCACGGGCGTCGAGGTGGAGGTGCGCACGCTATGAGTGAACCCAAGACGAGTCTGTTGCCCACCAACAGCTCACCGCTGGAGAAGGCCCTGGACTTGGGCTTCGGCCATTTACTGGAACGGGTCATGCCGCCGTTTCCCGAATTGATGGACCCGGACCGCACACCGGCGGCGTTCTTGCCCTACCTGGCGGCAGATCGCGCCGTCAGCGAATGGAGCACCACCGCCCCTGAGTCCGAGAAACGCCTGACCGTCAAACTTGCCTGGCCCACCGCCCGCCAGGCCGGCACCCGCCAAGCCCTGGAAAACGCCGCCAAGGGTTTGCAACTGAGCCCCGAAGTGCGCGCCTGGTACGAGCAAAAGCCACCCGGTGCGCCCTACAGCTTTGCTGTACGGGCCTGGACCGAATTGCCCTACAGCGAAACCATCGATGCCCGACTCGACCGCCGCCTGGCCGACGCCAAAAGCGAGCGCGACATCCTGTCGATCTCCGTAGGCCTGAGCGCCTCCGGCCGCCACAGCATCGGCGCCGCCACGCTATGCGGCGAACTCACCACGATCTACCCCAACGTGCTGGCCGGCGTCGAAGCCACGGGCGGCGCCTTTCTGGCGGCCGGGCTCTACAGCGTCGAAACCACCACCCTTTATCCACAGGAGCACTAAATGGCTGACTATTACACCCTGCTCACCAACGCGGGGATCGCCTACGAAACCGCCTGCAAGGCCGCCGGCGTACCGATCAAACTGGCGCAAATCTCCGTCGGTGACGGCAACGGCGCTGTGTACAACCCAGATGCCAACGCCAAGGCGCTCAAACGCGAAGTGTGGCGCGGACCGCTGAATGCGCTTTTTCAAGATGAAAAGAACGCCAATTGGCTGATGGCCGAAGTCACCATTCCATCGGATGTTGGTGGGTGGTATGTGCGAGAGGCCGGGCTGTGGACGGATACCGGGATCTTGTATGCCGTTGTGAAGTATCCGGAGTCGTATAAACCGGTATTGGCGACGTCGGGGTCGGGGAAAGAGTTTTATATCCGCTCGATTTTCGAGACGAGTAACGCGTCGATTGTCACGTTGTTGATTGATGACACGGTGGTGAAAGCGACCCGGGCTTGGGTGATGGATTATCTGAAGCAGGGGACGTATTCGAAGGCGGAGGTTGAGGCGATGATTGCCAAGGCTTCGGCGTTGCCGGTGGGTTCTATCACAGCCTTTCCCGTAAACAAGATACCACCTGGATTTTTGGAGATTGATGGCAGCGTTAAAAGCGCTACAGCTTATCCAGATTTAGCTACGTTTCTTGGTGGGGTTTTTAACAAGGGCGATGAAGGGGCTGGGAACTTTCGACTACCCGAGACTCGTGGCGAGTTTTTGCGTGGATGGGATCATGGACGAGGGGTGGATGTTGGCCGTGGCATCGGTGGTTACCAACTCGACCAGATGCAGGGGCATTTTCACGCTCCGCCAAAAGGTGCTACGGCTTACTCTGCTTTCGGTCCAGGAGGATCAGCTCTAGCGACAGGCAGCGGAATCATAAATCCCGGTACTACTGGTTCTCCAACCACTGACGGTTTAAATGGTGAACCCCGAATTGGTGCAGAAACACGCCCGCGCAATCTCGCGGTGATGTGGTGCATCAAAGCCTGGAATGCTCCAGTCAACCAGGGGAACATTGACATTGCTGCTCTGGGGCTGCTTGCGGTGCAGGCAAGCGAAGCGTCTCGGGGCACCGCAAAAGTCGCAACACAAGTTCAGGTAGATTCGGGGCTTGACGATGCAACGATTGTAACTCCCCTAAAAATGCGCTTCGGCTTCGCATTGAACTTCACCGCAGCCAGTGGCTACGTTCTGTTTCCTACCTGGCTTGGAGGTCTACTTTTTCAATACGGCCGCGCTTCCCTAGCGGCAGACCAGTTCACCACACTGACTTGGCCACTTGCCTGGCCTGATGCGTGCTATGCCATCTCAGGCGCGGTGCACTCGTCATATGCCCGTGTTGACGACGGTATCTCCGCCCAATATCGAAGCCTCACCAAAACCACGGTTATCTTGGATCGGCAAGACATCGGCGCGGTAGTCGCCAATAACCGGGATATGTTTGTCATTGGAATCGGAAAATAACCATGAGCATTTTTTATTGCGCGGAAACGGGTGGTTTTTATCTGCCCGGTATGCAGCCATCTGCTATGGCATGCCAGGAAATTACCAAAGCGCGTCATGCTGAACTTCGGGCCGAAAACGCTGCCGGGAAGATCCTCGCGGCGGATGAGCAAGGCTTTCCAGTTGCTATAGATCAACCTGGACTGAGTCGTGAGCAAATAGCGGCTAAGGAGCGTACATGGCGGGACCGGCAACTGCTGACCGCGAGTGGAGTCCGAGATAGGCATCGCGATCAACTGGAACTGGGCATTCCGAGCACGTTGGTCTCATCGCAATTCGCTGCGTTGTTGACCTATATACAGATACTGCGCGATTGGCCGCAGTCCACAGATTTTCCCTCTCAGGAAATGCGCCCGGAGCCGCCTGACTGGCTTTCAGAGCAAGCCGAATAAATTTCAACCGATCACCCAAACCGCTCCCCGCGGTTTTTTTTCGCCTGGAGATTTCCCCCATGCCCCACCGCCAAACCTACACCGTCCTAACCCCATTCCCGACTGGCAAAGGCCACTGGTCCGTCGTCGGTCAGGAACTGGAGTTGCTGGACGTCGAAGCATCCGCGCTGCGCACCGCCGGACGCCTGGAACTGTCCAGCGTCCTTAACACCGCCCCGGCCAAAAAGGCCGCTACTAAGAAGGCTGACTAACCATGGCTGAGGTTTTGAACTTCGAGCATAACGGCATCACCGTCTATGCGACTGAATCCCCCGAGGCCATGGGTGGCCTGGGCGATAACGTGATCGGGCTGGTCGGCACTGCACCGAATGCCCATGCGTCGATCCCTAAAAACGCGCCGTTTCGTATTAACAGCTTCACCACCCAGGCGCTGCTGGACCCTACCGGCGCTGAAACCGGGACGCTCTTCCACGCCGTCTACCAGATCCTCAAAGTGGTGAAGGTGCCGGTCTATGTGGTGATCGTGGACGAAGGCGCCACCCCGGCGGATACGCTCAACAACGTGATCGGTGGCGACGAGCCGATCACCGGTCGCAAACTCGGCCTGGCAGCACTGGCCAGCGTGCCGGAAGACCTGACCATCATCGGTGCCCCTGGCTTTACCGGCACCAAAGCTGTCGCCGGCGAGTTCGCCGCGTTCGGCAAGCGCATCAAGGCCCGTGTGGTGTTGGACGGTAAAGACGCCAGCGTCGCCGACCAAGTGACTTACAGCGGTGAACTGGGCGGTGCCGACCTGGGTTTCGACCGCTGCCTGCTGGTGCACAACATGCCGTCTGTGTATTCCAAGGCAGCCAAGAAGAACGTGTTCCTGTCGCCGTCGTCCCTGGCCATCGCCGCGCTGGCCAAGGTCAAGCAGTGGGAAAGCCCAGGTAACCAGGTGACGTTCGCCGAGGACGTTTCCCGCGTGGTCGAGTACAACATCCTCGATACGTCCACCGAAGGCGACCTGCTCAACCGCTTCGGCGTGAGCTACTACGCGCGCACCATCCTCGGCGGTTTCTCGTTGCTGGGTAACCGTTCCATCACCGGCAAGTTCATCAGCTACGTCGGCCTGGAAGATGCCATCAGCCGCAAGCTGGTCAAGGCTGGCCAGAAAGCCATGGCCAAAAACCTCACCAAGTCCTTCATGGACCAGGAGGTCAAGCGCATCAACGACTGGCTGCAAACCCTGGTGGCCGACGAAACCATTCCCGGCGGCAGCGTGTACCTGCACCCGGAGTTGAACAGTGTCGAGAAGTACAAAAACGGCACCTGGTACATCGTCATCGACTACGGCCGCTACGCGCCGAACGAACACATGATTTATCAACTCAATGCCCGCGATGAAATCATCGAGCAGTTCCTGGAGGACGTTCTCTAATGTTTACCAACCGAGTCAGACAGGCCATTGCGGCCACCCTGCAAGGCCTGCCGTTGTCCGCGACGGTGGAGGAGTTCACCCCGCCGAAGATCGAGTTCGAGATGGAAGCCATGTCCGGCGGGCGGTTCATTGCCGAGGAAATGGCCAAGAGTGGCAAGGTGCTGGGCGCCAAGCTGATCCTGCAAGGTGCCGGACCGCAGATCATGCTGGCCCTGGGGGTACGCCTGGGCGATGACATCCTGCTGAACGTGCGCGAGGCGGGCCAGGACCAGGACGGCAAGACCTACTTCACGTACCACACCGTCGGCGGCAAGCTCAAAATCCTGGAGGAAGCCAAGCTGAAAATGGGTGAGAAGGCCACCACTACGTTGGAGCTCGCTTGCCGGACTTACAGCCGTCTGGAAAACGGCGTCACGGTGATCGACATCGACGTGCGCACCCAGAAGTTTGTGCTCAATGGCGTCGACATCCTTGGCGATGCGCGTCGCGCTGTGCTGATGCCTTGACCACCCGGGGGCGGGCTTGCTCGCTCCCTCCCTTACTTGCAAAAGGAATTGCCCCATGGCCTGGATGCCACCGCTGCACCGCCTGCTCTCGCCGATCACCGCCGACACTGGCGCGACGATCGATCAGGTTCAACTCAAACCGCTGTACTACGCCGCGCAAAAAGCTGCGCTGGCCCGGGCCGGTGAAGACGAGGACGACCAGTTCTTCGAACTGGCGAAACTCGCCACCGGCCTGTCGGAAAAAGAACTCGACCAACTTATGCGCCCGGACTACGTCACCATCGCCCAGTACGTGCATGAAATGTCGACTCGTCCCACCTCGTTCTTCCTCAGCGAACAAGAAGAATCGACCCACGAGCAGCCCGTCCAATTGTTGCTGCCATTCGACGCCGCCGGCCGTACCCACACCGCTCTCCCTCTGGAAATGCCTGCCTTGCGCGCCACCAAGGTGATGAAAAAACTCGCCACCGCCAAAGAGCGCGCCGAATTCATCACTGCGCATTGCGCCGGCCTGATGATCCCGGACCTTGCCGGCCTGACTGTGCCCGACTGGACCGAGCTACAGGAGCGCATCGACGATTTTTTAAATCAACCGGCGGCCTTCTTTCGCAACGCGACATCGACGTAATCCTTGATGTGGTGCCGCTGGTTTACTCGGTAACGGAAGCGGAGATCCTGGAGTGGGACGCCGCAAAAGCATTGCGCCGCTACGACATCGCGATCACTCGCCTTGGCGTCAAACAGGAGTAGAGCGGGATGCAGGACAATCAATTTTCACTCAAGCTGACGGATGAGGATAAGCGTTGGCTGACTTATCCTGGCTTGGGCAACGGTGCAGGTGCGGATTTGGAGAGCACGCTTTCACCGTTAGTGCCGTCATCATTTCTGGATGCGATGCCAGAGCCTCCCTCGGAGCTAACCCTGGCGCTGGCGAACGCAAGCCTTGAAATTAGCAGTTTGACCCTTGAGCAGATGCGTTTGCGTGAAAGCGTGGAGACGCTGACAAGTACATTGTTCATCAACGGAAATTCCCTGGCGCCCAACGAGGTTGATATCGCCCCGAGCGCCTTGAAAAGTGAGCAAAAGGAAGAGAAGCAACCCACTGGTTTTTGGGCGGGTGTTGGTGATTCGGTCAAGGACAAGGTCGTGGATAAGCTGCTTGATCTTGCGGTCGATGCGGCCGGCAAGCAGATCAAAAAAGGAAGCAAAAAGATTGGAGGAGGGGGTGCATCTCTCGGCAGCTTCGTCGAAAGAATCATCAAGGCTTTGGGTGACTCACAAAGGGGCTTTCATTCGGGAGCACCCTCCCAGGGCTTTCAATCGTTTGCCAGTGTGAGCAACCCAGTATCGGCACATATTTTTCCAGGTGCCCCTAGCAGCGTCCCTAGCGGGGTGTTCGCTAAATTCGAATCCGCCACCGTTCGGCGGCTTGCGCCAATCAGAACCGCCGAAGCTGCCCTGGACGTCATCCAAGGCGTACGCAACGGCGACGCCAATGCCATCGGCGCCGGCCTCAGCACCAGCGGCGGTGCCTGGGCCGGCGCCTCCGCCGGTGCGGCCATTGGCACAATGATTTTGCCGGGCGTCGGCACCGCTGTCGGTGGTGTCATCGGCGGTTTGCTGGGCAGCGAGGTCGGTACCTGGCTCGGTGACAAATTCTTCGCTCCAAGTGATCGCCTGTCGTCGCCCGACGCGATGAGCAAGGAGCTCAACAGTGCTCGTACAGACAACGTGCAAGTGTCGATTGCCCCAAGCATCCAGATCACCGGCGTAAACCCTGCCGACGCACAACAGGTGGTCAACCAGGTGATCCAGGCCCTGCAATTTCAATGCATGCCGATGGTCACCGATTCCCTGGGTATCCGGCGTAACGCGGCACTGGCCGATCCAGGAGGTGATTGATGCGACAACAGATGGTGCTGGGTGATTTTATTTTTGGCCTGTCTCGGGGTTTTGCTTATTCCTCGTTGGCCCGTAACAGCGACGGCGGCTGGTTGGACCTGGCGATTATTGCCAGTAAGCCCCAATCGCGGCAGAACGGGCAGAAGCTGGAAAAACTGACCTTCGGCGGCACCGCCATGTACGCCGTGGGCATGCAGCGGCTCGATGAACTGCGTGCCCTGCAGAACCAGCGAGTGCCGTTGCCACTGGTCGATGGCATTGGCCGCAATTGGGGCCTGTGGCGGATCAATTCGGTGGCGGAAAAACAGAGCGGCGTCATCGATGACGGCACCGCCATGGTCATCGGCTGGACCCTGGAACTGGAGGAATTCACCAATGCGTAAAGTGCGAAGTATTGCCGGTGATTCGGTCAACCTGCTGCTCTACCGCGAGTTGGGCCGTTGCGATGATGCGGCGGAAGAAACCCTCTGGCGCTTGAACCCCGGGCTTGCCGAGTTTGGCCCGGTGCTGCCGGCTGGTGTGTGGGTGATCGTGCCGGAACTGGACGCGCGACCGAGTGCCGCGCTCCCCGTTTTGGCTTGGGATTAAGGAGGCTGTATGGCACAGGGATTTACGCCAATCGTGGAGTTTTACGGTGCCAACGCGGCACTGCTCAATCAACGCATCATGCATTGGAAACACACCGACGCCGCCGGCATCGAGTCGGACCGGTTGGAGCTGACGCTCAACATCGAGGGGCTAGAAGGCCTGCCGAGCATGAGCGGCAAGATCGGCTTGCGCGTTGGTTATAAAGAGTCGGGGCTGGTGGAGAAGGGGCAGTTCGTCATTACGCAGCGAACCCCCGTGCTGTTCCCCATGCGCTTGATGATCGTTGCCACGGCGGCGCCTTTCAGCATGGAGGACCCGAGTGGCTACCGCCAGCGCCGTTCTGCCAGTTATGGGCCGACGACCCTGGGTGCGCTGTTTCGGCAACTGGTCGGACGGCATGGTTTTTCACCGCGTGTGGCGGCGTCCCTGGAAGGCATTGCAATTGCTCATGTCGACCAGTCCAACGAAAGCGACATGGCCTTCATCACCCGTCTTGCCAAGCGCTATTGCGCGGTGACCAAGCCGTTTAACGAGTTGTATGTGTTGGCGGAAGCCGGGCAGGTCAAGTCGATTTCCCTTCAACAATTGCCGGAGGTGAAGTTGTCCGTGACCCAGGATAACCGTCCCGGCGACCAGGCCTTCATCACAGCGGTACTCAATGAGAAAACCCGCTCGAACTACCAAGGCAGTCGCGTCACCTGGTGGGACAGCGCCGCAGGCAAACAGCGCGTGGTTCAGGTCGGAATTGCACCGTTCAAGACCTTGCGCCAACGCTGCCAGAACGAAGACGAGGCACGTGCCGTGGCCGAAGGTGAGTTGCGCCGGGTCGGACGTGAGGGTCTGGAACTGGTGATCGATTGCCCCGGCAACCCGTTGCTGGCCGCCGAAGGATTATTGCGGCTGGATGAAACCTGGCCTTCTTATATGCAGGGACGGTGGTCAATCACCAAGGTGGTCAATGAGGGCGACCCGGAGAAAGGCTATCGCAGTGCAATCACGGCAGGTGGATTGTCGATATAGCGCGTTTTCAGGAGGGAGTTCAGGGTGGTAACACTGCCGCAATTGATTCAAATCATGCCTGGAGCCCGCTTGAGAGCGGGCATTTTTTGCCCGCGCTCAATGCGGCGTTTGCGCGATACGGGCTCAACAGCGCCCAGCGCATTGCAGCTTTTCTCGCACAAATCGCCCATGAGTCCGGTGAGTTGCGTTACGTGCGTGAACTGGGCAGTGATCAGTATCTGAATCGGTATGACACCGGTGCTTTGGCCGCACGCTTGGGCAATACCCCCGAGGCGGATGGAGATGGCCAGAAGTATCGGGGGAGGGGACTGATCCAGGTGACGGGGCGACGCAATTACCTGGCGTGCAGCCGGGCGTTGTTTGGCGATGAGCGGCTGCTGCAGCGACCAGAATTATTGGAGGTGCCGCAATGGGCGTGCGAGTCCGCCGCCTGGTTCTGGCAGAGCAACGGCCTCAACGAACTGGCCGACAAGGATCAGTTCACCACCATTACCCGGCGTATCAATGGCGGGCTCAATGGCTTGGAGGACCGTTTGCGGCTGTGGGCACGGGCGCGAGCGGTGTTATGCGTTCCACCTGCGCATTAGTCTCCTGATGCAATCTGTAACTTGCATGGTCGATGGGCTGCTGTAGGGTAGGCAAATTCCCCGCCTACTTCTGGAGACGACCGTGAAGGAAATCACTCAACTGGCTGCCGAACTGGGGCGCCGCCTGCAGGTGCTCAACGCCCACGTCACCACGGCCGAGTCATGCACCGGCGGCGGCATCGCGGAAGCTATCACGCGGATTCCGGGGAGTTCGGCCTGGTTTGAAGCGGGCTATGTCACCTATTCCAATCGACAGAAGACCCGGCAATTGAATGTGCCGGAAACCTTGTTTCCAAAAGTCGGCGCCGTCAGCCAGGAAGTGGTGGAGGCGATGGTCCGTGGCGCCCAGGAGAAAAGCCTGGCGCGGTTTGCCGTCGCGGTCAGCGGTGTGGCGGGCCCGGACGGCGGCTCGCCGGACAAACCGGTGGGCACCGTTTGGCTGGCCTTTGGTGTGGGCGAGGAGGTGACAGCCGAGCTGCAGCACTTCACGGGTAACCGCGATGAGGTCCGCCGACAAACGGTAAAGGCCGCGCTAGAGGGCTTGTTACGACGAGCTGCAGCAGAAATAGAAAATCAGGGGTAGGCGATTTCTGATCTTTGTGGAACAATACTGTCTACTTATACAGGTGTTGGCCGTCAGGCCTTATTGATTACGTGAGGACTTTAATGGACGACAACAAGAAGAAAGCCTTGGCTGCGGCCCTGGGTCAGATCGAACGTCAATTCGGCAAGGGTGCCGTAATGCGTATGGGCGATCACGACCGTCAGGCGATCCCGGCTATTTCCACTGGCTCTCTGGGTCTGGACATCGCGCTCGGCATTGGCGGCCTGCCAAAAGGCCGTATCGTTGAAATCTACGGTCCTGAATCTTCCGGTAAAACCACCCTGACCCTGTCGGTGATTGCCCAGGCGCAAAAAATGGGCGCCACCTGCGCGTTCGTCGACGCCGAGCACGCCCTGGACCCAGAATACGCCGGCAAGCTGGGCGTCAACGTTGACGACCTGCTCGTGTCCCAACCGGACACCGGCGAGCAAGCCCTGGAAATCACCGACATGCTGGTGCGCTCCAACGCCATCGACGTGATCGTGGTCGACTCCGTGGCAGCCCTGGTACCGAAGGCTGAAATCGAAGGCGAAATGGGCGACATGCACGTGGGCCTGCAGGCCCGTCTGATGTCCCAGGCGCTGCGTAAAATTACCGGTAACATCAAGAACGCCAACTGCCTTGTTATCTTCATCAACCAGATCCGTATGAAGATCGGCGTGATGTTCGGTAGCCCGGAAACCACCACCGGTGGTAACGCGCTGAAGTTCTACGCTTCGGTCCGTCTGGATATCCGTCGTACTGGCGCGGTGAAGGAAGGTGACGAGGTTGTCGGTAGCGAAACCCGCGTTAAAGTCGTGAAGAACAAAGTAGCCCCGCCTTTCCGTCAGGCCGAATTCCAGATTCTCTACGGCAAGGGTATCTACCTGAACGGCGAGATGATCGACTTGGGTGTACTGCACGGTTTCGTCGAAAAATCCGGTGCTTGGTACGCCTACAACGGCAGCAAGATCGGCCAGGGCAAGGCCAACTCGGCCAAGTTCCTTGCGGACAACCCGGATATCGCCGCAACGCTTGAGAAGCAAATTCGCGACAAGCTGCTGACCGCAGCACCAGACGTGAAAGCTGCTGCCAACCGTGAGCCGGTTGAAGAAGTCGAAGAAGCTGACACCGACATCTGATCTCAACGATGACAGTTGTACTGGATACACTCGTCGCCGTCCGGCGCACTGCAATGGACCTGCTCGCTCGCCGCGAGCATGGTCGAGTCGAGCTGACACGCAAACTGCGTCAGCGCGGCGCAGAACCCGAAATGATCGAAACTGCCCTCGACCGGTTGACGGAAGAAGGGCTGCTGTCGGAATCCCGTTACCTCGAAAGCTTTGTCTCCTACCGGGCACGTTCCGGCTACGGCCCCGCGCGGATTCGCGAAGAACTGAGCCAACGCGGCCTGCAACGCGCTGATATCGACCTCGCCCTGCGTGAGTGCGGGATCAGTTGGCAGTCGCAGTTGGAAGACACTTGGCGTCGCAAGTTCTCTGGCCATCTGCCTATCGATGCCAAAGAGCGTGCGAAACAGGGACGCTTCCTGAGTTATCGCGGATTCTCGATGGAGATGATCAGCCGCCTATTGAGCGGTCGCGACATGGACGACTGAATACCAGCCGCTGGGGGTTGTAGTGAGCGGGCTTGTCCCGCGCTGGGTGGCGAAGCCGCCCAAATTGGGCCGCTGCGGAGTAACAAGTATAACGCGGAGGCTGGTTTTGGGGCGGCACCGCTACCCAGCGCGGGACAAGCCCGCTCACTACAAAAAAGCCCCGCCTGCATCTCTGCAGGCGGGGCTTTTTTATTCGCAAAACTCAAAAAATCACGCCGTCTCCGGCGCCACCCGCTGCTGCGCCTTCCCCTGAGCCTGCGCCCAGTTCTCCGGCAAGTTGATGTAATCCACCAACTCCCGCAACCGGCCTTGATCTCGCCCGTTGAAGTTGAACACCAACCGCGTCAAATGGCTGAACTTCGGCTCATCATGCTCCTCACCGGTATAGGCCAATTGCTGGAACTCCCCGCTCAATCGCAGGCTGGCGAACTCGCTTTGCAGATGGGCCAACGCCCGATCGCTAAGCGCATGATGCATACGCACTACAAACTCACGTTTCAACCAGCGCGTGGAATGGAAGTTGGCATAGAACCGGTTGATCTCTTCCACTGCCTCTTCTGCGCTGTACACCAGCCTTACCAGCTTAAGGTCGGTGGGCAGGATGTAGCGGTTGGCTTCCAGTTGGCTGCGGATAAAGTCCAGGGCGCCTTGCCAAAATCCGCCGCCGGGTGCATCCAGCAACACCACGGGCACCAGAGGACTCTTGCCGGTCTGGATCAGGGTCAGCACTTCCAGCGCCTCATCCAGTGTGCCGAAGCCGCCTGGGCACAACACCAATGCATCGGCCTCTTTGACGAAGAACAGCTTGCGGGTGAAGAAGAAGTGGAACGACAGCAGGTTCTCGGTGCCATCGATGGTCGGGTTGGCATGTTGCTCGAACGGCAGGGTGATATTGAACCCCAGGCTATGCTCCAGGCCCGCGCCTTCGTGGGCGGCCGCCATGATCCCGCCGCCGCCGCCGGTGATCACCATCAGGTCGGATTGCGCAAGCAACGCGCCAACTTCTCGGGCCAAGGCATACAGCGGGCTTTCGACGGGTGTGCGCGCCGAGCCAAACACCGTGACTTTACGGCGTCCTTTGAATTGCTCCAGTACGCGGAAGGCGTTATCCAGTTCTCGGACAGCCTGCAACGTGATTTTGGCGTTCCAGCGGCTGCGGTCATCCTTGGCCATGCGCAGCACGGTGAGGATCATGTCGCGATACAGGGGGATATTCGGGCTGTTGGGAGCGATCAGCTGGAGTTGCGTTTCGACCTGCTGCGTGAGGTCGGCCCCGTATTCTTCAAAAAGCTGGAGCAGGCGGTCATTCGGTTCGTAAGGCATTCAACGTCTCCTTCTTACAGGGCCCGGGTGGCCGACGAGCCATTCGCCGGAGCTACAACACTGCATGTGTCGCTGCTTGCCGCAGGGGGGCAACCTTCTTTTGCCCTGAAATTGTTACAGAACAGCATGAAAAGCGCTGTGAATGAATGGTTGGGATGACTTGATCATGGGCCGGAAAACCCTTGGCTGGCAACCGCTTATTGGTCGCCTGATACGCAGTCTAGCCTGCTGGGAGGAGTTGATGCGGGGCGTGCGCGCCACCGGACGGTAGCGCGCGAAGGTTCAGTCTTTACTTTTTCTTTTTGGCTGCAGCCGGGGCGGGGCAATCAGCTTCAACAAACTTGACCGACGCTACGGGGCGGTTGGTCTTGTTCTCGGTGATTTCATAGCGCATCACTGCGCCCTTGGCCATTAATTCGCGGTAGCCCTTGTTCAAGCACACGCTTTGGCCCAGTTGGAAATACACCGCCTTGGGATTGGCGCGCATCTGCTCGGCGCGATCTGGCTGCACACTGAGGTGGTCGATCAGTTGCATGCCTTCGACGGTGTAGGCGACTTCCAGGGTTTTTTCGTCAATTTCCCGTGGCAGGTCCTTGTTGCTTTCAGCCGCGACGCTTTGCAGCTTGCGGTTCATTTGGGCCTCCAGCAGCGAGGCCGCCTGGGCGCCCACGGGCAATACCAGCGCAAGGGCGATGGATGGGGCGGCAAGACGCAGCATGGAACGCAGCATGAAACTCTCCTGATTCGGTTACTGGTGCATAGACCAGCCACTGCGCTGTGCGTTCAGTGGCGCGCAATTATAGGTGACCCCTTGCCACTACAGCCAGGCGTATCGCTGGTAAACTGCGGCCCTTAAACCCTCCACGAGTTTTCACCGTGTCGATTTACCCTTCCCAGCGGCGCACCCGATGAGCCACGCTGTCTCCCGCCTGCGCACCCAACGCCTGGCCCGTGCCGTCAGGCCGTTCCTTAACCGTGGTTCGCGTGCCGAACGTTGCCCCGGTTGCCGAGTGATCCCCGAGTATTGCCTGTGTGCCTGGCGACCCAAGGTCGAGGCCAAGTCCGCCATGTGCCTGTTGATGCACGATGTCGAGCCGATGAAACCGAGCAATACCGGCTGGCTGATCGCTGACGTGGTCGACGACACCACCGCATTCGCTTGGTCCCGCACCGAGGTTGACCCCGATTTGCTGACCTTGCTGGCCGACCCGCAATGGCAGCCCTATATCGTATTTCCCGGTGAGTTCGTCGCCCCCGAACGTGTGGTCAGCGAAGTGCAGGTGGTGGAGGGCAAGCGCCCGTTGTTTATCCTGCTTGATGGCACTTGGAGCGAAGCGCGCAAGATGTTCCGCAAAAGCCCGTATCTGGAACACTTGCCGGTACTGAGCCTGGCCCCGGAGCAACTGTCGCGCTACAAATTACGGCGCTCCAAGCGCGATGACCATTTCTGTACCGCCGAAGTCGCCGCCCTGTGCCTGGAACTGGCCGCCGACGAGACAGCCAGCGAAGTCCTGGATGCCTACCTCGACGTCTTCAGCACCCATTACCTGGCGGCCAAGTTCCAGTTGCCGCTGGACGTGGAGGACGTTGTGCATCGGCGTCTTGCGCCCTATATACCGGCGCTATAACCAGACGACGTTTGCATGATGGCACCGCATGCCCGTAACCCGCTAAAATGCCCACGGGCGTAGTGCTTGACCCTCCAGGCTACGCTGGGCATGCTGGGCGCCGATTGGGGCGTAACCGTAAATTTTCGACGTCGTTTCAACTGCTTTTGACGTCGGACTTGCCCTGTGGCAATGGCTGCCTGGCCATCGCCTTGTGTACTGGTGAACGCTGAACCCATCAGCGTTCCCATAAAAAACAGGATCATTTAATCAATGGCCACATACGAAATCCTGATAGCCGATGACCACCCGCTGTTTCGCAGCGCTCTGCATCAAGCAGTGACCCTGGGCCTCGGCCCGGACGTGCGCCTGGTCGAAGTCGCCAGCATTGCCGAGCTGGAAGCCCGCCTTACCGAAAAATCCGATTGGGACCTGGTGCTGCTCGACCTGAACATGCCCGGTGCCTATGGTTTCTCCGGGCTGGTCTTGTTGCGCGGGCAATACCCGCAAATTCCCGTCGTGATGGTCTCGGCTCAGGAAGAAGCTGACGTGGTGGTGCGTTCCAAAGAGTTTGGCGCCAGTGGGTTCATTCCCAAGTCCAGCGCCATGGAAGATATCCAGAAAGCCGTGCGTACCGTGCTCGACGGTGATGTCTCCTGGCCACCTCAGGCGTTTGAAGAAATCAACGTCTCCGACGAAGCCAAGGCCGCCCGTGATGGCCTGGCGAGCCTGACGCCCCAGCAGTTCCGCGTGCTGACCATGGTCTGCGAAGGGTTGCTGAATAAGCAGATTGCCTACGAGTTGAGCGTGTCGGAAGCGACCATCAAGGCTCATGTCACGGCGATTTTTCGCAAGCTGGGCGTCCGTACCCGCACTCAGGCTGCGCTGCTCTTGCAACAACTTGAGTCAATTTCGCAGCATTAAGATGTAACCGATTCACGCTTTTTTGACTTTGCGTGATCTAGCTTCCCCACTCCTTTAGTTCAGTTGCCTACGTCTATGTCGCCTTTCAAGGGTCAAACCGGTATCAAACGTATCTTCAATGCAGGGGGCTACTCCCTGGATGGCCTGCGTGCAGCTTTTACCGGCGAGGCGGCATTCCGTCAGTTGGTGTTGCTCAACGTCATCCTGATCCCGGTGAGCTTTTTCCTGCACGTCAGCCGGGTCGAGCGTGCGTTGCTGATCGCGGTCTGCCTGTTGGCCCTGATCGTCGAGTTGCTTAATTCGGCGGTGGAAGCGGCGATTGACCGGATTTCCCTGGACCGTCACCCGCTGTCCAAAAACGCCAAGGACATGGGCAGCGCCGCACAGTTCGTGGCATTGACCATGATTACCCTGGTGTGGGCCGTGATCCTGATCTAGCCCTCAGGCAATGCTCGGCAGCACGATCTCGTCGCTGCGCTGAACCCCGGCGGTGAAAGCGCGGCACAGTTCCAGGAACTCGCGCATTGCCGAGGTCTGGTACTTCTGTTTATGCCAGATGAAGTAGAACTGCCGGGCCAGGTCCAGGTCCGGGGTTTCCACTGGCACCAGGCTGCCACGGCGGAATGCATCGCGCAGTGCCAGCCGTGAAATGCAGCCAATCCCCAACCCTGACTCCACTGCCCGCTTAATCGCCTCGGTATGCTCCAGCTCCAGCCGGATATTCAGCGCGCTACGGTGATGGCGCATGGCTTGGTCGAATGTCAGGCGTGTGCCAGAGCCCTGTTCCCGCAGGATCCACGCCTCATGGGTCAACTCGTCCATGCTCGCCACACCACGCTTGGCCAGGTGATGTTGCGGGGCGCAAAACACCACCAGCTCATCTTCCACCCAGGTTTGCACCTCGATATCGGGGTGGCTGCAGTCGCCTTCGATTAGACCCAGGTCAATTTCGTAGTGCGCAACCTGGTGCACGATATGAGCAGTGTTCTGCACATGCAGCTTCACCTGGCTCTCGGGGTGCTGCTGCATAAAGCTGCCGATCAGCAGGGTGGCCAGGTAGTTGCCGATGGTCAGGGTGGCGCCGACCGCCAGGGAACCAAAGCCGGACTTGCCGTTGAGCAGGTCCTCGATCTCCTTGGCCTGGTCCAGCAGCGCCACCGCTTGAGGCAATAGCTGATGACCGAGGGCGTTGAGGCTTAGACGCTTGCCTGCGCGGTCGAATAATTGGCAGCTGGATTGACGCTCCAGCTCGGTGATCGAGGTGCTGGCGGCGGATTGAGATAGGGCCAGAAGGCCAGCAGCGCGCGAGACGCTTTCCTGCTGGGCGACGGCGACGAAGACTTGCAGTTGACGGAGAGTAAATCGCATATCGATATAACCGATAACCCTTATCTTAATAATCCAGTTAACAGATATTGTCGCCGCCATTAGAATGCTGTGCAATTGCGCATCTATCTTTGTGGCGCAGACCCATTTCCAGGAGTCCCCCGTACATGAGCAACATGAACCACGAGCGTGTCCTCAGTGTTCATCACTGGAACGACACTCTGTTCAGCTTCAAGTGCACCCGCGATCCGGGCCTGCGCTTCGAGAACGGTCAGTTCGTGATGATCGGCCTGCAACAGCCCAACGGCCGCCCGCTCATGCGCGCTTACTCCATTGCCAGCCCGAACTGGGAAGAGCATTTGGAGTTCTTCAGCATCAAGGTTCCAGATGGCCCGCTGACTTCCCAATTGCAGCACTTGAAGGAAGGCGACGAGATCATCATCAGCAAAAAACCGACAGGCACCCTGGTGCTTGACGATTTGAAGCCGGGCAAACACCTGTACCTGCTCAGCACCGGTACTGGCCTCGCACCCTTCATGAGTGTGATCCAGGACCCGGAAACCTACGAGCGCTTTGAAAAAGTGATCCTGTGCCACGGCGTGCGTTACGTCAACGAAGTCGCCTACCGCGAATTCATCACCGAGCACCTGCCGCAGAACGAGTTCTTCGGTGAAGCCCTGCGTGAAAAGTTGATCTACTACCCGACCGTGACCCGCGAGCCGTTCGAAAACGAAGGCCGCCTGACCGATCTGATGCGCAGCGGCAAGCTGTTCACCGACATCGGCCTGCCACCGATCAACCCAGAGGACGACCGCGCCATGCTGTGCGGCAGCCCAAGCATGTTGGATGAAACCAGCGAAGTGCTGAACAGCTTCGGCCTGAAGGTTTCGCCACGCATGCGTGAGCCGGGTGACTATTTGATCGAGCGTGCGTTCGTCGAGAAGTGACTTCTGGTCACTTGTAGGAGCGAGCTTGCTCGCGAAGGTCGTCAACGATAACGCTGGCGTCCTGGATTAACGCGGCGAGTTTGCGTTTTTCGCGAGCAAGCTCGCTCCTACAGAGAACGCGTTCGCAAAAAAAAGCCCGCGCTGCCTTCACAGGCAGCGCGGGCTTTTTCGTTTGTGCGAGTTACTGGGCTGGAAGCACTTCCAGCACACAAATCAGCCCCGCCTCGGGATAGTGCCACCGCACATCCACATCCCAAAACTGCGCGCCATACTCACGCTCAGGCCCAGGCGCTTGATACGCCGGCCGCGGGTCTTGCGCCAAGCACTGCTCAATCAACGCCACCAACGGCTCATCCAGCCGCTGGGCATGGCTTTGTGCCTGATGCAGCGCGGTCTTCAGCCACTGCACAGGAATCAACGTAGGGGCGCCACTGGCCATGTCATTGGTCGCGGTGTCGATGATGTCTGCGTACGGCACATATGGCTTGATATCCAGCACCGGCGTGCCATCGAGCAAATCGATCCCGGAAATCCACAGCTTGCCGGGCTCCATCTTGTCGAGCTTCACCACCGACTGGCCGATGCCGTTGGGCCGGTGGGTCGCACGGGTGGCAAACACGCCCATGGACGTGTTGCCGCCCAGGCGCGGCGGGCGCACCTTCAGGCGTGGCTTGTCTTCCAGGGCTTGGTGGAACAGAAACAGCAGCCACACATGGCTGACTTGCTCCAAGCCCTGCACTGCCTCGCCGCCGTCAAACGGCGCCACCAACTCCAGCACGCCACGGGCGGCGGGCGCCAATTGCGGCTGACGCGGGATGGCGAACTTCTCCTTGAAACAGGAACGTACGAAACCGACGGGCGAGACGTTGTAATGCATGGCTTAGGTGCGAACCCGCAAGGTCAGGCCCTTGAGGAAATTACGCAGCAACTGATCGCCACACGTGCGGTAGTTGGTGTGGCCGAACTTGCGGAACAGCGCGCTCAGCTCTGGCTTGGACACCGGGAACTCGGCGGCCTTGAGGATGGCATGCATGTCGTCTTCTTTCAGTTCGAAGGCTACGCGCAGCTTCTTGAGGATGATGTTGTTGGTCACTGGGGTTTCGATCGGCTGTGGCGGACGGCTTTCGTCCTTGCCGCGCTTGAAGATCACCAGGCCGTCGAGGAAGTGCGCCATGACGTCATCCGGGCAGAACACAAAGCCTTCTTCCTCATCTTTCTTGAGGTAGGTGAGCAGGTCTTCCTTGGTTACGTCCATGCCGCCGAGCTTGATGATCTCGACCATCTTGTTGTCGCTGATGTCGAGCATGTAGCGCACGCTGCGCAGTACGTCGTTGTGAATCATGGTGGGCAATCCTGGTATTCAACTGGGGACACCGCCGAATCAGGCGGTGTCGAAAAAAGGGGAGCGGCTTAGAACTTCTCTTTGCCGGACAGGTAACGCCATTGGCCGACCGGCACTTTGCCGATGGACACGCCGCCGATGCGGATGCGGCGAATGGCGATGACCTTGAGGCCAACCGCTTCGCAGAACAGTGCGATGACGCCCGGCTGCGGGTTTTTCAGCGCAAAACGCAGGCGGTTTTCGTTCTGCCAGCTGGCTTTGACCGCCGGCAGTTCCTTGCCTTTGTACGTCAGGCCGTGGTTGAGGCGGTTGAGGCCGTGGGCAACCATGTCGCCTTCGACTTCCACCACGTATTCCTGCTCGATCTTGGCGGCATCGGCGGTTAACTTGCGCAGGATCTTCCAGTCCTGGGTAAATACCAACAGGCCGCTGGCCTTGGCTTGCAGGTCGGCGCTGGCGGTCAGGCGCAGGAAGTGGCCCTTGAGCGGGCGCTTGCCGAAGCGGTGTTCTTCGGACAAGGTCTCGGCGCTGATGGTGGCCAGCGCGGTCTCGGCATCCACGCCGGCAGGGGCGTGCAGCAGGATGGTCACTGGCTCTGGCGCGGTGGCCTTGGCTTCTGGGTCGAGTTCGACCTTCTGGGTGGTGACCTTGAACTGCGGCTCGTCGATCACTTCACCGTCCACCGAGACCCAGCCGCCTTCGATAAACAGCTCAGCCTCCCGACGGGAGCAACCGACCAGTTCGATAAGGCGTTTGGAGAGGCGTATGGGGTCAGTCATGACAAGGGCCGTAACAAAAGGGGGCAGCTATTGTACCTGTGTGGGGCCGGTTAATCCCGGCTCCATTTCAATTAGCCCTGGCGAGCTTGTTGCTGCACTTGGCGCAAACGCATATGCAGCAACGGATACGGCTGCCCCAGGCCGTCATGCTCCGTACGTCCGACCACCTCGAACCCTTGCTTGAAGTAAAAGCCCAGCGCCTGGGGGTTCTGCTCGTTGACGTCCAGTTCATCGGCATTCATGTGCTCAATCGCGTATCGCAGCAATTGCCGGCCCAAGCCTTCGCCCCTGTGCTGTGGGTCGATAAACAGCATCTCCACCTTACCCGCCGCCACCCCGGCAAAACCGGTGATGCGCTGGCGCAGGTCCTTGGTGCAGATCAACATCACCGAATCCAGATAGCGTGTCAGCACCAGGTTCTTCAGCAACACGATGTAGCTGTCTGGCAGGAAGTCATGGGTCGCCCGTACCGAGTCTTCCCAGATTCGCGCCAAGTGCGTGTAGTCGCTGGTTTTAGGTGTGTGGATAACCGAATGCTGACGCATGCCCGCTGCCCCTTGCCTTGATGTGCGCTGATGGGCAAAACGATAGACCTAAAAAAGCCCCGCATCTTGTCCAGAGGCGGGGCTTTTTTAAATCTTTACAGATTTAGTCGCGCTTTTCGGCCCACAAGTCGTACTCGTCGGCATCCGTCACGGTGCACCAAACTTTGTCGCCCGGCTTCAAACCGCTGGCATCGTCGATAAACACGTTACCGTCGATCTCCGGCGCATCGAAGAAGCAACGGCCCACTGCGCCTTGCTCGTCGACTTCGTCGATCAGCACTTCGATTTCCTTGCCGATGCGCAGTTGCAAACGTGCCGAGCTGATCGCCTGTTGATGCGCCATGAAGCGCTCCCAACGGTCTTGCTTGACGTCGTCTGGCACTACGGCCAGGTCCAGCAGGTTGGCTGGTGCGCCTTCAACCGGCGAATACTGGAAGCAACCGACGCGATCCAACTGTGCTTCAGTCAACCAATCCAGCAGGTACTGGAAGTCTTCTTCGGTTTCGCCGGGGAAGCCGACGATGAAGGTGGAGCGGATGATCAGCTCTGGGCAGATCTCGCGCCAGTTCTTGATACGCGCCAGGGTCTTGTCTTCAAAGGCCGGGCGTTTCATCGCCTTGAGCACTTTGGGGCTGGCGTGCTGGAACGGGATGTCCAGGTACGGCAGGATCTTGCCGGCAGCCATCAACGGGATCAGTTCGTCCACGTGCGGGTACGGGTAAACGTAGTGCAGGCGCACCCACACACCCAGGCTGCTCAAGGCTTCGCAGAGTTCGGTCATGCGGGTTTTCACCGGCGCGCCGTTCCAGAAACCCGTGCGGTATTTCACGTCGACGCCGTAGGCGCTGGTGTCCTGAGAGATCACCAGCAGCTCTTTCACGCCGGATTTGACCAGGCGCTGCGCCTCGTCCAGTACATCACCGACCGGGCGGCTGACCAGCTTGCCGCGCATCGACGGGATGATGCAGAAGCTGCAGCTGTGGTTGCAGCCTTCGGAAATCTTCAGGTACGCGTAGTGACGCGGGGTCAGCTTGATGCCCTGTGGCGGCACCAGGTCGATCAGCGGGTTGTGGTCCTGACGCGGCGGCACCACTTCGTGCACGGCGTTGACTACCTGCTCGTACTGCTGTGGACCGGTCACGGCCAGCACGCTCGGGTGTACGTTGCGGATATTGCCTTCTTCCACACCCATGCAGCCGGTCACGATGACCTTGCCGTTTTCCTTGATGGCTTCGCCGATCACTTCCAGGGACTCCGCCTTGGCCGAGTCGATGAAGCCGCAGGTGTTGACCACCACCACGTCGGCGTCCTGGTAGGTGGACACAACGTCATAGCCTTCCATACGCAGCTGCGTGAGGATGCGCTCGGAGTCGACCAGAGCCTTCGGGCACCCTAGCGATATAAACCCTACACGTGGATTATTGCTCATATACTTCCAGCCTGCAGGGCACGCCCTGTTGAAATTTAAGGCGCGCGATTCTAGTCGGTGTTCAAAAAATGCGCAAAAGGAATAGTTGCATATAATAATCATTCGTATTATTGCGAATTAGGAGTATTTATCAAATGAGTAAAGTTGCTAGTAATGGAGGGGGGCAAAGTTCTGGAGGTAATGCTGACGGTGCTTCAGCATTTGATAGTCTACTTTTGAGTGAAACTGAGGAGCTTTCTAATAAGGCGGTCCCCGATTCACGTAATAGCAGAGCAGACTTTGTTCGCAAATCCCAACTTATAATTGCGTCTGCCGTAGCGGCTTGCTTGACTCTGTTTTTACTGCTCTTTCCCAGCGATATTGAGTCGGATGTTTTGAGGCGGCTGTTGTCGGGAATTGATTTTAAAGCGATTGTGGTTATATCAATTCTTGCTGTTGGCTTTGTTTTGTTTGTTGTTTCGCAGTTTCAAGAGTATCTGTTTAAATCGGAGGTAACCTCCACTTTCGTAGATATCGACGAAAGAGCGAGTTTAAGTAAGGTGGAGGCACAAATTTCAGAGCTGAGGTTTGAAATTTTGCAAGTTAAAGCTGGTCAGGATAGCGGAGCTGAGAATCAACGCGAAGATGCAGATAGTAAGGTGGAGCTGCATGAGTTTAGCGCTATTGAGTACTATATTCATCGGTCGATAAAATCCCTTGATAAGCATATTGAAACTTCGGAGAAGAAGGCCTCAAAATTGTTGGATACAGGGACAATGTACCTGCGTCGTGGTATATATTTTTACGTCTCATCAATTTTGGTATGGCAAGTGGTAGCTCATGTTTGGGGGGTTGATAAGCCTCTGATCTATGGCGTAGTTTCCTGCTCCTTAACTTTCCTTGTGGTTGAATTTTTGGCTGCATGGTTTCTGAAGCAGTATAGAAGTTTTATTGATTCGTCTATTCAGTTTATGAGAGTTAGATCCGTCTTCGATCGTTATCTTCTATCGTATTATGCTGTAAAAGAGTTTTCTGTTGGAGGGGTGGAAGGAAATGTTGAATCGAAAGCTCAAGTGCTAAAGGTTTTGGCGGAAGAAATTAAGTGGCCGGAAGCTATTAATTCTAAAGCGGGAGATGTGAATCACATGGTTCAAATGTTTGAATCGTTAGCTGGAATATTGGAAAAAGTGAAGAAAGCGCCCACAAAAAATGAACAGGCCTGATCCTAATGGATGCATCTAGGCAACGAATGATGGCAAAGGTATATAGCTACCTACGTTTCTCTGATCCTAGGCAGGCGATTGGCAGCAGCGCGGACCGTCAGCTTCAGTATGCTCAGCGTTGGGCAAGCGAGAAAGGACTGGTTTTGGATGAGTCATTGTCTTTAAGAGATGAGGGGTTATCCGCTTATCACCAACATCACGTCAAGCAAGGGGCGCTGGGTGTATTTCTTCAAGCAGTAGAAGATGGAAGGATAGCTGATGGTTCTGTTTTAGTCGTCGAGGGACTTGATCGACTAAGTCGGGCTGAACCGATTCAAGCGCAGGCACAATTGGCTCAGATCTGGTCCAATGTCCTCTCCGGCAAACGCTGCTTCATTCACCAGTAATGCCGCTCAAGCTCTCGCTTCAAGTAAAATACTTAAAGGTATTACCGGTTAGCGGAGTTTTGTTTTTCCATTAGTCTGGAAAAGTTGTAATTATCTATGTTTTTCCTTATGTCCTCAGCATGCAATCTTTCAATTACTGGAGGGATCGTTATATTGTGAAAGGCTCCCCCTTCAAATATGTATCTATAGGCTGGATCCTTTCGTGAGTCAAGTGGGGTGATGCCCGCGAAATCACATAGGTTGTGGAAAAAGCTATATATGTAGCGGAATGCTGCAATTAGCTCTGTTGTGGTAGTACCTACCGTGCGCAACATTTTTGGTTCTTCGTCAATGATCGCAGGAACTAATGTGCTTTTTTCCGCTAGGACTATATATATTTCTGTGAGTCCTAGTGTAAGTGCGAGTCGATAGATTTCGCTGCATAAGTTTGCAACATACAAACTGTAGGTCATCTCCGGATTGAAATCTGTAAGCACACCGTGAATTTTCCAGAGTGCATTTTCAATGTCGGATTCGACTGTCTTAAATTCCGCCTCGTTCGCCATTGGTGTGCCATCGGCAAGTTTGCCGGTGAAGAATCTCTTGTGTATCCGAGGGTGTAATTTGAATTTTGCAATAATGCAATCCAAAAACACCACTTCGCCGATTTGCGCGAAATAGCTAAACAATTCTTTTCGGTGTGAATAAAAAGAGTCAATGTTGTTTTTGTGTCTGGTGAGTGTTATTTGGTTTGCTGTTTGGGAGGTGGCATGTAAGCGAGATACTAAAATTGTTAACGGTAGTGATAGTGAAAATAAAGCAAGCGGGATTGCGCTTATTTTAACGAAGGTTTCGAGACCTTCTTGTGTGAGCGATATTTGGTAGTCTGCCCATATAATAATGCCCGCCCCCAGACCATAAAATAGAGGTACTAAAATACTTAGCCATAAGAGCCCTTGCCTCACTAGCCCTTGGTCAGGGTGCATTGTAAATGCAGATATCCATCTGGCCATTGTCCACCAGCGCCCTTTTCCGCGGGTAGCCGCTGTAACAATGCCGGCTAGTAATAAAGGCAGAAGAAGTAATGCAATATTTGAAGCATGGTGCATAGTCAATTGTAATGCTCATTCTGTAGCGCAAAGTGATTTTATTGCCTACCTAATAATCTCACCCATTAGCAGAGTGAGGCCCTATTTTTCGCTAATTGATTAAATTCAATCACTAAGCATCTGACTCAGTAGGCTTTTGCTCCATTACAGATTTCATTTTTTTTCCTGCTTCTGGTGTCGCAATCATCTTGGCAAGCGCGTTTTCCAGAGCTGTTTTATCTTCACAATATATTTCTGCGTCTGTGAGTATGATTTTGCACGGATAACCGTTTTCACTAAATGTCCATTGTGCCAATTCTTTAGGTTGAAAAGAGCTAAGCGGGTTGGAGGCGGCGATAGCCCAGTATGTTTTCCTATTCATAATGTCTGCAATAGCAAGTCCGGAAAGAGGTATCTGTTTTTGAATGATACTTATCTTAAGCCTGCCATTGGTTGCTTGCTGCAATTGCTCGCTCAGCTGTTCGATAACCGAATCTATCTCGTCTTTATTTGCAATGGCTCTTTCCGCCGCCGAAATTCCCTTGTTAAAAGAATCAATAAAGTTAACCATGGTTTATTACCTTTTCTATTTTTCCATATACGGGTAAATGATCAAATACAGATTCGGGGTTTTTGACCATATCTATGAGTTCAGGCATTTCATGCACTAAGTTATATCCGTGATCATACGTCCATTCACGTGAGGTTAGAAATGCCTGAGAATAAATTAGCTGATCGAATGTGTGCCATTTCGTGATTCTACCACCTTTGTAATAATAACTTCCCGCTCCTTGGTGGGTTTCTGACTGCTTGCACAGATGTCTCCAAAAAGGATTGTAAAGTAAGTGTTTCGTACGGCGAACCATGTCAATGTCGCGACTGGCCATGACTTGCTCGCTGAGAGACTGATCAAACGGATCATCATTATAGTCGCCGAGCATTATCACGAAAGGGTACTTATCAGACTCTTGTACAAGGTTGTCAAAAGAGTCTCGCAAACGCATGCCGAAAGTGTGCCTATCAGCATGATTCTGCTCGCACCAGAGACGACTGGGCCAGTGTGATATAAATAAGTGGAAAGCCGTGCCGTCTAGGAGAGACATTAAGTCGACGCGTTTAGCGATCTTTAGTGTTGAGTCACCTTTCTTTGAGATTATATCTTTAAAATTGGTTATTGAGAGTTTTAGGTCGTTGCATGCGTAACAAATATCGAATTTCGATCTGCCGGCTTTAGTGATTCCCGAATGAACGCTATATCCATATTGTTTGCAAATTTTAGAAATGTCGATGAGGTCTAGATCTGACATTTCTCCTAGAGCAATGAAGTCAGCACCAATTTCTGTAATTAAACTGACAATGACCTGAGATGCCATAAACCTTTCATCTACGGTCGACCTGCTGTTGCCTGAAGGGGCAAGGCTCGTATTCCACCACGCAAATACCAGATTTTTTTCCGAAAACACCAGCCGACGCTCCCGATTAGCTTGTGTAATATCTATGTGTGTAACTTAATCTATTGAACATTTAATTTAAAGATCTGAGCTTTTCTTAACCCGAATACGCAGGCATCAAGCGTGTTGAGACTGACACAGTGTGCCTAACTGGCGAATCAATTTCGATACCTGGTGGAAAATGCTTGAGTGAAAAAAAATGGACAAGAAAAGCACTTATCCCCCTCCCGCCGACGGGCTTCTCGTCGCAAAAAAGTGCAAAGGTGGAATGTAGTGCAATGGGGGGCTCAGCCCAGGCCAGCTGTGGGCTTTAGCGGGAGAATGGTCATTGCACTGACTGCAAAGTCTGGAAGAGGAATGCAATGCCTTTACATCTCGTGGCAGCACAGCAGGGCAGGGGGAAAGCTCTGCAGACCCCCTGCCCGCTTGGGTGAGCGGTTGGAAAACTTCCGAAGCGAGCGATTTTCAAAACCTGCAGCGCTCCTCGTAATGCTCACTAGGTCGCGATGGGTAGTTTCGATTCGAATGCTGGACGCCAAGTGGCGGCGCGTTTTGCGAGTCTTCCAGCGCTCGTTTAACTTTGCACATTCTTACCCTACCGTGCGGGGTCAACCGTTGTTGATTGCTATCTCTTCGACCGCCAGCACTGCCTCGGGTGTCACGATCGTCGTGGTCGCGATCTGTACCGCGACACCTACATTTTGGGACGCTCTACGGACATGAAGGCCATGTATGGTGCCGCCCACGCTGTCGAAGCTATTTTTGATGATGTCGAAGTATTGCGAATCGTCAGCTTGATAGTGTCGAAAAATCGCAAATGCAACCAGGTCGACCAACTGGATCATCCTTGACGCTTTGGAGTCCAGAAACAGTGGTACCTCAGCAAAGTTTCTGAGCTTACCGAATGAGTGCCCATCGTACTTGAATGTTCTCGCAAGGTTCTGGATGCTTTTTTCTGTGTGGGAGGTGTCAAAAATTGCGATCCCTCTCTCAGGTTTGCCCTGCGTATTGAATCGTTGGAGGTATTTGTCAAACCTCGATGCTACCTGTTCAAAACAAGATTTGATCGGATCGTCTGCCCCATGCGCTCCACGTTCTACTACCGAAGCGAACAGGCGATATTTGCCTTTAGAGTTGGCGATGATGCTGAGGCAGTCTTTGATAGCTTGAATCCGGTCGGCCATCGGAAAAGGCCGCCATTCGCTCTTGCCAGATCTCATCGGCGAACCGTGGAGCTCAATCGCGTAGGGGTCTTCAGGGAAGAACCTTGCGGCGATCTCGTTCATCTGGGTTTCAACCCAGTGTGTTTGACGTTCAAAGATGGACACGCCCGCGAGAATGAAAAAGCTCTGGCTCGGGTCGCTTGGCGTGCCTGATTCGTCAACATATAGAAGGTGCATCCAGTCATCCTCATCCAAAAAGAGCCAAAAAAAAAGTCGAGCATCTGCTCGACTTTTGTCTGATGACCTATGCATGTAGGCATAGGTTTTACGAATTAGGTAAGCCAGCGAAGGAGCTCCTTCACGCACCGCTAAGGCAGGGCTGCCGACTTGGGAGAAAAATAGTCATATTCTCGCCCTATGTCAACCAAAACGTTCCCTTTAACGGAACAACAATTTGTATATTTTGGCTAGCGTGCGGGCAACCCAGGGAAACAAAGCCAACCTTGGGGTTGGCTTTTGCGATGGTGGTGGACATGTCTAACCTCGGTATTGAATGACGCCGCCAGTCGGGCACGACAAGGCGGTAGACGGGCACTTGGTGTGCCTCTGATCAAAAAGTGCGCAATTCTAGCGACGGGCAACGCACTTGACCAGCTTTATGCAGGGAAATGCGACGAGTGCTGCGCTATGCTTCGCGCCGTTGCGCACGGGGAAATCCCCGGGGTCAATAAAACGTCTGTTACGAGAAGTAAAACAGCGCATGCTAGTGTCAGCTTAGACGCGCTGTTTATAAAAGACCTCAGGTCAAAGGGCAGGAGTGGTTGATGGGTCAGGCAAGTAGTCCGGCGGCAGGTGCCGAGCATTCCACCGCAAAGCCGATTGGCATGTTGGTGGCAGCGGTCGGGGTGGTTTACGGCGATATCGGGACCAGCCCGCTCTACACCCTTAAAGAGGTGTTCAACGGCGGTTATGGAGTGCAAGTCAACCATGACGGCGTCTTGGGGATTTTGGCGCTGATCTTCTGGTCGCTGATCTGGGTGGTCTCGATCAAGTACATGCTGTTTGTACTGCGCGCCGACAACCAAGGCGAAGGCGGCATCATGGCCCTTACTGCACTGGCGCGACGAGCGGCGGGGGAGCGCAAGAAGCTGCGTAGCTTCCTCGTGGTGTGTGGCCTATGCGGGGCGGCGCTGTTCTACGGTGACAGCATGATCACCCCGGCGATTTCCGTATTGTCCGCCGTTGAGGGGCTGGAGTTGGCCTTCGACGGACTGGAAAAGTGGGTCGTGCCTATCGCCCTGGTGGTGCTGGTGGCGTTGTTCCTGATCCAGAAGCACGGTACCGACCACATCGGCAAGCTATTCGGGCCGGTCATGGTGACGTGGTTCCTGGTGCTGGGTGGCCTCGGCGTGTATGGCATCACACTGCATCCTGAAGTGCTCAGCGCCATCAATCCGATGTGGGCCGTGCGTTTCTTCGAGGCTCATCCGGGCATTGGCGTGGCCATCCTCGGCGCGGTCGTACTGGCTCTGACTGGCGCCGAAGCGTTGTACGCCGACATGGGGCACTTCGGTCGCAAACCCATCGCACGCGCCTGGTTCATGCTGGTGCTCCCCGCGCTGGTGCTTAACTATTTTGGCCAGGGCGCGATGCTGCTCGGCGACCCGGAAGCCGCACGTAACCCCTTCTACCTGCTGGCGCCGAGCTGGGCGCTGATTCCGCTGGTGGTGTTGTCCACCCTGGCAACGGTTATCGCCTCCCAGGCAGTCATCTCCGGTGCGTTTTCCCTGACCCGTCAGGCGATCCAGTTGGGTTACATCCCGCGCATGCATATCCAGCACACCTCCAGCGCCGAGCAGGGCCAGATCTATATCGGCGCGGTGAACTGGTCGCTGATGGTCGGGGTAATTTTGCTGGTGCTGGGCTTCGAGTCCTCCAACGCGTTGGCGTCGGCCTACGGTGTGGCGGTGACCGGTACCATGTTGATGACGACTATCCTGGTGTCGGCGGTCATGCTGCTGCTGTGGAAATGGCCGCCGATACTGGCGGTGCCGGTCCTGGTCTGCTGCCTGTTGGTGGATGGCCTGTACTTTGCCGCCAACGTGCCGAAGATCATCCAGGGCGGTGCCTTCCCGGTACTGGCGGGGATTGTGCTGTTTGTGCTGATGACCACCTGGAAACGCGGCAAGCAATTGCTGGTGGACCGCCTCGACGAAGGCGGCCTGCCACTGCCGATCTTTATCAGCAGTATCCGCGTGCAACCGCCCCATCGCGTGCAGGGTACGGCGGTGTTTCTCACGGCGCGCCCGGACGCGGTGCCCCACGCGCTGTTGCACAACCTGCTGCATAACCAGGTGCTGCATGAGCAAGTGGTGTTGCTGACGGTGGTCTACGAGGATATTCCGCGTGTACCTGCCGCACGGCGTTTCGAGGTGGATTCCTACGGTGAAGGCTTCTTCCGTGTGATCCTGCACTTCGGTTTCACCGACGAGCCGGACGTGCCCGAAGCGCTGAAACTGTGTCACCTCGATGACCTGGATTTCAGCCCGATGCGCACCACCTACTTCCTCAGTCGCGAGACGGTGATTGCGTCGCGCATCAAGGGCATGGCGCGTTGGCGCGAAGGTTTGTTCGCGTTCATGTTGAAGAACGCAAACGGTAACCTGCGTTTCTTCAAACTCCCGGTAAACCGGGTGATCGAGCTGGGCACCCAGGTCGAAATGTAAGCGGTTGCTGCACGGGAGCCGGCAATCGGCTCCCGCTTTCTGATCTGAACCCTGTGCAATCCACCGTTGTCGACTAGGCTCTAAGCACTGTTGAACAGTGCCCACAGAACCCAGAAGAGGTGCGCCATGAGTCAGCTGCTCGAACCCTATACCCTGCGCCAATTGACCCTGCTCAATCGCATAGCGGTGTCGCCGATGTGCCAATACTCCGCTGAAGAAGGCCTGGCCAATGACTGGCACCTGGTGCACCTTGGCAGCCGTGCCGTGGGCGGTGCCGGGCTGATTTTTACCGAAGCCACCGCGGTGACCGCCGATGGCCGCATCACTGCCCAGGACCTGGGACTGTGGAACGACGCCCAGATCGAGCCGCTGCAACGCATCACTCGGTTTATCGCGGCCCAAGGTGCAGTGGCTGGGATTCAACTGGCCCACGCCGGGCGCAAGGCCAGCACTCATCGACCTTGGATCGGCAAGCACGGCAGCGTCAAGCCGGGCGATGGCGGTTGGGTGCCGGTGGGACCTTCGACGATTGCCTTCGACCCCAACCACACGCAGCCCAAGCAATTGGATGAAGGGCAGATCCAGCAAGTGATCGCCGACTTTGTCGCGGCTGCCAAGCGCGCATTGACCGCCGGTTTCGAGGTGGTCGAAATCCACGCCGCCCATGGGTACCTGCTGCATCAGTTCCTCTCGCCCATCAGCAACCAGCGTCAGGATCAGTACGGTGGTTCGTTTGAAAACCGCATCCGTCTGGTGCTGCAAGTGACCCAGGCCGTGCGTGCGGCCTGGCCGCAGGAGCTGCCGTTGTTTGTGCGGGTGTCGGCGACCGACTGGGTGGAAGATGGCTGGAACCCTGATGAAACTGTGGAGTTGGCGCGCCGCCTGAAGGAACTTGGCGTGGACTTGATCGACGTGTCCTCGGGTGGCACCGCCGCCAATGCCGAGATCCCCACCGGCCCTGGCTACCAGACCCGCTTCGCCGAACGTGTGCGTAAAGAGTCGGGCATTGCCACGGGCACCGTTGGCATGATCACCGAGCCGGCCCAGGCCGAGCACATCTTGCGTACCTGCCAGGCCGATATCATCTTCCTGGCCCGGGAACTGTTGCGTGATCCGTACTGGCCATTGCATGCCGATGATGACCTGGGCGGACGCAAGGCAATCTGGCCGGCGCAGTATCAGCGGGCGACTCATCGCGACCAGCCGATTCACGAGTCTGACCTGAGGGATTGAGCCTACAGAAGCTGCACCAGAACCCACCCTGATCCGGTGGGTTTTTTCTGGCCAGCGCAGTGAGATTACGCTGTAGGTATTTATAACCGATGAAATTATTTAAGTGATTACTCTAAAAAAAACGCACGCTTGGCGAGATCGTTTCTACGCTTAGGGTAAGTCTGATTTCTGGCCCAGGGAGTCAGTCTGTTTGTTCACGGAGGCATTGCGCTTCACGGGATGCAGGTGGTGGGCACCAGGAGTGTTTGATTGATATCAGGAGTAGCAGTCCATGGCCAAGTCCTTTGGTGTGGCGGGTGCAGTGGCGTCATTTATTACCCGCAGGTTGTCCTTGCGTGGCCGCAGGTTGAGTCTGGAAGAAGCTGAGTTGGTGGAGCAGTACCGTGCGCTGACCGAGAGTGACCAGGTGGCGATGCGGTATCTGATTGGGGCGATGAAGAGTGTGTCGCGGTTCTGAGCCACCCTTAAAAATGTGGGAGCAGATCTGCTCCCACATTTATTTGGCATCAGGTGTACTTGCGCTGCTCCGGTGCCGGCGGGAAGTACTGGTACAACCAGGTCTCACTCAGGGTGCGATCCTGGGTGCGGATAAACAGGCGCAGTTCTACTGGCTCCACGCTGTCGCTGGTCGGGTACCAGTCAAACAGGATGCGGTAACCCTTGATGTTGTCGAGCACCAGCACGCTGAAATCCTTCACCTGGCCGTGGGAGCAGGTCACCACCGGCTCGATCCCGGTGCCAGTCGGCAGGCGGTCCAGGCCACCGCCCTTGAAGTCCACGGCAAAACGACGGGCCCAAACTTCGGGGTAATGTTCGCCCGGTGCCCAGCCTTCGGTGAAGCCGCCCATGCCGGAACGGGTCGCATCGACCTGTGCCAACGGTGTGCTCACCGGCGGCAGGGCGCTCCAGTACAGCTTGTAGCCATAGTTGAGCGAGTCGCCGGCGGCCACAGGCGTCTTCGGGGTCCAGAAGGCCACGATGTTGTCCAG
This sequence comes from Pseudomonas cremoris, assembly GCF_014230465.1. The sequence continues at coordinate 212,212 of NZ_JAAXCY010000003.1, forward strand.
GGTTTCGCCGGTGGTAGGAATTTCCAGCAGGTCGATGGAGCCTTCGCCCCAGGCAGTGGTCGGTTCGACCCACAGGCTTGGGCGCTTGCTGTACCAGTCCACGGTGTCCTGGTAGCTGGCGAACTCATGGTCGGTCTGCACCAGGCCAAAACCTTTCGGGTCTTTGTCGGCAAACGCGTTGAACTGCAGCTTGGCCGGGTTGTTCAGCGGACGGCAGATCCACTCGCCGTTGCCGCGCCACATCGCCAGACGGTCCGAGTCGTGGATTTGCGGGTGGATGGTGTCGCACATGCGGCGTTCGTGGGTGCCGCAGCTGAACATGCTGGTCATTGGTGCGATGCCCAGTTGTTCGATGGCGGTACGCGCATTGATATGGGCGTCGATGGCCATCACCACCTGGTTGGCCTGGCAGTCGATATCGAAGCGATAGGCACCTGTGGCGCTCGGCGAGTCGAGCAAGGCGTACACCACGAACCGGGTGGCGTCCTTGTCCGGGGTTTCGAACCAGAACTGCGTGAAGTCGGGGAATTCCTCGCGTTTTTTCGCGTAGGTATCGATGGCCAGGCCACGGGCCGACAGGCCGTACTGGCCCGTGGAGTCCACCGCTCGGAAATAACTGGCGCCCAGAAACGACAGCACGTCATGGCGATCCAGTTCCGGCGCCTTGAACAGCTTGAAGCCGGAGAAACCCAGGTCACCGGTCAGCTGTTTGGTGTCTACCGTGGTTTTTTCATAGTTGAACAGCGAAGGGCGGAAATGCACCTCGCGCGCTTCACGGGTCTTGGGGTCGACACTGTGCATGCGCACGGGCGTCTTGAAACCCATGCCGACGTGGAAGAACTGCACGTCCAGTTGACCGTTCAGTTCTTTCCACAACGAATGGTTGCCGTCATAGCCGATAGCGTTGAAATTCTGTGGCGTCATGGTCGCCAGGGTCGGCGGCAGCACCTGTTTGGTGTCTTTATACGCGGTCCCGGCGAGTCTCTTGGCCTGGGTCTTCAACGTTTCAAAATCGAACGACACGGCCTTGCCATCGGCGGCGCGGTTGCCTGCCCAAGCCTGCGCAGCGAGCAGGCCGCTGGCCGATAAACCGGTGTAAGCCGCAATGGCCATGGACGCTTTGAGCAAATTCCTGCGGTGCATAGAGACAACCTGTCGTGAGCAAATCCTGCGCCGTTCCTGGCACGTACTGGATCAGAAATTACGGTTCGGACATGCCTTCGACCAAACGCTACGGACAATAAACAGACGCCGGATAGCTTAAGCGGTTCGATGACGTAGGAAAAATGATTGATAGCGGGGTGATGGCTTTGCATGTGAAACAAGGTGTTTCCGGCTATGCGTCTGGGCACGGCACTCAAACACCATGAGGATCTAATGTGGGAGCGGGCTTGCTCGCGAAAGCAATGCATCAAACACAGATGTGTCGACTGACACACCGTATTCGCGAGCAAGCCCGCTCCCACATTTAAACTGTATTTCAGGCAACTTCCCCCACGGCCCTGAACGCCTCATCAATCGCCGCGTGCGCATAGGCGCTCCACGCCGCATCCGAGTTGGCAATGCTCACATGCCCCAGTGGTTTTTTCGCCAGGGTCATCCACGCTTCGCTTTCATCGGCGTCATCGAACAGGCTGTTGGAGAAGCTCGCATAACCATGTGACCAGCGGTTGACAGTGATCGCCAGAATGTCGCGTTCATGATTGAACCCACCCGGGCCCAGCATGCGTTGCAACTGGTCACGCAATTGCGCTTCAAGCTGCTCAAAGGTCTGCCCGTACAGCTTGCCCCGTCCGGCGCGTGCCTGGTCGCGTGCGTTCATGCCACTGTTGGGGCTGGTGGGCACGTAGACCATGTGCAGGCCAATCGGCTGCGTCGGGTCGCGTGGGTGGTCGTAGCCGCCCATGCTGACCGGGTAATCCAGTTTGATCCGGCTGTACGGTTGGGTCGCCGCGTAAATCTCGTGTACCCCAAGTTTCTGGAACGACTGCCAATTACGAATGACCACCTTGGTGTACACCAACGGGTATTTCACGTTTTGGCTCAAGGCGTGGGCCTGTGGCGCGGGCAGGTCTTTGAGCAGGTAAGGAATCATCATGTTGTAGCAGGCCAGGATGCAGCGCTTGCCGCGCACCTGGGCGAGTTGTCCGCCACGGCTGTAGCCGACATGCACGCTATCGCCGACGTTACGCACACTCACCGCCGTACTGTTCAGTCTCACTCGCACCGATGCTTTGGGTTGATCGAGCTTGGCGTAATCAAAGGGCGCCAGCACGATATCGTCCATCGTATGCCCCGGCGCAACCCCAGGGATCAGGCTGCGCACCAGCAGGCGTGCCACCGACGCGTTGCCATCCGGGAAGTGGTAGATGTAGGGCTCTTCCATTTCCGCCGCGGCTTCTTCGCTGATCGGTGCCAGGTTCATCCCGGCAAAGCCTGGGAAACCCACGCTGTAGGCATCGGACGATGCAACGGCATCGATGCTCAACGCCATGAAATCATTGGTGCGACTCTGGAAGTACTTCACTGCACCTTCCGACAAGCCTACGTTCTTGAGCAGGAAATCGCGGTAACTGGTGACTGCCAGGTAGTCAGCCTTTTCTTCGGCTGATTTGCCCGGCAGGTAGTCCTTGGGCGCCGTGTGCAGTTCGATCAGTGCCTGGCGGTCTGCGGCCGGCAAGGGAAAATCATTGATGAAGTCTTGCAGGGAGCGCGCATTCAACTGGTCCGGCGCAATGTCATCGGCCACCATGGGGGTTGGATCGCCGGTTACCAGTTTGTCCTCGCCGAAGTTTTCCTTGTCGAAAAACACCCCGCGCGACAGCCCCAGGCCCGGGTAGAACTGGCGATCGAAGGCGGTTTCGAAGCGCTTGATATTGACCCCCAGTTTCTTCAGCAGCCCGTTCACTTCCTTGCTGTAGAGGTGGTTGGGCGACTGGAACGCTTCGCTGCCGCCGTAGCCGATGATCATGCGGCCACCGGCCTGGAATTCATTGCGCTTGGCGTGGCCACCGAAGTCGTCGTGGTTTTCCAGGATCAGGATCTTCGCCTTCGGGTGCTTCTCGCGGTAGAACCACGCCGCCGACAAACCGCTTAACCCGCCGCCAACCACCACCAGGTCATAGTCCTCGGTGATCGGCAGTTTCTCGGTGTCGAACACCTTCTTTTCCCAGCCCATCTGGTGCGCCACTTCAAACGAACCCACATGGCTGCCGCGCAGGCCGGTGAGGGCAGGAGGGTAGTAGCGGCCATCGGGAGCGGCTTGCAGGAGTTGCAGCGGCGTCATGCCGGCGGCAATGGTAATGGCGACGCCGTTGAGGAAGTCGCGGCGGGTGATGTCCATGGATACCTACGAAATTTTATTGTTATAAGGAGATCCCTTGTGGGAGCGGGCTTGCTCCCACAGGAGGAGTCAGCGTCAGTGCTTGAACATCACATGCCGAACAGTGGTGTAGTCCTCAAGCCCGTACATGGACATGTCCTTGCCATACCCCGACAGTTTCTGACCGCCGTGAGGCATTTCGCTGACCAACATGAAGTGGGTATTCACCCACGTGCAGCCGTACTGCAAGCGCGCAGCCAAACGATGGGCGCGGCCCACATCGGCCGTCCACACGGACGACGCCAGCCCGTAGTCCGAATCGTTGGCCCAACCCAGCACCTGCGCTTCATCGTTGAACTTGGTCACGGAAACCACCGGCCCGAACACTTCACGACGCACGATTTCATCGTCCTGCTGCGCGTCGGCCAACACCGTCGGCTCAAAGAAGAAGCCATTGCCTTCCACCGCCTTGCCGCCGGTTACCAGGCGAATATGCGGCTGCGCCACTGCACGCTCGACAAACCCGGCCACGCGGTCGCGATGTTGCGCCGTGATCAACGGGCCCAGCTCGGTGGCAGGGTCATCTTGCAAACCGTATTTGATGCTGGCGACGGCGGCGCCGAGTTTCTCGACGAATGCATCGTAGATATCGGCTTGGGCATAAATGCGGCAGGCGGCCGTGCAATCCTGCCCGGCGTTGTAGAAGCCAAAGGTGCGAATGCCTTCCACGGCAGCATCGATGTCCGCGTCATTGAAAATGATCACCGGCGCCTTGCCGCCCAGTTCCATGTGCATGCGTTTAACACTGTCGGCGGTGCTGGAGATGATATTCGCGCCGGTCGCGATGGAGCCGGTCAGCGACACCATGCGCACTTTCGGGTGGTTCACCAGCGGGCTGCCTACCGTAGGCCCACGACCAAACACCAGGTTGAGTACACCCGCCGGGAAAATCTCGGCGGCCAGTTCAACCATGCGCAACGCGGTCAGTGGGGTTTGTTCCGACGGCTTGAGCACCACGGTATTACCTGCGGCCAGCGCCGGGGCGATTTTCCAGGCGACCATCATCAGTGGGTAGTTCCACGGTGCGATAGAGGCAATCACGCCCACTGGGTCGCGGCGGATCATCGACGTATGGCCCGGCAGGTACTCGCCGCCAGCCGAGCCGCTCATGCAGCGACTGGCGCCGGCAAAGAAGCGGAACACGTCGGCAATCGCCGGGATCTCATCGTTCAGCGCGGCGCTGTAGGGTTTGCCGCAGTTGTCCGACTCCAGCTTGGCCAGTTCTTCGCCATGGGCCTCGATCACGTCCGCCAGTTTCAGCAGCAACAGGGAGCGATCCTTCGGTGCGGTTTGCGACCAGCTTTCAAAGGCCGCATCGGCGGCACGCACGGCGGCGTCGACCTGGGCTTCGCTGGCTTCGTTGATTTCCACCAGCACGCGGCCGAGGGCCGGGTTGAACACCGCTTGGGCCGGGCCTTCGCCTTCGACCAGTTGGCCGTTGATCAGTAATTTGGTTTGCATGGTTCAACTCTCCTCAAACAATTGTTAGTCCTCTGAAGGAACCGGATCCAAATGTGGGAACGGCGTTCCTCCAGTCGCAACGTTATTTACCGCCACTCCCCGCCACGCTTTCACCGCCACGCGTGAGGTAATAGGCACCCAGAATCGGGAACATCGTCACCAGCATCACCAGCATCGCCACCACGTTGGTCACCGGCACATCGCGCGGGCGGCTCAACTGGTTGAGCAGCCACAGCGGCAAGGTGCGCTCGTGGCCGGCGGTGAAGGTAGTGACGATGATTTCGTCGAACGACAGCGCAAAGGCGAGCATGCCGCCGGCCAGCAGCGCCGAGCCCAGGTTGGGCATGATGATGTAGCGGAAGGTCTGCCAGCCGTCGGCGCCCAGGTCCATTGAGGCTTCGATCAGGCTGTGGGAGGTACGGCGCAAGCGCGCGATCACGTTGTTGTAAACGATCACCACGCAGAAGGTCGCGTGGCCGACGATGATGGTGAACATCCCGGGCTCGATGCCCAGCGTCTTGAACGTTGCCAGCAACGCGATACCGGTGATGATCCCCGGCAGTGCAATCGGCAGGATCAGCATCAGCGACACGCCTTGCTTGCCGAAGAACTCACGGCGATACAGCGCGGCCGAGGCCAATGTGCCGAGCACAATGGCGATCAACGTGGCAATGGCCGCGATCTGCAGCGACAGCTTGATGGCTTCCAGCACATCCGGCCGGGCGAATGCCACGCTGAACCACTTCAAGGTGAACCCTTGGGGTGGAAAGCTGAACGCAGCTTCTTCGGTATTGAAGGCGTACAGGAAGATGATCAGGATCGGGAAGTGCAAGAACACCAACCCGCCCCAGGCTGCGATCTTCAGGCCCAACGAGGATTTTTCAGAGTGCATCGAAGGCCCCCAGGCGTTTGACGATGGACAGGTAAACCGCGATCAGCACGATCGGCACCAGGGTGAACGCCGCGGCCATGGGCATGTTGCCGATGGCGCCTTGCTGCGCGTAGACCATGCCGCCAACGAAGTAACCCGGCGGCCCGACAAGCTGCGGCACGATGAAATCGCCCAGGGTCAGTGAGAACGTGAAGATCGAACCGGCAGCAATCCCCGGCACCGACAGCGGCAGGATCACCTGCATGAACGTCTGGCGCGGCTTGGCTCCAAGGTCGGCCGAGGCTTGCAGCAACGACGGCGGCAGACGTTCCAGCGAGGCCTGGATCGGCAGGATCATGAACGGTAGCCAGATATAGACGAACACCATGAACCGCCCCAGGTGCGAAGTGCTCAAGGTGCTACCGCCCACGCCGGGAATGCCCAGCACGAACTGCAGCAACGGCTCCAGCCCCAGGTGCTGCACAAACCACTGCGCCACGCCGCCCTTGGCCAGCAGCAAGGTCCAGGCATAGGCCTTGACGATGTAGCTGGCCCACATCGGCATCATCACCGCGATGTAGAAAAACGCCTTGGTCTTGCCCGTGGTGTAGCGCGCCATGTAATAGGCGATGGGGAAGGCCACGATGGCGCTGGCGATGGACACCACGATCGCCATGCTCAAGGTGCGCACGATGATGTCGAAGTTCGACGGCTGGAACAGCGCCGCAAAGTTGGCCAGGGTCAGGTCCGGCGTGACCGCCATGGTGAAGTCGTCGAAGGTGTAGAAACCTTGCCAGAGCAGGGTCAGCAACGACCCCAGGTAGATCGCGCCGAACCAGATCAGTGGCGGTATCAACAACATCGCCAGGTACAGGTTGGGCTTGCGGTACAGCAGGTTGGAAAACCTGCGCATCGGCGGTTGGGAAAGGGCCAGGCTCATGTCACACCTCGCCTGCGGTTTCGGTCAGCGGTGTCATGGCTTCCCGCGCCCAACGGGCGGTTATCGACTGACCGACCTGATGACCGCTGCTGATATCCAGCCATTGGTTGTTGGCCTGGCTGATATTCAGCGCCTGGCCGTTTTCCAGTTTCAGCTCATAGCGGGTGGCGCTGCCCTGGTACTGGATGTCGTGCAGCAGGCCGCTGACTTCCACTTCACCGGCGCCCAATGGGCCTTCGGCAAAACGTACGTGTTCCGGACGGATCGAGAACGGCTGGGCACTGCCGCTGAGGCGTTGGGCCAACTCGCCGCGAATCACGTTGGAGGTACCGACGAACTCGGCCACGAAGGCGGTGGCCGGTTTCATATACAGGTTGCGTGGGGTGTCGACTTGCTCGATGCGGCCCTTGTTGAACACCGCCACACGGTCCGACATCGACAGCGCTTCAGTCTGGTCGTGGGTCACGAAAATAAAGGTGATGCCCAGTTGGCGTTGCAGCTTTTTCAGCTCGCTTTGCATCTGCTCGCGCAGCTTGAGGTCGAGGGCGCCCAGCGGTTCATCCAGCAGCAACACGCGCGGGCGGTTGACCAGCGCACGGGCCAGGGCTACCCGTTGGCGTTGGCCACCGGAGAGCTGCACTGGCTTGCGGTCGCCGTAGCCGCCGAGGGCGACCATACCCAAGGCTTCCTCTGCACGGTTCAGGCGCTCGGTCTTGGCGACGCCTTTGACCTTGAGGCCGTACGCCACGTTGTCGCGCACATTCATATGGGGGAACAGCGCGTAATCCTGGAACACGGTGTTCACATCGCGCTGGTACGGCGGCAAGCCTGCGGCTTCCTCGCCATGAATACGGATCGAGCCTGCGCTCGGCTGCTCGAACCCGGCGATCAGGCGCAGGCACGTGGTCTTGCCGGAGCCGGAGGGGCCGAGCATGGAAAAGAACTCGCCGTCCTGGATATCGATGGAAACCCGGTCAACGGCTTTCACTTCGCCGAACTGACGGGAAACGTGGGTGAATTGGACTGCAAGCGTCATGGTGCGGTGCTCCGAAAAGGCGCGGGTCGTCGCAGCGGCCCGGCCTGGACTTCTGAAAAATAAACGCGGTACTGAATCTGACTCGGTCCAACTGTGGGAGCGGGCTTGCTCGCGAATGCGGTGGATCAGTTACAGATGTGTTGACTGACACACCGCATTCGCGAGCAAGCCCGCTCCCACATTTTGTCCTGCGTTGTCAGGAAGGTTTAGCGCCCGCCCATGATCGCGATGTAATCCTGGGTCCAGCGGCTATACGGCACGAACTTGCCGCCCTCAGCCTGCGGGGTTTTCCAGAAGGCGATCTTGTCGAACTGGTCGAACCCATTGGTTTTGCAGCCTTCGGCGCCCAGCAGTTCGCTCTCTTTACAGGCGGCAGGCACTGCCGGCAGCGAGCCGAACCAGGCGGCAACATCGCCCTGGACTTTGGGTTGCAGCGACCAGTCCATCCACTTGTATGCGCAGTTGGGGTGCTTGGCTTCGCTGTGCAACATGGTGGTGTCGGCCCAGCCGGTGGCGCCTTCCTTTGGAATGGTCGAGGCAATTGGCTGCTTCTCGTTGACCAGTCCGTTGACCTGATACGGCCAGGCGCTGGAGGCCACCACGCCTTCGTTTTTGAAGTCGCTCATCTGTACCGTGGTGTCGTGCCAGTAGCGGTGGATCAGCGGTTGCTGGGCGCGCAACAACTCAAGCACGGCCTTGTACTGGGTTTCGGTCAGCTCATACGGGTTCTGGATGCCCAGTTCCGGCTTGGTCGACTTGAGGTACAGCGCCGCATCGGCGATGTAGATCGGGCCGTCATACGCTTGCACGCGACCTTTGTTCGGCTTGCCGTCCGGCAGGTTTTGCGCGTCAAACACCACGTTCCAGCTGGTGGGCGCAGTCTTGAATACGTTGGTGTTGTACATCAACACGTTCGGGCCCCATTGGTACGGGGTGCCGTAGGTTTGCTGGCCGACCACATACCACGGCGCGTCTTTGAGGCGCGGGTCGATGTTCTTCCAGTTCGGGATCAATGCCGTGTTGATCGGCTGCACACGCTTGCCGCCGATCAGGCGCAACGAGGCATCACCCGATGCGGTCACCAGGTCATAACCACCCTTGGCCATCAGGCTGACCATTTCGTCAGACGTGGCGGCGGTTTTCACATTGACCTTGCAGCCGGTTTCCTTCTCGAAACCGGTGACCCAGTCGTAGGCCTTGTCGCTTTCGCCACGTTCGATGTAGCCGGGCCAGGCGACGATATCCAACTGGCCTTCACCGGCACCGACCGCCTTGAGCGGTTCGGCGGCCTGGATGCTGGCGCTGGCCAGCAGCGCGGTGGTCAGGGCACTGAGCAGTGCGGTCTTGTGCGCGGACATAGGGGTTCCCTCTTCTTTAATTATGGTCGGGGCAGTGTGTGAAGCCGGTACCGCAAGAGCTTAGTTGTTGTTTTAGAGATGCTGGCCGTGGCGCGCCATGATGTGTCTCACCACGCTGTAGTCCTGTAGCGAATCGCTGGACAGATCTTTCCCGTACCCCGAGCGCTTCAAGCCGCCGTGGGGCATTTCACTCACGAGCATGAAATGGCTGTTGATCCAGGTGCAGCCGTATTGCAGGCGCGCGGCCACTTGCATGGCCTTGTCCAGGTTCTGGGTCCAGACCGATGAGGCCAGGCCATATTCCGAGTCGTTGGCCCAGTCCACCGCCTGCTCCAGTTCGTCGAAGCGGGTCACGGTGACCACCGGGCCGAACACTTCGCGCTGCACGATTTCATCGCTTTGCTTGCAGCCGGCGAGCAGCGTGGGTTGGTAATAGAAGCCTGCACCGGAATGCACGGCGGCGCCGGTGATGCGTTCGATATGCGGCTGGCCGAGGGCGCGTTCGACGAAACTGGCAACACGGTCGCGCTGGCGCGTACTGATCAGCGGGCCGAGTTCGTTGTCGGCATCGCGTTTTCCGGCAAAGCGCAAGCTGCTGACCGCCGCGCCCAACTCGGCGACCAATTTGTCGTGAATCCCTGCCTGGGCGTAGATACGGCACGCGGCGGTACAGTCTTGGCCGGCATTGTAGTAACCATAGGCACGCACGCCTTCGACCACGGCTTGCAGGTCGGCGTCGTTGCACACGATCACCGGGGCTTTGCCGCCCAGCTCCAGGTGCGTGCGTTTAAGTGTTTTGGATGCGGCTTGCAGAATTTTTTGCCCGGTGACGATATCGCCGGTCAGCGAAACCATGCGCACTTTTGCGTGGCTGACCAAATGGCTGCCGACGCCTTCGCCGCCGCCACACAGAATGTTGATCACTCCACGCGGCAGCAATTGGCTGAGGGCAGGAGCGAGGGCCAGGATCGACAGGGGCGTATGTTCCGAGGGTTTGAACACCAGGGTATTGCCGGCGGCGAGGGCCGGGGCGATTTTCCACGCGGCCATCATCAGAGGGTAGTTCCATGGCGCAATCGACGCCACGACACCGATAGGGTCACGGCGCACCATGCTGGTGTAGCCCGGCAGGTACTCACCGCTCAGTTGCCCGGTCTGGCAACGCACAGCACCGGCGAAGAATCGGAACACATCCACCGTGGCGCTCAAATCGTCCTGGCGCGCCAAGTGCAATGGCTTGCCGCAGTTCAGCGATTCCAGGCGAGCGAGGTAGTCGGCTTGTGTTTCGATGGCATCGGCGATGCCCAGCAGGATGTTCGAGCGTTGTTGCGGCGTGGTGCGCGACCACGTGGCAAAGGCACGATGGGCGGCGAGGATCGCGGTTTCGACCTGCTCGGTACTGGCCTCGGCGATTTGAGTCAGCACTTCACCCGTGGCAGGGTTGAGGATCGGCTCGACAAAACCCTGGCCCTGGACCAGTTCGCCGTCGATCAGCAACGCGGTGAGCAGCGGGGTGGGTGCGCCGGACATTTTTCGCGATCTCTTTTGTTGTATGGCCATGGGCGTTCTCTTACAGGGCGCCTGACCTTCTCTTATGGATGAAGTGAGAGTAGAGGTCGGGCGCGAGGTCAACAAATACTAAATACTGAATGCAGCATTCGATTAAATAGATGGCTTGCGCGGGTGGGGCTGTTCGCGAGCGACCGTCAGGAACGGGTCCACCAACGCCGGCCGCGCCGTGCCACGACGCCAGGCCAGGCCCACGTCGAGGGTTTGGCTGAGGTCGGCGATAGGGCGTGCCTCGATAATGTCGCCCTCAAGCGACCAGGGGCGGTAGGTCATGTCGGGCTGGATCGACACGCCAAGGCCCGCCGCCACCAGGCTTCGCACCGCCTCGGTGGAGGCAGTGCGCAAGGTCACCCGTGGTTGCAGGCCCGCGCCGGTCCACATGCGCTGGGCGTTGTGGCCCATTTCATCGACGTTCAGCTGGATCAGCGGCTCACGCGCCACGTCGGCAAGGTTGATGCTGTCGTGCTCCAGCAGCGGGTGTTGTGCCGGCAGCCACAGGCGGTGAGGGGAGTGGGTGAGCACTTCGGTCTGCAGGGCGTGCCGGTCTTCAAGGTTAGAGAGGATCAGCACGCCTACATCGATTTCACCGCTGACAAGCAAATGCTCGATGTATGGGCGCTCATCCTCCATCACGCGGATTTCCACGTTGGGGTAGGCGCGCTGGAAACGGGTGAGCAGGTCGGCGAGGTAGTAGCCGGCCACCAGGCTGGTCACGCCGATGATCAACTGTCCGGCCACTTGGTCGGTGCTCTGTTGCAGGCTTCGCTTGGCGTTATCGACGGTGGCGAGGATCAAGTGCGCCTGGCGCAGGAACTGGTGGCCCTGGTGAGTCAGGGTCATGCCCTTGGCGTGGCGATTGAACAGGTTTACGCCGATTTCCTGTTCCAGTTGCTGGATCGCCAGGGTCAGGGTGGACTGGGAAATAAACGCAGTCTGTGCGGCGGCGGAGATCGAGCCGGTCTCGGCCACGGCGATGAAATGCCGGATTTGACGCAGGGTCATCATGCTGGAATTACCAGTGGGGTGTTTTTATAGATTTGTTCGAGTGTATATCGGTTTTAACGAAGGGCGGCGGCGTTACATCTGGAAGCACTCTAGATCGGGGCTTTTTGGCACTTAGTTTTACGCTGGGGGCCTATTGGTCCTATGAACCCTAGTGTCTGGAGGCTACGAATGAATACCCGTGGATTGCTCGATCAATTGCTCAAGTCTGGCCAGGACATGCTGCAGAACAAGAGTGGCGGCCAACGTAAACAGGAGGACAAAGGCGCCCTGGGCGGATTGCTCGGCGGTAGCGGACTGGGCAGCCTGCTGGGCGGCGCGGGCGGCGGCGCCTTGGCAGCGGGTGCGATGGGCTTGCTGCTCGGTAACAAGAAAGCCCGAAAATTCGGCGGCAAGGCCCTGACCTACGGCGGTTTGGCAGCGTTGGGCGTCATTGCCTACAAGGCCTACGGCAATTGGCAGGCACAACAGGCGAATGCGCCAAAAGGTGAGCCGCAAACCATCGACCGTCTGCCGGCGGCACAGGTTGAGCAACACAGCCAAGCCATCCTCAAGGCGCTGGTCGCCGCCGCCAAGGCTGATGGCCACGTAGACGAGCGCGAGCGCACGCTGATCGAAGGCGAATTCACCAAGCTGGACAACGATCGTGAGCTGCAAAGCTGGCTGCACGCGGAACTGAACAAGCCCCTGGACCCGGCCGACGTGGCGCGGGCGGCGAGCACTCCGGAAATGGCGGCCGAAATGTACATCGCCAGTGTGATGCTGGTGGATGAGGAGAACTTCATGGAGAAAGCCTACCTCGACGAACTGGCGCGCCAGCTCAAGCTTGAACCTGGTTTAAAGGTCGAGTTGGAAAAACAGGTGCGCCTGAATACCCACTAAATGCATGCGCAATCTTGTAGTGAGTGGGCTTGCCCGCGCTGGGGGGCAAAGCCGCCCCAAAACCAGGCACCTCGGTTTTCCTGAAACACTGCAGCGTTTCGTCTAGGGCGGCTTCGCCCCCCAGCGCGGGACAAGCCCGCTCACTACAATTGAGCTGTGATCATGTCTCAATCGCGGTGTTTCAGCCCTTTTACAGGTGGCCGAATCACCGCCATCTGCCGCAACCCCCTTCCTACATTTGCATTCTGTGATCCCTACATCAAAACCCATTGATTAATGAGGGCTTCTGCTCAGCTATACTCCCCGGCATTTGATCGGCCCTTCGAGGAATTACTGTGAAGAACTGGACCTTGCGCCAACGGATCTTGGCAAGCTTTGCGGTCATTATCGCCATCATGCTGTTAATGGTTGTGGTCTCCTATTCACGGTTGCTGAAGATCGAAAACAGCGAGGAAGCCGTCCGCGACGATGCCGTGCCAGGTGTTTACCTCAGTTCGATGATCCGCAGCGCGTGGGTCGACAGCTACCTGCAAACCCTCGAAATGCTTGGCCTGCGCGACGACAAGGGCTTGAGCGATACCGACAAGGCCGACTTCAAATCCTATGAAGCGCGGATCCAGACGCAGATGGCCAGCTATCAGAAAACCATCAACGGTCGGGAAGATCAGGCCGAGTTCGATAAATTCGAAACCCTGCACCAGGCCTACAACAAGAGCCTGGCCGTTGTGCTTGATAGCCTGCAGCGCAATGACTTGGACGCCGCCCGCAAAGAGTTCAATACCAACCTGACGCCCGCCTGGACGGCTGGGCGCATGAAGCTCAATGACATCATCACCGAAAACAAGAGCGTTGCCGACCAAGCGACCAATGCCATTGATAACGCGGTGTCTGCCGCGAAAGTCAGCATGTTCGTGTCGTTAGTACTGGCCATTCTGGCCGCCGGCCTGTGCGGTTTGCTGTTGATGCGCGCGATCATGGCGCCGATGCAACGCATCGTCGACATCCTTGAAACCATGCGCGACGGCGACTTGAGCAAGCGCCTGAACCTGGAGCGCAAGGACGAATTCAACGCGGTGGAAACCGGCTTCAACGACATGATGACCGAGCTCACGGCCCTGGTGTCCCAGGCCCAGCGTTCGTCGGTGCAGGTCACCACCTCGGTCACCGAGATCGCCGCCACCTCCAAGCAACAACAGGCCACCGCCACCGAAACGGCGGCGACGACCACCGAAATCGGTGCCACTTCCCGCGAGATCGCCGCCACGTCCAAGGACCTGGTCCGCACCATGACCGAAGTGTCGACTGCTGCCGACCAGGCATCGGTGGCCGCCGGTTCCGGACAGCAAGGCCTGGCGCGCATGGAAGAAACCATGCACTCGGTCATGGGTGCCGCCGACCTGGTGAACGCCAAGCTGGCGATCCTCAATGAGAAAGCCGGCAACATCAACCAGGTGGTGGTGACCATCGTCAAGGTCGCCGACCAGACCAACCTGCTGTCGCTCAACGCGGCCATCGAGGCCGAGAAAGCCGGCGAATACGGGCGCGGTTTTGCTGTGGTCGCCACCGAAGTGCGCCGCTTGGCTGACCAGACTGCCGTGGCCACCTATGACATCGAGCAGATGGTGCGCGAGATTCAGTCGGCGGTGTCCGCTGGCGTGATGGGCATGGACAAGTTCTCCGAGGAAGTGCGCCGGGGCATGTCCGAAGTGCAGCAAGTGGGCGAGCAGCTGTCGCAGATCATCCACCAGGTACAGGCCCTGGCACCGCGCGTGTTGATGGTCAACGAAGGCATGCAGGCCCAGGCCACCGGTGCCGAGCAGATCAACCATGCACTGGTGCAACTGGGCGACGCCAGCAGCCAGACCGTCGAGTCACTGCGCCAGGCCAGCTTTGCCATTGATGAGCTGAGCCAGGTTGCGGTCGGTCTGCGCAGCGGCGTGTCGCGTTTCAAAGTCTGATGAGCGACCTCGCGGCTAAACGCGGCGCCGTCCCGGCAGCGAAAAAGGCGTTGTTCCTGGTGTTTTGCATCGGCAGCGAACGCTATGCCCTCAAGGCCACCGAAGTGGCTGAGGTGCTACCGCGCCTGCCGCTCAAGCCGATCGCCCATGCGCCGTTGTGGGTGGCCGGTATCTTTGCCCATCGCGGGGCGCTGGTGCCGGTCATCGACCTGAGCGCCCTGACCTTCGGTGTGCCGGCCCAGGCCCGTACCAGTACGCGGCTGGTGCTGGTCAATTACCAACCAGAGCCGTGGCACGAAGCACGTTGGCTGGGACTGATCCTTGAACAAGCCACCGATACCCTGCGTTGCGACCCGGCCGAGTTTCAGCCCTACGGCCTGGACAACCGCCAGGCGCCGTACCTGGGGCCGGTGCGTGAGGATGCCCAAGGCCTGATGCAATGGATCGGCGTGAACGACCTGCTGACCGATGACGTGCGTGCCGTGTTGTTTTCAGCCGAGTTGAGCGTATGAGCAACGATCCTCGTTTCTTCGCCTTCTTGAAGGAGCGCATCGGCCTGGACGTGGCCTCGGTGGGCGAGGCGATCATCGAACGCGCGGTGCGCCAACGCACCCAGGCGACGCACGCGCAGACAGCGGGCGAATACTGGCAGCACCTGCAAAGCTCCCAGGATGAGCAGCAAGCGCTGATCGAAGCGGTGATCGTCCCCGAGACCTGGTTTTTTCGATACCCCGAATCCTTTGCAACGCTGGCGCGCCTGGCCAAGGCACGCCTGGCCGAGATCAAGCAGATGCGTGCGCTGCGCATCCTCAGCCTGCCGTGTTCCACCGGCGAAGAACCCTATTCGATAGCGATGGCCTTGCTGGATGCTGGCCTGGCGCCGCATCAATTCAAGGTGTTGGGCCTGGATGTCAGCCCGCTGTCGGTGGAGCGCGCGCGGCGCGGGGTGTACGGCAAGAACTCGTTCCGGGGTGGCGATATCGGCTTTCGGGACCGGCACTTCACCGAATACGGCGACGGTTACCACATCGCTGACCGCGTGCGCGAGCAGGTGCGGCTGCAAGTCGGCAACCTGCTTGAT
This sequence comes from Pseudomonas cremoris, assembly GCF_014230465.1. The sequence goes on from NZ_JAAXCY010000003.1 coordinate 227,752, forward strand.
CCGACGCTGCTGGCCAATGAGCCGAGCTACGACTTTGTGTTTTGCCGCAACCTGCTGATCTACTTCGACCAGCCGACCCAGAAGCAAGTGTTCGATGTGCTCAAGGGCCTGACCCACGTCGACGGCGTGCTGTTTATCGGCCCGGCCGAAGGCAGCCTGTTGGGGCGTCATGGCATGCGCTCGATTGGCGTACCGCAGTCCTTTGCGTTCAGCCGGCATGCCGAGCCGGTCAAGCCCGAGCCGGTGTTCGCGCCGATTCCCGCGCCCCCGCCACCTCGCACTGCGGCGACGCTGCCCGTGCGGCCGCGACCGTTCAGTACGGCTAACACTCAGGTGGTACCGATCAAGACGCCGCCATCCGATGCGAATACCTTGCTCAGCCGCATCGCCACACTCGCCAATGAGGGCAAAAGCGCTGAAGCGCGTGCTGCCTGTGAACAATATTTGAATAACCACCCGCCAGCCGCGCAGGTCTTCTACTGGCTGGGGCTGCTCAGCGATGTGTCCGGCAGCGCCCTGGAGGCCCAGGGTTTCTACCGCAAAGCCCTGTATCTGGAACCGCAGCACCCGCAGGCCTTGATGCACCTGGCCGCGTTGCTCGAATCCCAAGGTGACACGGCGGGGGCGCGCCGTTTGCAGGCCCGTGCCGCACGTAGCGAGCGAGCTGACAGTGAGTCCAAACGATGAGTAGCCCACACGTGCTCGACACCGCAGGCCTGGACCTGACCCTGGCCGACACCCAAGCCATCGACGACTGCTGGAACCGGATCGGTATCCACGGCGACAAATCCTGCCCGCTGTTGGCAGACCATATCCACTGCCGCAACTGCTCGGTGTATTCCGCCGCCGCCACGCGCCTGCTGGACCGCTATGCCTTGCAGCAGGACGACCACCGTCCGCAGGCCACCGTTGAAGTCGGTGAAGACGTGGTCACCCGTTCGTTGCTGATGTTCCGCCTCGGCGAAGAATGGCTGGGCATTGCCACCCGTTGCCTGGTGGAAGTGGCGCCGCTGCAACCGATCCACTCCCTGCCGCACCAACGTTCTCGCGCCTTGCTTGGCGTGGCCAATGTGCGCGGCGCGCTGGTGGCGTGCCTGTCGCTGGTGGAGCTGCTGGGCCTGGACGCTACCAACAATGGCGCCACGGGCGGGCGCATCATGCCGCGCATGCTGATCATTGCCGCCCAGGATGGCCCGGTGGTGGTGCCGGTGGATGAAGTCGACGGGATCCACGCCATCGATGAGCGTACCTTGAAGGCCGCATCGGCCTCCGGCACCCAGGCCAGCGCGCGCTACACCCAGGGTGTATTGCAGTGGAAAGGCCGCAGCCTGCGTTGGTTGGACGAGGCGCAATTGTTGTCCGCCGTGACCCGGAGCCTCACATGACCCCCGACCAGATGCGCGATGCCTCGCTGCTGGAACTGTTCAGCCTGGAAGCCGATGCGCAAACCCAGGTACTGAGCGCAGGCTTGCTGGCGCTGGAGCGCAACCCGACCCAAGCCGATCAGCTTGAAGCCTGCATGCGCGCCGCGCATTCCTTGAAGGGCGCGGCACGTATCGTAGGGGTGGACGCTGGGGTCAGCGTGTCCCATGTGATGGAAGATTGCCTGGTCAGCGCCCAGGAAAGCCGGCTGTACCTGCAACCTGAACATATTGATGCACTGCTGCAAGGCACCGACCTGCTGATGCGCATTGCCACCCCCGGCAATGACGTGGGGCCGGCAGATATCGAAGCCTATGTGGCGTTGATGGAACGCTTGCTCGATCCGTCTCAGGCACCGGTCGTTAACATGACACCGCCGCCTCCAGTGCCTGAGCCGGCACCTGCACCTGCACTCATCGTTGAAGAACTGCCGCCTGAGCCCGAGCCCGCGCCGCCCGTTGCCGCCGAGCCAGTGCGCCAAAACAAGCGCATGACCGAAGGTGGTGAGCGCGTGCTGCGGGTTACCGCCGAGCGCTTGAACAGCCTGTTGGACCTGTCCAGTAAATCCCTGGTGGAAACCCAGCGGCTCAAGCCCTACCTGGCCAGCCTGCAGCGCTTGAAACGCATGCAAAGCCAGAGCGTGCGTGCCCTGGACGCCCTGGACGGTCAGCTCAAGACCCTGGACTTGAACCTCGAAGCCCAGGAAGCCCTGGCCGATACCCGTCGCCTGCTCAGTGAAGCACAGGCTCTGTTGGCGGAAAAAACCGCCGAGCTGGACGAATTCGGCTGGCAAGCCGGGCAGCGCGCCCAAGTGCTCTACGACACGGCGCTAGCCTGCCGCATGCGCCCGTTTGCCGATGTGTTGGCCGGGCAGGTGCGCATGGTGCGTGACTTGGGTCGTAGCCTGGGTAAACAAGTGCGCCTGGAGATCGAGGGCGAAAAGACCCAGGTTGACCGCGACGTGCTGGAGAAGCTCGAAGCGCCGCTCACCCACTTACTGCGCAACGCCGTCGACCACGGCATTGAAATGCCCGAGCAACGCGTATTGGCGGGCAAGCCTGCCGAGGGCTTGATCCGCCTGCGCGCCTCCCATCAAGCCGGTTTGCTGGTGCTGGAGCTGAGTGACGATGGTAACGGCGTCGACCTCGAGCGCCTGCGCGGCACCATTGTCGATCGACACCTGTCGCCGCTGGAAACCGCGCTGCGGTTGAGTGAAGAAGAACTGCTGACGTTCTTGTTTTTGCCGGGTTTCAGCCTGCGGGACAAGGTCACCGAAGTGTCCGGGCGCGGCGTCGGCCTGGATGCAGTGCAACATATGGTGCGCCAACTGCGCGGTGCGGTGGTGCTGGAGCAAACGGCGGGGCAGGGCAGTCGCTTCCACTTGGAAGTGCCATTGACCCTGTCGGTAGTACGCAGCCTGGTGGTGGAGGTCGGCGAAGAGGCCTATGCGTTCCCACTGGCCCACATCGAACGCATGTGCGATTTGGCGCCGGACGATATCGTGCAACTGGAAGGCCGTCAGCATTTCTGGCACGAGGGCCGGCATGTCGGCCTGGTCGCCGCCAGCCAATTGTTGCAGCGCCCGCCGGGGCAGAGTAATGAAGAGACCTTGAAGGTCGTGGTGATCCGCGAGCGCGATGCGGTGTATGGGATTGCCGTGGAGCGCTTTATCGGCGAACGCACCCTGGTCGTCTTGCCGCTGGATGATCGGCTGGGCAAGGTCCAGGACATATCCGCCGGTGCCTTGCTCGATGATGGCTCGGTAGTATTGATCGTTGATGTGGAAGACATGCTGCGTTCGGTGGACAAGCTGCTCAACACCGGCCGCCTGGAACGCATCGCCCGGCGTAGCCAGCAGGCCACCGAAGCACCGCGTAAACGGGTGCTGGTGGTGGATGACTCGCTCACCGTGCGTGAGCTGCAACGCAAATTGTTACTTAATCGTGGTTATGAAGTGGCGGTCGCGGTCGATGGCATGGACGGCTGGAACGCATTGCGTTCCGAGGACTTCGACCTGTTGATCACAGACATTGATATGCCCCGCATGGACGGTATTGAATTGGTCACACTTTTGCGTCGAGACAGTCGCCTGCAATCGCTGCCGGTGATGGTGGTGTCCTACAAGGATCGTGAAGAGGACCGACGCCGTGGACTGGACGCCGGCGCCGACTATTATTTAGCCAAAGCCAGTTTCCACGACGATGCCCTGCTGGACGCCGTGGTGGAGCTGATTGGAGGCGCGCGGGCATGAGGATTGCGATCGTCAATGATATGCCTTTGGCGGTAGAGGCCTTGCGCCGCGCCTTGAGTTTCGAGCCTGCGCATCAAGTGGTCTGGGTGGCCAGCAATGGTCTGGAAGCGGTGCAGCGGTGTGCTGAACTGACCCCGGACCTGATCCTGATGGACTTGATCATGCCGGTGATGGATGGGGTGGAGGCCACTCGCCAGATCATGGCCGAGACGCCGTGTGCCATCGTCATTGTGACCGTCGATCGCCAGGCCAACGTCAGCCGTGTGTTCGAAGCCATGGGCCATGGTGCCCTGGATGTGGTCGACACCCCGCCCCTGGGCGTGGGCAACCCCAAGGACGCGGCGGCGCCGTTGTTGCGCAAGATCCTCAATATTGGCTGGCTGATCGGCCAGCGTGGCAGCCGCGTACGCGCCGAAACCGCGCTTCCGCGCATCACCGGCAAGCGCGAGAGCCTGGTGGCCATTGGCTCTTCGGCGGGTGGTCCGGCCGCGCTGGAAATCCTGCTCAAGGGCTTGCCCCGAGACTTTCCCGCCGCCATTGTGCTGGTGCAGCATGTGGACCAGGTGTTCGCCGCTGGCATGGCCGAGTGGCTGAGCAGCGCCTCGGGCCTGCCGGTGCGCCTGGCCCGCGAAGGCGAACCGCCGCGAAGTGGCGTGGTGCTATTGGCCGGCACCAATCACCACATTCGGTTATTGAAAAATGGCACGCTCGCCTATACCGCAGAGCCAGTGAACGAGATTTACCGGCCCTCGATCGATGTGTTTTTTGAAAGCGTGGCCAGCCACTGGAATGGCGACGCCGTTGGCGTACTGCTGACCGGCATGGGCCGCGACGGGGCCCAGGGCCTTAAATTGCTACGTGAACAAGGTTATTTGACCATCGCCCAGGATCAGCAGAGCTCGGCGGTATATGGCATGCCCAAAGCGGCGGCGGCGATTGACGCTGCTGTTGAAATTCGCCCACTGGATAGAATTGCGCCCCGATTGCTGGAGGTCTTTGCAAAATGATGTTTACCCTCCGCGGTGCTGGCTTGCAGGTAGTAATTCAGGTGACTGCACATGAATGATTTACAGATCGACGACATCAAGACCGACGAAAACGCCGCCATGGTGTTGCTGGTCGACGACCAGGCCATGATTGGCGAAGCCGTGCGACGCGGCCTGGCCCATGAAGAAAATATCGACTTCCATTTTTGCGCCGACCCGCACCAGGCGATCGCCCAGGCCATCCGCATCAAGCCCACGGTGATCCTGCAGGACTTGGTAATGCCCGGCCTTGACGGCCTGACCCTGGTGCGCGAATACCGCAACCACCCGGCCACGCAGAACATCCCGATCATCGTGCTTTCCACCAAGGAAGACCCGCTGATCAAGAGCGCGGCGTTCTCGGCCGGGGCCAACGACTACCTGGTCAAGTTGCCGGACAACATCGAGTTGGTGGCGCGTATCCGCTACCACTCGCGCTCCTACATGACCCTGTTGCAGCGCGATGCCGCCTACCGTGCGCTGCGTGTGAGCCAGCAACAGCTGCTGGACACCAACCTGGTGCTGCAACGGCTGATGAACTCCGATGGCCTTACTGGGCTGTCCAATCGCCGCCACTTCGACGAATACCTGGAACTGGAATGGCGCCGCGCCATGCGTGACCAAACCCAGCTGTCGTTGCTGATGATCGACGTGGACTTCTTCAAGACCTACAACGACAGCTTCGGCCACGTCGAGGGCGACGAAGCCCTGCGCAAAGTCGCCGCCAGCATTCGCGAAGCCAGCAGCCGCCCTTCGGACCTGCCGGCGCGCTACGGCGGTGAAGAGTTTGCGTTGGTGCTGCCCAATACGTCGCCAGGGGGGGCACGCCTGGTGGCCGAGAAGCTGCGCATGGCCGTCGCGGGCCTTAAAATCCCGCACATCGCCCCGGCCGAAGGCGCCAGCCTGACCATCAGCATCGGGTTGTCGACCATGACGCCGCAGCAGGGTACGGATTGTCGGCAACTGATATTGGCGGCGGATAAGGGGTTGTATACGGCCAAGCATAATGGGCGCAATCAGGTGGGTATCGAGTAACCACACGTTAACGCAGAGCAAAATGTGGGAGCGGGCTTGCTCGCGAAGGCGATGTGTCAGATACATATGAATTGACTGACTCACCGCTTTCGCGAGCAAGCCCGCTCCCACATTGTTCTTTACTGATCATTCGATAGTGTACAAACCCGCCTTTTCGCCAAGCGGGCTGCCGTTCCCCCCCGTTTGCCGTTATACTCGCCGGCTTTCAAAAGTTCGCCAACGAGTGCTGCCCGCCATGGAAATCAACCCGATCCTTAACACCATCAAGGACCTGTCCGAGCGCTCCGAAACTATTCGGGGGTATCTTTGACTACGATCAAAAGCATGAGCGTCTGACCGAAGTCAATCGCGAGCTTGAAGATCCTGCGGTCTGGAACAAACCTGAATACGCCCAGGAACTGGGCCGCGAGCGCGCTGCGCTGGCGCAGATCGTCGATACCCTCGACGAACTGAACACCGGTCTGGCCGATTGCCGCGACCTGCTGGACATGGCCGTCGAAGAGAACGACGAAGGCGCAGTGGGCGATGTCGTCGCCGAGCTGGCCCGTCTCGAGGAAAACCTCGCCAAACTCGAATTCCGTCGCATGTTCAGCCACGAGATGGACCCGAACAACGCCTACCTGGACATCCAGGCTGGTTCCGGCGGCACCGAAGCCCAGGACTGGGCCAACATTCTGCTGCGCATGTACCTGCGCTGGGCGGATAAACGCGGTTTCGACGCGACCATCATGGAGCTGTCGGCCGGTGAAGTCGCTGGTATCAAGGGTGCAACCGTGCACATCAAGGGTGAATACGCGTTTGGTTGGCTGCGTACCGAGATCGGTGTGCACCGTCTGGTGCGTAAAAGCCCGTTCGACTCCGGCAACCGTCGCCACACCTCGTTTTCTGCTGTGTTCGTCTCGCCCGAGATCGACGACAAGGTGGAAATCGAGATCAACCCGGCCGACCTGCGTATCGACACCTACCGCTCCTCCGGTGCCGGTGGTCAGCACGTAAACACCACCGACTCGGCCGTACGTATCACCCACGTACCAACCAACACCGTGGTCAGCTGCCAGAACGAACGTTCCCAGCACGCCAACAAAGACACCGCCATGAAAATGCTGCGGGCCAAGTTGTACGAGCAGGAAATGCAGAAGCGCAACGCCGCTTCCCAGGCGCTGGAAGACACCAAGTCGGATATCGGCTGGGGTCACCAGATCCGTTCTTATGTGCTGGATGCGTCGCGGATCAAGGATCTGCGCACTAACATCGAACGCAGCGACTGCGACAAGGTGCTCGACGGCGATATCGACGAATACCTGGAAGCCAGCCTGAAATCGGGCCTGTAAACCGCCTGCCCGACCCCAAGTCCCCCGCCAATGGCGGGGGCAACAGACCTGTGATGGAAGATTTAAAGACATGAGCGACCAACAACTCGACCCGCAAGCCCTGCAACAGGAAGAAAACTCCCTGATCGCCCTGCGCAAGGAAAAGCTTGCTGCCGAGCGCGCCAAGGGCAATGCCTTCCCCAACGACTTCCGTCGCGAAAACTACTGCGATGCCTTGCAGAAGCAATACGCGGACAAGACCAAGGAAGAACTGGCAGAGGCTGCGATCCCGGTCAAGGTGGCAGGTCGCATCATGCTCAACCGTGGCTCGTTCATGGTGATCCAGGACATGACTGGTCGCATCCAGGTCTACGTCAACCGCAAGACCTTGTCGGAAGAAACCCTGGCCGCGGTAAAAACCTGGGACATGGGCGACATCATTGCCGCCGAAGGTACGCTGGCCCGTTCCGGCAAGGGCGACCTGTACGTTGAAATGACCAACGTACGCCTGCTGACCAAATCCCTGCGCCCGCTGCCGGATAAGCACCACGGCCTGACCGACACCGAGCAGCGCTACCGCCAGCGCTACGTTGACCTGATCGTCAACGAAGACGTGCGCCACACCTTCCGTGTGCGCTCGCAAGTCATCGCCCACATCCGTAGCTTCCTGATGCAGCGTGACTTCCTCGAAGTCGAAACCCCAATGTTGCAGACCATCCCGGGTGGTGCTGCAGCCAAGCCGTTCGAAACCCACCACAACGCGCTGGACATGGAAATGTTCCTGCGTATCGCGCCGGAGTTGTACCTCAAGCGCCTGGTAGTGGGTGGTTTCGAAAAAGTGTTCGAGATCAACCGCAACTTCCGTAACGAAGGCGTTTCGACGCGTCACAACCCAGAATTCACCATGTTGGAGTTCTACCAGGCCTACGCCGACTATGAAGACAACATGGACCTGACCGAAGAACTGTTCCGCGAGCTGGCGCAGCTGGTCCTGGGCAGCACTGACGTGCCGTACGGCGACAAAGTGTTCCACTTCGGCGAGCCGTTCGTGCGTCTGTCGGTGTTCGATTCGATCCTCAAGTACAACCCTGAGTTGACTGCGGACGACCTGACCGACATCGACAAGGCCCGCGCCATCGCCAAGAAAGCCGGCGCCAAGGTGCTGGGCTTCGAAGGCCTGGGCAAATTGCAGGTGATGATTTTCGAAGAGCTGGTGGAGCACAAGCTGGAACAGCCGCACTTCATTACCCAGTACCCGTTCGAAGTGTCTCCGCTGGCCCGTCGCAACGATGACAACCCGAACGTCACCGACCGTTTCGAGCTGTTCATCGGCGGCCGCGAAATCGCCAACGCCTACTCCGAGTTGAACGATGCGGAAGACCAGGCCGAGCGCTTCATGGCCCAGGTGGCCGACAAGGATGCGGGCGACGACGAAGCCATGCACTACGACGCCGACTTCGTCCGTGCCCTGGAATACGGCATGCCGCCAACCGCCGGTGAAGGTATTGGTATCGACCGTCTGGTGATGCTGCTGACCAACTCACCGTCGATTCGCGACGTGATCTTGTTCCCGCACATGCGGCCACAAGCGTAAATCCAGCGAAATCCGAAGCCGCCTTTTATAAGGCGGCTTTTTTATGCGGCGTCTTTAAGCGTCAAGCAAACAGCGCCAGGTTTTGATCTATTCAAGGATGTATGTCGTGAACCGCGTAATCGCTCAGGAAGGCGCCGCCGGCATTGCCGCTGCCGTGGCTGAAAGCGTCCAGTACCAGGGCCGTAAGGCCAGTCGTCGGGGCAGCGAGCAGCGCAGGCAAGACATTCTCGATGCGGCCATGCGCATCGTGGTACGCGAAGGGGTTCGCGCCGTGCGCCACCGGGCGGTGGCCGCCGAAGCCGGGGTGCCGTTGTCGGCCACCACCTACTACTTCAAGGACATCGATGACCTGCTGACCGATACCTTCGCCCAGTACGTCGAACGCAGCGCTGCGTTCATGGGCAAGTTGTGGGTGCGCAACGAAGGCCTGCTGCGCGAGATGGTTGCCTATGGGGATGGCAGCCCGCAGTCACGTTCCCAACTGGCCGATGACATTGCCCGGCTGACCGCCGATTACGTCTTGCGCCAACTGACCAACCGCCGCGAACACCTGATGGCTGAACAGGCCTTCCGCCAGGAAGCCCTGTTGAACCCGCGCCTGGCAGCGCTGGTGCGCTCGCACCAACAGATCCTGTTGCAGGGCACCGGGCAGTTTTTCCAGGTATTGGGCTCTCGCGAGCCGCAACAGGATGCCAAAGTGTTGACGGCGATAATCGGTCGGATGGAATATCAGGGCCTGCTGGGCGGCGCAGAGCCTCTGACCGGTGAAGAGATGCTTGAGATTCTCAAGCGTTACATGCATTTGGTGTTGGCCTCGGTGTAGACGAAGACGGGATTTGCTTTGTGTGGGAGCGGGCTTGCTCGCGAATGTGCAGTGTCAGTCGACACATGTTTGGCTGAACCGCCGCTTTCGCGAGCAAGCCCGCTCCCACATAAAGCGGCTCACCCTATACCATTTGTGGAGTACTTGATGAAAACCTGGCGTGTTCTGGCAATCGTCTTGTCGTTCCTGCTACTGAGCGGTTGCCTGGTAACCTTCAAGGACCCGCTGCCCGCTCATGACGCCGCGCCGCAGGCTTTGCTGGGCCAGTGGTCGAGTAAAAACGCTTGGGGCGAGCCGCTCAACCTGCACATCAGCGCCGCGGGTAATCACCGCTACAAAGCCGTGAGCTACCCTACAGCCAAGCCCGGTCAGCGTGATGAGTACCTGTTTAGCGTGTCGCGCCATGGCAGTCGTTGGTACCTGTCGGCGCCACTGCCGGCCAAACTGGGCGGGCATTACATCCTGGCGGGCTTCGAATTCGACGAAAAACATGAATTGGTGGTCTACACCCTGGACCTGGATCAGATTCACCAGGCCATCGGCCAAAAGGTGTTGAGCGGCAGCAACGTGGAGACCGTCGAAGGCGCGGGTGTGGTGGTCGACAGCCCCATGGACCAGGTATTGGCCTACCTGGATGACCCGGCCAATGCCGATGTGTTCGTTGAAGCCGTGCGCTACCAGCGCACGGGCAAATAACGTTTAAAGAGGAAGCTCCAGGTGGACGATTACCAGCAGACGATACGCACCTTGTCTGATCGCATTGTGCTGGCGCAAACACCGATTCGCGTCCTCGACGCCGTGAAGTGGGATGAGAACATTCGCCAGGGATTCCTCAAGGCCAAGGGCAAGGCAATGCCCGCCGTGAGCCGCGACTATTACCTCAGCCGGCCACTGTCGTTCGACTCCAGCGCAGTGAAGCTGGAGTTCCAGAACATTGAGCGCGACATCACCCGTCGTCTTGGCCAGTTCAGCCCGGTGGGGCAGATCATGCGCCGCATGTGCCGGGAATACCGCATGGTGGTGCGCATGCTCGAAGCACGCGGCACCGAGGACTTCGGCCTGATTTCCCAAGAGCTGTACGGCGCCGCCTCGGACGCGTTCCACGCGGGCGACCCGACCCTGGCTGACCTGGGCCTGATGCTTTCCGACTACCTGAATAACATCGACGGCCGTGGCGACTTGAAAGACGAGGCCAAGACCCTCACTGCCAAGGACGCCGTCGCCCTGCTGCAAACCCGCTTGAACAAGGTGTTTGGCGAAGCCGAAGAAACCATCCGCGTGTTCGAGTCCGACGGTATCGTCGCCGACGCGGCGGCGGGGGCCGACTACATCAAGATCCGCGCCGACGCGATGTTCAACGACCGCGATGTACGTGCCCTGGAAGTGCATGAAGGCCTGGTGCACGTCGGCACCACGCTCAACGGCCAGAACCAGCCGATCTGCACCTTCCTCTCCAAGGGCCCGCCGTCGTCCACCGTGACCCAGGAAGGTTTGGCGATCCTGATGGAGATCATCACGTTCGCCTCCTACCCGAGTCGCCTGCGTAAATTGACCAACCGCACCCGCGCCATCCACATGGTGGAAGAGGGCGCGGACTTCCTGCAGGTGTTCGAGTTCTTCCGCGAGCAAGGTTTTGAAATGGCCGAAAGCTACGGCAACGCCAGCCGCGTATTCCGTGGCTCGGTGCCGACTGGCCTGCCGTTTACCAAGGACCTGTCCTACCTCAAGGGCTTTATCATGGTCTACAACTACATCCAGCTGGCCGTGCGCAAAGGCAAGCTGGAACAAGTGCCGCTGCTGTTCTGCGGCAAGACCACCCTGGAGGACATGCGCACCCTGCGCCAACTGGTGGACGAGGGCCTGGTGGTGCCGCCCAAGTACCTGCCGGAGCAGTTTCGCGACATGAACGCGCTGGCGGCGTGGATGTGTTTCTCCAACTTCCTCAACCACTTGAGCCTGGATCGGATCGAGGCGGATTACTCGAATATCCTCTGACGAAACCGGATCAAAATGTGGGAGCGGGCTTGCTCGCGAATGGTGCCTTTCAGTTAATGCATCAGGTGAATGACACCACGCATTCGCGAGCAAGCCCGCTCCCACATTTGAATCTCTGTGAGTCTAAAAACTCGAACAATAGCGAGGCTTCAACGGATGAGAATCCTCGGCATTCTGTGCCTGCTACTCACTTTGAACGGTTGCAGCTCCCTGCTGTTTTACCCAGAACCTGGCCTGCCGTTCACGCCGCAAAAGGCCCACCTGGCCTACCGTGACGTCACCCTCACTACCGCCGATGGCGTGAAGCTTCACGCCTGGTGGCTGCCGGCCAAGCCCGGCGTGCCGCTCAAAGGCACCGTGCTGCACCTGCATGGCAATGGCGGCAACCTGGCCTGGCACTTGGGCGGCAGTTGGTGGTTGCCGGAGCAAGGCTATCAAGTGCTGCTGCTGGACTATCGCGGTTATGGCCTGTCCGAAGGCAAGCCGTCTTTGCCGGCGGTGTATCAGGATATCGATGCGGCGTTCAACTGGATCGACAAGGCCCCCGAAACCCAGCACCAACCCTTGATCGTCCTTGGCCAAAGCCTCGGCGGCGCACTGGCAGTGCATTACCTGGCGGCGCACCCGGAGCGCCAAGCCCAGCTCAAGGCCTTGGTGCTGGACGGCGTGCCCGCCAGTTATCGTGACGTAGGACAATTCGCCCTGAGCACCTCTTGGTTAACATGGCCGCTCCAGGTGCCCCTGTCGTGGCTGGTGCCGGACGCCGACAGTGCGATCCACGCCATGCCTCAATTAACTGGCGTACCGAAACTGCTGTTCCACAGCCTGGATGACCCGATTGTGCCTGTGGCCAACGCCATCCGCCTGTACCAGGCCGCACCGCCGCCGCGCGTTTTGCAGTTGACCCGTGGTGGGCATGTACAGACGTTTGCCGATAAAACCTGGCAAACCGTGATGCTGCGCTACCTGGACGACCCGCAGCACTTCAATGGCCTGCGCCGCCTGGGCGAAATTCCGAACTACCCCCTTCCTAAAGTTGATTCATCAGAGAGCCCGCAATGAGCGAAGAACGCAACATGATCCCGCTGATCCTCACCGGCATCGGCACCATCATCGGCACCGTCGGCTGCCTGTGGTTCTACGGCTACCTTCACTTTGCCAAGCCTGAAGATGCGTTGCTGCTCAGTGACTTCACCATGCTCAAGACGGTGCCAGGGGAGGATTACAAGATCTCCCTGACCCCGGCCGCGCAAGTGGCGCAGTGTGTCGACGGTGTGTTGGTCATGTTCGATACCGAGCAGAAAGGCCTCAGTGGTGTATTGGTCAACAACAAGAAACAGGCAGTGCGGTGCATGGGGCAGGAAACACCGCAGCTTGAGCAGTAGCGATTTGGCGTACGAAAACATGCTTTGTCCTTGCCGTAATGCGCTGATCCTTTGTCGAATTCTGGTTCAAGTCATGTCAGGGGAGCGTCGCACCGGAACCATCTCGGGTTGAACGCCACAGATTTTGGACTGATCAGCAGCGCTGATCGGACCACGGTGTTTTCCAATTTGGAGTCAACAAGCATGAATATGAGCATTAACCCCCAATTTTCCCAGGGAAGTATCGGCGGCGCCGGTGAGTCTGGTGGCAACCAGAAAGAGATTGAGGCCCTTAAGAAGCAGATCAAAGGCCTGGAAGACCAGATCGCCGCCAAAGGGCAACAAGCTTCGGGCGGCGCTCAAGGTGGCGGTGGCGAAGAAGATCCATTGCAACAACTGCTGAAGATGCTGCAAGAGCAATTGCAGAAGTTAATGGGTGGCCAGGGGGCCGGCGGTGGAGGTGACTCCGCCGGTGGGCAGGGCGGTGGCGGCCAGGTCCAGGCGATCGTGGAGCAATCCAAGATGTCTGTCGGTTTCTGATAAGCGCCGCATAAAAAACCCCGCCATATGGCGGGGTTTCTTTTAGAACAACAGTTGATCAGTTAGCCACGGAAGAGCGTGGTTTGACCGGCTGATTATCGTTGGAAATGGTCACTTCAACACGACGGTTCATGGCACGGCCCGATACGCTGCCATTGTCCGCAACCGGGTATTCCTTGCCGTAACCCTGGGTCACGATGCGCGAAATATCCACACCCTGTTGAGCCAACGCGCGCTGCACGGATGCCGCACGGCGCTCGGACAGGCTCTGGTTGTACGCGTCGGAACCGGTGCTGTCGGTGTAGCCTTCGACGATCACTTTACGATCTGGGTTGTCGCGCAGGAACTGCGCCAGCTTGGTGATGTTCACCAGGCCGCTGGATTTCAGGTCGGACTTGTTGGTGGCAAACAGCACGTCACCAAAGGTCACCAGCGTACCGCGATCAGTCTGCTTGGCATTCAGGCTGTCTTGCAGTTGTTTGATTTGCGCATCGCGTGCTTCGAGCAGAGCGCGGGCGCGTTCGTCACCAGCGTTTTTCAGCTTGGCTTCGGATTCGCGCAGCACGATGGTGTCTTTGGCCACTTCAACGCGCTGGTTGGTCAGGTAGGCCAGTTGGTCGACCTTCTTCTGGTCTTCACGGTCACGGTAGGCCTTGTCTGCCTTGTCCAGCCACTCGCTGGCGTCTTTGGTTTCCAGGGCTGCAACCTTGGTGGCTTGCGGGTTGGCTTGCAGGGCCGAGTAGTTGGTCCGTGCGTTTTCCAGGTTCGCGTTTGGCGGGGTGGAGCAGGCCGCCAGGGCAACGCTCATCGCCAGCAGGGCAGGGATCATCAATTGTTTACGCATAGTCGTGTCGTCCTTTCAATTCGATATCGGGTGCAATGCAATCAGTGGCGGCGGTTTACGGCTGTTTGATAACAGCGGGGCGCATGCCTTCCTGACGCAGCTCCTGAACAGCTTTCTGGGAGTCCTTCACAGCCTGTTCAGCCTTGGCTGCCTGGGATTTGCGCTCTGCAACGCGAGCGTCCCATTCAGCTTGTTCGGCCAGGCGACGGGCCTCGTCGTAGTTCTTGTCGTGCATGGCGATTTCGGCTTGTTTGAGCTTGTCCTGGGCCGACTTCATTTCCACGGCTGCGTACTCGGTACCGCCGGCGCTGACAGCGCTGTTCACCGCAGATTGGGTGACCGCGTACTGCTCGGTCGGAGGGTTGCCGGCGCAACCGGCCAGAACGAAGCTGGTACCGATTGCCAGCGCGGCCAATTTGAGCCCGCGCAGGTGGTTAAACGAGGATTTGGCAGTGCTGGTCTTCATCGTCTTCAACTCCATTGGATAACTCCTGAAATACTTCAAAATCCACCTCAGGATGGCAGCGGCGGCGGGCCTGGCGTTTAAGCGCATGGCACCTATTCAAACGGCTGTTCCACGTGATGGCTTACTCGGTGTGACCGGAGGCTTTTTTGAATAGTTCAGAGAAGATGGCGATTTGCCTAAAAAAATATCTGACTGATTGGTCAGCGTAAAAAAGTTGGAACTTCTGCGTTGCACAGAGGTACGCCGGGCCTTTGGAAGGCCCGGAATACAAGGGGGTAACGGGGAGGTGTCAGTGTTTTTGATCGTCGGCACTCGCCGACAAATCATGCAGATAACGACGCGACAAGGTCAGGAAACGAGGGGTGGGGCCGACGTCTTCATACAGCGGGTCACCTTCCTCATCGGTGGCAACGACGTGCTGGCCCCTGATATAGGGGAAGCTGGTTTCCAGCTCTTCCAAGGCGGCGCCGATCAGTTCGCCGAGCAGCTCTTCGGTGTTGCGTTTGGGGTACATCTCGGCGATGGCGGCCAGCCTTGCGGCGGACTCGACGTCCAGATGGATGGCGTACTCGGTCTTGGTCAAGCGACCCTTGGCGTTCTCTTCCCAATGCTGGGCCAATTCTCGAATTTTCATGGCAACCTCAATAAAGCCCGCGATAGCAGGCGGTGATGAGTGACCCGCCGTCCGCGTGGATAAACGCGGCGACTTACCTTTGAGACTAGCTGCAAGCCACAAGGTTTAAAGTCTTGTCAGAAACGAGCACTGGCGGCACTCTGGAACACCTGCGCGTCCCGGATTTCTGGCTGGAGATTGGCTGATGAGTGATATCGATGCACGCTTGCGTGAGGATGTTCACCTGCTGGGTGAACTGTTGGGCAATACCATTCGAGAGCAGTACGGCGATGATTTTCTCGACAAGATCGAGCAGATCCGCAAAGGCGCCAAGGCCGACCGCCATGGCGCTGGCGATGAACTGAGCACCCGTCTCAACCAGTTGCAGGAAAATGAACTGCTGCCTGTGGCTCGTGCCTTCAACCAGTTCCTCAACCTGGCCAACATTGCCGAGCAGTACCAACTGATTCATCGGCGTGATGAGTCGCAACCGGCACCGTTCGAGTCCCGTGTGTTGCCCGAGTTGCTCGCCCGCTTGCAAAGCGAAGGTCACAGCAATGAGTCCCTGGCACGCCAGTTGGGGCGCTTGGAGATCGAGCTGGTCCTTACCGCTCACCCCACCGAAGTGGCGCGCCGTACCCTGATCCAGAAATACGATGCCATCGCCGCCCAATTGGCGCTGCAGGACCACCGCGACCTCACGACCGCCGAGCGCGATCAAATCCGTGAGCGCTTGCAACGCTTGATCGCCGAAGCCTGGCACACTGAAGAAATCCGCCGTGTCCGGCCCACTCCGGTGGACGAAGCCAAATGGGGCTTCGCGGTGATCGAACATTCGCTGTGGCACGCCATTCCCAATTACCTTCGCAAGGCCGACCGGGCCTTGCATGCCGCCACCGGCCTGCGTCTGCCCTTGGAGGCAGCACCGATTCGCTTCGCCTCGTGGATGGGCGGCGACCGTGACGGCAACCCGAATGTCACCGCGCCGGTCACTCGCGAAGTGCTGTTGCTGGCACGCTGGATGGCGGCTGATCTGTACTTGCGCGACATCGACCACTTGGCCTCCGAGCTGTCGATGCAACAGGCCAGCCCGGCATTGCAGGCGAAGGTCGGCGACAGCGTCGAACCCTACCGCGCCTTGCTCAAGCAACTGCGCGAACGCCTGCGCGCCACACGCCAATGGGCGCACACCGCGTTGAGCAGCAGCACCCCGGCGCCTGCCGAAGTGCTGCAGAACAACCGCGACCTGCTGGACCCGCTGGAGCTGTGTTATCAGTCGTTGCATGAGTGCGGCATGGGCGTGATCGCTGATGGCCCGTTGCTCGACTGCCTGCGCCGTGCCGTGACCTTTGGCCTGTTCCTTGTGCGCCTGGATGTGCGCCAGGACTCCAGCCGGCATTCGGCGGCGATGACGGAAATCACCGACTACCTTGGCCTCGGTCGTTATGAGGACTGGGACGAAGACGCGCGCATCAGTTTTCTGACCAAAGAGCTGGCGAATCGTCGGCCATTGCTGCCGGGGTATTTCAAACCCTCGGCGGACACGGCCGAGGTGTTGAACACCTGCAAGGAAATCGCTGCTGCGCCGGCGGCTTCACTGGGCTCGTATGTCATCTCCATGGCGGGCGCGGCCTCCGACGTGCTGGCGGTGCAATTACTGCTGAAAGAGTCGGGCGTGCAACGGCCGATGCGCGTGGTGCCGTTGTTTGAAACCCTGGCCGACCTGGACAACGCCGGACCGGTGATGGAGCGCCTGCTGCAACTGCCGGGCTATCGCGCGCGCTTACAGGGCCCGCAGGAAGTGATGATCGGCTATTCGGACTCCGCCAAGGACGCCGGCACGACTGCCGCCGCCTGGGCGCAATATCGGGCGCAGGAGCGCTTGGTGGATATCTGCCGCGAGCAGCAGGTGGAACTGCTGTTGTTCCATGGTCGCGGCGGCACCGTGGGCCGTGGCGGCGGCCCGGCCCACGCGGCGATTCTGTCGCAGCCGCCGGGCTCGGTGGCGGGGCGTTTCCGCACTACCGAACAGGGCGAAATGATCCGCTTCAAGTTCGGCTTGCCGGATATTGCCGAGCAGAACCTCAACCTCTACCTGGCTGCAGTGCTGGAAGCCACCTTGCTGCCACCGCCACCACCGGAGCCGGCCTGGCGTCATTTGATGGATGAATTGGCCGCAGATGGTGTCAGTGCCTACCGCGCAGTGGTGCGGGAAAATCCGCAGTTCGTCGAATACTTCCGTCAATCCACCCCAGAACAGGAGTTGGGCCGGTTGCCCTTGGGCAGTCGCCCAGCCAAGCGCCGTGCGGGTGGGATCGAAAGCCTGCGCGCCATCCCGTGGATTTTCGGCTGGACCCAGACCCGCCTGATGCTACCGGCCTGGCTGGGTTGGGAAGCGGCGCTGAGCAAGGCGCTGGAGCGCGGCGAAGGTGAGTTGCTGGGGCAGATGCGCGAGCAGTGGCCGTTCTTCCGCACGCGTATCGACATGTTGGAAATGGTGCTGGCCAAGGCCGATGCTGATATCGCCCGCCTGTATGACGAGCGCCTGGTGCAACCGGACCTGTTGCCATTGGGTGTGCATTTGCGCGACCTATTGTCGCAGGCCTGCAGTGTGGTGCTTGGCCTGACCGGCCAGTCCCAGCTGCTAGCCCATAGCCCGGACACCCTGGAGTTTATCCGCCTGCGCAACACCTACCTCGACCCGCTGCACTTGTTGCAGGCTGAGTTGCTGGCACGTTCGCGCCAGCAGGAGGCCGCGCAAGACAGCCCTCTGGAACAGGCGCTGCTGGTGTCCGTGGCCGGTATTGCGGCGGGTTTGCGCAATACGGGTTGAGGTTTTTTCGCGTGTTCTCAAAGGCTTGCAGATAAACCACGACGGCCGCCCCGAATAGGGCGGTCGGCGTACACACGGGCGGGTTGCACTCGGGCATACCCTACCTATGAAGCATATACAGCGCGGTTCCTGCGACTTTTGGCGGCTTGTATGGATAGGGCCTGCTGTGTATCTTGATCAGCCTTTGGCCGTTTGGGCGGCCTGGACCCAGAATTTTACAAGCCATATTTCTACGAGATTTGCCCCCTCGCGGCGGATCCGAGCGTCATCTCTATAAAAAATTGAGGAGCACATCAATGCGCGTCATTCTGCTGGGAGCTCCCGGGGCCGGTAAAGGTACTCAGGCAAAGTTCATCACTGAAAAATTCGGCATTCCACAAATCTCCACCGGCGACATGCTGCGTGCAGCGGTCAAGGCCGGCACCGAGCTGGGCCTGATCGCCAAAAGCGTGATGGACAGCGGTGGCCTGGTTTCCGATGACCTGATCATCAACCTGGTCAAAGAACGCATCAGCCAGGAAGACTGCAAGAACGGTTTCCTGTTCGACGGCTTCCCACGCACCATTCCCCAGGCTGAAGCCCTGGTGAAGGCCGGCGTCGAGCTGGACGCAGTGGTTGAAATCGCGGTTGAAGATGAAGAGATCGTGCAGCGTATTGCCGGTCGTCGCGTTCACGAAGCCTCGGGCCGCGTGTACCACACCATCTACAACCCGCCAAAAGTCGAAGGCAAGGACGATGTTACCGGCGAAGACCTGGTACAGCGTAAAGACGACACCGAAGAAACCGTGCGTCACCGCCTGTCGGTCTACCATTCGCAGACCAAGCCTTTGGTGGATTTCTACCAGAAGCTGTCCGCTGCCGAAGGCAAGCCCAAGTACAGCCACATTCCGGGCGTTGGCTCGGTAGAAGCGATCACTGCCAAGGTGCTGCAAGCACTGAGCTGATCCTTCGACTGGCTACACGTATAACGGCCCGCTTGCGGGCCGTTGTTGTTTATACTGGCGCACTTTTTTTCGACTTGGACACCCACACCGATGAGCACCCTGCTGGCCCTGGACACCGCGACTGAAGCTTGCTCCGTTGCCCTGCTGCACGATGGCAAGGTTACGAGCCACTACGAGGTGATCCCGCGCCTGCATGCGCAGAAGCTGTTGCCGATGATCAAGCAACTACTCGAAGACGCCGGCACCACCCTGGCGGCGGTGGACGCCATCGCCTTCGGTCGTGGGCCGGGTGCCTTTACCGGTGTGCGCATCGCCATCGGCGTGGTGCAAGGCCTGGCGTTTGCGTTGGAGCGTCCGGTATTGCCGGTGTCCAATCTGGCGGTGCTGGCCCAGCGCGCCTTGCGTGAGCACGGTGCTCATCAGGTTGCAGCGGCCATCGATGCACGCATGGATGAAGTCTATTGGGGCTGCTACCGCGAAACCGATGGCGAAATGCGTTTGGTGGGTGTGGAAGCGGTACAGCCTCCGGAGTCTTCTGTGCTGCCCGATGACGCCAGCGGTGACTGGTTCGGTGCTGGCACCGGCTGGGGTTATGGCGAGCGAATCAATGTGCAACTGGTTGGCCAGGACGCCGCAATGCTGCCCCATGCCGAAGACTTGCTAAACCTGGCACGCTTCGCGTTTGCGCGTGGCGAGGCGATCCCGGCTGACCAGGCCGCCCCTGTTTACTTGCGCGATAAAGTCGCCCAGACAAAGGCGGAACGCGGGATTATTTGACGCCAAAAATGCGGGCAAATTGAGGCGAAATTCACCAATCGTCAGAATTTGCCCGCGCTTTTAAACCTTTTTCAAATTATGTGTTCTAGTTATCACCAGAGCATTTGCGCACCATGGATGATGCTGCCAAAATGCCATTACTGATAGCGAGTTCGCGCCCATGCGTATTGATGGCTTTTCCTCACAGTCGTACCCGATCAAGCGTAAGCCGCGTAAGGCAAACGCCACGGTGGACGAGTCTGTCGAGGATTCGCCAGACTTCATCGAAGTCCAGTCCGATGCGCAGGCCAATGCTCAAGCACGCATCAGCGGTCTTCCCGCCCGTCAGCAAGACATGGTCTTCCCGCGCTCCATGAGCAAAAGCGTCGCCACCGCCTTGGCCAGCTACCTGACCACTGCCGGCTTTGTCGAATGGGATATGGAAGTGCTGGGCCTCGACATCCACATCTGATGCGCCTGCCTTACTTCATCGGTTGCCCGTCCTGGAGTGAAAACGCCTGGCGCGATTACCTGTATCCCGCCGACGCGCGTTCCAGCGACTACCTCGCCCTCTATTCCCAGGTTTTCAACGCCGTTGAAGGCAACACCACGTTCTACGCCCGACCCTCGGCCGCCACGGTGCAGCGCTGGGCCGAGATCATGCCCGACGATTTTCGTTTCACCGCCAAGTTTCCCGGCGACATCAGCCATGGTGGCGACCTGCGCGACCAGCTGCCGGCGGCAGAGAGTTTTGTTGGCCTGATGAGCCCGTTGGCTGAGCGTGTTTCGCCGTTGTGGCTGCAACTGTCGGCGAGTTTTTCGCCGCAGCGTCTGAGCGAACTGGCGGGTTTTATCGATGGCCTGGAGCGCCCGATGGCAGTGGAAGTGCGTCATCCGGAGTTCTTCGCCAAGGGCGACGCCGAGCGCACACTCAACCGTTTGCTGCGTGACCGGGGTGTTGAGCGGATCTGCCTGGATTCGCGTCCGCTGTTCAGTTGCACCTCTACCACGGCGGCGGTGTTGCATGCTCAATCGAAGAAACCCAAGGTGCCCCCACGTCCAGCGGCGCTGACGCTGTTTCCCCAAGTGCGCTTTATTGGTCACCCGGAACTGGAACCCAACGACCCCTTCCTGATCCCGTGGGTGGAAAAAGTCGCCGGCTGGATCGAAGAAGGTCGTACGCCCTATGTCTTCCTGCACACCTCGGATAATCGCCTGGCCGCTCAATTGGCCCTGCGTTTTCACGACAAGTTGATGGCGCGCCTGCCGGGCCTTGCGCCGCTACCGACCCTGAATCGGCAACCCGCAGCGGAGCAACTGGGGTTACTCTAAGGCTCCTCTTTTTGCCAGGAGCCCGCCATGGATGCCCAAACCCTTCGCGCCGAAACCTTCAAGGCCCTGCATGAGCGCAATCGCGCATTCGTGATGCCCAACCCGTGGGATGCAGGTTCTGCCATCATGCTGGCCAGCCTCGGTTTTGAAGCATTGGCCACCACCAGCGCGGGTTATGCGTTCAGTCTCGGACGGCCTGATGCGGAAGGGGCGCTGTCCCTGGAAGACACGCTGGCCAATGCCGGTGCCATCGCTCGGGCGACCTCGTTGCCGGTGGCGGCGGACCTGGAAAATTGTTTCAGCGACACCCCCCAAGGTTGTGCCCAGACCATCCTGCGCGCCGCGGCTACGGGCATCGTCGGCGGCTCCATCGAAGATGCCACGGGCATCGCTGCCGACCCTATCTACCCTTTTGATTTGTCCGTTGAGCGCGTGGAAGCGGCGGTTGCTGCCGCGCGCAGCCTGCCTTTTCCCTTCACCCTGACAGCCCGCGCGGAAAATCTCCTGCACGGTTGCCTGGATTTGCCCGACACCATCCGCCGCCTGCAAGCCTACGCCGAGGCCGGTGCCGACGTGCTGTATGCGCCGGCCTTGCGCAGTGCCGAGGAAGTGCTGGCGGTGGTCAAGGCGGTCGCGCCTAAACCGGTGAATGTGTTGATGTCCGGCGGCTTGAACCTCAGCGTGGCGCAACTGAGCGAGATGGGCGTGCGGCGTATCAGCGTCGGCTCGGCCATGGCATTGGCGGCGTATGGCGAGTTCTATCGGGCGGCGCAAGAGGTGTACGAGTTGGGCACCTTTACCTTCACCGAGCGCAAGATGCCGTTCAGCCAGGCGAACGCGTTCTTCAAGGATTGAATCAGGCGGCCAGGCGTAGGTTCTGGGTGACCAGCGGGCGCACCCAGTAGTAGTCGAAGTCCAGGGCCTTTTGTTGCGCCACCAGTTCCTCGGTAGGGTACGGCGTGGCGGGCGGTGGTAGCAGGTCCAGTTCGAACTCGGCGATCGGCAAGTGCAAGGGGCGAGGCTGCGGCGCAGGGCCTGGCTCTGGCAGTGGCTCGCCGGCGGTCAGCACGATGGGACGGACCCAGCCGCTTTCGAAATTCTGCTGGCGCTGTTGGGCGATGATTTCTTCGTCCGGGAACGGCGTGGCAGCCGGTGGCAGCAATTCGGTTTCGAGCTCGGCAATCGGCAGGAACAGCGGCTCTGGCGGGGCGATTTCGGTGTCTTTCACGTCGCACTCACGCTGGGTGAGAATCTGCGACAGTAAATCCGCACCGGCACTCGGTTCTATCGCAGGGTCCGCTGGTGCTGGCGCGCTGAGCGCTTGCGGTGTATCGCCGAGCTGTTCGGCCAACGCTCGGGCGAAGAAGTCCTGCCACACATGACTCACCCCGGCCAGCGCTTGAGTATTGCGCAGGCCGTAGTGGTTGTGGGTCGGCAGTACACCGATGGTTAGGGGAAGAATGTCTGACATTTTTCTCGGTCGACGCTCAGCTCTGGCAAAATACCTGACTGTTGTTTTTATCGGCCGATGTTTGCCGATCCTTAATATTTTTGAGCGTAGCGATTGATGAGCGAACAACCAGCGGCCAGCCGCATCCAGGTCGAGGCCTTGGCCGAAGGTTTTCAGGCCCTTGCCGAGCAATGGGCGTCGCGGCTTGGCTTACCGTTAACGCTGGCCGATGCGGACTTTTCCCTGCAAGTCGGTGAGCAGGGCCTACAGCTGCAACAACTCGGGCCTGATGCACCGGGGCCGGTGCGGGTGGACTTTGTCGAGGGTGGCGCGGCGCATCGGCGTTTGTATGGCGGTGGCAGCGGACAGATGATCGCCAAGGCCGTCGGCATCGCCCAAGGCGTACGCCCACGGGTGCTGGACGCTACGGCAGGCTTGGGCAAGGACGCCTTCGTGCTGGCCAGCCTGGGGTGCGAGATGAGCCTGATCGAACGCCAGCCGCTGATCGGCGCCTTGCTCGAAGACGGCCTGGCGCGTGGCGCGGATGACTTTGACGTGGCGCCGATTGTGGCGCGCATGAAGTTGCTCAAGGGCAACTCCATTGACGTGATGCGCAACTGGGAAGGCGAGCCGCCCCAAGTGATCTACCTCGACCCGATGTTCCCGCACCGCGAGAAAACCGCCCTGGTGAAGAAGGAAATGCGCCTGTTCAGGCCACTGGTGGGGGATGATCCGGACGCGCCGGCGCTGCTGGCGGCGGCATTGGCCCTGGCCAGTCATCGGGTGGTGGTGAAGCGGCCGCGCAAGGCGCCGTGTATTGAAGGGCCCAAGCCGAGCCATGCGTTGGATGGCAAATCCAGTCGGTATGACATCTATCCCAAGAAGGCGCTCAAGCCTTAAATCTTCGTTGGCCTTGCGGGCCTCTTTGCGGGCAAGCCCGCTCCCACATTTGGAACGCATTCCAAGGTGGGAGCGGGCTTGCTCGCGAAAGCGTCCGCTCAGGCACCACAGCCTCAGGCCCGATAAGCCCGCATAAACAACCCCACCACATCCTGCACATGCGCCTCGGCAGCTTCCTCGCTCAACTGCCCGCCACACCCATATAACAAGCAGAAATTCGCCGTGCCCTTGAGCAGGCAAAAGAAGTGCTCGGCGGCGGTAAAGGGTTTGTCGATGCTCAACGCACCGCTTTGGTCGATCTTGCTGAGCAAGCGCTCCATGCCTTGCAGCATGCGCATCGGGCCGGCTTCGAAGAAGATTTGTGAGAGTTTCACGTCCTGATTGCCGGTGGTCATCATCAGGCGATGCAGGTTCACCGACTCCTCGCTGTTGATCAGCCGATGGAACCCCCGGGCAATGTTCAGCAGTACCGTCTCCACGGGCATGCCGGCCGGCAGCTCGAAATACATCACCGGCAATTGTTCCTCGCACGTCGCCACCACGGCAGCCGTGAACAAGGTCTCTTTGTCGGTGAAGTGGCTGTAGACGGTCAGTTTCGACACGCCAGCTTCCAGTGCCACCGCGTCCATGCTGGTGCTGGCGTAGCCATTACTCAAAAACAGGATTTTCGCTGCTTCGAGGATTGCCTGGCGTTTTGCCATGTCCTTGGGACGCCCAGGGCTATTGGTGTTTACAGGATTGTCGGACATTTTCACTTTAATACTGGACTGGTGAGTTTGGTATTAATAACATACTGGCCAGTATAATTATTCCTAGCTCCATTTGCGAAAGGTCCTTCAGCATGCGCAGCACTTTCCTGCCCTTTGCGTTGCCTGTCAGCCTGTTGTTCCTCCTGGCCGCCTGTGGCCATGAAGAAGCAGCCCAGACCACCGTCCGCCCGGCCATGGTGGTACAGCCGCAACCTTCGGCACAATCGAGCGACAGTTATCCCGGCGAAGTTCGCGCCCGTTATGAGCCGGACCTGGCCTTTCGCATTGGCGGCAAAGTCAGCAAGCGTCTGGTAGAGGAGGGGGAGCGGGTCAAGGCCAACCAGCCACTCGCTGAACTCGACCCCCAGGATGTGCGCCTGCAATTGGAGGCCACCCGTGCCCAAGTGGCTGCCGCCGAGGCCAACCTGAGCCTGGTGCGCGCTGAGCGCGACCGCTACAAAACCCTGCTGGACCGGCAGATGGTCAGCCGCTCCCAGTACGATAATTCCGAAAATCTCTACCGATCCGGTGAAGCACGCCTTAAGCAAATCAAGGCTGAATTCGACGTGGCCAGCAACCAGGCTGGCTATGCAGTGCTACGTGCGCCCCAGGACGGCGTAGTGGCCAAGCGTGCGGTGGAAGTCGGCCAAGTGGTGTCCGCCGGCCAAACCGTATTCACGTTGGCCACCGATGGCGAGCGCGAAGTGCTGATCAGCTTGCCGGAACAAGGTTTTGGCCGTTTCAAGATCGGCCAGCCGGTGACGGTGGAGCTGTGGAGCCAGCCGGACCAGCGCTTTACCGGGCGTATTCGTGAGCTGTCTCCGGCGGCTGATCCGAAGTCGCGCACCTTTGCTGCCCGTGTCGCGTTCACGGGCGGCAAAGTCCCCGCCGAGCTGGGCCAGAGCGCCCGGGTTTTCATACAAGCAGACGGCGTAATTGCGCTGTCGGTGCCGCTGTCTGCCCTCAGTGCGGAGAACGGTGTGTCCTACGTCTGGTTGGTACAGCCGGACGACACGCTCAAGCGCACGCCGGTGCGCATCGGCGCCTTCGGTGAAAAAACCGTCCCGGTGCTGGAAGGTCTTAGTCCCACTGACTGGGTCATTGCCGCAGGCGTGCATGTACTCCATGAGGGCCAGCAAGTGCGTCCGGTGGACCGCTCCAACCGAGTTGTGAATCTGGCGGCCAACAAGGAGTAGTCCCCGATGGGTTTCAATCTTTCCGAATGGGCGTTGCGCAATCGCCAGATCGTACTGTTCCTGATGATCCTGCTGGCCGTGGTCGGCACCTTGTCCTACACCAAATTGGGACAGAGCGAAGACCCTCCATTCACCTTCAAAGCCATGGTGATCAAAACCAATTGGCCAGGCGCCACGGCCCAAGAAGTCTCGCGCCAGGTCACCGAGCGCATCGAGAAAAAACTCATGGAGACCGGCGAGTACGAGCGCATCGTTTCGTTCTCGCGCCCCGGCGAATCCCAAGTCACTTTCATGGCTCGCGACTCCATGCACTCGGCGCAGATTCCCGAGCTGTGGTACCAGGTGCGCAAGAAAATCAGCGACATCCGCCAGACCTTGCCACCGGATATCCAGGGGCCGTTTTTCAACGATGAATTCGGCACCACCTTCGGCAACATTTATGCCCTGACCGGCGACGGCTTCGACTACGCGGTGCTCAAGGACTACGCCGACCGCATCCAGATTCAACTGCAACGTGTCGCAGATGTGGGCAAGGTTGAGCTACTTGGCCTACAAGACGAGAAGATCTGGATCGAACTGTCCAACCTCAAGCTGGCGACCCTCGGCCTGCCGCTGGCCGCCGTGCAACAGGCGTTGCAGGAGCAGAACGCGGTGTCCACGGCGGGCTTCTTCGAAACCCCGACCGAGCGCGTGCAACTGCGGGTGTCGGGCAACTTCAAGACAGTGGAGGAGATCCGCAACTTCCCGATTCGCGTGGGTGATCGCACCTTCCGTATCGGCGACGTGGCCGAGATTCATCGTGGCTTCAACGACCCGCCCGCGCCACGCATGCGCTACATGGGCGCGGACGCCATCGGCCTGGCCGTCGCGATGCGTGACGGCGGTGACATTCTGGTACTGGGTAAAGCCTTGGAAGGCGAGTTCGCACGCTTGCAGAAGAATCTTCCGGCAGGCATGGAGCTGCGCAAGGTGTCGGACCAGCCAGCGGCGGTGAAAACCAGTGTCGGTGAGTTCGTCCAGGTATTGGCCGAGGCATTGGCCATCGTGTTGCTGGTGAGCTTTTTCTCCCTTGGTGTGCGCACCGGCATGGTGGTTG
This sequence comes from Pseudomonas cremoris, assembly GCF_014230465.1. Next base: position 254,290 of record NZ_JAAXCY010000003.1, read on the forward strand.
CCCTGGCGATTCCACTGGTGCTGGCGATGACGTTTGCCACCATGTATTACCTGGGCATCGGCCTGCACAAGATCTCCCTCGGGGCCTTGGTCCTGGCGCTTGGCCTACTGGTGGATGACGCGATCATTGCCGTGGAAATGATGGCGATCAAGATGGAGCAGGGCTACAACCGGCTCAAGGCCGCCAGCTTTGCCTGGACCAGTACCGCGTTCCCGATGCTCACCGGTACGCTGATCACCGCCGCCGGCTTCCTGCCGATTGCCACCGCGCAATCGAGTACCGGCGAATACACCCGTTCGATCTTCCAGGTGGTCACCATCGCGCTGTTGGCCTCGTGGGTCGCAGCGGTGGTGTTTGTGCCGTACCTGGGGGAAAAACTCCTGCCGGACCTGGCGAAAATTCACGCGGCCAAGCACGGCACCGACGGGCCAGATCCCTACGGTACGCCGTTCTACCAGCGTGTAAGACGTCTGGTGGAATGGTGCGTGAACCGCCGCAAAACCGTGATCGTGCTGACCCTGCTGCTGTTTATCGGTTCGGTCGCCTTGTTCCGCTTTGTGCCGCAGCAGTTCTTCCCGGCTTCGGGCCGCCTGGAGCTGATGGTCGACCTGAAACTCGCCGAAGGCGCCTCCCTGAGCAACACCGCCGACCAGGTCAAACGCCTGGAAGGCTTGCTCAAGGAACATGCCGGTATCGACAACTACGTCGCCTATGTGGGCACCGGCTCGCCGCGTTTCTACCTGCCATTGGACCAGCAATTGCCCGCCGCCAGCTTCGCCCAGTTTGTGGTGTTGGCCAAAACCATTGAAGAGCGCGAAAGCCTGCGCACCTGGTTGATCGAAACCCTCAACGAACAATTCCCGGACCTGCGCTCGCGGGTCACGCGCCTGGAAAACGGCCCGCCTGTGGGTTATCCGGTGCAGTTCCGGGTGACCGGCGAGCACATCGAAGAAGTCCGCGCCCTGGCGCGGAAAGTGGCAGCCAAGGTTCGCGAAAACACCCACGTGGTCAACGTGCACCTAGACTGGGAAGAACCGAGCAAGATCGTCTACCTCAACATCGACCAGGACCGCGCTCGCGCCCTCGGCGTGAGCACCGCCAACCTGTCGAAATTCCTGCAGAGTTCGTTGACCGGTTCCAGCGTCAGCCAATTCCGCGAGGACAACGAGTTGATCGAAATCCTGCTGCGCGGCACCGTGCATGAGCGCACCGAACTGTCGTTGTTGCCAAGCCTGGCGGTGCCGACCGATAACGGCAGAAGCGTTGCGCTGTCACAGATCGCCACCCTCGAATACGGTTTCGAAGAAGGCATCATTTGGCACCGCAACCGCCTGCCTACGGTCACCGTGCGTGCCGACATCTATGGCAAGGAGCAACCGGCAACCCTGGTCCAGCAAATCCTGCCGACCCTTGAAGGTGTACGTGCAGAATTGCCCGACGGTTATCTGCTGGAAGTCGGCGGTACGGTAGAAGACTCCGCCCGTGGCCAGAACTCGGTAAAAGCCGGCGTGCCGCTGTTTATTGTGGTGGTGCTGACGTTGCTGATGCTGCAACTGCGCAGCTTCTCACGCACTGCCATGGTGTTTCTGACGGCGCCGCTGGGGCTGATCGGTGTGACGTTGTTCCTGCTGGTGTTCCGCCAGCCGTTCGGCTTTGTGGCCATGCTCGGCACCATCGCCCTGTCGGGGATGATCATGCGTAACTCGGTGATCCTGGTGGACCAGATCGAGCAGGACATCAAGGCTGGCCTCGCGCCATGGCAAGCAATCATCGAAGCCACCGTCCGACGCTTCCGTCCGATTGTGCTGACCGCGCTGGCGGCCGTATTGGCGATGATCCCGCTGTCACGCAGCGTGTTCTTCGGGCCGATGGCCGTGGCGATCATGGGCGGGTTGATTGTGGCGACGGCGTTGACCCTATTGTTCCTGCCGGCCCTGTATGCTGCGTGGTTCCGAGTGAGGAAGGACGTCGCGTAATCATGTTGGCTACTGTTTCAGCCTTGATGTTGTTGTTGCTTGCCCCAGGCCCGACCAACACCCTGCTGTTTCGCGCGGGGCTGTTGTTTGGCTTTCGGGCCTCCTGGACGCTGGCGTTGACCGAGTGCCTGGCTTATCTACTGCAGGTCTCGCTATGGGGGGTGGCGTTGTTGTATCTGGCGGCGTATTCGCCGTGGGCGCTGAAGTCCGCGCAATTGGCGGCGGCCTGCTACCTGCTGTATGTCTCCTACAAGCTTTGGCAGCGTAAGAACAGCGTCATCAACCCCGGTTCCGACCGTTTCTCCGGGCTGTACTTCTTCTGGCTGACGGTGATGAATCCCAAGGGATTGCTGATCGTGTCGTTCATTGCACCGGTCGGCACCTTTGCCACGCTACCCGGCTATGCCGGGTTCATGGCCACGCTGGCGCTGGTAGTTATTCCAGTAGGGGCGGCGTGGATCGTGCTGGGCAGCCGCTTTGAAGGGATTCAAAAGGCCTGGCTCACGCCATTGAAGATCAACCGTGCGACCTCGATTGCGATTGGCTGCTTTGCCACGCTGATGGTAGGGCGGTTGGCGGAGTCGGTACTGCACTAGGATCGCTCCCTGTTGCACCGATTATTGAAATAGATGACGGGTTCCGGGAACGCTTTCGGGGCACCTTCCACTCAGGGACTACCTGTTTACAGGTATCAGTTTTCGCTGCCGATCATTGTTGGCATCGGTCATTGGACTCATCTTTTTTGATAGAAGGGTTTCCCTATGTGCCTTGTTTCCTTAATAAGCAAGATGGTCAATGTTGTGCCAAAACCACAAGAACCAGACTGTCCCCCTAGCTCAGAAAAACCGCCGAAGCCTACCTGCCCAGCGAAGCCCTGTTCAGAGGAATCGCGCCAACAAGCCAAGAGGATTGAGTTCAGTACGATCACGATACGCACTATCAGTCTGGACACTGCCCAAGGATAGGGGAGGGGGCGTTCGCTCTCGAGGGAGGGTACGGCATGAGATCGCTCCCCATTGCAGGGAGCGATCCGTCCAAGGCTTACAACGCCCCAAACACCTTCTTCGCCAAACTGGTGGCCGCAGCCGCCGGGTTCTTGCGAATGGTTTCTTCTTGCTGCGCGATCATCTTGAACAGGCCGTCCAGCGCTTGTTCGGTCACGTAGTTCTCGACGTTGGCGCTTTTGGCGTCCACCGCGCCAAAGGCCGCAGCCTTGCCGGCCAAGGCGTTGTATTGCTGGGCCACGCCGACTTTGTCGGTGGCGGCTTTGACGATAGGTAGGAACTTGGCGCGGATCTCTTCGCGGCTGCTTTTGTTCAAGTACTGGGTGGCTGAATCCTGGCCGCCAGTGAGGATGCCCTTGGCGTCGGTCACGCTCATGTTTTTCACGGCGTTCACCAGGATCGGTTGGGCCTGGGTCACGGCGGTTTCAGCGGCTTTGTTCATGCTGGTTTCCAGCTGCGTGACCTGGTCACCCATGCCGAACATTTTCAGCTTGTCGGCGACTTTGCCCAGCTTGCCGGGCAGGCCGATCTTAACTTCGGGGTTGTTGCTGAAACCGCCGGGTACGCCCAGTTGTTTCACGGCGATCTGAGCGCCTTGGGTCAGTGCGTCCTTGAGGCCGCCACTGGCGTCGCCCTGGGACAAGCTGCCGAGGTCCAGGGCCATGGCGTTGGCACCGAACAGCAGGCCGGCACACAGGGCGGTAAGGCGAAGGGAGTTACGGAGCATGGGCGCTTCCTTATGATCGAGTTCAGTGGGCCACAGCATCAACGCGCAGGCGCAGCGGCTGCGGGTCCTGGCCGTTGAGCTGCACAGAGTGCCGTTCGGTGGTGATAAACAGTAGCTTGCCATCCAGTTCGATGCGAGCGCTCACCGAGTAGCTGTGGCCAGGCTTGACCTGGGCCGGGTCGTAGCTCAAGTGGAAGGGCAGCGGCACTTGGCCTTTGACCGGGCCTTTCTGTTCAGCCAGGGTCACCGCCGGTGCGTCGGCCAAGGAGACATCTTGCAGGCTGACGCTCAAGGTGGCGGTCGGCGGCAAGGCGATGCGTTGCAGGTAAAACACTTCGCCGTCGAGGCTGGCCTTGGGTGCGGGCGTCATGGATTGGCAGGCTCCGAGCAGGGCGGTGAGGCCCAGGAGGATGATCTTTTTCATGGTCTAGCTCCTTGTAAACGGCGCCGGAAACCGCCCGGCGCCTTATTCAATCTAGCGGCTTTCTTCAGGTTTGACGGCTTCAGATTCGACCGGGGTGTCATCCACACGGTGCAGCGCCACCTGGCGGATCGACAAACGAATCTCCGCCGGCAACACGCGTTTGGCGGCGCCTTCGGCCAGCTCACCGAGCATGTCGTGGTAACTCAATTTGCCGGCTTCATCGCGGCGCAGCACATCTTGCTCCAGCAGGGTCTGGATGAAATGTCGGAAAAGACTCTTGTCGAAAAACTCCGGGGCATTGAGGCCATGCAGGATCGACAGGCGCTGGGCCATGATCGTGCACAGGTCCTCCAGTTCTTCGGCGCTGATGCTGTTCTGGCCGCTGTTGAGCAGCAGCGAGATCGCCATGTAGAAGCGTTGCAGGGTCTGGGCAATGCTCTTGGACAGCAGGGTCAGCAGCACAAAATGCCGTGAACTCGGCGCCGGGCGCAGGAACACGTCATTTTCAAAGCGCAGCAGGCCCTGTTCGACAAAGGCTTCGAGCCATTGGTCGACGACCGTGTCCAACTCCTCCAGTGACCAGCGAATAAAAAGTTCCGATTGCAGGTACGGATACAGGGCGTGGGTGTAGCGCAGGATCTGTTCGCGGCTCATCCGCGAGCTGCTCTGGAAGAAGCTCGCCAGCAACGCAGGCAACGCGAAGATGTGCAGTACGTTGTTGCGGTAGTAGGTCATCAGGACGGCGTTCTGCTCGTCCAGGTACAGAATTTTACCGAGGGCGTCGCTCTGTTCCGACAGCAGGTCCATATCTTTGACATGCTTGATCAGCGCCATGCCATCGCCTTCGGGCAAGGTGGTGTGGGGCGAGTAAGGCACGCGGCGTAGCAGCGCCAGGTACAGGTCCAACTGGCGTGCCATGGCCTGTTCATCCAGGGCCAGGCGCGTGGTGGACAGCAGTGCCAGGGCCACCAGGTTCACCGGGTTCACGGCAGCGGCTTCGTTCAAGTGGCGGGCTACCTGCTCGCCGAGACGGTTAGTGGTTTCGTTGAGCCACGCCGGTTTGTAGTTCGGGCCGAGTTCCTGGGCACGCCAGTCCGGTTGTTCGGCATCGAGGAACTCGGCCAGCTTGATCGGTTCGCCGAAGTTGACCGCCACCTGGCCAAAACGCTGCTTGAGCGCGCCGACCACTTTGAAAATATCGAAGATCGACTCTTTCTTCTTGCTCGCGCCACGCAACTCGCCGAGGTAGGTGCGGCCTTCGAGCACACGTTCATAGCCGATGTACACCGGCACAAACACGATGGGCATGCGCGATGAGCGCAAAAAGCTGCGCAGGGTGATCGCCAGCATCCCGGTCTTGGGTTGCAGCATGCGCCCGGTGCGCGAGCGCCCGCCCTCGACGAAGTACTCCACCGGGAAACCCTTGGTGAACAGGGTGTGCAGGTATTCGTTGAACACCGAGGTGTACAGCGGGTTGCCCTTGAAGGTACGGCGCATGAAAAACGCACCGCCACGGCGCAACAGGCTGCCGATCACCGGCATGTTCAGGTTGATGCCGGCGGCGATGTGAGGCGGGGTCAGACCGTTCTTGAACAGCAGATAGGACAACAACAGGTAGTCGATGTGGCTGCGGTGGCAGGGGACGTAGATCACCTCGTAGCCCTGGGCAACCTTCTGCACGCCTTCGATGTTATTGACCTTGATGCCGTCGTAGATCTTGTTCCAGAACCAGCTCAATACCACTTCGAGGAAGCGGATCGCGGTGTAGGTGTAGTCCGAGGCGATCTCGTTGCCATAGCGCAGGGCCTGGGCCTTGGCCTTTTCCGGGCTGATTTTTCCCCGTTCGGCTTCATCGGCGATGGCCTGGCGCACCAGCGGCATGTTGACCAGGCCCTTCACCAGGTTGCGGCGGTGAGACAGGTCGGGGCCGATCACGGCGGTTTTCAGGTTACGGAAATGCACCCGCAGGATGCGTTGAGCCATACGCACCGTGCGTTCGTGACCTTTATTGTGCTCGATCAATTCACGCAGGTTGATGGGCGCAGAGAATTGCACACGGGTCTTGCGACCGAGGATCAGGATACTCAGCAGTCGGCGCAGACGGCCGGTAACGGCCCAGCTGTCGGCAAACAGCAGCTTCCACGGGCTGGACTCGCTCTCGGGCGATTGCCCCCAGAACACGCTGACCGGAATGATTTGTGCATTCTCTTCGGCGTGTTCGGTCAGGGTGTTGACCAGACGCGTCAAGGTGGGCGGCGCGCCGCGCTTGTCCTGACGGCCAAGCCAGTCCGGCTCCGGCGTGAGGTAGAAGAACGCCGCCGGTTCCATCAGCGGGCCCACCGATACCGGTAGCACCGGGCGTGGCAGGCCCGCCTTGGTGCACTCGGCATCGACCACGGCCAATTCGGTAAGGGAGGGTGATTGCAGGACGTAGAACACCGGCCGGCTGCGGTCCAGGTTAAGAGTAAGGGACGACTGGTTGATCGTCTCCGAGCGAACCCAGAGGTACAACAGTCGGCGCAAGGTGCCAAACACCAGACGGCGGAACGGGGAGCGGGTCATAGGCGTGCTGCTTCAAGTGGTTAAAACCGAGCAGGTGCTCGGGTCGGTAGTGTGCCGTATTCGCCGAAAATCGGCAAAAAAGCAGCGATGTAAACTTGAGTTGATCGTTTTTGAGCCTGTCTTATACTCGGCAGTTCAATGCGGCACTCAACAATAAAAATGCAAGTGGGAGTGAGACAAATGGCAACGCGCGAAACAGGCAATGTGAAGTGGTTCAACGATGCAAAGGGTTATGGGTTCATTCAGCGCGAAGACGGCAAGGATGTGTTTGTGCACTACCGCGCCATTCGTGGTGAAGGCCACCGCTCGCTGGCCGAGGGCCAGCAGGTGGAATACGCCGTGGTGACCGGCGAGAAGGGGTTGCAGGCGGAGGATGTGGTGGGGCTGTAAGTCCAGCGCAAAAACCAATGTGGGAGCGGGCTTGCTCGCGGAGGCGGTGCTTCAGTCAACATCTTCAGTGACTGATACACCGCCTTCGCGAGCAAGCCCGCTCCCACATTTGATTGGGTTCACAATTCAGGTTTTATGCAGTTTTCCAGGTGATTTCTTCTTCACCATCCGCGCTGATGCGCATCCAGCGATCCGCGCTCTCTTCACCTTCCTCTTCCACCCACGTGCCCGGCGCGCAACGCACTTCAACGTTCAGCGCGGCAAACGCAGCGCGGGCGCAGGCGATGTCGTCGTCCCACGGGGTCTGGTCGCTTTCCAGGTACAGGCTGTTCCATTTGCCTACGGCTTTCGGCAGCCAGGTCACGGGCACGTTGCCGGCCTTGCACTTGTAGGTCTGGCCCTTCTGGACCCAGTCGGTGCACGGGCCCAGGGCAGCGCCCAGCCAGGCGGCGATGGCTCGGTGGTCGACGTCGGCGTCCTTCAGGTAAATCTCGATATCGGGTTGGCGCATGGATGTTCCTCGTTGCGGGATTTTAAAAATCCATTCGCGGAAAAGTCGGTTATTGAAGCACGAAATAGTCGTAGCGCATCGACACAGTGACCAGCAGCGGCTCGGCCGCCTCGATCACTTGGGTGCGACGCTCGGCGCTGGCACGCCAGCCGTGGGGCGTCATGGCCAGCAGGTTGGCGCGGTCCTGGGGCTCGGCCAGGCTCAGCGTGAACTCCAGGGTTTCGCTGTGCGCAAGGCTCATGCCTTCTGGCACCAGGGCCAGGTGCTTGTCGTCAGTGTACTCACGCACTTCGTCGTAGAGGCGTTCGCGCAATTCCATCAGGTGGCCGCTGGTGGGGCCGACCTTCATCAAACCGCCGCCAGGGCTGAGCAGGCGTTTGGCCTCTTCCCAGTCCAAAGGGCTGAAGACACTGGCCAGGAATTGGCAACTGGCGTCGGCCAACGGCACGCGGGCCATACTGGCGATCAACCAGGTCAGGTTAGGGTTGCGCTTGCACGCGCGCTTGACCGCTTCCTTGGATATATCCAGTGCGTAGCCGTCTGCGTGGGGCAGGGCATCGGCGATTTGCGCGGTGTAGTAGCCCTCGCCACAACCGATGTCCACCCAGCGCTGTGGAGCGCGTTCAGCGGCCAATTCGGCCAGGCGCTTGGCCACCGGCGCGTAATGCCCGGCGTTGAGGAAGTCGCGGCGTGCCTCGACCATGGCGAGGTTGTCGCCCGGGTCGCGGCTGTTCTTGTGCTGCACCGGCAACAGGTTCAGGTAACCCTGGCGCGCGCGGTCGAAACGGTGCCCGGCCGGGCACGCCACGCCATTGTCCACCGCGTTGAGCGGGGCGCTGCAAATGGGGCAAGCGAGCATCAGGCGAGCAACTTGATCAGGGTTTGGTAGTAGATTTCGGTCAGCACATCGAGGTCGCTGGCCAGGATGCGCTCATTCACTTGGTGAATCGTCGCGTTGACCGGGCCCAATTCGACCACCTGGGTACCGAGGGTGGCGATGAAACGCCCATCCGACGTACCGCCGCTGGTGGACGCCTTGGTTTCACGCCCCGTGATTGCCTTGATGCTCGCGGATACCGCATCCAGCAGCGCGCCCGGCTCGGTGAGGAACGGCAGGCCCGACAGCGCCCACTCCACGTGCCAGTCCAGGCCGTGCTTGTCGAGGATTGCCGCTACACGTTGCTGCAGGCCTTCGACAGTGGACTCGGTGGAGAAGCGGAAGTTGAACACCGCCGTCAGGTCACCGGGAATCACGTTGGTGGCGCCGGTGCCGGAGTTCAGGTTGGAGATCTGGAAGCTCGTTGGCGGGAAGAAGGCGTTGCCATCATCCCAATGCTCGGCAGCCAGTTCCGCCAGGGCCGGTGCGGCCAGGTGGATCGGGTTCTTCGCCAAGTGCGGGTAGGCAACGTGGCCCTGCACACCGCGTACGGTCAAGGTGGCGCCGAGGGAGCCACGACGACCATTCTTGACCACATCGCCTACCAATGTCGTGCTCGACGGTTCGCCGACGATGCACCAGTCCAGGCGCTCCTTGCGGGCGGCCAGGCGTTCGATCACAGCTTTGGTGCCGTGGTGCGCCGGGCCTTCTTCATCGCTGGTGATCAGGAAGGCCACCGAGCCCTTGTGGTCCGGGTAGTCGGCGACGAAACGCTCCGACGCCACCAGCATCGCGGCCAGGCTGCCTTTCATGTCGGCCGCGCCACGCCCACAGAGCATGCCGTTTTCGTCGATCAGCGCGTCGAACGGGTCGTTCTGCCAGGCCTGCACCGGGCCGGTCGGTACCACATCGGTGTGGCCGGCAAAACACAATACCGGGCCGTCGTGCTTGCCGTGGGTGGCCCAGAAGTTATCCACGTCCTCGATGCGCATCGGCTCAAGTGCAAAACCGGCGTCGCCCAGGCGCTGCATCATCAGCTTCTGGCAATCGGCGTCGATCGGCGTCACGGAGGGGCGACGGATCAGGTCGATGGCAAGTTGAAGGGTCGGCGAAAGGTCGGCATGGGCCGTCATGGGGGAAACTCCACAGCTTTATAAGATGAGCAGGCAAGGCGCACAAAACGGCCGTTATCTTATAGCAAAACGGCGGCCAGAGGCCGCCGTTTAGTGCATTGCGCAAGTTTTTACGCCGCGGGTGCGGGCTCAGGCTCAGCCGCAGGTTTAGGCAGCGACGACAGGAACGCCATGATCAATGCCGCCACATACGGCAGCGACTGCACCAGCAGCATCACCACCCAGAAGCGGATGTCATTGCTCGGCAGGCCCTGCACCAGGTAGATCCCCAGCGCAGCGCCCCACAACAGCAGCATGATGAACATTTCTTCGCGGGCTTCGGAGATGGCTACCCAGAAGCCGTGGTTATCCGCGTTTTTCGGTGTACGAAAGAACGGAATACTGGTGGTGAAGAAGCCATACAGCACTGCTTTGGCGATGGTGTGGGACAACGCCAAACCGGCCAAGGCCGCGCAGAACGCATCCTTGAGGTTCACGCCAACCGCGCGGCGGTACAGGAAGATGATCTTGCCCACCTTGAACACGAACAACGCCAACGGCGGGATCGCGAAAATCAGCAGCGGCGGGTCGACCCGCGTTGGCACGATGATCATCGCCGCCGACCACAACAGGGCGCCCACGGTGAAGAAGATGTTCATGCCGTCCGCCACCCACGGCAACCAGCCCGCGAGGAAGTGGTAGCGCTGGCCACGGGTCAGCTCGGTGTCCTTGCCGCGCAGCAAGCTGGCGGTGTGACGCTTGATGATCTGGATCGCGCCGTACGCCCAGCGGAAACGCTGTTTCTTGAAGTCGATAAAGGTATCCGGCATCAAGCCCTTGCCGTAACTGTCGTGGTAATACGCCGCTGACAGACCTTTCTCAAATACGCGTAGGCCCAGCTCGGCGTCTTCACAGATACACCAATCGGCCCAGCCCAGCTCTTCGAGCACCGAGCGACGGGTCATGGTCATGGTGCCGTGCTGGATGATCGCGTCACGGTCGTTGCGGGTGACCATGCCGATATGGAAGAAACCCTTGTATTCCGCGTAGCAGAGCTTCTTGAAGGTACTTTCGTTCTGGTCGCGGTAGTCCTGCGGCGACTGCACCACGGCGATTTTCGGGTCGGCGAAGTGCGGCACCATGTGCTTGAGCCAGTTCGGCGACACGCAGTAATCCGAGTCGATTACCGCGATCACTTCGGCGTCCTTGGCGGTGTGCGGGATCAGGTAGTTCAGGGCACCGCCCTTGAAACCGGCCAGGGGCGCGACGTGGAAGAACTTGAAGCGCGGGCCCAGGGTCTCGCAGTAGTCACGCACCGGTTCCCATACAGCAGGGTCCTTGGTGTTGTTGTCGATGATCAGGACTTCGTAGTCCGGATAATCCAGCGCGGCCAGGGCGTCGAGGGTCTGTTTGACCATCTCCGGCGGCTCGTTGTAGCACGGCACGTGGATCGACACTTTCGGGCGGTAGTCCGAATCACCTTCGACCGGCAGGAATTCACGCCGACGCTTGTGGGTCCATACCGCTTCTGCCAGTTCATGGGCTTCGGTCAGCAGCACGATAAACACGCCGAGTGCGCCGAGGGCCAGAAGAATGCCCACGGTGACACTGAACCAGGTGCTGTATTGCTGGCTGTAGTCGTAGCCAATCCACACCAGCACCGACCCGCACAGGAACGCGATAAACGTCAGGAACGTGCGGCCACGCTGGCGCAGGGCCGAGCCGTCGATCATCAGCAGGGTCAGGGACAGCAGCGCAAGCACCACCGAGCCGATAGCCAGCACGCGCCATTGCGGGATCGCGACCACTGGGCCTTCAAAGTTGAATTTCTGCTGGCGCGCCGCGTTGTACACGCCCCAGTAAGCGCCGGCGGAGCCTTCGTCGCTGACTTTCCACGGCTGATCGAAGGCCTCGATCACGAAATAGTTGTAGCCCTGGCGGTTCAGCTTGTTCACCAGCGTGCGTAGGTAAATCGCTTGGTCGGCCGGGGATGTTTCATTACCACCGCGCATGCGGCCGTTGCTCGGCCAGCCAACTTCCGACAGCAACAGTGGCTTTTTCGGGAACAGTTTCTTCAGGTCTTTCGCGCGGTCGAGTACGTACTGGCCGGCCTTGTCCATCGGAATGTATTCCCAGAACGGCAGGATGTGCGCGGCGATCAGGTCGACGTGCTTGGCCAGTTGCGGGTTCTTTTCCCAGATGTGCCATTGCTCGGACGTTGTCACCGGCACTTTCACGGCGGCGCGTACGCGGTCCAGCAGCACGATCAGTGCTTCTGGGGTGATTTCCTCACGGAACAAGGCTTCGTTGCCGACCACTACCCGTACTACGCTGCGCGAGCTGTTGGCGATCTCGATGGCGCGCTGGATTTCACGCTCGTTGCGTTCCAGGTCAGGGCTGATCCAGATACCCAGGGTTACCCGCAGGCCGAACTCTTCCGCCAGCTTGGGGATGTCTCCCAGTGTGCCGTCGACCGAGTAGGTACGGATGTTGTCCGTCAGCTTGCTCATGATCTCAAGATCACGGCGCATCTGATCGTCGGTGGGGTATTGGTCTTTCTGTGGGAACTGGCCTTGTTGGAACGGCGAGTAGGAAAAACCGGAGATCTGCTCAGGCCAGTTGGGAGCAGTGACGGGGCGGTTGATCAGCGCCCAGAAGCCGGTAAACAGTGCGGCGATTGCCAACACGATCACCAGGTTGAGTCCAAATTTACGCGATGCCATGGTTATTTCGGGTTCCAAAGGGTGTGGAACGAAAAGAGGTGTCGGCCAGCGCCGAACGGCGCGCATCCTACACCGACGCTTCCCTGAGCGTATAGCAGACAGAGAAAAGCCGGACGTTAGTCAGCGAAAGGCCATCTAAGTTCTTTACTTGTAGCTTGTCGCTTCGAACTTGTCGCTCTGTAGTCCATAATGCGCGCCGGTTTTTGGGGTAATGGTCATGAGTACAGAAGATCCGCGGTTTGCAGGCGTCGCCCGCTTGTATGGCATTGAAGGCCTGGAACGCTTGAAAGCGGCCCATGTGGCGATCGTCGGCGTCGGCGGCGTGGGCTCCTGGGCGGCAGAAGCCATGGCCCGGTGCGGTGTGGGCGAGATTTCGCTGTTTGACCTGGACGACGTCTGTGTGAGCAACAGCAACCGCCAGTTGCATGCGCTGGACAGCACCGTTGGCAAGCCCAAGGTCGAGGTGATGGCCGAACGCCTGCGTGGTATTAACCCGGATTGCACTGTGCATGCGGTTGCGGATTTCGTGACCCGTGACACCATGGCCGAATACATCACCCCCAACATTGATTGCGTGATCGACTGCATCGACGCCGTCAACGCCAAGGCTGCGCTGATCGCCTGGTGCAAGCGCCGCAAGATCCAGATCATCACCACCGGCGGTGCGGGCGGGCAGATCGACCCGACGCTGATCCAGGTGTGCGACCTGAACCGCACCTTCAATGACCCGTTGGCGTCGAAAGTGCGCTCCACGCTGCGCCGCGATTACGGCTTCTCGCGCACCGTTACACGTCATTACAGCGTGCCGTGTGTGTTTTCCACCGAGCAACTGCGCTATCCCAAGCCGGACGGCAGCATTTGCTTGCAGAAGAGTTTCGTGGGTGACGGGGTGAAGCTGGACTGCGCCGGAGGGTTTGGCGCGGTGATGATGGTCACGGCCACGTTCGGCATGGTCGCGGCGACGAAAGCGGTGGACAAGATTGTGGCCGGGGTGCGCAGGCCTTCGGAGCGGGTCAAACCTGCTTAGATTGCAGCTCCATACACTATTTAAAATGTGGGAGCGGGCTTGCTCGCGAATGCGGTGGTTCAGGCAGTGATGTACCGACTGACACTCTGCTTTCGCGAGCAAGCCCGCTCCCACATTTAGTTTTGTGTAAGGCTCAACGCCCGCATGCGCTGCAACACTGCATTCAAGCCATTGCTGCGGGATGGTGACAGTTGGCGGGAAAGGCCCAATTGATTGAACCAGTCGGGCAAGTCCACCGCCTGCAACTCGACGGCAGAAAGCCCATTCACTCGCGCCAGCAGCAACGCCACCAGCCCGCGAATCAACCGCGCATCGCTGCTCGCAGCAAACTGCCAATGCCCATCCTGTAAACGCCCCACCAACCACACCAGGCTTTCGCAACCCTGCACCAGGTTGGCGTCGACTTTGTCTTCAGCGGCCAGGGCCGGCATGCGTTCGCCCCATTGCATCAGCATGCGGGCGCGCTGTTCCCAGCTACGGACGGCTTGGAACGCTTCAAGCGCGTTCGTCGCATCAACGGGCAAGCTCATCGCAACATATCCAGCGCTTGGTCCAGCGCTTCAAAGAAGCGCTCCAGGTCATCGGAGTCGTTGTACAGCGCAAGCGACACACGGATCGCCCCCGACAAGTGCATCGCCTTGAGCAGCGGCATCGCACAATGATGGCCAGCGCGCACGGCAATGCCTTGTTCGGTCAGCAGGTGGGCAAGGTCGGCGTTGTGTACGCCTTCGACCACGAAGCTGACCAGTGCCACCTGGGGTGATCCCAGTACCTGCACGCCATTGCGTGCTTTGAGCCCGCGCAACAGGTAGTCATGCAAGGCTGCTTCATGAGCGATGACGGCTGGCTGGTCCAGCGAACTCAGGTAGTCCAGGCTGGCGCCCAGGCCGATCACGCTGGCAATCGGCGGTGTACCGGCTTCGAAACCCAGCGGCGCCGGGCGGAAAGTGGCGCTGTGGTAATCGGCCTGCTGCACCATCTCACCGCCAAACTGCCAGTGACGCAGGTGATGCAGGGCTTCATTGCGGCCAAACAGCACGCCAACGCCATCCGGGCCGTAGAGCTTGTGGCTGGAGAATACGTAGAAGTCGCAACCCAGTGCCTGCACGTCATGACGACCATGGACGATACCTTGGGCGCCGTCGACCACGGTCAAAGCGCCATAGGGGCGGGCCAGTGCAAGCAAGGCTTCCAGCGGTTGCCAGGCGCCCAACACGTTAGATAACTGGCTCACGGCCAGCAGGCGTGTGCGTGGGCCGATCAGCTCAGCGGCAGCGGTGAGGTCAATCACGCCATCATCACCCAGGGGTAGCACCACCAGTTCCAAGGCGCGACGCTTAGCCAATTGCTGCCACGGCAGCAGGTTGGCGTGGTGTTCCAGGGCGCTGATAACAATCTCATCGCCCGCATTGAATAGATGCTCCAGGCCATAGGCCAAGAGGTTCAGCGCAGAGGTTGCGCCGTGGGTAAACACGATTTGCCCGCTGTCACCTGCGTTCAACCACTGCGCGACCTTGCTGCGGCTGTCTTCGAAAGCCTGGGTCGCATGGGCGCCTGGCAAATGCTGGGCACGGTGCACATTGGCTGCGCCATTGGCGTAGTAATGGCTGATGGCATCCAACAGGGCCTGGGGTTTTTGTGTGGTAGCGGCATTGTCCAGATAGGTCTGGTCTTGCCGTTGCAGGGTGGCGATGGCCGGGAAATCGGCGCGCCAGAGGGAGGGCACAAGCATGGTGTTCAAACTCGTATAAACGAGCCCCAGGATCGGGGCCCGCTAGTGGCATCGAGTGGCTGCTTAGTTGTGAGCGTGCAGCGCTTCGTTCAGTTCGATGGCCGATTTGTGGGTTTTGCACTCCACGGCACCGGTCTCGGAGTTGCGGCGGAACAGCAGGTCCGGCTGGCCGGCCAGTTCACGCGCCTTGACCACTTTTACCAGTTGGTTCTGCTCGTCCAGCAGCGCAACCTTGGTGCCGGCGGTAACGTACAGGCCCGACTCCACGGTGTTGCGATCGCCCAACGGGATACCGATACCGGCGTTGGCGCCGATCAGGCAGCCTTCGCCAACCTTGATCACGATGTTGCCGCCGCCCGACAGGGTGCCCATGGTGGAGCAACCGCCGCCCAGGTCCGAGCCCTTGCCGACGAACACGCCCGCCGATACACGGCCTTCGATCATGCCCGGGCCTTCGGTGCCGGCGTTGAAGTTGACGAAACCTTCGTGCATCACGGTGGTGCCTTCGCCCACGTACGCGCCCAGGCGGATACGTGCGGCGTCAGCGATACGCACGCCAGCCGGCACCACGTAGTCGGTCATTTTCGGGAACTTGTCCACCGAGAACACTTCCAGCAACTCGCCACGCAGGCGCGCTTCCAGCTGACGTTCGGCCAGTTCGTTGATGTCGATTGCGCCCTGGCTGGTCCAGGCTACGTTCGGCAGTTGCGGGAACACACCGGCCAGGCTCAGGCCGTGTGGCTTGACCAGACGATGGGACAGCAGGTGCAGCTTGAGGTAGGCCTCAGGCGTGGAGGTCAGTGCTGCGTCTTCGGCCAGCAGGGTGGCGACCAGCGGGGTATGGCTTTCAGCCAGGCGATTGAGCAGCGCCGCTTGGGTCGCGTCGACGTTCTTGAGGGCATCAGCCAGTTGCAGCGCTTGGCTGATGGTGAAGGAGATCGCCTGGTTGCCTTCGGTGTAACCCAGGATCGGGGCGATAGCGGCGACGATTTCAGCCGATGGGTTGAGCAGCGGTTGTGCGTAAAACACTTCCAGCCAAGCACCTTGGCGGTTCTGAGTGCCGACGCCGAAGCCCAGGCTGAACAGGGAATTGGACATGCTGTTACCTCTACAAAAATGGAAAGGGCTGGCCTACTTGAGGGCCGCCGAATAACTATCTGGCTTGAAGCCAATCAGGGTTCTGTCACCGAGATCAAGCACCGGGCGCTTGATCATCGAGGGTTGTGCGAGCATCAATTCAATGGCTTTCGACTGATCGAGATCGGCTTTGCGTTCGTCTTCGAGTTTGCGAAAGGTGGTGCCCGCACGGTTCAAAACCACCTGCCAACCGTGCTCGTTGCACCATTGGGTCAAGTGTTCGCGGTCGATACCGGCCGTTTTGTAGTCGTGGAACTCATAGCTCAGCCCGTGCTCATCGAGCCAGGTGCGCGCCTTTTTCATGGTGTCGCAGGCTTTGATGCCGAAAAGGTGCAAGGTTTTGCTTGAAACGGTCAAGGAATTGCCCCCCTTTGGACCAATGGAAACGAAAGGTCACGGATTATGCCACGACCGGCGGCCTGTGGTGCCGGTCGTCATGCCGGCGTGCGACTTATGTGCAAATGCCAGGCGCCAGCCAGGCCAGTAATATAGCCGGGGAATATGGCACTTCAACGGCCAGTCGTTGCCTCAAGTGTGTCTTCGCAAGTCGATTGTCCGGGAACCCCGCGTTATGCAAACCGCCTACACCGTTCTTATCCTGCTGATGCTGGTCAGCGTTTCGCGTCTGGTCGGGCGTATCATTCCTTTGCCGTTGCCCTTGGTGCAGATTGCTGCGGGCGCGTTGCTGGCATGGCCCACGCTGGGGCTGCATGTGGCGCTGGACCCGGAGTTGTTCCTGTTTCTGTTCCTGCCGCCGCTATTGTTTTCGGACGGTTGGCGCATGCCCAAGCGTGAGTTTTGGCGGCTGCGCGGGCCGATCCTGACGCTGGCGGTGGGGCTCGTGCTGTTTACCGTAGTCGGTGCCGGCTACTTCATACATTGGATTTTGCCTACGATCCCGCTGCCAGTGGCTTTCGCCCTGGCAGCAGTTTTATCGCCGACGGACGCCGTGGCGGTGTCGGCCATTTCTCAGAACCGCCTGCCTACGCCGTTGATGCACATGCTGCAGGGCGAGGCCTTGATGAATGATGCGTCGGGCCTGGTGACCTTCAAGTTCGCCCTGGCGGCGGCGTTGACCGGGGTGTTCTCCCTGGCGGATGCCAGTCTGACGTTTGTGCTAGTGGCGGTGGGTGGCTTGGCCGTTGGCGTGGCGCTGAGCTGGCTGGTCGGCCGCCTGCGCGCATGGATGATCGCTCGTGGTTGGGATGATCCGGCGACTCACGTGGTGTTTATGTTGTTGCTGCCGTTTGCCGCATATGTGCTGGCTGAGCGCCTGGGTGCATCGGGCATCTTGTCGGCAGTCGCGGCGGGCATGATGCAAAGCTGGCTCGACCTGTTGCCACGCCAGACCAGTACACGGTTGCTCAACCGCAGTGTGTGGTCGTTGCTGGAGTTTGCCTTCAACGGCCTGATCTTCTTGCTGTTGGGCCTGCAACTGCCGGACATCATCAAAGCTGTGGTCAGCCATGAGCCCACGTTATGGCCAGCGTTGTTCTATCGCTGCCTCGACGTGATCGGGATTTTCCTGGTGCTGGTAGTACTGCGGTTTGTCTGGGTTCAGAGCATCTGGCGGCTGTCGGGGTTGTTGCGCAGGGTGCGTGGGAAAAGCGAACTGACGCTGGTGCCCACCGCCCGGTCTTGCTGGCTGCTGACTGTCGGTGGCGTGCGCGGTGCGGTGACCCTCGCCGGTGTGATGTCGGTGCCGTTGCTGCTGGCGCCGGGCCAGGACTTTCCTGAGCGCGATTTGCTGATCTTCATTGCGGCCGGGGTGATCCTGCTGTCACTGATTGCGGCGTGTATTGCGTTGCCACTGCTATTGCGCGGTATCGAGAAGAGTCCGGATGAAAAGCGCCATAACGAGGTACGCGAGGCTTGGAAGAAGACCGCCGTTGCCGCGATCCACGCCCTGGAAGCCGAAGAGCCCGCTGACTCCGAAACTCAGGACGCTGCCCAGGCGGCGCTCGCGACTGAGCTCAAGGCTCGCCTGATGTCTGAATACCGCCACCAGTTGGAAGTGTTCAACGACTCGGCCGAAGCCCAGGCGCTGGCGCAGCAGATGGACCTGCTTGAGCGCAAGTTAAGGCTCAAGGCCCTGCGGGCACAGCGTTTGGAATTGTATAGCTTGAGCCGTCATCACCAGATCGGTGATGACGTTTTGAGGGAGGTGTTGGCTGATTTGGATATGAGTGAGGCGAATCTGGGGCCGGTGAAATGACCCAGGTAACACTTAGCGGTGACGCTGGATAAAATCCCGGATCCGCTCCGCCGCTTCGACACACTCCGCCAACGGCGCAACCAGGGCCATGCGCACACGCCCGGCGCCGGGGTTAAAGCCATCTACTTCCCGCGACAGGTAAGAGCCCGGCACCACGGTCACGTGTTCCTCCACAAACAAGTCCCGGCAGAACGCCGCATCATCGCCATTCACATTCGGCCACAGGTAAAACCCACCGTCAGGGCTTTGCACATCCAGCACCGGCTTGAGGATGGTCAGCACGGCGTCGAATTTTTCCCGGTACAGGTCACGGTTGGCCTGTACGTGGGCTTCGTCCTGCCAGGCCGCGATGCTGGCCAGCTGGGTTTGTACCGGCATGGCGCAGCCGTGATAGGTACGGTACAGCAGGAAGGCCTTGAGAATATCCGCATCGCCCGCGACGAAACCGGAACGCAGGCCCGGCAGGTTGGAGCGCTTGGACAGGCTATGGAACACCACGCAACGCTTGAAGTCCTGGCGCCCCAGTTCGACGCAGGCGCTCAGCAGGCCAGGTGGCGGGGTTTGTTCGTCGAAGTACAGCTCGCTGTAGCACTCGTCGGCGGCGATCACGAAGTCGTATTCGTGGGCCAGGGCGATGAGCTTTTTCAGGGTGTCGACCGGGATCAACGCGCCGGTCGGGTTACCCGGGGAGCACAGGAACAGGATCTGGCAGCGTTTCCAGATATCCGGCGTCACGGCATCGAAGTCCGGGTTGAAGCCGTTGCTGTCCAGGCACGGCAGGTAATGCGGCTTGGCCCCGGCCAGGAACGCGGCGCCTTCGTAGATCTGGTAGAACGGGTTCGGGCTCACCACCAGCGCATCGTCACCGCGATTGACGACGGTTTGGGTGAAGGCGAACAGCGCTTCACGGGTGCCGTTGACCGGCAGGATATTGCGCGCCGGGTCGAGCCAGCCCGTGGGCACGTTGAAGCGACGTTCGCACCAGGCGCCGATGGCCTCGCGCAGGGCCGGGATGCCCAGGGTGGTCGGGTAAACCGCCATCTGGTCGAGGTTGTCGGCCAGGGCCTTGGCGACGAACTCCGGGGATTTGTGCTTCGGTTCGCCGATGGACAGCGCGATCGGGCGCTTGTCCGGGTTTGGCGTAACGCTGCCCAGCAGGGCGCGCAGTTTCTCGAACGGGTAGGGCTGGAGCTGGTTCAGGGCGTTGTTCATGTAAGCCTCGTTCAAAATCAGTTGAAAGCATGCGGTCTGCTGGGTAAAGAAAGTCCAGTGTGGGAGCGGGCTTGCTCGCGAAAGCGGTGGATCAGTCAGCTCATGTGTAGCCGACAGACTGCATTCGCGAGCAAGCCCGCTCCCACACAAGCCTGCTCCCACAGTGAAATTGGGTGTTCAAATGGTCAGCCGGGTGAGCTCGACCCCAGGCTCTTGAGTCACGCTCAACTGCTGCACGATGGCTTCCTGCAAGCGCCGGCACAGCTCGGGGTCGGACAGCGGCTGGTTGTCGGCGTCGGTGATGAAGAACACGTCTTCCACACGCTCGCCGAGGGTCGCAATCTTGGCGTTCTGCAACGACAGGTCGAATTCCAGGAAGATCCCGCCGATACGCGCCAGTAGGCCAGGGCGATCCGGCGCGCTGAGTTCCAGCACCGTCACCGGGCGCTGGGCGTCATTGGAGATGGTCACCTGTGGCGCAAATGCAAAGTGCTTGAGCTGGCGCGGTACCCGGCGCTGGATGATGGTCGGATAGTCGTCAGGGTTGCGCAGGGCCTCGGTAAGGCCTTCGCGAATCTTTTTCACACGTGCGGGGTTATCGCCAATCGACTCGCCTTCGGTGTCGAGCACGATATAGGTGTCGAGGGTGAACTGGCTGCTGGAGGTGATCACGCGTGCGTCATGAATGTTCAGGTTGAGTTGGTCCATGGCCGCCACGGTCACAGCGAAGAAGTCGTGCTGGTCCGGCGCATAGATGAAGATCTGCGTGCCGCCTTCGAATTCGCGCTGGGTGGTTTCCTTGATCAACACCAGCGGGCCGCCATCGGCCGGTTGCTGCAGGATCGCGTCGCTGTGCCAGGCGACATCGCCAGCCGTGTGGCGCAGGAAGTAATCGTCACCCAGTTGCGACCACAACTGCTCGACGTCGTCCGGGTCGTTGCCGCCGCGTACCAGAATGTCCAGGGCCGCGCTTTGGGTGCGGCGGATCTGTTCTTCGCGGTCTACCGGGTTTTCCAGGCCACGGCGCAGGGCGCGCTTGGTCTCGGTGTACAGCTGGCGCAGCAGGCTGGCGCGCCACGAGTTCCACAGCGTCGGGTTGGTGGCGTTGATATCGGAAACGGTGAGCACGTACAGGTAGTCGAGGCGGGTCTCGTCGCCGACGATCCCGGCGAAGTCGTGGATTACCTGCGGGTCGGACAAGTCTTTGCGCTGGGCGGTGGTCGACATCACCAGGTGGTTCTGCACCAGCCAGACGATCAGGCGGCTGTCCCACACGGGCAACTGATGGCGCTGGCAGAACGCTTCGGCGTCAACGGCACCGACTTCCGAGTGATCGCCATGCCGGCCCTTGCCGATGTCGTGGTACAGCCCGGCCAGGTAGATCAGTTCGGGCTTGGGCAGCTTGGCCATGAGTTTGCTGGCCAGTGGGAATTTCTCTGACACCTGGGTGTACTGCAACTTACGCAGGTGCTTGATCAGGTTCAGGGTGTGGGCGTCCACGGTATAGATGTGGAACAGGTCGTGCTGCATCTGCCCGACGATAAAGCCGAACTCTGGCAGGTAGCGCCCAAGGATGCCGTAACGGTTCATGCGCCGCAGGTTGCGATGGATGCCGATCTTGCATTTGAACAGCTCGATGAACAGGCTGGTGTTGCGGATATCGTTGCGGAAGTCGTCGTCGATCAGGTGACGGTTTTCGCGTAGCAGGCGGATGGTGTCGGCACGCACGCCTTTGATTTCCGGCTGCTGGGCCATCAGCACGAAGATCTCCAGCATCGCGAACGGCGTTCGGCGGAACACGTTGTCGTTGCGCGCCTCGATATAACCGTCGTGCAACTGGAAGCGCGCATTGATCGGCTGCGGTGGCGCTTCGTCTTCGGGGGCCAGGATCACCTCTTCGAAGTGCTGGATGATCAGGTCGCTGAGCTGGGCAATGCTCATGACGACCCGGTAATACTGCTGCATGAAACTTTCGATGCTGGTCTTCGCGTCTTCACCCTCAAACCCAAGCAGGGTGGCGATGGAGCGCTGGTGGTCGAACAGCAGGCGGTCCTCGGAGCGGCCGGCCAGCATGTGCAGGGCGTAGCGGACCTTCCACAAGAATTCCTGGGACGAGGCGAGCAGGGCGTTTTCGCTCTCAACCAGGAACCCCTCGCCCGCCAGGGCGCGCAGGTTCAGAGTGCCGTACTGGCGGCGGGCTACCCACAGGATCGTCTGGATATCCCGCAACCCGCCAGGCGAGCCTTTGACGTTGGGTTCCAGGTTGTATTCGGTGTCGTTGTATTTGTGGTGCCGGGCTTTCTGCTCGGCACGCTTGGCCAGGAAGAAATCCTTGCTCGGCCACATGTGCGCGGTGCTGGTGACTTCGAGCATGCGCTGGCGCAAACGCTCGGGGCCGGCGATGGTGCGGCTTTCCATCAAGTTGGTGATGACGGTGAGGTCGGCGCGGGCTTCTTCGGCGCATTCGTCCACTGAGCGAACGCTCTGGCCGACTTCCAGGCCGATGTCCCACAGCAACG
This sequence comes from Pseudomonas cremoris, assembly GCF_014230465.1. The sequence continues at coordinate 276,438 of NZ_JAAXCY010000003.1, forward strand.
TGAGAAAACGCTCGATGGAATCGCGAAAGATCTCGTGATCGGCGCTGTCCAGCAGGATCAGCAGGTCGATGTCGGAGTAGGGGTGCAACTCACCACGACCGTAGCCGCCAACCGCCACCAGGGCGATATCGGCGTCTTCGCTCCAGCTGAACTGCTCCCAGGCCTTTTGCAGGATGTTATCGACGAACCAGGCGCGGTCCTCGATCAGCCGGCGGATGTCGCGGCCACTGCGAAAGCGCTCGTCGAGTACCTCGCGGGCCTGGCGGATCGCCTTCTTGAAAGCGGCGATAGGGCTCGCCTTCAGGGCCAGCTCGGCCTGGAACTGGCCACGGTCGAAGAGTTCGGGATCCACCTGGGGCATCGATCGGCTTTCCTTTCTATCTATTCAGTCAGTCACTACACAATGTGGGAAAACCTGAAGCAACCTGCTTACACCTAAACGGCACCCGAAACGCGTGGGATCGTGTCGTCGGCGCGCAGGGTAAAGATCTCGTAGCCGGTCTCGGTCACCAGCAGGGTGTGTTCCCACTGGGCGGAGAGCTTGCGGTCCTTGGTGATGGCGGTCCAACCGTCGCCCAGCACTTTGGTGTCGGCCTTGCCCTGGTTGATCATCGGCTCGATGGTGAAGGTCATGCCGGCTTTCAGTTCCATGCCGGTGCCGGCACGGCCGTAGTGCAGGATTTGTGGTTCCTCGTGGAACACGGTGCCGATGCCATGGCCGCAGAATTCGCGCACGACCGAGAAGCCGTTCTTTTCGGCGTGCTTCTGGATAACTTCACCGATGTCGCCCAGGCGGCAGCCAGGTTTTACGATCTCGATGGCCTTGTACATGCATTCCTGGGTCACCTGGGACAGGCGCTCTGCCCAGACCGGCACGGTGCCGACGTGGAACATGCGGCTGGTATCGCCGAAATAACGGTCCTTGATCACGGTGACGTCGATGTTCAGAGTGTCGCCGTCCTTCAACGGTTTGTCGCCCGGAATACCGTGGCAAACCACGTGGTTGACCGAGGTGCAGATCGACTTGGGGAAACCCTTGTAGTTCAGTGGCGCAGGGATGGCACCTTGCACGTTGACTATATAGTCGTGGCAGATCTGGTTCAGGGTCTCGGTGGTGACGCCGGGCTTGACGTGTTCGGCAATCATTTCCAGCACGTCGGCAGCCAGTTTGCCGGCGATGCGCATGCCAGCAATGTCTTCGGCGGTTTTCAAACTAACGGTCATACAGGCTCTCTCTAGCGCGACGCGCTGAAATCAATACGGTTTACGGGCGCGCGACAAAAGGTTACAGAATTCGCACAAGCCACAGAAAACGCGATTCTAACAGACGATGGCGTCAAATCATGAGCCTCTGATGATCGCTTCTCTCTATAAGGTAGGGGGTTGTTGGCTCTATTCAAGGGCTTGCGTGAAAGCGGTCGACGGCAAATGTGATTGCGGGTTTCGTTTTTGTCGATGCTGTGGTATAAAATGCGCCGCTTTCCGGGGATACCCCGCAGAGCTTAAATCCACACACGTGTCGACACGATGACCTGGGTGCCGGAGGCCTTGATGCCGCTGGTTGGTCATTGGGATACGTGGAGGCCAAACCCGACTTATTAAGGAACTATCATGTCCCAAGTCAACATGCGCGATATGCTGAAGGCCGGTGTGCACTTCGGTCACCAGACCCGTTACTGGAACCCGAAAATGGGTAAATACATTTTCGGCGCGCGTAACAAGATTCACATTATCAACCTTGAAAAAACCCTGCCAATGTTCAACGAAGCTCTGACTTTCGTAGAGCGTCTGGCCCAGGGCAAAAACAAGATCCTGTTCGTCGGCACCAAGCGTTCCGCTGGCAAGATCGTTGCTGAAGAAGCAGCACGTTGCGGCTCGCCGTACGTCGATCACCGCTGGTTGGGCGGCATGCTGACCAACTTCAAAACCATCCGTGCTTCCATCAAGCGTCTGCGTGACCTTGAAGTGCAAGCCGAAGACGGTACTTTCGCCAAGCTGACCAAGAAAGAAGCGCTGATGCGCTCCCGTGACCTGGAAAAGCTCGATCGTTCCCTGGGTGGTATCAAGGACATGGGCGGTCTGCCTGACGCACTGTTCGTTATCGACGTTGATCACGAGCGCATCGCGATCACCGAAGCCAACAAGCTGGGCATCCCTGTTATCGGCGTAGTCGATACCAACAGCAGCCCGGAAGGCGTTGACTACATCATCCCAGGCAACGATGACGCAATCCGCGCTATCCAGCTGTACATGGGTTCGATGGCTGACGCTGTAATCCGTGGTCGCAACCACGTTGCTGGTGGTACCGAGCAGTTCGTTGAAGAAGCTCCGGTAGCTGCCGCTGAGTAATTGACGCCCTGGCGTTGACTCAGTAAGCAAAAAGGGGGCTTGGCCCCCTTTTTGCCACCTCGAAAACCATTTGTCGGCGCCCACTTGTGGCAGCGCAACCTAGCGACTGTAACGTGCAGCAGCCTACAAGGGTGATTCGGGAAGAATTGATCCCCCGTTCGATCGGGTGGAATGGTTGAAAACCTATCCAAGAGGAATTTGAAAATGGCAGCAATTACTGCAGCGTTGGTTAAAGAACTGCGTGAGCGTACCGGCGAAGGCATGATGGATTGCAAGAAAGCCCTGGAAAAGGCTGACGGCGACATCGAAAAAGCCATTGATGACATGCGTGCTTCCGGCGCCATCAAGGCTGCCAAGAAAGCAGGCAACGTAGCTGCTGAAGGCGCGATCGCTCTGAAAGAAGACGGCAAATCTGCTGTTCTGCTGGAAGTGAACTCGCAGACCGACTTCCTGGCCCTGCAAGACGACTTCAAGGCTTTCGTTGCTGCCAGCGTTGAAAAAGCGTTCGCCGACAAGCTGACTGACGTCGCTCCGCTGATCGAAGCTCAAGAAGCTGCTCGCCTGGTACTGGTCGGCAAGGTTGGCGAAAACGTCAACATCCGTCGCCTGGTTCGTGTTGAAGGTGATGTTGTTGGTGGCTACCTGCACGGCAACAAGATCGGTGTTGCAGTTGTCCTGAAAGGCGGTAACGTCGAGCTGGCCAAAGACATCGCCATGCACGTAGCGGCAAGCAACCCTGAGTTCCTGCTGCCTTCGGAAGTTTCTGCCGAAGCGATCGAGCGTGAAAAAGCTGTGTTCCTGCAGCTGAACGAAGAGAAAATCAAAGGCAAGCCAGAAAACATTGTTGAGAACATGGTCAAAGGCCGTATCAGCAAGTTCCTGGCCGAAGCAAGCCTGGTTGAGCAGGCGTTCGTCAAGAACCCTGAAATCAAGGTTGGCGAACTGGCTAAGAAAGCCGGTGCTGAAATCGTTTCCTTCACTTACTTCAAAGTAGGCGAAGGCATCGAGAAGCCGGTCGACAACTTCGCTGAAGAAGTTGCTGCCCAGCTGGCTGCCGCCAAGCAATAAGACAGTTTTCAACTGTCGCCCGAAAGAGGCTGCCCGCTCACGCGCGCAGCCTCTTTTCAAATGGGCAGGCCGATTTTATTTGGCTTACCCTCGGAACTGGCTTACAAAGCCGTGTTCCGATGGCGCTGTGATAGCGTCCAGCTAGAGTGAACGCAAGCCGTAAACGGCTCGCCAAGAATTTTTAAAAAATACGCCGCAGGAGAGATTCGCAATGGCTCAGCAGGGCAGTGGTTATCAGGCTCGCTATAAACGCATTCTACTCAAGCTCAGCGGCGAGGCCCTGATGGGCTCGGAAGAGTTCGGGATCGATCCCAAGGTGCTCGACCGTATGGCGCTGGAAGTCGGCCAGCTGGTTGGTATCGGCGTACAGGTCGGCCTGGTGATTGGCGGCGGCAACCTGTTCCGTGGTGCAGCGCTGAGTGCTGCCGGCATGGATCGGGTTACCGGCGACCACATGGGCATGCTGGCCACTGTGATGAATGCCTTGGCCATGCGCGACGCCCTGGAGCGTGCCAATATCTCGGCTATCGTGATGTCGGCTATTTCCATGGTTGGCGTGACCGATCACTATGATCGCCGCAAAGCCATGCGCCACCTGAACGCCAAAGAGGTGGTGATCTTCGCTGCTGGTACCGGCAACCCGTTCTTCACTACCGATTCGGCTGCGTGCCTGCGCGCTATCGAGATCGATGCTGACGTCGTGTTGAAGGCCACCAAGGTCGACGGCGTGTACACCGCAGACCCATTCAAAGACCCGCATGCCGAGAAGTTCGATCATCTGACCTACGATGAAGTACTGGATCGCAAGCTGGGCGTGATGGACCTGACGGCTATTTGCCTGTGCCGCGACCACAAGATGCCGCTGCGCGTATTTAACATGAACAAGCCCGGCGCCCTGCTGAATATCGTACACGGCGGCGCGGAAGGGACTCTGATCGAGGAAGGCCAACAATGATCAACGAAATCAAGAAAGACGCCCAAGCGCGTATGCAGAAATCCCTGGAGTCTCTGAGCCACGCATTCGGCCAGATTCGTACCGGCAAGGCGCACCCGAGCATCCTGGGCAGCGTGATGGTGCCTTACTACGGCTCCGATACGCCGATCAGCAGCGTCGCCAACATTACCGTTAAAGACTCGCGCACCCTGCAAGTCGTAGCGTTTGAGCGCAACATGCTCGGTGCTGTCGACAAGGCAATCCAGAGCGCCGGCCTGAACCTCAACCCGACCAACCTGGGTGAGTTGCTGCTGATCTCCATGCCTGCGCTGACTGAAGAAACCCGTAAGGGCTTCACCAAGCAAGCGCGTAGCGCAGCCGAAGACGCCCGTGTTGCCGTGCGCAACATTCGTCGCGATGCCTTGGGTGACCTGAAAAAACTGGTCAAGGACAAGGAAATCAGCGAAGACGAAGAGCGTCGTGCCACCGCCGATATCGACAAGCTGACCAAAGATGCCGAGGCCCAGATCACCAAGGCCACGGAAGAAAAAGAAAAGGACCTGATGGCCGTATAAGGGGTCAGGACGCCTTCATGGAAAAGACCAAGCAGACTGTACCCTCCGTGGTGCCGCGCCATGTCGCGATCATCATGGATGGGAATAATCGCTGGGCGAAGAAACGCTTTATGCCGGGTGTTGCCGGGCATAAAGCGGGTGTCGATGCGGTGCGGGCGGTGATTGAGGTGTGCGCCGAGGCCAAGGTTGAAGTGTTGACCTTGTTCGCCTTCTCCAGTGAGAACTGGCAGCGGCCTGCCGAAGAAGTCAGTGCCTTGATGGACCTGTTCTTCAAGGCGCTGCGCCGTGAGGCCAAGCGCCTTAATGAGAACAACATCAGCCTGCGTATCATCGGTGATCGCTCGCGCTTCCATCCGGAATTGCAGGCGGCCATGCGCGAGGCTGAGGCCATTACCGCGGGGACCAATCGCTTTGTGCTGCAGATCGCAGCCAATTACGGCGGCCAGTGGGATATCGCCCAGGCTGCGCAGCGGCTGGCTCGCGAGGTGCAGGCCGGTCATCTGCGTCCGGACGACATCACCCCCGAACTGTTGCAGACGTGCCTGGTGACCGGCGACCTGCCGTTGCCGGACCTGTGCATCCGTACCGGTGGCGAGCACCGTATCAGCAACTTCCTCCTGTGGCAGCTTGCCTACACCGAGCTGTACTTCTCCGACCTGTTCTGGCCGGACTTCAAACACGATGCCATGCGCAATGCGCTGGCCGATTTCGCTTCCCGTCAGCGTCGCTTCGGTAAAACGAGCGAGCAGATCGAAGCTGGAGCCCGGGTTTAAATGCTTAAACAACGAATCATCACTGCACTGATCCTGTTGCCAATCGCCCTGTGTGGGTTTTTCCTGCTCGATGGTTCCGGCTTTGCGCTGTTTATTGGCCTGGTCGTTACGTTGGGGGCTTGGGAGTGGGCGCGTCTGGCGGGCTTTAACGAGCAATTGCCGCGTGTAGCGTATGCCGCAGTGGTCGCCCTGTTGCTGTTTCTGATGCATACCCTGTCGAGCATTGTCGTGCCGTGGGTGTTGGGCGCGGCGGTGTTGTGGTGGGCGTTGGCGACCTTCCTGGTGCTGACCTTTCCGCGCACCAGCGGCCACTGGTCCAGCGTTGCCAGCAAGTTGGTGATTGGCTTGTTGATCCTGCTGCCTGCCTGGCAAGGGCTGGTGGAGATCAAGAATTCGCCGATGGGCAACTGGCTGATCATGGCGGTGATGGTGTTGGTGTGGGGTGCTGATATCGGTGCCTACTTCTCTGGCCGGGCTTTCGGCAAGCGCAAGCTGGCACCGGCGGTCAGCCCGGGCAAGAGTTGGGAGGGCGTCTACGGCGGCCTGGCATTGACGCTGCTGATCACGTTGGTGGTCGGTGTCGTGCGCGATTGGTCGGTGAAGGAAATCTTCCTGGCCTTGCTGGGTACTGCCATCGTTGTATTTATCTCGGTGGTCGGTGATCTTACCGAAAGCATGTTCAAGCGCCAGGCCGGGATCAAGGACAGTAGCAACCTGCTGCCGGGGCACGGTGGGGTGCTTGACCGTATCGACAGCCTGACGGCTGCCATCCCGGTCTTCGCCGTGCTGTTGTGGATGACTGCTTCGTGAGCCGCTTGCAACAGGTAACCGTGCTGGGTGCAACCGGTTCGGTAGGGTTGAGCACCCTGGATGTGATCGCTCGCCACCCGGATCGCTACCAGGTTTTTGCCTTGACCGGGTTCACCCGCCTGAGCGAGCTGCTGGCGCTGTGTGTGCGCTACGCGCCGCGTTTTGCCGTAGTGCCTGAAGTGACCGCGGCGCGTGGCTTGCAGGATGACTTGCGGGCTGCCGGGCTCTCGACTCAGGTGCTGGTGGGGGAGGAGGGCTTGTGCCAGGTCTCGGCTGATGCGGAAGTGGACACCGTGGTCGCCGCGATTGTTGGCGCTGCGGGGCTGCGCCCGACGCTGGCAGCCGTAGATGCTGGCAAGAAGATCCTGCTGGCCAATAAAGAAGCCCTGGTCATGTCCGGTGCGCTGTTCATGCAGGCTGTGCGCAAGAGCGGTGCTGTGCTGCTGCCCCTCGACAGTGAGCACAACGCAATCTTCCAATGCATGCCCGGCGACTACTCGCGTGGCCTGAGCCAGGTGGGTGTGCGCCGCATCCTGCTGACGGCCTCCGGTGGTCCGTTCCGGCAAACGCCGCTGGCTGAGCTGGAGCACGTCTCGCCCGACCAGGCATGCGCGCACCCGAATTGGTCCATGGGGCGAAAGATCTCCGTAGACTCGGCGAGCATGATGAACAAAGGCCTGGAGTTGATTGAGGCCTGCTGGCTTTTCGATGCGCGGCCCGATCAGGTCGAGGTGGTGATCCACCCACAAAGTGTGATTCATTCCCTGGTCGACTATGTAGATGGTTCGGTGTTGGCGCAGTTGGGCAATCCTGATATGCGCACGCCCATCGCCAACGCCCTGGCTTGGCCTGAGCGCATCGATTCCGGTGTGGCGCCATTGGACTTGTTCGCTATTGCCCGCCTGGACTTCGAAGCGCCGGATGAGCAGCGCTTTCCTTGCCTGCGCCTGGCGCGACAAGTGGCGCAAGCGGGTAACAGCGCGCCTGCGGTGCTCAATGCGGCCAATGAAGTGGCTGTGGCGGCGTTTCTCGACGGACGCATCCGCTTTCCGCAGATCGCGAGTATCATCGAGGACGTTCTACAGCTTGAACCCGTTGTGGCGGTGGATGATCTTGCGGCGGTGTTCGAGGCCGACAGCAAGGCTCGGGTCCTGGCCGAACAGTGGTTGAACCGCAACGCGCGTTAAACTGTTGGCGCGTTTGAGCCTGGCAGGCACTGGATTGGAATGCGGAGAAATTAGATGAGTGCGCTTTACATGATTGTCGGCACCCTGGTTGCTCTGGGTGTGCTGGTTACCTTCCACGAATTCGGTCACTTTTGGGTGGCGCGTCGTTGCGGCGTCAAGGTATTGCGCTTTTCAGTCGGTTTCGGCATGCCGTTGTTGCGCTGGCACGACCGCCGTGGCACTGAATTCGTGATCGCGGCCATCCCGCTGGGCGGCTACGTCAAGATGCTCGATGAGCGCGAAGGCGAAGTGCCGGCTGACCAGTTGGACCAATCCTTTAATCGCAAGACCGTTCGTCAGCGTATCGCTATCGTTGCTGCCGGCCCAATCGCCAACTTTTTGTTGGCGATTGTGTTTTTCTGGGTCCTTGCGATGCTGGGGAGCCAGCAGGTGCGTCCGGTCATCGGCGCGGTCGAGGCTGACAGCATGGCGGCCAAGGCCGGCCTGGTTGCGGGGCAGGAGATTGTTTCCATTGATGGCGAGCCTACCACCGGATGGGGCGCGGTCAATTTGCAGTTGGTTCGTCGTTTGGGCGAGAGCGGTACCGTCAATGTAGTGGTGCGTGAACAGGATTCCAGTGCCGAGCTCTCGCGTGAGCTGGCGTTGGACCACTGGCTCAAAGGTGCTGATGAGCCCGATCCGATCAAGTCCCTGGGGATCCGTCCGTGGCGTCCTGCGCTGCCGCCGGTGCTCGCCGAGCTGGATCCGAAAGGACCGGCCCAGGCCGCGGGTCTGAAAACCGGCGACCGTTTGCTCGCATTGGATGGTCAGCCGCTGGGCGACTGGCAGCAAGTGGTCGACTTGGTGCGTGTACGTCCTGATACCAAGATTGTGCTGAAAATTGAGCGCGAGGGTGCTCAAATCGACGTCCCTGTGACCCTGGCGGTACGTGGAGAGGCCAAGGCAGCCGGGGGTTACCTGGGTGCGGGGGTCAAAGGTGTCGATTGGCCGCCGTCGATGGTTCGCGAGGTGAGTTACGGGCCGTTGGCAGCGATTGGCGAGGGTGCAAAACGTACCTGGACCATGAGTGTACTGACCCTCGAATCCCTCAAGAAAATGTTGTTCGGTGAGCTCTCGGTAAAAAACTTGAGTGGACCGATAACCATTGCTAAAGTGGCGGGCGCTTCTGCCCAGTCGGGTGTCGCGGATTTCCTGAATTTCCTGGCTTATCTGAGTATTAGCCTGGGCGTTCTGAATTTGCTGCCCATTCCTGTATTGGATGGGGGGCATCTGTTGTTTTATCTGGTCGAGTGGGCGCGTGGTCGTCCCTTGTCGGATCGGGTGCAGGGTTGGGGGATACAGATCGGTATCAGTTTGGTGGTCGGGGTGATGTTGTTAGCCTTGGTCAACGATCTGGGAAGACTGTAACGCTTCGCTGAATTGCGAATCTGCCGCATTTTGCGGCAGTTTGTTTATTGCCAGTTGGAATAAGAAAGGACTTCATGAAACGTCTGCTGCTAACTGCGGTTCTCACCGTATTGATGATCGCCGAAGTTCACGCCGAGTCCTTCACCATCTCCGATATTCGCGTCAACGGCCTCCAGCGGGTTTCCGCGGGTAGCGTCTTTGGTGCATTACCGTTGAACGTCGGTGAACAGGCTGATGACCGTCGCCTGGTGGAATCCACTCGTGCGCTGTTCAAAACCGGTTTCTTTCAAGACATCCAACTGGGTCGCGAAGGTAACGTCCTGGTCATCACCGTCGTCGAGCGACCTTCCGTCGCGAGTATCGAGATCGAAGGCAACAAGGCGATCTCTACTGAAGACTTGATGAAAGGTCTGAAGCAATCCGGCCTGGCCGAGGGCGAGATCTTCCAGCGCGCCACCCTTGAGGGTGTGCGTAACGAGCTGCAACGCCAGTACGTCGCCCAAGGTCGCTATTCCGCGACCGTGGAAACGGAAGTGGTTCCGCAACCTCGTAACCGTGTTGGCCTGAAGGTCAACATCAACGAAGGCACCGTGGCGGCGATCCAGCACATCAACGTGGTGGGTAACACCAAGTTCGCTGATGACGACCTGATCGACCTGTTCGAACTCAAGACCACCAACTGGTTGTCGTTCTTCAAGAACGATGACAAGTACGCCCGCGAAAAACTGTCCGGTGACCTGGAGCGTCTGCGTTCCTACTACCTGGACCGTGGCTATATCAACATGGATATCGCTTCGACCCAGGTGTCCATCACCCCGGACAAGAAGCACGTCTACATCACCGTCAACGTCAACGAAGGCGAGAAGTACAAGGTTCGTGACGTCAAGCTGAGCGGCGACCTGAAAGTACCTGAAGACCAGGTCAAGGCCCTGCTGCTGGTGCAGAAAGACCAGGTGTTCTCGCGCAAGCTGATGACCACCACCTCCGAACTGATCACCCGTCGCCTGGGTAACGAAGGCTATACCTTCGCCAACGTCAACGGTGTACCGACCCCGCATGATGATGACCACACTGTGGACATCACCTTCGTCGTCGATCCAGGCAAGCGTGCCTACGTGAACCGTATCAATTTCCGTGGCAACACCAAGTCTGCGGACGAAGTGCTGCGTCGTGAAATGCGTCAGATGGAAGGTGGCTGGGCGTCGACTTACCTGATCGACCAGTCCAAGACCCGTCTTGAGCGCCTGGGCTTCTTCAAGGAAGTCAACGTCGAAACACCAGCCGTACCCGGTGTGGATGACCAGGTTGACGTGAACTACGCCGTGGAAGAGCAAGCGTCGGGTTCCATCACCGCCAGCGTCGGCTTCGCACAGAGTGCCGGTCTGATCCTCGGTGGTTCGATTACCCAGAACAACTTCCTGGGTACCGGTAACAAGGTGTCCATCGGCCTGACCCGAAGCGAATACCAGAGCCGCTATAACTTCGGTTATGTCGACCCCTACTGGACTGCTGACGGTGTGAGCCTGGGCTACAACGCCTTCTACCGCACCACCGACTACAAAGACCTCGACGTTGACGTTGCAAGCTATGCGATCGACAGCCTGGGTGCTGGCGTGAACATCGGCTACCCGATCAGTGAGACCTCGCGTCTGACCTTCGGCCTGACCGCGCAACAGGATGAGATCAAGACCGGTGTGTACACCGTGGACGAAATCTTCAACTTCGTGCGTACTGAAGGCGACAAGTTCCTGAACTTCAAGGCGTCGGCCGGCTGGTCCGAGTCGACCCTGAACAAAGGTGTACTGGCAACCCGTGGTCACTCCCAGAGCTTGACCCTTGAAGCCACCACGCCGGGCAGCGACCTGTCGTTCTTCAAGCTTGACTACCGCGGCCAGCTGTTCCAGCCGTTGAGCGACAACTACACCATGCGCCTGCACACTGAGCTGGGCTATGGCGATGGTTATGGTTCCACCAATGGTCTACCGTTCTACGAGAACTACTATGCGGGTGGCTTCAACTCCGTACGTGGTTTCAAAGACAGCACCTTGGGCCCGCGTGGTACTCCAAGCCGTGGTGTTGGTGTAACCGGTAACCAGGGCACCGTGGCTGACTCGGACAATGACCCGCTGCCGTTCGGTGGCAACGTACTGATCCAGGGTGGTGCGGAGATTCTGTTCCCGCTGCCATTCGTCAAGGACCAGCGCTCGCTGCGTACGTCGGTATTCTGGGACGTGGGTAACGTGTTCGACTCCAAGTGCGAGCAGATCAGAAACCCGAGTGGCGTGAAGTCTGAAACCCAGTGCAACGACGTGAGCCTGAGCAACCTGGCAAGCTCCGTGGGCGTGGGTGTGACATGGGTGACTGCGCTTGGCCCATTGAGCTTTGCTCTGGCCATGCCGATCAAGAAGCCTGATAACGCTGAAACCCAGATTTTCCAATTCTCCCTCGGCCAGACGTTCTAAGCGTCTGACCCAAGATAACGACAACGGATTCTGTAGGAGTGCATCGTGCGTAAGTTGACTCAATTGGTACTGCTGGCCACCGTGTTGGTAGCAAGCCCGGCCTTCGCCGAAATGAAAATCGCCGTCCTGAACTATCAGATGGCTCTGTTGGAATCCGATGCGGCCAAGAAGTACGCCGTGGATGCCGAGAAAAAATTCGGTCCTCAACTGACCAAGCTGAAAACTCTGGAAAGCAGCGCCAAGGGGATCCAGGATCGCCTGGTTGCCGGCGGTGACAAGATGCAGCAAGGCGAGCGCGAGCGCCTGGAGCTTGAATTCAAGCAAAAGGCCCGTGACTACCAGTTCCAGTCCAAGGAGCTGAACGAAGCCAAGGCTGTTGCTGACCGCGAAATGCTGAAACAGCTGAAGCCAAAACTCGACAGCGCTGTGGAAGAAGTCATCAAGAAAGGTGCCTTTGACCTGGTGTTCGAGCGTGGCGCTGTGATCGACGTCAAGCCTCAATACGACATCACCCGCCAGGTGATCGAGCGCATGAACCAGCTGAAGTAAGCCATGACCGCGACTATCAAACTCGGCGAGTTGGCCGAGTTCCTGGGAGCCACTTTGCGTGGCTCCCCGGAGAAAGAAATCACTGGGCTAGCCACTTTGCAGGAGGCTGGCCCAGCTCAGTTGAGCTTCCTCGCAAACCCCCAATACCGTAAATACCTCGTCGACAGTCAAGCCGCCGCCGTGTTGCTGAAAGCTGCTGATGCCGAAGGGTTTACCGGGGATGCGCTGGTGGTGGCCGATCCGTACCTGGCGTATGCGCAGGTGTCGCACCTGTTCGATCCAAAACCCAAGGCAGCCGTCGGTATTCATCCGTCGGCGGTGATCGCCGATGATGCCCAGGTCGACCCTGCGGCTAGCATTGGCGCCTTTGCGGTGATCGAAAGTGGCGCGCGTGTCGCGGCTGGCGTGACGGTTGGCGCCCATTGTTTTATCGGCGCGCGCTGCGAAATCGGCGCTGGCGGCTGGTTGGCACCCCGCGTGACCCTGTACCACGACGTGCGTATTGGTGAGCGTGTAGTGATTCAATCCGGCGCGGTCATCGGCGGTGAAGGTTTTGGCTTTGCCAATTCCAAGGGTATCTGGAACAAGATTGCCCAGGTCGGCGGCGTATTGATCGGCGACGACGTGGAAATTGGCGTGAACACCGCGGTCGATCGTGGGGCCCTGGCCGATACCGTGATCGGTAATGGCGTGAAGCTCGACAACCAGATCCAGATTGCCCACAACGTGCAGATTGGCGATCACACCGCCATGGCCGCCTGTGTGGGCATCTCCGGCAGCACCAAGATCGGCAAGCATTGCATGCTCGCCGGTGGCGTTGGGCTGGTGGGGCATATCGACATTTGCGACAACGTCTTCATCACCGGCATGACCATGGTGACCCACTCGATTACCGAGCCAGGGGCCTATTCGTCCGGTACCGCCATGCAGCCTGCGGCTGAGTGGCGCAAGAGTGCAGCACGTTTGAGGCAGCTCGACGACATGGCTCGACGTCTCAAACAGCTGGAAAAGCGTGTTGGGGACGTGACCCCTGGCGGTAATGCTTCATCAGAAGGCTGATACCATTTCCATATCAAGTGTGCACAGCCGCTAGACTGCCTCCTTGATTTGCTAGCGGGGCGTGCGTTTAGTTCGCCCGCCCCCAATCTTTATTACAGGCTTCCCCCCGAAATGATGGACATCAACGAGATTCGCGAATACCTGCCTCACCGTTACCCGTTCCTGCTGGTGGACCGTGTAGTGGACCTCAATGTTGAGGAAAAGCGCATTCGTGCCTACAAGAATGTCAGCATCAACGAACCGTTCTTCAACGGTCACTTTCCCGCGCATCCAATCATGCCGGGCGTGTTGATCATCGAAGCGATGGCCCAGGCTGCCGGTATCCTTGGTTTCAAAATGCTCGACCTCAAGCCTGCCGACGGCACGCTTTACTATTTCGTGGGCTCCGACAAGTTGCGTTTCCGCAACCCGGTCACCCCGGGTGACCAGCTGATCCTGGAAGCCAAGTTCATCAGCTGCAAACGCCAGATCTGGAAGTTTGAGTGCCAGGCTTCGGTTGACGGCAAGCCGGTGTGCTCTGCCGAGATCATCTGTGCGGAACGCAAACTATGAGTTTGATTGACCCTCGCGCAATCATCGATCCGTCGGCCGTTCTGGCCGCCGACGTTGAGGTCGGCCCTTGGTCGATCATCGGCGCAGGTGTTGAAATCGGCGAGGGGACTGTCATCGGGCCGCATGTGATCCTCAAAGGTCCGACCCGCATTGGCAAACATAATCGTATCTACCAGTTTTCCTCGGTAGGCGAAGACACCCCGGACATGAAGTACAAGGGTGAAGAAACACGCCTGGTAATCGGTGATCACAATATCATTCGAGAAGGCGTGACCATTCACCGTGGGACTGTGCAAGACCGTGCAGAAACCACCCTGGGTGACCACAACCTGGTGATGGCCTATGCCCACATCGGCCATGACAGCGTAATTGGCAACCACTGCATCCTGGTCAACAACACTGCGCTGGCTGGCCATGTGCACGTTGATGACTGGGCGATCCTGTCCGGTTTCACCCTGGTGCATCAGTATTGCCATATCGGCGCCCACAGCTTTTCCGGCATGGGTACCGCCATCGGCAAGGATGTTCCCGCGTATGTCACCGTGTTCGGCAACCCGGCCGAAGCCCGCAGCATGAACTTCGAGGGCATGCGCCGTCGTGGTTTCAGCGAAGAGGCGATCCATGCCCTGCGTCGTGCCTACAAGGTGGTTTACCGCCAGGGGCTGACGGTAGAGCAGGCGTTGACCCAACTGGCCGAGCCGGCAGCGTTGTTCCCGGAAGTCGCGGTGTTCCGTGACTCTATCCAGGCGTCGACTCGCGGCATCACCCGCTAATCATGGCCAATCTGCGTATCGCGCTGGTGGCCGGAGAAGCTTCCGGCGATATTCTGGGCGCAGGTCTCATGCGGGCCCTCAAGGCCCAGCATCCGGCGGTGGAGTTCATTGGCGTCGGTGGTCCGTTGATGCAGGCCGAAGGGCTCACGTCCTACTTCCCCATGGAGCGCTTGTCGGTCATGGGGTTGGTGGAAGTGCTGGGTCGCCTTCGTGAACTGCTGGCTCGCCGCAAGCTGCTGATCCAGACCCTGATCGAAGAAAAGCCTGACGTCTTCATCGGAATCGACGCGCCGGACTTCACCCTCAATATCGAACTCAAATTGCGTCAGGCCGGTATCAAGACCGTGCACTACGTCAGCCCGTCCGTATGGGCGTGGCGGCAGAAGCGCGTGTTGAAAATTCGCGAAGGCTGCGATTTGATGCTGACCTTGTTGCCGTTTGAGGCGAAGTTCTACGAAGAGAAGGGCGTGCCGGTGCGGTTTGTCGGGCATACCTTGGCCGATACGATCCCCCTGCAGGCTGAACGAGCAGCTGCCCGTGCCGAATTGGGCTTGGCTGAGGGGCCGCTGGTTGCGCTGATGCCAGGCAGCCGGGGCGGCGAAGTCGGTCGTCTGGGCGCGTTGTTTTTTGATGCAGCTGAACGCCTGATGGCCTTGAAGCCCGGCGTGCGCTTCGTACTGCCGTGTGCCAGCCCGCAACGTCGCGCGCAGATCGAAACGTTGCTGGAAGGCCGCAGCCTGCCGTTGACCCTGTTGGATGGCCAATCGCACCTGGCCCTGGCCGCCTGTGATGCGGTGCTGATTGCCTCGGGCACCGCGACCCTGGAGGCCTTGTTGTACAAGCGCCCGATGGTCGTGGCCTACCGCTTGGCACCGCTGACCTTCTGGATTCTCAAGCGCATGGTCAAGAGCCCCTACATCTCCTTGCCCAACCTGCTGGCCCAGCGACTGTTGGTGCCGGAATTATTGCAGGACGATGCAACGCCTGAAGCCCTGGCGCAAACCGTACTCCCCCTGATCGATGGTGGCGAAGAGCAGACCCGTGGTTTTGACGCTATCCATCGCATTTTGCGTCGGGATGCGTCCAACCAGGCGGCGGATGCCGTGTTGACCTTGATCGGCCAAAAGCAGGATTCCCTATGACGACGCAAATGGGCCTGGATTTCAGCCTGGTCGCACAAGCCCACGAACTGGTGGCCGGTGTTGATGAGGTAGGGCGCGGTCCGCTGTGCGGCGCTGTTGTCACAGCGGCGGTGATTCTCGACCCGAACCGCCCGATACTCGGCCTCAACGACTCGAAAAAACTCACCGAAGCTCGCCGCGAAAAGCTCTTCGACGAGATCTGCGAAAAAGCGCTGAGCTGGCACATCGCTCGTGCCGAAGTCGAGGAAATCGACGAGCTGAACATTCTTCACGCCACCATGCTCGCGATGCAGCGCGCGGTGGAGGGGCTGCACGTCACGCCAAAACTGGCGATGATCGACGGCAACCGTTGCCCGAAACTGACGATGCCGTCTGAAGCCGTGGTCAAGGGCGATAGCAAGGTGCCCGCCATCGCCGCCGCCTCGATCCTGGCCAAAGTCAGCCGTGATCGTGAAATGGCTGCGTTCGAATTGATCTACCCCGGCTACGGTATTGGTGGCCACAAGGGCTATCCGACGCCCGTTCATCTGGAAGCCTTGGCTCGCTTGGGTCCGACACCCATCCACCGCCGCTCGTTCGCCCCGGTTCGTCAGGCTTACGAAGCTCGGGAGAGCCTCAGCGAGGTATAGTCGCGAGGCTGATGTTTTACTCAAGGCCCGGTACAATCCGGGCCTTGTTGTTTTCCACGTATAAGAGATCACTATGCCGGCTTCATTCGTTCATCTACGCCTGCACACTGAATAC
The DNA here is from genome assembly GCF_014230465.1 of Pseudomonas cremoris. Next base: position 292,822 of record NZ_JAAXCY010000003.1, read on the forward strand.
TCCCTGGTCGACGGCCTGGTACGGATCAAACCGCTGGTCAAAACCCTGGTGGGCATGAACATGCCTGCGGTAGCGGTGACCGATCAGAACAACATGTGTTCCTTGGTCAAGTTCTACAAGAACGCCATGGGGGCCGGCATCAAGCCGATCTGTGGCGCCGACTTGTGGCTGTCCAACAAAGACCCCGACAGCCCCCTGAGCCGCATCAGCCTGTTGGCGATGAACGGCGTCGGCTATCGCAACCTGACCGAACTGATTTCCCGCGGCTTTATCGACGGCCAACGCAATGGCTCGATCATCATCGAGCGCGAATGGGTTGCCGAGGCGAGCGAAGGCCTGATCATGCTGTCGGCCGCCAAAGAAGGCGAGATCGGCATTGCGCTGCTGGGCGGTAACCCCCAGGAAGCGGAGGTGCTCGCCAGCGAGTGGATGCAGGTCTTCCCCGACCGTTTCTATCTGGAAGTCCAGCGCACCAATCGCCCCAATGATGAAGAGCACCTGCACGCCGCCGTCGCCCTGGCCGACAAGCTGGGCGCGCCGTTGGTGGCGACCAACGATGTGCGCTTCATCAAGAAAGAAGATTTCGAGGCGCACGAGACCCGCGTGTGCATCGGCGAAGGCCGGGCCCTGGATGATCCGCGTCGTTCGAAGAACTACAGCGAAGAGCAATACCTCAAAAGCGCCGATGAAATGGCCGAGTTGTTCAGCGACCTGCCCGAAGCCCTGGAAAACTCCGTCGAAATCGCCAAGCGCTGCAATATCGAAGTGAAGCTGGGCAAGCACTTCCTGCCCAACTTCCCGATTCCCGATGGCATGACCATCGACGAGTATTTCCGCAAGGTGTCGTTCGACGGCCTGGAAGAGCGCCTCACCGTTCTGCTGCCCAAGGACACCACTGAAGACTACGATGCCAAGCGCCAGGTGTACGTCGATCGGCTGAATTTCGAGCTGGATATCATCATCCAGATGGGGTTCCCCGGTTACTTCCTGATCGTAATGGACTTTATCCAGTGGGCCAAAAGCAACGGTGTGCCGGTGGGTCCTGGCCGGGGGTCGGGTGCAGGCTCACTCGTGGCTTACGTACAGAAGATTACCGACCTCGATCCGCTGGAATATGACCTGCTGTTCGAACGGTTCCTGAACCCGGAACGGGTTTCCATGCCCGACTTCGACGTCGACTTCTGCATGGATGGCCGCGACCGCGTGATCGAATACGTGGCCGAAAAATACGGCCGCAACGCGGTAAGCCAGATCATCACCTTCGGTTCCATGGCCGCGAAGGCGGTAATCCGCGACGTTGCCCGAGTGCAGGGCAAGTCCTACGGCCTGGCGGATCGCCTGTCGAAGATGATTCCGTTCGAAGTCGGCATGACCCTGGAAAAGGCCTACGAGCAGGAAGAAATCCTGCGCGACTTCATCAAGATCGATGAAGAAGCCGCCGAAATCTGGGACATGGCCCGCAAGCTTGAAGGTGTGGTGCGTAACGTCGGTAAACACGCCGGTGGTGTGGTTATCGCACCGACCAAGCTCACCGACTTCTCGCCAATCTATTGCGACGAAGCAGGCGATGGCCTGGTAACCCAGTTCGACAAGGACGACGTGGAGGCCGCCGGTCTGGTGAAGTTCGACTTCCTCGGCCTGCGGACCCTGACGATCATCGACTGGGCACTCAAGACCATCAACCGTGAACGTGCCAAGGTCGACGAAGAGCCGCTGGATATCGCGTTTATCCCGCTGGATGACAAGCCGACTTACCAGTTGCTGCAAAAAGCCGAAACCACGGCGGTGTTCCAGCTTGAGTCGCGCGGCATGAAGGAGCTGATCAAAAAGCTCAAGCCCGACTGCCTGGAAGACTTGATCGCACTGGTGGCCCTGTTTCGCCCGGGCCCGCTGCAATCGGGCATGGTGGATGACTTCATCAACCGTAAGCACGGCCGCGCCGAGTTGGCGTATCCGCACTCCGATTATCAATACGACGGCCTCAAGCCGGTGTTGGCGCCCACCTACGGCATCATCCTGTATCAAGAACAGGTGATGCAGATCGCCCAGGTGATGGCCGGTTACACCCTCGGCGGTGCGGACATGCTGCGTCGAGCCATGGGTAAGAAAAAACCCGAGGAGATGGCCAAGCAGCGGGGCGGTTTCATCGAAGGTTGCGCCACCAACAACATCGACGCGGACCTTGCCGGTAACATCTTCGACCTGGTGGAGAAATTCGCCGGTTATGGCTTCAACAAATCCCACTCCGCCGCCTACGGCCTGGTGTCGTACCAGACCGCCTGGCTGAAAGCCCACTACCCGGCGCCGTTCATGGCCGCGGTACTCTCGGCGGATATGCACAACACCGACAAGGTCGTGACCTTGATCGAGGAAGTGCGCACCATGAAGCTGCGCCTCGACGCGCCGGATGTGAACGCCTCGGAGTTCAAGTTCACGGTGAACGACGAAGGCCGCATCATCTATGGTCTGGGCGCGATCAAGGGGGTCGGCGAAAGCCCCGTGGAGGCTATTGTCGAAGCGCGTCAGGACGGGCCGTTCAAGGACCTGTTTGACTTCTGCGCGCGGGTTGACCTTAAGCGCATCAACAAGCGGACCCTCGATGGCCTGATTCGCAGCGGCGCACTCGACCGTCTCGGCCCGTATTTCCACGATGAGCCGAAAGCCTATCAGGCCAATATCGACCGTAACCGCGCGGTGTTGCTCACTGCCATGGAAGAAGCGATCAAGGCTGCCGAGCAGACCGCTCGCACCCACGACAGTGGCCACGCCGACTTGTTTGGCGGGTTATTCGTCGAAGAAGACTCGGACGTGTACGGCAACCATCGCAAGGCCAAGGAGCTCACGCTCAAGGAACGTCTCAAGGGTGAAAAAGACACCTTGGGGCTGTACCTCACCGGCCACCCGATCGACGAATATGAAGGCGAAATCCGCCGGTTTGCCCGTCAGCGCATCATTGACCTGAAACCGGCTCGCGACACCCAGACCGTGGCGGGCATGATCATCGCCCTGCGGGTGATGAAAAATAAGAAGGGTGACAAGATGGGCTTTGTCACGCTCGACGACCGTTCGGGGCGCATTGAAGCATCGTTGTTTGCCGACGCATTCCACTCGGCGCAGTCGTTGTTGCAGACCGACGCCATGGTGGTGGTGGAAGGGGAGGTCAGCAACGATGATTTCTCCGGCGGCCTGCGCTTGCGGATCAAGCGGGTGATGAGCATGGAAGATGCGCGCACCAACCTGGCGGAAAGCCTGCGCTTGAAGGTGAAAACCGAAGCGCTCAAGGGCGATCAGCTACGCTGGTTGGGCGACTTGCTCAAGCGCCACCGAGGCGCGTGCCCGGTGACCATGGAGTACACCGGCAGTGACGCCAAGGCCATGCTGCAGTTTGGTGAGACCTGGCGAATTGATCCCGCCGATGGCTTGATTCAAGCTTTGCGTGACCAGTTCGGGCGAGACAACGTCTTCCTCCAATACCGTTGATGCACTTGTAAAAAGCCGGGTGACAGCAAATCGCCTGATATCGACAAAACATTTAATCTCGACCTAAACGCGCCTCTCCCTTAAGGTAGGGCGCGAATAGACAACCGGCTGGCCAGGCACTCCTTGGCCGTCGACCCAAGACGGACGCTTATGAACCCGAATTTTCTTGATTTCGAACAGCCGATCGCTGACCTGCAAGCCAAGATTGAAGAACTGCGCCTGGTCGGCAATGACAATTCGCTGAATATCGGCGATGAGATCGCTCGCCTGCAGGACAAGAGCAGCACCCTGACCGAAGACATCTTCGGCAAGCTGACCAGCTGGCAGATCGCGCGCCTGGCCCGCCACCCGCGCCGCCCGTACACCTTGGACTACATCCAGCACATTTTCACCGAGTTCGACGAGTTGCATGGCGACCGCCACTTCTCCGACGACGCGGCTATCGTGGGCGGTATCGCTCGCCTGGACGACCAACCAGTGATGGTGATCGGTCACCAGAAAGGCCGTGAAGTACGCGAGAAAGTCCGTCGCAACTTCGGCATGCCGCGCCCGGAAGGCTACCGCAAGGCGTGCCGCCTGATGGAAATGGCCGAACGCTTCAAGATGCCGATACTGACCTTCATCGACACCCCGGGTGCCTACCCAGGTATCGACGCTGAAGAACGCAACCAGAGCGAAGCGATTGCCTGGAACCTTCGCGTCATGTCTCGCCTGAAAACCCCGATCATCGCCACCGTAATCGGTGAAGGTGGTTCCGGCGGCGCACTGGCCATTGGCGTCTGCGACCAACTGAACATGCTGCAATACTCGACCTACGCGGTGATTTCGCCGGAAGGTTGCGCCTCGATCCTGTGGAAAACCGCCGAAAAGGCACCGGACGCTGCCGAAGCCATGGGCATCACTGCCGATCGCCTCAAAGGCCTGGGTATCGTGGACAAAGTGATCGCCGAGCCACTGGGCGGCGCCCACCGTGACCCGGCTGCTGCTGCCGCGACCATTCGCGCTGAGCTGGGCTCGCAACTGGCGATGCTCAAGAAGCTGGATAACGAAGCGCTGTTGGCGCGCCGTTATGAGCGTCTGATGAGCTACGGTCTCTGATCAGGCACTGATCTGGCAGACAATGCAGTACTCGTGTGGGAGCGGGCTTGCTCGCGAAAGCGGTGTTCCAGTCAACTTATTCAGTGACTGACACGCTTTCGCGAGCAAGCCCGCTCCCACATTTGCTTTGTGTATGCTGGGCCGACGTATTCCAGATTTGCAGCGGTAACCTGTGATGAAGCCAACTCTGCCCGCTAAACTCCTGCAAGCCTTGTCTCCTTGGCGCAACGCCCCGGCTTGGCATATCGCATTCTCCGGCGGGCTTGATTCAACTGTCCTGCTGCACCTCCTGGCCAACGCCAAAGACCTTCCGCCTCTCGGCGCCATTCATATTCACCATGGCTTGCAAGCTGCAGCAGACGCATGGCCGGCGCATTGCCAGTCGGTGTGTGATGCCCTGGGCGTACCCCTGCGCATCATGCGCGTCCACGTCCAGCCAGGCGCCAGCCTTGAACGTGCCGCCCGTGATGCGCGTTACCAGGCGTTTGCTGAGGTGACCGGGGCAGGGGAGGTCTTGCTGACCGGCCAGCACCGTGACGACCAAGCGGAGACCCTGCTGTTTCGCTTGCTTCGCGGGGCCGGGGTGCGCGGGCTGGCGGCAATGCCGGCGTATCGCCCATTGGCGGCGGGTCATCTGGTGCGGCCGTTGCTGGATGTCTCGAGGGTTGAGTTGGAAGCCTACGCTCACGAGCATCGGCTCCAGTGGATCGAAGATCCCTCCAACGCCGACTCGCGTTTCTCCCGTAACTATCTGCGCCATCGTGTACTCCCCACGCTCACCGAGCGCTGGCCCCAAGCCGTATCAAGCCTGGCGCGCACCGCCGAGCACCTGAGTGAAGCCCAGGCATTGCTCGATGAGCTGGCAGGGATGGATCTGCAAGGTGCCGATCAACTTTCGCGGTTTCCCTGGCTACCGTTGCCGTCCTTGGTGCTTGCACCACTGCGTGAGCTTTCCGACGCCCGCCAGCGTAATGCCCTGCGTCACTGGCTGACGCCGCTCACTCGACTGCCCGACAGCGACCACTGGGCCAGTTGGTATTCCTTGCGGGATGCCAAGGGCGACGCACAACCGTTATGGCGCCTGGCCGACGGGGAGTTGCATCGTTGCGCCGAGCGCATCTGGTGGGTGCCCGCTGCTTGGTCGGAATTTTCTGACGCAACGGTGAGCTGGCCCACTCTGCAAAACCCACTAGAGTTACCCGGCAATGGACGGCTCGAATTCGTAGGGGAGGTCCCCAAAGGGTCTTTCGAGGTTCGCTATCGTCAGGGCGGTGAAATCATCGAAGTGCCCGGTCGAGGGCGGCGGGACTTAAAGCGTCTGCTTAATGAATGCGGGGTGCCAGGGTTCGTACGTGGCAGATTGCCGCTGCTGTATCGGGACGAGCAGTTGCTGGCTGTCCCAACCCTTGCAGGGCTATGGCCCAACGCGACAGGTGATTGGCAATTACATTGGATGCCACAGACCTGCGATCAAGGTTTGAGCTGATAGAGCCTTTCCGGTAGACTACGCTCCCTTCTTGATACAACTTCTGTGGATTCTCCTGAATCGCAGCAGTTGCCGATTACCAAGCAGTCTTTGCTGGGCGATTCCAAAAAATGTGTAGCGATCAACGTACCGGTGTTTCATTGCTGGTCTGTCACCACGCGGCGGTTTTTTTGAAAGGTGCACTGTGATTAATGCAGGTGATCGGGGGCTTCGGCCTTCCTTCGCTTTCCCCGGCGGCTCGGACCGCTTTAACGCAGACTTCTAGGGTTTTTCATGACGCGCTACATATTCGTCACGGGCGGTGTTGTTTCTTCATTGGGGAAAGGCATCGCATCGGCTTCATTGGCGGCCATCCTGGAGGCGCGGGGACTTAAGGTCACCATGCTCAAGCTGGACCCGTACATCAACGTTGACCCGGGCACCATGAGCCCGTTCCAGCACGGTGAAGTGTTCGTCACCCACGACGGCGCCGAAACCGACCTGGACCTGGGCCACTACGAGCGGTTCATCCGCACGACCATGACCCAGAACAACAACTTCACCACCGGCCGTGTCTACGAGCACGTGCTGCGCAAGGAGCGTCGTGGTGACTACCTGGGTGCAACCATCCAGGTGATCCCGCACATCACCGACGAAATCAAGCGCCGCATCATCAAGGGTGCAGGCGATGCCGACGTGGCAATGGTCGAGATCGGTGGCACCGTGGGTGACATCGAGTCCCAACCGTTCCTCGAAGCCATCCGCCAGCTGCGCTTCGAAGTCGGCGCCAAGCGCGCGATGCTGATGCACCTGACCTTGGTGCCGTACATCGCGACCGCCGGCGAAACCAAAACCAAGCCAACCCAGCACTCGGTCAAGGAACTGCGTTCCATCGGCCTGCAGCCGGACGTGCTGGTGTGCCGCTCCGATCACCCGATCGACATTTCCTCGCGTCGCAAGATCGCGCAATTCACCAACGTTGAAGAGCGTGCGGTGATCGCGCTGGAAGACGCCGACACCATCTACAAGATCCCGGGCATCCTGCATTCGCAAGGCCTGGACGATTTTGTGGTTGAGCGTTTCGGCCTGCAATGCGGTGGTGCGGACCTGTCCGAGTGGGACGCGGTAGTTGACGCCAAGCTCAACCCTGAGCATGAAGTCACCATCGCCATGGTCGGCAAGTACATGGAATTGCTGGACGCGTACAAGTCGCTGATCGAAGCGATGAGCCACGCCGGTATCAGCAACCGTACCAAGGTCAACCTGCGCTACATCGACTCTGAAGACATCGAGAACCAAGGCACTGCCTTGCTCGAAGGTGTGGACGCAATCCTCGTGCCTGGCGGATTCGGCCTGCGTGGCGTGGAAGGCAAGATCACTGCCGTGCAGTACGCTCGTGAGAACAAGGTGCCTTACCTGGGTATCTGCCTGGGCATGCAAGTGGCCGTTATCGAGTTCGCCCGTAACGTGTTGGGTTGGAAAGACGCCAACTCCACCGAGTTCGACAGCAAGAGCGGCCATCCGGTCGTGGGCCTGATCACCGAGTGGGAAGATGCCACCGGCGCCGTCGAGACCCGTACCGAAGCTTCCGACCTGGGCGGCACCATGCGCCTTGGCGCGCAAGACTGCCTGCTGGAGCCGGGCTCGCTGGTTCACGACTGCTACGGCAAGGACGTGATCGTCGAGCGTCACCGTCACCGCTACGAAGTGAACAACAACCTGCTGCCGCAAATCAAAGAGGCTGGCCTGAAAATCTCCGGTCGCTCCGGTGATGGCGCGCTGGTTGAAGTGGTCGAAGCTCCGGATCATCCATGGTTCGTCGCTTGCCAGTTCCACCCGGAGTTCACCTCGACGCCGCGCGACGGTCACCCGTTGTTCAGCGGTTTCGTCAAGGCAGCACTGACGCAACACCAGAAGAAGGCGTAACCCTGATGGCCCAGAAGATCATTCGCGTCGGCGACATCGAGATTGCCAACGACAAGCCCATGGTGCTGTTCGGCGGCATGAACGTGCTGGAAAGCCGCGACATGGCGATGCAGGTCTGTGAAGAATACGTAAAGGTCACCGAGAAACTCGGTATCCCCTACGTGTTCAAGGCCAGCTTCGACAAGGCCAACCGTTCGTCCGTGACCTCCTATCGCGGCCCGGGCCTTGAAGAAGGCATGCGGATCTTCCAGGACATCAAGCAAGCCTTCGGCGTGCCGATCATCACCGACGTCCACGAGCCTGAGCAGGCTGCCGTGGTCGCCGAGGTGTGCGACATCATCCAGTTGCCGGCCTTCCTGTCGCGCCAGACCGACCTGGTCGTCGCGATGGCCAAGACCGGCGCGGTGATCAATATCAAGAAAGCCCAGTTCCTCGCGCCCCAGGAGATGAAACACATCCTGAACAAGTGCGTGGAAGCGGGTAACGACCAGTTGATCCTCTGCGAGCGTGGTTCGAGCTTCGGCTACAACAACCTCGTGGTGGACATGCTCGGTTTCGGCATCATGAAGCAGTTCGAATACCCGGTGTTCTTCGACGTGACCCACGCGCTGCAAATGCCCGGTGGTCGCGCCGATTCCGCTGGCGGGCGTCGTGCCCAGGTACTGGACCTGGCCAAGGCGGGCATCAGCCAGTCCCTGGCGGGCCTGTTCCTGGAAGCCCACCCGGACCCGGACAACGCCAAATGCGACGGCCCATGCGCCCTGCGCCTGGACAAGCTGGAGCCGTTCCTGGCCCAGCTCAAGCAATTGGACGAACTGGTCAAGAGTTTTCCGACGGTAGAGACCGCGTAAGCAACGTTTCTCCGGTAAAGTATCCCACGCTAAATGCTCAGGCCCCCGGGCCTGAGCCTTGTCGCCTGCAAGCCTGCCCCGTTGTTCCACCCTTGCGGTCGGTCAAAAGTTTTCCTTCAGCTGCGTCGTTTTCGTCAACTTTGGAGTGTTTACAACAATGGCAAAAATCGTCGACATCAAAGGTCGTGAAGTTCTCGACTCCCGTGGCAACCCCACCGTCGAAGCCGACGTGCTTCTCGATAACGGCATCATCGGCAGCGCCTGCGCGCCGTCCGGTGCGTCTACCGGTTCGCGCGAAGCGCTGGAACTGCGTGATGGCGACAAGAGCCGTTACCTGGGCAAAGGCGTGCTCAAGGCTGTAGCCAACATCAACGGCCCGATCCGCGACCTGCTGCTGGGCAAAGACCCTGTTGACCAGAAAGCCCTCGACCTGGCGATGATCAAGCTCGACGGCACCGAAAACAAAGGCAGCCTGGGCGCCAACGCCATCCTCGCCGTATCCCTGGCCGCTGCCAAGGCTGCTGCACAGGACCAGGACTTGCCGCTGTACGCCCACATCGCCAACCTGAACGGTACACCGGGTGTTTACTCGATGCCGGTTCCGATGATGAACATCATCAACGGTGGCGAGCACGCCGATAACAACGTTGATATCCAGGAATTCATGGTTCAGCCGGTTGGCGCCAAGTCCTTCTCCGAAGGCCTGCGCATGGGCACCGAGATTTTCCATCACCTGAAAGCTGTGCTGAAGGCCCGTGGCCTGAGCACTGCTGTCGGTGACGAAGGTGGTTTCGCACCGAACCTGGCGTCCAACGAAGATGCACTGAAAGTGATCTCCGAAGCTGTGGCCAACGCTGGCTACAAGCTGGGCACCGACGTGACCCTGGCCCTGGACTGCGCGGCCAGCGAGTTCTACGAGGACGGTAAATACAACCTGTCCGGCGAAGGCCAGGTGTTCAACTCCGAAGGTTTCGCGGAATACCTGAAAGGTTTGACCCAGCGCTACCCGATCATCTCGATCGAAGACGGCCTGGACGAATCCGATTGGGACGGCTGGAAAATCCTCACCGACAAAATCGGCGAGAAGATCCAACTGGTGGGCGACGACCTGTTCGTGACCAACACCAAGATCCTGAAAGAAGGCATCGACAAGTCGATCGCCAACTCGATCCTGATCAAGTTCAACCAGATCGGCACCCTGACCGAAACCCTGGAAGCTATCCAGATGGCCAAGGCTGCGGGCTACACCGCCGTGATCTCCCACCGCTCCGGCGAAACCGAAGATTCGACCATTGCCGACCTGGCTGTGGGCACGTCGGCGGGCCAGATCAAGACCGGTTCCCTGTGCCGTTCCGACCGCGTTTCCAAGTACAACCAATTGCTGCGTATCGAAGAGCAACTGGCGGGCAAGGCCAAGTACAACGGTCGTGGTGAGTTTCGCGGCTGATCGGCAAATGGTAAAAAGTCGGCGGATTGCGTCGGAAAACTCACGACAGAGTCAATTTCGACGCTAATCTGATGGCTAACAAGCACAAGCCTGGTTTTTCCAGGCTTCGTGCTATCAGTTGCTTCAAAAGTTTTGCATGGCTGTCTTTTTTCACTGGATACCTGATATTCGATGCGCAGTCCCAATTGGTTGTTCCTCGTCTTGCTCTTGTTGCTGGCTGGCCTGCAGTACCGCCTATGGGTGGGGAATGGCAGCTTTGCGCAGGTAAAAGACCTGACCGAGCAAATTGCTGCACAGCACGCCGAAAATGAAGTTCTGCTGGAGCGCAACCGCGTCCTCGATGCCGAGGTGCTTGAGCTGAAAAAAGGCACGGAGACCGTCGAAGAGCGGGCTCGCCATGAGTTGGGCATGGTCAAGGAGGGCGAAACCCTCTACCAGTTGGCCCAATGAGTCACGATTTGCCGGCCTTCTGGGCCGTGATTCCTGCCGCGGGCGTCGGTGCCCGTATGGCTGCGGACCGCCCCAAGCAGTACCTGCAACTGGGCGGGCGCACAATTCTGGAACACAGCCTCGGCTGTTTTCTCGACCATCCTTCCCTTAAGGGCTTGGTGGTCAGTCTTGCTTCTGATGATCCTTACTGGCCCGCTCTGGCCTGCGCTGCCGACCCACGTATTCAGCGTGCGGACGGTGGCTCGGAGCGTTCGGGCTCGGTGCTCAATGCGCTGCTGCAACTCAATGCTCTGGGCGCCAGTGATGATGACTGGGTATTGGTGCACGATGCGGCGCGGCCGAACTTGAGCCGTGACGATCTCGACAAATTGTTGATGGAGCTGGCGGACGATCCGGTGGGTGGCTTGCTTGCCGTGCCGGCTCGCGACACCCTCAAGCGCGTCGATAAGCGCGGGCGGGTGGTGGAAACCGTTGATCGCAGTTTGATCTGGCAAGCTTATACGCCGCAGATGTTCCGTCTGGGCGCGTTGCACCGCGCGTTGGCCGATAGCCTGGTGGCAGATGCGGTGATTACCGATGAGGCCTCGGCTATGGAGTGGTCTGGCCAGGCGCCGCGCTTGATCGAAGGGCGTTCGGACAATATCAAGGTGACCCGGCCGGAGGATTTGGAGTGGTTGCGGTTGCGGTGGGCTAACCGTAGGTAGTCAGCTAGAACGCGGCGACGCCTTCGCGAGCAAGCCCGCTCCCACATTTTGACCGCGTTTCTTCAGGATGCACGCGGTCAAATGTGGGAGCGGGCTTGCTCGCGAAGAGGCCAGTACAAGCCCCCATAATCATCCGCGGTACTCCGGCCTCCCAGCCAACCCTTCCTTCAAGAAATCCACCAACTTCCTCACCTTCGGCGACAAATGCCGCTGCTGCGGATACAGCGCCCACACCGCCGTATTCGGCGGCTGATGCGCCTCCAGCAACGACACCAGCGCGCCACTGTGCAGATGCTCCAGCACGTAATAGTCCGGCAACTGGCACAAGCCCACCCCCTGCAACGCTGCATCCAGCACTGCCTGCCCACTGTTGCAGCGCCAGTTTCCCTGTACCCGCTGGGAAAATTCGCGCCCTTCCTGGGCCAATTGCCAAATGTCAGAGCCCCCGATCAGACAGTTATGCCGGCTCAATTCCGACAGGCTATGGGGCCGGCCATATCGCGCCAGGTATGACGGCGAGGCGCACAGGTACATGCGCCGGGGCGCCAGGCGGCTGGCGACCATGCGCGAATCCTGTAGGCGTCCAAGGCGAATCGCCAGGTCGAGACCTTCGTGTACCAGGTCCAGTTGCCGGTTGCTCAGTTCGATATCCACCCGCAGCTGCGGGTACAACCCCATGAAGCGTGTCACCAAGGGCACGATAAACCGCTCGCCGTAGGCCACGGCGCAGGTCATGCGCAACATGCCCTTGGGCTCGCTGGTGAGATCACCGACGGCGCGCAAGGCTTCTTCTCGACCGTCCTGCAAACGCTGGCAGTGTTGCAAAAAGGTTTGCCCGGCCTCGGTCAGCGTGACTTTGCGCGTGCTGCGGTACAGCAACCGCGTCTGCAGGCGCTCTTCCAGGCGTGCTACTTGCCGGCTGATATGGGATGACGACCCCCCCAGGCGCTCCGCCGCCGCCGTGAATTGGCTGCATTCTGCCACCGCGACGAACTCATCGATGCCTTCCCAGCGGTTTTCCAGCATGGTAATTATCCCTGTACAGCAATAAAGTTTTGCTTTTGTCTGGATTATTAATCAATGGGCCGTGATTTACACTCACCTCCTCAGTTTTTAACCCCTTGGAGAAACCCGGATGATCAAGTCCCGCGCCGCCGTAGCCTTCGAAGCCAAAAAGCCCCTCGAAATCGTTGAAGTGGATGTCGCTATGCCGAAGGCTGGCGAAGTGCTGTTGCGCGTGGTCGCATCCGGCGTGTGCCATACCGACGCCTACACGCTGTCGGGCGCCGATCCGGAAGGTATCTTCCCGTCGATCCTTGGCCATGAAGGCGGTGCGGTGGTTGAAGCCATCGGCGAGGGCGTGACATCGGTGGCTGTTGGCGACCACGTGATCCCGCTGTACACCCCGGAATGTGGCAAGTGCAAATTCTGCCTGTCGGGCAAGACCAATCTGTGCCAGGCCATTCGCTCCACCCAGGGCAAAGGCCTGATGCCGGACGGCACCACGCGTTTTTCCTACAAAGGCCAGCCGATTTTCCACTACATGGGCACCTCGACTTTCTCCGAGTACACCGTGCTGCCGGAAATTTCCGTGGCCAAGATTCCCAAAGAAGCGCCGCTGGAAAAGGTCTGCCTGTTGGGCTGTGGCGTCACCACCGGTATCGGTGCGGTAATCAACACCGCCAAGGTCAAGCCAGGTGACACCGTGGCCATCTTCGGCCTGGGCGGTATCGGCCTGTCGGCGGTGATTGGCGCGGTAAAGGCCAAGGCGGGTCGCATCATCGCCATCGACATCAACCCGGCCAAGTTCGAAATCGCCAAGCAACTGGGCGCGACCGACTGCATCAACCCGAAAGACTACGACCGCCCAATTCAAGATGTGATTGTCGATTTGACTGACGGTGGCGTGGACTTTTCCTTCGAATGTATCGGCAACGTACAACTGATGCGTGCTGCCCTTGAGTGCTGCCACAAAGGTTGGGGTGAGTCGGTAATCATCGGCGTGGCTGGCGCTGGCCAGGAAATTTCCACACGCCCCTTCCAGTTGGTGACCGGTCGCGTCTGGCGCGGTTCGGCCTTCGGTGGCGTGCGCGGTCGCAGCGAATTGCCAAGCTACGTGGAAATGGCCCAGACCGGCGAAATCCCGCTGGACACCTTCATCACCCATACCATGGGCCTGGAAGACATCAACAAAGCATTTGACCTGATGCATGAAGGCAAGAGCATTCGTACCGTCATCCACTTCTGAGGTCGGCCATGAGTCTGGAAAACCTGTCGTGCCAGAAGAGCTTCGGCGGCTGGCATAAACGCTACAAGCATCATTCCGATGTGCTCGGTTGCGACATGACCTTCGCCGTCTACCTGCCGCCGCAAGCGGAGCAGGGCGGCAAGTTGCCGGTGTTGTACTGGCTGTCCGGACTGACCTGCACCGACGAAAACTTCATGCAAAAGGCCGGTGCCCAGCGCATGGCCGCCGAACTGGGGCTGATTATCGTCGCGCCGGACACCAGTCCACGCGGTCCCGGCGTGCCGGGCGACCCGGACAACGCTTGGGATTTTGGCCTGGGCGCGGGCTTCTATCTCAATGCCACCCAGGAGCCCTGGGCCAAGCATTATCGGATGCATGACTACGTGGTGCAGGAATTGCCGGCGTTGGTTGAAGCGCATTTCCCGGCTTCGGACAAGCGCGGCATCAGTGGCCATTCCATGGGCGGCCATGGCGCATTGGTGTGTGCCTTGCGCAACCCTGGGCGCTACCTGTCGGTGTCGGCGTTTTCGCCGATCAACAACCCAATGGATTGCCCTTGGGGCCAGAAAGCCTTCTCCCGTTACCTGGGGGAAGAGCGCTCCAGATGGCGCGAATGGGACGCCTGCGTGCTGATCAGCGAGGCCTCGGAAAAGCTGCCATTGCTGGTAGACCAGGGCGATCGCGATGATTTCCTTGCCGTGCAACTCAAGCCTGAGGCCTTGCAACAAGCTGCGAAGGCGGCCGGCCATCCATTGGAACTGCGCCTGCAACCCGGTTATGACCACAGCTACTTCTTCATCGCCAGCTTCATCGAAGACCATTTGCGTCATCACGGGCGTGCTTTGCTCGGTTAATGTGAGGCAAAAGTAGGTAGAATCACGCCCTGAATTAAATCGGGGCGTTTTTTTATGCGTATTGGCCATGGCTACGATGTGCACCGTTTCGCTGAAGGCGATTTCATCACCTTGGGCGGCGTGCGCATTGCGCACCACCATGGGTTGCTGGCTCATTCCGACGGCGACGTAGTGTTGCATGCCTTGAGCGATGCCTTGCTCGGCGCGGCGGCGTTGGGTGATATCGGCAAGCACTTTCCAGACACCGATCCGACCTTCAAGGGGGCGGACAGCCGTGTACTGCTGCGCCATGTGGTCGGCTTGATCCATGCCAAGGGCTGGAAGGTCGGCAATGTTGATAACACCATCGTGGCCCAGGCGCCGAAAATGGCGCCCCACATCGAATCGATGCGCGCGTTGATTGCTGCGGATCTGCACATTGAGTTGGATCAAGTGAACGTGAAAGCCACTACCACTGAAAAGCTTGGGTTTACCGGCCGTGAAGAGGGCATCGCGGTGCACTCCGTTGCCTTGTTGCTGCGCGCATGAATGACTTGCAATTGCTAGGCCCTCGGGCCTACGGCGAAGCCTTGGGCAGCGCGGTACTGAAAGCCACGGCTGAAGATTTCCAGGTCGATGAAGTGCTCGATATCCCGCTGACCGGCGAGGGTGAGCACCTGTGGTTGTGGGTGGAAAAGCGTGGCCTGAACACCGAGGAAGCCGCACGGCGTATCGCCAAGGCCGCTGGTGTGCCGTTGCGTACCGTCAGCTATGCCGGGCTGAAGGATCGCCAGGCGTTGACCCGCCAGTGGTTCAGCGTGCAACTGCCGGGCAAGGCCGACCCAGACATGAGTGCGGCGGAAAACGACACCCTCAAGATCCTCAAGACTGCCCGTCACAAGCGCAAGCTGCAACGCGGTGCGCATTCGGCCAACGGTTTCACCTTGCGCCTGACTCAGTTCACCGGTGATACCGCCGCCATCGACGCGCGGTTGCAACTGATTGCACAACACGGCATTCCCAATTACTTCGGTGCCCAGCGGTTTGGCCACAATGGTGGCAATGTCGTTGATGCCCGTGAGTGGGCTGCGCGCAAGGCCTTGCCGGAGCAGCGCAATGTGCGTTCGCGGCTGTTGTCCACCGCGCGTAGCTTCCTGTTTAACAAGGTGCTGGCGGCGCGTGTTGCCGATGGTTCCTGGCAGCGCGCCCAGGTCGGCGACCTGCTGGCGTTTACCGACAGTCGCAGTTTTTTTCCGGCGGGGGAGGCTGAATGCAGCGACCCGCGGCTGGCGATCCTGGACCTGCATCCGACCGGGCCACAGTGGGGCGAGGGTGACTCGCCGGCCACAGGTGCAACCCATGAGTTGGAACAAGCGGTTGCTGCCGGTGAAGCCGACCTGCGCGATTGGCTGGTGAATGCCGGCATGAGCCAGGAACGTCGCATTCTGCGACTGCCCATTGGCGGGTTGACGTGGCATTATCCCGGTCCTGACATTCTGCAATTGGAATTCGTCCTGCCGGCCGGATGCTTCGCCACTGTCTTGGTGCGCGAGCTTGTTGATCTGGTGCCGGTGGGGCAGACGGACAGCCCATGCGTATTCTGATATCAAACGATGACGGTGCCACCGCACCCGGTCTTGCCGCGCTCTATGCCGCGCTGCAGAATTACGCCGAGTGCGTGGTGGTTGCCCCCGACCAGGACAAGAGCGGCGCCAGCAGTTCGCTGACGCTCGACCGTCCCCTGCACCCGCAGGTTCTGGCCAATGGCTTTATCAGCGTGAACGGTACCCCCACCGACTGCGTGCACCTGGCAATCAACAGTTTGTTGGATCAGGAGCCGGACTTGGTAGTCTCGGGCATCAACCTGGGTGCAAACCTTGGGGATGATGTGCTGTATTCCGGCACCGTCGCGGCGGCTCTCGAAGGGCGCTTCCTCGGGCGTACTTCGTTCGCCTTTTCATTGGCTTCGCGCCAATTGGACAACCTGCCCACTGCCGCCTACTTCGCGCGCAAGCTGGTGGAGGCCCATGGCTCCCTGGACCTGCCGCCGCGCACGGTACTCAACGTCAATATTCCCAACCTGCCTCTCGACCATATTCGCGGTATCCAACTGACCCGCCTGGGCCATCGTGCTCGTGCTGCGGCTCCGTTGAAGGTGGTCGACCCGCGTGGCAAGGAAGGCTATTGGATCGCCGCAGCGGGCGATGCCGAAGACGGCGGCCCAGGCACGGACTTTCATGCGGTGATGCAAGGTTATGTTTCGATTACCCCGCTGCAACTTGATCGCACCTTCAGTGATGCCTTCAGTAGTCTCGATGGCTGGCTGGAGGCTTTGAACTGATGGCTCGCGAACAAGACGACCTGCTGCGCCGGGGTATCGGGATGACCTCCCAGCGCACCCGCGAGCGTCTGATCCAGCGCTTGTACGAAGAGGGGCTGTCCAACGCCCAGGTGCTGGAAGTGATCCGACGCACGCCTCGGCACCTGTTTGTCGATGAAGCCTTGGCCCACCGTGCGTATGAAGATACGGCGCTGCCCATTGGCCACAACCAGACTATTTCCCAGCCTTACATGGTGGCGCGCATGAGCGAGCTGCTGTTGGCGGCGGGCCCGTTGGACAAGGTGCTGGAGATCGGCACGGGCTCTGGCTACCAGACAGCGGTGTTGTCGCAACTGGTGGAGCGGGTGTTTTCGGTGGAGCGCATCAAGGTCCTGCAGGACCGAGCCAAGGAGCGCCTGGCGGAGTTGAACCTGCGCAATGTGGTGTTCCGTTGGGGCGATGGCTGGGAGGGTTGGCCAGCGCTGGCACCTTATAACGGCATCATCGTTACCGCAGTGGCCACCGATGTACCGCAAGCGTTGCTCGATCAACTGGCGCCTGGCGGGCGGTTGGTCATCCCGGTGGGCTCCGGCGAAGTGCAACAATTGATGCTCATTATTCGTGAGGACGAAGGTTTTTCACGGCATGTACTTGGCGCCGTGCGCTTCGTACCGTTGCTCAATGGCCCGCTGGCCTGATCATTTGTTCGTCTGCAGTGAATTCTGTTGGCGGGGATGTGTCTTACAGCGGGGTTTATAGAGTCAACATGATGAGTGCGCTGGTTTAATCACGATGAATTTTTCGTTTCAGTCGTGTGCCGGTAAAACTCCAATGCCCAGTTATACTTGCGTCATATTTCAAGCCTGATACAGGCATTCATGTTCAGCCACCACAAAGGGAGCGGCGGGTGAGTCTCACAGGTCTTGCGCAGCGTATGAGTAAAACAAGCTTTCAGCGACTGGTGCTTGGCCTTGTCTTGAGTTCCCTGTTGGCCGCGTGCTCGAGCACGTCAAACAACGGTGCGCGGGTGGTTGATCGCAATAATGCCGTGCCGCAAAAGCCGACAGTGACCACCGGACAATATGTGGTACGCAAGGGCGATACGATGTTCTCGATCGCCTTCCGTTATGGTTGGGATTACAAGGCGCTTGCAGCTCGTAACAATATTCCTGTGCCATACACGATACATCCGGGTCAGACGATTCGCTTTGACGGCCGCACCGGTTCAACGCCTACCACGGTGGTGACAAACACCGCTTCTTCACCGTCGTCTTCGAGCAAAACCACCATCATCACAAGGCCAGCAGGCACTGCCTCGCCAACGATTGCGAGCAAGCCCGCGCCGGCGCCTTTGCCCCCTGCAGGGCCTGCTCCGACGGGCTGGGGATGGCCTTCGAACGGTGTACTGATTGGAAAATTCTCTTCAAACGGTAGTTTGAATAAAGGCATTGATATCGCCGGAGATTTGGGACAGCCTGTTTTAGCTGCGTCTGATGGGACAGTGGTGTACGCCGGGAGTGGTTTACGGGGCTACGGCGAGCTGGTCATCATCAAACACAGCGATACCTACGTCAGTGCTTACGGCCACAACCGTAGGCTGTTGGTTCGGGAGGGGCAGCAGGTCAAAGTCGGACAGACAATTGCCGAAATGGGGTCAACTGGTACAGACCGGGTGAAACTGCACTTTGAGATTCGCCGTCAAGGGAAGCCTGTAGATCCGCTGCAATTCCTACCCCGTCGTTGATATGTTGCCAGCCTGTTCCCTCACGTAGAAGGAACAGGCTCAAGCGTTGCCAAGGATAAAGGCGTCGCTAGAGCTTGAGGTCGAACTCACCAAAGGACTATAACAATGGCTCTCAGTAAAGAAGCGCCGGAGTTTGACATCGACGATGAGGTTCTCCTTATGGAGACCGGCATTGCTACGGAATCGATGTCGAATGAGGGACCTGCTGTACCTTCAGTTCGCACCAAGTCCAAGAACTCCACCGCGTTAAAGCAACACAAGTACATTGACTACACACGGGCGCTCGACGCGACCCAGCTGTACCTCAATGAAATCGGCTTTTCCCCTCTGCTTACTCCCGAAGAAGAAGTCCATTTTGCGCGTTTGTCGCAGAAGGGCGATCCGGCTGGGCGTAAGCGCATGATTGAAAGCAACCTGCGCCTGGTGGTGAAAATCGCCCGACGCTACGTCAATCGTGGGCTGTCGCTGCTCGACCTGATCGAGGAGGGCAACCTGGGCTTGATCCGGGCGGTGGAGAAGTTCGACCCTGAGCGGGGCTTCCGCTTTTCAACCTATGCCACCTGGTGGATTCGCCAGACCATCGAACGGGCGATCATGAATCAGACCCGTACGATTCGTTTGCCGATCCATGTGGTCAAGGAGCTCAACGTCTACCTGCGGGCGGCGCGTGAGCTTACTCAAAAACTCGATCATGAACCTTCGCCCGAAGAAATCGCCAACCTGCTGGAAAAACCGGTAGGGGAGGTCAAGCGCATGCTTGGCCTGAACGAGCGGGTGTCTTCGGTCGACGTCTCGCTGGGTCCGGATTCGGATAAAACCCTGCTGGACACCCTGACGGATGATCGCCCTACAGATCCCTGTGAGCTGCTGCAGGACGATGATCTTTCCCAAAGCATTGACCAGTGGCTGTCTGAGCTCACGGACAAGCAGCGCGAGGTGGTGATTCGCCGCTTCGGTCTGCGTGGTCATGAGAGCAGTACCCTGGAGGACGTAGGTCTGGAGATCGGCCTGACCCGTGAGCGGGTGCGGCAGATCCAGGTAGAAGGGCTCAAGCGCTTGCGTGAGATCCTGGAGAAGAATGGCTTGTCGAGTGAGTCGTTGTTTCAATAACGATTGATTCGATCGCTATGACAAAACGCCCGGTGCATGGGAATGCACCGGGCGTTTTGCTGTGCGCTGATCGTTCCTACGCTTTGCGTGGGAATGCAGCCTCGGACGCTCTGCGTCCCAAGGCATGACGCAAAGCGTCACAAGAGGCATTCCCGAACGATAGGCATAAAAAAACCCCGCTTTTAAGGGCGGGGTCTTTTCGACTAAGTCAGTACAAGTTAGATAACTTGAACTTCTTCAGCTTGCATGCCTTTCTGACCGCGGGTAGCGATGAAAGAAACCTGTTGGCCTTCTTTCAGGCTTTTGAAGCCGTCGGATTGGATAGCTTTGAAGTGAACGAACAGGTCGTCACCGGATTGTGGAGTGATGAAGCCGAAGCCTTTTTCATCGTTGAACCACTTAACGGTACCAGTTTGGCGATTAGACATGGTGTATCTCCTTGGACAAAGTTAACTGCGACTCAGGAAAAGCCCTGGCCGAGACTGAGTGCAAAGAGCAGGAAAAATTCTTGGAGATGGTTGGATCGAAATTCAACATATCGTGTAGAGATTCTCAGTGACACAAGCAGCACAGTGGCGCCA
The DNA here is from genome assembly GCF_014230465.1 of Pseudomonas cremoris. The sequence continues at coordinate 313,079 of NZ_JAAXCY010000003.1, forward strand.
CCTTAACCCTTTTTCCGGGACGTGCCAATGGTATTTCCGAAGGTTTCTCCATTTTCGTGACTGGCGGTGGTATTTACAGTCTCTAGGTGTGGCAATGCGGACGCCGGCCCCGCTGGCTGCGGCTTTAGCACTAGCACCTCCTTCAGGACATTCATCAACAAAAGTCCCGTGGCCTTTGAACCCCAACGCCGGCCCCGGTAAGATGCCCCACAGAATTTTTCCACCTCGCTATTCAGGACACCCGCCATGAGCATCAAATCGGACAAGTGGATTCGCCGCATGGCGCAAGAGCACGGCATGATCGAACCGTTCGTCGAGCGGCAGATCCGTGGCCAGGGCGATGCCCCGGTGATTTCTTATGGTGTTTCAAGCTACGGTTACGACGTACGCTGCGCCGATGAATTCAAGGTGTTCACCAACATCAACTCGGCGATCGTCGACCCTAAGAACTTCGACGAAAAGAGCTTTGTCGACGTCAAGAGCGACGTCTGCATCATTCCTCCCAACTCGTTCGCCCTGGCACGCACCGTGGAGTTCTTTCGTATTCCCCGTGATGTGCTGACCATCTGCCTGGGTAAAAGCACCTACGCGCGCTGCGGCATCATCGTCAACGTGACGCCGCTGGAACCGGAGTGGGAAGGCCACGTGACCCTGGAATTCTCCAACACCACCACCTTGCCGGCGAAGATCTACGCCAACGAAGGCGTGGCGCAGATGCTGTTCCTGCAGTCCGACGAAGCCTGCGAAGTGTCGTACAAAGACCGTGCAGGCAAGTATCAGGGCCAGCGCGGCGTCACTCTCCCACGCGCTTGATCGAAAGCTCTTACACGTAAAGGGAATTTGTCTGCGGGAAGTGACTCTATTGGGTGTACTGCCTCGGCGCGTGCAAAACGCGCCGAGCCACGCTTGAGGAGTACTTCATGAAGATCAACCCGCGAATCAGCGCCGAACTTGCCCGGCTTGAACCCAACCAGATTGGCGTTCTGGCCTGGTCCCTGATGGCCGACCCCGCCTACGCGGGCGGCATTCCCGGCCAACCTGAGCCGGATTACCCCCAGCCTACCGAACCCGGTGAGCCGACGTTGCCGGACGAGCCACCTCCTGCACCTGTCGCCTGATCCCTAGCCCACTGGCCAGACTTCATGATCGCCAATCACAAAGATTCGGCGGTCATTGTCCTGTTCCACCGCATACCCACCCGTAAACGCGCCAAATGCAGGCAGCAGGCTGAGTCGCGTGCCGATCTGGAAACACGGCAGGCGCAAGCTCTGCCGGCCCTTGCCGCGCAAGCGATACACCGGATGCACATGCCCCGCTAGTACGTGGTGGCTGGTATGAGCGTCTGGTTCGTGCTGCAAGGCAAAGGGGCCCATCAACAGTGGCTCTGCAACCACCTCAATGTTCAGGTCCCGCGGTGGGTCCCCCGCGCGTTTATCGTGATTGCCGCGAATCAGGGTCATGCGTAGCCCCGCACGACGCTCGCGCCAGGCCCGCAACGCGCTTAAGGTGCCGCTGGCGTGAGAGCCGGGGCCGTGCAGGAAGTCCCCGAGAAATATCACGTGCTCGCATGCATGCGCCGACAACAGCCGGTCCAGTCGCTCCAGGTTGGCAGTGGTGGTCCCCTGCGGCACCGGTTGCCCCAGGCTGCGATAAGCCGAAGCCTTGCCGAAATGCACGTCGGCAATCAACAGGCAGCGGCGCGCGGGCCAGTACACCGCCCTATCCGCCAGCAACCACAGTTCTTCACCCTCAAGCAGCAGTGAGCAATGCATCAGCGCTTCCCGTTATCTGCGACTTTTTCCAAGTCCTTGACCATCCGCGCAATGCGCTCCGAGAGTTTTTCCGAACTCATGCTTTCGCGCATCCGCTCCACCAGCAGTGGGAAGGCCAGGGGGGTAGGCCGTTCGATCAGGTGCAGGTCCAGTTTCAGTGCCGACAGATGGTGCAATGTCTCTTCCAAGCGACGAATATCCAACTCGTCTCGCAGGACTTCTTCCCCTGCCTGGGTGAGCAAGAGGTTCTGCGGGTCATATTGTTTGAACACCTCGAAGAACAAGCCGCTGGATGCCTGCACCTGTCGAGTGCTCTTTGGCGCCCCCGGGTAGCCGGCAAACACCAGCCCGGCAATGCGTGCGATCTCGCGAAAACGACGCAGGGCCAATTCCCCTGCATTCAGGCTGGCCGCGACGTCATGCAGTAAATGCTCAGGGCTCAGCAGCGCATCGTCCAGCAACGCAGGCCAATCCAACTCGGTGGCGCTCAACAACTCCAGCCCGTAATCGTTGACCGCAATCGAAAAGGTCACGGCGTGCTGCTGACTGACCCGCCATGCCAGCAGGCTCGCCAGCCCCAGGTGCACCTGGCGCCCGGCGAAAGGGTAGAGGAACAGGTGCCAGCCCTCTCGGGACTTCAACGCTTCTGCCAGCAAGTGCGACCTTGTCGGCAAGCCGGACCAGCGCAACTGAGTCTGCAATAGCGGTTGCACTGCCCGCATCTCCGGGCCGTCAAAGTGCCCGTGTGCCGCCGCATCAAAACGCTCGACGACCGCCTGCGCCAATTCATTGGAAAGTGGCATGCGCCCGCCATTCCAGCGCGGCACGGCGGCTTTTTTAGCGGTGCTGCGGCGTACGTAGGCGGTCATGTTTTCCACGCGCACCAACTCCAGCAAGCGTCCGGCAAACAAGAAGCCATCACCCGGCTTGAGTCGCGCGATAAACCCTTCCTCGACACTGCCCAGGTTCTTGCCGCCGCCGCCCTTGCTCCAGAATTTCAGTTGGATACTCGCATCACTGACGATGGTGCCCACGCTCATCCGATGGCGACGCGCCAACCGTGCATCGGGCACACGCCAGATGCCGTGTTCGTCTGGCTCTACGCGCCGGTAATCGGGATAAGCGGTCAGGGACAAACCGCCATGGCGCACAAAACCCAAGGCCCATGCCCACTCTTCATCTGTCAGGTCGCGGTACGCCCAGGCCTCGCGTACTTCCGCCAACAGCGCGTCCGGTGTAAACCCGCCGCCCAGCGCCATGCTCACCAGATGCTGTACGAGAACGTCCAGCGGATTGTGGGGCGATTCCCGCGCTTCGATGCGCCGCTCGGCGATCGCATCCTGCGCTGCCGCAGCTTCCACCAGCTCCAGGCTATGGGTCGGCACCAGCGTCACCCGCGATGGTCGCCCAGGCGCATGCCCCGAGCGCCCGGCACGTTGCATCAGGCGCGCCACGCCTTTGGCCGAACCGATCTGCAATACGCGCTCTACCGGTAGGAAATCCACCCCCAGGTCCAGGCTCGAGGTGCACACCACGGCCTTGAGTTGGCCGTCTTTGAGAGCTCGCTCCACCCAGTCGCGGGTTTCCCGTGACAGCGAACCATGGTGCAGGGCAATCACCCCGGCCCAATCGGGACGCGCGTCGAGCAACGCCTGATACCAGATTTCCGACTGTGCCCGCGTATTGGTGAACACCAGGCAACTGCTGCTGGCGTCCACCTCGGCAACCACTTGCGGCAGCATCTTCAAGCCGATATGCCCGGCCCAGGGAAAACGCTCGGCAACCGGTGGCAGCAGGGTGTCGACCTGCAGTTCCTTGGCGGTTTGCCCCTGCACATTGATCCCTCCACCTTGTGGGACCAGGACTTCCAGCGCGTGGGATTGATTGCCCAGTGTCGCCGAAATACCCCACACCATCAGATCCGGGTGCCAGCGCCGCAGCCGTGCCAATGCCAGTTGCAACTGCACGCCACGTTTGTTGCCGATCAGCTCGTGCCATTCATCCACCACCACCATGCGCAGGTGCGCCAGGCTCGCTTCGCTGTCGGCGCGGGCGAGCATCAGCGTCAGGCTTTCCGGGGTGGTCACCAGTGCCGTGGGCTGGCGGCGGGTCTGGCGCGCACGCTCGCTGCTGCTGGTATCGCCGGTGCGCAGGCCGATGCTCCAGGGAATCTGCAAGGCCGCAAGCGGCGCTTCCAGGGCGCGTGCGGTGTCGGCGGCGAGGGCGCGCATGGGCGTAACCCACAGCACGGTCAGCGGTTCGGCAGGCGGTTTGCGTTTCCCGGGCGTGGGCGCGCGGCTGATGGCGAAACGATTGAGGGCGGCAAACCACAGGGCGTAGGTCTTTCCTGCGCCGGTGCTGGCGTGCAGCAAGCCCGAACAGCCTTCCCTGACCGCCCGCCATACGTCTTTCTGGAACGCGAACGGCTTCCAGCCTTGAGCTGCAAACCATTGCCTGGCGTAGTCGTTGTGAAGAGGCATGCGGCAGTTAACGCTCTGGGGGGCTTATTCCACAGACCCTCCCGTTGCACCAAAGGTTTAACTAAAGCTGGCCATCGCGACAGTATTGCAGTTGCGAGCCGTTGGCCTGGCCCACGGTATGACAGGTAAACGGCAGCGGTTGCAGCTTGTCCATGCGTTGCACCAGGTAGAAGGGCTCTGCCAGATGAAACTGTTGTGGGGTTTTGTAGTTGCGTGCCCACCCGGCGCTGTAAAACTCGGCGGCATAGGAGCGCGCACCCAGATAGATCAGATCGCCGGGGGCCGAAGCCTGTTGCGCTTTCCAGAGTCCCACGATGTTTTTCTGGTTCTGGGGGCGGTCGGACGCCTTGCCGCTGATGATCAAGCCGCAGCCCACCACCGGCAACACCAGTGCGATGGCGGCGATTACTGTCCCACGGATGTTTCGACAGATCACATCGGCCAGCAATAATGCCCAGGCGGGCAGCGCTGGCAGCACATAGGTCCAAAGAATGTTGGTGGACATGGTAAAGAACAATGGCGCGGAAACAGCCCATCCCAGCACAAAGATGAAGTATTCGGGCTGATCCTCAAGGTGCCCGCGTAGCTTTATCAGCAGCGGTAAAAAAAGCGCCCAAGGCAGTAGCCCGCCCAGCAAGTGCAGCCAGATCATCCCCAACGGCTGCGCATGCGCGCTGCCGTAAAGGTCTCCTTGCCATTGGCTGATGGCATAGCGACTTAAATGTTCCCCGACGATGAAGTATTCCAGGAACCCAGGTGTTTTCTGCTCCGCAAGCCAATACCAGGGCAATGCCACGCCGAGGGTCAGCGCACTGCCCGATAACCAGGGTAGCTCCAACAAGCGGCGCCAATGGGCGGTGACTGCCAGCCATATGGCTGCAGGCATTGCAATCAGTACCAAGGCCAGAGGGCCTTTCGCGAGCAGGCCCAGGCCCAGCCCGAGAAAGCCAGCCAAGGCCCACCCGCGATCGCCGTGCATCAGCCCGCGCCACAGGCCAAAATGCGCGAGCAGCAGGGCGAATACCAGGGCTCCGTCGGTCAGCACGGCACCGCTTGAAAGAAACCCGAGCGTGCACGTCGAATAGATGATTGCGGCGGTCAATCCGACCTGTAGGCTTCGCTCTTGGCTGGCAAAGCGTACGATCAACAGACAGCTCGCGGCGTGCAGCAGCCAGCTCGAAAAGCGGCTGGAAAATTCGTGAATGCCGAACACTTTCATACTCAGGGCCTGGGCCCAAAACGACAGCGGCGGCTTGCCCCAGAATGGAACGTAGTGATCGAACATCGGTGTGATCCAGTCATTGGATGCGAGCATCTTGCGGGCAATTTCCGCATAGCGCGCTTCTGATGTATCCATGAGCGGATACAGCCCAAGTGTCCCCAGGCGCACGAGCAGCACACAAAGCAAGGTTCCCCAGAGCAAGCGAATGGAAACGGAAGGGTTCATGCCGGTAGCCTTATAAATGCGTGGATGAATTCAAGGTTGTTCTCGTTTGCACAGGGAGTTGGGTCTGGGACTGATGATGGCCAGCACCCTGGCGACGTACTCGCCGACCACCGCGGTACCCAGGCACAGCAGCAAGATCGCCTGCATCAGCAAGTGCTGGTAGGTGGGTTCGCCAAATGTTGCGACCCCGGCTATCCACAGAGAACCGAGTAAAAAACTGATCCCGCTCACGTAGCTATAAAGCCGCAAGGGGCGCGTGGAGAAGGCAAGGATCGAGTCGGCCCCGAGGTTTAGCAGCGACAACGTCGACCATTTCGTTTGGCCCGCCTGGCGGGGCTTGCGGTCGTAATTGACTTCGGTGGTGGGGTAGCCGAGCCAACTGACCAGTATTTTCAGGACGCCAGCGTTGTCGTCCATGGCGCGAATGGCGGCCAGCGCATTGGGCCCGATCAGCCGGAAATCACTGACCTCCCGGGGCACATCGAAGCCGTCGATCAACTGGTCCATTGCGGCGTAATAGCACCTGGCAGTCACGCGCTTGTGCCAGGAGTCGCCATGCCGTGAACGGCGCTGCATGTTTACGATTTCAAAACCCTTGCGCCACTCCTGCACCATCAGTGGGACCAGTTCGGGTGGGTCCTGCAGGTCACAATCCAAGATGATCACCGCACGGCCCTGTGCTTCATTAATACCGGCACGCATGGCTGCCTCTTTGCCGAAGTTACGGTTCAGGTGCAGGCTTCTGATTCTCGGGTCCAGGGAGAACTGATCGATTATTGCGGCGGTGTCGTCTTGGCTTCCGTCATTTATATAAAGCACTTCAAACGTGATATTTAATTGTTCAACTGCGTTCAGGAGACGCGCATGAAACTGTGCTAAAACACACTGCTCGTTAAAGCAGGGGATCAATAGCGTAAGTTCTGTAGAGGGCCCAGAGTCAGCGGCGAGGTGTGCGTTTGATGTCATGGTTGAATACCCAGTAATGATTGATCATAAATCCCTGGACGGTAACAATCGCCATTGCCGTTATTTGGGCGAGATACGCATGCATCCCCCAATGGGCCAGTAACCCGACGATAAGCGTGCTGGTTGCAACCTGGGTTGTGGCGCAGACGGCGAACCGAAATCCAATACAGCGGCGTTCGACGAATACCCAAGCCCTGTTGAGGCAGTAGGCGATACCGGCCCCGGTGGCCCCGGCGCAGAATGTTGAAAACGTCGGGCCCCGCCAAGGTAACAAACAGGCAAATATCACCAGGTGAGTTAACGTGGCGATGAAACCGGCCCCCAAGTAACGAATAAATAATCCACGTGTTTTTGGCATGGCTGGAATGTATAAGACTGAATGTGAATCAAATGTCACTTGGCGGTAGGTGTGGTTATGCCTGTTGTTGGGATTTAGTTGGAAGTTGAGGGATTAATCCTACAATCGTGTATGAAGTTGGAGTTTGCTCTGATGGAAATATTACTGGTGGAGAATGATCACGCATTAGCCGGGTCGCTGGGGGACTATTTAGCCGAGTTTGGTTACGACCTGGATTTTGCGCGCGATGGACTGAGTTGCCTGGAGCGTGTTCGGCAACATGAGTACGACCTGATTGTGATGGACGTGGCAATGCCCCGCATGAGCGGTTTTGACACTTGCCGCCAACTGCGTAGCCGGCAGTACCAGACGCCGGTTTTTTTTTTGACCGCACGTGACACTCTTTCGGACAAGGAGGAGGGCTATGCCGCCGGCGGCGATGACTACCTGGTCAAACCATTTGAGCCCCAGGAGTTGCTGTGGCGCATTCGCGCGTTGATGCGCCGCAGGGCTGCGCGCCCGTCGCACAGTCCCAGGCAATTGGGCGACCTTTTCCTTGATCCGGCCCTTCAGTCCTTCAGTTACAACGGTGTCGTCGCGGTGCTGCCAGCGCTCCAGTTCCGCCTGTTGAGCCTGCTCGCAGAGGAGGCACCGCATCCCGTCAGCCGTCGCAACCTGGAGGCGGCGCTGTGGCCAGCAGGCGACTCGCCCGACAGTGACGCACTGCGCACTTACATCTACCGACTCAGGCAGGCCTTGGGTAAACCCCACGGTAACGACTTGATCCGCACCGTCCACGGAAAAGGGTATCGCCTTGCTATTACCGATTGACTCGTTTTTCGCGCGTATGCTTTATGCGCTGCTGCCGTTCACGGTGCTGATCACCCTGTTCTATAGCTTGCTGATCTGGGCCGCAGTGATCCTCACCGAGGATTACATCGTCACCAGCTATCTGAGCCTGGAGTCACAGGCATTCCAGGAAAAATACGCCCAGTCGGGCCGCGCTGCTGTGATGCCCAACGCGATCTACCTGAAAGGCTACTGGTCGACGGATGCCAACCTGCCCGTCGCCGTCCGGCACTTGCCCATCGGCCACCATGAAATCGAGAAAGACGACATCCATGTGCTGGTGAGTGCGGTGGCCGGCGAAGCGGCGTTGCTGGTTCTGGTCATGGATGAATCCAGCCTCAGTCAAACCGAAGGCTATCGGGCTCAGGTCTTCGGGCTACTGTGTGCGGTGGCCGGGTTGATCCTGATACTGGGAGCGATTCTCGCCATCGCGATTGCTCGGACAATCGCCCGGCCGCTCAGTCAGTTGGCCGCCGAGGTGGCTCGATCACCCCTCGGGCAGCCCTGTTTCAGCGGGGTTGAACGTCGGGATGAAATCGGTGCGTTGAGCCGCACGCTGTCGTTACTGGTGGCCCAGCAAAACGCTGCGCTGCTGCGCGAGCAGGCCTTCACCCGACACGTCAGCCATGAGCTGCGCACCCCGTTGAGTATCCTGAACAACAGCTTGGCGATCCTTCGACTGCCAGGCTGCGGGGCGGACAAAGCGGCACGCAGCCTGCTGCGCATGGAGGGTGCACTGGCAGCCATGAAAATGACGATTGAGCTGTTTTTATCCCTGGCTCGTGAGTCGAGCCCGCCGCGCCAAGAGTCGACTGACCTGGCTGCTGTCATCGTTGAGCAGATCGAAAAATCTGAGCTGCTTTACCCGCTCATTGCGAGCGCCTCGGTGTTTATCGGTACAGAGCCACTTACCCTGCCAACAAGCGAGGCGATAGCGCGCAGCGTGGTGCAGAACCTGCTGGGCAACGCTGCCCAGCACGGTGCCGGCAAGGTCCGTGTCATCCTCACCAGGCAGCATTTGGTGATCATCAATAATCGTGTTGAGCAAGCCTCGTCGCAGGGTTATGGGTTCGGCCTGGAGATTGTTTCTCGTGCCTGCGCCATTACCGGCTGGCAACTCGATATACGTCGCACGCGCCACACCTTCAGGGTGTGCATTACGTTCATTTGAGATTGCCACTCAGAAACTGCTGCAAGCGCTCGCTCTTGGGGTTGCCCAGCACATCTTCCGGCGCACCTTGCTCTTCCACCAGGCCCTGGTGCAGGAACAACACCTGGCTCGACACTTTGCGAGCAAAGCTCATCTCGTGAGTCACCATGATCATGGTGCGGCCTTCCTCGGCCAGGCCCTGGATCACCTTGAGTACTTCGCCCACCAGTTCTGGGTCGAGGGCCGAGGTGGGTTCGTCGAACAGCATCACCTCCGGCTCCATCGCCAACGCGCGGGCGATGGCCACCCGTTGCTGCTGCCCGCCGGAGAGAAACGCCGGGTATTGGTCGGCCACGCGCGCAGGTAGACCCACTTTGTCCAGGTAGCGACGGGCACGGTCTTCGGCGTCTTTCTTGCTGCAGCCCAGCACCCGGCGCGGCGCCATGGTGATGTTCTCCAGCACACTCATGTGGCTCCACAGGTTGAAGTGCTGGAACACCATCGCCAGCCGCGTGCGCAGGCGTTGCAGCTCGGCATCATCGGCCACGCGCATGCCGTGGCGGTCGCTGACCATGCGGATCGGCTGGCCATCGAGCGTCATGGCGCCGTCGTTGGGGGTTTCCAGGAAGTTGATGCAACGCAAAAACGTGCTTTTGCCCGAGCCGCTGGCGCCGATCAGGCTGATCACATCACCGGTCTTGGCCTTGAGCGAGACGCCTTTGAGCACCTCATTGTCGCCATAGCTTTTATGCAGGCCTTCAACGGTCAATTTGTACATGGGGCGTGCATCCTCAAGGCGAAAGTAAATAGCCGCTGCGGTAGGCCTCGGTGCCTGCGACATGGGCGATGACCATCCCGGCAGTGGCCATGCGGCGTAGCGAGCGGGCGTAAAGCAGGCCGGCCTTCTGGCAGTGCACAGGCGTTACGCGGTCGGAAATGGGGTCGATGATTTCGGCGATCAATTGCCCGGCTTCCAGGTATTCCCCGGGCAGGGCGCTGAACACCAGCAGGCCGCCCACCGGTGTGGCAACCGGTTCAACCCCAGCCAACGGCGTGGCCGGGTAGGGCAGGTCGGGCAGTGGTGCTGCGTCGCCAGCAATTGCACCGAAATGGATCAGGTAGTCGATGATCGCCTGGCAATCGAGGGCGGCCAGGCCGTGGTTGACGTCGCCTTGGCCGCGCAACTCGACGGTCACCGAAAAACTGCCCATGGGAATCGGGAAGCGCTCGCCGAAGCGTTGCTGCAATTGCCACCACACCAAGGTGAAACATTCATCGAAGGATTGCCCGCCGGAATCGGTCGCGAGCAAGTTCGCCTCCGAGCCGATATAGCGCGCCAGCGGTTCTACCTGTGGCCAGGCCTCGGGCGTGGTGTACAGGTGTGCCACGGCTTCGAAGTCGCAATGCAGGTCCAGCACCATATCCGCATCGCAAGCCAGGCGTTGCAGCAACAGGCGTTGGGATTGCAATTGGGTGCTGGAGGTTTGTTCGGCCAGGGCGGCGGAGAGTGCGTCGCGGATCAGATCGACGTTATGCAGGGGATCGTCGCCAAGCAAGCTTTCGACCTGATCCCCCACCGCTTCACTGAGGTCGACAAACAGGCGATTGAAGTTCTGCCCGCTTTCCAACTCATAGCGGCCCAGCGGGATGTCCATCAACACCTGCTCCAGGCCCACCGGATTGGCGATGGGCACCAGTACGATCTCACTGCGCAGGCGTCCGGCCGCGGCCAGCTCCGCCAGACGCACCTTCAAGTGCCACGCCACCAACATGCCCGGCAGCTCATCGGCATGCAGCGACGACTGGATGTAGATCTTGCCTGCGGCCCGCTCCGGGCCGAAGTGGAAACTGTGGATCTTCCGCGCGGTTCCTGGCACCGGCGCGATCAGTTCATGCACCTGATGACGCATACACGCTCCTTAGTGGCTCGGCCCGAGAAAGGCCAGCCAGCGGCGCTCTGCCAGGCGAAACAGGCCGACTAACGCAAAGGTCACGGTCAGATAGATCAGCGCAGCGATGCCGAATGATTGGAAGGTCATATAAGTGGCCGAGTTGGCATCCCGCGCCACTTTGAGAATGTCGGGCACCGTCGCGGTAAAGGCCACGGTGGTCGAGTGCAGCATCAGGATCACTTCGTTGCTGTAGTACGGCAGCGAGCGTCGAAGGGCCGACGGCATGATCACGTAGGCATACAGCTTCCAGCCGCTGAGGCCGTAGGCTTTCGCGGCTTCGACTTCGCCATGGGCCATGCTGCGGATCGCCCCGGCGAAAATCTCCGTGGTGTAGGCGCACGTGTTCAGGGCGAAGGCCAGGATTGTGCAGTTCATCGCATCGCGAAAGAACGCGTCCAGCATCGGCTGCTCGCGCACCGCCGCGATGCTGTAGATCCCGGTGTAGCAGATCAGCAGCTGGATATAGAGCGGCGTCCCCCGAAACAGGTAGGTGTAGAACTGCACCGGCCAGCGCACCGCGCGGTTGCGCGACACGCGCGCGATGGACAACGGGATCGATACCAGGAACCCGATGACCAACGAGGCACTGAGCAGCCACATCGTCATGGCCAGCCCGGTGATGTGCTGGCCATCGCTATAAAGGAAGGGGCGCCAGTATTGCTGAAGAAGTTCGATCATCGTACGGCCTCCCGGCACCCGGCGGAGTAGCGACGTTCAAGCCTGCGCAGGACGAAGTTGGAGGCACTGGTGATCAACAGGTAGATAAACGCAGCCACCACCAGGAAATAGAACAGCTGATACGTGCTCTTGCCCGCATCCTGGGCGGCCTTGACCAAGTCTGCCAGACCGATGATCGACACCAGCGCCGTAGCCTTGAGCATGACCATCCAGTTATTGCCGATACCCGGCAGGGCAAAGCGCATCATCTGTGGGAACGTCACGTAGCGAAACCGCTGGCCGCGCTTGAGCCCGTAGGCGGTTGCAGCTTCCAGCTGGCCACGGGGCACGGCGAGTATGGCGCCGCGAAACGTCTCGGTGAAATAGGCACCGTAGATAAAGCCCAGGGTGATCACCCCGGCGCTGAATGGGTCGATCTCGATGTAGTCCCATTCCATGAAGTCGGTTAAACCGGTCAGCCAGATTTGCAGGCTGTAGAAAATCAGCAGCATCAACACGAGGTCGGGCACGCCCCGAATCAAAGTGGTGTAGAGCTGGGCGGGGATGCGCAACACGCGCACGCTGGACAATTTGGCGCTGGCACCGAGCAGGCCCAGCAGCACGCTGACGGCCAAGGAAGCGACCGACAACTTGACGGTCATCCACGTACCTTGCAGCAACAGTGGACCGAACCCCTTCAAGCTGAAGGCACCCAGCCCCAGGGTTTGCAAAAGATCTTCAAACATGAATTCAGGACCTGATGGCAATAAAAAAGCGCCCACTGCAAAACAAGTGGGCGCCAGGGTGTTATTTACCGCTGTACAGGTTCAGGTCGCCGAAGTGTTTCTTCTGGATGGTGGCGTAGGTGCCATCATCGTGTAACGCTTTGATACCTTTATCGAGCAAGGCCTTGAGGTCTTTGTTACCTTTTTTGATACCGACCGCCGTTTTCGAAGGCAGCAACGGGTCGTCGATGGCCTTGCTGACTTCGTAGTCAGCGCCGGCTGGCGACTTCAAGAACCCCAGTTCGGCTTGCAGCATGTCTTGCACCGAAGCGTCCAGACGGCCCGAAGTCAGGTCAGCGTAAACCTGGTCCTGGTTGGCGTAAGCCTTGGTGGTCACACCGGCCTTGTCCAGCACAGCCTTGGCGTAGGCTTCCTGGATGGTGCCTTGTTCATAGCCCACGGACTTGCCCTTGAGGGATTCAGGCGTGGAATAGTTCGCGCCTTTTTTGAACACCAGGGACGTCGGGCCGGAGAACAGCTCGCTCGAGAAGTCGATGGCCTTTTCACGGGCTTCGGTCACGGTCATCGAGGAAATCACACCGTCGAACTTGTTGGCGTTGAGCCCAGGAATCATGCCGTCGAAGTCGCTTTCGACCCACTTGCACTTGACCTTCAACTCGGCACAGATCGCATTGCCCAGGTCGATATCGAAGCCCACCAGGCTGCCATCGGCGGCTTTGGATTCAAACGGTGCGTAGGACGGATCGACACCAAAACGCAGTTCCTTGTATTCCTTGGCCAATGCGGTACCGGCGGCCATGCACAGAGCCAGTGCAGAAAGGGTCAGCAATGCTTTTTTCATTATGTAATCCCTGGAAACCAAGATAAGCGCTTGTGGCGCGTTTAGGACTGTTACTGAACGGTGTCAGACGCAACACAAGTAGCAATTTCTGCACCATAGTTCCGAATGATCGTTTTAAAAGGTGGGAATAGGGAGATCTGAGTGTAGGAGATGCCCGAAAGTGGGCACTAAAAATTCAGTGCACTATTTTGGGTCTGGCGAGGATCAAAATGTGGGAGCGGGCTTGCTCGCGAATGCGGTGTACCAGTCACAGATCAGTCAACTGACACGCCGCATTCGCGAGCAAGTCCGCTCCCCCAGGGGATATGTGTCAGGTCAGGAGGTCCTGCAGTGTGGCGAGACTGTCCGCTTCCTCCACCGCCTTATCCTGCCGCCACCGCAACATCCGTGGAAACCGCACCGCAATCCCACTCTTATGCCGCTTCGACAGGGCAATCCCCTCGAATCCCAGCTCAAACACCATGCTGGGCGTCACGCTGCTGACCGGGCCGAATTTTTCCACCGTGGTCTTGCGCACAATCGCGTCGACCTTGCGCATTTCTTCGTCGGTGAGCCCGGAGTACGCCTTGGCAAACGGCACCAACGTTCGCTCGCTGCCGGGCGGCCCGTCCCATACGGCGAAGGTGTAGTCGCTGTAGAGGCTGGCGCGCCGGCCATGCCCGCGTTGGGCGTAGATCAAGACGGCGTCGACGCTGAACGGGTCGACCTTCCACTTCCACCACAGGCCCATGTCCTTGGTCCGGCCCACGCCATATAGGCCTTGGCGATTCTTGAGCATCATGCCTTCCACGCCGAGGCTGCGGGATGCCTCACGCTGTTCGGCCAGGTCTTGCCAGGTGGCGCCCGTCAACAGCGGTGAGGCGCGCAGCACAGGCTGATTGCATTGAGTTATTACCTGCTCAAGTTGGGCGCGGCGTTCGGCCTGGGTGTGGTTGCGCCAATCATCGCCCTGATGTTCCAGCAGGTCGTAGGCCAGGACCGCTACAGGTGCATCCTCTAGGACTTTTTTACTCAACGTCTTGCGCCCGATGCGCTGTTGCAGCAAGGCGAAGGGTTGCACCGCGTCTTTCCACACCACGATTTCACCGTCGATCACCGTGCCATCCGGCAGGCCGCTCACCAGGCTGTGGAGTTCGGGGAATCGCTCGGTGACCAGTTCTTCGCCGCGTGACCACACCCACAGACGACCCTCGCGCTTGACCAGTTGCGCACGGATGCCGTCCCACTTCCACTCCACTTGCCAGTCGGCAGGGGAACCGAGCAGGGTGTCGAACTGCTCCAGTGGTTGTGCCAGTCCGTGGGCAAGAAAAAACGGATAAGGCTGTCCGCCGCGTTGTGCGTGTTCGTCGGACGATTCGGCAGCGATCAGCTTGAGGTACCCCTCAGCCGTAGGGCGATTGGACAAATCGGTGTAGCCCACCAGCCGTTGCGCCACGCGTTTGCTGTCCAGGTCGGCGAGGGCGGCGAGGGCGCGGGTGACCAGCAATTTGGACACGCCAACGCGAAAGCTACCGGTGATCAACTTGATGCACACCATCAAGCTTGGTTGGTCCAATTGCGCCCACAACGCGGGCAGGCGTTCAGCCAACTCCAGGGGCGGCAGGCCACGCAGCGGCAGCAGTTTTTCTTCCAGCCACACCGCGAGGCCATCCTGGGAGGTGTAGGGATAGTCCGGTAGCAGCAGCGAAATGGTCTCGGCCAGGTCGCCCACGGATTGATAGCTTTCTTCAAACAACCACGGCTCGATTGCGGCCGCTTCAGTGGCCATATCCCGCAGCAGTCGGCTCGGCACCAGTTGCCGAGGCCGACCACCGGAGAGAAAGTACACCGCCCACGCGGCGTCTTCCGGCGGGGCTTGGCGAAAGTAGGCCTGCAAGGCGGCGAGCTTGGCGTTGCTTGAGGTGGTGGCGTCGAGGTTGGCGTAGAGCTCGGCGAACGCTTTCATACGCTTGCCTCTTCTTCGTCATCGCCGTATTCGGTAGAAAAGCCCTGGGCATCCAGGCCTTTTTCCCGCAGGTGGCGCACCAGTACGCCGACAGAACCGTGGGTGACCATCACCCGTTCGGCACCGGTTTGTTCGATGGCCCACAACAGCCCGGGCCAGTCGGCGTGGTCTGACAGTACAAAGCCCCGGTCAACGCCGCGCCGCCGGCGCGTGCCACGCAGGCGCATCCAACCGCTGGCAAAGGCATCACTGTAGTCACCGAAGCGCTTGATCCAACTGCTGCCGCCGGCGGAGGGCGGGGCGATGATCAGGGCTTGGCGCAGTAGCGGGTCGGTCTTTTGGAAGTCCCCGGCGTAGAGGGTTTCCGGGATGTAGATACCGGCTTCGCGGTAGACGCGGTTCAACGGCTCTACCGCGCCGTGGCTGAGGATCGGGCCGATGCTGGCGTCGATGCCATGCAGGATCCGTTGAGCCTTACCAAAGGAATAACAGAACAACACGCTGGCCTTGCCGGCGGCGATATTGGCCTGCCACCAATCGTTGATTCCGGCAAAGACCTGCGCCTGGGGCTGCCAACGGTAGATCGGCAGGCCGAACGTCGACTCGGTGATAAAGGTATGGCAACGCACCGGCTCAAAGGGTGCGCAGGTGCCATCGGGCTCCACCTTGTAGTCACCGGATGCAACCCAGACTTCGCCCTGATATTCCAGGCGCACCTGGGCCGAACCGAGTACATGCCCGGCGGGATGGAAACTCAGGGTGACGCCGTGATGGTCCAGTCGTTCGCCGTAGGCCAGGGTTTGCAGATTGATGTCCTGGCCCAGGCGTGAGCGCAAGATGCCTTCGCCGGGAGCGGCGGCCAGGTAGTGCTGGTTGCCGGTGCGGGCGTGGTCGCCGTGGGCATGGGTGATGACTGCTCGCTCCACTGGACGCCAGGGGTCGATATAGAAGTCGCCGGCGGCGCAGTAGAGGCCTTCGGGGCGGGCGATGACAAGGTCCATGGGCGGTGCCGGGGGCGATGGGCTTATCAGTTAGGAGGGAAGTAAGACTTGAGAAGTTCTATCTGAATGCATGCAGAGCAAATGTGGGAGCGGGCTTGCTCGCGAATGCGGCGGTTCAGTCACATCTGCATTGACTGACACACCGCATTCGCGAGCAAGCCCGCTCCCACATGTTGATCCGGTTTCCTCAGGGAGAAATCGGGTTATTTACCGGGAGTCAGGGTAAGCCTGGTCTTCCCGTACACCTTCTCAAAGTTCTGCGGCTGCATCGGGAAGCTCAGGTATTGCGCCTTGAGCGACGGGTCGATGCCATTGGCATAGTTCGGGCTGGCCGGGTTGCCGGACTGGCCGATACCGCCTTGGCCCATCATCGGTTCCAACTGGCCGAAATCGACAATCATGCGCAACGCCGGTACTTGGCTCGTGTTGAAATCCTGGCCCCAGCTATACGGCGCCGGGTTCAAGGTGTTGTGGTCGCCACCACTGGCCAACGGGCCGCGAATCACTTGGCCGTTGATGTTTTTCCAGGTGGTGCTGTGCAACTTGCCCCACTGCCAGGCCTTGCGATCGGCGCCCAGTTGGCTGTCGCCAGCGGTAATCGCTGCCGCCAGGGTGCGGGCGAGGATCGCCGGTTTGTCTTCTTTCTGCGGGGTGCGTGTGTCGTCCCAGAACGGGCTGTCTTCGCGGCCCAGCAGGTGGTCGGCGGTGGCCGAGTAGGACAGGCTGGCAGTGCTGACAAACGCCTTCCAGCTGGCGCTGTTTTCCGGACCGAGCTTGTCGAGGAAGATCTGCTTGGCGCTTTCCTGCAGGAACAGTTCGTAGAGCGCGGCGTCGGCAGACGTCGACACCAGGCGACCGTCGAAGGCCATCAGGCGGCTCAGTGCCTCGCGTGCCTTCGTCTGCTCGGCGGCCGGCAGTGCATCGATCGCCTGTTTCAATGGCTGGGCCATGCCCGGCGCCTGGAACATGGTCTTGAGCTTGGCAGCGAAGGTGGTGGTCTGGTCGTACTGCATGGCGATCATGCTGCGGCTGTCATGCTTGCCGGCATTGGCCAGTTGCGCCAGGCGCTCGCTGCGCTCCGGTGCATCCCACGAATTGGACAACTGCATGCCATAACCGCGCGGAGCGGTGCGCTGGTTGGCTGTGCCGATCCAGCCTTGTGGCGGGTCCTGGTCATACGGGTGCAGCATCGCGTCGGCGTAGCCGTCCCAGTCAAAGCGCGCATCCCAGCCCGGCGAGGGCAGCAGGCCTTCGCCTTCGCGGCGGTTGGGGAAGCGGCCGGTGACTTGCCAGCCAATGTTGCTGGCGTCGGCGAAGATCATGTTCAGGGCGATGGCGCGGATCTCGCGGGTGGCGTCCGAGGCCTTGCCGGCGTTTTGCGCGCGGGACAGGTCGAAGAACGCGTCCAGGCTCTTGTCGTCCTTGAAGTCGGCGGTTTGCAGGGCCAGACCGAAGCCGCTGGTCAGCGCCTGGCTGCTGTTGAGCAGGGCGCCGTGACGGGTTTCGTACACCACTTCGCGGATCGAGCGCTGGCCTTTGATGAAGAAGGTTTCGTTACGCACGCCAGCGGGTAGCCATTTGCCGTTGTTCTCGTAGTACAGCGCGCTGCCTTGGCGTTTGACCTTTTCCAGGAACAGGTCCTGGGTGTCGCCCTTGACGGTGCTCATGCTCCACGCGACTTTGCCGTTAAAGCCGGACAACAGGGTCGGCAAGCCGGCAATCGAGGCACCAACGGCCTGGTATTTCGGCGCTCGGATCTGCACGTAGCTCCACGGCGACGGTGCTTGCGGTTGGGCCGACAGGTCACTGGCCAGCAGGCTTTTGCCGCTGCGGCTGCGTTGCGGGCCAATCGCCCAGTTGCTCGACGTGGTCACGGCCAACGCGTTGAGGCTGCTCAGTTGCTGGCTGACCGTGTCCAACCCGGCGAGGCCGGTGATCTGGCTCAGGTTCACGCCTTTGAGTTTCTCGGCCTCGGCCAGTGGGATGGCTTCATCCGGCGCGCTCGGTGTGAGCCAGGCGAGTTTGTCGACGCCGACCTTTTGCGCCAGCACCAGCGAGGAAATTTCTTCCTGCAGGTTGGCCGACTCGCTGAAATTCAGCAGGCAGAACAGCAGCGCCGAGTCTTCCGGCTTCCAGTATTCCGGCTTGTAGCCGGTCTGGGCCAGGTCCGGCGGCAGCTTGTCGCGGTAGCGGAACAGGTAGGCGTTGACGCCACGCGCGTAGACTTCGAAGAAGCGCTTGAGGCGCGGCGACGAGGCGTTATACAACTCGCCAGCGCTTTTTTTCAGGTTGACCGCACGCATGAAACGGTCGACATCCAGCACCTCGGGCCCGGACATTTCCGCCAGGCGGCCTTGGGCCAGCAGGCGCAGGGTGACCATCTGGGTGATGCGATCACTGGCGTGCACATAACCGAGGCTAAACAGCGCGTCGTGGAAGGTATTACTTTCGATCAGCGGCATGCCCTGGGCATTGCGGCGCACCGACACGTTTTGTGCCAAGCCTTTGATCGGCTGCACGCCGGCAACCGGCGGCAGGGTGTCCTGGGTGCTCTGGAGCTGGCAACCGGCCAGGCTTAACGCACTGGCCACTGCCGCGGCAACGCCGAACCGGGGAAGAAAATGTGAGAGGGCTGGCGAGGCCATGGCAAAGCTCCTGCGGGGGGTAGCGTCAGTAAAGGCGCTACGTTAGTGAGCGCGGCGAAACGACGCAAGCAGGAGTTTTGGCAATTGGGTGAGAACGTGAGACGGGTGGAGATTTAAGTGTGGGAGCGGGCTTGCTCGCGAATGCGGTGTGTCAGTCATATCTGCATTGACTGACACACTGCATTCGCGAGCAAGCCCGCTCCCACAGTTTGACCGCGTGAGACGTTAGATCAGGATTTGGGCGGGTTGACCTTTTGCACCAGTTCATAGGCCCTGATAGTCGCCGGCCGCTCCTTGATGCTGTTGAACCAGCGATGCAGATGGGGGAAATCTTCCAGCCGCTGGCTCTGCCACTTGTGGGAAACAATCCATGGGTAGATCGCCATATCGGCAATGCTGTAGGCCTCGCCCGCCACGAACGCACGGTCCGCCAGGCGCCGATCAAGTACGCCATACAGGCGCGCGGTTTCATCTACATAGCGCTTGATCGCGTAGGGGATTTTTTCCGGTGCGAACTGGCTGAAATGGTGGTTCTGCCCCGCCATTGGCCCCAAGCCGCCCATTTGCCAGAACAGCCATTGCAGGGTTTCCTGACGACCGCGTAGGTCTTGTGGGATGAACTGGCCAGTTTTTTCCGCGAGATAAAGCAGGATTGCGCCGGATTCAAACAGCGAAATCGGCGCCCCACCGTCGGTCGGATGGTGATCGACGATGGCCGGAATGCGGTTGTTGGGAGCGATCTTCAGGAAGTCTGGCTTGAACTGGTCGCCCTGGCCGATATTGATCGGGTGCACCTCGTAGGGCAGTCCGGCTTCTTCCAGGAACAATGACACTTTGTGACCGTTGGGGGTTGTCCAGTAATACAGGTCGATCATGAAGCTCTCCAATTGAGCGAATGCCTGTAGGTATAGGTGATGTTGGGTGTACGAAAATTCAATGAAACATTTGCGCATACCCTTAGAAGCAAATCACACGGCCCCGTCCACCAGCACCTGCAACGACTGCTGCGAACAGCGCTCAATACGCACCTGCACGCGGTAGACCTCGGCAAACAGCAGTGGGTCGAGCACGTCATCCGCTTTGCCGCTGGCGTACAAGCGGCCCTGGCGCAACACGGCGATTCGATCGGCGAAGCGCGCGGCCAGGTTGATGTCGTGCAGCACCACCACGGCAATCAGGTTGTGTTCGCGCACCAGGCTGCGCACACATTCCATGACTTTCAATTGGTAGTTGAGGTCGAGGGCACTGGTGGGTTCGTCCAGCAGCATCACTTGGGGGCGACGGGCGATGAGCTGGGCGAGGCTGACCAGTTGGCGCTGGCCGCCGGACAACGTGCTCAGCAGTTGATCTGCCAGATGGGCGATGCCAATGCGCTGCAACGCCTCGAAGGCTTCACGCAGGCAAGCGTCGCCGGACAACGGAATGCCGTCCACATTGGCCACGCGCAAGGCGGCGATCACACTTTCCATCACACTGAGGCTCAACCCCGGCGGCAGGTTTTGCGGCATGTACGTCACACGTCGTGCACGTTCAGCCACCGACATGGCCGACAAGTCCAGGTCACCCAGTCGCACAACACCTTGCATCTTTTCCAGCCCGGCCACGGCACGCAGCAAGGTCGACTTGCCGGCGCCATTGGGGCCGATCAGTGCGGTCAAGCTGCCTGGCGGCAGGGGCGGCAGGCTCAGGTCATGCACGATCTGCCGACGACCATAACTGACATTGGCGTTGTGGATGCTCAACCCCTTGCTCATAACTGCCTCCCACGCTTGAACACCAGCACCACAAAAATCGGCACGCCCACCAAGGCCGTGACGATGCCCACCGGCACGATCACGCCGGGCATGATCAGCTTGCTGGCAATCGACGACAGCGATAGCAGCAACGCACCGGTCAAGGCGCTGGCCGGCAGCAGGAAGCGCTGGTCTTCGCCCACCAGAATCCGTGCGATATGCGGACCCACCAGGCCGATAAATCCGATAGTGCCTACAAACGCCACGGCGGTAGCCGACAACAGGCTGATGCGCAGCAACGAGAAAAACCGCAGCCGCTTCACGTCCACGCCAAAGCTTTGTGCACGGTCTTCGCCCATGCGCAGCAAGGTCAGGCGTGGCGCGGCGGTGAAGGAAAACGGCAACACCACCGCGACCACCAGCGCCAGGATGCCGAGTTTGTCCCAGTTGGCGCGGGTGACGCTGCCCAGGGTCCAGAACACCAGTTGTTGCAGCACATCTTCAGTGGCCACCAGTTGCAGCAAGGCCACCACCGCGTTGCAACTGAACACCAAGGCGATGCCGAACAGCACCAGGCTTTCTACCCCGGCGCCGCGCAGGCGTGACATGGCTTGCAGCAAAAACACGGAAGCCGCTGCGAAGATGAATGCCGAGAGGGAGATCGCGGTGTTGGCCGACACCCACAGCGTGGTCACCGGAAAGACGATCACCAAGGACGCACCCAATGCCGCCGCCGACGAAACGCCCAGGGTAAACGGGCTGGCTAGCGGGTTATTCAAGATCGCCTGCATCTCGGCCCCGGCCAGCGACAGCGCGCACCCCACCAGCACGGCCATCAGCGCATAGGGCAGGCGCACGTTCCAGATGATCACCTGGTCGGTGGCGCTCAAATGGGAGGGGTGCACAATCCCGTCGAGCAAGGCCAAGAGGCCCATGCCCGACGGGCCGCTGGCCAGGTCTACCAGGATGGCGCAGGACAGCGCTGTGCCGAGCAGGGCCAGCAACCACGCACGCCGTGCGAGCAGGCGACGGTAGCCGTGGGTGGCACTGGCGAGGTCGAGGGTTTGAGAGGTCATGTGGCTCACACAATCTGGAAAAAATGAGGATCCAAATGTGGGAGCTGGCTTGTGTGGGAGCGGGCTTGCTCGCGAATGGGGTCTATCAGTCAACATCTCTGGTGACTGACACTGCGCCTTCGCGAGCAAGCCCGCTCCCACACAAGCCCGCTCCCACAACTATCGGTGTGTTATTTGGATTGGGTGTCGATCCAGTAGGCACCCTGCAACGGCATCCCCAGGAACTGCCCGTTGATCTGTTCCATGGTCGCCTGCGGGTCCAGCTTGGCGAACAACGCCGGGTGCACCCACTTGGCCAGCGCTTCAATGGCCAGAAGGTTGTACGGCGAGTTGTAGAAGTCGTGCCACAAACCGTGGGAATTGCCCTCGCGAATTGCACGAAGGTTGGAGAATTCCGGACGCGCCAGCACCCGGTCAAAGGCCTCGCGGGCTTCGTCGGTGCTCACGCCAGCGCCCAGGATCAGCCCCGGTTTGTGGTTGCCAGTGGCGACATACACATCCGGATCAGCCTTCAGCGCGTACTCCACGCTGATATCTCCCAGCGCTCCGGGCACCACGTCGGCGGCGATATTGCGCCCACCCACCAACTTGATCACTTCCCCCATGCCGCTCTTGCCGGTGGTGTGGCCCGGTGCTTGCCAGGCGCCGGCGAGCAGTTCAAGGAACACGCTTGGGCGTGGGCCCGCAGGCAGGGTGGCCACGGCGTCGGTGATGACCTTGATGTGTGCGTCATAGAAGTCCAGGAATGCCTTGGCCTGGGCTTCGCGACCCAATGCCTGGCCCAGCGCGTTCATGCTGGCGTGGGTGCCTTGTACCGGGTTGATGCGAAAGTCGACGAACAGCACAGGAATGCCGGCCTTGGCCAGCACATCAGCGACTGGGCTGTGTTCGGTAGGGCCGTGGCCAGAGATGCTGAACACCGCCAGATCCGGTTTAAGCGACAGGATTTCCTCGGCACTGACGCTTTGTTCCGACGCCTGGCCGATCAGTGGAATGTCCTTCACCGTCGGAAATTTCGCCACGTAGGCGTTGTAGGTGTGCTGGTCCAGCAGCTTCAAATCGTTCTGCCAGCCGACGATGCGCTGGAACGGTGCGTCCTTGTCCAACAGGGCGAATGCCGAAATCAACCGGCCTTCGCCGAGCACCACACGTTTGACGTGATCGGTGACTTCGACCTTGCGGCCCAGCACATCGGTGACTTCCTGAGCGGCGGCGGACTCGACGTGGCCGATGACCAGCGCGGCGAACAGCATGCCGAGCTTGAGCAGGTGACGGGGTTTGGACATGGCAAGGGCTCCTGATAGAGGGAATTTAGAACTCATAATCGACACTGGCGGTGAGGGTGCGTCCGGCCCCGGGAATGCCGTAGAGCTGGAAGCCGTCGAGGGAGGCGCCCACCTGGCTGTAATAGAATTTGTTGAACACGTTATTGAGGTTGAGGTTGACCGTGGTGTCCTTGTTCACCTTGTATTGCGCCGCCACGTTGCTCAGCCAGTAGCCGGGGGCTTTCTCGTTGTCGCGCACGTAGATGGCGTTCACCCCGGACGGGCCGTTGGCGTAGCTGCTGTTGTTGTTCAAACCGCCGACGTACTTGTTGTCGCTGTAGCGGCGTCGGCCCACGTACTGCTCGCCGTAGCTCAGGCTTAGGGCATCGGTGACGGCGTAGGTGGTCCACAGGTTGGCGGTCAGGTCAGGCACGTTCTTGGCTTCTGCGCCTTTGTTGATGCCTTTGGTCTGTACGCTCTTGAGTGCCGAGAACCCGCTGTAGGCGGTCCAGCGCGGGGTGATATTGCCTTGCAGGCCCAGCTCGATGCCGTCTACCCGTTTAGCGGGCAGGGCGCGTACCGGGGCCGATTCGCCGTCCTGGTACTCCCAGGAGTTCTCCAGCTCTGTACGAAAGATCGCTGCGGTGACGTTGAGCATGTCGTGGGCGATGTCCCACTTGGTGCCCAATTCATAGGTCTTGGATTTGGCCGGGCTGTAGTTGCTGGTGCTCGCCGCGCCGTAGATCTGGTTGTTGGTGGATGCGCCGAGTGCCGAAGGCTGCGCCGCTTCGCTGTAGGACACATAGATGCTGCCGTTGGGCAACGGTTTGAACACCGCGCCAACACGGCCACTGACCGCTCCGTCGCCGCTGCTGGTGGTGGCTTGGCCGCGCTGGCGGGTTTCAGCGTCCCATTTGTCGTAACGCAGTGAGCCCAGCACTTGCCATTGTTCATTGAGGGTGACAGTGTCGCCCAAGTAGATGCCGGCGTTGTCGATCACCGAGCGCGGCTCGCCGACGCCCTTGGTCACGTAGGTGCTGGCGAAGCTATGGCTGGGGTCGGCCATGTCGAACAGCATGTTGCCGGCCGGCACTTCGGCGTTGCGTTTCAAGCCGCCGTAGGTCTCGTGATAGAGCTCCAGGCCCGAGACCACCGCGTGTTGCAGGCTGCCGGTGTTGAACGTAAAGCTGAAGTCGGTCTGGTTATCCAGGATGGTGTAGCGCTTGGACAAACCAAAGTCGCTGCCGCGCAGGATGCCGTAGGCCGTGTTGCTGTTGTTTACGTAGTCGGTGTAGGCATTCACCGTACTGCCCGGCACTTGGCTGATCGGGCCTACACCGGTATAGCCCAACGTCGCACAGCGGGCGCCGGTACAGGTTTTCTGGCCGTTGGCATCGGCGGCGAAAAAGCGCGCTGGAGAGAGCACCGCGAAGTTGTCGCTGCGCTCCCAGCGGGTCTGGTTGCGCAGGTGGGCGTCATTCCAATCGAAGTCATGTTCGAAGCGCGCAGTCAGCGACGTGGTTTTGTTTTCCTGGGTATAGAGGCTGGAGTCACCGTACCAGTTGGAGCGTTTCACGCCGGGCATGCGGTCGCCGTGAGTGCCGCGCTGGATCGGCACGCCGCCGTCCGGGGTGTTGGTGTCTTTCTGGTAGAAGGTGTCGATAAAGAAGCGCGTGTCGGTGCCCAGGCCGAACCCGAACGAGGTCGCAATGCCCCAGCGGTCGTAGTCCACGTCGTCACGCTCGGACACCTGGTTGTAGTGCTTCATCAGGTTGATGCGTACGGCGGTGGTGTCGTTCAGCTGTTTATTGAGGTCGGCGGTGAGGCGGCGATAGGCATCGGTGCCGATACCGGCAGACACGCGATTGGCGTCGCCCAGGTGCGCTTCTTTGCTCACCAGGTTGACGCTGCCGCCGACGGCAGAAACGCCGGACTCAATGGACCCGGTGCCCTTGAACACTTCGGCCTGCTGCAGGTTGAAGGTGTCGGTGCGCGTGGACATGCCGGCATCGCGCACGCCATCGACAGTCAGGCTTTGCTCGGATGAGAAGCCGCGAATCGAAAACAGGTCGCCCCAGCCCAGGTTGCCTTCGCCGGACATGAAGGTGATGCCCGGCACGTTGCGCAGCACTTCTTGCAAGGTTTGCGCGTTTTGCTCCTTGAGCACCTGCTGCGGCACGATGGTCACGCTTTGCGGTGCATCCAGCAGCGGCTGGCTGATTTTTGCCGAGGTCACCCGGTCCACCTTGAAAGTGGAGGTGGCTTCACCGTCGACCGTGATTTCCGGCAGGCTCAGCACAGAATCGTTGGTGGTGGCGGTTGAGGCGTCGGCCCAGGCAACTGGGGTCACGCTGCCGGCGGCAAGCAAGCCGAACATCGGGGCCAGGGTATTTTGCAGCGCGTGGCTGCGGGGTGTAGGCAATGTAATGGGCTGTGGCATAGGATGCATCCGAGTCTAAATTACAATTACTCTCATTTAGGTTCGGTAGTCTAAAGAGCGATTTCCCCTGCCATGCCCTGGCTTTGTATCGCTGATGCGTGATTATCGTTTCCCACAACATTCCATTACATTTGCGTACACAGCTGGCTGAACTTTCGGCTATTTGCTGCGTTTTATAGTTTTTCGGATCAATTGCCCATGGCCAAGCAAGACCATCTCCTGATCGTTGATGACGACCCGCAGATCCGCCAGTTGCTGTGCGACTACTTGAGCGACGCCGGTTTCCAGGTATCCACCGCCGCCGATGGCAAGGAGATGCGCCGGCGCCTGGAACTGAACGTCATCGACCTGATCGTCCTCGACCTGATGCTGCCCGGCGAAGACGGCCTGAGCCTGTGCCGCGAATTAAGGGTGAACTCCAACACCCCGGTGGTGATGCTCACCGCCAAAGGCTCGCTGATCGACCGCATTGTCGGCCTGGAAATCGGCGCCGATGACTACCTGCCCAAGCCATTTGACCCGCGTGAATTGCTGGTGCGGATCAAGGTGGTGCTGCGTCGGGTACAGAGTTTCCCCGACCGCGCACGGTTGGACGAAGCACCGAGCATTGGCTTCGCCGGCTGGCAACTGGACACACGGGCGCGGCAACTGCTGTCGCCGGAAGGGGTGGTGGTCAGCTTGGGCAATTCGGATTACCGCGTGTTGCGCCTGTTGTTGCAGCACCCCAACCGGCCGTTGAGCCGCGACTTTCTGCTCAACCATGTGTTCGACAAGGACAGTACGCCGTTCGACCGTTCCATCGACGTATGCGTCAGCCGCCTGCGCTCGCAATTGCCGGTGGGGCTGATCAAGACCGTGCGCAACGAGGGCTACATGCTCACCGCTGATGATGTGGTGCTGGGCTCGTGAGACTGCTGCCGCGTTCGCTGTTTGGGCGGCTGGTGCTGATCCTGGTCAGCGGCATGCTCGCGGCACAGGCCCTGACCAGCAGCATCTGGTACGACCGTCGCCATGGCCAGGTGCTGGAGATTCCTGCGCGGCTGATCGCCACGCGCCTGGCGGATGTGGTGCGGCTGGTGCACAGCGATCCGCAGCAGGCGGACCAACTGATCAAGTTGCTGGATGCACCGCATTTTCGCCTGACCTTGAGTGATCAAGCGAGCAATACGCCCAGCAGCCTCACCGACAGCGACCGGCCCACCGAGCGGCTGATCAAGAAGGTGCTCTCGGAGAAGACCGGCTACGCCCAGACCCTGATCCTGCTGCGCTTGTCGCTGGTGGATGGCGAAGGGCAAACCGCAGGGCTGTCGACCTTGCTCGGTTCCAAACCGGTGGTGGGGCAATTCCTCATCGACCTGCGCCTGCCCGATGGCCGCTGGCTGCAGGTGGACGCCCGTGAAGAGCAGGGCTGGACCAGTACCTCGCCACTGGACCTGCTATTTGATTACGTGATGCGCATTTACCTGCTGCGGGTCTTGGTGTTGGTGGTGATCGCCCTGGTAGCGGTGCGCTTGGCCATCCGTCCGCTCAACGCCTTAGCCAAGGCCGCCGAGGCCTTGGGGCGGGATATTCAGCGCCCGCCGCTATCGTTGGATGGGCCCACCGAGGTGCGCCGCGCCGCCCAGGCCTTCAACGCGATGCAGCAACGGTTGATCGCCAACATTGCCGAACGCACGCGCTTTCTTGCGGCGATTTCTCACGACCTGCGTTCACCCATCACACGCCTGCGCTTGCGTACGGAGATGCTTGAGGACACCCGTACCCGTGAGCGTTTTCGCAGCGACCTGGAGGAAATGGAGCACATGGTCTCCAGCACCCTGGATTTCGTCAGCAGCGGTGAAATCAACGAGGCGCGGCAGAACATCGACATCAATGCCTTGCTGCAAAGTTTGCAGGCGGACCTGGAGGACGTCGGCGAAAGCGTGCGCATCGAAGGCCGTGCGAAACAACCGTTACCGGGCTACGCCCGCAGCCTCAAACGGTGCGTACAGAATTTGCTGGAAAACGCGGTGCGTTATGGCAGTGACGTGGTGGTGCGGGTCGAGGACCAGTCCGACAGCTTGAAGATTGTTATCAGCGACCGTGGCCCGGGGATTCCCCAGGAACAGCTGGAGCAAGTGATGGAACCGTTTTACCGGGTGGAAGGTTCACGCAATGCCGAGACCGGCGGATACGGGTTGGGGTTGAGCATTGCTCACACCATCGCCAGGGCGCATGAGGGGCGGTTGAGTTTGAGGAATCGGGAAGGTGGGGGCTTGGAAGTGGCGTTGCAGTTCCAGCGCAAACTCTGACCTGAAATGCGATCCAATGTGGGAGCGAGCAAGCCCGCTCCCACACAAGCCTGCCCACATCTGGTTTTTAGCGTGGCTTACGCCCCGTGGCACTTCTTGAATTTCTTCTCACTGCCGCACGGGCAAGGATCGTTGCGACCAACGTCCTTCAATGCATTGCGCACCGGCTCTTGGTGAGCGTGGCCGCAGTTCGGGCCGTGGACATGGCCGTGGTCGTGATCATGATGATCGTGATCGTGGTTGCAGTCAGGACCATGGACATGGGGTTGTTGAGTCATCGATGTCGCTCCGGAATAAAATCGCCGGGGATTATCTCGCCATTGTGGGCCACCTGCACGTCATAACCGATGAATAATCCGGTTTTGAGCTCGCCTTCCAAACGATAGGGCACGGGCTGGTCGGGATTTTTCAGCATCTGCACCACGTCGCGGATCTGCGGCCAGAGGTTGGTGCGTACCGACACCTTGAAAAAAGCATGGCTGCGCGGCGGCACGGTCAGCCACTCATTGGACTCGCCTTCGGTCAGCACGAAGTCGCCCAGGCTGACCTTGTAGATGAGGCCACGCACGGTCAGGTCGGCGTCGTCGCGGTTGTCCACGCGAAAGTACAGCTTGAACTTTTGTTCCAGTAATTTGGCCCGCACCACCTCGACTTTCACCAAGGACACGTGGGGCGGCGGGGCGTCGTTTTCGAACCACGAGGCACAGCCGGTGAGACCCAGGGTTAACGCCAGCATCAAGCTGTAGATCCGAAGCATGGCGTCAGTCCTGTGAGGGATTAGAGATAGCTGGAACAACACTTCTTGAATTTCTGCCCACTGCCGCACAAACACGCATCGTTGCGTCCGGCCTTCACCTCCACCGTTGGGTCGATGAAGTACCAGCGCCCGTCATTCTGTACGAAAGAAGACTGCTCGCGGTGGCTGTGTTCGCCGGTGCTGTCATGCCAGCGTGCGGTAAATGTCACGAACGCGTGTTCTGGCTGGCCGCCGAACACTTCGGAGCTTTCCACTTCCAGGCCCAACCAGGTGCTCTGGGCGCTCCAGGCACCGATGGCCTCGCGGTCCAGGCCGGTCTGTTGTGCGGGCAACGTGGTCGCAACCAGGTAGTCCACCAGGCCCAGCACGTAGGCGCTGTAGCGCGAACGCATCAGCGCGCTGGCACAGGGCGCCGGGTGGCCGGCGTGATAGTGGCCGCAGCAGGCATCCAGCAGGTTGCCACTGCCGCACGGGCAAATGGATGTACTCATCGGGGTTACCACCAATACTTTCCGAAATTTTCCGGGTTGGCCCAGAAGCGGGCGTTGAGCCAGTCCGGCACCTGTTTATAGTCAAGCAGATCGTAGGTAAACAGCGTCAGAACCTGCTCATCGCGCTGGAAACGCTCGCCGGCCTGCAGGGCCAGGGAGAAGAAGTCAGTGTCTTTCCAGTCGCAGGCGCCCAGGTCCACCAGCACGGCGATCTTGCTGGCATTGAGGTTGCGAATACCGCCAAGCAAGGTCAGGCCCTGGGGTTTTGACAGGTGCTCCAGGCAATCGACCACCAACGCCAAGTCAAAACGCTGCGCAGCAAGCTCCGGTGGCAGTGGCCCAGGCGGGGCGACGGACACCTGAGTCTCAGGGTGCGCCGCTTGAAATGCCTCCAGCGCGGGAAACTGGCTGGCGCCCAGCAGCAACAGGCGTTTGGGTTGGTGCAGGTCGAGCAAGGCGGCCAAGGCCTGCTGCGGGGTACGGGCAGAAATACCAGCGGTCATCAGAGATCCTCACATCAGGGCCATAGAGACTAACGCGGCTGAGCGTACGGGCCTAGAGCGGGCGATCGCGAAAAGCCAGCTGTGCACGAGCATCCCCAATGAATACAGGGGCGCGGCGTAGTGGCGCAGATGAAAGGAGCCGTCTTTACTCCACTCGTCGGCCCCCGCCGATCCCCTCAGGAGAAATCAGATGAGCATCATGCGGACAGCTCTACCCTTGGTTCTGCTAACCGGAGTATTGACAGGTTGTGCCGGCTTGCAAAAAACCGATTGGCCCACCTGCGCCGCCGTTGGCGGTGTGACCGGCGCCGCGATCGGTGCAACTCAAAGTTCAGCCTACGCGGGCTATGGCGCCTTGTTGGTCGGCGGTATGGCCGGCGCCTACTGCTGGGTACATGGCGATGGCGACGAGGACGGCGATGGCGTACCGGACAGCCGTGACAAGTGCCCAGGCACGCCAAAAGGTGTGCAGGTCGATGCCAATGGGTGCCCGCCCGTGCCGGTAGCCGCGGTGGTGGAAGAGGTGGTTGTGGTCAAGGAAGAAACCATCGTGATTCGCGATGTGCACTTCCAGTTCGACTCGGCCAAGTTGACCGCAGCGGATAAAACCAAGCTCGACACCATCGCCACTCGCCTGAAAAAAGAAGCGCCAAGTGCCCAGCTGCGAGTCAGTGGCCACACCGACAGCGTCGGCAAAGACGCCTACAACCAGAAGCTCTCGGAAAAACGCGCCCACTCGGTGACCGATTACCTGATCGGCTCCGGCGTGCCACGCAGCAATTTTGTTTCCGTGACCGGGGCCGGCGAAAGTCATCCGGTGGCCGACAACAAAACCGCTGAAGGCCGCGCCTTGAACCGCCGCGTGGAAATCCAGATCAACCGCTGACAACCCTTGCCCCTGTGGGATCCACAGGGGCATTGCTGGCGACCCTCGTTAACCCCCCGTTTATTAACTTTTTTGATCCTTCACTGGCAAAGCGCCTGTGGAAGTCGTTACTGTGCGCCCAAAGAAAAAACTAGAAATGTCTTTTGAAGACACATTTTTTAAGCGCTTAGGGGAGCACCACGATGCGTAAGGTTTTACTGCTGGCCCTGTTGGTCAGCCCCGTAGCTCTGGCCCAGAGCGTCAGCGTTGAAACCAATTCATTGATGCGCCTGCCTAGCAGCACTAGCGTGTTGCAACTGGAGCGCCTGGACGTGGCCGACTACGGCACGCTGCTGATCCCGGCCACTATCAGCCAGGTCACGGTGGATGAACTGCACCTGGGGCGCGAAGCCCGTATCGCCATTGCCCCCGGCAACACCGGGCTGCAACTGCAAGTGCGCAGTGCGCAACTGGACCACGGCAGCCAGATCACTTCACGCGGGGCACCCGGTACCCATGAAAAACCTGCCAAGGCCGGGCGCGACCTGACCTTGCGCATCAATGCCCTGACGGCTGATGAGTTGTCGATTGATGCGCGCGGCGGCGCTGGCGCCCAAGGTTATGCCGGGCTGGATGGCGCCAACGGCGTGGACCCAGGTTGCACCTGGGGTTCGGCAGGCCGCGGCGCCAATGGCGATAACGGCGGCGATGGCTTGCCAGGCGGGGCGGGTGCGTTGGTGCGGGTTGAACTGCCGCAGAACTTCCCGGCCGAGCAGATCAAGGTCTGGGTTGACGGCGGCGCTGGCGGTTTGGCCGGCACAGCGGGCAAACCTGGGCGTGGTGGGCAGTCCAAGGGCTGTCTGGTGTACCAGGCCGATGGTGGTGAAAAAGGCCGTGCGGGGTTGGAAGGGCAGCCGGGGCCAGCGGGGCCTGCGGGTTCTGTCACCATCCAACGGTTGTAACTTAACCGGTCTGACGCCTTCGCGAGCAAGCCCGCTCCCACCTTCGACCGCGTGCATTCCTTGGAATGCAGTCAAATGTGGGAGCGGGCTTGCTCGCGAAGAGGCCCTAACGAACACCTCTAGAACATCGGCCGGGCCGAAGCTATTGCCACCACCACCAACCCCACAATCAAATTGATCCCCACCAACCGGCGAATCTGCCCCAATACCGCAGCCCCTGCCGGCCAGTCCTCAGCCGCCACCGCCGCGCGTAATTCCGGGAATTTCAGCGCCTGGATACGGATAAACAGCGCCGTCATCACCAGATATAACCCCATCATCACCTGCACATAACGCGGCGCGGTCTCAAACCCGCTGAAGCGCAGTTGCAGCAGGCCGACACCGCTGATCGGCAAAATCGCCACCGCGACCCACACCCATACAAAAAAACGTTGAAACACATTTGCCCACAGCTTGAGTCGGGCAGGGCCCTCAAGTGCCGCCACGGCGGCGGGGCGCAGGATCATCCAGGCGAAAAACATGCCCCCAACCCAGATCAGGGCGGCTAATACATGCAGGGTGTAAGCGAGGCTAAACGCGGTCATTGAAGTACTCCGTTCTGCGCGGGATTAATTAGCGGGGTATGATAGCGGCCGATCCGAACCACTGAAAATTTATCCAGCGTTTTTTGCGCCCGACTATCCATGATCAGCACTGAACTCAAAACCACGATCCAGGGCGCCTATTCGCGTTTTCTCGAAGCCAAGAGCTTGAAACCGCGCTACGGCCAACGCCTGATGATCGCCGAAGTGGCCAAGGTCCTCGGGGATATCGACACCGACGACGAAGGTCGCCGCGAAGGTGAGCCCGCGGTCGTGGCCGTCGAGGCCGGCACCGGTACCGGCAAGACCGTGGCCTATAGCCTGGCCGCGATCCCCACGGCCAAAGCCGCCGGCAAACGCCTGGTGATCGCCACCGCCACCGTGGCCCTGCAAGAGCAGATCGTCTACAAAGACCTGCCCGACCTGATGCGCAACAGCGGCTTGAACTTCACGTTCGCCCTGGCCAAAGGGCGTGGCCGCTACATGTGCCTGTCCAAGCTCGACGTTTTGCTGCAAGAAGGCCACGCGCAAACCGCCACGGCCTCGCTGTTCGAAGAAGAAGGCTTCAAGATCGAGGTCGATGAAGTCAGCCAGAAGCTGTTCACCAGCATGATCGAGAAACTGGCCGGCAACAAATGGGACGGTGACCGCGACAGTTGGCCCACCGCCCTGGAAGACGCCGACTGGGCACGCTTGACCACCGACCACAGCCAGTGCACCAACCGCCACTGCCCCAACTTCGGCCAGTGCGCCTTCTATAAGGCCCGCGAAGGCATGGGCAAGGTCGACGTGATCGTCACCAACCACGACATGGTGCTGGCAGACCTGGCCTTGGGCGGCGGCGCTGTGCTGCCAGACCCGCGCGACACCCTCTACGTGTTCGACGAAGGCCATCACCTGCCGGACAAGGCCATCGGCCACTTCGCTCACTACACCCGCCTGCGCTCCACGGCTGATTGGCTGGAGTCCACCGCCAAGAACCTCACCAAGTTGCTGGCCCAGCACCCGCTGCCCGGCGACCTGGGCAAACTGATCGAACAGGTGCCGGAGCTGGCGCGGGAGATCAAGACCCAGCAGCAGTTCATGTTCAGCGCTTGCGAGCAGGTCGCCGACTTCAAGCCCGGTGAAGATGTGGAAGGCCGCGAACGGCCCCGTCACCGCTTTGTCGGCGGCTTGATCCCCGAGCACATGCGCGAGATGGGCATCGAGTTGAAGAAGGGCTTTTCGCGCCTGACCGACCTGTTTACCCGCCTCACCGACTTGCTCAAAGAGGGCATGGACGGCGAGGTCAACATCGGCATCGCCAGCAACCAGGCCGAGGAGTGGTACCCGCTGTTCGGCAGCCTGCTTTCCCGTGCCCAGGGCAACTGGGAGCTGTGGACCGCATTCACGGTCGAAGACCCGGAAGACAACCCGCCCATGGCCCGTTGGCTGACCCTGTCGGAAAGCGGTGCGCTGTTTGATATCGAGGTCAACGCCAGCCCCATCCTTGCTGCGGAAATGCTGCGGCGTAACCTGTGGAACGTGGCCTATGGCTGCCTGGTGACCTCCGCCACGTTGACCGCCCTGGGCACCTTCGACCGTTTCCGCATGCGCGCCGGCCTGCCGAAAAAGGCCGTCACCGCCGTGGTGCCGAGCCCGTTCCATCACGCCGACGCTGGCGTGTTGCGGGTGCCGGACCTCAAGGCTGACCCGCGGGATGCCGCCGCCCACACCGCCGCGATCATTCGTGACCTGCCGGAGTTGGTGGAAGGTTCGCGTGGCACTCTGGTGCTGTTCTCGTCGCGCAAACAGATGCAGGACGTGTTCGACGGCCTCGATCGCGACTGGCGCAAGCAAGTGTTTATCCAAGGCAACCTGTCCAAGCAGGAAACCCTCAACAAGCACAAGGCGCGAGTCGACGGCGGGGATTCCAGCGTGCTGTTCGGCCTGGCCAGTTTCGCCGAAGGCGTGGACTTGCCCGGTGCCTACTGCGAGCACGTGGTCATTGCCAAGATCCCGTTCTCGGTGCCGGATGATCCGGTCGAGGCCGCGCTGGCCGAGTGGATCGAAGCACGCGGCGGCAACCCGTTCATGGAAATCTCGGTGCCGGATGCCTCCTTGAAGCTGGTCCAGGCCTGCGGTCGCTTGCTGCGCACCGAGGAGGACCGGGGCACCATCACCTTGCTCGACCGCCGTTTGGTCACCCAGCGTTATGGCAAGGCTATCCTGAATGCCTTGCCGCCGTTCAGGCGCGAAATTTCTTAAGCCACCGTGGGCGGATTCGCCCACTTCGTGGTCTATCTCACTGCTATGGATTTATGTCATCAGGCCATTCACCGGCCGTTTGGGAGAACCTTGTTCGTATGATTCGCACGCTGCCTGCTCTATTTGCCCTGTTGTTCGCTGCGCCTTTGATGGCCGCGCCTGCCGGGCAACAGACACTGTTCAACTTCGTCCGGCCTGCCGATGTGGTCAAGGTGGCGACCCAGGACGCCAGCCTGCCGCAATACAACGCAGAGCAAACCGCGGAAGGCGAAGTGTTGCGCCGTATCACCTTCAACCCGGCGGCCGAACCGAGCCTGGTGCTCAGCCCGCAAACCGGTACCTGGGACTGGTCCCAATCCAGTGCCATGAGCCTGCGCATTCAGAGCACCATGAACTGGGCATTGACCCTCTACATCAAGGTGCAGAGCGCTGACGGCAAAACCCTGCTCAGCCGCATCGACCTCCCTGCCGGCCCGGCCCAGACGCTGCTGATCCCGCTGCAAGCCAACTCGCCGCTCAGCCAAGGCATGAAAGCCGGCCCGCCGATGCCGATTACCGTTGAGGGGCAACGCGTATTGCTGGGCAGCAGCACCGGGGAAATTGACCGCAGCCAGGTGGTTTCGGTGACCCTGTCGATGATCAAGCCCAACGCCGCCCAAAGCATCTTGCTGGAGCGCTTTGGCGTGCAGGACAGCGAGCCGGTGCTCAAGGCCGCCTACAGCGAACTGGTGGACGCCTATGGCCAGTCCACCCGTGCGCGCTGGCCGGAAAAAGTCAGCAGCGACGAACAACTCAAGGCCGCCGCCGTCAAAGAGCAGCAACAGCTCCAGGGCTGGCTGGCCACGCGGGACAAGTCCGCCCTGGACCAATATGGCGGTTGGAACAAAGGCCCGGCGTTCGACGCCAGCGGGTTTTTCCGCACCGAGAAGCGCGACGGTCGTTGGTACCTGGTGACGCCGGAAGGCCATCCGTTCTACTCGCTGGGCGTGAACACCGTGGCGCCGGACAACAGCCAGACCTACGTGGCCGGTCGTGAATGGATGTTCGCCGCACTGCCCAAGGCAGGCGAGCCCTTCGACAAGTACTACGGCAGCAGCGACAACCGTACTGGCAACGGCGCGGGCGAGGGTCGCAGCTTTGGTGCGGGGCGTTGGTATGACTTCTACGGTGCCAACCTGCAGCGCACGTATGGCGGTGACGGTTTCGACCAGAAACGTTGGGTCACCCATACCCTGGACCGTCTGCAAGCCTGGGGTTTCAACACCGTGGGCAACTGGAGCGATCCCGACCTGACCACTGCAGGCCGCGTGCCGTACACCTTGCCGCTGTCGATTGTGGGTGACTACGCCAGCATCAGCACCGGTACCGACTGGTGGGGCGGTATGCCTGACCCGTTCGACCCGCGCTTCGCCATGGCCACTGAGCGCGCTGTGGCCATTGCCGCTCGTGATCATCGGGACGATCCTTGGTTAATCGGCTTCTTTGCCGATAACGAACTGGCCTGGGCCGGTCCTGGCGATGACCCAAAGTCTCGCTACGCCCTGGCTTATGGCACCTTGCGCATGACCACTGACGTACCGGCCAAGCGCGCGTTCCTCAAGCAACTGCGTGACAAGTACCGCAACGAAGAAGGCCTGTCGAAAGCCTGGGGTATCCACCTGGCAGGCTGGGAGCTGATGGAAGATCCGGGCTTTGAGCCGCCGATGCCCAGCGCCGAGCATCCGGAGATCGAAGCGGACTTCAAATACTTCCAGAAGACCTTTGCCGACGCCTACTTCAAGACCATTTCCGACTCGCTCAAATGGCACGCGCCCAACCAACTGCTGTTGGGTGGCCGCTATGCCGTGAGCACGCCGGAAGCCGTGGCGTCCTGCGCCCAGTATTGCGACGTACTGAGCTTCAATATGTACACCCTCAAGCCCCAGGATGGTTACGACTTCGCCGCCTTGCGACAGTTGGACAAACCGGTGTTGATCACCGAATTCAACTTCGGGTCCACCGATCGCGGCCCGTTCTGGGGCGGTGTGACGCAGTTGGCCAGGGAGGAAGACCGGGGCGTGGCCTATGGCAACTTCCTCAAGCAGGCCATGGCCGAGCCGTCGATTGTTGGCGTGCATTGGTTCCAGTACCTCGATCAGCCAGTGACTGGCCGCTTGCTGGACGGTGAAAACGGCCACTTCGGTCTGGTGGGTATCACCGATGTGCCTTACCAGGGCTTTGTCGACAGCGTGCGTAAAAGCAATCTGGCGGCGGTCGACCAACTGGGTAAGGAAGCTGAAAAAGCCAAGGCCGCCAGCGTTGTGCGCGAGCGTGAAAACGGCAACGGCGGGCATGAAGGCAAAGGCGCGGGGCAGGGCGGTGGACACGCTGGCGGGCACGGCGGCAATGGCCATTGATTGAGGGCTGACGGGTTCACAAAACCTACAATGACTGGAACAATGTCGTCCTCTTTTTAGCGTGTTTTCCGAGGACGTCCAGGTGCAGGTTCAGGGTCATTACGAACTCCAGTTCGAAGCGGTACGCGAAGCCTTTGCCGCGTTGTTCGATGACCCGCAAGAGCGTGGCGCCGCACTCTGCATCCAGATCGGCGGCGAATCCGTCGTCGATCTGTGGGCCGGTACCGCCGACAAGGACGGTGCCGAGGCCTGGCACAGCGACACCATCGTCAACCTGTTCTCCTGCACCAAGACCTTCACTGCCGTCACCGCGCTGCAATTGGTGGCCGAAGGCAAGCTGCAACTGGATGCACCTGTGGCCAAGTACTGGCCGGAATTCGCTGCTGCGGGAAAAGAAGCCATCACCCTGCGCCAGTTGCTCTGCCACCAGGCCGGGTTGCCGGCGATCCGTGAAATGCTGCCCACCGAAGCCCTGTACGACTGGCAACTGATGGTCGACACCCTGGCCGCTGAGGCGCCTTGGTGGACACCGGGCCAGGGCCATGGCTACGAGGCGATCACCTACGGCTGGCTTGTCGGGGAGTTGCTGCGCCGCGCTGACGGGCGTGGGCCGGGTGAATCGATTGTGGCGCGGGTGGCGCGGCCATTGGGGCTGGACTTCCACGTGGGCCTGGCGGATGAAGAGTTTTATCGTGTTGCACATATTGCGCGCAGCAAAGGCAATATGGGCGATGAAGCCGCGCAACGGTTACTGCAAGTAATGATGCGTGAACCGAATGCGATGACTACACGGGCATTTGCCAATCCACCGTCTATTCTGACCAGCACTAATAAACCTGAATGGCGGCGCATGCAGCAGCCAGCGGCAAATGGCCACGGTCATGCACGCAGCCTGGCGGGTTTTTATAGCGGTTTGTTGGACGGAAGTTTGCTGGAAGCCGACATGCTCGAACAACTGACCCGCGAACACAGTATCGGGCCGGATAAAACATTATTGACACAAACCCGCTTCGGCCTGGGTTGCATGTTGGATCAGCCGCAGCTACCCAACGCCACGTTCGGCCTTGGCCCACGTGCATTTGGTCATCCTGGCGCCGGTGGTTCGGTGGGCTTTGCCGACCCTGAACATGATGTAGCGTTCGGTTTCGTGACTAATACATTGGGGCCTTATGTACTAATGGACCCGCGAGCACAGAAGTTGGTCGGAATATTGGCCGGTTGTCTGTAAACCCCTTGCCGTTTCACATTTTTTTGTTACAAAGGCAACTATAAGAAGACGCTGAGCGAAAAGTTGTAACTTTATTCTTCTCTAAGCGTCTGTTTAACGGGTCATCCAGACCCCTGGTTTTTTCTCATTTTGTGGATATCTCATGTTATCGAACAAGTCCTTGGCACTGGCGCTTTGCCTCACTATTACTGGCTGCGCACAAACACCACAAAATGATGCCGATGGCGGACATTGGTGGTCATTTGGATCTGATAAGGCTACTACCAAGGACGCAGTGACCCAAACCGACGCCAAGCCGGCCGCTGGCGCCAAGCCTGCCGCACCGGTAGCCGCCGCTGCCGCGCCTGCCCCGGCTCCAGTAGCGAAGGCTGACACCGGCTCCAGCTGGTGGCCGTTCTCCTCCAAGAGCGCCGATGATAAGGCCGCCGATGCCAAGGCCGACCTGAAAGCCGACCTCAAGGCTGCCACCCCGGCACCTGCCGCCGCTCCAGCTCCAGCCGTAGCCAAAACCGACAGCGAGACCCACTGGTGGTGGCCATTCGAAAGCAAGCCAAAACCATTGGCCAAGGTTGACGTGACCAACGTGCCGATGCCTGATCCGAAAATCACCCAGGCCTGGCTGGACGACTACGAGCCGCGCCTGCGTGTCGCGATCAAGGACAGCAACCTGCAACTTGAGCGCCGCGACAACGTACTGGTGGTCATTGCTCCGGTAGATGGTTCGTACAATCCAAAACGCCCAGGCATGCTGCTGCCGGTCACCCTGGGTCCGTTTACCCGTGTTGCCAAGGCCGTTGAAGGCGACCCGAAAACCGCCGTGCTGGTACTCGGCCACGTCGACACCACGGGTGCCGAGGCGCAAAGCCAGGCCCTGACCAAAGAGCGTGCGCAATCGATCGCTTCGATCTTCAGCCTCAGCGGCTTGAAGCAGGATCGCCTGATGCTGCGTGGCATGGGCGACTTGATGCCGCGTGCTGCCAACGACAGCAACCAGGGCCGTGCGCTGAACCGTCGCATGGAAATTATGTTCACACAGCGTACAACTATGTTGGCGCTGCTGAGCAAGTACAACTCGGCCAACCCACCGAAGGCGGAAATGGTTGCTGTGCAGGACGTGCCTGCACCTGCACCTGCCGCTAAAGCCCCGGCGAAAAAGGCCCCGGTCAAAAAGGCAGCTGCCAAGCCTGCCGCCAAAAAGGCCCCGGCCAAGCCAGCTGCCAAGAAGCCCGCTCCGGCCAAGGCCAAGGCTGCTACCCCGGCTGCAAACGACCAGGCGAAAAACTGATCCGCTGAACCACAAGGATAAAGCTGCATGACCCAGGCACTGGCCGATATGCGCCGTGACTACACACGGGATGGTTTGAGCGAGGCCCAGGCCCCGAGCGAGCCGTTTGCCTTGTTCCACCAGTGGTTCGGCGACGCGGTGAAAACCGAGCAGCCACCGGTGGAGGCCAATGCCATGACCCTGGCTACGGTCGACCAGGACGGTCGCCCGCACTGTCGCATCCTGTTGCTCAAGGGCCTGGATGCGCAGGGCTTTACCTTCTTCACCAATTATCAGAGTGCCAAGGGCGAACAGCTTGCGGCGCGGCCGTTTGCGGCCATGACGTTCTTCTGGCCGACCCTGGAGCGCCAGGTGCGCATCGAAGGACGGGTGGTCAAGGTCACACCTGAAGAGTCGGACGCTTATTACCAGGTACGCCCTCTGGGCAGTCGCCTGGGGGCGTGGGCATCGCCGCAGAGCAAGGTCATTCGTGACCGTGAGGAACTGCAGGAACTGCTCAAGGCCACCGAGCAGCGTTTCAGCGATACCCAGCCCGACTGCCCCGAGCATTGGGGCGGCTATCGATTGCTGCCTGAGCGTATCGAGTTCTGGCAAGGCCGCGCCAGCCGCTTGCATGATCGTCTGAACTACCGCCTGCAAGGGACCGAATGGTCCCGTGAGCGCCTGGCGCCCTGAGCTGCACCTTTCGTCGTACCACCTGAATGTTGCCCATCGCGCCGACGTCTCTATCAAGAGGCTTCGGCCGCGAGCGGCTGCGCAGCTACAATAAGCAAACCTTCATGACACGCCTTGGCACAAAAGCTGAGATACCGTTGGTCGAGTTTTCTGGTACTGGCAGTCTGTACTAAGGCTGAATGAAAGCAGTTTTCTGCCGTGCTTGCCGTGACAGGCGCCAAGCTGCAGCGTTTAATGAACCCCTGTCCTTTGGAGTTGATGCTATGCGTAAGTCCGTTTTACTGGTTGCCTGCTTTACCACCCTGTCGTTGCTGCTGGGTGGCTGCGCCTCGAGTCTGACCGGCGACTCGTATTCCCGTGATGAAGCGCGTCGTGTCCAGACCGTACGCATGGGTACCATTGAATCCCTGCGTCCGGTGAAAATCGAAGGCACCAAGACCCCAATCGGCGGGGCTGCGGGTGCAGTCATCGGCGGCGTTGGCGGCAGCGCCATCGGCGGCGGTCGTGGCAGTATCGTGACCGCAGTGATCGGTGCCGTTGCCGGCGGCTTGCTGGGTTCGGCTACCGAAGAAGGCCTGACCCGTACCCAGGGTGTGGAAATCACCGTGCGTGAAGATGACGGCAGCATGCGTGCCTACGTACAAGCCGTGCAGGAGAATGAAATCTTCCGCATCGGCGACCGTGTCCGCATCATGACCGTTGACGGTACCAGCCGCGTTACTCGCTAAGCGCAGGTTGTAGAAACACAAAACCCCAACCGGGTGACCGGTTGGGGTTTTTTATGGGCGGTCTATCAGGTGGATCAGGCTTTCTTGCGACTCGCCATTGCCGTCACGCCATAGCCGATGACTGCGGCCAGAATCGACCCTGTCAGAATCCCCATGCGGTCTTCACCCGCAAACTCACTGGCGCCAGGCACGAATGCCAGGGAGCCGACAAACAGGCTCATGGTGAAGCCGATACCGCACAGGATCGCCACGCCAAATACCTGGCCCCAGTTGGCGCCTGTGGGCAGCGCCGCCAGGCCAGTCTTGATGGCCAGCCAGGTGAAGCCGAACACGCCGACGGTTTTACCGATCAACAGGCCGGCGGCAATACCCATTGGCACGTGATGGGTGAAGCTCTCCAGGCTCACGCCGGCCAGGGAGACACCCGCATTGGCGAACGCAAACAGCGGCAGGATGCCGTAGGCCACCCACGGATGCAGGGCGTGTTCCAGGGTCATCAGTGGCGAAGGTTCGGCATTCTTGGTCCGCAATGGGATGCAGAACGCCAGGGTCACACCGGCCAGGGTGGCGTGCACGCCGCTCTTGAGAACGCACACCCACAGGATCAAGCCGACGATCATGTAGGGTCCGAGCTTGATCACTCCCAATCGATTCATCGCGATCAACGCGATCAGGCAGGCCCCAGCACCGGCCAACGAAGCGCCTGACAGGTCACTGGAATAGAACACGGCAATCACGATGATCGCGCCCAAGTCGTCAATGATCGCCAAGGTCATCAGGAACAGCTTCAGCGATACCGGTACGCGCTTGCCCAGCAGGGCCAATACACCGAGGGCGAAGGCGATGTCGGTGGCCATGGGGATCGCCCAGCCGGACAGCGCGGCAGGGTAGTCCTTGTTGATTGCCCAGTAGATCAGTGCCGGCACCACCATGCCGCCGATGGCCGCTGCACCCGGCAGCACCACCTGCGAGGGCTTGGACAGCTGTCCGTCGAGCAGCTCGCGCTTGACCTCCAGGCCAATCAGCAGGAAGAACAGGGCCATCAGGCCATCGTTGATCCACAGCAACGCCGGCTTGGCGATTTTCAGTGCGCCAATCTGTGCAACGACCGGCACATCGAGAAAGGCGGTGTACAGATGAGATAACGGTGAGTTGTTGATGATCAGCGCCAGGGCGGCAGCAGCGATCAACAACAGACCGCTGGCGGCTTCCAGCTGGAAGAAACGGGTGAAAGTGCTACGCAGAGGCAAGGGGTGCTCTCCAATCAAAGTTCAATAGGTGGGTACCCTAACCCGTACCGTTAGTTGTTAAAACAAAAATTATATTCTTATTTGTTATAAGGGCAGGGTCCGCCGACGTGGTTTTCACGGCGCGTAATTGTGTGTCCAATTGAGTCATGACTGTATCTGTGTGGAGTGTAGGAAACATCCTAAGATTGGCGATGAAAACTCTTAGAGATCCTCATCATGAGCGACCATCGTTCCTGGGCCCGTGAGGCCATTCGCATCATTGAAGCGGACTTCCAGCGTAGCGCTGACACGCACCTGATCCCTTTGCCATTGCCGGGTTTGCCGGGAATCGAGTTGTACTTCAAGGACGAATCCAGCCATCCCACCGGCAGCCTCAAACATCGACTGGCCCGCTCATTGTTCCTGTATGCGCTGTGCAATGGCTGGCTCAAACCGGGTGCACCGGTGATCGAAGCCTCCAGCGGCTCTACGGCCATTTCCGAGGCGTACTTTGCGCGATTGCTCGGCCTGCCGTTTATTGCGGTGATGCCGGCGACCACCTCCCAGGAAAAGATTGCGCAGATCGCCTTTTACGGAGGCAAGAGCCACCTGGTACAGGATCCGACGCAGATCTATGCCGAATCCGAACGCCTGGCGCAGGAAAGTGGTGGTCACTTCATGGACCAATTCACCTACGCCGAACGCGCGACCGACTGGCGGGCGAACAACAACATTGCCGAATCGATCTTCCAACAGATGCGCTTCGAGCAGCATCCAGAGCCCAGTTGGTTGATCTCCAGCCCTGGCACAGGCGGGACCACGGCGACGCTGGGGCGTTATGTGCGTTACCGCCAGCATCGCACGCGCGTGTTGTGCGCCGATGCCGAACGTTCGGTGTTTTTCGACTTCTACCAGAGTGGCGACGTCAGCCTGCGTCTGGATTGTGGTTCGCGTATCGAAGGTATTGGGCGTCCACGGGTCGAGGCATCGTTTCTGCCAGCGGTGATCGATGCGATGGTCAAGGTGCCGGATGCGCTGTCGCTGGCGGCCATGCATTACCTGGCCGAGCGGTTGGGGCGCCGGGTGGGTGGTTCGAGCGGGACAAACCTGGTGGGCGCGCTGATGGCGGCGCAGCAGATGAAGGCGGCGGGGGAGTCGGGGTCGATCGTAGCGATCTTGTGTGATGGGGGAGAGCGGTATGCCACGACCTATTACGATCGGGCTTGGTTGACGGCGCAGGGGTATGAACTGGACGGTTTGATCGCAGCGGTTGCTGCGAGTGTAGAGCGCGGCGAGCCGCTGCCGGAGAGCATCTTGCGCGCCAATATCTGACCCAACACAAAACCAATATGGGAGCGGGCTTGCTCGCGAATGCGGTGGTTCAGTCAAAACATCTTTAACTGACACGACGCCTTCGCGAGCAAGCCCGCTCCCACATTTGGACTGCAGTGTTTGCAGTATTTATGTCAGGCCTCGATACCCAACATATCCCGCACTACCGCCTCGGCAATCCGGATCCCATCCACACCTGCCGACAGAATCCCGCCCGCGTAACCCGCGCCTTCACCGGCCGGGAACAGGCCTTTCACGTTCAAACTCTGCATCGACTCGTTACGGGTGATCCGCAGCGGCGACGAGGTACGTGTCTCGATACCGGTCAACACCGCATCGTGCAGCGAGTAGCCCTTGATCTGCTTCTCGAATGCCGGCAGCGCTTCACGGATCGCTTCGATGGCAAAGTCGGGTAGCGCCAGGGCCAGGTCACCCAATGACACGCCAGGCTTGTAGGACGGCTCCACACTGCCGATGGCGGTGGATGGCTTGCCGGCGATGAAATCCCCCACCAGTTGCGCCGGGGCTTCGTAGTTGCTGCCACCGAGAATGTAGGCGTGGGACTCCAGGCGTTCCTGCAACTCGATACCGGCCAGCGGGCCACCCGGGTAATCCACTTCAGGGGTGATGCCGACCACGATGCCGGAGTTGGCATTGCGCTCGTTACGCGAGTATTGGCTCATGCCGTTGGTGACCACGCGGTTCGGCTCGGACGTCGCTGCCACCACGGTGCCACCTGGGCACATGCAGAAGCTGTAGACCGAACGGCCGTTCTTGGCGTGGTGCACCAGTTTGTAGTCGGCGGCACCGAGTTTCGGGTGGCCGGCGTATTTGCCCAGGCGCGCCGCGTCGATCAGCGATTGCGGGTGTTCGATACGGAAGCCCACCGAGAATGGCTTGGCCTCCATGTACACGCCACGACCGTGGAGCATGCGGAAGGTATCACGGGCGCTGTGGCCCAAGGCCAGGATCACGTGCTTGGAGAGGATCTGCTCGCCGCCATCGACCACCACGCCGTTCAACTGGCCATCTTCGATCAGCACGTCGGTGACGCGTTGTTCGAAGCGCACTTCACCGCCCAGGGCGATGATTTGCTCGCGCATGTTTTCCACTACGCCGGTCAAGCGGAAGGTACCGATATGCGGTTTGCTGACGTAGAGAATTTCTTCCGGCGCGCCCGCTTTCACAAACTCATGCAGGACTTTGCGGCCGTGGAATTTCGGGTCCTTGATCTGGCTGTACAGCTTGCCGTCGGAAAAGGTCCCGGCGCCGCCTTCACCGAACTGCACGTTGGACTCTGGGTTGAGCACGCTTTTGCGCCACAGGCCCCACGTGTCCTTGGTGCGCTGGCGTACTTCCTTGCCGCGTTCCAGGATGATCGGCTTGAAGCCCATCTGCGCCAGCAACAGGCCGGCGAAGATGCCGCAGGGACCGAAACCCACCACGATGGGGCGCTCTGTCAGGCCTTGTGGCGCGTGGCCGACTACTTTGTAGCTGACGTCCGGTGCCGGGTTGACGTTGCGGTCATCGGCAAACTTGAGCAGCAAGGCGGCTTCGCCCTTCACGTTCAAGTCGATGGTGTAGATGAAGCACAGTTCCGACGACTTCTTGCGCGCATCGTAGCTGCGTTTGAACAGGGTGAAATCGAGCAGGTCATCACTGGCGATGCCCAGGCGCTGCACGATGGCAGGCCGCAGGTCTTCTTCGGGATGGTCGATGGGCAGCTTGAGTTCGGTGATTCGTAACATGACGGGATCCGGTAGGCGGCGGACAAAGAGGCCGGCTGTTTTGCAAACCGGCGATTATAAGCCCCAATGGCGGTTTCCCGTAATG
This sequence comes from Pseudomonas cremoris, assembly GCF_014230465.1. The sequence continues at coordinate 357,784 of NZ_JAAXCY010000003.1, forward strand.
TTAAAACAGCGCAGGGCGTAATCAGTCGTCGCGGGAGCCGCCGAACGACGCGCAGCCACGCTGCACCTGGCCGTTGACCCGCAATTCGGCGGTCATGTGTTGCAGGCTGCCGCTGACGCTGTCCACGCACCGTTGCGGGGCCACCCACAGTTCGACGTGCTGGTTGTTGGCTTCGGTCATCAGGTTGAAGCGGCCGTCGCCGATCTGCTCTTCTACATACGGTACAGCCAATGGCGGCTGGCCTTCACGTTCCAGCACCATGCCCTTGGCGGTGACATTCATTGCCCAGGCCGGCTTATGGCCGTTGGCCCGCAGGATCATGCGTTTGAAGTCCGGGTCGTTGCAGGCCGAGGTCGAACGTTCGACGCGATAGAGTTGCTGCAGGTCCACAGAGCCCTGGGTACCGGCGGCGACGCCGGAGAACTTGCCGCGCAGGTCGGCAAACAGCGCACCTTGCTGGCCGGCCAGGGAGGCCGCCTCCTGGAGGATATTGGTACCACCGGTATCGTTGACCACGTAGTTACGTTTGTCGTCGCACGGCTGGAACAACAGCTTGCCACCGACCGCCGTGAGCTCACCTTGCATACGGGTCAACCCGACAAGCGACGGCTTTGCCGGCTCGCTTTCGAACAGCTGGCAGGCGGCGAACAGGGGAATCAAGGCAAACAGAGCGAAGGTACGGGCGGCGCGCATGGGGGGTCTCCAGACAAGTGTCGCCACGTTACGCAGGCTCGCGATGCATCACAACCCCGGGTCACCATTTGAACGGGTTGCCTCACAATGTAGGGAAACGGAGTATTGCTGATTGCGACGTTTCCTACACTTAAGTTTGGAGACTCGTGAGAGGGTCTACCTCTTTTGACTGGAGTCAGCCATGAATACCAAATGGAGCATCTGCGTTCTTTTGCTTTGGGCAAATGTTGCCCTATCAGACGAGCCCGCCCGTCTCTCCTACTCGTCGGCTACTGACTTTACGGATATTTCGGTGACGCTCAAACGGTCTGGGGACCATGATCTGGCTTCTGTTGAGGTGAATGTCTCGCTGAGCCCAGAGGCGAAGGCAAGGACACAATCCATTTCGCTGCTGGCCTACCAAAAGTACGTAACGCTTTACGTAGACGGTTATCAGTTAAGTACGTCCAAGGTTCAAAGCCAGTTGGGCGGGGCGTTCAGATTCTCAGCCCCGCGTGCGCTGGTGGTTGACTGGATGTCTCAGTTCTCACGTGAGGCAATTGTCGCTCAACCAACGATGTAAGTCTGACCGGTCTGCAAGCCCTCGACACTTTTTGCGTAGGCCAGCGCTACATCGGCACCTGGCGCCGGTTTGAAGCCGCGAAAGTACGGCGCGTAGCTCCCCATGGCCTCCAGCAAGACAGTCGGACTCACCGAGTTGACGCGCAGGCCGCGTGGTAATTCGATCGCTGCGGCTTTTACAAAGGCGTCGAGCGCGCCATTGACCAGGGCTGCCGAGGCGCCGGTACGAATTGGGTCACGGTTGAGAATGCCACTGGTGAAGGTGAAGGAGGCGCCGTCATTGGCGTACTCACGGCCAATCAACAGCAGGTTGACCTGGCCCATCAACTTGTCGCGCAGGCCCAATTCAAAGTCGGCTTCGCTCATGTCGCCCAGTGCCACGAAGTTCACGCTGCCCGCCGCACAGACCAGGGCGTCGAACTTGCCGGTCTGCTCGAACAGTTTGCGGATCGAGGCGCTGTCGCTGATATCCACCTGGAAATCGCCGCTGTTGCGGCCGATGCTGATCACGTCGTGACGCTGAGCCAGTTCTGCCTTGACTGCTGAGCCGACAGTGCCGCTGGCGCCAATCAATAGGATTTTCATAGTGCTGTTCCTCCAGGGGATAAGTGAAGGTTCAGTCTAGTGTGGCTTTTTGAACGGATAAACGTGCTAATAGGCAACCTTTGGTTTTCAAATGGAAACAATCCATGAGCGAGATGGATGACCTTGCAGCCTTCGCGGTGCTGATCGAAGCCGGCAGTTTTACCGTAGCGGCTGAACAGCTGGGCTGCAGCAAAGGCCAGTTGTCCAAGCGCATCAGCCAACTGGAAGCGCAGTTTTCCGTGGTGTTGCTGCACCGCACAACCCGCAAGCTCAGCCTCACCGCCGCCGGTGCGGCGTTGCTGCCCCAGGCCCAGGCGTTAGTGGTGCAAGTGGATCGCGCCCGTCAGGCATTGGCGCGGCTCAAGGACGATCTGGCCGGCCCCGTGCGTATGACGGTTCCGGTGTCGTTGGGCGAAACGTTCTTCGATGGCTTGCTGCTGGAGTTTTCCAAGCAGTACCCGCAGGTGCAGATCGAATTGGAGCTGAACAACAGCTACCGGGACCTGGCGCGAGATGGGTTTGATCTAGGGGTGCGTTCAGGCGCGATTGAAAACGAACGCCTGGTGGCCAAGCCTTTGCTGGCTTGGCATGAGATGACCTGTGCCAGTCCGGCTTACCTTGAACAACACGGCGAACCACAGACCCCTGCGGACCTGGCGGCTCACACGTGCCTGCTCAACAGCCACTACAGCGGCCGCGAAGAGTGGCTGTACCACCAGCAGCATGAACTGTTGCGGGTGCGGGTCAGCGGCACCTTTGCGTCCAACCACTACAACCTGTTGAAAAAGGCCGCGCTGGTGGGCGCTGGTATTGCCCGCTTGCCGTCCTACGTACTGCCTGCGGAATTGGCTGATGGTCGCTTGCGCTGGCTCCTGCGCGATTATCAGACGCGGAGCATGCCGATGTACCTGGTTCATCCCTACCAGGGCGGCCTGCCGCGTCGAACCCAAGTGTTGGCCGATTACTTGGTGGATTGGTTCAAGCGCAGCGGCGAAGCCCTCGACCGGCTTTAGCGGTAGCGGCGGGCGATCAGATGATCGATGGACAGGCACCCAGGCCCCTTGGCTACCAACAGCAGCAACAACGCAATCCAGGTGCCGTGGGTAGGGTAGGCGTCGGGGTAGACAAATAGTTGAATCACCAGCGTCATGCCAACCAGCGCCAGGGCCGAGAAGCGTGTCGCGAACCCCACCAGGATCAGCACTGGGAAGAAATGCTCGGCAAACGCCGCCATATGCGCTGCCACCTCCGGCGACAGCAGCGGTACATGGTATTCGCTGCGAAACAGCGGCAGGGTCGAGGCGGCGAGTCGCGGTTCGCCCAACTTGAACGTGCCGCCGATCAGGTCAATGGCAAAGCCTTCGACTTTGGTTTGCCCGGATTTCCAGAACACGGCGGCGATGGAGAAGCGCGCGACAAAGGCGATGAGGCTGTAGGGAATTTGTTCGAAAAGCTGGATGACCCGTTTCACCAGGCACGGTGCGGAAGTCTTCATGGCGATACCTTTTGTTCTAAGTGCAAATGGGTAATGGCATTGCGGCTGATCAACAGCGTGAGGCATTGGTGCAGATCGAATTCGGGGGAAGCACCCAGGGCTTGTTCAATGGCTTTCTCCAATGGTGTGCCGTGGGCCAGGCTGTTGATAAACACTACCGAGCCCCGGTCGATGGCGAACACCTTGACCTCAAGGCCTGCGCGCAACACCAACGCACCCTGGGCATGCCAAGGGTTAAGGGTGGCAACGCCGGCTTCGGTCTGATGCGCCGCCCACACGGCGACGACGGCGTACGCCGAATCGAGGGTGGACAGCGAAGGGTGCAATTGCAGGCGTAACCCGCCCACGTCGTCCTGGCCCTGCAGGGCCTGGAGCACAGCCTGCTGGTCCAGCGGCGTGCAGTCGGCCGCGTGATAGGCGCAGACCCGCAAGCGTTCCAGCCGCGCGATGTCCGCCAGGTAAGGCACGCTGGCCGCGGGCTCGAAACCCTGGATGAACTGGGCAAACGTGCTGCCGTACTGACTGATCAGCGGGCTGGTGGGCGGGTGCGCCTGAACGAAAATGCTGGCCATGGCGCGGAAAAACTCATCGCCCACCAGCTGCAAGGTCACGGGGTACGCAGTCGCCAATGCATTGATCAATGAGCTATGCACGTTGTTGCGATACACCGCAAAGCGGCTTTGCGGGTCGGCACCATTGCTACTGAACAGTCCCTCGGGGCAGGGCAGTTCGGGGTCCAACAGGGCCTTGGCAAAGGCGCCGTGCAAGCTCATGGGCTCACCTGCGAAAGATGCCATTCGGCGTGTTGGGCTTCGGCCAACAGCACATTGAATGCAGGCACTTGGTTGTCGCGTTCGATCAATGTCGCCATCGGGCCGACACGCTCCAGTACCCTTTCGTACAACTGCCACACGGCGTCATCGATAGGCGCGCCGTGGTCATCGATCAACAGGCGGTCACCGAGGCTGTCAGTGTCTTCGGCAAAACCTGCCAGATGAATCTCACCCACTGCGTGCAACGGCAGGGCATCGACGTAGGACTGCGGGTCGCGCTGGTGGTTGATGCACGACACATAGACGTTGTTCACATCCAGCAGCAAGCCACAGCCTGTGCGACGGATGATCTCGCTGATGAAGTCGGTCTCGTCCAGGGTAGAGCGCTGGAATTGCAGGTAGGTCGATGGGTTCTCCAGCAGCATCGGCCGCTTGAGGGTGCTCTGCACTTGGTCAACGTGTTCGCACACCCGTTGCAAGGTGGTGCTGTCGTAGGCCAGGGGCAGCAGGTCATTAAGGAACACCGGGCCGTGGCTCGACCAGGCCAGGTGTTCGGAAAAAGAGTGGGGTTGATAGCGTTCGATCAGCGTTGCCAGGCGTGCAAGGTGCGCACGACTCAACGGGCCTTCGCCACCAATGGACAGGCCCACGCCGTGCAACGACAGGGGGTACTGTTCGCGGATCAACCCCAGGTAGTGATGAAACGGGCCGCCGGCAACCATGTAGTTTTCGGCGTGCACTTCAAAAAAACCGATGTCGGGTGAAGTGTCGAGCACTTCGAGGAAGTGCTCGGGCTTGAGCCCCAGTCCGGCCCGACGCGGTAGGGCGGGCGCCTGAGCCTGGGAGACAGCGTGCAGGGATGAAAGGGTCATCATCAGTACTCAGGCGTGGCGGGCAATCAGGACTTGGCAGTGAAGGCCGCTTCCTGGCCGAAACCGGTCGGCGAGGTGGAGCTTGGGGTTTTGGCGCAGGTGCCGGCCGGAACCAGTTTCCAGGCGTTGGCCTGGTCTTTGACTTTCGAGGTGCCAGCGCAGGAAGTACCGGCGCCCGCAGCGCAATCGTTCTTGCCGGCTTCAGCGACGCCGAAGCACTTTTGCATGTCGTCGGCAGCGTGAGCGGTGGTGGCCAGGGTGGACAGGCTCAGGGCAGAACCCAGGGCCAGGATGAGGGAGGCGGCGGACAGTTTGGTAGTCATGGTGTATCTCCAGCAGTGGGTTGAGTTGGCGGGCTTGAGTGCCTGCTTGTACCACTAGAGACGACGGGAAGGAATCTGTTACAAGCCTGTCGAAAATAATTTCACGCGTGGCAAAATCCAAGGATCACACAAAGCAAATGTGGGAGCGGGCTTGCTCGCGAATGCGGTGGATCAGTCAACATATTCAGTGACTGACACTCCGTATTCGCGAGCAAGCCCGCTCCCACATTCTTACATCCGGTTTCTGCGGTGACCGTCTCTTAGCCCCCGAGGTAAGCCTCACGCACCTTCGGATCGGTCAGCAACTGCTCACCCGTGCCCTGCATCACCACCCGGCCGTTTTCCAACACATAGGCGCGGTCGGCGATTTTCAGTGCCTGGTTGGCGTTCTGTTCCACCAGGAACACCGTTACACCGTCCTTGCGCAGCTGTTCGATGATGTCGAAGATCTGCTGGATGATGATCGGGGCCAGGCCAAGAGACGGTTCGTCGAGCAGCAACAACTTGGGCTTGCTCATCAGCGCCCGGCCAATGGCGAGCATTTGCTGCTCGCCACCGGACATGGTGCCGCCACGCTGGCTGAAGCGTTCCTTGAGCCGAGGGAACAGGTGCAGCACCTTGTCCATCTGCTCCTGGTAATCGCCTTTGTCGGTGAAGAACCCGCCCATCGCCAGGTTCTCTTCCACGGTCAGGCGCGAGAACACGCGACGGCCTTCGGGCACCACGGCAATGCTCTTGCGCATGATGTGCGACGACTGTTGCCCCACCAGCTCTTCACCCATGTAGCGGATGCTGCCGCTGTGAGCCTGCGGCGAACCGCAGAGGGTCATCAGCAAGGTCGACTTACCTGCACCGTTGGCGCCGATCAGCGTGACGATCTCACCCTGGCGCACTTCCACGTTGACGCTGTGCAGGGCCTGGATCTTGCCGTAGAAAGTGGAAACGTTTTCGAATTGCAGCATTTTACGCTTCCCCCAAATAGGCTTTGATCACTTCAGGATTGTCGCGGATCTGCTCCGGCGTTCCGTTGGCCAGCGGCGTGCCCTGGTTGATCACCACGATGTGGTCGGAAATGCTCATGACCAGTTTCATGTCGTGCTCGATCAACAGCACCGTGGCGTTGTTTTCCTCACGCAGCACGCTGATCAGTGCCTTGAGGTCTTCGGTTTCCTTGGGGTTCAGGCCGGCAGCCGGTTCGTCGAGCATCAGGATCCGCGGGCGGGTCATCATGCAGCGGGCGATTTCCAGGCGACGTTGCTGACCGTAGGCCAGGGTGCCAGCAGGGCGGTTGGCGAACTCGGTCAGGTTGACCTTGTCCAGCCAGTACGCCGCGTACTCCATGGCCTCGCGTTCGCTTTTGCGGAACGACGGCGTCTTGAACAGGCCTGCAAAGAAGTTGGTGTTCAGGTGACGGTGCTGGGCGATCAGCAGGTTCTCGACCGCCGTCATGTCCTTGAACAACCGCACGTTCTGGAAGGTTCGCACAACGCCCTTGCGGGCGATCTCGTGGCCGGCCAGGCCCTGGATCGGTTGGCCGTCCAGCAGGATGCTGCCGCCGCTAGGCTTGTAGAAACCGGTGAGGCAGTTGAACACCGTGGTCTTGCCGGCGCCGTTGGGGCCGATCAATGCAACTACTTGTTTCTCTTTCACGGTCAGGGCCACGCCATTGACCGCGAGCAAACCGCCGAAGCGCATGCTCAAGTTTTCGACTTTCAGGATCTCGCGGCTCATTTGCGCAGCTCCATGTGTGGACGTTGCATGGGCAGCAGGCCTTGAGGGCGCCAGATCATCATCAGCACCATCATGGCGCCGAACATCAACATGCGGTATTCGCTGAACTCACGCATCATTTCCGGCAGCAGGATCATCACGATCGCCGCCAGGATCACGCCCAACTGCGAGCCCATGCCACCCAGTACCACGATGGCGAGGATGATCGCCGACTCGATAAAGGTGAACGACTCCGGGGTGACCAAGCCTTGGCGAGCGGCGAAGAAGCTGCCGGCGAAACCGGCGAACGCAGCACCCAGGGTGAACGCGGAGAGCTTGATGATGGTCGGGTTCAGGCCCAGGGCCCGGCACGCGATCTCGTCTTCGCGCAGCGCTTCCCACGCGCGGCCAATCGGCATGCGCAACAGGCGGTTGATCACGAACAAGGCGGCCAATGCCAGCAACAGCGCCACCAGGTACAGGAACACCACTTTACTGACCGGGTTGTAGTCGATCCCGAAGTATTCGTGGAAGGTTTGCATGCCTTCTGCGGCGGTGCGGTCGAACGACAGCCCGAAGAAGGTCGGCTTGGGAATGCTGCTGATGCCGTTGGGGCCACCGGTGATATCGGTCAGGTTACGCAGGAACAGACGGATGATTTCACCGAAGCCCAGAGTCACGATGGCCAGGTAGTCACCGCGCAAACGCAACACAGGGAAACCCAGCAGGAAGCCGAACGTAGCGGCTGCCATGCCCGCCAACGGCAAGCAGATCCAGAAGCTCCAGCCCAAGTAGTGCGACAGCAATGCGTAGGTGTACGCGCCCACGGCGTAGAAGCCCACATAACCCAAGTCGAGCAGACCGGCCAGGCCCACCACGATGTTCAGGCCCAGGCCCAGCAACACGTAGATCAGGATCAGGGTGGCGATGTCGACGGCGCCGCGCGAACCAAAGAATGGCCAGACCAACGCGGCTACGATCAAGCCGATGATGATGTAGCGCTGGGTGCGCGGCAGGGTCAGGAATTGGCTGACCTTGGGCGATACCAACGGGCCACGGTTGCTCTTGAGCAAGGCACTGAACTGATCGCTGAACAACACGCGCAGGAACATCAGCACCGAACACAGGGCGATGACGGTCAGGGTCACGGGACCCGTGCCGTGCACTTCCAGGTTGATGCCGACAATGCTCAGCTTGAGGCCGAGTACCGGAAAGGCCACGGCCCATACCAGCAAGGCGCTGAAAAACGCCGATTTAAGATATCTGCTCATACTTTCTCAACCTCCGGACGGCCCAGGATGCCGGTCGGACGGAACAACAGCACCAGAACCAAGAGACCGAACGCTACGACGTCCTTGTATTGGTCGCCGAAGATATCGGCGCCGAACGCTTCGGCCACACCCAGCACCAGGCCACCGAGCATCGCGCCCGGAATACTGCCGATGCCGCCCAGGACCGCCGCGGTAAAGGCCTTGAGCCCTACCAGGAAACCGGCGTTGGGGTTGATCACGCCGTACTGCATGCTCAGCAGCACCGCCGCGACGGCAGCCAGTGCGGCACCGATCACGAAGGTCAGGGCGATGATGTTGTTGGTGTTGATGCCCAGCAGGTTGGCCATCTTGATGTCTTCGGCGCAAGCCCGGCAGGCACGCCCCAGACGGGAGCGGGAGATGAACAGGGTCAGGCCCAGCATGGCCACCAGGGTGACGACGAAGACCAGGACCTGCATGTACGAAATCAGCACTTCTTGTGCGCCACCTGGGCCGAAGGAGAAGCTCCCCGGAATCAGGTTGGGAATGGACTTGTCCTTGGAGTCCTGGGACAGCAATACGGTGTTTTGCAGGAAAATCGACATGCCGATGGCGGAAATCAGCGGGATCAAACGGTTGCTGCCACGCAAGGGACGGTAGGCAACGCGCTCGATACTGTAGCCATAGGCACTGGTCACGATGATCGACGCAAGGAACGCAGCGGTCATCAACAGCGGCAGGGAGTGGATCCCCATCATGGCCAGCCCGGCAAGGGCGATGAAGGCCACGTAGGAACCAATCATGTACACCTCGCCATGGGCGAAGTTGATCATTCCAATGATGCCGTAAACCATTGTGTAGCCAATGGCTATCAAGGCATAGGTGCTGCCAACGGTCATGCCGTTAACCAGCGTTTGGAAAAAATGATAGATCTCAGGCATTACAGCGCTCCTAAAAACCCGATACGCATTTCACTGGTGGAGTCATGTTCCGGCCCTGTGCTGTGTTCTGTGAGCACATTTGCACAAAGCGTTTGCCAGCGAACCGCTGGTGACGGTTTTAAGATTTTCAGGTGAGCCAGCGCCCGGATCGCGGGTGTCAGGCCCATAAACCTCGTAAAACAAAGCCCACTGCTCTCACAGTGGGCTTGTTGGACCAGTAACGCCTGGCTTACTGAGGGGAAACTTCGGTTTTAGGTTTGCCGAAGTGCCATTCGTAGACCACGAACTTGAAGTCCTTCAGGTCGCCCTTGGCATCGAAGCTCAGGTCGCCAGTAGGGGTCTTGAAAGTGCCTGCGTGGATGGCTGCAGCCACTTTGGCGGTGTCTTCGCTCTTCGCGGCAGCGATACCGCCGGCGATGACTTCAACTGCCGAGTAGGCTGGGAACACGAATGGGCCGCTTGGGTCTTTTTTGTCAGCGACGAGCGCGTCGACGATGGCTTTGTTCGCTGGATCGGCGTCGAAGGATTTCGGCAGGGTGACCAGCAGGCCTTCGGAAGCGCCCTGGGCGATTTGCGAGATGGAGTCGTTGCCGACACCTTCTGGGCCCATGAACTTGGCGTTCACGCCTTTTTCCTTGGCTTGGCGCAGGATCAGGCCCAGCTCAGGGTGGTAGCCGCCGTAGTAGACGAAGTCGACGTTGGCTTGCTTGAGCTTCTGAATCAGCGAACCGAAGTCTTTGTCGCCAGCGTTGATGCCTTCGAAGAGGGCAACTTTCACGCCTTTTTTCTCGAGGGTCTGTTTAACGGCGGTGGCGATACCTTCACCGTACTGCTGCTTGTCGTGAATAACGGCAACGACTTTTGGCTTCACGTGGTCGGCGATGTAGTTGCCCGCTGCAGGGCCTTGGGCGCTGTCCAGGCCGATGGTGCGGAACACCAGTTTGTAGCCACGGGAAGTGATTTCCGGGCTGGTGGCAGCCGGGGTAATCATGATGACGCCTTCGTCTTCATAAATGTCGGACGCTGGCTGAGTGGAGCTGGAGCAAAGGTGACCGACCACGAACTTGACGCCGTCGTTGACCACTTTGTTGGCTACGGCAACGGCTTGTTTAGGATCGCAAGCGTCGTCGTATTCCTTGGCTTCGAGCAGTTTGCCGTCGACGCCGCCTTTGGCGTTGATGTCGGCAATGGCTTGCTTGGCACCCATGAATTGCATGTCACCGTATTGCGTCACCGGACCGGTTTTAGGACCAGCAATACCGATCTTGATGGTGTCGGCTGCGAACGAATGGCCGGCAACCCCAGCCAGGACCATAGCGGCAAACAGTTTGGAAATCTGCTTAGTAGCCTTATTCATAATGCTCCACTCTTACTGTTGTATTTTTTATAGTTCTAGCGGCCTTGTGAGCTGCAGAACCGGATCGGATATCTCGGATATCCCCCCGGCAGTGCCCTGGCAACTGTACCGGTACAGTGTAGAGCGCCGGTTGATCGCTTGAAAAGCTGGCTGCTGGGGGCAAAACCCGGGTGTGTCGCTTAAATGAAAGAAAAAGACAGAATTGCGGCGGGTTGATGCCAGAGTCTCAGGCAATCCTTGGCTTTTCTGACACTTTCTATCGGTGCTTCATTTGCAACTGGGTTTTTCTGCACGAGTGACGACGTTATGATTGCGCCGTTTTTTACTCAGGTGAATTCCCATGACGCAAGAACCTAGCACCCTCTATGCCAAGCTGCTCGGTGAAACCGCCGAAATATCCTGGAAGGAGCTTGAGCCGTTCTTTGCCAAGGGTGCCCTATTGTGGGTCGACGCCGGGCTGGATTTGATCGAAGCCGCCGAGGGAATGGCCGAAGATAACCGCGATAAAGTCGCTGCCTGGCTGGCCGCGGGCAGCCTTGGCGAAGTGTCTGCGACGCGGGCATTGGACCTGGTGGAGCGTGATCCCAGCCTGTGGGCGGTGGTGGTTTCGCCGTGGATTCTGATCCAGGAAAGGGCATCGCAAGAATAGTTGGCACTAAAAAGGTGCGCGTTTTTCGCGGCAACAAGTGTGTAGCGGAGTAACCGCTGGAGCCGTGATGGCATCTTGCCGTAGAGAAAGGTCACAGCCGAGGGTGACGTGCGCGTAATGGGAACAGTTCTCTCGCCGCCAAAAGGCCAGGGGAATTGTTTCTCGGTGTGAATAAAGGCGGTTGGCCATCAGAAATATCTGACGGAAGCGGTGAATTATCGGTGGATTCCGGTAAAGTTCGTGGCTTGTTCCATGGAGCTAGTCATGCCGTCAGCGCTGCCCCCCTTAGAGAAAACGTCGCACCAGTTGCTCTACCTTATTTACGGTAACCAGGATGTTTACCGGCGCGAGGCCAAATTCAGCATTCTTACCGCCTTGTCACAGCTCAAGCCAGGCGAGTCGTTGTGTATCCGGGTCATGACCGACCGAGCGCAGGATTACATCGGCTGGCCAGTTGAAACCATCGAGCTGGATGAGCAAACCCTGGCCCTGTGGCAGGGCGAGAATGGCTATACCCACCGCCGCAAGGCCTGCGCAATCGCCCATGGCCTGACGCTCGCGGACAAGACCCTGTTCGTCGATACCGACACGCTGTTCCTCAAGTCTCCCCACCGTGTGTTCGAACTGATCGAGCCCGGCAAGTATGTGATGGACGAGTTCGAGTACGACTGGAGCTATGTCTGCAAACGCCCGGACTACCTCAAGTTGGGCCGCCACCTGCATCAACATGGAATCTCTGCCAGTAATAGCTTCAAGCTCTATAACAGTGGCCTGTGCGGCGTGCGCGCCAGTGATTCGCCATTGCTTGACGCGTCGATCCAGTTGATTGATGAGTGGACGCAGGATTCGTTCGATATCCACACCATCGAGCAAGTCGCGATTTCCTTTGCGATGCGTGGCAAAACGGTGCGTGAGGCCAGGAAGTTCGTTCACCATTACTACTCCGACAAGCGCTTTTTCCACGCCATGCAAGCGCATTTCTTCGATTTGCACGGTGAGACGTTCGATCCGACGCTGGTCGCGCGATGCCTGGACGTACCGCGCGTCAAGCCGGTGCCGTCCCCTTGGCAGCGGCTGCGTATCAAATGGAAACTGCGCAATCAGCGCAAGCACATGAAAAGGGTGGGTCGCGACCTGCTGTACGGCAGTTCGGCGCCAGAGCATCCTTACTACGACGTATGCCGGCATGGCTGGTGGGAGTCGGCGTCGCGCGAAATTCGTGGGTGGGATGAAGCTGAACAAAAGAAATTCTTCGGCCCGAATGACACCCACTGGCCGAAGCAGTTGCCCCGGCCTTCAACGTCCGCAGACGAGCAAAAGATCCTGGCTTTCCTGCGCCAGCAGCGGGCTCGCTGATAGGCGACGGCGCCGAGCGGCGCCGTCGCAGGTTCTCAGGCGGTCTTGCCGGTGTGGTTATTCAATGAAATGACCTTGGTCTTGCCGATCCGGTGACGGTAGATCTCACGCAGGTACTTGATCGCCTTCTTCACGCAATCCCGTGACAGGCGAATGTCATTGATCGACACGAACTTCTCTTTGTCGTTGATCAACTCGCGGTACTTCTTCTCGTACATCGGCTTGATCGCGTACCAGTTGGTGTCGAGGATCTTCGCCGGGTTCTCAAATTCGTTGAGCAGCTCATCGATACGGTCTTCGTCGAAGTCCTCATGGATGATGAAGTCCAGGATCGAGTTGTCCAGTGTGTCGTCGAAACGGTACGGGTTGCGGGCAAAGCAGCGCTTGATAAACGCCACGATCAGCGTGAGGAAGTCGTCCGACAGGCACGGGCTTTTGGCGATCAGGGTGGTCAGCGACAGGTTGGCCGACGCGCCGATGACCAGGGCGTAACGTTTGAGCGTGGTGTTGGGGAACAGGCTGTTGAGGTGGGTCTTGAGTCGATTCAAGTCCATGTAGGACAGCTTGTAGTCTTTGGGCAGCGAGACAATCGACACCACCGACGAGCAGTTCTTGAAGAAGTGCAGGTCATGCAGCGCCGCCGCGTCATAACCAGAGTTCTTGTATTGCTCCAGCGACGCCTTGTAGCGCTTGGACTCAATCGGCAACAGGCTGATGCCCTCGATGGCCTGGGTGACTTTGTTGAAGTGCGGCAAGTCGATGGAGCGGAAGAACAGGTCATCAATGTTCAAGCGCTGCGGTTCTTTTTCGAACACCTTGAACTTGTCGCCCGTCGGCACCGGGGTTTCCGGGACGACAGACTCGGCATAGGCAATCGCCACCGGGCCGGCCAGGCTCATGAACAAGTCGTTGGCATCCAGGCGAATGGTTTCGCCGATGTCGATGCCCGCGCGACGGAAGTAGTTCTGGTCGTAGTCGGTGGTCACCGCCTGGGCGGTGAGGATGTTGAAGATCTGCTGGGAGATGTACTGGTTGGCGTGTTTCTCCATGGCATTGACATCAATGTTCTGGATGTTGCCATCGTCGCTTTCTTCGGCGTAACGCATGATGTCGTTGGAGATCAGCATCATCGCGTTCCACGGCCGGATACGGCCTTTTACGCTAGCTTCGCTGCTGTCTTCATTGGCGAAGTTGTACGAGAAATCCCATTCTTCCGACAGATACTTGCACAGCAGTCGACCGGCGTTGATGTGCAGTGCCTCTGACATTTCGCTGCGGTGATCGGAAATGTTCGGCAGCACGCAGATACCGCTGGTGAAGATCGGCTCGAACACAAAGGCGTGGCCGCTCTTGCTGTCATGCTCGTCGGCAGGCTTGGTGTCGAACGTCTTGTTCATGTACGAGTGTTGCTGGGCCAGGCCGAACTCCGAGGCCATGCCCGAACCGGTGCCGCCGCCGGCACTGAAGATCGAAAAGTACAGGCGCGACTGGTTAGCCTTGATGCCGCATGAGTCGATCAGGTACGAGTGGATCATCTTCCAGTCGGGGCTGGAAAAACGCTGGGTGTCTTTGTTGAGGATGATCTTGGCCAGGTACTGGCCGAGGATCGGCGCGTTACCGGCACCACCGGCATGGACTTCCGACAGGTCCATGATTTTCATCTTGCTGTAATCACGCAAGAACCCGCTTTTTTCGCCCTTGCGCGAAAAGCGGATACGCCCGGCGATGTCTTTGTCCAGGTCGCCGAGCATTACCAACGGTTCTACCAGGAACACCGGCTTGCTGGCTTTGCCGCTGCCCAGGCGCAGGTTGTTGCGGATCCACTGGGCGGGGCTGTAGCCCTTATCCAACGACTTGTCTTCAGTGCTGAATTCGTTGAGGTAGAACTTGCGCGCGTTGTACACCAGTTCGGCGACGTCCAGCGCAATGTTCGAACCACAGCGGCCCAGGCCGATCAGGCACACCGACGGAAATTCCTGGTCGTTGCGCGGCTCGCCCTCGGCTTCCATGTAGGGCGGGCGCGGGAACACCATGTCGCGCAGGCCGTCGAGGTTGTCGAGGATGCGGTCGGTATTGGTTTCGGTGAAGTACAGGTATTGCTGCGTGGCCAGCGGGCGCGTGTTGCTCAATGACTTTGAACCTGAGGGTTTTTCCGCAGGAGCTGGGAGCAACACGTCGGATACCACGGTGGCAGAGTTATTTTTAGAAGTCATTGTGCGCCATGTGCCTGGGCGGATGGCTGAAAGTAATCAAAGGGCCATCACGGAATGGGAGTTCGCGACTTTTACAGTGCGTCCTTGTCCGGATCGATTGGGTTTGACCCTGGTGATTCCCAGGAAAACGTGGCCGGACTCTGATGAATCGGCCGTTCGTCGGCGTTCTTTAGGCAAATGATGGCGAAATGCCAAAGATTCGGCGTCAGCGAATTGGCCTGACGATAGAGGTGGACCCTGGGCGGTTGGGGGAGGGCTCTTTCGGAGGGGAGCTGTCCTTGCTGCCCACCGTACTGAACGGGTAGAGCGGGTTGCGCATGTCGATGCCCTGGATCACGCCGATGATGTCACTCGCCGGTACGGCCGGGCTCAACAGGTAGCCCTGGACGAAGTCGCAGCCGTGTTTGAGCAGCAGTTCGAATTGGGCCTGGGTTTCCACGCCTTCGGTCACCACCTGCAAGTGCAGGGTGTGGGCCATGCCGATGATCGCCTGGACGATCTCGATATCGGCGGTGGACTTGGGGATGTCCTGGATAAACGAGCGGTCGATCTTCAAGGTGTTGAGGGGCAGGCGCTTGAGGTAGGCGAGGGACGAGTAGCCGGTACCGAAGTCGTCGATGGCCAGGGATACACCCAGCGCCCGAATCTGCCGCAGCAACGCCAGCGTACTGCTGATGTTGCCCATCAGCGCATTTTCGGTGACTTCCAGTTCCAGGCGGTTGGCGCCGATTGCGCTGAACCTCAGTGCGTCTTCGATTTCATCCGCCAGTTCGTCACGGGCCAGGTTCAGCGCCGAGCAGTTCACGGCCATGGTCAGTTCGGTGTAGCCCCGGTCCGACAGCAAACTCAAGTCATGACAGGCCTGGCGCAATACCCAATGGTCCAGTTCGGCGATCAGCCCGTTGTTCTCGGCGATGCTGATAAACCGATCCGGGGCCAGCAGCCCGTGCTGCGGGTGTTGCCAGCGCACTAACGCTTCCAGGCGGGTGACCTTGCCCAGTTTCATGTCGAAGATCGGTTGGTAGAACAGCACCAATTGGTGACGCGTGCGCAGGGCTGCGCGCAGTTCTTCTTCGAGTTGTAGTTCAAGAAACGCGCGGGTTTTCAGGTTGGAACTGAAGAACGTCAGGCTGTTACGCCCGGTGTCCTTGGATTGGTACAGCGCCAAGTCGGCGGTTTTCAGCAGCTCTTCGCAGGTCAGGCCATCGTCGGGAAACAGGCTGATACCGATACTGGTGGTCATCACCATGCGCCGGCCAGCCAGCTCGATGGGTTCTTTCATCTTTTGCATGATGCGCTGGGCCAGGTGCCGCGCTTCGTCACGGTGATGGACGCTGATGAGGATACAGAACTCATCGCCGCCAAACCGCGCGACCACGTCTTCGTGGCTGCGCACCGAGCCTTTGATATGCCCGGCCAGCACGGTGAGTAACTGGTCGCCGGCATCGTGTCCGAGGCTGTCATTGATGCGTTTGAAGTGATCGATGTCGAGAAATATCACCGCCATCATGCCGTGTGATGTGGTTTTTTCGGCGACTTTCTCCGCAAAGATCTGGTTGAAACCCCGGCGGTTGAGCAGGCTGGTCAGTGCGTCGTAATGGGCCACTTGTTGCAGGGAGGCGCGGGCCTGGTCCAATTCGCTGAGCAGGGCGTTGACCCGGCGCAGGTCGCGTTCCTTGTGTTGCAATTTTTTGTCGGCCAGCGCGGCGCTGATGCTGCTGCCGATCACCAGCAACGTGATGACCGCCACGGACAAGCCCAGTTGGATCGGATTGTTGTCCAGCGGCAACGACAAGTCGGCTTCATTGGGCACCATCAGGCGCATCGCCGCCATGCCGGTGAAATGCATGCTCAGGATGCCAGCGCCCAACACCAGGCTGGCAGCGTATTTGAGTAATTGATGGAACACGCCGGCGCCATTGCGCAAGTAGCTCGACAGCAGCAACGCCGCCAGGCTGGCACCAATG
Organism: Pseudomonas cremoris; assembly: GCF_014230465.1. Next base: position 374,529 of record NZ_JAAXCY010000003.1, read on the forward strand.
GCGATGCCGATGGAGGCCAGGAACAGCTCCGACTCAAAATACACTTGGGCCTGGGAGCGCATGGCCGACATGCCAACGTAGTGCATCAGGGCGATGCCGATGCCCATCCACACCGAAGCCAGCAAATACTGATGAAAGCGCAGGTGCGTATGACTGAGGGTTTGCATGGCAAACAACGACGCCACCAGCGCAATCAACAGCGAAGCGAACGTCATGAGCAATTCGTAGTGAATGGCAATTGGCGCCTGGAAGGCCAGCATGCTGATGAAATGAGTGGACCAGATACCGCCAGCAAGGCAGCCGGCACCCAGCCAACGCCAGTGGCGTCTTGCGGTGGGGTCCTCGACATGGCCGACTCGTTCGGCCATGTCCAGCGTGCCGAAACCTGCCGCGCAAGCGACCAGATAGGCCAGCAGCACCAGAAAGGGGTTATGACTGCAATTGAGTAATAAGTGCCCGCTTTCTGGAAGGTCAGTGAAAAAATGCAGACCCAGCCATTCCATAGCATGCCCCGTCATAGAGTCATTACGTCACTGCCTACGGCGATGACCTATGGAGTCGAGTATAGAAGTCTGGTGGGATTCGCCACGGGTAATGGCACTTTGCTCTCAACGATTTTGGCATGCCATCCATAGCGTTTGATGCTAAGCGCTGATGGGCAACTCCAGTTCAAACGGCGCTTCCAGGGGCGGCAGGCCGAAAGCGGCGCGGGCGGCATCGCAGTCGACGTTCTGTACGCCTTCGTGCCAGGACGCTTCAAACTCTCGGCAGGGGCTGGACCGTTGTTCATAAATCGAGCAACTCGTGGCCTTGCCCACTTCACCCTCAAGGCTGCAGCAGCGTGCGGGTTTCTGGTCGGTGCCAATCATCGCTACGCGCGTCGGATTGATCTGTACGACCAGGTCATCGGGCACCGTTCCGCCGGATGAGGCGCACTCTCCCCAGAAGAAAGACACGCGAAAGTATGAACAGCAGGCACCGCAACTCAGACACGGACTGGCTTCGGACATGGGCGTCATCGATAAGAAAAGTAAGAAGGGGGGACTACGGGAAGGCTCGCCATTCTATCCGTGCCATGGCCATTGGGAAGGGGGTGGCACACATATATTTTTGTAGGGAAAGTCCCGTAATGCCGGGTGAAATCATGCCCTATCAGCTTTACGAATCATTACAGACAACCGTCGCCCGCCTGACTATGTTGCAGGTACCGGGCAGGATGCATCGGGCATCGCAGCTCTCATAACAATAAAAGAGACGGACCCATGCAGAACTCGACCCAAGCGGCGAATGCCTGGCGCATTCTGTTCCTGCTGTTCCTCGCCAACCTGTTCAACTTTTTCGACCGCACCATTCCCGCGATCATCATCGAGCCGATCCGCATGGAATGGCACTTGAGCGACTTCCAGCTCGGCATCATCGGTACCGCCTTCACCATCGTCTATGCCATTGCCGGCCTGCCGCTCGGGCGCATGGCCGACACCGGCTCGCGCAGCAAACTGATGGGCTGGGGCTTGTTCGCCTGGAGCGGGCTGACGGCGGTCAACGGCATGGTCGGTAGTTTCTGGACCTTTTTGTTGGTGCGCATGGGCATCGGCATTGGCGAAGCCAGCTATGCGCCAGCGGCCAATTCGCTGATCGGCGACCTGTTCCCGGCACACCGTCGTGCACGGGCTATGGGCATTTTCATGCTGGGCCTGCCGCTGGGGCTGTTGCTGGCGTTCTTCACTATCGGTGCGATGGTCAAGGCGTTCGACAGCTGGCGCGCACCGTTCTTCATCGCCGCTGTGCCGGGGCTGATCCTTGCGGTGTTCATGTTCTACATCAAGGAACCCAAGCGCGGCGCGGCGGAAGCCGTGCAAGTCTCCCAGGAACGCGTCGACCGCCCGATCCGCCGCGTCCTGGCGGTGCCGACGTTCCTTTGGTTGGTGCTGGCCGGCCTGTGTTTCAACTTCGCCACCTATGCCTGCAACTCATTTTTAGTGCCGATGTTGCAGCGTTACTTCCTGATGCCGCTGCAGGATGCAGCAGTCGCCACTGGCGTGATTGTCGGCCTGACCGGCTTGGTGGGCCTGACGTTGGGCGGCTGGATCGCCGACAAGATTCATCAACGGGTGCCCAATGGACGCCTGTTGTTTGCTGCGTTCAGCCTGATTATTTCCACCGTCACCACCGCCTGGGCGCTGCACGCCGGGCGCATCGAGATCGGGGTGTTCGTGGCACTGTTCAGTGTGGGCTGGCTGTTTGCCTATAACTTCTACACCTGCGTGTACACGGCGATTCAGGATGTGGTTGAACCGCGCCTGCGCGCGACGGCGATGGCGTTGTTCTTTGCTGGGTTGTACTTGCTGGGCGGTGGTATGGGGCCGGTGGTGGTGGGGGGCTTGTCCGATCACTTTGCCCATTCGGCAATGTATGCGGCGGGGGCGGAGCAGATGACCGAGGCGTATAAAGCGGTGGGTTTGCATGACGCCATGTACCTGATTCCGGTAGCGCTGTTTCTGACCATGCTGTTTCTGTTTCAGGCCTCGCGGTGCTTTGTGCGCGATGCCAAGAAGATGAAAGAGGGGTTGGGGGCGGTGGAGGTGCCGGCTGCTGCGGTTACCGCTTGAGGCCGAGGTGACCCCTTCGCGAGCGAGCCCGCTCCCACATTTGACTGAGTTTCTCCAGTTGAAATGCAATCAAATGTGGGAGCGGGCTTGCTCGCGAAGAGTCCCGAAAGGCATATACAAAAGGCCCGCATTGCGCGGGCCTTCTTTTTTAGCCTGCGACCAGGACTCGGATCGCTTCCAAGCGCAACGCTGCCTTGTCCAACATGGCCAAACCTTGCTCACGCTGGTTACGCAACGCTACCAACTCACTGTCACGCACCGTCGGGTTAACCGCTTGCAGCGCGGTCAAGCGTGCCAGTTCTTCGTCGGTGTCCGCCGCCAGGCGACGCTTGGCCTCGGCCACACGCTCGGCATGCTGCGGGGTGATCTTGTCTTCACCGGCGTTGATCCGTGGCGTCAGCTGATCACGCTGGGCCTGGATGAACTTGTTGGCGCTGGCACGTGGCACGCTTTCCAACTGGTCGTTGAGGGTTACGAACGACACGCGGCTCGACAGGTCGTTGCCATTGGCGTCCAGCAGGCAGCGCAGGGCGGCCGGCGGCAGGTAGCGGCCCAGTTGCAGCGAGCGCGGGGCGACCACTTCGCTGACGTAGAGCAGCTCCAGCAACACGGTGCCCGGCTTGAGCGCCTTGTTCTTGATCAGCGCCACCGCGGTGTTGCCCATGGAGCCGGACAGCACCAAGTCCATGCCGCCCTGCACCATCGGGTGTTCCCAGGTGATGAACTGCATGTCTTCACGCGACAGCGCCTGGTTGCGGTCGTAGGTGATGGTCACGCCTTCGTCGTCGCCCAGGGGGAAGCTGGCGTCGAGCATTTTTTCGCTCGGCTTGAGGATCAGGGCGTTTTCCGAATGGTCTTCGCTGTCGATGCCGAACGCATCGAACAGGGTTTCCATGTAGATCGGCAGGGCGAACTGGTCGTCTTGCTCGAGGATGTCTTCTACCAGTGCATCGCCTTCGCCCGCACCACCGGAGTTGAGCTCCAGCAGGCGGTCACGGCCGGTGTGCAGCTCTTCTTCAAGACGCTCGCGCTCGGCACGGGCTTCGTCGATCAGGGCTTGCCACTCGCCATCGTCGGCGTTTTCCAGCAGCGGCAGCAGGCGCGGGCCGAACTGATGCTGCAAGGCGTTGCCGGTAGGGCAGGTGTTGAGGAAGGCGTTAAGCGCTTCGTGGTACCACTGGAACAGGCGCTCTTGCGGGCTGGTTTCCAGGTACGGCACGTGCAGTTCGATCACATGCTTTTGGCCGATACGGTCCAGACGGCCGATCCGCTGTTCCAGCAGGTCAGGGTGGGACGGCAGGTCGAACAACACCAGGTGGTGAGAGAACTGGAAGTTGCGGCCTTCACTACCGATCTCGGAGCAGATCAGCACCTGGGCGCCGAATTCTTCATCGGCGAAGTAGGCGGCGGCGCGGTCACGCTCCAGGATGTTCATGCCCTCGTGGAATACCGTGGCCGGAATGCCGGAGCGCACGCGCAGGGCGTCTTCCAGGTCCATGGCGGTTTCGGCGTGGGCGCAGATCACCAGGACTTTGGTGCGCTTGAGCATTTTGAGTTGGTCGATCAGCCACTCGACACGCGGGTCGAAGCGCCACCAACGGTTCTCTTCCTCGACGTCCGGCTGGGACTGGAAGCTGACTTCCGGGTACAGCTCAGCGTGTTCGCCCAGCGGCAATTCGAGGTATTCGTCCGGGTTTGGCAGCGGGTAGGCGTGCAGCTTGCGCTCCGGGAAACCCTGCACCGCAGCGCGGGTGTTACGGAACAGCACGCGGCCGGTGCCGTGGCGGTCGAGCAGCTCACGCACCAGGCGGGCGCTGGCTTCGGTGTCGCCATCGTTGACGGCGGTGAGCAGGGCTTCACCTTCATCACCCAGGAAACCCTGGATGGTTTTATGCGCTTTAGGCGACAGGCGGCCCTTGTCCATCAACTCCTGCACGGCTTCGGCCACCGGGCGATAGTTTTCGCTCTCGGCGCGGAAGGCTTGCAGGTCGTGGAAACGGTTCGGGTCAAGCAGGCGCAGACGCGCAAAGTGACTGTCCTGGCCCAGCTGTTCCGGGGTGGCGGTCAGCAGCAGGACGCCAGGGATGACTTCGGCGAGTTGCTCGACCAGCGCGTATTCCGGGCTGACCTTGTCTTCATGCCAGACCAGGTGGTGGGCTTCGTCGACTACCAGCAAGTCCCAACCGGCGGCGAACAGCGCGTCCTGGGCTTTCTCGTCGTCCACCAGCCATTCCAGGGCCACCAGCGCGAGCTGAGTGTCTTCGAACGGGTTGGTGGCATCACTTTCGATAAAGCGTTCTTCGTCGAACAGTGCAACCTGCAGGTTGAAGCGGCGGCGCATTTCCACCAGCCACTGGTGCTGCAGGTTTTCCGGCACCAGGATCAGCACGCGGTTGGCGCGGCCCGACAACAACTGGCGATGGATTACCAGGCCGGCTTCGATGGTCTTGCCCAGGCCCACTTCGTCGGCCAGCAATACCCGTGGCGCAATACGGTCAGCGACTTCGCGGGCAATGTGCAGTTGGTGAGCAATCGGTTGCGCGCGCACGCCACCCAGGCCCCACAGGGAGGATTGCAACTGGCGGCTGGTATGTTCCAGGGTGTGGTAACGCAGCGAGAACCAGGCGAGCGGGTCGATCTGCCCGGCGAACAGACGGTCGCTGGCCAGGCGGAACTGGATAAAGTTGGAGAGTTGGGTTTCCGGCAGGGTGACCTGCTCGTTCTGCCCATTGAGGCCGTGGTAGACCAGCAGGCCGTCGACGTCGTCGACTTCTTGCACGGTCATTTTCCAGCCTTCGAAATGGGTGATGCTGTCACCCGGCGAAAACCTCACGCGAGTGAGGGGCGCATTCCGTAGCGCATACTGGCGAGTGTCGCCAGTGGCCGGATAGAGCACGGTCAACAAGCGGCCGTCCTGTGCCAGAACGGTGCCTAACCCCAGCTCTGCTTCGCTGTCACTAATCCAGCGTTGCCCCGGTTGATACTGCTGCGCCATGCTGCCTGACTCCCGCCGTGAAAAAGCCGACTATCTTAACGGAACAAGGCCCCCCGCCCAAGGACTCTGACAAAAACTACTCCGTTTGCGCGTGGCTTCGGAAGCTGAATCGACGGGTGGCGGGCACTTGGGAGTGTCGACTGGGTCACAGGTTGGCGAGTGTGTGCTCAAGTCGCCCTGCAACCCGCCGACAGCCTGTTGACCAGGAGAATAAAATTTATGCTGCCACCCATGCTGCCCGTCAGCGTTGTGCCGGTTACGTCACAACTCGATCCGGTGCGTCAGAAGCCGGACATCCCGCCCGTGGTGCCAGTCCAAGCGGGCTCCAATGAAAGCACTATCGATCTGAAAAAGGGCGATGCCGAGCAGTCGACGTTTCTGCTGCGTGAAGAGCAGCGTCGCCAGCAAGAGCAGCAGAAACGTCGGCGTGAAGCCGATGAGGACCCGGAACAGCACCTGGCAATTCCGGGGGACCTGCTCAATGCCGACAACACCGTGCCGGTGGTGCCGTTGATTGAAGACGCACCGCGCCAGGGCTTGTGGGTGGACGTCGAGGTTTAATCGCGCAGTTCCCAGAGGGCTGCCAGCAGCCGTTCGATATCGTGCTCGTCGTTGAGCGGGCTGACGGAGATCCGCGCCACACTGGCAAGGCCTCGTGCCTGCATATCCAGTGGCGTGTAGGCCACACCGTTGGCGCCGATATTGATGCGCTTCAAGCCCAATCGGCGCTTGAGTTCGAAGGCGTCCCAGCCCTCGAGGTTGAAGGCGATCAGTCCTGATTGAGCCGTGCCCAGGTCATGCAGGGAAATGCCCGGGATCTGACGCAAGCCTTCGCGGATTCGCGCGCTGGTCTGTGAGACTTGGCTCCAAATCTGCTCAACCCCTAGCCGGTTCGTCTCCTGCAATGCATTGCCCAACCCCGCCAACAACGCGAAAGAGGCCTCGCTGGTTTCAAATCGGCGGGCGTCGTTGCGCAAGTCGAAACCTTCGGCGGTCCAGGGCGCGGAAAACACATCACGCTGGGCGGGGTTCAAGTGTTGCAGAAAGCCCGGCCTTACGTAGAGCAGCGCCGTGCCTCGTGGCCCGCGCAGGTGTTTGCGCCCGGCCGACTTGAGCACGTCGCAGTGCAACGCTTGCACATCCACCGGCAGTTGGCCGACGGCTTGGCCGGCGTCGATGAAGTAGGGGATGGTGTGGCGCCTGGCCACTTCACCGATGGCCTGGGCAGGGTTGATCAGGCCGCCATTCGCTGGCAGCCAGGTGAGGTCGATCAGCTTCACGCGGGCATCGATCATCGACTCCAGCGCCGCCGGGCAAACCGCGCCGCTGTCATCGCAGGCAATGACCTCCACGCGGGCACCCGCCTGTACGGCCACTTGCATGCTCGCCAGGTTGCCGCCCCATTCGTGGCGGCCCACCAGAATTCGGTCGCCCGGCTGCCACGGGCCCAATGCCTGGAACGCCATGCTCCAGGCGGTCGAGCCGCTGCTGGCAAATGCAATGGAGTGGGCGGGTGCATTGAGCAATTGCCCGGCGGCGCGGCGGGCTTTTTCCACCAGCACGGCGCCGTGGTCGCCAGCCTCCATCGGGCCTTCGCGGGCTTCACGTTGCAGTTGCTCGACGATCGCGTCGAGCGTTGCCTTGCTGGGCAGGGAAGCGCCGGCGTGGTTGAAGTGCACGATGCCGGACTGGCAGCCGGGGGTGTCATCGCGCAGGTTTTGCACCTCCAGCGGGCTCACGGCCGCAGCTCGAAAATGGCATCAACCTCCACCGCCACGCCAGCGGGCAGGCTGGAAACACCCACGGCCGTGCGTACATGTCGGCCTTTGTCGCCGAGGGCGTTGACTACCAAGTTGGAGGCACCGTTGGCGACCAGGCTTTGTTGCTTGAAGTCGGCGCTGCTGGCGATAAATACCCCCAGACGCAGAATGCGCACCAGGCGCGACAGGTCATCGCCCAGCGCATCGCCCAGTTGCCCCAACAAGCCGAGTGCTGCGAGTTCTGCGGCCTGGGCGCCTTCTTCATTGCTGAGGGATTCACCCAGGCGGCCCACATAGGCAGGTTTGCCATCCACCAACGGAATTTGCCCGGAGACAAAGAGCTGGTTCTGGCTGATGACGTAGTTGATGTAGTTGGCAGCCGGCTGGCCGGGCGTGGGCAGGGTCAGGCCAAGGGCTTGGACGCGTTGGCGCAGGGAGTCGCTCATGATCAATCCTCTGGGTTAAGAGGTGTCAGCATGTTGGCTGTCTCGAGGGGCGACAAACGGATAGATCTCACACGACGAATCGAAAAAACTCACGTGTCGCTGCAGGCTTCCTTCAACCACTGGCTGAAGCATTCAGCCGCGTCGCTGCCGGGCCCCTGCGGGGCGATCAGCCAGTAGCCGATTTCGCTGTGGTAGGGCGGCCAGTCAAAGGCTTCCACCAGGCTGCCATCCTGGAGCTTGCGCTCGATCAGGCGATGACGGCCCATGGCAATGCCCTGGCCGGCTACGGCGGCTTCGACCACGATGTTGTAGTCGTGCAGCATCACGCGAGGATGGTCAGCGAGGTCGACTTGGTAGTGCTCGGACCAATCGGTCCATTCAAACGGCCGGTGCGAAGTGGCCATCAGCAACGGGCTGTCGTGACGTGCCTTGAACGCTGGGCTGCATACCGGGGAGATCACTTCCGGCATCAGCCGTGTGGCCTGCACGTCGGGCCAGTCGCCCTTGCCATAGCGGATGGCCAGGTCGACTTCGGCGGCGGCAACGTTGGCCAGTTGAATCGCCGGCAGCAACTCCACCTGGATATGCGGGTAGCGGTTCAGAAACCCTGCCAGGCGCGGCGCCAGCCACAGTGTGGCAAAGGACGCCAGCAAGCCGATGCGCAATACCGTGATGCTCGGCTTGACGCGTTGGCTACGTGTGGCGGCGGCGATGGCGTCCAGAGCGGGGCGGATTTCGTCGTAGTAACGCTGGCCGTCAGCGGTCAGATCAATCGCACGGGTGCGTCGGATAAACAGTGGCTTGCCCAAGTGCTGTTCAAGCTTTTGTACTTGGTGGCTCAAGGCGCTTTGGGTGACTGACAGCTCGTTCGCGGCCTTGATAAAACTCAAATGGCGCGCCACGGCTTCGAAGGCGCGCAGGGCCAGCAATGGCGGAAGGTCCTTGTGCAATGCCACCTGAGCGCGTCTCCAGAGCCTGGGAAAGTGCCGATTTTGGGCGATGACCTGCATTTTGTCGCCCGCTGATTTGCGATGGAGCGGGGGAGGCCGCATTATTGAGCCATTCCCGCCACGACGTAAGCCAAGCCATGAGTGATGACGACAAGCTGATCGACCTGAATGCCGAACGGGCCAAACGTGTCCATGACCTGAACGACAAGCGCCTGAATGAAGTGCGCCAGGCATTTGAACAAGCAATGCCGCTCGGCAAAGTTAAGAAAAAACCAAAGAACAAACCAAAAAAACGTTGAAACAACCTGCATCTGTTGATGCAGGTCAGTTATTGCCCTTCTTTACGCCCCGTTGCGGGCGACATTGATCCCCGTCAATTTTCCATTCTGCCTTCTCCATTAACTTAGCCCTATCGCAACAGGGCAAGTGCAGGAGGCCGGTCATGTTTATCGATAATGTGGTATTTGCCGGAGTGCTGACTGTCAGCCTCATGGTGCTGTTTTTTGTAGGGTTTGGAATTTTTATCTGGAAAGACGCGAATAAGCGTAAAAAACCCTAGGTCTTTCCGGGTTACATGAGCACGCAAGGCATTTTGGGCGACTTCGGTCGCCCTTTTTTTGCCTGGGATTTGATCGGGTTGATTAAATCTGTTCCATAAAAAAAGGTGCGGTTCTCAATAGAGGCCGCACCTTTTTTTTAATCGTGGGTTATCAGCTACCCAGCGCCTTCGAGGCCAACCAGAACAACCCGGCCGACAGGCCTACGGTTGCTGGCAGTGTCAGCACCCAGGCCATCAGGATGGTCTTGACGGTACCGCCTTGCAGGCCGCTCTTGTTGGCGACCATGGTACCGGCTACACCCGACGACAGCACGTGCGTGGTCGACACTGGCAGGCTGAAGATGTTAGCCAGGCCAATCATGCTCGCGGTGGTGATCTGCGCCGACATGCCTTGGGCATAGGTCATGCCTTGCTTGCCGATTTTTTCACCGATGGTCAGCACCACGCGTTTCCAGCCAACCATGGTGCCCAGGCCCAGGGCCAGCGCGACGGCGAGGATCACCCAGAACGGGGCGTACTCGGTGGTGGCTGTCAGGTCTTTGCGCAGCTTGTCGAGGTCGGACTTCTCACGTGCATCCAGGCCCGGCAGCTTGCCGACTTTCTTCGCGGTGTCATCCAGGCAGAGCAGGTAGCGACGCACTTCAATGCGGTGCTCGGCGGTCAACGAGTGGTAGTCGGAAACACCTTTGAGCGTCTCCATCAGCGCGCTGATGGTCGGCTCAGTCTGCTGCGGGTTGCACTGGAATTTGCCTGGGAGGTCGTTCTTCACGCTTTTGCCCAGTGCCAGGAACTCGCCAAGGGTGGCGTTGTTACGCTGGTAGAACTGGCTCAGGTGCACAGTGGCGTCGCGGGTGCGTTCGATCTGGTAAGTGGTGCTGCCCAGGTCGAGTACGAACTGCGCCGGTACGATACCGATCAGCACCAGCATGATCAGGCCGATGCCTTTTTGACCGTCGTTGGAGCCGTGCACGAAACTCACGGCCATGGCGGAAATCACCAGGACCAGGCGGTTCCAGAACGGCGGGTGCTTCTTGTCGTCAAGCTTGCGGCGCTGGTCCGGGGTCTTGTGCATCTTCGACAATGGACGCCACCATTTAAGGGCAATCAGCACCAGCGCCGCGACCAGGAAACCGGCCATCGGCGAGAACACGAGGGAGGCACCGATATCAATCGCCTTCTGCCAGTTCACACCGTCAGCCAAGGGGATATCGTTGATCAGCGCGTTGGCCAGGCCGACACCGAGGATCGAACCGATCAAGGTGTGGGAGCTGGAAGCCGGGATGCCGAAGTACCAGGTGCCCAGGTTCCAGGTGATGGCCGCTGCCAATAGCGAGAAGACCATGGCCAGGCCGTGGCCGGTGTTCACATTGATCAGCAACTCCACCGGCAGCAAATGCACGATGGCGTAGGCGACACCCACACCGCCGAGCAACACGCCGAGGAAGTTGAACACCCCGGAGAAGAACACGGCCAGGTGCGGCGGCATGGCTTTGGTATAGATGACTGTGGCCACCGCGTTAGCGGTGTCATGAAAGCCATTGATGAACTCGAAGGCGAGGACAAAGGCCAGGGCGAGCAACAGGCTCACTAGAACCCAAGCATCCAGTCCGCTGAATAAATCGATCATGAAGGTTTTCTGACCCGGTCGTAAGGGGGCGCGATTATGCCAGAAAACCTCGGTAATCGATGCACTAGCTGCTCATCGGTAACAATCTTCACTGAAAAACCAGGCGGGAGAGGCGTGCATCCCACGGTTTTCGGGGCTTTGGCAAGTCTTTGATTTATAACGCGGAGGGGGGATTCGACAGGCAATTGTCACGAAAACGTCATGCCTGAAACATTTGTATGAAATTTCGCTGGTGGCAGTCGGATGAGAGGTAGCCGGTTGCTAGCAATACGCCAGCAACCGAGGCGATACCTTCAGGCTGAAACCGAGTTGCTTATGACTCCTCGGTTTTGAGTTCCTGTTCTATCTTTTGGATTTCCTGGGCAAATGCCTGGTCGAGCAGGCTGGCTCGCTTGCGCCATGGTTTGCGTTCAGGTTCAGGCTGGGCGGCGTAGGTGGTGACTTCCCCGCCGTAAACGTCCTTGTAACGTTGCTCCTGGCGCTCAAGTTCCGCGCGCAGTTCATCTTTCGTCACAGTATTACCTAATTGAGTTGAGTGTAATTACGCTGCAGCTTTTTGCCTGAATGACACCCTCGGTGTTGTTCCAAGTTGAACGCGTGAGACGTTCAAGTTTGAACTAGGTACGAAGGCCATTTGTTAGTGCAGTCATTCGAGGCAGGTTGTTGCGACCGACCATGCACAGCCTGTGCATGACCTGGCGAGCTCTGATCCCGATAGTGAAACCGGGCCGACCTCCGCATAGGGTGCATTATAGCGACGCATTTGAATAACACTATCGGCATAAAGTTAAAAAGCGTCAACTTTGTGTGAGCGTTTTGTTACACGCGAGCGTCAGCCATGTGCGCCTATTCTGGCGCCATAAACGCTTCAATCGATTAAGACTTTATAACGCGGCGCTAAAGTGTTCCGTGACTGCCCTGGCCCTCACGACACGAAATTGCGATTATCGAATGATCGTCCGATAATCGCACAATGTTGCAGGCGCTGCCTTGTGCATCACGGTGTGCGCGGCTTGTAATAGCCAACCAACCTCCCTCGCGGATGACAATAAGAGAAAGGACCCCGACATGAACGATCAATTGCGCAACTCTTTCGCGTCAGTCGCGCCGCCGATCGTTGCTTCACCGGCCAAGCGTATCCAGGCGTTTACCGGTGACCCCGACTTCATGACCTCCTTGGCCCGTGGTTTGGCCGTGGTGCAGGCGTTTCAAGAACGCAAGCGCCACCTCACCATCGCCCAGATCAGCCACCGCACCGAAATACCCCGCGCTGCCGTGCGCCGTTGCCTGCACACCTTGATCAAGTTGGGCTACGCCACCACTGATGGGCGCACGTACTCGCTATTGCCCAAAGTGCTCACCCTGGGCCATGCCTATTTATCCTCGACACCGTTGGCCGTGTCGGCCCAACCCTATCTGGACCGCATGAGTGAGCAGTTACACGAGGCGTGCAACATGGCCACCCTCGAAGGCGACGACATTCTCTATATCGCTCGCTCTGCCACCACTCAGCGCCTGATTTCCGTGGACCTCTCGGTGGGTGGGCGCTTGCCTGCCTATTGCACGTCCATGGGCCGTATCCTGCTCGCGGCACTGGATGACGCCTCGCTGCAGGACTACCTCGACCACGCCGACCTGCAAACCAAGACCAGCCGCACCCTGACCACACCTGCCGCGTTGTTTGAATGCCTGCAGCAAGTGCGTCAGCAAGGCTGGTGCATCGTCGACCAGGAATTGGAACAAGGCCTGCGCTCTATCGCGGTGCCGGTGTACGACGCCTCCGGCCAGGTATTGGCCGCGCTCAACGTCAGCACCCACGCCGGGCGGGTCAGCCGCAGCGAGCTGGAACAGCGGTTTCTGCCGAGCATGCTCAGTGCCAGTCGCGAGTTGAGTGCGCAGTTGTTTGCCTAAGTGTTCGGTGACCGCACAGATCCCGGTTTGATCAATTGACGGTGTTTCCCCTGGCTTATTAATGTGCGGCAGCGCTATCAGCGCCGCGCAAATAATAATGACGACCTCAGGTCGTTGGCCCGCCATCGGTGTGGAAATAACAATAATGAATCAGCCTTCTGTCAGCACCACCCTGGACGTACAGTCCTTTATCAACGCCCAGCCACTGTCGCGTTATCAGTGGCGTGTGGTGATCCTGTGTTTCCTGATCGTCTTCCTCGATGGCCTCGACACCGCCGCCATGGGCTTTATCGCGCCTGCATTGTCCCAGGACTGGGGCATCGACCGCGCCAGCCTCGGCCCGGTGATGAGTGCCGCGTTGATCGGCATGGTGTTCGGTGCATTGGGCTCTGGCCCGTTGGCCGACCGTTTTGGGCGCAAAGTCGTCTTGGTGGGCGCCGTGTTGCTGTTCGGCGCGTTCAGCCTGGCTTCGGCCTACAGCACCAACGTCGATCAACTGTTGGTGCTGCGCTTCCTCACCGGGCTGGGCCTGGGCGCGGGAATGCCGAATGCCACCACCTTGCTGTCCGAATACACCCCTGAACGCCATAAGTCGCTGCTGGTCACCAGCATGTTTTGCGGCTTTAACCTGGGCATGGCCGGCGGCGGGTTTATCTCGGCCAAGCTGATCCCGGCCTTTGGTTGGCACGCCCTGTTGATGATCGGCGGCATTCTGCCGTTGATCCTGGTGGTGGTATTGGTGCTGTGGCTACCGGAGTCGGCGCGTTATTTGGTGGTGCGCAATCGCGGCACCGACAAAGTGCGCAAAACCCTCTCACCCATTGAGCCGAGCATCGTCGCCCAGGCCACTGCGTTCAGCGTGCCCGAGCAAAAGACCGTAAAAGCGCGCAACGTGTTTGCGGTGATCTTCTCCGGGACTTACAGCGCCGGCACCTTATTGCTGTGGCTCACCTACTTTATGGGCCTGGTGATTGTTTATCTGCTGACCAGTTGGCTGCCAACCCTGATGCGCGACAGCGGTGCCAGCATGGAGCAAGCCGCGTTTATCGGCGCGTTGTTCCAGTTTGGCGGTGTGTTGAGCGCCGTAGGCGTAGGTTGGGCGATGGACCGGTTCAATCCGCACAAAGTCATCGGCACGTTCTACCTGCTGGCCGGGGTGTTTGCCTACGCGGTAGGGCAGAGCCTGGGCAACATCACGCTGTTGGCGACGTTGGTGTTGGTCGCCGGCATGTGCGTCAACGGTGCGCAATCGGCAATGCCATCCCTGGCAGCGCGCTTCTATCCGACCCAGGGTCGTGCCACGGGTGTGTCCTGGATGCTCGGCATTGGCCGCTTCGGCGCGATCCTTGGCGCGTGGATGGGCGCCACGTTGCTGGGCCTGGGCTGGAACTTCGAACAGGTACTCACCGCCCTGGTGATACCGGCTGCATTGGCCACCGCTGCGGTAGTGATCAAAGGCATGGTCAGCCATGCGGATGCCACCTGAGGCTAATCGATAGCCTGCCAACAATCCGTTCGATAATCGAACACTCAGTCGATTATCGGATTGTTTGGCCCATTTCCCCCGCTTAATCTTCAAGGCACTGCGGCGCCACCTCAGCGCCTTTTTCGATCCACACCGGGAGCCCACACCCCATGGCTGAAATACTCGCGCTGCGTGACGCGGTGAAGCAATTCGTGAACGACGGCGACACCGTCGCACTGGAAGGCTTCACCCATCTGATCCCTACGGCAGCGGGTCATGAAATCATTCGTCAGGGCAAGAAAGACCTGACGCTGGTGCGCATGACGCCTGACCTGGTCTACGACCAGTTGATCGGTGCCGGTTGCGCCCGCAAGCTGATTTTCTCCTGGGGCGGCAACCCGGGTGTGGGTTCCCTGCATCGCCTGCGTGACGCAGTCGAGAAGCAGTGGCCGCAACCGCTGGAGATCGAAGAACACAGCCACGCCGACTTGGCCAATGCCTACGTCGCTGGAGCCTCCGGCCTGCCGTTTGCGGTGCTGCGTGCCTACGCCGGATCCGACCTGCCCAAGGTCAACCCGCTGATCAAGACGGTCACCTGCCCGTTCACCGGCGAAGTGCTGGCGGCGGTGCCCTCGGTACGGCCGGACGTCACCGTGATCCACGCACAAAAGGCCGACCGCAAGGGCAATGTGTTGCTCTGGGGCATCCTCGGTGTGCAGAAGGAAGCGGCCCTGGCGGCCAAGCGTTGCATCGTCACCGTGGAAGAAATTGTCGACGATCTGAACGCACCGATGAACAGCTGCGTGTTGCCGACCTGGGCTCTGACTGCAGTGTGCCATGTTCCCGGAGGCGCGCACCCGTCCTACGCCCACGGTTACAACGAGCGTGATAACCGCTTCTACCAGGCGTGGGACCCGATCGCTCGCGACCGTGGGACCTTTACCACCTGGATTGACGAATACATCCACGGCACTGCCGATTTCAGTGAATTCCAGGCCAAGCTGGCCACCGCGCAGGAGGCCAAATAATGGCTTACTCCACCAACGAAATGATGACCGTCGCCGCCGCGCGTCGCCTCAAGAATGGCGCCGTCTGCTTTGTCGGCATCGGCCTGCCGTCCAAGGCCGCCAACCTGGCCCGCCTGACTTCATCGCCGGATGTGGTGTTGATCTACGAGTCCGGCCCGATTGGTGCCAAGCCCTCGGTGCTGCCGCTGTCCATCGGTGATGGCGAGCTGGCCGAGACCGCCGACACCGTGGTGCCGACCGGTGAGATTTTTCGCTACTGGCTGCAGGGCGGGCGCATCGACGTCGGCTTTCTCGGCGCAGCCCAGGTCGACCGTTTCGGCAATATCAATACCACCGTGGTCGGTGACTATCACCAGCCCAAAGTGCGCCTGCCAGGTGCCGGTGGCGCGCCGGAAATTGCCGGCTCCGCCAAGAGCGTGCTGATCATCCTCAAGCAATCGTCCCGTTCGTTTGTCGACAAACTGGACTTCATCACCTCCGTCGGCCATGGCGAAGGCGGCGATTCGCGCAAGCGCCTCGGCCTGCCGGGCGCTGGTCCCGTAGGGATTATTACCGACCTGTGCATCATGGAGCCGGAAGCCGGCACCCATGAATTCGTGGTCACCGCGCTGCACCCTGGCGTGACCCGTGAACACGTGGTCGCGGCCACCGGTTGGGCGATTCGTTTTGCCGAACAGGTCAGCACCACCGCCGAGCCTACTGAGGCAGAACTGACCGCCCTGCGTGACCTTGAAGCACGCACGGCCGCCGCCCACGGCCAAGCGCCGGGAGAAGCCTGATGCGCGATGTATTTATCTGTGACGCCATTCGTACCCCCATCGGCCGTTTCGGCGGTGGTTTGTCTACCGTACGCGCCGATGACTTGGCGGCACTGCCGATCAAGGCCTTGATCGAACGTAACCCCTCGGTGGACTGGAGCGCAGTGGATGAAGTGTTCCTGGGCTGCGCCAACCAGGCCGGCGAAGACAACCGCAACGTCGCCCGTATGGCGCTGTTGCTCGCGGGCTTGCCGGAGAGTATTCCCGGCGTGACCCTCAACCGTTTGTGCGCTTCAGGCATGGACGCGATTGGCACCGCTTTCCGCGCCATTGCCAGCGGCGAAATGGAGCTGGCGATTGCCGGTGGCGTCGAGTCGATGTCGCGCGCACCGTTTGTGATGGGCAAGGCCGATGCAGCGTTTTCGCGCAACATGAAGCTGGAAGACACCACCATCGGCTGGCGGTTTATCAACCCGTTGATGAAAGCCCAGTACGGCGTGGATGCGATGCCTCAGACCGCCGATAACGTTGCCGACGACTACCAGGTGTCCCGCGCCGATCAGGACGCCTTTGCCCTGCGCAGCCAGCAACGTACCGCTGCCGCGCAAGCCGCAGGTTTCTTCGCCGAGGAAATCGTACCGGTGCGTGTCGCGCATAAAAAAGGCGAGACCGTGGTGGAGCACGATGAGCACCCACGGGCTGATACCACCCTGGAAGCGCTGACCAAACTCAAGCCGGTCAACGGCCCTGACAAAACCGTCACCGCCGGCAATGCCTCGGGTGTAAATGACGGTGCGGCGGCGTTGATCCTGGCCTCCGCCGAGGCTGTCAAGAAACACGGTCTCACGGCCCGCGCCCGCGTATTGGGCATGGCCAGCGCCGGTGTTGCACCCCGTGTGATGGGCATCGGCCCGGTACCGGCGGTGCGCAAATTGGTAGAGCGCCTGGGCCTGGCGGTGAGCGATTTCGACGTGATCGAACTCAACGAAGCGTTCGCCAGCCAAGGCTTGGCAGTGCTGCGTGAACTGGGCATCGCTGACGACGCGCCGCAGGTCAACCCGAACGGCGGCGCCATCGCCCTCGGCCACCCGCTGGGCATGAGCGGCGCGCGGCTGGTACTGACGGCCCTGCATCAACTTGAAAAAACCGGCGGCAGCAAAGGCCTGGCAACCATGTGTGTGGGTGTCGGGCAAGGCTTGGCACTGGCGATTGAACGCATCTAATAAGAGAGGACTGCACCATGAGTGACAAGCCTGGATACCGGCGCCCGCAAGCGGGCACTCAACCTGATTACCTGCACCCGGCCTATCAGTCGACGAACCTGCGTTCGCCGTCCCAGCCGTTGGTGTTTCTGCCCCATTCCTTGTCGGAAATCACCGGCCCGACCATCGGCGCCGAGCGGGTCAACCCGAAGGACAACGACCTCACTGCCCAGCATGACGGCGAGCCCCAAGGCGAACGCATCATCGTGCATGGCCGTGTACTTGACGAAAACGGCCTGCCGGTGCCGGGCATTCTGGTGGAGATCTGGCAGGCCAACGCCGCCGGTCGCTACAACCACAAGCGTGACCTGCACGACGCACCGCTGGACCCGAATTTCACCGGCACTGGCCGCACTGTCACCGACGCCGATGGCTGGTATCAGTTCCAGACCATCAAGCCCGGTGCCTACCCGTGGGGCAACCACCACAACGCGTGGCGCCCGGCGCACATCCACTTTTCGCTGTTCGGCCCGAGCGTGCTGACGCGCCTGGTCACGCAGATGTACTTCCCCGGCGACCCGTTGCTGGAATACGACCCGATCTACAACTGCGTGCCGGACACCTCGGCCAAGCAGCGCCTGATCGCCCGCTTCGACCTGGAAAAAACCATTCCTTCCTATGCCCTCGGCTACCGCTGGGACATCGTCCTGCGCGGCCGCGACGCCACGCCGATGGAGAAATGAGATGACACTCAACGCAACCACGTCCCACACCGTCGGGCCGTATTACCACATCGGCCTGACCTGGCTGAACCGCGAAGACCTGACCGTCGCCGCTACCCTCGGCGAGCGCGTGGCGATCAGCGGGCAAGTGGTGGATGGCAACGGTGATGTCGTCAACGACGCCATGCTGGAAGTCTGGCAGGCCAATGCCGCCGGCAAATACGACCACCCGGAAGACGAGCAGGACAAGGCTGTCGACCCGAACTTCGAAGGCTTTGGCCGGGTGCCGGTGGATGGGGAAGGGCGTTTTCGCTTTACCACCATCAAGCCGGGTGCCGTTCCGGGCCTGAAGGGCACGACCCAGGCCCCGCACCTGGTGGTGCTGGTGTTTGCCCGTGGGTTGGTGAAGCACCTGCTGACGCGGATTTACTTTGAGGGCGAGCCGATGAATGGGGATGACCCGTTGTTGGCGTGTGTGCCCGCTGAGCGACGCGGTACCTTGATTGCCAAGCCGGATGAGGCGGGTGTGCATCAGTGGAATGTGATTTTGCAGGGGACCGATAAGGAAACGGTGTTCTTCGATTATTGAATTGGCCTTGAGGGCCTCATCGCAGGCAAGCCAGCTCCCACCTTCGAATGTGTTCACGAATCAAAACGTGTAAACACAGTAAATGTGGGAGCGGGCTTGCCCGCGAAGAGGCCCTCGCAGGCACCACATACCCAAAAGTCTTGTTGCGGAACATGGTTGTTGCAAAGTATGTCTAGGCTATAACCGTTCCCACTGAGTGAAAAAACCATGACAACAACAACGAGTCACTACACCGGAGAAGAACGCAGCAAAAGGATTTTTGCGATTGTCGGTGCCTCCTCCGGCAACCTCGTCGAATGGTTCGACTTCTACGTCTATGCCTTCTGCGCCATTTACTTTGCCCCGGCGTTTTTTCCGTCGGACGACCCTACGGTCCAACTGCTCAACACCGCCGGTGTGTTCGCCGCCGGGTTCCTGATGCGACCTATCGGCGGCTGGCTGTTTGGCCGAGTGGCCGACAAACACGGTCGTAAAAACTCAATGATGATCTCGGTGCTGATGATGTGCGCCGGTTCGCTGGTCATCGCCTTTTTGCCGACTTACAAAGACATCGGGGCCTGGGCGCCGGCGTTGCTGTTGGTGGCGCGCCTGTTCCAGGGCTTGTCGGTGGGTGGCGAATACGGCACCACCGCGACCTACATGAGTGAGGTCGCGCTCAAGGGCCAGCGCGGGTTCTTTGCCTCGTTCCAGTACGTGACACTGATCGGCGGGCAACTGCTGGCCGTGCTGGTGGTGGTGATCCTGCAACAGATCCTCACCGAAGAAGAATTGCGCGCCTGGGGCTGGCGGATTCCGTTCGTGATCGGCGCCATCGCGGCGGTGATCTCGCTGTTGCTTCGTCGTACCCTCAAGGAGACGACCAGCAAGGAAATGCGCCAGGACAAGGACGCCGGCAGCATCGCCGCGTTGTTCCGCAATCACAAAGCAGCGTTTATCACCGTGCTCGGCTACACCGCCGGTGGCTCGCTGATTTTCTACACGTTCACCACTTACATGCAGAAGTACCTGGTGAACACCGCCGGGATGCACGCGAAGACCGCCAGCTACATCATGACCGGCGCACTGTTCGTGTACATGTGCATGCAGCCACTGTTCGGCATGCTTTCGGACAAGATCGGCCGTCGTAACTCGATGCTGTGGTTCGGTGCCCTCGGCACCCTGTGCACGGTGCCGATCCTGCTCACGTTGAAAACCGTCACCAGCCCTTTCCTGGCCTTCGTGCTGATCTCGCTGGCTCTGGCCATCGTGAGCTTCTACACCTCGATCAGCGGCCTGGTGAAAGCGGAAATGTTCCCACCGCATGTGCGTGCCCTCGGTGTGGGCCTGGCCTATGCGGTGGCCAACGCGATCTTTGGTGGCTCTGCGGAGTACGTGGCCTTGGGGCTCAAATCCATGGGCATGGAAAATACCTTTTACTGGTACGTCACCGGCATGATGGCGGTGGCCTTCCTGTTCAGCTTGCGCTTGCCGAAACAGGCCGAGTACTTGCACCACGATTTGTAAGGGACGCGTTATGACACTGCGCACGAGCAACCAATTGTTCGACGCTTACTTCACGGCAGACAGCATGGCTGAGGTGTTCTGCGACACCGGACGCTTGCAGGGCATGCTGGATTTCGAGGCAGCGCTGGCGCGGGCCGAGGCCCGGGTCGGTTTGATCCCGCACGCCGCCGTCGCTCCGATTGCCCAGGCGTGCCTGGCGTCGCTGTATGACGTGGATGCCCTCGGCGTGGCAATTGCCACGGCGGGGAATTCGGCCATTCCGCTGGTGAAGGCCTTGGGCAAGTTGATTGCCAGTGAGGATGCTGGCGCCGAGCGTTATGTGCACCTGGGCGCCACCAGCCAGGATGTGATGGACACCGGCCTGGTGCTGCAACTGCGCCAAGCGGTGTTGTTGATCGAAACGGACCTGGCACGACTGGGTGACATCCTGGCCGCCCAGGCCCAGCGTTATGCCGCTGTGCCCTTGGCTGGGCGCACCTGGTTGCAGCATGCGACGCCAGTCACCCTGGGGATGAAAATCGCCGGGTGGCTGGGCGCGGTCACCCGCAGTCGCCAACGCCTGCGCGAACTCAAGCCGCGCTTGATGGTGCTGCAATTCGGTGGTGCGTCCGGCACGTTGGCGGCGCTGGGTGAGCAGGCGATGCCGGTGGCCGAAGCCCTGGCGGCGGAGTTGCAACTGGCCTTGCCTGAGCAGCCTTGGCACACCCAACGTGATCGCCTGGTGGAGTTCGCCAGCGTGCTTGGTCTGATCGCCGGCAGCCTCGGTAAATTGGGCCGCGACGTCAGCCTGTTGATGCAGACCGAAGCGGCTGAAGTGTTCGAACCCTCGGCGCCGGGCAAGGGCGGTTCGTCGACCATGCCGCACAAACGCAACCCCGTGGGCGCTGCCGTGCTGATCAGCGCGGCGACCCGTGTGCCTGGCTTGGTGGCGACGATGTTCAGCGCGATGCCCCAGGAACACGAGCGCAGCCTCGGCCTGTGGCATGCCGAATGGGAAACCCTGCCGGACATTTGCCGCTTGGTTTCCGGGGCGCTGCAACAGGCACTGCTGGTGAGCGAAGGGCTGGAAGTCGACGCCGAACGCATGGGCAAAAACCTCGACCTGACCCAAGGCCTGGTGCTGGCCGAAGCCGTAAGTATCGTGCTTGCCCAACGCCTGGGTCGTGAGACCGCGCACCATCTGCTGGAGCAATGCTGCAAACGTGCGGTCGCCGAGCAGCGGCATCTGCGTGCAGTACTGGCAGATGAACCACAGATCACGGCCGAACTGCCAGCCGCCGAACTCGATCGCCTGCTCGACCCTGCCCATTACCTGGGCCAGGCGCAAACCTGGGTCAGCCGCGCCGTAACCGAACACTTCTCTTGAGGAGACCGCTGTGGCATTTGTACAACTCGCCGAGGGCGAACTGCATTACCAATTGGACGGACCTGTGGATGCGCCAGTACTGGTGTTGTCCAACTCGTTGGGCACCGACCTGCACATGTGGGACCTCCAGATCCCGGCCTTCACCCAGCACTTTCGCGTGCTGCGCTTCGACACTCGCGGCCATGGCAAATCCCTGGTTACCGAAGGCCCCTACAGCATCGAGCAACTGGGTCGCGACGTGATCGCGCTGCTGGATGCGCTGGATATTCCGCGCGCGCACTTCTGTGGTTTGTCCATGGGCGGCTTGATCGGCCAATGGCTGGGCATCAACGCGGGTTCGCGCTTGCACCGTCTGGTGGTGTGCAACACCGCCGCCAAGATCGGCACGCCTGAGGTGTGGAACCCACGCATCGAGATGGTGTTGCGTGACGGCGCGGCGGCGATGACCGCCCTGCGCGATGCATCGATTGCACGCTGGTTTACTGCGGACTTCGCCGAAGCGCATCCGCATCAAGCCAAGCTGATCACCGACATGCTGGCGGCTACATCACCCGAAGGCTACGCAGCCAACTGCGGCGCCGTGCGCGATGCGGATTTCCGTGAACAGTTATCGTCAATCAAGGTGCCGACGTTGGTGGTTGCTGGCACTGAAGACGCGGTCACACCGCCTGCCGGCAGCCACTATATCCAGACCCATGTGCAAGGTGCCGAATACGCCGAGTTCTACGCGGCGCACCTGTCCAATGTCCAAGCGGGTGCTGCGTTCAGCGACCGTGTTGTCGAATTTTTGCTGGCCCCCTGAGGATTTTTTTGTGGACGAGAAACAACGTTACGCCGAGGGCCTGCAAGTACGCCGCGAAGTGCTGGGCGATGCCCACGTCGACCGCAGCCTCAATGCCCTGACCGAGTTCAATAGCGAGTTTCAGGAAATGATCACCCGCCACGCCTGGGGTGATATCTGGACCCGCCCGGGCCTGCCTCGGCACACCCGTAGCCTGATCACCATCGCCATGTTGATTGGCATGAACCGCAGTGAGGAGTTGAAGCTGCACCTGCGTGCCGCTGCCAGCAACGGGGTGACTCGCGCAGAGATAAAAGAGGTGCTGATGCAGAGCGCGATCTACTGCGGGATTCCGGCGGCGAATGCGACGTTTCATTTGGCGGAGTCGGTGTGGGATGAGCTGGGTGTCGAGTCTCGCCAGACTGACTGAGTTGAAATGCGATCAAAAATGTGGGAGCGGGCTTGCTCGCGAATGCGGTGGTTCAGTTTATACATGTGGTGACCGACACGGCGCTTTCGCGAGCAAGCCCGCTCCCACATTGATTTCAGGGTGTCAGTGGGAATCTGCGTCCCATACCCAGTTCCACACGCCAGGCAAATGCACTGGCTCGCTCACCTCTTTAACCGACCTGGCCAACGCCGCCCGCTCCAGCGCGTCATGGTCGGTATAGAACGGCTCCGCCGCCGTCCTCACCCCGGTGACCCGCGCGCTATCGAGCAATATCTGCAAGTACTCCTGCATATGCCGCGCCGTATAGCGGTTGATGTCATGGAACGTCACCACCACTGGTATCACGCCATCCACTGTCGGCAATTCCCCCAGGGCAATGTGCTCGCGTACCACTGAGAGCTGGTGATACAGGTTGGCGCGGCGCCGTGGGCTGCCATTGAAACCCCATATCTTGCCGTCATTGGCGCTCAAGTCAGTGAGCAATACGTGCATGCCGTGGCGCTGGTAGGCGGCGAAGGTGCGCCGGTCGTAGTTCCAGAATGGCGGGCGCACCAGTTGCGGCGGCGCGCCTGTGATCGCCGCAATGTCGGCAGCGCCCTGAGTGAGGGTGCTTTCCAGCTCGGCGTCATTGAGCCAGCGATGGTTGGTATGAAAGGCCGTTGCGGTGTGGAAGGCGAGGATATGGCCTGCAGCGAACTCACGCTCCATGGTCTTGCGGCCCCGTGAACTGCCGCCGGAACGCGACGCTTCGGTCTGCAGGAAAAACACCGCCTTGATGCCCGGCAGTATCGGGTTATGCGCCAAGTCGGCAACCACCGAGCGGCTCGGGTTGTTGTAACCCGAAGCGCTTGGGCCATCATCGAAGGTCAGCAGGAAACGGATCGGCGCCTGGGTTTGCAGGCGTTGTTCGGTCTGCGGCGTCAGGGCGATGGGCGCGCCGATGCAGCCACTGAGGCTCAAGGCCAGGGCAAGCAGGGCGCACGCTAAAGCGAAGGATTTCATGGTGTGCACGGGCTCGAATAAAAAGCCGCTGCTGATTTAGCTCAGCAGCGGCAGGCGCGCACCATACAGCAAGGTCGATGACGGTTTACAGCAGACTGATCGGGTAACTGACGATCAACCGGTTTTCATCGAACTCGTTGTTGCTGTAGTCCCGGCGCATGCTGGAATTGCGCCAGCGCACAGTGAGGTCCTTCAGCGCGCCGCTTTGCACGGTATAGCCCAGTTCACTCTCGCGGCCCCATTCCTTGCCGTCGGTAATGGTGCCGGTGTGCACGTTGCTGCCGCTGATATAGCGGTTCATCAGCGTCAGGCCCGGCACGCCGAGGGCGGCGAAGTTGTAGTCGTGGCGCACTTGCCAGGATTTTTCCTGGGCGTTGTCGTAGCTGGAGTTGTAGCTGTCGTTGGCCAGGGTGCCGCCGCTGGTGCCGTTGACGCGCATCCAGGCATTGTTGCCGGTGAGTTTTTGCAGGCCGACGTAGAAGGTGTTGCCGCCGTACTTGGCCGAGAACAGGCCGGACCAGGTCTTGTTGTCCAGCTCGCCTGCGCGGGCGCTGCCATCGTCCTTGCCGTAGAAGAACCCGAGGTTGGCGCCCAGGGTCCAGTCGCCCAGCGGTTGGCTGTGGATCAGGTTGACGTACTGCTGGCGGTAGATGTCCTTGAGCTGGGCGTTCCACAGGCCGATCTGGGTGCGCTTGTCGTTGAACGCGTACTCGCCGCCCTGGAAGTTGAAACGGTCGGAGGTGAACGCGGTTTTACCGGTCATGGACATGTCGGTCATGCTGCTGTCGTCCCGCGGGCTGTTGGCGCGGAACTGACCGCCGTACAGCGTGAGGCCGGCGATTTCTTTGGAGGTGATCTGCCCACCGCGCAGGGTTTGCGGTAGGGAGCGACCATCGTCGGCGCGCAGGATTGGCAGCACCGGCATCCATTCGCCAACCTTTACTTCGGTCTTCGAGATCTTTGCCTTGAAGGCTACGCCAAGTCGTCCGAAGTTATCGGCCGGGCGACCGTCGTGGTCCAGCGGCAGCAACTGGGTGCCGCCAGTACCGCGTCCGCCATCGAGCTTCAACGAGTACAAGCCCAACACATCCACGCCGAAACCCACCGTGCCTTGGGTAAACCCGGATTTGGCATCGAGGATGAAACTCTGCGTCCACTCCTGCGCGCCGCCCTGGGCCTTGGTGGGGTTGGTGAAGTTGCGGTTGATGAAGAAGTTGCGCAGGTTGAGGTTGGCGCTGGCGTCTTCGAGGAAGCCGTGTTCTTCGGCGACGGCGGGCAGGGCAAGGGTGGCGACAGCGGTTGCCAGCAACAGCTGGCGCGGGTGCAAAGTGCTCATGGCGTTAGGACCTGTTGTTATTGGGGTTATGCAGGTGCGGGCCATGGTGAGAGGGCGATGGGGAAGATTCAATTGGGGGGAATATGGGTTTGGGCGGTGATCGAACGTTATTCGATGTAAGCCTGGTTAATCGTGGAGTTCTGCTATCGACCTGTCAGAGTTGACAGTTGTTCAGGTGTGCCATCGAAGACTAATGTGGCCAGGCGACACGGTATTGGGGGTATGTTCCAATTGAGTTAGTTGAGGTATTCACCATGATCCATTTACACAAACCCAAGACAGTGACCCTGCCTGACGGCTTAACCACTAGCCCCGTTGAAGGTCACATTCTTGGCGAGTTG
This sequence comes from Pseudomonas cremoris, assembly GCF_014230465.1. The sequence goes on from NZ_JAAXCY010000003.1 coordinate 399,930, forward strand.
AGGCTGCAGTTTTATTCGTTTTTTCCATTCGCCTGTATTGACCTGGTTTACGTTGGCGACACAACGTCTGCTTATTTCTTTCTGAAAGGCGTTAGTACAGATTTGAAATACGAGATTATTTTGTCCGGTCCCCACACGCTGGAAGAAGGGAAGACTTACAGGATCGGTGAAGAGACTGGCGATGTGCAGGCCCAGTTTTACATCTATGACGATGACTACGAGGCCTACTCGCCAGCCAGCGGTAGCTTGACGGTGACTACCGTGGAGCAGGTCGACGAATACCAGGTTATTACAGCGAACACGGAGTTCGATTTTGTTGTATTTGATAAGGAGGATGTCGCTCAAAAGGCGAAGGTCATTGCCCATGAGATTCGCGTCAATACTCGCCCTCTCAAAAAAAAAGCACCATGAACATGGCCTGTTTCAAGTGCCCCTAGGCCGCATTGTTTCTGGCAATAGGGGCGCTTGCTAGTGTGCGTGAAGGCGCCCTTATAGTTTGGGTGACACCAGGCGCGTCCACGGAACCTGCGGCAAGTAATGCTGCGCCGCAACGATCACCCCCACCATCACCACCAGGAACGCCGCTTGCAATGGGCTCCAAAATGCCCAGTGCAAGCCGTTCAGCCACGGGTAGCCGTGGCTGAATTTATGGCTGATGTGGCCGATGCGTTTGGTGTGCAGCAGGTTGATTGCCAGCGCGCCGGCATAGGTGACCATGCCCAGTACGCCGAGCATCAGCCCGCAGGCGGCCAGCATGAGCGCTTGGGGCACGCCGTGGCGGATCACCAGCCAATACTTGTTGGGGTTAATGCGCTTGGGGATCAGGTACTGGCTTAGCCACAGGTCGGGTACCCGGTAGGTCGAGCTCATGCTGGCCCAGAACTGGGTGATGCGAAACGCGATCCCGGCCGGAATGAACGCCGCCACCATAAAGATAAACGTCGAATGCAAATCCAGCCTGCCGGGTGGCGTGTGGATCATGCTCAGGCCGATCCCCAAGGCCAAGACAGCCCATACGCGAATAAACACCTGGGTATAAATCGGCCGCGGCACAAATTTGCGCCAGAAGAACGCGTCGGGTTGCGGCAACCGTTCCAGCAGCTGCGGGTAGCGCCAGGTCAGGAGTTCGCCCAGGTGCTGGCAGGCGTTCCATTCGTTCTCGCCAAAGCCGTCGATGATGCGTTTTTGTTGGCTTGCCGACATCGGCGTGAGCAACAGGCGCGCGGCCAGGGCATCGGCCGAGGTGCGGCGAAGGTCCTGGGCTTTTTCCAGCAGGTTGGCGTAAAAGCTTTCCTGCTCGCAGCGCGAGACCAGTTCGCGCCACATCCAGGTGGGTTCCGGGCATACGCCTTTCTGGTCGTCCCAGCCGAAAACCTGGCACACCCGCTCGAACAGCGGCACGCTCCAGGTGGTGTCGTGGAGCAACTGCAGGATGATGCGTTGCCACTGCTGTTGCAGGTCGAACACCCGCAGCCAGGGTTGGTTGTTGTACTGCGTGAGCTGGATGATGAACTCGCGTTCGGCCTTCTGCTCCAGCAGTTCTTGCAAGGTGCGGCGGTATTCCTGCAAGAGTTCGCCGGAGAGCGTTTCGTGTTGCCACGGCGTCATGGCGACCTGTTGCCAGGGTGTCAGCCATTCCAAATGGTTTGCCGCCCAACTGGCTATCGCAACGCGCTCGCCTGGGTGATCGAAGCAATGACGCAACAGGCCCGCCTGGAAGGCGTCGGTGCAATCCTGTTGAATGGCGAGGGTCCAGCGCTCTATGAAGTTGCTGACGTTGAGGCCACTGAGCAGTGCCTGTGCCGGGTCGGCCTTGGGCGCTTCGAATGGGGCCGGGTGCAGGGCACTGACGTCCATCAGTTCGGCGAGGTCGTTGAGGTTGCCGTAGGTTTGTTCGGCCACGGGCGCTGCAGTGGTGGTGGTTTCCTCGTCCTCCCACTCGGCCCGCCAGCGTGCGTAGGCCAATGCTTCTTCATAGGCTTCGCGCAGGCGCTGGAAGCCTTCGGCGTCGTCGTCCGGGCGGCAGCTTTTCAGCAGCCGCGCATAGGTACGCTTGATGGTGCGTTCGTCGGCTTCTTCCGGCAGTTGCAGCACGGTCCAGCAATTCATGGGGTGTTCCCTCAGCGCCAGAACCCGTTGTCGAGCTGTTCAAGTTGACGGGTCAGTTCACTGCGGGCGTCGCGGATCCGGCGTTCGTCCTGGGTGTCGAGCACCTGCTGGAACTGGCCGGCCCAGTGCCCGAGTTGCTCGCGCAGTTCGCCGAGGCTTTCCTGATAGAGCCGTTCGAGGCGCGCGGTGAGTACGGTGTTGACCTGTTGGTCGCGCGGGTGAACCTTCAACTGCGCCAGGGCTTGCAGGCGTTGCTGGATTTCTTCCGGGTTCAGCACGCCGGGGTTGTTCTCGATCACCAGGGAGTGTTGCTCGCCGGTCAGCGGGATACTTACCTGGGCTTCCAACAGGCCGTTGTTGTCGTAGGTGAAGCGCACGTCCAGCGAGACTTCACCCGCCTTGCGCTTGGGCACGGCGATGTCCAGTTGGCCCAGCTCGATGTTGTCTTTGACCAGGCGGCTTTCGCCCTGGTAGATCTTGAGCAGCACCTGGCTCTGGTTGTCATGCAGGGTGACCACGGTCTTGACCCGGCTGACCGGCACGCTGCTGTTGCGCTCGATCAGCGGCAGGTAGTGGCCGCTTTCGATATGGCTGCCGTACTGGTTCGAGGTTTCGATGCCCAGGGTGTAGGGGCATACGTCGGTCAGCACCACTTCTTCCAGCGCCGCCGAACGGGCCTTGAGCGCGGCCTGGATCGCGGCGCCATGGGCGACCACCTGGTCTGGGTCGAGGCTGATGGACGGGAAGCGTCCGAACAAACCGGCGGCAAGTTTGCGCACCAGCGGCATGCGCGTGGTACCGCCAACCAGCAGGATTTCATCGAGGTCGCCGACCCGAATCCGCGCATCGCGCAGGGCGCGTTCGATGGGCGCACGCAGGCGCTCCAGTAGCGGGGTGTACAGCTTGGCGAGTTCTTGCTGGGTGATGGTTTTCACCCATTGCTGGCCGTCCACGCGCAGGGCGAAGTCAGCGCTGTCGTCTTGGCCGAGGGCTTTGCGCACACGCTCGGCTTCACGGCGCAGGGCTTGCAGCACGCTGCTGGTGGGCGGGAAACCCTGGGCATTGCGCTGGCTGTCGACGAAGTGTTCCAGCAGCAGGGTGTCGAAGTCTTCGCCGCCGAGGAAGTTGTCGCCAGCACTGGCGCGCACTTCCATCACACCGTCGAACAGCTCGATGATCGACACGTCAAAGGTACCGCCGCCAAGGTCGAACACCAGGAACGAAGTTTCTTTGTCACGCTGGTGCAGGCCGTAGGCGAGGGCTGCGGCGGTGGGTTCGTTGATCAGCTTGTCGACGTTGAGCCCGGCCAGTTCACCGGCAATGCGCGTGGCTTTGCGTTGGCCGTCGCTGAAATAGGCGGGCACGCTGATCACGGCTTCGGTGACGGTATGGCCGTAGGTGCGTTCGATATCTTCCTTGAGGCTTTTGAGTACCAGCGCGGAGAGCTCTTCCGGGCGGAACGATTTGTCGCCCAGGCGCACTTCGGTGGCACTGCCCATGAAGCGTTTGAACAATGAAGTGGTGAGGTGCGGGTGGGTGTGCAGGCGCTCTTTGGCGGCCTGGCCTACCAGGATGCGGCCTTGGTCATCCAGGCCGACCACGCTTGGGGTCAGCAACTGGCCAAGGGCATTGGGGACTAGTTCGGCGGCATCACCGCGCCATACCGCTGCAAGACTGTTGGTGGTCCCCAGGTCGATTCCTACGATCATTACGACAAGCTCCCTCTGTGGTCTGTAAGAATCTGTGACCAATTTTATCCTGAAAGGTTGAGCGAAAAGCAAGGAGGGCAGCCTGTAGTGAGCGGGCTTGCCCCGCGCTGGGGGGCGGAGCCGCCCTAAACCCAGGCGCCTCGGTGTATCAGTAAGACCGAAGCAGCCGGATTTGGGGCGGCTTCGCCCCCCAGCGCGGGCAAGCCCGCTCACTACAGACGGGCATAAAAAAACCGCTTCCGGTGAGGGAAGCGGTTTTGTTTATCTACAGCAGCGCTATCAGAACAACTTCAGCGCCGGTGCTTCTTCTTTCAACGGCTCGTTCTTCGCAGTCTGCTCGCTCCAGCCACCGCCGAGGGCCTTGTACAGGTTGACCTCGCTGGTGAGCTGCGCCAGGCGGTCGGTGATCAGCGATTGCTGGGCACTGAACAGTTGGCGCTGGGCGTCGAGGAACGTCAGGTTGCTGTCGACACCAATGCGATAGCGACGCTCGGCCAGGCGGTAGTAGTCCTGGTTGGCGGCGACGAAACCACGTTGCGCTTCCAGTTGCTGCTTGTAGGTTTCACGTGAGGCGAGGCCGTCCGAGACTTCCTGGAAGCCGGTCTGGATCGCTTTCTCGTAGTTCGCCACGTTGATCTCTTTCTGGATCTTCGAGTAGTCCAGGCTGGCGCGCAGGCTGCCGGCGTTGAAGATCGGGATGTTGATCTGCGGGGCGAACGACCAGGTGCCCGAGCCGCCTTTGAACAGGCCGCCCAAGGTTGGGCTTGCGGTGCCGGCACTGGCCGTCAGGCTGATGCTCGGGAAGAACGCAGCACGCGCCGCGCCGATATTGGCGTTGGCGGCTTTGAGGTTGTACTCGGCCTGAATGATGTCGGGACGACGTTGCAGCAGGTCCGATGGCAACCCGGCCGGCACTTCGCTGAGCAGGTTATCCGACAGCGGCTGGCTGGCGATATTCGCCGGCAAGCCAGTGCCCAGCAGCAGGGTCAGGCTGTTCTCGTCCTGCGCGACCTGGCGGGTGTAGCGCGCCAGGGCAACCCGGGCGTTTTCCACCGAGGTACGCGCCTGGCTGAGGTCGAGGGCCGAGGCCACGCCGACTTCGTTGCTGCGCGAGGTCAGCTTGTAGCTCTGCTCGTACGCGCCCAGGGTGTCCTGGGTGAGCTTGAGCAGCTCTTTGTCGGCCTGCCAGGTCAGGTAGGCGTTGGCCACGCTGGCCACCAGGCTGATCTGGGTACTGCGGCGCGCTTCTTCAGTGGCGAAGTACTTTTGCAGGGCTTCCTCACTCAAGCTGCGTACGCGACCGAACAGGTCCAGCTCATACGAGCTGATACCAAGGCCTGCCGAATATTGGCTGCTGATGGTCGATTCGCCGGTCTGTGACAGCTTGGCCGGAGTACGCGAACGGCTACCGCTGCCCGTGGCCGATACGGCCGGGAACAGGTCGGCACGCTGGATCTGGTACTGCGCCGCGTAGGCGTCGATGTTCAGGGCCGCGACACGCAGGTCACGGTTGTTCACCAGCGCCGTCTGGATCAGCTGTTGCAGGGCAGGGTCGTGGAAAAACTGCTTCCAGCCTTGCTCGACAGCGGCCTGGCTCGGCGCCTGGGCCGACGAATACGCCGGCCCCTGCGGGAACTGGGCGGCCACCGGCGCCTCAGGGCGCTGATAGTCAGGTATCAGCGAGCAGCCACTGAGCACGAATGCCGTGACGGCTAAGGAAAGGAGCGACTTGCTCATTGGCCAGCCTCTTTAGGAGTTTCAGTAGTTTCAGTCTTTTTGCGCTCGCCAGCGGAGGACACGGTCGCGTAGAACAGCGGCACCCAGAAGATCGCCAAGACAGTGGCCGTGATCATACCGCCAATTACGCCGGTACCGATGGCGTGCTGGCTGCCCGAACCGGCACCGCTGGAAATTGCCAGCGGCAGTACGCCAAGCATAAACGCCATGGACGTCATGATGATCGGACGCAGACGCATGCGGGACGCCTCGATGGCTGCCTCGACGATGCCCTTGCCTTGTTCGTGGAGTTCTTTGGCGAACTCCACGATCAAGATGGCGTTCTTCGCTGCCAGGCCCACCGTTACCAGCAAGCCCACCTGGAAGAACACGTCGTTGGACAGCCCGCGCAGGCTGGTGGCGATCAATGCACCGATCACACCCAGTGGGACCACCAGGATTACCGCGATCGGGATCGACCAGCTTTCGTACAGTGCCGCGAGGCACAGGAACACTACCAGCAGCGACAGGGCGTACAGCGCAGGTGCCTGTGAGCCGGACAGACGTTCTTCGTACGACAGACCGGTCCACGCATAACCAACGCCGGCCGGCAGGTCCTTGGCAATCCGCTCGACTTCCGCCATCGCGTCACCGGTACTGTAGCCAGGTGCCGGGGTACCGAGGATTTCCATCGCCGCTACACCGTTGTAACGCGAGAGCTTGGGCGAACCGTAGATCCACTTGCCCGACGAGATGGCCGACAGCGGCACCATCTTCCCGGAGGTGCTGCGCACGTACCATTTGTCGAGGTCTTCCGGCGACATCCGGCTGGCGGCATCACCCTGTACATACACCTTCTTCACACGACCACGGTCGATGAAGTCGTTGACGTAACTGCCACCCAAGGCAATCGCCAGGGTGCTCTGGATGTCCGACAGGCTGATGCCCTGGGCGCTGGCCTTCTCGTCGTCAACGGTCAGCTCGTACTGCGGCTCATCGTTCACGCCGTTGGGGCGCACACCCGCCAGGATCTTGCTTTGTGCGGCGGCACCGAGGAACTGGTTGCGTGCAGCCATCAGCTTCTCGTGGCCGACGCCACCCTGGTCTTGCAGGAACACGTCGAAACCCGTGGCGTTACCCAGTTCCAGAACCGAAGGCGGCACGATGGCAAATACCATGGCGTCCTTGAAGGCCCCGAAGAAGTAACCCTGGGCACGCTTGGCCACTTCGAATACCGACATGGACGAATCACGTTCATCCCATGGCTTGAGCATCACGAACGCCAGGCCCGAACTCTGGCCACGACCCGCGAAGTTAAAGCCGTTCACGGTAAATACCGACTTCACGGCCTTGCCTTCGCCCGGCTCACCTTCCTTGTCGTTCAACAAGAAGGCGCGCATATCATCGATGACTTTCTGCGTACGTTCAGCCGAAGAACCCACCGGTGTCTGAACCTGGGCAAAGATCACACCCTGGTCTTCCTCAGGCAGGAACGCGCTTGGAATACGGGTGAACATCCAGATCATGCCAGCCAGGATCAGCGTGTAGACCAGGAATGCCGGGATCTTGTGCTTGATCATGTTGCCCACGCCACGCTCGTAGCTCAGTACGCCACGGTCGAAGGTGCGGTTGAACCAGCCGAAGAAACCACGCTTGGGTTGGCCGTGCTTTTCAGGGTCGATTGGCTTGAGCATGGTGGCGCACAAGGCCGGGGTGAAGATCAGGGCAACCAGTACCGACAACGCCATCGCCGAAACAATGGTGATCGAGAACTGACGGTAGATCACACCCGTGGAGCCGCCGAAGAACGCCATCGGCAGCAGTACCGCCGACAGTACCAGCGCGATACCCACGAGGGCGCCCTGGATCTGGCCCATGGACTTGACCGTCGCCTCCTTGGGCGACAAGTGTTCCTCGGCCATTACCCGCTCGACGTTTTCCACCACAACGATGGCGTCGTCCACCAGCAAGCCGATGGCCAGGATCATGCCGAACATGGTCAGGGTGTTGATGGTAAAACCGAACGCCGCCAGGATCCCGAAGGTACCCAGCAATACCACCGGAACCGTCATGGTGGTGATGATGGTGGCACGGAAGTTCTGCAGGAACAGGAACATCACCAGGAACACCAGCACGATCGCTTCGACCAGGGTGTGTACTACACCGGAGATCGATTCGGTGACCACAGGCGTGGTGTCATATGGCACCACCGCCTTCATGCCAGGCGGGAAGAACGGTTCCAGCGAGGCCACGGTTTCACGGATGGCCTTGGCGGTGTCGAGGGCGTTGGCACCCGCTGCCAGCTTGATTGCCATACCGGATGCCGGCTTGCCGTTGAACTGCGCACTGATGCTGTAGTTCTGGCCGCCGAGTTCGATACGGGAAACGTCACGCAGGCGGACCTGCGAGCCATCGGTGTTGACCTTTAGCAGGATCTTGCCGAACTCTTCGGCGCTTTGCAGACGGGTCTTGCCGATGATGGTGGCGTTGAGCTGAGTGCCGGGCAGGGCAGGCAGGCCACCCAGTTGACCGGTGGCCACCTGGACGTTCTGTGCCGCGATGGCGCTGCTGACGTCTACCGGGGTCAACTGGTAGTTGTTCAGCTTGGTGGGGTCGAGCCAGATACGCATGGCGTACTGCGAACCGAACACCTGGAAGTCACCTACACCCGCTGTACGGGAAATCGGGTCCTGGATGTTCGACACGATGTAGTTGGACAGGTCGTCCTTGGTCATGCTGCCGTCTTCCGACACCAGACCAATCACCATCAGGAAGTTCTTCACCGACTTGGTCACGCGGATACCCTGCTGCTGCACTTCTTGCGGCAGCAGTGGGGTCGCCAGGTTCAGCTTGTTCTGCACCTGAACCTGGGCGATGTCCGGGTTGGTACCCTGGTTGAACGTCGCGGTGATGGTCATGCTGCCGTCGGAGTTACTGTCCGAGGCGACATAACGCAGGTTGTCGATACCGTTGAGCTGTTGCTCGATGACCTGTACCACGGTGTCCTGCACGGTTTGTGCAGACGCGCCTGGGTAGGTCACCTGGATATCAATGGCGGTTGGCGCAATGGCCGGGTATTGGTTGATGGGCAACTTCAGGATCGACAGTGCCCCGACCAGCATGATCACCAGGGCAATTACCCAGGCGAAAATGGGACGGTCGATAAAAAATTTCGACATGGGTTACTCCCCCTGGCCAGCAGCGGCGGCAGGAGCAGGAGCAGAACCGGCAGGCTTGGCGTTATCCGCGTCCTTGACCTTGACTTCGATGCCCGGCTTGATGAATTGCAGGCCTTCGGTGATCACGCGGTCACCGGCGTCCAGGCCTTTTTCCACCAGCCAGTAGGCGCCGGAAGTACGGTTGGCAACCAGTTGGCGCTGCTCGACCTTGTTGTCCTTGTTCACCACCAGTGCGGTTGGAATGCCCTTGATGTCGCGGGTCACGCCTTGCTGCGGTGCCAGGATGGCCTTGCTGTTCACACCGGCTTGCAACTGGGCGTGTACGAACATGCCCGGCAGCAGGGTGTGGTCAGGGTTGGGGAACACGGCGCGCAGGGTCACGGAGCCGGTGGTCTGGTCAACCGAGACTTCGGAGAACTCCAGCTTGCCGTCCAGCTTGTAGGCACTGCCGTCTTCCAGGGTCAGCTTGACCTTGGCGGCATTGTCGCCGGCTTTTTCCAGTTGGCCGCTTTCCAGGTCACGGCGCAGCTTCAGCATTTCGGCCGAGGACTGCGTGACGTCGACGTAGATCGGGTCCAGTTGCTGGATCACGGCCATGGCATCGGTCTGGCCGTTGCTGACCAGTGCGCCTTCGGTCACCGAAGAGCGGCCGATACGCCCGGAGATCGGCGCGAACACTTTGGTGTAGCGCACGTTGATCTGGGCGGACTGCAGGTTGGCTTCGGCGGTCATGCGGTTGGCGACCGCGGTGTCGTATTCCTGGCGGCTGACGGCTTGTTCATCGACCAACTGCTTGTAGCGGTCGGTGATGGACTTGGTCTGGGTCAGGCTGGCTTGTGCGCTTTTGAGGGTGGCGTCATACACCGACGGGTCGATCTGGTAGAGCTGTTGCCCTTCCTTCACGTCGCCGCCTTCCTTGAACAGGCGCTTGAGAATGATGCCGTTGACCTGAGGACGAACTTCCGCGATGCGGTAGGCCGTGGTGCGACCTGGCAGCTCGGACGTCAGGGTAAAGGCTTGCGGTTGAATGGTGACCACGCCGACCTGAGGTGTTTGAGCGGGCGGAGCCGCTTCTTCCTTTTTACATCCGCTGAGCAGCGATGCCAGGGCGACGGCAGTGACCAGAGCGGTAACAGCTGGCTTAAGTTGCATGAAGATCCTCGGGTCAGGCGCGCAGAGTGCGCACAAGAAGTGTGGAAGGGTAAAAAACAAGCTGTGAGTGGATAAGTAGCTTGCTACGCAATATACTTACGTTCATGGTTGTTTGTAAACTCTTGACAGGCTTCGCGGAATGTTGACAAAGCAACGCCCAAAGCCTCGATTCCATTACGTTCGGTACCCATGACGGTGCCGTCCCACAAATATTCGGATGATCGTTAGCCGCTATTAATTCTGCGTTAACAATAGTCCCAAGTGTCCTGATTGAGGTTTTACTGCCATGGTTCGTCGCACCAAAGAGGAAGCTCAGGAAACGCGAAGCCAAATTCTCGAAGCCGCCGAACAGGCCTTTTACGAGCGCGGTGTTGCGCGGACCACGCTGGCGGAAATCGCTGCGTTGGCGGGCGTAACGCGTGGGGCTATCTATTGGCATTTCAGCAACAAGTCCGATTTGCTCCAGGCGTTGCTCGACACGCTGCATGAACCCCTGGATGAATTGGCCCGGGCGAGTGAGAGCGAGGATGAAGTCGACCCGCTGGGCTGTATGCGCAAGCTGTTGATTCATTTGTTCCATCAAGTGGCCCTGGACCCGAAAACCCGGCGCATCAACGAGATCTTGTTTCATAAGTGCGAATTCACCGATGAAATGTGCGACATGCGCCGCCAGCGCCAGACCCACAGCCAGGAATGCAACCTGCGCATCGGCCTGACATTGCGTAACGCGGTCCATCGCGGGCAACTCCCGGAAAATCTCGACACCACCCGTGGTGCGGTGTGTATTCATGCCTACATCAACGGGCTGATTGGCCAGTGGCTGCTGGTGCCTGACAGCTTCAAGCTGCACCAGGAGGCGGAACGCTGGGTTGATGCCGGGTTGGACATGCTGCGCCTGAGCCCTAGCCTGCGCAATTAAGACAAAATGCGTAATTGCATCATGTTGTGTCAACAGTAAAGACCAGAGACAGTCAATCGTCCCTATGCCTGATTGGTGGGGTGACTTTATATACGGGCTGGCGGGCGGTTGATAGGTAGCCGCCTAAGTATTTTGTAGCGATATTGTTGCAAGGCTGTGAAGGAGTGTTTCCCGTAGCCCAAGAAAAAGCCCCGGTCATTGTGAGCCGGGGCTTTTTCGTTTCAGCGGGTTACGTCAGATCGCCAATGTCGGGTAGTCGATATAACCGACCGGGCCTTTGCCGTAGAAGGTTTCCGGGTGGGCTTCGTTCAGCGGCGCATCGGCTTTCAGGCGAGCCGGCAGGTCCGGGTTGGCAATGAACGGCACGCCAAATGCCACCGCATCTGCCTTGCCCGCCGCCAGCCAGGCGTTGGCAGTGTCTTTGGTGAAGCGTTCGTTAGCGATGTACGGGCCGCCGAAAGCCTTCTTCAATTGCGGGCCGAGGCTGTCAGCGCCTTCCTTCTCACGGGAGCAGATGAACGCGATGCCACGCTTGCCCAACTCACTGGCAACGTAGGTGAAGGTTTCCGCCAGGTTGTCGTCACCCATGTCATGGGCGTCGGCACGGGGTGCCAAATGCACGCCTACACGACCGGCACCCCAGACTTCGATGGCCGCATCGGTCACCTCCAGCAGCAGGCGTGCACGGTTTTCCAGCGAGCCGCCGTAGTTGTCGGTGCGGTGGTTAGTGCTGCTTTGCAGGAACTGGTCGAGCAGGTAGCCGTTGGCACCGTGGATTTCCACGCCATCGAAGCCGGCAGCTTTGGCGTTCTCGGCACCGGTGCGATAGGCGTCGATGATGTCGGCGATTTCAGCGGTTTCGAGGGCGCGCGGGGTCGGGTAGTCGGCCAGCGGGCGAACCAGGCTAACGTGGCCTTTGGCTTGGATCGCGCTCGGGGCTACCGGGGCTTCGCCGTTCAGGTAGGACTCATGGGAGATCCGGCCAACGTGCCACAGTTGCAGGAAGATCTTGCCGCCTGCGCCGTGAATTGCTTTGGTCACGTTGGCCCAGCCGCGTACCTGGTCGTTGGACCAGATGCCCGGGGTGTCCGGGTAGCCCACGCCCAGCGGCGTCACGGAGGTGGCTTCGCTGAGGATCAGCCCGGCGGAAGCACGTTGCACGTAGTACTCGGCCATCAGCGCGTTGGGCACGCGGCCGGCATCAGCGCGGCAGCGGGTCAGCGGCGCCATGATGATGCGGTTCGACAGTTCCAGGTCGCCCAGTTTGATCGGATCGAAAATAGTCGTCATGGGAAAACACCTTTGTCTTTGAAGTGGATCAGTTGGTCGCAGGGGCCAGGTCGGCATCGCCGCCCTGACGGAAAGTAATCAGGGTCACCAGCAGCGCAAGAATCGCCAGGGCGCCAGCGGCCAATGGCACGCTGGTCAGGCCGAAACCGTGGGCAATCACCGTGCCGCCCACCCAGGCGCCGAGGGCATTGCCGATGTTGAAAGCGCCGATATTCAGGGTCGACACCAGGTTCGGCGCGGCCTTGCCGAAGGTCACCACGTTGATCTGCAGCGCAGGCACGGCGGCAAACGCGGCGGTGGCCCACAGGAACAGGGTGATTTCGGTCGGGATCAGCGCAACGCTGGTCCAGGTCAGGGCCGTGGAAACCACCGCCATGCTGATGAACACGCCGATCAAGGTGGCTGCCAGGCGCTTGTCCGCCAGCTTGCCGCCGATGATGTTGCCCAGGGTCAGGCCCAGGCCGATCAACAGCAGGGTCCAGGTCACGCCGTTTGGCGATACGCCGGTGACATCGCCGAGCAGCGGGGCGACATAGGTGAAAAGGGTGAACATCGACGCGGAGAACAACGCGGTCATGGTCAGCGATAACCAGATTCCGGCCCCTTTGAGCGCGGCCAGTTCGGCGCGCATGTCGAGTTTTTCTTCATCACGCTTGGCCGGCAGGAAGCGGATCAGGCCGATCAGGGCTACCACCCCAATCACCGTGACGGCCCAGAAGGTCGAGCGCCAGCCAGCCGCCTGCCCCAGTGCGGTACCCAGCGGCACGCCCAGCACGTTGGCCAGGGTCAAGCCGGTGAACATCAAGGCCACGGCCGAGGCGCGCTTGTTGGCCGGCACCAGGTTGGCAGCGACGACAGAACCAATCCCAAAGAACGCACCGTGGCACAGCGCGGTGACCACACGGGCAAACATCAGCACGTTGTAGTCGCTGGCCAGGGCGCAGAGCAGGTTGCCAATAATGAAGATGCCCATCAACGCTACCAGCGCAGCCTTGCGTGGCAGCTTGGCGGTGGCCAGTGCCATGAACGGTGCGCCGATGGCCACGCCCAAGGCATAGCCGGTGACCAGCCAACCCGCGCCGGGAATCGACACGCCCAAGTCCGCCGCCACATCGGGCAACAAGCCCATGATGACGAACTCGGTGGTGCCGATGGCGAAGGCGCTCAGGGCCAGTATGAGTAGCGAGAGGGGCATTATCGTTTCCTTGTTACAGCGGTTCGCTGATTTCAGAGCTGAGCTCTGTGATGAGCGCATCGAGGAACGCTTGGATGGTGTCCTCGTTGCGTTTGAAAAAGTGCCACTGCCCGGCCTTCTGGCTGCTGATCAAGCCTGCCCGTTGCAGGGTGGCCAGGTGGGCCGACACGGTCGACTGGGACAAGCCGCAGCGCTGGTCGATCTGCCCGGCGCAGATGCCGTATTCGTGGTTGTGCAATTGCTCGGGGAATTGCACTTTCGGGTCTTTCAGCCAGTTGAGGATGTCTCGCCGTACTGGGTGCGCCAGGGCTTTTATTATTTCGTCGAGGTCGATGGACATGGCAGATGCTCGGTGTCTTGAAGCGTTATATCGCGATGAGGCGAACCTTAAATCGTTATATCCCGATATACCAATATGAATTTGGTCTTAATCCAGATTAAATCGGTATATCGGGTTATAACGATACGTAGACGGCAGTGCTAAACTGCGCGCCATGAATTATCTCGCACATCTGCACCTGGGCGGCCAACTTCCTGCGCAATTGCTGGGCAGCCTGTATGGCGACTTCGTCAAAGGCCGCCTGCAGGGCCAGTTCAACCCGCAAATCGAGGCGGCGATCCAGTTGCATCGCTCCATCGACCGCTTTACCGACAGCCACCCGTTGGTGGGGGAGGCGTTGTCGCGCTTCAGCCTGACCCGCAGGCGTTATGCCGGAATCGTCCTCGACGTGTTTTTCGACCATTGCCTGGCGCGGGATTGGGCGTTGTATGCCGACCAGCCGCTGGAGCGCTTCACCTCGCAGGTGTATCGCGTGCTGGCCGCTGAACCGCAGTTGCCGGGGCGGTTGGCACAGATTGCGCCGTGGATGGCGGCGGATGATTGGTTGGGGTCTTACCGCGAGTTTGCGGTGATGGAGCAGGTACTGCGGGGGATTTCGCGGCGGTTGACGCAGCCGCAGGAGTTGGGGTTTGCGATGCAGGAATTGCGGGAGTTGTATGAGCCATTGAGTGAAGACTTCCGGATTTTCTATCCCGAACTTCAGATGTTCGCCCAAGCTCAACTGATTAGTGAGATCTAAATGTGGGAGCGGGCTTGCTCGCGAAAGCGGCGTATCAGTCAGCCTATTTTTAACTGACAGACCGCATTCGCGAGCAAGCCCGCTCCCACAGTTTAAACCGTGCCCGCTTCAGGCCGCGAAGGCTGGTCGCACCGGTATTTGCTCTGCCTCCGGCACCGGCCCAAACAACGCCTTCTGCACAGCCTGTTGCGCCTGATACGCCAGCGCAGCACGCTCCTGCCCGGCACAGGCAATCGGCTTGAGCACATGAATCTCCACATCGCCCTGGTCATTGGCAAACAAACGCATCAGGTGCGAGAGCAAATCATCATCGCCAATAAACGGTGCAAGTGGATCGACCTGGCCATCGCGCAGGTAACGGATCGCCACCGGTTGCAGCGCCACCTCCGCATCAATCGCACTGGCCAACAAACGCCCATGGAACGTGCGCAGGCTGCGCCCATCGGTGGTGGTGCCTTCGGGGAACATCAGCAGCGGGTGCTGTTGTTCCAGGTGACGGGTCATCTGCTTGCGGATCAACTGGCTATCGCCTGAACCACGGCGGATAAACAAACTGCCAGCCTTGGCCGCCAGCCAACCGGCCACCGGCCAGGTGCGCACTTCGGCCTTGGACAAAAACGACATCGGCGCCACGGCGCCCAGCAATGGAATATCGGTCCATGACACGTGATTGCTCACCCACAGCATCGGCTGCGTTGGCAACTCACCGTGTACCGTCACGCGAAAGGGCAGGGCATTGGTCAGGCGCGCCATGAAAAACCGCGACCAGCGCTGGCGCCGTACCATCGAGTTGGCGATGCCCAGGCGCTCAAACACACCAAACACGCTGGCCATGCTCAAGCCCAGCGCGACCACCAACAGCACGCGGGCAATGCGCCCGTACACCCGCAGGCGGCTCATCACATTGCAGCCTTGAAGTGGCGTGCATAACGCGGGCACAACTCGTCGCGCTTGAGCAGGATGAACACGTCGGCCACTTGGAAATCTTCATCCCAGCACGGCTCGCCGCAGATCTTCGCACCCAGGCGCATGTAGGCCTTGAGCAGTGGCGGCATTTCTGCGATCACGTTGGACGGCAGGTCCAGCGCCGGCAATGGCTTTTTCGGTTCGGCGCGCAGGTGTTCGTTGCACAGGTAGCGTTCGCGCAGGCGCTGCATGATCGCGTGGGCCTGGATGCCGCCGTCGTGCATCGGGATGCTCGCGCAGCCCATCAAGTAGCTGTAGCCGCCTTGGTTCAGCACTTCGGCCAATTCGCCCCACAACACGGCGATGGTGCCGCCGTTGCGGTAGGCCGGGTCGACGCAGGTGCGGCCGATTTCCAGGATCGGGCCTTGCAGGTGGAGCAAGCCATGCAAGCTGAATTCTTCTTCGCTGTAGAACCGGCCCAAGGTGCTGGCGGCCGCGTGGTCGAGCAATCGGGTGGTGGCCACCAAGCGACCGCTGTTCAAGTCCCGCACGCCGATGTGGCTGCAGTGAACATCATAGTCATCCATGTCCAGACCCAGTTCCGCGCCTTTCAGTTTGGCGTTGAATTCGCCGCTGAACACGTTGAACCGCAGGGCCTGGGCTTCCTGCAACGCCTGTGCGCCAACCAGGCGTTCGGCTTGCAGACGGCGTTCATTGCCGGTGTCGCTGATGCGGGCGATCTGAGTCATGGCGAGTCTCCGAGTGCCGGCCACGATTTCGGCCGGTCGACTTTGTTGTCCAAAGTCAGGCTATGGAGGCCCGGTGTCATCTCCATGAAGTTATGGTGACGCTTGGATGACAGCCCTCTTGTCGCAAATCTGTCATCACCCTCGGCTAGGCTCGCGGGCTTGAATGCCCCCTTGAGTCTGCGTCCATGGTCAGAGGCCTGTTGTGTGTTGCCCTGCTGTTCGTCACCGTTAGTGCCCACGCCGAAACCTGGCCTGACAAAGATTGGGCCAAAGGCACCGCACTCTCTGGCCCTGCCGTTGATGCCCTGAATGCCTACGCTTTCCCGCCGCGTGATAACGCTACCCGCCAAGGCGTCCGCACCGATGCGTTGCTGGTGATCCGTGACGGCGAAATCATTTACGAACGCTACGCGTCACCGACCACCGCCAGCACGCCGCACCTGACCTGGTCCGTCAGCAAAAGCCTGATGGCCACCGTGTTGGGTGTGGCTTACGGTGAAAACCGTTTCAAGCTGACCGACCCCGCTGCACGCTTTTACCCGCCAATGAAGCAACACCCGAAGGTCACCATGGGCGATTTGCTGCACTGGGCCTCGGGCCTCGACTGGCAGGAAGACTATGAGTTCGCACCGCTGAAATCCTCGGTGGTGGCGATGCTCTACACCCGTGGCCGCAACGACATGGCCGAGTTCGCAGCAGACACCGAGGCCGCCAGCGCACCGGGCCAGACCTTCCGATACTCCAGCGGTGACAGCAATATCCTGTCCGCCACCCTTAAAGGCATGCTGGGTCACAAGGCTTACATGAGCTACCCCTGGGATGCGCTGTTCAAGCCGCTGGGCATACGCAGCGCTACGTGGGAAACCGACGCCGATGAAACGTTTGTTGCCTCCTCCTACGCCTACCTCACTGCCCGCGACTTGGCCCGGGTGGGCCTATTGATGGCGCGCGACGGCCGTTGGGGCGAGCAGCAGTTGTTGCCTAAAGAATGGGTCGCCTTCAATCGCGAACCTTTCGCCAACTACAGAGCTGGTCAGGATGAAGCCGTGCCGGGCGGTCAGTGGTGGCTCAATAAAGGCGCCCCGAGACCCTGGCCCGACGCCCCCGGCGACACCCTCGCCGCGCTCGGACACTGGGGCCAGGCATTGTTCGTGATGCCCGCCGAACACCTGGTCATCGTTCGCTACGGCGACGACCGCGACGGCAGCTACCGCCACAACGACCTGCTCAAACGCGTGCTCGCGGCGGTGCAACCATGATCCGTCGCCGACCGTTTACCAGTGTGTTTCTACTATTGCTCATTGCCCTGCTGGGTTGGACATGGCACGAGCGCGTCAATCTGCAAGCCTTCCCCGACATCATTGCGGCGTACACGGCCAAAGAGTATTGCTCGTGTCGCTATGTCGAGAACAATCCCGCTGAGTATTGCCGGGGGTACGTGAAGCAATACGTGCCCACCAGTGCGTTCAGCGATAACCCGGAGCGCAGTGAAGTGACGGCGAGCGGGTTGGGGCGTACGCATAGGGCGAGGTGGATGGGGGATCGGCATGGGTGTCGGTTGTTGCCGTAATTTTTTCTGTTCTCATGCGCAAATCAAGTGCGGTGTGGTCGGCGGAGTGCTTCATTTGGGGCTTCTCGATAGCGGGCCTTGGGTAAGGCCCGCTTGAGTTATCTGAACTCCAATAAAATTGCTATGCCTATCATCCAAGTGAGGCCGATTGTCATCACTGTTAAGTTGATGATCAAACGACGTTTCAGGTTGCGTGGAAAGTTCTTGAGATCAAGTGGGTCCAGTTCTCCTGTTTTGATCGAAGCCTTTGGCCATGCCACCATTCCGGTAATCTTTGATATTTCTAAAATCGACCAAATCAAACCTCGTTTTCCAAGGCTTGGCCCCCATATATAAATATAGCGGCTGTTTTTCAAAGCTTCCTTTAAAGCGTTTAAGTGACGGTGGCTGAGGTGGAGGCTGTATCCAAGAGTTACAATCGCAAGCAAAAAAGGGAATCCTATAAAAATGATTGCCATCCAAGGGTTCCAATTGTCGATACTGGTCATGGTTGAGTAACCTCATAAAGTTTCTCACCGATAGCTTCACCCGCCTTTCCTCCGACAGTCGTTCCCACCCATGCGCCAGTTCCCACTATGGCCGCGACGCAGACAACACCTCCCAGACCTGCTGTAAATGCACCAATCCCCGCACAGATTGGGACACTGGCAAAACTGGCTATCTTGATCCTAATAAATGGGTCTCTGATGAGGCCCGTTCCGGACTATCTGAGCTTTATCAGTACGGCCGCAACGATCGCCCAAGTTAACGCAATGAACGCTATCGCGATATTACAGAGCAGGCGACGTTTTAGGTGAAGTGGGAAACGCTCAAAATCCACAGGGTTTAAATCTCCAATCTGGATGTGCGCTTTCGGCCAGGTCACCATCCCAGCGATTTTTGCGATCTCCAATAAGGACCAAATCAAGCCTCGTTTACCCAGACTCGGCCCCCAGAGATAGATATAACGGCTGTTCTTTAGCGCCTCCTTTATTTCCTCCAAGTGGCGGCGGCTCAAGTACAGGCTGTACGCAAGGCCAACAGCTGATAGTAGGCCTGGGGCCCCCGTAACAATGATCGCAATCCAAATTGGCCAGCTATCGATGCTGGTCATGGTTGTTTAGCCTCATATATTTTCTCGCCGATGTATTCGCCTCCCATACCACCTAGTGTGGTACCTACCCAGGCGCCCGTGCCCACTACGGCTGCGACACAGATGACTCCTCCGATACCTGCTGTGGCTGCTCCGATTCCTAAACATATCGGGCCACTGGCAGCAAAGGCAGCCGATCCGCTGAAACCGCCAACAAGAGTAGACATTCCGAACTTCCCCCCTTCCGTAAACTTAATCTTCTCGCAAGCCGCCTCAGAATCACCACTACACACCTGCTGAATAGCCAGCACCGAAGAAACACCGCCAAGACCAATCCCAATGTAACCCCCCACTTTCATATATTTAGTCGCCCGACTCACCGCCTCCACATGCGCCGAATACCCCGGAATCTGCCCCGGCCCACCCGCCTTGTCCCAGTGATGCACCAAGCTGCGGCTGGAAATACTCAGCGCTGTTTTCAACTTAGGATGATCACCCAAAGTCGTCTGGCCACGTAGGCGGGTGGAGTTCAGCAGGTGCGCGTCCAACTGAGCGAGTAGGCGCTTGCGGTCGGCGAAGAACTGCGGTGATTTGAGGTGGCCGTGCTGGCGATACTGTTCCTGATGCATCCGTTCAATGGCTTGGAGTGTGTCGCGCAGGTTGCCCAGGTGTTTTTCCATCACCACCGCACTCACACCCAGCCAGGTCGAGGTGTGGCCAGCGTCCCCGCCATGAGCCTGCCATGACTGTGCATATGCGAGACGCCACCCACGATTCGATAGATTTTCCCATCCTTTCCGCAGGTCACTCGGTCGCCTTCAAAGGCATGAAAAAGGGCATGGGGTTTGATTCCGTTATCACCATCCAGAACTTCCCCTCCGCAGGTGGTTTTGTCACCCAGGCCTATGTAATAGCCTTCAGTCATTATTCACTCCTCGATATGCCTCGAACGAGTTGGGCATGTTTAAAACCATCACTGAACCTACGCTCAAACGCATTCAACGCAGGTTTAATTGTGGTTAGAAAGTTATCTGTAAGCGGTCTTAAATTAGTTCCCCTTGATTTATTTTAACTTCACTAGAATGACTGCAGCTCCCATCCAAATTACGGAGGTAAAGATCATCGTCGTAACGATTGTGAGAAGACGTTTCAGATGAGGCGGGAAGTTTTCAAAGTCTACGGGGTCCAAGTCGCCTAAGCGGATGTGTGACTTTGGCATCATGATCATCCCGGCGATTTTTGACATTTCCAACAGAGACCAAATTAAACCCCGTTTCCCGAGGCTATCTCCCCAAAGGTAAATATAACGGCTGTTTTTCAAGGCTTCCTTTATGGCGTCCAAGTGACGGTGGGTGAGGTACTGACTGAATGCCAGGCCCATAACTCCAAGTAGAATTGGGCCGCTAACAAACCAAAATGCTAGCCAGGACTTCCAGAAATCTTCCGCGGTCATGGCAAAGTTTTCTCATACAAAATATCACCACTCATTTCACCGCCCATGCCACCGACAGTCGTACCCACCCACGCGCCGGTCCCCACTATGGCCGCGACGCATACAACACCACCGATTCCCGTGGTGACGCCAAGCGCCGCGCAAATTGAACCACCGGCTACGCTACTGGCCCAGCCACTGGTAGCGCCAAAAAAGGTTGAGCCTATGAATTTCCCACCCTCAGTAAACTTGACCTTCTCACAGGCCGCTCCCGAATCCTCATTGCACACCTGCTGAATAGCCAGCAACGATGAAACACCGCCAAGACCAATCCCAATGTAACCCCCCAGTTTCATATGTTTAGTCGCCCGACTCACCGCCTCCACATGCGCCGAATACCCCAGAATCTGCCCCGGCCCACCCGCCTTGTCCCAGTGATGCACCATGCTTTTACTGGAAATGCCGAGGGCCGTTGTCAACCTTGGGTGATCCTTCATCAAGCTACTTAATCTTCAGCAGCACGACGACGACCGTTAACCAAACGCCGGTAGCAATTACCATCGCGAAGTCGAGTCTCAGTAGGTGTTGGAGGTAAGGAGGGAAGTTTTTGTGATCGACAGTATCGAGATCGCCGATGCGGATATGTGTCTGCGGCATCATTATCATCCCTGTGATTTTTGCTATCTCCAGCAGTGACCAAATCAAACCCCGTTTCCCCAGACTCGTCCCCCAAATATAAATATAACGGCTGTTCTTTAACGCCTCTTTCAAGGCCTCCAGGTGACAGCGACTCAAGTACAAGCTGTATGCAATATTCACAAGCGCGAGCAGGCTCCAGCCACCAATAACAAAGATCGCAACCCAGGGGGACCAAGTGTCGATACTGGTCATGGGTGAGTAACTTCGTACAATTTTTCTCCGATCGCTTCGCCTGCTATTCCTCCGCCCGTCGTGCCCACCCACGCGCCGGTGCCTACAACTGCTGCGACGCAGATTACGCCTCCTATTCCTGTTGTGACGCCAAGAGCCAAGCAGGTCGGACCACTGGCAAGCAGCCCTGCTCTTCCACCCCAAACACCACCAGCAGTGGATAAGCCGAATTTCCCCCCTTCAGTAAACTTGACCTTCTCACAGGCCGCTCCCGAATCCTCATTGCACACCTGCTGAATAGCCAGCAACGATGAAACACCGCCAAGACCAATCCCAATGTAACCCCCCACTTTCATATATTTAGTCGCCCGACTCACCGCCTCAACATGCGCCGAATACCCCGGAATCTGCCCAAACCCACCCGCTTTGTCCCAGTGATGCACCAAGCTGCGGCTGGAAATACCCAGCGCTGTTTTCAACTTAGGATGATCACCCAAAGTCGTCTGGCCACGTAGGCGAGTGGAGTTCAGCAGGTGAGCGTCCAGCTGAGCGAGCAGGCGCTTGCGTTCGGCGAAGAACTGCGGTGATTTGAGGTGGCCGTGCTGGCGATACTGTTCCTGATGCATACGTTCAATGGCTTGGAGTGTGTCGCGCAGGTTGCCCAGGTGTTTTTCCATCACCACCGCACTCACACCCAGCCAGGTCGAGGTGTGGCCAGCGTCCCCGCCATGAGCCTGCCATGACTGTGCATATGCGAGACGCCACCCACGATTCGATAGATTTTCCCATCCTTTCCGCAGGTCACTCGGTCGCCTTCAAAGGCATGAAAAAGGGCATGGGGTTTGATTCCGTTATCACCATCCAGAACTTCCCCTCCGCAGGTGGTTTTGTCACCCAGGCCTATGTAATAGCCTTCAGTCATTATTCACTCCTCGATATGCCTCGAACGAGTTGGGCATGTTTAAAACCATCACTGAACCTACGCTCAAACGCATTCAACGCAGGTTTAATTGTGGTTAGAAAGTTATCTGTAAGCGGTCTTAAATTAGTTCCCCTTGATTTATTTTAACTTCACTAGAATGACTGCAGCTCCCATCCAAATTACGGAGGTAAAGATCATCGTCGTAACGATTGTGAGAAGACGTTTCAGATGAGGCGGGAAGTTTTCAAAGTCTACGGGGTCCAAGTCGCCTAAGCGGATGTGTGACTTTGGCATCATGATCATCCCGGCGATTTTTGACATTTCCAACAGAGACCAAATTAAACCCCGTTTCCCGAGGCTATCTCCCCAAAGGTAAATATAACGGCTGTTTTTCAAGGCTTCCTTTATGGCGTCCAGATGACGGTGGGTGAGGTACAGGCTGAATGCGAGGCCAGCAAATCCAAGCAGGAGCGGGCCGCCAGCAACAATCCAGAAAGCCAGCCAGGATTTCCAAAACTCTTCCGTCGTCATGGCAAACTTTTCTCATACAAAATCTCTCCGCCCATTTCGCCACCCATACCACCGATAGTCGTACCCGCCCATGCGCCTGTCCCAACTAAAGCTGCCACACAGACAACGCCTCCTATACCAGTCGTAACGCCCAGTCCCAGGCAGATCGCACTACCGGCAATGCCGCCTGCCCATCCGCCAACTGCACCGCCGCCAACGGAGACTGCGAACTTCCCAGCCTCAGTAAACTTGACCTTCTCACAGGCCGCTCCCGAATCCTCATTGCACACCTGCTGAATAGCCAGCAACGATGAAACACCACCAATACCGATGGCAAGATAACCCCCCGCCTTCATATATTTAGTCGCCTTACTCACCGCCTCAACATGCGCCGAATACCCCGGAATCTGCCCCGGCCCACCCGCCTTGTCCCAGTGATGCACCAAGCTGCGGCTGGAAATACCCAGCGCTGTTTTCAACTTAGGATGATCACCCAAAGTCGTCTGGCCACGTAGGCGAGTGGAGTTCAGCAGGTGAGCGTCCAACTGAGCGAGCAGGCGCTTGCGTTCGGCGAAGAACTGCGGTGATTTGAGGTGGCCGTGCTGGCGATACTGTTCCTGATGCATCCGTTCAATGGCTTGGAGTGTGTCGCGCAGGTTGCCCAGGTGTTTTTCCATCACCACCGCACTCACACCCAGCCAGGTCGAGGTGTGGCCGATGAAGCTGGCTATTTCTGCGCTGTGACGATGCAGGAAGTCAGCCTCATCCGGCGTGAGTGAATCCAGTGAGGCGTAGACCTGTTGGGCGGCCTGCATCAGTTGTGATTCTTGATAGGTGCAGGCCGTGTTGTTCGGATCACTGAGCACAATCAGTGAACCGGCTTTAACGTTCACCGTGCGAGGATTGAGCGCTTGGAATTTGCGCATCACCGCCGGATCAGGTGCAGGAAACAGCGTTCTCTCCAACGCTTCGCGGCTCATGCTTTTTGGGACGATATAAAAACCGGGCTCCTGACCCTTCTCGCCATTGAATTCCGTCGATACTGCGGCGCCAGAAGGTTTAAAGCCAGATTGACGCGGCGCTTCAGGGCCGCCATTTACAGTTGATGGGTTTGGTTGAGCAGCCCGCTGACTCACTGGCGGTGTCGCGCTCTGCTGTTGATAGGTAGCTGTTAACACCGAGGGAATCAGCCGAGCACCACAAGGGCAACTGCTGACGCTGTCCAGCGTACCAGCAACACGCTTTCCATTACGTTTCATATTGGGAACGCCGCCGAGAATCCGGAACATTCCTTGATGATTTCCGCAAGTAACTAGAGCACCTTCCAGCGCGCGCAAAAGGCCATGCAACTTGAATGTTGGATCACCTTCGAGAATTCTTCCGCCGCAGGTTGTTTGGTCCCCTAGAACAACAAAGTGCCCTTTGCTCATTGTTTTGCCCATTATCACTATGATTTTTTTGGCCGGACGGTCCGGTCCTGCTCGTTTCGATAAGAAAACTGACGCGTGATGCATATCAATCGAGGCAAACGAGTAAGAGGAGGCCAGCGTCAAGCCAAACTTTGGAGAGGCATCTGCTCGAGGTAAAGTCAGACACTTCCGAGAGTTGCGTCGTAAAAGTCAGATGCCGCTCCTGAGGTTCCACCCAGTGGAACCACCTTTGATTGTCCTCTCGCTCACATCGCGGTTAGCTGGCGGTGTGCAGCAAACAAGAACGGGAACACCCGCCTGTGAGGAGAATCACCATGCGCCCACACCAGCACATCCTGGATTGGCTCAGCGACGTGGCCGGCGACTTACACGCCGTGCGTCACGACATTCACGCCCATCCCGAACTCGGTTTTGAAGAAAACCGCACCAGCGCCTTGGTTGCGAAATCCCTGAGGGAATGGGGCTACGAGGTTCACACCGGCATCGGCAAGACCGGCGTGGTCGGTGTGCTGCGCAACGGCAGTAGCCCGCGAACCCTGGGCATTCGCGCCGATATGGACGCCTTGCCCATCATCGAAAACACCGGCGCGGCCTACACCAGCCAGCATGCGGGTTGCATGCACGCCTGTGGGCATGACGGTCACACCACCATGCTGCTCGGCGCCGCGCGCTACCTGGCGGCGACGCGGCAATTTGACGGCACCCTGAACCTCATCTTCCAACCCGCCGAAGAAGGCCAGGGCGGCGCCGAAGCCATGCTCGCCGACGGTTTGCTGGAGCGCTTCCCCTGCGATGGACTGTTCGGCATGCACAACATGCCGGGCTTGCCTGCTGGGCATCTGGGCTTGCGCGTTGGGCCGATGATGGCGTCCCAAGACTTACTCACCGTCACCCTTGAAGGCGTCGGCGGCCACGGCTCCATGCCGCACCTGACGGTAGACCCGCTGGTGGCGGCGGCGAGCATGGTGATGGCGTTGCAGACGGTGGTGGCGCGCAACATCGACACCCAGGAAGCTGCCGTGGTCACGGTCGGCGCGCTGCAAGCAGGACAGGCCGCCAACGTGATTCCTCAAGAAGCGCTGTTGCGTTTGAGCCTGCGCGCACTCAATCCACAAGTGCGCGAGCAGATGCTGGAGCGCGTATTCGCCATCATCCAGACCCAGGCCGCGAGTTTCGGCTGCACGGTGCAGATCGAACATCGCCCGGCCTACCCGGTGCTGGTCAACCATCCCGAAGAAACCGAGTTCGCCCGTCAGGTCGGCGTGGCCTTGCTCGGTGCGGACGCCGTGGACGGCAACACCCGCACGCTGATGGGCAGCGAAGACTTCGCCTGGATGCTGCAACGCTGCCCCGGCAGCTACTTGTTCATCGGCAATGGCGTGTCACGGCCGATGGTGCATAACCCCGCCTATGACTTCAACGACGACATCCTGCTGACCGGCGCCGCCTATTGGGGCGCGCTGGCCGAGAGCTGGCTCAAGCCTGCCTGACGACCGCCTTTTTCTGCCGCTGGACCCTTTCCCACGATCGGTTGAATGGAGTGTTCCTCATGCAGACTTCACACACAGGCGTATCCCGCACCCGCCAAGTGGTGGCGGCCGTGATCGGCAATGCGCTGGAATGGTATGACTTCATCGTTTACGGCTTTCTGGCCAGCATCATTGCCCGGCAGTTTTTTCCGTCAGAGGATGAGTACGCATCGCTGCTGATGGCCCTGGCCACCTTTGGCGTGGGCTTTTTCATGCGCCCGGTGGGCGGGATTTTGCTGGGCATGTATTCCGACCGCAAAGGCCGCAAGGCTGCGATGCAACTGATTATCCGGCTGATGACCGTGTCCATCGCGCTGATTGCCTTCGCACCGAACTACGCCGCCATCGGCATGGGCGCGCCGATGCTGATCGTGGTGGCGCGCATGCTCCAGGGCTTCGCCACCGGTGGTGAGTACGCCAGCGCCACGGCGTTCCTGGTGGAAAGTGCGCCGGCTCATCGCAAGGGGCTTTACGGTTCCTGGCAGTTGGTAGGGCAGTGCCTGGCGGTGTTTGGCGGGGCCGCGATGGTGGCCATGGTCACGCACTTCTTTTCGCCGCAAACCCTCGACCTGTGGGGGCTGGCGCTTGCCGTTTGTGTTTGGCTTGCTGATCGGCCCGGTGGGGCTGTGGATTCGCCGGCACATGGAAGACCCGGAAGAATTCATCGAGGCACGCAAGCAAGCCACCGGCCCGGCGCCGAGCCTGATGCAGGTGGTGCGCGAGCATCGGCGCAGCATCCTGGTATCCATGGGCCTGGCCTGTGGCGCGACGGTGTCGTTCTACGTGGTGTTGGTGAACATGCCGACCTTCGCGCACAAGAGCCTCGGCCTGCCGCTGGACCAGGTATTGATGGTGCAGATGTTGGCGGTGGCACTGATGACCGTGGTGATTCCGCTGTCGGGCCTGTTGTCGGATCGCCTCGGTCGGCGCCCGGTATTGATGGCGTTCACCCTGGCATTTTTTGTGATGGTCTACCCGCTGTACGTGTGGGTAGCCGCCGCACCTTCCATCGAGCGTTTGCTGGTGATGCAGGTGATGCTGTGCACGGCCATCGGCGGGTTCTTCGGCCCGGCACCCACCGCGTTGGCCGAGCAGTTTCCCATCGAAGTGCGCTCGACCGGCGTGTCGGTCGCCTATAACGTAGCGGTCATGGTGTTTGGTGGTTTTGCGCCGTTGATCGTCACCTGGCTGACCAAAGTACTGGGCACGCCGGTGGCGCCATCCTTCTACGTGCTGTTTGCTTGCGTGCTCACGCTATTGGGCACCTACTGCATGCAGGAGGCTCCGCGAGCCAGGAAGCCGCAGCCGTTTTCAAGTGAGGTGAAGCCTTGAGTATTGTTGATTGGGATGCCAGCGAGCTGTCGCGGGCGATTCATGCGCGGCAAGTCTCGTGCGAAGACGTGATGCGGGCGTACCTGGCGCAGATCCAACGTTTCAACCCAGGAGTGAGTGCGCTGGTGTCGCTGCGCGATGCCGACGAGGTGCTGGCCGAGGCGCGGGCCTGTGATCGTGAGTTGGATCAAGGCCAGTCACGCGGCTGGATGCATGGCATGCCCCAGGCGATCAAGGACCTGGCGGCGACCAAGGGCTTGCGTACCACATTGGGTTCGCCGTTGTTCGCCGAACATGTGCCCACCGAAGATGCCATCAGCGTGGCGCGGGTACGGGCCAGCGGCGCGATCATCATCGGCAAGACCAACGTGCCGGAGTTCGGCCTGGGTTCGCAAACCTACAACAGCCTGTTCGGCACTACCGGCAACGCCTACGACCCGCGTCTCGTCGCGGGCGGCAGCAGCGGCGGGGCGGCGGTGGCCTTGGCGCTGCGCATGCTGCCGGTGGCCGATGGCAGCGACATGATGGGTTCTTTGCGCAACCCGGCAGCGTTCAACAACGTGTTTGGCCTGCGCCCGTCCCAAGGCCGTGTGCCGTATGGGCCGACGCCGGAACTGTTTGTGCAGCAACTGGGCACCGAAGGCCCGATGGGGCGCAGCGTGACGGATGTGGCGCGGCTGCTGAGCATCCAGGCGGGATATGACCCACGCGTTCCATTGTCATCCAAGGACGATCCGGCACTGCTGGGCCAACCCCTGCAGCGTGACTTCAAGGGCACACGCCTGGGCTGGCTGGGGGACTACAACGGCTACCTGCCGATGGACGACGGCGTGTTGAGCCTGTGCGAATCGGCCCTCGGCGATTTCGTCACGTTGGGCTGCGAGGTAGAAAGCTGCCAGCCCGAGTTTTCCATGGCGCGCCTGTGGCGCAGTTGGTTGGTGCATCGCCATTGGCTGGTGCACGGCAACCTCGGCGCCGCGTATGCGAACCCGCAAAAGCG
Source organism: Pseudomonas cremoris (assembly GCF_014230465.1). The sequence continues at coordinate 427,600 of NZ_JAAXCY010000003.1, forward strand.
CGCGCTGCTCAAGCCCGAGGCGCAATGGGAAGTGGAGGGTGGCCTGGGCTTGAGTGCCCAGCAGGTGTACCAGGCGTCGGTGGACCGCAGCGAGTGGTATCGCGCGTTGGCCAAACTGTTCGAACGTTACGATTTCCTGCTGCTGCCTACCGCCCAAGTGTTCCCTTTCGATGCACAACACGCCTGGCCGCGCCTCGTCGGTGGGCGCGAAATGGACACCTACCACCGCTGGATGGAAGTGGTGATTGGTCCGACCCTGGCCGGTTTGCCGAGCATGAGTATCCCGGTGGGCTTCAACCCCCAAGGCCTGCCCATGGGCGTGCAGGTCATCGGTCCGGCCCAGGCGGACCGTGCGGTGCTGCAATTGGCCTACGCCCACGAACAGCTGACGCAATGGGTGCAGCGTCGACCACCGGCCTGCCTTGAATCGACAGGTTGATGCACGACCGGGCCTGTATCTTGCTGTGAAAAATGATCATCCACCGGCATCAGGGAGATCGAACATGGCCGACACAGGCACCGTACGCTCGGTTGAGCGCGCACTGGCAATTGTCGAGTTGCTGGGCGAGCACCAGGCCTTGGGGCTGGAGGAACTGCATTACCTCACGCATTTACCCAAGGCCACCGTGTCGCGCATGTTGCTCACGTTGCAGGATCAAGGCTGGGTCTACCGTGGCCTGAGCGACCGGCGTTACCGTCTGCGTGCCCGGCGCTTGTTTGGCGACACGCAGCAACGCTTCAAGCGCCAGATGGTGGAAAGCGCCGCGCCCTGGCTATTGGAACTCAGTGAGCGCACCGGGCTGGTGGTGGATTTGTCCTGCTTTGACGGCGAGCGCCTGGAAGTCATGGAAAGCGCGATCCCCGGCGTGCTGCGCAAGCTCTATCCCAACAACTGCCAGATCGTCGGCCAGCACGCCAGCCTGTTTCATTCGGCGATGGGCAAGGCGTGCCTCACGCAATTGCCGGCAGAAGAAGTGCAGCGTCTGGCGGGCCGGGAGCACGTGGCGGCGGATGAGCAATACCGAGCTTGCGAGCAAAGCCAGCACCAAGGGTTTGGCCAGCGGACAGAGGGGTATTGGGAGTATCCGGTGCGGTTGCCGTTCCTGATACGCGCCGTGGCGTTGCCGGTACGGGCCAATGGGCGATTGGTGGGGAGCATGGCGCTGCATTGGCCAATGCACCAGGCGCCGGTGGAGCGGGTGTTGAATTTGCATATGGCCAGTTTGGAGCAGGCCGTGGGGGAGGTGCAGCGCGCATTGGCCTAGACCGCCGCTCCCACATTGGATTTGCGTCGTTTGTGACATTGCGCTTAAGGTTCGTGCAGGTTTTTCGCCCCACGAGTCTTTATGTCAATCAAACCCCTGGCCTTCGCCCTGCTCGCCGCCGCTGCCGTGCCAGCCCATGCCGACTGGTACCTGGATAACGAATCTTCACGCCTGTCGTTCGTCACCACCAAGAACACCGAGATCGCCGAAGTGCAGCGCTTTTTGGTGTTGCACGGCAAGGTCGACAGCAAAGGCGCAGCGCAGTTGGAAGTGGAGCTGGAGTCGGTCAACAGTGGCGTCCCGTTGCGTGACGAGCGCATGCGCAATGAGTTGTTCGAGATCAAGACCTTCCCCGATGCGCTGATCAACGCGCAAATCAATCTGCAACCCATCAATGACCTGGCCCCCGGCGCGCAATTGGAATTGCGTTTGCCATTGAGCGTCACCCTGCACGGCAAGACTCAAACCTACAGCGCCGAGCTGCTGGCCACGCGCCTGGATGACCGGCGTTTCCAGGTCGTGACTCTGGAGCCGCTAGTGCTGCATGCCGAGGATTTTGACCTGGTGCCAGGCGTGGCAACGTTGCGCAAGGCCGCCGGTTTGGAATCCATCAGTCTGTCGGTGCCGGTGGGTGCGGTGCTGATCTTCACGGCGCGCTGACCATGGCCGGCGCGGTGTTCCCGTGGCGCAGCGCCAACCGTTTCGAGTTGTTGATCGACGGGCCGAGATTTTTCCCGCAGATGCTGGTGGACATTGCCCGCGCCGAGCGACAAGTCGAGTTGGAGTTGTACCTGGTGGAAGCGGGTGCCTGTGCCGAGGCCCTGGTGCAGGCACTGATACTTGCCGCCGAGCGTGGTGTGCAGGTGCGTTGCCTGTTCGATGACTATGGCAGCCTGGCGTTTAGCCTTGGGCTGCGCAAGCGCCTGACTGACGCTGGCGTGGAGCTGCGTTTCTACAATCGCCTGAGGTTGCGCCGCTGGATGCGCAACCTGTATCGCGACCACCGCAAGCTGTTGCTGGTCGATCAGCACGTCGCCTTTGTGGGCGGCACCGGCGTCACCGACGAGTTCTGGACGCCGGGCCAGGACACCGCCGACTGGCATGAAGTGATGGTGCAAATCAGCGGCCCGTTAGTGTTGGACTGGCAGGCGCTGTTCGACCGCCAGTGGCATGCCAACGCCGCCCGCCGGGAGTGGAAACCCGCCACCCGTTTCGGCCTGTCGCGCTTGCCCAAGATGCCCGCCACCGGACCGGGACTTGGGCGTGTCGCCTATGCTGACGCCCGCCAGCACCGCGACATCCTGAAATCGCTGATCCGCGCATTAAACAGTGGCCACCAACGTATCTGGCTGGCGACTCCGTACTTCCTGCCAACCTGGGGCGTTCGTCGTGCGTTGCGGCGAGCCGCGGGGCGCGGTGTGGATGTGCGGCTGTTGCTCACTGGCCCGCGCACCGATCATCCGTCTGTGCGTTATGCCGGGCACCGTTACTACCCGCGTCTGCTGCGCTCGGGGGTGCAGATTTTTGAATACCAGCCGTGCTTTCTGCATCTGAAAATGGTGCTGGTGGACGATTGGGTCAGCGTGGGGTCATGCAATTTCGATCATTGGAATTTGCGTTTCAACCTGGACGCCAACCTGGAGGCGTTGGACCCGCCATTGACGCAGGCGGTGGCGGGCAGTTTCGAGCGTGATTTTGCCCAGAGCCTGGCAGTGAGCCTGGAGGCATGGCAGGCGCGGCCATTGTGGCGGCGGGTGAAGCAGCGGGTGTGGGGGTGGATTGATCGGTTGGTGGTTAACCTGTTGGACAGACGCGGCTAATCAGGTCAACTCGATCTAAATGTGGGAGCGGGCTTGCTCGCGAATGCAGCGTGTCAGTCACTGAAGATGTCGACTGATCCACCGCATTCGCGAGCAAGCCCGCTCCCACATTTTTTGACCGCGTCAGGCGTTAGAGCAATTCGAACGTCTGCTGCTGCACATCCTGGGAGTCCAACCCAATCTGCACATTGAACTCACCCGGCTCCGCCGCGTACTTGAGCTGGGTGTTGTAGAACTTCAAGTCTTCCTCGGTGATGGTGAAGTGCAACGTGCGCTCTTCGCCAGCCTTGAGCATGACCTTCTGGAAGTTCTTCAGCTCCTTGATCGGGCGGATCATCGAGCCGGCCACGTCCTGGATATACAGCTGCACCACGGTTTCGCCATCGACCTTGCCGGTGTTGGCCACGGTCACGCTGGCGTCGAGCTTGCCGGTCTTGTTCAGGGTGGTGGACGACAGCGCCATGTCCGACAGGGTGAACGTGGTGTAGCTCAGGCCGTAACCAAACGGGAACAGCGGCCCGGTGACGTCATCGAAGTACTGCGAGGTGTAGTTGCCCGGCTTGCCTGGGGTGAATGGGCGGCCGATGGTCAGGTGGTTGTAGTAGGTCGGAATCTGCCCCACCGAACGTGGGAAGGTGATCGGCAGCTTGCCCGATGGGTTGTAGTCACCAAACAGCACGTCCGCGATGGCGTTGCCGCCTTCGGTGCCGGCGAACCAGGTTTCCAGGATCGCGTCGGCCTGTTGGTTCTCCTCCAGAATCGACAGCGGACGGCCGTTCATCAGCACCAGCACCAGCGGCTTGCCGGTGGCCTTGAGGGCCTTGATCAGGTCGCGCTGGCTTTGCGGGATGTTCAGGTCGGTACGGCTGGACGACTCGTGGGACATGCCACGGGACTCGCCCACGGCGGCCACGATCACGTCGGCATCCTTGGCGGCTTTTACCGCTTCATCAATCAGCACTTGCGGCGCACGGGTGTCATCCACCACTTCCGGCGCATCGAAATTGAGGAAGTTGAGGTAATCGACCACGGCCTTGTCGTTGGTGATGTTGGCACCACGGGCGTAGATCACTTTGCCCTTTTCACCGATCACCGCGTTCAAGCCGTCCAGCAGGGTCACAGACTGCGCAGGCTTACCGGCGGCCGCCCAACTGCCCATCATGTCGATGGGGGCCTTGGCCAGCGGGCCGACCAGGGCGATGGTCGCGGTTTTTTTCAACGGCAGGGTGTTGTTCTGGTTTTTCAGCAGCACCAGGCTGCGGCGTGCGATATCGCGAGCGTCGGCACGGTGCAGGCGGCTGTCGGCGTAGGTGTCGACCGGGTCATCTTCAGCCTTGCCGATGCGCAGGTACGGGTCCTTGAACAGGCCCATGTCGTACTTGGCACCGAGCACTTCACGCACGGCATTGTCGATGTCGCTCTGCTCGATCTCGCCGGACTTGAGCAGCCCCGGCAATTCCTTGCCGTACAGTGAATCGTTCATGCTCATGTCGATGCCGGCCTTGATCGCGAGCTTGGCGGCTTCACGCCCGTCCTTGGCCACGCCGTGCTTGATCAACTCGAAGATAGCGCCATGGTCGCTCACAGCCAGGCCCTTGAAGCCCCAGTCCTTGCGCAGCAGGTCGTTCATCAGCCAGGTGTTGGCGGTGGCGGGCACGCCGTTGATCGAGTTCAACGCCACCATCACACCGCCGGAGCCGGCCTTGATCGCCGCGTGGTACGGCGGCAGGTAGTCCTGGTACATCTTGACCGGGCTCATGTCGACCACGTTGTAGTCGCGACCGCCTTCCACCGCGCCATACAGGGCGAAGTGCTTGACGCTGGCCATGATGCTGTCGGCATTGGCCGGGCTTGCGCCCTGGAACGCCTTGACCATGACTTCGGCGATACGCGAGACGAGGTAGGTGTCTTCACCGAAGCCTTCGGAGGTGCGGCCCCAGCGCGGGTCGCGGGAGATGTCGACCATCGGCGCGAAGGTGATGTCGAGGCTGTCGGCGGCGGCTTCCTGGGCGGCGATGCGCCCGGAGCGGCCGATGGCGTCCATGTCCCAGCTGGAAGCCAGTGCCAGGCTGATTGGGAAAATGGTGCGGTGGCCGTGGATCACGTCGTAGGCGAAGAACATCGGGATCTTCAAGCGGCTGCGCATGGCCGCGTCCTGCATTGGACGGTTTTCGGGGCGGGTGATGGAGTTGAACGTGCCGCCGATGCGACCGGCGGCGATTTCCTTGCGGATCAGCTCGCGGGGCATTTCGGGGCCGATGCTGATCAGGCGCAATTGGCCGATCTTTTCATCGAGGGTCATTTGCTTGAGCAGGTCGCTGACAAAGGCGTCCTTGTCTTTAAGCGCAGCAGGCTTTGTTTCTGCCCATACGGGGTGACTGGCCAGAGTGGCAACAAGGCCGAGCAAACACAGCTTTTTCATGACTATCCTTTTTCGGCTCACTGCACAGCGAAAATGCGCTGCTCTGCCAAAATGTGGGGAACATATGTTGTTGTTCGAGTGTTATTGCAGAAAATGCACCACACTTCTGAACTCTTATTTGTGCTGGGCATCTTTTTAGCTGATTGATCTGATGCAATCCAGTCGCGGCAGCGGATTATGCCTTACCGTTGCCAAATTCCATCAAGGTTCGCCAGGAGAAACACCATGCAAGCAGCACAAGGTTACCGTTGGGGCGTGAAAGCCGCGGTTTTGTTACTGATTAGTACCGTACTCAGCGGTTGCGGCATCAATAACATCCCCACCCTGGACGAACAGGCCAAGGCGGCCTGGGGCCAGGTACAGAACCAATACCAACGCCGTGCGGACCTGATCCCCAACCTGGTGGAAGTGGTCAAGGGCTATGCCACCCATGAGCAGGACACCCTCACCGCCGTGATCGAAGCGCGGGCCAAGGCCACCTCGATCCAGGTGGATGCCAGCACCCTCGACAATCCGGAAAAACTCAAGCAGTTCCAGCAAGCCCAGGATGGCCTGAGCGGTGCACTCAGCCGCCTGATGGTGGTGTCCGAGCGCTACCCGGACCTCAAGGCCAACCAGAACTTCCTGGCCCTGCAATCCCAGCTTGAAGGCACCGAAAACCGCATCGCCGTGGCCCGCCGCGACTTTATCCAGGCGGTGCAGGCCTACAACACCGAGATTCGCACGTTCCCCGGCCGCCTGTGGCACAGCGTGATGTACAGCGACTTGCCGATCCGTGCCACGTTTGAAGCCACCAGCGCCGATGCCGATAAAGCACCGCAAGTGAAGTTCAAATAACGCTGCATTGAGGTGTCGATGCGTTTATTAAGGATAGGCCTGGCGCTGTGGCTGTTGGCCTGCGTGGGCGTGGCCCAGGCGGCGCTGACGTTCCCGGCGCTGACGGGGCGGGTGGTAGACACCGCGCAGATGATCGACCCGGCTACGCGCGCGCAACTGACCCAGCAATTGCAGGCGCTGGAACAGACCTCGGGCGACCAGATCGTGGTGGTCACCGTGCCCGACCTGCAAGGCGTGCCCATTGAGGACTTTGGTTATCAATTGGGCCGCCACTGGGGCATCGGCCAAAAGGGCAAGGACAACGGCGCGCTGTTGATCGTCGCCCGCGATGAGCGCAAATTGCGCATCGAAGTCGGCTATGGCCTGGAAGGTGTGCTCACTGATGCGCAGTCGTGGGTGATCATCAACCAGGTGATCGCGCCGGCCTTCAAGGCCGGCAACTACAGCAAGGGCATCAGCGACGGCGTAGCGGCGATGTTGCAAGTGGTGGGCGGCGAACCACTGGCGGTGCCGGCCCATGTGGCGGATGCCAACTTTGCCAAGGATAATCCCGGGTTTTCCATCGGGCTGTTTATCCTGCTGATCGGTGTGTTGTGGCTGTGTAATCGCCTGGGGTTGCCAGTGGGCGCGATCTTGCTGGCGATTCTCAGTAGTAGCGGACGCGGCGGCGGTGGAGGCGGCGGTGGTGGTTTCCGGGGCGGCGGTGGCGGCTTCGGCGGCGGCGGGGCTTCGGGTGGCTGGTGATGATAATAATGAGAGAGCAACGACAACCATGGCATTACTGACTGAACACGAGCAGCGCCAAGTCGCCGAAGCGATTGCCCGCGTCGAGAAAACCACCGACGCAGAACTGGTGACCGTACTGGCCGCCCGCGCCGACGACTACGCCTACATTCCGCTGCTGTGGGCCAGCTTGATCGCCTTGGTGGTGCCGGGTGTGGTGCATTACCTGTCGGGCTACCTGACCATGTACACCTTGCTGCTGGCGCAATGGGCGACGTTCATTGTGCTGTGCCTGGTGTTTCGCCTGCCCAAGGTCACCACACGTTTGATTCCGCGCTCGGTACGCCACTGGCGTGCATCCAACCTGGCCCGGCGCCAGTTCCTGGAGCAGAACCTGCACCACACGGTGGGCAGCACCGGCGTGCTGATTTTTGTCAGCGAGGCCGAGCGTTATGTGGAAATCCTGGTGGATGACGGGATTTCCAAGCGTTTGGACGACGGTAGTTGGGATGTGATCGTCAAGGCGTTTACGCAGCAGGTGAAGCAGGGGCAGACGTTGGCGGGGTTTATCAGCTGTATTGAAGCCTGTGGCGAGCTGTTGAAGGTGCATGTGCCGGTCACACAAACCCGTAACGAGCTGCCCAATCGCCTGGTTGTACTCGAATAAAAATGTGGGAGCGGGCTTGCTCGCGAATGCAGTGGATCAGCCAATGAATCTGTTGACTGACCCACCGCATTCGCGAGCAAGCCCGCTCCCACATTTGGTTTGCGGTGGGCCTCATAGATACCGTTGATCAAATAACCCCGTGCCCTAAACCCCCATCCCCCCTAAAATGCCGGGCATTCCCAGCCCGAGGCGTTTTTGTTCATGTCCGTCACCGCTCAACCTGTCAGCGACTACCACGCCCAGTTCATCGAACTGCTGAGCGCAAGCCTCGCGCAGAACGCGTTTATCAAGCTGGTGCTGGCCAAGTACGTCGGCGAGGAAGCCGAGTTGCAGCGGCTGATCATCAAGCCGGTAACCGTCAAGGAGCAGCCATGCCTGTCCTTCGTTTATCGCTACAAGACCCGCGATATCACCAAGAACTTCGCCTTGGCCGACGGTGTGGCGGCGATTGCCGAGCTGCTACCCGCGCAGTTCAAGAACGCCCACTTGCTGTCGCTGACCGACGAAGCCCAGTTGGAATACAGCAAAAAGAACAAAAGCTCGCTGTTCAAAAGCAAGCCGCAGCAACTGCGCGAAGCGCCCTCGGCCGAGCATAACCGCGAGAAGCATCGCTTCCTCGACCTCAGCCGTCCGTTCCTTTCTGACCTGGGTGTGACCGATGCCAAACAGGCGTTGATCCCGTCGATGTCGCGCAAATGGAAACAGATTAACAAGTTCATCGAAGTGTTCAGCCATGCGTTGACGTCATCGCCGCTCAAGCTGGACCAACCGGTGCGCGTCGCCGATTTCGGTTCGGGCAAGGGCTACCTGACGTTCGCCATCCACGACTACCTGCGCAACACCCTCAAGGCCGAGGGCGAAGTGACCGGTGTGGAGTTGCGCGAAGACATGGTCACCCTGTGCAACACCGCCGCCGCCCGCCTGGAGCATCCGGGGCTGGTGTTCAAGTGCGGTGACGTGCGCAGCGTGGCACCGAGCGAACTGGACGTGATGATCGCCCTGCATGCCTGCGACATCGCCACCGATTACGCGATTCACACCGGCATTCGCTCTGGCGCGTCGATCATCATGTGCTCGCCGTGCTGCCACAAGCAGATACGCCTGCAGATCCAGAGCCCGGCGCTGTTGAAACCGATGCTGCAATACGGTTTGCACCTGGGGCAGCAAGCGGAGATGGTCACCGACAGTCTGCGGGCGCTGTTTTTGGAGGCTTGTGGCTATGAGACCAAGGTGTTCGAGTTCATCTCGTTGGACCACACCAACAAGAACAAGATGATCCTGGCGGTGAAGCGCGCCGAGCCGTTGGATAACGCCCAACTACTGGAGAAGATCCAGGAATTGAAGGCGTTCTACCACATCACCGAACACTGCCTGGAAACCCTGTTGCGGGCGGATGGTTTCTTAAGCTGAACGCAGAACCCCCTGTGGGAGCGGGCTTGCTCGCGAATGCGGTGTGTCAGCAAGTACATCTACAACTGACCCACCGCATTCGCGAGCAAGCCCGCTCCCACATTTAGACTGTGCCAGCCTTTACTACTGGCGCAGGCTGCACCGCCGTCTTGCGCCCCAACATCACCGTCACAATCACCCCACACGCAAACACCCACGTAATCGGCTCGATATGTTCCCCAAAGAACAACGCCGAAAACGCGATGGTGAAGAAGATCTGCAACAGCTGGATCTGGCTGACCCGCGCAATCCCGCCCATGGCCAACCCGGCGTACCAGGCAAAGAACCCCAGGAACTGCGAGAACAGCGACACATACCCAAACGCCCACCACGTGCGCATGGAAATCGCCCCTTGATGTTGCGCCGCCAGGTACCACACCGGGCCGATCAACACCGGCGTCGAGAGCACCAGCGCCCAGCAGATCACCTGCCAGCCGCCCATCTCCTTGGCCAATCGGCCGCCTTCGGCATAACCCAGGCCACCCACGGCAATCGCGCCGAGCATCAGCAAATCACCGGCCTGGATACTGCCGGCACCGGTGATCAGCGCGTAACTCAATACCAGACCACTGCCCAATGCTGCGCAGGCCCAGAAGGCTTTGGACGGTCGTTCATGGGACAGCCACGCCGCATACAACGCCACGCACAGGGGTTGCAGGCCGTTGACCAGTGCGCCATGGGACGCCGGCAAGGTTTGCATGGCCCATGCCGACAACACTGGAAAACCAAGGATCACCCCGGCAATCACCAGGCACAGACCGCGTACTTGGCGCCAGGTGGGCCATTGCTCACGGCGCCACAGCAACAGGCCCGCCGCCGGAACCGCCGCGAACAACGCACGGCCCAGGCCGTTGAGCAGCGGGTGAATTTCCTGCACCACGATCCGGGTGAAGGGCAGTGTCAGGCTGAAGATGATGACGCCCAGCAGGCCGAGGGCCATGCCGGTGTTTTCGCGCGAGCTCATGGGTGAGATCCGAAATAGAGAGGAGCCGAAATCCAGAGGGCTTCCTGGGAAGCCCATCTAGCCACAACCCCCGTCGATTGCGGGCCTACAGCTGGGTGCGGATTTATCCGTACAGTTGGGTACTGCGGGAGGGAGTTGTGGGCTTAGCGCAATAATGCTTTGAGCTGTTCTATCCCGGCTTCTGCCAGTGGGAACACCGGCAACCGCGGATCGCCCACGTCCAGCCCGGTCAAACGCAACCCGGCTTTGATCGTCGCCGGCAATCCACCCTTGAGGATGAACTCCAGCAACGGCAATTGTTGGTAGAACAACGCGCGTGCCTTTGTAAGATCATTGGCCAACACCGCGTCATACAAATCCAGGTTCAACTGCGGGATCAGGTTCGGCGCCGCCGTACACCAGCCTTTGGCACCCGCCGCGAACGCTTCCAGTGCCAAGGGGTTACAACCGTTGTAGAACGGCACGTCGGTCTGGCGATGCAACTGGTGCATGCGCTGAACATCACCTGTGCTCTCCTTGACCATCGTCACATTGGCCACCTGCTTGATGATGCGCAGGATCAAGTCCACCGACATGTCCGTGCCGCTGGTAGCCGGGTTGTTGTACAGCATGATCGGCACGCCGATGCTGTCGCCAATCGCGGCGTAGTGCGCAAGGATTTCCGCTTCGCTGAGTTTCCAGTAAGACGCCGGCAGCACCATCACCACATCGGCGCCATTGGCTTCGGCGTAGCGAGCGCGGCGCACGGCCTTGGCGGTGGTGAGGTCGGATACGCTGACGACGGTGGGAACGCGTCGGGCGATTTTGGCCAGGCTGTAGGCGCTGACTTCATCCCACTCGGCATCGCTCAAATAGGCACCTTCGCCCGTGCTGCCCAAGGGCGCGATGGCGTGGACGCCGCTGGCGATCAAGCGGTCGATGGAGCGGCCCAGGGCATCGAGGTCAACGCGTTGGCCATCGCTGCTGAACGGGGTGATGGTGTAGCCGATGATGCCGTGAATGTTGGGGCTGGACATAGGAAGTCTCCGGTCGAAAAAGGGTAGTCAGTTCAGGCAATCGGCGTGTTTGCGCAGGTTCTGCCGGGCGTAGTAATTGAACGCGGCGCCATGACGCTTGGGCCGGGAGATCCAGTCATGGGCCTCGCGCCCCAGTTCCGGCAGGATCGGCTTGATGGTGCCAGCGGCCATTGCCAGCAACTGCAACTTGGCTGCGCGTTCGATCAATTGCGCAATCACGCAGGCTTCCTCGATGCTCGCCCCGGTGCTCAACTGGCCATGGTGCGAGAGCAGGATCGCGCGCTTGTCGCCCAAAGCCTCGGTGATGATCTCGCCTTCTTCGTTACCCACCGGCACCCCTGGCCAGGCTTCCAGGAATGCACAGTCTTCGTACAGCGGGCACAGGTCCATGTGGGACACCTGCAGTGGCACTTCCAGCATCGACAGCGCGGCAATATGGGTTGGATGCGTGTGGATGATGCAGTTCACATCCGGGCGCCCACGGTACACCCAGCTGTGAAAGCGGTTGGCCGGGTTGGGAATGCCATGGCCTTCCAGCACTTCAAGGTCTTCGTTCACCAGCAACAGGTTACTGGCGGTGATTTCGTCAAAACCCAGGCCCAATTGCTGGGTGTAGTAAGTGCCCTGTTCAGGGCCGCGCGCGGTGATCTGCCCGGCCAGGCCGGAGTCGTGGCCGTTCTCGAACAGGATGCGGCACGTGAGCGCCAGCTTTTGCCGGTCGGTCCACGTATTATCCGCCAGGGTGTTTTGCATCTGGATCAGTGCTTGCTTGACCAGTTGGTCTTTGGGAAGTGCTAATGTCTTGGCCATATCGGGTGCCCTCGGTGGCTACAAATGACACTTAAGATGCTATATGACACTTTGTGTCATTGGCAAGCACAGCGTATCGCTTACTGCATGGATTAATCGCAGCGCATGTCTATCCGTTTGAAATTATTGAGAAAAAAACTTGGCGTGACACTTGAGGCCCTGGCTGAAAAATCCGGGATGACCAAGAGTTACCTGTCCAAGGTCGAACGCGGGCTCAACACACCGTCGATCGCCGCCGCGCTGAAACTGGCCAAGGCGCTGAACGTAAAGGTCGAAGAGCTGTTCAGCGAAGACAACGTCAGCCTCGACAGCTACAGCCTGGTGCGCAGCCACGAGCGACCGGACACTTCACCGGGCTACGCGGTGCTGGCCCATCAAGTCAGTGAGCGCAGCCTGTTGCCGTTCATCATCTATCCGCCGCAGGAATTCACCGACAAGAGCTTCAAGGAACACGTGGGAGAGGAGTTTTTGTTCGTGCACGAAGGCCAGGTGGAAGTGGACTTCATGAACGAGCGAGTGATTCTGGAGCGGGGCGATGCACTGCATTTCAATGCACAAAAGCCGCATCGGCTGAGATCGGTAGGGCCGGTGCAGGCGCAGTTATTGGTGGTGGTGCACAGCGCCGAAGAGTGACTGCGACGGTGACTTGAAATGCAATCCAATGTGGGAGCGGGCTTGCTCGCGAAAGCGGAGTGTCATTCAACACATCATTGACTGAACCACCGCATTCGCGAGCAAGCCCGCTCCCACATTTTGATTAGCGTTCGACAGGGACGGACAGTGCGGGATTACCGAGCGCATGGGTCCGCGCCGCGAAGAACCGCAATTCAACCCCTGTCCCGTCAAACAACTCCGAATACCGCCGCTTCTGCTGTCGAATAAACCCATCACTGCGCCCCGATACCGAGATCGCCAGGGTGGTCAATTTGGCCTGGCGAATGGCATCCACCAAGTGCTTGTCCTGCGGCCCCAACTCATGGCCAAAGACGCATAACGCACCTTCATGATTGAGCAACTGCTCATAACAGAACGACAGATAATCCGAACTGCGGATGGTCTTGAGCTTCTCCTCAACCTTGCCTTCGCTGACAAACAGCGGCACATCGTCGAGGGTCTTGATCGTGTTGTTGATGGCAAAACTGCTGAGCAAGGTGCTGTCGGTAGACGGCAATTTGCGCGCGGTGCCATCGAGGTTACGCACCAGGTGCAAACCACCGTGCAGGTACAGGATGCGCGTGGCGTTTGTACGGGTGTCGCGCAGGTCGAAGCTGGCGTCCGCGCTACGGAAAAGGTCGTCAATGCCCGGCGTATGCAGGATCGCCCAGTAGTTGAGCAAGTCGTAGTTGCTGGTGAATACCGTGGCGTAGTTCGCCAGTTCAGCGTTGATCGTCGCCAGCGTCGAGGGCTGCACCAGACGCCACGGGATATGCACGCCGTGGATGGTATTGATCAGCGCTTCCTTGATCGCGTAGTAGCGATTGCGCGGCGCCGCCGAGCTGACCGCCAGCGCCTTGTTAACCCGGCTGGTGGTTTTGAGTGCGCCCAGGGCCTGCTCGAAACTGCGGGTTTGCAGGGCGTCGAACACACTGAGTTCAGATTGGCTCAGGGGTTTTTCTTCCACCGTGCGCGCGTTTTCGAACAGCGAGTCGTAGGCAAAGTCTTCCCAAATCGTACGGCTGGCGCCGTTGCCGATCAGAATCCCGCTGAAGTCGAGGCCAGCGCGCAGTGCGCTCCAGTCTTCAAGATGGGCGTCAATATCCTGGAAATCCTTCATTGCGGCGGGTCTACTCGAAATCGGCTGGACGGTGACTTTATCACGAGCGAGCGTTGATCCTGATCAAGATGCCGTAGGCAGGTGAGGTCGATGCTGTAGGCATAAACGTCATCCGAGGATTCGCCATGAGCAGCACCTTCTTCATTCCCGCCGTCAACATCATGGGCACCGACTGCCTCGACGAAGCCATGACCGCCATCCGTAACTACGGTTTTCGCAAGGCGCTGATCGTCACCGACGCCGGTTTGGCCAAGGCCGGCGTGGCCAGCATGATCGCCGAGAAACTGGCGATGCAAGACATCGACTCGGTGATCTACGACGGCGCCAAGCCCAACCCCAACGTGGACAACGTCGAGAAAGGCCTGGCACTGCTGCAGGAAAGTGCCTGTGATTTCGTGGTGTCCCTGGGTGGCGGTTCGCCCCATGACTGCGCCAAGGGCATCGCCCTGTGTGCCACCAACGGCGGGCATATCGGCGACTACGAAGGTGTCGATCAATCGAGCAAGCCGCAACTGCCGCTGGTCGCTATCAACACCACCGCCGGTACCGCCAGTGAAATGACCCGCTTCTGCATCATCACCGACGAAAGCCGCCACGTGAAAATGGCCATCGTCGACCGCAATGTCACGCCGCTGCTGTCGGTCAACGACCCGGCGTTGATGGTCGGCATGCCCAAGGGGCTCACCGCCGCCACTGGCATGGATGCCCTGACCCACGCCATCGAAGCCTACGTGTCCACCGCGGCTACGCCGATCACTGACGCCTGTGCCATCAAGGCCATCGAACTGATCAGCGCCAACCTGCGCCTGGCGGTACGCGATGGTAGCGACAAGGTTGCGCGAGAAAACATGGCCTACGCCCAGTTCCTTGCCGGCATGGCCTTCAACAACGCTTCCCTGGGTTTCGTGCACGCCATGGCCCACCAACTGGGTGGTTTCTACGACCTGCCCCATGGCGTGTGCAACGCAGTGCTGCTGCCCCATGTACAAAGCTTCAACGCCAGCGTCAGCGCCAAACGCCTGAGCGATGTGGGCCGCGCACTGGGCGCCGACGTCAAGGGCGTCACCGACGAAGAGGGCGCCCAAGCCGCCATCGCCGCCATTCGCAGCCTGGCACTCGACGTTGAAATTCCCGCCGGCTTGCGCGAGCTGGGCGCCAAGTTGCAAGACATTCCATTGCTCGCCACCAATGCGTTGAAGGACGCGTGTGGGCTGACGAATCCGCGTCGGGCGGACCAACGTCAGATTGAGGAGATTTTTCGCAGCGCGTTTTGATGTGCCCGGCAGCGGGCGACGCATACGCAAGCGCCGCCCGCCAACGTTAGGGACAACACCCCTAACGGCCATGCCTGCTGACTCACTAGCAGGCTTGCCACACCACCGATCAACGCAGCCATCAACTGATGAATGAAACCGCTCAACGCCATGGCGTAAGATCCGTTCACTGGCGACTCATCGTTTGCCAGTGACAAACTGATCGGGTAACTCATCGACTGCCCAATTACTGCCAGGCAATAAGGCAGCCAAAGTAGGACGGCAAGCCCGGTGGCAAACACGCTGCCCAGCAACATCATTGACGTTCCCACCAGGATCAGCGTGACGCCCCAACTCAACATCGCCAACCGCCCTGTACGAGTAACGAAGCGATTGACTATCAACGCTCCCGCCAGGTAAGCCGCACTGATTGGCCAGCCAATCCAGCCATATTGTGTCGCACTCCACTTGAAATGCCCCTGCAAGATCAACGGTGCACAGGTGTTGAACGCAATAATTACTCCGTAGCCCAAACCGCCGGCCAATGCTGCGTGCAGAAAGGGAGTGTGACGAAAGATTTTAGTGTAGGTGCGCCAGGCGCAAACCGATGAATCGGCTGTTAATTGCAGCGGGAAATCTACCCGTTTCAACACCACCATCAATAGGATGGCTCCCATTGCCAATCCGTAAAAAATTGCCTCCCAACCAAACGCTGCTTGTAGCAACGACCCCATGAATTGTCCGATACCCAGCGCGATCACGAAGGTCATGCCCAACCACGACAGCCCCTTGGCCAGCAGCGCACCGCTGAAGCTATCGCGCACCAACACTCGCGCCATCACTGAAATACCACCCGCACCAAGGCCTTGGATCAGTCGCAGCGACAAAAACGATCCGGCATCGATCGCTGATGGGACCGCCGCGCTGGCCAGCGCATACAGTGCAAGTGCCGCAAGCAATACCGGCTTTCGACCAAAATGCTCGCTCAGGCTGCCCCAAAGCAACATGGGTAATGCCATTCCAGCCAGGTAGATTGCCAGGGCAAGTGCTACGTGGTCTTCGGCGGCTGGCAAGTCACGGGCAATCGCCGGTACGGCGGGCAAGTAGCTGCTGATACCGATTTGGGCGAGGAAGGCGGTGCTGCAGGCTAGGGTGAGGGTCGTGGTTTTTTTCAACGAAAATCTTCCATCACTGCACATGTTGAGGAGAAGAACTCAATCTGAGGTTTTCGCATAATTCGTGAAGCGCTTTGTTGAAATGAGTGCCTGTGCGCCTCAGGCTAGCCTGTGATTTTGTTTTCTTCTATTAAGGCTAAGAGGGCTGAACAAAACGAATATATAGTTTCGCGTGTCATGTCGGCACGGAGCGTTATTCGGATGGCTGCCTTTCCTCTCGGAACCACCGGAAAAAATACGGCTGAAGTGAAAAAGCCATTGTCTGCAAGTTTTATCGAAAGTGCATTGGCTGTTTCAGCGGAGCCGCAGTTTACTAAGCGAATTGCCGTGTGAGTGTTGTGTTGTTGGGTATGGATAAGGCTGTCAAATAGCTGGAGGTTACTGAGGAGTTTTTTTTGCAGTGCGGGCAACTCTGCGGAGCGGTGGATTTCTATTGAAGCCAAGCCCGCACCGATAGCTGCTGAGTTTAGGCTCTGGGACCAATTGCTGGGGCCGCCATACCTATACATCAAGCTTTTCTGTTTTTCATTTCCGAACATTATCAAGCCACCGCTCGCACCAAACGATTTTCCAAGGGAGGCTACGATTATCGTCCGATCATCCAGTGCCTGCAGCCGAGGGCGAATAAATCCATTTCCCTGTTCTCCGAATGCGGAAAGCGCGTGGGAGTCGTCCAGATAAAGAAATAGGCCATAACTAGACTTGAGATGGAGAAGGCCATCGATATCCGCCTCTCCGCCCATGCTGTAGGTGCCGTCTGCGATGTAGGCGACATTGCTGTGCTTTTTACAGATATCTTCGATGAAGGAAATATCGTTGTGAGGTGCAGTGATGACCTCCGCTTCATCTGCGCAGGAGGCTTTAAGATGGTTCATCGAATAGTGAGCGTTTTTGTCGAATACCATGGTGGGTGGGCAGTGGCGGGTGAGCGCTCCACTCGCTAGCAAAGGCAATATTCCCGAACTGGCAGCGCTGCAAGACAAAGTGCTAAGGCAGGTCGAGTTGAAAAGACTGGACAGTTCTTTTTCATAGCGCTCGAGTATTTCAAGCTTGCATCGGTTTTTTGAGTTGGCAATTCGAAGTGTTTTTGCTGCTGTTAGGCCCTCTATGGCGCCTTTTAATATGTCAGGGTGGTAATCAAGGCCAAGATAGGAAGTTGTGCAAAAATGATGGAGTTCGCGTCCGAATTGATCGGTAAGGTAGTTGCGGTTTTTGACAGTGACATTGAGTTCACAAATTCGGCCTGTTTTAGCCAATTGCCAATCATTGTCGGAAATGCTGATTGTCTTTTTATAGTTTGAGAATTTATTTTTTTGCTGTGCGTTTTCCATTTTTACTCGTCCTTGGAGATGGATGAAAAATGGTAGAGGGAAAAAATTCAAATGTTAAGTCGGACGCTTCCCATGCCGGCTGCTCTCGATGACGGTTATGGTGTGAGCAGTGTCCTACATAGTTGGTGGCTAATCAGCACTACTTTGTTGACTGTTTTTACATAGGGGTACATTGAAGTGCGATGTTGTGGGTTGATGACAGGGCACACGATGTTATTTGTTTAGGTCCAAGCGCACCCTATTGAGTAAGGTGTCAACGCAGTGGTCAAATGTGACGATGGCGTTCAAAGATCTGTATCTCGGGTAGTCAAAACTGGCTGGATGAAGGAAGCACTTGATGAGAGTTCTACTATTCGGCGCCACCGGCATGGTCGGCCAAGGCGTGCTGCGCGAGTGCCTGCTGGCCGCTGACGTGCAGGAAGTGGTCGCCGTTGGCCGCACGCCCCTGACCCAGGAACACGGCAAGCTGCATCAGGTATTGCACAGCGACATGCTGGATTTCCAACCCCTGGAGAATCTGCTGCAAGGCTTCGATGCCTGCTTCTTCTGCCTCGGCGTTTCGTCGGCGGGGATGAATGAAACCAAGTACACCCACCTCACCTACGATCTCACTCTGGTCGCTGCCAGCACCCTGGCACGGCTCAATCCGCAGATGACGTTTATCTACGTGTCCGGCGCCGGTACCGACAGCTCCGAGGCCGGTAAGTCGATGTGGGCGCGGGTCAAGGGAAAGACCGAGAACGCTTTGCTGCGCCTGCCGTTCAAGGCGGTGTATCTGTTTCGGCCGGGGGTGATCCAGCCGTTGCATGGCGTGCGTTCGAAGACGCCGTTGTATCAATCGTTCTATACCGTGCTCGGGCCGTTGCTCTCGTTCTTTCGCCGGGTAAAACCAGGTTGGGTGGTGAGTACCGAGACCGTCGGCCGGGCGATGTTGCAGGCCGCGAGTGTTGGTGCGCCGCAGCCGGTGGTAGAGCAAGCCGAGATCAACCGCTTGGCCAACGAGCGTCACTGATGTTGCACAAGAGCCTGGTGCGTCGACTGGATCTGATCACCCTGATGGAGCTGGAGCAAGTGCTCGGCGTGAGCCTGTTTGTGCGGCGCGCCAAAGGTATGGACCTTACCGCCGCCGATATCCAACGCCTGAAAACCTCGGGAGTGGTGCAATGATTTCTGATTATTCCGACGCGCTGATCGTGCAGGAAGTGTCGCCGCGCGATGGCCTACAGATCGAACCGACCTGGGTCGAGACGGCTGACAAGATCGCCTTGATCGATCAGCTTTCCCTCGCGGGTTTTTCGCGGATCGAAGCCGGTTCGTTTGTCTCGCCCAAAGCCATTCCTGCGTTGCGCGATGGCGAGCAAGTGTTCCAGGGCATCGCGCGTAAGTCTGGTGTGATCTACGTAGCGCTGATCCCCAACCTCAAGGGCGCCCAGCGCGCCATCGAGTCCCGCGCCGATGAGTTGAACCTGGTGATGTCCGCCAGCCAGACCCACAACCTGGCCAATATGCGCATGCGCTGCGAGGCTTCATTGGCGGCGTTTGGTGATATCACTCGCTTTGCTGCCGAGCATCCGGTTCGGCTCAACGGCAGCATCGCCACCACCTTCGGCTGCCCGTTCGAAGGCAAGATCGATGAAGACCGCGTGCTGCAGATTGTCGACGCTTATCAGGCGTTGGGCATCCAAGGTATCAGCCTCGCCGACACCACCGGCATGGCCAGTCCACGTCAGGTGGAACGCCTGGTCAAACGCGTGTTGGCGCGTGTGTCCGCCAGCGATCTGACCCTGCATTTTCATAACACTCGCGGCTTGGGTTTGTGCAATGTGCTGGCCGCGTATGAGGCCGGCGCACGGCGCTTTGATGCCGCGCTTGGCGGCTTGGGCGGTTGCCCATTTGCGCCCGGTGCGTCGGGCAATATCTGCACCGAAGACCTGGTGAACCTCTGTGAAGCAGTCGGTATTCCCACCGGCATCGACCTGCCGCACTTGTTGCAAATGTCTCGCCGCCTGCCGGCTTTGCTGGGCCATGACCTGCCTGGCCAGGTAGCCAAGGCCGGGCGCAATTGCGACTTGCATCCACCGCCGGCTTACATCGCCACGCTGTAACGCCGCACCCGACAACAAAAACAATCGGGCGCCTGTGAGCAGCCCGCTAGAGCGACACCACTTACAGCCTTGGCGCGGGCCTGCCGCAGAAATTGCGCACCCTCGACAAGGGCTGATCAGCCCGCCGTTGCCAAGGAGCGGGCAGGGCTGGCGCTGAACTGGATCAACGCCACGCCGCCGATCAACAACAACGCCCCCAACACGCGGGGCGTCGTCAGTTGGCGCTCCACCAAGCCGAACAGGCCGAAGTGATCGAGTGCCAGCGACGCCAGAATCTGCCCGGCCATGGCCAGTGCAATAAACCCCGACGCACCGAGTTTGGGCAACAGCATCAGCGCCAGGGAAATAAAGCACACGCCAAACGCACCACCGGCCCACATCCACAGCGGGGCCTTGCTGATAAACGTCAGGCTCGGCAACGGTAAACGCAGTGCCAGAATCACCGGCAGCAACACAATGATGCTGATCAGCAACGACGCCAATGTGGCCCACAGCGGGTGCCCGAGCCCTCGTCCCAGGTTGGCGTTGATCGCACTTTGAAACGGCACCACCGCCCCGGCGATCACCGCCAGCGTCAATAAGCCTACCCAATGCAGCGTGGTCATTTGATGTCTCCCAGAGGTTTTTCTGGACTCTAGGCTATTCGTGCCGCAAATTTAAATTCCAAGTTCTTATGCAGGGCATGCAGCTAATGAATGATCTGCGTCGTATCGACCTTAACCTGCTGGTGATTCTTGACGCCTTGCTCAGCGAGCACCACGTCACCCGAGCAGCCGAGCGTTTACACCTGAGCCAACCCGCGGTCAGCCACGCGTTGGCGCGCCTGAGGGATTTGTTGGGTGACCCGTTGCTGGTCCGTCAGGGTGGTAGCTTGGTGCCGACTGCGCGGGCGTTGGAGCTGGCCACACCATTGGCCGAAGCCCTGGCCCACGTGCAAGCGCTGCTGGCGCCGAACCGGTTTGATCCTGCATCGGCCAAACGCCGGTTTCGCGTGGCAATGTCGGACTATAGCGCGGCGATTTTCCTACCCGGGTTGGTGCGTACCTTGCGTCGCGAGGCTCCGGGTATCGACCTGCAAATCATCCAGGCGAGCCGTGAAGGTATGGTTGATGGCGTGCTCAATGGCGATCTTGACCTGGCCGCCGGCGTGTTCCCTGACATGCCCGCCGAACTGCGCACCACGCCCCTGTTCGATGAGCATTACACCTGCCTGGTGGATCGCGACAGCCTGCCGGATGACGGCTCGCTGGACCTGGCTACGTACCTGTCGCGCCCCCATGTGCTGCTGGAAATGCGCGGCAGCGGCACACCGGAAATCGAGCGGGCGTTGACCGCGATTCGTGAGCGCCGGCATGTGGCAATCAGCCTGCCGCATTGGGGCGTGGCGCCTCAGTTGATCAAGGGCACAGACCTGATTTTGACGGTGTCTTCCCGGGGCTTGCTGAACATCGACCGCGGGCATCTGGTGGCTGTGCCGCCGCCGTTTCATATTCCGTCGTTTGCGGTGGAGTTGGCGTGGCATGCGCGGCGGGGCGGGGATTCTGGATTGCAGTGGTTGACGGGGCGGGTGCAGGATGTATTGGCATGAAACTGCTTCAAATAGGGGGGGAGACGTGACGACCGTTCGTCGCACTGACGAGTTTTTTCTAAACCTTTGCCGTCCTGAAAATTCGAATTCAGGGCGGGGTGTTTTCCCCGCACTTATTTTTGCCCTGGAGGAACCCATCATGAGCCGCATGGCTATCCGGTTACGCACCGCCAGTTTCGCGATGCTGCTGGGCCTCGGCGCCAGCAATGCTTTCGCCCAGTCGCCTGCTGAATTCATCGAGCAGGCTTCGGCCAAAGGTATGGCCGATATCGAAACCAGCCGCATGGCCCACGCCAAAACCTCGTCCCAGGAAATCAAGGACTACACCATCGAGGTGATCAACGAGCGCACCCTGGCCAACCAGCACCTGGCGGCCATCGCCAAGAAGCTCGACCTGCCGGTGGCGCCGCGCGAGAAGATCATCGACAAAGCCGAAACCCTGATGCCTGAACTCAAGGACGGCGACTCGTTCGACGCCGCCTACACCGCGCAGCAGGTCAAGGAAAACGAAGACGCCATCGCCCTGTTCAAGCAGGAAGGCGCTGCGTCCGATGTGCCGGAAATAAAGGCTTTGGTGGATGAGACGCTGCCCAAGTTGGAGGAGCGTCTGCAAAAAGCCCGTGCCCTGGCGTCGACCTACGGCAAAGGCCATCAAGGCGACGGTTGATAGCGTCACTTGATGTGAAAACGGCGGTTGGATGCTCTCCAACCGCCGTTTTTTATGCCTGATTCAGGTCAGTCTTGTCATGCGCTGCGTCGTCTGCAACATCGCCGCAACCACTGTTCAGGCTCACCGTGCCGGTACTGCCAATGCTGCGGTATTGCTGGCGCAGTTTTTCCAGCTCTTTGCGGTCCAGGCCATCCAGGCTGAGCACGGCATTTTGTGCGTCCTTGGAGACGCGCAACAGTTCGTCGATCTTGATGTGCAGGATGTCGTTGTCACGGTTTTGCGTGTTCTGGATCAGGAACACCATCAGGAACGTGATGATGGTGGTCGAGGTGTTGATGATCAGTTGCCAGGTGTCGTTGTAGTGGAAGTACGGCCCGCTCAGGCTCCACACCAGAATCAACGCCACTGCCGCATAGAACGTGCGCGGGCTGCCTGCCCAGCGGGACAGGGATTGCGAGACTGCGGAGAATTTCATGACCGTTTTCCTTCAACAGGGTGGGTGATGAAAGTATGGACCGCAGGGAATCCTTGAAATTTCTTTTTACAAATTGCCATAGCAACAACGTTCTACGGTTTTACTCAGAACGCCAGCTCCGCTTGGCCTGAGCCTTCCAGCGCAAGCAGATATTGCTTGGCTTCCAGGCCACCGGCGAACCCGGTCAGGCCACCAGAAGCACCAATTACCCGATGGCACGGTGCGATGATCGAAATGGGATTACGCCCATTGGCGGCACCCACTGCACGCACGGCTTTGGGGTTGCCGATTTGCTGGGCGATCTGGCTGTAGCTACGGGTTTCGCCAAACGGAATGGTCAGCAGCGCTTGCCAGACTTGTTTCTGGAAGTCGGTGCCGTCGAAATCCAGTTCCAGTTCGAATCGGTTTCGCGTGCCGGCGAAGTATTCCTGCAACTGACGCTCGGTTTCCAATAGCACCGGGCTGTCATTGGCCTCGTGCAACTCACCCAGGCGAACCCGGTTGGCGCGTTCGACTTCCCACAGAATGGCGCTGAGTTTGCCGTTGCGCGCCACCAACGTGAGCTGGCCGACGGGGGAGGGCATGAGCTTGTATTCATAGGGCATGGGCCGGGCTCCTGAGTGTGTTATTGAAGTCTAAAGCGATACGCCTGGAGGGGAACTACGTTTCTTGCGGTCGAATTCCGCCTCGCCAGGACAGCACCATTATCCTTCTTGCTGCAAAACCTTCAGGGCTGCCGAGGCCAAAAAACCCGAGCGGCTTTTTTCTTCCGGGTGATGCAACACGTATTCATCGATGCGGTTCAGCAGATAACCGGGCAGCGTAATGTTGAGCTTTTGCGCCTTGCCCAGATACTTGGTGACATCAATGTCCACCACTGCCCAGGTGCAGCCCGCGTACTGCGGGTTGGCGGCATGCAGGGTGACTTTCTGCGCGTTGGGGATCGGTGCACCGTCTTCGGCGAGGATCTCAAAGTGCCCTTCAATGGCTTCACGAGCCATGGCCATGGCGTCGTCCAGATCGTCGCCGGCGGAGTAGCAGCCAGGGATATCCGGTACTTCCACGCCCCAGGCGTGGTCTTCGTCGCCGGTTGAAATTGCAATGGGGTAAAGCATGTCTGTTGTCCTCCAGGGACGGTTAACTCAACAAAGCCTGTTTCAAAATGCTTTTGGCGGTCTTGTCCAACAGGTCCTTCTTTGGATGAGGAATCGTTACCAGTCCCGGTTTTGTGGGGTGCTTGAAGTGGTGATGGCTGCCCCTGATGCGTACCAAGTACCAACCATCCGCAACGATATGGCCTATCAAATAACGGCTATCCACAACACCTCCTTATGGTGTGTGTTGGTGGTGACTATAACCACTCGAGTTAAATTATCAACACTCTACCTACCGGCGTTAGACGACCGGTATTAGGGTAAGCGACAGATGGAGTGTAAGAGCGCGCAGCAATAGCGCTGGGGGGAGGTATTGCGAGGTTTTACGATCGGGTTACCGGGTGTGTAGAGCAACCGCAATCACGCTGAGAAATGCCTCAACCAGCGTGCTTTTGGTTTGCGTCGGCGTCAGCACCAACAATTTCGCACACGCGTCCACCTCCACCAACGGCCTGTATGTCACGCCTTTATTCATCAAACTCTGCGTGCATTCCGGCACCAGCGCCACGCCTTGCCCGGCGGCTACCAGCGCAATGATCGAGGTGATTTGTCGCCCGGTCGGCCCAGCTCGCAAGGGTTGCCCGTGGTGCCGGTACAGCTGTTCGATGGACTGGTTCAACCCCGAGCCGTAATCCGCCGGAAACAGAATCAACGGGTAAGCGCTGAGTTGCGCCAGGCTGACCTGCGCCTGGCTTGCCAACGGGCAATCAGTGGAGACCGCAGCCACCAGCCGTTCTTCGCCGAGTGACAGCGCTTGCACCTCATCCCCCTGAGGCAACAAGCGGCTCAGGCCGATATCCAACCGCCCATCCGCCACCTGCGCACCCAGGCTGCCGGAGGCGCATTCCACCAGGGTCAGTTGCACATCGGGAAAGCGTTGGGCGAACGCCTGGATCGCCTGGCTGAACAGGTCTGACAAGGCGATAGAGCTGACGTAGCCCAACGCCAGTTGCCCCGCCGTGCCTGCTGCCAGTTTGCCGGCGATCACTTGCGCCAGATCCACTTGCTCCAGCACTCCGCGCGCATAGGGCAGGAACGACCGGCCTTGGGCCGTGAGCGTGACCGAACGGCTGGTGCGATCGAACAGTTTGAAGCCCAATTCTGTTTCCAATGCCGAAATCTGCCGGGTCAGCGGCGGCTGGGCCAGGTGCAGGCGAATGGCTGCCCGGCCGAAATGCAGTTCTTCAGCGACCGTCAGAAAGTACCGTAGCTTGCGTAGGTCGAGCATCCTGGCTCCAGGGTATTGATCGGTTCGAAATCGGTATTGGTTCAAGAGCTGCCGGCCATTCTATAAAGACCTCACAAAATAAAACGAGAGGTTTCATGAAGCCGCGACTGCATTGTGCCCGTCTTGCCCTGTTTCTGTGTGGCTGCGCGGCGTTCCTTAACCTCTATGCTACCCAGAGCATTCTCCAGACGTTCGCCGCGCAGTTTCAGGTCAGCGCCAAAGCGGCGGGGTGGAGTATCACGGTGACAACGTTGGCAGTGGCGATCACCGCGCCCTTTGTCAGCCGGCTGACCGGTCGTTTCGAACAGCGCACGGTGATCAGCGTGGCCGCGCTGCTGTTGGCGGTGCCGGCGCTGATGACCGCCTATGCCAACAGCTTTGTCGAAGTGTTGGTGTGGCGGTTTGTCGAAGGCATGTTGATCCCGGTGGTGTTCGCCACCAGCGTGGCCTACATCGGTGACCGCTGGAGCGGCGCCACGGTGACTGAAGTCACCAGCCTGTATGTAGCGGGCACGGTGTTGGGCGGGTTTGCCGGGCGATTTGTCACCGGCGTGATGACCGACTATGTGGGCTGGCGCGAGGCCTTTGAATTGCTCGCGGTGTTGAGCCTGATGGTGGGTGGGTTTATCCAGTTCCTGTTGCCGGTCAGCCGTGCGCGTACGCAGCGTGTCAGAACCTCTAGCTCGAGTGTTTTTCGCAAACCCTTGCTGGCTGCATACGCCGTGGGCTTTTGCGTGCTGTTTTCCCAGGTTGCAGCGTTTACCTACGCGGGTTTGTACCTTGGCCTACCGCCTTTCAATCTCGGGCCTGCGGCGTTGGGTACGCTTTACGCGGTGTTCCTGCTGGCGCTGATCGTGATCCCCATCGCGGGTCGCCTCAGCAAGGCCCGGCCTCACGCCCAGTTGTTGAGCGTCGCGGCGTTGCTGGGCGTTGTGGGTTCAGTCCTGACTTTGTTGCCGTTCCTGTGGAGCATTGTGCTGGGGCTGGCCCTCAGTTCCACCGGCGTATTCCTCGCCCAAGCGGCCGCGAATGCCTTCACCACTGCCAGTGCTGGCGACAACAAAGCCGGTGCCGTGGGCGTCTACCTCACGTGCTATTACCTTGGCGGTAGCTGCGGTGCAATCGTCCCGGGGCTGCTCTGGGAGCGCTGGGGTTGGGTAGGCTGTGTGGTGCTGATTATCACCTTCCAGTTGCTGACCCTGCTGATCGCGCAGACCGGTTGGAAGCCTCTTAAACCTGAACTGATTCCTACACCATGACCGATGTCGTCGCCGTGCCCGCTGCCGAAAAATCCACCCGTCGTCGCTCGCTGATCGCCGGTTGCAGCGCCCATGCCGTGCATGATGGTCTCACTGATGTCATTTACGTGTTGCTGCCGATCTGGCAGGCGCAGTTTGCACTGTCCTACGCGCAGATCGGACTTTTACGCGGCGCCTATTCCGGGATGATGGCGGTGTTCCAATTGTTGGCCAGCCGTGCCGCCAAACGCTGGGGCCGCGTGCCGATGCTAGTGGGTGGCACTGCGCTTGCGGGTGTCGCTTACTTGCTGGTCGGGCAAGCGACCGGGCTGGCCATGTTGCTACTGGCATTACTGTTGGGTGGCCTGGGCGCCAGTACGCAACATCCGCTGGCCTCGTCGATGATCACTGATGCTTACGAAGACGGTGGCGGCGTGAAGCAGGCACTGTCCCAGTACAACTTTTCCGGCGACATCGGCAAAACCCTGATTCCCGGATTGGTCGGCCTGCTACTCACCGTCATCAGTTGGCGTGCCAGCGTCACGCTCTTGGGTGTGCTCGGCTTGGCGGCGGCGGGGCTGTTGTGGTGGCTGATTCCCGGCCAGTCGCAAGCGCCTACAGCTCTGAAAAAAACAAAATCCCTCAGCGGTACTGGCTCTGTCAGCGGCCTGCGCGCGCTGATATTGACCGGCACCCTCGACAGTGCCGTGCGCATGGGGTTTCTCACCTTCCTGCCGTTCCTGCTGCAAGCCAAAGGCGCCGGCACCGCAGGCATAGGTCTGGCGCTGACCCTGCTGTTTATCGGCGGCGCGTTCGGTAAGTTGTTCTGCGGTTACCTCGGCGCGCGCATCGGCATGATGAAGACCGTGTGGCTGACGGAAACAGGTACGGCCTTGCTGATCGTTGCAGCGGTGTACCTGCCGCTGAATGGGTTGATGGCGATGCTGCCGCTGCTAGGCCTGGTGCTGAACGGAACATCCTCGGTGCTCTACGGGGCCGTGCCGGATTTGGCTAATGCCGGAAAACGCGAGCAGGCATTTGCGCTGTTCTACACCGGCACGATTGGCGGCGGGGCGCTGGCACCGGTGGTGTTTGGCGGGGTGGGGGATGTGCTGGGGGTGCCAGTGGCGGTGATGGTATTGGCGGGTTTATTGATGGTGACGTTGCCGCTGGCGTGGGTGGTGCAGAGGGGATAGGGAGGGAAGATTGATTGTCTTTTTTCGGATGGGAAACTCAGTTGCGTCCTACGTCAAATCACTGATCCTGTGGTTGTAGAGTTTGCGCTTCACACATTGTGGCGCATCTTTCGTTTACCTATCTGTGAGTGACGAGTGGGCGTTGCTAGATTGGAAGCGGCAAGACTAAGCTGTTTATGCGCCAATGACGTACAGGCGTGGGTATGATATTTATAGAGTCACCCGTATTTACAGAAGATTTAGCAACACTTCTGAGCGAGGAAAGTTACGGTGAATTCCAGGCGTTTCTGGCCGAGAACCCCACTGCCGGGGATGTCATTCAAGGGACCAATGGATTGAGAAAAATCCGTTGGGCTATGCCGGGCAGGGGGAAAAGCGGCGGCGTCAGGGTGATTTATTATCACCTCTGTAGGGCGTATCAAATTAGATTGATCCTGATATACAGAAAGGGCATCAAAGACGATCTTTCGCTGGCAGAAAAACGAGTTCTGAGCGAGATAAACAGAAGGTGGGAGTGATGGAGAAAAAACTGTTCAATCGCCTGGTCGAAAGCATGACCCAGATGGATGAAATCGCAAGGGGTGAGCGCCCTCCATCCCGTGAGTTTTTTGTTGATGCTTTGAAGGTAAAAGAGATTCGACATGCCACGGGGCTTTCTCAAGCGCGCTTTGCGAAGGCGATTGATGTGCCTGTAGGAACGCTTCAAAACTGGGAGCAAGGGCGGCGTGAGCCAGAAGGACCAGCAAGAGCATTGTTGCGTGCCCTATACAACGACCCCTGCCACGTACTGGCAGCGTTGGAACATAGATAATCTTGAGATCGCGGCGCTTTAGGTAAACTGCATCCGACTATGTGCCGGCTTTTCTGTTTCTGGTTTCTGGACAGAGGTCATTTATCTCGTACTTTTAGTCTTGCGACGTTGCCTACACAACCATCGGAACACTTCAGGTTGCGCACGTAGGGCGCGCTGCATATGGTTTGTCAGCCGCTGTCCGCGTCAGGCGGTGCTCAATGGCAGCTGTGCGCGGGACATCGAGTGCGTTGGTATCCCGAAAGCTACCCGGCCTACTCGCCCGCGCACGGTTGTCGCCTTTATCAACGCAACAAATTTCGCGCATAAAAAAACCGGTCACCAAGGACCGGTTTTTTTTGCCTCTCCCGTCAGGAACAAACCTGACGCAAGCGCAGAATCTGAGTGGAGCGGGTAGAGGGAATCGAACCCTCGTCGGAAGCTTGGGAAGCTACTGTTCTACCATTAAACTATACCCGCTCAGAGCGGCTGACTTTGTACCAGATGTTTGCCGGGATTTGAAGTTTTTCTTCAAAAATGTGTGGGTTACGTGCCATGCGCAAGCTTGTGTGGGAGCTGGCTTGCCTGCGATAGCTTCACCTGAGTGTGGCTGGCACACCGAGGCGTCCGTATCGCGGGCAAGACCGGCTCCCACCTAAGCGGGCCTTCATTTCAGATCGCAAAGGCATGCTGTGTCTGGCCCTGTTGATAGCGCAACCGGCTGACCTGCCGTTCTGGCTTCAGAAACCCGACCACCGCTTCCCGGGTGTCCCGGCACGCCGCCTTGTGTTCCATGTCCAGAAAGTGCCCCGTGGCCTGCACGGTGCTGAAACTGCTATGGGCCACGTGCTGGCCAAACAGCTTGGCATCCTGGGCACTGGTGTATTCGTCCCATTCACCGTTTACAAACAACACCGGAATATCGATCTGCTTGGCCGCCTTGAGGTAGCACAGCCGGTCGCTGTGGAGCACTTGGCTGATATGGAAGTGCATCTGCCCATATTCATGCTCGGCCAGGTTGCTCACGTGTTTGTAGTTGAAACGCTTGAACAGCGACGGCAGGTGCTTGCCGATGGTGCTGTTGACCAGGTGGCCGACGCGGTCGCGGTCGAGGTTGCCGAGGTAATCGACGCCGCGCTCAAGGTAGTCGCGCATCGGTGCGTTGATCACCGGTGAGAATGAGCTGATCACGGCCTTTTCTACGCGACGTGGCCGGTGGGCCAGGGCGACCAGGGTGGCGGTGCCGCCCCAAGAAAATGACAGCACGTGTTCGGCGGCGAAGTGGTCGATGAGTTCCAGGAGGATCTGGCCCTCGATTTCCTTCGTCAGCATTTGCTCATGGCGGTTATGGATTTTGGAGCGGCCAGCGTAGGGCTGGTCGTACAAAACCACATTGAACTGCGGGTGCAGGCTTTTCACGGTTTGAGCGAAGGATGCCGTGGTGGCCATGGAGCCATTGACCATGATGATGGTCTTTGCAGCAGCGTCCGCGCGATAGAACTCCGTGTAAACCCGATACTGACCCTGTATATCCAACACAGCGATTTCTGGCCTCATGTCGTAAGACTCCTGGCAAGCGGGTAGGGCGCGCAGATAACTCTGCACGAGCTTTGTGACAGGTAGGCATACGCCTGGAAATGGAGAGCCCATGTCGATCCGATGACGGCTGGCCGACGGGTGTTGTTATGGCGGGCAGTTTTGCCTGGAAGGCCCGTAGATCAAGCGCGGGCGGGGGCAAAGTGTTTCTTGGAGGTTATAGGCGACTCGCCAGTCATAATTTGGCTGGCGTTTTGATTCAAGCAGCAGAGGTGCTGCCTCGCAAGGCAACACCGTGGTTTTTTACCAGTACCGGCTGAACGGTCATCAGACCTGTCGGATTTCGTCGTCAGTCAGCGCCCGGTACTCGCCCGGCGCCAAGGCAGCATCGAGCACCAAGGGGCCCATCCGTTCGCGATGCAAGCCGATCACCTTGTTATTGAAATGCCCGAACATGCGTTTCACCTGGTGATAACGCCCCTCGACAATACCCAGTCGCGCCGTCGTCGGCCCCAACAGTTCCAGTTCGGCGGGTTGGGTGGTCAGGTCTTCAAACGCAAAATACAGGCCCGCCTTGAAGGTCACTGCGTATTCCGGACCAATTTCCTGCTCGGTCTCCACCAGATAGACCTTGGGCAGCTTGGTCTGCGGTTGCGTGAGGCGTCGTGACCACTGCCCGTCATTGGTGATGAGCATCAGACCGGTGGTGTTGAAGTCCAGACGACCGGCGATATGCAACTCGTGTGTATCCGGCTCATCCAGCAGGTCGAGGACTGTAGGGTGCTGCGGGTCCGACGTGGCACTGACGCAACCCTGAGGTTTGTGCAGCATGAAGTACCGTGCCGACTTGCCTGTTTGCAGCACCTCATCATCAACGCAAACGTGGCTGAATTCGCGCACCTCATGGTGAGGATCGATCACCGCCACACCATCCACCGTCACCCGCCGTTCTACCAGCAGCAGGCGTACTTGCTTGCGATTGAAACGAGGGAGGTTGCTGAGGAAGCGATCAACGCGCATTTTGACGTTTCAATTGCTTGTCCACCTGGGCGCAGCGCGGGCACAGGCAGGCGGTGTTGCGCAGTTCATCGGGCAAGGCTTCAAGCACCGCGGGGTCGATGCTGACGCTGTAGCACCAGCAGGCTTGATCGGCCGTGCGCGGGTCGGCGAGGGAGCAGTCGTTGGGCGCACCGCAGGCGGGGCAGAGGGTAGGGGTGGTCATCGGTCGATTCAGGCTGTATCGGGCAGGGCCCCGGAGTTCCCTGCACGATACAGTCCCGTCCGGCTATTGCAAGCTGCGCAGGTAGCTGCGCCAGCCGCCGAAATGGCTGATGTCCACCGCGCCCGCCAGCCCATAGGGCTCGCAGATAAAGCCGCTTTCCCACCGCCCATCCGCCAGTTGCACTTTGCCCAGGCCCAAGGGCGCCGGGATGCCGGTGAGGAAGGAGCCCAGTTCACGGCTCGGCAGTTCCCACACTTCCACTTCGATGGCCGCGCCGCCCTCGCTCACCCGCAGCATGCCGGGGCGATACGGCGGCCCACCCGCCAGGGCGAACAGTTGATAGTCGGCCGAGCTGCGGGTGCGCTCAATCAGGCGTGCCCCCCGGCGCAACAGCTGGCTGTTCAGTGCCAGCCCCTGCAGGTGCGCGCCGCACACCACCAACCGTGTGCAGTCATGGCTGGCGACAGTGGTGGGCACGCCCAGTGATGCATCGTGCTGACGCTGCAACGCATCTGCCACGCCCAACAGGTATTGGTCGGTAAACGCTCGGCCAAATACGGTCACGCCCCACGGCAGGCCGTTGTCCATCACGCCGCTGGGCACGGCGACGGCGGCGTAGTCCAGCAGGTTCATGAAGTTGGTGTAGTAGCCCAGTTCAGCATTGCGCAGCACCGGTTCGGCGTGCAGTTCTGCCAGCGTCACCGGGCGACCGATCGTGGGCGTCAGCACGCAGTCCAGCCCTTCCAGCGCGCGGTCGCACTGGGCTTTCAAGGTTTGCAGGCGGTAGTGCGCACGGAAGGTGTCGACGCCGGTGACCGCCGGTGCCTTGGCCAATACCGCACGAATCACCGGCAGCACCGCCTCGGGATCACGTTCCATCAGCTCACCGGCCACGCTGTAGCGTTCGGCCACCCACGGTCCTTCGTAGAGCAGGCGCGCCGCTTCAAGGAACGGTGACAAGTCCAGTGCCACCGGCTCACCGCCGAGGGCAATCATGCGGGCGATGGCTTGCTGGAACAGCCGCGGGCCTTGCGCGCAGCCAAAGAATTCCAGGTCCTCCGGGCGCGACACGCCAAAGCGAAAAGGCCTGGGCGCGCCAAAGGCCGACGCGTCATTCCACGCCGGGTTCTGGCGGCTGTAGGCGTCCAGCGGATCAAGCCTGGCAGTCAGCGCCAGCAACTGGCTGGCTTCCCGTGCGGTGCGGGTAAACGTGGTGACGCAATCCAATGTGCGGCATGCCGGCACCACCCCTGCGGTGGAGATCAACCCTTTGGTCGCCTTGAGCCCAACCAAATTGTTCAGCGCCGCCGGCACACGCCCGGAGCCAGCGGTGTCGGTACCCAAGGCAAAACTGGCGACACCCAGTGCGACCGCCAATGACGATCCCGCACTGGACCCGCCCGACGGATATTCCGTCAACACACTGTTGGGGCAGACGCCGTACGGCGAGCGGCTGCCATTGAGCCCGGTGGCGAACTGGTCGAGGTTGGTCTTGCCCAGCGGCACGGCGCCCAGGGCGATCAGCTGCTCGACAATCGTCGCGCTGTGCTGCGGCACGTACGCAAACGCCGGGCAGGCAGCGGTGGTGGGAATACCGGCCAGGTCAATGTTGTCCTTGATTGCAAAGGGCACGCCGTACAGCGGCAACTCTGCCGGGTCGCGACGCTCCAGAGCGGCCAGGTATGGCTCCATCTGCGCAACGCTGAGCAGGTGAATGAACAGGTGATAGTCGGGGTTCAATTGCGCGGCTTTTTCACGCAGATGCAACAGCACTGCCCGTGGGGTGGTGTCGCCACTGAGGTAGGCATTGCGCAGGTTGTCCAGTTGCAGGTTCATGGCTTGTCCGCCTGTCGAAATAGAAATGTCAGTCACGTTCCAGTACCACCACACGCTGCCCGGCACCAATGCCGCTGCCGGGTTGCACGGGGATCTCACGCACAGTGCCGGCGAACGGCGCCACCACAGGGATTTCCATTTTCATCGACTCCAGGATCACCAGCACATCGCCCGCGGCCACTCGCTCACCGGCGGTGACCTGGACCTGCCAGAGGTTGCCGGCGATATGGCTGTCGATGCTGTACTCATTGGTGTGCAGCGGCGTGTTCGCGCCCAGTGGCGCCGCCAGCTCCTCGCTGTCGAAATGCGCCTGGCCGCTGGCGATCCAGCGTTCGCGCTCGGCGTTGAAGGCGTGCTGCTGTTGCTCACGAAACGCGCTGATGCCCGTTGCTTCGCGCGCCAGGAAGGCCTGGTAATCGGCCAGGTTCAACTGGCTGTTCTCAATCCCCAGCTCAAATCTGCCCAAGGGGAAATCCCGACGAATCCGTAGCAACTCGTCAGCACTCACCGGATAGAACCGGATCTGGTCAAAGAACCGCAGCAACCACGGCTTGCCTTTAAACGCCGCGACTTCCCGGTAGCGATTCCACATCTGCAAGGTCCGCCCCACAAACTGGTAGCCGCCGGGGCCTTCCATGCCGTAGACGCACAGGTACGCACCGCCAATGCCCACCGAGTTCTCGGCGGTCCAGGTGCGCGCGGGGTTGTATTTCGTGGTCACCAGGCGATGGCGCGGGTCCAGCGGCGTGGCCACCGGGGCGCCGAGGTACACATCGCCCAGGCCCATCACCAGGTAACTCGCATCGAACACTGTGTGGCGCACTTCGTCGAGGTTGGCCAGGTCGTTGATGCGGCGGATGAACTCCAGGTTGCTCGGGCACCATGGCGCGTCCTTGCGCACGGTGGTCATGTATTTCTCGATCGCCAGCTGGCACGCCGGGTCGTCCCACGACAGCGGCAAATGCACGATGCGTGAGGGCACTTGCAGGTTCTGCGTGGCGCATACGGCGGTCCACTCGTTGGCGATCAACGCCAGCAAGCCGGCCAGGGGCAGTTGTTCGGGTTGGTAGTGGATCTGCAACGAGCGAATGCCCGGCGTCAGGTCGATCACACCCGGCAGGGCACGGGCCTCCAGCGCTTGCATCAGGGCGTGGGCGCGAAAGCGCAGCACCAGGTCCAGCTCCGGCGCACCGATTTCCAGCAGCAGGTGAGTGTCACCGGCAAGGCGAGCGACCAGTTGGGTGTCGGCGCTGCCGATGTCCAGTACCACCGGCGACTCGATCACTTGAGAAGACTGGCTTGGCTCAGGCACTTGATCCCATTTCAAAGCAAGCTCCCGGGCCGTTTTGAGGCCGACCGGTGCGAAGCAGATTTTGTCGCCGGCCTTGAGCTGGCCGAGTTGCCACAAGTCCGCCTCGATCACCGTTACCGGGCACACAAACCCGCCCAGGCTTGGCCCGTCCGGCCCGAGGATCACCGGCATGTCACCAGTGAAATCCACCGCGCCGATGGCATAGGGGTTGTCATGGATATTCGACGGGTGCAGCCCCGCCTCACCGCCATCCGTGCGTGCCCACAACGGCTTGGGCCCGATCAACCGTACGCCGGTGCGGCTGGAGTTGAAGTGCACTTCCCATTGAGTGGCAAAGAAGGTGTCGATGTACTCGGGCTTGAAGTATTCCGGCGCGCCGTGGGGGCCGTAGATCACCCGCAGCGTGCGCGTTTGCGGCAGCGGCTCGGCCTTCAATTGTTGCCCTGCACTCGCGTCCGTCAATGGCCGCAGATGCAACACATCGCCGGCCCGCAACGCGCGCCCGCCATGGCCGCCGAACTGGCCGAGGGTGAAGGTGCTTTTGCTGCCCAGATAGTCCGGCACCTGCAACCCGCCGCGCAGGCACAGGTAACTGCGTGCGCCGGCGCCGGCAAGGGTGCCCAGGCTCAATACCGAACCCGCCTCGATCAACAGCGCGGTATTCATCGGCACCGGTTGATCATCCAACAGCAGCGGAATGACTGCGCCGGTGACCGCCACGACCGCCGCGCAATTGAAGCGCAGCATCGGCCCACTCATGGTGATTTCCAGCGCGGCGGTACCGTCGCTGTTGCCCAGCAGGCGATTGCCCAGGCGCAGCGCACGGCTGTCCATCGGCCCTGACGGCGGCACGCCCACCGCCCAATAACCGAGGCGGCCTGGGTAGTCCTGCACGCTGGTTTGCGTGCCCGCACTCAGCACTTCGACGGTGTCGGCGACGTAGACCAGATCTTCCAGGCAACGGGTCCATGGGCGGCCACTGGCGAAGGGCGCGGCGAGCAGGATCTGGCGCAGGTAATCGCGGTTGGTTTCCACGCCGTAGAGTTGGCTGTCGCTCAGTGCCCGGTGTAAATCCAGGCGTGCCTGCTCCCGGGTAGGCGCCCACGTGATGAGCTTGGCGATCATCGGGTCGAAGTACGGTGGGATCTCACACCCGGCTTCTACCCAGGTATCGATGCGCAGGCCATCGGCAACCGGGAAGTCCACCTGGGTCAGCAAGCCCGGGCTGGGTTGGAAATCCCGGCCAGGGTCTTCTGCATACAAACGTGCCTGGATTGCATGGCCTTGAGGGCTTAAAACAAGCTCGCTCAACGGCGGCATTTCACCTGCCGCCAATTGCACCATCCAGCGCACCAGGTCCACGCCCCACACTTGTTCGGTGACGCCGTGTTCCACCTGCAACCGGGTGTTCACTTCCAGGAAATAGAAGCGCCCATCGGCGCTATCAAAGATAAATTCCACGGTACCGGCGCTGCGGTAGTTCACCGCTTTGGCCAGGGTGATGGCGGCCGCGCATAACGCCTCGGCCATGCCGTCGGGCAGGTTCGGCGCCGGGGTTTCCTCGAGGACTTTCTGGTTGCGCCGTTGCACCGAGCAGTCACGCACGCCGAGAGCGATCACCTCACCCGCGCCGTCGCCAAACACCTGCACTTCCAAGTGACGGGCGTGCTGGATGTACTTCTCGATAAACACGCCGGCATCGCTGAAATTGTTCTGGCCCAGGCGTTTGACCGCGTCGAAGGATTCGCTCAATTCGGTCGCATGGCGGCACACGCGCATGCCAATACCGCCACCGCCGGCGGTGCTTTTGAGCATCACCGGGTAGCCCACGCGGTCGGCGGCGAGCAGGGCGGCGTCGAGGCTGTCGAGCAGCTCGGTGCCCTCCAGCAACGGGATTTGGTGCTGCTTGGCCAAGGCGCGGGCCGTGTGCTTGAGACCGAACACGCGCAGTTGTTCGGGCGTTGGCCCGACGAAGGCGATGCCGGCGTTTTCACAGGCCTCGGCAAAGGCGGCGTTTTCCGAGAGAAAGCCATAACCCGGATGGATGGCCTTGGCACCACAGGCCTTGGCGGTGGCGAGGATTTTTTCCACCGCCAGGTAAGTGCCTGCCGCCGCGCCTTCACCGAGGCTGTAGGCTTCGTCGGCTTGCTGGATGTGCAGGCTGGCGGCATCGGCTTGCGCGTACACCGCAACGCCTTTTACGTGAAGCTTGCGCAAGGTGCGCAGGATGCGGCAGGCAATGGCGCCGCGGTTGGCGATCAAGAGTTTTTCGAACATGGCAAAACCCTGCGGGCCGTCCCGCAAAGTGAAGGTGACGCTACGGTCGTCCGCAGCGCAAATTCCGAAATCAGTGGAGATCCAAAAGGTGGGAGCGGGCTTGCTCGCGAAAGCGGAGTTTCAGTTACAGATGCACGTGCTGACACACCGTATTCGCGAACAAGCCCGCTCCCACAATT
Source organism: Pseudomonas cremoris (assembly GCF_014230465.1). Next base: position 463,912 of record NZ_JAAXCY010000003.1, read on the forward strand.
TTGAACCTCAGTGCTTGTTAAGGCACTGCCCGGCGCGGGATTGGCACAGGGTGAACAGCCATTGGCGCAACCGCTTCATTTTCAGTTCCATACCAGTAGCTCCGCAGGAGTGGGGTTGTAGGCATTGCACGGGTTGTTCAATTGCGGGCAGTTGGAAATCAGCACGATCACGTCCATCTCCGCACGCAAATCCACGTATTTGCCGGGGGCGGAAATACCGTCCTCAAACGTCAGCCCACCGTCGGCTGTCACTGGCACATTCATGAAGAAATTGATGTTCGGCCCGATGTCGCCTTTACCCAGGCGGCCATCGTGGGCGCAGGCCCGTAGGTAGTTGTCACGGCAGCTGTGCATGTAGCGTTTTTCCAGGGCGTAGCGAACGGTGTTGCTCTCCTGGGCGCAGGCGCCGCCGAGGGTGTCGTGGCGGCCACAGGTGTCGTCGACGATGGTCAGCATCGGCTGGCCGAGGTTGGAATACAGCACGCTGCCGGTGCCCAGGTACACGCTGTTTTGCCGCCGCAACGTGCGTTGCACGTCGTAGCGTTCCTTGGGGTTCTTGAGGCTGTAGAACAAGGTGTCGACAGCCTGGTTGCCCTCCAGGTCGAGGATGCGCAAGGTCTGCCCGGCCTTGACCTCCATCAGCCACGGTTCGCCAGCGGGAATGGTCGCGCGGTACACGGCCGCATCCGGTTGTTTCAGTGCGATAGACATGGCAGCTCCTCAGGCGAACAGACGGTCGGTGTTGATAAAGCCGCGCTCGTTTTCCGGGCGCGAGGTGCGGCAGTGTTCGGCGACGCTTTTGTCAGCGTTCATCCAGCTCAGTTTCAGCGGTTGCGGGGCGTAATCGGGGTTCGGGTCCATCGGGTGTTGCAGGGCGGTGAGCACCACCAGGGTGTCCATCGGTGCGTAGAGTTCGATGTAGTCACCCGCCTTGGAATTGCCCGGCACAAAGTGCAGGCCACCGTCGCCATCCACGCTGACGCGGCTGAACAGGTTGAGGGTCATCAGCAGGTCAGACAGCCCCAGGCCCCACTTGCCCAACTCCACCAGCAGGTTGTCGGTGCCGTTGCGGAAGAAGCCGTTGCGCAGTTCCTGGTAGCGCCCCTGGCCGTACTTTTCGGTGACTTCGCTGGCGCAGAGCACGCCGCCGATGCTGTCACTCCAGCCGCAGGTGTCGGCAGTGATGGCGGCCAGTACTCGGCCCATGTCGGAGTACAGGCAATGGCCGGTGGTGAGCTTGGCGGTGTGTTGGCATTTGAGGCTGTCGGGCAGGTTCAGGCGCTCGGTTTTTTCATTGGCATTGAGCAGCGTGAGGCTGACGTTGGCGCCGCCGCGCAGGTCGGTAAGGCGCAGCAGTTGCCCGCGCTTGAGCACAAACGAACGGTGGCCGCCGCCGGGCAGCATTTCTTCGGCAAACGGTGGGAACAGTTGGGTGGAATCGGTCATTGGGCAGTCGCTCCAAGTTCAGCGGCGAGCGCCTTGCGGCGTTCGCTGTTCAAAGGAATGTCGTAGGTGATGCGGGCGCCATAGGCACCGGGGGCGTGGGGGTCGACGCGCACCTTGTCGAACACCAGCAGGCGCGTGCCGAGGCTGAAGCCTTCGCTGAGGTCGTGGGTGACCATGAACACCGTCAGCCGGGTTTCGCGCCACAGCTCCAGCAGCAACTGGTGCATGTCTTTGCGAATGCCCGGGTCGAGGGCGCCGAAGGGTTCATCCAGCAGCAATACGCGGGGTTTCATGATCAAGGCCTGGGCGATGGCCAGGCGTTGCTGCATACCGCCAGAGAGCTGCGCCGGGTATTTGTCGAGGGCATGCCCGAGACCGACTTTATGCAGTAGCGCGGCAGCCTGTTCCCGGGCGTCTCGCTTGGCCTTGCCGAACAGCCGGCCCAGCAGGCGCGAGCGGGGCAATTCAAGGCCCAGCGCGACGTTGTCCAACACGCTCAAATGCGGGAACACCGAGTAACGCTGGAACACCACACCTCGGCTGGCATCCGGCTCGGCGGCAAGGGCCTGGCCATCCAACAGGATCTCACCCTTGCTCGCGGTTTCCTGGCCCAGCAGCAGGCGCAGAAAGGTGGATTTGCCGCAGCCAGAGGTGCCCACCAGCGTGCAGAACTCACCCTCGGCCACGTGCAGGTTGAGGCCTTCCAGCACCACTTGGTCGCCGTAGCGCTGCCACACATTGTTCACGCTGATAAAGCTCATGCCCGCGCTCCTTCGTACCAGGGGAACGCGCGCCGGGTCAGGGCCTTGAGGCCCCAGTCCATCAGCCAGGCGAGCAGGGTGATCCACACCACGTAGGGCAGGATCACGTCCATCGCCAGGTAGCGGCGTACCAGGAAGATCCGATAGCCCAAGCCATCAGTGGAGGCGATGGCCTCGGCGGCAATCAGGAACAACCACGCCGAACCCAGCATCAGGCGCAGTGAGATCAGCAGGCGTGGCAGCAATTGCGGCAACACCACGCGCAGCATCAAGGTCCAGGTGGACGCACCGAGGGTCTGGGCTTTTACCAGCAATTCGACGGGAATTTCCCGCGCGCGCTGTTCCAGGTCTCGCGCCAATGCCGGGGTGATGCCGATCACGATCAGCATCACCTTCGACAACTCGCCCAGGCCAAACACGATGAACAGGATCGGCAGGATCGCCAGCGGCGGCACCATCGACAGCACTGTCAGCAGTGGCGACAGCGGCGCGCCAAACAGCGGCAAGGTCCCGGCGGCAATACCCAGGCACAAGCCGGCGAGGGCACTGATGCCCAGGCCGATGGCCAGACGCTGCAGGCTTGACGCGGTGTCTTGCCACAGCACGTATTCACCGGTGCGGCTGTCGGCGCTGAACGCCAGGCGCTTTATGGCGTCGCCCATTTGCACGGCGCTGGGCAGCAGCTTGTCGTTGGGGTTGGCCGCCAGGCGCTCGGCCGAGCCTACGAAGTAGGCGAACAGCAGCAACGCGAAGGGCAGCAGCACCAACAGCAAGCGGCTGGAGCGTTCCGGGTGACGGTTGATCAGGCGCATGGCCGGGTCCTCTTACAGCTTGCCGTCGGCGGCCATCTGCACGTAGCTGGGGTCGAAATGCAGCTTGAGGTTGGCGGTGTCGCCGCTGGTCACGCCATTGGCAAAGCTCATGCCCACGGCGCTGGTGTCCTTGGCGCCTTCACCGAGCAAGCCGTGCTCAAACGAAAACTCGGCGACCTTGCGCATGGTGGTCGGCAGTTGTTTGCTGGTGGCAAACGCCAGGGCTTCCTGGGGCGTGGCGAACAGCTTGGTGGTGTCCAGTTGCGACTGGAAACCCTTGAGGTCGGTGCCGGAAGCCTTGGCCATGTGTTCCAGGGCTTCGGTGCTGGCGGCGCCTTTGGCGTTCATCAGCGCGACTGTCTCGAACCAGGCGCCGGTGAGGGCTTTGCCCAGGGCCGGGTTGTCCTTGAGGACCTGGGTGTTGACCACCATCATGTCCATGATTTCGCCAGGCACTTTGCTGGAGTCGAATACCTCGGTCACACCCGGCTTGGCCTTGATCTCGGAGAGCATCGGGTTCCAGGTGGTCACGGCCTGCACCTGGTCGGTGTTGAAAGCGGCGGCGATATCGGCGTCTGAGGTATTGACCACTTTCAGATCTTTTTCGGTGAGGTCGGCCGACTCCAGCGCGCGGGCCAGCAGGTAATGGGATACCGAGAGTTCCACCAGGTTGACGTTCATGCCCTTGAGGTCGGCCACGGTCTTGCCGGTGCCCTTGATGACCACGCCGTCGTTGCCGTTGGAGAAGTCACTGACCACCAGCGCAGTGCTGTCCACGCCGCCGGCGGCGGGGATGGTGAGGGCGTCCATGTTGGTCATGGTGCAGCCGTCGAACTGGCCGGCAGTGTATTGGTTAATGGACTCGACGTAGTCATTGAGCTGCACCATGTCGATCTTGATGCCGTACTTCTTCGCCCACTTGTCGAGGATGCCTTGGCTGCCGGCGTACTCCCACGGCATCCAGCCGGCGTAAATGGTCCAGCACACACTGAAGTGGTCTTTGGGGGCGGCTTGGGTCTGGACGCTCAGCACGGCAGCAAAGGCGGCGGCGAGCAAGGCGGGTAAACGGGGTGATGGCATGGGGCTTCTCCAGTTGATCAAGGGCGAGCAGGAGCAACGCGGCACCGTGAACGGTGGCTTGTCTCCCGGGCTTTTATCCCGCCGTGTAACCTCAACTGGAGGTCGCCAACTCTCGGACCAGCCACTCGCTTGAAGCGAGCCGGAACCCTAGTCGGCCATTGCAAATTGTGGTGCCGCGAACCTGTTATCAATCCTGCACGTGAGAGGCATAGCGAGAGTCGTGCCAAGTGGTGTCGACGCCCGGTTTTTCAGGCGGGCAGTGCAGGAGGGGAGGCTTGTGTGAGGGGCGAGTGCATCACGCGGGTGCGCGGATGCACTGCAATGAAGCGTTTACAGCTGGAACTTGCTGACCAAGGTGTTGAACGAGGTGGCCAGGCGCGACAGGTCTTGGCTGGATGCGTTGGTCTGGTGCGCACCGGCGGCGGTCTGGGTGGACAGATCCTGGATGTTCAGCAGATTGCGGTCTACCTCACGGGCGACCTGGGCTTGTTCTTCGGACGCGGAGGCGATCACCAGGTTGCGCTCGTTGATCTTCGCCACGCTGTCCGTGATCCGCTGCAGCGCTTCACCGGCGTTCTGCGCCAGGGCCTGGGTGTTAGTGGCCCAGGTCAGGCTCTTGTTCATGGCGGCCACGGCGTCATCGGCGCCGACCTGTACGGCGCCGATCATTTTTTCGATATCGACGGTGGACGTTTGCGTGCGATGCGCCAGCGCCCGCACTTCATCGGCGACCACGGCAAAACCGCGACCTTGCTCACCGGCACGGGCGGCTTCGATGGCGGCGTTGAGGGCCAGCAGGTTGGTCTGGTCGGCGATGCCACGGATCACGTCGATCACATTGCCGATTTCACGCACTTGGCCGGCGAGGTCGGCCACCGACTGCGTAGAGTCGTTGATCTCATCCACCATCGAGCGCATGCCGGACACGGCCTGTTCCACCTGCTGGCGGCCGTCTTCGGCTTCGGTGGTGGCCTGGCGCGAGGCTTCGGAGGTGGACACGGCGTTGCTCGCGACTTCGTCCACCGCTGCGGTCATCTGGTTTACCGCAGTGGCGGCTTGTTGGATTTCGTCGTTTTGGCGCGTCAGGCCACGGCTGCTTTCATCGGTGACTGCGCTGAGTTCTTCGGCGGCCGAGGCGAGTTGGTCGGACGCATTGGCGATTTCCACCAGGGTACTTTTGAGGCCGCCCTGCATATCTGACAGCGCCATCAGCAGTTGCCCGGCTTCGTCGGTGCGTTCGGTGATGATGGCTTGGGTCAGGTCGCCCTTGGCGATGCGCTGTGCGCTGTCTACCGCTTGGGCGATGGGGCGGGTGATCAGGCGGGTGATCAACACTCCAATGGCGATGGCGATGATGAAGGCCAGCACAATGCCGCTGATCATCCAGGTCAGCGCGCTGGCGCGCAGATCATCGGCGGCGACGGCGCCTTCTTGGATCTGGCGGTTGTTGGACTCGATCATCACGCGGATCAGTTCGCGCGCCTGGCGGAACAGCTCATTGTTGGTGGAGTTGAGTTGGCTGCGGGCCTGTTCGAACTGGCCGCCATCGAGCAACGCGATGACGCGGTCGGAGTTGCTGATGTACGTGGGCCAGAGCTGGTCGAGCTTGTCGCCTGCCGCCCGTTCGTCGTCTTCCAGCGGCGTGGCGCGGTAAGTGGCGTAGGCCGCCTGGCTGCGCTTGAGTTCGTTGGCGATGTCTTGGCGTACACGGTCGCGGTCTTGTGCGGCGACGTCACCTTTGCTGGCGTCCATCAGGCGGTACAGGCCGCGGTTGTGGGCGACCAGGCCATTGAGGGTGGCCGCCGTGTTACTGACCGAGACCAGGTTGTTGGAGAACGTCAGTTCCAGGGCTGTAGCAAGGCGTGCGACCCCCTGGATACCCAACAGGCCGACCCCGAGGGTGACCAGTGCACACATAAGAAATGAAAGCAGCAGCTTGGTAGCGATTTTCATGGCTCGAATCCGGCGATAGGGGCGAATGGCGCACGCTAGAGCCTCCCTGGCTTTGTGCGATGTCATAGTGATATCATCGCAATCCGCACAGTTTCGAGCCAGGTAAATTTACTGAAACGATAAATCTAATGGGTTGCTGACCCTTGGGTCGCGGCTTCGAAGGGGGTCATCAGTCAATCCGCGTAGATGTATCAATCTATTACCAGATCGCACCAGATTCGGTTTTTGATGTCAGATATTTCGTCATTCAGTGAAAGATGAATGCCGCCCTCCCGCGTCGCTGGAGGTGCTCTTCCGCGGTCCAGGAGGCCGCCATGTATCGACGATTGCTACTCAGCGCTTTACTCGGTCTGACCCTTTCTGCCTGTGTGCCTTACTACGACGGTGGTGCCACGTACTATCGTTCCGAGGTCTACACCGCGCCCGCGCCGGCCTACTACTACGGCGGTCCGACCTACCTGTATGGACGTAGCTACTACGCGCCGCCACCGCGCTACTATTCGGCGCCGCGCTATTACCAGCCAGCACCGCGCTATTACCCGAGGCCGGATTACCGACCCTATCCAAACCAGGGTTGGGGCAATCGCTGGGGTAACGGCGGTGGTCATAACCGGGGTGGCCATGACGGCGGAGGCCATGGCGGGCACCGTTAAATCTCGGAGAGGTCCGCCAACGGGTGCCTGCCTTCCCACGCCTTGTGAAAGTGTGCCTGCACCACTCCCTCGGGAACGCTATTGATATCGGGCCAGTGCCAGTGCGGCTTCTGGTCCTTATCGATCAATCGCGCCCGAACGCCTTCGGCGAATTCCGGGTGACGGCAGCAATTGAGGCTCAAGGTGTATTCCATCTGGAACACCTGGGCCAGGGACAGGTGGCGGGCACGTTGAATCTGTTCCCACACCAGATGCGCGGTCAGCGGGCAACCCTCGCTCAAGGTTTTACCTGCCCGGTTGAACAGCGGGTCGCTGTGCTCGCGCAATTGGCTTAATGCGCGCCAGGCGCAGCGCACATCGCCGACATCCAGCCACTCGTCGATCTGCGCGCGTCGCGGCAGCCATTGCGCTTCGGGTTGCTGGTCGACGGCTTCCTGGGCCAGTGCTTTGAGCAGGCTGTTGAGTTGCATCGCCGTTTGCTCCTGCCAGTTCAGTTGCAACAGGCCATCGAGCAGTTCGTCCTGTTGGTCGTCACGCAGGAAGCGGTCGGCCAGGTCCAGGTCCAGGGCGTCGCGCCCGTTGATATGGGCGCCGGTCAGACCAAGAAACAGACCCAACTTGCCCGGCAGGCGCGACAAGAACCTGCTGGCCCCTACATCGGGATACAAGCCGATGCTGATTTCGGGCATCGCCAACCGGCTGCTCGGGGTGACGATGCGCACCGCCGCGCTTTGCAGCAGGCCCATGCCGCCGCCCAGCACATAGCCATGGCCCCAGCAGATCAACGGTTTGGGGTAGGTGTGCAGGCGGTAGTCGAGACGATATTCCGCGGCAAAAAACTGTGCGGCCAGGTCAGGCACCACACCGGGTTGTTCAAGGCAGGCCAGGGCCAGGCTGCGCACTTCGCCGCCGGCACAAAACGCCTTGGGGCCGTTGCCGCGCAGTAGCACGCAAACGATGTTCGGGTCCTTGGCCCAGGCGTCCAGGCGTTCGCCCAGCGCCAGGATCATCGGCAGGGAGAGGGCGTTGAGGGACTTTTCCGCATCCAGGCTGGCGATGCCAATGCGGGCACCGTCGCTGCCGGTCAGCTCTTCGAAGTGCAGGTTCATCGTGACCTCATTCGGGGAAGTGAAGGATGAGTATGATCCCTTCGTGGGAAAAAACCGGTTGTGTGTCAGATCAATTGACAAGCGGGGTCAGCTTTCCTAGGGTTCGCCACATTCTTTTTTACAAGACCATTCAACCATGACCGAAGACGACCGTATCAAACTCGAACCCAGCTGGAAACACGCCCTGCGGGATGAGTTCGAGCAGCCGTATATGGCCCAGTTGCGCGAGTTCCTGCGCCAGGAACATGCCGCCGGCAAAGAGATCTACCCGCCCGGTCCGCTGATTTTCAATGCCCTCAATTCCACGCCGCTGGACAAGGTCAAGGTGGTGATCCTCGGCCAGGACCCTTACCACGGCCCCGGCCAGGCCCACGGTTTGTGCTTCTCGGTGCAACCGGGCGTGCCGACGCCACCGTCCTTGGTGAACATCTATAAAGAGCTCAAGCGCGACCTCAATATCGACATCCCCAACCACGGCTGCCTGCAAAGCTGGGCCGACCAGGGCGTGCTGATGCTCAACACCACCATGACCGTAGAGCGCGCCAATGCCAACGCCCATGCGGGCAAGGGCTGGCAGTTCTTTACCGATCGGATTATCGAAGTGGTCAGCCAGCATCAGCCGCACCTGGTGTTCCTGCTGTGGGGCGCCCATGCGCAGGGCAAGCAGAAGCTGGTGGATGCGACCAAGCACCTGGTGTTGACCTCGGTGCATCCGTCGCCGTTGTCGGCGTATCGCGGGTTCTTGGGCTGTGGGCATTTCAGCCGCACCAACAAATTTCTTGAGCAGAATGGCGAGACGCCGATTGAGTGGCGGTTGCCGCCGATCTAAAGTTTGTCCGCAGGCCAATGTGGGAGCGGGCTTGCTCGCGAATGCGGAGTGTCAGACAGAAAATTTTTCACTGACACACAGCATTCGCGAGCAAGCCCGCTCCCACATTTAGAACTGTGCCAAGCCTTAGGTTTGTTCTGGCTGACGGTTCCAATGCCTGAACAACGGCTCCGCCAAAAACAGCACAAACAACAACCGCATTACCTGCATCGCCGTCACCAATGGCACCGACAGTTGCAGGGTCTCCGCCGTCAAGCTCATCTCGGCAATCCCGCCGGGCATCATGCCCAACGTCAACGAGCGCAGGTCCAGATGGGTCAGCGCACTCAAGCCCACCGCCGCCAATGTCGCCAGCGCCATGGTCAAGGCCGTACCGATCAAGGTGCGTCCCATGAATGAGGGCGCGCGGCGAAAGAACTGACGGTTGAAGTGGCAACCCAAACCGCTGCCGATCAACCATTGGCCAATCTGGCTGCCACCGTCAGGCAGGCCGATGTGCAGGTCCCACACCACGCTAGCGGTAGCGCTCACCAACAATGGCCCGAATAGCCAAGGGTTTGGCTGACGCAAACGCTGCCATCCCCATGCCACCAACGCGCCAAGGGGAAAGAGCGTCAGCAACCACGGCCAGCTCACCGGTGCCGGGTGAAACTGCGGCGTGCCGCCTTCCAGCACATACTTGAAGATCGCTGGCACACACAACACCACCACCAGCACGCGCAAACTCTGCCCCGCTGCAACGCGGCTAAGCACCGCGCCATTGCGTGCGCCGAGGTTGACCATCTCACCGGAACCGCCGGGCATGCTGGAGAAGAACGCCGTAGCGCGGTCTTCACCACTGCGTCGCATCAACCACACGCCGACAATGCTCGACAGGCTGGTGACCAGCGCGCCGAAGAAGATCAGCCCGAAATGGCTCATCACCTGCTCGATCACCACCGGGGTGAAGTGCAGGCCGATGCCGATCCCGACCACCCATTGGCCGCATTTGCGCCCGCCGGGAATCTCCGCCAACTGCCACGGCGTGAGGCAACGCACCAGGATAATCGCCAGCAACGAGCCGACCATGTACGGCAAAGGCCAGCCGACCAGGCTGGCCAGGTAACCGCCGGCCAGGCCGACCAGCGGTGTTCCCCACCAATGTTTAAAGGTGACCTCAGACATCGGCCACGGCACGACGCTGCAGGGCACGTTTACGGTAGATGCGCACCAGCGGGAACATCAGCATCAACGCAGTCAGCACCCACACACCAAAGGTGATCGGGCTCGACCAGAGGATGTCCAGCGCACCGTTGGAGATCGACAGCGCACGGCGCAGGTTCTGCTCCATCAGGCCGCCGAGGATAAAGCCCAGCAGCACTGGCGACAGCGGGAAGTCGAGCTTGCGCAGGATGTAGCCGAAGATACCGATACCTACCATCAGGAACAGGTCGAAGGTGGTGGCGTGAACGGCGTACACACCGATCGCGGTGATGATGGCGATCACCGGCACCAGCGCCCAGTTCGGCACGGCCAGGATGCGGGTGAAGATGCGGATCATCGGGATGTTGAGGATCACCAGCATGATGTTGGCGATAAACAACGACGCGATCAGGCCCCAGACGATGTCCGGTTGCTGTTGGAACAGCAGCGGGCCCGGGGTGATGTTGTACAGCGACAAGGCGCCGATCATCACAGCGGTGGTGCCCGAACCGGGTACGCCGAGGGTCAGCATTGGTACCAGCGCGCCACAGGCGGAAGCGCCGATCGCGGTTTCCGGGGCCGCGAGACCGCGCATGTCACCCTGGCCGAATTTACCGCTGGCACCGGCCAGGCGTTTTTCGGTCATGTAGGCAACGGCCGACGCCAAGGTGGCGCCTGCACCGGGCAATACACCCATGATGAAGCCCAGCAGGCCGCAGCGGATGTTAACCACAAAGACAGCGGACGCTTCCTTCAGGTTGAACATCATCCGTCCGGTGGCTTTCACCGCTTCCTGGCCACGGTGGGTTTTTTCCAGCAGCAACAGGATCTCGCTGATGGAGAACAAGCCCAGCACCAACACCACGAACTGGATGCCGTCGGTGAGGTGGATGTTATCGCCCGTGAAACGGTACACGCCGCTGTTGGCGTCGATGCCGACCGCTGACAGGAACAGGCCGATCAGCGCCGCCACGAAGGTCTTCAGCGGCTTGTCACCGGCCATGCCGCCCAGGCAGACAATCGCGAACACCATCAGGACGAAATATTCCGCCGGTCCAAAGGCTATCGCCCACTTGGCCAGCAGCGGCGCAAACAACACCATGCCGCAGGTGGCGATGAACGCGCCGATAAACGAACTCCACGCCGACAACGACAGCGCTACACCGGCCAGGCCTTTACGGGCCATCGGGTAGCCGTCGAGGGTGGTCATCACGGTGGAGGCTTCACCCGGGATGTTGAGCAGGATCGAGCTGATACGGCCGCCGTACTCGCAGCCCAGATACACGGCTGCCAGCAGGATCAACGCCGACTCGGGCGGCAGGCCCAGGGCGAATGCGATGGGAATCAACAACGCCACGCCGTTGATCGGGCCCAGGCCCGGCAGCAGGCCGACGACAGTACCGATCAAGGTGCCGCACAGTGCGGTCACCAGGTTGTAAGGGGACAGTGCAACGCCGAAGCCCTGGCCCAAATAGCTGAACGTATCCATATCAGTTCTCCAGAACGTCGAGCAGACCGAGGGGCAGCGGCACATCCATGGCTTTATCGAACAGCAGATAAAGACCGATGGCCATCAGGCTGACGATCACCACACTTGGCAACCAGCGGCCGCCGTACAGGCGTGCCATGGGGATGCCGATCAACATGCTGCTGAGGATGAAACCGAGCGATTCAAAGGTGCCGGCGAACACGATCAGCAAGCCGACACAAATGCCGATCTTGACCAGGGTTTCGCGGTCCAGTGCCGGTTCTTCTTCGGTATGTTTGGTCGGCTGCGGGCGAAACAGCATGTAGATCAGGCCCAGGCTCATCAGCCCGAGCATGAGCAGCGGGTAGGCACGAGGCCCCACCGGCTCGTAGGAAAACGCCGCCTGATACGGCCAGGCCATCAGCGCGAGGCCGGCGCACACCAGCAACATCACAGAAGCGAAAATGCGTTGTAAAAGCATGTGAAACTCCTCGGCCACACCCGTTATGGCAACGGGCATGGCCTTGAGACAGAGGGGCGATTACTGGATCAGGCCAAACTCTTTGGCCAGCACTTTGTAGTCAGCCACTTGTTTCTTCACGTAGGTGTCCAGCTCCGGGCCGGTCATGGCGAACGGGAACAGCTCGCGCTGGTCACGCAGCTTGGCGAACTCTTCGGAAGCCAGCAGTTTGTCGAATGCGTCTTTCCACCAGGCGTAGTCGGCATCGCTGACTTTTGGCCCGAGGTAGAAGCCACGCACCACTGGCCAGACGATGTCGTAGCCTTGCTCTTTGGCGGTCGGAATATTCTTCATTTCCGGCTCGTCCAGGCGCTCGTCGGAGAACACCGCCAGCAGGCGCATGTCACCGCTCAAGATGTGCGGCATGGAGTCGGAGATGTCGGTACTGCCCACTTGGATGTGGCCGCCGAGCAGAGCCGTGGCGATTTCGCCGCCGCCTTCCAGCGCCACATAACGCAGTTCGCGCGGGTTGATCCCGGCAGCCTTGGCGATCAGGGCTGTTTGCATCCAGTCCTGGCTGCCGACGGTGCCGCCGGAACCGATTACCACGCTGCCTGGATCTTTCTTCAGGGCTTTGACGAGATCGTCGAGGGTCTTGTAGGGCGAATCCGCTTTCACGGCGATGGCACCGTAGCTGGTGCCGACCGCTGCCAACCAACGCACGGCGCTTTCATCGAAGCGGCCGAACTTGCCTTGGGCCAGGTTCAACAGCGAACCGCTGGACCAGGCCACCAAGGTGCCCGCATCCGCAGGGCGCTGGGCGACCACAGCGTTGTAGGCCACCGCGCCGACGCCGCCCGGCATGTAGGTCACGCGCATTGGCTTGCTCAGCAACTTCTCGTTGACCAGCGCGCTTTGCGCCAGTTTGCAGGTCAGGTCAAAACCGCCGCCGGGGGAGGCCGGGGCGATGCATTCCGGGCGCTTGGGTTCATCGGCGGCCAGCAGTTGGCCAGCGAACACCATGCAGCCGGCGGCGAGGGCCAATTTACGCAGTGAAAAGCTCATGTTTTATCTCCGTCTTTGTTGTTATGAGTAGCGACTACCACAGTGCGACGCTGTAACTGACCAGCACGCGCATTTCATCCGCATCACGGGCCGAGTAGTTGGAACGGTACGTGGCATTACGCAGGCGCACGGCCACATCCTTGAACGTGCCGCTTTGCACCACGTAGCGGATCTCGCTGTTGCGTTCCCATTCCTTGCCGGTGTCGCCGTTCTTGAGCTTGATGTTGTCACCCGACAGGTAACGGCTCATGAAGCTCAAGCCGGGAATGCCCAGCTTGGCGAAGTCGTAGTCGTAACGCGCCTGCCAGGAGCGTTCTTCGGCGCCGGCGAAGTCGTTGATCTGCACGAAGTTGACCAGGTACGGGTCGCTGCCATCCACATACGGGAACGCGCTGTCGCCGGACATGTGCTGGTAGCCGGCGCTGAGCTTATGGCCATTGAGGGCATAGCTGAACAGGCCATTGAGGGATTTGTTGTCGATTTTGCCGCCACGGGCGGCGCCTGCGTCATCACTGATAGCCAGGCGCAAGTCGGCGGCGAAGGTGCCGGGGCCCATTGGGCGCGCGGCTACCAGGCCGAGGAAGTGCTGGCGGTACACGTCGTCGAGCTGGGCGAAGTGGTAGCTGCCGGTGATCTTGTCGGCGAACTTGTAGTCTGCACCACCGAAGTTGAAGTGCTTGCCGGTGGCGCCACTGACGAAGCGGCTGTTCTTGTTGTTGAGCGCGATGTCTTCATAGTGGGTGACGTCGCGGTCCTTGGCTTTGTCCAGGCGGCCGCCGGTGAACACCAGGTTCTTGAATTCCTTGGAGGTGATCAGGCCGCCATTGAAGGTCTGCGGCAGGATGCGGCCGTCGTTGGGCTTGAGGATCGGCAGTTCGGGGATCAGCGCGCCGATCTTCAACTCGGTGGCCGAGATTTTCACTTTGCCGGTCAGGCCCAGCTTGGAGTATTCGTTGGCGGCGCGGCCATCGTCGTGGGTAGGCAACAGGCCGGTGCCGGTGCGGTCGGGGCTGGAGTCGAGCTTGACCCCAAGCATGCCCAGCGCATCCACGCCAAAGCCGACGGTACCGTCGGTGTAGCCCGATTGCAGGTTGAGCATGAAACCTTGGGCCCACTCGTCGCGCTTGGATTGCTGCGCGCTGGTGCCGTCGCGAAAGTCGCGGTTGAAGTACATGTTGCGGGTTTCCAGGGTCCCGCTGCTGTCTTCAAAGAAGGCGGCCTGGCCAAGCGGCGAAAATCCGGCAAGGGCTGCGGCACTGGCAAGGGCGGTCTGGGTAAGGCGAGAGGAACGCACAGGCGAGAAGGCCTGGGGCTGTGTCGACAGCATCGTTGTGTACTCCGTTATTGTTCTTATTTTGGCGAAAACGCTTCAAGGCGTTTTTCGGGCGCTACGGATCAGGTAGCTCGGCAGGCATGACCCACCGTAGCTGGATGCTAAAGGGCGAAGCTTTCACTAACCTTTCAGTTGCCTTTCAATGTTTTCGGGCTTCACAGGGCAGGCGGCGCCTGTAAACTGCCCGGCAAAGCGTGGCGTCTCCCATGCCCGAATGAGGTGAAAATCCATGCGTGTCCTTTTGGTTGAAGACCATTTGCAGCTCGCCGAAAGTGTCGCCCAGGCGCTCAAGAGCACGGGTTTGACCGTGGATGTGCTGCACGACGGCGTGGCCGCAGACTTGGCCTTGAGCAGTGAGGAATACGCGGCGGCAATCCTGGATGTGGGCCTGCCGCGCATGGACGGTTTCGAGGTGCTCGCCCGTTTACGCGCCCGTGGGAAAAACTTGCCAGTGCTGATGCTGACGGCGCGCAGTGATGTGAAGGACCGTGTGCATGGGCTCAATCTCGGTGCGGACGACTACCTGGCCAAACCCTTTGAACTGACCGAGCTGGAAGCACGGGTCAAGGCGCTGTTGCGCCGTAGCGTGTTGGGCGGAGAGCGCCAACAGGCCTGTGGCGTGCTGGTGTATGACCTCGACACACGCCGCTTCACGGTTGGCGGCGAACTGATGACCTTGACGTCCCGTGAGCAGGCGGTGCTTGAAGCGCTGATTGCGCGCCCGGGCCGTGTGATGAGCAAAGAACAACTCGCCTCGCAGGTGTTCGGGCTTGATGAAGAGGCCAGCCCCGATGCCATCGAAATCTATGTACACCGGCTGCGCAAGAAACTCGACGGCCAACCCATCGCCATCGTGACGTTCCGCGGCCTTGGCTACTTGCTGGAAGCTCGTGATGCATAAGCCCAGCAGCCTGCGCTGGCGGCTGCTGTGGAACCTGGCGCTGTTGTTGGTGCTGTTGATGCTGGCCAGCGGCATGAGTGCCTATTGGAATGGTCGCGAGGCCGCCGACACCGCCTACGACCGCACCTTGCTGGCCTCGGCACGGACCATCGCCGCTGGCTTGACCCAGGTCGACGGCACCCTCAGCGCCAATGTGCCGTATGTGGCCTTGGACACGTTTGCCTACGACAGCGCCGGACGCATTTATTACCAGGTCAACGATATTGATCAGAAGCTGATCTCTGGCTACGAACACCTCCCTGGTCCGCCGCCCGGCACGCCGCGAACCGACGATTATCCTGCGTTGGCGCGCTTTTACGATGCCGTGTACCAGGGGCAACCCGTGCGTGTGGTCAGCCTGCTCAAGGCGGTCTCCGAGCCGAACATGAACGGCATGGCGGAAATCCGCGTGGCCGAAACCGATGAAGCGCGGGTCGCCATGGCCCGCAGCTTGATGGCCGATACGTTGTTGCGCTTGGGCATGCTGGCGGTGGGCGCGTTGTTGCTGGTGTGGTTTGCGGTCAGCGCCGCGCTGCGCCCGCTGGAGCGTTTGCGTACGGCGGTAGAAGAGCGTCAGCCCGACGACCTGCGTCCGCTGCCGTTGGTGGAAGTGCAGCATGAGTTTGGCCCGCTGGTGCGCTCCCTCAATCACTTCACCGAACGCCTGCGTGGCCAGTTCGAGCGCCAGGCGCAGTTTATTGCCGACGCGGCCCATGAACTGCGCACGCCGCTCGCCGCACTCAAGGCGCGTCTGGAATTGGGCCTGCGCAGCGATGCGCCGGACACCTGGCGCAGCACCCTGGAAACCGCCGCCCAGGGCACCGACCGCTTGACCCACTTGGCCAACCAGTTGCTGTCGCTGGCACGCATCGAAAACGGCGCCCGGGCAATTGCCGAGGGCGGCGCGCAGTTGTTGGACCTCAGCCAATTGGCCCGTGAACTGGGCATGGCCATGGCACCGCTGGCGCACGCACGCGGCGTGGCGTTGGCGCTGGAAGCCGACGAGCCGGTATGGCTGCGGGGCGAGCCGACTTTGTTGAACGAGTTGCTGAGCAACCTGGTGGACAACGCCCTGGCGCACACGCCGCCGGGCGGCAACGTGATCCTGCGGGTGACCGCGCCGGCGGTGCTGGAAGTTGAAGATGACGGCCCTGGGATTCCGCAGGAGGAGCGTGACCGGGTGTTCGAACGTTTCTATCGCCGCAGCCAGCAGGGTATGGGGTCTGGCTTGGGTTTGGCGATTGTCGGCGAGATCTGCCGGGCGCATCTGGCGCAGATCAGCCTGCACGATGGCGAGCAGGCGGGGCTGAAGGTGCGGGTGAGTTTTATCGCCGGTTGATCAGTAGAACATCGAGCGGGCTTCATCCAGCTCGGCGCGCAGGGCGTCGCTGTAAGGGTCGACTCGCAGCTTCTTGATCGCCGGCAGGCTGGATACCGATACATGTGCCAGCGGGTGATCGGTGCCGCGATGGCAATACAGCACGGCAATCTGCACCAGGTCGATGTAGTCGAGGCTGGCTGATTCCCGTTCCAGGTTCAGGTATTGACCCGGCAGCTTGGCGAGCATTTCGGGGAAGTCCCAGCCATGCAGCAATTTATCCCCCAGTAACGGGTGGATACTGTCGATCACGTGGTTGAGGCTGACCGGGTCCGAGAGCAACTCGTAGTGATCTTCGGCATAGGTGAGGATCGGCAACACACCGATCTGGTGCACCAAGCCGCCCAGCGCCGCCTGGTCTGGCTTGAGCTGGCTGTGGCTACGGCACAAGGCGTAGCTCACGCCCGCTACTTCCAGGCTTCGACGCCACACTTCGCGCATTTTCAGTTCGACCGCTTCGGAGCGGGCGTGGAAGATTTGCTCCATCACCAGGCCGATGGCCAGGTTGCTGCTGTAGTTGGTGCCCAGCCGGGTGATGGCGGTGTGCAGGTCGGTGACTTCCTGGGTCGCGCGTAGCAAAGGGCTGTTGACCACTTTGATCAGGCGTGCCGACAGCGCGGTATCGCGACCGATCACCTTGCTCAAATGGCTGATGCTGATCTCCGGGTCTTCGGCGGCCTGACGAATTTTCAGGGCCACTTCCGGTAAAGTCGGCAGAACCAGGTCATCGTTGCCGATGGCCGTAACCAAAGCCTGTTGGACTTTTTCCGCCAGCTTGTTCATTCATGATCTCTAGGGTGTTGCAAAAAAGTACGGCGATTAACGCTGGATCTCTCGATCACGGTCGAGTGTGTAAGGCAGGTCAAGCAGGTGCAAGGCGGGGCCTTCCAGGGTGCCTAAGTGCACATCGCCACTGTCGGCTGCTTCGGCTTGCAACACCGCCAGAAGTTCAATGGACTGGTCGGCTTTTGCCGCTAGTACCACTTCACCGATCGAACTGTTGTGGCTGGGCGAAAACAGCGGGGTGCCTGGCTCGGGCGTTTCAGCCGCATCAAGGCTCAAGCGATAAAGGCGACGCTTGAGTTTGCCCAGGTACTGCATGCGCGCGACGATTTCCTGGCCGGTGTAGCAGCCTTTCTTGAAGCTCACGCCGCCAATGGCTTGCAGGTTGAGCATTTGCGGAATGAACAGTTCGCGGGTTTGCGGCATGACCTGGCCGATGCCGGCGCGGACCTGGCCGAGCAACCATTCATTCAGATCGGCTTCTTTCAATGCCGCCGTCAACTGACTGCGTACGGTTTGGGCGTGTTCTGCGGGCACCCAAAGTTCGGCGCGGCCAGGGGACACACGGATGGCAATCAATGTGTCGGTACGTACGACGCTGTCGGTTTCTGGCGGCAGCTCAAGGCCTAGGCTGGCCAGGGCCTGGTCTGCGTTCACCAGGCCAAAACGCGCCCAACCGGCGCTTTCGTCGGTGAGCTTGGATTTGGAGAACACCGCGTATTTTTTCAGGTCTGCCAACTGCGGTTCCAGCAGCTCGCTGGCCATGGCCAGCAACACGCCGTCACCTTGCAGCAAGATACGAAAGCTCGACTGCATGCGGCCTTTTTGCGTACAGCGCGCGCCGAGGCTGGCCTGCGTCTCGCTCAGGTAATTGAGGTTGCAGGTCAGTTGCCCTTGCAGGAACTTGGCAGCGTCGGCGCCGCGGACGGCGAGAACGCCTTCGTGGGACAGGGGGCAGAAGAAAGCAGAGTCAGCCATGGGTCATCGCAGGTCAAAAAGTCATGGGTGCATCATAGAGGGGCGCCCGGCAAATGGATAGTTTCCGTATGGGGCGACCAAAGCCGAGTGTTCGGGTGCCGTCGGGCCTGTATACTTGCCGCCTATTTGAGGAGCGCTCCATGGTCGAAGATGTAGAAATCAATCGTCTCTACTGGCACAGCCGTCGCGGCATGCTTGAGCTGGACGTGTTGCTGGTGCCTTTCACCAAAGAGGTGTACGCGACCCTCAACCAGGTAGATCGCGACCTCTACGTCAGGCTGCTGACTTGCGAAGACCAGGATATGTTCGGCTGGTTCATGGAGCGCGCCGAATCTGAAGACCCAGAACTGCAGCGCATGGTTCGGATGATCCTGGATCGTGTCCAGCCCAAGTAATTCGTTCGAATGCCGCTGGCAGGCCTCACGGTTGTTGCTGGCGGTGTATCTCCTTGCCCAGCTGTTTGCGCTGGGCGCGCTGTTGTCGCTCGACCTGCCTTATTCAAGCCTCGGAATGCTGGTGTGCATGGCGCACGCTGCCTGTGTCTTGCCGCGTCATCTGTTACTGACTCACCGTTCGTCGATTCGTGGCTTGCGTCGCGATGAAGATGGCTGGCAATTGTTCAGTGACGAGCGCGGCTGGCACGCCGTGCAGTTGCGTCCCGATAGCGTGGCATTGCCACTTATTGTGGTGTTGCGCTATCGGTTGCCGGGTGAATGGCGGGTGCGTTCGGTGTGTGTACCGAAGGACTCGCAGGTCGCCGATGTGCATCGACGCCTGCGGGTACGCTTGAAGTTCAGCCGCCGTAGGTGGTTGGCACCAGAATAGTGTCGCGGGCTTCCGGCAGCATCTCGGGGTAGTCGAGGGTGTAATGCAGGCCTCGGCTTTCCTTGCGCTCCATGGCAGAGCGGATCATCAGCTCGGCCACTTGGGCCAGGTTGCGCAACTCGATCAAGTCGCGGCTGACTTTATAGTTGCTGTAGAACTCATCGATCTCATCCAGCAGCATGCGCACACGGTGCTGAGCCCGTTGCAGGCGCTTGGTAGTACGCACGATCCCCACGTAGTCCCACATGAAGCGCCGCAGTTCGTCCCAGTTGTGGGCGATGATCACGTCTTCGTCCGAATCGGTCACCTGGCTGGCATCCCAGCGGGGCAGGGCGGCGGGTACTGGAATGTGCGGCAGTTGGCCGAGAATGTCCTCGGCCGCCGAGCGCGCATAAACGAAACATTCGAGCAGCGAGTTGCTGGCCATGCGGTTGGCGCCATGCAGGCCGGTGAAGCTGGTTTCGCCAATGGCGTACAGGCCGGGCACGTCTGTGCGGCCGTGCCGGTCGACCATCACGCCGCCACAGGTGTAGTGGGCGGCCGGTACCACAGGGATCGGGCCCTTGGTGATGTCGATGTTGAACGCGAGGCAGCGCTCGTAGACGGTCGGGAAGTGCGTCTTGATGAAGGCTTCGGGCTTGTGGCTGATGTCCAGGTAGACGCAGTCGATGCCCAGGCGCTTCATTTCATGGTCGATGGCGCGGGCGACGATGTCACGCGGGGCCAGTTCGGCGCGCGGGTCGAAGCGCTGCATGAAGCGTTCGCCGTTGGGCAGCTTCAGGTGTGCGCCTTCGCCGCGTAGCGCTTCGGTAATCAGGAAGCTCTTGGCCAGCGGGTGATACAGGCAGGTAGGGTGGAACTGGTTGAATTCCAGGTTGGCCACCCGGCAGCCCGAGCGCCAGGCCATAGCGATGCCGTCGCCGCAGGCTCCGTCGGGGTTGCTGGTATAAAGGTAGACCTTGGCCGCGCCGCCCGACGCCAGGATAGTGAAGCGTGCGCCGTAAGTGTCCACTTCGCCGCTCGCGCGGTTGAGCACGTAGGCGCCGAGGCAACGCTCGCCCTCAAGGCCCAGGCGTTTTTCGGTGATCAGGTCGACGGCAACGCGTTGCTCCAGCAATTCGATGTTGGGTCGTTGGCGGGCTTGGTCGAGCAGGGTCTTGAAGATTGCGGCGCCAGTGGCGTCGGCGGCGTGGATGATGCGGCGGTGGCTGTGGCCGCCTTCGCGGGTCAAATGGAATTCGAAGCCGCCGTCGTCGTTGCCCGCGTGTTCATCACGGGTGAAGGGGACGCCCTGGTCGATCAGCCATTGAATTGCCTCGCGACTGTGCTCGACGGTGAAGCGCACCGCGTCTTCGTTGCACAGGCCGCCGCCGGCATTGAGGGTGTCTTCGACGTGAGACTGCACCGTATCGGTGTCGTCCAGCACGGCAGCGACGCCGCCTTGGGCCCAGAATGTCGAGCCGTTGGCGAGGTCGCCTTTGCTCAGTACTGCAATCCGCAGATGGCTGGGGAGGGTCAGTGCAAGGCTCAAGCCCGCCGCGCCGCTACCAATCACCAAGACATCGTGTTGAAACTGTTGGCTCATTTGAGGGATTCCGCAAAAAGCGATCCGAAGAGGTGGCGCAAACAGGACGCCTGGATCGGCGAATCAAAGGGTCACACGGGCTACTAGTATATAGAGGGGGGGAGCGGCACAATAGCCGGGCATTCGTGGCAATGTGAGATTACGGTGCACGGCTTGGGTAAAATCGGTCGGTTATTGAAGCGGGAACTTTTTGCATAAGCCCCGACTCAATAGCAGGTTGCCCGAAAGCTGGGAAAACGTTGAGTTTATTGGCCCGTCGGGAGCATTGGACGCGTCAGAAAACCGGCGACAAGATTATTCGCGCAGCCGGCGTTGCCCGCGCTGCGTTTTTCGTGTGTGCCAAATCAGTGCGTGCCGGAAACTTGCTTGAAGGGGGAGAACTTTTGCGAAAAGACCGAGTCTATGTTTGCAAGCCTGATCGTTTAGTTATGCAAGCCTCCTTCAAGTACAACGAGGAGTGTTCATGCTAACCCAGGAAGAGGATCAGCAGCTGGTCGAGCGCGTTCAACGCGGCGACAAGCGAGCTTTTGATCTGCTAGTGCTGAAATACCAGCACAAAATTCTCGGGTTGATCGTGCGTTTTGTGCACGACACCCATGAAGCGCAGGACGTTGCACAGGAAGCCTTTATCAAGGCCTACCGTGCGCTAGGCAACTTTCGCGGTGATAGTGCGTTTTACACGTGGCTATACCGCATCGCCATTAACACGGCGAAGAACTATCTGGTGTCTCGCGGACGCCGCCCGCCAGATAGTGATGTAAGTTCAGAAGATGCAGAATTTTACGATGGTGATCACGGCCTCAAAGATCTCGAGTCGCCGGAGCGTGCATTGCTGCGCGACGAGATCGAAGGAACCGTTCATCGCACAATTCAGCAACTGCCAGAAGATTTACGTACGGCGTTAACTTTACGTGAATTCGATGGTCTGAGTTACGAAGACATTGCGAGCGTCATGCAGTGTCCGGTGGGGACTGTAAGGTCACGGATTTTCCGGGCCCGGGAAGCCATCGATAAAGCCTTGCAACCGTTGTTGCAGGAAAACTAAAGACAGCGGCGACAGCCAAGAGAGGAACCGCCATGAGTCGTGATGCCCTGCAGGAATCGCTGTCCGCAGTGATGGATAACGAAGCGGATGAACTGGAACTTCGTCGAGTGCTTAACGCATTTGATGATGCCGAAACCCGTGATACCTGGTCTCGTTACCAAGTCGCTCGGGCGGTGATGCACAAGGATCTTCTAATCCCTCGTCTGGATATTGCTGCGGCCGTTTCTGCTGCGCTGGCTGATGAAGCCGTTCCGGCAAAAGCTGCTCGTGGTCCATGGCGTAGCCTGGGTCGCTTGGCAGTTGCTGCCTCGGTGACTGTTGCCGTGTTGGCCGGTGTTCGCCTGTACAACCAGGATGAAATTGCTGGTGCCGAACTGGCCCAACAGACCCAACAGCCGGTGATGGCTGGACCTCAGGTCAAAGGCCCAGCGGTATTGGCCGGCTACAAGGAAAGTTCTGACAGCACCGGCCCGATGGCCAATGGTGTACTGCAAGGGCAATCCGGTTGGCAGGACCAGCGTCTTCCAGGCTACCTGCGCCAGCACGCACAGGAATCAGCTCTGAAAGGCACTGAAAGTGCTCTGCCTTATGCTCGTGCCGCAAGCCTGGAAAACCGCTGATACGTAAGGAGCTCTATGCGCGCCATACCGCTCCTTACGCTTTTGCTCAGTGGTTGGATTGCACTCCCCGCCCACGCCGATGAAGCCCAAGACTGGCTGACTCGACTTGGGCGTGCAGAGCAACAGCAAAGCTTTCAAGGCACGTTCGTCTACGAACGTAACGGCAGTTTTTCTACCCACGACATCTGGCATCGCGTCCAGGATGGCCAGGTTCGCGAGCGGCTTTTGCAGCTCGACGGTTCGGCCCAGGAAGTTGTGCGGGTAGATGGTCATACTCAATGCGTCAGCGGCACCCTCGTCGCCGGCCTTGGCAATTCCCGTGATGCACCGTCACGTGCGCTGGACCCGCAAAAACTCAATGAATTCTATGAACTGGCCGTCATCGGCAAATCCCGCGTGGCCGGTCGTAATGCGGTGATCGTGTCGATTACCCCGCGTGATCAATACCGCTATGGTTTTGAATTGCATCTGGATCGCGAAACTGCTTTGCCACTCAAGTCACTGTTGCTTAATGATCAAGGGCAACTGCTGGAGCGTTTTCAGTTCACGCGTTTGAATACTTCAGCCGCGCCGGATGACCGTGACTTGCAGCCCAGCAGCGAATGCACGCCTATTGCTGTCGTCAAGAGCAGCGCGCCGGAAGTGGCGTCTACCGAGACTTGGCACCTGGAGTGGCTGCCGCCCGGTTTTCAACTGACCAATACCAGCGCTCGTCAGGATACCCAGACGAAAGCCACGGTCGACAGCCTGATGTATGAAGACGGGCTGGCGCGTTTCTCGGTATTCCTTGAGCCGATCAGCGATGCGGGCGTGACGGAAACCCGTACCCAATTGGGGCCCACGGTTGCCGTGTCCCGCCGCTTGAATACGGTGGATGGCGAAATGATGGTCACGGTCGTCGGTGAAATCCCTATCGGTACCGCAGAGCGCATCGCGCTCTCGGTGCGCGGTGAAAAAAAGCCAGCCGCCAAACCTTGAGCCGTTAATCCTATG
Organism: Pseudomonas cremoris; assembly: GCF_014230465.1. The sequence goes on from NZ_JAAXCY010000003.1 coordinate 487,210, forward strand.
TTCATCCTGACCTTTCACTGTACGTTCACGCCAGGTTGGCTGCCGAGAGCATGAAATGTCCGGATCAGCATTTTCACTTGCAAAAATCCCCCATGTTTTTTATAGGTCAGGGCTTGTCGGCTCTGGCCTTGTTTTGTTCGCGGAACAAAGATGTCGGTCGCAGTTTTCGGCGTTTCTTGAACCCTGTCGCTCAACCCTGCTCGTCGTAACGGGAGCTGTATGTCGATACCACGTTTGAAGTCTTACCTATCCATAGTCGCCACGGTATTGGTGCTGGGCCAGTCCTTGTCTGCGCAAGCGGCCGAGCTGCCTGACTTTACCCAACTGGTCGAGCAGGCCTCGCCGGCCGTGGTGAACATCAGTACCACGCAGAAACTGCCGGACCGCAAAGTTTCAAACCAACAGATGCCCGACCTCGAAGGCCTGCCGCCGATGCTGCGCGAGTTCTTCGAGCGCGGCATGCCGCAGCAGCGCTCCCCGCGTGGCGGTGGTGGCCAGCGTGAGGCTCAGTCCTTGGGTTCGGGTTTCATCATCTCGCCGGATGGCTACATCCTCACCAACAACCATGTGATTGCCGATGCCGACGAGATCCTTGTACGCCTGGCTGATCGCAGTGAGCTGAAAGCCAAGCTGGTCGGCACTGATCCACGTTCCGACGTGGCGTTGCTGAAAATTGAAGGCAAAGACCTGCCAGTGCTGAAACTGGGCAAATCCCAGGACCTGAAAGCCGGTCAGTGGGTTGTCGCCATCGGTTCGCCGTTTGGCTTTGACCACACCGTCACCCAAGGTATCGTAAGCGCCATTGGCCGCAGTCTGCCGAACGAAAACTACGTGCCGTTCATTCAGACCGACGTACCGATCAACCCGGGCAACTCCGGTGGTCCGCTGTTCAACCTGGCGGGCGAAGTTGTGGGGATCAACTCGCAGATCTACACGCGCTCCGGTGGTTTCATGGGCGTGTCGTTCGCGATCCCGATCGACGTGGCCATGGACGTTTCCAACCAGCTGAAAAGTGGTGGAAAGGTTAGCCGCGGCTGGTTGGGTGTCGTTATTCAGGAAGTAAACAAAGACCTGGCTGAGTCCTTCGGTCTCGACAAGCCGGCCGGTGCCCTGGTCGCGCAAATCCAGGACGATGGCCCAGCAGCCAAAGGTGGCCTGCAAGTCGGCGACGTGATCCTGAGCATGAATGGCCAGCCAATCGTCATGTCGGCGGACCTGCCGCACCTGGTCGGCGCACTCAAGGCTGGCAGCAAGGCCAAGCTGGAAGTGATCCGTGAAGGCAAGCGTCAGACTGTTGAACTGACCGTTGGCGCGATCCCTGAAGAGGGCGCGACGCTGGACGCCTTGGGTAACGCCAAGCCAGGTGCCGAGCGCAGCAGCAACCGCCTGGGCATTGCCGTGGTTGAGCTGACCGATGAGCAGAAGAAGAGCTTCGACCTCAAGAGCGGCGTCGTGATCAAGGAAGTGCAGGACGGTCCTGCGGCGCTGATCGGCCTGCAGCCCGGCGACGTGATCACCCACCTGAACAACCAGGCGATCAACTCCACCAAGGAATTCACCGACATCGCCAAGGCGCTGCCGAAGAATCGCTCGGTGTCGATGCGTGTGTTGCGTCAAGGTCGCGCCAGCTTCATTACCTTTAAGCTGGCCGAGTAATCTGCTAGCCCAATAGAAAAAGCCCCGCCTTCGTTAACCGAAGGTGGGGCTTTTTTGTGGGTGATGGCTTTAGCTCATCATCCCTTTCACCAGGCGTTCCTGTTCGATCAGTTCACGCTGCCGAGCGTCAATGCGCGACGACAGTGGGAAGTTGCTGCCAGCTCGGCGCTTGGCAAAGTCCAGCTGTTGGATGGCCTGCTGGAAGTCGCCGACCAAGGCGAAATATTCGGCACGGGCTTGATGAAGGCCGATGATGTTGCCAGACAAGCCGCGCGTCTCAGCGACCTGGTACCACACGTCAGGATCATCCGGGCGAGACTTGAGCAGCGCGTCCAAAGCCTTTTCTGCATCGGCAGTGCGGTTCTGCTTGAGCAGCAGGTCTACACGTACTTGGTTCAGCGGATAGTTGCCGGGGTACTGGGTGAGCATCTTGTCGGTGCGTTGCTGGGCGTCGGGCAAGCGGTTGTTATCGATGTCCAGTTGGATCTGCGCGAGGTTATAGGTAATGTCCGTGGGCGCCTTGGCCAGCAGGGGCGCGAGGTTTTCACGTGCCTCCTTGAATTGGGAGCCTTTGATCTGGGCGATTGCCAGCCCATAGCGCGCCACGTCGTTTTTTGGGTTTTCGTCCAGTTGCGCCTGGAAGCGCTTGGCGGCGAGGCCAGGGGTGTCTTCGTATTGCAACTGCACCCGCGCGCGAATCAGTTGATAGCGCAAACTGTCTTCCTTGCCGCCTGGCTTGGCTTGTTCAGCGCGGTTACGGGTGTCGGCGATCCGTGATTCGGTGACCGGGTGCGTCAGCAGGAATTCCGGTGGCTTGGCGTCGAAGCGGTATTGACGCATCAAACGCTCGAACATGGTCGGCATTGAGCGCGGGTCGTAGCCGGCTTTTTCCAGATTAAGGATGCCGATACGGTCAGCTTCTTGTTCGTTCTGGCGAGAGAAACGGCGCTGTTCCTGGATCGCCGCCGCTTGAGTGCCGGCGATCGCGGCGATACCGGCATCACCTGCACCTGCCGCTGCAGCAATGATGCCGCCGAGTAGGGCGGCCATCATCGGGATCTGCATGCGCTGTTGCGCTTCCACACCACGGGCGAAGTGGCGTTGAGACAAGTGCGCCAACTCGTGGGCCAGTACCGAAGCGTACTCGCCTTCGGTCTGCGCGTTGAGGAACAGGCCGCCGTTGACCCCGACAATCCCGCCAGGCGCAGCAAAGGCGTTCAGTTGCGGGCTGTTGATCAGGATGAACTCCAGGCGCCGGTCATTGACCTGACTGGTCTCTACCAGCTTGTACACGCTGGTTTCAACGTAATCCTTGAGCTGCGGGTCATTGAGCTGCGAGACCTGGCCCCGCAGGTAGGCCAGCCATGCGCGGCCCAGTTGATATTCCTGTTGTGGCGAGACAATGGCAGAACTGGCGTCGCCAAGTGACGGCAGGTCGTCAGCGAAGCCTGGGGAGGCCAGCAGGCAAGCCAGCGTCAGCAGGGTAGGGCGCAAAAAAGTCATGCACAGAGCCTTTCGACAAAGAGCTTACTGTAGCCGGACACTGAGCTTCGGACCAGATATTCTAAGCAGCCCAAACGCTTGCCCGGAGTAAAACCATGACCGACGCTGTAGCCTTCGATGCCGAACTTGACGCCAGCGGCCTCAATTGCCCGTTGCCGTTGCTCAAGGCCAAGCTGGAGCTCAATCGTCTAGCCAGTGGCGCAGTGCTCAAGGTCATCGCCACGGATGCAGGTTCCCAGCGGGATTTCCGAACCTTTGCCAAGTTGGCCGGGCATACTCTGTTGCACGAAGAAGACGCCGCCGGAGTGTACCGTTACTGGTTGCGCAAGGCCTGAACCGTTTGCCCCCACCACCCGAGGTTGATTGATGTTCAAAGTGTTACGAGACTGGATCCAGCGCTACTTCTCCGACGAAGAAGCTGTGGTGCTGGCGGTCCTGCTGTTTCTGGCCTTCACGGCCGTACTTACCTTGGGTGGCATGCTGGCGCCGGTGCTGGCGGGGATGGTGCTGGCTTACCTGATGCAAGGGTTGGTCACGACTCTTGAGCGTTTGCGCTTGCCGGGTGGGGCGGCGGTGGGGTTGGTGTTCGCCTTGTTCATGGGGTTGCTGGTGCTGTTCATCGTGGTGGTGTTGCCGTTGTTGTGGCACCAACTGATCACGCTGTTCAACGAGTTGCCGGGCATGCTCGCCAAGTGGCAGTCGTTGTTGCTGTTGTTACCGGAGCGTTACCCGCACCTGGTGTCGGATGAGCAAGTGTTGCAAGCCATCGAAGTGGCGCGCGGTGAGATAGGAAAGTTCGGGCAATGGGCGCTGACCTTTTCCCTGTCCAGCCTTCCGCTGTTGGTCAACATCATGATCTACCTGGTGCTGGTACCGATCCTGGTGTTCTTCTTCCTCAAGGACCGCGCCATGATCGGCCGCTGGGTGCGTGGGTACCTTCCGCGTGAACGGGCGTTGATTACTCGGGTGGCTGAGGAGATGAACCGGCAGATCGCGAACTACATACGTGGCAAGGTCATCGAGATCATCATCTGCGGCGGCGTCACCTACATTGCCTTTGTTGCCCTGGACCTGAACTACGCGGCCCTGCTCGCCTTGTTGGTGGGCCTGTCGGTAGTGGTGCCGTACGTAGGTGCGGTGGTGGTGACGGTGCCGGTGATGTTGATCGCGCTGTTCCAATGGGGCTGGAGCGACCAGTTCATCTACCTGATGGCGGTGTACGGCATCATCCAGACCCTGGATGGCAACGTACTGGTACCGCTGTTGTTTTCGGAAGCAGTAAACCTGCACCCGGTGGCGATCATCTGTGCGGTGTTGTTGTTCGGCGGGCTATGGGGGTTCTGGGGAGTGTTCTTTGCAATCCCCTTGGCGACACTGTTCAAGGCGGTGCTGGATGCGTGGCCACGACAGGAACCGGTGGTCGCGCCATTGTTGTAGTGAGCGGGGCAGGCCCGCTCACTACATGCCCGCGTGTCAGGCGTTGTTCAATGCCTGCGCTGCCGCCAAAACGGCATCCACGTGGCCAGGCACTTTCACACCACGCCATTCCTGACGCAGTACGCCGTCCTTGTCGATCAGGAACGTGCTGCGATCCACGCCCAGGTATTCCTTGCCGTACAGCTTCTTCAGCTTGATCACGTCAAACAGCTGGCAGACTGCCTCGTCCTTGTCGCTGATCAGTTCGAAAGGGAATTCCTGCTTGCCCTTGAAGTTCTCATGAGACTTCACGCTGTCGCGCGATACGCCAAACACCTCGGTGTTGGCGGCCTTGAATGCTTCGTACTGATCACGAAAGCCCTGGCCTTCGGTGGTGCAGCCCGGCGTGCTGTCTTTCGGATAGAAGTAGATCACCACTTGCTTGCCCTTGAGGGCCGCGAGGCTGAAGGTCTGGCCGCTGGTGGCCTGGGCTTCGAAATCGGCTACAGGTTTGTCGATGACAACTGCCATGGGGTCTTCCTTACATCGGGTTCTGTGGGCGCCAAGGCTCGATCAGGGCGTCGAGGTTCAAGGCATCGGCAAAGTCCAGGAACTGGTCGCGCAGCCAACTGATCTGCACGCCGGCCGGCAAGGTCACGGTGAACGTGGCATTGAGCATGGTGCCGCCAGTTTGCGGGGCCTGGTAGGTGTCGCAGGTCAGGTTCTCCAGTTCGACGTTATGGTCGATGAAGAACTGGCACAGCTCGTTGACGATGTCCGAACGGTAAGCCGAGCTGACATAGGCGACATAGGGCAGTGCCTGCGGACGATTTTCCAAGGCGGCGCTGCGTACCACGTTGACGGTGAAGTCATGCTTCTTGGCCAGGCCCGGCAGGCCGGTTTCCAGGCGCGCCAAGGCGTCCCAGGTGCCGGAGATCTGAAGCACCAGCGCACTGCACTCGCCGTGGCGGGTCAGGCGGGAGGTCACGACGGCGCAGCGGTTTTCATGGCTGGCGCGGCACAGGACGTTGGTCAGCTCCATGGGGTTGGCGCCGAGGGCACTGATAACAAGGAATTGTTCGCGAACTGTGGGGGTGGACATGCAGCCTTCCTAAAGCGATGAGCGGTCGATACGTTGAGGCTGTATCGATCAAAGCATGAAGGGTAGCGAAAAGCGCCGCCAAGGGATAGGAGGTGGCGTTTTCATTGCGTGATCGGCTTGATTTGGCCGTGCTAAAACCCCGGCTTTGGCCCAATGATGGCATTGCCCGTCGTTTAGTTGCGCCAGAACGCGTCCTCACGCGGTACTTCGCTTGTGCAAGCATCTTGGCGCCAGTACCATTACGGCTCTCTTTTTCCGGCAGGAGCGGTTGCATGATTGCGGGCAGTATGGTGGCACTGGTCACACCCATGGATGCACAAGGTCATCTCGACTGGGACAGCCTGGGCAAACTGGTGGACTTCCACCTGCAAGAAGGCACCAACGCCATTGTGGCGGTCGGCACCACAGGTGAATCGGCCACCCTCGACGTGGAAGAACACATCCAGGTCATCGAATTCGTAGTCAAGCGTGTTGCGGGCCGTATCGCCGTGATCGCCGGTACGGGCGCCAACTCGACGCGTGAAGCGATCGAGCTGACCAAGAACGCCAAGAAGGCCGGCGCCGATGCCTGCCTGCTGGTGACCCCGTACTACAACAAGCCGACCCAGGAAGGTTTGTACCAGCACTTCCGCGCCATCGCCGAAGCCGTTGATATCCCGCAGATCCTCTACAACGTACCGGGCCGTACTGCTTGCGACATGCAGGCCGCGACCGTGATTCGCCTGTCCACCGTGCCGAACATCATCGGTATCAAGGAAGCCACCGGCGACCTGCAACGTGCCAAGGACATCCTGGCCGGTGTGAGCAGCGACTTCCTGGTGTACTCCGGTGACGACGCCACCGCTGTCGAGCTGATCCTGCTGGGCGGCAAAGGCAACATCTCCGTGACTGCCAACGTGGCTCCGCGTGCCATGAGCGAACTGTGCGCTGCCGCCATCGCCGGTGACGCCGTGACCGCCCGTGCGATCCACGAGAAGCTGATGCCGCTCAACAAGACACTGTTTATCGAATCCAACCCTATCCCCGTGAAGTGGGCGCTGTATGAGATGGGCCTGATGCCGGACGGTATCCGTCTGCCGCTCACCCGTCTCAGCGAAGCCTGTCACGAACCGCTGCGACAGGCCCTGCGCCAGTCCGGCGTCCTGGTTTAATTGAGGAAGCACTACGCATGAAGCGATTGGCCGGACTTTCCGCACTTGCCTTGATTATCTCCAGCACCAGTGGCTGCGGTTGGATCTGGGGCCCGGAAGGCTACTTCCGTGACCGCGGTAGCGATTACCTGGAAGCCCAAGCAACCAAACCGATGCAACTGCCGCCGGACGTCAATGTCGCCAAGCGCCTTGACCCGTTGCTGCCGATCCCGCGTAACGTTGCCGACGACACCGTCAAGGGTGAGTACGTAGTGCCGCGTCCACAGCCGATCTCGGCCGTGGCCGAAGCCAGCGACTACAGCCTGCAGAAGAGCGGTGACAACCGCTGGATCATGGCTCAGCGCCCACCTGCCGAAGTTTGGCCGGTGGCGGTGCAGTTCTTCCAGGACAACGGTTTCCGTATCGACCAGCAACGTCCGCAGACCGGCGAGTTCACCACGGCATGGCAACAAGGCAGCGAGCTGTCGGCCAGCATGGCCAAGCGCCTGCAAGCGAGCGGTGTAGCCGCTGACAGCGAGGCCCGTGTGCGTGTGCGCATCGAGCCAGGCGTGCAGCGCAACACCAGTGAAGTCTACGTGGTGAGCGCCGAGCGTCCTGCCGGCAGCACCGCCAATGTTGACTTTACCAACCGCTCGGTCAACACCGGTGTTGACTCCGCATTGGTCGACGAAATGCTCGCCAGCATGAGTCGTATCTCCGAGAAGGGCGGTTCCGTTTCCCTGCTCGCCGCACGTGATTACGACACCCCAAGCCGAGTCAGCCTCACCGAAGACGGCAGCGGCAACGTGGTGCTGAACCTGGGTGAAGACCTGGACCGTGCGTGGGCCAGCGTCGGTCGCGCGTTGGAGCAAGGCCCGTGGCGTGTTGAAGACATCAACCGCAGCCTGGGCCTGTACTACATCAACGTGGCTGAAAAGGCCGAGAAGAAAGACGACGAGCCAGGCTTCTTCGGCAAATTGTTCGGCAGCAAGCCGACCAAGGAAGAGATCGAGACCCGTGCCGAGCGTTACCAGGTTCGTTTGAGCAAAGTTGGCGAAAGCGTACAAGTCACCGTCGAGAAGAACATCAACACCGTTGCGCCAGCAGAAACAGCGCGCAAAGTGTTGGGCGTGATTCAGGACAACTTGGGCTGATCCGATGCGTTTTGCCGTTCTCGGCAGCGGTAGCCAAGGGAACGGCACGCTGGTCGCACATGACGACACGTATGTGCTGGTGGATTGTGGTTTCTCGTTAAAAGAAACCGAGCGGCGCCTGCTGCGCCTGGGGGTTCACCCCACGCAGCTGACCGCGATTCTGGTGACCCACGAACATGCCGACCACGTGCATGGCGTGGGTTTGCTGTCTCGGCGCTACAATCTTCCGGTGTACCTCAGTCGCGGCACCTTGCGCGGGATGCGCAAACCCATTGAACCCGCAGGTTTCCTGGCCGGTGGCGAGCAGTTGCAAATCGGCGCATTGAGCATCGATGTGATTGCCGTGGCGCACGACGCCCAGGAGCCGACGCAATATGTGTTCAGTGACGGCGAGCGGCGCTTTGGCGTGCTCACCGACCTGGGTTCCTACTGCTCCAAGGTGCTGGACGGCTACCGCGACCTCGATGCATTGATGATCGAGTCCAACCACTGCCGAGACCTGCTGGCTCGCGGTCATTACCCGTACTTTCTCAAGCAACGGGTGGGCGGCGAACTGGGACATTTGAACAACCACCAGGCGGCGTACCTGGTGTATGAGTTGGGCTGGCAAGACCTGCAACACCTGGTCCTGGCCCACTTGAGCAGCAAGAACAACCTGCCGACGCTTGCCCGGCAATGTTTTGTCGACACCCTAGGGTGCGACCCGGACTGGCTGCAACTGGCCGATCAAGATTCAGGGCTCGACTGGCGACATATCGCCTAGCCCACCTCACTCAAAGCGGAGCCCATCATGGAAAAACGTGAAGAACTCTACCGCGGCAAAGCCAAGTCGGTTTACAAGACCGACGACGCCAACCGCCTGATCCTGCTGTTTCGCAACGACACCTCGGCGTTCGACGGCAAGCGCATCGAACAGCTGGACCGCAAGGGCATGGTGAACAACAAGTTCAACGCCTTCATCATGCAGAAACTCGAAGAGGCCGGCATTCCGACCCAATTCGACAAACTGCTGGGCGACAACGAGTGCCTGGTCAAGAAGCTGGACATGATCCCGGTCGAGTGCGTCGTGCGTAACTACGCCGCCGGCAGCCTGGTCAAGCGTCTGGGCGTGGAGGAGGGCCTTAAGCTCAACCCTTACACGTTCGAACTGTTCCTGAAGGACGACGCCAAGGGCGACCCGTTCATCAACGAATCCCACGTCGTGGCATTCGGTTGGGGCACCGCTGAGCAACTGGCGCGCATGAAGGAGTTGTCCCTCAAGGTCAACGACGTGCTGAGCAAGCTGTTCGACGACGCCGGCCTGCTATTGGTGGACTTCAAGCTGGAATTCGGTGTGTTCCACGACGGCTCCATCGTCCTGGGCGACGAGTTCAGCCCGGACGGCTGCCGCCTGTGGGACAAGGACACCAAGAAGAAGATGGACAAAGACCGCTTCCGCCAGGGCCTCGGTGACGTTATCGAAGCCTACGAAGAAGTCGCCAACCGTCTTGGCGTACCGCTTTAATCGACGCAAGCATCTGATAGCACGGAAAAAAATCTCGTTTCGAGCTTTGCTTTCCTGAATCACGCTGTTATGATGCGCGCCGTTGGAGAGATGCCAGAGTGGCCGAATGGGACGGATTCGAAATCCGTTGTACCTTCACCGGTACCTAGGGTTCGAATCCCTATCTCTCCGCCATTACATAGAAAAAGCCCCGTAGCTGAACAAGCTACGGGGCTTTTTTGTTTTGTGTGTCTATCTAGCGCTAGCTCAATCGCTCAGCCGCCTTTCGATAAACCTGATCACGCTCTCGTTTATCAATGGCGACCACAACCACAGTGATTTCCTGATCTATCACCTGATAGACCAGCCTGTAACCGCTGCTACGTAGTTTGACTTTGTAGCAGTCAGGCAGGCCATGCAGGCGGTTAGCTTCAACGCGCGGATTGTTCAGGACTTCAACCAACTTCTTCTTAAGTTGCTGGCGGACGGTGTCGCCGAGTTTTTGCCATTCCTTCAATGCTCGCGCATCGAAATCAAGGCTATAGGTCATCAATAGAAACCTTTACGCGTTGGGGAGATGCCAAGCGTTCTCGAACAGTGGCCATCAAGGCTTCGTCATCTTCAGTCATCAGGACGGGCTTGAAAGGCAATTGGCCCCGTTCTGCCACGTATTGAAGGGCTTGGCGCATCAGTTCGGAGGGTGTGACGCCGAGTTTCTCAAGTTCACGATAGGCGCGAGCTTTTAAATCGTCGTCGATACGGACGTTGATGGATGCCATGGTATAACTCCACTGTAATGACGCATGTCATTACAGTGGATCAATGATGTCTTTTTGGCAAGGCCATCGGGACGTACGGTTTCACCTTCCCACATGAACCCTACTTTTTACCCTTCGGCTTCGACGGTGCCTTTTTATCGGTTTCCTTCACCGTTTCCCTCGGCCTTTTTTTCGCCTCACCCTCTGTCACGTATTCCCCTGTTACCGCATCACGATATCTGGTTGGCATAGAAGCTCCTTGGCTGCCCGTCGCCATGCCGGCGACTCTTTCGAGGCTAGTTCAGGGGCTTGAGTGCGCACGCGACATTGTGCGACTTCTCATTACGACGCTTGGCTACAACCGTGATAACTCATTTCTGGAAATGAAAAAGCCTGCTGAGCTCAACGCTCAGCAGGCTTTTTAGTCGGGGCAGTCTAACTAGGCAGTCTGAGCCACCAGGCTATTACTCACCTTGCGCCCCAACACCAGCACCGTAACAAAACCGGCACCCACCAACGCCGTGGCCAAGCTCAACAGCACTGCGCTGCCCATCTGGTCGACGATCCGCCCGCCGAAGAACGAGCCCAAGGCAATGATCACCTGGAACAAAGCAACGAACAGCGGCATGCCGCGTTCGACGTCCTTGGGGGCGACGACGAACATCCAGATACTGGCGCATGCCGGGAAGGCGCCGAAGGCGAAGCCCCAGAGTGCGATCAGCATCGCGGCGCCGGTCATGCCGGTGGCGAAATAGGGGAACAGGGCGGTGCTGGTGCCGATCATCAGCGCGACCAGCAGCAAGGTGTGGCGCACGCTGCGGTTGGCGGCGAAACCGGCAAACACATTACCCATCACCCCGGCCACGCCGTAAAGCAGCAACAGTGAGCCAATGGTTGGCCCATCGAAGCCCGAACTCTGTTTGAAGAACGGCGCCACATAGGTGTAAGCGGCAAAGTGCGCCAGGCCAATCAGCAAGACCGCGATCAACCCGACCCGAGCTTGTGGGTTGATAAACAGGGCGGGCAGGTCACTGATGAGAATGGCCTTTTCCGGGGTGAGTCGGGGCAGCAAAAATACCTGCGCCAGCAACACCGGCACACCGACCAGCGCAGTGACGAGGAAGGTCATGCGCCAGCCCATCAGGCCACTGAGCCATGTGCCTACGGGCACGCCCAGTACGGTGGCCAGGGTTACGCCCATCATGATGATCGAGGTGGCCTTCGCTACGCCCACGCCCTTGGGGGCCAGGCGGCCGCTGAGGGCGATGGCCGTGGCCCAGAATCCGCCAATACTGATGCCCAACAGCACGCGGCCAAACAGCAGCAGGCTGAAGTCGCTGGCAAACGCTACGACCGAGTTGGCGATGATCATGATCAGCGTCAGGCCGATCAGCAGGTAGCGGCGGTCCATGGCGCCGATACTCACCGACAGCAAGGGGGCGGCGAGGGCGGCCATGATGCCAGGCAGGGTGACCATCAGGCCGGCGTGACCGGCACTGATGCCCAGGTCGCTGGCGACGTCGTTGAGGACGCCCACCGGCAGGAACTCGCTGGTCACCAAGGCGAAGGCACCCACCGCGACCGAGAGAATCGCCAGCCACTGCTGTTTGACACTCTGTTGATTATGTTCGGGACGGCCGCTAGGGGCCTGTGTGGCACTTGGCATGGTGTTGGGTTCCAAGATGAATGTCGCCTGAAATCAGGCGGGGGGAGGGAGTCAGGGGGCGATTATATAAACCGGTCTTGAATATTGAGCAGGCGCTCGTTTCGATAGTAATCATCAGTGCTATCGATGCGATGGGCCGGGCTAGACACTTCGAGGCGCGTTTGGAGTTGGGAGTACAGCGCCAGCCTTTGCAAAACGATGGTTTAGCTCACTTGTACATATCGATCTGGGAGGCACGCCAGCGAGCGGGAGTCGTCCCTTCCCAGGCGCGAAAGGCCCGATAAAACGAGTTGGTGTCTTCATACCCGAGCAGGCATGCCACTTCCTCTATCTCGATCGACGGTTCGCTCAGCAAATGGCGTACTACTTCCTGGCGAGTCTCCAGCATGAGTTGGCGGAAGCTGGTGCCTTCCTCGGTAATGCGCCGTTGCAAGGTGCGCTCGCTCATGCCCATTTCCCGCGCCACCTCGGCCATCTCCGGTCGACCGCTGGCGAGGATGCGCTTGAGGGCGCTTTTCACCTGCAGGCTGATCGTGGACGGTGCCGATGCTTCGGCCAATGCGGCAGTCAGGGCAGGGTTCAACATCTCGAGCAGTTCTGGGTTATGGCTGGGAAAGGGTCGGCTCAGGTCGGCGGCGTCAAATACCAGTGCATTGCGCTCGGCGCCGAAACGTACGGCACAGCCAAAAAAATCGGCCAATCCATCATGACCGCTTTCCGGTCGCGCCAATTCGATGCTTAGCGGGAGAATGTGCACCCCGGAGCCACGTCTGCCCAGTTCAACAAACGTGGCAAATGCTGCATCGATCAAGAGCGTGGGAGGTGGCGCCTGGGTGCGCAACCAATCGACAGTGACTGTGCAGGTGTTGCCTGCTTCTGTTACCCCGACACGCTCCAGCGTGCACAGTTGTTTGAAGCGTGCGAGGCGATGCAAGCCATCCCGAAAATCGCGGGCAATAAATGCTACGAAGCTTGCGGGCGGCAATGTAGCGCTATCCAATTGGGTCACCATCTGGATAGCGGCGGCCGGGTCCGGATTGAGCGTGGCGATCGCCTCCCACAAGCGGAAAAACTCCTCGGTACTGACCTGGCGGCGGTCCCGGCGCTCATGCAGGTTAAGCGTGACGGGCAGCCGCGCCTGACGCAACACGGCTGCTGGCTCCAGACCGATGCTTCTCAGGGCTTGCCAAAAAACATCCGGAATATTGAAGCGTGATTGGCGTGCGTCAGACATGGGCTACCTTTTGTTTCAAGCAATCAAATCAGTCAGAGGCCGACACGCTAAGGTCATGCCATTTCTTGTCGGAGGCAGCCAGGTCTTCTGCGGCCTTGGCTGCGTATTGCACGGCATCGCTACCGATCAGCAGGCGCAGGGGCGCGTCTTTATTGAGCGCCAACTCCAGTACGATCTCGGCAACCCGAGCCGGGCCGGTCGGTAGAATGCCAGGGGAATTGAGCAGCTCAACCAGGGCACCAACGCTTTGCTGGTAGGGCTCGCTGATCGGCGGGATGGTCATGGAAGCCCCCGACCAATCAGTCCTCATGCCGCCCGGCTCCAACACCGTCACTTGAACCCCCAGCGGGTTTACTTCTTGCGCCAGCACTGTCGAAAAACCGCCGACGGCCCATTTGGCGCTCTGATAGGCGGCGAGGCCCGCCATGCCAATACGTCCGCCCAAGGACGATACCTGAAAGATGTGCCCGCTGCCCTGTGCGCGCAGCACCGGCAATACGGCCTTGCTCACGTGTACCACGCCATAAAAGTTGGTATCGATCTGGGCCTTGAAATCCTCCAGCGTCACGTCTTCTACCGACGCCAAGTCACCATAGCCCGCATTGTTGACCACCACATCCAGGCCGCCGAAGTGTGCCACCGCCGCTGTGACCGCATTCTCGACCTGTTGGTTATCGGTCACGTCCAACTGCACGGGGTAGACCGCAGCGCCATACTCGGCAACCAAATCATCCAATTGGCGCGGATTGCGAGCAGTGGCAACCACACGATCACCCGCGCGCAATACGGCCTCGGTGATGGCGCGGCCAAGGCCACGGGAACTGCCGGTGATAAACCAGATCTTGGACATGTGAACACCTCTTCGTGTGGGACGGCTGAATTAGCCAGTGCACGAAGGATGGTCTATGCAGGGTGTTCCTACACTAGCAGGAAGGCGCCAAGTGACTTGCAAAGTGCGCCAATTGTATTGCGTCAGGCCCGATTATGTAGTGAGCGGGCTTGTCCCGCGCTGGGTGGCGAAGCCGCCCCAACAAGACCGTCGCGGTGTATCAGGCTCGCTGTGGTAGTAGGTTTTAGGGCGGCTTCGCAACCCCGCGCGGGCGGCGCGACGATTCGACAAGCCCGCTCATTACAGGAGCATTTTGGTCGCCACGTCAGCTCCCCAGCCGTCCCGTCAGGCTTTCGATAAACACCGTCTCCGCCCGGCTCATCTTTTGCTCACGATTCCACAGCAGATGAATGTCCACGTCCGCGATTCCCTCATCCGGCGGTAGCCGCCAGAGGAGCCCGTTCTTCACATCCTCCGCGACCACATGGATCGGCAGGCAGCCCAGGCCGAACCCGGCGATCACCAAGCGTCGCACTTCTTCCAGGCTGGACGACGACGCCACAATACGCCCGCTAAACCCTTGTTGATCGCGAAAGATCGTCAACGGCGAGAGCATCCCGCCGATCTGGTCGCTGGTGAAACTCACGAAGTTTTCTGATTGCAAATCACCCTCTGCCAAACCGGTGCGGCCAAACAATGGATGGTGCCGGCCACAGAAAAACGCGTAGCGCTGGCGCAGGAACAGGTGCTGTTCCAGGCGCGGCTGTGGGCGCCGATTGAGGCTCAGACCCAGGGTCGCGGTTTTTTCCAGAAGGGCGGCGACGATGTCCGAGCTGCGCATGACTTCGACTTCCAGGTCGACCCGAGGATGTGCGCGGTGAAAACCCGTGAGGAAGTCATCGAAGGTGTCCGAATTGATCCGGCTGATCATCAGCAAGCGCACTTTGCCGATCACTTCATCGCCGGGTTTTTGCAAGGCGTTGCTCATCTGGGAGACCTGGCCATACATCTCGCCGGCGATGGCGAAGATTTGCTCGCCGGCCTCGGTCAGCACAAAGCGCGGGCCACGGCGGGCGATGAGCTGGCAGTCGAGTTGTTCTTCCAGGCGCTTGAGGGCCTGGCTGATAGCCGGTTGGGTCAAGTGCAGGCGGGCGGCGGCGCGGCTGATGCTCAGTTCCTGGCCGATCGCGCGGAAGGTGCGCAGCAGGTTCCAGTCCAGGCGATCGTTGAGCAGAGGGTGGATATCGCGGCGGGCTTCGGACATGGAGTGGCTCGATAATAAGCTGTCGTTATAATTCGAATAATAAATAGAAAATTGACTAATCATAGCCCCGCGACAAAAAATCACTCCCAACAAGCGCCAACAGAGCGCATGCGTTCGACTTTTCTCCTGCCAAAAAAATAACCAAAGGAGCCTGCCCCATGAAGCCTTCCGCTTCGCCGCAGCCACGCCGTGCCGCGGCCGCCGCTTTTATCGGCACCATGATCGAGTGGTACGACTTTTACATCTATGCCACCGCCGCTGCGCTGGTATTCGGCCAGCTGTTTTTCCCCTCCGAAGACAAACTGTTTAGCACCATGGCCGCGTTCGGCACATTTGCCGTGGGCTTCTTTGCGCGGCCGTTGGGCGGCATTGTGTTCGGGCATATTGGCGACCGCATCGGGCGCAAGAAATCCCTGGTCATCACGCTGGTGATGATGGGCGTGGTCACGGTGTGCATCGGCCTGCTGCCCACCTATGCGCAGATCGGTGTCGCGGCACCGGTGCTGTTGATCCTGCTGCGTGTGGTGCAAGGCATCGCGGTGGGTGGCGAGTGGGGCGGAGCCGTGTTGATGGCCGGCGAGCATGCGCCGAAAGGGCGCCGTAACTTCTTTGCCTCTTTTGCCCAACTGGGCAGCCCGGCGGGCTTGATCCTGTCGCTGCTGGCGTTCAGCGCGGTCACCCGTTTGCCGGAAGAAGACCTGCTGAGTTGGGGCTGGCGTGTTCCATTCCTGGCCAGTGCGTTGCTGTTGGTTGTCGGCCTGGCGATTCGCCTGGGCGTGAACGAGTCGCCTGAATTCCTAGAAGACAAAGCCCAGGCCGAAAAGGCGCGTGCGATCAAAAAAGACCAGGCACCAGTCATTGAGGTGCTGCGAACCGCATGGCGCCCACTGCTGTTGTGCATCGGCGCCAATACCCTGGGCATCGCCGGCGTGTATTTCACCAACACCTTCATGATTGCCTACAGCACTCAGCAACTGGGCCTACCGCGCTCGCTGATTTTGGAGTGCCTGTTCGTCGTCGCCATCATCCAATTCTGTGTCCAGCCGCTGGCCGCCTGGGTGGCCGAGAAGGTCGGCGCGACACGTTTCCTGTGCGCCATGACCGTGCTGGCCATGGCTTCGCCGTACCCAATGTTTGTATTGGTCAGCAGCGGCCAAGCGCCGTTGATCATCCTGGGGATCGCCCTGGCGGTGGTGTGCATGGCGTCGTTTTATGCGGTGATCGCAGGTTTTGTCAGCGGCTTGTTTGAAACCCGTGTGCGGTATACCGCGATCTCCCTGGCCTACCAGGTATGCGGCGCCTTGGCCGGTGGCCTCACGCCATTGATCGGCACGTGGCTAGCCCATGAATGCCAGGGCCAGTGGTGGCCGATGGCAGTGTTCTACAGCCTGATCGCGGCGGTCTCGCTGGTGTGTGTATTGGCGTTGTCGCGTCGTCACGCCACGGCTCATCGTCTTGAGATGGCACACAGTGTTTGAGGGAGATTGCACAATGTTGAAGATCAATGGAGAGCGTCTGTGGGCCAGCTTGATGGCCATGGCCGAGATCGGCGCGACCGCGCGCGGTGGCAGTTGCCGATTGGCCTTGAGCGCCGAAGACCAGGCCGGTCGTGAACTGTTCAGCCACTGGTGCACAGCTGCCGGGCTGACCCTGAGCGTGGATGCCGTCGGCAACCTGTTTGCCCGCCGCGCCGGTACCGAGAGCGACGCCGCTCCGGTGATGATGGGCAGCCATCTGGATACCCAACCCGAGGGCGGGCGTTTTGACGGTGTGTACGGCGTACTGGCTGGCCTGGAGGTGATTCGCAGCCTTGATGACCATGGCATCCAGACCCGCAAGCCGCTGGAAATTGCAGTGTGGACCAACGAGGAAGGCGCGCGCTTTACCCCGGCGATGCTCGGCTCGGCAGTGTTTACAGGCAGCCTGGCGCTGGACAAGGCCCTGGCCACGGCGGATAGCGATGGTATCAGCGTGGCCGAGGCGTTGCGTGCTACCGGCTATAACGGTTCGCGCCCGTTGGGTGGCGCGGTGTATGCGTATTTCGAAGCGCATATCGAGCAGGGCCCGATCCTGGAAGACAACGCCAAGAGCATCGGCGTGGTTACCGGCGGCCAAGCGATTCGTTGGTTGGACGTGCGCGTCGAAGGCATGGCCGCCCATGCGGGAACGACGCCAATGCCGCTGCGCAAGGATGCGCTGTATGGCGCTGCAACAATGATCCAGGCCCTGGAAAACCTCGCCGCGGATTTCGCTCCCGAAGGCCTCACCACCGTCGGTGAATTGAACATTGCCAAGTCGTCGCGCAATACCATTCCAGGGCTACTGAACTTCACTGTCGACTTGCGCCACCACCGCGATGCCGACATTGACGCCATGGAGCAGCAAGTACGGGCGCGTTTGCAGGCCATCGCCGAGAGACGTGGCCTGAGTGTCACCATTAGCCCCCATTGGATCAGCCCAGCCACGCCGTTTGATGCAGATTGTGTCGCCTGCGTGCAAGCCTCGGTGGACGCGCTTGGCTACAGCCAGCAATCCATTGTCAGCGGCGCCGGCCACGATGCCATCCACCTGGCGCGCTATTGCCCGACCGCAATGATCTTCATCCCTTGCGTCGGCGGCCTCAGCCACAACGAAGCTGAAGACGTGCTACCCGAGGACGTGCGCCAGGGCACCGATGTATTGCTCAACGCCGTGCTGCAGCGCGCCGGCCAGGTTCAGTAAGGAGAATTCCATGCGTACGTTTTTCCACCCCGAACAACTCTTGCATCACCCGCGCAGCTACTACTCACGCGGACAGATGCGCACCCCCCAGGAAGTCCCCGAGCGTGCCCGCAATCTGTTGCTGGCGGCGCAAAGCCTGGGCTTCGAGATCCAGCAACCTCAGGACCATGGCCTTGAACCGTTACTGGCCGTACACGGTGAGCCTTACCTAGCCTTCCTTGAAGAAGCGCATCAACGCTGGAAGGAAGTCCCCGAAGACTGGGGCGATGAAGTCATGTCCAACATCTTCGTGCGTGAGCCCAATGCCTTGCGCGGCATTCTTGCCCAGGCTGCGCGCTACCTGGCCGATGGCAGTTGCCCCATCGGCGAACTCACCTGGCGCTCGGCCTACTGGTCGGCCCAAAGCGCCGTCGCCGCTGCCAAGGACATCCTCGATGGCGCTCCCGCCGCCTATGCACTCTGTCGTCCTCCGGGCCACCACGCGCGCTTCGATTCGGCCGGTGGTTTCTGCTACATCAATAACGCTGCAGTAGCGGCACAGGTGCTGCGTGAAGGCCTCCAGCGCGTTGCCGTGCTCGACACCGACATGCACCACGGCCAGGGCATCCAGGAAATCTTCTACGACCGCGACGACGTGCTCTACGTCTCGATCCACGGCGACCCCACTAACTTTTACCCCGGTGTTGCCGGTTTTGCCGACGAGCGCGGAAACGCCGGCGGTGAAGGCTTCAACCTCAACCTGCCAATGCCCCACGGTGCCAGCGAGGCGTTGTTTTTCGAAAAACTTGAACAAGCCCTGGCGGCGGTCAAGGAATTTTCGGCGGATGTGCTGGTGCTGTCCCTGGGCTTCGACATCTACGAGCTGGACCCGCAAAGCAAAGTCGCGGTGACGCGTGAAGGGTTTGCGCGGCTGGGGGACTGCATTCGTGGCCTGGGACTGCCGTGTGTGATCGTGCAGGAAGGTGGTTACCACCTGGAAACGCTGGACAGTAATGCGCAGGCGTTTTTCGGTGGACCGCAGGCCTGGGTGAAGTAACAAGGCGATATGCGTTGTAAAAGGTGTGATATCTTTGTGCTATCATTCGTCGTGATGGTCACGGAGGGATATTATGCGAAAGCTGTCGTTGCTGGGCTTGCTGGTGGTGTTGGCTGTTAGCCCGATGCTTGCAATGGGATGTCCGAAAGGCACGCATCCAGTGGGCGGAACAGGGTCGCATCACAAGGGTGGGACTTGCCAGTAAGCGCTTTCTAGCCCAGTCAGATAACTGCTTAAGGATTCACGCGAAAAAAAGCCTGTCTAGCTCGATATTTGGCGGGCTTTTTTGTCGTGGTCTGCTTGATCAACCTGCAATTGCCTTCACGCATGTTTCACCGGCCTTATCAGGCTTTCGGCCGGAATTCCAAACATTTCATGCAACTTCCAGATCATTGGCAATGTCAGTGCGCGTTTCCCATTCAGCACTTCATAAACCCGATTTTGACGACCAATTGCGGGCACTAGATCGGCTGCCGATAGTCCCGATTGTTCCATCCTGAAACGAATGGCATCGATCGGAGTAGGAAGGTCAACGGGGAAGTGCTTCGCTTCATAGGCCTCGATCAAAGTGATCATCACATCAAAATAGTCACCTTCTGGTGTGCCGGGCTCGGGCTCATTGTCGAATAGCGGGGAAACAGACTTGAGTACGTCTTGGTAGTCCTGCTCAGTGTGGATAGGTCGGATCTTCATGGTTACTCCGTTTCAACGGTATCGGCGTCTATCGTGTCGTACTGCTTATGTGTGCCGACGAACTTAATATAGAGAGCGCCGTAACGGTAAGCCACTGCGACCACGAGCCGGTAGTCGTTGCCCTTGATGTTGAAGACAACCCTCCGGCTCTTGAGAATGCTGGCGCTGCGAAACTGCTCTTTGATATCTGTCGGGGTTGACCAGTCGGCGTTCCTTGCTTCATCTATCCAGGCGAGCAATGGTTGTTCGGAATCAGGGTATTTCTGCCAAAACGACTTGAGTTGGCTGATCGCGATAATTCTCATGAGGAAATCCTAGTCCCGTGTTGGGACTTACGCAAGCAGGAGGAATTGCAACCGGTTATGTTTTTCTATGCCTGTGGCTATCAAAGAAATCTTCCACAAAGGCATTTCCGTCATCGCTGCGCATAATTGGCCCTGGGAACATAAAAGGGTTGCATACGCAGGTGAGGTTTTGACCTTCCCAGTATTGTCGCTCGCCGGTGTTGTGCTCGTGAATGGCTCAAATAACTTATTGATATTTATGACATCTCGTTTCCCGGTTGCATCTCTTAACGTTCTTGCGCGTGCGGACGACGTGCTCTCGTAGGGTGTCGCCTACCAAACGAGAGAGCGCCCTAAGGCCTGAGGTTATTCCGGCGTCAGTTCCAGCACGCGACTTCTCCCACCCTCGGCCAGCAGATAAGTCCCATGTCCGGTTGGCACAATCGACTGGGGGGCTTTGAGGAAGGAGAGAACGGTCTTCTGGCGCCCCTGTTTATCAATCAGCAACAACCGCGCGCGGTGCGTGGCATCTTCATTGACCCACAGCCCGCGCTCGTCGCACATCAGAAAGGTCGGCTGGTTCAGATTGCTCAGCACCACCGGGTCGCTGCCGTCGGCGGACAGCTCACGCACCACACCTTTTTTCTTCTCGTTGTAGAGCAGGCGTCCGTCGGTGCAACGCACGATGGCTTCGCCTTCCTGCACCTGGTCGCGTAACACCGTCAGGGACTGATCGCTCCAGCGATAACGCAGCAAGCGCCCGGCCGGCTTGCGGTCTTCGATGGCGTAGAGATCGTCGCCCTCAACCCACAGGCCTTGCACGCTGTCACCCTTGAACAGTTCGGTGACCACGCCGTCCTTATAGAAGCTGACGGGCAAGCCATCGGACTCCTGGCTGAACACCCAGCCACCACGGGTTGGCACGATGCCGTCGGGTTTGGACAGGTCAGCCACCAGCACCTCACGCGAGCCGTCGGGGTGGATGCGCACGATGCTGCCCTTACCCTTGTCGAGCTCTTGGCTAACCACCAGCGACCCGTCCGACAACGGCATCAACGATGCCGCTTTCGCCACGTCGCGATGGACTACCTGGACACTCCAACCGGCCGCCGCACTCACGGGATAGAAACTTTGCCAGGCAAAGAAACCGAGGGCGGCGATGCAAGGAGCGCCCAGGAGGCAGGCCCCCAGTCGCCATAGGCGCATTGGTTTTTTGTTATTGGATGCGGTGGTCATTGATCGCTCAGTCGATTGGGTTTGGCATGCAGACTACGCAGGTGAGGGTGTTTTTTAAATGCACGTAGGACTGTTGCCGGCGCATTCGTACGATAATGCTCCCCAAATCGACCACCCTGGCCCATCCTCGTGATCATCAACTTCGACCTCAACGACCTCCAAGCCTTCCGCGCCGTGGTAGACAAGGGCAGTTTTCGCGGGGCTGCCGAGGCCATCCGTATTTCGCAGCCCGCCCTCAGCCGGCGTATCGAAAAGCTTGAGTCTGCCCTCGACGTCAAGCTGTTCGAACGCACTACGCGGCGGGTCAGCCTGACCATGGTTGGACGCGCGTTCCTGCCGCAAGTGGAGCGCATGCTCGACGACCTCGACGTGGCGCTGATGGGCATCAGCAACGTCGCCTCCACGCGCATGGGCAACGTCACCATCGCCTGTGTGCCGTCCACGGCGTACTACTTCATGCCCCACGTGATCTCCGAGTTCCACAAGCTGTACCCGAAAATTCGCCTGCGGGTGCTGGATGCCAGTGCCGGTGAGGTGTGCAACGCGGTGGAAAGCGGCGAGGCGGATTTTGGCGTGAGTTTCAGCGGCAGCCTGGCCGATGAAGTGGAGTTCGAACTGCTGCTGCAGGAGCGCTATGTGCTGGCCTGTCGTCGTGATCACCCGCTGGCCGGGCGCGAGAGCGTACCGTGGGCCGAAGCCTACGAGCACGACTACATCACCGTGGACAAGACCTCGGGCAACCGCTTCCTGTTGGACCAGGCCTTGCGCGGCGTGAGGGTGAAAAAACCGAGTATCTGCGAAACGCACCACGTGACCACGATGATCGGGCTGGTGGAGGCGGGCCTGGGTGTGGCGATGGTGCCCTCGATTGCGATGCCGGCCGGCACGCACCCGATCCTGGTGAGTGTGCCGCTGGTGGAGCCGCAGGTGATGCGCAATGTGGGCTTGATAAAACGCCGCGGGCGGACATTGCCGCCGGCGGCGTTGGAGTTGGAGCGACTGGTGCGAGAGATGCCGTTCCGATCAGCGTGACACCGAGTCCAGGCCGGTGGCTTGCACCACCGGTTGCGCCTCGGGCGAGGCCAGGTACTGCAACAGCGCCTTGGCCTGCTCAGGGTGTTCGGCGTTCACCGGAATGCCCGCCGCAAAGCGCGTCACTGATTGCACGTCTTCCGGGATCTTACCGACGTAGGTCACGCCCTTTACCGGCAGCAGTTCCGCCACCTGCTGCAAGCCCACTTCGTAGTCACCCTTGGCGACCTGCTCGGCCACCGGGATGCGTTCGATCATGGTGCCTTTGGCGGGCATGCCGAGTTTCTTGAACAACTCCTTCTCGACATACACGCCGCTGGCACTGTCCGAATACGCCACGGACTTGGCCTTGCTCAGCACGGCCTTGAGTTCTGCATCGGTACCGATGGCCGGTTTGGCTGCGCCTGCCTTCACCACCAGGCCGATGCGCGAGTCCGCCAATTCCACGCGGGACGCCTTGTCGACTTTGCCTTGTTTGATCAAGTCATCCAGGGCGTAGCCGACCATGATCACCACGTCGGCGTGTTCACCACGGGCCAGGCGGTTGGGAATCGCTTCCGGCGCCTTGCCCATCGATGGGCCGAGGATTGTGTCCAAGGTGTCGCCGCTGTGCTGGGCATACTGCGGGCCCAGCAATTTATAAGCGGCAGTAAAGCCACCGGAGGTCATCACCTTCAGCTCTTCGGCCTGGGCCGTCAGCGCCAGTGCGCCGAGGGCCAGGGCCGTCAGGGTCTTGAACAGAGGCATCATCACACCGCCTCCCGGATCACCTGCCCACGGGTACTGGCGCGGCGATACAGCGCCAAGGTCGAGCACAGGGCGCACGCTGCGGCAAACATCATCCAGTACGCCGGTGAGGCCTTGTCTTCGGTGATGTGAATAAACCAGGTGGAGATCGCCGGGGTGAAGCCACCGAAGATCGCGGTCGCCAAGCTGTAGGCCAGGGAGAAACCGGCCACGCGTACTTCTACCGGCATGATCTCGGTGAGGGCTGGGATCATCGCGCCGTTGTACATGCCATACAGGAAGGAGAACCACAGCAGGGTTTCCAGCATATGGGCGAAGCTTGGCGCGTTGACCACGAACGACAGCGCCGGGTAGGCGGTGATCACGGTCAGGGCGGTCATGGCGATCAGCACCGGCTTGCGGCCGAAGCGGTCACTGAGGGTGCCGCCGATCGGCAGCCAGACAAAGTTCGACACCGCTACCAGCAAAGTCACCAGCAGGGCATCGGAGGTGCTCAGCTGCAGCACGGTCTTGCCGAAGGTCGGGGCGTACACAGTGATCAGGTAGAACGCAGTGGTGGTCATGGCCACCATCAGCATGCCGCCGATCACCACGGTCCAGTTTTTCACCAGGGTAGCCAGCACTTCGCGCATGGTCGGGCGATGTTTGCGGTTGGCGAACTCTTCGGTTTCCTGCAGGTTACGACGCAGGATGAAGATGAACGGGATGATCACGCAGCCAATGGCGAACGGAATACGCCAGCCCCAATCGGCGACCACGGCGGGTTCCATCCACACGTTCAGGCCATAACCCAGAGCGGCGGCGACCACGATGGAGATCTGTTGGCTGCCCGATTGCCAGCTGGTGTAGAAACCCTTGCGGCCGGGGGTGGCCATTTCGGCGAGGTAGACCGAGACACCGCCCAGTTCCGCGCCGGCCGAGAAGCCTTGCAGCAAGCGGCCCAACAGCACCAGCGCCGGGGCCCACAGGCCAATGGTGTGATAACCGGGCACCAACACGATCAGCAGCGTGCCGCTGGCCATGATCGACAGTGTCACGATCAGGCCTTTGCGACGACCAACGTCATCGATATAGGCACCCAAAATGATCGCGCCCAACGGACGCATCAAGAAGCCCGCGCCGAACACGGCGAAGGTCATCATTAATGACGCAAACTCATTAGCGGCGGGGAAGAACGCGGCAGCAATATAGGTGGCGTAGAAACCGAACAGAAAGAAGTCGAACTGTTCGAGGAAGTTGCCCGAAGTAACGCGGAATACCGCACCAACTTTCGAGCGGGCAGAGTCGGGCCGGGTAGGGCTAGTCATGGTTTTGTGTCTCCAGCGTTCTTTTTAAAGTGCTTGTTTCGCTTAAGACCGCGGATAGTGGCTGACACATTTAGAAATGATAAGTGAGTTATTTGGATGTATTGATGCGCACAGGCTATCAATCATCGGTTCCGGTCAAACTATCGGCCCTGATCTATGCTTGAACTGTGACCAATTCTTACGGATGGGAGGTGGCAATGACTGACCAACAGAAGCGGCGGGATGAGACGAAGCCTGAGCAACCAAAGCGGCACGAGGAAGAGAAACCGCAAACTTGGAAGCATCCCGATGATGGGACCGAACTGTCTGAGCGGGACCAGGAGCGCCCGCTCAAACCCTGATTCATGAGGCTGCGAAGATCAAATGTGGGAGCGGGCTTGCTCGCGAATGCGGTGGGTCAGCCAATATATCTGTTGACTGGCACTCCGCTTTCGCGAGCAAGCCCGCTCCCACACAAGCCCGCTCCCACATTAGTTTTGTGTCAGCCTTGGATTGGCGTGCAAAGCTCCACCAGCGTCCCGTCCGGGCAACGCACATAAGACACCACTTGGCCCCACGGCTTGGCACTCGGTGCCGACAATTGCGTCGCGCCGTTTGCCAGTGCTTTTGCATGGGCGACCAGCACATCTTCAGTCACGAACCCCACTTCCATGCCTAGCGGCTGCCGGGAGGTGTGCGCTTCAACGTGGCCACCCTTGAAATTCATCTCGCCCAACTCATGGGCAGCAAACGACAGCGTGGTATCGCCGGTTTCCAATTCGCCATAGGTGCCGGACTCATGCAGGAAACGGCGACTGAAACCGAAGGCCTTTTCGAAAAACGCCAGGGAGGCGGCCACGTCGGGCACGTAGATGATGGTGTAGGCAAATTTCATGGTTGGCGATCCTTGTCAGAAGAGGGGAGATAGCAGCCTTTTTGGTCCATCAATTGCCTCCAGGAATAGGACTCCGTGGAAGCGGGCGGTACTTGGGTCGGTGTTTCGAATTGAGCGAGCGAAGCGCCCGTGTCGGCGTTGACCACTTCGATCCGGCAGAGCCCGCCATTTTCAAGCATCCCGCCTTTGAGCAGGTAACGCCCATTCGCGGCGAACTCAGTGATGAATTCAAGGGTACACACGCGGCCGGCGCTCGCTGAGCCTTGCAGCACCAGGTGCAGTGGGGTGTTGGCGGCAATCTCTTGAAAGCCCTGGGGGCGAGGCGTGGCGTTGTAAACGGAGAACAATTCGGTCTCCTTGCCCCGAGCCGCCTGCCGTCCCAGGCGGCAGTCGGTGTCGGTGGATACACCTACAGACAGCAAGTAGTTGTAGCTGTTTGGCGTGTACAGCTCGCTTTTGATTTGCGCACGCGGACCTTGGACAGGCGCCGCATAGTGTTGATACGGCGCACAGCTGGCGATCAGCACCAGCGAGGCCAGGCAGAGTTTTTTTATCACAGCGGGGCATCCATTCCAGAAGCAATCAAAGGGGGGTTACACCAGTAACGAAGTCGGAAAACCCGCGGCCAGCACCAGAAACGCGATCACCGCCGCCAGGCATAAACCGATAAACACGCGCAGCAGCGTCCTCACGGTGGGCGTGGCGATGAATTGGACAACCCAGAGACAGAACCCGGCCACGACAACGGCCAAGGCAATAATGACCAGCACAGTAGTGTTCCTGCGACCTTCAAGAGCTGATTTATAGTCCCAAAGCCACCGGATGAACAGTGTGCACATAGACGCAGCCCCGCGGGCTTTCTAAACTGCGGCTTGTCTTGGGGAAGGGGCAGGCGCCGATGAATCGCAATGAATTACGCAAGGCTGACATCAACCTGATGGTGGTGTTCGAAGCGCTGATGCTGGAGCGCAATGTGACACGGGTGGCCGAGAAGCTGTTTCTGGGGCAGCCGACCATCAGCTCGGCCCTCAACCGATTGCGCACCTTGTTTAATGATCCGCTGTTTATTCGCGTAGGCCACCGCATGGAGCCCACGGCGCGTGCCGAGGAAATCATCCAGCATCTGTCGCCCGCTCTGGATTCACTGTCGTCGGCCCTGAGCCTGACCCACGATTTCGACCCGTCCATCAGCACCATGACCTTCCGTATCGGATTGTCCGATGACGTTGAATTTGGCCTGCTGCCACCCCTGCTGCGCACCTTGCGCCGGGAAGCACCGTCGGTGGTGTTTGTGGTGCAGCATGTCGACTATTGGCGCATTCCCGATCTGCTCGCCTCCGGTGACATCACCGTGGGCATTACCCAGACCCGAGGCCTGCCGGCCAACGCCAAGCGCAAGCTGTTGCGCCATATCCACCCGCGCATCCTGCGGGCAGACCCTTCGGACACGCCGCTGACCCTCGACGAGTACTGCTCACGGCCCCACGTGCTGGTGTCCCACACCGCCAACGTGTCAGGGTTTGCCGATGAGTGGCTGGCGGAAATCGGCCGCAAGCGCCAGGTGGTGCTGTCGGTGCCGCAGTACAGCGCGCTGCCGGCGTTGCTGGCCGGGACGGACCTGATTGCCAGCTTGCCGGACTACACCGCCGAGGCCATGGCGGTGTCGGGCCAGTTGTTTTGCGAGCCGTTTCCGTTCGAAACGCCAACCTTGGATTTGTCCATGGTCTGGCTCAGTCACGTGGACACTGACCCCGCCGAGCGCTGGGTGCGTTCGCGGCTGGAAGCGTTCATGAGTGATCGAGGATTGGCGGCCAAACCCTGACTGACAGAGCTTTCACGCCTGAGGCGTGATGCCTCGTGATATACCTAAGAATCTTCCTACAAAAAACTTGGAGAAACCCATGCCGCACCTGCACTTGGAATACACCGCCAACCTGACGCAACTGGACACCGACAAGGCCCTGTTGCGCCTGAACCACGCACTGGTGGCTTCCGGTCAGTTCGGCGCCGAGTTTGATATCAAGAGCCGTGCGCTCAAGGTCGAGAGCTTCCGTGTCGGCACCGGCCTGAACGAGCGTGGGTTTGTTGCGGTGCGTCTGGCGTTGCTCAGTGGGCGTTCGTCACAGATCAAACAGCAGCTATCGGAAAGCCTGCTGGCCGTGGTGCAGGACCTTGGCCCATGGCCGGAAGGCGTGCAGGTGCAATTGAGTGTCGAGTTGCTGGACATTGATCGCGACTCCTACAGCAAAGTCGCCATCGGCTGACCTTTGCCGTCCCGGAGCATCATGTGGTGAACGGGCTGTTGTAGTGAGCGGGCTTGTCCCGCGCTGGGGGGCGAAGCCGCCCCAATAAAAACGCCGCATTCTGTCTGACAGAATGCGGCGTTTGGTTTTAGGGCGGCTTCGCCCCCCAGCGCGGGACAAGCCCGCTCACTACAATAACCCCTGATCCGCGCACACCTTGACCACCTGCTCACGAAACCAGGTATTGGCGCTGTCCTGTTCGCTGGTTTCATTCCACTGCATATCCAAGGTAAAGCCCGGCAGTCCGTTGGGCGCTTCGCAGTGGCCAAATGTCGACGCGGGCGCCAGCAGCTTTTGCACGCGGCGGGGCAGGGTGACGATGAAGTCGGTGGCGGTGATCATCTTCAACGCCGCGCCATAGCTGTTGGCGCGAGCGATGACCTGGCGCTTGTGACCCTGACGTGTGAGCCAGCCGTCGATCATGTTGGTGTCGGAGGTCCACGGCGTAGGGAACACGTGGCGCCGTTCGACGAAGGATTGCAGGCTGAATGCCGGTTCCCGAGGGGCTGAGCGTTTGTCGAACACACAGACTAAATCGTCCTCCAACAGCATCTGGGTCTTGAAGTCTTTGTGGGCGCGGTGGAAGTTCGGGCCGAAGCAGATCACCAGGTCGAGACGGCCCTCACGCAGGTCGTCGGCGGGGATATCGGTTTCCAGCTTTTGCACATTGACGATCACCGGTAAGTCGGCGCGGTCGAAGTTCTTCAGTAGGCGCGGCAGGATCAGTTGCTCGAAATATTCCGGGGCACACACATTGAAGGTCACGGCCTTTTGCGTCGGGTCGAATGCCTGGCCGCCGGCGTGGCACAGGTTGATGCTTTCGAGGATCTTCTGCACATGGCCATACATGGTGGTGGCCTTGTACGTCGGGCGCATGCCCGCCCGCGTGTTGATAAACAACTCGTCTTCGAAGCTGGTGCGCAGCTTCTTCAAGCTGTAGCTCACGGTGGACTGGCTGACGAACAACGTTTCGGACACTTCGGTAACGCTGCTCTGGTCGTAGACGGCGATAAATACCATCAAGTCCTGCATGTCGAGCTTTCTGAGCAAGTTACTGTTTAGCATCCATTCCATCCGGTAAGCCTTGGCACTGTGGCAGTGCGCGACAAGGGCAAAAGCTTAACGGAACGGTCGTACCATAAGAAGGCTCTGTAGGTCGTTTCTATGTTTGGAGTGAGACAAATACTGTTTGCAACACGACGTCAGCGGATATGCCGGGCGTAATGCGCAGGGTTGAAGCGCGTGACCATCAGCAGCATCACCACCACCACCGCCGCGAGTGACCACCAGGCCCATTCGAAGCTGCCCAACTGGTCGCGGATCATGCCGGCGATCAACGGCGACAAACCGGCGATCAAGTAACCGATGCCTTGCACAAACGCGGTGAGGCCTCCGGCGCGGCGCGGGTTGTCCAGGTGGTCGAGGGACAGGATCAGGCTCATCGGAAACAGGCCGCCGATGCCCAGGCCCAGCAGGCACGGCCACAGCAGGCTAAGGTATTGCGGGCTGAGGATCAGGCCACAGAACCCGAGGATGATCAGCACCAGCAGCACAGCAACCACCGCGCGTTTATCCTGGCGACGGTTGGCGATTGCTGGGGTGATCAGGCCGGAGATCACTTCCATGGCGGTCAGGAAGCCCAGCAGCAAACCCGCGTTCTGCTCGCTCCAGCCTTGTTCCACGTAGTACGGCGCCAGCCACGCGAGTACGCAGGTATAGGACGCCGTACCCAAGCCAAAGAAGATCGCCAGCAGCCACGCGCGCGCGTTGCCGAAAAATGACGCTTGTGGGCCGGAACCGGCGTGGGGCAGCGGCGGCAACACCGAGCGCTGCGCGTACCAGAACACCAAGGCCAACGCCGCGAGCGCCGCCCACACCGCCAGGCCGATGCGCCAACTGCCGGTCTGCACTTGCACGAACGGTGAGAACGACGCCGCCAACGCGGCGCCGCCCATGATCGCCGTGACATACAAGCCCATGAACAACGAGACGTTATCGCTGAACCGCGACTTGATCAGCGCCGGCATCACCGCCTGGATCATCGCGATGCCCACACCGGCGGCGATGGCGCTGACGATCAGCTCAAGCGCTGAATCGAGGAACAACCGCGACAGCGTGGCAACACCAATCACCAGCAACGACAGCACAATGCTGCGATGTTCACCGAAGCGCTTGGCCAGGCCCATGCCAAAAAACATCGCCAAGCCCATGGCCATCACCGGCAACATGGTCAGTAACGCCGCGCTGCTGAAGCTCAGCGGCACATCGCCGCGAATCGATGACAACAAAGGCCCCACGGCCGCCATCGACGGGCGCAGGTTAAGGGCGACCAATACGACACTGATCATCAGCCAAACGGCTGTGGTGGGTTTTGCGTGAACGTTTTCCATGGGCCAGCCTTGAGTGAACAGGCGCGAATCAGGCCACGGCCAGGGGTTGGGGGCAAATCAGAAAGTCGCAGGCCCTATCTAAAAATTGCGTGTTGAGTGGGCCTGTAGTGAGCGGGCTTGCCCCAGCGCGGGACAAGCCCGCTCACTACAGGTCAGTGGGCGCGGATCACGTGTTTGATCTCCTGGAACGCCGCTAACCCCCACGGCCCCAGTTCACGACCAATGCTGCTCTGCTTGTAACCACCCCAAGCCGTCTGCGGGAAGATCACTTGGGGTGCGTTGATCCACACCATCCCGGCCTGCAGCGCATTGGCCACACGCTCGGCGGTTTCGGTGTTGGCGCTGACCACGCTGGCCACCAGACCGAAATCACTGTCGTTGGCCAGGGCGATTGCCTCGTCCTCGGTGGCAAAACGTCTGACGCACAGCACCGGGCCGAAGATTTCTTCATTCCACAACGCGCTGTCCAGCGGCACGTCGGTAAACACCGTTGGCCGAATGAAAAAGCCGTTCGGCAGATCCGCCGGACGCTCACCGCCGCACAACAACCGTGCACCGTCATCGATGCCTCGCTGGATATGCCCCTGTACTCGTTGGTACTGCGCACGATTGATCAGCGCGCCCATCTCAACATCGTCGGAAAACGGATCGGCGACGCGAATACTTTCCGCCCGCGCTTGTAACCGTTGCAGGAATTCATCTGCCAGGCTGTCGGCCACCAGCACGCGACTGGTGGCAGAGCACATCTGCCCCGCGTTGAAAAAACCACCGCCGCAGGCCAGTTCCACTGCCAGATCAAGGTCGGCATCGGCCATGACCAACAACGAGGATTTACCGCCCAACTCCAGGCTCACACCCTTGATGGTTTCGGCGGCGCGTTGCATCACCTGCACACCGACGGCGTTACTGCCGGTGAAGGAAATCTTCGCCACGCGAGGGTCCGCCGCCAGCGGTGCACCCACGGCCAGGCCCGTGCCGCACACCAGGTTGAACACACCTGCAGGGAAACCCGCGTCGGCAATGATGCGCGCCAACTGCAGTTCGGCCAACGGCGTGACTTCGGAAGGTTTGAGCACCACGCAGCACCCGGCGGCGAGGGCCGGGGCGAGTTTCCAGGCGGTGGTGACCATCGGGAAATTCCACGGCACGATCAGCCCGACCACACCGCACGGCTCACGACGCAGGCGCGCGCTGAAGTCCGCGCTGGGCAGCGTCACTGGCTGGTCCTGGCCTGCGTCCATCGCTTCGGCGATGCCGGCGTAGTACTCGAAGGTGGCGATCACGTCGTCCACGTCAATGCCCGCTTCAAACAGCGGCTTGCCGTTGTTGCTCGACTGAACGTGCATCAGGTGTTCGCGTTGTTCACTGACGCCCTGGGCGACCCTGCGCAACAGCGCGCCGCGATCGCGTCCGGTGCTTTTTGACCAGTCGCCGAACGCGGCGCTGGCTGCATCCACGGCCTGCGTCACCGCCACGGCATCGCCCACGTTGACCTGGGCCAACGTCGCCTCGGTGGCCGGGTTGATCACGTCCAGTACAGCCTGGCCCGCACGCCACGCGCCATCGATATACACACCGTTCAATACTGTGCTCATGCTGCTACCTCCTGCATCCAACGTCCCTGGTCGATTTCAATCAGCGTCGGCCCCTGGCGATCAGCCGCAGCCCGCAATGCAGAGCGCAAATGCTCGATGCCCTGGATGCTTTCGGCGGCGCACCCGAGTGCCTTGGCGACCCCGATAAAGTCTGGGGTGTAGATGTCTACGCCGACCGGCTCGATGGCGCGGTTGACCATGTATTTCTTGATCTCTTCATAACCCTGGTTATTCCACAGCAGCACGATGACTGGCGTGCGGGCTTCGACGGCGCTGGCCAGTTCTGGCAGGGTGAATTGCAGCCCGCCGTCGCCGATCAGGCACACCACCGGTTGCCCGTCACCACGCCCCAACCAGGCGCCGATGGCGGCCGGCAGGGCGTAGCCCAAGGTGCCGTAGCCGGTGGACGAGTTGAACCAACGGCGCGGGTGGTCGGGGTTCAGCGTCAGGTTGCCGCTGTACACCGGCTGGGTGGAATCGCCCACCAGCACGGCCTCGGGCAGTTCTTGCAGGACGGTGTTGAGGAACAGGGTTTGCGCGCGGGTGGCGGCGTCCCAGGCAGGCGTCAATTCGGCCCACAAACGGGCGACGCGTTGAGGGCCCCAACTGGCATCGCGAGTCGGTAATGGCGTGTTGTTTAACTCGGCCAGGAGTGCGGCGGCGGCGATCTGCGCGTCGGCTACCAGGGCGACCTGCGGCGGGTAGTTGCGCACGGTCTGGTCGGGGTCGATATCGATGCGCAGCAACGCGCCGGGAATCTCGAAACCGCCGGCGAAGGTCACGTCGTAGTCGGTCTCCGCCAGTTCGGTGCCGATGGCCAACACCACGTCCGCTTCGGCCACCAGGGCGCGAGTGGCGACCAGGGTCTGGGTCGAACCGATCAGCAGCGGGTGAGCCCCGGGCAGCATGCCTTTGGCGTTGATTGTCAGCGCCACTGGCGCCCCCAGTGTTTCGGCAAGACGGGTCAACTCAGGCGCCGCATCAATGGCGCCGCCACCGGCCAGGATCAATGGCCGCTTGGCCGCCGCCAGCAATTGGCTCATCTGCTTCACCGCCGATGGCGCCGCGCCGGCACGGGCCACGCTGACGGGTTCACTGCCCAGCAACGCGTCGGCGTTTTCTACCAGCACATCCAGTGGAATCTCGATATGCACCGGGCGCGGCCGCCCGGCCTGGAACAACGCAAACGCCCGCGCCAATACGCCGGGCAATTCTGCCGCCGACATCAAGGTATGGGAGAACGCCGCGACACCCGCCATCATCGCGCCCTGGTTCGGCAGCTCATGCAGCTTGCCGCGTCCGCCGCCCAACTGGCTGCGCGACTGCACGCTGGAAATCACCAGCATCGGGATCGAGTCGGCGTAGGACTGGCCCATGGCCGTGGTGATATTGGTCATGCCGGGGCCGGTGATGATGAAGCACACGCCGGGCTTGCCGCTGGTGCGCGCATAGCCGTCGGCCATGAAGCCGGCGCCCTGTTCATGGCGCGGTGTGACGTGACGGATGCTGGAGCGGGCCAGGCCGCGATACAGCTCCACGGTGTGCACGCCGGGGATGCCAAACACCTGGTCCACGCCGTAGCCTTCCAGGAGGTTGACCAATACTTCGCCGCAGGTCGCCATAGATGTCGCTCTTGTTATTGATTCGAGGCGGTATTGGACCGGCTGGCCGGTAGCGGCAACAATCGATAAAAAGTCATACTAGCCATGTCCTCACGTCATGGCTGCGCCCTATGAAACGCCTTCCTCCATTGCCTGCGTTGCACACCTTCTGGGTCACTGCCCAGTGTTGCAACTTCACCCGCGCCGCCGAGCAATTACACATCACCCAAGGCGCGGTGAGCCGGCAGATTGCCGGGCTGGAAAGCCACCTGGGGTACGCGCTGTTCCAGCGTCAGGCACGGGGCTTGAGCCTGACCGAAGAAGGCCGCGAATGGTCGCTGCGCACGCAACAGGTATTCGGCCTGATCGGTGATGCGGTGGAACAGATCGGCAGTCGCCGCCAGACCCTGCAGCTCAAGGCGTCCACCTGTGTCATGCGCTGGCTGCTGCCACGCTTGATGCAATGGCAAAAGGAGCGCCCGGACGTGCCGGTGGAACTCACCACCACCGTGGCCTACACCGTGGATTTTCGTCGTGAGCAATTCGACGCGGCAGTCATCTATGCGCCCATCGCTGAACAATCGGCCGAAGCGCGGCATTTGTTTGATGAACAACTCACACCGGTTTGTGCTCCGGCGTTGCTCGATGGTTTAGCCAGCCCGGCGGACTTGCAGCAACAAGTGCTGCTGCACCCCACGCGGGATGAGCGGGACTGGGCGTTGTGGCTTGCGGCGGCGAATACGCGGCTGGGCAATTTGGCCCAGGGACATCATTTCGAAACGCTGGACTTGGCCATGACGGTGGCGTCCCAGGGTTCGGGCGTGGCGATTGGCGACAGCGCGTTGATTGGCGAGGATTTGAAAGCGGGGCGGCTGGTGATGCCGTTTGAACTGCGGGTGCCGACGGGAATGGGGTATTACCTGGTGTATCCGCCGGGGACAGCGCCGTCGGCAGAGCTTGAAGCCTTGATGGATTGGTTGGTCAGCCAAGCACAAACCTCCTGACCCCAAAGATCCAAATGTGGGAGCGGGCTTGCTCGCGAATGCGGTGGATCAGTCAGTAAATCTTTATCTGACACACCGCTTTCGCGAGCAAGCCCGCTCCCACAGTTTTTACCGAGTCGTGTCAGTAGCCCACGGTGAAGCGCTGGCGCGAGTGCTTTGGCGATTCGACTTCGTCGATCAGCGCAATGGCGTAATCGGCAAAACTGATCCAGCTGCGACCTTCACTGCTCACCAGCAAATCATCCTGGCCCACACGGAATTTACCGGTGCGCTCGGTCTCCACAAATTCCGCCGACGGCGACAGGAACGTCCAGTCCAGCTCCTTTTCCTGGCGCAGTGCGTCGAGAAACTCCGCACCCGCAGTGGCTTCAGCTTTGTATTCGGCAGGGAAGCCGGGGCTATCGATCACGCGACTGCCATCTGGCAGCAACAGCGAGCCGGCACCGCCCACCACCAGCAAGCGTTTCACACCGGCCTTTTTCACCGGGCCGATCACGGCGCTGGCGGGCAGGGTGGCGAAATGCGCGGCGCTGATCACCACATCGCTGCCGCTGACGGCGTGTTGCAGGGCCTCGGCATCCAGCGCGTCGGCTTGTTTGACCGTGACGCCAGGGCGTGCGGCGATCTTGTCGGTATTGCGTGCAATAGCCACCACGCTATGCCCACGACGCAGCGCTTCTTCCAGCAGTTGGCTACCGGCACGGCCGGTGGCACCAATGATTGCAATCTTGCTCATGACGTTCTCCAGTTAGTCAGGGTTTAAAACCATTCACCACTTCATTTCGCCCTTGGCGACTTTTGCGCTCAGTTCCAGCGAACTTTCGTCGGCGAGGGTGGGGTAACGCTTTTTCATGGCCGCGATCAGGGCGGCGGAGTCCTTGGCCTTGGCAGTCTCGATATCAAAGGCTTTGATGTAGTCGGCAGTGAACGCCACGGAGGCCAAGGTTGGCGTGCCCAGGTAATGACCTGGAACGACTGTGCGCGGTTTCAATTGCTGGATGCGCTGCAGTGTAGCCAGCCAATCCTTATGGGATTGGGCGCTTTGGGTGTCGGCCATCCACAGGTGGATGTTTTGCGAGACGACCACGCCACCGACCACGGCCTTGATCGACGGGATCCACACAAACGTGCGATCCGGCTGCGGGCCGTCCAGGCCGATCACGTCCAACTGCTGGCCTTCCAGAGTCAGGCTGTGACCTTCGAGCACGTCGGGCACGATGGTTTTGGCGGGCTTGTCGGCGCCCATTTTCGGGCCCCAGAACTCCAGTTTGCCGGCCACGGTTGCTTTGATGTGATCGACCACCGGTTGCGGTGCCAGCACCTTTGCATCGGGGAAGGCGGCGGTCAGGGTGTCGAGGCCGAAGTAGTAGTCCGGGTCGCCGTGGCTGATGTAGATGGTGGTGAGGTGCTTGCCGCTGGTGCGGATCTTCTGGACCAGTTGCTCGGCTTGACCCTTGCCGAATTGTGCATCCACCAGGATCGCGTCCTTGGCGCCGCTGACCAGCACCGAGCTGACCGGGAAAATCGCGGCATCGCCTGGGTTGTAGACGTCCAGTTTCAGGTCGGCCGCTGCCGCATGGGCGGCGAAGGCCAGGGCGGCGGTCGCCAGGGTCAAGCGCTTGAAAGTCGAAAACATGGGGCAGCTCCTGCCATCGCTAAGGGATGTACAGAGCTTAGTTGCACCAAACGCAACTAAAAATGCGATGCTGGGACATAGTTTGTTTCTAAAATCGGGCAAATCATGGACCGTCTTCAAGCAATGCGTGTGTTTGTTACCGTGGTAGACCTGGGCAGCCAGTCTGCCGCTGCCGACCATTTGGACCTGTCGCGCCCGGTGGTGTCGCGCTATCTGGCCGAGCTGGAAGACTGGGTCGGTGCACGTTTGCTGCACCGCACCACACGCAAGCTCAGCCTCACCGCCGCCGGTGGCGAAACCCTGCCGCGCTGCCGGCAGATGCTAGAGCTGTGCTGCGACATGCAGGCCGCCGTCAGCGAGCCGGATGACGCACCGCGTGGCCTGTTGCGCCTGAGTGTCAGCACCTCGTTCGGCCAGGCGCAATTGGCCGAGGCCATCGCCGAATACGTCAAGCGCTACCCGCTGGTGACGGTTGACCTGCAAATGCTCGATCGCACGGTGAACCTGGTGGATGAGCGCATCGACCTGGCCATCCGCACCAGCAGCGACCTGGACCCTAACCTTATTGCCCGGCGCCTGACCGTCTGTCGCTCCGTGGTGTGTGCTACCCCGGCCTACCTGCTGGAGCATGCGGCGCCCCAGACAGTCGACGACTTGGCTCGGCACAACTGCCTGACCCACTCCTACTTTGGCAAGAGCTTGTGGCATTTCGAAGAACACGGTGAACACGTGTCGGTGCCCGTGCACGGCAACATCACGGCCAACGAGGCCAGTACCTTATTGCGCGTGACCCTGGCCGGGGCGGGGGTGTCGATGCTGCCCAGCTACCAGGCCGGCGATTACATCCGCCGTGGCGAACTGGTGCGCCTGTTGCCTCACGCAGAGCCTCGGCAGATGAACATCTACGCGGTGTATGCCTCGCGCAAGCACATGCCGTCGGCACTGCGCAGCCTGCTGGATTTTTTGGTGCTGCGGTTTCCGGAGGAGCCTGTGTGGGACGTCGGTCTTTGAGCCGACATAAAGCGGTTGAATGTCGTCCGATAATGGCAACTCGCCGGGTCTGACCTATGCTTTAAACAGCACTGTTTAGATCCGTGCTGAGGTCTGTGCCATGACTCTAAAAATTAGAAAGTACCTGAAGATTTTCATCCTGAGCGCCTTGGCGACTGCGCTTTACGGCACTGCCGCCTACCGTGTCGAACAGACGCGTCTGCAGCCGACGGCGTTCGCGATCAGCTGCCATCAGGACCAATGCGTTCCCCGTACCGGCAGCTTCAGCGCACTCAGGTAGCCGACTGTTCGGCCTTGAGTTGCTCACGAAACGCCTTGGGCGAGAACCCGACCCGTCGACGAAACAGACGGGAGAAGTTGGTCGGGTCGGAAAAACCCAATACCTCTGACATCTCATTGATGGTCATGCCTGTGTAGGTCAGCAGGCGCTTGGCTTCCAGCAACTGGCGGTCATGCATGATCTGCAAGGCAGGCTGCCCGCCCAGTTCCCGACATGTCCCGTTCAGGTGTGAGACCGAGATACCCAGCTTATGGGCCAAATCCTCAATCTTCGGGTGTTCGCGGTAGTGCTGTTCCACAAGCTGGGTGAAACGTCGGAAATACTCGCGGCCTCGGGGGGCGCGTGGATGGCGACGCTGGATGGCCTGGCGGCTGATCCACACCAACAGCACGCTGACCAGCGCGTGCATCATCATGTCTCGTGCCGGTTGCTCATCGGCGTATTCGGCCTGCAAGCGGGCGAACTGGCTGTTGAGGTAGTCACTGTCTTTGCCCGCCGGGTAACTGCCGAGTGCCTGCAAGCCGTCCACGGTCGAACCCAGCTGCGCCTGCAAGTGGTTGACCAGCGGTGCCGACAAGGTCACCACATAACCCTCAACGTCTTCGGAAAACCGGAAACCATGCACGCATAGCGGCGGCAATACCTGCAGCGTCGCCTCGTGCAGTGTGGTGCGCTGACCTTCGATTTCCAACTGTGCCTGGCCTTTGTACACGAACAGCAACTGGCACAGATCCGCGTGCCGGTGGGGTTGGATTTCCCACTGGTATTCCCGACTCCGTCGGGAAATGGTTTCACAGTGCAACAAATCGGGGGTGGGCCATTGCTGGTTTTCCCCGTAAAGCTTGAAGACCGGAATCGCGGTTTTGGTCATGGTTTCAATCCGATACTCAGAGAGTGGTGCGGTAATCGCCCCAATTGGCAAAAAGCGCAGGCTTTGTCTCAGTTTTCACCTTCTTATGCCGGCCACTCAAGTGAAAAATGTCAGCAACAAGACCAATGACAACTCTTTCACCCTATCCGTTCGGGTGGAGCTTGCGGGCGATAAAAATAATGAAAACGCTGAAAACCCAAGTCGCCATTATCGGCGCCGGTCCATCGGGACTGCTGTTAGGCCAACTGCTGCACAACGCCGGGATCGAGACGTTGATCCTTGAGCGCCAGACCGCCAATTACGTGCAAGGCCGCATTCGCGCCGGGGTGTTGGAACAAGGCATGGTCAACCTGCTGCGCGAAGCGGGCGTCAGCCAGCGCATGGATGCTGAAGGCCTGGTGCATGACGGTTTCGAACTGGCCTTGAACGGTCGACTCACCCACATCGATCTCAAGGCGTTGACCGGCGGCCAATCGGTCATGATCTACGGTCAGACCGAAGTCACCCGCGACTTGATGGCGGCCCGTGCCGCCGCCGGCGCCACCACCCTGTACGAAGCGCGCAACGTGCAGCCGCATGATCTGAAAAGTGATCGACCCTGGCTCACTTTCGAGCATCAGGGCGAAGCCTTTCGCCTTGAGTGTGACTACATCGCCGGTTGCGATGGTTTCCACGGCGTAGCGCGCCAATCGATCCCTGCTGAATCCCTGGAAGTTTTCGAGCGGGTCTACCCCTTTGGCTGGCTGGGCATTCTCGCCGATACCCCGCCGGTTCACGCCGAGCTGGTGTATGCCAAACACTCGCGTGGCTTTGCGCTGTGCAGCATGCGCTCGCCGACCCGCAGCCGGTATTACCTGCAAGTGCCGGTGGAAGAACCCCTGGATGAATGGTCGGACGAGCGTTTCTGGGACGAGCTGAAAACCCGCCTGCCCAACGAACTGGCCGAGCAGTTGGTGACCGGCCCCTCGATCGAAAAAAGCATCGCGCCGCTGCGCAGTTTCGTGGTGGAACCGATGCAATACGGGCGCCTGTTCCTGCTCGGGGACGCAGCGCACATCGTGCCGCCTACGGGCGCCAAGGGCCTGAACCTGGCAGCCAGCGACGTGAGCACCTTGTATCGCATCCTGCTCAAGGTGTACCGCGAGGGGCGGGTGGAGTTGCTGGAGCGCTATTCGGCGATTTGCCTGCGCCGGGTGTGGAAGGCCGAGCGATTTTCCTGGTGGATGACCTCGATGTTGCACCCGTTTCCGGAGGCGGATGGTTTTAGCCAGCGCATTGCCGAGAGTGAACTCGATTACTTCATCCACTCCGAAGCAGGCCGTAGGACCATTGCCGAAAATTACGTAGGACTTCCTTACGAGGCTATTGAATAGCCTGCTATCGTATCGAGCATTCCCGCGGGCCATCTGTACCTGCGGGCCCCGCTCGAAGGTTTTATCGTGAATCAGCCCGAACATCATCTGCCCAAGTCTCCCGCTCCACCGGTCCCTGCTGTGCGCAGCATCCTCGCTGCGCTGATGCTGGCCATCTTCCTCGGCGCCCTGGACCAGACCATCGTCGCGGTGTCCATGCCGGCCATTTCCGCCCAGTTCCATGACGTCAACCTGCTGGCCTGGGTGATCTCTGGCTACATGGTGGCGATGACCGTGGCGGTGCCGATCTACGGCAAGCTCGGTGACCTGTACGGGCGTCGGCCCATGATGCTGATCGGCATGGGGCTGTTCACCGTGGCGTCGTTGTTCTGCGGTATGGCGCAAAGCATGGAGCAACTGGTGCTGGCGCGGGTGCTCCAGGGCGTTGGTGCGGGCGGGATGATCTCGGTCAGCCAGGCGATCATCGGCGACATCATCCCACCTCGTGAACGCGGGCGTTACCAGGGTTATTTCAGCGGCATGTACGCACTGGCCAGTGTGGCCGGGCCGGTGCTCGGCGGTTATATGACCGAGTACCTGTCGTGGCGCTGGGTGTTCCTGATCAACTTGCCCCTGGGCGCTGGCGCCTGGTACGTGGCCCACCGCACGCTGGTGGGGCTGCCGGTGCCGCAGCGCAAGCCGGTGATCGATTACCTCGGCACGGTGTTGATGATTATCGGCCTGACTGCCTTGCTGTTGGGCATCACTGAAATTGGCCAGGGGCATCATTGGCGTGATGATCAAGTGCTGGGCCTTCTGGCCTGTGGGCTGGTGGCATTGGCGCTGTTTGTCTGGCACGAACGCCGCGCACGTGAGCCTTTGTTGCCGATGCATCTGTTTGCCAACCGCAGTGCGGTGCTGTGCTGGTGCACGGTGTTTTTCACCAGTTTCCAGGCGATTTCCCTGACGGTACTGATGCCTCTGCGGTATCAGACAGTTACCGGCGGCGGTGCTGACAGTGCCGCCTTGCACCTGCTGCCCTTGGCCATTGGGTTGCCGATTGGGGCGTATTCGGCTGGGCGCATGACGTCGGTGACAGGACGCTATAAACCGATGATCCTCAGCGGTGCCCTGTTGAGCCCGCTGGCGATCCTGGGCATGGCGTTCAGTGCACCCCAGGCGGTGCTGCTGACCGGCGTGTTCATGCTGCTCTGCGGGATCGCCGCAGGTCTGCAATTTCCTACGTCACTGGTGGGCTCGCAAAACTCGGTGGAACAACGCGACATCGGCGTGGCCACCAGCACCACCAATCTGTTTCGCTCCCTCGGTGGGGCGGTGGGCGTCGCGTGCATGTCGGCGTTGCTGTTGGCGCTGTTGCAGGATTCGAGTTTCTCGCACCTGGCCAGCGGCGCACTGGTAGGCGAGGGCGGTTCCGGCAATGTGCTGCTCGATGGCCTCAACGCTGCGCCTGGCCCGGCGAAGGATGCGCTGCGGGGGGAGTTGGCGGTGACGTTCCGGCATTTGTTGATGGTGAGTGCGGCGGTGTCGCTGCTGGGGTTGGCGGCGGCCATTGCGATGCCGAACCGGGTGTTGCGTGGGCGCGAAGATAAGGCACGCTGACTGACACGCTAGAGATCCCAATGTGGGAGCGGGCTTGCTCGCGAAAGCGCTGTGTCAACCACTGATGATTTGACTGAATCACCGCATTCGCGAGCAAGCCCGCTCCCACATTTTTACCCGTATTCCTTCAGTTTCAGGGGCTGTAGTAACCGACCGCAACCATGAAGTGCCCGGCCTTGCGCACGTACGCATGCTTGTTCTCGACCTTGTCGGTCACCGGGTTCTTCCAGCGGTACTTGTACTCACCCTGGTCCTGCTCGGCCATCAGCTTGAGAATCGGCTCACCCACCGGCTTGCCATCCGGGTCCTTGATCTTGCTGAAGTCGGTGTTGATCAACCGCAGGTTGGTGCCATGGGCCACGTAGCGCTGGGTGTCGAGATCTACCACAAACACATACAGGTCATCCTGCAGGAAGCCCCCCTGCAATGAGTTGATCGCCTTGAGCGTGCCCGCCTCATCCTTGAGCAGCGCATCCGCCGCTTTATTGCGCAGCGCTCGCGCTTGTTCCGGGGTGGCCCGGGGCAGGTAGTAACCCACCGCGAGGATGCGTTCGCCGACGCGCTGATAAAACACGTGCTTGCGCTCGACCTTGCCGTCGTTCCAGTTTTGCCAGCGGTAGTCGGCTTGCTGGATGCCCTGGCCTTGCGGCACCTTGAGTGCGTCCTTGAACGACTGGCGCAGGTCCGGTCCCAGCACTTCGCTGACATCGCGACCGATCAACGCCGAGGAAGGCCCACCGCTGGCGAGCAGCACGCCCTGGGTATCGACCACGAACACGTAACGATCATGGTCGACAAACTCGCCTTGGCGGCTGAACGCGGCGAACGCCTTGTCGCCATTGCTCTGGTAGTAGGCCAAGGCTTTTTCCAGCAAAGCCTTGGCCGCCGTGGCGTCCTCTTCCTGCGTACTGGCTGCGTGCACCTGGCTGAAACACAACAGCAGCAGCCAGGTGATTCGGAGCATTCCCTTCATGGTCCGTCCCTCGTTCTTGTTGGTGTGCCAAGAGCGTAGACGGCTGTGGCTCAGGGCGCCGCCAACCATTGATTGACGATGCCGGTGTAAACACCGGTGGCCACGCTCAGGTGCAACCACTGGTCGACGTAGCTTTTCCACGCCACATCATCGCGAGGCAGCAGGAACGCTTTTTCGCTGTACTGCATCTGCTGCTCAGGGTTGACCGCGCACAGCCCAGGCTTGAGCTTCTGCTGGTAACGCGCTTCGCTGGCGTCGGTGATCATCACGTCGGCCTTGCCCGCCAGCAGTTCGTCAAAGATGGTCACGTTGTCATGCAGGCGGATTTGCGCCTGGCCCAAGTGGGCGCGGGCAAACACTTCGTTGGTACCGCCCGCCGGTTCGATCACGCGCACCTGGGGCTGGTTGATCTGCTCCACGGTCTGATAGCGCTTCACATCGGCGCAGCGCACCAGTGGGATCTTGCCGTCGACGCCGAGGGACTGGCTGAAAAAGGCTTTTTTTTGGCGTTCCAGCGACACCGAAATACCGCCCACGGCGATGTCGCAGCGTTGGGCCAGGAAGTCCGGCATCAGGGTTTTCCACGTGGTAGGCACCCATTGGATCTTCGCGTTGAGGCTTTTGGCCAAGGACTCGGCCATGGCGATGTCGATCCCCTCATAACTGCCATCGGCCTTTAAACCGGAGTAAGGCTTGTAGTCGCCGGTGGTGCAGACGGTGAGGGTGCCGCGCTGCAACACCTCGTCGAGGCGCGAAGGGGCGGCGTCGGCCAGGGCATTGGTGGCCAGGCTTGCCAGTACACAGAGGGCTAAAGGCGCTTTCATGCGGTCGGGTCCTTGGGGGCATGGTCGAGGGCGGTCATTATTTCCAGCTGCGCAAGCGAGTGGCAAGGTATGTCGAATGTTTAGCCGTATTGCAACCAAACTCCGTCAACCCTGAATTTACCCACCTATCCAGGCGTGTGACGCTGGCAGGCATCTACCTCAGTGTGATCCCCGTATGGACGGCTCCCCCGACACTCATCCCGCGACACTGCCGTCCGCACTTGCGTTCTGGGCCTTGTTCCACTGCCGACACGCCCGCCCACCAGATACCTCTCTCCTACGTTGATCCACCCCCTGGATGACGCGCATCTGCGCGCCTGCCCGACTCACACGTATGAGAATTCCCATGAGCGTTTTTGCTTGCCTGCACGAAGCCCAATCCTTTCTTGAGCAACACCCGGACATCGAGATGTTCGAGCTGTTTATCCTCGACAATAACGGCGTACCCCGTGGCAAGTTGCTGCACCGCGATGAACTGTTGGCGGTGTACGAAACTGGCCGGCCATTGCCCAGCACGATCCTGGGCCTGACCATCAATGGCGACGACGTCGAGAATTCCGGGCTGGTTTGGGACGTGGGCGATATCGACTGCCGCGCCTACCCGATCAGCGGGAGTTTGCAGCGCATGCCGTGGCGCTTGATTCCTACGGC
Source organism: Pseudomonas cremoris (assembly GCF_014230465.1). The sequence continues at coordinate 530,446 of NZ_JAAXCY010000003.1, forward strand.
GGCGGTGCAGGTGAGCATGCACCCGACAGAGGGGCAGCCGGCAACCATCGCCGACCCCCGGCATTTACTCGCCAAGGTTATCGACGAGCTCAAGGCCGACGGGTATTACCCGGTGATGGCGGCGGAACTGGAGTTTTATCTGCTCGACCAAAAGCCTGACAGTCATGGCCGCCCCCGCCCGGCGCGGGACATGGACGGCGGGCGCCCACGCTCCACCCAAGTCTATGGCCTGCGCGAACTGGAGCAGATCGAGCCGTTCCTGGCCGATCTCTATAGCGCGTGCAAACTGCAAGGCATCCCGGCACGTACGGCGATTTCCGAATACGCCCCCGGCCAGGTCGAAATCACCCTGGAGCACCGTGCCGACGCCCTGCAAGCCATGGACGAGGCGGTACGCTACAAGCGCCTGGTCAAGGGCGTGGCACATAAACACGGGATGACGGCCTGCTTCATGGCCAAGCCGTTCGACGATTTGGCCGGCACCGGCATGCACATGCACGTGAGCCTGGCGGATGCTGCAGGGAACAACCTGTTCGCCAGCGAAGCCGCCGACGGCACGCCTTTGTTGCGCCAGGCAGTGGGCGGCATGCTCAGCACCTTGCTCGATTCGCTGCTGATGTTCTGCCCCAACGCCAACTCCTATCGCCGCTTCCAGACCAACAGCTACGCGCCTTTAGCAGCCACCTGGGGGGTGGACAACCGCACCGTCAGCCTGCGCGTGCCGGGTGGGCCGGCCAACTCCCGGCATATCGAACACCGTATCTGCGGCGCCGATGCCAACCCTTACCTGGCCGCTGCGGCGATCCTGGCTGGCATCCACCGAGGCATCCGCGAGCAACGCGATCCTGGCGCGCCGGTAGAAGGTAACGGCTACGCCCAGGCCAAGGAATTACTGCCCACCGATTGGCTGACCACGCTGCGTGCGCTGGAAGGCTCAAGCTGGGCGCGGGATGCGTTCGGCAGCGAGTTCCTCGGCGTGTACCTGGCGGTGAAACGTGCGGAGTACCGCCAGTTCATGGGGGAGGTGGGCGAGCAGGATTGGCGGTGGTACCTGCATCAGGCATGAATGTGTTTCAAGGTGGCGGTGGTTTCGACCTTTTTTTCACGTAGCGCTGGTTAAGCTGCGGATCAAGGTCGTTCACTACCGTTCTACTCACATGAGTCCGTGATGTCGCCACAACCTCCATCCGCCATCGAGAATGAATTCGCCGAGCACTGTGACCGTGAGCACGCGCGGGTCTGCGGCGACACTCGCCCGCCTGGGTTGATGCAGCGCCTGGCCTCGTGGCGCGATGAGCGGCTGGTGCGCCATGCGCTGAAAGTGGCGGGCGAACCGGGGCTGATCCTTGACTTGGCGTGCGGCTCGGGGCGGTTTTGGCCGGTGTTGGCCGAGCACGTCAACCGGGTTATCCTGGCCTCGGACAACTCCCAGGACATGCTCGACCATGCCCGCACTCATCACCCGGCGGAATTGCTCAAGCGGGTCAAGACGTTCCAGGGCTCGGCATTTTCCATAGGCCTCTCGGCGAACGCGGTCGACTGTATTTTCTGTCTGGAATTGTTTCGTCATGTGCCCAGTAGCGAGGTGCGCCAAGCACTGTTGCGCGAGTTTCATCGGGTCAGCCGTGACACGGTGATCGTCTCCGTCAACTCTCGTACAGCCGTAGAGGACGAGTTCCGCCAGGCGGGCTTCAAGGTCCTGAATCATCAGGAGTTCATGCCGGGTTCGAAACTGTGGCGGGTCTACGTACTGCGTAAGACAGGATAACTTCCGTCTGTCGGACTATTCTTCATCTCCTGTCCGAGTTTTCATGGCTGCCTGTGCACTGCGGATGCTCGCAAGTCCCTTTCGCGATATATACTGCGCGCCATTCTTCAAGGGAGAGCCGTGTGGCCATCGATATTCACTGGATCTGCGACAACGATAGCCTCGGCCAGCATTGCGCCGAATGGCAGCAGTTGCCATTCGTCGCCCTCGACACCGAATTCATGCGGGTCGACACCTTTTATCCCATTGCCGGGCTGATCCAGATTGGTGATGGCGTACGCGCTTACCTGATCGATCCCCTGACCATCGACAATTGGCAACCCTTGGCCGCTTTGCTGGAGAACCCAGCGGTGATCAAGGTGGTGCACGCCTGCAGCGAAGACCTCGAAGTGTTGCTGCGCCTGACCGGCAGCCTGCCGGTGCCGTTGTTTGACACCCAATTGGCTGCGGCTTACCTGAACCTGGGTTTCTCCATGGGCTATTCGCGCCTGGTGCAAGCCGTGCTGGATATCGAACTGCCCAAAGGTGAAACCCGCTCGGACTGGCTGCAGCGGCCGTTGTCCGAGACGCAGATCAGCTACGCCGCCGAAGACGCGGTGCATTTGGCCGAGGTCTACACACGGTTGCGTCCGCAGCTTTCGGACGATAAATACGCCTGGGTACTGGAGGACGGTGCCGAACTGGTCGCCAACCTGCGCCGTGAAGTCGACCCGTACGAGGTGTACCGCGACGCCAAGCTCGCGTGGAAACTGTCCCGTGCCCAGCTCGCCGTCCTGCGTGAGCTGTGCGCCTGGCGCGAACAGCAGGCGCGCGCCCGTGACCTGCCACGTAACCGCATCATTCGCGAACATTCGCTATGGCCACTGGCCAAATCCCAGCCGGATAACCTCGCCGCCCTGGGCAAAATCGAAGACATGCACCCGCGCACCGTGCGTCAGGATGGCCAGTTCCTGCTGGACCTGATCAAACGTGCCGGCAGTGTGTCCATGGACCAATGGCCGCCTGCCGTTGCCGAACCGCTGCCGGTGGACGCCGCCACGCTGATCAAGCAACTGCGTGCACTGGGCCAGGCCGAAGCCGAACGCCTGGACATGGCGCCAGAACTGATGCTGCGCAAGAAAACCCTCGAAGCCCTGGTTAAAAGTGGCTACCCCGATGGGCCTTACCAATTGCCAGACTCGCTGCGTGGCTGGCGCCGCGAGTTGATGGGCCAGGCGCTGCTCGACAGCCTGGCCACTGCCGGAGAACAGCCTTGAAACGTATTTGTTCCATCTACCGCAGCCCTAAACGCGCCGGCATGTACCTCTACGTCCTGAAAAGCGATGTGCTGGAGCGAGTGCCCGAAGGTCTGCTGACCGTGTTCGGCAAGCCGGTGCACGCGTTCAACCTGGTGCTGACGCCTGAGCGCAAGCTGCAACAGGAAGACATCGCCCAAGTGCTGGAAAACCTCGACAAGCAGGGCTACCACCTGCAAATGCCGCCGCCTGAGGACGAGTACATCGAACACTTGCCCGAAGAGCTGCTGCGTCGCAACGACCCGATGTGATCGGTCAGTGCCCTGTTCGGGGCACATTCTTCAATGGAATCGTATTCGTGGGCGGTGGCCGTAAGGATGCGGGCGGCCGTCTGCAGTGTTTTTGAAAGGTTTTAAGCATGCGTGTTCTGATTGCTGAACAGGATCACCCGCTCTACGCCCAACTGCTCGGCGAGGCGGCACCGGACCTTGAAGTGCTGACCAGCGGCGACTCGGCAGAACTGTCGCGCCTGGCTGCTGACTGCCCAGTGTGGCTGGGCCAGCCGGACCTGCTCGCCACTCTGTTGCGCCAGGGCCATCAGCCGCAATGGCTGCAATCGACCTGGGCCGGCATCACCCCCCTGTTGGCCGAAGGCTTGCCCCGCGACTATCGCTTGACCCGTGCGGTCGGCATTTTTGGCCAGGTCATGGCTGAATTCGTCCTTACCTACATGCTCGGCCATGAGCGCGAAGTGCTCGCGCGCCTGGTGAGCCAGGTCGAGCGCAAGTGGGACAACCGCATGGGCCAGAGCCTGGCGGGACGCAAGGTGTTGATCGTCGGCACCGGCGATATCGGCCAGAGCGTTGCCGAGTTCCTGGTGCCGTTTGGCGTGAAGCTGTATGGCATCGCCAGCACCGCGCGTGAGCAGGCGCCGTTTATCGAAGTGGCCGGGCTTGATCAATTGAGCCGACTGGTGGGAGAGGTGGACTACGTGGTCAACCTGCTGCCCAACACGCCGAATACCCATGACTTATACGACGCGGCCTTGTTCAAGCAATTCAAGCCGACCGGCCTGTTTATCAACGTCGGGCGTGGCGTGGCCGTGGTAGATGCAGACCTGGTCGACGCCTTGAAGGAAGGGCACTTGGCGGGGGCTGTGATTGATGTGTGCCGCCAGGAACCGTTGCCGCAACGTCATCCGTTCTGGACCGCGTGGGGCTTGTTGCTGACAGGCCATAGCTCGGCGCCGACGTCGCCAGAATTGATGGTGGCGTTGTTTTTGCAGAATCTACGGGCGTATCAGGGGAAGGAAGCGCTGCGCGGGGAAGTGGATTTCGAGCGCGGTTACTGACAGTACTGGGAACACATTGTGGGAGCGGGCTTGCTCGCGAAGGCGGTGTATCAGTTGAAGTATTTTTGACTGATACACCGCATTCGCGAGCAAGCCCGCTCCCACAGGGGGTATTGCGTTAGCTTCAGAGGCTGAAATCACCTTCCGACACCAGCTCGCTCAACGGTCGACGCGGGCTCGGCGCTTCACGGCCCTGCAGGTACTCCGGCAAGGTCGACTTGTCACCCAGCTTGCCGATCGCCACGGCAGCATGCAGTGCATAACCTTCCGGGATTTTCAGCTCTTTGCGGGTCAGCTCCTGGTCGAAGCCGGCCATGCCGTGGGTGTGCCACCCGCTGAGGCTGGCTTGCAGCGCCAGGTGGCCCCAGGCCGAACCGGTGTCGAAGGTGTGCCACAGCGCCGGGGTTTCTTCCGTAGCGCCAGGGGCGGTGAAGTCGGTTTTCGAGGCGATGATCACCAGGGCCGACGCGTGCTGCGCCCAACCACGGTTGAATTCATTCAGCAAACCCAGGAAACGTTCCCAGTTTGGCGTGTCACGGCGCGCGTAGAGAAAACGCCACGGCTGCGAGTTATAGGCCGACGGCGCCCAGCGTGCGGCTTCGAAGAAGCTCAGCAGGGTTTCTTGCGGGATGCTCTCGCCGGTGAAGGCGCGGGGCGACCAGCGTTCGGTGAACTGAGTGTGGATCGGGTAATCGGCAACGCGTGGATTTGTGCTCATGAACAGTTCCTGATGACGACAATGGGCTAGGGTTGGAAACAGGCGCAGATTCAAAAAACGGGGCACCGATGCGCTCGGCGAGGGTTTTTTCAAGGCTCCATGGGGCGTCGTGGGCAATGCGGTACAGCATTTATGGCGCCCGACGCAGGGCCTTTGCGGCCCACAAAGCTACTGCGATGGATGGTCGCTGACAAGTCTGGTAACACCGCCAGTCGTAAGCACTTGGTTCCACGGGCCTTGGGCACTAGACTGGCGGCCTTTTCACCTACCGATACTGATGTAGAGCCATGGCCGCCAAAGTCGAACCTTTCTGGATACGTAAAACCCTTGAACACCTCGACCAGGAGGAGTGGGAATCGTTGTGCGACGGCTGTGGCCTGTGCTGCCTGCAAAAGCTTGAGGATGAAGACGACAACAGCGTCTATTACACGCGCATCGCCTGCAAACTGCTGGACCTGAAAACCTGCCAGTGCACCGACTACCCCAACCGTCGCGCCTCGGTGCCCGACTGCATCCAGCTCACCCCGGGCCAGGCCGACCAGTTCAAATGGCTGCCGCCGACCTGCGGTTACCGCTTGGTCAGTGAGCGCAAGGACCTGCCGTTGTGGCACCACCTGGTCTGTGGCGACCGCGACGCCGTGCACCACGAACGTATTTCCCAGTCCGGGCGCATGCTCAGCGAAGGCAGCGTGCCCGAAGACGACTGGGAGGATTACCTGATTTTCCGCGCAGGCTGACAAGGAGTGTGTATGAGGGGGGTAACAACGCTGCTGGCAAGCCTGGTGTTGCTGGCGCTGAGCACGCCCGCGTGGTGCGCGAAGAAAGTTGACCTGGATTACCACGTCAAGTTGCTGCCCCAGAGCGATCAGGCCGAAGTGCGGGTGAGCCTGTCCCAGGGCGCGGCGGTGCGCAGCCTGAACTTCGACCTGGGCCGCGACGGTGACTACAGCGACTTCAAGGCCGATGGCCAGTGGAAAGTCACCGGCAACCGCGGCCTGTGGCAGCCCAGCGCGAGCAAGTCCAGCCTGACCTACCGCGTGCGCCTCACTCATTCTCGCAAGGCGGGCATTTACGAGGCGCGCATGACGCCGAGCTGGGCGTTGTTTCGCGGCGAAGACCTGGTGCCGCCCGCGCACCTTGACCAACAGGACGGCATCGAACTGGTCTCGCGGCTGGTGTTCGAACTGCCCGCCGGCTGGAAAAGCATCGAGACCGCCTGGCCGCGCGTCGGCAAGAACAAATTCCGTATCGACAATGTTTCCCGGCTGTTCGACCGCCCCACCGGCTGGATGCTCGCCGGCACCGTGGGCAGCCGTCGGGTGCGCCTGGGCGAAACCGAAGTTACCGTCGCCTCGCCCAAGGGCCAGGGCATGCGCCGCATGGATGTGCTGACGCTGCTGACCTTCGTCTGGCCTCAGGTCGAGGCGGCGTTCCCACGCCACCCCGCCAAGTTGTTGGTGGTAGGTGCTGGCGATCCGATGCGCCGTGGCGCGTTCTCGGCCAGGGACTCTATCTACCTTAATAGCCGCACGCCGCTGATCAGCGAAAACGGCAGCAGCCCGTTGATCCGTGAAGTGGTGCAGGCGATTGGGCGCTTCAACGATCACGACACCAGCGACTGGATCAGCGAAGGCATGGCGGAGTACTACGCCATCGAACTGGTGCGCCGTGCAGGGGGAATCACCGATGAGCGGTATCAGGCGATCCAGGCCAGATTGGCGAAGGAAGGCAAGGACGTGACCAGCTTGCGCGGCGAGCATGTCAGCGGCGCAACGGTATCGCGGGCGGTGGTGGTGTTGCAGGAGTTGGATCGCGAGATTCGGGTGAAAACCCACAACAAACGGTCACTGGATGACCTGGCCCAGGCGGTGATGCGGGCCAATAGCATTACCACGGCGGAGTTTGTGCAGCTTGCCGAGAGCATCATCGGTGAGTCTTCGGTGGTGCTGGACAGCAAATTGCTGCACTGATCCCAAGCCTTGCACAAAACAAAATGTGGGAGCGGGCTTGCTCGCGAAGGCGGCGTGTCAGTTAACTCATCTTTAACTGATAGACCGCTTTCGCGAGCAAGCCCGCTCCCACATTTAGATCTCCGTTGTTTGGAAGATCTCTATTAACCAGTGGTTTTCTCAGCGGCCACTTCGGCTTTGGTTTTCAAGTTCTTCAACTCAGCCCCGGCTCGCTCGATCTTGGTACGCACGCTGTTCATCTCCTGACGACCCTGCTCCAGCTTGTCCTTGAGCGAACTGTGCCCGGTAAAACCACGGGCCAGCGCTACGCCGCCGATCGCCACCTGGATCAAGCCGAAAAGCCCGCCACGGCGCAGGCCTTTGCCCACCATCATCACGCCACCGGCCACCGAGCCGATGCGCTCCCAGCCGTGCACGTTTTGCGTGGGTTGGGTTTCAAACGGGGTGTGTTCGATGATAGGTCGCAAGGTTTTGCTGTCGCTCATGATCTGTCTCCAACAAGGGCAAGTGATAAGTAGCTGACTGCGCACAGGTGCCGGATGTTCCGAAAAAATCAGTACTTGGGGCCCGAACGGGTGTTGTTGCCCTTGGCCAGTCGGTCGTAGAGCACTACGTTGACGGTGGCGGCGAGGTTCATGCAACCGGTGGTCGGGATGTACACCACATCTTCACACCAGTCGCGGATTTCTTTGTCGAGGGAACCGTCTTCGGGGCCGAAGATGTACAACGCACGGTCGGGGTGGGTGTATTCGGGCAGCGGGCGGGCACCTTCCACCAGTTCCACGGCGACGGGGATGCAACCCAGCGGCAGGATTTTTTTCAGGTCATCAATGCCGATCAGCGGAATGTCGTGGTGGACCTTCTTGGTGTCGGTGATGAAATCTCGCGCGCGCTCGTAGCGTACGCCGGTGTAGAACACCGAGGCCACGCCGTAGCAGCCGGCGGCGCGCATCACGGAGCCGACGTTTTCGGGGGATTTGGGGTTGTACAGACCGATGCAGCTGTAGCGTTTATTGCCCACGGGGAAGGGTGCCTTGGAGGAAAACGGCGATTATACGGCCTTGGAGTGATGGGGTGTTTGTGGGATCGCCTTCGCGAGCAAGCCCGCTCCCACATTTGACCCAGTACATTCTTTGGAATGCGGTCGATTGTGGGAGCGGGCTTGCTCGCGAAGAGGCCGGAACAGGCAGCGACGAACTATCAGTCGTCCTTCTTCATCAACCCCGCCAACGCCGCAAACGGGTTATGCGTGGCCTTGGCAATCGTCGGGCTGCTGGTGGAGCCTTCGCTGAAGTACTGCTGGTCGGTGTAGCGCGAGTGTTCGTTGTCGTGGCAGTACAGGCACAGCAACTCCCAGTTGGAGCCATCCTGGGGGTTGTCATCATGGTTGTGGTTGCGGTGGTGCACGGTCAATTCGCTCAAGCGCTTGCCGGAAAACTCACGGGTGCAGCGGCCACACACGTGGGGGTACATCTTCAACGCTTTGTCGCGGTAGCCCATTTCGCGGTCGCGCTGGGCATCGGCAAGGATGCGATCCAGCTTGGCGGTGTGGGAGGGCGGGTTGGTCGAGCTCATCATGGCTCCTGTCTTTTGGGTGGGTCACGGATAGGGTTGATTCTAGCCGTTCACGGCGTAATTAGCCCTTGAGCTTTTCGGCAATCCAGATGGTATGCCGCGTGCCCTTGTTGCCATGGGCGAACACCTGCACTTCCTCGGCCTTGAACCCGGCCTTGCGCAGTTTGTCGCTGAACAGCTTGTCGGCACTGGCCGACCACACCGCCAGCACACCCTTGGGGCGCAGGGCCTTGGCACAGGCGGCGAGGCCACCGGCAGAGTACAGCCAGCTATTGGCTTTTTGCGTGAGGCCTTCAGGGCCGTTGTCGACGTCGAGCATGATTGCGTCAAACCCCTGGGGCTCGGCCTGCAGCACCTTGGCCACGTCTTCCAAGCGGATCACCGTGCGCGGGTCCAGCAGCGGGCGGCCGGATTTCTCTCCCAGCGGACCCCGGTTCCACTCCACGACACCGGGTACCAACTCTGCGACGACGACTTCGGCCGTCTTGCCCAGATGCTTGAGGGCCGAGGCCAGGGTGAAGCCCATGCCCAAACCGCCAATCAACACCCGCGAATCTGCACGGCCGGCGACCTTGCGGCAGGGAATTTCTGCCAACGCATCTTCTGAACCGTGCATGCGCGTGTTCATCAATTGGCCGCCGTCACCGCCCTGGATCTTGATGACAAAGTCTTCACCGTATTCGAACAGGCACAAGGCACCGCCGTTGTCGGGGATCGGGGTGGTGTCCAGCAGAACGAAACGTTTCATGGGAATCTCATTGGGAAGGGCATTCTTGCGCGGTTGGGAGTAGCCTTGTGACTTTCCGGTCAGGCCATGGAGCCATCGATGAAGTGCAGCATTCTAACGGTCATTGTGTTGAGCGCGCTCGCATTGGGTGCGGCGCAGGCTCAGGAGTTGCAAACCGTACCGGTCGCGCCAGCCCCTACACCGGGCGCGCCGGGCACCCCGACGCCGACGTTGTACCCGCAAGTCACCCCGCCAGCCGTGCCCAAGACGAACGGCTCGCCAGCCTTGGTGCCTATCGTGCTGCCGACGCCGCCGAAGGATCAGACGGTGCCCGGCCTGCTGCAAAACGACAGCAAGCCGAAAACGCCCGGCGGTTAAATCTGTTGGGAAAGCAGTTGCCCATCGACCATGCGCAAGCGCTTGGACAGGGCGATGGCAATGGCCCGGATGATCTTGGCGGCGACCCTGGGTGCTTCGTTGAGCATTTTTTCCAGGGAGTCCTTGCCCAGGTTCAGCAGCACGCAGTCACTGGCGGCCACGCAGCTGGCGGAACGGCGCTCGCCATCGAGCACCGCCATTTCGCCGAAAGCCCGGCCACTGCGCAGGGTGGCGATGGTCAGGCGTTGGCCATCGCTGTTGGTTTTTTGCACCGCCACCTGGCCGCTGTGGATGATGCACATGAAGGTGCCGGCATCGCCTTCGAGGAAGATCACCTCGTCGCGGGCAATACTGCTGATGTTGAAGTAGCCGGCGGCCACGTGGAAATCTTCCGGCAACAGCGGATCGAACAGGCCACAGTCCATCAGCATGTCGCGAATTTCGTTATTCAATAAGGTCGGTTGTGGCATGGCTGCAATCTGGGTCCATCAAACAAGGGCGGTCCTGTGTTCAGACAGGACCGCCGCGCTAAGTTCCTAAATCAACCCCAGCGCCTTGAACACAAATCCGTATTCGAGTGCTACGTCACGTAATCCCTGGTAACGCCCGCTCATCCCACCGTGGCCGGCGCCCAGTTCGGTCTTGAGCAGCAGCAGGTTGTCGTCGGTCTTGGTATCACGCAATTTGGCCACCCATTTGGCCGCTTCCCAATACTGCACACGGCTGTCGTTGTAGCCGGCGATCACCAGCAGGTGCGGATAGGCCTGGGCGCGGACGTTTTCGTACGGCGCATAGGCCTTTATCCGCTCATACACGTCAGGTTCTTCAGGGTTGCCCCACTCGTCATACTCGGTGATGGTCAGCGGCAGCTCCGGGTCGAGCATGGTGTTGAGTACGTCGACGAACGGCACTTCGGCAATCGCTGCCTGGAATAGCTCCGGACGCTGGTTAAGCACCGCACCGATCAGCAGGCCGCCCGCGCTGCCGCCGCTGATAGCCAGTTGATTGGCGGTGGTCAGACCGTTGGCGATCAAGTGTTCGGCGCAGGCGATAAAGTCGCTGAAGGTGTTTTGCTTGTGCTCCTGCTTGCCGTTGCGGTACCAGGCTTCGCCCAGCTCGCCACCGCCGCGCACGTGCGCAATGGCAAACGCCACGCCCCGGTCCAGCAAGCTCAGGCGTGCATGCGAGAACCACGGGTCGAGGCTCGAGCCGTATGCGCCGTAGCCGTATAGGTACAGCGGCGTAGGTTTGCCGAGTTGGTCGCGCTTGACCACCAGGCTGATGGGTACCTGGGTGCCATCGGCAGAAGTGGCCCACAGGCGTTGGCTCACGTAATCGTCGGCATTGAACACACCCAGCACCGGGGTTTCCTTGAGCACGTGCTGCGCGCCGCTGGCCAGTTCCAGCTGGCGCACCTGGGCCGGACGGTTCAGAGCCTCGTAGCGCAGGCGGATCTTGTCGCTGGCAAATTCCAGGCTGTTCTGTACGTAGAGGCTGTAGGCGGCGTCGGGCAATTCCACGCGGTAGGTCGGTAGACCCTCTGGGTGCACTTCAATCACCGGCAGGCCGCCGATGCGCAGGCTCAGGGTCATGGCGCCGGCGTTCAGGCTCACGCCGTCGAGCATCACGTCGTCGCTGTGGGGGATCAGGTTCTGCCACTCGGCCTCGGTCGGCACGTCGCCAATGTCGGTCGCCACGAACAACGCATAGTTGATGCCGTCGCGGTTGCTGCGGATAAACCAGGTCCATGCGCCATTCAGTTGGCCGTGGTCAACATCGTATTCATGGTCTTCGACCCGTGGTGCCAGGCAGGTGAAGTCCAGGTGTGGCTGCTCGGCGTCCAGCGCCCAGATCTCACTGGTGGTCTTGCTGCCCAGGGCCAGCAGCAGTTGGCGCTCGGAGCTGGAGCGGTAGCAGTGCAGGAAGAAACGCCCGTCCGGTTCATGGAACACTTCTTGCGCCGCCGTACCATCCAGACGGTAGCGATACAGCTTGTGCGGACGGTGGGTGTCGTCCAGCTCGCCAAAAAACAGGGTCAGGCTGTCATTGGCCCACGTCATGCTGCCGTCGCAGTCCTGGAATTCCAGTTCACTGACCTTGCCGTTGGCCAATTCCTTCACGTACAGGGTGTAGATCTCTTCGCCGCTGGTATCCAGGCTGTAGGCCAGGCGCTGGTGGTCGGGGCTGATGCTGAATGCGCCGAGCGAGAAGAAACCGCCGTTGGCCAGCACGTTCGGGTCCAACAGCAGTTCTTCGCTGCTGTCGTCCACCTGGTTGCTGTCATCGGCGGGGCGACGGCAGCGGTAGTGGCGGGCGTATTCGTCGCCGGCGGTGGTGCGCGTGTAATACAGGTACGGACCCCACGGGGAGGGCAGGGACAGGTCGGTTTCGAGGATGCGGCCCTTGATCTCTTCAAACAGGGTTTCGCGCAGGGCCTTCTGGTCGGCGAGTTGGGCTTCCTGCCAGGCGTTTTCGGCCTTGAGGTAATCGAGCACCTCAGCGCTGTCACGTTCCTGCAGCCAGGCGTAAGGGTCTGGGCCAGTGGCCTTGCGGGCAATCGGGGCGGTCGATATAGGCATGGAGCACTCTCTGTCTGGCGGACGGTGGCAGGCATTGCAGCCGCGACACGCAAAAGCCGTTATCATAGCCGCCTCTTTGCCAGCCTTGCCATGGACACCATGACCGAGAACGACTATCTGACCGCTTGGGGCCTTTACGCCTTCGCCGCTTTGGGCTGCCTGTTGGTGTGGTGGCGCATGACCCGCTGGATCTGGCGTTGGTTGCGCGAGCCGCTGCAATTGCTGATGGCGGTGTTGCTGTTCAGCCCGACCATCGTCGACCCGGTCAAGACCCAATTCGCGCCTGCCGTGGCCATTACCGCGCTGGACCTGGTGCTCAAGGTGGGTAACAACGCCTGGCGGGCCATTTCCGATTTGTTCATGTACACGATGATCGCGTTTGCCGTGTACATCGTGATCGTGTTGATCCGTTGGCCCATCGAGCGCGCCGCCAAGGCGCGTCGTGAGCGCAAGGCCGCCGCCGACGCCGCGTTGGCCGCCGAGCCTGACGACGATGACGAACCTTTCCGCCGTCCGGCGCCTGTGAGTGGCATGCGCGTCGAACCGCGCCTTTAACGTTGTAGCGAGAGCCCTGGCATGTGTGAATTATTGGGCATGAGTGCCAACGTCCCCACCGATATCGTGTTCAGCTTTACCGGGCTGATGCAGCGCGGTGGGCGCACCGGCCCCCACCGTGACGGTTGGGGCATCGCCTTCTACGAAGGCCGCGGCCTGCGCCTGTTCCAGGACCCGGCTGCCAGCAGCGAGTCGGAAGTCGCGCTGCTGGTGCAACGCTATCCCATCAAAAGCGAAGTGGTGATCGGCCATATCCGCCAAGCCAACGTGGGCAAGGTGTGCCTGTCCAACACCCACCCGTTCGTGCGCGAACTGTGGGGGCGCAACTGGTGTTTCGCGCACAACGGCCAGTTGGCGGACTTCAATCCCCGCGCCACCTTCTACCGCCCGGTGGGCGATACCGACAGCGAAGCGGCCTTTTGCGATTTGCTCAACCGTGTACGCGAAGCCTTCCCGGAACCGGTCGATATTGAAAACGTGCTGCCGGACCTGATCGCGGCCTGTTCCGAATACCGCAGCAAAGGCGTGTTCAACTGCCTGCTGAGCGATGGCGATTGGCTGTTTTGCTACTGCTCGACCAAATTGGCGCAGATTACCCGGCGTGCCCCATTTGGCCCGGCGCGCTTGAAAGATGTCGACGTAATCGTCGATTTTCAGGCCGAAACCACGCCAAATGATGTGGTGACGGTAATCGCCACCGAACCTTTGACCGACAACGAAAACTGGACCCGCTACGAACCGGGCCAATGGAGCCTGTGGCGGCGCGGTGAATGCGTCAGCCAGGGTATTACCGAGTAAGGATATCGACCATGTTGCTCAGCTATCTGCGGTTGGTGTTGTTTGCCATTGGTTTGTTGGTTGGCGTGCAAGTACCGGGGTTTATCAACGACTACGCCAAGCGTGTCGAAGCCCATCTGATCGAGGCTCAGACGGGCCTGCGCGGGTTTGAATCCACCGCCCAGCAGTTCTTCAACGGTGACTTGAAAGCACTAGTCGCGCATTACCGTGCCAGTGATGACCCGGTGTTCCAGAGCGACGCCAACAGCCTGGGCGCCATGCTTGACCGCCAAGTGGCGTTGGACAAGCAGTTCCAGGCGATGCAAGGCCCGTGGTACATCCGCGCGTTGCAAGTGGCGGTGGCGGCCGACCCGGACATTCGCTTGGAAACCTGGAATGGCTACAGCTACCAGATCCTGCTCACGCCGGAGGCCATGGGCTGGGGCTTGGGCGGGGCGATGCTGCTGTCGTTCGGCATCGAATGCCTGTTCCGGCTGATCGACTGGGTGGTGTTGGGCGGTAAGCGCTTGCGCCAGAGCCGGCCGATCGAAGAGCGGGACCTGAAGGGTTTGTAAGCCACACACAAATCCAAATGTGGGAGCGGGCTTGCTCGCGAAGACGGTGTATTAGTCAAAGCTGTATTCGCTGACCCACCGCATTCGCGAGCAAGCCCGCTCCCACATTTTTAATCCGGTTTCTTCAGTGAGGTGTGTGTGCTGAGGATCATCCGCTCTTCACCGACTTCTTCGGCATACCGCGCCACCACCTTCTGACACAACCCCACAATCTCCTCCACCAACTCCACCCCCACCCGCCACGACACCACCACCTGCAAATTCGGCAGCCGCTGCTCCATCGGCAACATCACCAAGTCCCCCCGCGCCAGTTCTTCCATGACCAGCACTGGCGGCAACGCGCCAATGCCGAAGCCATCGCGCAACAACCGGGTGATAGCCGACACCGAATTCACGCAGTTCATGCGCGGTGCCGCCACGCCGTTGGCTTGCATCAGGCTCAATACATCCTGGTGTGGATGGGAGTTTTTCGAGTAGGTGATGATGCGTTCCTGGGCCAGTTCGGCGAGGGACGCGTAATCGCGGTGGTAGATCGATTGGCTGGCGACGATCCACGCCATGGGGTGGCTGGCCAGCTCCAGGCTGCGTACGGTTTCGAGGCGCAGCAGGTCAGTTTGCAGGATCAGGTCGAGAAAGCCTTTTTGCAGCTGATCACTGAGGTTCAGTGCAGTATCGGCGACCAATTCAATTTCAACCAACGGGAAATGGTCCATCAATTCCGCCACCAATGGGCTCAGCCAGGTGTGAATCACCGTGTCCATCGCACCGATGCGGATGCGCCCGACCTTGCTGCTGGTGGTTTCCAGGGACTGCTTCAAACCCTGCATGGTCACCATCATCTGCTCGGCGTAATCGAGCACCTTCAAACCTTCCGGGGTGAGGCTCACGCCGCGTGAATCGCGTAGAAACAGCTTCACCCCCAGTTCGCTTTCCAGCACCGCAATGCGGCTGGAAATCGACGCTTGAGTGGTGAACAACTTCTCGGCGGTCAGGCGAAAGCTCTTGAGCTTGGCCACCCAGACGAAGGTTTCGAGGAACTTCAAATTCATGGGATCAACTTTTTCTTATGCATGGATCGGTTTTTATTAGTTGGACGCCGCAGGGTGTCGGCGCCAAAAATCGAGTTATTCCACGATAAGCGTCGTTGGGGGCTCAGGACAAGTTGCGAGTTCTGCGTAAAAAATCCCACACTACAAAAAAATAAAGCCTACAGGAGCACCCTACCGTGAGCCGCCTTCTACTGAACTGTGACATCGGCGAAAGCTTTGGCAACTGGACCATGGGCCTGGACGCCGAGGTCATGCCGTTCATTGATTGCGCCAACGTGGCCTGCGGCTTCCATGCCGGCGACCCGAGCATCATGCGCAAGACCGTCAGCCTGGCGCTCAAGCACGGCGTGCAAGTGGGCGCGCACCCGGCGTACCAGGACCTGCAAGGTTTCGGTCGCCGCTCCATGGCCTACACCTCCCAGGAAATCCAGGACCTGTTGCACTACCAGATCGGCGCCCTCGACGGTATTTGCCGCGCGCAAGGCGGCCGCGTCAGCTACGTCAAACCCCACGGCGCGATGTACAACGACATGATGGCCAACCCGGTGCAATTGCGTGCGGTGATCCAGGCCGTGGCGGCGTACGGCGACCTGCCGCTGATGCTGCTGGCCACCCGCGACAACAGCGCAGCCCAGGCGTTGGGGGATGAGTTCGGCGTGGTCCTGTGGTTCGAGGCCTTCGCTGACCGTGCCTACGACAACAAGGGCCACTTGGTCTCCCGGCAGTTGCCCGGCGCCGTGCACCATGATTCCGACACCATCGTGCAGCAAGCCCTGACCATTTCCCGTGGCGAACCGCTGATTGCCAGTGATGGCAGCCCGCTGGTCCTTCAAGCCAACACCTTATGCGTGCATGGCGACAACGCCAGTTCGGTCGCCGCCGTACAGCGTATTCGCGAGGCGTTGAAGCCCGCATGAAGCCACGGATTGAAGTCGTCGCCATCGACTGCCTGATGGTGCGTTTGTTTGATGTGATCGCCGAAGCCAATATGCCGTGGATGCTCGCTGCTACTCAGCGCTTGCGCGAAGGGTTTGGTGCTGCGCTGGTGGACCTGGTGCCGTCCTATACCACCTTGATGGTGCATTACGACCTCACTGTATTGAGCCCCGCCCAGGCGCGAGCATTGATCGAGCACGCCCTGACCGACCTGCAACCCCAGGCCCAGGGCAGTGGCCAGTGCCATGTGCTGCCGGTGTGGTACGACCTGAGCGTCGGGCCCGAACTGACCTTGCTCAGCCAGCGCAGTGGCCTGTCGGTGCACGACGTGATCCGCCATCACAGCGCCCACGAATACCAGGTATTCGCCCTCGGCTTCGCCCCCGGTTTTGCCTTTATGGGGCTGGTGGATGAAATCCTCGCCACGCCTCGCCTCAGCACACCGCGTAAACGTGTGGCAGCCGGTAGTGTTGGCATCGCCGAACGGCAGACTGCCGCTTACCCGGTGGTATCGCCGGGCGGCTGGAACCTGATCGGTCGTACCCCAGCCAAATTGTTCGACCGCAAACGCGACGGCTACAGCCTGATGCAGCCCGGCGATACGGTGCGCTTCAAGCCCGTCGATCACGCCGAATTCATCAACCTGGGTGGCGATGATACGCCGTTGGAGGCGCAGGCATGAGCCGCTTGTTGATCGAGGCCAGCACGCCGCTGTGCCTGTTGCAGGACGCCGGCCGCTTTGGCGTACGCCACCTGGGCGTGACCCAGGGCGGCGCGTTGGATTGGGTATCGATGTCGTGGGCCAACTGGCTGCTGGGCAATGCGCTCGATGCGCCAGTAGTGGAAATTACCTTGGGCGGTTTTACCGTGCAGGCCGAGGGCTATTGCCTGCTGGCCCTGGCCGGTGCGGACCTGGGCGCCTATATCGACGAGCGCGCCATCAGTCCCGGTCGCAGCTTCATTCTGCAAAAGGGCCAGCGCTTGCGTTTTACCCAGCCGTTCAACGGTGCGCGGGTTTACCTGGCTGCACCGGGCGGGTTTGATGCGCCGGATGTGCTGGGCAGTTGCGCCACCGTTGTGCGTGAGGAACTGGGCGGCGTGGATGGGTTTGGCAACGCGTTGGCCGAAGGCGAGCGCTTGGTCTATTCCGGTACGGGTGGGGCGATGAAGGTGTTGGTCGATCCAACGCTGCCGGCCAAGGCACCGTTGGATGTGATTGTCGGCGCCCAGATCGGCCAATTCAGCGGGCAGAGCCTGTTCGATGCGTTCAACACCGAATGGTCGTTGGACAGTCGCGCCGACCGCATGGGCATGCGCCTGTTGGGCACGCCGTTGCAGTACCAAGGGCCGTCGTTGATTTCCGAAGGCATCCCGCTGGGCGCGATCCAGGTACCGCCGGATGGGCAGCCGATTGTGTTGCTTAATGATCGGCAGACGATTGGCGGGTACCCGCGTTTGGGCGCGTTGACGCCGTTGTCGCTGGCGCGGCTGGCGCAGTGCTTGCCAGGGGAGAAAGTGAGGCTTGCACCGGTGGTGCAGGAGACGGCGCACCAGCAGCACCTTAACTTTTTGCAGCGCTTTAAATAACACTGCAATTCAAAAATGTGGGAGCGGGCTTGCTCGCGAATTCGGTTTGTCAGTCACGGTTGTGTTTACTGAACCACATTTGCGAGCAAGCCCGCTCCCACATTTGGATCTCCATTTATTTGGAAAGAAAGCGCATTCCTTCTTCCAGCCCGCGAAGCGTCAGCGGATACATCTGGTCTTCCACCAACTCCCGCACAATCCCCGTCGACGCCGTGTAGCCCCACGTGTCCTTCGGGTACGGGTTAATCCAGATCAGCTTCTTGTATTTGGCCATGAAGCGCTGCATCCACACGTACCCCGGCTCTTCGTTCCAGTGCTCGACACTGCCGCCGGCCTGGGTAATCTCATACGGCGCCATCGACGCATCGCCGATAAAGATCACTTTGTAATCCGCGCCGTACTTGTGCAGCAGGTCTTGAGTAGAGGTGCGTTCCGACGTGCGGCGCTGGTTGTTCTTCCACACCGATTCGTACACGAAGTTGTGGAAGTAGAAGTACTCCAGGTGCTTGAACTCGGTCTTGCAGGCCGAGAACAGTTCCTCGCAGATCTTCACGTGGGCATCCATCGACCCGCCGATATCGAACAACAGCAGCAGCTTGATGGTGTTACGTCGCTCCGGACGCATCTGGATATTCAGCAAGCCGGCGTCGCGGGCGGTGTGGTCGATGGTGCCATCAATGTCCAGCTCTTCCGCCGCCCCTTGGCGCGCAAACTTGCGCAGGCGGCGCAGGGCGACCTTGATGTTGCGCGTGCCCAGTTCCACTTGGTCGTCGAGGTTCTTGTACTCGCGCTGGTCCCAGACCTTAACCGCCTTGCCCTGCCGCTTGCCGGCGTCGCCGACGCGAATGCCTTCCGGGTTATAACCGCCGGAGCCGAACGGGCTGGTGCCGCCGGTACCGATCCATTTGTTGCCGCCGGCGTGGCGTTCCTTTTGTTCTTCCAGGCGCTTCTTGAATTCCTCGATCAGCTTGTCGAGGCCGCCGAGGGACTGGATCTGCGCACGTTCTTCATCGCTCAGCGAGCGCTCGAACTCCTTGCGCAGCCACTCTTCGGGGATCAACGCCTGCAGGTGATCGTCGAGCTTTTCCAGACCGTTGAAATACGCGCCGAAAGCCCGGTCGAATTTGTCGAAATGGCGCTCGTCCTTCACCAGGATCGCCCGGGCCAAGTAGTAGAACTCGTCCATGTCGGCGAAGGTCACGCGCATTTTCAACGCGTTGATCAGGTCCAGCAGCTCGCGCACCGACACCGGCACCTTGGCGGCGCGCATCTCATTGAACAGGTTGAGCAACATTAGCGGTTACCGCGACGGCTCATGAACGCCAGACGCTCCAGCAACTGCACGTCTTGCTCGTTCTTCACCAAGGCACCGGCCAACGGCGGGATCGCCTTGGTCGGGTCGCGTTCGCGCAGCACGGCTTCGCCGATGTTGTCGGCCATCAGCAGCTTGAGCCAGTCCACCAGTTCGGAGGTGGAGGGCTTTTTCTTCAGGCCCGGCACTTTGCGCACGTCGAAAAACACGTCCAGCGCTTCGCTGACCAGGTCTTTCTTAATGTCGGGGTAGTGCACATCCACGATCTTTTGCAGGGTGGTGCGGTCGGGGAAGGCGATGTAGTGGAAGAAGCAGCGGCGCAGGAACGCGTCTGGCAGCTCTTTTTCATTGTTGGAGGTAATGATGATGATCGGGCGTTTCTTGGCCTTGATGGTCTCGTCGATTTCGTAGACGTAGAACTCCATCTTGTCGAGTTCTTGCAGCAGGTCGTTGGGGAACTCGATGTCGGCCTTGTCGATTTCATCGATCAGCAGGATCACCCGCTCATCGGACTCGAAGGCCTCCCAGAGCTTGCCCTTTTTCAGGTAATTGCGCACGTCGTGCACCTTGTCCACACCCAACTGCGAGTCGCGTAGGCGGCTCACCGCGTCGTACTCGTACAAACCCTGATGGGCCTTGGTGGTGGACTTGATGTGCCAGGTGATCAGCTTGGCACCGAAGGATTCGGCCAATTGCTCGGCCAGCATGGTCTTGCCGGTGCCGGGCTCGCCCTTGACCAGCAGCGGCCGCTCCAGGGTGATGGCGGCGTTGACGGCCAGTTTCAGGTCATCGGTAGCCACATAGGCCTGGGTGCCTTCGAACTTCATCGGTGTTTCCTCGCATTCATCAATGCCCGGACTATACCGCGCAGCCCCGGCGACTGTGAACGCAGACGGGTTATTCAGTCTCTGAATGGGCGGTCACGGCACACCTTGAATGTGTACGCGGGCTTATGTGGGAGCGGGCTTGCTCGCGAATGCAGTGGTTCAGTCTACATTTGCGCTGACCGACACTCCGTCTTCGCGAGCAAGCCCGCTCCCACATTTAGTCGGTGCTCGGTTTGGGCTGTTCGTAGCGTGCGGTGAAGGCCTGGATGAAGCCGTTGCGCAAAATCGCCAAAAACGCGGAGAACGCGCTGGCATTTTGCTGATGCACGCTGCCGCTGAGCTCTACACGGGTGGCGAATTGGTTCTTTTGCTGATTTTTCAGCACGGTTTCACTGGCACCGACCACCGCCTCCCAAATCGAGCGGAAGATGTTCTTGTCTTTGTTTTCAACGTCCTGCTTCCAGTCGAACACTTCCACGTCCCGCAGCAGGGGCTTGATATAACCGGTGAGTTGGCCTTTTTCGGCTTGGGCTTCGATGACCACGTCGCCGGTGCCGGCCTTGAAGTCGAACTTGCCGTAGGCCGAGGCGAAGTCGTTCATGCGTTTGAGTTGCAGGTCCTTGGCGCGGAAGCGGAACTCGAAGTTCTCGAAATTGCTCAGCGGGTCAAAGGTGGCGGTGGCTTCCAATGGCGCCTGGCCTTGCAGCAGCGCCTTGCCTTCGAAGCGGGCGTCGCGCTTGCCTTTGACGTCGACCACGTTGGTCAGGTTGTAGAAGCTGGCATTGACCTGGGTGGCGTTGATGTTCACCGGTGGCTTGGAACTGAAGTTGCGAAAGGCGATCTTGCCGTCTTCGATGCGCACTTCATCGAGGGTGATCGGCAGCAGTTTGCCCAATTGGGCGCGCCAGTCGGTGCCTTTACCGGTCTGGGAGGCCTGCTTGTTGGCGCCGCCGTCGACGAAGTTCACCTCGGGGTTGATAAAACGCACCCTGGCCACCACCGCGTGGTCGTTGATCAGCGAGGGCCAACTCACCGCCAGGTCGATCAGCGGCGCCTTGACGAACGGTACCGGCACCTTGCCGTCGACCTTGGTGATCTCCAGGCCGTTGATCCTGTACGCGCCGCGCCACAGGGCCACGTCCACATCGGAGACCTGGCCGCGGTAGTCGCCCATGTCGGCAAGCTTGTCATTCAGGTAGTTACGCACCAGATAGGGCAGGGCGAGGTCCAGGACGACCAGCACCACCACCAGCCCGGCGACGATCCATAGCAGCCAGCTGTAGCGACGTTTCATTGGGTTGTTCTCCCGTGCATGTAGGAGATGGACTCTTGTGGGCGGCGCAACGTTCCTCTGACTGGACGCGTTGCAACACGAGGCATACCCTTGTGGCCTTCCTGAAATCGCCAAATAGGACCCGTCATGAGCCGTATCTTTGCAGACAACGCGCACTCCATCGGTAATACGCCCCTGGTTCAGATCAACCGTATCGCACCGCGTGGCGTGACCATCCTGGCCAAGATCGAAGGGCGTAACCCAGGCTACTCGGTGAAGTGCCGCATTGGCGCCAACATGATCTGGGACGCGGAAAGCACCGGCAAACTCAAGCCGGGCATGACCATTGTAGAACCGACGTCGGGTAACACCGGGATCGGCCTGGCGTTTGTTGCCGCTGCCCGTGGCTACAAGTTGCTGCTGACCATGCCGGCGTCCATGAGCATCGAGCGTCGTAAGGTTCTCAAGGCCTTGGGCGCGGAACTGGTACTGACCGAGCCAGCCAAGGGTATGAAGGGCGCCATCGAGAAGGCAGGTGAAATCGTTGCCAGCGACCCGGCCCAGTACTTTATGCCGGGCCAGTTCGAAAACCCGGCCAACCCGGCGATCCACGAAAAAACCACCGGCCCGGAAATCTGGAACGACACCGATGGCGCAATTGACGTGCTGGTGGCGGGCGTAGGCACCGGTGGCACCATTACCGGTGTATCGCGCTATATCAAGAACATTGCAGGCAAACCGATTCTGTCGGTGGCCGTCGAGCCGATTGTGTCGCCGGTGATTACCCAGGCGCTGGCCGGTGATGAGATCAAGCCCAGCCCCCACAAGATCCAAGGCATCGGCGCCGGTTTTGTGCCAAAGAACCTCGACCTGTCGATGGTTGACCGGGTGGAGCTGGCGAGCGATGAAGAGTCCAAGGCCATGGCCCTGCGCCTGATGCAGGAAGAGGGGATTCTGTGCGGTATCTCCTGCGGCGCGGCGATGGCCGTGGCGGTGCGTCTGGCCGAGAAACCGGAGATGCAGGGCAAGACCATCGTGGTGATCCTGCCGGACTCAGGTGAGCGTTACCTGTCGAGCATGCTGTTCAGCGATTTGTTTACCGAGCAAGAAAACCAGGCTTGATTTGAGTCAGCGCCGATAACCCGGGCCTTCTGCATACTGGCCCAACTGTTTATCATGGCCGGCTGCTATGTCTGCTGTTGGCTAGGCGCTTATTTTCAGGAGTTGCTGCATGACCTTTTCTTTGGCCGCCAAACTGTCGGTGCTGGCGTTATTTATAGGCAGCACGCTGTATGTGCACCTGCGCGGCAAGGCCCGTTTGCCGCTGTTGCGCCAGTTTGTCAACCATTCGGCGCTGTTCGCCCCGTATAACGCCTTGATGTACCTGTTTTCGGCGGTGCCGTCCAAGCCGTATCTGGATCGCAGCAAATTCCCGGAATTGGACGTGCTCAAGGACAACTGGGAAGTGATCCGCGAAGAGGCGATGCACCTGTTCGACGAGGGTTACATTCGCGCTGCCGAAAAGAACAACGACGCCGGCTTCGGTTCGTTCTTCAAGAAGGGCTGGAAGCGTTTCTACCTCAAGTGGTACGACAAACCGTTGCCATCGGCCGAGGCGCTGTGCCCGAAAACCGTGGCCCTGGTCAGCAGCATTCCCAACGTGAAAGGCGCGATGTTCGCGCTGTTGCCAGGTGGCAGCCACCTGAACCCGCACCGCGACCCTTTCGCCGGTTCCCTGCGTTATCACCTGGGGTTGTCCACGCCAAATTCCGACGACTGCCGCATCTTCGTTGACGGTCAGGTCTACGCCTGGCGCGACGGTGAAGACGTGATGTTCGACGAAACCTACGTGCATTGGGTGAAAAACGAGACCGAACAGACCCGCGTGATCCTGTTCTGCGACATCGAACGGCCGTTGAGCAATGGCCTGATGACCCGCGTCAACCGTTGGGTCAGCAAGCAGCTTGGTCGTGCGACTGCACCACAGAACCTGGATGACGAGCGTGTAGGCGGGATCAACCAGGCGTATGCCTGGAGCAAAACCTTCAGCGACAAGTTCAGTGGGGTGGTGAAGCAGTGGAAGCGTAAGCATCCCAAGGCTTACCGCATTGCGCGGCCAGTGTTGGCAGTGGTTGTGCTGGTGCTGCTGTGGAAGTGGTTGTTCGGCTAATTTGAAACACAATCAAAAAATGTGGGAGCGGGCTTGCTCGCGAAAGCGGAGTGTCAGTTGATACATACTTGACTGATCCACCGCATTCGCGAGCAAGCCCGCTCCCACATTTGGTTTTGCAGTGTTGCTTAGGAGGCGATCAACTGGCGCAGCACGTAGTGCAAGATACCGCCCGCCTTGAAGTACTCCACTTCATTCAGCGTATCGATCCGGCACAACACCTCGACCTTCTCCGTACTGCCATCCTCCCGCGTAATCACCAGTGTCAGGTTCATCCGAGGCACGATCTCGACGCCGGTCAGCCCCAGGATATCGATCTTCTCCTTGCCTGTGAGCTTGAGTGTCTTGCGGTTCTGGTCCAGCTTGAACTGCAACGGCAACACACCCATGCCCACCAGGTTGGAGCGGTGGATGCGTTCGAAACTCTCGGCGATCACCGCTTTCACTCCCAGCAAGTTGGTGCCTTTGGCCGCCCAGTCGCGGCTTGAACCCGTACCGTATTCCTGGCCCGCGATCACCACCAGCGGCGTGCCCGAGGCCTGGTATTTCATCGACGCATCGTAGATCGCCATTTTCTCGCCGGTTGGGATATACAGCGTGTTCCCGCCTTCCTCGCCGCCGAGCATTTCATTGCGGATACGGATATTGGCAAACGTGCCGCGCATCATCACTTCATGGTTACCCCGGCGTGAGCCGTAGGAGTTGAAGTCGCGTGGCTCCACGCCTTGTTCGCGCAGGTAACGTCCGGCGGGGCTGTCGGCCTTGATATTCCCGGCCGGGGAGATGTGGTCGGTGGTCACCGAATCGCCCAGCAGGGCCAGTACGTTGGCGCCCCGGACGTCTTTGATCACCGGCAAAGGCCCGGCGATATCGTCAAAGAACGGTGGGTGCTGGATGTAGGTGGAGTCCTTCTGCCACACGTAGGTCGCGGCTTGCGGCACTTCGATGGCCTGCCATTGCTCATCACCGGCAAACACCTCGGCGTATTCCTTGTGGAACATGCCGGTGCTGACCTGTGCCACGGCGTCGGCAATCTCCTGGCTGCTGGGCCAGATGTCCTTGAGGTACACCGGCTTGCCGTCCTGATCGCTACCCAGCGGCTCGCTGCTGATATCAATGCGCACGGTGCCGGCCAGCGCATAGGCCACCACCAGCGGCGGCGAGGCCAGCCAGTTGGTTTTTACCAGCGGGTGCACGCGACCTTCGAAGTTGCGGTTGCCGGACAGCACCGAAGCCACGGCGAGGTCGGCTTTCTGGATGGCCTTTTCAATCGGCTCGGGTAACGGACCGGAGTTGCCGATGCAGGTGGTGCAGCCATAACCCACCAGGTCGAAGCCGAGCTTGTCGAGGTACTGGGTGAGCCCCGCCGCCTTGTAGTAGTCGGTGACCACTTTGGAGCCAGGGGCCAGCGAGGTTTTTACCCAGGGTTTGCGCGTCAGGCCTTTTTCCACGGCTTTTTTCGCCACGAGACCGGCGGCCATCATCACGCTGGGGTTGGAAGTGTTGGTGCAGGAGGTGATCGCGGCGATCACCACGGCGCCGTTTTTCAGGCGATAGGTGTGGCCGTCGTATTCATAGTCGGTTTCGCCCACCAAATCAGCATTGCCCACAGCAACACCGCCACCGCCTTCGCTTTCCAGGCGGCCTTCTTCCTTGTTGGTGGGTTTGAACTGCAGGTCGAGGAAATCGCTGAACGCCTGGCCGACATTCGGCAATGCCACGCGGTCCTGCGGGCGCTTCGGCCCGGCGAGGCTGGCTTCGACGCTGCCCATGTCGAGTGCCAGGCTGTCGGTGAACACCGGTTCCTGGCCCGCGTTGCGCCACAAGCCCTGGGCTTTGGTGTAAGCCTCCACCAACTTCACGGTTTCTGCCGGACGACCGGACAGGCGCAGGTAGTCCAGCGTCACTTCATCCACCGGGAAAAAGCCGCAGGTGGCGCCATATTCCGGGGCCATGTTGGCGATGGTGGCGCGGTCCGCCAGGGGCAGGTCGGCCAAGCCGTCGCCGTAGAATTCGACGAACTTACCCACCACGCCTTTTTTGCGCAGCATCTGGGTCACGGTCAGCACCAGGTCGGTGGCGGTGATGCCTTCCTTCAATTTGCCGGTGAGCTTGAAGCCGATCACTTCCGGGATCAGCATCGACACTGGCTGGCCGAGCATCGCCGCTTCCGCTTCGATCCCGCCCACGCCCCAGCCGAGGACGCCGAGGCCGTTGATCATGGTGGTGTGGGAGTCGGTGCCCACCAAGGTGTCGGGGAACGCGTAGGTGCGACCGTCTTCGTCCTTGGTCCACACGGTGCGACCCAGGTATTCGAGGTTGACCTGGTGGCAGATGCCGGTGCCCGGTGGCACTACGCTAAAGTTGTCGAAGGCGCTTTGGCCCCAGCGCAGGAAGGCGTAGCGCTCGCCGTTGCGCTGCATTTCAATGTCGACGTTCTGCTCGAACGCGTCAGCGTTGCCGAACTTGTCGACCATCACTGAGTGGTCGATCACCAGGTCCACCGGCGACAGCGGGTTGATGCGCTGCGGGTCGCCACCGGCCTTGGCCACGGCGGCGCGCATGGCGGCCAGGTCGACCACGGCGGGCACGCCGGTAAAGTCCTGCATCAGCACGCGGGCGGGGCGGTATTGGATCTCGCGGTCGGACTGGCGCTCTTTGAGCCAGGCGGCAATGGCCTTGAGGTCGGCGCCGGTGACGGTCTTGTTGTCTTCCCAGCGCAGCAGGTTTTCCAGCAGCACCTTGAGGGACATTGGCAGCTTGTCCAGGTCGCCCAGGCTCTTGGCAGCTTCGGGCAGGCTGAAGTAGTGGTAGGTTTTACTGTCTATTTCAAGGGTCTTAAGGGTTCTCAGGCTATCAAGCGATGACATGACGCGACTCCTTATGGTCCGCACGGCTACGGACCTGACGGGACGAACAGAGCTATCACGTTAGCCCTGTTTTCATTAGCAGGCTAATAACTGGACTCTATGGTTAAGTCCAAGGTTCCGAACTCAGCTATCATGCGCGCGTTTTCATGACAGACATTGCGATAGCGCAACATCTGTCGAGTCACCAGGAGAGTTGATGAACACCCTTTTTATGCACTGCCGCCCGGGGTTTGAAGGCGAAGTCTGTTCCGAGATCGCGGAACACGCCGCGCGCCTGAACGTTTCTGGCTACGCCAAGGCCAAGACCGGCAGCGCCTGCGCCGAATTTGTCTGCACCGAAGAAGACGGCGCCCAGCGCCTGATGCACGGCCAGCGCTTTGCCGAGCTCATCTTCCCAAGGCAGTGGGCGCGCGGGGTTTTTATCGACCTGCCGGAAACCGACCGTATCAGCGTCATCCTTGCCCACCTGCAAGGCTTCCCGGTGTGCGGTAGCCTGTGGCTGGAGATGGTCGACACCAATGATGGCAAAGAGCTTTCAAACTTCTGCAAGAAATTCGAAGTGCACCTGCGCAAGGCGTTGTTGAACGCCGGCAAGCTGGTGGACGATCCGAGCAAGCCGCGCCTGCTGCTGACCTTCAAGAGTGGTCGCGAAGTGTTCATGGGCTTGGCCGAGTCGAACAACTCGGCGATGTGGCCGATGGGAATTCCGCGCTTGAAATTCCCGCGTGAGGCACCGAGCCGCTCGACCCTCAAGCTGGAAGAGGCCTGGCATCACTTCATCCCTCGCGACCAATGGGACGAACGCCTACATGGCGACATGACCGGCGTAGATCTCGGCGCAGCCCCCGGCGGCTGGACCTGGCAACTGGTCAACCGTGGCATGTTGGTGACCGCCATCGACAACGGACCCATGGCCGAAAGCTTGATGGACACCGGCCTGGTGCAACACTTGATGGCCGACGGTTTTACCTTCGTGCCCAAGCAGCCGGTGGACTGGATGGTGTGTGACATCGTCGAGAAACCTGCGCGCAATGCCGCACTACTGGAAACCTGGATCGGTGAAGGGCATTGCCGCGAGGCGGTGGTGAACTTGAAGTTGCCGATGAAACAGCGATATGCCGAGGTGAAGCGTTTGCTGGAGCGCATCGAGGAGGGCTTCAAGGCGCGGGGCATTCGGGTGGAAATTGGCTGCAAGCAGCTGTACCACGACCGTGAGGAAGTGACCTGCCATTTGCGACGGCTGGAAACGGCCAAGAAACCCAAGAACCGCTGAATAGTTAAAGTGACCACAAAACCCCCTGTGGGAGCGGGCTTGCTCGCGAAAGCGGCGGTTCAGTCAAGTCTCAGTGACTGGCACACCGCATTCGCGAGCAAGCCCGCTCCCACACAAGCCCGCTCCCACAGTTCGAGCGGTGCCCGTTTCAGGAGTGATGCATGAACCAGTCCCTCGATTTGCCTGTAGACGCTGTGCTCGACGCCACCGGCCTCAACTGCCCCGAGCCGGTGATGATGCTGCACCAGCACATTCGTGACCTGCCGCCAGGCGGCTTGCTCAAGGTGATCGCGACCGACCCGTCCACCCGTCGCGATATTCCCAAGTTTTGCGTCTTCCTGGACCACGAACTGGTGGATCAGCAGGAACAGGCCGGCACTTACCTGTACTGGATTCGCAAAAAGTCTGCCTAACCCAGCGCCTTGGCTGCACGGATGTAACGGCGTGCACTGCGCGCCAGGCGCACCAGCAGCATCCCCGCTGCGCAACTCAGGCCCACGATCAGCCCTTGCCACAAACCGCTTGGGCCGCTGGGTTCGCCGAACCAGTCGGTCAGCCCCAGCGCGTAACCTACCGGTAGCCCCACGCCCCAGTAGGCAAACAGCGTCAGCACCATGGTTACCCGAGTGTCCTGATAGCCCCGCAATGCACCGGCAGCCGTGACCTGGATCGAATCGGAAAACTGGAACAGCGCGGAAAACACGATCAACGTCGAGGCCAGGTGAATCACCACCGGGTCCGGGGTGTAGATCGCCGCAATCTGCTCGCGAAACACCAGCATCAGGCTGCACGACAGGCAGGCGTACGCCAACGCCGTGCCCATGCCGATCCCTGCCGCGAAGCGCGCTTCACGCGGCTCGCCACGGCCCAGGGCCTGGCCCACGCGTACAGTGACGGCCATGCTTAGGGAGTAGGGAATCATGAACACCAGGGAGCTGACGTTCAGGGCGATCTGATGCCCCGACACCACCGTGGCCCCCAGGCTGCCGATCAGCAGGGCGATCACCGCGAAGATGCTCGACTCGGCAAAGATCGCGATGCCAATGGGCAGGCCGATGCTCAACACGCGCTTGATCACCGCCCATTGCGGCCAGTCGAAACGCTTGAACAGTTCGCTGCTCTGGTAAGCCGGGCCAAAACGCGTCCAGCCGGCCAGGCCGAGCATCATCACCCACATCGCAATGGCCGTGGCCCAGCCACAGCCGACGCCGCCCATGGCCGGCACGCCCAGGTGGCCATAGATGAAGATGTAGTTCAGCGGAATATTCAGCGCCAGGCCACACAGGCCCATGACCATGCTCGGCCGGGTGCGGCCCAGGCCATCACTGAAGCAGCGCAACACGTAATAGAAGGCGATGGCCGGCATGCCGGCGGCGATCCCGTGCAGGTAGCCCATGGAGGGCTTGATCAAGTCGGCCTCAACCTTCATCGCGTGCAAAATAGGCTCGGCGCACAACAGCGACAAGGCGGCTGTGATCCCCACCACCAAGGCCAGCCACAGTGACTGACGCACCAACGGCCCGATCTCACTGAACTGGCCGGCGCCGAAACGCTGGGCGACTTTTGGCGTCGTTGCCAACAACGTGCCGGTCATCAGCAGATACACCGGAATCCAGATCGAATTGCCCAGGCCCACCGCCGCCAGATCCTGCGGGCTGACTCGCCCGGCCATCACCGCGTCGACAAAGCTCATGGCAGTGGTGGCCAGTTGGCCGATCATGATCGGCAGGGCGAGTGTCAGCAGGTCGCGCACTTCCCGGCTGATGCGGGCAGGGCGGGTGAGGAGGGCGGCGGCAGTGTTCACGTACGGGTGTCCAGGAATAAGGGGGAAGCGCAAGGACGGCGGATTCTACGCCTTGACACACTGGTCAGGAAAAAACCTGTGTTAGCGATTTGTAAGCGCCCTGTACACTGCGGGTCCGCCAAAGGAGCCTGCCATGCTGATTGTTGCCGACGAAAATATTCCGCTGCTCGACGCCTTCTTCGAAGGGTTTGGCGAGATTCGCCGCGTGCCCGGCCGTTCCATCGACCGTGCCACCGTCGAGCAGGCCGATGTCTTGCTGGTGCGCTCGGTGACCAACGTCAACCGTGCCTTGTTGGAGGGCACCCCGGTGCGTTTTGTCGGCACCTGCACCATTGGCACCGATCACCTGGACCTCGATTATTTCAAGCAGGCCGGTATCCAGTGGTCCAGCGCACCAGGCTGCAATGCCCGTGGCGTCGTGGACTACGTGTTGGGCAGCCTGCAGACCCTGGCCGAAATCGAAGGGGCCGACCTCAATCAACGTACCTACGGCGTAGTGGGTGCTGGTGAAGTGGGCGGGCGACTGGTCAAGGTACTCAAGGGCCTGGGCTGGAACGTGCTGGTCTGCGACCCGCCGCGGCAGATCGCCGAGGACGGTGATTACGTCAGCCTGGAACAGATCATCGAGCAGTGTGATGTGATCAGCCTGCACACGCCGCTGACCAAGTCCGGCAACGGCTCTACCTGGCACTTGTTCGACCGCCAGCGCCTCAACCAGCTCAAGCCTGGTACTTGGCTGATCAATGCCAGCCGTGGCGCGGTGGTGGATAACGCGGCCCTGCGCGAAGTGCTACTGGAGCGCGAGGACCTGCAAGCCGTGTTGGATGTCTGGGAAGGCGAGCCGCAAGTGGACGTCGATCTCGCCGACCTATGCGTGCTGGCCACGCCGCATATCGCCGGCTACAGCCTGGAAGGCCGCCAGCGCGGTACGGCGCAGATCTATCAGGCGTTCTGTGCGCACCTGGGCCAGGCGCCAAGTATTCAGTTGAGTGAGCTGCTGCCGCCGTCGTGGCTGGCCGAGGTGCACTTGAACGCTGAGACTGATCCGGCTTGGGCGTTGGCAACCCTGTGCCGCAGCGTGTACGACCCGCGTCGGGACGATGCGGATTTCCGTCGTAGCCTTGTAGGTACAGTGGAAGAGCAACGTAAAGCCTTTGACCTGCTGCGCAAGCATTACCCCGCGCGCCGCGAGATTGATGGCTTGAAGGTGCGCATCAACGGGGGATCAGCGGCGCTGTCGCAGATCGTCTCGGCGCTGGGTGCCAACGCCCTTTAAACGCCCATAAAAAACCCGGCCACCAGGGCCGGGTTTGAAAGAGCGTGGGCGCTTCAGCCTTGCTGTGCAGGCTTGACCAGTCGCTGTTCCAGCTCGCGGCACGCTTGCTGGATCATGTCCTCAGTGATAGGCACTTCACGGCCTTGAGCGTCGATAATCGAGCAACCCAGGTGTGCCTGACGTTCTTTGCGGACGACTTCTACTTTGTCAGTGCTGCTAGTGTGCAAGGTCATGGCCTGTCTCCTCATCAGGTTGTGTACCTACTCTAATACCCCCGCGTGACTGAGCTGTTACAACTCCATACACGATCAGCGGTTCGAATACTCAGTCCACCAGAAACCGATACAAATTTCCAGCCAGGCATTAGACCGATAGCCTCTAGGCATCAGCATCGGCGGGCATAATTAACCTGACTCATTGCCATTACGAAAGTTGTTATTTAGCGAAGTTCCCCCCATGTAGGTGTACAGGTTCCTCATCGGTGATGCCCTCCATGTTCTCAGTCCGTCAACGCCGTGCCATTCGCCTGGCCAGCCGTTTTATTGCGCCCTACCGCTGGCAGGCGCTCGGCGCCTTGTTGGCGCTTATCGTGACCGCAGGCATCACCTTGTCCATGGGGCAGGGTATTCGCTTGCTGGTGGACCAGGGCTTCATGACCCAGTCGCCGCACCTGCTCAACCAGTCCATCGGTTTGTTCATGTTGTTGGTGCTGGGCTTGGCCGTGGGCACGTTTGCGCGGTTCTACCTGGTGTCGTGGATCGGCGAGCGCGTCGTGGCCGATATCCGCCGACAAGTATTCAACCACCTGATCTACCTGCACCCTGGTTTCTACGAGAACAACCGCAGCTCGGAAATCCAGTCGCGGCTGACCACCGACACCACCTTGCTGCAATCGGTAATTGGCTCCTCGCTGTCATTGTTCCTGCGCAATGCCTTGATGGTGCTGGGCGGTATCGTGCTGCTATTTGTCACTAACCCCAAGCTCACCAGCATCGTGGTGGTGGCGCTGCCGTTGGTGCTGGCGCCGATCCTGATCTTCGGTCGGCGTGTACGCAGTTTGTCGCGCCAGAGCCAGGACCGGATTGCCGATGTGGGCAGCTACGTGTCCGAGACTCTCGGCCAGATCAAGACGGTGCAGGCCTACAACCATCAGGTGCAGGATGAGCAGCGCTTCGCCGTGACCGTGGAAGAGGCGTTCACCACTGCGCGTAAACGCATCGTCCAGCGTGCCTGGCTGATTACCCTGGTAATCATGCTGGTGCTGGGTGCCGTGGGCGTGATGTTGTGGGTCGGCGGCATGGACGTGATCGGCGGGCGCATTTCCGGCGGTGAGCTGGCGGCATTTGTGTTCTACAGCCTGATCGTCGGCAGCGCCGTCGGCACCTTGAGCGAAGTGCTGGGTGAGTTGCAGCGTGCCGCCGGCGCCGCCGAGCGCATCGGTGAATTGTTGCAGTCGAGCAACGAGATCAAGGCGCCCGCTGACGGCACCGTTCAATTGCCCGAGCGGGCCAGCGGTCGCATGGAACTGCAAGATGTGCGTTTTTCCTACCCGTCACGGCCCTACAGCTACGCCATCGATGGCTTGAACCTGACCATCAATCCCGGCGAAACCCTGGCGCTGGTCGGCCCTTCCGGTGCCGGCAAGTCGACGATCTTCGACCTGTTGCTACGTTTTTATGACCCACAACAAGGCCGCATCCTACTCGAAGGCCACCCGCTGACCGAGCTCGACCCCATGGACCTGCGGCGTCACTTTGCCCTGGTATCCCAGAGCCCCGCGCTCTTCTTCGGCAGCGTCGAAGAAAATATCCGCTACGGCAACCCGACAGCCACCACGGAGCAGGTCGAGGCCGCTGCACGCATCGCCCACGCCCACGACTTCATCCTGCAGATGCCCAACGGCTACCAGACCCACCTCGGCGACGGTGGCATGGGCCTTTCCGGCGGCCAGCGCCAACGCCTGGCTATCGCCCGCGCGTTGCTAGTGGATGCGCCGATATTGTTGCTGGACGAGGCCACCAGCGCCCTGGATGCCCAGAGCGAACACCTGATCCAGCAAGCGCTGCCGCAATTGATGCAGGGCCGCACCACGCTGGTGATCGCCCATCGTTTGGCGACGGTGAAGAATGCAGACCGCATTGCGGTGATGGACCAGGGCAAGCTGGTGGCGGTGGGCACGCATCAGCAACTGATTGCGAGCAATCCGTTGTATGCGCGGTTGGCGGCGTTGCAGTTCAATGATGGGGTGGAGGAACGCGTTTCGCACTGAGTCATCGTCCATAAAAAATGCCCGCATTTTTCAATGCGGGCATTTTCATTGCTGCGTCACGCCTTACTGATCATCAAAATAGCGCTCATGCCAATCCACCAGCGGCTGTGGCGAATTGAGCTTCTGCCCGTAGATCACCGAATAAGACAGCACGTTCTGCACGTACTGACGGGTTTCGTCGAATGGGATGCTTTCCACCCACACGTCGAAACTCAGGTGATCGGCACCGCGCAGCCATTGGCGCACGCGACCAGGGCCGGCGTTATAGGCGGCGGAGGCAAGCACGCGGTTACCGTTGAACTGGCTGTGTACCTGGCTCAGGTACGCGGCGCCGAGCTGGATGTTTTTGTCCGGGTCCAGCACCTGGGCCGGGGAGGCCAGGGGGATGCTGAACTTGCGCGCGGTTTCCTTGGCGGTGCCAGGCATCAACTGCATCAAGCCGCTGGCGCCGACGCCGGAGCGGGCGTCATCCATGAAGGCGCTTTCCTGGCGAGTAATGGCAAACACCCAGCTTGAGTGCAGGCCACGTACCTTGGCTTCACGCACCAGTGTGTCGCGGTGGGCCATTGGGAAGCGGATATCCAGGTCATCCCAATACTGCGCCTGGCTGATGGTGCGAATAGCCGGGAAGTACCACTTCATGTCATAGGCCAGCTTGGCCTGGGCAACCATTTCATCGCGGTTGAAATGACGGCTGACGTGGTACCACTCGCGGCGGCCATCGACGATCTGGCCACGGGCGTAGAACTCCAGGGCACGGCGCACGCCCGGCGTGTTGCGCACCTTGTTCATCAGTGCCTGGCTCATCACCAGCGGTCGGTTGGTCAGTTGGTACGGTGACTTGGAGCGATCAGCGGCGAGGAACCCGTAGAAGTCGCGTTCCTTGGCCACGTTTTTGTAAAGCACCAAGGCCTGTGGGTTTTTCGGTTCGGCCAGTTCCAGGCTGCGGGCCTGCCAGTAACGCCAGCGGTTGGTGGTCGCCAAGTCCTGTGGGAGCTTGCGGGTGAGCTGGTAGGCATCTTCCCAACGCGCCAGGCGCAAGAGCAAGCGCAGGCGCCATTCGGACACGGTGTTGTCACGCAGCTCCGGGTCGTACTTGGTCATCACGTCCAAGGCCCGCGGGTCATAGCGACGGGCCAGGGTCAGGCCGATTTCCCGGGCGATCGACACTTTTTCGTCACGGGAGAAGTGCATGCTGCTGGCGTAGCCGTCGAGCAGGGCCATGGCCTTGTCCGGGTCTTGGCGTGCCAGGCGGCGTAGGCCCAGGCCCACGGCGTCAGACATGGCTTCGTTGGCCGGCAAGAAGCGCGACGGGTCGCCGAGCATGTCGGGCTTTTGCGCCACGTCCACCATCAGGCGGCCTTGAGCGCCGAGGGTGGGCAGGGTTTTCACCAGGCTGTTGGCCAGCGCGTAGTTGCGCGCTTCGGCGGCGAGCTTGGCGCGGTCCCAGATCTTCTGTTCGGTGAGCTGGCCGTCGGCGGCCCACTGGCCAAAGGTGGCATCGCAGGCGGACGGCTGCGATTTACCGGTAAGCCACAGCTTCTCGGTGGTCTTGTAGCCTTCGGCTTTCAGATTATGGGTGAGCTGGTATTGGCCATGCAGGCAGTCCAGTTCTACGAAATTGAGCTTGGGGTCGTAGTACTTTTCAAAGGTCTGCCAATCGCCACGGTCGGCGAGCCAGCGCAACCAGCGCAATTTCATCCAGTTGGCTTGGGGCAGGTCACCGTTTTTGGCGAGGAATTGTTCGATCTCCTCGTTGCTCGCGGTTTTCAGGCGCGCGGTCAGCTCGTCGTAGGCCAGGTACGGCGTCAGCGGATAATCGGCCAGGGCCTGGCTGTATTGCATGTACGGTCCGCTATCGCCTTTGGCCAGGGCGCGTTTGGTTTCATCGTAATACTGGCGTTGGGTGGTGAGGTCCACGGCCTGGGCGGATTGAACGGCGGTGGCGGAAAGAAGCAGACAAGATAAAAAGTTGAAAAGGCGGCTGCGCATGAGACGTCCGTGCAGAGAAATCACGAATAGCGTCGGCACTGCCGACACTGATTGCTCCTAGCTTAGCCTTTTGCCCAACACCTACGAAAGCTTTGCCGGCCGGTTCGTTCAGGTTCGGCGCAAATGTCCTACAGAACGTGTCGGCAGCGAAAATGCCAGCCGCATCCCACCCTCAACTCAGGTAGAATGCGCGCCCAGTTTTTGGAGAAGCGTATGACCCTGCTCAAATTCAGCGATGTGTCCCTTGCTTTCGGCGCTATGCCGTTGTTGGACAAGGTGTCCTGGCAGATCGCCCGTGGTGAGCGGGTGTGCATCATCGGCCGCAACGGCACCGGCAAGTCCAGCATGATGAAGCTGGTTAAAGGCGACCAGAAGCCCGATGACGGCTCTGTTTGGCGCGCACCAGGCCTCAAGATTGGCGAATTGCCGCAAGAATTGCCGGTGGCCGACGGACGGACAGTATTCGACGTGGTTGCCGAAGGCCTTGATGGCGTGGGCGCCTTGCTCGCCGAGTACCATCACCTGGCGCAGAACTGCGTTACCGAGGAAGACCTGGACAAGCTGATGCACGTCCAGCAAGACCTCGAAGCCCGTGACGGCTGGCGCTTGCAGCAACTGGTCGACAGCACCCTGAGCCGCCTGCAACTGCCAGCCGACAAGACCCTCGCCGAGTTGTCCGGCGGCTGGCGTCGTCGTGTGCTGCTGGCCCAGGCGCTGGTATCCGAGCCGGACCTGCTGCTGCTCGACGAGCCTACCAACCACCTGGATATCGGCGCCATTGCCTGGCTTGAAGAAGCCCTCAAGGATTTCCAGGGCGCCGTGCTGTTCATCACGCACGACCGTTCTTTCCTGCAGAACCTGGCCACGCGCATCCTTGAACTGGACCGTGGCGGCCTGATCGACTGGAATGGCGACTACGCCAGCTTCCTGGTGCACAAGGAAGCCACGCTGGCAGCCGAAGAAACCGCCAACGCACTGTTCGACAAGAAGCTGGCCCAGGAAGAAGTCTGGATTCGCCAGGGCATCAAGGCACGGCGTACCCGTAACGAAGGCCGCGTGCGTGCCCTGAAGGCCCTGCGCGTTGAGCGCAGCGAGCGTCGTGAGCGCACCGGCAAGGCCAATATCCAGTTGGACACCGCCGACAAGTCGGGCAAGCAAGTGATGGTGCTGGAGAACGTCAGCTTCCATCACCCGGAAGGCCCGTTCCTGATCAAGGACTTCTCGATGGTCTTGCAGCGCGGCGACCGTATCGGCCTGCTCGGCGCCAACGGTACCGGAAAGACCACTTTGCTCAAGCTGATGCTCAACGGTTTGCAACCGACCAGCGGCACAGTGGAAGAGGGCACACGCATCGACGTGGCCTACTTCGACCAGTTGCGGCACCAGTTGGACCTGGAAAAAACCGTGATCGACAACGTCGCTGAAGGCCGCGACTTTATCGATATCGACGGCCAGAGCCGCCACGTGCTTAGCTACCTGGGCGACTTCCTGTTCAGCCCGCAACGTGCGCGTACCCCGGTGAAAGCCTTGTCCGGTGGCGAGCGGGCGCGCCTGCTGTTGGCCAAGTTGTTCAGTAAGCCAGCCAACTTGCTGGTGCTCGACGAGCCGACCAACGACCTGGACGTAGAAACCCTCGAGCTGCTGGAAGAGGTCCTGTTGACCTTCAATGGCACCGTATTGATGGTGAGCCACGACCGGGCATTCCTCGACAACGTAGTGACCAGCACCCTGGTCTTCGAGGGTGAAGGCAAGGTACGCGAGTACGTCGGTGGTTATCAGGACTGGCTGCGCCAGGGCGGCTCGCCGCGCTTGCTGGGCGTGACCGAGAGCAAGTCTGGCAAGGCCGACTTGAACTCGGCGGTGGTGGCACCGGTGGCCGTTGCTGCTGCGCCTGCCCCGGAAGCTGCACCTGCAGGCAAGAAAAAGCTCAGCTACAAGCTGCAGCGTGAGCTGGAAGCCTTGCCGGGTGACATCGACGCCAAGGAGCAACAGATTGCCGCAGTTGAAGCGGAAATGGCTGACGGCGGGTTTTACCTGCGGCCTGCGGCAGAAACCGCCAAGGTCATTGCTTCTCTGGAGACGTTGAATCAGGAATTGGAAGTGCTGGTGGAGCGTTGGGCTGAGCTGGATGCTTGATTGATCCATAGCTAATAAAAAGCCCGGCGTTCATCTGCATGAACGCCGGGCTTTTCGTATGCAATGCGATCCAAATGTGGGAGCGGGCTTGCTCGCGAATGCGGTTTGTCAGTTGATACATTTGGCGACTGACACACCGCATTCGCGAGCAAGCCCGCTCCCACATTCGATCTGCGTTGGTCTTAAGGTGCTTTGACCAGCTTAACCGCCAGCACATCACACGGCGCACCGTGCAGCACATCATTGGCGGTAGAGCCCAGCAACAATGCCAAACCGTGACGGCCATGGCTGCCGACCACGATCAGGTCGCAAGCCTTTTCCTTGGCCAGATGGTGGATTTCCTGGCGCGGTTGGCCGTAGGTCAGGTGGCAGTCTTCCTTTTTCAAATGCGGGTATTTGAGAATCAAACGATCAAGGCGCTCCTTGGCCTGGTCGAATTGTTGTTGCTGCAACTGGGAAAGGTCCATCGGCACGTCACCCCCAAAGGCCATGGCCATGGGCTCGACGATATGCACCAGCGATAATATGGCGCCATTGGCCAATGCAGATTCCTGCGCGCGCTTGATCACCGGATCGCACTCTTCGGTCAGATCGACGGCGACCAGAATATGTTGGTAGGGCATGAGGCGTTCCTCCAGGGGACTGCAATAAATTCAGTATGGCTGCTTTCAAGCGGATGGGGTTGCGTCAGATCAAATCCGCTCATCTAGAAATTCGGGAGTACACATATGACGGTCTGGATAGTGGTGTCAATCCTTGTGGTGGTGCTGAGCCCTCTGGCATGGCTGCGCCCGTCGCGTCATCAGAGCGGGCGCATGGCCCTGCGCATGGAGGCGCGCCGCATCGGCCTGGCCATGCAGTTGGCGCCTCAGGAGTGGCCGCACTGGCTTAAACAAGAGCCGCCAAGCCCGTGTGCGCAATACTGTCGACCACGGCGCGGCAGCGTGCCGGCTATCTGGAGTTACTGGCAGTTGGAGCGTGGGGTTTGGGTCAATCAGTGGCGTGAGGTGTGCGTTGATGAGAAGTTGTTGCCGCATTTTGCGACGCTGCCGGACAACGTCTACAAGGTCGAAGCTGACAAGCAGATGATTGCCCTCTATTGGGGCGAGAAGGGCGAAGCGAGTGATTTGCAAGTCATCGACAACTTGCTCAAGGCCTTGGCTTAAGCCCAACCTTGTAGAAACAGCAGGCAATAAAAAGCCCGACATCATCATCGGGCTGGAGTTGGCCAGGCAGGCCGGTAAATCTGTGTTTCCCGCGTCGGATGTTCATCCAGGCGCTTTGTGGTTGCGGCTAGCCTAGTCGGATATCACGCTCTGTACAGTCTTTTCCCACAAACTTTAGATTATTGATTTCGTGAATATTTGAATATTGATGAAGTGCGGGCTTAGGGTCGGGGTTCTGAAATGACTGGAAAGTCGCGTTTTTCCTAGTCTTTTTGAGCGATTGACAATTGCCCTGAATTGGATGAAGGTGGCATACCCAAATCAAACGGGCGTATGAATTGAGCGTTTGTCTGTCAGACCACTCATACATAATCCCGACTATCGCATTGGCGGGTGTGCCTGGCGGATGGGCGTGAACATTGACCAAATCATCAATGTCCAACCATAGGCCAGCGTCCAATGTGTACTGTTCAGCTTCCATATCGTGGAGATCAGTTGATGATTTACGAAGGTAAAGCCATCACGGTTAAGGCTCTTGAAAGTGGCATCGTCGAACTGAAATTCGACCTCAAGGGTGAGTCCGTCAACAAGTTCAACCGTCTAACCCTGAATGAATTGCGTCAGGCCGTAGACACCATCAAAGCAGATGCTTCGGTCAAGGGCGTGATCGTCTCCAGCGGCAAGGACGTGTTTATCGTCGGCGCTGACATCACCGAATTCGTCGACAACTTCAAGCTGCCCGATGCCGAGCTGGTGGCTGGCAACCTCGAAGCCAACAAAATTTTCAGCGATTT
Organism: Pseudomonas cremoris; assembly: GCF_014230465.1. The sequence goes on from NZ_JAAXCY010000003.1 coordinate 569,388, forward strand.
CGAAGACCTCAACGTTCCCACCGTTGCCGCAATCAACGGCATCGCGTTGGGCGGTGGCCTCGAAATGTGCTTGGCGGCAGACTTCCGTGTCATGTCCGCGACCGCAAAAATCGGCCTGCCTGAAGTCAAACTGGGCATCTACCCAGGTTTTGGCGGCACCGTACGCCTGCCGCGTCTGATCGGGGCCGACAACGCCATCGAGTGGATTGCCGCCGGTAAGGAAAACAAAGCTGAAGACGCACTGAAAGTCGGTGCCGTCGACGCTGTAGTTGCGCCGGACAAACTGGCCGAAGCGGCTCTGAGCCTGATCAAAGGCGCCATCAGCGGCGAATTTGACTACAAGGCCAAGCGTCAGCCAAAGCTGGAAAAACTCAAGCTCAACGCTATCGAACAAATGATGTCGTTCGAAACCGCAAAAGGTTTCGTGGCAGGCCAAGCCGGCCCGAACTACCCGGCACCGGTCGAAGCGATCAAGACCATCCAGAAGGCTGCGAACTTCGGTCGCGACAAAGCCCTGGAAGTGGAAGCGGCTGGTTTCGTCAAATTGGCGAAAACCTCCGCTGCCCAGAGCCTGATCGGCCTGTTCCTGAACGACCAGGAGCTGAAGAAAAAGGCCAAGGCCTACGACGAAATCGCCCGCGACGTGAAACAGGCTGCCGTCCTCGGCGCCGGAATCATGGGTGGCGGTATTGCCTATCAGTCGGCGTCCAAAGGCACGCCGATCCTGATGAAGGACATCAACGAGCACGGCATCGAGCAAGGCCTGGCGGAAGCCGCCAAGCTGCTGGTGGGTCGCGTGGATAAAGGTCGCATGACCGCCGCGAAGATGGCTGAAGTCCTCAACGGCATCCGCCCTACGCTGTCCTACGGCGATTTCGGCCACGTCGACCTGGTGGTCGAAGCGGTTGTCGAGAACCCGAAGGTCAAGCAAGCCGTATTGGCTGAAGTGGAAGCCCAGGTCAAAGACGACACCATCCTGGCGTCCAACACCTCGACTATTTCCATCTCACTGCTGGCCAAGGCCCTCAAGCGTCCGGAAAATTTCGTCGGCATGCACTTCTTCAACCCGGTGCACATGATGCCGCTGGTAGAAGTGATCCGTGGCGAGAAGTCCAGCGAGCAAGCGGTTGCGACCACCGTTGCCTACGCCAAGAAAATGGGCAAGAACCCTATCGTGGTCAATGACTGCCCGGGCTTCCTGGTCAACCGCGTGCTGTTCCCGTACTTCGGCGGTTTCGCCAAGCTGGTCAGCGCCGGTGTGGACTTCGTGCGCATCGACAAAATCATGGAAAAATTCGGCTGGCCAATGGGCCCGGCGTACCTGATGGACGTGGTCGGCATCGACACCGGCCACCACGGTCGCGACGTCATGGCCGAAGGTTTCCCGGACCGTATGAAAGACGACCGCCGCTCGGCGATCGACGCGCTTTACGAAGCCAAGCGCCTGGGCCAGAAGAACGGCAAGGGCTTCTACGCCTACGAGGCCGACAAGAAGGGCAAGCAGAAGAAAGTGGCCGATCCTTCGGTGCACGAAGTACTCGCGCCGGTCATCTACGAGCAGCGTGAGGTGTCAGACGAAGACATCATCAACTGGATGATGATCGCCCTGTGCCTGGAAACCGTGCGTTGCCTTGAAGACGGCATCGTTGAAACCGCCGCCGAAGCTGATATGGGCCTGGTGTACGGTATCGGTTTCCCTCCATTCCGTGGTGGTGCACTGCGTTACATCGATTCGATCGGTGTGGCCGAGTTCGTTGCCCTGGCTGATCAATACGCTGATTTGGGCCCGCTGTACCACCCGACCGCGAAGCTGCGTGAAATGGCCAAGAATGGCCAGAGCTTCTTCGGTTAAGTGCCCAGACGACTAGAGCGAGAATATTTATGAGCTTGAATCCAAGAGACGTCGTGATTGTCGACTTCGGTCGTACTCCGATGGGCCGCTCCAAGGGCGGCATGCACCGCAACACCCGTGCCGAAGATATGTCGGCGCACCTGATCAGCAAGCTGCTGGAGCGTAACGTCAAGGTCGATCCGAACGAAGTCGAAGACGTGATCTGGGGCTGCGTCAACCAGACCCTGGAACAGGGCTGGAACATCGCACGCATGGCTTCCTTGATGACCCAGATCCCGCACACCGCTGCCGGCCAGACCGTCAGCCGCCTGTGTGGTTCGTCGATGAGCGCGCTGCACACTGCCGCCCAGGCGATCATGACCGGCAACGGTGATGTGTTCGTGGTCGGTGGCGTGGAGCACATGGGCCACGTCAGCATGATGCACGGTGTCGACCCTAACCCGCACATGTCGCTGTACGCGGCGAAAGCCTCGGGCATGATGGGCCTGACTGCGGAAATGCTCGGCAAGATGCACGGTATCACTCGTGAAGCCCAGGACGCGTTCGGCCTGCGCTCCCACCAGCTCGCCCACAAGGCGACCCTGGAAGGCAAGTTCAAGGATGAGATCATCCCGATGAACGGCTACGACGAGAACGGTTTCCTGAAACTGTTCGACTACGACGAAACCATTCGTCCGGACACCACCCTGGAAAGCTTGGCGGCCTTGAAGCCGGCGTTCAATCCAAAGGGTGGCACCGTGACAGCGGGCACTTCGTCGCAAATCACCGACGGTGCCTCGTGCATGATCGTGATGTCGGCGCAGCGTGCCCAAGACCTGGGTATCCAGCCGCTGGCCGTGATCCGTTCGATGGCAGTGGCGGGTGTGGACCCGGCGATCATGGGCTATGGTCCAGTACCGGCCACACAAAAAGCCTTGAAGCGCGCAGGCCTGACCATCTCCGACATCGACTTCTTCGAGCTCAACGAAGCTTTCGCCGCACAGGCCCTGCCAGTGCTGAAAGATCTGAAAGTGCTCGACAAGATGAACGAGAAGGTTAACCTGCACGGCGGTGCGATTGCCCTGGGCCACCCATTTGGTTGCTCCGGTGCACGTATCTCCGGTACTTTGCTTAATGTGATGAAGCAAAATGGCGGCAACCTCGGGGTTGCAACCATGTGCATTGGCCTCGGCCAAGGCATTTCCACCGTCTTCGAACGCGTCTAAGCGTTCCGTTGACGGAAGCCGGGGCCCAGTGCCCCGGTTTTTGTTTTTTGGCAGTTTTGTATTTTTTTTTTAACAAATTTTGTAAGAGGGCCAGAGCATGAAAGTCGAACCAGGGCTCTACCAGCATTATAAAGGTCCGCAGTACCGTGTTTTCAGTGTGGCGCGACACTCCGAGACCGAAGAAGAAGTGGTGTTCTACCAAGCACTGTATGGCGATTACGGCTTTTGGGTACGCCCATTGAGCATGTTCCTGGAGACCGTCGAAGTTGACGGCGAGCAAGTCCCGCGCTTTGCTTTGGTCCAGGTCGAACCCAGTCTTTTTTCAGGGCAATAACGGCAGGTCGCGCAGAATGCTGCGCTTGACCTCACCTTGTTGCCACTATATATAGCGTTGCCGCGACAGGCGCCAACTGCCTTTCTCTTCTCGAATTCAGGAATTTTCCGATCCATGGGCAAATCGCTGGTCATTGTGGAATCCCCGGCTAAGGCCAAGACCATCAACAAGTACTTGGGCAACGAGTACGTGGTGAAGTCGAGTATCGGCCATATCCGAGACCTGCCCACCAGCGGTTCGGCTAGCGCCAGCAAGGAGCCTGCTGCCAAGCGCGGCAAGGCGGCTGCGAGCGAAGGTCCGGTGCTCAGCCCTAAAGAGAAAGCGCGCAAGCAGCTGGTCTCGCGCATGGGTGTGGACCCGGATCATGGCTGGAAGGCCAAGTACGAAATCCTTCCTGGCAAGGAAAAGGTCATCGAAGAGCTGCGCCGGCTCGCCAAGGATGCCGACACCATCTATCTCGCAACGGACTTGGACCGCGAAGGGGAAGCCATTGCCTGGCACCTGCGGGAAGCCATCGGCGGTGACGACAGCCGCTACAAGCGTGTGGTGTTCAACGAAATCACCAAAAAAGCCATCCAGGAAGCCTTCTCCAAGCCGGGCGAGCTGGACATCGATCGCGTTAACGCCCAACAGGCACGTCGCTTCCTCGACCGCGTGGTGGGCTACATGGTTTCGCCGCTGCTGTGGGCGAAGATCGCCCGTGGCCTGTCCGCTGGCCGTGTGCAGTCGGTTGCTGTGAAGCTGGTGGTGGAGCGTGAGCGTGAGATCCGCGCGTTCATCCCTGAAGAATATTGGGAAGTCCACGCTGACCTCGGCACTGCCAAGGGCGCCAACGTGCGCTTTGAAGTGGCCCGCGAGAAAGGCGAGGCCTTCAAGCCGCTGAACGAAGCCCAGGCCATGGCCGCGCTGGAGAAACTCAAGTCTTCCAGCTACAGCATCGTCAAGCGCGAAGACAAGCCTACCAGCAGCAAGCCATCGGCTCCGTTCATCACGTCCACCCTGCAACAGGCTGCGAGTAACCGTCTGGGCTTTGGCGTGAAGAAGACCATGATGATGGCGCAGCGTCTGTACGAAGCGGGCTACATCACCTATATGCGTACCGACTCCACCAACCTGTCGGTGGACGCGGTAGCGATGGCGCGTACTTATATTGAAGGCGAATTCGGCAAGAAGTACCTGCCGGAAAAACCGAACGTCTACAGCAGCAAGGAAGGCGCCCAGGAGGCTCACGAAGCGATTCGTCCTTCCGACGCCAACACCACGCCTGCCAAGCTGAGCGGCATGGAGCGCGACGCTGAGCGCCTCTACGAGCTGATCTGGCGCCAATTCCTGGCCTGCCAGATGCTGCCGGCGCAATACCTGTCCACCACGGTCACCGTGGCGGCGTCCGACTTCGAGTTGCGTGCCAAGGGCCGTATCCTCAAGTTCGACGGCTACACCCGCGTCATGCCGCAAATCGCCAAGCCTGGCGATGATGACGTGCTGCCGGATATGGCCCAGGGCGACACGCTGAAGCTGATCAAGCTCGACCCATCCCAACACTTCACCAAGCCGCCGGCGCGTTATTCGGAGGCCAGCTTGGTGAAAGAGATGGAAAAACGCGGTATCGGTCGTCCTTCGACCTATGCGGCGATCATCTCCACTATTCAGGACCGCGGTTACGTTGCGTTGCACAACCGTCGTTTCTACTCGGAAAAAATGGGCGACATCGTCACTGAGCGTCTGTCCGAGAGCTTCTCCAACCTGATGGACTACGGCTTCACTGCCGGCATGGAAGAGAACCTCGATGACGTGGCCCAGGGCGAGCGTGACTGGAAAAACGTGCTGGACGAGTTCTACGGCGACTTCAAGAAGAAGCTCGAAGTAGCGGAAAGCCCAGAGAACGGCATGCGCGCCAATCAGCCGGTGATGACCGACATTCCGTGCCAGACCTGTGGCCGGCCGATGCAGATCCGTACTGCATCCACCGGTGTGTTCCTCGGTTGCTCGGGCTACAGCCTGCCGCCGAAAGAGCGTTGCAAGGCGACCGTCAACCTGGTTCCGGGCGATGAAATCGCGGCCGATGACGAGGGTGAATCCGAGTCGCTGGTATTGCGTGGCAAGCATCGCTGCCCAATTTGCAGCACGGCGATGGATGCCTACCTGCTGGATGAGAAGCACAAGCTGCACATCTGCGGTAACAACCCGGATTGCAACGGTTACGAGATCGAAGAGGGCACCTACCGCATCAAGGGCTACGAAGGTCCGAGCCTGGAGTGCGACAAGTGCGGTAGCGAGATGCAGCTCAAGACTGGCCGTTTCGGCAAGTTCTTCGGTTGCACCAACCCAACCTGCAAGAACACCCGCAAGCTGCTCAAAAGCGGCGATGCGGCGCCGCCGAAGATGGACCCGGTGAAGATGCCGGAGCTCAAGTGCGAGAAGGTCAACGACACCTACATCCTGCGTGATGGCGCTTCGGGGCTGTTCCTGGCTGCCAGCCAGTTCCCGAAAAACCGCGAGACCCGCGCACCGCTGGTGTTGGAGATCGTGCCGCACAAGGATGAGATCGATCCGAAGTACCACTTCTTGTGTGAAGCGCCAAAGAAGGATCCGGATGGTCGCCCAGCCGTGATCCGCTACAGCCGCAAGACCAAGGAGCAGTACGTGCAGACCGAAGTGGACGGCAAGCCTACCGGCTGGAAAGCGTTCTACGACGGTGGCAAGTGGAAGGTCGAGGATAAGCGTCAGGGCGCTTGATCGACTGATCTGCCAAATACAAAGGCCGCCTGCACAGGCGGCCTTTTTTGCGCTTGCAGTGCGCTCGGCTGATCCGTGACACTGTTAAGCCAGCATCATGCTTCTTTCGTTGTGGAGACTGCCGTTATGGCCAACGAACTCTATACCCGTACCAATCAGAAAATTTACTTCGCGGGTTTGTCCCTGGAAGCCCTTGGCCGTGCCGAGGAAGGGAAGGAGATGAACGCTGTCGCGCTGGTCCAGGCGGGGCGTGAAGCGGCGTTGTTCCACCTGTACGGCGCTTTGTTGGGCCTGTGCCATGAAATCGCCGGGTTCTATCGCTTGCCCCAGGCGGGCTCACCCCGTGCAGAAATGATCATGAATCGGGAAGTGCTGGAGACCATGGCCATTCCTGAGCTGGCGGAGTTGGTAGAAATGGCCCAAAGCCCAGACAGTTGGGTTGCGCGTTTGCTCAAGGCTCATGCCGACATGTTCCAGCCGCCACGCGTGCCTCATGTGCCCAAGGGCGATGTGACCCAGCCATTGATCGTCGCGGTGGCGCTGGAAGAGGATGAGCCAAAGCCGTTGAGCCGTGAGGAACTCGAAGGCTGGCGCCAAGAGCTGAAAAAGATGGCGTTGCGCTTTCGCGAAGGGTTGAACGAGTGCTGATGAACCCCCATTGATAAGGGTACACAGCACAAAGCACCGTTCATCAAGCTGTCAAGAAACCTCTTCAGATCCTCAGCGATGCCGGGTGGATGACTGATATAATCCCGGCCTTTCGTGGAGAACAGATTGTTATGCCAACGTCCTTTCTGGAAATTGTTGAATTGCCTGACGGCCGAATCGAGCTGCGCCGGGCTGAGGACGAGGGTTCTCTGGTTATTCTGGATTTTTCCGAGGACGCCAAAGCGTTCCTGCAAGGTCAGCACGTGGAAGTGGCCAAGGCCATGTTGAGCGTGGGTGTGCAGATGGCAGGCCGGTTGGCGGAAGGCGAGCCGGAGAAGGAAGATGGGCCGCGGGTGCTTCACTGAGTAGCCGATTGAGTCCTGTAGTGAGCGGGCTTGCCCCGCGCTGGGCTGCGAAGCGGCCCCAGAACCAAACGCCGCGTAATAACTGATATACCGCAATAACTTATTTTAGGGCCGCTTCGCAGCCCAGCGCGGGGCAAGCCCGCTCACCACAACAAGCCTGCTCAGCCCAATCGAATATTCAAGCTCTGAGCATCGCCCGTACGCGCGGCGCTGATCAGTTGCTGTTTTGCGCTCGCATTCAACGGATTCAACCAGCTCACCACTGTATGACTACGCCCCAATCGCAAGGCTTCGCAGGTCAATTGCTGGGCACTTTGCGCGCCACGCGGTTGCAGCAACAGGATACGCTCGCGGTTCAGACCGGCGTCCCGCAGCCAGGCCTGGGTCAGGCTGGCGGGCGGGGCGATCAGTGTCAGCCAGCGAGCATCCTGCTCTTCGCTGAGTTCGCGAAGGATCGGCGCCAGCAGGCTCAGGCAGCTGCCAGCAGCACCGCGCAACGACAATTCACTGAACGCCTCAGGCTCGGCGCTCCAGGGCGCTTCGACCGTTTTCTTGAGGATGGGCGCGAGAGGTTGGGCCATAAAGGCCTCGAACAGCGACAGTTGTGTATGTTGTGGGGTGTGCACGAGCTGCATGATGCCTCCTTTAGCGGCGAATGACGCCGACGCTCAAGCCTTCGATCACCAGGTCCTGATCTTTCAGGTTCACTTCAATCGGGGCGAACTCAGGGTTCTCGGCCAGTAGCCAGACCTTGCTGCCTTCGCGCTTGAAGCGTTTGACGGTGACTTCATCACCGATACGGGCGACGACGATCTGGCCATTACGGGCTTCGCGGGTGGTGTGGACGGCCAGCAGGTCGCCATCGAAGATGCCCACGTCCTTCATGCTCATGCCGTGGACCCGCAACAGGTAATCGGCTCGAGGATGGAAGAAGGTCGGGTTGATGTTGCAGGACTCCTCGACGTGCTGCTGCGCCAGGATCGGCGCACCGGCGGCGACGCGACCGATGATGGGCAGTGTCGACTCGTCGGCCTTGGCTTCGAAGCCAGGGATGCGAATACCGCGTGAAGCACCCGGGGTCATCTCGATTGCGCCTTTGCGCGCGAGGGCCTTGAGGTGTTCTTCGGCGGCGTTGGGGGACTTGAACCCCAATTCCAGCGCAATTTCCGCTCGGGTCGGCGGGTAGCCGTTGTCATCGAGGCAGCGCTTGATAAAAGCCAGAATCTCAGCTTGGCGTGGCGTCAGTTTTAGCATGTTGATCGCTCTGTCTTTTTATACAGTGACTGGGATTATATACAGTGAACTGCGCTTGGCAATCATCCTTTTCCTTGCGGCCGCTGGACGGTCATTCGTCATCCTTCCTACAAGTGAGGGATAGCGCTGCCTACAGGCCTGGACGAATGTGATTAAATAGCGATGAAATACATGACTGCCCGGCCGGAATGCGAACCCGCAGGGTTGACAAGACACACCCTGAAACGTATGTTTCAAACAAGTGTTTGTCAGGCGGAGTAGCCATGGCCCAGTCGGAAACCGTTGAACGCATTCTCGATGCTGCCGAGCAATTGTTCGCGGAAAAAGGATTTGCTGAAACTTCATTGCGGCTGATTACCAGCAAGGCCGGGGTGAACCTGGCGGCAGTGAACTATCATTTCGGCTCGAAAAAGGCCCTGATCCAGGCGGTGTTCTCACGCTTCCTGGGGCCGTTCTGCGCCAGTCTCGACCGTGAACTGGAACGTCGCCAGGCCAAGGCCGACAGCAAGCCAACCCTGGAAGACCTGCTGGAAATGCTGGTGGAACAGGCGCTGGTGGTGCAGCCGCGCAGTGGCAACGACCTGTCGATCTTCATGCGCCTGCTGGGCCTGGCGTTCAGCCAGAGCCAGGGTCACCTGCGGCGCTACCTGGAAGACATGTATGGCAAGGTGTTCCGCCGCTACATGCTGCTGGTCAACGAAGCCGCTCCGCGTATTCCGCCTATCGAACTGTTCTGGCGCGTGCACTTCATGCTCGGCGCTGCGGCGTTCAGCATGTCCGGGATCAAGGCCTTGCGGGCCATCGCAGAAACCGATTTTGGCGTGAACACTTCTATCGAGCAGGTAATGCGCCTGATGGTGCCGTTTCTCGCCGCTGGCATGCGTGCCGAAACCGGCGTGACCGACCCTGCCATGGCCGCCGCCCAGCTGCGTCCCCGCAGCAAAACAGCTCCGGCTGTCGCCAAGGTCTGACCTTTGCGGGTGTGCGCGGCCGCTTGCATCCGCTAAGCTAGCCGCCCATGCCGATTTCAGTTATTTACTCGCAACCTGTTGTGCTCACTGCGCGAATCGCGCTGGTCGAGCGCAACGGGTTGTGTGCGTTATTTAAGGAAGGTTTATGAGTGCTGCCCTGCAAGGTTCATTGATGGTCGACGTTGCCGGTACTTGGCTGACGGCCGAGGATCGTCATCTGTTGCGCCAGCCTGAAGTCGGCGGCCTGATCATTTTTGCGCGCAATATCGAGCATCCCCGCCAGGTACGTGAATTGAGTGCGGCGATTCGTGCCGTGCGCCCGGATCTGCTGTTGGCCGTCGATCAGGAGGGCGGTCGCGTACAGCGTCTGCGCCAGGGCTTTGTGCGCCTGCCGGCCATGCGCGCGCTGGCCGACAATCCCAACGCCGACTATTTGGCGGAGCAGTGCGGCTGGATCATGGCCACTGAAGTGCTGGCGGTCGGCCTGGATTTGAGCTTCGCTCCGGTACTGGATCTGGACTACCAGCGCAGCGCCGTGGTCGGCACCCGTTCTTTCGAAGGTGACCCCGAGCGTGCCGCCTTGCTCGCAGGGGCTTTCATTCGCGGTATGAACAGCGCCGGTATGGCCGCCACCGGTAAACACTTCCCGGGTCATGGTTGGGCTGAGGCCGATTCCCACGTCGCCATTCCTAATGACGAACGTAGCCTGGAGCAGATTCGCACCCATGACCTGGTGCCTTTCGCGCGCCTGAGCAAGCAGTTGGCGGCAGTGATGCCGGCCCATGTGATCTACCCGCAGGTTGACGCTCAGCCCGCAGGTTTCTCGCGACGCTGGTTGCAGGACATCCTGCGCGGCGAGCTGCAGTTCGATGGGGTGATTTTCAGCGACGACTTGTCGATGGCAGGTGCCCATGTGGTCGGCGATGCGGCCAGCCGGATTGAAGCTGCACTGACGGCGGGTTGTGACATGGGGTTGGTGTGTAATGACCGCGCCGCCGCGGAGTTGGCACTGAGTGCTGCGCAGCGGATGAAGGTCACGCCGTCGGCGCGGATTGCGCGGATGCGGGGGCAGGCGATTGCTTCGACAGACTATAAGCAGGATCCGCGTTGGTTGGCGGCGCTGACGGCGTTGCGCGATGCTCAATTGATCGACTGAGAATCGTGTTGCGCCCTTCGCGAGCAAGCCCGCTCCCACCTTTGACCGCGTACTGTCTGAAGGACCTCGGTCAAGTGTGGGAGCGGGCTTGCTCGCGAAAACGGTCTAAACTGTCAGCGCTTTTCTTGCTTGTTAGGCAGCGGCGCAAACAACGCTTCGATATCCTCATTGCCCAACTGCCAATCCCCCGTTGTACGCCCATCCAGCACACCCGCCGCCAGGTCGGACTTTTCTTTCTGCAGGTGCTGAATTTTCTCTTCCACCGTGCCCCGCGCAATCATCTTGTAGACGAACACGGGCTTCTCCTGGCCGATGCGATACGCACGGTCAGTCGCCTGGTTCTCCGTAGCCGGGTTCCACCACGGGTCGTAATGGATCACCGTATCGGCTTCGGTCAGGTTCAGGCCTACGCCACCGGCCTTCAGGCTTATCAGAAAGATCTGCAGCTTGCCGCTCTGGAAGTCCTTCACTGGCGTGCGCCGGTCGCGGGTCTGGCCGGTCAATAGGGCGTAGGCAGTCCCACGTTTTTTCAGCTCGATTTCGATCAGGCTGAGCATCGAGGTGAACTGGGAAAACAGCAGGATGCGCCGCCCTTCGGCAAACAGCTCTTCAAGCATTTCCATCAAACTGTCGAGCTTGCCCGAGCTGCTGCCACGGGCGGGCAGGGTGGCGTCGTTGACCAGGCGCAAGTCGCAGCACACCTGGCGCAGCTTGAGCAGTGCTTCAAGAATGATGATCTGGCTGCGCGCCACGCCCTTGCGGGTGATTTCGTCGCGCACCTTCTTGTCCATGGCCAGGCGCATGGTTTCGTACACATCGCGCTGGGCTTCATTGAGGTCCACCCAGTGGACGATCTCGGTCTTGGGCGGCAACTCGGTGGCCACTTGTTCCTTGGTGCGGCGTAACAGGAAGGGTTTGATCCGACCGTTGAGGTGTTGCAATCGCACATCACTGGCGCGCTTTTCGATGGGCACGCGGTAATCGCGATTAAAACTCTTCACGTCACCCAGCCAACCCGGCAGCAAGAAGTGGAACAGCGACCACAACTCACCCAGGTGATTTTCCAGCGGTGTACCGCTCAGGCACAGGCGTTGTCGTGAATTCAGCTCGCGCGCAGCCTGGGCCGCCTTGCTGGAGGGATTCTTGATGTACTGGGCTTCATCGAGGATCAGCACATGCAAGGGCTGTGCGGCGAGCAGTTCGATGTCTTTGGGCAGCAGCGCGTAGGTGGTCAGCAGCAGGTCATAGTCCTGCAAGTGGGGGAAATGTTTCTTACGTCCCGCGCCATACAACGCCAGTACCTTGAGTTGCGGGGTGAAGTGCGCCGCTTCATCCAGCCAGTTCGGAATCAGGCTGGTGGGCATCACGACCATGCACGGTCGATCCAGGCGCCCGGCGATTTTCTCGGTAAGAATATGCGCCAGTGTTTGCAAGGTTTTGCCCAGGCCCATGTCATCCGCAAGTATCCCGCCAACATCGAGCTGGCGCAGCGACTGCATCCAGCTCAATCCTTCCAGCTGATAGGGACGCAAGGTCGCGTTGAGCCCTTCGGGCGCCGCGCACGTGAAGTCCCTGATGTCCCGCAGGCGTTGGGCGAAGTTGCGGATCTTTTCGCCACCCTCCCATTGCAGGGGCAGGTCCTCCAGAGGGTTCAGGCGGATCGCATCGGCCTTGGCCAGGCGCAGCGTGGTGGTGCCGGATTCCTGCAGGTAAAACTCGCCGAGGGTCGCGAGCACAGGTTTCAAGCGGCCGTAGGGCAGTGCGACCTGGATGGGGCCGTGACCATTGGGCAGGCCCGGGATATTCACCAGGATCAGCTCATCATCGCGGCGGCGGGCAAGTTTCTCCGGGTTGAGGATCTCGGTGTGGGAACGCATCAAGTTCAACAGGATCGGCAGCAAGCTCAGCCGTTCGCCGTTGACGATGATCCCCAGTTCCAGATCAAACCAGTCGCGCTCCGGCCCTTCATCGACCGTCGCGTACCAGTCATCGACGGCGCTCAGGTCAAAGCCGAAATCATCATCGATCAGCAACTCCCAGCCCTCGGCTCGCAAGGTCGGGGTGGCATTGAGGGTGAAGGTCAACCAGGCACTGTCATTGACCATCTCAAACAGCTCGCCGGCGCTTTCGGGCAAGGCCTTGCTTTGGCGTGTGGCGATCTTGAACCCGAGAAGACGCAGTTGTTCGCGGTACGGCTGCTCCAGCTCCGGATGCCGCTTGATCCGCAGGCTCTGAGTCTCCTGGCGCACCACGATATCGGCGTTCTTCTGCCCGCTGACGTAGTTGCCCAGGTAGTTGAATGACAGTGCCGCCCGGTGCTGGATATACCGCTGCATCTTGCCATTTCGCGGTTCAAACGCGCTGAACTCCACACTGGCCATCCACAGGCGCGGCACCGGTGGCACATCTTCCATCACCACTTGTGGCAGGGCCACGCGGTTATCCAGTACGGCCTGGAGTTTTTCCAGCAGTTCGGCATCCTGGGCCGCCGCCGGGTAGGCCAGGGTTTCCTGGACTTTGAGCAGCACCGCAGCGATGTGTTTGCAGTTGGTGTGTACCGGGCAGGTGCATCGGCTGTCCACCAGGATCAGCGTGCCCTTGGCCGACTCGCGCAGCGAGATCGTTTGCCGATACACGTTGCCGCCCGAGCCTTCGCAGCTGGCGACGATGGTGCTGTCGCCGGACTCGACAATGCGCACCCGGTTCTCCAGGGCATAGCGCCGGCCACGCTCAAGGCTTTGCTCTTTAAAGCGATTGGCCCACGAAGGGGCCAGGGGTTTGGTCAGCGACGACGGCAGGGACATAGTGCGGGATCAGTCCTGAATGTCAGGCGGTGGTGCGCTGGGCGGCTTGGCGGTCAGCGAGGTGATCTTGATCAGCAGCGCCAGATGGCCTCCGTCCAGGTAGTTGAGCTGGTTGTTCTTGGTGCGCACGTCTTTCTGGGCCAGATGCTCGCTGGCGATCACGCTGCCGTTGCTGTCGAACTGATTGATCCAGAAGTCCGCGTCAATATCGGTGAAGCGGCCCAGTTGCAGGCTCAAGACGCCCTCGATGGGGAACTGGCCGAACTGCTCCTGGCCGTCTGTAATCGCGATCTTCACCGGCTGCTCGCCGAGGTTCTGCTCCCACGCCTTGTGCGCCAACACCGTATAGCTGTTGTCGGCGTTGAGCTTGTCGACAATGTTGTTCAGGCGTGGCGGGCTCAGTTTATCGGTGCCCAGGTGCGCAGCGCCGGCATCCCAGTTTTCCGGGGCGGCGCGGCTGTTGATCACCGGCTCCGCATTCTGGCGCACCAGGATCATTTCCACCTGGTACGGGCTGTCGGCGAACGCCGAAGGTGCCACGACCACCAACAACAGGCTCAGGATGCGGAACAGGCGCATGACGGCGTCCTTCAAACAGATTTCGGGATGAGGCGCTCAAACAGCGCCTCCAGGGTATTAAAGCGTTCTTCGGCGCGTTCCATCGGCACCATGAACTTGAACAGCGTAGCCCCTTCGAACTTGTAGCGGTTGGGTTGGCCCTGGATCAGCTTGATCAGCACCAGCGGGTCCACCGGCGTCTGCGCTTCGAACTCGATGCGCCCACCTTGCGGCCCTGCATCGACCTTCTTGATCCCCAGTTGCTCGGCCTGCAATTTGAGCAAGGTCAAACGCACCAGGTTTTTGGTCGGTTCCGGCAACAAGCCGAAGCGGTCGATCATTTCCACCTGCAGGTCCTTGAGGCCTTCTTCGTCGGTGGCCGAGGCGATGCGCTTGTACAGGATCAGCCGCGCATGCACATCCGGCAGGTAGTCCTCGGGGATCAGCGCCGGCAAGCGCAGGTTGATCTCCGGGCCGCCGCCCAAGGGTTGATCGAGGTTCGGTTGCTCGCCCTTGCGGATGGCTTTCACCGCCCGTTCAAGCATCTCCATATACAAGGTGAAACCCACAGCCTGGATCTGCCCGCTCTGGCCATCGCCCAGCAGTTCGCCAGCACCACGGATTTCCAGGTCGTTGGTGGCCAGCACAAAACCGGCGCCCAGGTCCTGGGTGTTGGCGATAGCCTCCAGGCGCTTTTCCGCGTCGGAGGTGATCTGTTGGCGCGGCGGCGTCAGCAAATAGGCATAGGCCTGGTGGTGACTGCGGCCGACGCGGCCGCGCAACTGGTGCAACTGAGCCAGGCCGAATTTGTCGGCACGCTCGATGATGATGGTGTTGGCGCTCGGCACGTCGATGCCGGTCTCGATGATGGTCGAGGCGATCAGCACATTGAAGCGCTTGTGGTAGAAGTCGCTCATCACTTGTTCGAGTTCGCGCTCGCGCATCTGCCCGTGGCCGATGGCGATGCGGGCTTCGGGCACCAGTTCGGCGAGGTCGGCGGCGCATTTCTCGATGGTCTTCACATCGTTGTGCAGGTAGTACACCTGCCCGCCGCGCAGCAGTTCGCGCAACAGCGCTTCCTTGACCGTGCTTTTGTTTTGCTCCATCACGAAGGTGCGCACCGACAGGCGTCGTGCCGGCGGCGTGGCGATGATTGACAGGTCGCGCATGCCCGACACCGCCATGTTCAGCGTGCGCGGAATCGGTGTGGCGGTCAGGGTAAGAATGTCCACTTCGCTGCGCAGGGCCTTGAGCTGTTCCTTCTGGCGCACACCAAAACGGTGTTCTTCGTCGATGATTACCAGGCCCAGGTTTTTGATCTTCACGTCGTCCGACAGCAGCTTGTGGGTGCCGATGACGATGTCGATCTTGCCTTCGGCCAAATCGGCGACCGCCGCATTCACTTCCTTGGCGGACTTGAAGCGGCTCATCACTTCCACAGTCACAGGCCAGTCGGCAAAACGGTCGCGAAAGCTGTTGTAGTGCTGCTGGGCGAGCAGGGTGGTCGGTACCAGGATCGCCACTTGGCGACCGCCGTGTACCGCAATAAACGCGGCGCGCATGGCCACTTCGGTCTTGCCGAAGCCCACGTCGCCGCAGACCAGGCGGTCCATCGGCTTGGGCGCGAGCATGTCGGCGCGCACCGCTTCAATAGTGGTTTGCTGGTCTGGGGTTTCTTCGAAGGCGAAACCGGCGCTGAAGGTGGCGTAGTCGGCTTTAGGGTCGGCGAACGCATAACCTTCGCGGGCGGCGCGGCGCGCGTAGATGTCGAGCAGTTCGGCGGCCACGTCGCGCACTTGCTCGGCGGCCTTGCGCTTGGCTTTCTGCCAGGTCTCGGAGCCCAAACGGTGCAACGGCGCCAAGGCGTCGTCGCTGCCGGTGTAGCGCGCGATCAGGTGCAGGTTGGCGACCGGCACGTAGAGCTTGGCGCCCTCGGCGTATTCCATGGTGAGGAATTCGGCGGCCTGGTTGTCGATCTCCAGGGTCTGCAGGCCGAGGTAGCGGCCCACACCGTGGTCGATATGCACCACCGGCGCGCCTTCGCGCAGCTCGGTGAGGTTCTTGATCACGGCATCGTTGTTGGCGTCGGCACGTTTTTCGCGGCGACGGCGCTGCATCACGCGTTGGCCGAACAGCGGGCTTTCGGCGATCAGTGCCAGGGCCGGATCGTCCAGCAGCAAGCCTTCATCCAACGGTGCGATGGTGATTGCCAGGCGGTCTTTGCTTTTCACAAAGTCCGGCCAGCTGTCGACGGTTTTCGGTCGCAGCTTCAGGCGTTCCAGCAACTCCAGCAGTACTTCGCGGCGGCCGGCGGATTCGGCGGTAAACAGCACGCGGCCGGGGAAGTCACCGAGGAAGTTGGAGAGCGCTTCCAGTGGCTGGTTGGCCTTGGCTTCAATCGCCAAATTAGGCAGCGTTTGCGCGGGGAAGCGCTCACGGCCACTGCCGGCTTCCACGTCCTGCTGGCTGGCGACCACGCGCGGCCAGCTTTTCAGGCGGGCGAAGCAGTCTTCCACCGGCAGGAACAGCTCGGCGGGCGGCAATAGAGGACGGGAGGGGTCGACGCGGCGTTCTTCATAACGATTACGTACGTCGTTCCAGAAGTTTTCTGCCGCTTGTTCGATGCCGGGCAGCGAGAACACCTGGGTGTCCTGGGGCAGGTAGTCGAACAGGGTGGAGGTTTCGTCGAAGAACAGCGGCAGGTAGTACTCGATACCGGCCGGTGTAATCCCGCTGCTCAAGTCCTGGAAGATCGGGCAACGGCGGAAGTCGACGTCGAAGCGTTCACGAAAGCGTGCCTTGAAGCGCGTGACCGCATCCTTCTGCAGCGGGAACTCGCGCGCCGGCAGCAGTTTGATCGATTCCACCTTGTCGATGGAGCGCTGGTTCTCGGGGTCGAACGTGCGCAGGGTTTCGATTTCGTCATCGAACAGGTCGATGCGATAGGGCAGTTTGCTACCCATCGGGAACAAGTCGATCAATGCGCCGCGTACCGCGAATTCACCGTGCTCGTACACCGTGTCGACGCAGCGGTAGCCGCTGGCTTCCAGGCGCGTGCGCATCTGCTCCACGTCGAGCTTCTGGCCAACATCCAGCACCAGGCTGCTGCCCAGCAGGAACTTGGTCGGCGCCAGGCGATGCAGGGCCGTGGTGATCGGCACCACTAGCAAGCCGTGGGCCAGTTCCGGCAAGCGGTACAGGCTCGCGATGCGTTGGGAGATGATGTCCTGGTGCGGCGAGAACAGGTCGTAGGGCAGGGTTTCCCAGTCGGGAAAATGCAGCACCGGCAAATCGGGGGCGAAGAAGCTCAGCTCCTGCTCCAACCGTTCGGCGCTTTGGCTGTCGGCGGTCAGTAGCAGGGTAAAGCGTTTGGCTGCGCTGGCAGCCTCGGCAATGGCCAGGCTCAGGGCGGCACCGGGCAGATTGCCCCAGTGCTGTTTGCCTGCCGCAGCAGGGAGAAGCGGTAGACGCAGGACGGGCACGGAAGGTTGAGCTCCAAGCGTTGCGACAAAGTCGGTAATTGTAACGGTGCGAGGCGCCGTCTGTCAGTTGCTGACTGAGCCTATTACGGTTTGTAGGAAATGTAGTGGCTAAGACAAACAATGGTGCCTTTTGGCTCAATATGTAGTGTCAAAAAGCACGAGGTTTTCGGAGGGTTACGGATAAGTCGCCCTGCCTGACAAGAAGCTGGTCTTCTGGAACCCGCGTATTTACTGGGCTCCAGCGGGGTGTCAATTTTTGGCAAGCACTTTTTGTTGCCTGGGGCGCATTGCTCCGAGGCCAGTCGGGCGGCATAATGTAGCCCCTTTTTTCTGCCCCTACATGTGGAAGGTTCCCGTGACTCAGAAGCCCGACCAGTGTCTTGGTGAATGGATCGACCGTGAAGCACTCGCAGAAGCGATGATTCCGCTTATCGGCCAGCTGTACCGCAATAACAATGTGGTGAGCTCGATCTATGGCCGCAGCCTGATCAACCAGTCTGTCATCGCGATTCTCAAAGCTCACCGCTTTGCGCGCCATCGCTCCGCCGACGACAGCGAACTCTCCGTCCACGAAACATTCCCACTGCTTAAAGCCATGAGCGAGCTCAAGCTCGGCGCGGCTTCGGTAGACCTGGGCAAGTTGGCCTACAAATTCCGCAAAGAAGGCGCTGGCCGTACCGCCGAGCAGTTCGTGCGTGAAGAAATGGCTGACGTGGTAGGTCAACAGAACGCCGCTGCCCGTAAAGGCACCGACGTTGTGCTGTACGGCTTCGGTCGTATCGGCCGCCTGCTGGCGCGCATCCTGATCGAAAAAACCGGTGGTGGCGACGGCCTGCGCCTGCGTGCCATCGTTGTGCGCAAAGGCGCCGAGAACGACCTGACCAAGCGCGCCAGCCTGCTGCGTCGCGACTCGGTACACGGTCCGTTCAACGGCACCATCGTCATCGACGAAGAAAACAACACCATCACCGCCAACGGTAACCTGATCCAGGTGATCTACGCGAAGAACCCGACTGAGGTGGACTACACCCAGTACGGCATCAAGGACGCCCTGCTGGTGGACAACACCGGCGTATGGCGTGATGCCGACGGCCTGGGCCAGCACTTGGCGTGCCCGGGTATCGACCGCGTTGTCCTGACCGCACCGGGCAAGGGCAAGCTGAAGAACATCGTTCACGGTATCAACCACGGTGAAATCACCGCTGACGACAAGATCGTGTCCGCTGCTTCCTGCACCACCAACGCCATCGTGCCGGTGCTCAAGGCAGTGAATGACAAGTTCGGCATCGTTAACGGCCACGTTGAAACCGTTCACTCGTACACCAACGACCAGAACCTGATCGACAACTTCCACAAGGGCGATCGCCGTGGCCGTAGCGCCGCGCTGAACATGGTGATCACCGAGACCGGTGCTGCCACCGCTGCTGCCAAGGCCCTGCCTGAGCTGGCCGGCAAGCTGACCGGTAACGCGATCCGTGTTCCGACGCCAAACGTGTCGATGGCTATCCTCAACCTAAACCTTGAGAAAGCCGCCACCCGTGAAGAGATGAACGAGTACCTGCGCTACATGGCGCTGCACTCCGACCTGCATAAGCAGATCGACTTCGTTAATTCGCAGGAAGTGGTGTCCACCGACTTCGTGGGCTCGCGCCACGCCGGTGTGGTGGACGCTGAGGCGACCATTACCCAGGACAACCGCGTTGTGCTGTACGTGTGGTACGACAACGAGTTCGGCTACAGCTGCCAGGTGGTTCGCGTGATGGAAGACATGGCTGGGGTCAACCCGCCGGCGTTTCCGCGCTAAGCGTTCGCAGTAAATGAAAAAGCCCCGACTGGTTCGGGGCTTTTTTATGCCTGTGGGATTTGGGGTGAATGTGAGGGCCTCTTCGCGAGCAAGCGATCTATCGAGCGCCACCAATCACTGAGGCCTGCGCCGTCCTCAGCTCATGCCGATTGCCTTTAAACAGCACCAACGTCGCAATCAACCCCAGCACCGCCGCCCCACTCAACCAGATCCCCGGCGCCGCCTTGTTGTCCAGCACATGGATCAGGTACGTGCACGCCGCAGGGGTGAAGCCGCCAAACGTTGCGGTCGCCAGGCTATAGGCCAGGGAGAACCCGGTGGTGCGCACTTCCACCGGCATGATCTCGGTGAGCGCCACCACCATTGCACCGTTGTATGAGCCGTACAGGAACGACAGCCACAGCAGCACAATCAGCAGGTGGGTGAAACTTGGATTGACCACCAGCCATGACAGCGCCGGATACGCCGTGAGGATCGCCAGAATAGTTGCGCCGAGCAGCAGGGGTTTACGCCCGATCTTGTCGGACACCGCGCCCATCACCGGCAACCAGATGAAGTTCGAGATGCCCACGCAGACGGTCACCAGTAGGGCGTCGAAATCCGACAGGTGCAGTTCGGCCTTGCCGAAAGTGGGGGTGTAGGCGGTGATCAGGTAGAACGACACGGTGGTCATCACCACCAACGCCATGCCCGCAATGACGACGCCGAAGTTCTGACCAATCGAACGGACAATTTCCTGCAGGGTAGGGCGATGTTTCCGGGCCTGGAATTCAGGGGTTTCTTCTAGAGAGCGACGAATCACGAAGATCACCGGCACGATCATGCAGCCAATCAGGAACGGTACCCGCCAGCCCCAATCACCCATCTGCTCTGGGCTGAGCCAGTGGTTCAGGCCTACGCCGAGCAAGCCGGCGAACACCACGGCGGCCTGTTGGCTGGCGGATTGCCAACTGACGAAGAAACCCTTGCGCCCAGCGGTGGCGATTTCCGCCAGGTACACCGACACACCGCCCAGCTCTACACCAGCCGAGAAGCCTTGCAGCAAACGGCCAAACAACACCAGCAAGGGCGCGGCGACGCCGAGGGTGGCATAGCCTGGTACACAGGCAATCAGGATGGTGCCGGCAGCCATCAGGGCCAAAGTGATCACCAGGCCTTTCTTGCGGCCGTGACGGTCGATGTAGGCGCCGAGGAAGATTGCGCCGAGTGGACGCATGAGAAAACCGGCGCCGAAGGTCGCGAGGGACAGCATCAGGGAGGCAAAGGCGCTGTCGGTGGGAAAGAAGGTCTTGGCGATGGCCGTGGCGTAGAAGCCGTAGACCATGAAGTCGAACATTTCGAGGAAGTTACCGCTGACAACGCGAAAGATCGCCTTGCCTTTGCCCGTTGAAGTGGACATGTCATTCACTCGTTTTGGCTATCTTATTAGTGATTCCCTGGTCGCAGATCGTCCTTTCGGTGTTTTGTAACCATATGTGTATTAGTCGCTACCGGCAATAAATTTGATAGCACGCTGACTAAATGCCAAAGGATCTGTGGGCGATAAAAATCCAAATGTGGGAGCGGGCTTGCTCGCGAACGCGGTGTGTCAGGCACTTGATGAGCTATCTGGCACGCCGCGTTCGCGAGCAAGCCCGCTCCCACAGGGGATGTGCGTTAATTCAGGAGGGAGTTGCGCAGGCTGTCGGAGAGGCCTTTAGGTGCCAGCCAAATTCCCAGGTAAACCCTCGCCAGTTCGTCATCGCGACTGCTGAACACCACCTGATCATTGATCTCCAGGTTCAGGCCACGGCCGGGGTGAAAATCCAGGGCGTACCGGTCACCGCTGCGAATGTCGCGAAAACGGGCGTGCAGTTGATCCAGTTCAGGTTTCAAGCGGGTGAGGGTGGCGGCTGTTTGCTGGCGCTCCAAGGCCGTAGTGGCGGCTTTGATTACATCGTTGCGGTCGATGTTGCGAAAGTAATACAGCGCCAGGCGCAGGCTCTTCTGCTGGCTCCAGGCTTGTTTGGCAGGGGTGTCGTCCGGGGCATACAGCGCGGCGGCGTAGACATCCGCCCAGAGATAGATCAGCACCGCCTGGTTTTTCAGCACCAGGTCATGGGACTGCGCCGGGAAATCGGCTTGTCTGAGCCGGTCCGCCTCACTGGCCTGCACCGTGACCGATAACATCAGCAATAAACAGAAAACGACATGCCGCATAATGGCTCGTCCTGCGAAGGTGCGTGGTGGGAGTGTAATTGTAATTTCCTGGTGCTGTAGTAAAGGCAATACTGGCCTACGACGCGACCAAGGGTTAATGTGCGCGGCGTTGAGCCTTATATAGACTGTGCCCCGGTTCACACACTTGAGCCAAATTGTCCTTCATGACCGCTGGCCGCGGCATGATTTAGCCCGGCGTCCAACCGTACGCCTGGCCTGTTCTGAGGAGTACGCATGGCTGTCTACAACTACGACGTGGTGGTACTGGGTTCCGGCCCGGCTGGAGAAGGTGCGGCGATGAACGCCGCCAAAGCGGGGCGCAAGGTGGCGATGGTCGATAGCCGTCGCCAGGTCGGCGGCAACTGCACCCACCTGGGTACCATCCCGTCCAAGGCCTTGCGTCACTCGGTGCGCCAGATCATGCAGTTCAACACCAACCCGATGTTCCGGGCCATTGGTGAGCCGCGCTGGTTCTCGTTCCCGGACGTGTTGAAAAGCGCCGAGAAAGTCATCTCCAAGCAAGTGGCCTCGCGCACCGGTTACTACGCTCGTAACCGTGTCGACCTGTTCTTCGGCACCGGCAGCTTCGCCGACGAGCAAACCATCGAAGTGGTCTGTTCCAACGGCGTGGTCGAGAAGTTGGTGGCCAAGCACATCATCATCGCCACCGGTTCGCGCCCTTATCGCCCGGCCGATATCGATTTTCACCACCCGCGTATCTACGATAGCGACACTATCCTGAGCCTGGGCCATACCCCGCGCAAACTGATCATCTACGGCGCCGGCGTAATCGGCTGTGAATACGCCTCGATCTTCAGCGGCCTGGGTGTACTGGTAGAGTTGGTAGACAACCGCGACCAATTGCTGAGTTTCCTCGACTCGGAAATTTCCCAGGCGTTGAGCTACCACTTCAGCAACAACAACATCACCGTGCGCCATAACGAAGAGTATGAGCGGGTCGAAGGCCTGGACAACGGGGTGATCCTGCACCTCAAGTCCGGCAAGAAGATCAAGGCCGACGCCTTGCTGTGGTGCAATGGCCGTACCGGCAACACCGACAAGCTGGGCATGGAAAACATCGGGGTCAAGGTCAACAGCCGTGGCCAGATCGAGGTGGACGAGAACTACCGCACCTGCGTGCCGAACATCTACGGCGCCGGTGACGTGATCGGCTGGCCAAGCCTGGCCAGTGCCGCCCATGACCAGGGCCGTTCGGCCGCTGGCAGCATCGTCGACAATGGCAGCTGGCGTTATGTGAACGACGTGCCGACCGGGATCTACACGATTCCCGAGATCAGCTCGATCGGCAAGAACGAGCACGAACTGACCAAGGCCAAGGTGCCTTATGAAGTGGGCAAGGCGTTCTTCAAGAGCATGGCGCGTGCGCAGATCGCCGGTGAGCCGCAAGGCATGCTGAAGATCCTGTTCCACCGTGAAACCCTGGAAGTGCTCGGCGTGCATTGCTTCGGCTATCAGGCGTCGGAAATCGTGCACATCGGCCAGGCCATCATGAACCAGCCGGGTGAGCAAAATACCCTCAAGTATTTCGTCAACACCACGTTCAACTACCCGACCATGGCCGAAGCCTATCGGGTAGCGGCCTACGACGGCCTCAACCGGCTTTTTTGAGCGGCTCCGGCCGGTGGCCTGAGCCGGCCGGGGAGACCGATTTCAGTAATTCTCGAGAGTGGCAGTGGCCAAACCGGGAAAGTCTGTAATCAGGCTATCTACGCCGAAGTCGGCGAGCCTGCGCATCAGCGCAGGTTCGTTGACGGTCCACACGGACACGTGCAGGCCCTGGCGCTGGGCTTTTTCCAGACGCTCAGGGGTGCACAACGTCCAGTTCAACGCCAGAATCTCACAGCCATAGTTTTGCGCGACCTTCAGTGGGTCGAGCCAGGCGTATTCGGCCACCAGCCCGCGTGACAGGTCGGGAGTGAGTTCAACCGCCGCCTTCAGCACTTCCCGCGAACTCGACGTCACGGTGACCTTGTCCATCAGGCCGTGGCGTACGGCCATTTCTCGAATTGCGAGCACGGTGGTCGCAGCGCGGGTGCGCGAAGCGCTTTTGACTTCCAATTGCCAGTGATCGAAATCGCACTGTTCGAACAATTCTTCCAAGCGTGGGATCGGGCAGGGCTTGACCCAGCCCGGGCCGCCTTTGCGCGCGTCCATCTTCACCAAGTCTGCTGCCGAATACTCGACGACCTTGCCGCGTCGGTCGGTGGTGCGCTTGAGGGTTGGGTCGTGAATGACCATCAACTCACCGTCCATGGACAGGTGCAAATCCAGTTCGCAGCGGCGTACGCCGTGCTTGAGGCATTCCTGAAAGCTGGTGAGGGTGTTTTCCGGTGCTTCGCCTTTGGCACCGCGGTGGCCGTAGATCAGGGTCACAGTTGCTCCTATGCGCCAGCTTGTCTGGCGGGGTGAATACGTATTCAGGTGTCTTGGGCGTCGCTTTGTTCCCGCGCCAGGCGGCGTTCCTGGGCTTGTTTCTGCAGGATGTAGCGCGCGAGCAGTTGGCGCTGGGCGTCGGTCATGGATTCGAATTCCGTGCCCACGTCAAAACCACCGCCCTTGGGGTCGCAATGGGTGACCCGCGCGCGCAGCAACAGGCCGAGCGCCTGGGGCATCAGCACCAGCTTGATGGCCAGGTGCGCGCCGGGGGCGAGGGGCGTGGGGTGCTGGAAGTCGATGCCGCCTTCGGAAATGATCACCGGCTGCGGGGCGCCGACCTCATCGCGCAAGCTTTGCGCCATGACCTGGCTGAGCAGATCCAGGCGTTTGTTCTGGACTTTGAGGAAGGCGGCCAGGCTGCGATCTTTCTCGCTGATCTGGCGCAACAGGTGCTGGGCTTCGAATTCGCTCAGGTGCAATTCGCTGAGCAGATTGAACAGTGGAGAATCATCCAGCAACACTTCCTTGCTCGCCACTTCGGGGGCGGAGAGGCTTTTGATTTGAAGTGCGATCATGTCGTCGATACGGTAGTATTCGCGGCGTTCTTCTTCATCTAATGTCGACATGGCGAACCCCAGCTAGCGGTAATGGTCAGAGTGTAAAGCTGCTTACCAGACCCCGCCACCGGGACGTCTTCTTTTCCTCCGAACAAGCCCCGACATGTTCAGACCTCTCTTCGTATTTATCGGCACGCGTTATACCCGTGCAAAGCGTCGCAATCATTTTGTGTCGTTCATTTCCTTGACCTCGATGATCGGGCTCGCCTTGGGCGTAGTCGTGATGATCGTGGTGCTGTCGGTGATGAACGGCTTCGATCATGAGATGCGTACCCGCGTGCTGGGCATGGTGCCCCACGCGACCATTGAAGGCGATTCGCCGATTAGTGACTGGCAAAGCCTGGCCGACAAGGTCAAGCAGAACCCCAAGGTGGTGGCCGTTGCGCCGTTCACCCAGATGCAGGGGTTGCTGACCAATGACGGCAAGGTGCAGAAGATCCTGCTCAATGCCATCGACCCGGCCCAGGAGCGCAAAGTCTCGATCATCGACAAGTTCATGTTGTCGGGCAAACTCGATGACCTGGCGCCTGGCGAGTTCGGCATCGTGATCGGTGACAAGGCGGCGGCCAAGCTCGGTGTGGGCCTGGGCGACAAGCTGACCTTCGTCGCCCCGGAAGTCACCGTGACCCCGGCCGGCATGTTCCCGCGTATGAAGCGCTTCACCGTGGTCGGTACCTTCCACGTGGGCGCTGGCGAGATCGATGGCTACCTGGGCCTGACCAACCTCACCGACCTGGCGCGCCTGCATCGCTGGCAGCCAGACCAGGTGCAGGGCCTGCGCCTCAAGTTCAGCGATCTGTTCGACGCCCCGCGCACATCCTGGGAAATCGCCCAGCACCTGGGCGACAGCCAGTACTACGCCCGCGACTGGACCCGAACCCACGGCAACCTGTACCAGGCCATCCGCATGGAAAAAGCCATGATCGGCTTGCTGTTGCTGCTGATCGTTGCCGTGGCCGCCTTCAATATCATCTCCACGCTGGTGATGGTGGTGAACGACAAGAAGGGCGATATCGCGATTTTGCGCACCCTTGGCGCCACGCCGGGGCAGATCATGGCGATCTTCATGGTGCAGGGTACCGTGATCGGCGTGGTCGGTACCTTGATTGGCACCGCCGTGGGCATTCTGGCCGCGTTGAACGTCAGCGCCGCCATCGCCGGCCTCGAAACCCTGATCGGCCACAAGTTTCTCAACGCTGACGTCTACTTCATCGACTACTTGCCGTCCCAGGTGCAGGCCCAGGATGTGTTGATGGTGGGCGGTGCTGCGTTGGTCCTGAGTTTCCTTGCCACCCTGTATCCAGCCTGGCGCGCGGCACGTACCCAGCCAGCACAGGCCTTACGTTATGAGTGAATCGGGCATGAGTGAAAAAGCAATCTTGAGCTGCCGCGACCTGGGCAAATCCTACGAGGAAGGCCCGGAGTCGGTGGTGGTGCTGTCGAACCTGCAGTTGGAACTGCATCCTGGTGAGCGCGTGGCGATTGTCGGCAGCTCCGGTTCGGGCAAAAGTACCTTGCTGAACCTGTTGGGCGGGCTCGATACGCCGTCCAAGGGCAGCGTGTGGCTGGCGGGTGAAGAACTGTCGGCCCTCGGTGAAAAGGCCCGTGGCCAACTGCGCAACCGTTCACTCGGCTTTGTGTACCAGTTCCACCACTTGCTGCCGGAATTCACGGCCCTGGAAAACGTGTGCATGCCGCTGCTGATCGGCAAGACCGCCATCCCGGAAGCCCGCCAGCGTGCCAAGGCGCTGCTGGAGCGCGTCGGCCTGGGCCATCGTCTGGAGCACAAGCCGGCTGAATTGTCCGGCGGCGAGCGCCAGCGCGTGGCCATCGCCCGCGCCCTGGTCAACAACCCAGGCCTGGTGATGCTCGACGAGCCTACTGGCAACCTGGACTCCCACACCGCCCAGGGCATCAAGGACTTGATGCTGGAACTGAGCACCCAGATGCGCACCGCGTTCCTGGTGGTGACCCATGACATGAGCATGGCCCGCCAGATGGACCGCGTGTTGCACCTGCAGGAAGGTCATCTGGTCGCCATCTGACCTGTTTCAAGCCCGGTGTCTGACACCGGGTTTTCTATTTTTCCAACGGTGCCCGCGAATGTTCAGACCGTTATCGATTTTCATCGGCACGCGCTATACCCGCGCCAAGCGCCGCAACCGTTTTGTTTCGTTTATCTCGATGACCTCGATGATCGGCCTCGCCCTGGGCGTATTGGCGATGATCGTGGTGTTGTCGGTGATGAACGGCTTCCAGCGTGAAATGAGCTCGCGCATCCTCGGCATGGTGCCTCATGCCACCATCGTTGGCGTGAACCCGATTGATGATTGGCAGCCAGTGGCCGCCGCCGCGATGAAGAACCCGCAAGTGACCGCTGCGGTGCCGTTCACGCAGATGGACGGCATGTTCTCCTACAAGGGCGCGATGCAGCCTATCGAGATCAGCGGCGTCGACCCGGCCCAGGAAGGCAAGGTGTCCATCGTGGCCCAGCATATCGTGCAGGGTAAGCTCGAAGACCTGAAGCCCGGCGAGTTTGGCGTGGTAGTGGGTGAAATCACTGCGCGACGCTTTCGCCTGAATGTCGGCGACAAGCTGACCCTGATCGTGCCGGAAATCAGCAGCGCACCCGGCGGAATCACGCCGCGCATGCAGCGTTTGAATGTAGTCGGCATCTTCAAGGTCGGCGCCGAGCTGGATGGCTCCATGGCCCTGATCAACATGGCCGACGCCGCAGAGATCCAGCACTGGCAGCCAAACCAGGTGCAAAGCGTGCGCCTGGCGGTGAAAGACCTGTACGCGGCACCCAAGGTGTCGGCGGACATCGCCGCCAGCCTGGGTGCGGCCTACAAGGCGGACGACTGGACCCACACCCAAGGCAGCCTGTTCAGCGCGATGAAGATGGAAAAGACCATGATCGGCCTGCTGTTGCTGATGATTGTCGCCGTCGCCGCGTTCAACATCATTGCCACGCTGATCATGGTGGTGAACGACAAGGGCGCGGACATTGCGATCCTGCGCACCATCGGCGCCACGCCACGGCAGATCATGGCGATCTTCATGGTGCAGGGCACGGTGATCGGTATTGTCGGCACCTTGATCGGTGGCGTACTGGGCGTGATTGCGGCACTGAACGTGAGTGAACTGGTGGGCTGGATGGAGCGGGTGACCGGGCAGCACATATTCAGTTCGGATGTGTATTTCGTCAGCAACTTGCCTTCGGAGCTGCAGGGTGGGGATGTGGTGCTGATTTGCACGGCAGGGTTTGTGCTGAGCTTTTTGGCGACGCTGTATCCGGCGTATCGGGCGGCGAAGATTGAGCCGGCGCATGCGCTGAGGTATTCGTAGTATTCAAGACCGCTTTCGCGAGCAAGCCCGCTCCCACATTTTGACTGCATTCCAAAGGATGTACTCGGTCGAATGTGGGAGCGGGCTTGCTCGCGAAGAGGTCGGCACGGATTGCATTAATCTATCTTGGGCAACTCAATCACAAACCGTGTCCACCCAGCCCCGGACTCACAAAAAATCCGTCCCCCATGCGCCCGCACAATCGACTGGGTAATCGCCAGCCCCAATCCTGCATGCTCACTGCTACCCTCATGGCGCGCCGGGTCTGCGCGGTAGAACCGATCAAACAACCTCGGCAGCAACGCCGCTGGAATGCCTTCTCCGGTGTTCTCGACGCAAAGTCTCACCCCATCCTCGATGCGTACACGCACCTCGCCACCCTGAGGGGTAAACCGCAGCGCGTTATCCAGCAAGTTTGACAGGGCCCGGCGCAACATCCCGCGATCGCCCGTCGTACGGGCAGTGCCTTCGCGGATCAGATTGACGTGTGCGTCCTCCGCCAGCAGCGTGAAGAACTCCAGCAACGCGTCGACTTCATCCTCGAGCACCAACGTTTCGCGCTTGGGCACCAACAAGCCGTGGTCGGCCTTGGCCAAATACAACATGTCGTTGACCAATTGGGCCATCCATTGCAGCTCTTCCAGGTTGCTGTGCAACGCCTCGCGATAATCCTCCAGCGGTCGGGGCTGCGTGAGGATGACCTGGGTCTGGGTCAGCAGGTTCGATAACGGGGTGCGCAGTTCGTGGGCGATGTCGGCAGAGAACGCTGAGAGGCGCTGGAACGCATCGTCCAGGCGACCGAGCATGGCGTTGAAGGCTTGGGCCAGTTCCGCCAGTTCCACTGGCATGTGCTGCTGGGGCAGGCGTTGAGTCAGGGAGTGCGCCGACACGCCTGCGGCCACTTCACCCATGCGCCGCAATGGCCGCAGCCCACTGCGCGCTGCCCAGGCGCCGAGCAGCGCCGTGGCCAGGGCCGATAGGCCGACGGTGAGCCAGATGAGGTGCTGCATGCGTTGCAGGAAGTGTTGGTGGTGGGTGATGTCGAGCATCAGGCTCAGTTGCGGGGAGTTCGGCTGGCCCGGCATCAGCGGCACGTTGTAGATGCGGTAGTCGGTACCTGCCTTGTGCAGGCGATGCAGTCCGGGCGACGCGGGCAGCGTGACGCCCGGTGCGTCGTCAAACCAGAGCTGGTCGGCAGCGCTGATGCGCAGGGCGAGATCGGGTTGGCGGCTGAGTTCGGCGCGCAGCTGCGCTTCCTTCTGGCTGAATTGCTGCGGCGTGTCGACGCCCAGCAGTGTGCTGCGCAGGGCCACCAATTTGCTGTCGAGCAACTGCTGATCCAGTTCGATAAAGTGCGCTTCGCTGGCATGGTTGAACAACACGCCGGCCAGCAGCGACACCACGGCGGTACACGCCGCAAACAGCAGCGCCAGGCGGCTGGCCAGGGAGAGGCGCTTGATCAATTGAAGCGTTCCTCCAGCACGTAACCCATACCGCGCACGGTGTGGATCAGCTTGTTGGGGAAGTTGTCGTCGACTTTCAGTCGCAGCCGGCGAATCGCCACTTCGATGATGTTGGTGTCGCTGTCGAAATTCATGTCCCAGACCTGGGAGGCGATCAGCGACTTGGGCAGCACTTCACCTTGGCGACGCAGCAACAATTCCAGCAGGGAGAACTCCTTGGCGGTGAGGTCGATGCGTTGGCCGTCCCGTTCGACGCGGCGGCGAATCAGGTCCAGGCGCAGATCGGCCAGCTGCAGGGCGGTTTCCTGGGGCGTGCTGCCGCCTCGACGCAACAGGCTGCGTACACGGGCGAGCAGTTCGGAGAAAGCGAAGGGTTTGACCAAGTAGTCGTCGGCGCCTAGTTCCAGGCCGTGCACGCGGTCTTCTACTGCGTCACGGGCGGTGAGGAATAACACTGGGGTCTCTTGCCCGGCGCTGCGCACCGCCTGCAGGATTTGCCAGCCATCGCGGCCAGGTAGCATCACGTCGAGAATCAGCAGGTCGTAGTCGCCGGTCAAGGCGAGGTGCTGGCCGGTGGTGCCATCGGCTACCAGTTCGGTGGTAAAACCAGCCTCGGCCAAGCCTTGGCGCAGGTAGTGGCCGGTTTTTGGTTGGTCTTCGACGATCAGCAGTTTCATGGGCGGCTCTTGGTAACGGTGCGCGACGGGCTTTATACCGTGGGTTACAGGGTAAGGGCGCAACCTGACAAAGTTGTAATCTAGCAGTCAGCTGGCTGGCAGCGGCGCAATCTTAGAGTGCCTCTCAAGCGAGTCACACACTTTTGGAGAGATAGCGATGGCGTTGCGTACACCCCTGTTGTTGGCGGGTTGCCTGTTGGTGTTGAGTGTTGATGCAATGGCGGATGCGGCCCATACCTATGCGTTTGGCCATGCAGCAGCGGCGACGGAGGCGACGCGCACCGTGGAAGTGACACTGCAGGATATTTCCTTTTCGCCCAAGTCTCTGGATGTAAAAGCCGGTGAGACGGTGCGCTTCGTGCTCGTCAACAAGGGCCAGTTGCTCCACGAATTTAACCTGGGCGATGCGGCGATGCATGCCGAACACCAGAAGGAAATGTTGCAGATGCAAGCCAGCGGCATGCTCACTGCCACCGGAATGGGCAAGATGGACCACGCTGCAATGGGCCATGGCGCGATGAAGCATGATGATCCCAACAGCGTGTTGGTCGAGCCCGGTAAAACCGCCGAACTGACCTGGACCTTCACTAAGGCCACGGGCCTTGAATTTGCCTGCAACCTTCCAGGGCATTACCAGGCGGGCATGGTCGGCAAGCTCAACGTCGATTGATCCGGTGTTGCTTAGGCGCGGGCGCAAAGGCTGGTAGACTGGCGCGGTTTATTTAGCCAGGTTTCCGCCATGCATCCCGCAGCCGAACATTCGCCGCTGGGCAAGTCCAGTGAATACATCTCCACTTACACACCTTCGTTGCTGTTCCCGATTCCGCGTACCGCCAAGTGGGCCGAGCTGGGCCTGAGCGCCGAGACCTTGCCCTACAAAGGCGTGGATTTCTGGAACTGCTTCGAACTGTCCTGGCTGCTGCCCTCGGGCAAGCCGGTGGTGGCCATCGGTGAATTCAGCATCCCGGCGGACTCGCCGAACATCATCGAGTCCAAGTCCTTCAAGCTGTACCTCAATTCGCTGAACCAAACCGCGTTTGTCGATACGGCAAGCCTGGAAGCGACCCTGCGCACCGACCTGAGCGCCGCTGCCGGCAAGCCTGTGCTCGTGCGCATTCGCCAACTGGCCGAAATCGAGGCCGAAGGGGTGATGGCGTTGCCCGGCGTGTGCATCGATGACCTGGATATCAATGTCAGCAGCTATGAGCACCCGCGTCCGGAACTGCTGCGCTGCGATGATTCGCGCATTGTCGAGGAGAGCGTGCACAGCCATCTGCTCAAATCCAACTGCCCGGTCACCAGCCAGCCCGATTGGGGCAGTGTGGTGGTGGAGTACCGTGGATCAGCGCTGGATCACGCTAGCCTGTTGGAATATATCGTGAGCTTTCGCCAGCATTCGGACTTCCATGAGCAGTGTGTTGAGCGAATCTTTCTCGACCTGCAGCGCTTGCTCAAGCCTGAGAAATTGACGGTGTATGCGCGGTATGTGCGCCGTGGCGGGTTGGATATCAACCCGTACCGCAGCACCGAAGATGTGGCGTTCCAGAACGTGCGTCTGGCACGGCAGTAAAATTGAAAAGCCCCGCGATTGTGGGGCTTTTTGCTGTCAGATCCCAATATTGCCCAAGGTGATCATGATGTTGCGCAATGTCCCGGAAATCACCGGGTGCTCAGCGTCGAACTCTATGGCGGCTTGGTTCACATCGTCGGAAATACTGGGCGTCTGGGTGGCCGGTTCCAATTCAAGTTGCACTTCGAATTTGGCAATCAGCTCTTCGAGGGCTTCACGTTTTTCTTCCGACAGCGGGGGATCCTGTTCCAATTGCCCGCGCAGGATCTCGACCTGTTCTTCCAGTTTTTTGCGATCAGGCATGACGTGTTTCCTTTTATCGATAGTCACTGGCATAGACCGCGGCACGCCGTGAAAGGTCTACGGGCTGGCCTGTAGATTAATCCACCTGCGCCAACTGTGCATGATCTCGATCAGGGCTTCTCGCCTTTGAGCTGGCGCAGGCTGATATCCGCCAGGCAGGTGCCGAGCTCGCCAAGGTGGTCGATCACTGAGTGCACGCCCAGCCCATACAGCGCTACGGTGGCTTTGCCACGCTTGTACTCGCGCTCTTGCTCGCTCAATGCCTGCCATTGTTCGGGCGCCATGCCGCACAGCGAGCCGCAGGACGCCAGGCCAATGGTCCACAACCCGGCATTGAGCGCAGATTGCAGCAAGCGCGGCTCACCGCTGACCAAGACACAGCCTTCCAGGCGCTCGATGTTCAGCTCCATCAAGGCCTGCCAGCACGCGTGTGGTGCGGGCCAGCGAATCGAGGAGGGTGACGATGCCTTGAGCCAGTCGGGTAACTCAGCGGCGAGTGGGGTGGTGACCGAGGGGGGGAGCTCATCCAGCCAGGCGCAGGGAACCCCTTGCTCCTTGAGGCTGCGCAGGATTTTCAGGGCGCCGGGGGTTGCCAGGGAATTGGGGGAGGGTGAATCAGTGCGCGCCCGGGAACCAAAATCTACCAGGCAACCACTCAGGCCAAACAGAACAGCGGTCAGGGCAGGCGCGCTGGCGGTGGCAATCTCGGCGTGGGGCATATCGACATCCCTGAAATAGCTGTGACGCTATCGGGACAGGATGACAAGCCGATGACATCGGCGTTATTTGTAGGGAAATTGTGCATTTTCTGCATGACGTTTCCCGGTTGCTGCCTAAATCCATACTTCCGTCATATACTGACGGCCTTATTCAGGGCATAGCGCCCATGACAGATCAATCAAGGAGCAAAAGCTATGCGCTGGAGCCACTACTTCGCTCAGCTATCCGTGTGTGCCACTGTCCTGCTGGCCCCGTTCGCCGTCCAGGCTGCATCGGAAGATGATCCATGGGAAAGCGTCAACCGCCCGATCTTCACCTTCAACGACACCGTTGATACCTATGCGCTCAAGCCATTGGCCCAGGGTTATCAGTTTGTCACTCCACAATTCGTGCAAACGGGTATCCACAACTTCTTCCGCAACATCGGCGACGTCGGCAACTTTGCCAATGACGTGTTGCAACTCAAGCCTCACGCAGCCGGCGTTGACACCGCTCGCCTGCTGTTGAACACCACCTTTGGCGTGCTGGGCTTTATTGATGTCGGCACCAAAATGGGGCTGCATCGCAACGATGAAGACTTCGGCCAGACGCTTGGTTACTGGGGCGTCGGCAGCGGTCCTTACGTGATGCTGCCACTGCTGGGCCCAAGCACCTTGCGTGATGCGCCGTCCAAATACGTGGACAGCTACACCCAGCCGTACCGCTACATGAACGATATCGGGTGGCGCAACAGCACCTTCGGCCTGAACATCGTCGATACCCGTGCCAGCCTGCTCGACAGCGAGAAGCTGATCACCGGCGACAAGTACACCTTCATTCGTAACGCCTACCTGCAGAACCGTGAGTTCAAGGTCAAGGACGGCAAGGTTGTCGACGACTTCTAAGTTGTGATGTTTTGAAATGAAAAAAGGCGACCCAGGGGTCGCCTTTTTTGTGCGCGAATTTCAGTGCATTTTCAGGATCTTGAGGCCCAGGTGCTGGTCTTCTCCGGCGGTTTTTGTCCATACCACTTCGGTGTCGGCTTCCAGGCCTTTCAGGGCTGCGTGCTCTGAGTCGATGCGCACCTTCAGTCGGTCGCCGACCTTGAACTGGCGGGGTGCCTGCACTTGCATGCCGGAGCTGGAAAGGTCCACGCAAACGGCGGCAATCTCCTGCCCTGCGTGGATCAAAGATACATCGGCATCTACACGCATACGGATGAAATCGCGTTTTTCGGCGTAGTCGCGCGCGTGTTCGCTCATGGGCTCCATCCTTACTTTGTGTTGTGGTCGTGCGTGTTCTTATAACTCCCGGTGATTTGCGATGTAAAGACGCTCGGCGACCATCGGCATGAGCTTGAAACCCCTGACGGATGGGAGTACCGTCTGCGCCTTAGAAGGGCACCTCTGCTTTACAGTTGTGCGTGGGCCAAAAGCCCGTGCTTTGTAGGACAGAGAGGCTAGAAAGCGAATCCAGTACGTGAGCCCGGCCATTGTCGAGCCACCTACGCCAACCTAATTCTGGCGCCGTTTGCCCACATGCAAAAAACCAGTGCCACGCTGCTGATAATCGATGACGACGAAGTAGTGCGCGCGAGTCTCGCGGCCTATTTGGAAGACAGTGGCTTCAGCGTCCTGCAGGCCAGCAACGGCCAACAGGGTCTCCAGGTGTTCGAGCGCGACAAGCCCGACCTCGTGATCTGCGATCTGCGCATGCCCCAGATGGGCGGCCTGGAGCTGATTCGCCAGGTGACCGAGCTTGCTCCGCAGACGCCGGTGATTGT
Source organism: Pseudomonas cremoris (assembly GCF_014230465.1). The sequence continues at coordinate 603,613 of NZ_JAAXCY010000003.1, forward strand.
CGTGTCCGGTGCCGGGGTGATGAACGATGCCGTCGAGGCCCTGCGCCTGGGCGCTGCGGATTACCTGATCAAACCCCTGGAAGACCTGGCGGTACTGGAGCACTCGGTGCGCCGTGCCCTGGATCGTGCACGTCTGCTGCTGGAAAACCAGCGCTACCGCGAAAAGCTTGAAACCGCCAACCGTGAGCTTGAAGCCAGCCTGAATCTGCTCCAGGAAGACCAGAACGCCGGTCGCCAGGTGCAGATGAACATGCTGCCGGTCAGCCCATGGACCATCGACGAGTTCCAGTTTGCGCACCAGATCATCCCGTCACTGTATTTGTCGGGTGATTTTGTCGACTACTTCCGTGTCGATGAGCGGCGTGTTGCGTTTTACCTGGCCGATGTTTCCGGCCATGGCGCGTCTTCTGCTTTTGTTACGGTGTTGTTGAAGTTCATGACGACACGGCTGTTGTTCGAATCCAAGCGCAATGGCACCTTGCCGGAGTTCACCCCTTCCGAGGTGCTTGGCCACATCAACCGAGGCCTGATCAGCTGCAAGCTGGGCAAGCACGTGACGATGGTCGGCGGCGTTATTGATGAAGAAACCGGTCTTTTGACCTACAGCATCGGCGGTCACCTGCCGATGCCGGTTTTATACACTCCAGACAGTGTGCGTTACCTGGAAGGCCGTGGTCTGCCCGTAGGCTTGTTTAATGAAGCGACCTACGAGGACCACATCCTGGAACTGCCGCCGACATTTAGCCTTACGCTGATGTCTGATGGCATCCTGGACCTCCTTCCAGAGCCTACACTCAAGGAGAAAGAAGCCGCCTTGCCCCAAAAGGTCAAGTCGGCAGGCGGCAGCCTGGATGGCCTGCGGCAAGTGTTTGGATTGGCCACGCTGGGGGAGATGCCGGATGATATCGCCCTATTGGTGTTGAGCAGGAATCTTTGATGAGTACCGGAAGAATCCAATTCGCCGAGCAAGACGGGACCTTCGTCCTGAAGTTTGTCGGTGAAGTGCGCCTGACCTTGTGTTCGGCGCTGGATGCGACGATTGAGCGGATCTTCACTGCGTTGAATTTCTCGGCGATCGTGATTGATCTGACCGAAACCCGCAGCATCGATAGCACCACCCTTGGGCTGTTGGCCAAGCTGTCCATTCTGTCTCGGCAGAAGGTCGGCCTGTTGCCTACGGTCGTCACCACCCACGAAGACATCACCCGTCTGTTGCAGTCCATGGGTTTCGATCAGGTGTTCAACATCGTTGACCGCCCAATCCCTTGCCCGGAATGCCTGACCGACCTGCCGTCCCAGGACCAGTCCGAGGAAGTCGTGCGGATCAAGGTGCTGGAAGCGCACAAGATCCTGATGGGGTTGAACGAGTCCAATCGGGAAGCATTCCACGACCTCGTCAACGCCTTGGAGCGCCACTGATATCCAGCTGAAAATATGATCAAAATGTGGGAACGGGCTTGCTCGCGAATGCGCTCCCCCAACACCGCATTTCCAGCTGACATAAAAAAGGGCGGCACCCTCACAGGTGCCGCCCTTTTTGTCTTCGCCTGCCTTACAGCTTGGCAGTCAACAGCGCTTCCAGCTTCTCCTGGTCCCGAGCAAACTGGCGGATGCCTTCTGCCAGCTTCTCAGTCGCCATCGCATCCTCGTTGGACTCCCAACGGAACTGCGCTTCACTCAAATGTACCCGCGCTTCACCGGCATGACCCGGCGACAGCTTACGTTCCAGCTTACCGTTATCAGCGGCCAGTTTCTCTAGCAGGTCAGGGCTGATGGTCAGGCGATCGCAACCGGCCAGCTCTTCGATCTGGCTCAAGTTACGGAAGCTTGCGCCCATGACTACGGTCTTGTAGCCATTGGCCTTGTAGTAGTTGTAGATGCGTGTCACCGACTGCACGCCTGGATCATCAGCGCCGGTGTAGTCGTTGCCATTGGCTTTCTTGTACCAGTCGTAAATACGGCCCACAAACGGCGAAATCAGGAACACGCCCGCCTCTGCACAAGCTACGGCCTGGGCAAAGGAGAACAGCAGGGTCAGGTTGGTCTGGATGCCTTCTTTTTCCAGCTTCTCTGCAGCGCGGATGCCTTCCCAGGTGGACGCGATCTTGATCAGTACACGGTCACGACCAATACCGGCCTTTTCGTACAAGTCGATCAAGCGGTGCGCACGTTTGAGCACGGCATCAGTGTCGAACGACAGGCGGGCATCCACTTCGGTGGAAATGCGCCCCGGAACCACTTTCAGAATCTCTTGGCCCACCGCCACCGCGAAGCGGTCGCTGGCCAGGCCCACGTCACCGTTGCAGTCCTTCACGCACTCGTCCAGCAGCTTGGCATAAGCAGGGATCGAGGCGGCCTTGAGCAGGAGGGAAGGGTTGGTGGTGGCGTCTTGCGGTTTGACCCGGGCGATAGCTTCAAAATCGCCGGTATCGGCTACGACAGTGGTGATTTGCTTGAGTTGTTCCAGCTTGGAAGTCATGGGCGTGCTCTGTCCTATGGGTCTGTTGACATTACCCGAGCGCTGACAGGCGCTCAAGGCGCAAATGCGTTCGATCGTTTGCGAGGGCAACAACCTGAAAACGGCCGTTTGAAACATTGGCCTTGGTGCTAAATAGGAGGGCAAAACGGCCGGCAGGTTCAACCGAATCCCATAAGACCGGATTCAAACCCGCAGGCACCGCCCGTGTGCTCAACGTCCTTCCAGCAACGCCCCAGCCTGATCCAGCAACGCCAACGGATCACTCGCCTTGTGAATGTCCACCGACAACAACTGCCTGAACTTGCGCGCCCCCGGAAAGCCCGTCCCCAGCCCGAGAATATGCCGGGTGATATGGTGCATCGAGCCACCGGTCGCCAAATGCTCGGCAATGTAAGGCCGCAGCTGCGTCAACGCCTCCGCCCGACTGATCACCGGCGCGTCACTACCAAACAACCGCTGATCCACTTCCGCCAGCAAGTACGGATTGTGATAAGCCTCGCGACCCAGCATCACCCCATCAAACGTCTGCAAATGCTCTTGGCATGCTTCCAGCGTCTTGATCCCGCCGTTAAGCACAATCTCCAAATCAGGAAAGTCCCGCTTCAACTGAGCCGCCACGTCATACCGCAACGGCGGAATGTCGCGGTTTTCCTTGGGCGACAACCCTTCCAGAATGGCAATTCGCGCATGCACCGTAAAACTGGTGCACCCCGCCTCTTTTACTGTGCCGACGAAATCACACAACTCGGCATAACTGTCCCGCCCATTAATTCCGATGCGGTGCTTCACCGTCACGGGAGTCGACACCGCATCTCGCATTGCCTTCACGCAATCTGCTACCAGCGCAGGGTGCGCCATCAGAATCGCGCCGATCATATTGTTCTGCACCCGATCGCTGGGGCAGCCGACGTTCAGGTTCACTTCGTCGTAACCGGCAGCCTCGGCCATGCGGGCGCAGGCGGCCAAGTCGGCGGGGACACTGCCGCCCAACTGCAGCGCGAGAGGGTGCTCTGCTTCGTTGTGGCGCAGGAAGCGCTCGTGGTCGCCGTGCAGGATCGCACCGGTGGTGACCATCTCGGTGTAAAGCAGGGCGTGTTTGGAGAGTAGGCGTAGGAAGAACCGGCAGTGGCGGTCGGTCCAATCCATCATCGGCGCGACGGAAAAGCGGCGGGAAAGCGGTTGCGGTGGAACGGTCGTCAGGGGCATTGGGCAATCTGAGTGGGTAGGGCAGAGTGCGCGAGTTTATCAGGAATCCAGAGGCAGGATTCCGGGCCTACCTCTTCTCAGCGCTTGTGTGATTGCCTGGGCTCACCCTGTAACAACCGTCCCTTTATGAAAAATCTCGCGTCGTGCCCGGCGACTTATATTCTCATGTTTGCTTAGCGCGTAAATCTCATCAAAACGGCGGCGATCAATGCCGTCATATTTACCGAGCTCTTCAAAAACCAACCGATCGTAATCGTGCTCGATCACGAACCGGAAAATTTCCCGACGGTAATAAAAGCCGAATTGAAACGCTAGGACTTCAGTGAGGTGGTCCGTGGGGGTGAGGAAGCAGTTTTCCAGATCGATTGCCTTGGCTCGTGTGGGTTGCTGCGGATCGATCATTACGTTGTTGGCCCAGAAATCCATGTGGACGATGTCTTTGCTGTGTAAAGCATGCAGCAGATTAAAGGACACGTGAATTAGGTTCTGAATGTTGCGTTCGCGCTTGAGCCATGTGAGCCCATTAAGGTGGCCGTCGAGCATTTCGGTGAATATGAAGAATTCCTGGATCAGGCCGAGAGCTGATTTCCTGTAGCCGAAACCATACAGGCCGGCGACGGGGGCGCCGCGTTTTTGTGCGCCTAGAGTATTGATGACTTCTTCTACTGGCCAGTCGAACGCTCCGTCACGCTTTGCGCGCCCGAACGTCACTCTAAGCTTTGGTCTGAGGCTGTCAAGGGGCTGGGATTTGGCGAACAGGTCGTTCTCCATCCCTTTGAGGGGAGCACTGACGCGGTCTCGCAATTGAAGGCGGGCGTCGATCAAATCCTCAATTGCTTGCTGAGCGCTGGAGTCGGTGCGGTTAGCGGTGAAGATCGTCGCGTTGCGGTGGTTGAGGGTTGCAGGAAAGCTCTGGAGCACGGTGTTGTCAGGAAAGCTCAAAACACATCCTTGTTGTTCGTGAAATATGACAGATATGTTACAGGCTGCACCTATTGGATCCAACCTGAACATCACCTGTCTAAACATTAAATTTAAGTCATAAAGGTAGCTTTAAGGGTTTTCCATAATTGACTGTGCTTTGTTTTTGTGAGTTTTTTTACCGTGTGGTTGACGGTCAGCACTGAAATTCTGCTGAGTTTCATGGCGCAAGTGGGCGGGATTTTTGTTCTTCGGGAGGGAAAAATTGGCGTGAAAAAATAATTGCGTGGTGCAATAATGGCATTGCGCCATTATTTCAAACTTTAAGTGCTAACAATGAAAACAACACTTTATGCGAAATTTTTTATCGTTTTAGTTACGCTTTCGCTGGTCTACGCCATTTATAGGTTGACCAGCGAGTTGGTATGAATGGTCTTAAGCGGGATTTGAGCTTTTGTATTGGCGGAGCAGGACGCGGCCAACCACGAATATGCACCCAAGTACTAACCCTAAAAAGGCGCCAAGTGCGGCAGATTTTTTACTGTTTTTGCTGTTGCCGATTTTAACTTCGTCAAGCGTGTTGAAGGCTCTCAGGCTATTTTCAGGAGCTAAAGCTGGCAGGTTAAGCGCAATGGCTTCGTTATTCGCAGTGTCCATTGCTGTCTTGAGTTGAGACTTGGCTTGCTCTGCGGAGGGTGCGGTGGCTGACGCTACGTAGAGAACGGCCTCATTTCTACCTGTCTTAGGACCGCTTTCTTTTAATGAAATGGATTGCGATGCCATGACGCCCATGGAGGTGTAGAAAAGATCATTCTGTATTGAGCTATACAGCTGCAGTTCTACTTGCGGTGGTGAAGTTCCGGCTGCCAGCTCTTTTTTATTCACTTCGTTATATAAATTATAAAGTGATGATTTTGTGATGTAAGTGCTGGCCGTCCATTCCTCTGCCGACGTCATATAGAGGGACAGTGAAATGACAGCGCCTGCGACTGTTGTTGCCAGGATAATTATCTTATTGGTCCAGAGGGCTTGGATCAGCGGGACCAGATCTATCTCATCACTAGGACGGTTATTTGAATTCGTTGAAATGCTCACGAAAAATTCCTTTCTAAACGTGCCCGAATTGTAGAGAAAAAAACACATCGAGACACTTTTTATTCCCGTGTGGAATAGATGCGAATATTTCTTGTTTGAAGATGCGTCATTTAGTGCGATCACTACCCTCCGCACCCTGAACCGTAGCTGTCGCTCATTGAGGTTTCATGAATGCCAGCGTCTCACCGGCATACGATCACCCAAACGATATAAACGTTCACGCCTCAGCCTTCAGGGACTTGAAAAATGCGCTCGAACCTTATCAAAGCCATGATCATTGCCGGCGCAGCGTTGGTTATTAGCGCATGTTCAGGCATGAGCACCAGCACGTGCCTCTCCGAAGGTTGCCAATCCCTCGATGGCCACGGATCTGGCAACGCGACCAGAGTAAACTTCGGAGGAAGCGGGATTGGTAATAGTTTCAACCAGTACAGTTCCGACTTGCTGCACGATTGAGATCGAAGTGGGCAGATTTACCTGCCCACTTAGCTTTTATCTACCTAATCAATGCCCGCCCGGCATGCGCCGTGCTATCAGGTAAACGCCTAGTCCGACCAGTGCCGTGGCCGCTCCGATATAGCCGGTACTGGTCCATCCCAGTCCCGCGCTAATCGCCATCCCGCCAAACCACGGGCCCAGTGCGTTGGCGAGGTTGAACGCCGCATGATTGGACGCAGCTGCTAGGCTAGGCGCCTCGTGCGCGATGTCCATCAGGCGGATCTGCAGCGGTGCGGCCATTGACACCATGGTGCCCACCAGGCCGATTCCCAGAAGTACGCTCCACAACGACCCGGCGGCAAACGGGAAGAGCACCAGCACGGCCATCGACCACACCAGGATCAAGCCCACCGCACGGAACTGCATGCGATCAAACAGCTTGCCGCCGGCGATGTTGCCGATGATGCCACCCACGCCAAACGCCGCCAGCCCAAACGGAATCCACTGCGGCGACACTTTGGTCACTTCGAGCATGGTCGGGGCGAGGTAGCTGAACACGCAGAACATGCCGGCAAAGCCAATAGCACCGATAGAGAGTGCCATCCACACCTGGGGTTTGGTGAAGGCGCGCAGTTCCTTGCGCGGGTCGCTGCGTTGTTCGTCGTGGCGGTGGGGAACGAATTGCCAGACCAAGGCGATGGTGCACAGGGCGATCACGCTGACCAATGCGAACGCCGAGCGCCAGCCCAAGTGTTGGCCGAGGAAGGTGGCAATGGGGTTGCCGAGCAGCATGGCCAGGGTCAGGCCCATCATTACGCGTGCGACAGCGCCAGCACGTTTGTCAGTGGGCACCATGCTGGAAGCGACCACGGCAGCGATGCCGAAATAGGCACCGTGTGGCAGGCCGCTGATAAAGCGGAAGGCCACCAGCGAGCCGAAGGTCGGGGTAAACGCCGTGGCCAAGTTGCCCAAGGCGTACAGGCCCATCAGCAACAGCAGCATGTGTTTACGTAGTAATTTGGCGCCGAGAATCGCCAGCAGTGGGGCGCCGACCATGACGCCCAGCGCGTAGGCGCTGATGGCATGGCCGACTTGGGGTTCGCTTAAGCCCAAGTTCTGCGCGATGTCGGGCATCAAGCCCATGATGGAAAATTCGCCGGTACCGATCGCGAAGGCGCCCACGGCCATGGCAGCTTCCATTTTGGCGGCGCTGCGCGCGGGCAGTACGTGCCCGGGTGTTTGCTGGATAGTCATGGGTAACTCTGTGTGGATGGGGGGTACGAAGAAGAGCCGTCGATGCTACGCAAGCGGCGGCGAAGGTGTCTAGAACAGCCGTTGGCGTGAGAGTTCCAGGCCTGTGACCTCAGGTCGCGGCTGCCACGCTTGACACCGGCGCGTTAAAAGCTGCGATTTAGAGCTGTCAATTGGCCAAACGGCGCATAAACGCCGTTTGCCGTGATATTCTGCGCGCCGTCTTGGTCTAGTCTCTTTCTGGTGCGTACATCCGTATGCGTCCCAGCGATTGGCTGTCGCCCAGGTAGCTGAAGCCAATAATGATAAAAAGTCAGCGCAGAAGGGACATAAAAGTGAGGTCGATACATCGACCTTGTGTGCCCACCCTGCGGCCCTCAAGTGAATGTGCAAACCCCGCGGTGCGTTGCCTGGCGCAGCGTAATGGTGGCTTGCTCATGATCCGGGGTGGTAGGGCGGATGGCGTTTTATCATAGGTGCTACTGATGTTTAAAAAAGTAAACACTGCCTTGCTAGGGCTGGCTTTGTCGCTGGGGATCAGCTCCGTTCACGCGCAAGAGGCAAAGAAAGTCGATGTGCTGCTGATCGGCGGCGGCATCATGAGTGCAACCCTGGGTGTATGGCTCAATGAGCTGCAGCCGGACTGGTCGATGGAGATGGTCGAGCGCCTTGATGGCGTGGCCGAAGAAAGCTCCAACGGCTGGAACAACGCCGGTACCGGTCACTCGGCCCTGGCTGAGCTGAACTACACCCCGGAAGACAAGAACGGCAACGTTGAGATCCCGAAAGCGGTCGAGATCAACGAAGCGTTCCAGATCTCCCGTCAGTTCTGGTCCTGGCAGGTCCAGCAGGGCGTGCTGAAGAACCCGCGTTCGTTCATCAACTCCACGCCGCACATGAGCTTTGTGTGGGGCGATGACAACATCAAGTTCCTGAAGAAGCGCTACGAAGCCCTGCAAGCGAGCCCGCTGTTTGCTGGCATGCAGTACTCCGAAGACCCGGCGCAGATCGCCAAGTGGGTTCCGCTGATGATGGAAGGGCGTGACCCGAACCAGAAAATCGCGGCCACCTGGACCCCGATCGGCACCGACGTGAACTTCGGCGAGATCACCCGCCAGTTCGTTGCTCACCTGCAAACCACGCCGAAGTTTGACCTGAAACTGTCGAGCGAAGTGCAGGACATCACCCGCAACGCCGACGGTTCGTGGCGTGTGAGCTACAAAAACCTGAAAGACGGCACCAAGACTGAAACCGACGCCAAGTTCGTGTTCATCGGCGCCGGCGGCGGTGCACTGCACTTGCTGCAAAAGTCGGGTATTCCTGAAGCCAAGGACTACGCGGCCTTCCCGGTTGGTGGTTCGTTCCTGGTTACCGATAACCCAGCTATCGCCGAGCAGCACCTGGCCAAGGCCTACGGTAAGGCTTCGGTTGGCGCACCGCCGATGTCGGTTCCGCACCTGGACACCCGCGTACTGGATGGCAAGCGCGTAATTCTGTTTGGCCCATTCGCCACCTTCTCGACCAAGTTCCTGAAAGAAGGCTCGTACCTGGACCTGCTGACCAGTACTACCACCCACAACATCTGGCCGATGACCCGTGTTGGTGTGCGTGAGTACCCACTGGTCGAGTACCTTGCTGGCCAACTGATGCTGTCGGATGACGACCGCTACAACGCCCTGAAAGAGTACTTCCCGAACGCCAAGAAAGAAGACTGGCGCCTGTGGCAAGCCGGTCAGCGCGTGCAGATCATCAAGCGTGACCCAGAGTTGGGCGGCGTCCTGAAACTCGGTACCGAAGTGGTCAGCTCTGCCGACAACTCCATCGCAGGCCTGCTGGGTGCATCGCCAGGCGCGTCCACCGCGGCTCCGATCATGCTGACCGTGCTGCAGAAAGTGTTCAAGGACAAGGTTGCGACCCCTGAGTGGCAGGCCAAGCTGCACCAGATCGTACCGAGCTACGGCACCAAGCTGAACGACAGCCCGGAAGCGGTTGCCAAGGAGTGGGCCTACACCGCCGGCGTCCTGCAACTGACTCCACCGCCTGCAATTCCGCAACTGGCTGCTCCAAAAGCCACCGAGGCTGCCAAGCCTGCGGCTGAGCCGAGCAAGCCTGCGTCTGACCTGGCGCTGTAAGCCAAGTCGAGATGCAACAAAGCCCGCTGAACCGGTAACGGTCAGCGGGCTTTTTATTGGGCGTTGGTTGGCGATGGCGTGCCCTGGCTTATCGAGCAGCCGGATTACCTACGCCTTTGCTGCTGCGTTTCGGTCGCAACGGGTTCAGCAATCCGACAGACACGACCTGTTAAAAATATCCCAGAGCCAAGCAGGAGCGAGGCTGTAGCAAGGGGGCATTTTTTACCGGTGTATGTGTTGGGCGATCACGCCCGAGGAATGTGTATGTTGCTACGTTATGCGGCATTGGCGGCGGTCGTCGTCGCGGCGTCCGGGTGTGTGCAAGAGCGTGTTGTGCATGAGCGTGGGCCGGTGCAACGGGAGTATGTTGAAGTCGTTGCTCCGCAACCGCCACCGGTCCAAGTGATCGAAGTCGAGCCCGCACCCCGTTACGGTTATATCTGGTCGCGCGGCTACTGGCGTTGGGAAGGTGGGCGATACGTCGCGGTACACGGTCACTGGGAGCAGGTGCGCGAAGGTTATCGTTACGTGCATCCGCACTGGGTACAACGCAATGACGGCTACCACTGGCAGGTGGGGGGCTGGATACGTTGATCCCGGCTAGATCGAAGCGGCCACTGTGTGTGGCGTGGGTTAATCGGAACAGGTAAAAAGATTGCCCGACTTACCCCATCGACACGCCTGTAGACGACCGTAAAGAGAGACAGTCCATGACCGACCGCCACCTCATCATCCCTGCCGCCATGCACCCTATTGTCGAGCGCGCCGGTTACGTCCCGGCAGTAAAGGTCGGCAACACCCTTTACTGCGCCGGGCAGGTCGGTCGCACACCAGAACTGGCTGTGATCGACGACCCAGAGGCGCAATTCGTCGCCGCCTGGGAGAACCTGCGAGTGGTGTTGGAGGAGGGCGGATGCAGCTTCGACGATGTGGTGGACATGACCACTTACCACGTCAACATGAGCCAGCACATGGCGGTTTTTCGTGAAGTGAAAAACCGCCTGTTTCCACGCGGGCATTGCGCCTGGACGACGATTGGCGTGTCAGAACTGGCGCATCCCGGTTTGTTGGTGGAAATCAAATGTGTGGCCGTACAGCGCTGAGTTATTGAACCACGCGATAACACGGCACATACGCCGCGCCACCTGGCAATTTCATGCGGTGCTGCGCCACGAAGGCCTGCAGCAACTCGTCCAGCGGTTTCATGATGGCCGGGTCGCCGTGGATCTCGTAAGGGCCATTTTGCTCGATCAGACGGATACCCTTGTCCTTCACGTTGCCTGCCACAATGCCTGAGAACGCGCGGCGCAGGTTGGCGGCCAACTCATGCGGTGGCAGCGAGTGGCTCAGTTGCAGCGCGGCCATATTGGCGTGCGTTGGGTCGAACGGGCGCTGGAAACCCTCATCGATCTTCAGCAGCCAGTTGAAGTGGAAGGCGTCATTACGTTCGCGACGAAATTGCTTCACTGCCTTGAGCCCGGCGGTCATCTGGCGAGCCACTTCGGCCGGGTCGTCGATGATGATCTGGTAGTGCGCCTGTGCGGCCTCGCCCAGCGTTGCGCCGACAAACGCGTGCAATTGCTGCAGGTAGGGCGCTGCGTGTTTTGGCCCCGTGAGGATGACCGGGAACGGCAGGTCACGGTTGTCCGGGTGCATCAGGATACCCAGCAGGTACAGGAACTCTTCAGCCGTGCCGGCGCCGCCCGGGAAGATGATGATGCCGTGGCCGACACGCACGAACGCTTCCAGGCGTTTTTCGATGTCCGGCAGGATCACCAGTTCGTTGACGATCGGGTTCGGCGCCTCGGCTGCGATGATGCCCGGCTCGGTCAGGCCCAGGTAGCGCCCGCCGGTGATGCGTTGCTTGGCGTGGGAAATAGTCGCGCCTTTCATCGGGCCTTTCATTACACCAGGGCCGCAACCGGTGCACACATCGAGGCTGCGCAGGCCCAGTTCGTGGCCGACTTTCTTGGTGTATTTGTATTCTTCGGTATTGATCGAGTGCCCGCCCCAGCACACCACGATTTTCGGCTCGACACCGGGGCGCAGGGTGCGGGCGTTGCGCAGCAAGTGGAACACGTAGTCGGTGATGCCTTGGGAATTGCTCAGGTCGATGCGCTGACTGTCCAACTCGTTCTCGGTGTAGACGATATCGCGCAGGGCGCTGAACAGCATTTCACGGGTGCTGGCGATCATTTCGCCATCGACGAAAGCGTCGGCCGGAGCGTTCAACAGTTCGAGGCGTACGCCACGATCCTGCTGGTGGATACGCACCTCAAAGTCTTTATAGGCGTCGAGAATGGTCTTGGCGTTGTCGATATGCGCGCCGGTGTTGAGGATGGCCAGCGCGCACTGACGAAAGAGGGTGTAGATGCTGCCGGTACCGGCTTCGCTCAGTTGCTGGACTTCACGTTGGGACAGGGTTTCGAGGCTGCCCTTGGGGCTGACGGAGGCATTGATGACTTGACGTTGGGGCATTCTGATTCCTTGAAGGCGCAGCCACCGCGCCCTTGATGGCGCCGCGATGGCTTGAGAAGGGTGGGCGCCGAATTCGGTCGCACGGGACGGTTTTTTACCTCAGGCCCAAGGCCGAGTGCAAACCCCGTCCGGCACCATCATGCCGCAGAACTTACTGAATCAGCTTCCAGTTTTTGTAGAAAACCCGACGCAGGGTAAAGACCATCCCGGCAAAACCCGCAATCACGGCGTTGAGCACCGAAGGCAATGGGGTCGGCCGCACGATATCGATAAACAGGCAGTAACGCTTTGCGTCGTTTTTGTTGAAGGACGCATGCATCAGCGTGTCATCGAAGATAAACAGCGGGTCGTCGTGCCAGTAATGCTTGTGCTTGCCAACCTGGATGTACACGCCGTCGTGATGGGGCGCCGGCGCCATGTTGTAGAGCACGCGGAACATCATGCGCAGGGGGCCGAAGTGAAAGGAGGTCGAGCGGTTTTCGTTAAACACGGACACACCGATGGTTTTCACGAACGGCAGTTTTTCCCGGAGTTTCGGAATGTCGAGGGTGGTTTCGATGGGCCGTCCGTACCATTGGAAAAACAGCATGCCGCGCTTTTTTTCCGCCATGCGCTCGTCCAGGTAGCCGATGATTTCATCCTTGTGGGCCATGGCGTCGTCGATCACCTGTTGCAGGTCTTCACGCCACGCGGCGGGCAAGTCGTTCATCGTGTAAACGTGGCGGTTGCGCGAACTCAGCAGGTCGAACAGCGTGTTGAACGGCGCCAACAGCCAGGTGTTGCGACCACTGCCAATGAAGTATTTCTTGATGGTCGCGCGGTCGTATAGGCCGTTGCGCAAAAAATCGTAGACACCGCACACCAGCACCAGGGCCAGGAACACCAGGGTAGTAACCGGGAAGCAATAAATGATCAGCAACACGCCCAGCACCCAGGCGGCCGAAACCATTCTCTTGCGGATGACACTCGCACTCATGCAGCTCAGCTCCAGCGGGGAAGATGTATAGACTCCAGCCCCCGGCATCGCGATCCGCCAGGCTTTGAAATATATGGAAACAATCTCCTTATAATAGGGCTTTATCCCTCAGTCGGGCGTTTTAAATATTGCGAAATTGTGAAGGCTTTACACAGTTTTTAACCCGCTCAGCGTTTTGTTGATTGGATTTTGTAAACGCAAGATTTGCGACTATCGTGACGCTTCGGTTTTTCGGACGTCATAGACCGGTACGAATGAAGTTGAATGGCCACCACTGGCCGTCGACCCCTTGGAAGAGGCAGAAATTTTATGATCATCAAACCGCGGGTTCGTGGCTTTATCTGTGTGACCGCTCACCCTGTTGGCTGTGAAGCGAACGTCAAGGAACAGATCGACTACGTCACCCAGCACGGCGCCATCGAAGGCGGCCCCAAGAAGGTGCTGGTTCTCGGCGCTTCCACCGGCTACGGCCTGGCCGCGCGCATCAGTGCTGCGTTTGGCTGCGGCGCCGATACCCTGGGCGTGTTTTTTGAGAAAGAAGGCGAAGAAGGTAAGTTGAGCTCGGCCGGCTGGTACAACAGCGCCGCGTTCGAGAAGTTTGCTGTCGAAAAAGGCCTGTACGCCAAGAGCATCAACGGCGACGCGTTCTCCGACGAGATCAAGCGCCTGACCATCGAAACCATCAAGAAGGACCTGGGCAAGATCGACCTGGTGGTCTACAGCCTGGCTGCGCCACGCCGTACCGACCCGCAAGGCGTGGTGCACAACTCCACCCTCAAGCCGATCGGCAAGGCCGTGACCCTGCGCGGGATCAACACCGACAAGGGCGTTGTGGTTGACACCACGCTTGAGCCTGCGACCCAGGAAGAAATCGACGGCACCGTCAAAGTGATGGGTGGCGAAGACTGGCAGCTGTGGATCGACGCCCTGCGTGACGCCGACGTGTTGGCCGAAGGCGCCAAGACCACCGCGTTCACCTACCTCGGCGAGAAGCTGACCCAGGACATCTACTGGAACGGCTCCATCGGCGAAGCCAAGAAAGACCTCGACAAGAAAGTCCTGACCCTGCGCGACAACCTCGCGGCACTCAAGGGCGACGCCCGTGTGTCGGTGCTCAAGGCCGTGGTCACCCAGGCGAGCTCGGCGATCCCGATCATGCCGCTGTACCTGTCGCTGCTGTTCAAAGTGATGAAAGAGCAGGGCACCCACGAAGGCTGCATCGAGCAGGTCTACGGCCTGTTCAAGGACAGCCTGTACGGCAGCGAGCCGAAACTCGACGCCGACGGCCGCCTGCGTGCCGACCTGGCTGAGCTGGAGCCTAAAGTCCAGGACGCCGTGGCTGCACTGTGGAACCAGGTCACCGACGACAACGTCAATGAGATCAGTGATTTTGCCGGTTACAAGGCTGAATTCCTGCGCTTGTTCGGCTTTGAAATCGACGGCGTGGATTACGACGCTGATGTGAACCCTACCGTGAAGATCAATGGCCTGATCCAGGCTTAAACACGGTCGAAAAATGTGCGAGCGGGCTTGCTCGCGAATACGGAGTGTCAGTCACTGAATAGGGCGACTGATGCACCGCTTTCGCGAGCAAGCCCGCTCCCACATTCGATCTGTGTTTTCTCAGACCCGTCTTACGCTCCGCTGAGTGCACCCCTCCTGCAAGATCTGCCAGAATCCCTTCGCTATCACTCACGCTAACGGAGGATCTGATGACGATTCGTGCAGTAGTTTTTGATTTCGGCGGTGTCCTGTTCGACTGGAATCCGCAGCACCTCTACCGCAAGCTGATTGCCGACGACCACGAACGGCAATGGTTTCTCGAGAACATCTGCACCCAGGCCTGGAACACCGAGCAGGATGCCGGCCGCTCGCTGGCCGAGGGCACTCGCAGCCTGATCAAGCAATATCCCCAGCATCAAGCGTTGATCCAGTCCTATTACGACCGCTGGCATGAAATGCTGCGCGGCCCGTTGCCGGACGGTGTGGCGATCCTTGAAGCCTTGCATAGCGCCAACATGCCGTTGTTCGGGCTCACCAACTGGTCAGCCGAAACCTTCCCGTATGCCCGAGCCAACTATCCGTTCCTGCAGCATTTTCGCGACATCGTGGTGTCCGGCGAATTGAAGCTGATCAAGCCTGATCCGGCGATCTATCACGCAAGCCTTAGCCAGGTGCGTGTTCATCTGCCGGATATCCAAGCCAGTGAAGTGGTGTTTATCGACGATGTGGCGGGCAATATCGAGGCGGCCGTCGCGCTCGGTTGGCAGGGGATTCACCATGTGTCGGCCGAGCGCACAGCGGCGCGCTTGCGTGAGTTGGGCGTGGGCTTCTAGCGCGCCCACTTCTCCATCACGAAATCCACGAACGCGCGCAGTTTGGGCAAGCGGTAGCGGTCCTGGCGATACAGCAAGTGCATGGGGCGGCTGGGCAGTTGATAGGTGGTCAACAAGGCCACCAGCTTGCCGCTCTCCAGGTCCGGTTGGACCAGGGCATCGGCCAGCATGATGATGCCCATGCCGTTTACAGCCGCCTGGCGCAAGCCTTGCGAGCTGTTGATGGTCAATGTGCCGGCCACTGGAACCTCCACCTCGCCATCATCGCCCGTCATGCGCCAGAGCTTGTCGGTGTCACGCCAGTTGTCGTTCGCCGGGTAGGCGAACGCCAGGCAGTCGTGATGCTGCAGGTCGTTGGGCGTCTGTGGCGTGCCGCGTCGCGCTAGGTACTCAGGTGAAGCGCAGAGGGTGAGGGTGTAGGCCTGCATGGGTCTGGCGATCAGGCTGGAGGTTTCCAGCTCGCCGAGGCGGATCGCCACGTCGAAGCCGCTGTCGACCAAGTCCATCCGCTCGTTGCTCAGCACTACGTACAGGTTGATCAGCGGGTAGCGTTGGGAGAACTCGCTCAAGGCCGGCACGAGGCGTTCGGTGCCGAACACGGGGGGCGCGGTGATACGCAGGTTGCCTTTGGGGGTTTCGCTGTGGATCTGCTCAGCCAGCAGCTCGGAGTCGGCCACCAGTCCCAGGACTTCCAGGCAGCGTTGGTAATACTGCCCGCCAAACTCGGTGAGGCTCTGTTTGCGCGTGGTGCGCTTGAGCAAGCTGACCCCCAGCCGTTGTTCCAGCGCGCGCAGATGGTTGCTGACCATGGTGGTCGACATTCCGCACTCCTGCGCGGCGGCGGTCATGCTGCCGGTTTCCACCACCTTCACGTACACCGTCATTGCTTGGAACAGGTCCATTATCAAGCCCAGCTTTAAAGTAATTGCAGGTAAACCCAGTTTATCCAGCTCTGATGGCTAACGATACTGGGCACACCCACACAATGCTTGGAGCTCGACGCCATGACCGCCGCCTGCCTGATGACCACGTATCAACCTTCGCCCTTGAGCTTCACCCGTGGTCTGGGCACCCGTCTGTGGGATCAGCAGGGGCGTGAGTACCTGGATGCCGTGGCCGGTGTGGCAGTGACCAACGTCGGGCATTCCCACCCCAAACTGGTGGCCGCCATCAGTGAACAGGCAGGCTTGTTATTGCACACCTCCAACCTCTACAGCATCGATTGGCAACAACGGTTGGCCCAGCGCCTGACCGAGCTGTCGGGGCTGGACCAGGCGTTTTTCAACAACTCTGGCGCCGAAGCCAACGAGACGGCGCTGAAGCTGGCGCGTTTGCACGGTTGGAAAAAGGGCATCGAAGAGCCGTTGGTGGTGGTGATGGAGAACGCCTTTCACGGTCGCACCCTCGGCACCATGGCGGCCAGCGATGGGCCCTCGGTGCGCCTGGGCTTCCAACGGTTGCCGGGGGATTTCCTCAAGGTTGGCTTTGGTGATATCGCCGCCATCGAAGCACTCACCCAACAGTTTGGAGTGCGTATTGCCGCAGTCCTGCTGGAACCCATCCAGGGCGAAAGCGGTGTGTTGCCAGCCCCGCCGGGTTACCTGCGAGCCTTGCGCGAACATTGCACCCGTCACGGCTGGTTGCTGATGCTCGACGAAATCCAGACCGGCATCGGCCGTACCGGCACCTGGTTTGCCTTCCAGCACGAAGGCATCGTGCCTGACGTGATGACCCTGGCCAAAGGCCTTGGCAACGGCGTGCCCATCGGAACTTGCCTGGCCCGGTCCGGTGTGGCCCAGCTGTTCACGCCCGGCAGCCACGGCAGTACGTTCGGTGGTAACCCGTTGGCCTGTCGGGTGGGCTGCACGGTGCTGGATATCATTGAAGATCAGGGCTTGCTGCAGAATGCCGCGCAACAGGGTGAACGCCTGTTGGCGCGGTTACGTGTGGAGCTGGCGGATCACCCGCAGGTGGTGGCCATCCGTGGGCAAGGCTTGATGATCGGTATCGAACTGGCCAGCCCTTACCGTGACCTTGCCCTACGCGCCGCCCAGGAGCATGGCCTGTTGATCAACGTGACCCGGGGCAAGATCATCCGCCTGCTGCCGCCGCTGACGCTGGATGCCAAAGAAGTGGAGATGATTGTGCGAGCCGTCACCCGTTTGCTGGATTGAAATACGAGCAAAGTGTGGGAGCGGGCTTGCTCGCGAATGCGGTGTGTCAGTGACAAACCAGCTGACTGATCCACCGCTTTCGCGAGCAAGCCCGCTCCCACATGGGGATCTCCATGTCTTTCAGAGGGCATGCCCATTCAGCCATTCCTGGTTCATCGTCTCCTTGTCCCCTAAATAGTCCAACAGCCACGCCATCGCCGGGGACAGCTTGTTCTGTGCCCACGCCACGCACGACGGGCTGGCCGGAAACGGCCGGCTCAACTGCAACGCCACCAATTCGCCGCGTTCGATCCACGGCAATACCTGATGCGCCGGTGCCATGCCGACACACAGTCCGTCGCGCAGGCAATCGATGGCTGAGGACCAATTCGGTACCACCAGCCGCCGCTGGTTATCCAGGGTCCACGTGTCACGCTTGGGCAAGTTGCGCGAGGTGTCGGTCATGCACAGCGAGGCGAACGGACGCAGTTGATCATCACTGAGCAAACCCTGCACGGCCGCCAGCGGATGCTTCGCACTGACCACGCACAGCCAGTTGAGCAAACCCATGTCGCGGAAAGTGAAATGACTGGCTACCGGCACCGCGCTGGTCGCACCGATAACAATGTCGGTGCGCTCATCCGCAAGGGCATCCCACACACCGTTGTACACCTCGTATTCCAGCAGCAATTCCACCTCGGGAAACTGCCGATAGAAATCCAGCACCAATTGCCGACAGCGCTGAGGTTTGACAATGGAGTCCACCGCCACCTTCAACTGCCCACTCCAGCCATTGGCCACTTGCTGACACAGGCGCCGTGTGCCGAGCATTTTTTTCATCACGCCTCGAGCTTCATCTATAAACAGGCGACCGGCGGGCGTCAGTTCCACATCGCGATGTCGCCGCACGAACAACGGCACCGCCAGCCACTCTTCAATCTGACGCACCGTATAGCTGATGGCCGACGGCACTCGGTGCAATTCCTGCGCGGCGGCGCTGAAACTGCCATGGCGCGCCACCGCATCGACTACATCCAAGGAGTATTCGGACCACATGGCAGTTGCCTTCAAAATTATTGATAAGAGTGTTCAATTATTATCGCTTCACACAGAAACTGTCAGCTTCATAATGGGCGCCAGTCAACAAATAGTTTGATGGCAGGATCTACAAGGCTTCGATGAAAAATTCTTTTGGTTTTACCTGGTATCTGGCGGGGCTGAGCATGCTCGGTTACCTCGCCATGGACATGTACTTGCCGGCGTTCGGCGCCATGGGCGAGCAGTTGCAGATCGGCGCGGGCGCAGTAGGCGCCAGCTTGAGCATTTTCCTGGCCGGTTTTGCGCTGGGGCAATTGCTGTGGGGGCCACTGTCTGACCGCCTGGGGCGTAAACCCATCCTGCTCGCGGGCCTGAGCCTGTTTGTGCTGGGATGCGCCGGGATGTTCTGGGTCGAGACCGCGCCGCAGTTGCTGGCACTGCGTTTCATGCAGGCGATTGGTGTGTGTTCCGCCGCCGTAAGCTGGCAGGCGCTGGTGATTGATCGCTACCCGGCGGACAAGGCCCACCGCGTATTCGCCAGCATCATGCCATTGATGTCGCTGTCGCCCGCACTGGCACCGCTGTTAGGCGCGATGGTGCTGAACCACTTTGGCTGGCAGGCGATTTTCGGGGTCTTGCTGGGCGTTTCACTGCTGTTGCTGCTGCCGACATTATTCCTGCGCAGCGTGCCGAAACGTCATGTGGCTGAAGGCGAAACGACGCGCTTGGGCTATGGCCAGTTGCTTACCTCTCGTGTATTTACCGGCAATGTGATGATCTTCGCCGCGTGCTCGGCCAGTTTCTTTGCCTGGTTGACCGCTTCGCCGTTCATTCTTGGCGATATGGGCTACAGCCCGAATGACATCGGCTTGAGCTATGTGCTGCCGACGCTGGCGTTTCTGGTGGGCGGTTACAGTTGCCGCAGTGCCCTGCAACACTTTCAGGGCAAGACGCTGTTGCCGTGGTTGCTGCTGGCCTACTGCATCAGCATGGTGGCGTTGTACCTGGTCGCGACATTGACCGTACCGACCCTGACCACCCTGTTGATTCCGTTCTGTCTGATGGCACTGGTCAACGGTGCCAGTTACCCCATCGTCGTCGCGAATGCGCTGATGCCTTTTGCGGAAAACTCCGGCAAGGCGGCGGCACTGCAAAACACCCTGCAACTGGGTCTGTGCTTTCTCAGCAGCCTGTTGGTGTCGTCGATGATCGAGCAACCGCTGCTGATTACCGTGATCGTGATGTTGGCGACTGCGCCGTTGGCGGTGTTGGGTTACTGGTTGGCGCGGCCGAAGTCGGATAATTCCGAACTGGCGAGCGCTTGATTTGACAATACGATCCAAAAATGTGGGAGCGGGCTTGCTCGCGAATGCGGTGGACCCGTCAGTAAGTCTTTACCTGACACACCGCTTTCGAGAGCAAGCCCACACACATTTGATTCGGTTTCTTCAGTTGCAAAGCGCCATGGCTTAAAAGGTGATTTCCATATTCACCGTCGGCGTCGACGTGCGGCTACCGCGGCCGCCATCCACGCCGAACTTGTTATGCCAGTACTCGTAACCCACCCCGAGGTACAGGTTCGGCTTTACGCTTTTACCTGGTCGCACTGCCACCATCAGTGCCGTGCGCATCAGCGCTTCCGGCGCGGTGTCACGGCCATGGTAGTCCTCACCTTTTTCCCCGACGTAATTAATGAAGCCCTGGAATTTCGCCCCGTGGTTGGCGATCTCGAACGGGCGCATCCACGTCAGGTTGAGCATGTAGGTCGCGTCGAACGTGTGGTTCGACTCCTGCGCGCCAGGGATGCCGGTGTGGTTCTTTTCCTTGTAATACATCAGGCTCAGGTCCAGCACGCCGACGGTGTTGAACTTCAAGGTCGGGCCGATCACCAATGCGCGTTTTTTGGCTGAGGCAAAGTTATTGTTGCGGTTGGCATCGAAGCCCAGGGTCAGCGCGTAATCCTTGATTACGCCGGTACCCAGCGGCACATCGAACACGCGTGACGCGTACAACTGGTGCCGGTACACCGCATACACCTCGCTGCCACCATGGTCGGTGCCCTTGCGCGGGTCGCTGCTGTCGGAGAGGAAGACATCGAGGTTCAGGTAGTTGCTGCCGTACTGGTAGCCGCTGGCGTGGGTGAAGCTGTAGATGCGCTTGCTGAAATCATCGGGGTTATTCGGATTGGTGAAGTGTTGGCCGTAGCGAAATCCTACGCTGTTGTTCATCCATTCCACCGCGGCAGCCTCCCCGCCGCCGAGGAGTGTGAGTAATACGGTTGCGCCGTGCAGTGCCTTTTTCATTGTTTTAATTCCTTTGGCGTTTGGCTCATGGCGGCCTTGCAGGGGCCGCCGGGCGCAGTATCAGCACAAGGGTGGTGTGCGCCAAAGAACAGAATCTCGCCTGGGGCGATGCCGAAACGGCAGCAGCGTAACTGTCTTGTAAGTCAGGAAATACGGGGCGCCCAGGCAGTTTCTTCACGCTCGCGCAGGGCAATTTCCTCGCCCAGCAAGTGGGTCAAGGCTTGCACTGCCACCGGCAGGTCGCGGTCTTTGCGGGCATACACACCGAGGTCGCTGAAAATGCCGCCCTGGTCACTCAAGGGAATGTGCAACAGTTCGCCGCGCGCCAGGTCGGCTTCGATGCCGATACGGGTCTGAAAGGCGATGCCCAATTGCTGGCGTGCCAACTGCCGGGCCAACTCCATGGAATTACTCTGCAGCAAAGGTTTGTTTGCCGCCGCGCGCTTGTGCAAAGGCGCGATCAGGTGATGCACCGACAACTCGCTCTTTGCCTGAATCACCCCATGCTCGCAGCACTGCCCGTAGCTGACGCGGGTTTCAGCGGCCAACGGATGGGCCGGCGTCATCAGCGCGCCCAGGCGGAAATGCCCGACGCACAACTGGGTGATTTCGTTGTTGCGGGCGAGGGCAAACGCCAGCCCCAAATCTGCCTGGCCATTGATCACCGAACCGGGAATCGACTGCGAGCCTTGTACCGTCACGCCGATCGTCACCTTCGGGTAGCGCTCGCGCATGCGCCTGAGCGCGGCTGGGAGCAGCTCGACGGCAGCGCCTTCCACCGTAGCGATCTCCACATGGCCGGTCTGCACGCCATGCAATCCATCCAGCTCGCCGCGCACGCGCTCCACATCCTGCAACAGCAGCGTCACGTGGCGAGTGAGGATTTCACCGGCGGCAGTCACGCGCAGCCCGCCGGGTAGACGCTCGAACAAGGCTGCGCCCATCTCGTCTTCCAGCTTGAGGATCTGCCGGTTCACGGCGGATGACGCCACATTCAGGCGGCGTGCGGCCTCGCGGATCGAGTGACAGCGCCGCACCATGTCGAAGTAGTAGATCGCGGGGGCGTGAATACGCAGCTTGCGGTTGAGCATTTTTTTTCAGGTCCTTTTGCGCACGGCTTCAAGCCACAGGGCAGGGCGGCTGAATGGATTTTTGTAACGGTTGCAAATGGCTTATTGTGGAATTGATTGTATACAACTCTATGGACATCTCTCGTTTCCTTTGCATACAGTGAATGCACAACAAAAACAGAGATCCCCTCACCATGACTATCCCGAAGGCGTCACCGCAGCGGCCCGAAGATGAAAATCTGGGCGTCGCCGCCAACATGGCTTACGGCCTGCAGCATGTGCTCACCATGTACGGCGGCATCGTTGCCGTGCCCCTGATCATTGGCCAGGCCGCTGGCTTGTCACCGGCGGATATCGGCCTGTTGATCGCCGCGTCGTTGTTTGCCGGTGGCCTGGCCACGCTGTTGCAAACCCTTGGCTTGCCGTTCTTTGGTTGTCAGTTGCCGCTGGTGCAGGGTGTGTCGTTTGCCGGCGTGGCAACCATGGTGGCGATTGTCGGCGGCGACGGTGCCGGCGGAGTGCCGGTGATTCTCGGGGCGGTGATGGCCGCGTCGTTGATCGGACTGCTGATCACACCAGTGTTCTCGCGGATCACCAAGTTCTTCCCACCCTTGGTGACCGGAATCGTGATCACCACCATCGGCCTGACCCTGATGCCCGTTGCGGCGCGCTGGGCCATGGGCGGCAATAGCCGCGCGGCAGATTTCGGCAGCATGCCCAACATTGGCTTGGCAGCGCTGACCCTGGTGTTGGTGTTGCTGCTGAGCAAGATCGGCAGTGCGACCATCTCGCGCCTGTCGATCCTGCTGGCGATGGTAATCGGCACCGTGATTGCGGTGTTCCTGGGCATGGCTGACTTCTCCGGCGTGACCCAGGGGCCAATGTTCGGTTTCCCAGCGCCATTCCATTTCGGCATGCCAACCTTCCATGTGGCCGCGATCATTTCCATGTGCATCGTGGTGATGGTGACCTTGGTCGAGACCTCGGCAGACATCCTGGCGGTGGGCGAGATCATCGACACCAAGGTTGATTCCAAGCGCTTGGGCAACGGTCTGCGTGCCGACATGTTGTCGAGCATGTTCGCACCGATCTTCGGTTCGTTTACCCAGAGCGCCTTCGCCCAGAACGTCGGCCTGGTGGCGGTTACCGGGGTGAAGAGTCGTTTTGTGGTGGCAACCGGCGGGGTGTTCCTGGTGATCCTCGGACTGCTGCCATTCATGGGGCGGGTGATTGCGGCGGTCCCGACGTCGGTGCTCGGTGGGGCTGGGATTGTACTGTTCGGGACCGTGGCGGCGAGTGGTATCCGTACGCTGTCGAAGGTGGATTACCGCAACAACATGAACCTGATCATCGTCGCTACTTCCATCGGTTTTGGCATGATCCCGATTGCGGCGCCGAACTTCTACGATCATTTTCCAACGTGGTTCGCGACCATTTTCCACTCGGGCATCAGCTCATCGGCGATCATGGCGATCCTGCTGAACCTGGCCTTCAACCATTTCACCGCCGGCAACTCGGACCAGCAATCGGTGTTTGTGGCGGGGACAGAGCGCAGCTTGTGCTTCCGGGATGTGTCGGAACTGCGCGATGGGGATTACTTCAGCGGCGGTAAGTTGTTCGATGCCGAGGGTAAGGAGATTCCGTTGGTCGCGGATACTCCGAGGAAAGCCACTAAGCCTGAGACCACTGAGGTCTGAAGCGGTACCTGATGTGGGAGCTGGCTTGCCTGCGATAGCTGCGGTGAATTCACCCTTGTCATCGCAGGCAAGCCAGCTCCCACATTTGAATTCAGCCAGCCTTGAGTTCTTTGTACGGCACCGCACACACCTCATCCAAAAACTTCACCACGGTCCCCATGCACGCTTGGCGTTCTTCGACATGAGGCATGTGGCTGGAGTCTTCAAACAGCGCCCAGCGCACATCGGCAATCTCATCCAAAAACGGCTTGACCACCAGCGGCGTGGCCTCATCGTGCCGACCGGAAATCACCAGCGTCGGTACATTGATTGCCGACAGGCGACCGATGGATTTCCAGTCTTTCAAGCTACCGATTACATGGAATTCGGTGGGGCCGCTCATGGCGTGGTACACCGTCGGGTCGGAGTCGACTTGGGCAAAGGTACGCGCCACTGCGTCCGGCCATGGGTTGACCCGGCACACGTGATAGTCATAGAACACCCGTGATGCCGCGAGGTATTCCGGGTCTTGGTAGGTGCCGGTGGCTTCGTGTTTGAGCAGGGTTTCATGCACGCCTTCGGGCAACAATTTGCGCAGGCGGTTGGCTTCGCTGACCCACGTGCGCATGCACGTCGGCGAGTTGGCCGGGATAAACGCGCGCAGGCCCTTGGGCTGCAGGATCGCGTGTTCGCTGCCGAGCATGCCGCCCCAGGATTGGCCGAGAATCGCGTAGTTGTCGCTGATCTCCAGATGCTCCAGCAGGTTGTTCAGCTCTTCGAGAAACAGGCCGACGGTCCAGAAGGATGGGTCTTTGTCAGGGAGGTGGGTGGAGCGCCCGTTGCCCAGTTGGTCGTAGTGGATCACGGCGTGACCGCTGGCGGCGACATCCTTGAACGCGTCGACATAGTCGTGGGTGCAACCCGGGCCGCCGTGAATGATCACCAGCGGTGTACGGCCGCTGGACAGGTCACCGGTGACGCGGTACCAAGTCTGGTAGGTGCCAAACGCCGCATACCCTTCGTGGATTTTTTCGATGAATTCCATTTCGTGCCCTGCTCTCAAAAAAAGGATCAGGGACACAATAGTCGTCGCGGGAAATTTAGGTAACTAGCAAAACAGCTAGGTTTTGCGCGCGGGTCAATCTTCGAGCAGGCGGTAATGGGTGGCGCGCACCACCGCTTGTACGCGGTTCTTGGCCCCCAGTTTGTGCATCGCCGAGGCCAGGTGCAGGGTAACCACCGCCAGTGAACGGCTCAGCTGGCTGGCGATTTCAGCGGCCGTCAGGCCGTCGGCGGCCCATTTGAGGCACTCGCGCTCCCGTTTGGTCAGGTGGATATGCGGGTAGGTGCGCAGCTCCTTGCTGAACAGCGGGTAGGCCGCTTCCTGCAAGGCATGGGAAATAAGGCTGAAATCCGACAAGGTTTGCTGCGCATCCTGCAGTACGGTCTGGGCTCTGCCGGTACGCAGCCCGGTCAGCGACGCAAAACCGCCACGGGGCAGGTGGATTGGCACGCTCACGCCGCAGGTCAGTTGCTGGTCGTGCAGGTAGGACGAAACGGGCGCGTGGCAGGGATCGATGATCTTTTGTAGCGCGGTATCGGCCTTGGCTTCGTAGGACCACACGAACGGCGACACCGTACTCAGGGCCAAATGCTGCACCGGATCAATCTGGTAGAACCCTTTGCAGCACCACAAGCTGTGCCAGCCCGGCGGGGTATTGCGCAATGCCAGTACCGAAGGGGTGATGAGTGCACCATCCTGGTCAATCGGCACCGGGGTGTAGTCATACACCAGTGCATCGAAGCCCAACTGCTGGGCGAGGATAAACGTGTTGTCCATCTGCTCATCCAGGCTCCTGCCCGGCATCAAGCGGTGATTGAAGGCAGTTAGCTTGGCCAGCATCCGTTCTGCTCCCGAATTCATTTGAATCTCGACTTGCTGCAAGTAGAATGCCACGCCCCGGCGAAGGACAGCCAGGCCAAACCTATAAGAATTGCTAGGTTATGGACGCGCGGCATCCTCGGTAGTGTTGGCCGCTAAACGGCCGCTACCTGCCAGGCCGACACAACACAAGGAATGTATGCATGTGGCGTGAAATTGCCCCCGACCAGCAGTACAGCGTGCAAGTCGACGGCTATGACCTCGTGGTCTACAGCTTTGGCGAAGGCGATGAGGTGCTGTTGTGTCTCAACGGCGGGCCAGGCCTGCCGTGTGACTATTTGCGCGACGCCCATGGCTGGCTCAAAGACCATAACCTGCGAGTGGTTGCATTCGACCAGCTTGGCACGGGCGCATCAGCCAGACCGACCGATGTTTCCCTGTGGGAAATCCGCCGTTATGTCGAAGAAGTCGAAACCGTGCGCCAAGCCCTGGGCCTGGGCCGCGTGCATTTGCTTGGGCATTCCTGGGGCGGCTGGCTGGGTATCGAGTACGCCATCCATTACCCCAATGCCCTGAAAAGCCTGATTCTCGAAAACACCGTCGGCGACATCCCACACCTGTCCCAGGAACTGGAACGCCTGCGCGGCGCCCTCGGCAGCGAAACCGTGGCCATGATGCAGCGCCACGAAGCCATGGGCACCCTGGACCACCCGCAATACCAAGCCGCGATTACCTTGCTCAACTACCGCCACGTGTGCCGCCTCGACGAGTGGCCAGAGCCGGTCAAACGCTCGCTGGGTGACTGGAACATGGGCCCCTACGAAACCATGCAGGGGCCCAACGAATTCCTCTATATCGGCAATCTCAAGGACTGGAACCGTCTCTCTGAAATGGCCGAATTCAAGATGCCTATCCTGATCACCACCGGCCAGCACGACGAACTCACCCCGGCCTGTGCCATGCGCATGAAGATGGCCGCCAGGCACGCCGAATTGCATGTGTTCCCCAACAGCAGCCATATGCCGTTCTACGAAGAGCCCCAGGCGTATTTTCCGGTGCTGCTGGACTTCCTTGCGCGTCATCGAGGCTGACGGATGAACCTGGCGCGCTACCGCTTTGTACTCTCCCGGCCGCTGCAATTGCTGCCGGTGTTGTTTGGCATCAGCCTGATTACCTTTGTGCTGGTGCGTTCGATTCCGGGCGACCCGGCGCGGGCCCTGCTGGGCTCGCGCAGCACGCCAGACGCCTTGTTGAAAATCCGCGCCCAGTACGGCCTCGACCAGCCGTTATGGCTGCAATATTTCTACTTCCTGAAGAACCTGCTCAAGGGCGATCTCGGCCAATCGCTGCTGTACAAGGTCGATGCGCTGAAACTGATCGTCACCCGCATCGAGCCGACCCTGGTGCTGGTACTCGGCAGCGTGCTGCTGGCGCTGCTGATTGCGGTGCCGCTGGCAACCGTCGCCGCGCGCAACAAGGGCGGCTGGGCAGACAACCTGATCCGCGTATTTACCACGGTGGGCCTGGGCATGCCGGCGTTCTGGCTGGGCTTGATGCTGATCCTGTTGTTGAGCGTGCAGTGGGGCCTGTTTCCGGTGTCCGGTTACGGTCGCACCTGGGTGGACAAGGCCCACCATATGGTGCTGCCGTGCCTGACCATCGCCCTGGCGCTGTCGGCGGTATTGGTGCGCAACCTGCGGGCCAGCATGTTGATGGAGTTACAGGCCGACCACGTCACCGCCGCCCGTGCCCGCGGGCTGTCGGAAGCGGCGGTGTTTCGCCGCCACGTGTTGCCCAACTCCCTGGTGCCGGCGGTCAACCTGTTGGCGGTGAATATCGGCTGGCTGATCAGTGGCACGGTGGTGATCGAAAGCCTGTTCGCCATCCCCGGCATCGGCCAATTGTTGGTGCGCGGCATCTTCACCCGCGACTACATGGTGGTGCAGGGCGTGGCCATGGTGCTGGCCTGTGCCACGGTGGTGGTCAACTTTATCGCCGACGTGATCACGGTAGCCCTCGACCCACGGGTGAAGATGCAATGACCAGCCGCCCGTTGATTGCCCCGTGGCGCCTGCGCTTGCGTTTCGGTTTTCGCAACGGCCGTCTGACTGCCGCGTGGGGCTTGTTGATTCTGCTGGTGTGGTTTGCCCTGGCAGTGTTCGCGCCGTGGATCGCACCTTATGACCCGATTGCACAAAACACTGATATCAGTTTGCTCGGTCCCAGCCTGGCCCATCCATTTGGCACGGATAATTACGGGCGCGACATTCTTTCGCGGGTGATCTGGGGCGCGCGCATTGACCTGCAACTGGCGATCATCGGCGTGATCTTCCCGTTCATGATCGGCACCTTTATCGGCGCAGTCTCCGGCTACATCGGCGGGCGTTTCGACAGTTTCTGCATGCGCGTCATCGATGTGATCCTGGCGTTCCCGTTCCTGGTGTTGATGCTGGCGATCATGGCCATTCTCGGGCCGGGCCTGAAGAGTTTTTACATCGCCATGGCGCTGGTGGGTTGGGTGTCGTATGCGCGGCTGATCCGCTCGCAGATTCTGGTGCTGAAGGAAAGCGACTTTGCCTTGGCGGCCAAAAGTTTGGGCTTTGGTCATGGGCGCATTCTGTTCCGGCATTTGCTGCCGAATGCGATGTTCGGCTCGATCGTGTTTTCCATGTCCGACGCCGTGCTGGTACTGCTCAATGGCGCCGCCGTGAGTTACCTGGGCCTGGGCGTGCAGCCGCCCACCGCCGAGTGGGGCACCATGGTCGCCGAAGGTCAGGCCTTCATCACCACCGCCTGGTGGATCTGCACGTTTCCGGGGCTGGCCATTGTGACCCTGGCCATGGGCTTTAGCTTGCTGGCGGACGGCGTGGCGCAGGTATTGGGGGATCGCTCATGAGTCTGTTGCAGGTGCAGGACCTGAGCGTGATTGCCACTCACCCTGGGCGCGACGTCACCTTGGTGGACCGCGTGTCGTTTGACGTGGCCGAGGGCGAGATCCTCGGCCTGGTGGGCGAGAGTGGTTCGGGCAAGACCATGGCCTGTCGCGGCCTGATGCGCTTGCTGCCATCGCCCAGCCTGCGGGTGCAGGGTGGTGCAGTGCGCTTGGCCGGCCAGGATCTGTTGCAACTGGATGATACCGGGATGCGCGCTGTGCGGGGCGGGCAACTGGGCATGATCTTCCAGAATCCCAGCAGCCATCTGGACCCGTTGATGCGTATCGGCGAGCAGATCGCCGAGGGTATCCGCCTGCATCAAGGTGCCTCGAAAAAGGACGCGCGCCTGCAGGCCATCGACGTGTTGCGCCAAGTGGGCATTCCCGATCCCCAGGCACGTGTCGACAACTACCCCCACGAGTTTTCCGGCGGCATGCGCCAGCGCGCGATGATCGCCGTGGCCTTGGGCTGCAACCCCAAAGTATTGATTGCCGACGAGCCAACCACCGCCCTCGACGTCACCGTGCAGGCGCAAATCCTGCGCCTGCTGCTGGACCTGCGAGACACGCGCGGCTTGTCGATCATCATGATCACCCACGACCTTGGCGTGGTGGCGCAAACCTGTGATTCCATCGCGGTGATGTATGCCGGACGCCTGTGCGAACACGGCAGCAAGTACGACCTGCTGGCCCGTCCGCAACACCCCTACACCGCTGGCCTGATCGACTGCCAACCGGCGCAAAGCAGCGGTCACGCCTTGCTGCGCACCATCCCCGGCCAGCCGCCGTTGCTGGACTCATTGCCCGCCGGTTGTCGCTTTAATCCGCGTTGCCCGCAGGTTGGCGCCTTGTGCACCGAGCGCTTGCCGGAAGGGGCGCGGGTCGCCTGTCACTACCCCTTGGGAATGCACCCATGAGCCTATTGCAGATCAAGGACCTGGAGGTGAAGTTTGCCGCGTCCGGCACCGGGCTGTTCGGGTTGAACAAGCAGTGGGTGAGGGCGGTGAACGGTGTGTCGCTGAACCTGGCGGCGGGTGAAACCCTTGGATTGGTAGGCGAGTCCGGCAGCGGCAAGAGCACTTTGGGCCGGGCAATTTTGCACCTCAACCCGATCAGTAGCGGCCAGGTGTTGTTCGACGGCATCGATATGGCCCACGGCAGCGCCGTCGACATTGCGCGTTTGCGTCACGAAACCGCGATGATCTTCCAGGACCCTTACGCAGCCTTGAACCCGCGCCATACCATCGGCGAAACCATTGCCGAAGTGTTGCGGGTGCAGCGCAAGGTCCCAGCGGACCGAATTCCGGCTCGGGTCAATGAACTGCTCGACCTGGTCGGCCTGCGCCCCGAACTTGCCAGCCGCAAAGCCGGCTCCCTCAGCGGCGGCCAGTGCCAGCGCGTCGGCATCGCCCGTGCGCTGGCGGTGGAACCGCGCCTGATCATCGCCGACGAGTGCGTGGCGGCGCTGGATGTGTCGATTCAGGGCCAGATCATCAACCTGCTGTTGGAGCTGCAACAGCGCATGAACCTGGCGATCCTGTCTATCGCCCATGACCTGGCGATCGTGCGCCGCCTGTGCGACCGCGTGGCGGTGATGTACCTGGGTAAGATCGTCGAGGAAGGGCCGGTGGAAGCGGTGTTTACCGCACCGCGTCATCCCTATACGGCGGCGTTGATTGAGGCGATTCCGGAGATTGATCCCTATCGGCCATTGCCTACAGAGCCCTTGCCAGGTGAACCGCCAAGCCCACTGAACTTGCCTACAGGGTGTGCCTTTCACCCGCGCTGCCGGCACGCGCAAGCCATGTGTTCCGTGGTGTTGCCGCCTACTCATTTCCTGCACGAGCATCGGTACAGTTGCGTGCTTGAACAACCATTGACCCTTTCTGCCGTCCATAAACAAGGAGTTATGACATGCAATCGCGCCACTTGAAGCTGCTTGCAGCCGCCACGTTGACCGCTTGGTCCCTCACTGCCGGGTTGGCGCAAGCCGCCGGTGTATTGACCATCGGTTGCCGTGAAGACAGCACCACGTTCGACCCGATCAAAAGCGCGCAAAACCGCGACACCTGGGTATTCGCCAACGTCTACGACACCCTGGTCCGCGTGGATAACCTGGGCACCAAGATGGAGCCGGGGCTGGCAGAAAGCTGGGAGATTTCCAAGGATGGCCTGACCTACACCTTCAAGCTGCGTGACGCGAAATTCTCGGACGGTTCGGCGATCACCGCTGATGACGCGGCGTTTAGCCTGCTGCGTATCCGCGACAACAAGGCGTCGCTGTGGGCTGACCCCTTCAACCTGATCAACACGGCCAAGGCGGCTGATCCGAATACCCTGGTGGTCACGCTGAAGACTCCGGCTGTAGCTTTCCTTTCCCAACTGGCTTCGCCGACGGTGTCGATCCTGTCGGAAAAAGCCATGACCAAAATGGGTGAAGAGGCCTACTCGGAAAACCCGGTGACCTCCGGCGCGTTTACCGTGGACGAGTGGCGCAAGGGTGACCGGGTGATCCTGAAAAAGAACCCGAACTTCTGGCAAGCCAAGAACGTCAGCCTGGACGGCGTGGAGTGGGTCTCGGTGACCGACGACAACACCCGCATGCGCATGGTGCAGAACAACGAGCTGGACACGGCGATCTTCGTGCCGTTTTCACGGGTTGAAGAGCTGAAGAAAGACAAGAATGTGGTGGTGCATTCCGACCCGTCCACCCGTGAAGATCACCTGCTGATCAACCACGAGCACGGTTTGCTGGCCAAGCCGGAAGTGCGTCAGGCGCTGGACATGGCCATCGATAAACAATCGCTGGTGAAGACCGCCACGTTCGGTCAGGGCACTGTGGCCTATTCCTACATTCCAAAGGGCTCGCTGTATCACTACGCCAACAACCTGCAACGCCCGTACGACCCAGCCGAAGCCAAGAAACTGCTGGCCGCCGCCGGTGCCAAGGATTTGAAGCTTAACTACGTGGTCAACGCCGGTAACGAAGCCGACGAGCAGATCGCGGAGATCATCAAGGACCAGTTGGCCAAGGTCGGCGTGACCGCCAACCTGCAAAAGGTCGACCCCACCCAAAGCTGGCAGATGCTGGTGGACGGTGACTACGATATTTCGGTGATGTACTGGACCAACGACATCCTCGACCCGGACCAGAAGACCACTTTCGTGCTGGGCCACGACACCAACCAGAACTACATGACCCGCTACAAGAACGACAAGGTCAAGGAGTTGGTAGCACAAGCGCGGATCGAGGCCGACCCGGTCAAGCGTGAGCAGATGTATGTCGAGCTGCAGAAGCTGGCGAAGCAGGATGTGAACTGGATTGACCTGTACTACAGCCCGTACATCAATATTTCACGCAGTAACATCAGCAACTTCCTGCAAAACCCACTGGGCCGCTTCACACTCGAAGAAGTGGTGAAAAACTAAGATCCAGAGAACACCGCAATATAAATGTGGGAGCGGGCTTGCTCGCGAATGCAGAGTGTCAGTCAACAGAGATATCGACTGATCTACCGCATTCGCGAGCAAGCCCGCTCCCACATTTAGTTCTGCTGCGTTCCGACTACTGCGCGTCGAACGCCTGCCCGTTGATACCGGTACTGTCCGGCCCCATCAGGTACAGGTACACCGGCATGATCTCTTCCGGCGTCGGGTTATCCGTCGGGTTTTCCCCTGGATACGCCTGGGCCCGCATGCTGGTGCGCGTGGCGCCTGGGTTGATGCTGTTGGCGCGTACCGGTGCGACCGTGTCGAGCTCATCGGCCAGGGTTTGCATCAGGCCTTCAGTGGCGAATTTCGACACGCCGTAAGCGCCCCAATACGCCCGACCCTTGCGGCCCACGCTGCTGGAGGTGAATACCACCGACGCATCCTGGGACAACTTGAGCAGCGGCAGCAGCGTGCTGGTCAGCATGAACATCGCGTTGACGTTCACGTGCATCACCCGCATGAAGTTCTCACCGGACAACTGCTCGATCGGCGTGCGTGGGCCGATGATCGAGGCGTTGTGCAGCAGGCCGTCGAGGTGGCCGAACTCTTTTTCGATCATCGCTGCCAGCTCATCGTATTGATGGGGCAGGGCGGTCTCCAAGTTGAACGGGATTACTACCGGCTGTGGCTGGCCTGCGGCTTCGATCTCGTCATAGACCTGGGCCAGGTTGGCCTCGGTCTTGCCCAGCAGCAAGACGGTGGCACCATGGGCGGCATAGGTTTTCGCCGCTGCTGCGCCAATCCCGCGACCGGCGCCGGTCACCAGGATCACCCGGCCTTTGAGCAGTTCTGGACGTGCGGAGTAATCAAACATAAATAGCCTCGACAAAATTCACAGTGATACAGCTCTCAATGTGGAATCCAATTCCTGTGGGAGCTGGCTTGCCTGCGATGGCGGTCTCTAAGCTGGCACGTGTGCTGGCTGGCACTACGCTATCGCAGGCAAGCCACACATTGACCTCGGTGTTCGCAGGTTTGATGAGCAATCAGCAACTGCACAGCGCGTTATCCAGCACCTTGCGCAGCTCCAGCGGGTGGTCCACCACCACATCGGCGCCCCAATGACGCGGGTTGTCGTCCGGGTGGATATAGCCGTAGGTGACCGCAGCAGTGCGGGTCCCGGCGTCGCGGCCGGACTCGATGTCGCGCAGGTCATCGCCCACGAACAACACGCTGGCCGGGTCCAGGTCGAGCATCTTGCACGCCAGGATCATCGGCTCCGGGTCCGGCTTGCTGTTTTTCACATGGTCCGGGCAGATCAACAGCGCCGAGCGCTCGGCCAGGCCCAACTGCTGCATGATCGGCTCGGCAAAACGCAGCGGCTTGTTGGTGACCACGCCCCAGATCAGGTTGGCTTTTTCGATGTCTTCCAGCAGTTCGGCCATGCCATCGAAGAGTTTGCTGTGGATTGCACAGCCCTTGACGTAACGCTCCAAAAATTCCAGGCGCAATTCCTCAAAGCCTGGAGATTCCGGGTCCATCGAGAAGGTCACTGCGACCATCGCCCGGGCACCACCGGAGATCTCATCGCGGATGTGCTGGTCGTTGATCGGCTCCAGGCCACGGTCAGCGCGCATGGCCTGGCAGATGGCGATAAAGTCCGGCGCGGTGTCCAGCAGGGTACCGTCCATGTCGAAGAGAACCGCTCGCAACTTCACAGGCTCACTCCTCGCGCAGGGTCTGGATCATGTAGTTGACGTCAACGTCGTTGGCCAGCTTGTAGTGCTTGGTCAGCGGGTTGTACGTCAGGCCGATGATGTCCTTGACGGTCAGGCCGGCCTGGCGGCTCCACGCGCCCAATTCGGACGGACGGATGAATTTCTTGAAGTCGTGGGTGCCGCGCGGCAGCAGCTTCATGATGTATTCGGCGCCGATGATCGCGAACAGGTAGGCCTTGGGGTTGCGGTTGATGGTGGAGAAGAACACCTGGCCACCTGGCTTGACCATGCGGAAGCAGGCACGAATCACCGAGGACGGGTCCGGCACGTGTTCCAGCATCTCGAGGCAGGTCACCACGTCGAATTGCTCGGGCATTTCTTCGGCCAGGGCTTCGGCGGTGATCTGGCGGTATTCCACGCTCACACCGGACTCCAACTGATGCAGTTGGGCTACAGCCAGAGGCGCTTCGCCCATGTCGATACCCATCACGGTAGCGCCGCGCTGGGCCATTGCCTCACTGAGGATGCCGCCGCCACACCCCACGTCCAATACCTTCTTGCCGGCCAGGTTGACGCGCTCGTCAATCCAGTTGACCCGCAGCGGGTTGATGTCGTGCAGGGGCTTGAATTCGCTCTCGCGGTCCCACCAACGGTGAGCCAAAGCTTCGAATTTAGCGATTTCGGCGTGGTCGACGTTGCTCATGGTGAATCCTCTAAATCTGATAAATCGGGTTTTCGGTCCTGAATCCGTAGGTTCAAGACTGACGTTATTCGTGGTGCCCGCTGATGCGTTGGCCCCAGGCTATGGCCGTGGCGGTCAACTGTTGTTCATCCATGCGGGTCAGTTGCCGGTCGTCGAGCAATTGCTTGCCGGCGACCCAAAGGTGTTTCACGCAATCACGTCCGGTGGCATATATAAGCTGTGAGACCGGATCGTAGATCGGTTGTTGCGCCAGCCCCGACAAGTCGAAGGCGACGACGTCCGCGGCCTTGCCCACTTCCAGCGAACCGATCTCGCCTTCCAGGCCCATGGCCCGCGCACCATTGAGCGTAGCCATGCGCAGCGCGCGGTGGGCATCCAGGGCCGTGGCCGAACCGGCGACAGCCTTGGCCAGCATCGCCGCCGTGCGGGTTTCGCCCAGCAGGTCCAGGTCGTTGTTGCTGGCGGCACCATCGGTACCGATGGCCACATTGACGCCAGCCTGCCACAGACGCTCCACCGGGCAAAAGCCGCTGGCCAGTTTCAGGTTCGATTCCGGGCAATGGATGATGCTGGTGTTGCTTTCTACCAGCAAAGCCAGGTCATCCTCGCTGATTTGGGTCATATGAACGGCCTGGAACCGCGGGCCTAGCAGCCCGAGGCGACCCAGGCGGGCGAGTGGCCGTTCGCCGGTCTGCTCGACAGCTTGCTGCACTTCAAAGGCGGTTTCGTGAACGTGCATGTGGATTGCGGCGTCCAGTTCCTCGGCGATCACCCGGATTTTTTCCAGGTTGTCATCGCACACGGTGTACGGCGCATGAGGGCCGAAGGTGATCTTGATGCGCGGGTGGTGCTTGAGATCGCCAAACAGCTCGACACCCTGGCGGATCGCCTCATCGGCGGTGCTGGCGCCGGGGATCGGGAAGTCGAGGATGGGAATCGCGATCTGCGCGCGCATGCCACTGTTGTGCACGCAGTCGCTGGCGACCTTGGGGTAGAAGTACATGTCGGAAAAGCAAGTGATGCCGCCCTTGAGTTGCTCGGCGATGGCCAGGTTGGTGCCGTCGCGTACGAACGCCTCATCGACCCATTTGGCTTCGGCGGGCCAGATGTGCTTTTCCAGCCAGGTCATCAGTGGCAGGTCATCGGCCAGGCCGCGAAACAGGCTCATCGCCGCATGCCCGTGGGCGTTGATCAGGCCGGGGCTGAGTAGCATGCCCGGCAGCTCACGTGTTTCGGTGGCTGAAAGCTTCAGCGCTGCGGCCCGCGGGCCGATAAAGGCGATGCGCCCGTTGCGGATGCCCAGGCCATGCTCCTTGAGCACCACACCAGCAGGTTCGACGGGTACCAGCCAGGTCGGCAATAGCAACAGGTCGAGCGGGGCGGCAGTGGCGGTCATCGAAGGCTTCTTCCCAGGCAGCTATAAAAGAAGGGCGAAGTATACCCGAGCGTCCTGGCTGGCGGATCGCTATAATCGGCGGCTTTGTTTCTGAGTGCGGAGTAAGGAATGCGCGATCGACTGTTGGCTGCGGAGAAGGTGAAGGCCATCGATTGGCGCGATGGCGCGCTGCACTTGCTCGATCAACGTGCCTTACCGTCTCGGGAAAGCTGGATTGCCTGCTCTACGGTTGATGAGGTGGCTGCGGCTATCCGCTCGATGATAGTGCGCGGCGCGCCGGCTATCGGGATCAGCGCCGCCTATGGCCTGGTGCTCGCCGCTCGCCAGCGAATGGCCGAGGGGGGGGACTGGCAAGCGTCGTGGGAAGAAGACTACGCACTTCTGGCGGATACCCGTCCGACCGCAGCGAATCTGTTCTGGGCGCTCAAGCGCATGCGCGACCGTCTGGACCGCGTCAAGAAGCACGCCGATCCGCTGGCGATGCTGGAAGCCGAGGCGATTGCGATCCACGAAAGTGATCGCGAAGCCAATATCACCATGGCCCAGCTGGGCGTCGAGCTGATCCGCAAGCACCAGGGCAATGCCCAGGCGATCCTCACCCATGGCAATGCTGGCGCTTTGGCCACTGGCGGCGTCGGCACGGCCCTTGGGGTGATACGGGCTGCTTTCCTGGAGGGCATGGTCGAGCAGGTTTATGCCAATGAAACCCGGCCTTGGCTGCAAGGTTCACGGCTGACTGCCTGGGAGCTGGCGGGCGAGGGCATCCCGGTGAAGGTGAATGCTGACTCGGCCGGTGCGCATATCCTCAAGACCAAGGGCGTGACCTGGGTGATTGTCGGTGCCGACTGCATTACCGCCAATGGCGATGTGATCAGCAAGATTGGCACCTATCAACTGGCCGTGTGCGCCATGCACCACGGCGTGCGCTTCATGGTGGTGGCGCCGAGTTCGACCATCGACTTGATGATGGCGAGCGGCGATGACGTTGCACTGGAACAGCGCGATCCGGGTGAGCTGCTGGAGATCGTTGGGCAGCGCTTGGGGGTGGATGCGTTCAATCCGGTGTTCGACGTAACGCCTGCTGATTTGATCGATGTGATCGTGACGGAAAAGGGCATCGTTGAGCGGCCGGATACGGCCAAGATGGCCAAGTTGATGTGCCGTAAGCGTCTGCATTGAGGGCGTTGGTGTCTGTTGGATTGCCTTCGCGAGCAAGCCCGCTCCCACATTTTAAATGTGTTCACAAATCAAATGTGGGAGCGGGCTTGCTCGCGAAGAGGCCTTTAAGTCAATAAATTCTTCGGATCTACCCTCAAAAAACAAGCTGGATCCTTCTCTAAGCCCCTCTCGTCCCCCTCAAGCCTGTCACCCGTCAACTAACTATGCTCCATGCGCATCAGGGGGATAGGTGCGTGGCGGCGATTGTGATAACATCCGGCGGTTTCCAGGGCCGCCCCGAGGGGTTGCCTATAACGCGCAGATCCGTGTCATAACTCGTTGATTTGTCGTAAGTCGTTGTCAGGCACCGTGCCGGCAGCGGCGAGCTTCGTTCGTCCCATATGGATGTGACGAGGTTTCACCCGAAAAAGGAATCAGGCTTCTCATGGGCGAACTGGCCAAAGAAATCCTCCCGGTCAATATCGAAGACGAGCTGAAACAGTCCTACCTCGACTACGCGATGAGCGTAATTGTCGGTCGGGCACTGCCTGATGCGCGCGATGGCTTGAAGCCCGTGCACCGGCGTGTGCTGTTCGCGATGAGCGAGCTGGGTAACGACTGGAACAAGCCGTACAAGAAATCTGCCCGTGTTGTCGGTGACGTGATCGGTAAGTATCACCCTCACGGCGACACTGCGGTGTACGACACCATCGTTCGGATGGCCCAGCCGTTTTCCCTGCGCTACCTGCTGGTAGACGGCCAGGGCAACTTCGGTTCGGTCGACGGCGACAACGCCGCGGCCATGCGATACACCGAGGTGCGCATGACCAAGCTGGCGCACGAGCTGCTGGCCGACCTGCATAAAGAAACCGTGGACTGGGTGCCGAACTACGACGGCACCGAAATGATCCCGGCTGTCATGCCCACCAAGATTCCCAACCTGCTGGTCAACGGCTCCAGCGGTATCGCCGTGGGCATGGCCACCAACATCCCGCCGCACAACCTCGGTGAAGTCATCGACGGTTGCCTGGCCCTCATCGACAACCCTGAGCTGACCGTCGATGAGCTGATGCAATACATCCCCGGCCCGGACTTCCCGACCGCCGCAATCATCAACGGTCGCGCCGGTATCATCGAAGCCTACCGCACCGGTCGCGGCCGCATTTACATGCGCGCCCGCTCGATGATCGAAGACATCGACAAGGTCGGTGGTCGCCAGCAAATCGTTATCACCGAACTCCCGTACCAGCTGAACAAGGCGCGTTTGATCGAGAAGATCGCCGAGCTGGTTAAAGAGAAGAAGCTGGAAGGCATCACCGAACTGCGCGACGAGTCCGACAAAGACGGTATGCGCGTGGTGATCGAGCTGCGTCGTGGCGAAGTGCCTGAGGTGATCCTCAACAACCTCTATGCCCAGACCCAGCTGCAAAGCGTGTTTGGTATCAACGTGGTTGCACTGATCGACGGTCGTCCGCGCATCCTGAACCTCAAGGATCTGCTGGAAGCCTTCGTGCGTCACCGCCGCGAAGTAGTGACCCGTCGTACTGTGTTCGAGCTGCGCAAAGCTCGCGAGCGCGGCCACATCCTGGAAGGCCAGGCTGTTGCGCTGTCGAACATCGACCCGGTAATCGCTTTGATCAAGGCCTCGCCAACCCCGTCGGAAGCCAAGGAAGCGCTGATCAGCACGCCTTGGGAATCCAGCGCCGTGGTGGCCATGGTTGAACGTGCCGGTGCCGACTCGTGCCGTCCAGAGACCCTGGACCCGCAATACGGCCTGCGTGAAGGCAAGTACTTCCTGTCGCCGGAACAGGCCCAGGCCATCCTGGAACTGCGCTTGCACCGCCTGACCGGTCTGGAACACGAGAAGCTGCTGGCCGAGTACCAGGAAATCCTCAACCAGATCGGTGAGCTGATCCGTATCCTCAGCAGCGCTGTGCGCCTGATGGAAGTGATCCGCGAAGAACTGGAAGTGATCCGCGCCGAATACGGCGATGTGCGTCGCACCGAGATCCTTGATGCCCGTCTCGACCTGACGCTGGGTGACATGATCCCGGAAGAAGAGCGCGTCGTGACCATTTCCCACGGTGGCTACGCCAAGACCCAGCCGCTGGCTGCGTACCAGGCCCAGCGTCGTGGCGGTAAAGGTAAATCGGCTACCGGCGTGAAGGATGAGGACTACATCGCTCACCTGCTGGTCGCCAACAGCCATACCACGCTGCTGCTGTTCTCCAGCAAGGGCAAGGTGTACTGGCTCAAGACTTACGAAATCCCGGAAGCCTCCCGTGCTGCCCGTGGTCGTCCGCTGGTCAACCTGCTGCCGCTGGACAGTGATGAATACATCACCACAATGCTGCCGGTCGAGGAATACACCGAGGGTCACTTCATCTTCATGGCCACCGCCAAAGGCACCGTGAAGAAGACCCCGCTGGAATCCTTCAGCCGTCAGCGCAGCGTGGGCCTGATCGCCCTGGAACTGGACGAAGGCGACGTGCTGATTTCGGCCGCCATTACCGATGGCGAGCGTGAAGTCATGCTGTTCTCCGACGGCGGCAAGGTAACGCGCTTCAAGGAATCCGACGTTCGCGCCATGGGCCGTACCGCCCGCGGTGTGCGCGGCATGCGCCTGCCAGAAGGGCAGAAGCTGATTTCGATGCTGATCCCGGAAGAAGGCAGCCAGATCCTCACCGCTTCGGCGCGTGGTTACGGCAAGCGTACTGCTATCAGCGAGTTCCCGGAGTACAAGCGTGGCGGCCAAGGCGTTATTGCCATGGTCAGCAACGATCGCAATGGCCGTCTGGTCGGCGCGGTCCAGGTGCTCGATGGCGAGGAGATCATGCTGATTTCCGACCAGGGCACCCTGGTACGTACCCGTGTGGATGAAGTGTCGAGCCTGGGTCGTAACACCCAGGGCGTGACCTTGATCAAGCTGGCCAGTGACGAGACGTTGGTAGGCCTGGAGCGCGTCCAGGAACCATCGGAAGTCGAAGGCGAGGAGCTGGAAGGTGAAGCGTTTGAAGGCGAGGTGATCGCGGCAGGCGATGACAACGTCGACGAGCCAACCCTCGACGCTGCCGCAGACGAAGAAGAACCGCAGGAATAAGCGGACACACAGGGGGCGGATGAAGATTCGCCCCCTTGTTGTTTGTCCCTTCTGAAAACATTGAAATACCTGTTTATTGCACCACCCCACCAGATCTAGAGTGAGATTGGATGTGAGCAAGAGAGCCTATAACTTCTGTGCCGGTCCCGCGGCGCTTCCTGAAGCAGTCCTGCAGCGTGCGCAGGGTGAACTCCTCGACTGGCATGGAAAAGGCCTCTCCGTGATGGAAATGAGCCATCGCAGCGATGAGTTCGTGTCCATTGCCACCAAGGCCGAGCAGGATCTGCGTGACTTGCTGGACATCCCTTCCAACTACAAAGTGCTGTTCCTGCAAGGCGGCGCCAGCCAGCAGTTCGCCCAGATTCCGTTGAACCTGCTGCCGGAAGATGGCACTGCCGACTACATCGACACCGGTATCTGGGGTCAGAAGGCCATTGAAGAGGCCTCCCGTTACGGTAACGTCAATGTGGCAGGCACTGCCAAGCCTTACGACTACTTCGCCATTCCTGGTCAGAACGAGTGGAAACTCTCGAAGGACGCGGCCTACGTTCACTACGTGCAGAACGAGACCATCGGCGGCCTGGAGTTCGACTGGGTGCCAGAAGTGGGCGACGTTCCGCTGGTGTGCGACATGTCTTCGGACATCCTCTCGCGCCCAATCGATGTATCCAAGTACGGCATGATCTACGCCGGCGCCCAGAAGAACATCGGCCCGAGCGGCATCCTGGTCAACATCATCCGCGAAGACCTGCTGGGGCGCGCCCGTTCGCTGTGCCCGACCATGCTCAACTACAAGGTCGCGGCCGATAACGGCTCGATGTACAACACTCCGCCGGCCTTCGCCTGGTACCTGTCTGGCCTGGTGTTCGAGTGGCTGAAAGAGCAGGGCGGTGTCGCCGCCATGGGCAAGCTGAACGAAGAGAAGAAGCGCACCCTGTACGACTTCATCGACGCCAGCGGCCTGTACAGCAACCCGATCAACCTGACCGACCGCTCGTGGATGAACGTGCCATTCCGTCTGGCTGATGACCGCCTGGACAAGCCATTCCTGGCCGGTGCCGACGCGCGCGGCCTGCTGAACCTCAAGGGTCACCGTTCGGTCGGTGGCATGCGCGCCTCCATCTACAACGCCGTCGACATCCACGCCATCAACGCGCTGGTTGCCTACATGGCAGAGTTCGAAAAGGAACACGGCTAATGTCTGAGCAAGAACTCAAGGCCCTGCGGGTGCGCATTGACAGCCTGGACGAGAAAGTCCTGGAGCTGATCAGCGAGCGCGCACGCTGTGCCCAGGAAGTGGCGCGGGTGAAGATGGCGTCCTTGGCAGAAGGCGAAGTGCCGGTGTTCTACCGACCTGAGCGTGAGGCCCAGGTGCTCAAGCGCGTAATGGAGCGCAACAAGGGCCCGTTGGGCAACGAAGAGATGGCGCGGTTGTTCCGTGAAATCATGTCGTCGTGCCTGGCCCTGGAGCAGCCGCTGAAAGTGGCGTACCTCGGTCCGGAAGGCACCTTCACCCAAGCAGCCGCCATGAAGCACTTTGGTCACGCCGTGATCAGCAAGCCGATGGCGGCCATTGATGAGGTGTTCCGTGAAGTGGCTGCCGGTGCGGTGAACTTTGGCGTGGTCCCGGTGGAAAACTCCACCGAAGGTGCGGTCAACCACACCCTGGACAGCTTCCTCGAGCACGACATGGTGATCTGCGGCGAAGTCGAACTGCGTATTCACCACCACCTGCTGGTGGGCGAGAACACCAAGACCGACAGCATCAGCCGTATCTATTCCCACGCCCAGTCCCTGGCCCAGTGCCGCAAGTGGCTGGACGCCCATTACCCGAACGTCGAGCGTGTGGCGGTTTCCAGCAACGCCGAAGCGGCGAAGCGGGTCAAGGGTGAGTGGAACTCGGCGGCCATCGCCGGTGATATGGCAGCAGGCCTTTATGGCCTGACGCGCCTGGCCGAGAAAATCGAGGACCGCCCGGACAACTCCACGCGCTTCCTGATGATCGGTAACCAGGAAGTGCCGCCGACCGGCGACGACAAGACCTCGATCATCGTTTCCATGAGCAACAAGCCCGGTGCGCTGCATGAGCTGCTGGTGCCGTTCCACGATAACGGGATTGACCTGACGCGCATCGAGACTCGTCCTTCGCGCAGCGGTAAATGGACTTACGTGTTCTTTATCGACTTCGTCGGCCATCACCGCGACCCGCTGGTCAAGGGTGTGCTCGAGAAAATCAGTCAGGAAGCCGTGGCACTCAAGGTGCTGGGCTCTTACCCGAAAGCGGTTTTGTGAGGCTTTAACATGAGTGGCAACTTCCTCGCCCTGGCGCAGCCGGGCGTGCAACAACTGTCGCCTTACGTTCCGGGTAAGCCTGTGGACGAGTTGGCGCGTGAGTTGAATCTGGATCCGTCCAAGATCGTCAAATTGGCGAGCAACGAGAATCCGCTGGGCCCGAGCCCTAAAGTGCTGGCGGCGATTCGTGAAGAGTTGGCCGAGTTGACCCGATATCCTGATGGCAACGGCTTCGCCCTCAAGTCGCTGCTGGCGGAGAAATGCCGGGTCGAGCTGAACCAGGTCACCCTGGGTAACGGCTCCAACGACATTCTTGAATTGGTCGGTCGCGCTTACCTGGCGCCTGGCTTGAACGCCGTGTTCAGCGAGCACGCGTTCGCGGTGTATCCGATTGTCACTCAGGCTGTCGGTGCCGATGCGCGCGTCATTCCAGCCAAGGACTGGGGTCACGACCTGCCGGCCATGCTGGCTGCGATCGATGCCCAGACCCGCGTGGTGTTTATCGCCAACCCGAACAACCCAACCGGCACCTGGTTCGATGCGCAAGCATTGGACGACTTCCTGCAGGACGTGCCTGAGCACGTGCTGGTGGTGCTGGACGAGGCCTACATCGAGTACGCCGAAGGCAGCGACCTGCCAGATGGCCTGGACTTCCTGGCGGCCTATCCGAACCTGCTGGTATCGCGCACGTTCTCCAAGGCCTATGGCCTGGCTTCGCTGCGGGTGGGTTACGGCCTGTCCACAGCCGTCGTCGCCGATGTGCTGAACCGTGTACGCCAACCTTTCAACGTCAACAGCCTCGCCTTGGCGGCGGCCTGTGCAGCGGTGAAAGATGCTGAATACCTTGAAGAAGGTCGTCGTCTCAATGAAAGCGGCATGCTGCAACTGCAGGAAGGTTTCCGTGAGTTGGGCCTGGGCTGGATTCCGTCCAAGGGCAACTTCATCTGTGTCGACCTTGGCCAAGTGGCGGCGCCGGTGTTCCAGGGCCTGCTGCGCGAAGGTGTGATCGTGCGTCCGGTAGCCAACTACGGCATGCCGAACCACCTGCGTATCACCATCGGCTTGCCGGCCGAGAACGCGCGCTTCCTGGAGGCGCTGGCCAAGGTTCTGGCTCGTGGTTGATGTCACTGCATTGCAACCTGCTGTGCCTATGATCGGTCGCCTGGTAGTGGTCGGTCTGGGGTTGATCGGCGGCTCCTTCGCCAAAGGCCTGCGTGAAAGCGGGTTGTGTGGCGAGGTGGTCGGTGTGGACCTGGACCCGCAATCGCGCAAGTTGGCGGTTGAATTGGGGGTAGTGGATCGCTGCGAAGCAGACCTGGCGCTCGCGTGCCAGGGCGCTGATGTGATCCAGCTCGCGGTGCCGATTCTGGCGATGGAGAAATTGCTGGCGTTGTTGGCCCGTATGGATCTGGGGCAGGCGATCCTCACGGACGTCGGCAGTGCCAAGGGCAATGTGGTGCGCGCGGCGCAACTGGCTTTTGGCGGCATGCCTGCGCGTTTTGTGCCGGGTCATCCGATTGCCGGTTCCGAGCAGAGCGGGGTGGAAGCCTCCAACGCGCAACTGTTCCGTCGTCATAAAGTGATTCTCACGCCTTTGGAACAGACCGATCCGGCTGCGCTGGCGGTGGTGGATCGCCTTTGGCGCGCGTTGGGCGCGGATGTCGAGCATATGCAGGTTGAGCGCCACGATGAAGTGTTGGCGGCGACCAGCCATTTGCCACACCTGCTGGCATTTGGCCTGGTGGACTCCTTGGCCAAGCGCAACGAGAACCTCGAGATATTCCGTTACGCCGCCGGTGGGTTCCGCGATTTCACGCGGATTGCTGGCAGCGACCCGGTGATGTGGCACGACATCTTCCTCGCCAATCGTGAGGCAGTGTTGCGCACCTTGGACACCTTCCGCAGTGACCTTGACGCCTTGCGCGACGCGGTCGATGCCGGGGATGGTCACCAATTATTGGGCGTGTTTACCCGTGCGCGGGTCGCGCGTGAGCATTTCAGCAAGATCCTGGCGCGCCGGGCCTACATGGAAACAGCAGTGAACGCTGATGAGCTGACCTTCCTCGCCAACCCGGGTGGCCGCTTGAGCGGGCGTATCCGGGTGCCGGGTGATAAGTCGATCTCTCATCGCTCGATCATGCTGGGTTCATTGGCTGACGGCGTAACCGAGGTTGAAGGTTTCCTTGAGGGTGAGGATGCCCTGGCGACCTTGCAGGCATTTCGCGACATGGGTGTGGTGATCGAGGGGCCGCATCACGGCCGCGTGACCATCCATGGTGTGGGTTTGCATGGCTTGAAGGCGGCGCCGGGGCCGATTTACCTCGGTAACTCCGGTACATCCATGCGTTTGCTTTCCGGGCTGCTGGCGGCGCAGAGTTTTGACAGCGTGTTGACCGGCGATGCGTCGTTGTCCAAGCGCCCGATGAATCGCGTGGCCAAGCCGCTGCGGGAAATGGGCGCCGTGATCGAGACGGGGCCGGAAGGGCGTCCGCCGCTGACCATTCGTGGTGGCCAGGCGTTGAAGGGGTTGACCTACGCGTTGCCGATGGCCAGCGCCCAGGTCAAATCCGCCCTGTTGCTGGCCGGGTTATATGCCGAGGGCGAGACTGCGGTGACCGAGCCTGCACCGACCCGCGATCATACTGAGCGCATGCTGCATGGGTTTGGTTATCCGGTTGTGGTGGAGGGCGCTACGGCGTCGGTGGAATCTGGCCATGCGTTGACGGCGACCC
Organism: Pseudomonas cremoris; assembly: GCF_014230465.1. The sequence goes on from NZ_JAAXCY010000003.1 coordinate 648,510, forward strand.
ATATTGAAGTGCCAGGGGATATTTCCTCCGCGGCGTTTTTCCTGGTGGCTGCCTCGATCGCCGAGGGTTCAGAGTTGCTGCTGGAGCATGTCGGTATCAACCCGACGCGCACCGGCGTGATCGATATCCTGCGGCTGATGGGCGCGGATATCACCTTGGGAAACCAGCGCGAAGTCGGCGGTGAGCCGGTGGCTGATCTGCGCGTGCGTGCGGCGGCACTGAAGGGAATCGAGATTCCTGAGGTTCTGGTCCCGTTGGCGATTGATGAGTTTCCTGTGCTGTTCGTCGCGGCGGCCTGTGCCGAAGGGCGAACCGTGTTGCGGGGTGCCGAAGAGCTGCGCGTGAAGGAATCCGATCGTATCCAGGTTATGGCCGATGGTCTGCTGGCGCTGGGAGTCAAGTGTGAAGCAACCGCCGATGGGCTTATCATTGATGGCGGCCTGATGGGTGGCGGTGAAGTCCATGCCCATGGCGATCATCGGATTGCCATGGCGTTCAGTGTGGCTTCCCTGCGGGCAGCGGCGCCGATTCGTATCCATGACTGCGCCAATGTTGCTACGTCTTTTCCGAATTTTCTTACACTGTGTGCCCAAGTCGGCATCCGTGTTGCCCAAGAGGCTCAATTGTGAATATCAAAGCACCGGTGATTACCATCGACGGGCCAAGCGGCTCGGGCAAAGGCACGATCGCCGGCATCCTGGCCAAGCGCCTGGGCTGGTGTCTGCTGGATTCCGGCGCGCTGTACCGCTTGCTGGCTTTTGCCGCACGCAATCATGGCGTTGACCTGACCAATGAAGAATCCTTGAAGCTGCTGGCGGCGCACCTTGATGTGCAGTTCGTCGGCGCGACGGAAGGTCATCCCCAGCGAATCATCCTTGAAGGGGACGATGTGACGGATGACCTGCGTAACGAACAAGTCGGTTCCTGGGCCTCTCAGGTAGCCGCGTTGCCGGCGGTACGTGACGCCTTGCTGCAGCGTCAGCGAGCGTTTCAAGAGCCGCCGGGCCTGGTGGCTGACGGTCGAGACATGGGCACCGTGGTGTTTCCCGAGGCGCCATTGAAGATTTTCCTGACTGCCAGCGCCGAGGAGCGTGCTCGCCGCCGCTACTTGCAGTTGAAGGGCAAAGTCGATGGTGTTAGTCTGTCGAGTCTGCTAGATGAGATCCGTGCACGTGATGAGCGTGATACCCAGCGTGCGGTAGCCCCGCTCAAGCCGGCGGCTGACGCCATACAGCTGGATTCCACGGAGTTGTCCATCGAGCAGGTGCTGGAACGCATCTTGAGTGAAATCGCCATTCGCGATATCGCCGGGTGATCAAGAAGGCCGCAGGGGACCAGTCATAGTCCTGCGGTGGCTTCTTTTAACTGAAACTGACCCACACCGTCTGGGGTGTGGAGATGGGCGTATTCTTCGCCCTTATCAACAGGAATTAAAATGAGCGAAAGCTTTGCGGAACTCTTTGAAGAAAGCCTAAAAACCCTGAACCTTCAGGCAGGCTCCATCATCACCGGTGTTATCGTTGATATCGATTACCAAGCTCGCTGGGTAACCGTTCACGCTGGTCTGAAGTCTGAAGCTCTGATCCCGCTGGAACAGTTCTACAACGATGCTGGTGACCTGACTATCAATGTCGGTGACGAAGTTCACGTTGCTCTGGACTCGGTTGAAGACGGTTTCGGTGAAACCAAGCTGTCCCGTGAAAAAGCCAAGCGCGCTGAATGCTGGATTGTTCTCGAAGCAGCCTTCGCAGCTGAAGAAGTGGTCAAGGGCGTTATCAACGGTAAGGTTAAAGGCGGCTTCACTGTCGACGTTAACGGCATCCGTGCGTTCCTGCCAGGTTCTTTGGTCGACGTTCGTCCAGTGCGCGACACCACGCACCTGGAAGGCAAAGAACTCGAATTCAAGGTCATCAAACTCGACCAGAAGCGCAACAACGTTGTCGTTTCCCGTCGCAGCGTCCTGGAAGCAGAGAACTCCGCCGAGCGTGAAGCTCTGCTGGAATCCCTGCAGGAAGGCCAGCAAGTCAAAGGTATCGTCAAAAACCTCACCGACTACGGCGCATTCGTCGACCTGGGTGGCGTGGATGGCCTGCTGCACATTACCGACATGGCTTGGAAGCGTATCAAGCATCCATCGGAAATCGTCAACGTTGGCGACGAGATCGATGTCAAGGTTCTGAAATACGATCGCGAACGCAACCGTGTTTCCCTGGGCCTGAAGCAACTGGGTGAAGATCCATGGGTTGCTATCAAAGCCCGTTACCCAGAAAGCACTCGCGTAACCGCGCGTGTTACCAACCTGACCGACTACGGCTGCTTCGCAGAGCTGGAAGAAGGCGTGGAAGGCCTGGTACACGTTTCCGAAATGGACTGGACCAACAAAAACATCCACCCTTCGAAAGTCGTACAAGTCGGCGACGAAGTGGAAGTTATGGTTCTGGACATCGACGAAGAGCGTCGTCGTATCTCCCTGGGCATCAAGCAGTGCAAATCTAACCCATGGGAAGATTTCTCTGGCCAGTTCAACAAGGGCGATAAAATCTCCGGCACCATCAAGTCGATCACCGATTTCGGTATCTTCATTGGTCTGGACGGCGGCATCGACGGCCTGGTTCACCTGTCCGACATCTCCTGGAACGAAGTTGGCGAAGAAGCTGTTCGTCGTTTCAAGAAGGGCGACGAGCTGGACACCGTTATCCTGTCGGTTGACCCAGAGCGCGAGCGCATCTCCCTGGGTATCAAGCAACTGGAAAGCGACCCGTTCTCTGAATACGTTCAGGACAACGACAAAGGCGCAATCGTTAAGGGCATCGTGAAAGAAGTTGACGCTAAAGGCGCCATCATCACTCTGGCCGACGATATCGAAGCGACTCTGAAAGCCTCTGAAATCAGCCGTGACCGCGTTGAAGACGCGCGCAACGTTCTGAAAGAAGGCCAGGAAGTAGAAGCCAAGATCATCAGCGTTGACCGCAAGAGCCGCGTAATCCAGCTCTCCATCAAGTCGAAAGATGATGCTGAAGAGAAAGAAGCAATCCAGAGCCTGCGCGACAAGCCAGCTACCTCTGAAATTGCTGCTGGTCCTACCACTCTGGGCGACCTGCTGCGTGCACAAATGGAAAAGCAGAACTAAGTTCTGTCAGACCATAGAAAAAGGGCGACTTCGGTCGCCCTTTTTTGTGCCCGAAATTCCTTGAATCAACAACCGAGAACCAAGGTGTGCAGCTCAGTGTCAGAACTGACTATAGTCTTCACAAAACAAGTGCTCGTGTTATAGCTTCAATAAGGATCTGAATGAACAGGCTTATCGTAGTAATCGCCGTGGTAATGCTTGCAGGCTGTGCCGCCACCAGCGCTAAGACCCACGCCAAGCGCGGCGTGAGCGGCATCGAGATCGACTGCTCGGGCTTGGGCAATAACTGGGACAAGTGCGAAAGCCGTGCCGCCCGTGAATGCAAGATGCAAGGCTACAAGGTGATCACCCGATCCAGCGACGCCAAGGACGAAGAGGGCGACTACCTCTTCGGCTGGAACCCTGCCGGCGCTGTAACCCGCACCATGCTTGTCATGTGTAATTGAGGGTTTGAGGCACGTGTCAGGCGTATGCATCTAACCAGTAGATAAGTTGCACCGTGGGCTGTTCAAATTCATCAAGTCATGCTAAAACCTTCGAAGCGCTTTTCCTAGCTGCTTGAAAAAGAAGGGAAAAATATGACGAAGTCGGAGTTGATCGAACGAATTGTCACCCATCAAGGGCTGCTCTCATCCAAGGATGTGGAGCTGGCTATCAAGACCATGCTTGAACAAATGTCCCAGTGCCTGGCGACTGGCGACCGGATTGAGATCCGTGGGTTTGGCAGTTTTTCGCTGCACTACCGTGCGCCTAGGGTTGGGCGAAATCCCAAGACTGGACAGTCGGTGAGTCTGGATGGGAAGTTTGTGCCTCATTTCAAGCCGGGGAAGGAGTTGCGGGATCGGGTGAATGAGGATGAGGAAGAGGGGGTTTGAGTGGCTTTGGGGTAGGAGAATGCTATGCGTGGTGTTAAGCGCGTTGTTGTAGTGATCGTGCTCTCTATTGTTGTCTTGGCGATCCTGGCTTTTGTTTTGGAAAATCAGCAAGGCGCAGTCCTTTCGTTTTTCGGATGGACCACTTTTAAGTTGCCGGTTTCTGTTCTGATGGTGTTGTCTCTAATTATTGGGCTTATTACGGGTCCTATTGTTCGCCTTCTGCTGTGGCGCGATAGCTGTTTTCGAAAATTTCATTAGGTGTGGCGGCCGAGGGTCATTAGTGGGTTATGTATACCGAGTTACGTTCATATGAAGAAAAAATAATAATGTGAAGGGGATGAGGCCCTTATTTTTTTGTTCTCAGTGATGGCGTTGTTTTTGATCCGCTTCCCCGCATAACCTATTCGATGAAGGCTGATTGTTTAGCCACTTAGAAGCTTGTCTGAGATGGTTTTTATGGTATCAATCAGAATTTTATCGTGGTCTAAATGGCATGACTAATAGAAGAGTTCGATAGGGTATGGTTTATACCCGATACAGAAATTATTCTCGCGTCTTACCTCTGCACTCGCTGGTTTTGTAGAGAAACTTTAGTGCGCGATGACGCTTTCCGTCCTGTTTTTGTACGCGTTTATCTGTGTCCATGCGTTTATTAATTTATTTTTGTTGTGTCGCTTGGAGCAGTACGTCGGAAGGGATAAGTTTCGCAGTTTTTTAATCAACGCGTATTTTTAATTTTGTGCTGTGTGTGGTTTATAAGTATTAAATGTACAGTGTGCCGCGGTTTACCGTAATCAGAACAATTAGAATGCAGAGTTTATTTCGAGTAACAAATTTCAAGTGGCGGGTGTGGTTACGCAAGGAGCACGCTTTGGAAAGTGTGAGGCGTTGAGTTGGCGCGGCTGCATGAAGTGAAAGCTATGATTGGACTGCCGCAAGGCGGGCTGGATCGATTGAGTATACAAATCGCGATGGGTGCGGAATTCGAGAATAGGAGCGCCTCATTGTCTTTACAGTATTAGATTGTTTCGAAACTTACAGGGGGGGAGGAAGCAAAAAACAGGATCGCGTGTCTCGTGGTCGAATCACCCAAATATCTAGGAATTAAGCAGTTTCAGAGCAATATGGAAGGTCGGTCTTTGCACGCTGAGCAGCTATGTCTAAATAATCTCAATCTCGATTTGAGTCGGTTGAGGCTGCTGAGGATCGACAAAGTATAGGGGCAGCAAATCAACCCGAAATCGTGCGTGGGCGCTGTGGATAGCCCTAGTGGCGATAACCCTCCGTATCATGAACGGTCATTCGTGGCCTTTTGACCGAATGTCCGTTAAGCGCCGAGGTCTCGTCGCCTTCAGTGACGCTTTTAGACGGTCACGGCGCGTAGTCGCCTTGGGATCGTGGCCGCTTATCACGAGCGGCCTAACATTTTTTATGTAGATTCATGGCAAAGCTATGATTTAATTCGTAAGGCTGCTTAGGCGCATGGGTGGTAGCCTGGCGTTCTTCATCTAGAGTTATTGCTCCAGAGCAGGCGGGAGCCGGATTCAAAAACCACCACGTGACGCGTTCGGGCAGGGCGTAGCCCTTGCTGAGCGAAGAGCTATGAGTACGTTGAAATTGTATTGTTTAATTTGGGGTATTAGAGATGCACCTGCAAAAACAGGCCAGTGTTGCCAAGTTCAAGAGTAAGGAAGCACTGATCGGGATTATTGGTCTTGGTTATGTGGGATTGCCTTTAATGCTTCGGTATAACTCGATTGGTTTTCGAGTGCTGGGTATAGATATAGATTCAACTAAGGTTGAAAAATTGAATGCAGGCGATAGTTATATTGAGCATATTTCATCTCTCAGGATTTCTGAGGCGCGAAAATCCGGGTTTGAGGCAACCGAAGACTTTCGTCGCGTTGCCGAATGTGACGCATTGATTCTGTGTGTGCCGACACCGCTGAACAAGTATCGCGAACCAGATATGAGCTTTGTGATTGATACGACTGATGCGATTAAACCCTACCTACGAGCGGGTCAGGTAATTTCGTTAGAGAGCACCACTTATCCGGGTACTACGGAAGAGGAGCTATTACCCCGAGTTCAAGAGGGTGGCTTGATAGTCGGTCAAGATATTTTCTTGGTCTATTCACCTGAGCGAGAAGATCCGGGTAACCAAAACTTTGAAACACGTACTATCCCTAAAATTATCGGGGGTGATACGCCAGCCTGCCTGGAGGTTGGAACGGCCCTATATGAGCAGGCAATTGATCAAGTGGTGCCGGTCAGTTCTACTAAAGCGGCTGAGATGACCAAGCTGCTGGAGAATATCCATCGCGCGGTGAATATCGGTTTGGTCAACGAGATGAAAATCGTTGCTGACCGCATGGGAATTGATATTTTTGAAGTTGTCGATGCAGCTGCCACCAAACCGTTTGGCTTCACTGCCTATTACCCTGGGCCCGGCCTAGGCGGCCATTGCATTCCGATCGATCCCTTCTATTTAACATGGAAGGCACGTGAGTATGGTTTGCATACTCGATTCATTGAGTTGTCCGGCGAAGTCAATCAAGCAATGCCCGAGTACGTGGTCAGCAAGCTGGTAGATGGCCTCAATGAGCATGGCAAGGCGCTGAAGGGGAGCAGGGTCTTGGTATTGGGTATCGCCTACAAAAAGAACGTAGACGATATGCGTGAGTCGCCCTCGGTCGAAATAATGGAGCTGTTAGAGGCTAAGGGGAGCTTGATCGCATATAGCGACCCCCATGTCCCAGTATTCCCAAAGATGCGAGAGCATCACTTCACACTTAGTAGCGAAGTTTTAACGAGCGAGAATCTCGCAAGTTTTGATGCTGTTGTACTTGCTACAGATCATGACAAATTTGACTACGAGTTAATCAAGTCTTCCGCTCGACTAATTGTTGACAGTCGAGGGAAATACCGTACGGCTGCGCCGCATATCATTAAGGCCTGATCTTTTGCTTGATGTGCATTTCCAGCCACTTAAGCGTTAGTGGCTGGAAACCTCTCATTTCATAAGGAATTGACCCAATGAAAAATTTTGCTCTAATTGGCGCTGCTGGCTATATAGCTCCGCGACACATGCGTGCCATTAAGGACACCGGTAACGTTCTTGCGTCTGCATTCGATATTAATGATTCAGTCGGTATCATCGATAGCTTGTCACCGGACAGTGAATTCTTCACCGAGTTTGAGCGTTTTCAAGAGCACGCGTTTCGTTTAAAACGCGATGCCGCAACGGCCCTTGATTATGTCTCGATCTGTTCGCCAAACTACCTACATCACGCCCACATAGCCGCTGCTTTGCGGATGGGGTGCGACGTCATTTGCGAAAAACCACTGGTGCCTACTAGTGAGATTCTAGATGAATTGCGCAAAGTAGAAGAGGAAACCGGTCGACGCGTCTACAATATTCTTCAGCTACGCCACCATCAGGCTATCTTGGATCTAAAGGAAAAAGTCGCTAAAGGTCCGTCAGACAAAAAATATGAAGTCGAGTTGACCTATATAACATCTCGTGGTCGGTGGTATATGGAAAGCTGGAAAGGTGATCCGCGGAAATCGTTTGGTGTGGCGACTAATATCGGCGTGCATTTTTACGATATGCTGCATTTTATTTTTGGAAATTTAGAGCGCAATGTAGTGCACTTTGCAGACGACCACAAAGCAGCGGGCTATCTTGAGTACGAGAAAGCGAAAGTGCGTTGGTTTTTGTCTATAGATGCTAACGATCTTCCTGCCTCGGTAAAAGGAAAAAAGCCTACCTATCGCTCCATTACTGTCAGCGGAGAGGAAATGGAGTTCTCAGAAGGTTTTACAGACCTGCATACCACAAGCTATCAGGAAATTTTGGCAGGGCGGGGTTATGGAATTGAAGATGCCCGGCATTGTGTGAAAACGGTCGAAGATATTCGTGCCGCAAAAGTGGTTCCTGCTTCACTTGGAGAGGGCCATTCGGCACTTGCAAGTTTAATTCGCTAACTGTGCATTCATTGGGCGGTCGTTGATGACCGCCATTTATAACTCTGTATTTTCAAAAACGCGTGAATGAATATCACGAGCACTTTCAACGATTCGATAGCTCGATAATTTGAGATATAGACTGCTCGTAATTAAGGATTTTGCCCTTCGTTATACAGAACTGTCTGATGTGGCCTTTGTTCATATTTTGATCTTCAATGCACTCGGCTATCCGGACAAATTCAGAAAAGGTCAGGAAAATTCGGTTGCAAAGGTGTTGGATCGCTGCCAGTACGTGCTAGGGCCATTGAATTCCAGCTTTGTCCCATACCTTTTTTTTGCGAAAACTCCTTTTTCGATGGTAAATTGCTCTGTTTAGTTAGCCGCTTTCTGAGTGAGGCTGGGTCCCTTGATTGCGCCCAGTTCGTAGCTCGATTAAAAAGAATTGCTCGTCTCCAATCGTAAATGACCATCAGGTGTTATCTATGCCGCACTATCAACACCCTTCCGCCATTATCGATCCTGGCGCCCAGATCGGTGACTCGTCAAGAATTTGGCATTTTGTCCATGTTTGCGCGGGTGCGCGCATTGGTGAAGGGGTGTCGTTAGGGCAGAACGTGTTTGTCGGAAACAAAGTTATAATCGGCAACCACTGCAAGATCCAAAATAATGTTTCTGTCTACGATAACGTTACGTTGGAGGAAGGCGTCTTTTGTGGACCGAGCATGGTGTTCACCAACGTTTATAATCCACGATCACTGGTTGAAAGAAAAAGTGAGTATCGAGACACTCTCGTAAAAAAGGGAGCGACGTTAGGCGCGAATTGCACGATCGTATGTGGTGTGACGATTGGTGCGTTTTCGTTTGTGGGGGCCGGAGCTGTTGTCAACAAAAATGTGCCCGACTACGCGTTGGTGGTTGGCGTTCCGGCTCGCCAGATTGGTTGGATGAGTGAGTTTGGCGAGCAGCTTGACCTTCCAGTCAATGGTACAGGTGAGGCGATTTGCATTCATACGAGGGCACGCTATGTGTTAGCGGGCGAGCGCGTTAACAAGGTGGAAGTGGGCCATGATTGAATTTATCGATCTGAAGAAGCAGCAGTCACGCATCAAAAGCAACATCGATCGAGCGATCGCAAAGGTACTGGACCACGGCCAGTATATTCTTGGGCCAGAGGTTTCGGAGTTGGAGACACAGCTCGCGAAGTTTGTAGGGGTGGAATATTGCATTACCTGCGCTAATGGTACTGACGCCCTTCAAATCGTTCAAATGGCTATGAATATTGGGCCTGGGGATGAAGTAATTACCCCTGGATTTACCTACATTGCTACCGCTGAAACTGTGGCTCTCTTGGGTGCCAAGCCAGTCTATGTAGACATAGATCCGCGTACTTATAACCTTGATCCTGGAAAGCTAGAAGCCGCCATTACACCCAAGACTAAGGCCATTATCCCAGTTTCACTTTACGGGCAGTGTGCCGACTTCGATGCGATTAACGAGATCGCCCAGCGTTATGGTATTCCGGTGATTGAGGATGCTGCGCAAAGCTTTGGTGCTACGTATAAGGGGCGTAGATCTTGTGGTTTATCCAACGTTGCCTGCACCAGCTTCTTTCCCAGCAAGCCGTTAGGGTGCTACGGGGATGGTGGCGCAATCTTTACCAATGACGGGGAACTGGCAAGCGTCATGAGGCAGATAGCGCGGCATGGACAAGATCGTCGCTACCATCACGTACGTGTAGGAGTAAATAGCCGGTTGGATACTATACAAGCCGCTATTCTTTTAGAGAAGCTCAGTATTTTTGAAGAAGAAATATCACTTCGTACTGCCGTTGCGGAAAACTATGAACGGTTGCTGAGGGCAGTGGGAGTCGAAGGCTTACCGTTCATTGCTGAAGGCAATACTAGTGTATATGCGCAGTACACTTTATGCGTTGAAAACCGAGACAACTTGCAGTTAAGTCTCAAAGAAAAGGGTATCCCAACGGTTGTTCATTATCCTATTCCTGTGAATCAACAGCCCGCGGTAGCGGATATATCCGTTGATTTGCCTGTAGGTGACAAAATTGCTAAGTGTGTAGTGAGCCTACCCATGCATCCCTACCTGACACACGAGCAACAACTGTCGGTTGTGTCTGCTTTGGCAGGCGAATGGCGTTGATCTCTAAATATCTACCGAAGGGGGCATTTGCACGTAATGTGCTGACCCTCATGACTGGCACAACGTTGGCCCAAGCAATCCCTATCGCTGTGAGCCCGATACTCACTCGGCTTTATAGTCCGAGTGAGTTTGGAGTTTTCGCTGTTTATCTGGCTATTGTTTCTGTACTGGCAATCTTGGCTACCGGCAGATATGAACTCGCCATCATGGTGCCCAAAAAAGACCGTGATGCTGCTGCGCTGGTAATTGTAGCCTTTTCTTTAAGTGTCTTAGTAAGTCTGGCTATATTGGTAGTCATACTTATTTTCAATGAGCAGATAGCCCGGATTTTGAAGATTGTTGAATACCGACGCTGGCTCTATTGGATCCCGTTGAGCGTTGTTTTGACTGCTGGCTACCAAAGCCTGAATTACTGGAGTAATCGTAGAGGCTATTACCGTAGGATGTCTTCTACTCGTATGGCGCAGAGCGCAGGGATGTCGGCAGTACATGTCGGTGCTGGGTATGCCGGAAGAGGTATGTTGGGTCTTATAGTAGGTGCTGTCGTAGGTCAATTGGTTGCTTTTTGCTTGCTGCTTTGGAGTGTGCGGGGAATAGATCAATCTAGCTTTAAAAAATTGAGCGGAGCAAAGTTATTATCGGTTTCCAGGCGCTATATTGATTTTCCAAAATTTTTGGTTATTGCTCATAGTTTAAATATTGCTTCGTTTCAATCGCCAGTCATGCTGTTGGGTTCGATTTTTGGAGCGGGCGCTGCCGGATATTTTATGTTGACTCAGCGTGTGATTGGGGCTCCTATGAGCATTGTAGCCGGCGCCATTGGTGATGTATTTCGACAGCAAGCAAGCGAAGCGTACAGTCGAACTGGTAGTTGTCGAGAGATATACAAGAAAACTTTTTTTCGTCTGTTGTCCGTGGCGGTTATACCCTTCTGCATGTTTTTTTTTGTGGCGCCAGGCTTCTTTGCCCTCGTGTTTGGGGAGGCATGGAGAGCGTCGGGGGAGTATGCCCAGATTCTTATTCCGATGTTCTTTGTACAATTTATTACTAGCCCTTTAAGCTCTATGTTTATGATAGCGCAAAGACAAAAAATTGATCTACTTTGGCAAATATCACTATTCGCGTCGGTGTTGATTGTTTTTGGGGTAGGGTATTTTTTTGATAGTTTGATTCTTGGGCTATACTTGTTTAGTGCGGCATATACTTGTATGTACGCCGTCAATGGATTCGTGTCGTTCAAACTGTCTGGGGGATCTAGGTGAGGGCCAAGATAGCATGACACTATCATCACTGTGCTCCCGAGTTGCCACCGTGCGAAGGGAGTTAAGCTTTTATCTTGAAGTGGGTAGCATTCCCGTTTCGCGATCTGCTGGCGTACTTTATCGTGGTGCGAAACGTTCTGAAATTTTTCGTTTCCGCGAGTTCTATCTGACTCATAATCCGGAAGGGACATTTGGTTGTTTTCGACTTCTATTATGCCTAATGACTTGCCCGAAATTAGTGGTTGTTGCATGTTCAGTAGAACAAAAAAAATTGATCGGTGTTGATTTTTTTTATTTTAACGAACGAGACCTTGAGGAGCTTACCGTTCACGAGGGTTTTATCGGTGTGGCAAGGTGTTTTGAGGGTAGAGGTATTGCCACCAGTATGCGTTTTTTAGCGAAGTTGCATTTTGCCAGTGCAGGTATTTCCGGAATCTCATCGCGGATATCAAAAGATAACTTTGCATCTATGGCCTCCGCGCGGAAGGCAGGGTTTAAACCAGTGTGCCTGGGGGCGGAAAATGAAAAAACCAATGATGAGTATTACCTTGTCTGTGACTTGGAATCGGTGAAATGAGTTTAGTGCGAGAACAATATCGTCAGCTTTGTGCCGTTGAAACGTCGATTCCTATATTCAGCCAAGCGTGGTGGCTTGATGCAGTGGCACATGAAAATTGGGACGTAGTAGTATGCGAAAAAGACGGCAAAATAATTGCCAGCATGCCCTTTATTATTAAAAGAAAACTTTTTGTTTCTATTGTAACTATGCCTGTTCTCACTCAGCACTTGGGGCCTTGGTTTAGAGCTACCGAAGACAAGGAATCCAAGCGCTTAGGAAGAGAAAAAGATTTAATGACTGAGTTGATCTCAAAACTGCCTCGCTATGATCATTTCTCTGCAAGCTGGAGTTATAAGGTTGCTAATTGGTTGCCGTTCTATTGGGCAGGTTTCCGGCAAACGACGCGTTATACTTACGTATTAGATGGGTTGGACAATTTTGATGCGTTATGGCATCAGTTTCAACAGAATATTCGCGGGGATATTCGGAAGGCACAAAGCCGTTTTTCGCTTAAAGTTAGAACTGACTTATCTGTAGAAGACTTTTTGGCTCTTAATGAGATGGTCTATCAGAGACAGGGATTGTCAGTGCCTTATTCCGATGATGTTGTCAAAAAAATTGATGATGCGTGTGCCAGTCGTTCGTCCAGGGCAATAGTGATCGCTGAGGATGACCAAGGGCGGCATCATGCTGGTGTTTATATTGTATGGGATCAACATAGTGCCTACTACATCATGGGTGGCGGCGACCCTGATCTAAGAAACAGCGGCGCTACAAGCTTATGCATGTGGGAGGCGATAAAGCTTTGCTCTGGCGTCACTGAAAGATTTGATTTCGAAGGTTCGATGATGGAACCTGTTGAGCGCTTCTTTCGGGCCTTCGGTGCCTCCCAGAGGCCATATTTTTCGATCAGCAGAACGCCTTCGAAGCTGCTTAGGCTTTATTTCTTCCTGCAAGATCTAAGAGGGAAAGCCTGATGAACCTATCCGGCTGGCCTGGTGTTGCCGCGCGGCGTTGGATTGAGCAAATTCTACTCGAACGAATGGGTTACCCGTTTGAATTGACATCGACAGACGGTGCTGAACTTAAGCTTAGTTTGCCTGGCTTTCAGGGATTTATCCAATTTGAGTGTGATCCTGGGACCTTCAATCGTAATGACTCTGCGCTACCTTGTGTGAGCTGGGGTGCTGTGAAAGAAGGCTGGATACCTCCAGGCGGTCAGAACCTTCCTGTGCCTGGCAAGCACACTCTTCGGGTGCCCTTGATTCAAAAAGAAAGCTTTGGTTTTGTGGTCCATTATGACTTGTTGGGGATGGTCTACTGGATTTTATCCCGCAGTGAGGAAGTAGGGCGTTCCGATTTAGACGAGCATGAACGGTTCTCTGCAAGGAACTCTCATGCAATGAAGTATGATTATCTAGAGCGTCCCATTGTTGATGAGTGGCTTTCGATCTTACGAGATATAATTTGTATTAATTGGCCTGAATTAAAGTTGTTGAAGCATAAGTTTTCAATGAGGGTTTCTCACGATGTGGATGAACCTAGCCGGTATGCGTTCCGTTCTTTATCCCGGTGGCTTCGGGCAATCGGTGGGGATATCATCAAGCGAAGAGATGTTGGCGGTGTTCTTAAAGCGCTCATTGTAAAGTTTACTAGTCGAAAAAGCCTCAGTTCTTTAGATCCTGCAAACACGTTTGATTGGATAATGGCCCAGTCCGAAAAAGAAGGGATCGCCAGTGCCTTCTATTTTATTTGCGGCAGAACTGACTTAACTCGAGATGCTGACTATGAGTTAGAGCATCCTGCTATTCGTGAATTGTTGCGCAGGATCAACAAGCGGGGGCATGAGATTGGGCTTCATCCTAGCTACAATTCCTATCTCTCAAATTCTGTAATACTCGGGGAGGTAGCACGACTACGAAGGGTTTGCTTGGAGGAAGGGATCGTACAAGCAGCCTGGGGTGGGCGTATGCATTTTTTGCGTTGGAGTCAGCCGGCGACGTTGAGAGCCTGGGATGAGGCTTCCATGTCCTACGATAGTACGCTGGGATATGCTGAGTTAGTTGGTTTTCGCTGTGGTACTTGTTTCGAGTATCCCGCCTTTGACCCCGTGTCACAAGAGATTTTGAACGTCAGGATTAGGCCGTTGATTGTGATGGACGTAACGCTTACGAGCACTAGCTATCTTGCGCTTGGATATGGGGATGCTGCATTTGAAAAAGTGAAAATGCTTAAAGACGCTTGTCGTACGGTGGATGGACAATTCACTTTGCTTTGGCATAATAATAATTTGGTGACTGAAGAGGAAAGGCGACTTTATTTATGGAGCCTTAAATGTTAAAGATTAAATTATCGAGTGGTCTCTATTGTGCTTTTTTGGTTGCGGTGGTCGTGGGCTATCCTGTCGTGGCTGCTGTTTCTGAATTGTTAGACATAAATAATCGACTTGCTTCGGTGCCCTACAGGGTGATAGTTCTTCTGCTTTCATTGGCAATACTTTGCACAATGGTGCATGTTCGTTTTCGATTAACGCTTTTCTGGGGCGCTTGGTGGTTGTTTTGGGGCATGTACTTGTTCCGAATTTTTCTAGACAGTGTTTTGGTACCGGATAGTTTTCCGGTTCCAGTTTATGAGTATTGGATGCAGTCAGTTTTTGTTTGCCTGATACCAGCAGTCGCCATGGCTGCAAAAGTAGATAATATATCGGAACGCGCTTTGTTATCCGGTATTGCTGCTGTTGGAGTATTAGGCCTTTTACTGACAGGCGTTGTACTCATTGCAAAAGAACAAGTATCGTTTGGCGAGCTTTTTTCCGGCCGGTTGGAAACACCCACGCTGAATCCTATTGCCTTGGGGCACGTCGCTGTGACTGTCATGCTCATAAGTCTATGTGGCTTTAGAATTGGCTCTCTGCCGTCTAAATTCACATATGGGATTTGTTTTCTGATCGGAGTCGCCGGGTTGATCGGCAGCGGTTCGCGCGGCCCTATATTGTCATTGATCGTAGTTGTGATTGCTTGGGCCATATCTAAGTCGAAGAATTTTTTGGTAATGATGGCCGCAGTTATATTTTCTGCTCCGTTATTTTTTTTGCTTATAGTTGATAGTAATAGTTATATCGTTCAGCGTGTAGTTAATGGATTTTTTGATGATTCAGGTCGTGCTGAAATATATAGGCAATCGCTCGACGTATTATTGTCTAATTTTTTTGATGGTGGTGGAGTTGGGCCTCTGGGAACTTACCCGCATAACCTTATCGTCGAGAGCTTTATGGCCTTGGGGGTAGTGGGGGGGGCGGCCTTCCTTGCTATGTTCGTTTCTGGCTGGTTTTCAGCTTTAAAAGTTATGGCGTCGGGGCGACACGTTTGGGTTGCTGTTCTTTATGTTCAATACGCCACGTTCGTGATGGTCAGTAGTTCGCTGTATATAGCAAACGTATTTTGGATGGCATTGGCGTGTGTCATCACAGTTTCCCATTCTTATAAAGCGGGGCTGGTTCGAATTAATGTTGCGCATAAGGATGAGGAATTGATATGACACTTGGTTATGTTTTTGCGAAGCTTTTAAAGAAGTTGCGTGGGAAAGCGATTCTAAATAGTTCGGTGGCGAATACCTCAAAAGTTGAATCCGGAAGTGCGTTAGTAAATAGCTCTATGGCTGGCCATTCCTTTTGTGGTTACGATTGCTTATTTATCAATGTTAGTATTGGGAGGTTTTGCTCAATAGCTGGGAGGGTGATTGTAGGAGGGGCCAGGCATCCAATGGAGTACGTATCCACAAGCCCTGTATTTTTATCGCATAAGGAGAGCATCAACCAGAAGTTCTCCCGCCATGAATACGGCTCGGAGGCCCATACGAATGTGGGCCACGATGTCTGGATCGGTGAGGGCGTGTTTGTGAAGGGAGGTGTTACAATCGGCACCGGTGCCGTTATCGGGATGGGAAGTGTAGTGACCAAGGATGTACCACCTTATGCAATTTTTGCAGGCAACCCTGCCCGTCTGATTCGGTACCGGTTTGCGGACGATGTCATTGAGGGGCTGCTGAAAAGCGAATGGTGGCTTTATTCAGACGAGAAGCTACGTGCCTCTGCGCCCCTGTTTAATGACCCGCGAGCGTTTCTGGCTAGTCTCGGTGCGTCATGAAGGTCCTTCATTTCTGTTTGTCGTGTTTTTACATCGATGACTATCGATATCAAGAGAATGAGCTCGTTCGCGAGCATGTCGCTGGAGGGCACGACGTTCTGGTTGTGGCGTCTACCGAAACTTATCTGAATAACATGTCGTTAGGCTACACGGACTGTGGTGACTATCTAGGCAGTGATGGCGCGCGGGTCATTCGTCTTCCGTATTCGAAAGTAGGACCTTTCTGGCTTCGAAAAAAGGTTCGGTCCCATCCTGGTGTCTATGAAATTCTCGAGAGTTTCAAGCCTGACGTCATTATGTTTCACGGGCTTTGCGGTTGGGAACTGCTTACAGCCGCTCGTTACAAGCGCCAACACCCGCAGGTCCGACTTTACGTCGACAGCCATGAGGATGCCAATAACAGTGCGGTTGGCGCATTGTCCTCCCTGCTGCATCGTTTTTTCTATCGCCCGATCATCCGGCGCGCGCTCCCTTGGATCGATAAAGTCTTATGCATATCTCTCGAGACTATGGATTTCGCAAAAGAAATGTACGGCTTGCCTGGTCACTCTCTTGAGTTTTTTCCACTGGGCGGTTTTGTTGCTGACGAAGAGGTTTATCTTTCGCATCGAAACAGTGCTCGAATGGAGTGGTGCTTAGACGCACGCCAGACCGTATTCCTTCAATCTGGTAAGTTTGATGAGAAAAAAAAGCTGGTAGAAAGTCTCCAAGCATTCTCTCAAATTAAAGATCAGAATTTTGTATTCCTTATTGTTGGTCGCGTGCATGAATCAATTGAGTCGGAAGTGAGGCAGTTGTCGGCTAAAGATGATCGCGTTCGATATTTAGGTTGGAAAACCGCCGATGAATTGTATCGGTTGCTATGTGGTGCGGATGTTTACATCCAGCCTGGAAGTCAGTCAGCAACTATGCAGATGAGCTTGTGCGCGCGGTGTCCGGTAGTCATTGCGGACGTGCCCAGTCATCGGCCATTTGTTGACGGTAACGGCTGGAAAGTTTCTACACTGGAGCAACAAATTTCGGTGTTTAAAGAAGTAGAAAATAACCCGGGTGCCTTGAGTAATATGTCAATTCGCTCATTTGAAATTGCATCAGAGCTTTTGGACTATCAGCGTATGGCCAAGCGTATCCTGATTTAATATGGAAGCTTTATGAAAAATTATCAGATATGCACCCAGTGCATTATGGATACTAGTGATCCAAAAATTTCTTTTGATGATCAAGGCGTTTGTGATTACTGCAATAATTTCAAGTCCGCCATTCAGCCAAATTGGCACACCGATGGGCGCGGTGAAAAGGAGCTGATGGCTCTTGCTGAAAAGATTAAGGCAAACGGTAAGGGAAAGGACTTCGATTGTATTATTGGTCTCAGCGGTGGACTTGATAGCTCTTATGCTGCTTATATAGCAAAAGAAAAAATGGGCCTCCGACCTTTATTGTTTCACGTTGATGCAGGCTGGAATACGGACCAAGCGGTAGGTAATATCGAGAAGTTGGTAGATGGTATGGGGCTTGATCTCTATACCGACGTCATCAACTGGGAGGAAATGAAAGATCTTCAAACTGCTTTCTTCCGGTCCCAAATTCCTGACCAAGATATGCCACAGGACGCTGCTTTTTTTTCAGGCCTGTACAAGTTTGCACGTCAGCACCGTATCAAGTACGTGTTGACCGGCGCCAACTATTCTACCGAGTGTTGTAGGGAGCCAGAGGAGTGGGGCGCCTATCCTGGTGTCGACAAGACGTTGTTTCGGGATATTCATCAGCGGTTTGGTTCGCGTAAACTCAAGTCGTTTCCATTGACGGATATTTTTGTTTACAAAATTCTTTACCAGCGTTTATTGGGAATGCAAGTAGTTAAGCCGTTAAACCTTGTTCCATATATAAAGCAGGATGCAGAGGCGACGCTGGAGCGATTGTATGGCTGGAAAAAATTTCAGCATAAGCACCACGAATCTCGGTTTACTCGTTTTTACGAAGACTATTGGATGCCACGCAAGTTCGGATATGAGAAGCGTCGCGCCCATTTTTCCAGCCTGATCATGACCGGTCAGATGACCAGAGACGAGGCAGTTCAGCGGATTGCCAAGCCTGAGCTGGAGGAGCAATTCCTTCAGAGCGAATTTGAGTATGTGGCCAATAAACTCGACCTAACAGTTGACCAACTCCAGGAAATTTTCGAAGGCGAGAACAAAACTTTCCACAGTTACCGAAATAAGCGCTTCCTCATCGGTATAGGTTCGCGTGTAATGAGCGCACTGGGTTTGGAGAGAAGGCTGTTCAGATGATCACTATCATCAATTATGGGCTAGGTAATATTCAGGCGTTTGTAAACGTCTATCGGCGGTTGCATATTCCCGTTTGTGTAGCAACGAACGCTGAAGAGCTGAAGGGTGCATCCCGCTTGATTCTTCCTGGTGTGGGTGCTTTTGATCACGCCATTGAAAAGCTTGATGCCTCTGGTATGCGGCCGGCGTTGGAACATATGGTGCGGGAACAACGCGTGCCTGTACTGGGGATCTGTGTTGGCATGCAGATTCTCGCCAGCGGCAGTGATGAAGGTAAGCTACCTGGCCTTGGTTGGGTCTCTGGACGAGTCAAGGGATTTGCTACGGTTCCCGATCTCCAAGGACTGCCTCTCCCTCATATGGGATGGAATGACGTGCAGCCGATAAACGGTTCGCCGCTATTTAGGGGGATTGAAGATGACGCTCGGTTCTATTTCCTTCACTCCTTCTATTTCGATTGTGAGGGTGGCTCTGCTGGCATAGCCTCAGCGTCCTACGGGCGAGATTTTGTCTGCGCCGTCGCCGAAAATAACGTTTTTGGCGTGCAGTTCCATCCAGAGAAGAGTCATCACTTTGGTACTACTCTTTTGAAAAACTTCGCGGAATTTTGAGATGCTCAGGCCCAGAATTATTCCATGTTTGTTGATCCAGGACGGCGGATTGGTTAAAACCGTTCGTTTTAAGGATCCAAAATATGTTGGGGATCCTATCAATGCCGTGAAGATCTTCAATGAAAAAGAAGCGGACGAACTGATAGTCCTTGATATAGACGCCACCACAAAAGGCAAAGAACCAAATTATAAGCGAATTGCCCATTTAGCAGCAGAGTGCCGGATGCCACTGTGCTACGGAGGTGGCATCCGTACCGCTGAGCAGGCCAAGGCAATCATTAGCCTTGGTGTAGAGAAGGTTGCGATCAGCGCCTCTGCAGTGGAGAACCCTCAGCTTGTTTCGCGTATTGCCGAAGAAATTGGCACGCAGAGCGTGGTGGTCGTTCTTGATTACAAGAAGCGCTTGCTTAGCAAACATCACGATGTTTGGACGCACAACGGAACTGTCAATACTAAGCGAAACGTACTGGATGTTGCTCTCGAGATGGAGCGCTTGGGCGCAGGCGAGATTGTTATCAACTCTATAGATCACGATGGGCGAATGGAGGGATATGACCTTAATTTGGCGACTCGGCTCAGGCAGGCTATCAACATTCCAATTACTGTTCTGGGTGGCGCTGGCGCGTTGGAGCATATGCGGGACGTTGTTGCCGCGTGTGGTGTCGTAGGTGTAGCCGCCGGCAGTTTCTTTGTGTTCAAAGGACCTTATAAAGCCGTCCTTATCAGCTACCCGAACGATCAACAGAAGAATGAGGTTGTCTATTCAGCCTTGCGAACTAACTAATAGACAACTACATCGGTTTCAGGACTTATTATGTTTAATGGAAAAAAGCTTCTAATCTCGGGTGGCACAGGTTCATTCGGCAATGCCGTGCTTAAACGCTTTCTCAATACGGATATTGCTGAAATTCGTATTTTCAGCCGTGATGAGAAAAAGCAAGATGATATGCGTAAACGTTATGCCAATAGTAAGCTGAAGTTTTACATTGGTGACGTGCGTGATTATCAAAGTGTCCTGAATGCTACTCGAGGTGTAGATTATATTTTCCATGCGGCGGCATTGAAGCAAGTACCGTCCTGTGAGTTTCACCCGATGGAGGCCGTAAAAACAAACGTTATCGGAACAGATAATGTGCTTGAAGCTGCAATCCAAAATGGCGTCAAGCGGGTGGTTTGCTTGAGTACGGACAAAGCGGTGTACCCCATTAATGCCATGGGTATTTCCAAAGCAATGATGGAAAAGGTGATGGTCGCCAAGTCGCGTAATGTGGACGAAAGCAAGACAGTTATCTGTGGGACGCGTTACGGCAATGTCATGGCTTCGCGCGGATCGGTTATTCCTCTGTTTATTGATCAAATCCGTGCCGGAATTCCGCTTTCAATAACCGACCCCAATATGACGCGTTTCATGATGACTTTGGCGGACGCGGTTGACCTGGTGCTGTATGCCTTTAAGCATGGCAACAATGGAGATATGTTTGTCCAAAAGGCGCCCGCCGCCACAGTGGAAACATTGGCCCGTGCACTGACTATCATGGTTAACAAACCTGAGCACCCGATACAAGTTATCGGGACTCGTCATGGCGAAAAGCTTTACGAGGCACTTTTGAGCCGTGAGGAGATGGCGTGTGCCGAGGACATGGGAGCTTATTTCCGAGTACCGCCTGATTTGCGCGATTTAAACTATAGTAAGTTTGTGGAGCAAGGCGAGGAAAAGATTTCGCACGCAGTGGACTATAACTCTCATAATACTGAGCGGCTGGATGTTGAAGGGATGCAACAATTGCTTCTCAAGCTTGATTTCATGCATGCCATTCAGCGTGGTGAGCATGCGACGCCCGAGGAGTGACCATGAAAGTACTTGTTACGGGAGTCAACGGATTTATCGGCATGAACTTGATCGCGCATTTGAACGAGCGCAAGGACGTCGATATTTTACGGTTTGCCCGCACAGACAGTCTTCATGAATTACGCGATCGGGTGGCTCAAGTGGACTTCATCTTCCATTTGGCCGGTGTGAACCGCCCGGAAAAGCAGGAGGAATTTCAAGTAGGCAATACTGATTTGACACGAGCGTTGTGTAATGCAGTTGTAGCCAGTGGGCGTAAAATCCCGCTGTTGTACACCTCGTCTACACAGGCAGAGCACAATAATGCTTATGGGTTGAGCAAGCTTGGTGCTGAGAGGGAACTTGCAGATCTAGCGTCCAAGCATGGGAGCAGGGTCCACCTTTTTCGGTTGCCGAATGTCTTTGGCAAGTGGGCGCGCCCAAACTATAACTCTGCCGTTGCGACATTTTGCCATAATATCGCTCGCCAACTACCCATACAGATTAACGATCCTGCCGCAGAAGTCACACTTGTTTATATTGACGATGTAATCAAGCAGTTCATTTCAGTTATGGATGGCGGGCTTGTTGACCCATCCTTCCCGGTAATCACGCCCCAGTATCGGGTAACGGTAGGCTGGATAGCGGAACAGTTGAGCGCGTTCCGTAAGAGCCGCGAAAATATGACCACTGAGGCGGTGGGGCTGGGGTTGGTCAGGGCGCTTTATTCAACCTATCTGAGCTACCTACCTCCTGAGGATTTCACTTATGAAGTCCCCAAGTATCAAGACAATCGTGGCACTTTTGTCGAAATGCTCAAGACCCGGGACTCAGGTCAATTTTCTTTTTTTACTGCACACCCGGGAATCACGCGTGGTGGGCATTACCACCACACCAAGACGGAAAAGTTCCTGGTCATTAGAGGCCATGCGCGTTTCTGTTTTCGCCATATCGTTACGGGCGAGTTTTATGAGCTTTTCACCACCGGTGACGAACCGCTAATTGTCGAGACGGTGCCGGGATGGACTCACGATATTACTAATATTGGAGGTGAAGAGATGATTGTTATGCTTTGGGCTAACGAGATTTTTGATAGAGAGAATCCGGATACCTATGCCCTCCCTGTTGGCACGAAAGTCTGAGTGAGTCAGTAGAGAATCTCATGAATAAGTTAAAAGTCGTTACTGTCGTAGGCACCCGTCCGGAGATTATTCGCCTCTCCAGAGTGATGGCAGCGCTCGATGATCACTGTGAGCACGTTTTGGTTCACACCGGCCAAAACTACGATTACGAACTCAATCAGATTTTTTTCGATGATTTGGGTATTCGTAAACCTGACTATTTCCTTAATGCCGCAGGCGCCAGTGGTGCTGAAACAATTGGCAATGTGATTATCGCAGTTGATCGTGTACTGGCGGAGGTAGTGCCCGAAGCGTTGTTGGTATTGGGAGACACAAACAGTTGTATGGCAGTCATTCCAGCGAAGCGGCGTAAGATACCCACGTTTCACATGGAGGCTGGAAACCGTTGTTTCGATATGCGAGTCCCCGAAGAAATTAATCGGCGCATTGTTGACCATACTGCTGATATCAATCTTACCTACAGCACCATTGCTCGAGATTACTTGTTGCGTGAAGGTCTATCTCCAGACATGGTCATTAAGACAGGGAGCCCGATGTTTGAGGTGCTTACCTATTATCGTGAGGGTATCGATAGTTCTGATGTGCTTGAGCGACTGGGCCTGGAATACGGAAAGTTTTTCATTGTTAGCGCCCATCGTGAAGAAAATATAGACTCAGACACAAATTTTCTTAAACTTGTCGGCGTACTGAATACTGTAGCAGAGCAATTTGGTTTTCCGGTTGTCGTGTCTACTCATCCCCGGACGCAGAAGAGAGTCGATGCGTTGGGTGTGACGTTTCATAAAAATGTTCGCTTGCTGAAACCGATGGGTTTTAAAGATTATAATAAATTGCAGGTTAGTTCTAAGGCCGCGCTTTCGGACAGTGGAACTATTAACGAAGAATCGTCAATTCTTAACTTTCCTGCCCTGAACCTACGGGAGGCTCATGAACGACCAGAAGGGATGGAAGAAGCTGCAGTAATGATGGTTGGACTTGAAAGTGGTCGCGTTCTGCAGGCGCTTCAGGTTTTGGAGGGACAGAAGCGCGGTTGCGATCGCAGTCTGCGCTTGGTCAGTGATTACAGTATGCCAAATGTGTCCGATAAAATTGTCAGGATTATTCATAGCTACCGTGACTATGTAATGCGCGTTGTCTGGAAAAGGTACTAAAAGGAATGGCTGTTCGCGTTTTGCTTTTAACCCAATGGTTTGATCCGGAGCCCACATTCAAGGGGATGATATTCGCCCGCGAGTTAGTTAAGCAGGGGCTTCAGGTCGAAGTGGTTACTGGTTTTCCAAATTATCCCGGTGGTAAAATTTACCCTGGATATAAAGTGCGGTTACTACAGCGGGAAGTTATTGATGGTGTGTTTGTTACGCGCCTGCCACTCTACCCGAGCCATGGTCAAAGCGGTTTGGGGCGTATTTTCAACTACGTAAGCTTCGCAGCCGCAAGCCTGTTTTACGGATTATTTTTAGCAAAGCGTGCGGATGTTATTTACGCCTATCACCCACCTCTAACGGTGGGCTTTGCCGCTTCAATCATTCGTTTTTTTCGAAGAATCCCGGTAGTGTATGACGTTCAGGATATGTGGCCTGATACGCTCCGTGCTACTGGGATGTTTTCCAATGAGCGCGCTTTGAAAATCGTGTCGAAGGGGTGTAAGTGGGTTTATAAAAGTGTCGATCATATCGCTGTGCTTTCGCCTGGATTTAAACGGCTATTGATAGAGCGTGACGTACCCCGCGAAAAGATTGAAGTTATCTATAATTGGTGTGCTGAAGATACAATTACTGATAGTGACGGTTCGTTGCCTACCGGTTTCCCCGACTCCAGTACGTTCCGTGTCTTATTTGCAGGTAATATGGGGAAAGCGCAGGCGCTGGATTCGGTTCTGGAAGCTGCCAGAATTCTACAGGCCAAAAACACCGCTGTGACGTTTGTGTTTTTAGGTGGGGGAGTTGAGGTCGCGAGCCTGAAAAAGAAAGCTGCAGATTACGAAATTCATAATGTTGTATTTTTGGCCGCGGTGCCTATGTCGCAGGTCGGTAACTATCTAAGTAGTGCTGACGCATTATTGGTACATTTGAAAAAAGACCCTTTATTTACAATAACTATTCCATCTAAAACTCAAGCTTATATGGCTGCTGGAAAACCATTATTGATGGCTGTCGATGGGGATGCTGCGGATTTGGTCTCCCAAGCCCAATGTGGCGTTACAGCGCAATCCGAAGATCCTGAATCAATGGTTATGGCTGTTGATTCGCTAATCGCGGCAGCACCTATTGACAGGAAAGTGATGGCGGAAAATGGAAGACGTTACTACCGCGAAAATTTATCGCTGGAGAAGGGGGTTCAAGCATTTGCTTCAATCTTCCATCAGTTAGCACTGCGTAAAAGGCGTTGATTTTGATAATGGTTTTTTATTGTTTTGCATACGAGGTAGAAAGTGCTGAAGCGGTCTATTGATATTGTCGCCTCATTTTTCGGTCTTTTATTTTTATCGCCGATCATAGCGTTTGTTGCATGGCAGATTAGTCGGAAGCTTGGCTCACCTGTGCTTTTTTGTCAGGTACGTCCGGGATTTCGGGGGAAGCCTTTCAAGATGATAAAGTTTCGCACCATGAAAGACGCTTTTGACTCTCAAGGCAATGCGTTGCCGGACAGTGAGAGAATGACTGCCTTCGGTAGCTTTTTGCGGTCGAGCAGCCTGGATGAACTACCTGAATTGTGGAACGTCTTGAAAGGTGATATGAGCTTGGTCGGACCTCGTCCTTTGCTCATGGAGTACCTGCCCCTATATAATGCTGAGCAGTTGCGCCGGCATGATGCGCTTCCAGGTGTAACCGGTTGGGCGCAGATAAATGGGCGCAATGCGCTTAGTTGGGATGATAAATTTAAGCTTGATGTTTGGTATGTAGACAATCAAACGATATGGCTGGATTTGAAAATCGTTTTCCTTACCGTCAAGAAGGTTTTGGTAAGGGAAGGAATCAGCGGAGACGGTGAAGTGACGATGTCTAAGTTCACTGGGAATGATTAATTTTGCCTGTACTGCAGTATTGTTTAAGTGTTCGATGTTTATAGTCGTAATGATTTGTGCGGTGGAGCCGATATGGACGTGTCCAAAAGACTGATTATTGTAGGATTTAGTGGTTTCGGTAAAGAGGTCTATTGGTTGGCGCGCCGATTGGGCATCACTGTAGTTGGCTTTCTCGATGACAATCCTGCCGTGCAGGGAGTGACATATCGCGACTCCCCAGTCTTGGGCACGGTTGACAGTTGGGTCAATTATCCAGACTGTTTGTATGTGATCGCGGTTGGTAGCCCACGAATACGGAAAAAAATATATGAGAATATTGCCGCATCAGGGATGCCTCAATTTGCGACCTTAATTGATCCTGCAGCAGTTGTTAACAGCGAGTTTGTATCGATCGGAGAGGGTAGCATTATCTGTGCTGGCACGATATTGACGGTTGATATAGTAGTCGGTGCTCATGTCATTATCAATTTGAACTGCACAATTGGTCATGACGCCGTAATTCGAGACTTTGTTACTGTGGCACCATTGGTTGCTGTGTCGGGTAATGTCAAGTTATCGGAGTGTTGTGAGGTTGGGACCGGTGCGTCTATTCGGCAGGGTGTAACGTTGGGGCAAGGTTCCATGTTAGGAATGGGAGGGGTGTTAACCAAAAACGTCGCTGAGAATACCGTCTTTTTTGGGAACCCCGCAAAAGCCTTTAAAACAATAGCTGGTTGATGAGGCGTGCTTTTATGTTTGATTTAGAGAGGCGCCTGCATGTTGGTATCGTTGGCACCGGTACAATGGGCAAGGGAATAGTTCAAATTCTTGTACAGTCGGATTGCGTTGACTCCGTTTCCTGGAAAGGACGATCGTCTGAGTCCGTAACCAATGCGTTGGCAGAAATTGAACTTCAGTTTGAACGGTTGGTTAATAAAAAACGCTTGGATGCTACGCAAGCACGGCACTTCATTAAAAAAATTAAAGTGGTTCGTGATTACTCCGACTTTGAGAATGTCGAGATTTTTATTGAGGCAGTCGCGGAGGATATTGACGTCAAGCGTTTGGTGTTCAGTGAGCTTTCAAAGGTGTCCAGCGAGAATACTCTGTTGGCATCGAACACATCATCTCTTTCAGTTACCCACCTGGCGAGCTTAACAACGCATCCAGAAAACGTTGTCGGTTTGCATTTTTTTAACCCCGCACCCGTTATGAAACTCGCCGAAGTCATTGCAGGGCTAACGACCTCCAAGGCTACGGTTGCTCGCGCCCTGGATTTTGCTCGTATGCTTGGTAAAGATCCGGTGCTCGTGAATGAGGCCCCGGGTTTCATCGTCAATCGTATGCTCATTCCGATGATTAACGAGGCTATTGGTATTCTCGCGGAGGATGTTGCTACGGCGGAGGAGATTGACAAGGCGATGCGCTTGGGCGCAAATCACCCTATCGGGCCATTAGCGCTGGCTGACCTTATTGGAAATGATGTCAATCTTTCCATCATGGAAACCCTTCATAACGAAACCGGCGATCCTAAATACCGTGCGCACCCGCTTCTACGGAAGATGGTTCGCGGCAACCTCCTGGGACGTAAAACAGGACGCGGTTTCTTTTCATACTAATTGGGAGCGGTAGCCAGAGATGCTCAATACGCCTTTTTCTGCTTGGCCTTTTTTCAGCGAAGAAGAGGCCAACGCGGTTCGCGACGTCATTTTGTCAAACAAGGTCAATTACTGGACCGGGCAAGAAACCCGAGAGTTTGAGAAGGAATTCGCAGCCTGGGCCGGCACGAGCTACGCGGTCGCGCTGGCTAACGGCACAGTTGCGCTGGACGTGGCTCTAAAGGCTTTAGGCATCCGTGAAGGCGATGAGGTCATTGTTACGCCACGTACTTTTTTGGCGTCTGTGTCTTCGATCGTTAATGCTGGTGCGGTCCCCGTCTTTGCTGAAGTCGACCCGGATTCGCAAAACATTACGGTTGATACTATCAGGGCAGTGTTTACGGAGCGGACCCGCGCGATTATCTGTGTTCACCTGGCCGGTTGGCCGTGCGACATGGACCCAATCATGGACTTTGCTGACAGCCATGCTTTGAAGGTCATAGAGGATTGTGCGCAGGCGCATGGCGCTCTTTATAAAGGCCGTCCTGTTGGGTCCATCGGGCATATCGGAGCTTGGTCTTTTTGTCAGGACAAAATCATGACAACCGGTGGTGAGGGAGGGATGGTCACCACCAACGATCGGTCTTTGTTCTTGGACATGTGGTCGTTCAAGGATCATGGAAAAAGTTGGCAGGCGGTCTATGAGCGCGAGCATCCCCCTGGATTTCGCTGGGTACATGATAGCTTTGGTACCAACTGGCGCATGCTGGAAGTACAAGGGGTCATAGGCCGGATTCAGTTGCGTCGAATGGCGTCTTGGCATCGTAGCCGTATCGCCAACGCCCAGCGTATTTGGTCCGTTGCTAAAGAGATCAAGGGGTTACGTGTTCCTGATATTCCTGCGCAAATCGTCCATGCGGCGTATAAATGCTACGTATTTGTGAAGCCCAATGAGCTTCGAGCCGATTGGAGCCGCGATCGAATCCTTGCGGAAATTTCTGCGCAAGGTGTGCCTTGCTATTCTGGTTCTTGCTCCGAAGTCTATTTAGAGAAAGCGTTCGATGGCACCGGGTGGCGTCCTACCACACGCTTTGAAGTTGCCAAGGAGTTGGGCGAAACGAGCCTTATGTTTTTAGTTCATCCTTCCCTCAGCGCGGACGAGATAGATAAAACCTGTGGTGTATTATCCGCAGTGATGCGATCAGCAACCCTAACGTGACTATATTGGATCTTGTCGCCTGTCACTTTTTGACAGGCGAAAGTGTTGTGGCTAGGCGGCTCACTTCACGGGCTAAGCTGTGAAGTGACCAATTTTCTGGCGAGGGAAGTGTTATGAATTCTGGAAGCTTTTTAATTCAGAAGAATTTTTTTGATCAGGACAAGTTGGTAGCTATTAGAGCGCTTGCTTTAGAGTTGGAAAATAAAAAAACAAGTGTTCACGAAGGTGGCAAGTACGGGGACATACAGTGGCATAAGATTGAGCTTGATCCAAATATCCATTCATTCATGAGTGAGATTTATAATTTTTTGGGTGCTGAGAAAGACGGCATATGCGTTTTTTACTATTTGTCGCCAGGCGCAGTCTTGCATCCGCATCGCGATCTGACCGGCGCCTCGAGTAATGCCAGAATTCGATTTCATGTTCCTGTTATCACGAATGATCGTGTCTTTTTCAATGTTTCAAAAGAGCGTGTGATTATGGCAGAGGGTGAACTCTGGGCATTGGACACATCTTATTTGCATGAGGTAAGAAATGAAAGTGATTGCACGCGGGTTCATATCGTCATCGAATGTCCGATTAATAAGAGCGTGAGTTCAAAGCTTCCGGCCAAAAATCTGTCTGGTCGAATTCATGATGTTTATTTCTTGGTTATTTTGTTATCTAGTTTTGTAAAATCTGTTTTGATTAACATTTGGAGAGACCCAAAATACTTTTTGGCTCAAATGCGGATGATTAAGAAGTTTGTTGCTTGGCGCGTATTTGGGAAAAAAGATGTAAAGTGAGGCGGGCAGCCTGCCCGCAAAGGTTATTTAGTGACAGCATTCATTTTGGCTTTGTTTTGCACGAGGTTAGGTTGTAGGGAACCCATTGAGTAATAGGCTTGCATCATCAAAAAATTGCTAAATTTCAAGCCAAAGGCTGCTCAGAAATATAAGATTGGAAATGTTAAGAAATATCAGGGATTTTCTGAATGGGTAAAGGGTTATGAGTAGATTGCGGACCGCGCTTCTGGGGCTGCCTCGGCGGAAGAAGCGAATGATCCAGGTCGCTACCGACATTTTGGTAGTTTGGGCGGCATTGTGGCTGGCTTTTGTCGTCAGGCTAGGATTGGACGAGATGGTGAATCCTCTGAAGCTTCATCTGTGGCTGTTCATCGCCGCCCCGATTGTCGCGATTCCGCTTTTTGTCCGTTTTGGTCTATATCGCGCAGTGATGCGATATTTTGGTAACGACGCACTGATTGCGATCATAAAGGCTGTCACCCTTTCATCGTTGATTCTGGGCATTGTCGTTTATTGGTACGGCAACCACGAAAATGTGGTGCCCCGCTCTATAATCTTTATCTACTGGTGGCTCAGCTTGATTGCTGTAGGCGGCCTGCGCCTCGCAATGCGCCAGTATTTTCTGGGCGATTGGTTCACCGCGGCTCAATACGTTCCTTTCACAAGCCGTGAGGACGGCTTGCCCCGTGTTGCGATTTATGGGGCGGGTGCTGCCGGGAACCAATTGGTGGCAGCGTTGCGCATGGGAAGAGTCATGCGACCGGTAGCATTTATTGATGATGACAACGGTATTTCTGACCGTGTCATTTCAGGGTTGCACGTATACAAACCCAAGCATATTCAGCAGATGATCGAAGCTACCGGCGCCCAGGAAATACTGCTGGCGATTCCTTCATCCAACCGCGGTCGTCGTCGCGAGATCCTCGGTTTTCTTGAGGGCTTTCCTCTGCACGTACGAAGCGTCCCGGGTTTCATGGATTTGGCCAGCGGGCGAGTGAAGGTTGATGATATTCAAGAGGTCGATATTGCGGATCTTCTCGGGCGTGATTCCGTTCCGGCGCAGGATGAGTTGCTTGAACACTGCATCAAGGGGCAAACCGTCCTGGTGACAGGTGCTGGTGGTTCAATCGGCTCTGAACTCTGTCGACAAATATTGGCTCTTCGCCCGAAAACCTTGCTGCTGTTCGAGCACAGTGAATTCAACCTGTACAGCATTCTCTCGGAACTCGAACAACGGGTGATCCGCGAAGCGTTGCCGGTAAGACTTCTACCTATATTGGGTTCAGTGCGAATCCCATCCAAGCTGTTGGACGTAATGAAGAGTTGGCGTGTTGACACGGTTTATCATGCAGCCGCCTACAAGCACGTACCGATGGTGGAGCATAATATCGCAGAAGGCTTATTGAATAACGTGATTGGAACGTTGAACACCGCTCAAGCAGCACTGCAGGCCGGGGTGGCCAACTTTGTGCTTATTTCGACGGATAAAGCTGTCAGGCCAACTAATGTGATGGGGAGTACTAAGCGCTTGGCGGAACTCACGTTGCAGGCACTCAGCAAGGAGCTGGCGCCCGTGATGTTTGGCGACAAATCTAATATATCCCGTGTCAACAAAACCCGTTTTACGATGGTGCGTTTTGGCAATGTATTAGGTTCTTCCGGTTCAGTAATTCCGTTATTTCATAAGCAAATCAAGTCGGGTGGACCATTAACTGTTACCCACCCCAAAATCACTCGTTACTTCATGACTATCCCCGAAGCCGCGCAATTGGTCATTCAGGCTGGCTCAATGGGGCAGGGGGGCGACGTGTTTGTACTCGACATGGGCGAGCCCGTAAAAATTGTCGAACTCGCCGAAAAGATGATCCACCTCTCCGGCTTGAGCGTGCGTTCCGACAAAAACCCCCACGGCGACATCGCCATTGAATTCACTGGGCTACGTCCCGGCGAAAAGCTTTACGAAGAGTTACTGATTGGCGATAACGTCGTCGCCACCCAGCACCCAATGATCATGAGTGCAAACGAAGACCATCTCTCTTGGGAAGTGCTTAAGGGCAAGCTGGTCGAGCTTCTGGCCGCAGTGGACCAAGACGACTACACCCGGGTCCGCCAACTCCTTCGCGACACCGTCAGTGGCTACTCCCCCGATGGGGAAATTGTCGATTGGATCTACCAACAGCGTCGACAGGAGCCCTGATTTAATACCCTGTTACTCAAGTACTTTTGACGAATCCCCAACATCGCCTAAGTTTGAAAAGCAGCTTCGGAAAAGCTGCTTTTTCACTTATCGATCCCAAGGAGCGTCAAATGCAAACCCCCTACCTAACCTCCCTTATCTTCGCCTTCCTCACTACTCTCACCCTCACCACCACCGCAGCCCCTTCCCTCAAGCCCGAAGCCCCGACCCCCATCACCGCCCAACTCTCCAAAACCGAGCAACCCGCCAAGGTCAACCTCAACGCCGCCGACGCCGAAACCTTACGCCGTGACCTCTTTGGCATCGGCGCGGCGAAAGCCAAGGCGATCATCGCCTACCGTGAAAGCAATGGCCCGTTCACGGCGGTGGATGAGTTGTTGGAGGTGAAGGGGATCGGCAAGGCGTTGCTGGAGAAGAATCGCGAGAGGCTGGAAATCAACTAATACATATCAGGAGGGCCGGTCATTGACCGGCCTTTTCATCCTCGGGCTCACATATCTGCGCTTTCAAGCTATCACGGACCACATCCATGATCCGCGCCGCCAGGGCCGGATTTTCGACACTTCTGGCCAGCACCAGCGCTCCAACCAGTGTCGACATCAACAGCAATCCCTGAGTATCGCCTCGTCCATCCGCCAGTGCTGCTTCTATTTGCTTGAGCCTTGCGCCAAGCACCGCATCGGTCGTTGCGCTTTGCTGGCCTCTTAGCCCTAGTTCAGATGACATGGTGGGCAGCGGGCAGCCTTCACCTGGGGACGTGTGGTGCCATTCCGACAGGTAGCTGTCGATAAACGCTTCCAGTGGCCTTTCTTGGCTGAAGAGCATCTCGCAATGGGCATCCAACTCGGCAGCAGCAACCTGCAGCGCCTTTTCCACCAATTCGTCCTTGGAGGCGAAATGCGCGTAAAACCCGCCGTGTGTAAGATTTAGTGCTTTCATCAATGGCTGTAGCCCCGTGGCACCAATACCATCGCGGCGGAAGCGAACGGAAGCTTCCTTGATGATGCGTTGGTGGGTCTGGGCTTTGTGGTCTTGTGAATAACGCATTGGGATGCCTCGGGGACGTAGCGGCATTCTAACGAAGGTGAACCTTTTTAAACATCACGACAAGACCGCGTTGCATTGGCATGAAAAGTGATGACGTTTGCTTTAGGTATTGTTCAACAATCGTGAGGCCGTGATGACGCTTAGCATGTCCTTAGCCGACCAGATCGCCCTGGAACTCCGTGCCGACATTATCGGTGGGCGGTTGCTGCCGGGGATGGCGTTGGTCGAAGTGGAATTGGTCAAAGCTTACAACGCGTCGCGTAATACGATTCGCGAGGCACTGCATCGTCTGGGGCAAGAGGGTCTGACCCGATATGTGCGCAACAAAGGCGTGATGGTCCGACGTCTTGAGCGCTCAGAAGTGCGTGATCTATTTGTAGTCCGTCGCACGTTAGAGCTGCAGGCCATCGCCCAGAGCAGCGCGCTCACTGACGATCAATCTGAACGCATGCAAAACGCCATCGACGCCACCACTCTGGCGCGGGAGCGCGAAGACTGGCGTGCTGTAGCTACTCACAGTTTGGTATTCCACCAACTGATTGTGGGCTTGATGCGTAGCCCACTGTTCGACGAGTTTTTTGCCCAGGTCATCGCCCAGCTGCGCCTGGTGTTTTGCGCTGCGCCTGATGAGCAGCGTTTCCAGTCGCCCTGGCTGGAGCGCGACCGTAAGATTTATCAACTATTGGTCCAGCAGGACAAACCGGCGGCAGGAGAGGCGATGAGCTTGTACCTGGATGATTCGGAACGCCTGTCGTTGGCCCTGTTTTCCACCCCCTGATGGAGGATGCGCATCATGTACAAAGACTATCCGGCCGCTTATCAGGTCAGTAAAGGTTCGGCGTTACAGGTAGATACGGCGTTTTATGAGCGTATTCGTGATCGAAAGGAGCAGCGCACGCTGATCGAGCAGTTCGAAGTGCCCATCCGTACGGGCAAGGCGTGGAAGGTGCCGGCGGGGCATGTGTTTCGTGTGACTACGCCAGTGGGCCCGCAGGTGGGCGACTTCAATGTGTGGAACGCCAACGATCCTCGCGAACGCCTTTGGGCGGCGCGTACCCGTCAGCTACAGGGCGCTCATGTCAGCACCCATGATCGGCTTTGGTCGAACCTGCCGTTCCTGCGGCCTTTGGTGACGATCACCGATGACAGCCTGGCGAGCTACGGTATCGATGAGCACGGTGGGCGGTTGCACGATTTGCTGGGTACGCGCTGCGATCCGTATGTGAATCGCATGCTCACGGGCGAGGACTTCCATCATCATTGCCATTCGAACCTGACCCGTGCGGTATTACCTCATGGGCTGACAGAATTTGACGTGCATGACGTGTTGAATATTTTCCAGTGCACGGGCCTCAATCATGACGACATGTACTTCATGAAGGCTTGTCCGGCGCAGAAGGGCGACTACCTGGAGTTTTTTGCCGAGATTGATTTGCTGTGTGCGTTGTCGACCTGCCCAGGTGGGGATTTGTCGTTACCGATGTGGGGGCCGGATGCACAGGACCCGCTGACGGTGTGTCGTCCGTTGGGGGTTGAGATTTATAGGTTGGAGGAGGCGCTACTGGGCGGCTGGAGTCAGCCGGAACGTGCTGCCTACAAGGGGCAGCACGGATTGCAAATTGCTAAGGCGGATTGGGAGTAACCGAGGATTCACCGATCCTGCGCATCTTTGGCATCCGCTTGAGCATTGCGCTCGGCCACACTTTTGCGTTGTTCATCGGTGAGTTGGACCTTGTTGGCGCTGTCGCGAAGCATCAACAAACCGCCGACGATTGAGCCGATCGCGACGACTAAAATTAACCAGGCATACCACGGCATAGGACGCTCCTTGAAGTGCTGACCGTAGGGTAGTTCCCTGCGGTGATGGTTGCTTTGAACGACAGACCCCTTTGGGGTTCATTTTAATCCTTGCAAGTCCGCGTAGCGAGACATCGCTGCAGGAGTTGTCGGGTATCGTCGTCAGCAAAATACTAGCGCCATGAGGCGCGATCAAATGGATCTGGTAAGCTT
>NZ_JAAXCY010000004.1 GCF_014230465.1 Pseudomonas cremoris
GCAGGCCTTCTTCGGCGGCGAGGCGGGCGATGAAGTCGAGGTCGGTTTCGCCGGCCTGTACGCAGTATTCGCGGGGTTGGTGCTCGAAGCAGATCTCGCTGCGGATGTCGGTCAGCTTTTGCTCGGCGAGCATGCTGGTGATGATGTCGGGCACGGTTTGGCCCTGGAAGATGCGCCAGTTGGAGCGCAGGTCGAAACGTTTCAGGGTCGGTTCAACTATGGCGGTGTAGCGGGTGCGGCGAAAGCCGGTGTCACCTTGCTGGAACAGGCTGACCAGACCGTGGACGTAGCGTACCGGGGTGTCATCGCGCCAGATGGTGAACACTGCCGCCAGGTCGAGCATGCGGTAGAAGTCGATCGCCGGGTGATGGCTGACCAGTTCCAGTTCAAGTTTGAATGGCTGGGATAGGCCCTCTTCCAGGGTGAACGAAACCACTTCGAAGGGATCGCCCCGTAGCGGTTTGAAGGTGTAACGCAGGTCGCTTTGACGGGGCATGGGGCTTCCTCTTCTCTCGACGCGGCTAGCGCGGTCCATCCATGTGGGGGACGCGATCTTAGGAAGCGCTAAGCAAGCCCTTCAATAGCTTGGAGGGAATCCAGAGGTCTCTTACCCGTGTGGGTGCATTGGATGTCGGACGTTTCTGTGTTTTTCCAGAAGAAGGGCGCTCAAGTCGGACCTAGCCTATTTCCATGCTGGCCAATGTGATCGGCTATAGTGGCCGACGACTCTGGAGAGGAAGACCTTGCGTGCGAATAGCGCTTTTATTGTCGGCATTCCTGCTATGCCTGAATGCCCAGGCTGCGCCGGCGGATGTGGCCAGCCTGGACCGCGGTACATGGCCTGAAAAGCTCAGCAGCCCGGCGCTGTTCGATGTGGCCTCGCGTGCGGAGATCCTGATGTTTGCCCACAGCCTGTTGGCCAGCGAATCTCAGGATGAAACGGCGCTCAAGCAGCGCCTGGGCTTGAAGATCATCAACCAGGCGTCCATCGACGACCTGCGTCGCCAACTCTGGCAGCGCCTGTTGGAGAACTACACCTTCGCCCAGCAGAGCTGCGAGGAAGACGCGTCGTTCTGCTACCTGGTGGAAAACATGGACGACCTGCGCGAGCAAGCCGGCAAGTTTGAGGTCAGTGAAAACTCCTTCTATATAGGCTGGGCCGGCCCCAGTCACGCCTTCCACGAGCGCTATCTGGACGAACTGCTGCGCAAAGCCGCGCTGTTTCCGCAGATCAGCAGCGAAATTGCGCGTTTTGGCGACCATGAGCGCAATGGCGATGAATTCAACGACCGAATGTTCCTGCTGACCTTTGATGGCGGCCCGGCACCCGTCAGCGGCAATACCGACTGGCTTGCCGACTACCTGCGCAAGCAGAAGATGAACGCCACGTTCTTCATCCTCGGCAGCAGCCTGCAAAACCGAATTGAGCGCAGCTCAGCCAGCGATGTGCAGGCGCTGTACCAAGGCCAGTGCGTCGGCACTCAGGGCTGGCAATACCGTTCCCATAGCCATTGGGTGGAGTGGCAAAGCTCTATCACCCGTACGGCTTCGTTGGCGCAGAACCTGATGCCGGAAAACTACGTACCGCTATTCCGTCCGCCTTACGGGCAGCGTCGTGCAGACAGCCAAGGGTTTTTCCAGGGCCAAGGCCTGCAGGTGGCGTTGTGGGACATCGACTCGCAGGATGATCCGGGCAAACTCAAGGCTGATGAGTCGGCGCAGCGGGTACTGACGCTGATGATGCTGTGGCGCAAAGGGGTGATTGTGTTTCACGACACCCAGGACAAGGCGCGGGTTGCTTTGCCCATGTTGTTGCAGTCAACGGCGCAAAGTGGGTTGGGTTGGCAGGACTGCCGGGAAGCCTTTCGTTAAAAAGACGAAGTGCCCGGCCCTGTTGGGGCTGAGGACTTTTTTGGGGGGGGTTATGCGACAAATCGATGCAGGCGGACTTCCGACTTTAACGGGGTGGCTGGCACTCGGCTAGTGCTATTCGTCATCCTGAAAAATAAACTTCAAAAAAGCGTCAAAGTGCTTTTTCCTGTCACATGTTTTGCGGTATTACGAAGTCAGATCGCCGAAACCTGCAACACAGGTGGCGTCTTCCAAGACTCCTCATGTGGGCATGCACTTGACGTCCCTCAGGTGCATTCGGTGGTCGAATCGAGGCGCAGCACTGTCGTGGTATTGCGTCGACTGGCTCCCACAAAAGGTGACCGAGTATGGATGATCATGGACGCACCCCTTCTTCCGACCAGCCAATCCTTTATGTGCTTGATACCAACGTACTGATTCACGATCCAAACGCTCTGCTCAACTTCGAAGAACACCACGTCGCCATCCCGATGATCGTGCTGGAGGAGCTCGATAAGCTTAAAAGCGGGCACCACAGCGTTGCCGCCGAATGTCGCCAGGCCATCCGCCTGATCGACAAGACGCTGGGCGAAGCGTCGCCGGAAGATGTCGAACTCGGCGTGCCGATCCAGCGTGGTAAAAGCGGGCCCAAGGGCTTGCTGTCGATCCTGATGAGCAAACGCAGCGAGCCCAACAGCCTGCTGCCGGAAAACCTCAACGACAACAAAATCATCAACCAATTGATCGACCTGCACGCGCGCGACAAGGACCTGCGCCTGGTGCTGGTGACCAAAGACATCAACATGCGCCTCAAGGCCCGTGCGTGTGGGATCGCGGCCGAGGACTACAGCACCGACCAACTGGTCGACGACGTGTCGATGCTGTCCCGTGGTTATCACATGATTACCGGCTCGTTCTGGGACCGCGTCAGCAAGGTCGAAACCCGTCAGGACCATGGCCGTACCTGGCACCAGGTGCAGCTGATCGAAAACCTGCCGGCCGTGCATATCAATGAGTTTATCGTCGACGAACAGGGCTTCGTGGGCTGGATCAAAGAGATCCAGGTCGACAAGCTGCTGATTCTCGACCTGCATCAGGAACCCCTGTTGCACCAGGAAGCCTGGGGCCTGAAACCGCGTGACATCTACCAGAGCCTGGCGCTGTATGCGCTGCTTGATCCGGACATTCACTTGGTCAACCTGACGGGCGCAGCCGGTTCCGGTAAAACCATTCTCGCCCTGGCCGCCGCCATCGAGCAGACCATGGTGACCAAGCGCTATCGCCGCATCATCGCCACCCGCAGCGTGCAGGGCCTGGACCAGGAAATCGGTTTCCTGCCCGGCACCGAGGCGGAAAAAATGGAGCCGTGGCTGGGGGCGATCACCGACAACCTCGAAGCCTTGCACATGGATGACGAAAACACCCATGGCAGCGTCGACTACATCCTCAGCAAAGTGCCGTTGCAGTTCAAATCCCTCAACTACATCCGGGGTCGCAGCTTCCAGCAGAGCCTGATTTTGATCGATGAATGCCAGAACCTCACGCCGCACCAGATGAAAACCATCATCACCCGTGCCGGCGCCGGTTCCAAAGTGGTGTGCCTGGGCAACCTGGCACAGATCGACACCCCTTACCTATCCGCGACCAGCTCCGGGCTCACCTACCTGACGGAACGCTTCAAAGACTTCCCGAACGGCGTGCACATTGCGCTGCAAGGGGTTCCACGTTCGATTCTGGCTGAATACGCCGAATCCCATCTGTAAACGCGGTCGGTAGGGAGCTGGCTTTTTGTGGGAGCTGGCTTGCCTGCGATAGCATCACCGCGGTGTAGCTGATACACCGCGGTGCCTGCATCGCAGGCAAGCCAGCTCCCACACGAGCCAGCTCCCACATTTATTGTGTGTTGGGTTTACAATCGGTGCTCCTGATCAGGAGTAACCCCGTGCTGACTCATCTCGATTCCCAAGGTCGCGCCCACATGGTCGACGTCACCGACAAAGCCGTGACGTTCCGTGAAGCCGTGGCCGAAGCGCGCGTGCGCATGCTGCCCGAGACCCTGCAAATGATTGTCGACGGCGCCCATCCCAAGGGCGACGTATTTGCCGTGGCCCGCATTGCCGGGATCCAGGCTGCCAAGAAAACCAGTGACCTTATTCCCCTGTGCCACCCGCTGATGCTCACTGGCGTCAAGGTCGAGCTCAGCGCAGACGGTGTGGACGCCGTGCACATCCTGGCGCGCTGCAAGCTCTCCGGGCAGACCGGCGTGGAGATGGAAGCCCTCACCGCCGCCAGCGTCGCGGCCCTGACGATCTACGACATGTGCAAGGCGGTGGATCGCGGCATGACCATTGAAAGTATTCGCCTGCTGGAAAAGCTTGGCGGTAAAAGCGGGCATTTCAAGGCGGAGCAGGCATGAGCATCAACGTATTGTTTTTTGCGCGTTACAGCGAGGCGGTGGGCTGGGACTCTCTGGAGGTCGAAGGCGACTTCGCCACGGTTGACGACCTGCGCAAGACCTTGGCAGCCGACCCGGGGTTTGAAGTGCTCAACGAAACCAGTCTGATGTGCGCGCGCAACCAGGAGCTGTGCAACCTCGATGAACCGTTGCAAGCCGGTGATGAAGTCGCGTTCTTCCCACCCGTGACCGGGGGCTGAACATGGCCATTCGGGTGCAGGCCCAGGCGTTTGATCCGGGTGCCGAGGTCAACGCGATGCACGCGGCCAACGTAGGCGTGGGGGCGGTGGTCAGTTTTGTTGGCTACGTGCGCGACTTCAACGACGGCCTGGATGTGGCGGGGATGTTCCTGGAGCATTACCCCGGCATGACCGAAAAGGCCCTGGCTAAGATTGTCGTCGAAGCTGAACAACGCTGGCCGCTGCTTAAGCTGGAAGTGCTACATCGTATCGGTGCGCTGGAGCCGGGAGAGCCGATTGTGTTTGTCGGGGCCGCCAGTGCTCATCGCCAGGCCGCATTTGATGCCTGTGCGTTTGTGATGGATTACCTGAAGACGCGCGCGCCGTTCTGGAAGAAAGAGAACACCAGTGAGGGGCCGCGTTGGGTGGAAGGGCGTAGCAGCGACCACGCCGCCGCGGATCGCTGGAAGTCTTAGGCCAAGCACAAAACCAAATGTGGGAGCGGGCTTGCTCGCGAATGCGGTGTATCAGTGATGAATGTATCAACTGACACTCCGCATTCGCGAGCAAGCCCGCTCCCACAGTTTTAATCGCATTTCAGTTTTACGGGCGTTTGCGCTCTACAGGGCGCAACAGGTGCGTCGGTGGCGTTTCGCAGCTGATCTTGCGACCCAGCAGCGCCTCGATCGACGGTAACTGATACGAATCATCTTCCCCGGCAAAGCTGATCGACACACCCGCAGCCCCGGCACGCCCTGTACGACCAATGCGGTGTACATAGTCGTCCGGCACTTCCGGCAGGGTGAAGTTGATCACATGGCTGATGCCGTCAATGTGAATGCCACGGCCCGCAACGTCAGTGGCCACCAACACGCGAATCTTGCCTTCGCGGAAGCCTTCCAGCGTCTTGATGCGCTTGTGTTGCGGCACATCACCGGACAGTTGCGCAGCGTTCACGCCATCGCGCACTAGGCGCTCTTCGATGCGGCGCACTTCGTCCTTGCGGTTGGCGAACACCATCACGCGCTCCCAACCGTTGTCGTTGACCAGGTTGTAGAGCAGCTTGTACTTGTCGGCACCAGCCACGGCGTATATGTGCTGCTCGACGTTTTCGCTGGCGACGTTTTCCGCTTCGATCTCAACGATGGACGGGTCGGTGGTCCACTGCTTGGCGAGGTTCATCACGTCTTCAGTGAAGGTGGCGGAGAACAGCAGGGTCTGGCGTTCGGATTTCGGTGGGGTCTGGCGAATGATCTGGCGCACTTGCGGGATAAAGCCCATGTCGAGCATGCGGTCGGCTTCGTCCAGCACCATCACTTCGACCATGTCCAGGTGCACGTCGCCGCGCTGGTTGAAGTCCAGCAGGCGACCTGGTGTGGCCACCAGGATGTCGCAGTG
Source organism: Pseudomonas cremoris (assembly GCF_014230465.1). Next base: position 5,884 of record NZ_JAAXCY010000004.1, read on the forward strand.
ACGGGCTTCGAGGTGCTTGAGTTGCTTGTCGAAATCCATGCCACCGACAAACGTCATGACGTTGAGGCCGGTGTACTTGGTCAGGTCGGCGGCGTCCTTGGCGATCTGCACCACCAGCTCACGGGTCGGGGCGATGATCAGCGCGCGCGGCTCGCCCATGTAGCGTTCTTTAGGCGGCGGCGTCTGCAGCAACTGGGTGATGATCGAGATCAGGAACGCAGCGGTCTTGCCAGTACCGGTCTGGGCGCGACCGATGGCGTCTTTGCCCGCCAGGGTGAAGCCCAGCACCTGCGCCTGGATCGGCGTGCAGTACGGGAAGCCCAGGTCCTGGATGGCGTGCATCAGTTCCGGAGCCAGTTTGAAGTCGTGGAAGCGGGTCTTGCCTTCCTGGGGCTCGACGACGAAGTCTTCGAGTTTCCATGGGATCACGGGCGGCTTTGGCGCGCGCTCACGGCGAGGCTTGGGAGCCGGTGCGGCGTCTTTTACCGGTTCAGGCGGTGTCACCGTAGGCGTTTTGGGCTGGGCGACAGGCGCAGTCCGGTCGGGCTGTTTACCGTCATTGCGGCTGCCGGCAGTCGGGGCAGGAGCAGCGGGAACAGGCGCGAGCGGCTCGGCCTCGCTTTTGCCGAACATCTTCTTGAGTGCTTCGAGCACGGTGATCTCATTAATTGGTTAAGGAATGTACGCCGGCCAGTGTAATGCAAGAATCGGGCGCGGCGTAGTGTGTCTGTCATACGGCTACATTAATGCAGGGTCTCAGCCCAGGCGTGCGGTCAACCAAGTGCCGATATCGCGGATCTCCTCGGGTAACACTTCGTGGCCCATTGGGTATTCCTGCCATGTCACGGTGACACCACGGGTCTTCAAGTGCTCGTAGGCGCTGCGGCCCATGGCGTTCTGCACCACATCGTCGTACTGGCCGTGCAGGCATAGGGCCGGAATGCGTTGCTGGCTGGCGGACAATTCCAGCTCGTCACCAAAGGTGGGCGCATACGTGGAGAGGGCGATCACGCCACCCAACGGACCTTCCCAATTCAGATACGCGGTGTGGAAAACCACGGCTCCACCTTGGGAGAAACCTGCGAGGAAAATTCGCGAAGCGTCTATTCCGGTTCTCTTCTGCGCTTCGATCAAATCCGTGACCATCTTCGCCGAAACTTCCAGCTCCTCCAGGCTGATCGAACGGGCCGGACTCATGGCCTTGATGTCGTACCAACTGGGCATCTCGTAGCCGCCGTTAATGGTCACCGGACGAGTCGGCGCCTGGGGCAAAACAAAGCGGGTGGTCAGCAAGCTTTCTTGCAGGGCTTCGGCCACCGGCAGGAAGTCGTAGCGATCGGCACCCAGGCCATGCAACCAGATTACGCAGGCGTCTGCGGGCTTGGCGGGCTGAAGAATCAAGGGGTCGGTCATGTCTGCTCCATAAATGTGCGGGCGCTCCGATTCAGTGCGACGGAACGGTGCGCGACGGGTTGATCTGTTAAGAGAATGTCGCAAGGTTGAATCTTTTCCTATTGACCATGGGCTGAAACGACTCAGCCATCACTCTGGTACGGGCCTTGCTATGTGTTGAACGATGTCAGAACTATCGCTTGGGACGGTAACACTATCAGTGACTGCCGCTTATGGGATAGCAGCTGGAATTACTGCGAAAGCCTCATGCTGCTTGACCCTAAAAAAAGCCAACACGGGTCGATATCGCCTCATAAGGGTGCGCTGAGGTTCGAGCTCCGACACAACAAGAGCAACTGGAGGTTTGAATGAAGGTATTGAAATCCACCCTGGCCATCGTGACTGCGGCGGCTGTACTGGGTGTCAGCGGTTTCGCCCAAGCCGGCGCCACCCTGGATGCCGTGCAGAAGAAAGGCTTTGTGCAATGTGGCGTGAGTGACGGCCTGCCGGGTTTCTCGGTACCGGATGCCAGCGGCAAGATCCTGGGGATCGACGCTGACGTGTGCCGCGCTGTAGCTGCTGCCGTTTTCGGCGACGCAACCAAGGTCAAATTCAGCCAGTTGAACGCCAAGGAGCGTTTCACCGCGCTTCAATCGGGCGAAGTCGACATCCTGTCCCGTAACACCACCATGACCAGCTCCCGCGACGCCGGCATGGGCCTGAAATTCCCAGGCTTCATTACCTACTATGACGGTATTGGCTTCCTGGTAAACAACAAGCTGGGCGTGAAAAGTGCCAAGGAACTGGACGGTGCAACCATCTGCATCCAGGCTGGTACCACTACCGAGCTGAACGTTTCCGACTACTTCCGCGCCAACAACCTCAAGTACACCCCGATCACCTTCGACACCTCCGACGAAAGCGCCAAGTCGCTGGAGTCCGGTCGTTGCGACGTGCTGACCTCCGACAAGTCCCAACTGTTCGCCCAGCGCAGCAAGCTGGCCTCGCCGAAGGACTACGTGGTTCTGCCGGAAACCATTTCCAAGGAGCCCCTGGGCCCGGTCGTGCGTAACGGCGACGACGAGTGGCTGGCCATCGTGCGCTGGGTGGGCTACGCCATGCTCAACGCTGAAGAAGCCGGTATCACGTCGAAGAACGTAGAAGCTGAAGCCAAGTCCACCAAGAACCCGGACGTCGCCCGTCTGCTGGGTGCTGATGGCGAATACGGCAAAGACCTGAAAGTGAAGAAAGACTGGGTCGTACAGATCGTCAAGCAAGTCGGTAACTACGGTGAAATGTTCGAGCGCAACCTGGGCAAGAGCACCCCGCTGGAAATCGACCGTGGCCTGAACGCGCTGTGGAACAACGGCGGCATTCAATACGCACCACCTGTGCGCTGATCGCTGATGGTTCTGTCACCCGGTGGGCCAACCGCCGGGTGATGTTCTGTTCCATTCTTTCCGGGGCACTTCATGCAAAATCAAATCGGCGCACCAAAGCAGAAGCTCAGCTTCAGCGATCCCAAAGTGCGTGCGTGGCTCTTCCAGATCATCACGATTGTGGCGGTGGTCTCGCTGGGCTGGTACCTCTTCGACAATACCCAGACCAACCTTCAACACCGGGGCATTACCTCGGGTTTCGACTTTCTTGAACGCAGTGCCGGCTTCGGCATCGCGCAGCATTTGATCGATTACACCGAGTCGGACAGCTATGCCCGCGTCTTTGTGATCGGCCTGCTCAACACCTTGCTGGTCACCGTGATTGGCGTGATCCTGGCGACCCTGCTGGGTTTCATCATCGGCGTGGCCCGTTTGTCGCCTAACTGGATGATCAACAAGCTGGCGACCGTGTACGTGGAAGTGTTCCGCAACATTCCGCCGCTGCTGCAAATCCTGTTCTGGTATTTCGCGGTGTTCCTGACCATGCCGGGGCCGCGCAACAGCCATAACTTCGGCGATACCTTCTTTGTCAGCAGCCGTGGCCTGAACATGCCGGCAGCGATTGCCGCTGATGGGTTCTGGCCGTTTGTGGTCAGCATTGTGGTGGCCATCGTGGCAATCGTGCTGATGGCGCGTTGGGCCAACAAACGCTTCGAAGCAACCGGTGTCCCGTTCCATAAATTCTGGACCGGCCTTGCGCTGTTCATTGTGATCCCGGCGTTGTGCGCCTTGATCTTCGGTGCACCGCTGCACTGGGAAATGCCGAAGCTGCAAGGCTTCAACTTTGTCGGCGGCTGGGTATTGATCCCTGAGCTGCTGGCGCTGACCCTGGCGCTTACCGTCTACACGGCAGCGTTTATTGCCGAGATCGTGCGTTCGGGCATCAAGTCCGTCAGTCACGGCCAGACCGAAGCCGCACGCTCCCTGGGCCTGCGCCCTGGGCCGACGCTGCGCAAGGTCATCATCCCGCAAGCCCTGCGGGTGATCATTCCGCCGCTGACCAGCCAATACCTGAACCTGGCGAAAAACTCGTCGCTGGCCGCTGGTATCGGTTACCCGGAAATGGTTTCGCTGTTTGCCGGCACGGTGCTTAACCAGACCGGCCAGGCCATCGAGGTTATTGCCATCACCATGAGCGTGTACCTGGCGATCAGCATCAGCATTTCCCTGCTGATGAACTGGTACAACAAGCGCATTGCGCTGATCGAGCGGTGAGGAAACACGCATGAGTACGCATACTTTCAAACCTGATATGCCGCCGCCGAGCAAAGTCTTCGGCCCGGTGGCATGGATGCGCGCCAACCTGTTTTCCAGTTGGCTCAACACCCTGCTGACGTTGTTCGCGTTTTACCTGGTGTACCTGGTGGTGCCGCCGATCCTGCATTGGGCGATCCTGGACGCCAACTGGGTTGGCACCACGCGCGCCGATTGCACCAAGGAAGGCGCCTGCTGGGTGTTTATCCAGCAGCGTTTCGGGCAGTTCATGTACGGCTACTACCCCGGCGACCTGCGCTGGCGCGTGGACCTGACCGTGTGGCTGGCCATTGTGGGCGTGGCGCCGTTGTTCATCTCGCGCTTCCAGCGCAAGGCGGTCTACGGCCTGGGCTTTCTGGTGCTGTACCCGATCATTGCCTACTTCTTGCTGCACGGAGGGATCTTCGGCCTGACCAACGTGGCAACCAGCCAATGGGGCGGCTTGATGCTGACCCTGGTGATCGCCACCGTCGGTATCGCCGGCGCCTTGCCGTTGGGCATTGTGTTGGCACTGGGGCGGCGCTCGAACATGCCGGCGATTCGGGTCATTTGCGTGACCTTCATCGAGTTCTGGCGTGGCGTGCCGTTGATCACCGTGCTGTTCATGTCCTCGGTGATGTTGCCGTTGTTCCTGCCCGAAGGCATGGGCATCGACAAATTGCTGCGCGCCTTGATCGGCGTGATCCTGTTCCAGTCGGCCTATGTGGCTGAGGTGGTGCGTGGTGGCTTACAGGCGATTCCCAAGGGCCAGTACGAAGCGGCTGCCGCGATGGGTTTGGGTTACTGGCGTAGCATGGGCCTGGTGATTCTGCCGCAAGCCTTGAAGCTGGTGATCCCCGGTATCGTCAACACGTTTATCGCGCTGTTCAAGGACACCAGCCTGGTGATCATCATCGGCCTGTTCGACCTGCTCAACAGCGTCAAGCAAGCCGCCGCCGACCCTAAATGGTTGGGCATGGCCACCGAAGGCTACGTGTTCGCGGCCCTGGTGTTCTGGATTTTCTGTTTTGGTATGTCGCGCTATTCCATTCATTTGGAACACAAGCTCGACACAGGCCACAAGCGTTAGGAGTTGATGTTATGAGCGAAGCGATCAAACAGCCTGTGAGCCCTGAAGGCATTATCCAGATGCAGGGCGTCAACAAGTGGTACGGCCAGTTCCACGTGTTGAAAGACATCAACCTCAACGTCAAGCAGGGCGAGCGTATCGTGCTGTGCGGCCCGTCGGGTTCAGGCAAGTCCACCACCATCCGTTGCCTCAACCGCCTGGAAGAACACCAGCAAGGCCGCATCGTGGTGGATGGCGTGGAACTGACCAACGACCTCAAGCAGATCGAAGCGATCCGCCGTGAAGTCGGCATGGTGTTCCAGCACTTCAACCTGTTCCCGCACCTGACCATCCTGCAGAACTGCACGCTGGCGCCGATGTGGGTACGCAAGATGCCTAAGCGCAAGGCCGAAGAAATCGCCATGCATTACCTGGAACGCGTGCGCATTCCGGAGCAGGCCCACAAGTTTCCGGGGCAGCTGTCTGGCGGCCAGCAGCAGCGTGTGGCGATTGCCCGTGCGTTGTGCATGAAGCCGAAAATCATGCTGTTCGACGAGCCGACCTCGGCACTCGACCCGGAAATGGTGAAAGAGGTGCTCGACACCATGATCGGCCTGGCCGAAGACGGCATGACCATGCTGTGCGTAACCCACGAAATGGGCTTTGCGCGCACCGTGGCCAACCGCGTGATCTTCATGGACAAGGGCGAGATCGTCGAACAGGCGGCGCCGAACGACTTCTTCGACAACCCGCAGAATGACCGGACCAAGTTGTTCTTGAGCCAGATTTTGCATTGATCGATGGGTAAATAAATGAACCCGGCCTGGTGCCGGGTTTATTTTTGCCCGCTGGTTTTTGTCAGGAGGCTTGTGCTGCTGGCGATAGCGCATCTTTCGCGATGAGCAGTCGGTTCAGGTCTTCCCCGACATTGAGGGCCTCTATCTCCGCCAGCAGGTGAGGGTGCTTATCGAGCAGGCGCATCAATGTGAGCAACGGCTCCGGCGGAAAGATTTCAGCCCGTTCGTAGCGAGAAAATGCGTTGTGCCCGCGGACGGTCAAAAGCCTCACCGCGTCTTTCTGTGTCAGGTGCAGCTTGCGGCGGATGCGCTTCATTTCAGCGGCGATGATTTTTCGCGCGTCGATCAACAGCAGATCGGAAGCCTTGCAATAGCGTTCTGCACTGTCGTCGTCGTGATCAAACTCAACTTCATGACAGACCTCGCATTCCCAACCTGCAATGTCCGGAATATCCCGGATCATTCCCCGCGTGTTGATCCTGAAGGTGCGACCTTCAAAATGTTGCATTGCGTCATGGGTTCCGCAGCTCATGCATTGCTGGGTTCTCATAGGGTTTTCTCCTTGAAGGAGATTACGGGAGGGCCACCGCCCGGGCGGTAAGTGACCTTGATGTAAATCTCCGTGCCGTAGATCTTGATCAGGTAGACGTCCTGCCATACCCAGTGGTCTGTGTAGGTCGTCATTGATTTGTACAACATCCGATGCTCAAGCGCGCAGACCACGTGTTGCATCTGGTCAGGGCTCAGCTCCATTGCTCGGGCATCTTGCCGTGCGGTGGCAGTGAATGCCCGGTAACCCAAGCGGACGACCTCTTTTTTTACCAAGGCCAAATCGTAATGAGGTGTGTACTTTTCCATAAGACACCTGAGTTCAATAATTACCCTCTAAGGGTGATTTTACCAATCGAAAATACAGCTCCTTTTTCTGCCTAAAAAACCTAGTGCGTTGCTCTTGTAGGCATGTCCGAATAGGCTGTGGGACTTTTCAACCAGTGATCAGGGCAAACGCCCATCCCTCTGCCGGCAGTTGATCAATGACCTCTGAAACCAAACTTGAAGAACTGCTGATCGACGCAGAAGCCGATGACGAGGTGGTGCAACACCGCCCGCCGCGGGTCAGCCGCCCGTGGTTGTTGATCATGGGACTGGTCCTGGTGGCGATGAACCTGCGTCCGGCGCTGTCGAGCCTGTCGCCGTTGCTCAACGAGGTGTCGGCCACTTTGGGACTGTCGGCGGCCAAGGCCGGTTTGCTGACCACCTTGCCGGTGTTGTGCCTGGGCCTGTTCGCGCCGTTGGCGCCGATCCTGGCGCGGCGCTTTGGCGCTGAGCGGGTGGTGCTGGGAATTTTGTTGACGCTGGCCGCGGGTATCATCCTGCGCAGCTCATTCGGTGAAGTCGGGTTGTTCGTCGGCAGCCTGATCGCGGGCGCGAGCATCGGCATCATCGGTGTGTTGCTGCCCGGCATCGTCAAGCGTGATTTCGCCAGGCAGGCCGGGACGATGACCGGCGTGTACACCATGGCGCTGTGCCTGGGCGCAGCGCTGGCGGCGGGCGCGACGGTGCCGCTGAGTCACTATTTCGGTGGCAGCTGGAACCTGGGCCTGGGCTTCTGGATTCTGCCCGCGCTGGTCGCTGCGTTGTTCTGGCTGCCCCAGGTCGGACAGAAACACGGCGCCCATCAGGTCGCCTATCGGGTCAAGGGCTTGCTGCGCGATCCGTTGGCCTGGCAAGTCACCCTGTACATGGGCCTGCAATCGTCCCTGGCCTACATCGTGTTCGGCTGGGTACCGTCGATCCTGATCAGCCGTGGGCTGAGTGCGACCGAAGCCGGTTTGCTGCTGTCCGGTTCGATCATCGTGCAATTGCTCAGCGCACTGACCGCGCCATGGCTGGCCACGCGCGGCAAGGACCAACGCCTGGCCATCGTAGTGGTGATGTTGCTCACCCTTGGCGGGCTCTTCGGCTGCCTGTTCGCGCCGCTTGAAGGCTTGTGGGGCTGGGCGATCCTGCTGGGATTGGGCCAGGGCGGTACGTTCAGCCTGGCGCTGACCCTGATCGTGCTGCGCTCGCGCGACTCCCACGTGGCCGCCAACCTGTCGGGCATGGCCCAGGGCATCGGTTACACGCTGGCCTCCATGGGCCCGTTGGCCGTAGGAGTGTTGCACGACTGGACCGGTGGCTGGGGTGCCACCGGCTGGGTGTTCGGCGTGATCGGCCTGGGCGCGATAGTCGCCGGCTGGGGGGCCGGGCGGGCCGCTTATGTTGCAGTCGTCAGCGAAAAGGTGTGAGGCCTAGAGGTAAAACACTTCTGCCGTCATCGCGCCGTCGATGGGCTGCTCTTCGGTCAGCGTCAAGGTCACAGCGGCGCCGATGTAGCCGCGGACCAACAGGTCACTGCTCAGTGTCTGGATAGGGACCGGCGCCACCGCACCACTGGCGTTGTTGCCGAACGCTGCCAGGTCAGAGGCGAACCACCACAGGTTGCCGTCCGTGGGGGCTTGCCAAGTGGCGCCGCCATCGCTGGACCCGATCGGCGTCAACGCCCGGCCGTCGGCGCTGGCGTTGTTCAAGATCGTGTAGTAACCACCGACCTTCTCCGTGCCGTTGATAATGCCCAGGCCGAAACTGCGTGCTTCGTAGGTGGTGCCTGGGCGATTGTCGATCCCTTTGAGCGCAAACAGGGTGGCGGCCTCGCAATTGACAGCCAGTTGCAGTTTCACGTAAGGCAGGGGAGTGATGGTGTTGAGGTTCAGGTCCCGTGCGGCGACTTTGCCATAGTCGACTTCGCCGCCATGACTCAGGGTCGGTGTGCATGCGCTGGGGACGATCAGGCCGTTGACGGCCAGGTTGACCGTCGATGCTGCCTCGGCGCCTGTGGCGCTTGCCAGCAATGCGCTGATCAAAAGGTTACGCGGGGTGCTCAAGGTATTGCTCCTGCTCGCAGTGATGATTCCCGTGAACGCAAGGCAGGCCACGAATGGACTGCCCTGCACTCAGCTTTCGTTACAGGTACCTGACGGTCAGTGTGACCGATCCGTCGATAGGGGCTTCGTTGGTCAAGGTCAGGTTTTTTGCGGGCGCGATGACTGGACTGATCTTCAGGGCAGCGGTGAGTCTTTGCAGCGGTAGCGGGGCCAATGTGGTCGCATCCGCGACTGAAAGCAGGCCGTCGTCCATAAACGAACTCTCCCGGCCCCAGGTTGCGCCATTGTCTTGTGAGCCGATCGCTCTGACATTCACGCCGTCGGCGATGGGGCCCGACATGTACAGCATGGCGTATCCCAGTTTTTCACTGCCATTGATCAGGCCCAGACCGAAATTGTAGTAATCGAGGCTGGACTCCGTGCCTTCACGGTTGTCCTGGGCGGCGATGGCAAGCAGCGTTGCCGCTTCGCAAGTCACGCTCATCTCCAGGGACATCCCAGTCAGATAGGTGGGCAGGTCTGGCCGCAGGTCCTTGGCGGCAATCTTGCCAAAATCCGCCACGCCACCATTGGACAGGGCCGGCGTGCAGGCACTGGGGGTAATCGACCCTCTGATACTCACGTCGACACTCGACGCGGCGACAGCATGGCCGGCGCTTGCCAGCAATGCGGTGAGCAGAAGGTTACGGGTGATGCTCATGGTGTTGCTCCTACTAGGGGTTACGGGGACTAGGGAAAACAAGGGTTACAGGTACACAACTTCCAACGTGGCCGACCCATCCATTGGTGTTTCCACACTGAGGTCCAGGTTCTGCCGGGCGTTGATCGTGGCTTCCAGCTTCAGGGTGCTGGTAAGCGTCTGGATGGCCGACGGGCCGGCGGTGCTGCCGACCACATCGGTAAAGCCGAGCAGGCTGCGCGAGCCCACATCGATAGGGTTGAGGTTCGCCATGCGCCACGCCAGGCCGCCGGTGGTGGATTCGGTGCCGTACACCACGGCCAGGTCGTCGACCACGGTTTGCCTGGGGTCGAAGCTCACCGAGTACACGCCGATCTTGTTGCCGCTGGTGTCCAGGCCCAGGCCGTAGAAAATCTCGCTGTTGACGTGGGCCGTGCCGTCACGGTTGTCGCGCATGCGCAGGGCGAAGCGGCCGGGGGCGTTGCAGGTGACGGTCAGCGTCAGGTACTTGTGCGGCAGGCGCGTGCCATTGGTGAGGTTGAGGTCGTTGCGCGAAATCTTGCCGAAGTCCACCAGCCCGCCGCTGGAGAGCAGCGGCGTGCAGGCCATGGGCGTGATCAGGCCAGTCACGGCCAGATCGACGGTGGACGCGGCGTGCGCGGTGCCCCACAGCAACGCCAAGACAAGCAGGATGGGTTTCATAAAAAAGCTCCTAGAGGTAGTTGAGTTCGAGGGTGGCGGCGCCGTCGAGGCGCACTTCGCTGCCCAGGTCCAGCGTGCCCAACGGGGCGATCACTGCTTCCAGGCTCGCCGTGGCGCTCAGTTGTTGAATCGCCTCGGGGCCGCTGGTGCTGCCGGCACTGGCGCTGAAACCGAGGAAGCGGCTGGCGCCAATCGCCAGTGGGTTGGCACTGGCGCTGCTCCACGGCAGGGCGCCGGTGGGGGAGTCGGTGCGATACAGGTGGGGGAAGCTGTCGGCGGTAGTGCGCTGCGGATCGAAGATCAGCCGATAACGCCCGATTTTTTGCTGTTGAGCGTCAAGGCCCAAGCCGTAGGTGGTTTCGTCAGCCGCACCGCTGGCAGATCCCTGGCGGTTGTCTTGCAGGCGTAGGGCGAATGCCGTGGGCGCGTCGCACGCCACGCTGACCACCAAGGGGCGAGCGGGCAGGGCGGTTTCCTTGTCGAGGCTCAGGTCCATCACCGACAACTTGCCGAACGCCACCGTGCCGCCGTTGGACAGGCTCGGCGTACAGGCCGCTGGGGCGAAGCGGGCTTGCAGGGCCAACTCCCGTGACCGGCCGGTGTGGATGGCGTCGAATTCGCCGCTGGTGTCCCAGGTGACCGCATCGCTGACCCGCAAGGCATCGTCCCGGGCCCAGGCGCTGACGTCCAGTTGCAGCGACAGACTGCGCCCGCTGACCGGCACGCCGGCGCGCATCGGCACAATGCCGTGCTCGGGGCGCCAGCCCAGCGTAGCGCCGGTGCTGACAGGCGGTTGGCCGCTGCCGGGCAACAGTCCCAACTCCACGGCCTGCCCATCAAGCAAGGCATCGCCGGCCTGCAGGCTGTAGCTGCCGCGTTGAGTGAACTGGAAGCGCTCGCCGCTCCCGGCCAAGCCGCGATAGAACAGGCTCAGGTCGGCCGGGTTGGGACAGTTCAGGCTCAGGCTCAAGCGTCGGTCGCCCAGCCGGTGTTCTGCTGCTGATCCTTGCGCGACGGCCCGGTTTATCAAGCCGAAATCCACGCGGGTTTCGCTCAGGTTCAACTGGCATTCATCCATGCCCCAGGCGTTCGCGCCCAGCAACAGGCTCACGGATAACAAGGCTGGTTTCAGGCCCATGCTGAGGTTCCTCATGGTTGGCACCGCGCCGGTGCGGTTTCGAAATACACCTCGGGATCGCCGCGTTCGGGCAACTGGTAATTCAGGCGGCAACGGGGTTGGCCGGGGACGCTGACCCACAGTTCGCGGCGCTCGAGCACGTCGGGCAAAAACACTTGGCTGCCTTCCTGCACCAGGGTCACGAACTCGCCGTCGGCGGTGCTGACCGCCGCGCCACGCGGCAACGGCTGGCCGTCTGCGGTGGTGACGTTGAGCAGCGCACGGCGGGTGAGGGCCACGCCAAACTCGACTTTGTCCACCGCGCCACGCCCGGCCGACAGCACCGCCAAACCGTTGCTGATGTCGGCATTGCGCGGCAGCGAGCGGGTTTGTACCTCCACCGGGCTGCGCCCGTAGGGGCTCAGTTGCGGCACCACGGCCTGGCCTTGCCAGTCGGTCCACACCGGGCCGCTGGGGGTGTTGACCTTGATGCCGGCCATGTCGCCCACCGACATCACGGCGAAGGTCTCGCGTACCTGATAGGGCGAGAACGTCAGGCCATCGCCGTGCAGCACCACGCCACCGCGCGCGCCGCCCTGGTAGCTGGAGCGCTCCTGATTGTTGCGGGTGTAGTTGAAGTCCAATTGGCTGTAGTACGGCAGCGCCGAGACGCCGACGGACGACTCCACCTCACGGTCGCGGCTGTCGCGTTCCACGCCGACCTGGTAGCTCAACTGGTCATTGAGTTGCTCGCTGACCCCGGCGCCGATGCGGTGATCGCCACCGGCATTGCGCGCCCAGGCACGGCCGCGACGGTTCTCGCCCAGGGGCACGCTGATGTTCAGGTACACACTGTCATCGCTTTGCTGGCGCCCGCCGACTTGCCATTCGGCACTCGCCGACACCGACACGCGCCCAAAGCTGGTGCCCCATGACGCCAAGGCGCGGCTGCTGCTGTCACCGGTAAACGAGGACGAGCGTGAGATCCCGGCACTGAACGCGCCGAGCATCGGGTGCGACCAGGACGCGGTGGCGCTTTGCTGGTCGCGATAACGGGCGCGGCGCTGCTCGCGGGTATCGGTGGTGTAGGTGGAGTCGTCCAAGTCGCGATAGCCCAGCGTGCGCCAGGAACCTGCGGTGGTGATCGCCCAGCGTTCACTCAGGCGTTGCGACCACGACAGGTCGGTTTGCACCCCGCGTTCGTTGCCAGTGCGCGTGGCCTGGGCGACTTGGCTGGAGACCTGGAACTGGCTGTCTTGCCACGGCAACCAGCCAACATTCGCGCCCACCGCGCGGTAATCTTCGGCCACCAGTGCGCCGCCGCCGACGCTGACCTGCGGGTGCAGCGCGCCACTCCAGCCACCGCTGACTACCCACGGCTCGGCGCCTTCACCGGCGCCGATCTTGCGCACCCGACCGGCTGCCACCGAGTAGCCCGGCGCCGGTAAACCCAGGCCGAGCATGGCCGCCGGCACAGTGAAGCGGCGCTCTTCGCCGCTGCTTTCCTTGACCGTGACTTCCACATCGGAGCGGCTGTTCAAGCGCCGCACATCGGTGAGGGAAAACGGCCCGGCGGGCACTACCGTGGAATGGATCAACGTGCCGTTCTGGCGGATCTCCACCTGCGCCGGGCTATTGGCGATGCCGGTGATGGTCGCGCCCTGGTTCTGGTCTTGCAGAGCGGTTTCGGTGAGCACCTGGGCGCCGGTGATCTGCGTACCGGCCAGCACGGGGTTGTACAGGTTGATCTGCCCAGCCTGGAACACCGCTTGTTGCTCGGCAAAGGTGCGCTGGGCGTAGGCGTCCAGGTGCGTGGTGCGTGCCACCTTGTCTTGCCAGGTGCGTACCTGGCGGCTGCGCACGATCCAGTCACCGGCGTTGAAGCCCACCTCGGTATTGGCCGAGCCGAAACGGCTGGTGTCGTCGCCGTACTCGTTGTACAGGCCGCTCAGGTCATAGTTGAGCAAGCCGGCAAAACCGCCGGTCTGGTAGCCGGACACGTCGCGCACGGCGGGGCGCAGCGCCTCGGTGGGCACTACAAGCGACAGGCTGAGGGTGGCCGGGTCTTGCTCGATCACGGTCTGCGGGTAGGCGTCGAGGAAGGCGTGGCACTCGTCCTCATCGGCCGGGGTGCGCAGGTCGCCCGCGTCCAGCAGCGGCTGGTTGAAACACAGCGCGCCTTGCCCGTCGAACACCACATCCACCCGGCCACGCCGTTGGCCGTTCACGTTGAGATTGAGGGCGTGGCGCCCGGCCGCGAAGCGTGGCGCTTCCAGCAGCAGGTTGGCCAGTTGCGGGTCGATGCCGCGCTGGGACAAGGTTTGCGGGTCGAATGAACCGGCCAGTTCGTCGGCCAGGGGGTCACTCGCTGGCAGCGCCGTGCTCACGGCCAGCGCCAGGCCCGCCAGCAGCCTGCGCGAGCAGGGCGATGAAAACCCAGGCACGGCATTGCCGTCGCGATCAGTCATAACTGTGCTCACAAGGGGTACTCGAATAAGTGGAGGCAGACCCGCGCCGATCCTTTGGCGAGGCAAGCTCCCGGTGGCCTTCAATGGGAGGCCACTTCGTTATCAGGGCGCCGGCATTGCTCCCGCCGACGCTGCGATCAAAGGGTGATCGGTGCTTCGTACGGGGCTACCGCGAACCCGTAGACCGTGGCCGGCTGCATCTGCACGGTGCTGGCCTGGGCCTGGCTGGCGGCGACGGTCAGCGTCTCGCCCGGCAGCACGTAAGTGCGCGGCAGTAACGCCGAGCCCTTGCCTGGCAGGAGCGTCAGCTCCTGGGCCAGTCGCACCACGTAAGGGGTTGGGTTGTTCACGCTCAGTTGCTGGTTCTTCAGGTTCCAGACCAAGCCAGTCCACGGCGTGCGATTCGGTGCCAGGCCTTTTGGATGCAGGATCACCGGCAGGTTCTGGCGCACCGTCACCCCCACCCGCGCATGCCCGGCCTGGCCAGCGGCGCGGCCTTGGGGCATGCCCTCGAAAATCACGCGCTTGAGGCGCTGGGTGGTCAGGGGCGTGGGCGATTGCAGGATGAAGCGGATCAGTTGGCTCTTGCCCGGCTCGACCCGCGTCAGCGGCGGCGTGACAAATAGCAACGACGCCGGGTCTTCGGGAATGTCTTCGAGGGTGACGTGCAGCAGGGCGAGCTTGGTATCGGTGTTGGTCACCGACACGGCGGCTTCGCCATCGGCTTCATGGACGATCACCACCGAGGTGTCCGGCACCATGCCGTCGGCGAGCACCAGGGTTGGCCCCCACAGTGTCAGGGCCAGTGCGGCGAGGTAAAGACTGGTGTAGCGAACCAGGTTGAACACCCGTGTTATCAAGGCAGCGCAAGGGAAGGGGAACATGACTACAGATACCTCAGGTCTAGCACGATGGAGCCGTCCAGCGGCACCTCTTGGTCGAGGGTCAGGTAGGCGGCGGCGTTGATCGACGTTTTGATTTCCAGCTTGGCGGTGAGCACGTTGTGGGGGTCCGGCACCAGGGTGCCGGGGTGCGCAAAGCCCATGTAGTTATTCGGGTAGGCGTTGGTTTCGGGAAACCAGGTCAGGCCCTTGTTGCTGGAGGCCAGCACGATGGCGCGCTGGCCGTCGCCCATTGCTTCGCGAATGGCCAGGGCCACCGAGCCCAGGCGCTCCGCCGGGGCGTGGATGTTGTTGCCCAGGCCGTAGTAGAAACCCGGCCCCACGGAGGAGTCGGCACGGTTATCCACACCCACCAGCACGAACAGCACCGGTTGGTTGCAGGTCACGTTCATGTCCAGCGTCCGGGCGGGCAGTTCGGTGAACTCGTATTGATTGAGTGAGCGGGCCGGGACCCGCCCGTGATCGACCGTGCCACTGGGGGACAGGGTTGGCGTGCAGGCGCTGGGCGTGATGCTGCCGGTCAACGTTACTTCGACCGAGGAGGCGCCCAGGGCGTTGGTAGCGGTCAGGCACAGACAGAGCGTTATCAAGCGGCGTGAGAACGTGTTCATGGGCTGGTGTTGGAACCGTGTTGTGGGGACATCCGTGAGAACAACGGTGGGCGCAGGGCAGGGCGCTGCGCCCGTTTTGCATTACAGGTATTTGACGGTCAGGGTGACGGAGCCATCGATGGGCACTTCCTCCGTCAGCGTCAGGCTGCTGGCCGGGGCGATGGTGGCCGTGAGGTTCAGGTCGGCGTTGAACACCTGCACGGGAATCGGCGCCAGGGTGGTGTTGTCTGCCACTGAAAGAAGGGTGCCGGTGGAGAAGTTGCTATTGCGTTCCCAAGTGTTGCCACCGTCCGACGATCTGATGACACGGCTCTCGACGCTGTCGGCCAGAGGCGCGGACAGCCAGGCTTCGAGGAAGCCGAGTTTTTCAGTGCCATTGATCAGGCCCAGGCCGAAGCGCACAGGGATGTCGTCGGCGCTCGAACCTGCACGGTTGTCCTGGGGCTCGATCGCCATCAAGGTCGCGGCGTCACAGGTGACGGTCAGGGTGACCTTGTGTTCCCCAAGGTTGGTGAAGTCGTCGGCCTTGAGATCCTTGGCGGAAATCTTGCCGATATCGACATTGCCACCACTGGGCAGGCTTGGCTCACAGGCACTCGGGGTGATCAGCCCACGCACGGTCAGGTCCACGCTGGAGGCGGCGAAAGCACTGCTGGCGCCGGTGAACAGCAGGGTGGCGAACAGGGCGTTGAGGGTCTTCATGGTGTTGCT
Source organism: Pseudomonas cremoris (assembly GCF_014230465.1). The sequence goes on from NZ_JAAXCY010000004.1 coordinate 21,928, forward strand.
CCTAACTAGGGGGGAATGGAATAAACAGCGACTTACCAGTACTTGAGTTGCAGCGTGGCCTGGCCATCAATGGGCACCTCATCGAGCAGCGTCAGGTCGGTGGCGGGCACGATGATGGCGAAGGTGCGCAAGCGGGCGTTCAGGGTTTTCAGGGCGATGGGCGTGTTGGGGCCGTCGAGGGCGGCGAACGACGTCAGCGCTTCATGCCCCAGGTAGATCGACTCGGACCAGTTGGCTCCGCCATTGCTCGACGTGATGACTTTGACGGGATTGTCATCGGCCACCGGGTCGAACAGCGAGAAGGCCACGCTGCCCAGTTTTTCTTTTTCCGGGGTCAGGCCCAGGCCGTGGTGTCTCGGGTTGATAGCGGAGGTGCCCGCGCGGTTGTCCACGGTGGTCAACGTAAAAAAGGTCTCACCCTCGCACAGCACTTCAAGGCGAATCTCTGCTGGAGCGAGCCGTGTGGGGGCTGCTGGTTGCAGATCCTTGGAGGTCATTTTGCCGTGGTCGATCACGCCGCCATCCGATAGCACGGGCGCGCAGGCGCTGGGGGTGATCGTGCCGAAAACATTCAGGTCGGCGCTGCTGGCGGCAAAGGCTGCGGGCGCAAAAGCCGCCAGCAGCAGGGCGAGGGTTGGTTTGTCCATGGGCACAGGTCCTTGTGGCGTCAGTGAGGGGTGGAGGGCATTACAGGTAGATCAGGTCCAGCGTGGCTGAGCCGTCCAGTGGAACTTCCTCTGTCAGGGTCAGGTTTGCGACGGGCGCGATTTCAGTGGAGATGCGCAGGTCGACGTTCACGCTGCGCAGCGCTTTGGGCGTGGGGGAGTCGCCAAAGGCGTTCCAAAAGGGATGACCCATGTAGCTGCCGGAAGAATTCACCAGCCAGGTCGTGCCGTTATCGAAGGAAAACAGAGGCTGCACTGGTTCGTCCGCTACCGGGTTGAACACGCCGATGCCATAGCCACCCAACTTCTCGTTACCGTTCACCAGGCCAAGGCCATATATGTGGGACAGGGCGGAAAAGTAGGAAGACCCCAGGCGGTTGTCCCGACCGTTGAGCGCAAACAACGTATCGGCTTCGCACTCGACCTTCAGTTTGAGGGTGACCGGTGCCAGTAGGGTCGTACCGGTGGCGGACAGGTCCTTGGCCGCGATCTTGCCGTAGTCCACCTGCCCGCCGTCACTCAGGCTGGGGGCGCAGGCGCTTGGCGTGATAATGCCCTTTACCGACAGATCCACGGAACTTGCTGCCAGTGCCATCGCGCCGTGGGCGATCAGCAGCGCGCCAGTAAAGGCGGCGAGAGAGTCTTTCAACACAGCGGGTATTCCTATGCAAAGTCTTGGGGACAGATTGGCGCGGGGAAGTTGCCCATGTTCTTTTGGTTAATGGAGGGCACGCGCCGCTTCAGGGAAAGCGGGGGGGAATTTATCGCCGGGAGGGGAGGACGGAAATGCAACTATTACGAATGACAGGGTGGCAATGACAAAAGGGGGTTGTTTAGTCAGAAAACAGCGTTTTTTAAAACCAGAGGTAGCGTTGTCGTAGTTGTTGTATCGCGACCGATCACGCGTTCGGATATTTTTCCCGCTCTTTACGGCCTAAATGCAATTCATTTGGATTCGGGCGGTTGTCTTAATGATGAAAAGTTCGGGTGAGCGGATCGCTCTCTATTGAGGGCACTATGCCTGGCTACTTTCCCCCCAAAGGTCCGCCCGCAGCATTGCCTGAGGCCGCCTGGTCACAGCTTCGGGTGCTTGTGGTGGACGACCATTACACCTATCGATTACTGCTCGGTTCACTCCTGGAAAAACTCGGCGTGGCCCACCGGTGTTGCCGTGATGGGCAGCAAGCGTTGCAGGCACTGGCTGCCGAGCGTTTCGACCTGGTCATCAGTGATTGCCGCATGCCGGTCATGGATGGCTACACCATGACCCGCGAACTGCGCCGTCGGGAGCGGGCTGAAAAGCGTACGCCGATCATCGTGCTTGGACTCACCGGCAGCCTTGGGCGCGAGGAGATTCGGCAATGCCTGGCGTGCGGGATGGACGGCTGGCTGGTCAAGCCGATCGGGTATGCGCAATTGCGCGAGGTGTTGCGTTGCTGGCTGTCTCAGCCGGAATCTGCGACCAATACCGACGAGGAACCCCGTTCAATTTCGGCGAGCCGCACTGTTTTCCCCAGCCGTGCCAGCCTGATCGAGGCCTTTGGTTCGTGGGACGTGGTCGAGCCTATGGTGTTCAGTCTGATCCAGGAGGCCTATGCCGACTTGGCCGTGCTGACCCATGCGCAGGCGGTGCGGGATGCCCGGATGGCCACCCAGTGTCTGCATCGATTGGTGGGGAGCGTGGCGTTCCTGGGGGAAACTGGGCTGGAGGCCGGGGCATTGCAATTGATCAGGCAGGTTCAATCAACCGGAGTAGCGATGAACCGTTCGGCGTTGGACGAGTTCCGTGGGGGGGTTGAGCGTTATCTGAATTATCTGGCACATCTCTGAAGGAATTTATCCATTAGTTATGTAGTACTTTTCTGTATGTAATTTCTCTTAATTATGTAGGAAGTGGTGTGTGGCTCTTTAAATGTGGGGTGTGCCGCAAAGTCGGTGAGTTATTTCCTGTTGTTGCAAGGGCATGATCGCGGTATTTTTGCGCTCTCAAATTGCCATCATGGAAAGACCGATGATTCGCATCATTATTGCTGACGATCACCCTATTGTTCGCGTGGGACAGAGAGTGGTGATTGAAGCCAGTGGAAAGTGCAAAGTAGTGGGTGAGGCTGATGGTCCGGATCAACTGCTTGAGTTAGTCCGGCAACTGCCCTGCGATGTGATCGTGACCGACTTCGCTATGCCCGGAAATCATCAAGCTGACGGGTATGGGTTATTGGGTTTGTTGAACCGCCAGTACCCTGATGTTCCCGTGATCCTGGTGACCATGTTTGCCAATATCGCGACCCTGCGCACAGCCTTCTCCCACGGCGCCAGGGGCGTTATCGCCAAGAGCGCTTCGGCCCGCGAGCTGCCCCTGGCGCTGAAGGCCGTGGTGCAGGGGCGTCAATTTGTCAGTGAGTGCCTGCGTGTGCAATTGGACCAGGTGTGTGGCTCGCAGCCGACCCAGCCCCCCACGTTGTCCGGCAAGGAACAGGAGGTGGTGCGCATGCTGGCAAGTGGCATGACCGTCAGCCAGATCGCGGCGCGGGTCAATCGCAGTATTTCAACTATCAGTAAACAAAAGAGCACGGCGATGAATCGGCTGTGTATTTCTACCGATGTGGACTTATTTGCCTATGCGCGAGATATCGGGATGGTGCCTTAGTTGGGGGTATTCGTAATATTTGCATTGGGCGATTGATGGCGGCTCTATAAAGTAAGTGCTTGCTCTGGCTTGGTGGAATGCTGGAGCGTTAATCCCTAGTCTAAAGATAGAGTCGTATTTATTGTGAAGGTCAGGTGCAGTGATGTACCGGGTGTTTAACAATAACAGCGCACTCCTGCGAGCACTTACATAATGAAGAAGTTATTGGCTTTGATGGCGGCTATTACAGCTGCCAGTGCAGGGCATGCCTTGGCTGCGTCCAGCGTGGAACTTCGCGCCAAGGGCAGCATTACACCGTCGGCGTGTATGCCGTTGTTGGCTAACGGAGGGACGGTGGATTACGGGAAAATCTCGGCCAGTGATCTGAAACCTTCAAGCAACACCCTGTTGCCTGTGGCCAGGCTGCAACTGTCGGTCAGTTGTGAGGCGCCGACATTGGTAGCCGTCAAGAGCCAGGACAACCGCGCAGGCACCTCGGCGGAGTACGACGCAGCCTTGCCCAATTTTGGCCTGGGCCTGGCGCCGGGCAATGTGAAAATTGGCTGGTACACCCTCAAGATGACCCATGCCACCGCTGACGAATTGCCCGCTTTGTTGATTGAGTCCATGGACGGCCAGACCTGGCTCGATGCGCCGGAAAATACCATCTGGCAGCCCAACTGGATGCGTACGGTCAATGGTGCAAGCGCCGTAGCCCCCGCGCCGCGGCCACTGATGAGCATGAAGATGGACGTTGTTGTTGCCTCGACGATCACTCACCGCAAGCTCTTGCCGGTCGGCGTGGAAATCCCCATCGACGGCAGCGCAACGCTGGATGTCATCTACCTCTAACGATGAAGGGCCGGACGCCGTGGGCGCCTGGCCATGATCTCTCCACGAGTATCCGTACATGAAGCAATTTCTGATGGTCAGCGCCCTGGCGCTTGCCGCTATGGGCCCCGCCATGGCCGCCTCCAGCGTGGATGTAAACGTCAAGGGTCGCATCACTCCCGCTGCGTGTACGCCCGCATTGTCCAATGCCGGCGTGGTAGACCACGGCAAGATATCGCGCAAAGACCTGGACCCCCACAACAAGCCGACGGCGCTGCCGGTTGCGACCCTGCAGCTGCGTGTCGATTGCAGCGCGCCGACCTTGATTGCCATCAAGAGCCACGACAATCGGGCGGGCAGTTCCGGCGAGGAGTCGATCGGCCAGCCCAACTTCGGCCTGGGGCTGGTCAATGGTGATACCAAGGTGGGCTGGTACTTGCTGAAAACGGCCAACGCGCTGGCTGACGGAGTGGGCCGGCCGATGATTGAGTCCAACGATGGTGCCGCCTGGTCGGATGCCACCCATCCGGGGCTGGTTTGGCAAGTCAACGGCATGCGCGCGCTGGGATCGATCGCGGGGGGTAACGTTGCGCCCCTGCCGTTGCAAGTCATGATCCTGGATATCCTGGTCGAGACCATGATCGTCAGGATGCAGTACCTGCCGCCTGTGGGCCAGGAGTTTGCGTTGGACGGTAGCGCCAGCCTGGACGTGGTCTACCTCTGATCACAGCTGACTCATTGATGCTGTAAATGGGCATGGCTTTGCGCCCATGGGCAGACTATCGTGCAAACCGGATAACAATAGCGCCCGGAGCCTGCCCATGAGTGATGCCCACACCGCCCTGATCAACCATTTCTACCAGGCCTTCCAGCGCCTGGACGCCGAGGCCATGGCCGCCTGCTACACCGATGACGTGGTGTTCAGCGACCCGGCCTTTGGTGAACTGCGCGGGCGCGATGCCGGCGATATGTGGCGCATGCTCACCACCCGCGCCAAGGACTTCTCCCTGACCTTCGACAACGTGCGCAGTGATGAGCGCAGCGGCGGCGCGCATTGGGTTGCCACCTACTTGTTCAGCGCTACTGGCAACACGGTGGTCAACGATATCCAGGCGCGCTTCGTGTTTCGCGACGGCAAGATCTGCGAGCACCACGACAGCTTCGACCTGTGGCGCTGGTCGCGTCAGGCCCTGGGCACCAAAGGCCTGTTGCTGGGCTGGACGCCGATCGTCAAAAACGCCGTGCGCGCCCAGGCACTGCGTGGTTTGAAGGCATTTCAGGCCAGTCGTTGATAAGCTTGGCGCTCCTGTGTTTTAGCCGAATCGACCCGTGACTGATCCTTCTGAACCCAAACCCTGGTTCGTCTACCTGGTACGCGCCGCCAACGGCTCGCTGTACTGCGGCATCAGCAATGACCCGGTGCGCCGCTTTGCCTCTCACCAGAGCGGCAAGGGCGCGCGGTTTTTCCTGTCCAGTCCGGCCGTGGCGCTGGTGTACACCGAGCAATGCGCGAGCAAGGGCGAGGCGCTGCGCCAGGAACGGCTGATCAAGAAATTGAAGAAAAGCGCCAAGGAATGCCTGGCGGCGAGTGGCTCATTGATTTGACTGATGGGTTCCCATCGCCCCCAAACGGGAGGTTGCAGGCTAAGCTAGCGGTTCACTTCTAGAGCGGAGTCCGGCATGTCTGAGTTGATCCTTCACCACTACCCGCAATCCCCTTTCGCGGAAAAGGCCCGCCTGTTACTGGGCTTCAAGGGTGTGTCCTGGCACTCGGTGCTGATCCCGCCGGTCATGCCCAAGCCGGATTTCACCCCGCTCACCGGCGGCTATCGCAAGACTCCGGTGCTGCAAGTGGGCGCGGATATCTACTGCGACACCGCCTTGATCGCCCGCCGCCTGGAGCAGGAAAAAGCCGCCCCGGCGTTGTTTCCCCAAGGCCTGGAGCTGGTCACCCAAGGCTTCGCCGCCTGGGCCGACTCGGTGGTGTTTTCCCATGCCGTGGCGCTGGTGTTCCAGCCCGAATCCCTGGCGGTGAAATTCGCCAAAGTGCCACCGGAGATGATCCAGGTGCTGGTGGCCGACCGCGGCAAACTGTTCAGCGGCGGCACGGCGACGCGTGTGCAATTGGACCAGGCCCTGCACCAATGGCCCGCGATTGTCAGCCGCATCGATCAGCAATTGAAGCACCAAGCCGGGGACTTCCTGTTCGGCGAGCCTTCGATTGCCGACTTCTCCCTGGCTCACCCGTTGTGGTTCCTCAAAGGCTCATCTGTGACCGCGCCGTTGGTGGACGCTTACCCGACTGTTGCCGCCTGGCTGGACCGCGTGCTGGGCTTCGGCCATGGCACCTCCACCCAGATGAGCGCCGAGCAGGCCCTGGAAACCTCGCGCAACGCCACGCCGGCCAATCTGCCGGATGAAGTGTTCGAGGACTTGAATGGCTTCACCCCAGGCCAGCAAGTGACCATCAGCGCCACCGACTACGGCACCGACCCGGTCGCCGGTGAACTGCTGTTTGCCGGGCGTGAAGAACTGATCCTGCGCCGTATCGACGACCGCGCCGGCACCGTGCACGTGCACTTCCCACGCATGGGGTTCCGTATCCAGGCGCAATAAACAAAATATTTTGCAAATTAAGGTGAGGTAAACCTGCGGCCCATCCGTGTAGTGCTTGAAACTGCGATCTATTCGCATTAACAGCGTTTTCTACACGGGTTCTCACAGCATGAAGTCGACGGCGGGCGGTTTGGTTAAACAGTGGCTGGGAGCCTCGGTATTGGCGGTGTCGGGGTTGGCATTGCTGCCCTTGAGCGTGGCTCAGGCACAGGAGCAGCAAAGCGCCCAGTTCAACTTTGCCCTGGCAGCCAAACCGCTGCCCCAGGCGTTGAGCGATTTCAGCCGCGTCACCGGGATCAGCGTGATCTACACCGATGAAGCGCCCTACGGCCTCAGTGCCCCGGCGGTCAGCGGCCAGATGAGCGCGACCCAGGCCTTGCAACGCCTGCTCGGCAACTCCGGCTTCACCTTCCGTCAGATCGATGCCCGCACCCTGGCGCTGGAACCGGTGCCCACCGAAGGCGCCGTCAACCTTGGCGCCACCACCATCAGCGGCGTTGGCCAGCAGGCCCAGGACAGCACCAGCTACCAGCCGCCACCCACCAGTTCGGTGATGCGCTCCAAGGCGCTGCTGCTGGAAACCCCGCAAACCGTCAACGTCGTCCCGGCCCAAGTGCTGCGAGACCAGACCCCGCGCAACCTGGATGACGCCCTCGGTAATATCAGCGGCATCACCCAGGCCAACACGTTGGCCAGCACCCAGGACGCGGTGATGCTGCGCGGCTTTGGCGACAACCGTAACGGTTCGATCATGCGTGACGGCATGCCCGTGGTGCAGGGCCGGGCGCTGAACGCCACCGCCGAGCGCGTCGAAGTGCTCAAGGGCCCGTCGTCGTTGCTGTACGGCATCCAGGACCCGGGCGGTGTGGTCAATATCGTCAGCAAAAAGCCCGAGCTGGTGCAGTCCACCGCCCTGACCGTGCGCGGCTCCACCTTTGGCGACGGCAAGAACGGCAGCGGCGGCAGCCTCGACACCACCGGCCCGATTGGCGACAGCGGCTTGGCTTACCGGCTGATCGTCGACCATGAAGATGAAGACTACTGGCGCAACTTTGGCACCCACCGCGAAACGCTGGTGGCGCCGTCACTGGCCTGGTACGGCGACAGCACCAAGTTGCTGTTCGCCTACGAGCATCGCGAGTTTCTCTCGCCGTTCGACCGTGGCACCGCCATCGACAAGTCCAACCACCCGCTGGACATTCCGTCCACTCGGCGCCTGGATGAGCCCTTCAACAATATGGAAGGCCGCTCCGACCTGTACCGCTTCGAAGCCGACCACGACCTGAACGACGACTGGAAAGCCCACTTCGGCTACAGCTGGAACCGCGAGACCTACGACGCCAGCCAAGTGCGCGTGAGCGCGGTGAATACCAACGGCACCCTGACCCGCAGGATGGACGGCACCAAAGGCGCGATCACCACCGACCGCTTCACCACGGCCAGTCTGGAAGGCAAGGTCAACGTGTTCGGCTTACAGAACGACCTGGTGTTCGGCGTGGATGACGAATACCGCAAGATCTACCGCGCCGAACTTATCCGCCAGAATTCGCGCAGCACGTTCAACTACAACAACCCGGTCTACGGCAACGAAGTCGCGGGTACCACCGTCAGCGCCGCCGACAGCGCTCAGACTGACCTGCTGCGCAGCGACTCGCTGTTCTTCCAGGATGCGATTCACCTCACCGACCAGTGGATTTTCGTCGCTGGTGCGCGCTACCAAATGTATGACCAGTACGCTGGCAAGGGCGTGCCATTCAAAGCCAACACCAACGGTAACGGCCAAGCCTGGGTGCCGCGTGCGGGCTTGGTGTATCGCTACACCGATGAATTGTCGTTCTACGGCAGCTACACGGAGTCATTCAAACCCAACTCCACCATTGCTGCACTGGCGGATGGCAGCACCTTGACCGGCGACCTGACGCCCGAGAAATCCAAATCCTGGGAACTGGGGGCCAAGCTCGACATTCCTGGGCGTATCACCGCCAGTGCTGCGTTGTTCAACATCGACAAGCGCAACGTGTTGGTGTCGTCGGAAGTGGCTGGCAGCACCATCTACAGCCTGGCTGGCCAGGTGCGTTCCCGCGGCCTGGAACTGGACGCCACTGGCCAGTTGACCGACCAGTGGAGCGTGATTGGCAGCTACGCCTACACCGATGCCCTGGACACCAAGGACAAGGACCCGACGCTTGAAGGCAACCGCCTGCAAAACGTCGCCAAGCACACCGGCTCGTTGTCGGTGGCCTACGACTTCGGCAGCATTTTCGGCGGCGACCAACTACGTGTGGGCACGGGTGCCCGCTACGTCGGTGAGCGCGCAGGCGATGCCGCCAACGATTTCAACTTGCCTGGCTACACCGTGGCCGATGCATTTGCCACCTATGACACCAAGATCGACGGGCAGAAGGTCAAGTTCCAGCTCAACGTGAAGAACATGTTCGACCGCACTTACTACACCTCGGCGGCCAGCCGCCTGTTTGTGTCGATTGGTGATGCTCGGCAATTCTCGGTATCCAGCACCTTGGAGTTCTGATGAAAAAGCTCGGTGCATTATTGGCCCTGTTGATCAGCGCTTCGGCACTGGCCGATGGGGCGTCGTACCACCGCGAACATCGGATGACGCTGCCCGGCTCCGGTCACAGTTGGGGCTTTGTCGGCCTCGACCCGACTCGGCCCTACCTGTTCGTGGCCCGTCGCGAAAACGGCCTGACAGTGTTTGATGTGCAGCACCAGCGAGCGGTCAAGACCGTGGCCCAGTCCGAGGGCGCCAACGGCGTGGTGTTTGTGCCCGGATTGGACCGGGTGTTCGTGCTCAATACCGACGGCAGCCTGGGCGTGGTGCAGTTATCCACACTCAAGCCGCTCAAACGTATTGCGGTGGCGCAAAGCAACCTCAACAGCGCTGTGTACGAGCCGTCCACCGGTAAGGTCATTATTGTCAGCGGGCGGCGGGCGGATCGTTCGACGTTGTTTGAGTTCGATCCCCAGCAGGAGCGCATCACCGGTGCCCATGAGTTGGCGGTGAAGAAAATCGACCCGTTGTTGCTCAAGGGCGATGGCAGTTTCTTCCTGCCGATGCGCGATGAAGGCAAGGTGGCGCGCTATGCCGCCAGCACCTTTGGCGTGCTTGATACCTGGCAATTCGCCGACTGCCCCAAGCCCAGCGCGCTGGCCCAGGATGTCGAGCGCCAGCGCTTGTTTGTCGCGTGCCGGGGCGACGATCCGGTGTTGATCGTGGCGGATCGCGAGACGGGTGAAGTGAAGGCCAAGTTGCCGATTGGGCGTGACGTCAACGCCGTGGCCTACGACGCGCAGCATCGTCGCTTGCTGATCCCCAGCGGCGTGGATGCCAACCTGATGGTGATCGACCAGCAGGATGCCGATCACTACGCCTTGGCCGCCACCGTCAGTACCTTGCCGATGGCCTACAACATGGCGTTCGACGCCCAGCGCCAACGGGTTTACCTTCCGGCGATGGACTATGTGTTGCCCGCCGCCGAGCCTAAGGCCGATCCACAATTTCAGGCCGATACGTTCTCCATCACCACCCTGGCACTTGATTGAGCGCAGTGAATTAACCAAGCTGCGCACTCTTTCAGATTCAGGAATGCCAGGGTTATGCGGTTGGGACGATGGATACACGCCGGTGCGATGGCGCTGGGTTTTGGGCTGTTGCTCAGTGGTTGCGCCTCACCGTCGAAGACGGCCACCGGGCAAAGCCTCGACCAGTTGCTGGCCGACCCGGCACTGCATGGCGCCACGGTTTCGCTGATGGTGCGTGATGCTCGCAGTGGCAACACGTTGTATCAGCACAACCCGCGCACGCGGTTGGTTCCCGCCTCCAATCTAAAACTGCTGACCACGGCAGCGGCGATGGATGTGCTGGGGCCGCACTACCAGTTTGCGACGCAACTGCTAACCAACGGCACGCAGCAAGGCGAGCGCCTGGTGGGCAACCTGTACCTGCGCGGCCTGGGCGACCCGACGCTGCAATTCGCCGATTACCAGGCCTTGGCCGCACAACTGGCCAGCAAAGGCGTTCGCCAAGTGCAGGGCGACCTGGTGTTCGACGACACGTGGTTCGACGCCGAGCGGTTGGGTGTCGACTGGTCCCACGATGATGAAAGCACCTACTACGGCGCGCAAATTTCAGCGCTGACCGTGTCACCCAATGCGGATTTTGATGCGGGCACTGTGCTGGTCACTGCCAAGGCGCCAGTGCGAGTCGGTCAGCCGGTCGGCGTCGAGATCTTCCCGCCCACCGATTACCTGCAACTGAGCAATCGCGCGGTCAGTGGGCCGGGCAACACCTATGGGATCAACCGCCGCCACGGCACCAACCTGTTGCAGCTCAGCGGTGCGGTCGCGCCGGGCAAGCAGAGCAAGCAATTGGTCAGTGTGTGGGAGCCGACGCAATTGGTGGCGAACCTGTTTGAGCAAGCGCTGGCGCAGCAGGGCATCACGGTGTTGGGGCGTCGGGTGATCGGTGGTGCAAGCCCGGCGGCAGCGAATGTGTTGGCTGAACACCGGTCGGCACCGTTGCAGGAGTTGATCACGCCGCTGCTCAAGCTGTCGAACAACAACATGTCCGAAGCTCTGTTGAAGGCCATGGGCCGCCAGAGTACCAACAGCGGCACGGCGGCGGCAGGCGTGGTGGCGGTGGCCGGGTTTCTCAAGCGTCAGGGCTTGGATACGGCAGCGCTGAACCAGGTCGATGGGTCCGGCTTGTCGCGGCTTAACCTGGTGTCGTCGCAAACCCTGACCGACCTGCTGTTGGCGGCCAACAAACAGCCGTGGTTCAACGCCTGGTACAACGCGTTGCCGATTGCGGGTAACAGCGACCGCATGACCGGTGGCAGTTTGCGCTACCGCTTGCGCGGCACCCCAGCGCAAAACAACCTGCACGCCAAGACCGGCTCTATGGGCGGCGTGTCATCGTTGAGCGGCTACGTCACCGACGCCCATGGGCAGCGGTTGGTGTTTGCAATGATCACCAACAATTACGTGGTCAGCGGCGCCCAGGTGAAGGCGCTGGAAAACCGCGTGGCAGTGGCTTTAGCCAACTGGTGATTCAGGGCTGATAGCCCATGCGCCAACTCACGGCCCGGGTCGCTGCCAGCAAGTGCTGCGCCGCCGGGCCGTCTTCATCGGCGTGGAACAACGAGGTGGGGCCGACCACGGTCATCACCGCCGCCACTTGCCCGACGGCGTTGAATACCGGCGCCGACAACGCATCCACACCCGGCATCAGCAAGCCATGCACAAAGTGCAGGCCACGGCTGCGGATCTGTTCGCACGTGGTGGCGTAGGCCTGATCGTCTGCCAGGGCGTGGGCGATGCCGGCCTGGATCTCGCGCTCCCGCAAATCCACCGTCTCCCGCGACGGTAAATAGGCGCTGAACACCAGCCCGGTGGACGAACTGAGCAGCGGCAGCACTGAGCCCAGTTGTGTCACCACCGTCACCGCGCGCACGGCGGGTTCGATGTGCACCACGGTTGCGCCCTGGTTGCCCCATACCGCCAGAAAGCAGGTTTCATTCAATTCATCGCGCAGCTCCGCCAGGGGCAGGGCGCCGACCTTCAGCACGTCCATGCTGCCCAGTGCGGCCAGGCCCACGCGCAAGGCTTCACGGCCGAGGCCGTAATGGTTGGTGGCGGTGTTCTGTTCGGCAAAACCCGAGGCGATCAATGCCTGCAAATAGCGGTGCACCTTGCTCGCGGGCATTTGCACGTGCTCGGCCAGGCGCGACAGCGAAGTGGCCGGCGACAGTTCGGCCAGGGCCTTGAGGATATCGGTGCCCACTTCGGCCGAGCGGACTTTCTGTTTACCGGTGTCGCGGGGCTTTTCCATGGAAGGGCGAGTATCCGAGAGATGAATGGGCGTCTTTATAGCTTGACGGTCGATAGTGATCAAATTACGTTATGCGTAACTGGATTACGATAAAAACAACTTCCGTACAGAGGACGATCCATGAACCTCGAATACCAATCGGGCTTCGGCAATGAATTCGCCAGCGAAGCTCTACCCGGCGCATTGCCGGTTGGCCAAAACTCCCCGCAAAAAGCGCCCTATGGGCTGTACACCGAACTGTTCTCCGGCACGGCCTTTACCATGGTGCGCAGCGAAGCCCGGCGTACCTGGCTGTACCGCATTCAGCCTTCGGCCAACCATCCGGCGTTCGTCAAGTTGGAACGGCAATTGGCCGGTGGGCCGCTGGGGGCGGTGACGCCAAATCGCTTGCGCTGGAACCCGTTGGATATTCCTGCTGAGCCGACGGACTTTATCGATGGCCTAGTGGGCATGGTTGCCAACTCCGGGTCGGAAAAACCCTCAGGCATCAGCATTTATAACTACCGTGCCAACCGCTCAATGGAGCGGGTGTTCTTCAACGCCGATGGCGAACTGTTGATCGTTCCCGAGCAAGGTCGCTTGCGCGTCGCCACCGAATTGGGCGTGCTGGACGTGGAGCCGCTGGAAATCGTCGTGCTGCCACGTGGCTTGAAATTTCGCATTGAACTGCTGGATGCCCAGGCCCGCGGCTATGTCGCAGAAAACCACGGCGCGCCGCTGCGCCTGCCAGACCTGGGGCCTATCGGCAGCAACGGCCTGGCCAACCCGCGGGATTTCCTCACGCCGGTGGCGCACTACGAAGACCTGAAACAGCCTACAACCCTGGTGCAGAAATTCCTCGGCGAACTCTGGGCCTGCGAGCTCGACCATTCGCCGCTCAACGTGGTCGCCTGGCACGGCAACAACGTGCCGTACAAATACGACCTGCGTCGTTTCAATACCATCGGCACGGTGAGTTTCGATCACCCAGACCCGTCGATCTTCACCGTTTTGACCTCGCCCACCAGCGTGCACGGCTTGGCCAACCTCGACTTCGTGATCTTCCCGCCGCGCTGGATGGTGGCCGAGAACACCTTCCGTCCGCCGTGGTTCCACCGCAACTTGATGAACGAATATATGGGCCTGATCCAGGGCGCCTACGACGCCAAGGCCGAAGGCTTCCTGCCCGGCGGCGCGTCGCTGCACAGCTGCATGAGCGCCCACGGCCCGGACGGCGAGACCTGCACCAAGGCGATCAACGTCGAGCTGGCGCCACACAAGATCGATAACACCATGGCCTTCATGTTCGAGACCAGCCAAGTGCTGCGCCCGACCCAGTTCGCTTTGGACTGCCCGCAACTGCAACTTTCTTACGACGCGTGCTGGGCCTCGCTGCCTGCCACCTTCAACCCGAACCGGAGATAACCCATGACTCAGCCAACCCACACCCGCAGCTGGGTGACCTCCGCCAACGGTCACACGGATTTCCCCCTGCAAAACCTGCCTTTGGGCGTGTTCAGCATCAACGGCTCGGCACCCCGCAGTGGCGTGGCGATCGGCGATTCAATCCTCGACCTGCATGCGGCAATCGACGCGTTCGAGGGGGAAGCCCGTCGTGCCGTGGAGGCCACTGCTGGCGGCCAACTGAACGCTTTTTTCGAGTTGGGCCGTGGCCCGCGCGTGGCCTTGCGTGAGCGCCTGCTGGAACTGTTGGTCGAGGGCAGCCCGCTGCAAACCCGTGAAGGTCAGGTGCTACATCGCGCCGCCGATTGCCAGATGCACGTCCCCGCGCGGATCAATGACTACACCGACTTCTACGTCGGCATCGAGCACGCGCAGAACGTTGGCAAGTTGTTCCGTCCGGACAACCCGCTGCTCCCCAACTACAAGTACGTGCCGATTGGTTATCACGGCCGTGCATCCACCATTCGCGCCTCTGGTGCCGATGTGCGTCGCCCTAAAGGCCAGACGCTGCCCGCTGGCCAGACCGAACCGACCTTCGGCCCCTGCGCCCGCCTGGACTACGAGCTGGAACTGGGCATCTGGATTGGCCAGGGCAATGCCATGGGCGACTCGATCGCGATTGGCGACGCCGCCGAACACATCGCCGGTTTCTGCCTGCTCAACGACTGGTCGGCGCGGGACATTCAGGCCTGGGAATACCAGCCGCTGGGGCCGTTCCTGTCGAAAAGCTTCATCACCACCATTTCGCCGTGGGTCGTCACCGCAGAAGCCCTGGAACCGTTCCGCAAGGCCCAACCGGCGCGTCCCGAAGGCGACCCACAACCGCTGCCGTATTTGCTGGATAAACGCGATCAGGCCGCTGGCGCCCTGGACATCGAACTGGAGGTGCTGCTGACCACCGCCGCCATGCGCGAGCAGAATGTGCCAGCCCATCGCCTGGCGCTGAGCAACAGCCTGCACATGTACTGGACCGTCGCACAGTTGGTGGCGCACCACAGCGTCAACGGTTGCCAGTTGCAGGCGGGCGACCTGTTTGGTTCGGGTACTTTGTCCGGGCCAGAAGTGGGGCAGTTTGGCAGCCTGTTGGAAATGACCGAAGGCGGCAAAAAGGTGATCGAGTTGCCGTCCGGCGAAGTGCGCAAGTTCCTCGAAGACGGTGACGAAATCATCCTGCGTGCTCGCTGCAACCGTGAAGGCTTTGCGTCCATCGGCTTCGGCGAATGCCGTGGCACCGTGGTTGCAGCGCGCTGAGAGAGGGCTTGGGTGATGGAACTCTATACCTACTACCGTTCCACTTCGTCATACCGGGTACGGATCGCCCTGGCGCTCAAGGGCCTGGATTTTACGGCGGTGCCGGTCAACCTGCTGGTGCCACCGGGCGGAGCCAATCGCCAACCCGACTACCTGGCGATCAACCCGCAAGGCCGTGTGCCGGCCTTGCGTACCGATGACGGTGAACTGTTGATCCAGTCACCGGCGATCATCGAGTACCTGGACGAACGTTATCCACAGGCACCGCTGCTGTCCAAAGACCTGGCCACCCGCGCGCATGAGCGTGCGGTGGCGTCGATCATCGGTTGTGACATTCACCCGCTGCACAACTCCAGCACCCAGAACCTGCTGCGCCAGTGGGGGCATGACGAGGCGCAGTTGCTGGAATGGATTGGGCATTGGATCAGCCAGGGGCTTGGGGCGGTGGAGCAGTTGATTGGTGATGCAGGCTTCTGCTTTGGCGAGCAGCCGGGCATGGCGGATGCGTTCCTGATTCCGCAGTTGTATGCGGCGGAGCGCTTCAAAGTCCCGTTGGCGGCGTACCCGCGCATTGGTCGGGTGGCCGCATTGGCAGCTCAACATCCAGCGTTCATCCAGGCCCATCCCGCCAATCAACCTGACACCCCTTAGCGCCCACAATGGATGTGCATTACACCTCCCAATAAAAACAAGACAGGTACCTTGCGATGCACAATCAGATTGCCAGCTTTCGCGCGGCACTCGACGCCCGTCCGGTGTCGCGCTACCAATGGTTGATCCTCCTGTTGCTGGCGCTCCTGCTGGTAACCGATGGCTACGACGCTCAGGTACTGGGTTATGTAGTACCGGCGCTGGCCCAGGATTGGGGCCTGGAAAAGTCTGCATTCGGCCCGGTGTTTAGCGCCAACCTGCTGGGCCTGACGTTGGGCTCGCTGCTGGTGACACCGCTGGCTGACCGGTTTGGCGTGCGCCGTATCCTGCTGGGCTGCGTGCTGATCTATGCCAGCCTCACCGTGCTGATGGTGTTTGCCAACTCGCTGACCACGTTGATGGCGGCGCGGTTTATCTGCGGTATCGGCATGGGCGGCGCGATGCCCAGCGCCATGGCGTTGATGTCGGAGTACTCGCCGCCGCGTCTGCGCACCTTCATGGTGACCCTGGCAGCGTGCGGCTTCTCGTTTGGCGGGGCGGCAGGCGGGTTTGTGGCTGCAGGGTTTATCGAAGGCTACGGCTGGCAGGCGGTATTCCTGGCCGGTGGTGTAACGCCATTGCTGTTGTTCCCTTTCCTGGTGTGGCTGCTGCCGGAGTCCTTGCCGCGTCTGCTGCGCGATGCGCCGCCGTATGTGCGCTTGCACAAAGTCACGTCGCGCATGCTGCCTGACTGGCAGGCACCCCTGGCGACTGATGCAGAAAACCGCCAGGAACAGGGCAGCAAACTGACGGTGGTGGAGCTGTTTCGCAACGGCTATGCACGCCCGACGCTGCTGATATGGGCGACGTTTTTTGTCAGTTTGATCCTGCTGTATTTCATGATCAGCTGGTTGCCGTCGCTGCTGCTGGAAAGTGGCCTGGCGCTGAAGCAGGCCAACCTGGTGACCTCGATGTTCCTGTTTGCCGGCACCTTGGGCGCCATCGGCATGGCCTGGTTTGCCGACCGTTTGAAAAGCAAGGTGCGGCTGCTGTCCATCGTGCTGGCGGCCGCAGCCGTATGCACCATCCTGCTCGGCCTGAACCACGATAACCCGCGCTATCTGGTGGCCTGCGTATTTGCCGCCGGGTTCTGCATCATCGGTGGGCAACTGACGCTCAACGCCTTTGCCAGCAACTTCTACCCCGCGCACGTGCGCGCCACCGGTACCGGATGGGCACTGGGCGTGGGGCGGTTTGGTTCAATCCTGGGGCCGTTGTTTGGCAGCCTGCTGTTGGCGATGCAGATTCCGGTGCAGCAGATATTTTTCTTTTGCGCGATTCCGGCGGTGATAGCGGCGTTGTTGATTATTCAGGTGCGTGCGCCTGGCGTTGTGACGGCGCGTACCTCCCTGCCTGGCGATATTCTCAAAGCCCCCTAGTTCAACTTGTAGTGAGCGGGCTTGCCCCGCGCCGGGGGGCGAAGCCGCCCCAAACCCATGCACCTCGGTCTATCTGAAACACCGCAGCGGCCTTATTGGGGCGGCTTCGCCCCCCAGCGCGGGACAAGCCCGCTCACTACAGTCCTAGTGCACCACCGAGTTGGGTGGCAGGTGCCCGAGTCGCTCGGTGAGGCGCAGGCGCTGGATCGGGTCTTCGCTGAGCAGCAGCGCGTGCTCCAGGTCGAAGCGCTCGGCATTCGGGCAATCCAGGCGTTGATACAGGCTGGCCCGCGCCAGGTAATCGGCGGCGCTGGCATTGCCCAACTCCAGCACACGTTCGGCGTCCACCAGGGCGTCCAGCGGCGCGTCGTTGGAAAGGTGCAACTGGCGCAGGTTGCGCGACAGCCGTTGCAGGATCGAGCGCGGGTCGGCGGTGTGCAGGTGATCGGACTGCAACTTGAGGTTGGGCCCATATTGGCGATGCAGCAGCTCGCGGCAATCGTTGGGGTACAGGCGCCGGCCGCCACACGGGTCCAGCAGGTGGTCTGCGCCGGGCACCCGCAGCAGGAAGTGCCCCGGAAAATTCACACCGACCATCGGGATATGCAGACGACGCGCCAGCTCAAGGGCAATCAAGCCCATCGCCAGCGGCTGTCCGCGTTTGCGTTGCAACACCTTATCCAGCAAGGCAGCGGCGGGGCGTAGGGGGGTAAAGTCGTCCTGGGCGAACCCCAGGTCATTCAGGCGGCGCAGTAACGGTTGCCCGAGCTCGTCCGGCGGCAGCATGGGCATGCCTATACCGACCTGCTGTTGCAGTAACGCCAGCTCCTGCAGGATCACCAACGGTTGCACGGCCGCGTCATGCTCGGCTGCAATCCACAGCGCTGCTTCAAACAGCGCAGGGGGGGAACGTTCCAGGCAGGCGAAAAAGGCTTTGCGGGGATTCATTGCATTCTCCGGCGGATGCCCCCGTTTTAGCCTTGCTGGGAATTTTCGTCCAGTGGCTTGAGAAATATCCCGCGCGCTTATGTCTCAGGGCCTGCAAAACCGGTCGGCTTATTCCAGCGTGGTCCGGCAGTTTTCTACCGCAAGCCTATACTTGGGCCACTACCAGAAGTGATTCGGGAGCCTGACGATGTTTGCTCTCATGCACAGCACCCGCCTTGAATCGCTGCACCTGAGCGTCGACCCGGTCACCGGGCTTAAAGCGGTCATTGCCATCCATAACAGCCGCTTGGGCCCCGCCCTTGGCGGCTGTCGCTACCTCTCCTATCCCGACGACCAAAGCGCCGTGGCGGATGCCGCGCGCCTGGCCCAGGGCATGAGCTATAAAGCGGCCCTGGCCGGCCTGCCGGTGGGCGGCGGTACGGCAGTGATCATCCGTCCCGTGCATGTAGAAAGCCGTGCGGCGCTGTTTGAAGCCTTTGGTCGCTGCATCGAAAAACTCGATGGCCGTTTCATCATTGCCATCGACAGCGGCACTTCGGTCGCCGACATGGATTGCATTGCCCAACAGACACGCTTTGTCACCAGTACCACGGCAGCCGGCGACCCTTCGTCTCACACAGCCATGGGCGTGTTCGCGGGGATTCGCACCACGGCCATGGCGCGACTGGGCAGCGACAACCTCGAAGGCTTGCGCGTGGCGGTCCAGGGCTTGGGCAACGTGGGTTACGCCCTGGCCGAACAACTGCACGCCGCCGGTGCCGAGTTGTTGGTGAGTGACATCGACCACGGCAAGGTGCAATTGGCCATGGAGCAACTGGGCGCCCACCCCATCGCCAACGATGCCTTGCTCAGCACGCCTTGCGACATCCTCGCGCCGTGCGGCCTGGGTGCGGTGTTCAACCGCCAAAGTGTCGGCCAACTGCGCTGCGCCGCCGTGGCCGGTTCAGCCAGCGCGCAACTGACCAACCTGGACATTGCCGATCAGTTGGAAGGGCGCGGCATTCTCTATGCGCCCGACTATGTGATCAATTCCGGCGGCCTGATCTACGTCGCGCTGAAGCACAACGGCGCGCAATTGCCGGATATCACCGCGCACCTGGCGAATATCGGCACACGCCTCACGGAAATCTTCGCCCACGCTCAAGCTGAGAAGCGCTCCCCTGCACGGGTGGCGGACGAACTGGCCGAGCGCCTGCTGTACAAATGACCCACGCATTAAAAAGGCCCTGAATCAATGATTCAGGGCCTGTTCAATTCGGGCTTTATTCCGCCGGAGCGTTCAGCAATTCGGACAGCGCGTCCGGTTGGCTCTTGAACGCCTTGGCAAAGACATCACGGTTCTTCGCCATGTAGATCCCGGCTTCTTCGACCTGCTGCTCGCTCAGGGACGGCACGGCTTTTTGCAACACTTCTGCCAGCAACTCAGCGAGTTCAAGCATTTTGTCATGACGGTCAGCTTCGGCTTTATCCATGAACAAACGCTCCAGATCTCGGCTGCTGCGGTATACCACTTCGACGGCCATTCACCACCTCACATGCCTTCACGATAGTTATCTTTTGCGACTACTGTATTTATATACAGCTAAAAGGGTAAGCCAAACCGTGGGGTTTGGGTAGCAGTTTTTTAATGTAGCCCGTAAATACAGGTTTGCAGTGCCTCATGTCACCCCGCCATCATCTTATACCGGTCGCTGGCCTTTTTTCTGCATGCAGAACAACGGTCACGTCTAACCCGCATTATCCGGTCGAGCCGACCTAAGGAAGCATCATCGTGAAAATCAACTGGGCCGAAAAGCTGCGCCAGAACGTCCATGAACTGGCCGAGTCCCTGGGCAACCTGTTTGTCGAGTCGTTCCACTACCTGGCGCTGTTCGCCATTGGTGCGGTGACCGCATGGGCGGCGGTGATGGAATTTTTGGGGATGCTGGAGAACGGGCACATCAAGATCGATGACATCTTGCTGCTGTTCATCTACCTGGAATTGGGCGCGATGGTCGGGATTTATTTCAAGACCAACCACATGCCCGTGCGCTTCCTGATCTACGTGGCGATCACCGCGCTGACGCGCCTGCTGATCTCCAACGTGTCCCACCACAACCCGCCTGACATCGGCATCATCTACCTGTGCGGTGGGATTCTGCTGTTGGCGTTCTCGATCCTGGTGGTGCGCTACGCCTCGTCGGCGTTTCCGTCGGTGAAGGTCGAAGGCCCGCGCCGCAAAGGCGAGGCGAGCCTGGAAACCGAGAAGGGTGAGCTTTAAAGCCCGACGCTGAAGGGCAGGGAACTGGTGGGCGGTCGTTGCAACAGTTTGTGATCGCCATCGGTCATCACCGCCAGGATCTCCATGGCGCTGTGGCCCTGCTCGATGGCAATGCCGAATTGAATGCTTTGTACCAGGCGTTTAAGCCGTTGCGGGTCGTTGCGTTGCTCGGCGCTGATCATGCGCTTGGCCACCACACCCGACTCAGTGGAAAGAGTGAGCATGATGCTGCCATCCAGCCGTTGGATACTCAGGTTGACACGGTAGTTTGGCGTGAAAGTGTCGGTGATGATCTGAAAAGGATTGTCCATGGTGCGTTACCGCCTGATAAGAACATGCAGTCATTGACGACCGGCATCGGGAATAGTTCGCGTCTCCTGACCACCGGCCACTTCGTCGCTGAGGTTTTCGCAAGGTCCGTTTTCCTCAATAGCTGTACAGCAAAGGGCGTGCCGTGCGGCGCTCTTCCTGCTTATGGAGCCCCAATGTGAGAGCGGGCTTGCTCGCGAAAGCGGTACATCAGCCAAGCATTCATTGACTGATACACCGCCTTCGCGAGCAAGCCCGCTCCCACATTTACTCAGTGCTGTGCTTTAGGTTTTTGCTTTGTTTCAGGGCAGTACCGAAAAAACGATCGCAGACAGCGCAATCAGCCCGATCACCACCACAAACACATTCGACACCTGACCCGAGTACTGGCGCAGCGATGGCACGCGGCGGATCGCGTACATCGGCATCAAAAACAGCAGGCACGCGATGATCGGCCCGCCCATGGTTTCGATCATGCCCAAGATGCTTGGGTTAAACGTGGCGACAGCCCAGCAGGTGAGCACCATGAACAGCGCAGTGCTGCGTTCCAGCCATTTGGCCGACATCGAACGGTTACGGCCACGCAGGGATTTGACGATCAAGCCCTGGAAGCCTTCGCTGGCGCCGATGTAATGGCCGAGGAAGGATTTGGTAATGGCCACGAGTGCGATCAATGGCGCGGCGTAGGCGATCACCGGGGTCTGGAAGTGATTGGCCAGGTACGACAGGATCGAAATGTTCTGGGCCTTGGCCGCTGCCAGGTCTGCCGGCGACAGTGCCAGTACACAGCTGAAGCAGAAGAACATCACCGTCAACACCATCATGCTGTGGGCGGTGGCGAGAATGCCGCTGCTCTTACGCTCGGCCTGCGCGCCGTACACGCGTTTCTGGTCGACGGCAAACGCGGAGATGATCGGCGAGTGGTTGAAGGAAAACACCATCACCGGGATCGCCAGCCACAGGGTCTTGAAGAACAGTGGCAGGGGCATGCCATCGCTGGCTGAGGCGAAGAACGCGCCGTTCCAGTTAGGAATGAGGCTGAACGCCAGCAACAGCAGGGCGGCGACGAATGGGTACACCAGCACGCTCATGGCCTTGACGATCACGCCCTGGCCGCAACGCACAATGGCCATCAGGCCGAGGATCAGCACCAGCGACAGGATCGCCCGGGGCGGCGGCGCGATGTGCAGTTGGTGTTCCATAAAACTGCTGAGGGTGTTGGTCAGCGCCACGCTGTACACCAGCAGGATGGGGAAGATTGCAAAGAAGTACAGCAGGGTGATCAGCTTGCCCGCGCCGACGCCGAAGTGTTCTTCGACCACTTCGGTGATGTCGCCGGATTTGCCCGACAACACAAAGCGCGTCAGCCCACGGTGGGCGAAGAAGGTCATCGGAAAGGCCAGCAGTGCCAATACGATCAACGGCCAGAAGCCGCCGACCCCGGCATTGATCGGCAGAAACAGCGTGCCCGCGCCGATGGCGGTGCCATAGAGGCCGAGCATCCAGGTGGTGTCGTGTTGGGTCCAGCCAGTTGTAACGGTGCTCTCTACAGCAGGATTTTCGGCAGCAGGTGTACGTACATCGGTCATCGTTATTGCCTCGTTATTATTTTTGCGCGGGCTCACGTTGGGACGGTCAGGGAATGCTCCTCAGCATTCCACCCAGCTCACGGCCAGGCCGCCCCGTGAAGTTTCTTTGTATTTGTCATGCATGTCGGCGCCGGTATCACGCATGGTGCGGATCACCCGGTCGAGGGAAATGAAGTGTTTGCCATCACCGCGCAGGGCCATTTGCGTGGCGTTGATCGCTTTGACGGCGGCGATGGCGTTGCGCTCGATGCACGGTACTTGCACCAGGCCACCAACGGGGTCGCAGGTGAGGCCGAGGTTGTGTTCCAGGCCGATTTCGGCGGCGTTTTCCAGTTGCTCAGGAGTGGCACCGAGTATGTCGGCCAGCCCCGCGGCGGCCATGGCGCAGGCTGAACCGACTTCGCCCTGGCAGCCGACTTCGGCGCCGGAGATCGAGGCGTTTTTCTTACAGAGGATGCCGACGGCGGCAGCGGCCAGGAAGAAATTGACCACGTCATCATCAGACGCGTCAGCATTGAACTTCATGTAGTAATGCAGCACCGCCGGGATGATCCCCGCGGCGCCATTGGTCGGCGCGGTGACCATGCGCCCGCCGGCGGCGTTCTCTTCGTTGACGGCGAGGGCGAACAGGTTCACCCATTCCATGGCCGACAAGGTCGACGTGATTACGTTTGGTTTGCCGATTTCCAACAAGCTGCGGTGCAATTTCGCGGCGCGGCGTGGCACATCCAACCCGCCGGGCAAGATGCCTTCATCGCGCAGGCCTTGCTCCACGCACTCGCGCATCACCGACCAGATATGCAAAAGGCCGCTGCGGATGTCTTCGTCACTGCGCCAGGCGCGTTCGTTGGCCATCATCAGCTCGGAAACCCGCAAACCGTGCTTGTTGCACAAAGCCAGCAGTTCGACTGCGCTGGAGAAGTCGTAGGGCAATTCCACATCGCTGGTCGGCGCAATGCCCGATTCAGCCTCAGCCGCTTCGATAATGAAACCGCCGCCCACTGAGTAATAGGTTTGTTCGCTCAACAGGCCGCTGTCGCCATAGGCGTGCAGGGACATCGCGTTGGGGTGATAGGGCAGGCTTTCGTCCAGCAGCAGGAGGTCGGTGTGCCAGTTGAAGGCAATGTCTTCGACGCCGGCGAGCAACAGCCGGCCGGATTCGCGCAGGTGCTGGATGCGGGTGTTGATCGTGGTGGGATCGACCTTGTCCGGCCACTCGCCCATCAAGCCCATCACGCAGGCGCGGTCGGTGGCGTGGCCAACGCCGGTGGCCGACAGCGAGCCGTACAGGCGCACTTCAACGCGGCGGGTGGCGCGCAGCAAATGTTGATCGATCAGTGCCTGGGCAAAGGTCGCTGCCGCCCGCATGGGGCCGACGGTGTGGGAGCTGGATGGGCCGATGCCCACTTTGAATAGATCGAAAACACTGATAGCCATGCTAAAGCCTTACAAGCAATGGAGTAGGAATCGCTGCCATGTTTTGTAGGACGAGCGCAATTGGCGCGATACTGAGCGTCTGGATCGGCACTGACCAACGAATTATCCTAAGACACCCTTTAGCAGGACTAAACCCTATGACCCGCCCCCTTCATGGCCAGACTTACGTTTGGCTGCACGTTTTTTCCTGCGCCGCGCGGCACTTGTCGTTCACCCGCTGCGCCGAAGAGCTGCACATCACGCCGGGGGCGGTGAGCCAACAAATCCGCCAGTTGGAGGAGCGCCTGGGTTTTCGTCTGTTTCACCGGCGCGCACGCGGTGTAGAGCTCAGTGCCGAGGGGCAGCGTTTGGCGGCGACGGTGGGGGAGGCCTACGGCAGTATCGATGCTGAATTGCAGCGGTTGGATGCGGGGATGATCAGCGGCACCCTGCGGTTGCGCTCGATTCCGTCGTTTCTCGGCAAGTGGCTGACCCCGCGCCTGCCACGTTTGCAGCAGCGCTTCCCGGACATTCAACTGCGCCTGGTCGCCGAAGACAGCAGCATCGCCCTGCACGAAGGTGACTTCGACCTGGCCATTGACCTGAACGACGGCAGCTACCCGGGCTTGTTATCCACAGCCCTGTTGGATGAGCAAATCTTCCCGGTGTGCGCGCCGAGCTTGCTGCGCGGGCGCCCGCCGTTGCATGGCCCAGCCGACCTGGTGCACTTCCCCTTGCTGCACGACATTACTGCTTGGCGTGGGAGTTATGAGTACGCGGAGTGGGAGTTTTACCTGAATGCTATCGGCTATCACGAAGCCGACGTGCGCCGTGGTCATACCTTCAACCGCAACCACCTGACCATCGAAGCCGCCATTGCCGGCATGGGCGTGGCCATCGCACGGCGTACCTTGCTTAACGATGAGCTGGAGCGCGGCACCTTGATCGTGCCATTCGGCCTCGCTGTGCCTAATCACAAACGCTATGTGCTGCTGTATGCGCCGGGCGCGCTGAGCCATCCGGGCGTGCGGGCAGTGCATGATTGGCTGGTGGAGGAAGCAGAGATTTTTCGCGGTTTGCACCCGTTGGGAGAGGGGCAATTGTGAGGTTCGCTGGGCGTAAGAAGATGTAACTAACTCCCCACCCTAACAGCGTTTTTGCTTGTAGTCAGGGTTAATTTGTAATGTGGGATTTATCTTTGCAAAGGGGTTGAAATGTTTCGCTGACTGCTCAATTGTGTAATCAAGAGGTCATGGTTTCACCGCATCGGTGTTGCAGTTGTGACCTCTCGCGAGCTAGCTGAAATAAGGGAAGAACTATGCAAATCCAAGTCAATAGCGATAACCATATTGAAAGCAGCATCCGACTGGAGGAGTGGGTACGTACTACCATTGAGAGCACGCTCGAACGTTACGAAGAAGACCTGACCCGAGTGGAGGTCTACCTGCGGGATGAGAACGGCGACAAGCCCGGTCCCCACGATTTAAGTTGCCGTCTGGAAGCCCGGCCAAAAGGCCATCAACCGCTTTCGGTGCTGCACAAAGCCGATACCCTGGAGCAGGCGATCGACGGTGCGGCCACCAAGCTGGACCATGCGTTGGATCATCTGTTTGGCAAACTGCAAGGCAAGCCACGCGCTGCCGCGAAAAACTTGCCGGCCAACAAAGTGAATGACGACGCGCTTGAAGAGGAATTCCTGGAAAACGAAAACGCTGCACTGAATAGCTGACAGTTTTTTCAACTCCCACTAGAAACGGGCCTGCATCTGCAGGCCCGTTTGCGTTTACCGGTTGCGCCGGAAGAAATGCCCGCTCAGCAGCGCCAGCCCGCAAGCCCCTAGACCTGCAAACAGCATGGCCCATCCAGCGCCGTGACGCAGCGCGCCCTGGGCATCGGCGAACGTCAGCCCTATCGAAGACGACAATTTGCCCGCCGCTATGTTTTGGCTGATTGCTGGCCAATCCATTGCTGTGCTTGCGGGCAACACAGCGGCCAGTTGATGGCTGATGCCCAGCAGCAGCACCAACCCCATCAACGCGATGTTGAGCGCCAGGGTGATCAATCGCGCACTCAAGTCGATGCCCGAAGCCATGCCCGCACGATCCGCCGAGACGGAACCGGTGGTGGTATTGGTGGTGGGTGAGTTGGTCAGGGCCAGGCCGACGCCGGCAATTACGCAACTGATCAGCACCAGTACGATACTCGGCTGGGCGGCGCTGTTGACGGCTGCCATGCTCAAGAACCCCGCCCCCATCAAGCCCAGCCCCAGAGGAATGATGCGCTCGGCGCCATAGCGCAAGGCCAGGCGCTCGGCCAGCGGCGGTACCAGCAAGGTCGGCAGGGTATAGGCGAGCAGGGCGCCGCCGGTGGTCATCGTGTCGTAGCCCAACCCGGCCTGGAAATACAGCGGCAGGTAGATCATGAACGGCCAGAAGCTGAAGTTCATGCCGATGGAACCCATCAACGCGCCGTTGAAGCGTTGGATGCGAAACACCGAGAAGTCGAACATCGGATGGCCGCTGCGTCGTTCAATGAAGATGAATAGCAGCAAACCTGCCACTGACAAAACCGCCCAGCCGAGCATGGCCGGTGTGCCAAAGCCGTACTCGCTGCCTTGGGTGATGAAGTACACCAGGGCGAACACCGAAAGCGTCAAGGTGAGCATGCCGGCGATGTCGAGGCGATGGCCAGCCGGATCGCGGGATTCCTGCACGCTGATGTGCAGCAGGCCCAGGGTGAGCAAGGTCAGCGGTACGTGTACGAGAAATACCCAGCGCCAGTCCGCCACCGCCAGGATCAATGCCCCGACCATCGGGCCGAACCCCAGGCCTATACCCGCAATCACACCCCACACCGCAAACGCCCGTGCCCGCGCTGCCGGCTCGCGGAACTGATGCGACAGAATCGCAAACTGACAGATCATCATCGCGCCGGCGCCGATGCCTTGTACGAAACGTGCCACGATCAGCGTCGAAGCGTCATTGGCCAGCCCGCACGCGAGTGAAGCCAGGCCAAACAGCCACAGGCACAACACCAGCATGCGCCGACGGCCAAAACGATCCGCCAAGGTGCCCGCCGCCATCAATACACTGGTGCAGGCCAGCGTGTAGGCATTCATGATCCATTGGGCGTCCTGGAAACCGGTGCCCAATTGCTCTTCGAGGGTGGGCAGGATGACCGGCACACTGGAGATTTCCAGGCCGAACATCAGGGCCACCAGGCACACGGCGGTGAGGGCGAGGCCGTTCCTGGCGGTGCTTGGGGTAGTGCTGGCCGATAACGTGGTGGCGGGTGGCATGGGATGCTCCTGAAAAGATGACGTTGGGCTATTTTCAGGGGAATTCAGTGACTTATTCGTGATAAGTTTTCCGCTGATAAGGGAATGCGAGGCGACAATAAAATCATGGCCACCCCACGCTTTGATGGCGTTGAACTGTTCCTCCAAGTGGTGGAAAGCGGCAATCTGACAGAGGCCGCCGAACGGCTGAACCTCACGCGCTCCGCTGTCGGTAAGGGCTTGGCACGGTTGGAGGCGCGGCTGGGTACGCGCCTGTTGCAGCGCTCGACCCGCCGTCAACATCTGACAGAAGACGGGCAGGCGTACTACGAGCATTGCCTGCGGGCGTTGGCGGAACTTGAGGCCGCCGAATCGGTGCTGGAAAGCGGTCGGCAGCAACCCCGTGGACGCTTGAGGGCCAGCGTGCCGCTGGCTTTCGGGCATCACTATGCAGCGCCCGCACTGTGGGGGCTGATGGATCGTTATCCAGAGTTGGAGATCGAGGTCTGTTTCTCTGATCGCATGATCGACCTGGTGCAGGAAGGCTTCGATATTGCCGTGCGCATCGGTGAGTTGCCCGACACCGACCGCCTCAATGCACGTCGCCTGGGTGAACAGGCCATGGGCTTGGCGGCGTCCCCAACGTACTTGCAACGTGTAGGCCCGATCGAGTCTGTCGATGATCTGACAGGCCATCGAGGTATTGCCTACCGGACCAACCACCCCCATCGCTCACGGGTGATATCGCCGCTGGTGCTCGACGACCTCCAGGCCGTGGCCGATGCCGCTATCGCCGGCGTTGGCCTGGCCTGGTTGCCCAGCTGGTTGATCGCCCATTACGTGCTGCGCGGCCAACTCGAAGCCGTCCTGCCAGGCTACCGCGAACAACCTGCGCCGATCCATGTGGTCTGGCCGACCGCACCGCATATGCCGGCCAAGACCCGTTGCGCCATCGATGCGCTGGTCGCGGCGACGCCCAGTTGCCTGGCGGGCAGTTAGAACGCGATGGAGGTCTGCACGTACACAGTGCGCGGCTCGCCGACGTACTTGCCCTTGTTGTTGTCGTCGAACGAACGGGTGAAGTACTGGGTGTTGAAGATGTTTTTCACACCGACCGCCACGTTCAGGTCCGACAGCTGCGGGCCGAAGTCGTACGCCGCACGGCTGCTGAACAACATGTAGCCAGGGATACGTCCGGTGCTGCCGTCAGCACTTTCCTTCTGGGTGTTGGCGTTGTCGGCGAACTGGCTGCTCTGGAAGCTGCTGTCCACGTTCAGTTTCCAGCGGCCTTCGGTGTAGCCCACGCCCATGGTGCCTTTGTGCTTGGACGAGAAGGGCACGCGGTTGCCTTTGTTCGGGCCGTCTTCGCGGATGGTGGCGTCGACGTAGGCGTAGCTGGCGTACACATCGAAACCGGCCAGCACCGGGCTCAAGCCGTCGAGGGCGTAGTTGACGCTGGTTTCGATGCCTTGGTGACGGGTCTCACCGCGGGCGATCACCGAGTCGTTGGTCTGGTTGCTTTCATACTGGTTGTCGAAGTTGATCAGGAACGCGCCGATTTCTGCGCGCAAGGCGCCGTCGTCATAACGGGTACCCAGTTCCCAAGTGCGGGCCTTTTCCGGTTTGACGGCGCCGCTGGTCACACGGTTGGGCATCTGGCTGTACTGCACGCTGCCAAATGAACCTTCGGTGTTGGCGTAGAGGTTCCAGCTGTCGGTCAGGTGATAGAGCACGTTCAACGCCGGCAGTGCGGTGTTGTAGTCGCCCTTGTATTTGACGTTGGTCAGGTTGTTGGTTTGCTGGGACTCGATCATCTCGTAGCGGATGCCCGGCGTGATGGTCCATTTGCCGATATCAATCCGGTCATCGACGAAGAAGGCATTGGCTTCGGTACCGCCACGGGTGTCACGGTCGTTGCGGCTGTCGGTGGTGGGGATTTGTTGGTTAGTGGCAATGGGTGTGCGGTAACGCAGTTCGTGGCCGGCCTCATTGATATAGCGGTAGCCCACGCCCACTTCATGGCTGGTAGGGCCCAGGTCGAAGCCTTGGGCGAAGCGGGTTTCGATACCACGTACCCAATACTCGCGTGGCGATAGCGAGAGGAAGGTGCCCTGGTCGAGGTAACCGCTGCGCAGTGTCTTGGTGAAGAAGCTGTTGACGGTGAATTCGCGACGGTCTTGCTCGTAGCGGTAACCGACGTTGAACATCGTGCGACGACCCCAGAATTTGTCGTAGGGGCGGGTGGACTGATACGGATCAGCCTTGTAGTCCTTGACGTTCAAGCCCCCAGGCATATCGGCCTGGCCTTCGTAGTACTGCGCCATGGCATTGAAGCTGTTGGCTTCGTCCAGTTGGTATTTACCCTTGAGGATCAGGTCGTCAATGCGCGTGTTGCTGTTTTCACGCCAGTCGCCGCCACGGGTGCCGGAATACAAGATCGCGCCGCCCAGTCCGTTGTCGGCAGTGCCGCCGGCCAGCAGGTTGCCGGTGGTCTTGAAACCATCGTGGCTGGAAGACGGGCTGGTTTCAGTCTGGAATCCGCCTTTGACGGTGGGCGCATCCGGGATCGCGCGGGTCACGAAGTTGACCACACCGCCCACGTTCTGCGGGCCGTAACGCACGGCGCCGCCACCGCGTACCACGTCCACGGCGTCCATGTTACCCATGCTGATGGGCGCGAACGAAAGCTGCGGCTGGCCATAGGGTGCGAAGGGCACAGGGATACCGTCCATCAACACCGTGGAGCGCGACGCCAAGCGCGGGTTGAGGCCACGAATACCGAAGTTCAGCGCCATGTCGTGGCTGCCGGTGCCGTTGTTTTCCGGGGCGTTGACGCCGGGAATGCGGTTCAGCACATCGCGAGCCTGGGTGGCGCCCTGGCGTTCGAATTCTTCGCGACGGATCACGTCGCGGGCGCCGGGGTGTTCAAATACGTTGGTTTGCGCAGCGTCACCGAGCCAGTCGCCGACCACGCTGGACGTGCCCAGCTCAATAGTGGCAGGCGCATTGGCCGGTTGCAGGCTGTAGGCATTGTCGCCTTCGGCGCGGGCTTGCAGGCCGGTGCCTTCCAGCAGTTTCTGCAGACCGTCAGCCGCGCTGAAGTTGCCCGACAGGCCACGGCTCTGCATACCTGCTGTGACTTCGGAACCGAACGAAATCAACACGCCCGCTTCGCGACCAAATTGGTTCAGTGCGGTTTCCAGCGAGGTCGGTGCGATGTGGTAAGGCTTGGCCTCGGCGGCCATCACAGCGGGCAGCGCGGTAAGACTCAAGCTGGCGCCAAGTAGGAGTTGGCGCAGGGTGCGGGCAAGAAGCGTCGGTTGCTGGGGCATGAAGAGCGGTCCTGAGAAGGAAGGATCAAGGTGGCTTTCCTTCTCTGTCACGCGAGGTGTGGAAAACGGCTCACACTTTTTGTAAATACATTCAGGCGCGGGCCTGGACGGTCACCCAGTAACGGGTAAAGCGCCGCACCTTGACCGGCAGGCTGACTTCCAGCAGGTCGAGAATGCGTTCGCTGTCATCCAGCGGGTAGCTTCCGGAGATCAGCAGGTTGGCCACCTGCGGATCGCAATTGAGCTGGCCACGGCGATAACGGCCCAGCTCGCCGAGGAAGTCTTCCAGTCGCATGTGCGCGGCCATCAGCATGCCATCGGCCCAGGCGCCGCTGTTGGCGTCGGTAGGGCGCGGCGTGTCCCAGCCTTTGCGGGTGAAATTGACCTGGTGCTCGGCCTGGACTGTCAGCGGCAGGCCGCTGTAGGTGTTGGGCATGACCTCGACCTGGCCGTCGAGCACTGCCAGTTGGGTGTGGTCGTTGAACTGGCGCACGTTCAGGCGCGCCGCTTGGCTGGTGAGCAGGCCCTGGCCCGTCAGGATGTTGAGCGGCGCGCTGCCTTTAATGGCAGTCAGCAGGATCTCGCCTTCGAGCAGGCGGATCAGCCGCTGTTGACCGTCGAAATGCACATCCACGGCGCTGCCGGTATTGAGCTGCAATTGGCTGCCATCGGCGAGTTGCACCTTGCGGCGCTGGCCGACGGGGCTGCGGTAATCGGCGGTCAGTGGCGGCAGGATATGTTGCTGGCGCAAGCTCCAGGCCGCCGCAGAGCCAGCACCGAGGATCAACAACAGCTTGAGCGCCTGGCGACGGCTGCTGGACGTCGGCGCGTTTAATGCCGCGTGAGCCAGTGGCGAAGGCATGCCGCGCAGGCGCTGGTTGACGCGCTGCATATGGTCCCACGCACGCTGATGCTCGCTGTGGGCATTCAGCCATTGCTGCCAGGCCGCTTGCTGGCGCGGGTTGAGGGCGCCTTGCTGCATTTCCATCAGCCAGTGCACGGCTTGTTCGGCGACTTGGGTCGAGATATTCATAAGGCGAAGTAGCAGCGCATGGCGGCTTTGGTCAGGTGACGTTTGACGGTGGCGATGGAAATGCCCAGTTCCGCGCCGATTTGCGCGTAGGTCAGGCCATCGAGTTGGGCCAGCAGGAACGCACGCTTGACCTGGATTGGCAGGCCGTCGAGCAGTTGGTCCAGCTCGACCAGCGTTTGCAAGATGATCGCGCGTTCTTCCTCGGACGGTGCGACGTGTTCGGGCATTTGCGCCAGGGCGTCGAGGTAGGCGCGCTCCAGGTCCTGGCGGCGGTAGAAATTGAACAGCACGCGCTTGGCGATAGTGGTGAGGAACGCGCGAGGCTCAACCAGCGTGGGTGTTTCGCGTGCGGTGAGCACACGCATGAAGGTGTCTTGCGCCAGGTCGGCCGCACTTTCCGGGCAGCCGAGTTTGCGTCGCAACCAGCCGGTAAGCCAGTGGTGATGGTCGTTGTACAGAACTTCGACGATGGTGGACGGCTGCAACGGAGTCACCCTTCGCTACGAGCATGCGAGCATCGGCACGCTTTAGAGAACAAGAATTGTTCGCATTGTAGGCGGCCCGATACAGTTCGGCAATCCGCCAGCACGGGTGTTTCATCCGTTCTGTTTTGCTTATGAGAATATTTATCATTAATATTGCGGCCTGATGAAACTGGCGCCTCCCGCATGAAAAGCAAAACCTCACTTCCCGCGCTCTACCGTCTAGCCGTCACCTCACGTGTGCTGGCGGCCGTGGTAGGCGGCTACCTGATGGCTTCATTGGCCGCCATCTGCCTGGCGTTGTGGATGCCCACTTCCCGCGCCGATGCGGTGATCACCGGGATGATGAGTTCGTTTGTGTTCTACCTGCTGGCGGTGCTCTGGTGTTTCGCCTGTCGCACCGCGTGGCGCGCCTGGTTTGGTGTGATGTTGCCAAGCGCAGCCTTTGCCACCCTGGCGGGCGTTGGGCTGTGGATGGCGCGCACATGAAAGAGGGCTTCCGTCAGGCCATGGCCTGGTTGCACACCTGGGCAGGATTGATCTTTGGCTGGCTGCTGTTTGCAATTTTTCTGACGGGGACCTTGTCGTATTTCAAGGATGAAATCAGTCATTGGATGCAGCCCGAAGTACAGGCTCACCCGCTGGACGATGCGCGCAGCCTCGGTGTTGCCCAATCCTATCTGCAGCAGCAGGCGCCTAATGCCGCGCGCTGGTTCATCACCTTGCCAGACAGCCGCGACCCCGGCCTGTCGGTGATGTGGCAAGACAAGATCGACCCGGGCAAACGTGGCAACTTCATCCAGAAAACCCTCGATCCAGTCACCGGCCAGGCCGTAGAGGCCCGTGAAAGCATGGGCGGCGAATTCTTCTACCGCTTCCACTTCCAGTTGCAGATGCCTCACCCGTGGGGCCGCTGGTTGTCGACGATTGCGGCCATGGTGATGTTTGTCGCACTGATCACCGGCATCATTACCCACAAGAAAATCTTCAAGGACTTCTTCACCTTCCGCCCCCGCAAGGGCCAGCGCTCCTGGCTCGACGGGCATAACGCCGTGGGCGTGCTGGTATTGCCGTTTCACTTGATGATCACCTACAGCAGCCTGGTGATTTTCATGAGCATGGTGATGCCGGCACCGATCCTGGCCTCTTATGGCAATGACACCCGGGCGTTCTTCAATGAGGTGTTCCCGAACACCAACAATGCGCCCGCGCTCGGTCAACCGGGGAAACTGTTGCCATTGCTGCCGATGTACGAGAAAGCGCGTGAACAATGGGCGGGTGGCCATGTTGGACGAGTGGCGGTGAACAATCCGAGTGACGTGAACGCGTCCGTCAATGTATTCCGTGCCGGCGCCGACAGCGTGGTGCACGACTTTGGCAGCACTGTTTCCTTCAATGGCACTACCGGCGAACTGTTGCGGGTGAGCGGGGAACCGTCCCTTCCGGCGGTGATCGGCGGCAGTTTCTATGGCCTGCACATGGGCCATTTCGCCGGCCCGGTGCTGCGCTGGCTGTACTTTATCTGCGGCCTGGCAGGCACGGCGATGATCGGCACCGGGTTGGTGATCTGGCTCGGCAAACGTCAACTCAAACACGCTAAAACCGGGGTGATGCCGTTCGAGTTGCGGCTGGTGGAAGTGCTGAACATCGCCAGCATGTCCGGGCTGATGATTGCCATTGCGGCGTTCTTCTGGGCCAATCGCCTGCTACCGGTGAGTTTCGCCGAACGTTCTACCTGGGAAGTGCAAACCTTCTTCATCGCCTGGGGCTTGAGCCTGCTACACGCGCTCCTGCGCCGTGGCCGCCAGGGTTGGGTCGAGCAATTGAGCTTCGGCGCGTTGCTGTTTATCGCGATCCCACTGCTCAACGCGTTGACCACGCCTTACCACCTGGGCACTTCACTGGCCCGTGGCGACTGGGCCATGGCCGGCTTCGACCTGACTTGCCTGGCCAGCGGCGTGTTCCTCGGCTGGGCTGCGTGGAAAATGCAGCACCGTACCGCTGCGCAACCCAAGGTTGAACGTGCACGCTCGTTGACGCTCAAGCAGGAGGCGCACTGAATGCTGCTCTCGCTGCTGATGTGCTACGCCGGGTTTACCGCGCTGTGCCTGTCCACCGACCGTCACCACGGCGAGTTGCTGCACAGCAAACCTTCTGCGCGTCGACGCCTGGGTTTGCGCGCGACGGGATGGCTGCTACTGATCGTGTCGAGCTGGCCGGCTGTGAGTGTGGCGGGCTGGGGCCAGGGCCTGGTGGAGTGGTGCGCAGTGTTGATGCTCAGTGCGTTGCTGTTGGTGTTGCTGTTGCCGTACCGGCCAAGGCTGGCCTTGATCCTGGCGGGCGTCGGCCTACTGGCCAGCCCTGTTGCGGCCTTTGCCACTCTCTGAGCCCATTCGATGATGATCAGCACCCCGCCTGAATCCCAAGACAGCCAGCACGTTGATGCGGCGGGCGGACGTGCGCATTTCCTGCAGGTGTTCTTGTCCCAGCGTTCGCAGATGGAGGCGCTGGTCAGCCGACGTGTCGGCTGCCGCGCCACGGCGGCGGACCTGGTGCAGGATTTGTTCCTGCGTTTCTGGCGCCGGCCGCTGGTACAGGTCGAGGAACTCAGCACCTATCTGCTGCGCTGCGCCGGCAATATCGCCATCGACCATCTGCGCAGCGAAGGCGCCCGTGTGCGCAGCAGCGAAGGCTGGTTGCCAGAGCAACAGGATAACCAGGGTTCCGAACCCCAGGCCGCGCTGGAAGCGGGCAATGATTTGCGCCATGTCGAAGCCGCGTTGCGCAGCTTGCCGGAGCGCACTCGGCAGATATTTCTGCTCAATCGCATTCACGGCCGTAAGTACGCGGAAATTGCCAAGGCCATGGGGTTGTCCCAAAGTGCCGTGGAAAAACATATGATGCGTGCCCTCGAAGCTTGCAAGGCCAGCCTTCGTGAGCCATCGCCTCCACGCACGCCAGGGAAAGCCTCGTGAACCTCACCCCCACGCCCGACCAGGAACAAGCCGCGCTGGCCTGGCTGAGCCTGCTGCACGATCAACCCAGCAGCGGCGACCAGGCGACGTTCAGCCAATGGCTGCGGGCCGACCCTGCGCACGTCGAGGCCTATTCACAGGCCCAGGTGTTGTGGGAGTTGAGCGAAGTGCCAGCGCGCCAACTGGCGAACGAAGACGCCTTGGCCTTGCAGCGTTACCTCAGCGCGATGAATACCTCGAAACGCTCGCGGGTGGTACGTTGGTCCGGCGCATTGGCCATGGCGGCGTGCCTGCTGGTGATGGTGTCCATGGGCGTCGGTTGGCAGCCGTCGCGTTGGGTTGATGACTTCGGTGCCGACTATGTGAGCGCACCTGGAGAAGTGAAAACCGTCACCTTGGCCGACCAATCCCAAGTGACACTGGATGCCGACAGCGCGATTGCCGTGGATTTCAGCCATGGCGAGCGGCATATCCAATTGCGTCGCGGCGCGGGTTTTTTCAGCGTGACCCACACCGGCCAATCGTTTGTGGTAGAGGCGGGCAGCGGTGAAGCGCGGGTGCTCGGCACACAATTCGAAGTGCGCCTGCAACCGGCGGGTGCCCAGGTGACCGTGTTATCAGGAAAGGTGGGTGTGACGCCTTCCAAGCAAGGCCAGCAGCAAATTCTGACGGCCGGCCAGCAAGTGGCCTATGCCGAGGGTGTTGCCGATGCGATGCACCCTGTGGACAGCGAATCCCGCCTGGCGTGGCGCGACGGCTGGCTCAACTACTACAAGGCACCGCTGGCCGATGTGATCCAGGATCTGGGCCGTTACTACCCTGGCCGCATCCTGTTGCTCAACGAAGACATGGGCGCCAAACGCGTCAGCGGCAGCTTCCCGAGCAAAGACCCGCAAGCGGTGCTGAACGCTTTGCAGGCGGTACTCGGTTTTGAACAGCACAACGTGCTCGGGCGGATGATCGTGGTGCGCTGATTACTTCAGCGCGGCCATGATCTTTTCGGGGCTGTATTCGCGGATCAGCGTGCCGTTTACGTCCACGAATGGAATGCCGCCGCCGCCCAGCGCCTCATACGCCTTGCGCGCCTGGGCGTCCTTCTCGATATCGAAGGCCTGGTAGGGAACGCCCTTTTGGTCCAGGAAGCGACGGATCTGCTTGCAGTAGCCGCACCATTCGGTGGAATAGAGCACCACCCGCGCCGAAGCCCGGACTTGCTCTGGCGCCACCTGCGACGGGTTGAACACGCGCTCGATCTTGCCCCAGTTCTGGATTACCACCACCACCAGCAATACCAGCAGGACTTTCTTTAAGACCCCGCCAAGCATCAGTTACGGCGCTTGAGCTGGTCGGTCAGTTGGGTCGGCAGGCCCTTGATGATCAGCGTGCCGGCGGCTTCGTCGTACTCAATCTTGTCGCCCAGCAAGTGCGCTTCAAAACTGATCGACAGGCCTTCGGCACGCCCGGTGAACCGGCGGAACTGGTTGAGGGTGCGCTTATCTGCCGGAATTTCCGGTGACAGGCCGTAGTCCTTGTTGCGGATGTGGTCGTAGAACGCTTTAGGCCGATCTTCATCGATCAAGCCCGACAGTTCTTCCAGGCCCATGGGCTCGCCGAGCTTGGCCTGGCTGCTGGCGTAATCCACCAGGGTCTTGGTTTTTTCGCGGGCGGACTCGTCTGGCAGGTCTTCGCTTTCAACGAAGTCACTGAAGGCCTTGAGCAGGGTGCGGGTTTCGCCTGGGCCGTCAACGCCCTCCTGGCAGCCGATAAAGTCGCGGAAGTACTCCGAGACCTTCTTGCCGTTCTTGCCCTTGATAAACGAGATGTACTGCTTGGACTGCTTGTTGTTCTGCCACTCGGAGACGTTGATGCGCGCCGCCAGGTGCAGTTGGCCGAGGTCCAGGTGACGTGAAGGGGTCACGTCCAGTTCATCGGTCACCGCCACGCCTTCGCTGTGGTGCAGCAGGGCGATGGCCAGGTAGTCGGTCATGCCTTGTTGGTAGTGGGCAAACAGCACGTGGCCGCCGGTGGAGAGGTTGGACTCCTCCATCAGCTTCTGCAGGTGCTCGACCGCTGTACGGCTGAAGGTGGTGAAATCCTGGCCACCGTCGAAATATTCCTTCAACCAGCCGCTGAACGGGTGCGCGCCGGACTCGGCATGGAAGAAACCCCAGGCCTTGCCTTGTTTGGCGTTATAGCTCTCGTTGAGGTCGGCAAGCATGTTCTCGATAGCGGCGGATTCGGACAGCTCCGAATCGCGAGCGTGAAGAACCGCAGGTGTGCCGTCGGGTTTTTTGTCGATCAGGTGGACGATGCAATGACGGATCGGCATAGGCTTCTCGGCTGGTTGATAGGGGAGCGGTTGCCTCCCCGAAAAGTCGACCAGTGTACCGCACCCGTTGGCCAAGGCACCCGTCGAAGGGCGTTTTGGACACTCTCCGACGGGGCATATGCCTTTTTTTCACGGTTTAGAGCGATAAAGCTGACCAAATGGCTAGGTAGAAGCGGATATTTCCCCGTCTCTGTGCTAGTTTTGCCCCGTCTTACGCCAAGTCTCGGCGTTAAGCGTGCATTCAGCATCTGTCAGGTCGAACCAATCCCCGTTTCAAGCATCTATAACCCCGATCTCCGTGGTTATAGCCGGGGGTGCCAGGCCATGACGGTCGGGCTCGACGGCTGACACTGCACTCTGCAATCCATATGAATTTGATAGGGAAGGAACACCACAATGGCTATTACTAAAGACCAACTGATCGCTGACCTGGCTGAAGCAGTAGACGCACCGAAAACTACCGTGCGCGCCCTGCTGGACCAACTGAGCCAAGTTGTTGCCGATCAGCTGGAAAACGGCGGCGAAATCACTCTGCCAGGCGTTGGCAAACTGAAAGTGACCGAGCGTCCTGCCCGTACTGGCCGTAACCCTTCGACTGGCGCTGCCATCGAAATCGCTGCCAAGAAAGTTATCAAGCTGGTTGTGGCCAAAGGCCTGACCGACGCTGTTAACAAGTAAGACGCAGCAAAAAAAACCGTGCTCCGGAGCGATCCGGGCACGGTTTTTTGTTGCCTGCGATTTGTAGGCGCGGGCTGGGTTTAGTCGCGAACCCAGCGCTGGCGCCAGATCTGCTGCTCGTTCTTGGTCTGGAACGTCCAGGCCACGAAGCGGCTTTGTTTCTGCCCTTGGGACATTTCCACTACTTGGCTTTCCAACACCCCGGCCTTTTTCAGTGCCGTCTCGATCGCGGGCAAATTCGACGCTTTCGACACCAGCGTGCTGAACCACAACACCTTGTGGGCAAAGTGCGCGCTCTCGGCGATCAATTGCGTCACGAAACGCGCTTCACCGCCTTCACACCACAACTCGGCCGATTGGCCACCGAAGTTCAGCACCGGCAATTTGCGCTTGGGATCAGCCTTGCCCAAGGCGCGCCATTTGCGCTCGCTGCCTTTGGTGGCTTCGTCCATGGACGCATGGAACGGCGGGTTGCACATGGTCAGGTCAAAGCGTTCACCCGGCTCCAGCAAGCCCAGCAGGATCTGCTTGGGGTTGGTTTGCTGACGCAGTTGGATGACCTTGCTCAGGTCATTGGACTGCACGATGGCCTTGGCTGCGGCGACCGCGATAGGGTCGACTTCCGAACCCAGGAAGTTCCAGCGGTACTCCATATAGCCAATCAGCGGGTAGACGCAGTTGGCGCCCATACCGATGTCCAACACCTTGACAATGGAGCCACGCGGAACCTTGCCGTCGTTGTTGCTTGCCAGCAGGTCGGCGAGGAAATGCACGTAGTCCGCACGCCCTGGCACCGGCGGGCACAGGTAGTCGGCCGGGATGTCCCAGTGCTGGATGCCATAGAAGGATTTGAGCAGCGCCCGGTTGAACACCCGCACCGCATCCGGGCTGGCGAAGTCGATGCTCTCTTTGCCATACGGGTTGATGATCACGAACTTCGCCAATTCTGGCGTGGTCTTGATCAGCGCCGGGAAGTCGTAACGGCCCGTGTGGCGGTTGCGCGGGTGCAGGGTGGCCTCTTTGCGCGGCACTACCGGTTTGGCTGTGGCGGCGGTTTTAGGCTTCTTGCGTGGAGGCTTGGGCGTGCTGGGGGCGGTCATGTCAATTCTGGGTTTGGCTCAAAGAGGGCGCTATTGTCACACATTCCCAAGGTGATCTCGGTTAAATGTGGGAGCGGGCTTGCTCGCGAAGGGGGTGCAGCAGAGACAGATTCAGTGCCTGACACACTGCATTCGCGAGCAAGCCCGCTCCCACATTGATTGGGTTTTCAAGCCCAAAAAAAGAGGCCCGAAGGCCTCTTTCTTACACAGGTTCCACCTTACAGGCTGGAAATCCGCGCATGTTGCTCCGCCAGTTTGCCCAAGGCTTGTTCAGCCTCAGCCAGCTTGGCGCGTTCCTTGTCGATCACTTCGGCTGGCGCCTTGTCGACGAACGCCGCGTTGGACAGCTTGCCGCCCACTCGCTGCACTTCGCCTTGCAGGCGTGCAATTTCCTTGTCGAGTCGGGCCAGTTCGGCACCCTTGTCGATCAGGCCAGCCATTGGCACCAGCACTTCCATCTCGCCGACCAGAGCGGTAGCGGACAGTGGCGCTTCAGCATCAGCCGCTAATACGGTGATGGATTCCAGCTTCGCCAGCTTTTTGAGTAGCGCATCGTTCTCAGCGAGACGACGCTGGTCTTCGGCACTGGCGTTCTTTACAAACACCGCCAATGGCTTGCCCGGACCGATGTTCATCTCGGCGCGGATGTTGCGCGTGCCGAGCATCAGGGTCTTGAGCCATTCGATATCGCTTTCGGCGGCCTCATCAATGCGCGCTTCGTTGGCCACTGGCCAAGGTTGCAGCATGATGGTCTTGCCTTCGATACCGGCCAGCGGCGCCAGGCGCTGCCAGATTTCTTCGGTGATGAACGGCATGAACGGATGCGCCAGGCGCAGGGCCACTTCCAGCACGCGTACCAGGGTGCGACGGGTGCCGCGCTGGCGTTCGATCGGCGCGTTTTCATCCCACAGCACGGGCTTGGACAGTTCCAGGTACCAGTCGCAGTATTGGTTCCAGATGAACTCGTACAGGGCCTGTGCGGCCAGGTCGAAACGGAACTGGTCGAGCTGGCGGGTCACTTCGGCTTCGGTGCGCTGCAGCTGCGAGATGATCCAGCGATCGGCCAGGGACAGCTCGACCTCTTCGCCGTTCTGGCCGCAGTCTTCGCCTTTATCCAGCACGTAGCGTGCGGCGTTCCAGATCTTGTTGCAGAAGTTGCGATAGCCTTCGACGCGGCCCATGTCGAACTTGATGTCGCGACCGGTGGACGCCAGCGAGCAAAAGGTGAAGCGCAGGGCGTCGGTGCCGTAGCTGGCGATGCCGTCGGCGAACTCGTCGCGGGTCTGCTTCTCGATCTTCTTCGCCAGTTTTGGCTGCATCAGGCCCGAGGTGCGTTTCTGCACCAGGGTTTCCAGGTCGATGCCGTCGATGATGTCCAGCGGGTCCAGGACGTTGCCCTTGGACTTGGACATCTTCTGGCCCTGGCCGTCACGTACCAGGCCGTGCACGTACACGGTCTTGAACGGTACCTGCGGGGTGCCGTCCTCGTTCTTCACCAGGTGCATGGTCAGC
The DNA here is from genome assembly GCF_014230465.1 of Pseudomonas cremoris. The sequence continues at coordinate 62,517 of NZ_JAAXCY010000004.1, forward strand.
ATGATCATCCGGGCAACCCAGAAGAAAATGATGTCGAAACCGGTGACCAGCACGTCGGTAGAGTGGAATTTCTTGAGGAATTCGGTCTGCTGCGGCCAGCCCAGTGTGGAGAAGGTCCACAGGCCCGAGCTGAACCAGGTGTCCAGTACGTCGTTGTCCTGTTGCAGCGCAACGTCGTCACCGAGGTTGTGCTTGGCGCGCACTTCGGCTTCGTCGCGGCCTACATAGACCTTGCCCGACTCGTCATACCAGGCTGGAATACGGTGGCCCCACCACAGCTGACGGCTGATGCACCAATCCTGGATGTCACGCATCCACGAGAAGTACATGTTCTCGTACTGTTTTGGCACGAACTGGATGCGGCCATCTTCCACGGCAGCGATGGCAGGTTCTGCCAGCGGCTTGGTGGAGACATACCACTGGTCGGTCAGCCAAGGCTCGATGATGGTGCCAGAGCGGTCGCCCTTCGGCACTTTCAGGCCGTGGTCGTCAACGCTCACCAGCAAACCGGCGGCGTCGAAGGCGGCAACGATCTGCTTGCGCGCTTCGAAACGGTCGAGGCCGGCGTATTCGGCCGGGATCTTGCCGTCGATGCTTTCGTTCAGCGTGCCGTCCAGGTTGAACACCTGGCAGGCGGGCAGCACGGCGGCGTTCTTGTCGAAGATGTTCAGCAGCGGCAGGTTGTGACGCTTGCCGACTTCGTAGTCGTTGAAATCGTGGGCCGGGGTGATTTTCACGCAGCCGGTGCCGAATTCAGGGTCGCAGTAGTCGTCAGCGATGATCGGGATGCGACGGCCAACCAGTGGCAATTCGACGAATTTGCCGATCAGTGCCTGGTAGCGTTCATCGCTCGGGTTAACGGCAACGGCGGCGTCGCCGAGCATGGTTTCCGGACGCGTGGTGGCGACGATCAGGTAGTCGTTGCCCTCGGCAGTCTTGGCGCCGTCAGCCAGCGGATACTTGAGGTTCCATAGGAAACCTTTTTCGTCGTGGTTTTCCACTTCGAGGTCGGAAATCGCCGTGTGCAACTTGGTGTCCCAGTTGACCAGACGCTTGCCGCGGTAGATCAGGCCGTCTTCATGCAGGCGCACGAAGGCTTCTTTCACGGCTTCTGACAGGCCGTCGTCCATGGTGAAGCGCTCGCGGCTCCAGTCAACGGACGAGCCCAGGCGACGGATCTGACGGCTGATGTTGCCGCCGGACTGGTCTTTCCATTCCCAGATTTTTTCCAGGAATTTCTCACGGCCCAGGTCGTGACGGCTCTGGCCGGTGGCTTCAAGTTGGCGTTCCACCAGCATCTGGGTGGCGATACCGGCGTGGTCGGTGCCCGGTTGCCACAGGGTGTTGCGGCCCTGCATGCGGCGGAAACGGATCAACGCATCCATGATTGCATTGTTGAAGCCATGGCCCATGTGCAGGCTGCCAGTGACGTTCGGTGGCGGAATCATGATGGTGTAGGAATCGCCCGCGCCTTGCGGGGCGAAATAATTCTCGGATTCCCAGGTGTTGTACCAGGAAGTTTCGATGGCGTGCGGCTGGTAGGTCTTATCCATGCGCGGCGGGACCCTAGTTGGCATTTATTCAGGAAAGCCGGCAAGTATAACGGGGGATAGGGGAGAGGGCGAGGTGAAGACTGGCTGGAACTGTACATAGATCAAAATGTGGGAGCGGGCTTGCTCGCGAATGCGGTGGATCAGTCAATCCATTTGCTGACTGACATACCGCTTTCGCGAGCAAGCCCGCTCCCACAGGGGATCTGTGTTTAATTCAGGATTGGTACTGGCTCAGCAACCGCTCCATCCGCGCATCCAGCCGACGCTTGATCTCGGTTTCGATATGCGGGGCAAAGTCATCGATCACGTCTTGCATGATCAATTGCGCGGCGGCGCGCAGTTCGTTGTCCAGGTGCAGCAGCAGGGCGTCGGGCGCCTTTTCAGCAGGGGCGGGTTCGACAGCGGGTGGGGGGGCAACGGGCTCCGGCGCAGCGGGCTTGGCATTGACCATGTCGAACAGCAGCGGAATCTGTACCTCGCCATCGACCGATTCGGTCAGCAGCGGCGGTTGCAAGTCATCATCACCCAGCAACTGGCGGATCGACTCAAGGTCATCCAACAGGTGGTCGTCTTTTTTAAGGTTGGGAGTGTCCATCATTTACTCAAAGTCGTTGTAGCCGGTGATCCTGCAAAGGATAGCCCTGTTCGCGATAGAAACGGAAACTCTCCCGCGCCGCCTGACGAATAGCCGGGTCTTCCACCACCACCTCTGCCACGCGGGCAAACGCCTTGGCGAACGGCGGCACTTTCAGGTCCAGGTTCACCAGCAGGTCATGGTGATCGCCGCAACTGTCTCCCAGTCCGAGTACTACCAGGCTTTCGGGTTCTGATTCGGCAGGGCCATGGGGCACGAAGCTTTCGCCCTTGAAGCGCCACAGGCGGGCGTCGAGTTCGTCGCGTTGGGCGCCATCGCTGCAATGCAGGTAGATACGGTGGCCCATGCGCCAGGCTTTTTCGGTGAGTTTGCAGGCAAAGTCCAGGCGCGCGAGCGGGTCGGCGCTGGGCAATATATAGAAGTCGACTTGGGTCATTGCGGTTCCTGAGACCGGAGCGGCGTAATGGCCGCTCCGGAATCTTCAGTTTCAGGCCTTGGCGCGGTCCAGCAGGTACTGGGTCAACAGGGGAACCGGACGGCCAGTGGCGCCTTTGTCCTTGCCGCCGCTGGTCCAGGCAGTACCGGCGATGTCCAGGTGAGCCCAATTGAAGTTCTTGGCAAAGCGCGACAGGAAGCAGGCCGCCGTGATGGTGCCGGCTTTCGGGCCGCCGATGTTGGCGATGTCAGCGAATGGGCTGTCCAACTGTTCCTGGTACTCATCGAACAGCGGCAGTTGCCAGGCGCGGTCGTCGGCAGCCTTGCCGGCGCTGAGCAGTTGCTCGATCAACTCGTCGTTGTTGCCCAGCAGGCCCGAGGTATGGGAGCCCAGCGCAACGATGCAGGCACCGGTCAGGGTGGCGATGTCGATCACCGCTTGTGGCTTGAAGCGCTCGGCGTAGGTCAGTGCATCGCACAGCACCAGGCGGCCTTCGGCGTCGGTGTTGAGGATTTCGACGGTCTGGCCGCTCATTGTAGTAACGATGTCGCCCGGACGCGCCGCACCGCCACTTGGCATGTTCTCGGCGCAGGCCAGGATGCACACCAGGTTGATCGGCAGCTTGAGTTCCAGCACGGCGCGCAGGGTACCGAATACGCTGGCGGCGCCGCCCATGTCGTACTTCATCTCGTCCATGCCCAAGCCTGGCTTGAGGCTGATGCCGCCAGTGTCGAAGGTGATGCCTTTACCCACCAGGGCGTAGGGCTTCTCGGACTTCTTGCCGCCGTTGTATTGCATCACGATCAAGCGTGGCGGCTGGTCGCTGCCTTGGCCCACGGCGTAGAACGAGCCCATGCCCAGTTCCTTGATCTTCTTCTCGTCCAGGACTTCAACCTTGAGACCCTTGAACTCCTTGCCCAGCGCCTTGGCCTGTTCGCCCAGGAAAGTGGGGTGGCAGATGTTCGGCGGCAGGTTGCCCAGGTCGCGGGTGAACGACATGCCATTGGCGATGGCCGTCGCGTGGGTCACGGCGCGCTCGACTTCAGCCTGGGCGGCCTTGATGGTCAGCAGGGTGATTTTTTTCAGGGCGCGGGGTTCGGCCTTGGTGCTCTTGAACTGGTCGAAGAGATAGCCGCCGTCCACCAGGCTTTCTGCCAGCAGGCGGGTCTTGCCGTAGCTGTCGCGGCCTTTTACGACGACTTCATCCAGCGCCAGGGTCGCATCGCTGCCGCCCAGGCCCTTGAGGGTGTTGAGGATGCCACTGATGATCTTGCGGAACGGACGGTCGCCCAGTTCGGCGTCCTTGCCCACGCCGACCAGCAATACGCGGTCGGCCTTGAGGTTGGGCAGGCTTTGCAGCAGCAGGCTCTGGCCGACTTTGCCGGCCAGGTCGCCGCGCTTGAGGACTGCGCTGATCGCGCCGCCGCTCAGTTCATCGAGTTGCTTGGCGGCAACGCCGAGCTTGCGGCCTTCGCCAATGGCGACCACGAGGGTGGCGGTTTTCAACGTTTCGGGGCTAACGCTTTTTACAACCAATTCCATTTTCGGGTCCCTTATAAAGGTCGGAGAGCCTTGCGTCTGTACGCAGGCTTTAATGCTTGGCAACTGTGTAAGTCGCCAGCGACAAAGGCCGCAGTTTGAACCTCGCCGACGGAGCCTGACAACCCTTGCCGGCAGCTTTGTGCATGTGTGCAGAGCTTGCTCCGTGACAGGCGCAGCCAATCACAGGATAATGCGCCATCTTTTTAGCCGGCCCCTTCAAAAGGGCTGACTCGGTATGCTTGCTTGTTTGGCCGCCTTAGCCTGACAACCCTGGAGTGTCTGGTTTGATCGTCTTCCGTTATCTGTCCCGCGAAGTCCTGTTGACCCTGAGTGCCGTGAGTGCGGTGCTGCTGGTCATCATCATGAGTGGTCGTTTCGTCAAATACCTGGCCCAGGCTGCCTCTGGCGCCCTGGACCCAGGCTCGTTGTTCCTGATCATGGGCTTTCGACTGCCGGGCTTTTTGCAGCTGATCCTGCCATTGGGCCTGTTTCTCGGGATCCTGCTGGCATACGGACGCCTGTACCTCGAAAGCGAAATGACCGTGCTCTCGGCCACCGGCATGAGCCAGCAACGCCTGTTGGGCATGACCATGATCCCGGCCGCCGGCGTCGCGCTGATCGTGGCCTGGCTGAGCCTGAGTCTGGCCCCTCAGGGCGCCATGCAGTTCCAGCTGGTATTGAACAAGCAGGACGCGATGACCGAGTTCGACACCCTCGAACCCGGCCGTTTCCAGGCACTCAATGACGGCTCACGCGTGACCTACACCGAGACGCTGACCGAAGACCGCGCCAACCTCGGCGGTGTGTTCATCTCCGAGAAACGCCTGGGGCAAGACAAGAAAGACCGTGGCATCTCCGTGCTGGTGGCCGATTCGGGTCGCCAGGAAGTGCGCCCGGACGGCAGCCGCTACCTGATCCTGGAAAACGGCTACCGCTATGACGGCAGCCCCGGCCAGGCGGATTACCGCGCCATCAAGTACGACACCTATGGCGTAATGCTGGCGCGCCCGGACGTGAGCGACGAGGTGACTGACCGCGACGCCATCCCGACGTCCGACCTGTTCGGTAGCAACGAATTGCGCTCCATTGCCGAGTTGCAATGGCGTATCTCCCTGCCGCTGCTGGTCTTTATCGTCACGCTGATGGCGGTGCCGCTGTCCCGTGTGAATCCGCGTCAGGGCCGCTTCCTCAAGCTGCTGCCGGCGATTCTGTTGTACATGGCCTACCTCACCATCCTGATTTCCGCCCGCGGCTCCCTGGAGAAAGGCAAGCTCTCGCCGACCCTGGGCCTGTGGTGGGTACACGGGATCTTCCTGGTGATCGGCCTGGGGCTGCTCTATTGGGAACCTATCCGCTTGAAAATGTTGAGCCGTCGTGGCCAGAAGGAGTTGGCTCGTGGCTAAACTCGATCGCTACATTGGTAGCAGCGTACTGATCGCCATCCTGGCGGTATTGGGCATCATCCTGGGTTTGGCGTCGCTCTTCGCCTTCATCGATGAAGTGGGCAACGTCACCGACACCTATACCGTGTGGGACGTGCTCAGCTATGTAGCGCTGACCGCACCGCGTCGCCTGTACGACATGATGCCCATGGCAGCGCTGATCGGTTGCCTGATCGGCCTGGGCAGCCTGGCCAGCAACAGCGAACTGACCATCATGCGCGCTGCCGGTGTTTCCATCGGCCGGATCGTCTGGGCGGTGATGAAACCGATGTTGCTGCTGATGCTGTGCAGCGTGCTGATCGGCGAATACGTGGCGCCGCCGGCCGAAACCACAGCCCAGGCCAATCGCGCCCTGGCCCAGGGTTCGGGTGATGCGCAGAGCTCCAAGCACGGCCTGTGGCACCGTCAGGGTGACGAGTTTATCCACATCAACGCCGTGCAACCGGGTGGCCTGTTGATTGGTGTGACTCGCTATACCTTCGACAAAGAGCGGCACATGCTGTCGTCCAGTTTCGCCAAACGTGCGCAGTACGGCAGCGATAAGTGGCAACTGACCGACGTTACTACCACTTATTTCCGCAATATCGGCCAAGGCACCAAGGCCAGCACTGAAGTGATCAACGTGCCGACCGAGCAATGGGATATCGCGCTGAAGCCTGAGTTGCTCAATACGGTGGTGATGATTCCTGAAAGCCTGCCGATCTCCGGGTTGTGGGGCTACATCCACTACCTGAAGGACCAGGGCCTGAATAATGGCCGCTACTGGCTGGCGTTTTGGGTCAAGGTGTTGCAGCCGGTGGTGACCGCCGCGCTGGTGTTGATGGCGATCTCGTTCATCTTCGGTCCGTTGCGCTCCGTAACCCTTGGCCAGCGCGTGTTTACGGGTGTGTTGGTAGGTTTCACCTTCCGTATCGCCCAGGACTTGCTGGGCCCGTCGAGCCTGGTATTCGGGTTCTCGCCGCTGTTTGCGGTGCTGGTGCCGACGGCAATCTGCGCCCTGGCCGGGTTCTGGCTGTTGCGCCGAGCCGGCTGATACCTCGCTTATGCTCAAAAAATGCCCCGGTCGAGAGACCGGGGCATTTTTGTTCTGGTCAGCAAAGATGACGTCTGGCCTGAGCATCAGGTACAATTCCCGGCTATTTTTCAGCGGGCAATCTGCCTGCAGCCTTTTTGAGTGTTGATCCGTGAGTGATTTGAGTCATATCCGCAATTTCTCCATCATCGCCCACATTGACCATGGCAAGTCGACGCTGGCCGATCGATTTATCCAGATGTGCGGCGGCCTTGCCGAGCGTGAAATGGAAGCCCAGGTACTGGATTCCATGGACCTCGAACGCGAGCGCGGGATCACCATCAAGGCCCACAGCGTGACGCTGTACTACAAAGCCAAAGACGGCATTACCTACCAGCTGAACTTCATTGACACCCCGGGCCACGTCGACTTCACCTACGAAGTCAGCCGTTCCCTGGCGGCCTGTGAAGGTGCCTTGCTGGTGGTTGACGCAGGCCAGGGCGTTGAAGCGCAATCGGTTGCCAACTGCTACACCGCGATCGAGCAGGGCCTGGAAGTCATGCCCGTGCTGAACAAGATCGACCTGCCGCAGGCTGAGCCTGAACGCGTCAAGGAAGAGATCGAGAAGATCATCGGCATCGACGCCACCGACGCCGTCACCTGCAGCGCCAAGACCGGCCTGGGTGTCGACGAAGTGCTCGAACGCCTGGTACACACCATTCCAGCGCCAACCGGCAACTACGAAGATCCGCTGCAAGCGTTGATCATCGACTCCTGGTTCGACAACTACCTGGGCGTTGTTTCCCTGGTACGCGTGCGCCACGGTCGTGTGAAGAAGGGCGACAAGATCCTGGTCAAATCCACCGGCAAGATCCACTTGGTGGACAGCGTCGGTGTATTCAACCCCAAGCACACTGCGACCGTTGATCTGAAAGCCGGTGAAGTAGGCTTCATCATCGCCGGTATCAAGGACATTCACGGTGCACCGGTAGGTGACACCCTGACCCTGAGCTCCACGCCGGACGTCGACGTGCTGCCAGGCTTCAAGCGTATCCAGCCGCAGGTCTACGCCGGGCTGTTCCCGGTCAGCTCCGATGACTTCGAAGACTTCCGTGAAGCCCTGCAAAAGCTGACACTCAACGACTCGTCGTTGCAGTACACCCCGGAAAGCTCCGACGCCCTGGGCTTTGGCTTCCGTTGTGGCTTCCTGGGCATGCTGCACATGGAAATCATCCAGGAGCGCCTTGAGCGCGAATACGACCTGGACCTGATCACCACCGCGCCAACGGTTATTTTCGAACTGTTGCTGAAAACCGGTGAAACGATTTACGTCGACAACCCGTCCAAGCTTCCGGACCTGTCGGCCATCGAAGACATGCGCGAGCCTATCGTGCGGGCCAATATCCTGGTTCCGCAGGAACATCTGGGCAACGTCATTACCCTGTGTATCGAAAAACGTGGCGTACAGCGCGACATGCTGTTCCTCGGTACCCAGGTACAAGTGACCTACGACATGCCGATGAACGAAGTGGTCCTGGACTTCTTCGACCGCCTCAAATCCACCAGCCGTGGCTATGCTTCGCTGGATTACCATTTCGATCGTTACCAATCGGCTAATCTGGTGAAGCTGGATGTGTTGATCAACGGCGACAAGGTAGATGCCCTGGCACTGATCGTGCACAAGGACAACGCGCACTACAAAGGTCGCCAGTTGACCGAGAAGATGAAAGAACTGATTCCGCGCCAGATGTTCGACGTCGCGATCCAGGCCGCCATTGGCGGGCAGATCATTGCACGGACCTCCGTCAAGGCTCTCAGAAAGAACGTACTGGCCAAATGCTACGGCGGTGACGTAAGTCGTAAGCGCAAGCTGCTCGAGAAGCAAAAGGCCGGTAAAAAACGCATGAAGCAAGTAGGCAACGTGGAAGTTCCACAAGAAGCCTTCCTTGCGGTGCTCAGGTTGGATAGTTAGGTCCTATGTCGCTAAATTTCCCGCTGTTGCTGGTCATCGCCGTTGCCGTTTGCGGTCTCTTGGCGTTGCTCGATCTGGTGTTCTTCGCCCCGCGTCGTCGGGCGGCTATCGCGTCCTATCAGGGCAGCGTCAGCCAGCCCGATGCCGTGGTCGTCGAGAAGCTGAACAAAGAGCCTCTGCTGGTTGAATACGGCAAGTCGTTCTTCCCGGTGTTGTTCATCGTGCTGGTGCTGCGTTCGTTCCTGGTGGAGCCGTTTCAGATCCCTTCGGGGTCGATGAAGCCTACCCTGGACGTGGGTGACTTCATCCTGGTGAACAAGTTTTCCTACGGGATCCGCCTGCCGGTGATCGACAAGAAGATCATCCAAGTCGGTGACCCGCAGCGCGGCGATGTCATGGTGTTCCGCTACCCAAGCGACCCGAACGTCAACTACATCAAGCGCGTGATCGGCCTGCCGGGTGACGTGATTCGCTACACCGGCGACAAGCGCCTGTTCATCAATGGCGAGTCGGTGGCCGAGACCTTGATCGGCTCCGAGCCGAATTCATTGGGCAGCGCCGAGCTGTACCAGGAAAAACTCGGTGCGGTAGAGCATGAAATCCGCAAGGAAATGACGCGCTACCGGGCACAGCCTGATGGTGAATGGAAGGTGCCTGCCGGGCACTATTTCATGATGGGCGACAACCGTGACAACTCCAATGACAGCCGCTACTGGAATGACCCCACCATTCCCAAGGACCTGCTGGGCATGGTTCCCGACGAGAACATCGTCGGCAAGGCCTTCGCGGTCTGGATGAGTTGGCCAGAATCCAAACTCAGCCACCTGCCGAACTTCTCGCGGGTCGGGCTGATCAAGTAATACAGGCGGCGCTGTGAACACAGCGCCGAATGCTTTTCTGGGGCTTGGACATTTTTTCGGCCTCATGCGGTACCAACCAGGATTTGAATTTGAACACTGCGTCAATCGTCGATGGCCGCCGGTGCCACCAACTAGATATGGATAAACCGTGACCGTTTCTCTAGCACGTCTCGAGCGTCAGCTCGGCTACACCTTCAAGGACCAGGAACTGATGGTTCTTGCCCTCACACACCGCAGCTTTGCAGGGCGCAATAACGAGCGCCTGGAATTCCTCGGTGATGCCATCCTCAATTTTGTCGCCGGTGAAGCGCTGTTCGAGCGTTTCCCTCAAGCCCGTGAAGGCCAGCTGTCGCGTCTGCGTGCGCGCCTGGTAAAGGGCGAGACCCTGGCGGTGCTGGCCCGTGGTTTCGGCCTGGGTGAATACCTGCGCCTGGGGTCCGGCGAGTTGAAGAGCGGTGGTTTCCGCCGTGAGTCGATCCTGGCCGACGCCCTCGAAGCGCTGATCGGTGCGATCTACCTCGATGCCGGCATGGAAGCGGCCAAAGAGCGGGTCACCGCCTGGCTGACCTCCGAAATCGAAAGCCTCACACTGGTCGACACCAACAAAGATCCAAAAACCCGCCTGCAAGAGTTCCTGCAGTCCCGCGGTTGCGAACTGCCACGTTACGAAGTGGTGGATATCCAGGGTGAGCCCCATTGCCGAGTGTTCTTCGTGGAATGTGAAATCACCTTACTGAACGAAAAAAGCCGAGGTCAGGGTGTGAGCCGTCGTATTGCCGAACAGGTAGCGGCCGCTGCAGCACTGATTGCCCTGGGCGTGGAGAATGGCCATGACTGATTCAACCGCAACACGCTGTGGCTATGTTGCCATCGTTGGCCGCCCGAACGTGGGTAAGTCGACGCTGCTGAACCACATCCTCGGCCAGAAGCTCGCGATCACCTCGCGCAAGCCGCAGACTACCCGTCACAACATGCTGGGCATCAAGACCGAAGGCAACGTGCAAGCGGTCTACGTCGACACCCCCGGCATGCACAAAGGTGGCGAGAAAGCCCTCAACCGCTACATGAACAAGACCGCTTCGGCGGCGTTGAAAGACGTCGACGTGGTGATTTTCGTGGTTGACCGCACCAAGTGGACCGACGAAGACCAGATGGTCCTTGAGCGTGTGCAATATGTCACTGGCCCTTTGATCGTGGCGCTGAACAAGACCGACCGCATCGAAGACAAAGCCGAGCTGATGCCGCACCTGAGCTGGCTGCAGGAACAACTGCCGAACGCCCAGATTATCCCGATCTCGGCCCAGCACGGCCACAATCTCGATGCTCTGGAGCGCGTGATCGCTGAGCACCTGCCGGAGAACGAGCACTTCTTCCCGGAAGACCAGATCACCGACCGCAGCAGCCGTTTCCTGGCCGCCGAACTGGTGCGCGAGAAAATCATGCGCCAGATGGGTGCCGAGCTGCCGTACCAGATCACCGTTGAAATCGAAGAGTTCAAGCAGCAGGGCAAGACCTTGCATATCCACGCGCTGATCCTCGTCGAACGTGACGGCCAGAAGAAAATCATCATTGGCGACAAGGGCGAGCGCATCAAGCGCATCGGCACCGAAGCGCGCAAGGACATGGAGTTGCTGTTTGATTCCAAGATCATGCTTAACCTGTGGGTGAAGGTTAAGGGTGGTTGGTCCGATGATGAGCGTGCGCTGCGCTCCCTGGGCTACGGCGACCTGTAACTGATCCTCGGAACACCGCAGGACTAAAAATGTGGGAGCGGGCTTGCTCGCGAATGCGGTGGATCAGGCATGCATGTGCCAACTGATCCGCCGCATTCGCGAGCAAGCCCGCTCCCACATTAGGTTTGTGTAGTTTTCAACAATGCATTCCAACAGTGAGCCCCCATGTCCCAACCCCTCAGCCAACCCGCCTACGTCCTGCACAGCCGCGCCTACCGCGAGACCAGCGCCCTAGTGGACTTCCTCACGCCCCAAGGCCGCCTGCGCGCAGTTTTGCGCAGCGCTCGGGGCAAGGCAGGCACGCAGGCGCGGCCTTTCGTGGCGTTGGACGTGGAGTTCCGAGGCAAAGGCGAGCTGAAAAACGTCGGCCGCCTGGAAAGCGTCGGTGCCTCGGCCTGGCTCAATGGCGAAGCCCTGTTCAGCGGCCTCTACCTCAACGAACTGTTGATTCGCCTGTTGCCTGCCGAAGACCCGCACCCGGCGGTCTTCGATCACTACGCTGCGACCCTGCTCGCCTTGGCCGAAGGGCGACCGCTGGAACCCTTGTTACGCGCCTTCGAATGGCGCCTGCTCGACGACCTGGGCTACGGGTTTGAACTGGCCAACGACCTGCACGGCGACCCCATCGCAGCCGACGGCCTGTATCGCCTGCAAGTGGACGCCGGTCTTGAGCGTGTGTACCTGCTGCAACCTGGTCTGTTTCAAGGCACCGAGCTACTGGCTATGAGCGAAGCCGACTGGAGCGCCCCCGGCGCGTTGTCTGCCGCCAAGCGCCTGATGCGCCAGGCGCTTGCCGTGCACTTGGGCGGAAGGCCACTGGTCAGTCGCGAGTTGTTTCGAAAGCCCTGACAACCCCGTGTATGCTGTGCGGCGTTTCTTTCCCTTTTCAGGAGCGCTTCCGTGACCACCAGCAATCGCATTCTTCTTGGCGTCAACATCGACCACGTCGCTACCCTGCGCCAGGCTCGGGGCACCCGTTACCCTGACCCGGTCAAGGCCGCGCTGGACGCCGAAGAAGCGGGCGCCGACGGCATTACCGTGCACCTGCGCGAAGACCGCCGCCACATCCAGGAGCGCGACGTGCTGGTGCTCAAGGACGTGCTGCAAACCCGCATGAACTTCGAAATGGGCGTCACCGAAGAGATGATGGCGTTCGCCGAGCGCATCCGCCCGGCGCACATCTGCCTGGTGCCGGAAACTCGCCAGGAACTCACCACCGAAGGTGGCCTCGACGTCGCCGGCCAGGAAGCACGGATCAAGGCTGCGGTGGATCGCCTGTCGCAGATCGGCAGTGAAGTCTCACTGTTCATCGACGCCGACGAGCGCCAGATCGAAGCCTCCCGCCGCGTCGGCGCGCCGGCGATCGAACTGCACACCGGCCGTTATGCCGACGCCACCACCCCCACCGAAGTGGTGGATGAACTGCAACGCATCATCGACGGTGTCGCCGTCGGCTTGCGTGAAGGCTTGATCGTCAACGCCGGCCATGGCCTGCACTACCACAACGTCGAAGCTGTGGCTGCGATCAAGGGCATCAACGAACTGAACATCGGCCACGCGCTGGTGGCTCATGCGCTGTTCGTCGGTTTTAAAGGCGCTGTGGCCGAGATGAAAGCCCTGATCCTGGCGGCCGCCAAGGCCTGACCTAACACCGTCTAAAAGCCACTGAAGATCAAAAAATGTGGGAGCGGGCTTGCTCGCGAAAGCGGTCTGTCAGCTGATTAATCTTTGGCTGACCCACCGCATTCGCGAGCAAGCCCGCTCCCACATTTGATCTTTGGTGTACCCAGAGTTCGGGCATGCGGCAATGCGAAGCCTTACTGTTTAGGCCATGCAGGTGTATCGTATCTGCCCTTTGCAGGCCTTGTGCCTGCGGCAGATACGCGAGGTTGTTGTGTCCCGATCCTTTTCCCGTCGACAAATCCTGGGTGGCCTTGCAGGCCTGGCCGTCGTAGGCGTCGGTGCCGGTGGCGCCTACCGCTACTGGCTGGGGAAAGTCGCCGAGGCCGAGGCAGGGCACGATTACGAGTTGATCGCTGCGCCGTTGGACGTGGAACTGGTGCCGGGGCACAAGACCCAGGCCTGGGCGTTCGGCCCTTCGGCGCCGGGTACCGAGTTGCGCGTGCGCCAGGGCGAATGGCTGCGGGTGCGTTTTATCAACCACCTGCCGGTCGCTACCACCATCCACTGGCATGGCATCCGCCTGCCACTTGAAATGGACGGCGTGCCCTACGTCTCACAGTTGCCGGTACTGCCCGGCGAATACTTCGACTACAAATTCCGCGTGCCCGACGCCGGCAGCTACTGGTATCACCCCCACGTGAACAGCAGCGAAGAACTCGGCCGTGGCCTGGTCGGCCCGCTGATTATTGAAGAGCGCGAACCCACCGGCTTCAAGCACGAACGCACCTTGAGCCTGAAAAGCTGGCACGTGGACGAGGAGGGAGAGTTCGTTGCGTTCAGTGTGCCGCGTGAAGCGGCGCGTGGCGGTACGGCGGGGCGCTTGTCGACTATCAATGGCGTGTCCCAAGCGGTGGTCGATTTGCCGGCGGGGCAGATTACTCGCGTGCGCCTGCTCAACCTCGACAACACCTTGACCTATCGCCTCAACATTCCCGACGCTGAAGCACAGATCTATGCACTGGACGGTAACCCGGTCGAACCGCGCCCGTTGGGCAAGGAATACTGGCTGGGCCCGGGCATGCGCATCTGCCTGGCGATCAAGGCGCCGCCCGCGGGGGAAGAGCTGTCGATTCGAAATGGACCGGTGCGCTTGGGTACGTTCCGCTCCGTGGCCAACACCGACGCGCCTACCGAGTGGCCACCCGCATTGCCCGCCAACCCGATTGCCGAACCGGACCTGGCCAATGCCGAGAAACTCAACTTCAATTTCGAGTGGGTCGGCACGGTATCCGTGGATGACGGCAAGCCACCGAGCCTGTGGCAAATCAACGGCAAGGCCTGGGACATCACCGACAAGACCTGTGCCGACCGCCCGATTGCCAAGCTGGAAAAGGGCAAGAGCTACATTTTCGAATTAAAGAACATGACCCAGTACCAACACCCCATTCACCTGCACGGCATGAGCTTCAAGGTAATCGCCTCGAACCGCCACAAGGTGATTCCGTACTTCACCGACACCTACCTGTTGGGCAAGAACGAGCGCGCACGCGTGGCGTTGGTGGCGGATAACCCAGGGGTGTGGATGTTCCATTGCCACGTGATCGACCACATGGAAACCGGCCTGATGGCCGCCATCGAGGTGGCGTGATGCGCCAGTTTCGGCCCACCGCGATCATCGACCGCAGCCGCGACCAGGACTTCATGCGCGAAGCCCTGGCCCTTGCCGCCCAAGGTGCTGCATTGGGTGAAGTGCCTGTGGGGGCAGTGCTGGTGCAGGACGGTGAAATCATCGGCCGTGGCTTCAACTGCCCCATCAGCGGCAACGACCCCAGCGCCCATGCCGAGATGGTCGCCATTCGCGCCGCTGCACAGGCCATCAGCAACTATCGGCTGGTGGGCAGCACGCTGTATGTGACGCTGGAGCCGTGCAGCATGTGCGCGGGCTTGATTGTGCATTCGCGGGTTGCGCGAGTGGTGTATGGGGCGCTGGAGCCAAAGGCGGGGATTGTGCAGAGCCAGGGGCAGTTTTTTACCCAGGGCTTTCTGAATCACAAGGTGCTGTTTGAAGGCGGTGTGCTGGCAGAAGAGTGCGGCACGGTGCTGAGCGAATTCTTCAAGGCTCGCCGTGCCAAGCCCCCGCTCTAAAGAACACAGGGGAGCAAATGTGGGAGCGGGCTTGCTCGCGAATACGGTGTGTCAGCCAAGTATAGGGTGACTGATCCACCGCATTCGCGAGCAAGCCCGCTCCCACATTTTGATCTTTGTTTCTTCAGGGAGAGCTCAGCGTTACTTCTTGGCGATAATCACCGCCCGCATCGGCGCCGGTAGGCCTTCGATGGTTTTGCTGTGGTCCTCTGGATCGAGGAAATCACTGAGGGACTGATACTTCATCCACTCCGTACCCCGTTGTTCTTCCACAGTCGTGACGCTCACGTCCACACACCGCACATCACTGAACCCCGCGCGCCGCAGCCACAGCATCAACGCCGGCACCGAGGGCAGGAACCACACGTTGCGCATCTGTGCATAGCGGTCTTCCGGTACTAGCACTTGCTGTTGATCACCTTCGACCACCAGGGTTTCGAGTACCAGCTCTCCGCCCTTCACCAAGGTGTCCTTCAGCGCCAGCAAATGCTCGATGGGCGAGCGACGGTGGTAGAACACACCCATGGAAAACACGGTGTCGAAGCCTTCCAGATTCGCCGGCAAGTCTTCGAACGGGAATGGCAGATGCCAGGCTTTCGGTTCCGACAGGTAACGCTGCACGGCCTGGAACTGGCAGAAAAACAACCAGTTCGGGTCCACGCCAATCACGCTGTCGGCGCCGGCGCCGAGCATGCGCCACATGTAGTATCCGTTGCCGCAACCGACGTCGAGGATGCGCTTGCCCTTCAAGTTCAGGTGCGGTGCTACCCGTGACCACTTCCAATCCGAGCGCCATTCGGTATCGACGTGCACGCCGAAGAGATGGAACGGGCCTTTGCGCCATGGGCTCAGGCCCATCAACGCGGTGTGCATTTGTGTGCGGGTGCTGTCGTCGCAATCGGTGTCAAGTGTCAGGCCATTCAGCAGGTCGACTTCGCTGGGCTGGATCTTCGGCAGCGCATCCAACGCACTCTGCCAGCGCTCCAGGTCGCCATGGCCTTTTTCCATCTTGCTATCGAGTTGCGCTTGCAGGCCCTGGGCCCACACGGCCAAGGGAGTGCCGACCAAATGGCGGGCGAGGGGGGACAGATCAATCATGGCAAGGCAATCAACGAGGCAAAGTTAAGACATTGGAACCACGGCACGACTTTCGAAAAACCCGCCGCCAGCAGGCGTTCGCTGTGTTCTTCGAGGCTGTCGGGTTTCATCACGTTTTCGATGGCGCTACGTTTCTGGGCAATTTCCAGTTCGCTGTAGCCGTTGGCGCGTTTGAACGCGATATGTAAATCGGTGAGCAACGCGTGCTCTTCGGCATCGTTGAAGCGCAGCTTTTCCGAGAGGATCAACGCACCGCCCGGCAACAACGATTGGCGGATGCGTGCGAGCAACGCCAGGCGCTCATCGGGTGCGATGAATTGCAGCGTGAAGTTCAGCGCCACCACCGAGGCCGGTTGGAACTGCAGCGCGAGGATATCGCCCTCGATCACGTCGACCGGCAGCAGCTCCTGGAACATCGAGTCCTGGCCATTGAGGTACTCACGGCAGCGCTCGACCATCGCCGTCGAGTTATCCACCGCGATCACCCGGCAGCCGTCGGTGCGCACATGGCGGCGCAAGGCTTGGGTCACGGCGCCGAGGGATGAGCCGAGGTCGTAGAGCACACTGTTGGGTTGGGCAAACTGCGCCGCGAGTACGCCGAGGTTTTCGACAATCGTCGGGTAGCCCGGCACCGAGCGCTTGATCATGTCGGGGAACACCCGCACCACGTCCTCGTTAAAGGCGAAGTCCGGCACCTGGTTCAGGGGCTGGGCGAATAGGCGATCGGGTTCTTTGCTCACGGTTGTTCCGGCAGTGATGTGGGAAAGGCCGGCATTTTAGCCAAGTTGGTCCTCGTGTGCGCGGGTTGTCTGATAGAAAGCAGACGCCGTGATACCCCATTGGCCCAGCCAGTAGGTGACGATCAATAAATAGGGCGCCGCATCGAACGCCAGCACGAATCGGTTGATGCCGATCAGCGTGTCAGAAAACACAAACGAGGCTGCGCCCGCCGCCGCCAACAACGCGGAGCGCTTTGGCACTTGGCTGCCCAACCGTGCCAACGCACGCCAAAGCATGGTGCTGATCACTAGCGCATACACCACCACCGGAATCAGCAGGTCGCCTAGGCCGTGGGAGATCAGGATGCTCAACAGAATCGCGCCCACGCCCAGCGCCAGCAACAACGGCAGGAGCGCCAAGCGGCGACAGTCGCTGAGATAGGCCTTGAGGTAGGCCAGGTGCGCAAACAAGAAGGCGCCGAGCCCAAAGATGAACAGGTCGCCTGGCCAGGCAAGCAACACATCGCCGACCAATGAAAAAATCAGCCCCAGGCTGATCCAGCGTCGATAGTCGGTGGGCGGCGCATCATGCAGCCAGCCCAACAACGCCAGCACCGGCAACGGCTTGACCAGCAGGCACAGCAATGTGGCATGGGTGGTCAGGCCGTAGATAAACGTGCCGGCGCCCATCAACGCAAGAATCAGCCATGGCATATCAATTCACCGTAATGGCGCAGTCGAAGGTTTCGGCAGGCTCGGCTTCTGGCTCCCAAGGTTGCTGGGAGGTGACCCGAAGTCGACCATTGCCTGCCGCGAAGGCCTGGAAGCGCCAGGTGGACTGGCCGCCGCCACCGATCACGCCGGATTCCGAGCTGCTGTAGACCTCAGGGCTCAGCGCGCGCAGCACGCCGCCGGCAGAATCCTGGATGGCCCAACGGTAGCCGGTGGTGGGGTTGCTGGGCAGGGTAAGGATCAGGTTTTGCCCGGTTTTAAGCACAAGCGGGCAGGCGCTCTGGTTTTCCACGGTGACGTTTTGCTTCGGCGCACTGGCGCACGCAGCCAGCAGGGCAAGGCTCAAGGGGAGAAGCAGGCGGGCAGCGGTCATGGGGGCTCCGTTCATTCGCGACGAACGGCGAGCATAACCGAAGATGAGACAAGGTGTGACAGAGCTGGATTTTGTGTTGATTGGGCTGACCCCTTCGCGAGCAAGCCCGCTCCCACACTTGACCGCATTCCAAAGGCTGTACTCGGTCAAATGTGGGAGCCGGCTTGCTCGCGAAAGGGCCAGCCCAGCCACTGCATGGCTATCAGAACAGCACTTTGGCCACATCCGCGAACCGCTTGGCAAAGTGCACGGTCATGCCTTCCTTGAGGTACTCCGGCAATTCCTCAAAGCTGCCACGGTTTGGCTCCGGCAGGATCAGCTCATGAATCTTCTGACGCCGCGCCGCGATCACCTTTTCACGCACCCCACCAATCGGCAGCACATGACCGGTCAACGTCAGCTCGCCGGTCATGGCCACGCCCTTTTTCGGTGGCTGGTTACGCGCCAGCGACAACAGCGCACTGGCCATCGTCACACCTGCACTTGGGCCGTCTTTTGGCGTGGCCCCTTCCGGCACGTGCAAGTGTACGAAGGCTTCGTCGAAGAACTTCGGATCACCGCCGAACGACTTCAGGTTCGAGCTGATGTAGCTGTAGGCGATTTCGGCGGATTCCTTCATCACTTCACCCAGCTGCCCGGTGAGCTTGAAGCCGCGATTGAGCGTATGGATGCGCGTCGCCTCGATCGGCAACGTCGCGCCGCCCATGCTGGTCCAGGCCAGGCCGGTGATCACGCCGGTGCCGGACAGCACTTGTTCATTGCGGAACACCGGCATCCCCAAGGAGCTTTCCAGGTCTTTGTTGCCAATCTTGATCACCGAGTCCGGCTCATCCAGCAACTTGACCACGGCCTTGCGCACCAGTTTGCCCAGTTGTTTCTCCAGCTGGCGTACGCCGGCTTCGCGCGCATAACCGTCGATCAATGCACGCAACGCGCCGTCGCTGATGGTCAGGCTGGTTTTTGCCACACCGGCTTTTTCCAGCTGTTTTGGCCACAGGTGACGCTTGGCGATCGCGACTTTTTCTTCGGTGATATAGCCCGACAGGCGAATCACTTCCATACGGTCCAGCAACGGGCCGGGGATCGAATCCAGGGTGTTGGCGGTGCACACGAACAGGACTTTGGACAGGTCCATGCGCAGGTCCAGGTAGTGATCGAGGAATTCGACGTTCTGTTCCGGGTCCAGGGTTTCCAGCAAGGCCGACGCTGGGTCGCCCTGGAAGCTTTGGCCCATCTTGTCGATCTCGTCGAGCATGATCACCGGGTTCATCACCTCCACATCCTTGAGCGCCTGCACCAGCTTGCCGGGCAAGGCGCCGATGTAGGTGCGGCGGTGGCCCTTGATCTCGGCCTCGTCACGCATGCCGCCGACGCTGAACCGATAGAATGGCCGTCCTAGGGATTCGGCAATGGATTTACCTACGCTGGTCTTGCCCACGCCCGGCGGGCCCACCAGCAAGACGATGGAGCCGGCGACCTCGCCTTTATAGGCGCCCACCGCCAGGAATTCGAGGATGCGGCTCTTGATGTCGTCCAGGCCCGCGTGGTGTTTATCCAGCACCTTGCGTGCGTGTTTCAGGTCGAGTTTGTCTTCACCATACACGCCCCATGGCACCGAGGTGGCCCAGTCCAGGTAATTGCGCGTGACCGCGTATTCCGGCGAGCCGGTTTCCAGGATCGACAGTTTGTTCAGTTCTTCATCGATACGCTTTTGCGCCTGGGCCGGCAGCACTTTGCCTTGCAGGCGTTGTTCGAACTGCTCGACGTCGGCGCTGCGGTCGTCCTTGGTCAGCCCCAGTTCCTGCTGGATGACCTTGAGCTGTTCCTTGAGGAAAAACTCGCGCTGATGCTCACCGATCTTGCGGTTCACTTCGGCGGAGATTTCTTTTTGCAGGCGCGCGACTTCAACTTCCTTGCGCAGCATCGGCAGCACTTTTTCCATGCGCTTGAGCATGGGCACGCAGTCCAGCACTTCCTGCAACTCGTTGCCTGTCGCCGAAGTCAACGCGGCGGCGAAGTCGGTAAGTGGCGACGGGTCATTGGGGCTGAAGCGGTTGAGGTAGTTTTTCAACTCTTCGCTGTACAGCGGGTTGAGCGGCAGCAGTTCCTTGATCGCATTGATCAGCGCCATGCCGTAGGCCTTGACCTCGTCGGTCGGCTCGGAAGGCTGGTGCGGGTATTCGACCTCCACCAGGTACGGTGGGCGGTGGTGCTTGAGCCAGGTCTTGATGCGTACGCGGGTCAGGCCCTGGGCCACAAATTGCAGCTTGCCGTTCTCGCGGCTGGCGTGGTGCACCTTCACCAAGGTGCCGTACAGCGGCAGGGCGGAGGTGTCGAAGTGGCGCGGGTCTTCGGGCGGCGTCTCCATGAAAAACAGCGCCAGGGAGTGGTGGTCGGATTTGCTCACCAGCTCAAGCGTCTCGGCCCATGGCTCTTCATTGACGATCACCGGCAACACTTGCGCCGGGAAGAACGGCCGATTGTGGATTGGGATGATGTAGACCTTGTCCGGCAGGTTCTGCCCAGGTAACGCCAGGCCGGTATTTGATGAAGTGGATTCGGCGTTTTCGGGGTCGGCGTAGTCGTTCAGGTCGTAATCAGGGAAGGCTTGCTGGTCGCTCATGGGGCACCTGCATAAGGAAGTATGCAGGTTAGATGGGGCGGGGCAGTGGTGGTTTCAATGGTCTGGGGTTGTTAGTAACAAATTGCATGAATTCAGCTGATTTTATGCAGATAGCTGGGAAGGGGTTGTTCTGGAAGCACCGACAACACCTTCAAACGCTGCAACATGCGCTGCCGGGCCCGTTGCAAATGCTCGCGCAAATTCAACGCCGCCGCATCAAACGCGCCATGCAGCAACAGCTCCAGAATCAACCGATGTTCGGCCAACATCGCCGGATCAGCACCGATCCCCAACAAACGATAGAAAATCCGGCTGATGATCATCGGGCTCTGGCCTTGGCGGATCAACGCGGCGATCTTGCGGTTCTGCAGGCCGGCCAGGCAGCGTTGGTGCAAGTCCTCCTCGATCTGCTCGATAGCCTCCAGGCTGCAATGAGGGCTGTCCTGGGCGTCGAGCACCCGTTGCAACATGGCCTCGAGCAGTTCGCGGTCAAGGTTCGGTGCGCTCTGGCGCAGGGCTTCGGGTTCCAGGCAGGCGCGCAACTCGTAGTCTTCGGTCACTTCCCGCGCAGTCAAAGGCCCGGCCAGCCATTGGGAATAGGGCTCTTTTTCCACCAAGCCGCGATCACGCAAACGCATCAGCGCTTCACGCACCACAGCACGGCTGACGCCATAGTGGTCGGCGGCAGCTTGTTCATCCAGGCGGTAATGGCCGAAAGCAATGCACGTGGACAGCGCTGCGCCGATCTCCTCGACGATGCGTTCGCCCAGTGGTCGCGTGTCCACCAACTCATCTTCACCATTCAAGCCAAGGTGGGCGTGGCTCAAGGGCAGGCGCAACGGTTCCATCGCCAGGCCTTCAGGGTTGATCAGGTAACCCCGGCCGTTGAAGCGGCAGATCAAGCCTTCGGCATGCAGCAGGTCCAGCGCCTTGCGCACCGGCACGCGGCTGGTGCCGAACAATTCGGCCAGGGGTGCTTCCAGCAACACCAAGCCATGGCGGGCGGTGCCGTTGACGATCGCGTCACGCAACACTTGGTGAATCATCGCGTAACGGGAGGCCGAGGCGGACACTGCTTTCATCACTTTCTCAGGGGCTTGTAGGACGGTGACCGGGGATTCTCTCATAAGTTGCGCCTGTCACCCTGCGCCACATCGATGGCACTTTTTTGGGGCTCTGAATGTAGGAATGTTACTTTTCTGCACCAAAATGTACTTATTAATAAAAGATACATTATTTCATTGAAGGCCCTTGTCGGCTTCTGGGCAAGATATTTTTCCCACGATCAAAACCATCTATCCCGTAGCTCTGGGTTAAAAACCCGTTGCATGCAGAAACGCCGCTATTGAGACTGGCACGAAACCTGCCTTTGTAAAATGTACATTTTATTAATATGTACGTTTTGTGAGGGTCATCCCGATGTCAGACGCCACTTCCATGGCCGAGGATTTCGCCAGCGGTCGCAGCGACCCGGTGCAAGCCCTCGAACAGGCGCTCGTCCACGCGAGCATGGCCCCCAGCGTGTTTATCTCCCTGACCGCCGAGCGCGCTCGCCGTGAGGCCGAGGCCGCTGCCGCCCGCTGGCGCGCTGGTCAACCCTTGAGCGTGTTCGATGGAGTGCCGCTGGCCTGGAAGGACCTGTTCGATGTGGCCGGCAGCGTCACCACAGCTGGCGCCGCCTATCGCCGCAATGCGCCCGCCGCGTTGCTGGATGCGCCCAGCGTCGGCCTGTTATGCCGTGCCGGGATGGTAAGCGTTGGCAAGACCAACCTCAGCGAACTGGCCTATTCCGGCCTGGGCCTGAACCCGCATTTCGGCACCCCGTTCAACCCTAGCAGCAGTGATCAGGCGCGCATTCCCGGCGGGTCCTCATCGGGGTCGGCGGTTGCCGTGGCCGCTGGCATCGTACCGATTGCCATGGGCACCGACACCGCCGGTTCAATCCGCATCCCTGCGGCGCTCAATGGTGTGGTGGGCTATCGCAGCAGCAGTCGACGCTACAGCCGCGACGGCGTATTTCCTTTGGCTCACACGCTCGACAGCCTCGGCCCGCTGACCCGCAGTGTGCGCGACGCCCTGGCCATCGACGACTTGCTCAATGGTCGTCGCCAAACCCACAGCGCCCGCAGCCTCAAGGGCCAGCGCTTCGTGCTGGCGCAACAAGAGGTCGAACCTGCCGTGCGCAATAACCTGCTGCGCGCAGTGGAGCAGCTAAAGGCCCAAGGCGCGCTGATCGAAGAGCGCGAGTGCCCGACCTTCGAAGCCACCCTGGCATTGATCAAGGACCATGGCTGGCTCGGCTCTTTCGAAGCCTTTGCCCTGCACGAAGCGCTGCTCGACAGCCCCGACGCTGAGCAACTCGACCCGCGTGTACGGCGTCGTCTCGAAGCGGCGCGTGCGCTGCCAGCGAGCCAACTGCTGCACTTGGTCGATGCCCGCCGCCGCCTGCAACAGCAGCTGGTCGATGACCTCGACGGTGCAATCCTGATCACCCCGACCGTCGCCCACGTTGCGCCCGCCTTGGCGCCGCTGGAAGCCGACGACGACCTCTTCGTCAAAACCAACCTCGCCACCCTGCGCCTGACCATGCCCGGCAGTTTGCTCGACATGCCCGGCGTGACCCTGCCCAGCGGCCGCGATGCCCAGGGCCTGCCCACCGGGTTGCTGCTCAGCGCCCCGACGGGGGAAGACGCTCGCTTGCTGCGCGCGGCGTTGTCCGTCGAATCCGTACTTAACGTTTAAGGAGACACACCATGGCTAAAGACATCCTTTGTGCATTTGGCGTCGACGTTGACGCCGTCGCCGGCTGGCTCGGTTCCTACGGCGGCGAAGACTCGCCGGACGACATCTCCCGCGGCCTGTTCGCCGGTGAGGTCGGCGCGCCGCGCCTGCTCAAATTGTTCGAGCGCTACGGCCTGCGAACCACCTGGTTTATCCCCGGCCATTCGATGGAAACCTTCCCCGAACAAATGAAGGCCGTGGCCGACGCTGGCCATGAAATCGGCGTGCACGGTTACAGCCACGAAAACCCGATCGCGATGACCGCCGAGCAGGAAGAGATCGTCCTCGATAAATCCATCGAGCTGATCACCCAAGTCACCGGCAAGCGACCGACCGGCTACGTTGCACCGTGGTGGGAATTCAGCAAGGTCACCAACGAACTGCTGCTGAAAAAAGGCATCAAGTACGACCACAGCCTGATGCACAACGACTTCCACCCCTACTACGTACGCAAGGGCGACACCTGGACCAAGATCGACTACAGCCAGCACCCCGACACCTGGATGAAACCCCTGGTGCGCGGCGAAGAAACCGACCTGGTGGAGATCCCGGCCAACTGGTACCTGGACGACCTGCCGCCGATGATGTTCATCAAGAAAGCCCCCAACAGCCACGGTTTCGTCAACCCGCGTCACCTCGAAGAAATGTGGCGCGACCAGTTCGACTGGGTCTACCGCGAACACGAACACGCGGTGTTCACCATGACCATCCACCCCGATGTTTCCGGCCGCCCGCAAGTGCTGTTGATGCTTGAGCGGTTGATCGAACACATCCAGAGCCACGCTGGTGTGCGCTTCGTCACCTTTGACGAAATCGCCGATGACTTCATCCGCCGGCAACCGCGTACCTGACCCCTGAAAACAGCCCCCCATCCCTGAGGCGCGACCCATGTCCATCTACAACAAGCTTGACCTGACTGGCTGGAAACCCCGGCAACTGACGTCCCAGGAAGTGCGCTTCGCCACCTGGATCGCGTTTTTCGCCTGGGTGTTTGCGGTGTATGACTTCATCCTGTTCGGCACGTTGTTGCCGGAGATCGGCCGGCACTTTGGCTGGGGTGAAGTGGAGCAAGCCGAGATCGCGACCTGGGTGGCGGTGGGCACCGCCGTGGTTGCCTTCGCCATTGGCCCTGTGGTCGATAAATTGGGGCGACGCAAAGGCATCATCTTCACCGTGGCCGGTTCCGCGCTGTGTTCGGCGCTGACGGCGATTGGCGGGGCGTGGGGCAAGTCGCCGCTGATTCTGATCCGTTCGTTGGGCGGCCTGGGGTATGCCGAGGAAACCGTTAACGCCACGTATTTGAGTGAGCTGTACGGTGCTTCGCAAGACCCGCGCCTGACCAAACGCCGTGGTTTCATCTACAGCCTGGTGCAGGGCGGCTGGCCGGTTGGCGCGTTGATCGCTGCGGGTTTGACCGCACTGTTGTTGCCGATCATCGGTTGGCAGGGCTGCTTCATTTTCGCCGCCATCCCGGCGATTGTGATCGCGATCATGGCGCGCAAGCTCAAGGAGAGCCCGCAGTTCCAGATCCACCAGCGCATCAGCGAGCTGCGTAAAAGCGGCGCGGTGAAAGAAGCGCAAAACGTCGCCGTGACCTACGGCGTGGACTACGACGAACACAGCAAGGCTGGCCTCAAGGCTGCGTTCCGTGGCCCAGCCCGTCGCGCCACCTTGGTGATCGGCGCTGCGTTGCTGCTCAATTGGGCGGCGATCCAGGTGTTCAGCGTGTTGGGCACATCGGTGATCGTCAGCGTGCACCACATCTCGTTCGAAAACTCGCTGATCATCCTCGTGCTGTCGAACCTGGTGGGTTACTGCGGTTACCTCAGCCACGGTTGGATGGGCGACAAGATCGGCCGTCGCAACGTGATTGGCCTGGGGTGGATGCTCGGCGGGTTGTCGTTCGCCGGCATGCTGTTTGGCCCGAGCAATATGGCGATGGTGGTCGGGTTGTACAGCCTGGGGCTGTTCTTCCTGATCGGCCCGTACTCGGCGGCATTGTTCTTTATCAGTGAAAGTTTCCCCACCAGCATCCGCGCCACCGGCGGCGCAATCATCCACGCGATGGGCCCGATTGGCGCCGTGGTTGCAGGCTTCGGCGCGACCCAAGTGTTGTCGGCCGGCAGTGACTGGCAGACCGCCGCGCTGTGGTTCGGTGCGGTGCCGTGCTTCTTGTCCGGCATGTTGATGTTTGCCGCTCGCCATGTGCGTCCGGAAACCGTTCAGTAAGGAGTCTTTGATGAGCCGTAAAGTTGCCTTGATTACCGGTGCCGCCAGTGGCATCGGCCAAGCCCTCGCCGTGGCCTATGCCCGCAATGGGGTGGCGGTGGTCGGCGGGTATTACCCGGCCGATCCTCATGACCCGCACACCACCGTGGCCCTGGTGGAAGACGCCGGCGGCGAGTGCCTGATGTTGCCGCTGGACGTGGGCAATACTGCTTCGGTAGACGCATTGGCCGATCAAGCCGTGCAGCACTTCGGCCGCCTGGATTACGCCGTGGCCAACGCCGGTTTACTGCGCCGTGCGCCGCTGCTGGAAATGACCGATGCGCTGTGGGACGAGATGCTCAATGTCGACCTGACGGGGGTGATGCGCACCTTCCGCGCGGCCACCCGGCATATGAGTGAAGGCGGCGCGCTGGTGGCGATATCTTCGATTGCCGGCGGCGTGTATGGCTGGCAGGAGCACAGCCATTACGCGGCGGCCAAGGCCGGTGTGCCGGGGTTGTGCCGGTCGTTGGCGGTGGAATTGGCGCCGTTGGGCATTCGTTGCAATGCGGTGATCCCGGGGTTGATCGAGACGCCGCAGTCGCTGGATGCGAAGAACTCGTTGGGGCC
Source organism: Pseudomonas cremoris (assembly GCF_014230465.1). The sequence continues at coordinate 88,594 of NZ_JAAXCY010000004.1, forward strand.
GGAAGGCTTGGCCAAGGCCGCGCGGGCGATCCCGCTGGGGCGGGTAGGGCGGGCGGATGAAGTGGCGTCGTTGGTGCAGTTCTTGACCAGTGAGGCGTCGAGTTATTTGACCGGGCAAAGCATCGTCATCGATGGCGGCCTGACCGTGCGCTGGCCGGATTAACGGGTGTACCCAATCCAAATGTGGGAGCGGGCTTGCTCGCGAAAGCGGTGGGTCAGATAAGTTTATTGTGACTGAAACACCGCATTCGCGAGCAAGCCCGCTCCCACATTGGACTTGTGTTTGATCCAGGAGAATTTACATGCCTCAACTTTCTAACCGCCGCGCTGTGATCACCGGTGCCGGCAGCGGCATCGGTGCCGCCATCGCCCGCGCCTACGCCGCTGAGGGCGCACGCCTGGTGCTGGCCGACCGCAACGCCGCCAGCCTCGCCGAAACCGCGATCACCTGCCGCAACCTCGGCGCCGAAGTTCACGAGTGCCTGGGCGATGTGGGCACTGTCGAAGGCGCCCAGGCCAGTGTGGATAAATGCGTCGAACAGTTCGGCGGCATCGACATTCTGGTCAACAACGCCGGCATGCTCACCCAGGCGCGCTGCATCGATCTCACCCTCGAGATGTGGAACGACATGCTGCGCGTCGACCTCACCAGCGTGTTCATCGCCAGCCAGCGCGCCCTGCCGCACATGCTCGCGCAGCGCTGGGGGCGGATCATTAACGTGGCCTCGCAACTTGGTATCAAGGGCGGCGCCGAACTCACCCATTACGCCGCCGCCAAGGCCGGGGTGATCGGGTTTACCAAGTCCCTGGCCCTGGAAGTTGCCAAGGACAACGTACTGGTCAACGCCATCGCCCCTGGCCCGATTGAAACACCCTTGGTGGGCGGCATCAGCGACGACTGGAAACGCGCCAAAGCCAAGGAGTTGCCCCTATGCCGATTCGGCTTGGCCGATGAAGTGGCACCCACCGCCGTGCTGTTGGCAAGCGAGCCGGGTGGCAACCTGTTCGTTGGCCAGACCCTGGGCCCCAACTCGGGCGATGTCATGCCATGAGTGAGGTGTAGCCATGTGCGGACTCTGCGGGCTGCTCGGCGAAGACCTGCACTGGAGCGACCCCCTGGGTGATGAGTTGCCCCGGCGCCGCGAACGCTTGCGCCGGATCGCGGCGATCAACCAGGTGCTGGCGGTGTTCCGGCTCAAGGTCGAGGACTTCCAAGGCGCCTCTTACCTGCTATTGGGCGCCACCGGCAAACAGGCACTGGCCAGCGGCCTGGATCAACTCTGGCAGGCCGCCGAAACCATGCTCGGCCGCCCGTTGGACCCGCTCGATCCGCAGTTGCTGGATCACTTGGAGTCAACCCCATGAGCATCGCCCTCAACGTCATCACCGGCTTCCTCGGCAGTGGGAAGACCACCTTGCTCAAGCGCCTATTGCAAGGTGAAAGCCTGGGCGACACGGCGTTGCTGATCAATGAGTTCGGCGACGTCGGCATCGACCACCTGCTGGTGGAAGAAGTCGCGCCGGACACCGTGCTGCTGCCCAGCGGGTGCGTATGTTGCTCGATCCGTGGCGAGCTCAAAGACACGCTGCTCGGTCTGCTGCAACGCCGCGAACGCGGTGAGATTCCTGCGTTCAAGCGCGTGATCCTGGAGACCACCGGCCTGGCCGACCCGGCGCCGATCCTTGCGACCCTGAACAACGACGTGCAACTGCGCGGGCGTTTTCATATCGGCCTGGTGATCACCTTGGTGGACGCCAGCCACGCGGCGCTGCAAGAACGCCTGCACCCGGAATGGCTGGCGCAGGTCGCGGCAGCAGACCGCCTGCTGCTGAGCAAGACCGACCTGGCAGGTGACTGCGCGCCATTGCGCGCGCACTTGCAGGCTCTCAACGCCGGTACGCCGATCCTCGATACCCATGACATCCACAGCGGCGATCAACTGCTGCTCGGTGAAGGGTTGCGCAGTGCCGAGCCGGCGGTTGAAGTCAGCCGCTGGCAGCTGCATCAACCCACTGCGACCACCCATGGCGCCGCGCAAGTCTGCTGCCTGACCTTTGACCAACCGTTGGACTGGGTGGGTTTCGGGGTGTGGTTGTCGATGCTGTTAAGATGCCATGGCGAACGAATCCTTCGTGTCAAAGGACTGCTCAACGTGAACGCCAGTAACGCTCCCATCGTCATTCATGGCGTGCAGCACTGCCTGCATGCCCCGGTCCATCTGCCTGCGTGGCCGGGCAGTGACCGCCAATCGCGGCTGGTGTTTATCCTGCGCGGGCTCGACCCGGCGCAATTGCGCCGCTCGTTTGAAGTGTTCTCGCGGCGGTTCGCCGCATGATCACTTTGCGTGTCCTTGGCACTTCCGTGACCTTGCTGGAATGCTTGCGCGTGCGGGCCGAGCAAGAACTGGGCATTCGCCTGGTGTACCAGGTGCACGACGTCGAACAGGCCCAGCGCATCGCGGTGATGCAACCTGACAGTTATGACCTGTACGACCAGTGGTTCCACAACGTCGACTTTGTGTGGCCGGCGCGGGCGATCCAGCCTATCGACACCCGGCGCATCGCGCTGTGGCACGAGATCAATGACCTGCCCAAGCGCGGGCGCTTGTCACCCAACGACTGTCTCGGCAGCGGCAGCGTGCCCAGCGAACGCCTGTTCGTGCAGCACGATGGCAGCCTGGGCAGCACGGTTACCGACCGCATCAGCATGCTGCCGCTGACCCACAACGCCGACAGCTTCGCCTACCGTCCCGAGCGTTTGCCCGAAGGTTTTTGCCACGGCAATGAAAGCTGGGGCTGGTTGCTGGACCCGGCCTGGAGTGCCCGCACCGCGTTGCAGAGTGACGCCGCCATCGGCGCCCTGGACGCTGCACTGGCCTTGCAGGGTGCGGGGCTGGCGCAGTTCAACGACATCGGCAACATGAGCATCGAAGAGATCGATGTGCTTGCCGACATCCTGGTGCGCAAACAGAAGGAAGGGCACTTCGCGGCGTTCTGGTCGGATGACGAAGAGGCCGCGCAATTGATGCTCAGCCCCAGCGTCGATATCCAGAGCCTGTGGTCGCCGGCCCTGATGCGCCTGCACCGCGCCGGCGTGAAATACCGCCTGGCAGTACCACGTGAAGGTTATCGTGCCTGGTTTGGTGGTTTGTCGCTGTCGCGCCATGCAAAGGGCCCGGTGCTTGATGCGGCGTATGCCTACCTCAACTGGTGGCTGTCCGGCTGGCCCGGCGCGGTGATGGCGCGCCAGGGCTATTACATCGGCAACCCGGCGCGCAGCCGCGATCACCTCAGCAGCGCCGAATGGGATTATTGGTACGCGGGCAAACCTGCGCGGGAAGAACTGCTGGGCAGCGATGGTTTGCCACTGATCGATATTGGCGAAGTGCGCGACGGTGGCTCCTACGAGCAGCGCATGGGCCATATCGCCGTGTGGAACTCGGTCATGGATGAGCACAACTACCTGGTGCGGCGATGGGGGGACTTTATGCGCGCTCGCGGCTGATCCTTGTCGCCAATAAAGTGACAGTGAAATCCCTGGTTTTATTGGGTGAACTTCTGCTTTCTCCCAGCTAATCTGCTAAAACCAAATATTCCATAAAAATGGATATTTTTTTGACGCCAGGTCTGCAGTTGCCAGGGAAGCCAATGAAAAAGGAACGTAGTGGCAGGGAGAGGCGCACGCTGCCAGAGGGCACTGCAATGAGGTGGCGCCACACGTTCCAAACCCGTATTGCCGGGGTGCTGGCGCTGTTGTTGCTGGTGGTGGTGGCCGCCACTTACTTCGCGGTCAAGGCCGCTACCTCCCGCGCCGTGGAAAACCAGGCGCAAGTCCAATTGAAAACCGGTAGCCAGGTGTTCGAACGCCTGCTGGATTTACGTGGGCGGCGCCTGCAATACGGTCTCGACTGGCTGACCGTGGATATCCCTTTCAAACAAGCCGTGGCCGAAGGCAGCACGGTGCCGATCCTGGCGGCCTTGCGTCGTCACGGCACCGGCATTCGTTCCAGCGAGGTGTTCGTGCTGGGCATGGACGGCAAGGTCATGGTCAGCACCTTGCCGGTGTTTACCCGAGGCCAGTCGTTCCCTTATGACGACGCCTTGCGCCGTGCGCGACGCACGGGTTTGCAGATGCTGATCGTGGCCATGGACGGGCAACCGTACCTGCTGGTGCAGGATGAAGTGCTCGACCCGTTGCCCATCGCCCGCGTCGTCATGGGCTTCCCCATGGACACACTGTTCGCCAATGAGCTGCGCTCGATGAGCAACCTGGACGTGTCGTTCCTCAGCGTGCAGAACGGCAAGCCGGGGCCGTTGTTCAGCACACACCCCGATGCTTATCAGGCCGCCATCATCCACCAGATGCGCGGTGCACAAGTGAACCCCGAAGCGCAGATAGGTCTGTTTTACGGCGAGCGAGTGCTCAGCCAAGTGCTGCCGTTGGACAACACCGGCGACGGCGATGAAGTACGGGTGTTACTGCAGAGCCCGCTGGACCATGCGCTGGAGTCTTTTGCGCCGCTGGATCGGCAATTCCTTGGGATTGCCGTGGCGGTGCTGCTGGTGTCGTTGGCCGGTGCGTTGTTTTTGGCGCGGCGCGTGTCGCGTCCACTGACCGCGTTGGTGCAGGCGGCCGAGCGCATCGGTGCCGGTGACTACCGCACGCCGGTGCGAGTGCGCAGCCACGACGAGTTTGGCCTGCTGGCCCGGGCGTTCAATGCCATGCAAAGCGGCATCGCCGTGCGTGAGCGGCAGTTGGCGCACAACGCGTTGCATGACCCGCTGACCGGCCTGCCGAACCGTGCGCTGGCCATGGAGCGGCTGGGCAGTGCGATCAGTGCGCGAAGACCGGTGGTGTTGCTGTACCTGGGCATCGAGAACTACCGGGTGATCAATGAAGGTTTTGGTCCTGAAGGCGTCGAGGAAATGCTGCGCGAGGCCAGCCGCTGTTTGTCCATGAGCCTGCTGGCCAGCGACACGGCCGCACGGATCGCCGGCAGTGAGTTCCTGTTGTTGCTGGAAAACACCGAGATCGACCGCGCCGTGGCGCGTGCCGACCGCCTCTACGCGTTGCTCACCGAGCCGCAGCGCATCGGCAACGATGAACTGCGCCATGAAGTGAGCATTGGCATCGCGGCTTACCCCGATGATGGCCAGCAGGTTGAAGAACTGATCAGCCGCGCCGCCATCGCCCGCCACGACGCGGCGAGCCTGCCAGGGCATTTGCAGATTTATCAGCAGGACCGTGACCTGGCCCACCAGCGCCAGATCACCTTGATTCGTGACCTGCGTCGGGCCGCCGTCGAGGGGGAGTTGTTCCTGTGCTACCAGCCCAAGCTGGACCTCAAGCACGGCCACGTGCGCCAAGCCGAAGCCCTGCTGCGCTGGCAGCATCCGACATTGGGCCAAGTGTCGCCCGCAGAATTCATCCCTCTGGCCGAGCGTACCGGTAGCATGGGCAGCCTGACTTTGTGGGTGATTGAAGAGGCGATCCGCCAAATCGGCGAGTGGTCGCTGCGCGGGTTGTTTATCCAGTTGTCGGTGAATATCTCGGTGGCCGACCTGGCCGATGATGACCTGGCGATTCGGGTCACGGCCTTGCTGATGCAATACAAAGTGGATGCCCAGCAATTGATTTTCGAGATCACCGAAAGCGCGATCATGCACAACCCCCAGCAGGCGCTCAGTGTGTTGGAGCAATTGCGCGGCTGCGGCATCAGCCTGTCGGTGGATGACTTCGGCACCGGTTATTCGTCGCTGGCGCAATTGCAGCGCCTGCCGGTGCAGGAGTTGAAGATCGACCAGTCCTTTGTACGCAACCTCGACAGCACCAGCGGTGACGGGGTGATCGTGCGCTCCACCATCGAGATGAGCCACAACCTGGGGCTCAAAGTGGTCGCGGAAGGCGTGGAGTTTGCCCCCAGCCTGAAACTGCTCAAGCAATGGAACTGCGACACGGCCCAGGGTTACCTGATCAGCCGGCCCTTGAATGCCATGGCGTTCGAAATGTGGATGCGCCGCGAGCGCGTGCCGCTGTAACGCCATGCGCAATTCACTGTGGGAGGTCTGTCAGGCTGAGGGGGACACCGCCGATCCCCTGTGGGAGCGGGCTTGCTCGCGAATGCGGTGGTTCAGTCAATATTTGCAGTGACTGACACGCCGTCTTCGCGAGCAAGCCCGCTCCCACATTTTGATCTTCGTCACACATGAAAAAGGCGGCGACCCTCAACAGGTCGCCGCCTTTTTATTACTGCCAGTGACGCTTAATCCGGCAGTTTGAACGCCATCACATAGTCACCCTGCTTGGTGCCCAGGGAACCGTGACCGCCGGCCATGACCAGCACGTACTGCTTGCCGTCTTTACCGGTGTAGGTCATCGGGGTGGTTTGCGCGCCTGCTGGCAGGCGGCCTTCCCACAGTTGCTTGCCGTTTTTCACGTCATAGGCACGCAGGTACTGGTCGAGGGTACCGCTGAGGAACGACACGCCACCGGCGGTGGTGAACGTACCGCCCAGGCTAGGCACGCCCATGGTCAGTGGGATTGGAACCGGCGAGCTATCACGCACGGTGCCGTTCTTGTGCATCCAGATGGTTTTGTGGGTGGTCAGGTCGACCGCCGCTACATAACCCCAGGCCGGTGCCTGGCACGGCAGGCCCATTGGCGACAGCAGTGCTTCGAGGATCACGCCGTAGGGCGCGCCTTTGTTCGGCTGTACACCTTCGGTTTCGCTGACACGTGGACCTTGTTTGGCAATGTCGGCAGCCGGGATCAGCTTGGATTTGAACGCCATGTAGCTCGGGTTCACGAAGGCGATCTGGCGTACCGGGTCGACGGAAATGCCGCCCCAGTCGAACACGCCGAAGTTACCTGGGTAAACGATCGAACCTTGCAGCGATGGCGGGGTGAACGGACCGTCGTAGCGCATCGACTTGAAGTCGATCCGGCAGATCAGTTGGTCGAACGGCGTCACGCCCCACATGTCGCGCTCTTTGAGGGGCGGCGGCATGAAGTTCAGGTCGGACTTGGGCTGAGTCGGGGAGGTGTGATCGCCAGCCACCGCACCTTGCGGTACTGGAATTTCATTGATCGGCACCACTGGCTGGCCGTTGGTACGGTCGAGCACGTAGATGCTGCCTTGCTTGGTCGACGCCATCACCGCTTGCTTCACGCCGTCAGCGGTCTTGATGTCGATCAGGGTTGGCTGGCCGCCTACGTCCATGTCCCACAGGTCGTGGTGAGTGAACTGGAAGGTCCATTTCACGTGGCCGCTGTCGATGTCCAGGGCAGTGAGGCCGGCGCTGTACTTCTCGGAGTCCGGGGTACGGTCGCCGCCGTACTGGTCGGGCATCTGGTTGCCCATTGGCAGGTACAGGGTGCCGAGTTTTTCATCCACGGCGAACATCGACCACATGTTTGGCGAGTTGCGAGTGTAGGTCTTGCCCTCGGCCAACGGGGTAGTGTCGTCCGGGTTGCCGCTGTCCCAGTTCCACACCAGTTTGCCGGTGTGCACGTCGAACGCACGGATCACGCCGCTAGGCTCATCGGTGGAGACGTTGTCGGTCACGTGGCCGCCGATCACGACCAGGTTCTTGGTCACGGCCGGTGGCGAAGTGGAGTAGTAACCGCCTGGGGCAAAGCTGCCGATGTTGGCACGCAGATCGACCTGGCCTTTGTCACCGAAGTCTTCGCACATCTTGCCGGTGTCGGCGTTGAGGGCGATCAGACGGGTATCGGCAGTCGGCACGAAGATGCGTTTCGGGCACACGGCACTGACGGGGGCCGCGCTTGCGGAACCGGTCGGGCTCTGCTCGGAGGCGTACACCGCATCATCGTGATACGACACGCCACGGCAGGTCATGTGCGCCCAACCCTTGAAGTTCGCGGCGCCTTGGCTGCTGATCTTCGGATCGAAACGCCAGATTTCCTTGCCGGTGTCCGGGTCCAAGGCAATCACTTGGCTGTGCGGGGTGCACACGTAAAGCATGCCGTTGACTTTCAGCGGGGTGTTTTCCGCGGTGGTCTCACCCGGATCGTTCGGGCCAGGGATGTCACCCGTGCGGTAGGTCCATGCTGGCACCAGTTTGTGCGCGTTTTCCGGGGTGATCTGCGCCAGCGGCGAGTAGCGATCACCGAAGGCCGAACGGCCATAGGAGTTCCAGTCGCCATCGGCCTGGGACGGCGCAGCACTGGCCATGCCCGGTACGGCGTCGCGGTCCAGTTGGCCGGTCTTGACCATTTCACCTGGGTTGGTGAATTGGCTGGCCAGCGCGGTAGCACCCGCCAATACCACGGCGATGCTCAGCGCGCCGGTGCCCAATGGCGCAGGTTGAGTGCGCAGCAACGGACGACGGAACCACGGCAGCAGCATGACGATGCCCAAGGCGAACAGCAGCGCCAGGCGCGGCACCAACTGCCACCAGTCCAGGCCGACTTCCCACAGTGCCCACACGGTGCTGGCGAACAACACCAGTGCGTACAGGCCCAGCGCGGCGCGATGGGTAGCCAACAGCAGCAGGCCGGTCAGGGCGATGCCAATACCGGCCAGCAGGTAGTACAACGACCCGCCGAGCATGCTCAGCTTGACGCCGCCGGCCAGTAAGGCCAGGCCCATGATCAGCAGCAAGACGCCTAGCAGCCTGGGCAGCAGGCGACTTGGGCTTGAGGCACCATCAGTGCTCATAGTGTGTTTCTCCGTTACGTTGGAATTATGTAACCCCATGCTTCACTGTAGATGACGATTCGGCACGGGCTTGGTTCAGCGTTATTTGGTTTTTCTGGGGATAAGTGTGGTTATCCACAGGCGGGCGATTTATTCCCAGGCGCAGGTCGGGGTGAGACAGCGCTGTCTTTGCAGGCAGGGAAATTCGGCAAGATGGGGTCGACCGGGGACGTGAAACGTTTCAGGTTGTTGCTGGGAAGGATAAAGGGAGTGGGCGCGCAGAGAAAGGGTAAATCGCAAGATGCATCATTTCAGATTTGGTAACAGTGACGAATCGTCGCTGCGAAACCAATGTGGGAGCGGGCTTGCTCGCGAATGCGGTGGATCAGCCACATCATCAGTGACTGGCACGACGCATTCGCGAGCAAGCCCGCTCCCACAGGGGACCTGCAGTGAGGTTTAGAAGGTGGTGCGCACACCAAACTGCACACTGCGCCCCGGTGCCGGCGCAATGTCGCGCAGGATCGAGCTGGCATAGCGCACGGTCTGGTTGGTCAGGTTTTCACCGTTCACAAACGCCAGCCATTGGCTGCCGCCGACGTTGAAGTGATAACCCGCGCTGGCACCCAGGGTGGTGTAGCCGTCGGTGCCGCTTTCGTTATCCGGCACGCGGCCTTGCCCGGCGGCATGCTCAACATCGATCCGCGCCTGCCAGCGGTCCAGTTCCCACAGCAAGCCACTGTTCACACGCAGCGGTGCGATGCGTGGCAAGGCTTCGCCCGTGTCGAGGTTGGTGGCGCGGGTGTAGTCACCCGACAGTTCAAGGGCGAACTTGCCGTAGGCGCTTTCGCCGAGCTTCCAGTGATCCTGGGCTTCGAAGCCGGCGAACCTTGCACGCACACCGGAATATTTGTACTCAGGGATGCCGCCGGCGTCTTCTTCACCCTCGTCGTTCAGCGTGCGACCGCTGCCCAGCAGGCCGATGTAGTTGGAGAAGTGGCTGTAGAACACGCCGAAGCTGCCCTTGTGAGTGCCGTTGTCAAAGCGCAGGGCCAGGTCGCTGGACACGGCTTTTTCTTTCTTCAGGTTGGCGTCGCCCAACTCGTAGGTGCCGGTGGCGACGTGGGCGCCGTTGGCGTACAGCTCGTAGAAGGTCGGCGCGCGCTCGGTGTAGCCCAGGGTGGCGGCCAGGGACCAGATGGGCGTGAGGGTGTACACGGCGCCGGACGAGAGGCTACCGGCAGTGAAATCATTGCTCTTGTCGGCACCGGCAAAACGCTCGTTGCCCTTGGCGTCGGGGTCGACGCTGGTGTGTTCCAGGCGCCCGCCGAGGCTGAGTTTCAGGCGTTCGGTGGCCTGCATTTCTTCGAGGATAAATAGCGCGCCAGCGTTGGTGTCGGTCTGCGGTACGAAAGCTTCTTCGCCGAGGGCGGAGAATTCGTTGCGGGTAACTTGCGCGCCGACCACGCCATTGAACGGCCCTATAGGCTGGTGACGGGCTTCTACGCGCGCTTCATAGCCTTTGTTCTTGAAGATCGTGCCAGTCTCGCCGCCTTCGATTTCGCGGTGTTCGTAGTCGGTGTAGCCCGCATCGACTTTTACCGAGGTGAACGGGCCCTGCAGGTTGCGCACTTCGGAGGCGAAGGCGTAGTGGTCCTGCTTCATGCGGATGCGCACGTCTTGCTCGGCGGGCGAGCCGTAGTTGGCGTCGTAGTTGCTGTAGGACAGGCCGGCATAACCGTCGTCCCAGGTGTAGGAACCGCCCACCGCGCCGCCGTCCTGGCGCCCGTCGCTGTTGCCCAGGCGACCATTCTTACCGGGCGCGTCGTCGCTCTCCGGCGCGTGGCGGCTGCGGGCCTGGCCTGGGATTTTCAGGTCGTTGAATTCCCGCGCATTGGCGTCCAGGTGCAAGGCAAACGTGCCGTTGCCGGCTTCCAGCTTGCCCGCGCTGCTGCGGGTGGTGTCGGCGCCGCCGTAGCGCAATTCACCGGCTCCGTGGATGCCTTCGATGGCCTCGGTGGGGATGCGGTTGTCGAAGGTATTGACCACGCCACCAATGGCACTGCCGCCGTACAGCAGTGCGGCCGGGCCGCGCACGATTTCAATGCGGTCGACGTTGACCGGGTCCAGCGGCACGGCGTGGTCGTAGGACAGCGACGAGGCATCCAGCGCGCCGACGCCATTGCGCAACAGGCGAATACGGTCGCCGTCCTGGCCACGGATAATCGGCCGGCTGGCGCCTGGGCCGAAGTACGAGGAGGACACGCCTGGCTGCTTGTTGAGGGTTTCACCCAGGCTGCCTTTTTGTTGCAGGGTCAACTCGTCGCCTTCCAGCACCGTGGTGGGCGAGGCGAGTTGTTCGCTGCCCAGCGGGTTGCCAGTGATGACTTGAGGTTGCAGTTCCAGGGCGTGGGCTTCGGAGCAGATCAGCAGGGCGGCGGCAAGCGGGGTCAAGCGCCACAGAGAAGAAAGGGACATCGGACATTCCTTGGCAAAACGGCAAAAAAGAGCAGGCTTAAGACGGTATCGAGCACGTTACTTTTCATAACAATCTGATAAGTATCGTTACAATATAACATCTCTTTTTTCGCTGAAAAGGGGAACTTTTCCCGAGGGTCTATATTCAATGCGGTGCTTCCACCTGTACGCCCCGTCGGCTAAGGTGCGCGGCTGTGTTTCCTCTTTTTGCAAAAGGCCTGGCATGACCGCGACAAGCAACGACCCACTTCACGGCGTGACCCTGCAACACGTCCTTACCACACTAGTGGAGCATTACGAATGGGACGGCCTGGCCGAGCGCATTGATATCCGCTGCTTCAAGAGCGACCCGAGCATCAAGTCGAGCCTCACGTTCCTGCGCAAAACTCCCTGGGCGCGGGAAAAAGTCGAAGGGTTGTACGTCAAGCTGATGCGCACCAAACGCCCGCTGGATTGAGTCTGTGAAGCGCTTTGTCGCGATGGCGGCGCTGGCCGGTTGGGTGGGGCTGGCGATTCAGCAATACCTGATTTTCTATTCGCGCTGGTCCACCGGCGCCAGCCTGCTGGGCGGCTTGATCAACTTCTTCAGCTTCTTCACCGTGCTGACCAACACTCTGGTCGTCGTGGTGTTGAGTTATGCCCTGGTCCAGCGTGATTCGGCCGCGAAGCGGTTTTTTCTAGCACCCGGAATCAGCAGCGGTATCGCCGTCAGCATCGTGGTGGTGAGCCTGGCTTACAACCTGCTGCTGCGGCATTTGTGGCAGCCCGAAGGCTTCCAATTTGTCGCCGACGAACTGCTGCACGACGTGATGCCGGCGCTGTTTTTTATCTTCTGGTGGCGGTGTGTGCCCAAGGGCAGCCTGCGGTTCAAACACATCGGCGCCTGGGTGATCTACCCGTTGGTGTACTTCGCCTATGTGCTGCTGCGGGGGCATTTGCTCGGGCAGTATCAGTACCCGTTCATTGATGTGGATGCGCTCGGTTATCCACAGGTGTTTGTGAATGCCGGGGGGATATTGGCGGGGTTCATCGTGATTGCATTGACGGTGCTGGGGCTGGATAACGTCCTGAAAACACGTCGAATCTGAGTGGACACAGGTCCAAATGTGGGAGCGGGCTTGCTCGCGAATACGGTGTATCAGTCACACGTGTACCGACTGACCCAACGCATTCGCGAGCAAGCCCGCTCCCACAGTGTGGACCGCGCTAGGCTTACTCTTCTTCGCTGCCTTCGGCACGCCAGTAACCCACGGCCTTGAGGAACTCCTCATTGACCTTGTGCGTATCCAGCAGTACCCGCCGAACCTGGCGTGACAGCTTGGTCTCAGTGGCAACAAAGCTGTACAGCGAGCCACTTGGCAGCGTCAGTTTCTGCACGGTCTCCAGCAGGTCGTCCTGGCCACGAATCACCCAGATCACTTCGACGTTCGCGGCACTGTTCAACGCCTGCTTTTCTGCCGCGTTGGCGATTTCAATCACGGCCAGTACGGTGCGCCCGGCCGGCAACTCTTCCAGGCGCCGTGCGATGGCGGGCAGGGCGGTTTCATCGCCGATCAGCAGGTAGCTGTCGAAGATGTCCGGCACGATCATCGAGCCGCGTGGCCCGCCGATATACAGGTGCTGGCCGACCTGCACCTGATCGGCCCAGGTGGACGCAGGGCCATCGCCATGCAGGACAAAATCGATGTCCAACTCGCCGATGCTCAGGTCGAAACGGCGTGGCGTGTAGTCGCGCATCGCCGGTTGCGGGCCGTCACCCTTGATGTTGAACGTCGGGCTTTCCAGCGCGGCCTGTTCGGCGGCGTTCTGCGGGAACAGCAGCTTGATGTGGTCGTCACTGCCCAGGCTGACAAACCCCGCCAGCTCAGGTCCACCCAAGGTGATGCGGCGCATGCGCGGGGTGATATCGACCACTCGCAGTACTTCAAGACGGCGGCGTTTGATTTCGTGGCTTACGCGGTGGATCACTTGGCTATTCATTGGTCTTTCCCGTCGGCAATGGCTTGAGCGGTGCGATTGAGCAGCGCCGCGACACGAACGATTTCTTCCGGGCTCCAGCGCCCGTGGTGCGAGTGCAAGGCGTGACGCAGGTTATGCACCGCCTCGTGGATTTCGGGCGGGCGGTCATGGCCGCGCAATGAGCGTTTGCTCACATCGATGCGCATGCGCACGCCGTCCAACGCCACCTGCTGCTCGCTTAAGAAGAGACGACCGGCGTCGGTAATTGTGTAGCGTTTTTTTCCGCCATCGGCGTCGCCCTGGATCAAATCGCTTTCTTCCAGAAAGGTCAGGGTGGGGTAGATCACGCCGGGGCTTGGGGTGTAGGCGCCGTCGAACAGGCTTTCGATCTGGCGGATCAGGTCGTAGCCGTGGCAGGGCTGCTCGGCGATCAGCGCCGGCAGCAGCAATTTCAAGTCGCCGGGTGCAAACACCCGGGGGCCGCGACCGCGGCCTGCGCGCGGGTCAAAGCCGTCGCGCTGATGAGGATGGTCTCGCATAGGTGGGAGCCTCTGTGTGTGTCTAGATATAACGTAAGATATATCTTATATGGTGCGCAACGCGCTCCGACAAACGGTCAGCTCCCACAACTAATTTGGATCCCCCCTTTAGAGAGTGCCGGCCTCATGCGCATCCAGCCGCTGCAGCGCTTTACGGGTCAGGTCTCGAGCCAGGTTCGATTCGCTGGGGATGTCCTCGCTGAAACCGCTGGCAAGAATGCGTTCGTAGGCCTGCGTCGTCATCGGCTGGCCACTGAGCACTTCGGCGTGAGGCACGCCCAGGGCATCGGCCAGGGCCAGCAGGTCGGATCGTAGGGTGATGCGTTCCGCAGCCGTCGCACCGGCCCATTGGTTTTGGGCAAACAGCAGGTCATCGAGTGGATCGCTCAGTGCATGGGCGCGGTCGAGGCTGGCCTGGAAACGCTGCGCATGGGTTTCGCGCAGGTACTGCTCCCAAAACGGTTGTTCCAACAGGGCTGTTACCAGCCCGTCGCCGACTTCCTGCCCCAACACATGATCGAACGCATTTTCCAGCTGTGTCAGGCCGACATCGGCCGTGGTCCGATAGCGCATGTGCGGCGACACCCAAGGCAGTTTCAGGCGGCCTTGCAAGGCGCTGTGATAGGCCATGTAAACCTCTACTTCATCCACCGTGCCAGGTACGCCGTCAACCAACTGCGTGCTGAAACGCAGGCCTTGTCCGCCGTCCGAGACCGGTGCGATGCGTTGGCGGATATCGGCCTGGGCGAACCGGTTGAGCCGGTCCAGGCGTGACTTGCCCCGGGCCAGCCCGACCAGTTCGCGCTCGCGCAGGAGGGCGGATGGTTCCCGGCTGATCTCTGCTAAACGCACCTCGACCCCCATCGCATTAAAGATGTGTGCTCCGGCATCGGCGCAGGTGACCGGGTTGCCAGCCATCAAAAACAGGCGCGAACGCAGTGCGTGGTCGCCGTGCATGGCCCGCAGCATGCGCCAGACTTTGTCGGTCAGTTGCGCGCGGCCGTCTTCGTAACGTGCTTCGTCGCGCGCGTCTTCAAACACGTCCGAATGCTCCAGGCTTTTCAGAACCTCGAAGAAACCTTGGGCGCCGTGCTCCTGTTCAAGGTCCAGCCACTGTTGTTTCAATTTTTCTTGACGCGCCAATGGTTGGTTGGCCAGCCAGAATTGGCTGTCGCCTTTGGGCGGATACGTACGGTAAGGGTCCAAACCGGCTGCCAGTCGGTAACTGATCAACCGCTGTTCGGCGCTCGCGCTCAAACGGTTGCGGTCAAGGCGGGCCCAGGCCACCACTTCGGCTTCGGGCGTCCAGGGCAAAAATTGCGGCACGCTGTTGATGGCGGTGTTTTGTACGTCCAGGTAAAAGCCCCAAGGCCTGGACTGTTCGAACAAACCGTCAGGCCATTCGCTGATGTTGGTGTTGTTCAACGACAAGGCTTCCAACTGCACCAGGCCACTCAGGTCTGGCGCGCGGGTCAAACCACGGTTATGGCTCAGGTTCAGTTGCCGCAGTTGGGACATTTCGGCGAGTTGACTCAAGCCGGCGGCGTCCCATGTGATGGGGTTGTTCTCCAGGCTCAAGCGCATCAGTGACGTCATGCCCCTCAGGGAAGGTGGCAATCGGGTCAGTTTGTTATTGCGCAGGCTGAGGCTGATCAGCCGCGGGAAGTTCGTGAGAAATGACGTATCGGTATCCAATAGTTGGGCGTCGATCAAATCCAGGTGCAGCACATGATCGAAGTTGGCGCTCAGCCGCAGGTTTTCCAGCAATCCGGGCAGCCATACGCTACGTATGCTCAGGCGAATGCCGGTTTCGTCTGCGTCGATGTTTTCTTCCCAGGCCCGCAGCAACGATTTGGCCAGGTACAGGCGCTGTTCGCCGATGTCTGTCGGTTCATCGTCCGGCGCGCGGGCGATCCATTGCGTGAGGTCGCGGTGTAACTCATCCTTCTCAAGCTCTCGGGCCTCGAAGCGCTGGCGTTGCAGCGGGTCGGCGAGGGTCTGCAGGTAGGTGTCGATCACGGTTTGCTCGGCATACGGGTAAAGCGTCTTGACCCTTTGTTCCAATGGGCTGGGAAACAAGTCACACAGCCAGGCCGCCGCGCGATGCATGGGTTTTTGCAGAAGTACCAGGGTGTCAGTGGGCGGCGCTTCCCCGACCGGCGAATCCGTCCACAGCGCGCGACGCTGTTGCGGCGTGCGCAATGTGTCGATTACCCAGCCTTTGAATGCTGCACCCTCACCCGGTGCGTAACCCAGGGTCTTGGTTTTGTGCGGGGGCAGTGCGTCAAGCACGGCGTCGAACAAATCGCTGACCTGCTTCCCCCGGGGCTGACCATTGTCGTAAACCTCATAGTGTCGGTCTTTTTTCAGAAGCAGCCGTTGGGCGCGAGCGTTTTGCGGCCCAGCACTGGCACGCACGTTGGCGATGGGCGAGTGCTGGCGGATTTCGATGCGGCAATCTTCTAGGCTGTCGCTGTACACGCGCAGAGTATCGAGGACCATCTGCTCGGTGCTTGGGCCGAGCAACTGAGGGTCATAAAAACCCTGAAGCGCCTCGGCAACCTGGGCTTGCCCGTGCAGTTCCCGGGCGAGGTTTTTCAGGCGCAGGGGCAGGTGCTGTTCGGTGTCGAGGGTGGTCAGCTCATCTGGCCACGCGTGGCTGAGTACGTTGTTCACTAGCGTTTTCGGCAGTCCGGGGCAGGCTTCACGCACCCGCAGGCCGCGCTCGGTGGTGAGGTCTTCACTGCTGCGGTACAGGTAAGCAAACAATGAACCCCTGCGTTGAGCAAACTGGTCGGCCAGGCGATTGCGCAGTGCACCGATTTGCGCCGTGCGGTCTTCTGGCAGCTCGCCCAACAGGCTTGTGAGCTGTGTGCTGTCCAGGGCGTCTACCAGGCGTTCGGGTAATTTGCCTAGGTTCAAATCGTCACGGCTGATGGCCACCGTGTGCGGCGCATCGATTTCGCCAAAGCGCAGGTGGTCGCCGCTGAGATCAGCGTTTTCATACACCAGGATCGCCCGCTCCTGTGGCCAGCCCGGCAGTTCGCGGGCGATGTAGGGGCTCCAATAGGTGTCCTGATCAACCGGTTCGCCGGCGCGCAGCCGTTCGGGCAGTTGCGCGGCCTGCTGATTCAGCCGCATGCGCTTGAGCGTTTCATCCAGTAGCGGCGCGGCTACCTGGTCGGCCTGTACAGCGCGCAGCACGTCATGATCAAGGCCACTGGTGGCAATGATCTGTTGCTGCTGGTCGTCGTTGAACGGCCCCAATTCGAGAAGGCTCCGTCGGTCACTCCAGGCTTGCGGGCTGGTGTTGCGGCGGATCGTGGGCGTGTAGGCGTCGGCGCGGGTGGCGTGCAGGATGCGATGCTGATCGCCGGCAGGTTCGAGCTTCAGGGCATACTGTGCGCCGTCAAGCGGCAAGATTTTTTGCCCTGCGTGCGTGTGTACGCCCAACTCGTCCGGCAGGGAGTCAGCCGGTAATTGCACGGCCTGCTGATACGGCGTCGGATCAGGGTTCCACAGTCGCGTCTTGCCGTTGACCTCGATCGCCTTGAGTTGGTTGACGAATGCCGACTGGGCCAGTTTGCCGCCAACACCGAACGTCGCCAATTGCACCACGTCACTCACTACGCCCACTAAATGCCCTGCAGCTTCCAGCGCTTGGCCCTCGGCCAGGTCAACTGCGCCTTCCACCACTTCATCCAGCAGTTGGTAGGCGGTGTAGGCCAGCATCATCTCCCCCAACAACGGCACGAACGGCGTGATGACCATCAGCGCCACGTTGAGTGCACCCTCAAGGGTATGACTGAACGAGTCCCACCAGGCCCAGCGCGCTTGGCTATCGGCATCTGCCGTAGACACTGCCAGTTCACGGCCGTCGTTGAGCATTTTATTCAGCGCTGCCTGGTACATCTGCGGCCACAACTCGCCGTCGATGCGGCTTGCGCTGTAGGGCGCGCGTTGTTGCAGGCCCTCGATGAAGACTCCCCGTTGTTGCTGGTCCACAAACCGACTGAAGAACTGCCGATAGGTAGGGTCCTGCAGCTTCTTTGCCAGTGCATCACGAAACGCCAGCGTGCTGGGGTAAGCCTGGATCGCACCGTGGGGATCATGGGGGATATACACCACCACCGGCATGATGTCCTTCGCCAGGTCAAGATCAGCGGCGATCAACAGGATGCCGGTCAACAGCGTGTCCATGATGCGCAATCGATAAAAATGCATCACACCGCGCTCACCCTTCACGCAACGTTGCAGCAGGTGGAAAACCTGCGGCTCGATGTCGCCGCGCAATTGGGCCAGGTGCGTAGCGCTGTTCAGTGCCGCCTGCTGGCTGGCGATGACCTCGGCTTGCAGGCTTTGCCGGTCGGCTTCCAGTGGTGGCAACAGGTATTGTTGCAGGTGACGTGCGTATTGAGCACCGAGGTCCAGTTCGCGGCATAGGGCGATGAATTGCTCGATGCTCATCCGGCTAAGGTGCGCCTCGATCTCAAAGTGCCCAAGGGCGTCCGGTTGACTGATGTAGCGAGAGCTGTCGCTGAAATGTTCATCGCTGGAGAAATTTCGCAGGGCAGCATTAAGCAACGACACGGTGCGGCTGGTACTGCCCTGGAGAAATGAACCCTTGGCACTGACCAGAAACAGATGGGTGGCGCGTACATCCAGCGTCAACGCGTAGCGCTGCTGCAGGGCGGCGGTCAGCAAGGGTTCGGCAAATGCGTACACGTCTTGCAGCGCCTTCAAGCGTTGATCGACCGTGTTTTGGGCGGCCCAGGCCCCGGCGTTGGCGACTTTGAGCGGGGCATGTAGCGCGGCGGGCGCGCGCGAAAGTTCGGGCAGTAGCCCCAATGGGGCTTGGCCCAGCGCCTGTGCCCGTGACCAGGCGGCGGTGTGCAGCCAGTCGGGCAGGTTGTTTTGGATCAATGAGTAATGCGGACCTTTATCCGGTGTGGCAGGCATGGCGGATGACCTTGAGTCGTGGACAAGGCCATCAGCCTAGGGAGGCAGGGCGGGCCCCAGGGGTTAGATAGTTACTTCGTCAGCGATAAGGTCTACGACAGGGCCAGGTGTGGGCTGGCAGACCGGTGGTTGAGGCAGGCAGGTCGGTGGCGGGCTGGTGAACACCCCATAGGTGTAATCCAGGGCTTCGGTGGTTATCACCTCGTTCACGGTCCAGGTCTTCTCCCAGGGTGCCGTGCTGCCGGTGGCGTGAAACACCAGTGTTGCCTCCTGATCCATGCCGGGGACGCCGTTTTGCGGCAAGTAAGGGGCACTGGTTGGGTGCTGGCGCTTCCAGCGTTCCCACAACAGGTCGAGGTAGCAGTGATGAAGGAAGAACACTGGGTCATTCGGTGAGGTGGGAAACGACATATTGCCTCCCACCCATCGATGCACAGGGTCATGCAGCATGCCTTCGCAAAAATTCACCCAACTGTCTGGGCCGCCGGCGTAGGGCGTTTTCGACAAGGCGGCGCTCACCTGGTCGTTATCTGGCAGATGGGCACCGGCTTCATTGCCAAATTCACGTCGCAGGCCGGGGTCACCGATGTCCAGGTCCCAGATATTTACGTCGAAGCGCCCGGCTTGTTGGGCGAACGGGCCGGTGACTACGCGATCATCTTGGGCGCGGTCGCCATTGCCGCCGAGAAAGCTCGAGGTGAAGGGATCGTTGGGGCCGTTCAGGGTCCAGTCCCAGAACGGCAAGGTGATGCTGGTGTCATTCGCGGTGATTTGCAGGGCGCGTTCGAACTGGCGCAGGAACACCCGATGCCAAGGGAAAAACAGTGGGCTGCGGTGCGGCATGGGCGCGAACTGGCCGGGGCCGCCCATGGCGTTTTTATGCACCTGCACAAAATCGTCATAGCGGTTTTGATGGCCGGGGCGCAGCACGCTGGGCGTGTCGTTTTTCAAGCGCAGCATGGCTTCGACCAAGGTGTTTTTCTGTTCGCGGGTCATGTTGCGGTGGTTGATTCGGATATCCATAACGGGTCTCTGATGCGGTTTGCGGAGAGACCAATTTAGAAGCCCGGGCAAGCCACCACTATCATCCAAGGCGGCGCTTATTGTCAGAGCGTCGCAGCACCGTCAGTAAGCGGTCCTGGCAGGCATTGAGTGCGGTCACCCGGTTGCAAGTAGGGCATCAGGATCGGCGCCATGCCCTTGAGCACCTGCACGGGCAACGCCGAGGTAAAGGTGAAGTGTTCGGCGGATTGACCGGGGACAAACGCGGTCAGCGTGCCGAAGTGATGCTCGCCCAGGTAGAACACGAAGGTCGCCGTACGGTTGATGGATTTTGAGCTGAGAATCCGGCCCCCTGCGCCAATCGCTTCGATACGGTTATCCCCGGTGCCGGTCTTGCCGCCCATGGCCAGCGGGGTGCCGTCGGCCAGTTTGAAACTGCCAGCCACGCGTTTGGCGGTGCCGGCATCCACTACCTGGGACAGCGCGCCGCGCAAGGCCTGGGCAACCTCGATCGGCATCACTCGCTTGCCCGGTGCAGGGTCGTTGACCACACGGGTTTCGTAAGGCGTGTCGGCGGCAAAATGCAGGGTGTCGATGCGCAACACGCGGGGCCGTACGCCGTCATTGAGGATGATGCCCATCAGTTCTGCCAGGGCCGCAGGGCGGTCACCGGAGCTGCCGATAGCGGTTGCCAGGGACGGCACCAGATGGTCGAACGGATACCCCACGGCCTGCCAGCGTTGATGAATATCGAGGAACGCCTCGATCTCCAGCATGGTGCGGATGCGGCTGTCGCGTGCGCTTTGATGGCGGCTCTTGAACAGCCAGCTGTAGACCTCCTGGCGTTCGAACTGGCTGGCCTTGACCACTTCAGTGAAGGTCGCCTCGGGATGGTTGAGCAAGTAGCCCAACAGCCACAAGTCCAGCGGGTGCACCTTGGCGATATAGCCTTGGTCAGGTAGGTCGTAGGTGCCGGGGCCGTAGTCTTTGTAGAGTTTTTGCAGGCGTTCGTCGGTGAGTTTTTCTGTGGTTTTGACACCGTTCAGGTGTGAACGCACAAACAAGTTGAAGCTCTCCTGACTGGCATTGGGCAGCAGATAGCGGTGCACCGCGGCCAGGCGAATCGGCGTGGGGCGCAGGCTGTCGAGGAAGGTTTCGAGGCGCGCCTGGGTGTCTTTCTTCTGGTACTTCTTCCAGAACTTGCGCAGGAAGGTCGTGCCTTCGCGGTCGGCGAAACCAGCGAGGTATTCCTGGCGGCGCGGGTCGTTGTCGTCCTTGAGCAACTCGGCGCTATTGTTCTCGCCTGAGTAGGTGACGTAGCGCACTACGTCGCGCATCAGGCGAATGAACGGCAGGTTGATCGACTCACGCAACGCATCGCGCAAGCTGGGACTGCGGCCGTTGTCCTGGCTACGGAAGTTATGGAAACGGTGCAGGCCGCCGCCGGTGAAAAAACTCTCGGCGGGGCTGGCCGAATATGTGCGGTCGAGGGCGGCGTCGAGCATTTTGGCTAGAGACTTGTCCGGTGCCTGGATCAGGTAGTCGAGGGCCCAGCGGCTCAAGCGGTCCTGGTCATCCACCGCGATTTTTTTCAGCGCAGCCGGAGCTTGCGCGGCGTATTTGTCGTGCAGCTCGGTGATGATTTGCAGGTAGGTGGTGAGCACCCGCAGCTTGGCGGTGGAGCCCAGTTCCAGCTTGCTGCCTTCGTTGATGTCGAAGGGCTGGTCGGTGTTGTCGGTTTGCACGCGCACCCGTGAACCGTCTGGCGTCAGCTCAAACAAGGTGAAGCTGTAGCGCACTTGCGCAGTGCTGGCCGGCGTGAGCAGGCGCTCACCGAGCAGGCCAAGTTGGCGGGCGTAGTCGGGGTCTGCCAAATGCTTGAGGTAGTCGCTGACCTGACCCTGCAGTTGCGCTTGCAGGGTAGTCGTCGCAGAGAGATCGAGGCGGTCGAGGTCGTACAGTGGTCGGTCGAGCAGGGCGGCCAGGCGGCTGCGTGCAACGCTGATGCCCTTGTTGGTCTCGATCGGCTGCACCGTGGGTTGTTGCACCCAGTCGCGGTAAGTGACCTTGCTTGCCAGTGCCACCTTCAACAGCGCAGGTGTGATCACCCTGTTCTGAGCCAGCAGGCGCAGGTGGGCGTCGGTGAGTTGCGCCAGCTCATCACGCCCTTTGGCCAGGTAATGCGACGGTCGGCGCTGGGCGATGATCAGCGACAGCACTTCCCTCAGGGCCAGGCCTTGCTCCGCGTTTACCGGGCCGCGCAACGCCTGGTTGACCGTGTTGAAATCGGCGCCGTACCACACCCGCAACCCCTCGGCCATGCCATGCACTTCGCCATGCCCCGGGACTGCCGACAGGGGCACGCTGTTGAGGTAATCGCGCAGGATATTTTTACGTGCAGGCAAAGTGTCGGGGCCATCGTGATAGGCGCGCACGGCAGCAGAAAACATCTGCCGCAGTTTTTCCCCGCCCGATACGGTCAGGCCATCCGGCGAGTGCCGATATTTTTCCAGTTGAGTGGCCAGGGTACTGCCGCCGGCGCTTTGGCCGGGCAAGTGCAGCAATTTGGCGACTTGCGACCACGCGGCCTTGGCAAAACGCGGCCAGTCTACGGCCGGGTTGGCTTGCGGTTGGGCGGGGTCAAGCAGGTCGCGGTTTTCGATAAACAGCAGGCTGTTGATCACCAGCGGCGGGATCGACGCGAAGCTGTCGTAGAGCTGTTGCGGGTAGTTGTATTGGTACAGCGGGACGGCGCGGCAATCGGTAATGGACAGCCCGGCCTGGATCTTTTCCGCGTAGGGTACAAACAGGCCTTTGGCGCTGTAGTCCATCAGTTGCGGTGAAAAGCGCGACTGATCCTGGATCACATAACCGCGCTTGAGCAGGCGCGGTAGGAACGTGCCGAGGTCGCTGTAGCCCAGGCGTCGGTCGAAGGGGCCGGCACCGGGATAGACCATGGCATCACTGGCACCGGGTTTTACCTGGTAGGTAAGGTCGCGGGCCAGGCGGCTGAGTTCCTGGGCCTGCAGGCGTGAGGTGCGCATCTCTTTGCTGGCGGCAAAACCCAGGGCAATCAATGCGATCAGTACGATCAGCCAGAACAACCGGAGCCAGTAGCGGGGCCGGGGTTTATTTTTGGGTAAAGGCGCTGGGTCCGAACTGCCTTGTACTTTCGCAGCCTTGCTCGATTCGGTTTGCCACAGTGCGCCCATAGTCGATTGATCCCTTCACGCAGATTGATCGGACTTGCTGGAAGCTTAGTCGTTGAGGGCTGCTTGTGAGGGAAATGTGTTTTGTTTGTCGGATGTTTCTTGGAATGTACTGCGACGTTTTGACGCTCGGTGTAGGTTATATGCTCCTGTAAAGTTGGATTATTGCGGGTTGTTTCACTAAATTGATCTGCTTTTATAGTGAAAGGCCCTGAGCCGGGCTTTTTATACTGCACGCCCCGTTGATCTTGCCTGGCAAGAAGGGCCCGTCCATGAGGCGGCCCCGGTTTCGGCAAGGGCGCAGGCTTACCCGCCTGCCCCTGGAGACTCTGCGGATAATCCAATAACAAAATGAGGTTGTACCCCTATGCCAGTCGGCAACCCACTGCCCCATGGCGAGACCGCTCAAGGCGGCCCGCTCAAACGCGAACTCGGTGAACGGCACATTCGCCTGATGGCCCTCGGCGCCTGTATCGGTGTCGGCCTGTTCCTCGGCTCGGCCAAGGCCATCGAAATGGCCGGCCCGGCGATCATGCTGTCGTACATCATCGGCGGCCTGGCAATCCTGGTGATCATGCGCGCCCTCGGCGAGATGGCGGTGCACAACCCCGTCGCCGGCTCGTTCAGCCGTTACGCCCAAGACTATCTCGGCCCGTTGGCGGGCTTCCTGACTGGCTGGAACTACTGGTTCCTGTGGCTGGTGACCTGCGTTGCGGAGATCACCGCCGTGGCGGTGTACATGGGCGTGTGGTTCCCCGACACGCCGCGCTGGATCTGGGCCCTGGCGGCGCTGATCAGCATGGGTACGATCAACCTGATCGCGGTAAAAGCCTTTGGTGAATTCGAATTCTGGTTCGCGCTGATCAAGATCGTCACGATCATTGCGATGGTCATCGGAGGTGTCGGCATCATTGCCTTCGGCTTTGGCAACGACGGCGTGGCGCTGGGTATTTCCAACCTGTGGACTCACGGCGGCTTCATGCCCAATGGCGTGCAAGGCGTGCTGATGTCCCTGCAAATGGTGATGTTCGCCTACCTGGGCGTCGAGATGATCGGCCTCACCGCCGGTGAAGCACGCAACCCGCAGAAGACCATCCCCAGTGCGATCGGCTCGGTGTTCTGGCGCATCCTGCTGTTTTACGTCGGCGCGTTGTTCGTGATTTTGTCGATCTACCCGTGGAATGAAATCGGCACCCAGGGCAGCCCGTTCGTGATGACCTTCGAGCGCTTGGGCATCAAGACCGCCGCAGGCATCATCAACTTCGTGGTGATCACCGCTGCGCTGTCGTCGTGCAACGGTGGCATCTTCAGCACCGGGCGCATGCTCTACAGCCTGGCGCAGAACGGCCAGGCACCGGCCACCTTCGGCACCACTTCAAGCAATGGTGTACCCCGCAAGGCGCTGTTGTTGTCGATCTTTGCCTTGCTGTTGGGCGTGCTGCTCAACTACCTGGTACCGGATCAGGTGTTCGTGTGGGTGACGTCCATCGCCACCTTCGGCGCGATCTGGACTTGGCTGATGATCCTGCTGGCCCAGCTCAAGTTCCGCAAAGGCTTGAGCCCAGCCGAGCAGGCGGCGCTCAAGTACCGCATGTGGCTGTACCCGGTCAGTTCCTACTTGGCGTTGGCGTTCCTGGTGCTGGTCGTAGGCTTGATGGCGTACTTCCCGGATACCCGTGTGGCGCTTTACGTAGGGCCTGCGTTCCTGGTGCTGCTGACGGTGCTGTTCTACGTCTTCAAGCTGCAACCGACCAACGCCGGGCATGTTGCCTCGCCATCGGCGTGATCCTTGGTTGGCCCGTTGCGCCAAGCTTTGAGGCGCGCGGGTCAACAAATTGAACGCACGAATACGCACGCCCGCGCGATGCGGGCGTTACCTAAGTCAATTCGCGCGGCGCTGGCTCAGCCGCTTGTTCAACTCCAGCCAGGCGCCCAGTGCGGCCATCAGCACCACGCCCACCCACGCGGTCAGCAGTTGCATTGCCAGTGCATCGCCGGCCATGGCATTGAGCATGTCGGCCAAGGGGGCGAGCAACACGCCCAAGCAGAAAACTTCCAGAGAAAACCGGCCCATTCGGCACACCTGTGCGGCGAGCGGATTTTGCGTCCAGCCTGCGCCCGGCAGCAGCTTGGCGGTGACGTAGGCCAGGGCCAGGAAGTGCAGCAGGCGCACGGGTGAAAGGTCTGTTTTGCTGATCGGGTAGATCAGCTCGCTGATCACGGCTGGCATGACGGCGTCGTGGAGCTCAGGCCAACGCCACGACAGGGTCAGAATGCCGGTGATCAGCACATATACCGCTGCCGCGATAAACATCGGCTGACGTGACAAGGGACGAGGCTCGACGGGCTTTTTGCGCTGACTATGAATCGCCGCAGCCCCGCCCAGTACAAACAGCAACTGCCAGGTAATCGGGTTGAAATACCACACGCCGTCCTCGATGGCCCGCAGGTTCCAACCCATCCAGGGCGCCAGCAAGTAAACGGTCAGCGACACAGCCACGACCACAAGGGGGCTGCGCATCATCAGCGGTAGTACCAGTGCCAGGCTGGCCAGCAACACGATGTACAGCGGCAAGGGGTCCATCAGGTTGGGTTTGAAGCGCAACAGCAACTCATCCAGCAACGCCTGTTGCGGGTGAGTGATGAAGTGGGTCATGCCCATTTCTTGCACCAGGTCACGCGTCTCGACGTGGCTGTTGGCGAAGAACACGATGCCCATCAGCATCGCCAGCAAAAAGATGTGGACCACGTACAGCACCCAGGTGCGTCGCAGGATTTTCAGGCAGGCCATCCAGTAGCCTTCGCGTTGCAGGACTTTGCCGTAGGCCATCACCGAGGCGAAGCCGGCGAGGAACACAAAGACTTCCGCAGCGTCACTGAAACCGATGTTACGCAGGGTGATCTGGCCGAGGGGATTGTGGGGGACGTGATCCCAGAAAATGAAGATCAACGCCAGGCCCCGAAAAAAATCGATGCGCGGGTCGCGTCCGTTCAGCATGGCAGCAGGCTCTTGTACGGATTGTTTATTAAAGACACGCGGGCGTGGGCAATGACGCACGCCACGCGTCGGGGGCGCGAAGGTTGGCGGTATTTGTAAGCAATTGCAAAGGTTGGGTATTACTGGATGTCTCTAGACATCAATGATTACCAAAGTTCCATGGCTGCCCGCGAGCACGCTATGGGCCGTACCGGCTTGCACGAGGTACATCTGGCCGGCATTCACTCGGATTTCCTGGTTGTCGATGCTCAGTTGCAAATGACCGCTGACCACAAACAGCCCTTCGTTGTAGTCATGGGTCTCTTCCTCATACGCCTGCTCATCCATGCGCAACACCTTGATCCGCGCCGGGCCGACCTGGCCCAAGCGTGTTGATTTCCAGCTGTCGGGCAATTGTTTGGCGATAGCAGCAAAGTCCAGCAACGGCATGTGAATCTCCTTGTTTCAACGATGCCGTCGGTGGTCCGGTTCAGCGGTCAGTGATGATTGACGATTATGCAGCCACGACGTCATTGGGCTCGAAGCTATCGGCCCGCGCCATCTGCCACATGCGCGAATAGAACTCGCCATTTACCTCACCGGTTAGCAATTCACCCGGCTTGAGGAACACATGAAGCTGTGAAAACAGTTTGATCTCGGTCGCCGACATTCGCCGCACCAAGTGCTTGGCAGACAGTTGCGAAGGGTGATCGAGGCCAGCAGCGGCGAGCATTTCTGCCAGCGCCTTGAGCGTGCTGCGATGAAAGTTGAACACACGCTGGGCCTTGTCCGGCACTACCAGCGCGCGTTGGCGCAGCGGGTCTTGAGTCGCAACGCCAGTCGGACATTTGTTGGTGTGACACGATTGGGACTGAATGCAGCCGATGGCAAACATGAAGCCCCGCGCCGAGTTGGCCCAGTCGGCACCGATGGCCAAGACGCTGGCGATATCGAACGCGCTGACGATCTTGCCGCTGGCGCCGAGCTTGATTTTGTCGCGCAGGTTCAGGCCCACCAGGGTGTTGTGCACGAACAACAGGCCTTCACGCAACGGCACACCGATGTGGTCGGTGAACTCCACGGGCGCCGCACCGGTGCCGCCTTCCTTGCCATCCACCACGATAAAATCCGGGAGGATGCCGGTTTCCAGCATGGCCTTGGCAATGCCCATGAACTCCCACGGATGGCCCAGGCAAAACTTGAAGCCTACCGGTTTGCCGCCGGACAGCTCGCGCAGTTGTTGGATGAACTGCATCATTTCGATAGGCGTGGAAAACGCGCTGTGGCGCGACGGCGAGATGCAGTCTTCGCCCATCATGATGCCGCGTGTCTCGGCGATTTCCTGGGTGACCTTGTGCTTGGGCAAGATCCCGCCATGGCCGGGCTTGGCGCCCTGGCTCATCTTGATTTCGATCATGCGCACTTGCGGGTCCTGGGCCTGCACGGCGAAGCGTTCCGGGTCGAAACGGCCGTCGCTGGTGCGGCAACCGAAGTAGCCGCTGCCCAGTTCCCAGGTCAGGTCGCCGCCGTTTTCTCGGTGATAGGGGCTGATGCTGCCTTCGCCGGTGTCATGGGCAAAGTTGCCGAGCTTGGCGCCTTGATTGAGCGCGCGGATTGCGTTGGCGCTCAGCGAGCCAAAACTCATTGCCGAGATATTGAACACCGATGCCGAATACGGTTGCTTGCACTGCGGCCCGCCGACCATCACGCGAAACCCGCTCGGGTCGCTCAAGGGGGCTGGGCGCATGGAGTGGCCGATAAATTCGAAGCCCGACTGGTACACATCGATCAGGGTGCCGAAGGGTTTGTCCGCGCTTTCATTCTTGGCGCGCGAATACACCAGCGAGCGCTGGGCCCGGGAAAAGGGCAGGGCGTCGCTGTCGGATTCGAGCAGGTACTGGCGGATTTCCGGGCGGATGGCTTCCACCAGGTAACGGATATTGCCCAGGATCGGGTAGTTGCGACGCACGGCGTGGGGGCTTTGCAGCAGGTCGAAAATGCCGATCAGGCTGAGGATGCCGGTGACCACGGTGATGGGCCACAGCCATTCATGTTCGATAAACGGGAGGCTGGCGAGGGTAAAAATGACGCACACGGCAAAGAAGGCGTAACGGCTTAATAACGACAGGCTCATACGGTTTTCCTTGGGTTCGGACTCATCGGCTAGGCGGTTTGCGCCTGAAGAAAGATCGAGAACAGCTCCGACTGGGATTTGATCCCTAGCTTGCTGTACATGTGTTTCTTATGGACTTTCACGGTTTCAACAGAGATTTCCAGCTTACGAGCGATTTCCTTGCTGGAGCAACCGCTGAGCATCAAACGGCCGACATCCAGTTCGCGGGCGGTAAGCTGCGCGCCCCATTCATCATTCTGGATAGGAGGTTGCGGCGCGCTGACCTGATTGAGTTCGTAGGGCAGGCGCTGGCGCAACAGGCTCAGCACCCACGGCTGGATCAACGACAGCAGGGCAATCTGGCTTTGGTCAAAGCGCTGTTTCGATCCCAGGGACAGGCACAGCGTGCGGCCATCTGGCAGGTGGCAATTGAACTGGATTTCATCGGCCACCACGTTCAAGCGGAAGTACCGTTGGTAATACTCGGTGAGTTCAAAGTGCTCCGGCGCGACGTCGGCCAGGCGGAACAAGCCGGTACGCGAATGCTCGCGGCTGGCGATGTAGAAGGGGTCGAGCAGGTACAGGCCGTTGAGGTAGTCCTGGAACAGATGGTCCGGCGTGCCGTCGGCGCCGGGGCATTCGGCGAACACCAGAGGCCGGTGCTCGCTGCTGAACAACAGCGCCACCCAACTGTCGGACGGCACGTATTGGTCCAGCAATCGCACCAGCTGGGTCCAGAAGTTGGCCTGGTCCAGGGCGTCTATCATTTGCCCCACCGAACGGTGCCAGGCGATGTCTTGCAGCGACATGGTCATTATCTACCCCTATCGGGTTACCCCCGCCGCGTAATTCCCTGGCCTGGTGTGGCTGCGCATACTGCGGCACAGATTGAG
Source organism: Pseudomonas cremoris (assembly GCF_014230465.1). The sequence continues at coordinate 117,383 of NZ_JAAXCY010000004.1, forward strand.
AACAAGGAATACCCATGAAGGTCGAATTTGCCCAGTTGGCGGGCCGTGATAACGGTACAGCTTACAACCTTGAGCGCGCTTTGGCGGCGATTGCTGCCTGTGCCGGCGATACGCAACTGATCGTCTTCCCGGAAACCCACCTGATGGGCTTCCCGTCGGCCGAGACCGTCGCCGACATCGCCGAACCGCTGGACGGCCCGACCGTGCAGGCCGTTATCCAGGCCGCCCGCGAGCGCAACATCGCCGTGGTGATCGGCATGGCCGAGAACGATAACGGCCAGTTCTACAACACTACCTTGCTGATTACCCCCGAGGGCATCGCCCTGCGTTATCGCAAGACCCACCTCTGGGCCTCTGATCGCGGTGTGTTTACCCCGGGTGACCGCTACGCCACCTGTGTGTGGAACGGCGTACGCATCGGCCTGTTGATCTGCTACGACATCGAGTTTCCGGAAACCGCCCGCGCCAATGCGCAATTGGGCGCCGAACTGTTGATCGTCACCAACGGCAACATGGACCCGTACGGTCCCACCCACCGCACCGCAATCATGGCCCGCGCCCAGGAAAATCAGGCGTTTGCGCTGATGGTCAACCGGGTAGGCGAGGGCGATGGCGGCCTGTTATTCGCCGGCGGCAGCGCGTTGGTGGACCCGATAGGCACCTTGCTGTTCGAGGCCGGGCGCGAGGAAGGGCAATTCACGGTCGAGCTGGACCTTGACCAACTGGCAGCGGCGCGCAAGGACTACCGCTACCTGGATGACCAGCGCTTGAAATTGCCGGGTGAGGTGATCGAGCGCGCAGACGGCACACGGGAGCTTCTGATCCCCAATTTCCCCGGCTGACGGGAACCCTGTAGTGAGCGAGCTTGCCTCGCGCTGGGGGGCGAAGCCGCCCCAACCAGGCCGCCGCAGTGTTTCAGTAAGACCGAGGTGCCTGGGTTTGGGGCGGCTTCGCCACCCAGCGCGAGGCAAGCTCGCTCACTACAACCCGTGCCGTACATAAGAAAAAAGACACCTGCAACACCCATTTCAGTTCTGCCATAAATCTAATAAATCAGCGGAGAATCGCTCATGGCTCGTTTGCAACGCACCCTGTCGTTAGGGTCGGTGGTGCTGTTTGGCATCGCCTATATGACGCCGATCATTGTGCTCGGCACCTTTGGCATCCTGGCGCAATCCACTGCGGGCATGGTCCCCGCCGCGTATCTGGCGGCGCTGGTAGCGATGTTCTTTACCGCCATGAGCTACGGGCGCATGGCCTCGGCTTTTCCGGTCGCCGGTTCCGCCTACAGCTATGTGCGCAAGGCAATCAGCCCGAAACTGGGGTTTATCGCGGGTTGGGCGGTGTTGCTCGACTACCTGTTCTTGCCCATGGCCATTTGGCTGATCGGTGCGGCGTACCTCAATTCGGCGTTCCCGGCAGTGCCGCAATGGATCTGGGTGCTGGCGTTTATCGGCATCACCAGCGCCATCAACATCGTCGGCCTCAAGTTGGCCAACGGCATCAATGCGTTGCTGATGCTGGTGCAGTTCCTGGTGCTGATCGCGTTCGTGGCGCTGTGCATCCATTACATCGGCGGCGACGCCAGCAAGCCGCTGTGGACCATCACCCCGTTCTTCAACGGCCAGATGCAGATGCCGTTGATCATGAGTGGGGCGGCCATTGCCTGCTATTCGTTCCTGGGCTTTGACGCGGTCAGCACCCTGACCGAAGAAACCCGCGACCCACGTCGCACCATTCCACGGGCCATCATGTTGATCACTTTGATCGGCGGCCTGATTTTTGTGGCGGTGTCCTACTTTGTGCAGATCGCTCATCCGTCGTTCGAATTCGCCAACGTCGATTCGGCGGCGTACGAAATTGCGCGCAATATCGGCGGCGACCTGTTTGTGTCGATCTTCCTGATCGGCCTGATCGTCGGTCAATTCGCCTCGGGGTTATCGGCCCAGGCCAGTGGTTCGCGGTTGTTGTTTGCCATGGGCCGTGACGGTGTGTTGCCCAAGTCGTTCTTCGGCACCTTGCATGCGCGCTTCGGCACGCCGGTCAACAGCATCCTGTTGTGTGCAGTGGTGGCGCTGCTGGCGTTGAAGCTGGACGTGACCACCTCCACCTCGTTCATCAACTTCGGTGCGTTCCTGGCGTTCAGCCTGGTGAACCTGTCGGTGATCTTCCACTACTGGATCGGCGCCAAACAGCGCGGCGTGCGTGAGTTGATCCTGTTTCTGGTGTTCCCGACCATCGGCCTGGTCGCGGATTTATGGCTGATGGTCAGCCTCGACCACTTGGCGATTTACCTGGGCCTGGTGTGGTTGGCGATTGGTTTGGTGTACCTGGGCGTACTGACCCGTGGCTTCTCGCAACAGCCACCGGAGATGGATTTCCAGGAAGCTGCATAGACTCTCTCGGTCTATTCTTATTGCAATCGGTTCTCGTTTGGGTGCATGATTTGTGTTATTGTATAACACTTGTTTTGCACCCACACGCCCCGGAGGCCTCATGAAAGCTGGAATCCATCCCGACTACCGCACCGTGCTGTTCCACGACACTGCCGCCGACGTGTTCTTCCTGATCGGCTCCACCGCCGACAGCGATCGCACCCACAAACACAGCGACGGCAACACCTACCCGTACATCCCATTGGACGTGTCCAGCGCCTCGCACCCGATCTACACCGGCCAACAACGCAAGACCCAGGCCGAAGGCCGGATTGCCGGGTTCAACAAGCGTTTTGCGTCGTTCGGCTCAAGCCCGAAAAAAGCCGACGCGTGAGGCGTACCGGTTTCACCTCGAAGGCCGCTCCTGTTTCTGGAGCGGCTTTTTTTTGCATTGATATCGGAAGGCCATCATTTTGCCAGAAACCGACTAAACTACTCAGTAATCGCCAAGGAGGCAGGCCCAGACTGTAAGGAGCGCATACCGACGATCCGAGGTGTCCCATGGGAGAGTCAGTTACTTTCACCGATACCGACCGCGCCGTGGTGCTGTTGATCGATGCCCACCCGGACGTACTCCGCAGCCTCACCCACCTGCTGCGGCTGGAGCCCTTCGACCTGTACAGCGCCACCTGCGCTGCCGAGGCCCTGGCGATCCTCGCCAGCCAACCCGTCGACCTGGTGATGAGCGCCGCACGCCTGCCAGGCATGGACGGTGCTTCGCTGTTGGCGCATGTCCACCAACACTATCCCCACACCGTGCGCATCCTGCTCACAGGTGAGACCGACCTGACGCTGATCATCAAGGCCATCAACGAAGGCGAGATCTACCGCTACCTCAGCAAACCCTGGAACGATGAAGAACTGCTGTCGGCGCTGCGCCAATCCCTGGCTCATCAGCATTCCGAGCGTGAGCGACTGCGCCTGGAACAGCTGATCTTGCAGCAGAACGAAGTACTCAAGCAGCTCAACGCCACGCTGGAAAAACGCGTGGCCGCGCGCACCAGCGAACTGCAGCAAACCGCCGACATGCTCGACCTGGCCTACGAAGAACTCAAACACAGCTACGCCACCGGCGCCGAAGTGTTCTCGCTGCTGGCCAACCTGCGCCTGCCGCGTGCCAAGCAGACCAACCGGCAGATCATCGAACTGGTGCGCACCTGGTGCATCGCCCATGGCGTGGACTCTGCCAGCAACCGCGACCTGACCATGGCCGCAGCGCTCTACAACATCGGCAAGTTGAGTTGGAGCGACAGCATGATGGCCTCGCCCTCGGACTTGCTGCACAGCAGCGACCGCGAACGCTATCGCGCCTACGCCACCCAAAGCGAGTCGCTGTTGATGGCCCTGGAACCGATGAAAGACGCCGCACGGCTGATCCGTCATCACCAGGAACGCTGGGATGGCAGCGGTTTCCCCGACCACCTCAAGGGCGAGGCGATTCCCGCAGGTTCACGCCTGCTCAAACTGGCGGTGGATTTCATCGAGCTGCAAAAAGGCCTGATCCTGGAGCGGCAGATGAACAGTGACGAAGCGCTGCTGTACATCCGTAAATACGCAGGGCGGCTGTATGACCCGAACATGGTCGAGGACTTTGTGCAGGTGTGCGCCACCTACCTCAATGACGTGACCCTGGGCGACCCCAACGTCAAGGTGCTCGGTACTCGGGAACTGGAGGAGGGCATGGTGCTGGCGCGCAGCCTGAACGCCGATAACGGCATGTTGCTGCTCAATGCCGGCAAGGTGTTGAACTTGCCGTTGGTGGATAAGTTGATTGCCTTCGAGACCATGGAAGGCGCGCGATACAGCGTGTTTATCAAAGATCACAGTGTGATCCCTGGCTAAGCCCACATTGGATTGCGGCGCAGCTACAGGTCATGTGATCCTTGCGCCCTTTGCCGCCAAGGAAGACCACTCATGCCCTCCACCATCCGTATCGCCGCCGCCCTCCTGATCGGCACTGACGGCCAGACCTTGCTGGTGCGCAAGCGCGGCACCCAGGCGTTCATGCAGCCTGGCGGCAAGATCGACGCCGGCGAGCAACCCGCCGAAGCACTGGCCCGTGAGCTGCACGAAGAACTCAACCTGCGCATCGACCCAAGCGCCGCCGTTTACCTGGGCAAGTTCTCTGCTCCGGCCGTCAATGAGCCGGGTTTCACCGTGGAAGCCGAGTTGTTCCAGGTGAACATCGACGTAAATGTCACCCCGGCGGCCGAGATTGAAGAGGTGCGTTGGATCGACCCGGCTGGCGACGGTGGCCTGCAGTTGGCGCCGTTGACGCGTGACTTGATCCTGCCGTTCTACCGCGAATCGCTCACGGCGTAATTCTCTGGTGAAAACCCTATCGAATGTGGGAGCGGGCTTGCTCGCGAATGCGGTGGGTCAGTCAATATCTCTGTGACTGATCCACTACATTCGCGAGCAAGCCCGCTCCCACATTTTGATCTTGATTGTTCCCAACTTCAGCGCACCGCGCTGACGCCATCCAGTGTGGAAAAGGATGTGTCCTTCGCCGTCAGCAGGAAGTCGCGCATGTACGGCGCATCCAGCATGTCCGCACGGATCCCCGCATACAGCGTCGCGAACAAACCTTTTTCACCCAGGCGCTTGCCCTTCACATACCCGCGCGAGCTGTATTCATGCAGCGCCCAGTGCGGCATGCCGCACACACCACGGCCGCTGGCCACCAGTTGCATCATCATCACCGTCAGTTCAGAGGTACGCACCTGGGCCGGCTCGATGTCGGCGGGTTCCAGGAAGCGCGTGAAGATGTCCAGGCGGTCGCGTTCCACGGGGTAGGTGATCAGGGTTTCGGTCAGCAGGTCTTCCGGCACGACGTACGCCTTATTTGCCAGCGCATGCTGGTTAGCCACGGCCAACATGGCCTCATAGGTAAACAGCGGCACATAGGTGATGCCCGGCAGTTCCAGCGGATCGGAGGTCACCACCAGGTCCAGGTCACCACGGGCCAGGGCCGGCAGCGGGGCGAAGGCGAAGCCCGAGGCCAGGTCCAGCTCGACTTCCGGCCAGGCATCACGGAACTGGTCGATGGTCGGCATCAACCACTGAAAGCAACTGTGGCATTCGATGGCCATGTGCAAACGCCCGGCGGTGCCACCGGCCAACCGTGCGATATCACGCTCGGCTCCGCGCAGCAAGGGCAGGGTGGCGTCAGCCAATTGCAGCAGGCGCAGGCCGGCGCTGGTGAAGCGCAGCGGTTTAGTCTTGCGCACGAACAGCGGCATGCCCAGACGCTCTTCCAGCTCTTTGAACTGGTGGGACAGTGCCGATTGCGTCAGGTGCAGGCGCTCGGCAGCTTCCACCAGGCTGTCGGCTTCGCGCAGGGCGTGCAGGGTCTTGAGGTGACGGATCTCGAGCACGGGCTCTCCATGAATATAATTTGTGATGAGTTGGAATGGCGTGAGTTTGTCTCATGTTGCCGGGTCTGTCGATACGCAGGTTGAGCATGACCGCCCGGCACTCTTCATCAAACTGTCACGCAACTGTGGCAGCGCGCTTGAACAAACTTCATCAGACTCGCGCTCTACTGGGGTTCTGCGTTTCGGTGTTTTTCATGCGCGTGTTTTTTCTATTGGCCGCTCTCTTGTTCGGCCTGCCGTCTTTTGCGGCTTCTCGATGTGATGTCAATGTCCCGACCCAAACGGTCGACTTGGAAAAGGTCAGCATCGCCTACCAGAGTATCGGCCGTGCGTCCGACCCGGCTTTGCTGCTGGTGATGGGCTTGGGCGGGCAGTTGATTCACTGGCCCGACGAGGTTGTCGTCGCGCTGTGCCAACAAGGTTTTCGGGTCATCCGCTATGACAACCGCGATGTTGGCCTGTCGACCTGGCGCCAGGCGCCCGCGAGCGCCAACCTGACCTTTGAAGTGCTGCGCTACAAGCTCGGCCTGCCCGTGGCAGCGCCGTATACCTTGAGCGATATGGCCGACGACGCGTTGGGTTTGATGGATGCCTTGCAGATCCAGCAATTCCACGTATTGGGCGCGAGCATGGGCGGCATGATCGCCCAGCACTTGGCCGCGATGGCGCCGCAGCGGGTGGAAAGCCTCACCTTGATCATGACCAGCTCCGGCGCCGAAGGCTTGCCTGCGCCGAGTGCGGCGTTGGTGCAACTGCTGTCGCGACGCAGCGCGCCTAATCGCGAAGTGGCCCTGGAGCAGCAGGCCGATTTGCTGGCCGCGCTGGGCAGCCCGAATGTGAAGGATGACCGCCAGGCGCTTCTGCATCAGGCTGCGTTGTCCTACGACCGGGCGTTCAACCCGGACGGCGTGAAGCGTCAGATCATGGCGATCCTCGCCGAGCCGAGCCGCGTGCCGTTGCTCAACCAGCTGCGCGTGCCGACGCTGGTGGTGCACGGCACCGCCGACCCGCTGTTGCCGGTGATGCACGGCGTGCACCTGGCGGCGCATATCCAGGGCAGCCAGTTGAAGCTGATTCCCGGCATGGCCCATCGTTTCCAGGAAGCGTTCAAGGCGCCGCTGCTGACGGCTGTGTTGCCCTACCTGCAAGCTCATCGCGAAGACGCAGCGCACTGGGCGCAGATTGACCTGGGTGAGCCTTCGAAGGTGCTGTGACATTGGTGTATCGTGAGCCTTTTACGGCATGTTTCTGCCTGCGAGGTTGCCCACCATGAGTACTCCCCTGAAAATCGATTTCGTCAGCGACGTGTCCTGCCCCTGGTGCATCATCGGCCTGCGCGGCCTGACCGAAGCCTTGGACCAGCTTGGTGCCGAGGTGCAGGCCGAGATCCATTTCCAGCCGTTTGAACTGAACCCGAACATGCCCGCCGAAGGGCAAAATATCGTCGAGCACATCACCGAAAAATACGGCTCCACCGCCGAGCAATCCCAGGCCAACCGCGAGCGTATCCGCGACATGGGCGCCGCACTGGGCTTTGCCTTTCGTACTGATGGCCAGAGCCGCATCTACAACACCTTTGATGCGCACCGTCTGTTGCATTGGGCTGGGCTGGAAGGCTTGCAGTACAACCTCAAGGAAGCGCTGTTCAAGGCGTATTTCACCGATGGTCAGGACCCGTCCGACCACGCCACCCTGGCGATCATCGCCGAGAGCGTCGGGCTGGACTTGAAACGCGCCGCCGAGATTCTTGCCAGCGACGAATACGCCGCCCAAGTGCGTGAGCAGGAGCAACTGTGGGTCTCCCGTGGTGTGAGCTCGGTGCCGACCATCGTGTTCAACGACCAGTACGCGGTGAGCGGTGGCCAGCCGGCCGAGGCGTTTGTGGGCGCGATTCGGCAGATCATCAACGAGTCCAAATCCTAAGGTTGGTCACAGTTCAAATGTGGGAGCGGGCTTGCTCGCGAAGGCGGTGTGTCAGTTGATGCATGTGTTGGCTGACACTGCGCCTTCGCGAGCAAGCCCGCTCCCACATTGGTTATTCGCTGTACTTAAGATAAACGCTGGCCCGGCCCTTGCATTGCCCCCTTAAAGCCTAAGGGGAACACTGCCTTGAATATTCTTGACCTCGACCACAGCCTAACAAGCCAGGCTCCGATTGCCCGGCGGTTGGCCAGCGGTCAGGCCACGCGCCTCGACCTGCTGGACCTGGGCCCGAAGCTGCGCCTGTGGTCCACCGAAAAAACCTGGAAGGCCTTCGCCGAGCGCCTGGCCAAGCGGCCCCGGCCCGTGGATGCGCGACCGGAAATCCTGTTTGTCGGCTCTGGTGACTACCACCACCTCACCCCGGCTTTTCTGGCCGACCTTAAAGAACCCATCAGCTTGATCCACTTCGACAATCACCCCGACTGGGTGCGCTTTGCGCCCAAGCGCCACTGCGGCTCGTGGGTCAACCGCGCGTTGAAGATGCCGGCGATCAAACGCATCGTCACGCTGGGCCCGTGCAGCGACGACCTGCATAACCCGCAACTGCGCGGCGGCAACCTGGGCGCCCTCAAGCGCGGGCACTTGCAGCTGTTTCCCTGGCAGCATCCGCCGTCGAAAGTCTGGGGCCGGGTGGGCGATGGCGCCGGTCACCAGCAGCAGGAAAACCACCTGCACTGGCGCAACCTCGCGGAGTTGGATTGGGCGCAGTTTCTGGAGCAGATGATCACCAGCCTGCCCACTGAGGCCATCTGGATCACCATCGACAAAGACGTATTGGCCAGCGAAGACGCCGCCACCAACTGGGACCAGGGCGGCATGCGCCTGACCCACTTGTTGCAAGCGCTGCGGGCGTTGGCTGCGCGTAAACGCATCATTGGCATCGACGTGTGCGGCGAATTCGCCACGCCTGCGTTCAGCAACGCGTTCAAGCGCTGGGAGGCCAAGTCTGACCAGCCGCCACCCGAGCGTTGGAGCGCTGAAGATATACAGCGCAATGCCGCCACCAATGAAGCCCTGATCGACCTGTTTGAGGAGTTGTTCCCGTGACCCTGACTGTGGTGTTGCTGGTGGCCTTTTCCATCGTGCTCGATGTGATCGGCCAGTTGTGTTTCAAGATCGGCCTGGACCGCCTGCCCGAGCTGGAAGGTGGTTTTCGCCTGAATGCGTTCTGGGGCCAGGTGTTCAATGCGCCGTTGCTGTGGGCCGGGATCGGCGCCTATGCCATCGAATTTTTCGTGTGGCTTGAAGCGTTGTCCCGTGCGCCGCTGAGCCTGCTGTTCCCGGCGGCCGCGCTGGCCTATTGCGGCGTGGTGCTGGCGGGCAAGGTGGTGCTCAAGGAAACCGTGAGCCGCCGCCGCTGGGCGGGCACATTGGTGATTACCGTGGGTGTGATGTTGGTGGCAATTGCCGGGAGTCAGGCATGAATTCGCAGGAAATGGTGGTGGAACGTCCAAGCGGATGGCTGCACGGTCGCCTTGGCACCGTGGTGCTGTGGGCGTTGCTGATCGGCTTTGAAAGCGCCGGCCAGTTGTTTACCAAGGTGGCCGGTGACCAACTGGGGCAGATGGATCTCACTTGGCAGTGGTTGGCCGATGTGGCACGCAACCCAGGCATCCTGGCGGCGATCGGCAGCTACATTGGCGCCTTCTTCGTGTGGATGCTGATTTTGCGACGCAGCAGCCTGTCCCTGGCGTTCCCGCTGAGTTCACTGGTGTTTGTGGTGGTGTTGCTGGGCTCGTGGCTGGGGCTGGGGGAACATATCAGCGTGCTGCACTGGGTGGGCGTGGCGGTGATTATCGGCGGCATTGCGCTGTTGGCCGAAGGCGAAGAAAACTGAGGCCACCGCTGTTTGTAGTGAGCGGGCTTGCCCCGCGCCGCGGTGTACCAGGCACATCACGCTTACCTGGCCCACCGCCGCGCGTACTATCAGGGTTATTTGCGGTGTGCGACCAAGAAGCCCAAGCCGTGCGACACCGGCAGCGTCTTGACCCCGGCTTCACGCTGTTGCTCGGCGATCTCGCGGTGAAACGCCTTCACTTTGGTCCAGTGCATCTTTGGCCGGTAGTGATGCTCGGCGTGATAGCCGTTGTTCATCCAGATCAGGTTGTACAGCACGCTGTAGGAACTCACGCCCCAGGCAATAGGCAGGTCCGGGTTGCCGCCGAAGTGTTCATAGTAACCATTGAGTGATGACAGGCACTGGCCCAGGTACCAGAACGGCAGCAGCCACAGCACTGCCTGCCAGTTGTAGAACGCCAGGGAGATATAGAACGCCACCGTCACCACGATCTCGACCTTGACCCAACGTGCATCCGCCGGGCGTTTTCGCTTCATTTCGTCGTAGAACGGCTTGGGATCGTCACGGAAAAAGCTCAGGAACGTGTAGGACCACGGGTTTTCCGGCTGGCCATTTTTGCCGCGCTGGTAGATCGACAGCGGGTCGATGGTTTGCCCATCCGGCCCCGGCAGGTCGGCGTTGCCACGGTGATGGCGGTTGTGGATGTCGCGGTACAGCGTCTGGGAAAAACCGATGGTTACCGACAGCAGCAGGTCGAAGGCACGGTTCACTGCGCGATGGGTGAAGTAGGCATTGTGGATCTGGTTGTGGGAGATGCTGTTGATGCTCCACGACAGGCTCACCGCGTACACCAACGCCAGCGGCGCCAGGGCCCACCAGCTCAGGCTATGGAAGGCGGTGACCAACCAGATGACAAAGGCGAAATGCGCCAGGCCCATGGCAATGGGGATCAGGTCCCACAGCGAGTGATGGAGCAGGCGGTAAGCGGGGCGAGCCATGAAGAACGTCCTGGAAAAATGGATTCAGGGGCGTTATTGCAAGGCTCAGACCAGTTTGTAAAAAAGTGTGTGGTTTTAGTCGAACTTGTAGCTGATCGCCGTCTGCACCTGGCCTTGGTTAACGTCGCCGGTCTCCTTGACGATGGTGCTGTTGGCCGCCGAGCCCACCAGGTGGACCCAACTGGCGCTGGTCAGCAGGGACCAATTGGAGGCCAGCGGGAATTCAAAGCTCTGGGTCAGCGTGAGGTTCTGGAAGCCCGCGCTGGCGTTGTAGGGGCGAATGCCAGAGGCCGCGGATTCGTCGGCATCGACGCCGAAATAGGTCTGGGTTTGGCGGGCGTCGGCGAAGTGCGCCATCAGGCCGCTGCTGCCGATAATCCCGCCACCCAGCGGGTAGCCCAGCTCGCCGCCGAGTTTGCCGACCACGCCACTTTGGTCGCGCCCGCCGCCGACGGTTTGGCCCATTTGGGCGTACACCCGCCAGAACTCGGCCGGTGCGTACTGCACAAAACCACCGACTTCGGCCATGTCCGAGACGTTGCGCAGGCCCTGCAGCGAGCCATTTGACGTACGCCCTTGCAGGTAGTTGACGTAGGGGCCAGCCGTGAAACCGTTGGTGTTCAGCGCGCTCCAGGTCAGGCCGTCATCGGTGCTCAGGCTGACGTTGCCCCAGTCCAGGTCCAGGTAGGGCACGGGACGTGTTTCGTAGCGGCTGCCGGTAGGGTCGTGGGGTTGATAGCTGAGGCCCGCGCCCACTTCACCGGTGATCGGATCGGCCAGGGCCGTGCTGGAAAAGCCCCACAGCCCCAGCAAACCGATGAATACAGCAGAACTGACCTTGAGCATGAAACGGTTTCCTTGTGTGGACATGCGCGCATGAACGCGCGAAGGGCCCCCCTCGCGCAAGCACTCATCTTGTTTGTAGCAAGCTACAAAAATTGTAGCTGGCGCGACACATATCATCATCGATATCTGCCAAACCCCCAGCCCCGCTGGGCGATAGCCAGTTGGCACACTCCCTGCTGTACACCCTTTGCAAGCGCACAGAGCGCGCTCCTCTTCCAAGGTAATCGCAGATGATCCACTGGCATATCGTGTGTGACTTCGACGGGACCATTACCCCCACCGATGTCATCGACAACGTCCTCCAACGCTTCGCCGGCCCCGAGTGGGAAACCATCGAACAGGAATGGCTGGATGGGCATATCGGTTCACGCGAATGCCTGAGCCGCCAATTGGCGCTGATCAAAGCCACCCCAACCGAACTGCTGACGTATTTCGACAGCGTCGAAATCGACCCGGACTTCCCGGACTTCGTCGACCACGTCATGGGCTTGGGCGCGACCATCGAAGTGGTCAGCGACGGCATCGAGCAAGGCATCGCGCGGATCCTGTCGCGCAACTACGTGACCTTGCTGCCGATCCTCGCCAACCGCCTGCGCCAAGTCGACCAGAACAGCTGGCGCATCGACTTCCCGTACTCCAGCGATGCCTGCCGTGCCGCCTCCGGCAACTGCAAGTGCAAATCCACGCCGCGCAACAAGCGCGTGCTGGTGATCGGCGACGGCAAGTCCGACATGTGCGTGGCCTCGACCGCCGACTTCGTCTTCGCCAAAGGCAGTCTCGCCGACTACTGCGTGACCCACAACATTCCCCATGCACGCTTCGACACGTTCGCCGAAGTGCCTGCATTGCTGGCCCAACTGCCTCAAGGCATTGCTGCCAACGCCACCACCTTTACTGCTGCTGACAATCAGGAACTCTTCCACCATGTCTGATATCCGTATCGCTACCGCCGAAGACCAGATTCTTCTGGATAAAGAAGCCAAGTATTGCTCCTACGGCGACACCGTTCACTACATCGAGCCACCGCGTATTTTCAGCCGTTGCGAAGGCTCCTACGTGTGGGACACCGAAGACCAGGCCTACCTCGACCTGCAAATGTGGTACTCGGCGGTCAACTTCGGTTACGCCAACCCGCGCCTGAACAATGCACTGAAACAACAGATCGACACCCTGCCGCAAATTGCCAGCCAGTACCTGCACAAAGGCAAGATCGAGCTGTCGGAAATGATCGCAGTCGACGCCAAGAAAAAGTTCGGCCTCGACGGTCGCGTGCACTTCAACGTCGGCGGTTCGCAGTCCATCGAAGACTCCCTGAAAGTCGTGCGTAACGCCACCAACGGCAAGAGCCTGATGTTCGCCTTCGAAGGCGGCTACCACGGCCGTACCCTCGGCGCATCGTCGATCACCTCCAGCTACCGCTACCGTCGTCGCTACGGCCACTTCGGCGAGCGCGCGCAGTTCATCCCGTTCCCGTACCACTTCCGCGGCCCTAAAGGCATGACCAAGGAAGAGTACGGCAGCCACTGCGTGCAGCAATTCGCGCGTCTGTTCGAGACCGAATACAACGGTGTGTGGGATCCGAAAGTCGGTTCCAGCGAATACGCCGCGTTTTACGTCGAGCCGATCCAGGGCACTGGCGGCTACGTGATCCCGCCGATGAACTTCTACCGCGAATTGAAGCAAGTGCTGGATCAACACGGCATCCTGATGGTGTCCGACGAAATCCAGATGGGCTTCTACCGTACCGGCAAACTGTGGTCGATCGAGCACTTCGACGTGCAACCGGACGTGATCGTCTTCGGCAAGGCGCTGACCAACGGCCTCAACCCACTGGGCGGCATCTGGGCCCGTGAAGAGTTGATCAACCCGAAGATCTTCCCACCAGGTTCGACCCACTCCACCTTCGCCTCCAACCCACTGGGGACGGCGGTAGGCCTGGAAATGTTCAAGATGACCAGCGAAGTCGACTACGGCGCGATGGTCATGGCCAAGGGCAAATACTTCCTGGAAGGCCTGCAAGACCTGCAAAAACGCTTCCCGATCATCGGCGACGTCGACGGCCTGGGCCTGGCCCTGCGCTGCGAAATCTGCGGCCCGGACGGCTTCACCCCAGACAAGGCGACCCTGGACTACATGGTCGAAGAAGGCATGAAAGGCGACATGATCGTGGATGGCCAGAAACTGGGCTTGATCCTCGACGTGGGCGGCTACTACAAAAACGTGATCACCCTGGCACCGTCCCTGGAAATCAGCTACCCGGAAATCGACCTGGGCTTGAAGCTGCTTGAGCAACTGCTGGTGCGGGCGACCAAACGGTGAACACAACTGAGATCGACCTCGGTGAAGGTGATGCCGGCTTCGTTCTCGGTGAAGGTCCGGTCGGGATCCTGCTGATCCACGGCCTGACCGGCACCCCGACGGAATTGCGCCAGGTCGCCAAAGGCCTGGCCAAGGCGGGCAACTGCACGGTGTACGTGCCGACCCTGGCCGGGCATTGCGGTGGCAACAGCGACCTGCAGGCTACCGGCTGGCTGGACTGGTACGAAGGGGTGCGCAAGACCTTCGTCCAGGTCAAGCAGCGGCATGAGCAGGTGTTTGTCGGTGGCTTGTCCATGGGCGCGGTGATGTCGATGTACGTGGCGTCCGAGCATCCTGGCCAAGTGGCCGGGTTGCTGATGTATTCCACCACTTTGAAGTACGACGGCTGGAGCATTCACAAGCTGGCGTTCCTGACGCCGTTGCTGATGAAGATTCCGTTCGGCGTGCATATCTGTCGCTTCGAAGAGAAGCCGCCGTATGGCATCAAGAACGAGCGCCTGCGGGCGATCGTCGAACGGCAGATGAAGGAAGGGCACAGCAGCGAGGCGGGCTTGCTGACGATGGAGGGCATCACGGTGCGCGAGTTGCACCGGATGAACGCAGTAGTCAAGAAGCGCATGCCCCAGGTCAAGGTGCCAGCGTTGGTGCTGCATTCCATCGAGGATGACATTACCAGCCGTTGGAACGCCGATTATGTGGAGCGCCACCTCGGTGGTCCGGTGACCAAGATCCTGTTGGACAACTGCTATCACATGATCACCGTCGACCTGCAATACCGCCGCGTGATCGAGTTGAGTGCCGAGTTCATCGAACAACATGCCCACGCCATCGAGGCACCCGAAGACTATCGACAGCGGGCGTAAGCCTTAAGGACCTGACGTGATAACCGCCCAAGCCTTCTCGACTATCCGGGCCATCCAGCGCAGTGCCTGGAACGACTGTTTCCCCGGTGCCCTGGAGGACTGGGACTATTACGTTGCCGTGGAAAACGCCGCTATCGATGACTTCCGGTGGCGTTACCTGGCTGTTTACGAAGATGGAACGCTGGTGGCGGTGGCTGCCGCGTTCATCACGCATTATCGCCTCGACACCACGGTGTCGGGCGCGGGCAAGCGTTTGACCGAACGCCTGGAGCGACTGTGGCCGGGTGTTTTGCAGTTGGGCCTGTATGCCATCGGCTCGCCGGTGGCCGAGCGCTGCGACGCAGGTTTTGCCAGCAGCGTGCCCGAGGCGCATCGCCCGCTGCTGCTCAAGCATGTGCTCGCGGCTGCACGCCAGGATGCCGACGAGTTCGGTATCGGCCTGGTGGCGGTCAAGGACGCGCCGACCAACGACCCGCACTGGGCAGAAAGCTGCCGTGCCGCGGGTTTCCAAAGCATGCCAAGCCTGCCTACTGGGCTGTTGCCGCTGCCTTATGGCTCGGTGGACGCCTACCTCGGTTCGTTGGGTAAATCCACCCGCAAAGACCTGCGCCGCAAACTGCGAGCGCCGGGGCCGCGGGTAGAGTGGCGGCGCAACATCGACGATGTGTTGCCCGAGATCATGCGCCTGTACGAAGCCACGCTGACCCGTGCCGACCTGCAATTCGAACGCCTGCCTGCCGGTTACTTCACCGGGGTGCTTGAACGCCTTGAAGAACGTGCGGTGTGTGTTCTTTACTGGGTCGACGAGCATCTGGTGGCGTTCAACCTGATCCTGGTGGACGAGCACCGGCTGGTGGACAAGTTTTTCGGGCATGACGTCGAGTTCACCCGTGAATACAACCTGTACTTCCGCAGTTGGCTGACCAATGTCGACTACTGTATTCAACACAATATTGCGTTGTACGAGTGCGGGCAGGCCGGGTATGCCAGTAAGCTGCGCCTGGGCTGCGAGTTCCAGGGCAACAGCCTGTTTTTCCGGCACCGTAACCGGCTGGTGAACGGCCTGCTCAAAGTAGTGAAAATGTTTATTCGACCGGACCGTTCCGACCCTGCCATGGCTGCTGCGATAAGCGAAACCTGATGATCACCAAGACCCGCCAGAAAGCCCGCCCCTTTGCCATTTCGCGCTGGAGCGTCCAGCGTAAGCTGGTGCTGGCGTTCTGGTTGGTCAGCGTAATTCCCACGATGATTGCGGCGGAGTTGGCGGCGACCACGCTGTCGCAGATTTTCGACAGCAACGTGCGCATCTGGCTGCAGGAGTCGACCAAGATCGTCAAGGACGAGATTGGCGACATCCTTCACGACAACGCGCGCATGGCCAAATTGTTCCTGCGCTACACCAGCCCGCCATCGTCCAGGCAGGCCGCCAAGCATGATCGACTGACCGCCGACATTGCCGACGCCACGGACATCGACGTGGTGGCGCTGATTCGCGTCAGCGACCACAAGGTGGTGTTCAGCACGGCTGCCGATGACATCGTCAAGCAGATCAACCTGACCAGCAACGCCGTGTTGCAGACCGTACAAGTAGCGGGCGTGAGCACGGGGCTGGTGGTCTCGACCTTCGAGACCAACCGTGACGGCGAGGACTACCTGTTGCTGGTGGCGACCTACCTGGACAGCAGCTTCCTCACCAGCGTGGCCGATGTGCACTCCCTCGACCTGCGCCTGTACCTGGCCAACCCTGATGGGTTCTCGGAGATTTTTTCGACCCAGCGCTTCGTCGACCACCCCTCGCGCATCCCCAAAAGTGTTGAAGCCGCGATGCGCAGCACCAAGCAACCGAGCGAGCAGTTCACCAGCAAGTACAGTGGCCTGTACTGGCCGATTTTCAATGATGCCGGCGAGCTGCAAGGCGTGATTTTCAGCGGGCTGCTGCGCCATACCAGCCTGGTGGGGCTGGTGAACCAGAGCAATCTGTTCGTGTTGATTTTCTTGCTCAGCTCAGCGCTGTCGCTGGCAGCCGGGGTGTTGGTATCGCGGCGGCTGACCAAGCCGCTGCGGGACTTGTCACAAGGCGTGGACGCGGTGATTTCCGGCAATTATGAGCACCGTGTGCTGGTCAGCGGCGGTGACGAGCTGGCGCAATTGAGCAGCACCTTCAACCACATGACCGAACGCCTGGGCGAACTGCATCACCTTGAAGCCCAGTTGCGCCGGCGTGACCGCTTGCATGCCCTGGGTGAAGTCGCCATGGGCCTGGCCCACGAGATCCGCAACCCGCTGGGCATCATCAAGACCGCCACGCAGCTGCTGCATCGGCGTGCCGACCTGGCGGAAACCGACAAGCGCCATCTGGAGTACGTGATCAGCGAGGTCAGCCGAATCAACGACCTGATTACCGAATTCCTCGACTTCGCCAAGCCCAACCCGCCCATCCGGGTGTTGCAAGCGGCGCGTCCGCTGGTGGATGAAATCCTTGGCTTCTGTGCGCCGGAACTCGCCAGCCACAACATTGATGCACAAGTCGATGACCAGGCGCCGGATGCGAAGATCTACGCGGACGCCAAGCAACTCAAGCAGGCCTGTCTCAACCTGATTCTCAACGCCATCGACGCAATGCCCGAAGGCGGGCGATTGACCCTGGGCATTCGCAGCGTGGGCGACAACACCTTGATCAGCATCGCCGACACCGGCCAGGGCATCCCGGCGGATATGATCGAGCGCATCTTCACGCCATTCGTCACCACCAAGGCGTCCGGCACCGGTTTGGGCCTGGCCAAAGTCTATTCGATCATGGAAAGTCACGACGGCAGCATTGAATGCGCCAGTGAGAAAGATGCCGGCGCCACCTTCAGCCTGTACATTCCGGCTCAGGGTGACGAAGACGGAGACGACGAGGAAGGTCATGACGCATAACGTATTGGTAGTCGATGACGAGCCCAAACTCTGTGACTTGCTGTCGTCAGCCCTGAGCCAGAGCGGTATCCAGGTGTTCACCGCCGGCAACGGCCTGCATGCGCTCAAGGTACTGGAACAGGAAGACATCGACTTGGTCATCAGTGACTGGCGCATGCCGGGCATGGACGGGCCGGCGTTGTTGGCCGAGATCAAGGTGCGCTACCCGCACTTGCCAGTGATCGTGATGACGGCGTACAGCACGGTGAAAAATGCGGTGCAGTCGATGCGCAACGGCGCTTACGACTACATCGCCAAACCGTTCGATATCGACGAGTTGGACATCACCGTGGCCAAGGCCCTGCAGTTTCGCGACATCATGCGCGACAACGCCCGCCTGCGCGCCGAACTGGACGAACATGCGCAATTCGACAGCCTGGTGGGTGACAGCCCGGCGTTTCGCAAAGTGCTGCAAGCAGTGGATTCGGTGCGCGACAGCAGCGCCACCATCCTGCTCACCGGCGAAAGCGGCACCGGCAAGGAAATGGTCGCGCGGGCTATCCACAAGCACGGCAGCCGTGCCGACAAGCCCTTTGTGGCGGTCAACTGCGCGGCCATCCCCGAAGGCTTGCTGGAAAGCGAAATGTTCGGCCATCGCAAAGGCGCGTTTACCGGAGCTGTGTCGGACCGGGTAGGGCGCTTCCAGCAGGCTGACAAGGGCACGCTGTTTCTCGATGAAGTGGGCGATATGCCGCTGGCGTTGCAGGCCAAGATCTTGCGCGCCTTGCAGGAACGGGTGATCGAGCCGGTGGGCGATCCGCGTGAGCGCAAGGTGGATGTGCGAGTGATCGCCGCCACCAACAAGAACCTGCTGGATGCGGTGGCCAACAAGGAGTTTCGCGAAGACCTGTATTACCGCCTCAACGTGTTCCCAATCCCGCTGCCGGCTTTGCGTGAGCGTGTGGAAGACATCGCGCCGTTGGCCCGGCACTTTGCCCAGACCTTGAGCGCTACCGCTGGCAAACGCATCACCGGCTTCAGCCCCGAAGCGTTGCAGGCCATGGCGGCGTATCACTGGCCGGGCAACATTCGTGAACTGCAAAACTGCGTGGAGCGGGCGACGATCGTCGCGGCCACGCCGGTGATCGAGGACATCGACCTGCCGGGGTATCTGTTTGCCTCCAAACCGAGCGAAGGTGGTGTGACAGCGATCCTCAGCGACGGCCCCGGCATTCCCCAGGATCTGGATGCGGCGTTGGCGGAGGTTGAGAAGGCTTATATCCTGGCCGCCTTGCAGGAGAGCAACGGCGTGCAGGCTGCGGCGGCGCAGAAGATCGGGATATCAGAAAGAAGCTTTTGGTATCGCCTGAAAAAGCTGGGCATCCAAGTCGACAAGATTGTCCGCTGACACCCAGGGGTTCAAATGTGGGAGCGGGCTTGCTCGCGAAAGCGGTGTGTCAGTCAAAGATGTTCCAACTGAACCACCGCTTTCGCGAGCAAGCCCGCTCCCACAATTTTGATAGCGTTGGGTCAGTAATGTACGCGAACCCACACGTTGACCAATATCGTCGCCGCGATCAACCACGCCACCGCCGCAACGGCCAGCGACGCCTCCAACCGCATCCGGTCCACCATCACGTACAGCGTCGCCAGGTACACAAAGTACGGAATGATCGACCACATCCCGAACAGGATAGTGGTCTTTAAATCCTCCACCGAGCGGCCCTTGCCGACGATGTAATGGGCGATCAGCGCAAAAGTCGGAAACAGCGGCACCAGACCTGCGATGTAATAGTTCTTGGTCTTGGCCAGCGCCGCTAGAACCAGCACCATTGCTGCGCCAAGGGCGGCCTTTAATAGCAGATCCATCAGTGGCTCAACCCGTATTTCTTGACCTTGTCGAACAGCGTGGTCTTGGCCAGCCCCAGTTCCTGGCTCGCCTGGGTCAAGTTGCCGCCGCTGCGTTGCAAGGCATCGCTGAGCAGGTTACGTTCGAAGGCTTCCACCGCTTCGGTAAAGGCCAAGCCACCGCTGCCGCTGCCGGCGCCGCTTTTCTTGAAGGCGGGCAGGCCGAGGGCAAAACGTTCGGCGACGTTGCGCAGTTCGCGTACGTTGCCCGGCCAGTCGTGGCTCATCAGGGTCGACAGGGTCTGGTTGTCCAGCTCCGGCACACTGCGGTCAAAACGTAGCGACGACTGCTGCAGGAAGTGTTCGAACAATTGCAGGATGTCTTCACGGCGCTCGCGCAGCGGAGGCAGTTCCAGGGTGACCACGTTGAGGCGGTAATACAGGTCGCTGCGAAATTGGCTGGCGCGGCTCAGTTCGTCGAGGTCGGACTTGGTGGCCGCGATCACCCGGCAATCCACCGCTACGCTCTGGTTGGAACCCAGACGTTCCAGGGTGCGTTCCTGCAACACGCGCAGCAGTTTTATCTGCAGGTTGATCGGCATGCTTTCCACTTCATCGAGGAACAGCGTGCCTTCGTGAGCGTGCTCGATCTTGCCGATGCGGCGTTTGCCGGCGCCGGTGAAGGCGTTGGCTTCGTGGCCGAATATCTCGCTTTCGAACAGGTTCTCCGGCAGGCCGCCGCAGTTCAGGGCAACGAACTGGTGATCGTGGCGGCGGCTGAAATCATGCAGGCAACGGGCGACCAGTTCCTTGCCGGTGCCGGTCTCGCCTTCGATCAAGACGTTGGCCGAGGTGTCGGCGACGTTGGCGATCAATTCGCGCAGGTTCTGCATGGCCGGCGAGCGGCCGATGATGCGGCCTTCCAGGGAGTCGCGCTCGGCCAACTGGCGACGCAGCGACCAGACTTCTCGTGCCAGCCCGCGTTGTTCCAGGGCGCGGCGAGCCACGTCCACCAGGCGTTCGGGGGAGAAGGGTTTCTCCATGAAATCGTAGGCGCCGTTGCGCATCGCGCCGACCGCCATGGAAATATCACCATGGCCGGTGATCAACACCACCGGCAGGCTTTTATCCAGGGCCTTGAGGCGGGTGAGCAACTCCAGGCCGTCGATGCCCGGCAGGCGGATATCGCTGATCACAATGCCCGCGAAGTTCTCGCCGATACGTTTCAGCGCCTCTTCGGCACTGCCCACGCCGACGCTGGGAATGTCCTCCAGGGTCAGGGCCTGCTGGCAGCCGAGCAGCACATGGGGATCGTCTTCGACAATCAGGACGGTGAGGTCTTTAGGGTCAGTATTCATGTGGACTCAGCTTTTTGAGTACCCACCAACGGCAGGCACAAGACAAAGGCAGTACCACCACCGGCCGGGTGCTCCACGGCGAGGTTGCCGCCGGTGGCCGCCGCGAGGCTGGCGGACAGGGTCAGGCCCAGGCCCAGGCCTTGCTCGCCGGGTTTGGTGGTAAAGAACGGTTCGAACAAATGCTTGCGCGCCTCGGGGTCGATGCCGTGGCCGTTGTCGCGCACCAGCAGGCGGTATTTACCTTCGCTGGTGCCGCCTTCCAGCCACAGTTGCGGGGCCGGCTGGGCTTGCATGGCGTCGAGGGCATTGCCGATCAGGTTGACAAGAATCTGTTCCAGGCGCGTCTGGTCGATCTGCAATTGCGCGGGGGAAAAGTCGCTGTGCAGGGTTAGCGGCAGGCTGTCCAGGCGTGCGCCGAGCACCTGGAACGCGGCATCCACCGCTTTTGTCAGGCTGGCCTCGCCTTGATCGTCACCGCGCCGGGCAAAGGAACGCAGGCTGGCGGTGATGCGGCCCATGCGGTCGATCAGTTCGTTGATGGTCTTGAGGTTGGCGCTGGCGGTGTCCAAGGCGCCGCGTTCGAGGAAACGCACGGTGTTGCCGGACAAGGTGCGCAGCGCGGCCAAGGGCTGGTTGAGTTCATGGGCGATGCTGGTGGACATCTGGCCGATGGCCGCCAGTTTGCCGGCCTGCACCAGTTCGTCCTGGGCGCGGCGCAGGGTTTCTTCGGCCTGGCGTCGTTCGCGGATCTGGCCCTTGAGCCGTTCGTTGCTGGCGCGCAAGTCGGCGGTGCGTTCGGCAATCCGACGCTCCAGCTGGCTGTTGGCTTCCTGCAAGGCTTCTCGCGCGGCGAGGCGGGTGGCGATGACCTTGCGCCGCTCGTTCCAGGCGATCAACAAGAACGCCACCAAACCAAAGGCGACGGCCACCAGGATGCCTTGGTTGATCGCGGCGCGGCGCAGGTCATTCAGGGGCGTGAGCAGGGTGAAGTTCCACGGCGTGTCGTTGAGCGGACGCGTCTGCGCCAGGTAGCTGACTTCGTGCTCGTCGTTGACCACTTCGCTGTTGGCCGGGAAGGTGAGTTTTTCGGTGCCTTCGTTGAGGCGTTCGCGGGCCAGGGGTTCCAGTTCGTTGAGCGTGGCCCAGTAATATTGCAGGCTGTGGGCCAGGCGCTCTTTAGTGTCATCGCTCAGCGGCCGCACGGCCTTGAGGCGGCGGGCCGGATCGCTGGACAGGATGATGATGCCGTTCTCGTCGCTCACAAAGGCTTCAAGGCGAGCGCGCTGCCAGCGTTCTTCCAGCGCTTCGAGGCGCACCTTGACCACGGCCACGCCGATGATTTTGCCGTGTTCTTCCAGGCCATGGGCCAGGTAATAACCGGGTTCACCGTTGGTGCTGCCGATACCGTAGAAGCGCCCGGGTTGGCCACGTACAGCATTCTGGAAATAGGCACGGAAGGACAGGTCTTCACCCTGGTAACTGTCGGCATCGCGCCAGTTACTGGTGGCCAGCACACGGCCGGTGGTGTCCATCACGTAGATGGCGCGGCTGCGACTGCGTCGGTTCAGGCCTTCGAGGTAATCGTTGACGGTCTTGCGGGTTTCCTGGCTCGGGTCGGCCAGCAGCTTGGAAACGCTGGACTCCAGCTCGAGAAGGCTGGGCAGGTAGGTGTATTTGCTCAGTTCGCTCTCGACGGTGCGGGCGTGCAGCTCCAACTGGCGTTCGCCGGTGTCGCTGAGGGTGCGGATGCCATAGTACTCACTGACCCAGAAGCCGATAAAACCCAAGCCGATCATCAGGGCGACGATCAACGGCGGCAGGAACAGCTGGCGAATCAGACGAGGCTTCACGGCAAGTGATGGCGGCGCGGCGCGATATTGATTGGGGTCGCATTTCATCACAGATGCCTTGGGTCAACCAGCAGTGCGAGCAGGCTTGTGTAGTGAGCGGGCTTGCCCCGCGCTGGGGGGCGAAGCCGCCCCAAAACCAGGCACCCTAGTTCTGTCTGGAGAAATACGGTGACTGGGTTAGGGCGGCTTTGCCACCCAGCGCGGGGCAAGCCCGCTCACTACACAAGCCCGCCCCACAGGATGGGTGGTGTTGCTTTAGTGCTGCAGGATTTTCTCAAGGAAGTGCTGCGCGCGTTCGGAGCGGGCGCTGATGTCGCCGAAGAACTCTTCTTTAGGGCAGTCTTCGATGATCTTGCCGGCGTCCATGAAGATTACGCGGTCGGCCACTTTGCGGGCAAAGCCCATTTCGTGGGTCACGCACATCATGGTCATGCCTTCGTGAGCCAGTTGCACCATCACGTCCAGCACTTCGTTGACCATTTCCGGGTCGAGGGCGGAGGTCGGTTCGTCGAACAGCATGACGATTGGGTCCATGGCCAGCGCGCGGGCGATAGCCACACGTTGTTGCTGGCCGCCAGACAACTGGCCCGGATGCTTGTGGGCATGCGCCGACAGGCCAACGCGGTCGAGCAGTTGCAGGCCTTTCTTGGTGGCCTCTTCCTTGCTGCGGCCGAGTACCTTGATCTGCGCGATGGTCAGGTTTTCGGTGATGGTCAGGTGTGGGAACAGTTCAAAGTGCTGGAACACCATGCCCACGCGCGAGCGCAGTTTCGGCAGGTTGGTCTTTGGGTCGGCGATGGAGGTGCCGTCGACCACGATGTCGCCCTTCTGGAACGGTTCCAGCGCGTTGACGCACTTGATCAGGGTGGATTTGCCCGAGCCCGAGGGCCCGCACACCACGATCACTTCGCCTTTTTTGACATCAGTGCTGCAATCGGTCAGCACCTGGAAGTCGCCATACCACTTGTTGATGTTCTTGATAGAGATCATACGGCAAACCTTTTTTGCAGACGCTTGACCAGCAGCGAGGCGGAAAAGCTGATGATGAAGTAGACGACACCGGCAAAGATCAGGAACTCATTGGAGCGGCCGATGATGTCGCCGTTGGAGCGGGCGGAGTTGAGGAAGTCCACCAGGCCCACGGTGTAGACCAGCGAGGTGTCCTGGAACAGGATGATCGACTGTTGCAGCAGCAACGGGGTCATCTTGCGGAACGCCTGGGGCAGGATGATCAGGCGCATGGTCTGGCCATAGGTCATGCCCATCGCTTGCGCTGCGCCCATCTGGCCCTTGGGGATCGACTGCACGCCGGCCCGCACGATTTCACAGAAGTACGCGGCTTCGAACATCATGAAGGCCACGACGCAGGAGGTGAACGCACCGATCGGGGTGTCTTCGCCAGTGATCCAGCGCAGCACGAATGGCACCGCCAGGTAGAACCAGGTGATCACCAGCAGCAGCGGGATCGAGCGGAAGTAGTTCACGTAGGCGCCGGCCAGGCGTGACAGCAGTTTGCTGGACGACAGGCGCATCAGCGCAAGCACGGTGCCCAGTGCGATGCCGCCGACCACGCCCATGACCATCAACTGCAAGGTCATGACCATGCCGTTCCACAGGCCTGGGATTGCGGGGATGATGCCGCTGAAATCGAAGTCCATTATTTACCCCCCACGGAGATCAGGCCGGGCACCGCGACTTTCTTCTCGACCAGGCGCATGAGCAGCATCAGGCTCATGTTCAGGGTGAAGTAGATCAGCGTGGCCAGGGTGAAGGCTTCAAACAGGTTGGCCGAGAACTCGGCGGTCTGCTTGGTTTGCGCCAGCAACTCCATCAGGCCGATCAAGGACGCCACGGAGGAGTTCTTGAAGACGTTGAGGAATTCCGAGGTAAGCGGCGGAATGATGATCCGGTAGGCCTGGGGCAGCAGCACGTTCCAGTAGATCTGCGGCAGCTTGAAGCCCATGGCGCGCGCGGCAGATTCCTGACCGCGTGGCAGCGCCTGGATACCCGTACGCACTTGCTCACACACACGAGCGGCGGTGAACAGGCCGAGGCACACCACGACGCTCAGGTAGGCCGACGTGGTCGGGTTGAGGTCTTGCTTGTACCAGTCCTGCAGGTTTTGCGGCAGCAGGTCGGGTATCAGGAAGTACCAGATGAACAGCTGCACCAGCAGCGGCACGTTACGAAACAGTTCCACGTAGCAGGTCGCGATGCCCGATACGATGCGGTTTGGCACGGTGCGCATGACCCCCAGAATGGAGCCCAGCAGCAAGGCGATAATCCATGCCACAACAGCGATGGCGATGGTCCAGCCCAAGCCAGCGATGTACCAGTCGAGATAAGTCTCGCTGCCAACGCCGGTGGACTTGAAGAACACGCCCCAGTCCCAGTTGTAATTCATTAGGGTCTCCCCTCGAGATCGATCAATGTACAAGCACCCGCTTGGGGAAAGTCCATTCCCGCCCGGCGGCGAACGCCAGGCACACAAGATCGGCTCGAAAACCGCCAGGTCGAGTGTTCCAAAATAAAACCAGCAGGTAGTAACAGACGCCTGAGGGAGGGTTGGCTCCCTCAGGAGATAAGCTTAGTCAGGTATCAGATTTTTACGTCAGGCGCTGGCTTGTCGCTTGGGTTGGCGATCAGCTCCTTCACCTTCTCGCTCATCGGGAAGTTCAGGTTCAGGCCTTTTGGTGGAATCGGGCTCTCAAACCACTTGCTGTAGATCTTGTTGATCTCGCCGGATTTGTACAGGCCAACGATGGCGTCATCGACAGCTTTCTTGAACGCAGGGTCGTCTTTACGAACCATGCATGCGTAGGCTTCGAAGGACTGCGGAGTACCGGTGATAACCCAGTCATCGGGCTTCTTGGCCTTGGCTTCTTCACCGGCCAGCAGGGCGTCGTCCATCATGAAGGCAACGGCACGGCCGCTTTCCAGCATCTGGA
The DNA here is from genome assembly GCF_014230465.1 of Pseudomonas cremoris. Next base: position 142,904 of record NZ_JAAXCY010000004.1, read on the forward strand.
AGGATTCGCCGTGGTCTTTGGCGGAGATGACGTTCATGCCCATTTGCTTGTCGGCGTTCATCGCTTTGATGATGCGCTCGGACGTGGTGCCAGCGGTGGTCACGACGTTCTTGCCTTTGAGGTCGGCAAAGTCAGCGTAGGACGGCTTGCCATCCTTGTCTTTCTTGACCAGCAGACGGGTGCCGATCTCGAAGATGTTGACGGTGAAGTCGACTTGCTGGGCGCGCTCGGCGTTGTTGGTGGTGGAGCCGCACTCGAGGTCCGCGGTGCCGTTCTGGATCAACGGGATACGGGTTTGCGAGGTAACGAGGTTGTACTTGACCTTGAGATCGGGTTTGTTCAGGTCTTTTTTCAGGGCTTCAACAACAGCCAGCTGAACGTCGTGGGAGTAGCCCACAGGTTTGCCCGAACCATCCGCGATGTAGGAAAACGGAATGGAGCTGTCGCGGTGCGCGAGGGTGATGGTGCCGGAGTCGTTGATTTTCTTCAGTGTGCCGGTGAGTTCGGCGGCGAAAACTGGAGTGCTGATCAGAGCAGCAGCGATAGCTGCGCCCAGGATATGGGGAACGATGCGCATCAATACTTCCTCGACATTTGTTTTTTTTATGAAGCCGGCTAAACGGCTCTCTTGTACAGCGAATGCCCGTGACGGCTCCTGAGGCGTCTCAGGCAATCGTCAGGGAGTGTAGAGCATGAGTCGTGCCAGACCAGGAATAAAAGATTAACTACTTGATTTATATCGAGATTAACTTTGTGTGACGAGGAATTTGTAACCGAGGAGTACGGCAAACCGAATAGGGTGGGGGATAGTGTTCGGAAAACCGAATGGCCGTCGGCGCGATCATGGAACGTGAAAAAGCCCCGCGAGGGTTAGCTGCGGGGCTTTTTCCAACGAAGTGATCAGAACGTATAGTCGGCCGACACCACCGCCGCACGACCATCACCCGGAACGGCCCAACCGTTGTTGCGGATGCGCGTCAGGTATTCCTTGTCGAACAGGTTGTTGACGTTCAACTGCAGGTTCAACTGTTTGTTCACCTTGTAACCCAGCATCGCGCGCTGCACCGCGTAGCCGGGCGCAGTCGGTGCTCCGGCGGCGCTGACCAGATACTGCTTGGACTGCGCGGTGATGCCGTAGCCCACCTGGAAGTCGTATGGCAGGTCGTACACCGTCCAGAGGCTGGCCGCGTGTTTTGGCGTGAACGGCAGCGGTTCACCTTTCTGCGTATCGATACCGGTCGTCGCCAGGGTGTAGTCGCTGGCACTGCGCAGTACGCGGGTGTCGAGGTAGGTGTAGTTGGCGAAGACCTTCCAGCGATCGGTCAATGCACCGCTCAGGCCCAATGCCACGCCATCGGCCCGCGCTTTACCGTCCAGGGTTTGCGTGCCGCTCAGGTTGGTTGGGTCGTTATCGGCAACCTTGTAGTTGGTGCGGTCATTGCGGAAGATCGCGCCGGTGACTGACAGGGCGTTGTCGAGGAAGTCCCACTTGGTGCCGATTTCATAGCTGACGGCGGTTTCCGGAGCGACGTTGCAGTTGTTGGTGGCCACACTGGAGGTTTTGGCCGGGGTGTAGCAACCGCCGTTGACGCTCGCTTGGGACGGGGTCTTGCTGTTGCCGTAGGCGACATAGAAGCTGCCGTTCTCCGCAGGTTTGTAAACCAGTGCCAGGCGATAGGACGTCAGGTCATCCGCTTGGCCATAGCGGGTACCCGGTGTTTCCACGCCGGTGGCGGAGTAGGCATTGCTGACTGAGCTGCCCGCGTTGTGCTCGTAGCGCAAGCCACCGTTGATTTCCCATTGCGGGTTCAGCTTGAGCGTGTCGAAGGCGTAGGCGGCCCGGTTGTTCAACGCACCATCGACGTGGGCTGCACGGGTGAAGTTGACGGGGCCTGACCAATAGGAATTTGGGTCACTGAAACTGACCGGCGGCGGCACTATCGTGCTGCCATTGCTGTTGGTCAGCCATTTTCCGGTATCCGCTTCGTATTCCTCGCGGCTGATGGCGATGCCGGTCACCAGCGTATGGTCGATAAAGCCCGTGCTGAAGTGGCTGGTCACGTCCGTCTGGTTGGTGAACATCTTGTTCTGGGTGTTGCGCTCGTTGCCCAGCGAGCCGCCGCTCGGCTGGAAGAAGCCTGGCTTCAGGCCTGCGGCGCAAGGCGCACCGGTGATCTGGGTGCCGCTGGCCAGGCAGCCGGCTTGCGCGCCTTCGGGGCCGGAGGCGCGCAAGTCTTGGCGCACGCGTTCAACGCGGGTGAAGTTGCGCACGGACACGGCGTCGTTGAAGTCGTGCTCAAGCTTCAGGCTGAACGCGTCCGAGGTGATTTGCTGGTCATTGATGTTGTGGTAGCCGTAGTAGTCGCTCCAACCCACACCCGGCATGGGTTTGCCGTTGTAGATCGGGATGCCGTACTGCGGTGTGTTGTCATCTTTCTGATGTTCATAACTGACGGTGACCCGTGTCGGCGTGCCCAGGCCAAACGCGATGGAGGGTGCAATGCCCCAGCGCGAGTAATCTTCATAATCGCGCCCCGGCACATCATTACCATGGGCCATGAGGTTCAGGCGGAACGCCGTGGTGTCGTTGAGTTGCTGGTTGGAGTCCAGGGTGATGCGCTTGTAGCTGTCGGTACCGATACCGGCGCTGAGTGTGGTTTTGTCACGCAGTTCGGGGGTTTTGCTCACCAGGTTGATGGTGCCGCCGACTGCGCCCGAACCTGAATACACGGAGCTTGCTCCGCTGACGACCTCGACCTGCTCCAGGTTGAACGGGTCGGTGCGGCTGTATTGCGCGCTGTCGCGAACGCCGTCGACGTAGATGTCGCCGCTGGCGGAAAACCCGCGCAGGTTGATGCTGTCACCGTAGCCACTGCCGCCCTCGCCGGCACCGAAGGTGATGCCCGGCACGGTGCTGAGCACATCGCGCAGGGTCAGCAGGTTTTGATCATGAATGACTTCCTTGGGCACCACCGTGATCGTCTGCGGCGTGTCGCGCAGGGCTTCGGTGTACTTGGGGGAAGAAGGAGCCACAGGGTTGTAGGTGCTTTGGGCCTGACCTTCGATGCTGGTCGCGCCTAGCTGGATTACCCCTGTGCCGTCATCTGCCGCAGTCTCCGCTGCATAACTGAATCCTCCTTGCGCAGCCACTGCCAAACCCACCGCCGATGCGAGCAAATGCCGCGTTGAGAGGGGGGCAGAACTGATCCCGGTAGCCATTGAGTGATCTCTTGTTAATAGAATTGATATACGGTCGTAATTGATAACCGATCTCAAATGTAATAGTTTGTAATCAAATGTTTCATGAAACTTTCGTCAGGTTTGGTCATCGAGGCACACACGAAAATGCACAGTGAACCGTCGGACATCGGCGAGAACCCGCGTGCCTATACGCGGTGGGTGATGCACGCCGCGCAATTGGGCGACGTGGACGCCCAAGCGACCCTCGGGCAGTTGTTGCTGGACGGGCATGGCATCCAGAAAGACCAGGCGTTGGCGTTGAGCTGGTTCCGCATCGCTGCACAGCATCGCCATCCGATGGCGATCAACATGATCGGCCGTTGCCTGGAAAATGGCTGGGGCAGTGACATCGACTTGCCTCAAGCGGCCCTGCATTATCGGCAGGCGGCCGGGCTGGGCCTGGATTGGGGTTTGTATAACTACGGTCAATTGCTGACCCGTGGTCGTGGTGTCGAGAAAAACCTCTCAGCCGCCTTCACGCTGTTCGGTCAGGCCGCAGCCAAGGGCCACGCCAAGTCGATGAACCTGCTCGGGCGTTTTCATCACGAGGGCGTGGTGGTGCCCAAGGACGTGTCGCTGGCTCGACAGTGGTATCAGCGCGCGGCTGAGGCTGGGGATTTTCGTGGGCAATACAACCACGCTGCGGAGCTGGCACAACAGGGCGATGAAGCCCAGGCGTGCCTGTGGCTGGAGCGGGCACTGCTGACGGCGACACCGGGCTTTCTGCAGGCGGCTTATCCGGTGTTGCTGGGGTCGGCCTTCACGGGCATTCGAGACATGGGTTTGCGCTATCAGCAGCAGGCGCTCAACCCATGAAAAAGCCCCTGGACCTTTCGGTGCAGGGGCTTTGATGGGGCGTTGTATCAGGCGGCTTCGATCTTGCCGCGGTTGTGCTCGACCTTGGCCAGGTAGCGCTGCACGTTGTCCTGTTCTTCCGGGGTGGTGAACAGGCCCAACTTGGTACGACGCCACAGCACATCTTGGGGCTGGGTTGCCCATTCTTCAGTGCACAGATAATCGACCTCACGGGTGTACAACCCGCCACCCAAGTGGTCGCCGAGGTCGGTCAACGACTGCACGCCTTCCAGCAAGCGCCAGGTGCGGCTGCCGTAGGTGGTAGACCAACGGCGCGCGATTTCACTCGGCACCCAGTCAAATTTGTTGCGAATGGCGTCGGCCAGGGCTTCTGGCGTGGTCATGTTTTCGCCGCCAGGCAGGCTGGCCGTGGCGGTCCAGCTTGGGCGCATCTGAGTGAAGTACGGGGCCAATTGCGCCATCGCCGACTCGGCGAGCTTGCGATAGGTGGTCAGCTTGCCGCCGAACACCGACAGGATCGGCGCTTCGCCCGTGCCGCCGGACAGTGCCAGGGTGTAGTCGCGGGTGATGGCCGACGGGTTGTCCGACTCGTCGTTGCAGAGCGGGCGCACGCCGGAATAGGTGTGCACGATGTCGTCGCGGCTCAGCTGTTTCTTGAAGTGTGCGTTGACCACCTTGAGCATGTAGTCGGTCTCACCTTCGGTGATCGCAACTGCAGCCGGGTCGCCGGTGTATTCGCGGTCGGTGGTGCCGATGATGGTCAGGTGGTTCAGGTACGGAATGGTGAAGACGATGCGCTGATCTTCGTTCTGCAGGATGTGCGCGTGGGCGCCTTCGTACAGTTTTGGCACGATCAGGTGGCTGCCCTGGATCAGACGGATGCCGTAGGGCGAATCGAGCTTGAGGTCGTCCTTGATGAACTTGGCGACCCACGGGCCGGCGGCGTTCACCAGTGCGCGGGCACGGATCGAGAACAGGCTGCCGTCGGCACGTTCCATGTTCATTTCCCACAGGCCCTTGCTGCGATGGGCGCTGATGCAGCGAGTCTGGGTGTGGATGTGTGCGCCTTTTTCGCGGGCGGCCATGGCGTTCAGCACCACGAGGCGGGCGTCATCGACCCAGCAATCGGAGTATTCGAAGCCTTTGGTGATTTCGCTTTTCAGCGGGCTGTCGGCGCCGAACTTGAGGCTTTTCGAACCGGCGAGCTTTTCGCGCTTGCCCAGGTGGTCGTACAAGAACAAGCCTGCGCGAATCATCCAGGCCGGACGCAGGTGTGGGCGGTGCGGGAGTACGAAGCGCATCTGCTTGACGATGTGCGGCGCCTTGGCCAGCAACACCTCACGTTCGGCCAGGGCTTCGCGCACCAGGCGAAATTCGTAATGTTCGAGATAGCGCAGGCCGCCGTGGATCAGCTTGCTGCTGGCAGATGAGGTGTGGCTGGCCAGGTCGTCCTTTTCGCAAAGGAATACCGACAAACCGCGCCCGGCTGCGTCTGCTGCAATGCCGACGCCATTGATCCCGCCGCCGATTACGGCTACGTCATAGACTTCGGCAAGCGGTGGGGCAGGCAAGGTGGAAGGGTTCATCGGCTGGCCTCGCGACTGTTTTTCGTCTTGGAATTCGAACATTAATGTTCATTTGCGAAAATGGTAGCTGATAAATGCGGGCACAGCTACCCGACTTCGATTGAAAAAACTCATCGAAGGGCGGGGAAAGGAAAATTTGTGAACAATTTGATAGTTCCCACGCGGAGCGTGGGAACGAGCGTTCAAACGACTTCCAGTCGGACCTTGTGCTGATTCAAAAGCTGCACCAGCGCCGGCACCGGCTGCTGATCCGTTACCAGGCAATCCACCAGGCTGATTGGCCCCAGGCGAATCATGGCGTTGCGTCCGAATTTGCTGGAGTCCGCCGCCAGGATGACCTGGCGCGCATTGGCAATGATCGCCTGGGAGACGCGTACTTCCTGGTAATCAAAGTCCAAGAGGCTGCCATCTTCATCAATCCCGCTGATGCCCACCAAGGCAAAGTCCACTTTGAACTGGTTGATGAAGTCGACACTCGCCTGGCCCACGACACCGCCGTCACGCCGCACGTTACCGCCGGTCAACAGCACGTCGAAGTCGTCCTTGGCGCTGAGCATGGTGGCGACGTTGAGGTTGTTGGTGATGATTTTCAGGTGGCTATGGTTGAGCAGCGCACGGGCGATGGACTCGGTGGTGGTACCGATATTGATGAACAGCGAGGCATGGTCGGGGATTTGCGCGGCAATGGCTTCTCCGATGCGCTGTTTCTCGTCACGCATCTGGTCGGCACGCATGGCGTACGCGGTGTTTTCGACACTGGAGTCATAGGCCGCGCCGCCGTGGTAGCGGCGCAGCAGGTTGGCGTCCGCCAGCTGGTTGATATCGCGGCGGATGGTTTGCGGGGTGACGACGAAGAGCTGCGCCATTTCCTCGATACTGACGTAGCCGCGTTCGCGAACCAGTTCGAGGATTTGTTGTTGGCGGGGAGGCAGATTCATGAGGCGTCCTTTGGGCTGCCATACAAAAGTGGCCCATGATGACGCAGGAATCTGCTCCCTACCAGTTACAACCCGAGGTTGGCTTATTCAGCGCCTTCGTGCGGCTCCCAGTCTCGGGTGCGGCTGACCGCTTTTTGCCAGCCGGCGTAGAGCTTCTCTTTTTCGCTCTCTTCGAGTTGCGGTTCGAATTCGCGCTCGATCACGGCCTTGCCACGCAACTCGTCCAGGCTGCCCCAGAAGCCGCACGCCAGGCCCGCCAAGTAGGCGGCGCCCAATGCGGTGGTCTCGCGCATTTGCGGGCGCTCGACCTGGGTGCCGAGGATGTCGGCCTGGAATTGCATCAAGAAGTTGTTGGCCACCGCGCCGCCGTCCACGCGCAGGGCTTTGAGGCGTTCGCCGGAGTCCTGCTGCATGGCGTCGAGTACGTCACGGGTCTGGTAGGCAATCGACTCCAGGGCTGCGCGAATAATGTGATCCACGCGTACGCCACGGGTCAGGCCGAACAGTGCGCCACGGGCGTACGGGTCCCAGTACGGAGCGCCCAGGCCGGTAAACGCGGGTACCAGGTACACGCCGTTGCTGTCTTTGACTTTGCCAGCGAAGTATTCGGTGTCATGGGCATCGTTGATGATTTTCAGCTCATCACGCAGCCACTGCACGGTGGAGCCACCGTTGAACACGGCACCTTCCAGGGCGTAGGCCACTTCGCCACGCGGGCCGCAAGCGATGGTGGTGAGCATGCCGTGCTTGGATTTCACCGCTTTGTCACCGGTGTTCATCAGCAGGAAGCAGCCAGTGCCGTAGGTATTCTTGGCTTGGCCGGCTTCGACGCACATCTGGCCGAACAGTGCGGCCTGCTGGTCACCGGCGATACCACCGATGGCGATGCCGCTTTTGGTGCGGCCGTAGATTTCCGACGACGACTTAACTTCCGGCAACATCTCACGCGGGATGTCGAGAGTCTCCAGCATCTTCGCATCCCACTCCAGGGTGTGGATGTTGAAGAGCATGGTGCGCGAGGCATTGGTGTAGTCGGTGACGTGGGTCTTGCCGCCGGTAAATTTCCAGATCAGCCAGCTGTCGACGGTGCCGAACAGCAGTTCGCCATTGCGCGCACGTTCGCGGCTGCCTTCGACGTTGTCGAGGATCCATTTGAGCTTGGTGCCGGAGAAGTACGGGTCGGTGACCAGGCCCGTGGTGTCGCTGATGTATTGCTCGTGGCCGTCGCGCTTGAGTTGCTGGCAGATCTCAGTGCTGCGGCGGCATTGCCAGACGATAGCGTTGTAGATCGGGCGGCCGGTGACCTTGTCCCACACCACGGTAGTTTCACGTTGGTTGGTGATGCCAATGGCAGCAACCTGGTCATGGTGCAGGCCGGCCTGTGCCAGGGCTTCAACCATCACCGCACTTTGGGTGGCGAAGATTTCCATTGGGTCATGTTCTACCCAACCGGCTTGCGGGTAATGCTGGGCGAATTCACGCTGGGCGGTGCAGACCACGTTGGCGTCACGATCAAAGATGATCGCCCGGGAACTGGTGGTGCCTTGGTCGAGGGCGATGATGTAGTTCTTATTCTGAATATCGGTCATGTCGAATGCCTTGGAAAATAAGAAAATCGGTAATCAGCCTGGGCCGCGAAGAGGGCAGGTGCGTCCAGGCTGGCGCTATCAGGAAATACGGGTCTTGCCGTTGACAGCCGTGTCAGTTGTTTCAGCTATAGCAGGTGCGGCGCTCGGCAAGTGACGGGCAATCAGCCCGCGATAGGCCGCAGCACCGAGGCATGCACCGACAATCGGCGCGAAAATCGGTACAAGGAAGTAGGGAATATCGCGGCCGCCAGTGAAAGCCATTTCACCCCAGCCAGCGAAAAACGTCATCAGCTTGGGGCCGAAATCCCGCGCCGGGTTCATCGCAAAACCGGTCAATGGGCCCATGGCGCTGCCGATTACCGCGATCAGCAAGCCGATCAGCAGGGGCGCCAGCGGGCCACGTGGCAGGCCGTTGTTGTCATCGGTGAGGGCCATGATCACGCCCATCAGGATCGCGGTGATGACCACTTCTACCAGGAACGCCTGGGCGGTGCTCAGCAGCGCATGGGGGTAGGTGGAGAACACCGACGCCAATTCCAGGCTGGCTTGGGAGCCGCGAACCATATGGTGGGTTTGTTCGTAATCGAAAAACAGGTTGCTGTAGAGGGTGTACACCAGCGCTGCCGAGCAGAAGGCGCCGGCAACTTGGGCAAGGATATAGAAGGGCAGTTTGCGTTTTTCGAAGTCGGCGAAAATACACAGGGCGATACTCACCGCTGGGTTGAGGTGAGCTCCGGAAATGCCGGCACTCAGGTAGATCGCCATGCTGACGCCAACCCCCCAGATAATGCTGATTTCCCATAAACCAAAGCTGGCACCCGCCACCTTGAGCGCAGCGACACATCCGGTGCCGAAGAAGATCAGAAGCGCAGTCCCCAGGAATTCGGCCATGCATTGACTCGAAAGCGAGGGCTGTTGAAGAGCAGTAGTCATGGAAAACCTCAGTTGTTGTTCTTGTCTGGCGCACGCCCTCAACGGAGCGTTGCGCGATTTTCACCGTGGCAAGGATCCCCATCCCGGCCGCGGCTTCCTGCTCGATTGCTGTAGGTGCATTCCTACAGTATTCGGAAACGAAAAAATATAGACAAGAATGACGGCTGTCAAAGGTCGAAAGTGAACCATCGGTCACTTTCAAACTATTGATTGGGTGAATGACCGCGCTTGTAACATTGTGTGTGTGCGTCAAGGTGCGCGCGGTAGAGCGTTTTATGCGGGGTTGGCCTAGAATTGGCCATCTGTTTGCCACGCCTGGAGCCAGCATGACCCCTGCATTGGACCTGTTGAAAAAAGTTCGCGCCGAACATCGCATCCACAGTTATGAACATGATCCCAAGGCCGCATCCTATGGCCTGGAGGCCGCGGAGAAGTTGGCGCTGGACCCGGCGCAGGTGTTCAAGACCTTGCTGGCAAGCAGTGAAAAAGGTGAGCTGCTGGTGGCGGTGGTGCCGGTCGTCGGAAGTCTGGACCTCAAGGCCCTGGCGCACGCCGCAGGAGTGAAAAAAGTCGAAATGGCTGACCCGGCGGCGGCGCAACGCTCCACTGGCTATTTGCTAGGGGGCATCAGCCCGTTGGGGCAGAAAAAGCGTTTGCGTACATTTATCGACGAGACGGCGCAGCCGTTCGCGACGATTTTTGTGAGCGCGGGGAGACGGGGATTGGAAGTGGAGCTGCCGGCAGCGGTGCTGGCGGAATATACCCAAGCCAAATTTGCACCGATTGGCCGGGCCTGAATCTATTTTGATGTGTATGGAAATCTAAGTGTGGGAGCGGGCTTGCTCGCGAACACGGTGTGTCAGTCACAGATTTACTGGCTGATCCACTGCATTCGCGGGCAAGCCCGCTCCCACATTTTTGATCCGGTTTTTTCAGTGGGCTGGACTGTAGCGCCGCACGCCCGAATCGGACTGCGGAATCTGCGCTGCCACACTGCCCGAGGCCTGGAACAACACCAGATGCTCAGCTGCCACCCGAATCCCCACGTCTGCACCGACCTGATGGTCTGCATGGCTTGGGAAAATCGATTCCAGCTGCGCGCCCGTCGGCAATTGCAGGCGGTATAACGTCGACGCACCCAGGAACGTCTTGCCGACGATCCGCGCCTTCAGTGCGCTATCGGGCGCATAGACGATGTCATCCGGACGCAGCAGCACATCTACGGCTCCACCGGTCGGCCAGGTGTAGGCGCGATTGCCGCGCAGGTCACCCAATTCGGTACTGACGGACTCAGGCGAACTCAACTGACCTCGGATGAAATAACCCTGGCCGATAAAGCTCGCGACGTAAGGCGTTTGCGGTTCGTGGTACAGGTTGTAGGGCGTGTCCCATTGCTCCAGGCGGCCTTCCTTGAACACGCCGACCTGATCACTCACCGCGAACGCTTCTTCCTGGTCGTGGGTAACCAGGATTGCACTGGTACCGCGCGCCTTGAGAATGTCGCGCACCTCGTGGCTGAGCTTGCGCCGCAGTTCGCCATCAAGGTTGGAGAAGGGTTCGTCCAGCAACAGCAGTTGCGGCTCAGGCGCCAGTGCACGGGCGAGGGCGACGCGTTGTTGCTGGCCGCCGGAAAGCTCGTGCGGGAAGCGTTTGCCCAGGTTCTTCAGGTTGACCAGCTCCAGCAACTCGGCCACCACGCGGTCTTTTTGCGGGTGCTTGCGAATGCCGAAGGCGATGTTGTCGGCCACGCTCAGGTGGGGAAACAGCGCGTAGTCCTGGAACACCATGCCGATACGACGTTTCTCCGGCGCGAGGGTGAAACCGGCACTTGAGATCACTTCGCCTGCCAGGCTGATTTCGCCTTCGTGTACCGGCTCAAAACCGGCAATCGCGCGCAGGGTGGTGGTCTTGCCGCACCCAGAGGAGCCCAACAGGCACCCGATGTCGCCAGCGTTGAGGTGCAGATTGAGGTTCTGCACCACCCGTTGATCTTGATAGCCGCATGCCAGATTGCGCAGGTTCAGCAGTAATGGCTGGCTCATGCGTGGTGATACGACGGTGCAACGAGGAATTCGAGCAGCGCCTTTTGCGCGTGCAGGCGGTTCTCGGCCTGGTCCCAGGCGACCGAGCGCGGGTCGTCTAGCAGGTCGAGGCTGATTTCTTCGCCACGGTGCGCCGGCAGGCAGTGCATGAACAGCACGTCCGGTGCGGCCAGGTCGAGCAGGGCGCGGTTCACCTGATACGGGGCGAACAGGGCCAGGCGTTTGGCGGTTTCGTCTTCCTGGCCCATGGAGGTCCAGACGTCGGTGCTCACCAGGTGTGCACCCGTCACCGCGTCACGCGGGTCACGCACCAGGGTCACGCGGTCACCGGCTTGCTCGAGGAAGCGCGCATCCGGCTCGTAGCCTTCCGGGCAGGCAACGCGCAATTTGAAGTCGAACTGGATCGCCGCTTCTATATAGCTGTTGCACATGTTGTTGCCATCGCCGATCCAGGCCACGGTCTTGCCCTGGATCGAGCCACGGTGCTCAAGGAAGGTTTGCATGTCGGCCAGCAACTGGCACGGGTGCAGGTCATCGGACAGGCCGTTAATCACCGGCACACGGGAGTTGGCGGAAAATTCGGTCACGGTGCTGTGGGCAAACGTGCGGATCATCACCGCATCGAGCATGCTCGACATGACGATGGCGCTGTCGGCAATCGTCTCGCCACGGCCCAGTTGGGTGTCGCGCGACGACAGGAAGATGGCTTGGCCACCCAGTTGGATCATGCCGGCTTCGAACGACACACGGGTACGGGTCGACGACTTCTCGAAAATCATCCCGAGTACACGGTTTTTCAAAGGCTCGAACAATACGCCGCGGTTACGCAGGTCTTTAAGCTCAATGCCTCGACGGATCACGCTGACCAGCTCTTCGGGCGTGCAATCCATCAGGGAGAGAAAGTGCCTTGCGCTCATCATTAACTACCTTTTTGCAACAGACCGCAGATACTCAAAGCCTTGTTTATTGTGACAACGGGCGAGACCTGCGGCGAAAGCCGCACGGGGCGACGAAATAGGGGAAGGCGCGATCTTATAATTAAATGTCGCGTCTTACCAATAGGGCTACGGTTTTTAAGGGTGTTCAAGAAGGGCGCGAGAGCGCTTTTGAAGACGATTTCCAGACAGCAGCGGGCCATTTGTACACTGGCGTCACGACCTTTTGCAATCCGCTGAGGCGGGCCTGAGCCAGGTTGTGTCGGTTTCAACGACAGTGTGGGAGGTTTCTGAAACATTTGCTCATGCTTAGCCATGGTCCGGCCTGATGCCCTGCGATTCACGGGGCGAACGTTAGTGGTGCCTGCCCAGGTCGAGGCCCATAGTGAGCTCAAAGCCCTGATAAAGAGACTGGCCATGACCAAGACTCTCCACCACCGTGCCTGCCATCTGTGTGAAGCCATCTGCGGCCTGACCCTGGAAACCACACAAGCCGACGACGGCAGTTTGGCGATCACGTCAATCAAGGGGGATGCGTTAGATACCTTCAGCCGTGGGCATATCTGCCCCAAGGCTGTGGCGCTGCAGGATATCCAGAACGACCCGGACCGCCTGCACCAACCCATGTTGCGGGTGGGCAGCGAATGGCAGCCGATCCCGTGGGAAGACGCTTTCGCGTTAGTAGCCGAACGGCTGGCGGGCATTCAGACCCGTCATGGGCAGAACGCGGTGGCGGTGTATCAGGGCAACCCCAGCGTGCACAATTATGGGCTGATGACCCACAGCAACTACTTCCTGGGCCAACTCAAGACGCGCAATCGCTTCTCCGCTACCTCGGTGGACCAGTTGCCCCATCACCTCACCAGCCACTTGATGTACGGCCATGGCTTGCTGTTGCCAATTCCGGACATCGACCACACCGACTTCATGCTGATCCTGGGTGGCAATCCACTGGCGTCCAACGGCAGCATCATGACCGTGCCCGATGTGGAGAAGCGCCTAAAAGCTATCCAGGCGCGGGGCGGAAAAGTGGTGGTGGTCGACCCCCGGCGCAGCGAGACCGCGGCGATGGCTGACCAGCACCTGTTCGTGCGTCCCGGTGGTGATGCGGCGCTGCTGTTCGGGGTGCTCAATACGTTGTTTACCGAGCAGCTGACTCGCGACAGTCACCTGCCGGTTGAAGGCCTGGAGGACGTTCGGCGAGCCATTGCCGGGTTTACCGCCGACGCGATGAGCGCGCAGTGTGCCGTGCCCGCCGAGCAGATCCGCCAGTTGGCGCGGGACTTTGCGGCAGCCGACAAGGCCGTGTGTTACGGGCGCATGGGGGTGTCGACCCAGGCGTTTGGCACGTTGTGCCATTGGCTTGTGCAACTGATCAACCTGGTTACCGGCAACCTGGACCGTGTTGGCGGGGCACTGTGCACTACGCCGGCAGTCGACCTGGTTGCGTCCACTGGCGGCGGGCATTTCAATCGCTGGCAGAGTCGGGTTTCCGGGCGTCCGGAATACGGTGGCGAGCTGCCCGTGTCGGCGTTGGCGGAGGAAATGCTGACTGAGGGCGAAGGACAAATCCGCGCGTTGGTGACGGTGGCGGGCAATCCGGTGTTATCGACGCCTAACGGCCGGCAGTTGGAGCAGGCGCTGGATGGCTTGGAGTTCATGGTCAGCGTCGACCTGTATATCAACGAGACCACGCGGTATGCCGACCTGATCCTGCCGTCCACGTCTGCATTGGAGAACGACCACTACGACACCACCTTCAATATGTTCGCGGTGCGTAATGTCACGCGCTTCAATCGCGCGATCCTGCCCAAACCGGAAGGCGCGCTGCATGACTGGGAGATATTCGTCGGCCTGGCCCAGGCGTTTGCTGCGCAGACCGGCGCGGTGCTCAAACCGACCATGGCACCCGCGCAGATGATCGACTTTGGGTTGCGCGCCGGGTTTTACGGCGACGCGTCCGAGCATAAGCTGTCGGTAGCGATGTTGGCGGATCATCCCCATGGCGTGGACTTGGGGCCGCTCAAGGCCAACCTCGCCGGGCGCCTGAAAACCGCTGATGGCAAGGTGCAGGCTGCGCCTGCAGTGATCCTCGCCGACCTGGCGCGGTTTGCCGCACAACCGGTGCCTGCGGCTGACGAGCTGCTGCTGATAGGGCGTCGGCATGTGCGCAGCAATAATTCCTGGATGCATAACTATCATCGGCTGGTGAAGGGCAAGCCACGGCACCAATTGCTGATGCATCCCAATGACCTGGCGAGCCGGCAGTTGAGTGACGGCCAGCGTGTGCGGGTGAGTTCGCGCATCGGCATGATCGAGGTGGAAGTGGTGGCCAGCCTGGACATGATGCCCGGAGTGGTCAGCCTGCCCCATGGTTGGGGGCATGGGCGCCCAGGTGTACAGATGACGATTGCCAGCGGCCAGCCCGGGGCGAGCGCCAATGACTTGACCGACGAACGGCAGTTGGACGAGTTATCGGGCAACGCTGCGCTGAATGGCGTTCCCGTTCAGGTAGCAGCGGCCTGAGCACCACGCTGGAATTTTGCGTTACAATGCGCCACCGTGCCGACCTGTGAGTCGCAAAGTTCCAGCCGAGGTGTTCCATGGATATCATCGAAACGATCAAAGAGCAGATTGCCAACAACACCATTCTGCTTTACATGAAGGGCGCACCTAACGCTCCTCAGTGCGGTTTCTCCGCGAAGGCTTCCCAGGCCATCATGGCGTGCGGCGAGAAATTCGCTTACGTGGATATCCTGCAAAACCCTGAAATCCGCGCCAACCTGCCGAAGTACGCCAACTGGCCAACCTTCCCACAACTGTGGGTGGCCGGTGAACTGGTCGGCGGTAGCGACATCATCGTTGAGATGGCGGCTGATGGCTCGCTGCAAACGCTGATCAAAGAAGCAGCGGCAAACGCGGCAGCCAAGACTGACGCTTGATCCGTTTGCAATAAAAAGCCCCGCTTCTCGAAAGAGAGCGGGGGTTTTTTATGCCTGCGTGCGGGGGCGTTATTCGCCCATCTGCGATTGCAGGTAGTTTTCCAGGCTGACTTTGTCGATCAGACCCAATTGGGTTTCCAGCCAGTCGATGTGTTCCTCCTGGTCTTCCAGAATGTCTTCCAGCAGTTCACGGCTGCCGAAGTCACCCTTGGTCTCGGCGTGAGCAATGGCGGCCTTGAGGTCGCTGTGGCTTTTCTGCTCGAACTTCAGGTCGCTGCTGATCATTTCCTGGGTGTGCTCGCCGATGTTCAGCTTGCCCAGGTCCTGTACGTTTGGCAGGCCTTCCAGGAACAGGATGCGCTTGATCAGCGCGTCGGCGTCCTTCATGGCCTTGATGGATTCTTTGTATTCACGCTTGCCCAGCTTTTCCAGGCCCCAATCGTCGTACATGCGCGCATGCAGAAAGTACTGATTGATCGCGACCAGTTCATTGGCAAGGATTTTGTTGAGTTGCTGGATGACTGAGATGTCGCCTTTCATGACTGGGGTCCTGCCCTGTAATAGCTGTGTATAGGGCGGAGTTTGAGCGGCGAAAACCTTAGTGTCAAACCTAAGTTATTGAATAATAAATGAAAATTAATCGGAATAAGAATGTTTGTGTTCCGCGTCTTGACGCTAACTAATTGAATTGTGGGCATAAAAAAACCGGACACTAAGTCCGGTTCTTTAAAACACGCCACATTAAGCGTGTGTAAATTCTGCTGAATAGGGGATCGCGGCCTGGGCTGTTTGCAGCTGCGTCAGAGTTTCCCGTACCACTTGCTTGGCGAGGCAAGCACATTTACCGCACTGGCTGGCAACGCCGGTGGTTTCACGCACTTCCTTGTAGCTGCAGCAACCTTCATAGATTGCTTCGCGGATTTGTCCGTCGGTGACGCCAGTACAGAGGCACACATACATAAGGGAGAACCATCGCGGGTTTAAGGCTTAAGTGCGATGGATCTTAATGTTAACGAGAATGATTGTCAAAGTAGAATCGCAGGGTATTTGCTGGCACCGCGCCCTCACTGACGAACGGTTTTTTCAGTGTATGATGGTCGGTCTTCACGAAGCGTGACCGCGTCACAGGGCTGTCGCTTATACACGGCAGACTTGGAAGCGGTCCTTTTACTTCAATCGTCACCCCTACATCAGGAGATACCCAATGAGCGTACTCGTCGGCAAACAAGCCCCGGATTTCGACGTACCTGCCGTCCTCGGCAATGGCGAAATCGTAGACAGTTTCAAACTGTCTGAAGCCATCAAAGGCAAATACGGCCTGGTGTTCTTCTACCCGCTGGACTTCACCTTCGTCTGCCCTTCGGAGCTGATCGCCCTGGACCACCGCATGGACGATTTCAAGGCGCGTAACGTTGAAGTGGTTGCCGTTTCCATCGACTCCCATTTCACCCACAACGCCTGGCGCAACACTGCCATCAATGATGGCGGCATCGGCAAAGTCAAATACACCATGGCTGCCGACCTGAAACACGACATCGCCAAGGCCTACGACGTTGAGTCCGAAGGCGGCGTGGCGTTCCGTGGCGCATTCCTGATCGACGACAAAGGCGTTGTTCGCTCCCAGATCGTTAACGACCTGCCACTGGGCCGTAACATGGAAGAGCTGATCCGCCTGGTCGACGCCCTGCAATTCCACGAAGAGCACGGCGAAGTTTGCCCGGCCAACTGGAAAAAAGGCGACAAAGGCATGAACGCTTCGCCAGAAGGCGTTGCGGCTTACCTGACCGAGAACGCTGGCAAGCTGTAAGCCAGAATCGCGGTACAAAAAAACCGGCCTGAGAAGGCCGGTTTTTTTATGTGCGGGAAACGATCTCAGTCGTTGAAGTCTTCCCAGCCGCCCATGTCTTTCCAGCGGTTGACGATGCCGCAGAACAACTCGGCCGTCTTTTCGGTGTCGTAGCGAGCCGAGTGGGCCTCACGGCCATCAAAGTCTATCCCCGCCGCTTGGCAGGCCTTGGCCAGTACCGTCTGGCCATACGCCAGGCCTGCGAGGGTGGCGGTGTCGAAGCTGGAGAACGGGTGAAACGGGTTGCGTTTCATGTCCAGGCGCGCCACGGCGGCATTCAGGAAGCCCAGGTCGAAGCTGCTGTTGTGGCCCACCAGGATCGCGCGTTTGCAGCCATTGGCCTTCAACGCCTTGCGTACGCCACGGAAGATATCCGTCAGTGCCGCTTCTTCACTCACCGCCATACGCAATGGGTGATCAAGCTTGATCCCGGTGAACTCCAGCGCTGCCGCTTCGATGTTGGCACCTTCAAACGGTTCAACACGGAAGAAGTGGGTGTGCTCCGGGAACACAAAACCCTGTTCATCCATGCCGATGGTGGTTGCGGCGATTTCCAGCAGTGCGTCGGTGGCGCAATTAAAACCACCGGTTTCTACGTCGATGACAACCGGCAGATAGCCGCGAAACCGCTCGGCCATCGGATGGCGGGAACCGCCACCACTGTGCTCGTGTTCGTCGTCGTAATGGTCTTCACTCACTTGCTTTCCTCCAGCAGGCGCCAGCGCAGTGTTTCACCGGCGCGCAGCGGGATGACAGTCAGCTCGCCGAACGGCAGGCTGGCAGGGGCGGTCCAGTCTTCACGAACCAGGGTGATGCGGTCGGTATTCGCCGGCAGGCCGTAGAAACGCGGGCCGTTGAGGCTGGCGAAACCTTCGAGCTTGTCCAGGGCGTTACGTTGTTCGAACGCTTCGGCGTACAGCTCGATCGCCGCGTAGGCGGTGTAGCAACCGGCACAACCGCATGCCGCTTCCTTGGCATGCTGGGCGTGCGGCGCCGAGTCGGTACCGAGGAAGAACTTCGGATTGCCGCTGGTGGCAGCATCCAGCAGAGCCACCTGGTGGGTGTTGCGCTTGAGGATCGGCAGGCAATAGAAGTGCGGCCGAATCCCGCCCACCAGCATGTGGTTGCGGTTGTACAGCAGGTGATGAGCGGTGATGGTCGCACCGACATTGGCCGAAGCCTCGGTGACGAACTGCACGGCGTCGGCCGTGGTGATGTGTTCGAACACCACCTTGAGAGTCGGGAACAGCTCGACTACACGACGCATATGCTCGTCGATGAAGATCTTCTCGCGGTCGAACACGTCCACGTCGCCACGGGTGACTTCACCGTGGATCAGCAGTGGCATGCCGACTTCGGCCATGGCTTCAATGGCCGGCAGTATCTTGTCGATACTGGTCACGCCGGAATCGGAGTTGGTGGTCGCGCCTGCCGGGTACAGCTTGGCGGCGTGCACGTAACCGCTGGCCTTGGCTTCACGAATTTCTTCGGGCTGGGTGCGGTCGGTGAGGTAGAGCACCATCAACGGTTCGAAGCGGCTGCCGGCCGGCCGCGCAGCGAGGATACGCTGGCGATAGGCGTCGGCTTCAGCGGCGTTACGCACCGGTGGTACCAGGTTAGGCATGATGATGGCGCGGCCAAACGTGCGCGCAACATCGGCCACGGTTTGGGGCAACGCAGCACCATCGCGAAGATGAATATGCCAGTCGTCGGGACGCAGCAGGGTCAGGCGGTCGGACATTGGGGATTCCAGGCGGGTCAATCTGGTGGGAATGCTACCGGAAAAGACTCTTGCAGGCACTCGCTATCAAGTTTTGCAGGATGCATCCGATAGCCTTTTGTATGCCTTATCGATGTATGACGCTTTGAAGTGTTGTAGAAACCAGTGGAGCCTCCCGTGCGCCAGCAATATCTAGCCCTGCTCAGTGTGTTCGCCAGCCTGCCTGCGATGGCCCTCACGTTCCAGACGCGCCTGGAGAATATTGAGTGGAAGGTAGAAGGTGACCAGTTCGAGTGCCGCCTGACCCAGCCGATTACCGATTTCGGCTCGGGTGAGTTCGTGCGCAGGGCCGGCGAGCAGGCAACATTTCGTCTGAAAGCCTATAACGGCTCTCTGGGCGCCGGTTCCGCAACGCTGTTGGCTGCCGCTGCACCTTGGCAGCCAGGGCGAGGCGATATCAATCTCGGCGCCGTACGTGCTGGCAGTGGCGATGTGTTGTTCAACAGTTCCCAGGTGCAGGCTGGTCGCCTGTTCAATGGCCTGTTGGAAGGACGCAGCCCTACTGTGCGGCATTACGGACGAGAAGGCGGCTACTCGGAAATCCGCCTGTTGCCGGTCAAGTTCAACAAGGCCTACAACGACTATCAGCTGTGTACTACTAAGCTGCTGCCGATGAATTACGATCAGGTCAAACAGACCGAGGTCGGGTTTCCTGGTGGTGGCATCGAGCTGGATGCCGCGGCCAAGAAGAAGCTGTCGGTGATTCTGGCCTATATGAAAGCCGATCCCACGGTTAACCATATCGAGCTCAATGGCCACTCGGACAACAGTGGTAACCGCCTGACCAACCGCGACGTGTCACGTCGCCGCGCGCTCGCGGTGATGGATTACTTCAAGGGCAACGGCATTCAGGAATCGCAGATCACCCTGCGTTTCCACGGTGAAAGCTATCCACTGGCGCCTAACACCAATGCGGCCAATCGTGCGCGCAACCGGCGGGTCAATATTCAGCTGGAACGGGTGGCAACCCCTGAGAAACCGGCGCCCCAGGCCGCCGCATCGAACAACCCGGCCGCCACCTCGTAAGGTGCGACCATCGGTCGCCCGCTCGACATAATCTGTCGCTTTATCTTCATTTGCTGTCGCGCCCCTGTAATTTCACGGTTTTGGTCGGTAGAATCGACGGCTTTCCGTACAACCCCGTGGAGTGATGGCATGGCCGACGTAAACAAGGTCGTTCTCGCGTATTCCGGCGGCCTGGACACTTCGGTGATCCTCAAGTGGCTGCAGGATACTTATAACTGTGAAGTGGTGACCTTCACCGCTGACCTGGGTCAGGGCGAAGAGGTCGAACCTGCACGTGCCAAGGCGCAAGCCATGGGCGTGAAAGAGATCTACATTGACGACCTGCGCGAAGAGTTCGTCCGCGATTTCGTTTTCCCGATGTTTCGCGCCAACACTGTCTACGAAGGCGAGTACCTGCTGGGTACCTCCATCGCACGCCCGCTGATCGCCAAACGCCTGATTGAAATCGCCAACGAAACCGGCGCTGACGCCATTTCCCATGGCGCCACCGGCAAAGGCAACGACCAGGTGCGTTTCGAACTGGGCGCCTACGCCCTCAAGCCAGGTGTGAAAGTGATTGCCCCTTGGCGTGAATGGGACCTGCTGTCCCGTGAAAAGCTGATGGATTACGCTGAAAAGCACGCAATCCCGATCGAGCGTCACGGCAAGAAGAAGTCCCCTTACTCGATGGACGCCAACCTGCTGCATATCTCCTATGAAGGCGGCGTGCTGGAAGACACCTGGACCGAGCACGAAGAAGACATGTGGAAATGGACCGTCTCCCCGGAGAACGCTCCTGACAAGCCGCAGTACCTGGAACTGACCTACCGCAACGGCGACATCGTCGCGCTGGACGGTGTCGAGATGACCCCAGCCACTGTACTGGCGACCCTGAACCGTATCGGTGGCGAACACGGCATCGGCCGCCTCGACATCGTCGAAAACCGTTACGTGGGCATGAAGTCCCGTGGCTGCTACGAAACCCCAGGCGGCACCATCATGCTGCGCGCTCACCGCGCGATCGAATCGATCACCCTGGACCGCGAAGTGGCTCACCTCAAAGACGAGTTGATGCCCAAGTACGCCAGCCTGATCTACACCGGCTACTGGTGGAGCCCTGAGCGTCTGATGCTGCAACAGATGATCGACGCCTCCCAGGTCCACGTGAACGGCGTCGTGCGCCTGAAACTGTACAAGGGCAACGTGATCGTGACCGGTCGTAAATCCGACGAGTCACTGTTCGACGCCAATATCGCCACCTTCGAAGAAGATGGCGGCGCCTACAACCAGGCGGACGCGGCAGGCTTTATCAAGTTGAACGCATTGCGCATGCGCATTGCTGCAAACAAAGGTCGCTCGTTGTTCTGAGTGTTTTGCCTGTTGTGGAAAATGGCCCCTGTTAAGGGGCCATTTTTTTTGCCTGTGGATTTTAAGAGATACTCATGTTTATGTTTTTAAACGTACGTACAGATGTAGTTTGATTGTTTTAAACGTGCGGAATTATCGGTGGGGGTGTTTTGAGGCTGTGAATGAAAGTTTTACATCTGATTGGGAACTAGTCTTACAGAAATTTCACTCATTAAAGTGCGGCGACTCTGTAAGTTGCCGAAAATTCTGTAGGAAATAAGGGTGTAAGAAAATATGTTTAATGGAACCGAAACAGCAGAATTTTTTCGGCTTGCTTCCTTGCCCTTAATAGCTAGGCAAGGGGCATTTCCTGAAAGTCGTGTGCGGCACGTTTACCGCTGCCCCCAGATCTCTTGGAAATTTGGCTCTAAATATGTATGGCCCGGGAAAGGTCTGAAAGGCTCCATAAAACTGGATACATCTAAGTTTGCGTTTTTTTGTAGGGCATTTCCTTTATCGTTGTGGGTTGGGTCTCTGCCTGCTGTTGCTCAGGGTGTAATGCTATGCCAACTAGGAAACGACTAGGCTATTGTGCTTGCTCTAAATAATTCGAACAGCGAAATTGGACTTTCTCATGAATAAAGTGCTGATCGTGGATGATCATCCCGTCATTCGTCTTGCTGTGCGTATGCTAATGGAACGCCATGGTTATGAGGTCGTTGCCGAGACTGATAACGGTGTCGATGCCTTGCAACTTGCGCGGGAGCATATGCCGGACATTGTCATTCTGGATATTGGAATTCCTAAACTCGATGGCCTGGAAGTTATTTGCCGGCTGTCTTCCACCAAACAGCCGACGCCTTTCAAGGTGCTGGTGCTGACATCTCAGGCTCCTGGCCATTTTTCCATGCGCTGCATGCAGGCGGGGGCAGCGGGCTACGTGTGCAAGCAGCAGGACTTGACGGAGTTGTTGAGCGCCATCAAGGCGGTTCTGTCGGGCTACAGCTATTTCCCGAACCAGGCGCTCAATTCGGTGCGTTCCACAATGGGTAATGCCAGCGAGGCCGATATGGTCGAGCGTCTGTCGGGCCGGGAGATGATGGTGTTGCAGCAACTGGCCCGGGGCAAGACCAACAAGGAAATCGCAGATGGCATGTTTCTCAGCAACAAGACAGTCAGCACCTATAAAACGCGCCTGCTGCTCAAGCTCAACGCTCGCTCACTGGTGGACCTGATCGAGCTGGCTCAGCGTAACGGCCTGGTATAGCTGGGGAGTTGCAACGCGTTTTAGCCTGGGCCACCGGCGAAAAAAAGCCTCCGTCAGGGAGGCTTCCGGTCGTCGACTGCTCGCTCAGAGGTCGAAGTCGTAATCGGCCAGTTGTTTTTGCAAGCGTCGCTCTTCCAGAAGATTATCGATAGTGCGGCGTTTGCTCAGATTGGTCTTGGCCACCTCTGCCACAGGTGCTTCTGCTCCATCGTCATCCGACTCAACGAGCTCGTCTTCCACTTCCAGTTGTTCTTTGCCAGTGCTCATAAGGTTCACTCCGGGCTAAGACTGCCGTTGGCGCTCCTTATAACGATAATCCATGAAAGGGTAAAAAAGATTTTTTCAATCGGCTGATCGAGAAAACCAATGATCCTTCAATCGTCGGAAGTCTTTTCCTTGAATTCGCACAGGTCTTCGATGCGACAGCTCCCGCAACGCGGCTTGCGTGCCTGGCAAACGTAGCGTCCGTGAAGGATCAGCCAGTGATGGGAGTCGAGCAGATACGGCTTGGGTACAAATTTCATCAGCTGCTTTTCCACTTCCACCACGTTCTTCCCGCGGGCAATGCCGGTGCGATTGCTAACCCGAAAGATATGAGTGTCCACGGCCATCGTCAGTTGGCGGAACGCAGTATTGAGAACCACGTTGGCAGTCTTGCGTCCCACACCCGGCAGGGCCTCCAGTGCTTCGCGGGTTTGCGGTACTTCACTTCCATGCAGTTCCACCAGCAGGCGGCAGGTCTCGATAACGTTCTTGGCCTTGCTGTTATACAAACCGATGGTCTTGATGTATTCGGACAAGCCTTCCACGCCGAGGGCATAGATGGCTTCAGGTGTATTGGCTACCGGATACAGTTTGGCCGTGGCCTTGTTCACACCAACGTCCGTGGACTGGGCCGACAGAATCACCGCAATCAGCAACTCGAACGGCGAGGAGTAGGCCAGTTCAGTCTTGGGTTCGGGATTGTCTTCGTGAAGCCTGCGGAAAATTTCCAGGCGTTTTGCGGCGTTCATGGGGCTGATGATTCCTTGCAGGCGGTCAGCGGAAGGTCAGAGCGGGAGCAGGATAAACCCGGACGCTATCAATATGGTGTCGTCAGTGGCACGTTACAAGCTACTGGTTACCCACCACCATGGGCATCTACTTGGCGCTGTGCTTCTTCAAGCTTGTGTTGAGCTGCGTTAAGTTCATCCATGCTGGCTTCTGGCTGGCGTTGTAGCTTGCTGAGATCGGCACGGGCGTAGGCCAGGGCTGTTTTTAGTTGGCGCAGTTGGCTGTCGATGGGCCGCTTTTGTAGGCGCTGTAAATCCGGCAGAGGTTGTTCGGAGATCGCTTCGGCGGTGTGCAGGGCCTGATCAGCAGCGGCCAGCGCAGCGCTCAACGTTGCCAGTTGCTGTGGGTCCGCATTCTGCTCCTGGGCCTTTTTCAGTTCGGCGCGGCGCAAGGCCAGTTGGATTTTTGCGCGCTTGAGCTCAGGGTCTTTGGCTGGCGGTGCGGGTGGTGGGCTACTTGCTTGCAGTGCCGCGAGCGCTTGCTCTGCGACTTCGAATTGGTGTTGCAGGACGATCAGCTGCGATTGCTGTTCAAAGGTCGGCGGATGACCGAATGCCTTCAAGGACTTGAGCAACTGCGCACGGCTCATTGCAACGCCGATCTTGGCTTTCTTGATCGCCGCATCATTATCCGCTTGATGGGTATTTTCCGCAGGCGCGTCGACGGGCGCTGAGCGCTTGGCGCGGGCCAGGCGCTCAGCGAGCTTGAGTTCCTCTTCGCGGTGCAGGCGTGCGTTGCGTTGTTCAAATCGACGCCGAGCGCGATCACGCTTGAGGCCACGCTCATGACGCTCGTGATCAGTGCTGGCCAGGCCGCCCACGATGGGCAGCACGGTTGCCAGCGGGCGCATCTCGATGCAATCGACGGGGCAGGGCGCCACACACAGGTCACAGCCGGTGCATTCATCAATGATCACGGTATGCATCAGTTTGGCGGCACCGACAATCGCATCCACCGGGCACGCCTGGATACATTTGGTGCAGCCGATGCACTCAGCCTCACGGATATAGGCAATTTGCGCAGGGGCCTCGCCACGCGTGGTGTCCAGTTCCACCACGGGAACGCTTAGTAACTGCGCGAGCCCGGCAATGGTTTCCTGCCCACCGGGCGGGCACTTATTGATTGCCTCGCCTTGAGCAATGCCCTCGGCGTAAGGCTTGCAGCCCGGGTGCCCGCACTTGCCGCATTGGGTCTGCGGCAACAGTGCGTCGATACGTTGAATGAGGTTCATGCAGTGATCATTGGCATGCCGGTTAAACAAACAGAGCCTGATTATCCGACAAGCGAGAAGGGGGGACTAGCTGAAAAGCCCTGTCGCCGAAACGACAGGGCTGTTTTGCGGGCTTACTTGATGCGTTGACCCGGCTTCGCGCCGCTGTCAGGGCTCAACAGGTAGATCTCTTCGCCGCCAGGGCCGGCTGCCATCACCATGCCTTCGGAGATTCCGAACTTCATTTTCCGTGGCTTGAGGTTGGCGATCATCATGGTCAGGCGGCCATCGAGCTTGGACGGGTCCGGGTAGGCGCTCTTGATGCCCGAGAACACGTTGCGTTGCTCGTCACCGATGTCCAGTGTCAGGCGCAGCAGCTTGTCGGCACCTTCTACGGCTTCGGCCTTGATAATCAGCGCCACACGCAGGTCCACCGCAGCGAACGCGTCGAACTCGATTTCCGGCGACAGCGGGTCCTTGGCCAACTCACCGTTACCGGCAGGTGCCGATTCGCCCGTGTCGGTCTGGCTGGCGACCAGGTCTTCTTTCGAAGCATCGGTCATGGCCTGGACTTTCACCGGGTCAATACGGGTCATCAGCGGCTTGAACTCGTTCAGCTGATGGTTGCTGAGCAGGGTGGCGTGGTCATTCCAGGTCAGCGGCGCGACGTTAAGGAACGCTTCCGCGTCGGTGGCCAACAACGGCAGCACTGGCTTGAGGAAGATCACCAACTGACGGAACAGGTTGACGCCCGTGGCGCAGATCGCCTGGACTTGCGCCTGCTTGCCTTCCTGCTTGTTCAGCGACCACGGTGCCTTGTCGGCGATCCAGGCGTTGGCGCGGTCTGCCAGGCCCATGATTTCACGCATGGCGCGTGCAAAGTCGCGCGCCTCGTAGGCATCGGCGATGCTTGGCGCAGCGGCCAGGAACGCGTCGGTCAGTTCCGGCGCGGCATTTTCGGCCACCAGCAGGCCGGCGTTACCCTTGTGGATAAACCCGGCGCAACGGCTGGCGATGTTAACGACTTTACCCACCAGGTCCGAGTTGACCTTCTGTACGAAGTCTTCCAGGTTCAGGTCCAGGTCATCGACGCCACGGCCCAGCTTGGAGGCGTAGTAGTAGCGCAGGTATTCCGGCGACAGGTGGTCCAGGTAGGTGCGCGCCTTGATAAAGGTGCCACGGGACTTGGACATTTTCTGGCCGTTGACGGTCAAGTAGCCGTGCACTGCGATGCCGGTCGGCTTGCGGTAGCCCGAGCCTTCGAGCATCGCCGGCCAGAACAGGGCGTGGAAGTTGACGATGTCCTTGCCGATGAAGTGGTACAGCTCGGCGGTGGAATCCTTGTTCCAGAACGCATCGAAGTCCAGCTCCGGCGTGCGATCGCACAGGTTCTTGAAGCTGGCCATGTAGCCGATTGGCGCATCCAACCACACATAGAAATATTTGCCAGGTTCGCCCGGAATCTCGAAGCCGAAGTACGGCGCATCGCGGGAGATGTCCCACTGTTGCAGGCCGCTGTCGAGCCATTCGGCGAGCTTGTTGGCCACGGCGTCCTGCAGGGTGCCGCTGCGGGTCCAGGCTTGCAGCATCTGCTGGAAGTCCGGCAGCTTGAAGAAGAAGTGCTGGGAGTCCTTGAGCACCGGGGTAGCGCCGGAGATCGCCGACTTCGGATTCTTCAACTCAGTCGGCGCGTAGGTCGCACCGCATTTTTCGCAGTTGTCGCCGTACTGGTCTTCGGTGCCGCATTTCGGGCAGGTGCCCTTGATGAAGCGGTCGGCCAGGAACATTTTCTTTTCCGGGTCGAAATACTGGGTCACCGAACGCTGGTCGATGTGCCCAGCTTCCTTTAGACGCAGGTAGATCTGGCTCGACAACTCGCGGTTTTCCTCGGAGTGGGTCGAGTGGAAATTGTCGAAATCCACCAGGAACTCGGCAAAGTCGGCGCTGTGTTCAGCCTGCACGTTGGCGATCAGTTGTTCCGGGGTGATGCCTTCCTTTTCGGCGCGCAACATGATGGCCGAACCGTGGGCGTCGTCCGCGCAGACATAGATGCATTGATTGCCGCGATGCTTCTGGAAGCGCACCCACATATCGGTCTGGATGTACTCAAGCATATGGCCAAGATGGATGGAACCATTGGCATAGGGCAGGGCGCTGGTGACGAGGATCTTGCGTGGCTCGGACATGGGGCTCGGCTACTTGATGAAACGGAGGTCGGCCACTATAAAGCGCCGGGAAATATATTTCACCCCGTCGCGATGTTTCCGCTTCTTCAAAGCATGCCGCTGGGCGGCCGGAACGGTTAGGATAGCCGCCTGTTTCAGTCAGTCTTTTTTCGGGAGTAGCCCATGAGCGCCGTCAATCGCGCAGCGGTGGAAGCCGTTCTTCGCCAGTACACCGACCCCTATTTGAACCAGGACCCGGTCAGTGCCGGCTGTGTACGTACCATCGAGGTTCAGGGCGACCAGGTTTTGGTCCAGCTGGAGCTGGGCTATGCCGCTGGCCTGTTCAAGAGCGGTTGGGCGCAAATGCTGCAAATGGCCATTGAAGGTCTGGACGGCGTGCGCTCAGCCAAGGTCGACATTCAATGCGTGATTGCCCCGCACAAGGCCCAGGCGCAGATCCCTGGCCTGGCCAACGTCAAGAACGTGGTCGCCGTGGCGTCCGGCAAAGGCGGCGTGGGTAAATCCACCACTGCGGCCAACCTGGCCTTGGCGTTGGCGCGTGAAGGCGCGCGCGTCGGTATTCTCGACGCCGATATCTACGGCCCGAGCCAGGGCGTGATGTTCGGTATCGCCGAAGGCACCCGACCGAAGGTCAAGGACCAGAAATGGTTTGTGCCGATCGAGTCCCTGGGCGTGGAAGTCATGTCCATGGCTTTCCTGACCGACGACAACACACCGATGGTCTGGCGCGGGCCGATGGTCTCCGGTGCCTTGTTGCAACTGGTCACTCAGACGGCCTGGGGCGACCTGGACTACCTGGTGATCGACATGCCACCCGGCACCGGCGATATCCAATTGACCTTGGCGCAGAAAGTCCCGGTGGCCGGTTCGGTGATCGTCACAACGCCCCAGGACCTGGCGCTGCTCGACGCCAAGAAAGGCGTCGAGATGTTCCGCAAGGTCAATATTCCGGTACTGGGCGTCGTGGAAAACATGGCGGTGCACATCTGCTCCAACTGCGGCCACGCCGAGCATCTGTTCGGAGAAGGCGGCGGTGAGAAGCTCGCGACCCAATACGGTGTTGAACTGCTGGCCTCGCTGCCGCTGTCGATGCTGATCCGCGAGCAGGCTGACGGCGGCAAACCTACCGTGGTCGCCGAGCCGGACAGCCAGATCGCTATGATCTACCAGGAACTGGCCCGTCATGTGGGGGCGCGTATTGTCCTGCAGGAAGCCTCGGCGCCAGCCATGCCGACGATTACTGTCAGCGACGACTGAGTGAGAAAAGGTGCTTGTTACGCTTTTACGCAATTGCTGGTGTAAGCATTCGCTTACTTTTTCGTAAGTGAATGGTTTTTTCGGCTTACAAGAGCGGCTTGAAAGAATGAGAGTGTTTTCTATCTACTTGAAACATAACAAATATTTATCGTTGGTCTGATCCCTTAGGGTGTCAGTCCTAAAGTTGCATCCCGTTGAACTTCTTTTGGAACTCTCTAAGATCAGCCCTGTGTCCACGGATTGACACAGCCATCAAGGAACGATGGTTTGAAGGAACGTCGCAGGATGCGATTCATCAGGATGATGAAAAGGAATACAGGGACTAGGGAAAAAATGTGGGCGGGTCAAACCGCCCCTTTTTTTGCCCGCAGGAAAGTGAATACGCGTTCCCTGAACGTAAAAAAGGCCCCGAAGGGCCTTCTTTTGTTTGGCGGCGGCGCTGTTAGCGCTCCAGGTCTTTGATCTTGCCATTGACGCCATCCCACTCTGCTGCATCCGGCAGAGAGTCTTTCTTCTCAGTGATGTTCGGCCAGATTTCCGCCAGCTCGACGTTCAACTGAATAAATTCCTGCATCTCTGCCGGGACTTCGTCCTCGGAGAAAATGGCGACGGCCGGGCATTCTGGCTCACACAGGGCGCAGTCGATGCACTCATCCGGGTGGATTACCAAGAAGTTCGGGCCTTCGTAGAAGCAGTCCACCGGACATACTTCCACGCAGTCGGTGTACTTGCACTTGATGCAGTTGTCGGTGACGACGAAGGTCATTTCTAATTTTCTCCTCAGGCGGCGGCAGCGAAACCCTTTGTGGCAGGGCTCGCGAGGTTCAGGAGCGATAGTCTGCAGGCCAGGCTAAGAGCCTGCAGCATCCCAAACCGCGCGAGAGTCTACCAGCTTGCAAGCGTCAGCGTTATATCCGAACCTTCAGTGCATATAACATTTCTAGCGCTTTGCGCGGCGTCAAGTCGTCCAAGTCAAGCTTAGCCAACTCTTCCAGCACCGGATGGGGCAGGCTGGCAAACATATCGCTCTGGTGCGGTGCGGCGGGTTTGCTTGAGGCTTTGGCGGGACTTGCGACCACGGTTTCATGCGGCAATGCCGTGGTTTCCAGGCGGCTGAGGTGTTCGCGGGCGCGGGTAATCACCTCGCTCGGCACGCCCGCCAATTGCGCCACAGCCAAGCCGTAGCTCTGGCTGGCGGGGCCTGGCAACACGTGGTGCAGGAATACGATGCGCTCGTTGTGCTCTGTGGCATTCAGATGCACGTTGGCCACGAGTGGCTCGCTTTCCGGCAGTACGGTCAGTTCGAAGTAGTGAGTGGCGAACAGCGTGTAGGCACGCAAGTGCGCCAAACGCTCGGCCGCCGCCCATGCCAGGGACAGGCCGTCGAAGGTGCTGGTGCCGCGACCCACTTCGTCCATCAGGACAAGGCTGCGTTCGGTGGCGTTGTGCAGGATGTTGGCGGTTTCGCTCATTTCCACCATAAAGGTCGAACGGCCACCGGCGAGGTCATCGCTGGAACCGATCCGGGTGAAAATACGGTCCACCAGGGACAACTCGCAACTGGCCGCTGGCACAAAGCTGCCGATATGCGCCAGCAACACAATCAAGGCGGTCTGACGCATATAGGTGGATTTACCACCCATGTTCGGGCCAGTGATGACCAACATGCGTGTATCGTCATCCAGCGACAGGTCATTGGCGACGAACGGTGTGGTCAATACCTGCTCCACCACCGGGTGGCGCCCTTGCACGATGCGCATGCACGGCTCGCTCACAAAACGCGGGCAGTTCAGGTCCAGGTTCAGCGCTCGCTCGGCGAGGTTGCTCAGAACATCCAGCTCGGCCAAGGCGGCGGCAGTGTCCTGCAGCGGCGCCAGTTGGCTGATCAGGTCCTCAAGCAAGGCCTCGTAGAGCATCTTTTCCCGAGCTAGCGCGCGGCTTTTGGCCGACAATGCTTTGTCTTCGAACGCTTTGAGCTCCGGCGTGATAAAGCGCTCGGCACCCTTGAGGGTCTGGCGACGTTGATAGTCGATAGGGGCGGACTCGGCCTGCTTGCTTGGCAACTCGATAAAGTAGCCGTGCACGCGGTTGTAGCCGACTT
Source organism: Pseudomonas cremoris (assembly GCF_014230465.1). Next base: position 172,977 of record NZ_JAAXCY010000004.1, read on the forward strand.
TCAGGTTGGCCAGGCCCGTGCGGGCTTTTTCGCGAGCTTCCAGGTCGATCAGGAACTGGCCGGCGTTTTCGCTCAGGGCTTGCAGTTCGTCCAGTTCGCTGTCGTAACCGGTCTTCAACACGCCGCCGTCACGGATGATCGCCGGCGGGTTGTCGATGATGGCTTTTTCCAGCAGCGCTGCCAGTTCCGGGTAGGTGCTGGCGATCACGGCGAGTTGTTGCAGGTGCGGTGTATCCAACTCGGTCATCGCGGCTTGCAACTGCGGCAGCGCGCCGAGGGCATCGCGCAGGCGCGCCAGGTCACGAGGCCGCGCATTGCGCAGGCCGATCCGCGCCAAGATGCGTTCGATATCGCCGATTTCCTTCAACTGCGGCTGCAGTTTCTCGAAGCGATAACCGTCCAACAGGCAGGTAATAGAGGTCTGACGCGCTTGCAACACGCTCAAATCCCGCAGTGGACGGTTCAACCAGCGAGTCAGCAAGCGGCTGCCCATGGCGGTTTGGCAACGGTCGACCACCGATTGCAGGGTGTTGTCGCGCCCGCCGGCCAGGTTGGTGTCCAGTTCCAGGTTGCGACGGCTGGCACCGTCGAGCACCACGGTGTCGTCCAGGCGTTCATGACGCAGGCTGCGCAAGTGCGGCAGGGCGGTGCGCTGGGTTTCCTTGGCGTAGCTGAGCAGGCAACCGGCGGCGCCGATGGCCAGGGTCAGGGTTTCACAACCGAAGCCTTTAAGGTCCTGCACAGAGAATTGCTGGCACAGGCTTTTCAGCGCCGAATCTCTCTCAAAATCCCACGGCGCACGACGCTTGGTCCCACGGCGTTTTTCCGCCGGTAGATCCTTGGGCCAGTCATCTGGGATCAACAACTCCACCGGATTGATGCGCTCAAGCTCCGCCAGCAGGTTCTCCCAGCCCTTGATCTCCAACACACTGAAATTGCCGCTGGTGATATCCAGCACCGACAGCCCAAACAGGCGTTCATCCCCCAGCACCGCCGCGATCAGGTTGTCGCGACGCTCATCCAGCAGCGCCTCATCACTCACCGTCCCCGGCGTAATAATGCGCACCACCTGACGTTCCACCGGCCCCTTGCTGGTGGCCGGGTCGCCGATCTGCTCACAGATCACCACCGACTCGCCCAGCTTCACCAGCTTGACCAGGTAACCTTCCAGCGAGTGGTAAGGAATGCCACACATCGGAATCGACTGCCCCGCCGACTGCCCGCGCGCGGTCAGGGTGATGTCCAGCAACTTGGCGGCTTTCTTCGCATCTTCGTAGAAGATCTCGTAGAAGTCGCCCATGCGATAGAACATCAACTGATCAGGGTGCTGGTTTTTCAGGCGCCAGTACTGCTGCATCATCGGGGTGTGGGAGGACAGATCGGAAGTGTTTTTACTCATCAGATAGTTAGCAAATTTGTTGGAAGGAGTGGGGCAAAGGTGGGGCATTCGGCCCTGCGATTTTGCGATGGCGGCAAGGTTAACACGCGAAGTCGGCCCTTCGCAGGTCGCAAACGGGTAGGTAAAACGCAAAAGCGTTCGTGCCCCTTATCCCCATCACTCAAGCAAGAGCAACTGCCATCAAGTGGACTGGCAGCCCTGCTCCTATCGTGGTCACACCACCGCAGCTACAACAGTCTTGGAACGCCACACGAAAGCCAGCACCATCAACAGTCCCAGACCCGCCATTGCCGCTCCGGCCAAGGAAATCGCCGGATAACCCAGCCCGGCATTGATCACCGCGCCGCCCAGCGCTGCACCGATCGCGTTGCCGAAGTTGAACGCGCCGATGTTCATCGCCGAAGCCAAATTAGGTGCGTCCTTGGCGGCTTCCATGACGCGCATTTGCAGCGGTGGCACCAAGGCGAAACTGGCGATACCCCAAATCAGGATGGCGACGGCGGCCGGCAGCGGCCAACGCATCAGTACGGTAAACGCCAGCAAGACGAGAATCAGCACGCTCAGCGAAACGATCAGGGTGCGATCTATCGAGCGGTCGGCGGCCTTGCCACCCCACATGTTGCCCAGCGTCAGTCCCACACCAAACAGCACCAACATGGCAGTGATGTAGGCGGTGGACGCGTGGGTCTCGCTGCTGAGGATGGGCGCGATGTAGGTGAAGACGGTAAACATTGCACCCGAGCCGACTACAGTGAGGGCCAGCGCGCCCAGCACCGGGCCACGGCCGAGTACTCGGATTTCGGCCATTATTCCAGCGCTCGGCGGCGCTTTCAGGTCTGGCAGGGCGAACCACAATGCGGTCATGGCCACCACGCCGAGGCCGGTAATTCCCCAGAATGCGGTGCGCCAACCGAACATTTCGCCAAACCAGGCGGCCAACGGCACACCGCCGATGGTTGCCAAGGTCAACCCCATGAACATTGCGGCAACCGCCCCGGCACGTTTATCAGGGGCGACCACGCTGGCGGCGACGATGGAGCCAACGCCAAAGAATGCACCGTGGTTGAGTGAGGTCACCACCCTGGCGATCATGAGGCTGTAGTAATCGGTAGCCAGGGCTGACATCAAGTTACCGAGGGTGAAAATCGCCATGAGTCCGACCAGCAGATACCGCCGGGGTATCTTGCCGGTGGTCAGGCTCATCAGCGGCGCACCTAGCAGTACGCCCATGGCGTAAGCACTGACCAATAGGCCAGCAGCAGGAATGGAAACGCCGAGGTCCGCAGCGATGCCGGGCAACATGCCCATGGGGGCGAACTCGGTAACACCGATGCCAAAGGCACCCATGGCGAGTGCGATAAGTGGTGGGTTGATACGCATGAAAGGCTCCTTATCTATGCCGCTAATGCTACGATCCAGCGTTTTAACGCGGTAGATAGCATTTTTGGCAATCACCTATGCGTAAGAGGCACAAATGGACTTCAACGGCCGATCCGGTGACATGCTTGTTTTCGTCACTGTGGCGCAGGAAGGCAGCCTGTCAGCTGCGGCGCGAGCATTGGGACTCACGCCTTCGGCGGTCAGTCGGATCATCGCGCGAACCGAACAACGTCTTGGCACCCGGCTGCTGCTGCGCACCACCCGAACGATCAGCTTCACTGCCGAAGGCGAGGCTTTTCTGCGTGGCGCACGGCGTATCCTGGCCGACATGGCCGAGGTCGAAGACGCCATCGCCGACCAAGGCGTACCAAGGGGTCGATTGCGCGTCAGCGCCGCCCTTGGCCATGGGCGGCTGGCCATTGTTCCCCTAGTGGCTGCGTTTAGTGCCCGCTACCCCAACATCGTCGTTGACCTCACCCTTGGCGATGAAGTGGTCGACATTCTCGGTGGCCAAGCCGACGTGGCGATACGTTTTGGCCATCTGCCCGACAGCCCGTTGACCGCGCGCAGGATCGGCGCCACCGGCCAGGTCGTGGTGGCATCTCCCGAATACCTCAAGCGCCACGGCAGTCTCCAGGAACCTGAAGACCTCTTGCGGCACAACTGCCTACGCTTCAACTTCCGGCGTGCCGAGCCCAATTGGCCGTTCATCCGCGAGGGACGGGAATTTTCCCTCAAGGTCAGCGGCAACATCGAATGCAGCAGCGGTGAAGCGCTGGCGCAGCTCGCGCGAGTCGGCGCCGGCATTGCGCGTATCGGCAGGTTCAGCGTGAACGAGGACCTGCAGCGAGGGGACCTCATCCCGCTGCTGGAAGCTTGGAACCCGGGCGATGAGGAACCGATACACGCGCTGTTTGTAGGTGGCTCGACAATGCCGGCGCGGGTGCGGTTATTCGTGGACTTTTTGTTGGAGCATCACCGGATGTAGAAAGCCGCAAAATCGGCCGAAAGCTTCCGTCGCAGAGTTAATTGCATCCCGCTCTGCAGTTTGGCCGGCTAAACCTTTCCGATATTGCATAAAATATGCAAATTAGCATTTGCCAACCCTCAAAACCCCCGTCACTATCCGCGTTATGCAAAAACGCAACGTTTCTATCGTCTTAAGAGAGCTGCTGGACCGCGACCGGATCTCCCCCACGGAGCTTCACCGGCGTACCGGCGTGCCTCAATCCACACTGTCCAGGATTCTCAGCGGCAAGATCGTTGACCCGTCGGACAAGCATATTTCGCGCATCGCCGAATACTTTCGCGTCAGCACCGACCAACTGCGCGGGCGCGTGGCACTGAGTGTTTCGCGAGAGGATGCTCGCGACCCGATGCATTCGGAACTCAAGGACATAAGCCTGTGGGATGACGACACCCCCGTGAATGACGACGAGGTGTCGATCCCCTTTCTGCGCGAGGTTGAATTGGCTGCTGGATCAGGAAGATTCGTCATCGAGGAAAGCGAGAAGGCCAGCCTGCGATTCGGCAAGCGCAGCCTGCGGCATAACGGTGTGCAGTTTGACCAAGCCAAGTGTGTGACCGTACGTGGCAATAGTATGTTGCCGGTACTGCGTGATGGCGCGACGGTTGGGGTGAATGCCGGCAAGAGCGGCATTGGCGATATCGTCGATGGCGACTTGTACGCAATCAATCACAACGGCCAGTTGCGGGTGAAACAGCTCTATCGCTTGCCTTCCGGGATTCGCCTGCGCAGTTTCAATCGCGACGAGCACCCGGACGAAGACTACAGCTTCCAGGAAATCCAGGATGAGCAGATCAGCATCCTCGGCCATGTATTCTGGTGGGGCATGTACGCCCGTTAACCTCATGACGTAAGACAAAGCCCGCCGATGTGCGGGCTTTTTTTCGCCTGTCAAAAACCGCCAATCCCCCTGCCAGCAAGGCTGTGAATGCATCAGTGCATTTACTGGCTGAAAATAAATGCATTTGTGCATTGACTGTATATGCATACATGCATATTCTTCATCTCAAGCCAGCCAACAAGGCCTGGTGGAGGCGGCAAGGATGCTGCCAAGGAAGACAAGGACGGCACGTAACACCGGCAAGGACGCCATCAGAGCGATGGCAAGGACGCCAGGCAACACCGGCAAGGATGCCAACGCTCTTTAGTTTCACAGCAGTGCAAAACAGGCAGCGATGAACCGGCCTCAACGGTTCAGAGGGTTGGCAACTGACCCGGGTGTGCAGCGTAAAACACCAGAAGCAGTTATCCGGCAGACAGGGATCGTGGTCGGAAAAACATCGAGGAAAGGTCCGTACCGCGCCAGTAGCGCCGAAAGATCGAGGAAATCATTACTGAAAAGCCCGGACAACCGGGCTTTTTGGAATGCCTACCCACACACGGAAGTACCCAAGCCCCGGCACCTTGCCGGTATTGCTCAGCCAGGAGGCGTGACATGACAAACGAGCAGCAAGCGTTAGCGGAAATGCCTATCTGGCTGGTGATCGTACTGGCCTTGATCGGCGGGGTCAGTGGCGAAATGTGGCGCGCCGACAAGGAGGGCGCCCGCGGCTGGTCGCTGATACGGCGACTGGCCTTGCGGTCCGGGGCGTGCATGGTCTGCGGGGTCTCGGCATTGATGCTGTGCTACGCCGCGGGCATGTCGATCTGGACCGCAGGCGCCATTGGTTGCCTTACGGCCATGGCCGGCGCGGACGTCGCCATCGGCCTTTATGAACGTTGGGCGGCAAAGCGCATCGGCGTCAACCGCCCGGATCAGCAGTAACCGCTGCAAGGACGCAACAACATGACACCTATCGAAAAACCCTCCCAATTGCCCGTGGCGATTGGGGAGGCGCTGAAGAGCGCTTTCCCACAATTGCGTGTAGGCAATCATCAGGACTTCAACGGCGCCGACGATAAAGCCGGCGTACTGATCAGCGTGGAGCGCAACGGCCCCGGCGTGCGCTCCCTTGAAGGGCGCAAGGCGCATGCTTTGTCGGTTTCACTCAAGGCCACGGTCGCCGGCGGGTCGGCCGCGTTTGACGCCTGCGACCTGGCCAGCCAACTGATGGACCTGGCCCTGGACAACCGCTGGGGCCTGCCGCCGGATCAATGCGACCTGCCTACCAGCATTGTCGCTGCGCCATCCGCGCTGACCAGTGCAGAAACGGACTACGACACCTGGACCGTTTCCTTCATCCAAAACCTCTACCTCGGCCCGTCGCTACTCGAAGATCCCACAGGCAAACCGCTGTTTGCCCGCACCTGGGAAGTCGCCGACATCAACGATCCCGACCAATATCGCCCTCTGCAGGAGTAGTCCATGTTCGATGCATTGCTACGCATGCAATTGGGGCCGATTGTCGAACGCCTGGCCGAAATGGAGGCCCAGCTTGAAGACCTGTATCGGCGCGCAGAAAATTTCTGCCGGATTGGCGTGTGCCAGGAGGTCGACCCTGCCAGCAATACCTGCAAGGTCAGTCATGGCGATTTACTCAGCCCGGCCATTCGGTTTTTTAATCCCAGCGCCGGTACGCAAAGTGAAACCCGCATTCCGTCCGTCGGCGAACAATGCCTGCTGCTCAACTACGGCGGCGGGGAAGGGGGCGCCCAGTCTGTGGCCTTGTTCGGGCTCAACAGTAGCCTGTTTCCACCAGTCTCCAGCGAGCCTTCGTTGACCCGACGCCGATACAAGGACGGCACTCAGAGCGACTATGACGACGCCAGTCACCTGTTCAATTGGAGCAATGGGCCTACCAGCGTCACCGCTTCTCGTGAACAGATCAACGCCAGCGTCGGTGCTGCGACGTTGGTAATGACCCAGGACAGCATCACCCTGCAACTCGGCGCAACAGGTTTGCTATTGGATACCGCCGGCGTGCATTTGAGCGGCCCGTTGGTGGATCACCAAGGCCGCGTGATCAGCAGCGCATAAGGATTTGCCATGATCGGAATCGATAGGAACACCGGGGCAGCGGTCGATGACTGGCTGCAATTCGTACAGCGTGCCACCCGAGCGCTGACCACCCCCGTGGGGACTCGTCAAAAACGCCCGTTGTACGGCTCGCTGGTCCCGCAACTGCTCGGCCAGAACCTGGGCGACGACGTGTTGATCCTCGCCCAAAGCCACGCCGCCCAAGCGTTTTACAACACGCAAAACGGCATCACCGACTTCCAACCCCAAGTCATCGTCGCCACCCGTCAGGGTGCAGGCGTGTTGCTGCGTTTTGCCGGCACCTGGAAAAACCGCCAACAATCGTTCGAGGTCGTCACATGAGCATGCTGATCCCTGGCCAGAACCAACTGGCGGAACCGGCGATTATCGCGGTCGAGGAGTTCGAGCCGTTGCTGGCAGAGTTCAAGTCGTTTGTCGTGGATTACGTCGCCACGCGAGCACCGCAAAGCGCGGCAAAACTCAAGGTGAGTCTCGACAATGAAAGCGAGCTGCTGACCCTGGCCCTTGAGGCGTTTTGCGTACGCCTGCAAACCCACGAACGCAAGTACAACGCCCGCATCAAGCAGATGCTGGCGTGGTGGGCGAGCGGCAGCAACCTGGATGCGCGCCTGGCGGATATGGGCCTGGAGCGGCAGGTGCTCGACCCCGGCGATCCCGCTGCATTCCCACCTGTGCCGCCGGTTCTGGAAAGCGACGACGACGCTCGCCTACGTTATTACCTGGCACCCCACGCCCCGGCGGCGGGGTCGCGAATGCAGTATCGCCGCGAAGTGTTCACCCTGGGCGAGCGCCCGTCGGTCAAGGTGCAAAGCGCTACGCCGGGCGTAGTCACCGTCAGCTACACCTTTGATCCGGACGGCTACGCGGCCCAGGTCAAGGACGGTAATGGTCGACGCACTGCCCCCGGCGAGGTGATGGTTACCGTGCTTTCCAGGGACGGCGATGGCAGCGCCTCCGCCGATTTGCTTGACGGTGTGCGCCGACATTTCGCACGGCCCGATGTGCGACCGGAGACTGACCTAGTCACTGTCCAGGGCGCACAGATCCAGCGCTATAAAATCCGCGTGGTGGCCAAGATCAACGCCGGCCCGGATTCCGGCCTGACCCAAGTGGCGGCGCAGCAACTTTTGCAAACCTACGCAGACTCCTGCCATCGCCTGGAAGGGCGGGTCGACCCCAGCTGGATCGACTACGCCATCCACAGCGCCGGCGCCGCGCAACTGCAAATCCTTGAACCACTGGAACCGATCATCAGCTCGGCGTTCCAGGCGCCGTACTGCACGGGCGTCGAGGTGGAGGTGCGCACGCTATGAGTGAACCCAAGACGAGTCTGTTGCCCACCAACAGCTCACCGCTGGAGAAGGCCCTGGACTTGGGCTTCGGCCATTTACTGGAACGGGTCATGCCGCCGTTTCCCGAATTGATGGACCCGGACCGCACACCGGCGGCGTTCTTGCCCTACCTGGCGGCAGATCGCGCCGTCAGCGAATGGAGCACCACCGCCCCTGAGTCCGAGAAACGCCTGACCGTCAAACTTGCCTGGCCCACCGCCCGCCAGGCCGGCACCCGCCAAGCCCTGGAAAACGCCGCCAAGGGTTTGCAACTGAGCCCCGAAGTGCGCGCCTGGTACGAGCAAAAGCCACCCGGTGCGCCCTACAGCTTTGCTGTACGGGCCTGGACCGAATTGCCCTACAGCGAAACCATCGATGCCCGACTCGACCGCCGCCTGGCCGACGCCAAAAGCGAGCGCGACATCCTGTCGATCTCCGTAGGCCTGAGCGCCTCCGGCCGCCACAGCATCGGCGCCGCCACGCTATGCGGCGAACTCACCACGATCTACCCCAACGTGCTGGCCGGCGTCGAAGCCACGGGCGGCGCCTTTCTGGCGGCCGGGCTCTACAGCGTCGAAACCACCACCCTTTATCCACAGGAGCACTAAATGGCTGACTATTACACCCTGCTCACCAACGCGGGGATCGCCTACGAAACCGCCTGCAAGGCCGCCGGCGTACCGATCAAACTGGCGCAAATCTCCGTCGGTGACGGCAACGGCGCTGTGTACAACCCAGATGCCAACGCCAAGGCGCTCAAACGCGAAGTGTGGCGCGGACCGCTGAATGCGCTTTTTCAAGATGAAAAGAACGCCAATTGGCTGATGGCCGAAGTCACCATTCCATCGGATGTTGGTGGGTGGTATGTGCGAGAGGCCGGGCTGTGGACGGATACCGGGATCTTGTATGCCGTTGTGAAGTATCCGGAGTCGTATAAACCGGTATTGGCGACGTCGGGGTCGGGGAAAGAGTTTTATATCCGCTCGATTTTCGAGACGAGTAACGCGTCGATTGTCACGTTGTTGATTGATGACACGGTGGTGAAAGCGACCCGGGCTTGGGTGATGGATTATCTGAAGCAGGGGACGTATTCGAAGGCGGAGGTTGAGGCGATGATTGCCAAGGCTTCGGCGTTGCCGGTGGGTTCTATCACAGCCTTTCCCGTAAACAAGATACCACCTGGATTTTTGGAGATTGATGGCAGCGTTAAAAGCGCTACAGCTTATCCAGATTTAGCTACGTTTCTTGGTGGGGTTTTTAACAAGGGCGATGAAGGGGCTGGGAACTTTCGACTACCCGAGACTCGTGGCGAGTTTTTGCGTGGATGGGATCATGGACGAGGGGTGGATGTTGGCCGTGGCATCGGTGGTTACCAACTCGACCAGATGCAGGGGCATTTTCACGCTCCGCCAAAAGGTGCTACGGCTTACTCTGCTTTCGGTCCAGGAGGATCAGCTCTAGCGACAGGCAGCGGAATCATAAATCCCGGTACTACTGGTTCTCCAACCACTGACGGTTTAAATGGTGAACCCCGAATTGGTGCAGAAACACGCCCGCGCAATCTCGCGGTGATGTGGTGCATCAAAGCCTGGAATGCTCCAGTCAACCAGGGGAACATTGACATTGCTGCTCTGGGGCTGCTTGCGGTGCAGGCAAGCGAAGCGTCTCGGGGCACCGCAAAAGTCGCAACACAAGTTCAGGTAGATTCGGGGCTTGACGATGCAACGATTGTAACTCCCCTAAAAATGCGCTTCGGCTTCGCATTGAACTTCACCGCAGCCAGTGGCTACGTTCTGTTTCCTACCTGGCTTGGAGGTCTACTTTTTCAATACGGCCGCGCTTCCCTAGCGGCAGACCAGTTCACCACACTGACTTGGCCACTTGCCTGGCCTGATGCGTGCTATGCCATCTCAGGCGCGGTGCACTCGTCATATGCCCGTGTTGACGACGGTATCTCCGCCCAATATCGAAGCCTCACCAAAACCACGGTTATCTTGGATCGGCAAGACATCGGCGCGGTAGTCGCCAATAACCGGGATATGTTTGTCATTGGAATCGGAAAATAACCATGAGCATTTTTTATTGCGCGGAAACGGGTGGTTTTTATCTGCCCGGTATGCAGCCATCTGCTATGGCATGCCAGGAAATTACCAAAGCGCGTCATGCTGAACTTCGGGCCGAAAACGCTGCCGGGAAGATCCTCGCGGCGGATGAGCAAGGCTTTCCAGTTGCTATAGATCAACCTGGACTGAGTCGTGAGCAAATAGCGGCTAAGGAGCGTACATGGCGGGACCGGCAACTGCTGACCGCGAGTGGAGTCCGAGATAGGCATCGCGATCAACTGGAACTGGGCATTCCGAGCACGTTGGTCTCATCGCAATTCGCTGCGTTGTTGACCTATATACAGATACTGCGCGATTGGCCGCAGTCCACAGATTTTCCCTCTCAGGAAATGCGCCCGGAGCCGCCTGACTGGCTTTCAGAGCAAGCCGAATAAATTTCAACCGATCACCCAAACCGCTCCCCGCGGTTTTTTTTCGCCTGGAGATTTCCCCCATGCCCCACCGCCAAACCTACACCGTCCTAACCCCATTCCCGACTGGCAAAGGCCACTGGTCCGTCGTCGGTCAGGAACTGGAGTTGCTGGACGTCGAAGCATCCGCGCTGCGCACCGCCGGACGCCTGGAACTGTCCAGCGTCCTTAACACCGCCCCGGCCAAAAAGGCCGCTACTAAGAAGGCTGACTAACCATGGCTGAGGTTTTGAACTTCGAGCATAACGGCATCACCGTCTATGCGACTGAATCCCCCGAGGCCATGGGTGGCCTGGGCGATAACGTGATCGGGCTGGTCGGCACTGCACCGAATGCCCATGCGTCGATCCCTAAAAACGCGCCGTTTCGTATTAACAGCTTCACCACCCAGGCGCTGCTGGACCCTACCGGCGCTGAAACCGGGACGCTCTTCCACGCCGTCTACCAGATCCTCAAAGTGGTGAAGGTGCCGGTCTATGTGGTGATCGTGGACGAAGGCGCCACCCCGGCGGATACGCTCAACAACGTGATCGGTGGCGACGAGCCGATCACCGGTCGCAAACTCGGCCTGGCAGCACTGGCCAGCGTGCCGGAAGACCTGACCATCATCGGTGCCCCTGGCTTTACCGGCACCAAAGCTGTCGCCGGCGAGTTCGCCGCGTTCGGCAAGCGCATCAAGGCCCGTGTGGTGTTGGACGGTAAAGACGCCAGCGTCGCCGACCAAGTGACTTACAGCGGTGAACTGGGCGGTGCCGACCTGGGTTTCGACCGCTGCCTGCTGGTGCACAACATGCCGTCTGTGTATTCCAAGGCAGCCAAGAAGAACGTGTTCCTGTCGCCGTCGTCCCTGGCCATCGCCGCGCTGGCCAAGGTCAAGCAGTGGGAAAGCCCAGGTAACCAGGTGACGTTCGCCGAGGACGTTTCCCGCGTGGTCGAGTACAACATCCTCGATACGTCCACCGAAGGCGACCTGCTCAACCGCTTCGGCGTGAGCTACTACGCGCGCACCATCCTCGGCGGTTTCTCGTTGCTGGGTAACCGTTCCATCACCGGCAAGTTCATCAGCTACGTCGGCCTGGAAGATGCCATCAGCCGCAAGCTGGTCAAGGCTGGCCAGAAAGCCATGGCCAAAAACCTCACCAAGTCCTTCATGGACCAGGAGGTCAAGCGCATCAACGACTGGCTGCAAACCCTGGTGGCCGACGAAACCATTCCCGGCGGCAGCGTGTACCTGCACCCGGAGTTGAACAGTGTCGAGAAGTACAAAAACGGCACCTGGTACATCGTCATCGACTACGGCCGCTACGCGCCGAACGAACACATGATTTATCAACTCAATGCCCGCGATGAAATCATCGAGCAGTTCCTGGAGGACGTTCTCTAATGTTTACCAACCGAGTCAGACAGGCCATTGCGGCCACCCTGCAAGGCCTGCCGTTGTCCGCGACGGTGGAGGAGTTCACCCCGCCGAAGATCGAGTTCGAGATGGAAGCCATGTCCGGCGGGCGGTTCATTGCCGAGGAAATGGCCAAGAGTGGCAAGGTGCTGGGCGCCAAGCTGATCCTGCAAGGTGCCGGACCGCAGATCATGCTGGCCCTGGGGGTACGCCTGGGCGATGACATCCTGCTGAACGTGCGCGAGGCGGGCCAGGACCAGGACGGCAAGACCTACTTCACGTACCACACCGTCGGCGGCAAGCTCAAAATCCTGGAGGAAGCCAAGCTGAAAATGGGTGAGAAGGCCACCACTACGTTGGAGCTCGCTTGCCGGACTTACAGCCGTCTGGAAAACGGCGTCACGGTGATCGACATCGACGTGCGCACCCAGAAGTTTGTGCTCAATGGCGTCGACATCCTTGGCGATGCGCGTCGCGCTGTGCTGATGCCTTGACCACCCGGGGGCGGGCTTGCTCGCTCCCTCCCTTACTTGCAAAAGGAATTGCCCCATGGCCTGGATGCCACCGCTGCACCGCCTGCTCTCGCCGATCACCGCCGACACTGGCGCGACGATCGATCAGGTTCAACTCAAACCGCTGTACTACGCCGCGCAAAAAGCTGCGCTGGCCCGGGCCGGTGAAGACGAGGACGACCAGTTCTTCGAACTGGCGAAACTCGCCACCGGCCTGTCGGAAAAAGAACTCGACCAACTTATGCGCCCGGACTACGTCACCATCGCCCAGTACGTGCATGAAATGTCGACTCGTCCCACCTCGTTCTTCCTCAGCGAACAAGAAGAATCGACCCACGAGCAGCCCGTCCAATTGTTGCTGCCATTCGACGCCGCCGGCCGTACCCACACCGCTCTCCCTCTGGAAATGCCTGCCTTGCGCGCCACCAAGGTGATGAAAAAACTCGCCACCGCCAAAGAGCGCGCCGAATTCATCACTGCGCATTGCGCCGGCCTGATGATCCCGGACCTTGCCGGCCTGACTGTGCCCGACTGGACCGAGCTACAGGAGCGCATCGACGATTTTTTAAATCAACCGGCGGCCTTCTTTCGCAACGCGACATCGACGTAATCCTTGATGTGGTGCCGCTGGTTTACTCGGTAACGGAAGCGGAGATCCTGGAGTGGGACGCCGCAAAAGCATTGCGCCGCTACGACATCGCGATCACTCGCCTTGGCGTCAAACAGGAGTAGAGCGGGATGCAGGACAATCAATTTTCACTCAAGCTGACGGATGAGGATAAGCGTTGGCTGACTTATCCTGGCTTGGGCAACGGTGCAGGTGCGGATTTGGAGAGCACGCTTTCACCGTTAGTGCCGTCATCATTTCTGGATGCGATGCCAGAGCCTCCCTCGGAGCTAACCCTGGCGCTGGCGAACGCAAGCCTTGAAATTAGCAGTTTGACCCTTGAGCAGATGCGTTTGCGTGAAAGCGTGGAGACGCTGACAAGTACATTGTTCATCAACGGAAATTCCCTGGCGCCCAACGAGGTTGATATCGCCCCGAGCGCCTTGAAAAGTGAGCAAAAGGAAGAGAAGCAACCCACTGGTTTTTGGGCGGGTGTTGGTGATTCGGTCAAGGACAAGGTCGTGGATAAGCTGCTTGATCTTGCGGTCGATGCGGCCGGCAAGCAGATCAAAAAAGGAAGCAAAAAGATTGGAGGAGGGGGTGCATCTCTCGGCAGCTTCGTCGAAAGAATCATCAAGGCTTTGGGTGACTCACAAAGGGGCTTTCATTCGGGAGCACCCTCCCAGGGCTTTCAATCGTTTGCCAGTGTGAGCAACCCAGTATCGGCACATATTTTTCCAGGTGCCCCTAGCAGCGTCCCTAGCGGGGTGTTCGCTAAATTCGAATCCGCCACCGTTCGGCGGCTTGCGCCAATCAGAACCGCCGAAGCTGCCCTGGACGTCATCCAAGGCGTACGCAACGGCGACGCCAATGCCATCGGCGCCGGCCTCAGCACCAGCGGCGGTGCCTGGGCCGGCGCCTCCGCCGGTGCGGCCATTGGCACAATGATTTTGCCGGGCGTCGGCACCGCTGTCGGTGGTGTCATCGGCGGTTTGCTGGGCAGCGAGGTCGGTACCTGGCTCGGTGACAAATTCTTCGCTCCAAGTGATCGCCTGTCGTCGCCCGACGCGATGAGCAAGGAGCTCAACAGTGCTCGTACAGACAACGTGCAAGTGTCGATTGCCCCAAGCATCCAGATCACCGGCGTAAACCCTGCCGACGCACAACAGGTGGTCAACCAGGTGATCCAGGCCCTGCAATTTCAATGCATGCCGATGGTCACCGATTCCCTGGGTATCCGGCGTAACGCGGCACTGGCCGATCCAGGAGGTGATTGATGCGACAACAGATGGTGCTGGGTGATTTTATTTTTGGCCTGTCTCGGGGTTTTGCTTATTCCTCGTTGGCCCGTAACAGCGACGGCGGCTGGTTGGACCTGGCGATTATTGCCAGTAAGCCCCAATCGCGGCAGAACGGGCAGAAGCTGGAAAAACTGACCTTCGGCGGCACCGCCATGTACGCCGTGGGCATGCAGCGGCTCGATGAACTGCGTGCCCTGCAGAACCAGCGAGTGCCGTTGCCACTGGTCGATGGCATTGGCCGCAATTGGGGCCTGTGGCGGATCAATTCGGTGGCGGAAAAACAGAGCGGCGTCATCGATGACGGCACCGCCATGGTCATCGGCTGGACCCTGGAACTGGAGGAATTCACCAATGCGTAAAGTGCGAAGTATTGCCGGTGATTCGGTCAACCTGCTGCTCTACCGCGAGTTGGGCCGTTGCGATGATGCGGCGGAAGAAACCCTCTGGCGCTTGAACCCCGGGCTTGCCGAGTTTGGCCCGGTGCTGCCGGCTGGTGTGTGGGTGATCGTGCCGGAACTGGACGCGCGACCGAGTGCCGCGCTCCCCGTTTTGGCTTGGGATTAAGGAGGCTGTATGGCACAGGGATTTACGCCAATCGTGGAGTTTTACGGTGCCAACGCGGCACTGCTCAATCAACGCATCATGCATTGGAAACACACCGACGCCGCCGGCATCGAGTCGGACCGGTTGGAGCTGACGCTCAACATCGAGGGGCTAGAAGGCCTGCCGAGCATGAGCGGCAAGATCGGCTTGCGCGTTGGTTATAAAGAGTCGGGGCTGGTGGAGAAGGGGCAGTTCGTCATTACGCAGCGAACCCCCGTGCTGTTCCCCATGCGCTTGATGATCGTTGCCACGGCGGCGCCTTTCAGCATGGAGGACCCGAGTGGCTACCGCCAGCGCCGTTCTGCCAGTTATGGGCCGACGACCCTGGGTGCGCTGTTTCGGCAACTGGTCGGACGGCATGGTTTTTCACCGCGTGTGGCGGCGTCCCTGGAAGGCATTGCAATTGCTCATGTCGACCAGTCCAACGAAAGCGACATGGCCTTCATCACCCGTCTTGCCAAGCGCTATTGCGCGGTGACCAAGCCGTTTAACGAGTTGTATGTGTTGGCGGAAGCCGGGCAGGTCAAGTCGATTTCCCTTCAACAATTGCCGGAGGTGAAGTTGTCCGTGACCCAGGATAACCGTCCCGGCGACCAGGCCTTCATCACAGCGGTACTCAATGAGAAAACCCGCTCGAACTACCAAGGCAGTCGCGTCACCTGGTGGGACAGCGCCGCAGGCAAACAGCGCGTGGTTCAGGTCGGAATTGCACCGTTCAAGACCTTGCGCCAACGCTGCCAGAACGAAGACGAGGCACGTGCCGTGGCCGAAGGTGAGTTGCGCCGGGTCGGACGTGAGGGTCTGGAACTGGTGATCGATTGCCCCGGCAACCCGTTGCTGGCCGCCGAAGGATTATTGCGGCTGGATGAAACCTGGCCTTCTTATATGCAGGGACGGTGGTCAATCACCAAGGTGGTCAATGAGGGCGACCCGGAGAAAGGCTATCGCAGTGCAATCACGGCAGGTGGATTGTCGATATAGCGCGTTTTCAGGAGGGAGTTCAGGGTGGTAACACTGCCGCAATTGATTCAAATCATGCCTGGAGCCCGCTTGAGAGCGGGCATTTTTTGCCCGCGCTCAATGCGGCGTTTGCGCGATACGGGCTCAACAGCGCCCAGCGCATTGCAGCTTTTCTCGCACAAATCGCCCATGAGTCCGGTGAGTTGCGTTACGTGCGTGAACTGGGCAGTGATCAGTATCTGAATCGGTATGACACCGGTGCTTTGGCCGCACGCTTGGGCAATACCCCCGAGGCGGATGGAGATGGCCAGAAGTATCGGGGGAGGGGACTGATCCAGGTGACGGGGCGACGCAATTACCTGGCGTGCAGCCGGGCGTTGTTTGGCGATGAGCGGCTGCTGCAGCGACCAGAATTATTGGAGGTGCCGCAATGGGCGTGCGAGTCCGCCGCCTGGTTCTGGCAGAGCAACGGCCTCAACGAACTGGCCGACAAGGATCAGTTCACCACCATTACCCGGCGTATCAATGGCGGGCTCAATGGCTTGGAGGACCGTTTGCGGCTGTGGGCACGGGCGCGAGCGGTGTTATGCGTTCCACCTGCGCATTAGTCTCCTGATGCAATCTGTAACTTGCATGGTCGATGGGCTGCTGTAGGGTAGGCAAATTCCCCGCCTACTTCTGGAGACGACCGTGAAGGAAATCACTCAACTGGCTGCCGAACTGGGGCGCCGCCTGCAGGTGCTCAACGCCCACGTCACCACGGCCGAGTCATGCACCGGCGGCGGCATCGCGGAAGCTATCACGCGGATTCCGGGGAGTTCGGCCTGGTTTGAAGCGGGCTATGTCACCTATTCCAATCGACAGAAGACCCGGCAATTGAATGTGCCGGAAACCTTGTTTCCAAAAGTCGGCGCCGTCAGCCAGGAAGTGGTGGAGGCGATGGTCCGTGGCGCCCAGGAGAAAAGCCTGGCGCGGTTTGCCGTCGCGGTCAGCGGTGTGGCGGGCCCGGACGGCGGCTCGCCGGACAAACCGGTGGGCACCGTTTGGCTGGCCTTTGGTGTGGGCGAGGAGGTGACAGCCGAGCTGCAGCACTTCACGGGTAACCGCGATGAGGTCCGCCGACAAACGGTAAAGGCCGCGCTAGAGGGCTTGTTACGACGAGCTGCAGCAGAAATAGAAAATCAGGGGTAGGCGATTTCTGATCTTTGTGGAACAATACTGTCTACTTATACAGGTGTTGGCCGTCAGGCCTTATTGATTACGTGAGGACTTTAATGGACGACAACAAGAAGAAAGCCTTGGCTGCGGCCCTGGGTCAGATCGAACGTCAATTCGGCAAGGGTGCCGTAATGCGTATGGGCGATCACGACCGTCAGGCGATCCCGGCTATTTCCACTGGCTCTCTGGGTCTGGACATCGCGCTCGGCATTGGCGGCCTGCCAAAAGGCCGTATCGTTGAAATCTACGGTCCTGAATCTTCCGGTAAAACCACCCTGACCCTGTCGGTGATTGCCCAGGCGCAAAAAATGGGCGCCACCTGCGCGTTCGTCGACGCCGAGCACGCCCTGGACCCAGAATACGCCGGCAAGCTGGGCGTCAACGTTGACGACCTGCTCGTGTCCCAACCGGACACCGGCGAGCAAGCCCTGGAAATCACCGACATGCTGGTGCGCTCCAACGCCATCGACGTGATCGTGGTCGACTCCGTGGCAGCCCTGGTACCGAAGGCTGAAATCGAAGGCGAAATGGGCGACATGCACGTGGGCCTGCAGGCCCGTCTGATGTCCCAGGCGCTGCGTAAAATTACCGGTAACATCAAGAACGCCAACTGCCTTGTTATCTTCATCAACCAGATCCGTATGAAGATCGGCGTGATGTTCGGTAGCCCGGAAACCACCACCGGTGGTAACGCGCTGAAGTTCTACGCTTCGGTCCGTCTGGATATCCGTCGTACTGGCGCGGTGAAGGAAGGTGACGAGGTTGTCGGTAGCGAAACCCGCGTTAAAGTCGTGAAGAACAAAGTAGCCCCGCCTTTCCGTCAGGCCGAATTCCAGATTCTCTACGGCAAGGGTATCTACCTGAACGGCGAGATGATCGACTTGGGTGTACTGCACGGTTTCGTCGAAAAATCCGGTGCTTGGTACGCCTACAACGGCAGCAAGATCGGCCAGGGCAAGGCCAACTCGGCCAAGTTCCTTGCGGACAACCCGGATATCGCCGCAACGCTTGAGAAGCAAATTCGCGACAAGCTGCTGACCGCAGCACCAGACGTGAAAGCTGCTGCCAACCGTGAGCCGGTTGAAGAAGTCGAAGAAGCTGACACCGACATCTGATCTCAACGATGACAGTTGTACTGGATACACTCGTCGCCGTCCGGCGCACTGCAATGGACCTGCTCGCTCGCCGCGAGCATGGTCGAGTCGAGCTGACACGCAAACTGCGTCAGCGCGGCGCAGAACCCGAAATGATCGAAACTGCCCTCGACCGGTTGACGGAAGAAGGGCTGCTGTCGGAATCCCGTTACCTCGAAAGCTTTGTCTCCTACCGGGCACGTTCCGGCTACGGCCCCGCGCGGATTCGCGAAGAACTGAGCCAACGCGGCCTGCAACGCGCTGATATCGACCTCGCCCTGCGTGAGTGCGGGATCAGTTGGCAGTCGCAGTTGGAAGACACTTGGCGTCGCAAGTTCTCTGGCCATCTGCCTATCGATGCCAAAGAGCGTGCGAAACAGGGACGCTTCCTGAGTTATCGCGGATTCTCGATGGAGATGATCAGCCGCCTATTGAGCGGTCGCGACATGGACGACTGAATACCAGCCGCTGGGGGTTGTAGTGAGCGGGCTTGTCCCGCGCTGGGTGGCGAAGCCGCCCAAATTGGGCCGCTGCGGAGTAACAAGTATAACGCGGAGGCTGGTTTTGGGGCGGCACCGCTACCCAGCGCGGGACAAGCCCGCTCACTACAAAAAAGCCCCGCCTGCATCTCTGCAGGCGGGGCTTTTTTATTCGCAAAACTCAAAAAATCACGCCGTCTCCGGCGCCACCCGCTGCTGCGCCTTCCCCTGAGCCTGCGCCCAGTTCTCCGGCAAGTTGATGTAATCCACCAACTCCCGCAACCGGCCTTGATCTCGCCCGTTGAAGTTGAACACCAACCGCGTCAAATGGCTGAACTTCGGCTCATCATGCTCCTCACCGGTATAGGCCAATTGCTGGAACTCCCCGCTCAATCGCAGGCTGGCGAACTCGCTTTGCAGATGGGCCAACGCCCGATCGCTAAGCGCATGATGCATACGCACTACAAACTCACGTTTCAACCAGCGCGTGGAATGGAAGTTGGCATAGAACCGGTTGATCTCTTCCACTGCCTCTTCTGCGCTGTACACCAGCCTTACCAGCTTAAGGTCGGTGGGCAGGATGTAGCGGTTGGCTTCCAGTTGGCTGCGGATAAAGTCCAGGGCGCCTTGCCAAAATCCGCCGCCGGGTGCATCCAGCAACACCACGGGCACCAGAGGACTCTTGCCGGTCTGGATCAGGGTCAGCACTTCCAGCGCCTCATCCAGTGTGCCGAAGCCGCCTGGGCACAACACCAATGCATCGGCCTCTTTGACGAAGAACAGCTTGCGGGTGAAGAAGAAGTGGAACGACAGCAGGTTCTCGGTGCCATCGATGGTCGGGTTGGCATGTTGCTCGAACGGCAGGGTGATATTGAACCCCAGGCTATGCTCCAGGCCCGCGCCTTCGTGGGCGGCCGCCATGATCCCGCCGCCGCCGCCGGTGATCACCATCAGGTCGGATTGCGCAAGCAACGCGCCAACTTCTCGGGCCAAGGCATACAGCGGGCTTTCGACGGGTGTGCGCGCCGAGCCAAACACCGTGACTTTACGGCGTCCTTTGAATTGCTCCAGTACGCGGAAGGCGTTATCCAGTTCTCGGACAGCCTGCAACGTGATTTTGGCGTTCCAGCGGCTGCGGTCATCCTTGGCCATGCGCAGCACGGTGAGGATCATGTCGCGATACAGGGGGATATTCGGGCTGTTGGGAGCGATCAGCTGGAGTTGCGTTTCGACCTGCTGCGTGAGGTCGGCCCCGTATTCTTCAAAAAGCTGGAGCAGGCGGTCATTCGGTTCGTAAGGCATTCAACGTCTCCTTCTTACAGGGCCCGGGTGGCCGACGAGCCATTCGCCGGAGCTACAACACTGCATGTGTCGCTGCTTGCCGCAGGGGGGCAACCTTCTTTTGCCCTGAAATTGTTACAGAACAGCATGAAAAGCGCTGTGAATGAATGGTTGGGATGACTTGATCATGGGCCGGAAAACCCTTGGCTGGCAACCGCTTATTGGTCGCCTGATACGCAGTCTAGCCTGCTGGGAGGAGTTGATGCGGGGCGTGCGCGCCACCGGACGGTAGCGCGCGAAGGTTCAGTCTTTACTTTTTCTTTTTGGCTGCAGCCGGGGCGGGGCAATCAGCTTCAACAAACTTGACCGACGCTACGGGGCGGTTGGTCTTGTTCTCGGTGATTTCATAGCGCATCACTGCGCCCTTGGCCATTAATTCGCGGTAGCCCTTGTTCAAGCACACGCTTTGGCCCAGTTGGAAATACACCGCCTTGGGATTGGCGCGCATCTGCTCGGCGCGATCTGGCTGCACACTGAGGTGGTCGATCAGTTGCATGCCTTCGACGGTGTAGGCGACTTCCAGGGTTTTTTCGTCAATTTCCCGTGGCAGGTCCTTGTTGCTTTCAGCCGCGACGCTTTGCAGCTTGCGGTTCATTTGGGCCTCCAGCAGCGAGGCCGCCTGGGCGCCCACGGGCAATACCAGCGCAAGGGCGATGGATGGGGCGGCAAGACGCAGCATGGAACGCAGCATGAAACTCTCCTGATTCGGTTACTGGTGCATAGACCAGCCACTGCGCTGTGCGTTCAGTGGCGCGCAATTATAGGTGACCCCTTGCCACTACAGCCAGGCGTATCGCTGGTAAACTGCGGCCCTTAAACCCTCCACGAGTTTTCACCGTGTCGATTTACCCTTCCCAGCGGCGCACCCGATGAGCCACGCTGTCTCCCGCCTGCGCACCCAACGCCTGGCCCGTGCCGTCAGGCCGTTCCTTAACCGTGGTTCGCGTGCCGAACGTTGCCCCGGTTGCCGAGTGATCCCCGAGTATTGCCTGTGTGCCTGGCGACCCAAGGTCGAGGCCAAGTCCGCCATGTGCCTGTTGATGCACGATGTCGAGCCGATGAAACCGAGCAATACCGGCTGGCTGATCGCTGACGTGGTCGACGACACCACCGCATTCGCTTGGTCCCGCACCGAGGTTGACCCCGATTTGCTGACCTTGCTGGCCGACCCGCAATGGCAGCCCTATATCGTATTTCCCGGTGAGTTCGTCGCCCCCGAACGTGTGGTCAGCGAAGTGCAGGTGGTGGAGGGCAAGCGCCCGTTGTTTATCCTGCTTGATGGCACTTGGAGCGAAGCGCGCAAGATGTTCCGCAAAAGCCCGTATCTGGAACACTTGCCGGTACTGAGCCTGGCCCCGGAGCAACTGTCGCGCTACAAATTACGGCGCTCCAAGCGCGATGACCATTTCTGTACCGCCGAAGTCGCCGCCCTGTGCCTGGAACTGGCCGCCGACGAGACAGCCAGCGAAGTCCTGGATGCCTACCTCGACGTCTTCAGCACCCATTACCTGGCGGCCAAGTTCCAGTTGCCGCTGGACGTGGAGGACGTTGTGCATCGGCGTCTTGCGCCCTATATACCGGCGCTATAACCAGACGACGTTTGCATGATGGCACCGCATGCCCGTAACCCGCTAAAATGCCCACGGGCGTAGTGCTTGACCCTCCAGGCTACGCTGGGCATGCTGGGCGCCGATTGGGGCGTAACCGTAAATTTTCGACGTCGTTTCAACTGCTTTTGACGTCGGACTTGCCCTGTGGCAATGGCTGCCTGGCCATCGCCTTGTGTACTGGTGAACGCTGAACCCATCAGCGTTCCCATAAAAAACAGGATCATTTAATCAATGGCCACATACGAAATCCTGATAGCCGATGACCACCCGCTGTTTCGCAGCGCTCTGCATCAAGCAGTGACCCTGGGCCTCGGCCCGGACGTGCGCCTGGTCGAAGTCGCCAGCATTGCCGAGCTGGAAGCCCGCCTTACCGAAAAATCCGATTGGGACCTGGTGCTGCTCGACCTGAACATGCCCGGTGCCTATGGTTTCTCCGGGCTGGTCTTGTTGCGCGGGCAATACCCGCAAATTCCCGTCGTGATGGTCTCGGCTCAGGAAGAAGCTGACGTGGTGGTGCGTTCCAAAGAGTTTGGCGCCAGTGGGTTCATTCCCAAGTCCAGCGCCATGGAAGATATCCAGAAAGCCGTGCGTACCGTGCTCGACGGTGATGTCTCCTGGCCACCTCAGGCGTTTGAAGAAATCAACGTCTCCGACGAAGCCAAGGCCGCCCGTGATGGCCTGGCGAGCCTGACGCCCCAGCAGTTCCGCGTGCTGACCATGGTCTGCGAAGGGTTGCTGAATAAGCAGATTGCCTACGAGTTGAGCGTGTCGGAAGCGACCATCAAGGCTCATGTCACGGCGATTTTTCGCAAGCTGGGCGTCCGTACCCGCACTCAGGCTGCGCTGCTCTTGCAACAACTTGAGTCAATTTCGCAGCATTAAGATGTAACCGATTCACGCTTTTTTGACTTTGCGTGATCTAGCTTCCCCACTCCTTTAGTTCAGTTGCCTACGTCTATGTCGCCTTTCAAGGGTCAAACCGGTATCAAACGTATCTTCAATGCAGGGGGCTACTCCCTGGATGGCCTGCGTGCAGCTTTTACCGGCGAGGCGGCATTCCGTCAGTTGGTGTTGCTCAACGTCATCCTGATCCCGGTGAGCTTTTTCCTGCACGTCAGCCGGGTCGAGCGTGCGTTGCTGATCGCGGTCTGCCTGTTGGCCCTGATCGTCGAGTTGCTTAATTCGGCGGTGGAAGCGGCGATTGACCGGATTTCCCTGGACCGTCACCCGCTGTCCAAAAACGCCAAGGACATGGGCAGCGCCGCACAGTTCGTGGCATTGACCATGATTACCCTGGTGTGGGCCGTGATCCTGATCTAGCCCTCAGGCAATGCTCGGCAGCACGATCTCGTCGCTGCGCTGAACCCCGGCGGTGAAAGCGCGGCACAGTTCCAGGAACTCGCGCATTGCCGAGGTCTGGTACTTCTGTTTATGCCAGATGAAGTAGAACTGCCGGGCCAGGTCCAGGTCCGGGGTTTCCACTGGCACCAGGCTGCCACGGCGGAATGCATCGCGCAGTGCCAGCCGTGAAATGCAGCCAATCCCCAACCCTGACTCCACTGCCCGCTTAATCGCCTCGGTATGCTCCAGCTCCAGCCGGATATTCAGCGCGCTACGGTGATGGCGCATGGCTTGGTCGAATGTCAGGCGTGTGCCAGAGCCCTGTTCCCGCAGGATCCACGCCTCATGGGTCAACTCGTCCATGCTCGCCACACCACGCTTGGCCAGGTGATGTTGCGGGGCGCAAAACACCACCAGCTCATCTTCCACCCAGGTTTGCACCTCGATATCGGGGTGGCTGCAGTCGCCTTCGATTAGACCCAGGTCAATTTCGTAGTGCGCAACCTGGTGCACGATATGAGCAGTGTTCTGCACATGCAGCTTCACCTGGCTCTCGGGGTGCTGCTGCATAAAGCTGCCGATCAGCAGGGTGGCCAGGTAGTTGCCGATGGTCAGGGTGGCGCCGACCGCCAGGGAACCAAAGCCGGACTTGCCGTTGAGCAGGTCCTCGATCTCCTTGGCCTGGTCCAGCAGCGCCACCGCTTGAGGCAATAGCTGATGACCGAGGGCGTTGAGGCTTAGACGCTTGCCTGCGCGGTCGAATAATTGGCAGCTGGATTGACGCTCCAGCTCGGTGATCGAGGTGCTGGCGGCGGATTGAGATAGGGCCAGAAGGCCAGCAGCGCGCGAGACGCTTTCCTGCTGGGCGACGGCGACGAAGACTTGCAGTTGACGGAGAGTAAATCGCATATCGATATAACCGATAACCCTTATCTTAATAATCCAGTTAACAGATATTGTCGCCGCCATTAGAATGCTGTGCAATTGCGCATCTATCTTTGTGGCGCAGACCCATTTCCAGGAGTCCCCCGTACATGAGCAACATGAACCACGAGCGTGTCCTCAGTGTTCATCACTGGAACGACACTCTGTTCAGCTTCAAGTGCACCCGCGATCCGGGCCTGCGCTTCGAGAACGGTCAGTTCGTGATGATCGGCCTGCAACAGCCCAACGGCCGCCCGCTCATGCGCGCTTACTCCATTGCCAGCCCGAACTGGGAAGAGCATTTGGAGTTCTTCAGCATCAAGGTTCCAGATGGCCCGCTGACTTCCCAATTGCAGCACTTGAAGGAAGGCGACGAGATCATCATCAGCAAAAAACCGACAGGCACCCTGGTGCTTGACGATTTGAAGCCGGGCAAACACCTGTACCTGCTCAGCACCGGTACTGGCCTCGCACCCTTCATGAGTGTGATCCAGGACCCGGAAACCTACGAGCGCTTTGAAAAAGTGATCCTGTGCCACGGCGTGCGTTACGTCAACGAAGTCGCCTACCGCGAATTCATCACCGAGCACCTGCCGCAGAACGAGTTCTTCGGTGAAGCCCTGCGTGAAAAGTTGATCTACTACCCGACCGTGACCCGCGAGCCGTTCGAAAACGAAGGCCGCCTGACCGATCTGATGCGCAGCGGCAAGCTGTTCACCGACATCGGCCTGCCACCGATCAACCCAGAGGACGACCGCGCCATGCTGTGCGGCAGCCCAAGCATGTTGGATGAAACCAGCGAAGTGCTGAACAGCTTCGGCCTGAAGGTTTCGCCACGCATGCGTGAGCCGGGTGACTATTTGATCGAGCGTGCGTTCGTCGAGAAGTGACTTCTGGTCACTTGTAGGAGCGAGCTTGCTCGCGAAGGTCGTCAACGATAACGCTGGCGTCCTGGATTAACGCGGCGAGTTTGCGTTTTTCGCGAGCAAGCTCGCTCCTACAGAGAACGCGTTCGCAAAAAAAAGCCCGCGCTGCCTTCACAGGCAGCGCGGGCTTTTTCGTTTGTGCGAGTTACTGGGCTGGAAGCACTTCCAGCACACAAATCAGCCCCGCCTCGGGATAGTGCCACCGCACATCCACATCCCAAAACTGCGCGCCATACTCACGCTCAGGCCCAGGCGCTTGATACGCCGGCCGCGGGTCTTGCGCCAAGCACTGCTCAATCAACGCCACCAACGGCTCATCCAGCCGCTGGGCATGGCTTTGTGCCTGATGCAGCGCGGTCTTCAGCCACTGCACAGGAATCAACGTAGGGGCGCCACTGGCCATGTCATTGGTCGCGGTGTCGATGATGTCTGCGTACGGCACATATGGCTTGATATCCAGCACCGGCGTGCCATCGAGCAAATCGATCCCGGAAATCCACAGCTTGCCGGGCTCCATCTTGTCGAGCTTCACCACCGACTGGCCGATGCCGTTGGGCCGGTGGGTCGCACGGGTGGCAAACACGCCCATGGACGTGTTGCCGCCCAGGCGCGGCGGGCGCACCTTCAGGCGTGGCTTGTCTTCCAGGGCTTGGTGGAACAGAAACAGCAGCCACACATGGCTGACTTGCTCCAAGCCCTGCACTGCCTCGCCGCCGTCAAACGGCGCCACCAACTCCAGCACGCCACGGGCGGCGGGCGCCAATTGCGGCTGACGCGGGATGGCGAACTTCTCCTTGAAACAGGAACGTACGAAACCGACGGGCGAGACGTTGTAATGCATGGCTTAGGTGCGAACCCGCAAGGTCAGGCCCTTGAGGAAATTACGCAGCAACTGATCGCCACACGTGCGGTAGTTGGTGTGGCCGAACTTGCGGAACAGCGCGCTCAGCTCTGGCTTGGACACCGGGAACTCGGCGGCCTTGAGGATGGCATGCATGTCGTCTTCTTTCAGTTCGAAGGCTACGCGCAGCTTCTTGAGGATGATGTTGTTGGTCACTGGGGTTTCGATCGGCTGTGGCGGACGGCTTTCGTCCTTGCCGCGCTTGAAGATCACCAGGCCGTCGAGGAAGTGCGCCATGACGTCATCCGGGCAGAACACAAAGCCTTCTTCCTCATCTTTCTTGAGGTAGGTGAGCAGGTCTTCCTTGGTTACGTCCATGCCGCCGAGCTTGATGATCTCGACCATCTTGTTGTCGCTGATGTCGAGCATGTAGCGCACGCTGCGCAGTACGTCGTTGTGAATCATGGTGGGCAATCCTGGTATTCAACTGGGGACACCGCCGAATCAGGCGGTGTCGAAAAAAGGGGAGCGGCTTAGAACTTCTCTTTGCCGGACAGGTAACGCCATTGGCCGACCGGCACTTTGCCGATGGACACGCCGCCGATGCGGATGCGGCGAATGGCGATGACCTTGAGGCCAACCGCTTCGCAGAACAGTGCGATGACGCCCGGCTGCGGGTTTTTCAGCGCAAAACGCAGGCGGTTTTCGTTCTGCCAGCTGGCTTTGACCGCCGGCAGTTCCTTGCCTTTGTACGTCAGGCCGTGGTTGAGGCGGTTGAGGCCGTGGGCAACCATGTCGCCTTCGACTTCCACCACGTATTCCTGCTCGATCTTGGCGGCATCGGCGGTTAACTTGCGCAGGATCTTCCAGTCCTGGGTAAATACCAACAGGCCGCTGGCCTTGGCTTGCAGGTCGGCGCTGGCGGTCAGGCGCAGGAAGTGGCCCTTGAGCGGGCGCTTGCCGAAGCGGTGTTCTTCGGACAAGGTCTCGGCGCTGATGGTGGCCAGCGCGGTCTCGGCATCCACGCCGGCAGGGGCGTGCAGCAGGATGGTCACTGGCTCTGGCGCGGTGGCCTTGGCTTCTGGGTCGAGTTCGACCTTCTGGGTGGTGACCTTGAACTGCGGCTCGTCGATCACTTCACCGTCCACCGAGACCCAGCCGCCTTCGATAAACAGCTCAGCCTCCCGACGGGAGCAACCGACCAGTTCGATAAGGCGTTTGGAGAGGCGTATGGGGTCAGTCATGACAAGGGCCGTAACAAAAGGGGGCAGCTATTGTACCTGTGTGGGGCCGGTTAATCCCGGCTCCATTTCAATTAGCCCTGGCGAGCTTGTTGCTGCACTTGGCGCAAACGCATATGCAGCAACGGATACGGCTGCCCC
Organism: Pseudomonas cremoris; assembly: GCF_014230465.1. The sequence continues at coordinate 200,159 of NZ_JAAXCY010000004.1, forward strand.
AGGCCGTCATGCTCCGTACGTCCGACCACCTCGAACCCTTGCTTGAAGTAAAAGCCCAGCGCCTGGGGGTTCTGCTCGTTGACGTCCAGTTCATCGGCATTCATGTGCTCAATCGCGTATCGCAGCAATTGCCGGCCCAAGCCTTCGCCCCTGTGCTGTGGGTCGATAAACAGCATCTCCACCTTACCCGCCGCCACCCCGGCAAAACCGGTGATGCGCTGGCGCAGGTCCTTGGTGCAGATCAACATCACCGAATCCAGATAGCGTGTCAGCACCAGGTTCTTCAGCAACACGATGTAGCTGTCTGGCAGGAAGTCATGGGTCGCCCGTACCGAGTCTTCCCAGATTCGCGCCAAGTGCGTGTAGTCGCTGGTTTTAGGTGTGTGGATAACCGAATGCTGACGCATGCCCGCTGCCCCTTGCCTTGATGTGCGCTGATGGGCAAAACGATAGACCTAAAAAAGCCCCGCATCTTGTCCAGAGGCGGGGCTTTTTTAAATCTTTACAGATTTAGTCGCGCTTTTCGGCCCACAAGTCGTACTCGTCGGCATCCGTCACGGTGCACCAAACTTTGTCGCCCGGCTTCAAACCGCTGGCATCGTCGATAAACACGTTACCGTCGATCTCCGGCGCATCGAAGAAGCAACGGCCCACTGCGCCTTGCTCGTCGACTTCGTCGATCAGCACTTCGATTTCCTTGCCGATGCGCAGTTGCAAACGTGCCGAGCTGATCGCCTGTTGATGCGCCATGAAGCGCTCCCAACGGTCTTGCTTGACGTCGTCTGGCACTACGGCCAGGTCCAGCAGGTTGGCTGGTGCGCCTTCAACCGGCGAATACTGGAAGCAACCGACGCGATCCAACTGTGCTTCAGTCAACCAATCCAGCAGGTACTGGAAGTCTTCTTCGGTTTCGCCGGGGAAGCCGACGATGAAGGTGGAGCGGATGATCAGCTCTGGGCAGATCTCGCGCCAGTTCTTGATACGCGCCAGGGTCTTGTCTTCAAAGGCCGGGCGTTTCATCGCCTTGAGCACTTTGGGGCTGGCGTGCTGGAACGGGATGTCCAGGTACGGCAGGATCTTGCCGGCAGCCATCAACGGGATCAGTTCGTCCACGTGCGGGTACGGGTAAACGTAGTGCAGGCGCACCCACACACCCAGGCTGCTCAAGGCTTCGCAGAGTTCGGTCATGCGGGTTTTCACCGGCGCGCCGTTCCAGAAACCCGTGCGGTATTTCACGTCGACGCCGTAGGCGCTGGTGTCCTGAGAGATCACCAGCAGCTCTTTCACGCCGGATTTGACCAGGCGCTGCGCCTCGTCCAGTACATCACCGACCGGGCGGCTGACCAGCTTGCCGCGCATCGACGGGATGATGCAGAAGCTGCAGCTGTGGTTGCAGCCTTCGGAAATCTTCAGGTACGCGTAGTGACGCGGGGTCAGCTTGATGCCCTGTGGCGGCACCAGGTCGATCAGCGGGTTGTGGTCCTGACGCGGCGGCACCACTTCGTGCACGGCGTTGACTACCTGCTCGTACTGCTGTGGACCGGTCACGGCCAGCACGCTCGGGTGTACGTTGCGGATATTGCCTTCTTCCACACCCATGCAGCCGGTCACGATGACCTTGCCGTTTTCCTTGATGGCTTCGCCGATCACTTCCAGGGACTCCGCCTTGGCCGAGTCGATGAAGCCGCAGGTGTTGACCACCACCACGTCGGCGTCCTGGTAGGTGGACACAACGTCATAGCCTTCCATACGCAGCTGCGTGAGGATGCGCTCGGAGTCGACCAGAGCCTTCGGGCACCCTAGCGATATAAACCCTACACGTGGATTATTGCTCATATACTTCCAGCCTGCAGGGCACGCCCTGTTGAAATTTAAGGCGCGCGATTCTAGTCGGTGTTCAAAAAATGCGCAAAAGGAATAGTTGCATATAATAATCATTCGTATTATTGCGAATTAGGAGTATTTATCAAATGAGTAAAGTTGCTAGTAATGGAGGGGGGCAAAGTTCTGGAGGTAATGCTGACGGTGCTTCAGCATTTGATAGTCTACTTTTGAGTGAAACTGAGGAGCTTTCTAATAAGGCGGTCCCCGATTCACGTAATAGCAGAGCAGACTTTGTTCGCAAATCCCAACTTATAATTGCGTCTGCCGTAGCGGCTTGCTTGACTCTGTTTTTACTGCTCTTTCCCAGCGATATTGAGTCGGATGTTTTGAGGCGGCTGTTGTCGGGAATTGATTTTAAAGCGATTGTGGTTATATCAATTCTTGCTGTTGGCTTTGTTTTGTTTGTTGTTTCGCAGTTTCAAGAGTATCTGTTTAAATCGGAGGTAACCTCCACTTTCGTAGATATCGACGAAAGAGCGAGTTTAAGTAAGGTGGAGGCACAAATTTCAGAGCTGAGGTTTGAAATTTTGCAAGTTAAAGCTGGTCAGGATAGCGGAGCTGAGAATCAACGCGAAGATGCAGATAGTAAGGTGGAGCTGCATGAGTTTAGCGCTATTGAGTACTATATTCATCGGTCGATAAAATCCCTTGATAAGCATATTGAAACTTCGGAGAAGAAGGCCTCAAAATTGTTGGATACAGGGACAATGTACCTGCGTCGTGGTATATATTTTTACGTCTCATCAATTTTGGTATGGCAAGTGGTAGCTCATGTTTGGGGGGTTGATAAGCCTCTGATCTATGGCGTAGTTTCCTGCTCCTTAACTTTCCTTGTGGTTGAATTTTTGGCTGCATGGTTTCTGAAGCAGTATAGAAGTTTTATTGATTCGTCTATTCAGTTTATGAGAGTTAGATCCGTCTTCGATCGTTATCTTCTATCGTATTATGCTGTAAAAGAGTTTTCTGTTGGAGGGGTGGAAGGAAATGTTGAATCGAAAGCTCAAGTGCTAAAGGTTTTGGCGGAAGAAATTAAGTGGCCGGAAGCTATTAATTCTAAAGCGGGAGATGTGAATCACATGGTTCAAATGTTTGAATCGTTAGCTGGAATATTGGAAAAAGTGAAGAAAGCGCCCACAAAAAATGAACAGGCCTGATCCTAATGGATGCATCTAGGCAACGAATGATGGCAAAGGTATATAGCTACCTACGTTTCTCTGATCCTAGGCAGGCGATTGGCAGCAGCGCGGACCGTCAGCTTCAGTATGCTCAGCGTTGGGCAAGCGAGAAAGGACTGGTTTTGGATGAGTCATTGTCTTTAAGAGATGAGGGGTTATCCGCTTATCACCAACATCACGTCAAGCAAGGGGCGCTGGGTGTATTTCTTCAAGCAGTAGAAGATGGAAGGATAGCTGATGGTTCTGTTTTAGTCGTCGAGGGACTTGATCGACTAAGTCGGGCTGAACCGATTCAAGCGCAGGCACAATTGGCTCAGATCTGGTCCAATGTCCTCTCCGGCAAACGCTGCTTCATTCACCAGTAATGCCGCTCAAGCTCTCGCTTCAAGTAAAATACTTAAAGGTATTACCGGTTAGCGGAGTTTTGTTTTTCCATTAGTCTGGAAAAGTTGTAATTATCTATGTTTTTCCTTATGTCCTCAGCATGCAATCTTTCAATTACTGGAGGGATCGTTATATTGTGAAAGGCTCCCCCTTCAAATATGTATCTATAGGCTGGATCCTTTCGTGAGTCAAGTGGGGTGATGCCCGCGAAATCACATAGGTTGTGGAAAAAGCTATATATGTAGCGGAATGCTGCAATTAGCTCTGTTGTGGTAGTACCTACCGTGCGCAACATTTTTGGTTCTTCGTCAATGATCGCAGGAACTAATGTGCTTTTTTCCGCTAGGACTATATATATTTCTGTGAGTCCTAGTGTAAGTGCGAGTCGATAGATTTCGCTGCATAAGTTTGCAACATACAAACTGTAGGTCATCTCCGGATTGAAATCTGTAAGCACACCGTGAATTTTCCAGAGTGCATTTTCAATGTCGGATTCGACTGTCTTAAATTCCGCCTCGTTCGCCATTGGTGTGCCATCGGCAAGTTTGCCGGTGAAGAATCTCTTGTGTATCCGAGGGTGTAATTTGAATTTTGCAATAATGCAATCCAAAAACACCACTTCGCCGATTTGCGCGAAATAGCTAAACAATTCTTTTCGGTGTGAATAAAAAGAGTCAATGTTGTTTTTGTGTCTGGTGAGTGTTATTTGGTTTGCTGTTTGGGAGGTGGCATGTAAGCGAGATACTAAAATTGTTAACGGTAGTGATAGTGAAAATAAAGCAAGCGGGATTGCGCTTATTTTAACGAAGGTTTCGAGACCTTCTTGTGTGAGCGATATTTGGTAGTCTGCCCATATAATAATGCCCGCCCCCAGACCATAAAATAGAGGTACTAAAATACTTAGCCATAAGAGCCCTTGCCTCACTAGCCCTTGGTCAGGGTGCATTGTAAATGCAGATATCCATCTGGCCATTGTCCACCAGCGCCCTTTTCCGCGGGTAGCCGCTGTAACAATGCCGGCTAGTAATAAAGGCAGAAGAAGTAATGCAATATTTGAAGCATGGTGCATAGTCAATTGTAATGCTCATTCTGTAGCGCAAAGTGATTTTATTGCCTACCTAATAATCTCACCCATTAGCAGAGTGAGGCCCTATTTTTCGCTAATTGATTAAATTCAATCACTAAGCATCTGACTCAGTAGGCTTTTGCTCCATTACAGATTTCATTTTTTTTCCTGCTTCTGGTGTCGCAATCATCTTGGCAAGCGCGTTTTCCAGAGCTGTTTTATCTTCACAATATATTTCTGCGTCTGTGAGTATGATTTTGCACGGATAACCGTTTTCACTAAATGTCCATTGTGCCAATTCTTTAGGTTGAAAAGAGCTAAGCGGGTTGGAGGCGGCGATAGCCCAGTATGTTTTCCTATTCATAATGTCTGCAATAGCAAGTCCGGAAAGAGGTATCTGTTTTTGAATGATACTTATCTTAAGCCTGCCATTGGTTGCTTGCTGCAATTGCTCGCTCAGCTGTTCGATAACCGAATCTATCTCGTCTTTATTTGCAATGGCTCTTTCCGCCGCCGAAATTCCCTTGTTAAAAGAATCAATAAAGTTAACCATGGTTTATTACCTTTTCTATTTTTCCATATACGGGTAAATGATCAAATACAGATTCGGGGTTTTTGACCATATCTATGAGTTCAGGCATTTCATGCACTAAGTTATATCCGTGATCATACGTCCATTCACGTGAGGTTAGAAATGCCTGAGAATAAATTAGCTGATCGAATGTGTGCCATTTCGTGATTCTACCACCTTTGTAATAATAACTTCCCGCTCCTTGGTGGGTTTCTGACTGCTTGCACAGATGTCTCCAAAAAGGATTGTAAAGTAAGTGTTTCGTACGGCGAACCATGTCAATGTCGCGACTGGCCATGACTTGCTCGCTGAGAGACTGATCAAACGGATCATCATTATAGTCGCCGAGCATTATCACGAAAGGGTACTTATCAGACTCTTGTACAAGGTTGTCAAAAGAGTCTCGCAAACGCATGCCGAAAGTGTGCCTATCAGCATGATTCTGCTCGCACCAGAGACGACTGGGCCAGTGTGATATAAATAAGTGGAAAGCCGTGCCGTCTAGGAGAGACATTAAGTCGACGCGTTTAGCGATCTTTAGTGTTGAGTCACCTTTCTTTGAGATTATATCTTTAAAATTGGTTATTGAGAGTTTTAGGTCGTTGCATGCGTAACAAATATCGAATTTCGATCTGCCGGCTTTAGTGATTCCCGAATGAACGCTATATCCATATTGTTTGCAAATTTTAGAAATGTCGATGAGGTCTAGATCTGACATTTCTCCTAGAGCAATGAAGTCAGCACCAATTTCTGTAATTAAACTGACAATGACCTGAGATGCCATAAACCTTTCATCTACGGTCGACCTGCTGTTGCCTGAAGGGGCAAGGCTCGTATTCCACCACGCAAATACCAGATTTTTTTCCGAAAACACCAGCCGACGCTCCCGATTAGCTTGTGTAATATCTATGTGTGTAACTTAATCTATTGAACATTTAATTTAAAGATCTGAGCTTTTCTTAACCCGAATACGCAGGCATCAAGCGTGTTGAGACTGACACAGTGTGCCTAACTGGCGAATCAATTTCGATACCTGGTGGAAAATGCTTGAGTGAAAAAAAATGGACAAGAAAAGCACTTATCCCCCTCCCGCCGACGGGCTTCTCGTCGCAAAAAAGTGCAAAGGTGGAATGTAGTGCAATGGGGGGCTCAGCCCAGGCCAGCTGTGGGCTTTAGCGGGAGAATGGTCATTGCACTGACTGCAAAGTCTGGAAGAGGAATGCAATGCCTTTACATCTCGTGGCAGCACAGCAGGGCAGGGGGAAAGCTCTGCAGACCCCCTGCCCGCTTGGGTGAGCGGTTGGAAAACTTCCGAAGCGAGCGATTTTCAAAACCTGCAGCGCTCCTCGTAATGCTCACTAGGTCGCGATGGGTAGTTTCGATTCGAATGCTGGACGCCAAGTGGCGGCGCGTTTTGCGAGTCTTCCAGCGCTCGTTTAACTTTGCACATTCTTACCCTACCGTGCGGGGTCAACCGTTGTTGATTGCTATCTCTTCGACCGCCAGCACTGCCTCGGGTGTCACGATCGTCGTGGTCGCGATCTGTACCGCGACACCTACATTTTGGGACGCTCTACGGACATGAAGGCCATGTATGGTGCCGCCCACGCTGTCGAAGCTATTTTTGATGATGTCGAAGTATTGCGAATCGTCAGCTTGATAGTGTCGAAAAATCGCAAATGCAACCAGGTCGACCAACTGGATCATCCTTGACGCTTTGGAGTCCAGAAACAGTGGTACCTCAGCAAAGTTTCTGAGCTTACCGAATGAGTGCCCATCGTACTTGAATGTTCTCGCAAGGTTCTGGATGCTTTTTTCTGTGTGGGAGGTGTCAAAAATTGCGATCCCTCTCTCAGGTTTGCCCTGCGTATTGAATCGTTGGAGGTATTTGTCAAACCTCGATGCTACCTGTTCAAAACAAGATTTGATCGGATCGTCTGCCCCATGCGCTCCACGTTCTACTACCGAAGCGAACAGGCGATATTTGCCTTTAGAGTTGGCGATGATGCTGAGGCAGTCTTTGATAGCTTGAATCCGGTCGGCCATCGGAAAAGGCCGCCATTCGCTCTTGCCAGATCTCATCGGCGAACCGTGGAGCTCAATCGCGTAGGGGTCTTCAGGGAAGAACCTTGCGGCGATCTCGTTCATCTGGGTTTCAACCCAGTGTGTTTGACGTTCAAAGATGGACACGCCCGCGAGAATGAAAAAGCTCTGGCTCGGGTCGCTTGGCGTGCCTGATTCGTCAACATATAGAAGGTGCATCCAGTCATCCTCATCCAAAAAGAGCCAAAAAAAAAGTCGAGCATCTGCTCGACTTTTGTCTGATGACCTATGCATGTAGGCATAGGTTTTACGAATTAGGTAAGCCAGCGAAGGAGCTCCTTCACGCACCGCTAAGGCAGGGCTGCCGACTTGGGAGAAAAATAGTCATATTCTCGCCCTATGTCAACCAAAACGTTCCCTTTAACGGAACAACAATTTGTATATTTTGGCTAGCGTGCGGGCAACCCAGGGAAACAAAGCCAACCTTGGGGTTGGCTTTTGCGATGGTGGTGGACATGTCTAACCTCGGTATTGAATGACGCCGCCAGTCGGGCACGACAAGGCGGTAGACGGGCACTTGGTGTGCCTCTGATCAAAAAGTGCGCAATTCTAGCGACGGGCAACGCACTTGACCAGCTTTATGCAGGGAAATGCGACGAGTGCTGCGCTATGCTTCGCGCCGTTGCGCACGGGGAAATCCCCGGGGTCAATAAAACGTCTGTTACGAGAAGTAAAACAGCGCATGCTAGTGTCAGCTTAGACGCGCTGTTTATAAAAGACCTCAGGTCAAAGGGCAGGAGTGGTTGATGGGTCAGGCAAGTAGTCCGGCGGCAGGTGCCGAGCATTCCACCGCAAAGCCGATTGGCATGTTGGTGGCAGCGGTCGGGGTGGTTTACGGCGATATCGGGACCAGCCCGCTCTACACCCTTAAAGAGGTGTTCAACGGCGGTTATGGAGTGCAAGTCAACCATGACGGCGTCTTGGGGATTTTGGCGCTGATCTTCTGGTCGCTGATCTGGGTGGTCTCGATCAAGTACATGCTGTTTGTACTGCGCGCCGACAACCAAGGCGAAGGCGGCATCATGGCCCTTACTGCACTGGCGCGACGAGCGGCGGGGGAGCGCAAGAAGCTGCGTAGCTTCCTCGTGGTGTGTGGCCTATGCGGGGCGGCGCTGTTCTACGGTGACAGCATGATCACCCCGGCGATTTCCGTATTGTCCGCCGTTGAGGGGCTGGAGTTGGCCTTCGACGGACTGGAAAAGTGGGTCGTGCCTATCGCCCTGGTGGTGCTGGTGGCGTTGTTCCTGATCCAGAAGCACGGTACCGACCACATCGGCAAGCTATTCGGGCCGGTCATGGTGACGTGGTTCCTGGTGCTGGGTGGCCTCGGCGTGTATGGCATCACACTGCATCCTGAAGTGCTCAGCGCCATCAATCCGATGTGGGCCGTGCGTTTCTTCGAGGCTCATCCGGGCATTGGCGTGGCCATCCTCGGCGCGGTCGTACTGGCTCTGACTGGCGCCGAAGCGTTGTACGCCGACATGGGGCACTTCGGTCGCAAACCCATCGCACGCGCCTGGTTCATGCTGGTGCTCCCCGCGCTGGTGCTTAACTATTTTGGCCAGGGCGCGATGCTGCTCGGCGACCCGGAAGCCGCACGTAACCCCTTCTACCTGCTGGCGCCGAGCTGGGCGCTGATTCCGCTGGTGGTGTTGTCCACCCTGGCAACGGTTATCGCCTCCCAGGCAGTCATCTCCGGTGCGTTTTCCCTGACCCGTCAGGCGATCCAGTTGGGTTACATCCCGCGCATGCATATCCAGCACACCTCCAGCGCCGAGCAGGGCCAGATCTATATCGGCGCGGTGAACTGGTCGCTGATGGTCGGGGTAATTTTGCTGGTGCTGGGCTTCGAGTCCTCCAACGCGTTGGCGTCGGCCTACGGTGTGGCGGTGACCGGTACCATGTTGATGACGACTATCCTGGTGTCGGCGGTCATGCTGCTGCTGTGGAAATGGCCGCCGATACTGGCGGTGCCGGTCCTGGTCTGCTGCCTGTTGGTGGATGGCCTGTACTTTGCCGCCAACGTGCCGAAGATCATCCAGGGCGGTGCCTTCCCGGTACTGGCGGGGATTGTGCTGTTTGTGCTGATGACCACCTGGAAACGCGGCAAGCAATTGCTGGTGGACCGCCTCGACGAAGGCGGCCTGCCACTGCCGATCTTTATCAGCAGTATCCGCGTGCAACCGCCCCATCGCGTGCAGGGTACGGCGGTGTTTCTCACGGCGCGCCCGGACGCGGTGCCCCACGCGCTGTTGCACAACCTGCTGCATAACCAGGTGCTGCATGAGCAAGTGGTGTTGCTGACGGTGGTCTACGAGGATATTCCGCGTGTACCTGCCGCACGGCGTTTCGAGGTGGATTCCTACGGTGAAGGCTTCTTCCGTGTGATCCTGCACTTCGGTTTCACCGACGAGCCGGACGTGCCCGAAGCGCTGAAACTGTGTCACCTCGATGACCTGGATTTCAGCCCGATGCGCACCACCTACTTCCTCAGTCGCGAGACGGTGATTGCGTCGCGCATCAAGGGCATGGCGCGTTGGCGCGAAGGTTTGTTCGCGTTCATGTTGAAGAACGCAAACGGTAACCTGCGTTTCTTCAAACTCCCGGTAAACCGGGTGATCGAGCTGGGCACCCAGGTCGAAATGTAAGCGGTTGCTGCACGGGAGCCGGCAATCGGCTCCCGCTTTCTGATCTGAACCCTGTGCAATCCACCGTTGTCGACTAGGCTCTAAGCACTGTTGAACAGTGCCCACAGAACCCAGAAGAGGTGCGCCATGAGTCAGCTGCTCGAACCCTATACCCTGCGCCAATTGACCCTGCTCAATCGCATAGCGGTGTCGCCGATGTGCCAATACTCCGCTGAAGAAGGCCTGGCCAATGACTGGCACCTGGTGCACCTTGGCAGCCGTGCCGTGGGCGGTGCCGGGCTGATTTTTACCGAAGCCACCGCGGTGACCGCCGATGGCCGCATCACTGCCCAGGACCTGGGACTGTGGAACGACGCCCAGATCGAGCCGCTGCAACGCATCACTCGGTTTATCGCGGCCCAAGGTGCAGTGGCTGGGATTCAACTGGCCCACGCCGGGCGCAAGGCCAGCACTCATCGACCTTGGATCGGCAAGCACGGCAGCGTCAAGCCGGGCGATGGCGGTTGGGTGCCGGTGGGACCTTCGACGATTGCCTTCGACCCCAACCACACGCAGCCCAAGCAATTGGATGAAGGGCAGATCCAGCAAGTGATCGCCGACTTTGTCGCGGCTGCCAAGCGCGCATTGACCGCCGGTTTCGAGGTGGTCGAAATCCACGCCGCCCATGGGTACCTGCTGCATCAGTTCCTCTCGCCCATCAGCAACCAGCGTCAGGATCAGTACGGTGGTTCGTTTGAAAACCGCATCCGTCTGGTGCTGCAAGTGACCCAGGCCGTGCGTGCGGCCTGGCCGCAGGAGCTGCCGTTGTTTGTGCGGGTGTCGGCGACCGACTGGGTGGAAGATGGCTGGAACCCTGATGAAACTGTGGAGTTGGCGCGCCGCCTGAAGGAACTTGGCGTGGACTTGATCGACGTGTCCTCGGGTGGCACCGCCGCCAATGCCGAGATCCCCACCGGCCCTGGCTACCAGACCCGCTTCGCCGAACGTGTGCGTAAAGAGTCGGGCATTGCCACGGGCACCGTTGGCATGATCACCGAGCCGGCCCAGGCCGAGCACATCTTGCGTACCTGCCAGGCCGATATCATCTTCCTGGCCCGGGAACTGTTGCGTGATCCGTACTGGCCATTGCATGCCGATGATGACCTGGGCGGACGCAAGGCAATCTGGCCGGCGCAGTATCAGCGGGCGACTCATCGCGACCAGCCGATTCACGAGTCTGACCTGAGGGATTGAGCCTACAGAAGCTGCACCAGAACCCACCCTGATCCGGTGGGTTTTTTCTGGCCAGCGCAGTGAGATTACGCTGTAGGTATTTATAACCGATGAAATTATTTAAGTGATTACTCTAAAAAAAACGCACGCTTGGCGAGATCGTTTCTACGCTTAGGGTAAGTCTGATTTCTGGCCCAGGGAGTCAGTCTGTTTGTTCACGGAGGCATTGCGCTTCACGGGATGCAGGTGGTGGGCACCAGGAGTGTTTGATTGATATCAGGAGTAGCAGTCCATGGCCAAGTCCTTTGGTGTGGCGGGTGCAGTGGCGTCATTTATTACCCGCAGGTTGTCCTTGCGTGGCCGCAGGTTGAGTCTGGAAGAAGCTGAGTTGGTGGAGCAGTACCGTGCGCTGACCGAGAGTGACCAGGTGGCGATGCGGTATCTGATTGGGGCGATGAAGAGTGTGTCGCGGTTCTGAGCCACCCTTAAAAATGTGGGAGCAGATCTGCTCCCACATTTATTTGGCATCAGGTGTACTTGCGCTGCTCCGGTGCCGGCGGGAAGTACTGGTACAACCAGGTCTCACTCAGGGTGCGATCCTGGGTGCGGATAAACAGGCGCAGTTCTACTGGCTCCACGCTGTCGCTGGTCGGGTACCAGTCAAACAGGATGCGGTAACCCTTGATGTTGTCGAGCACCAGCACGCTGAAATCCTTCACCTGGCCGTGGGAGCAGGTCACCACCGGCTCGATCCCGGTGCCAGTCGGCAGGCGGTCCAGGCCACCGCCCTTGAAGTCCACGGCAAAACGACGGGCCCAAACTTCGGGGTAATGTTCGCCCGGTGCCCAGCCTTCGGTGAAGCCGCCCATGCCGGAACGGGTCGCATCGACCTGTGCCAACGGTGTGCTCACCGGCGGCAGGGCGCTCCAGTACAGCTTGTAGCCATAGTTGAGCGAGTCGCCGGCGGCCACAGGCGTCTTCGGGGTCCAGAAGGCCACGATGTTGTCCAGGGTTTCGCCGGTGGTAGGAATTTCCAGCAGGTCGATGGAGCCTTCGCCCCAGGCAGTGGTCGGTTCGACCCACAGGCTTGGGCGCTTGCTGTACCAGTCCACGGTGTCCTGGTAGCTGGCGAACTCATGGTCGGTCTGCACCAGGCCAAAACCTTTCGGGTCTTTGTCGGCAAACGCGTTGAACTGCAGCTTGGCCGGGTTGTTCAGCGGACGGCAGATCCACTCGCCGTTGCCGCGCCACATCGCCAGACGGTCCGAGTCGTGGATTTGCGGGTGGATGGTGTCGCACATGCGGCGTTCGTGGGTGCCGCAGCTGAACATGCTGGTCATTGGTGCGATGCCCAGTTGTTCGATGGCGGTACGCGCATTGATATGGGCGTCGATGGCCATCACCACCTGGTTGGCCTGGCAGTCGATATCGAAGCGATAGGCACCTGTGGCGCTCGGCGAGTCGAGCAAGGCGTACACCACGAACCGGGTGGCGTCCTTGTCCGGGGTTTCGAACCAGAACTGCGTGAAGTCGGGGAATTCCTCGCGTTTTTTCGCGTAGGTATCGATGGCCAGGCCACGGGCCGACAGGCCGTACTGGCCCGTGGAGTCCACCGCTCGGAAATAACTGGCGCCCAGAAACGACAGCACGTCATGGCGATCCAGTTCCGGCGCCTTGAACAGCTTGAAGCCGGAGAAACCCAGGTCACCGGTCAGCTGTTTGGTGTCTACCGTGGTTTTTTCATAGTTGAACAGCGAAGGGCGGAAATGCACCTCGCGCGCTTCACGGGTCTTGGGGTCGACACTGTGCATGCGCACGGGCGTCTTGAAACCCATGCCGACGTGGAAGAACTGCACGTCCAGTTGACCGTTCAGTTCTTTCCACAACGAATGGTTGCCGTCATAGCCGATAGCGTTGAAATTCTGTGGCGTCATGGTCGCCAGGGTCGGCGGCAGCACCTGTTTGGTGTCTTTATACGCGGTCCCGGCGAGTCTCTTGGCCTGGGTCTTCAACGTTTCAAAATCGAACGACACGGCCTTGCCATCGGCGGCGCGGTTGCCTGCCCAAGCCTGCGCAGCGAGCAGGCCGCTGGCCGATAAACCGGTGTAAGCCGCAATGGCCATGGACGCTTTGAGCAAATTCCTGCGGTGCATAGAGACAACCTGTCGTGAGCAAATCCTGCGCCGTTCCTGGCACGTACTGGATCAGAAATTACGGTTCGGACATGCCTTCGACCAAACGCTACGGACAATAAACAGACGCCGGATAGCTTAAGCGGTTCGATGACGTAGGAAAAATGATTGATAGCGGGGTGATGGCTTTGCATGTGAAACAAGGTGTTTCCGGCTATGCGTCTGGGCACGGCACTCAAACACCATGAGGATCTAATGTGGGAGCGGGCTTGCTCGCGAAAGCAATGCATCAAACACAGATGTGTCGACTGACACACCGTATTCGCGAGCAAGCCCGCTCCCACATTTAAACTGTATTTCAGGCAACTTCCCCCACGGCCCTGAACGCCTCATCAATCGCCGCGTGCGCATAGGCGCTCCACGCCGCATCCGAGTTGGCAATGCTCACATGCCCCAGTGGTTTTTTCGCCAGGGTCATCCACGCTTCGCTTTCATCGGCGTCATCGAACAGGCTGTTGGAGAAGCTCGCATAACCATGTGACCAGCGGTTGACAGTGATCGCCAGAATGTCGCGTTCATGATTGAACCCACCCGGGCCCAGCATGCGTTGCAACTGGTCACGCAATTGCGCTTCAAGCTGCTCAAAGGTCTGCCCGTACAGCTTGCCCCGTCCGGCGCGTGCCTGGTCGCGTGCGTTCATGCCACTGTTGGGGCTGGTGGGCACGTAGACCATGTGCAGGCCAATCGGCTGCGTCGGGTCGCGTGGGTGGTCGTAGCCGCCCATGCTGACCGGGTAATCCAGTTTGATCCGGCTGTACGGTTGGGTCGCCGCGTAAATCTCGTGTACCCCAAGTTTCTGGAACGACTGCCAATTACGAATGACCACCTTGGTGTACACCAACGGGTATTTCACGTTTTGGCTCAAGGCGTGGGCCTGTGGCGCGGGCAGGTCTTTGAGCAGGTAAGGAATCATCATGTTGTAGCAGGCCAGGATGCAGCGCTTGCCGCGCACCTGGGCGAGTTGTCCGCCACGGCTGTAGCCGACATGCACGCTATCGCCGACGTTACGCACACTCACCGCCGTACTGTTCAGTCTCACTCGCACCGATGCTTTGGGTTGATCGAGCTTGGCGTAATCAAAGGGCGCCAGCACGATATCGTCCATCGTATGCCCCGGCGCAACCCCAGGGATCAGGCTGCGCACCAGCAGGCGTGCCACCGACGCGTTGCCATCCGGGAAGTGGTAGATGTAGGGCTCTTCCATTTCCGCCGCGGCTTCTTCGCTGATCGGTGCCAGGTTCATCCCGGCAAAGCCTGGGAAACCCACGCTGTAGGCATCGGACGATGCAACGGCATCGATGCTCAACGCCATGAAATCATTGGTGCGACTCTGGAAGTACTTCACTGCACCTTCCGACAAGCCTACGTTCTTGAGCAGGAAATCGCGGTAACTGGTGACTGCCAGGTAGTCAGCCTTTTCTTCGGCTGATTTGCCCGGCAGGTAGTCCTTGGGCGCCGTGTGCAGTTCGATCAGTGCCTGGCGGTCTGCGGCCGGCAAGGGAAAATCATTGATGAAGTCTTGCAGGGAGCGCGCATTCAACTGGTCCGGCGCAATGTCATCGGCCACCATGGGGGTTGGATCGCCGGTTACCAGTTTGTCCTCGCCGAAGTTTTCCTTGTCGAAAAACACCCCGCGCGACAGCCCCAGGCCCGGGTAGAACTGGCGATCGAAGGCGGTTTCGAAGCGCTTGATATTGACCCCCAGTTTCTTCAGCAGCCCGTTCACTTCCTTGCTGTAGAGGTGGTTGGGCGACTGGAACGCTTCGCTGCCGCCGTAGCCGATGATCATGCGGCCACCGGCCTGGAATTCATTGCGCTTGGCGTGGCCACCGAAGTCGTCGTGGTTTTCCAGGATCAGGATCTTCGCCTTCGGGTGCTTCTCGCGGTAGAACCACGCCGCCGACAAACCGCTTAACCCGCCGCCAACCACCACCAGGTCATAGTCCTCGGTGATCGGCAGTTTCTCGGTGTCGAACACCTTCTTTTCCCAGCCCATCTGGTGCGCCACTTCAAACGAACCCACATGGCTGCCGCGCAGGCCGGTGAGGGCAGGAGGGTAGTAGCGGCCATCGGGAGCGGCTTGCAGGAGTTGCAGCGGCGTCATGCCGGCGGCAATGGTAATGGCGACGCCGTTGAGGAAGTCGCGGCGGGTGATGTCCATGGATACCTACGAAATTTTATTGTTATAAGGAGATCCCTTGTGGGAGCGGGCTTGCTCCCACAGGAGGAGTCAGCGTCAGTGCTTGAACATCACATGCCGAACAGTGGTGTAGTCCTCAAGCCCGTACATGGACATGTCCTTGCCATACCCCGACAGTTTCTGACCGCCGTGAGGCATTTCGCTGACCAACATGAAGTGGGTATTCACCCACGTGCAGCCGTACTGCAAGCGCGCAGCCAAACGATGGGCGCGGCCCACATCGGCCGTCCACACGGACGACGCCAGCCCGTAGTCCGAATCGTTGGCCCAACCCAGCACCTGCGCTTCATCGTTGAACTTGGTCACGGAAACCACCGGCCCGAACACTTCACGACGCACGATTTCATCGTCCTGCTGCGCGTCGGCCAACACCGTCGGCTCAAAGAAGAAGCCATTGCCTTCCACCGCCTTGCCGCCGGTTACCAGGCGAATATGCGGCTGCGCCACTGCACGCTCGACAAACCCGGCCACGCGGTCGCGATGTTGCGCCGTGATCAACGGGCCCAGCTCGGTGGCAGGGTCATCTTGCAAACCGTATTTGATGCTGGCGACGGCGGCGCCGAGTTTCTCGACGAATGCATCGTAGATATCGGCTTGGGCATAAATGCGGCAGGCGGCCGTGCAATCCTGCCCGGCGTTGTAGAAGCCAAAGGTGCGAATGCCTTCCACGGCAGCATCGATGTCCGCGTCATTGAAAATGATCACCGGCGCCTTGCCGCCCAGTTCCATGTGCATGCGTTTAACACTGTCGGCGGTGCTGGAGATGATATTCGCGCCGGTCGCGATGGAGCCGGTCAGCGACACCATGCGCACTTTCGGGTGGTTCACCAGCGGGCTGCCTACCGTAGGCCCACGACCAAACACCAGGTTGAGTACACCCGCCGGGAAAATCTCGGCGGCCAGTTCAACCATGCGCAACGCGGTCAGTGGGGTTTGTTCCGACGGCTTGAGCACCACGGTATTACCTGCGGCCAGCGCCGGGGCGATTTTCCAGGCGACCATCATCAGTGGGTAGTTCCACGGTGCGATAGAGGCAATCACGCCCACTGGGTCGCGGCGGATCATCGACGTATGGCCCGGCAGGTACTCGCCGCCAGCCGAGCCGCTCATGCAGCGACTGGCGCCGGCAAAGAAGCGGAACACGTCGGCAATCGCCGGGATCTCATCGTTCAGCGCGGCGCTGTAGGGTTTGCCGCAGTTGTCCGACTCCAGCTTGGCCAGTTCTTCGCCATGGGCCTCGATCACGTCCGCCAGTTTCAGCAGCAACAGGGAGCGATCCTTCGGTGCGGTTTGCGACCAGCTTTCAAAGGCCGCATCGGCGGCACGCACGGCGGCGTCGACCTGGGCTTCGCTGGCTTCGTTGATTTCCACCAGCACGCGGCCGAGGGCCGGGTTGAACACCGCTTGGGCCGGGCCTTCGCCTTCGACCAGTTGGCCGTTGATCAGTAATTTGGTTTGCATGGTTCAACTCTCCTCAAACAATTGTTAGTCCTCTGAAGGAACCGGATCCAAATGTGGGAACGGCGTTCCTCCAGTCGCAACGTTATTTACCGCCACTCCCCGCCACGCTTTCACCGCCACGCGTGAGGTAATAGGCACCCAGAATCGGGAACATCGTCACCAGCATCACCAGCATCGCCACCACGTTGGTCACCGGCACATCGCGCGGGCGGCTCAACTGGTTGAGCAGCCACAGCGGCAAGGTGCGCTCGTGGCCGGCGGTGAAGGTAGTGACGATGATTTCGTCGAACGACAGCGCAAAGGCGAGCATGCCGCCGGCCAGCAGCGCCGAGCCCAGGTTGGGCATGATGATGTAGCGGAAGGTCTGCCAGCCGTCGGCGCCCAGGTCCATTGAGGCTTCGATCAGGCTGTGGGAGGTACGGCGCAAGCGCGCGATCACGTTGTTGTAAACGATCACCACGCAGAAGGTCGCGTGGCCGACGATGATGGTGAACATCCCGGGCTCGATGCCCAGCGTCTTGAACGTTGCCAGCAACGCGATACCGGTGATGATCCCCGGCAGTGCAATCGGCAGGATCAGCATCAGCGACACGCCTTGCTTGCCGAAGAACTCACGGCGATACAGCGCGGCCGAGGCCAATGTGCCGAGCACAATGGCGATCAACGTGGCAATGGCCGCGATCTGCAGCGACAGCTTGATGGCTTCCAGCACATCCGGCCGGGCGAATGCCACGCTGAACCACTTCAAGGTGAACCCTTGGGGTGGAAAGCTGAACGCAGCTTCTTCGGTATTGAAGGCGTACAGGAAGATGATCAGGATCGGGAAGTGCAAGAACACCAACCCGCCCCAGGCTGCGATCTTCAGGCCCAACGAGGATTTTTCAGAGTGCATCGAAGGCCCCCAGGCGTTTGACGATGGACAGGTAAACCGCGATCAGCACGATCGGCACCAGGGTGAACGCCGCGGCCATGGGCATGTTGCCGATGGCGCCTTGCTGCGCGTAGACCATGCCGCCAACGAAGTAACCCGGCGGCCCGACAAGCTGCGGCACGATGAAATCGCCCAGGGTCAGTGAGAACGTGAAGATCGAACCGGCAGCAATCCCCGGCACCGACAGCGGCAGGATCACCTGCATGAACGTCTGGCGCGGCTTGGCTCCAAGGTCGGCCGAGGCTTGCAGCAACGACGGCGGCAGACGTTCCAGCGAGGCCTGGATCGGCAGGATCATGAACGGTAGCCAGATATAGACGAACACCATGAACCGCCCCAGGTGCGAAGTGCTCAAGGTGCTACCGCCCACGCCGGGAATGCCCAGCACGAACTGCAGCAACGGCTCCAGCCCCAGGTGCTGCACAAACCACTGCGCCACGCCGCCCTTGGCCAGCAGCAAGGTCCAGGCATAGGCCTTGACGATGTAGCTGGCCCACATCGGCATCATCACCGCGATGTAGAAAAACGCCTTGGTCTTGCCCGTGGTGTAGCGCGCCATGTAATAGGCGATGGGGAAGGCCACGATGGCGCTGGCGATGGACACCACGATCGCCATGCTCAAGGTGCGCACGATGATGTCGAAGTTCGACGGCTGGAACAGCGCCGCAAAGTTGGCCAGGGTCAGGTCCGGCGTGACCGCCATGGTGAAGTCGTCGAAGGTGTAGAAACCTTGCCAGAGCAGGGTCAGCAACGACCCCAGGTAGATCGCGCCGAACCAGATCAGTGGCGGTATCAACAACATCGCCAGGTACAGGTTGGGCTTGCGGTACAGCAGGTTGGAAAACCTGCGCATCGGCGGTTGGGAAAGGGCCAGGCTCATGTCACACCTCGCCTGCGGTTTCGGTCAGCGGTGTCATGGCTTCCCGCGCCCAACGGGCGGTTATCGACTGACCGACCTGATGACCGCTGCTGATATCCAGCCATTGGTTGTTGGCCTGGCTGATATTCAGCGCCTGGCCGTTTTCCAGTTTCAGCTCATAGCGGGTGGCGCTGCCCTGGTACTGGATGTCGTGCAGCAGGCCGCTGACTTCCACTTCACCGGCGCCCAATGGGCCTTCGGCAAAACGTACGTGTTCCGGACGGATCGAGAACGGCTGGGCACTGCCGCTGAGGCGTTGGGCCAACTCGCCGCGAATCACGTTGGAGGTACCGACGAACTCGGCCACGAAGGCGGTGGCCGGTTTCATATACAGGTTGCGTGGGGTGTCGACTTGCTCGATGCGGCCCTTGTTGAACACCGCCACACGGTCCGACATCGACAGCGCTTCAGTCTGGTCGTGGGTCACGAAAATAAAGGTGATGCCCAGTTGGCGTTGCAGCTTTTTCAGCTCGCTTTGCATCTGCTCGCGCAGCTTGAGGTCGAGGGCGCCCAGCGGTTCATCCAGCAGCAACACGCGCGGGCGGTTGACCAGCGCACGGGCCAGGGCTACCCGTTGGCGTTGGCCACCGGAGAGCTGCACTGGCTTGCGGTCGCCGTAGCCGCCGAGGGCGACCATACCCAAGGCTTCCTCTGCACGGTTCAGGCGCTCGGTCTTGGCGACGCCTTTGACCTTGAGGCCGTACGCCACGTTGTCGCGCACATTCATATGGGGGAACAGCGCGTAATCCTGGAACACGGTGTTCACATCGCGCTGGTACGGCGGCAAGCCTGCGGCTTCCTCGCCATGAATACGGATCGAGCCTGCGCTCGGCTGCTCGAACCCGGCGATCAGGCGCAGGCACGTGGTCTTGCCGGAGCCGGAGGGGCCGAGCATGGAAAAGAACTCGCCGTCCTGGATATCGATGGAAACCCGGTCAACGGCTTTCACTTCGCCGAACTGACGGGAAACGTGGGTGAATTGGACTGCAAGCGTCATGGTGCGGTGCTCCGAAAAGGCGCGGGTCGTCGCAGCGGCCCGGCCTGGACTTCTGAAAAATAAACGCGGTACTGAATCTGACTCGGTCCAACTGTGGGAGCGGGCTTGCTCGCGAATGCGGTGGATCAGTTACAGATGTGTTGACTGACACACCGCATTCGCGAGCAAGCCCGCTCCCACATTTTGTCCTGCGTTGTCAGGAAGGTTTAGCGCCCGCCCATGATCGCGATGTAATCCTGGGTCCAGCGGCTATACGGCACGAACTTGCCGCCCTCAGCCTGCGGGGTTTTCCAGAAGGCGATCTTGTCGAACTGGTCGAACCCATTGGTTTTGCAGCCTTCGGCGCCCAGCAGTTCGCTCTCTTTACAGGCGGCAGGCACTGCCGGCAGCGAGCCGAACCAGGCGGCAACATCGCCCTGGACTTTGGGTTGCAGCGACCAGTCCATCCACTTGTATGCGCAGTTGGGGTGCTTGGCTTCGCTGTGCAACATGGTGGTGTCGGCCCAGCCGGTGGCGCCTTCCTTTGGAATGGTCGAGGCAATTGGCTGCTTCTCGTTGACCAGTCCGTTGACCTGATACGGCCAGGCGCTGGAGGCCACCACGCCTTCGTTTTTGAAGTCGCTCATCTGTACCGTGGTGTCGTGCCAGTAGCGGTGGATCAGCGGTTGCTGGGCGCGCAACAACTCAAGCACGGCCTTGTACTGGGTTTCGGTCAGCTCATACGGGTTCTGGATGCCCAGTTCCGGCTTGGTCGACTTGAGGTACAGCGCCGCATCGGCGATGTAGATCGGGCCGTCATACGCTTGCACGCGACCTTTGTTCGGCTTGCCGTCCGGCAGGTTTTGCGCGTCAAACACCACGTTCCAGCTGGTGGGCGCAGTCTTGAATACGTTGGTGTTGTACATCAACACGTTCGGGCCCCATTGGTACGGGGTGCCGTAGGTTTGCTGGCCGACCACATACCACGGCGCGTCTTTGAGGCGCGGGTCGATGTTCTTCCAGTTCGGGATCAATGCCGTGTTGATCGGCTGCACACGCTTGCCGCCGATCAGGCGCAACGAGGCATCACCCGATGCGGTCACCAGGTCATAACCACCCTTGGCCATCAGGCTGACCATTTCGTCAGACGTGGCGGCGGTTTTCACATTGACCTTGCAGCCGGTTTCCTTCTCGAAACCGGTGACCCAGTCGTAGGCCTTGTCGCTTTCGCCACGTTCGATGTAGCCGGGCCAGGCGACGATATCCAACTGGCCTTCACCGGCACCGACCGCCTTGAGCGGTTCGGCGGCCTGGATGCTGGCGCTGGCCAGCAGCGCGGTGGTCAGGGCACTGAGCAGTGCGGTCTTGTGCGCGGACATAGGGGTTCCCTCTTCTTTAATTATGGTCGGGGCAGTGTGTGAAGCCGGTACCGCAAGAGCTTAGTTGTTGTTTTAGAGATGCTGGCCGTGGCGCGCCATGATGTGTCTCACCACGCTGTAGTCCTGTAGCGAATCGCTGGACAGATCTTTCCCGTACCCCGAGCGCTTCAAGCCGCCGTGGGGCATTTCACTCACGAGCATGAAATGGCTGTTGATCCAGGTGCAGCCGTATTGCAGGCGCGCGGCCACTTGCATGGCCTTGTCCAGGTTCTGGGTCCAGACCGATGAGGCCAGGCCATATTCCGAGTCGTTGGCCCAGTCCACCGCCTGCTCCAGTTCGTCGAAGCGGGTCACGGTGACCACCGGGCCGAACACTTCGCGCTGCACGATTTCATCGCTTTGCTTGCAGCCGGCGAGCAGCGTGGGTTGGTAATAGAAGCCTGCACCGGAATGCACGGCGGCGCCGGTGATGCGTTCGATATGCGGCTGGCCGAGGGCGCGTTCGACGAAACTGGCAACACGGTCGCGCTGGCGCGTACTGATCAGCGGGCCGAGTTCGTTGTCGGCATCGCGTTTTCCGGCAAAGCGCAAGCTGCTGACCGCCGCGCCCAACTCGGCGACCAATTTGTCGTGAATCCCTGCCTGGGCGTAGATACGGCACGCGGCGGTACAGTCTTGGCCGGCATTGTAGTAACCATAGGCACGCACGCCTTCGACCACGGCTTGCAGGTCGGCGTCGTTGCACACGATCACCGGGGCTTTGCCGCCCAGCTCCAGGTGCGTGCGTTTAAGTGTTTTGGATGCGGCTTGCAGAATTTTTTGCCCGGTGACGATATCGCCGGTCAGCGAAACCATGCGCACTTTTGCGTGGCTGACCAAATGGCTGCCGACGCCTTCGCCGCCGCCACACAGAATGTTGATCACTCCACGCGGCAGCAATTGGCTGAGGGCAGGAGCGAGGGCCAGGATCGACAGGGGCGTATGTTCCGAGGGTTTGAACACCAGGGTATTGCCGGCGGCGAGGGCCGGGGCGATTTTCCACGCGGCCATCATCAGAGGGTAGTTCCATGGCGCAATCGACGCCACGACACCGATAGGGTCACGGCGCACCATGCTGGTGTAGCCCGGCAGGTACTCACCGCTCAGTTGCCCGGTCTGGCAACGCACAGCACCGGCGAAGAATCGGAACACATCCACCGTGGCGCTCAAATCGTCCTGGCGCGCCAAGTGCAATGGCTTGCCGCAGTTCAGCGATTCCAGGCGAGCGAGGTAGTCGGCTTGTGTTTCGATGGCATCGGCGATGCCCAGCAGGATGTTCGAGCGTTGTTGCGGCGTGGTGCGCGACCACGTGGCAAAGGCACGATGGGCGGCGAGGATCGCGGTTTCGACCTGCTCGGTACTGGCCTCGGCGATTTGAGTCAGCACTTCACCCGTGGCAGGGTTGAGGATCGGCTCGACAAAACCCTGGCCCTGGACCAGTTCGCCGTCGATCAGCAACGCGGTGAGCAGCGGGGTGGGTGCGCCGGACATTTTTCGCGATCTCTTTTGTTGTATGGCCATGGGCGTTCTCTTACAGGGCGCCTGACCTTCTCTTATGGATGAAGTGAGAGTAGAGGTCGGGCGCGAGGTCAACAAATACTAAATACTGAATGCAGCATTCGATTAAATAGATGGCTTGCGCGGGTGGGGCTGTTCGCGAGCGACCGTCAGGAACGGGTCCACCAACGCCGGCCGCGCCGTGCCACGACGCCAGGCCAGGCCCACGTCGAGGGTTTGGCTGAGGTCGGCGATAGGGCGTGCCTCGATAATGTCGCCCTCAAGCGACCAGGGGCGGTAGGTCATGTCGGGCTGGATCGACACGCCAAGGCCCGCCGCCACCAGGCTTCGCACCGCCTCGGTGGAGGCAGTGCGCAAGGTCACCCGTGGTTGCAGGCCCGCGCCGGTCCACATGCGCTGGGCGTTGTGGCCCATTTCATCGACGTTCAGCTGGATCAGCGGCTCACGCGCCACGTCGGCAAGGTTGATGCTGTCGTGCTCCAGCAGCGGGTGTTGTGCCGGCAGCCACAGGCGGTGAGGGGAGTGGGTGAGCACTTCGGTCTGCAGGGCGTGCCGGTCTTCAAGGTTAGAGAGGATCAGCACGCCTACATCGATTTCACCGCTGACAAGCAAATGCTCGATGTATGGGCGCTCATCCTCCATCACGCGGATTTCCACGTTGGGGTAGGCGCGCTGGAAACGGGTGAGCAGGTCGGCGAGGTAGTAGCCGGCCACCAGGCTGGTCACGCCGATGATCAACTGTCCGGCCACTTGGTCGGTGCTCTGTTGCAGGCTTCGCTTGGCGTTATCGACGGTGGCGAGGATCAAGTGCGCCTGGCGCAGGAACTGGTGGCCCTGGTGAGTCAGGGTCATGCCCTTGGCGTGGCGATTGAACAGGTTTACGCCGATTTCCTGTTCCAGTTGCTGGATCGCCAGGGTCAGGGTGGACTGGGAAATAAACGCAGTCTGTGCGGCGGCGGAGATCGAGCCGGTCTCGGCCACGGCGATGAAATGCCGGATTTGACGCAGGGTCATCATGCTGGAATTACCAGTGGGGTGTTTTTATAGATTTGTTCGAGTGTATATCGGTTTTAACGAAGGGCGGCGGCGTTACATCTGGAAGCACTCTAGATCGGGGCTTTTTGGCACTTAGTTTTACGCTGGGGGCCTATTGGTCCTATGAACCCTAGTGTCTGGAGGCTACGAATGAATACCCGTGGATTGCTCGATCAATTGCTCAAGTCTGGCCAGGACATGCTGCAGAACAAGAGTGGCGGCCAACGTAAACAGGAGGACAAAGGCGCCCTGGGCGGATTGCTCGGCGGTAGCGGACTGGGCAGCCTGCTGGGCGGCGCGGGCGGCGGCGCCTTGGCAGCGGGTGCGATGGGCTTGCTGCTCGGTAACAAGAAAGCCCGAAAATTCGGCGGCAAGGCCCTGACCTACGGCGGTTTGGCAGCGTTGGGCGTCATTGCCTACAAGGCCTACGGCAATTGGCAGGCACAACAGGCGAATGCGCCAAAAGGTGAGCCGCAAACCATCGACCGTCTGCCGGCGGCACAGGTTGAGCAACACAGCCAAGCCATCCTCAAGGCGCTGGTCGCCGCCGCCAAGGCTGATGGCCACGTAGACGAGCGCGAGCGCACGCTGATCGAAGGCGAATTCACCAAGCTGGACAACGATCGTGAGCTGCAAAGCTGGCTGCACGCGGAACTGAACAAGCCCCTGGACCCGGCCGACGTGGCGCGGGCGGCGAGCACTCCGGAAATGGCGGCCGAAATGTACATCGCCAGTGTGATGCTGGTGGATGAGGAGAACTTCATGGAGAAAGCCTACCTCGACGAACTGGCGCGCCAGCTCAAGCTTGAACCTGGTTTAAAGGTCGAGTTGGAAAAACAGGTGCGCCTGAATACCCACTAAATGCATGCGCAATCTTGTAGTGAGTGGGCTTGCCCGCGCTGGGGGGCAAAGCCGCCCCAAAACCAGGCACCTCGGTTTTCCTGAAACACTGCAGCGTTTCGTCTAGGGCGGCTTCGCCCCCCAGCGCGGGACAAGCCCGCTCACTACAATTGAGCTGTGATCATGTCTCAATCGCGGTGTTTCAGCCCTTTTACAGGTGGCCGAATCACCGCCATCTGCCGCAACCCCCTTCCTACATTTGCATTCTGTGATCCCTACATCAAAACCCATTGATTAATGAGGGCTTCTGCTCAGCTATACTCCCCGGCATTTGATCGGCCCTTCGAGGAATTACTGTGAAGAACTGGACCTTGCGCCAACGGATCTTGGCAAGCTTTGCGGTCATTATCGCCATCATGCTGTTAATGGTTGTGGTCTCCTATTCACGGTTGCTGAAGATCGAAAACAGCGAGGAAGCCGTCCGCGACGATGCCGTGCCAGGTGTTTACCTCAGTTCGATGATCCGCAGCGCGTGGGTCGACAGCTACCTGCAAACCCTCGAAATGCTTGGCCTGCGCGACGACAAGGGCTTGAGCGATACCGACAAGGCCGACTTCAAATCCTATGAAGCGCGGATCCAGACGCAGATGGCCAGCTATCAGAAAACCATCAACGGTCGGGAAGATCAGGCCGAGTTCGATAAATTCGAAACCCTGCACCAGGCCTACAACAAGAGCCTGGCCGTTGTGCTTGATAGCCTGCAGCGCAATGACTTGGACGCCGCCCGCAAAGAGTTCAATACCAACCTGACGCCCGCCTGGACGGCTGGGCGCATGAAGCTCAATGACATCATCACCGAAAACAAGAGCGTTGCCGACCAAGCGACCAATGCCATTGATAACGCGGTGTCTGCCGCGAAAGTCAGCATGTTCGTGTCGTTAGTACTGGCCATTCTGGCCGCCGGCCTGTGCGGTTTGCTGTTGATGCGCGCGATCATGGCGCCGATGCAACGCATCGTCGACATCCTTGAAACCATGCGCGACGGCGACTTGAGCAAGCGCCTGAACCTGGAGCGCAAGGACGAATTCAACGCGGTGGAAACCGGCTTCAACGACATGATGACCGAGCTCACGGCCCTGGTGTCCCAGGCCCAGCGTTCGTCGGTGCAGGTCACCACCTCGGTCACCGAGATCGCCGCCACCTCCAAGCAACAACAGGCCACCGCCACCGAAACGGCGGCGACGACCACCGAAATCGGTGCCACTTCCCGCGAGATCGCCGCCACGTCCAAGGACCTGGTCCGCACCATGACCGAAGTGTCGACTGCTGCCGACCAGGCATCGGTGGCCGCCGGTTCCGGACAGCAAGGCCTGGCGCGCATGGAAGAAACCATGCACTCGGTCATGGGTGCCGCCGACCTGGTGAACGCCAAGCTGGCGATCCTCAATGAGAAAGCCGGCAACATCAACCAGGTGGTGGTGACCATCGTCAAGGTCGCCGACCAGACCAACCTGCTGTCGCTCAACGCGGCCATCGAGGCCGAGAAAGCCGGCGAATACGGGCGCGGTTTTGCTGTGGTCGCCACCGAAGTGCGCCGCTTGGCTGACCAGACTGCCGTGGCCACCTATGACATCGAGCAGATGGTGCGCGAGATTCAGTCGGCGGTGTCCGCTGGCGTGATGGGCATGGACAAGTTCTCCGAGGAAGTGCGCCGGGGCATGTCCGAAGTGCAGCAAGTGGGCGAGCAGCTGTCGCAGATCATCCACCAGGTACAGGCCCTGGCACCGCGCGTGTTGATGGTCAACGAAGGCATGCAGGCCCAGGCCACCGGTGCCGAGCAGATCAACCATGCACTGGTGCAACTGGGCGACGCCAGCAGCCAGACCGTCGAGTCACTGCGCCAGGCCAGCTTTGCCATTGATGAGCTGAGCCAGGTTGCGGTCGGTCTGCGCAGCGGCGTGTCGCGTTTCAAAGTCTGATGAGCGACCTCGCGGCTAAACGCGGCGCCGTCCCGGCAGCGAAAAAGGCGTTGTTCCTGGTGTTTTGCATCGGCAGCGAACGCTATGCCCTCAAGGCCACCGAAGTGGCTGAGGTGCTACCGCGCCTGCCGCTCAAGCCGATCGCCCATGCGCCGTTGTGGGTGGCCGGTATCTTTGCCCATCGCGGGGCGCTGGTGCCGGTCATCGACCTGAGCGCCCTGACCTTCGGTGTGCCGGCCCAGGCCCGTACCAGTACGCGGCTGGTGCTGGTCAATTACCAACCAGAGCCGTGGCACGAAGCACGTTGGCTGGGACTGATCCTTGAACAAGCCACCGATACCCTGCGTTGCGACCCGGCCGAGTTTCAGCCCTACGGCCTGGACAACCGCCAGGCGCCGTACCTGGGGCCGGTGCGTGAGGATGCCCAAGGCCTGATGCAATGGATCGGCGTGAACGACCTGCTGACCGATGACGTGCGTGCCGTGTTGTTTTCAGCCGAGTTGAGCGTATGAGCAACGATCCTCGTTTCTTCGCCTTCTTGAAGGAGCGCATCGGCCTGGACGTGGCCTCGGTGGGCGAGGCGATCATCGAACGCGCGGTGCGCCAACGCACCCAGGCGACGCACGCGCAGACAGCGGGCGAATACTGGCAGCACCTGCAAAGCTCCCAGGATGAGCAGCAAGCGCTGATCGAAGCGGTGATCGTCCCCGAGACCTGGTTTTTTCGATACCCCGAATCCTTTGCAACGCTGGCGCGCCTGGCCAAGGCACGCCTGGCCGAGATCAAGCAGATGCGTGCGCTGCGCATCCTCAGCCTGCCGTGTTCCACCGGCGAAGAACCCTATTCGATAGCGATGGCCTTGCTGGATGCTGGCCTGGCGCCGCATCAATTCAAGGTGTTGGGCCTGGATGTCAGCCCGCTGTCGGTGGAGCGCGCGCGGCGCGGGGTGTACGGCAAGAACTCGTTCCGGGGTGGCGATATCGGCTTTCGGGACCGGCACTTCACCGAATACGGCGACGGTTACCACATCGCTGACCGCGTGCGCGAGCAGGTGCGGCTGCAAGTCGGCAACCTGCTTGATCCGACGCTGCTGGCCAATGAGCCGAGCTACGACTTTGTGTTTTGCCGCAACCTGCTGATCTACTTCGACCAGCCGACCCAGAAGCAAGTGTTCGATGTGCTCAAGGGCCTGACCCACGTCGACGGCGTGCTGTTTATCGGCCCGGCCGAAGGCAGCCTGTTGGGGCGTCATGGCATGCGCTCGATTGGCGTACCGCAGTCCTTTGCGTTCAGCCGGCATGCCGAGCCGGTCAAGCCCGAGCCGGTGTTCGCGCCGATTCCCGCGCCCCCGCCACCTCGCACTGCGGCGACGCTGCCCGTGCGGCCGCG
Source organism: Pseudomonas cremoris (assembly GCF_014230465.1). The sequence goes on from NZ_JAAXCY010000004.1 coordinate 228,060, forward strand.
ACCGTTCAGTACGGCTAACACTCAGGTGGTACCGATCAAGACGCCGCCATCCGATGCGAATACCTTGCTCAGCCGCATCGCCACACTCGCCAATGAGGGCAAAAGCGCTGAAGCGCGTGCTGCCTGTGAACAATATTTGAATAACCACCCGCCAGCCGCGCAGGTCTTCTACTGGCTGGGGCTGCTCAGCGATGTGTCCGGCAGCGCCCTGGAGGCCCAGGGTTTCTACCGCAAAGCCCTGTATCTGGAACCGCAGCACCCGCAGGCCTTGATGCACCTGGCCGCGTTGCTCGAATCCCAAGGTGACACGGCGGGGGCGCGCCGTTTGCAGGCCCGTGCCGCACGTAGCGAGCGAGCTGACAGTGAGTCCAAACGATGAGTAGCCCACACGTGCTCGACACCGCAGGCCTGGACCTGACCCTGGCCGACACCCAAGCCATCGACGACTGCTGGAACCGGATCGGTATCCACGGCGACAAATCCTGCCCGCTGTTGGCAGACCATATCCACTGCCGCAACTGCTCGGTGTATTCCGCCGCCGCCACGCGCCTGCTGGACCGCTATGCCTTGCAGCAGGACGACCACCGTCCGCAGGCCACCGTTGAAGTCGGTGAAGACGTGGTCACCCGTTCGTTGCTGATGTTCCGCCTCGGCGAAGAATGGCTGGGCATTGCCACCCGTTGCCTGGTGGAAGTGGCGCCGCTGCAACCGATCCACTCCCTGCCGCACCAACGTTCTCGCGCCTTGCTTGGCGTGGCCAATGTGCGCGGCGCGCTGGTGGCGTGCCTGTCGCTGGTGGAGCTGCTGGGCCTGGACGCTACCAACAATGGCGCCACGGGCGGGCGCATCATGCCGCGCATGCTGATCATTGCCGCCCAGGATGGCCCGGTGGTGGTGCCGGTGGATGAAGTCGACGGGATCCACGCCATCGATGAGCGTACCTTGAAGGCCGCATCGGCCTCCGGCACCCAGGCCAGCGCGCGCTACACCCAGGGTGTATTGCAGTGGAAAGGCCGCAGCCTGCGTTGGTTGGACGAGGCGCAATTGTTGTCCGCCGTGACCCGGAGCCTCACATGACCCCCGACCAGATGCGCGATGCCTCGCTGCTGGAACTGTTCAGCCTGGAAGCCGATGCGCAAACCCAGGTACTGAGCGCAGGCTTGCTGGCGCTGGAGCGCAACCCGACCCAAGCCGATCAGCTTGAAGCCTGCATGCGCGCCGCGCATTCCTTGAAGGGCGCGGCACGTATCGTAGGGGTGGACGCTGGGGTCAGCGTGTCCCATGTGATGGAAGATTGCCTGGTCAGCGCCCAGGAAAGCCGGCTGTACCTGCAACCTGAACATATTGATGCACTGCTGCAAGGCACCGACCTGCTGATGCGCATTGCCACCCCCGGCAATGACGTGGGGCCGGCAGATATCGAAGCCTATGTGGCGTTGATGGAACGCTTGCTCGATCCGTCTCAGGCACCGGTCGTTAACATGACACCGCCGCCTCCAGTGCCTGAGCCGGCACCTGCACCTGCACTCATCGTTGAAGAACTGCCGCCTGAGCCCGAGCCCGCGCCGCCCGTTGCCGCCGAGCCAGTGCGCCAAAACAAGCGCATGACCGAAGGTGGTGAGCGCGTGCTGCGGGTTACCGCCGAGCGCTTGAACAGCCTGTTGGACCTGTCCAGTAAATCCCTGGTGGAAACCCAGCGGCTCAAGCCCTACCTGGCCAGCCTGCAGCGCTTGAAACGCATGCAAAGCCAGAGCGTGCGTGCCCTGGACGCCCTGGACGGTCAGCTCAAGACCCTGGACTTGAACCTCGAAGCCCAGGAAGCCCTGGCCGATACCCGTCGCCTGCTCAGTGAAGCACAGGCTCTGTTGGCGGAAAAAACCGCCGAGCTGGACGAATTCGGCTGGCAAGCCGGGCAGCGCGCCCAAGTGCTCTACGACACGGCGCTAGCCTGCCGCATGCGCCCGTTTGCCGATGTGTTGGCCGGGCAGGTGCGCATGGTGCGTGACTTGGGTCGTAGCCTGGGTAAACAAGTGCGCCTGGAGATCGAGGGCGAAAAGACCCAGGTTGACCGCGACGTGCTGGAGAAGCTCGAAGCGCCGCTCACCCACTTACTGCGCAACGCCGTCGACCACGGCATTGAAATGCCCGAGCAACGCGTATTGGCGGGCAAGCCTGCCGAGGGCTTGATCCGCCTGCGCGCCTCCCATCAAGCCGGTTTGCTGGTGCTGGAGCTGAGTGACGATGGTAACGGCGTCGACCTCGAGCGCCTGCGCGGCACCATTGTCGATCGACACCTGTCGCCGCTGGAAACCGCGCTGCGGTTGAGTGAAGAAGAACTGCTGACGTTCTTGTTTTTGCCGGGTTTCAGCCTGCGGGACAAGGTCACCGAAGTGTCCGGGCGCGGCGTCGGCCTGGATGCAGTGCAACATATGGTGCGCCAACTGCGCGGTGCGGTGGTGCTGGAGCAAACGGCGGGGCAGGGCAGTCGCTTCCACTTGGAAGTGCCATTGACCCTGTCGGTAGTACGCAGCCTGGTGGTGGAGGTCGGCGAAGAGGCCTATGCGTTCCCACTGGCCCACATCGAACGCATGTGCGATTTGGCGCCGGACGATATCGTGCAACTGGAAGGCCGTCAGCATTTCTGGCACGAGGGCCGGCATGTCGGCCTGGTCGCCGCCAGCCAATTGTTGCAGCGCCCGCCGGGGCAGAGTAATGAAGAGACCTTGAAGGTCGTGGTGATCCGCGAGCGCGATGCGGTGTATGGGATTGCCGTGGAGCGCTTTATCGGCGAACGCACCCTGGTCGTCTTGCCGCTGGATGATCGGCTGGGCAAGGTCCAGGACATATCCGCCGGTGCCTTGCTCGATGATGGCTCGGTAGTATTGATCGTTGATGTGGAAGACATGCTGCGTTCGGTGGACAAGCTGCTCAACACCGGCCGCCTGGAACGCATCGCCCGGCGTAGCCAGCAGGCCACCGAAGCACCGCGTAAACGGGTGCTGGTGGTGGATGACTCGCTCACCGTGCGTGAGCTGCAACGCAAATTGTTACTTAATCGTGGTTATGAAGTGGCGGTCGCGGTCGATGGCATGGACGGCTGGAACGCATTGCGTTCCGAGGACTTCGACCTGTTGATCACAGACATTGATATGCCCCGCATGGACGGTATTGAATTGGTCACACTTTTGCGTCGAGACAGTCGCCTGCAATCGCTGCCGGTGATGGTGGTGTCCTACAAGGATCGTGAAGAGGACCGACGCCGTGGACTGGACGCCGGCGCCGACTATTATTTAGCCAAAGCCAGTTTCCACGACGATGCCCTGCTGGACGCCGTGGTGGAGCTGATTGGAGGCGCGCGGGCATGAGGATTGCGATCGTCAATGATATGCCTTTGGCGGTAGAGGCCTTGCGCCGCGCCTTGAGTTTCGAGCCTGCGCATCAAGTGGTCTGGGTGGCCAGCAATGGTCTGGAAGCGGTGCAGCGGTGTGCTGAACTGACCCCGGACCTGATCCTGATGGACTTGATCATGCCGGTGATGGATGGGGTGGAGGCCACTCGCCAGATCATGGCCGAGACGCCGTGTGCCATCGTCATTGTGACCGTCGATCGCCAGGCCAACGTCAGCCGTGTGTTCGAAGCCATGGGCCATGGTGCCCTGGATGTGGTCGACACCCCGCCCCTGGGCGTGGGCAACCCCAAGGACGCGGCGGCGCCGTTGTTGCGCAAGATCCTCAATATTGGCTGGCTGATCGGCCAGCGTGGCAGCCGCGTACGCGCCGAAACCGCGCTTCCGCGCATCACCGGCAAGCGCGAGAGCCTGGTGGCCATTGGCTCTTCGGCGGGTGGTCCGGCCGCGCTGGAAATCCTGCTCAAGGGCTTGCCCCGAGACTTTCCCGCCGCCATTGTGCTGGTGCAGCATGTGGACCAGGTGTTCGCCGCTGGCATGGCCGAGTGGCTGAGCAGCGCCTCGGGCCTGCCGGTGCGCCTGGCCCGCGAAGGCGAACCGCCGCGAAGTGGCGTGGTGCTATTGGCCGGCACCAATCACCACATTCGGTTATTGAAAAATGGCACGCTCGCCTATACCGCAGAGCCAGTGAACGAGATTTACCGGCCCTCGATCGATGTGTTTTTTGAAAGCGTGGCCAGCCACTGGAATGGCGACGCCGTTGGCGTACTGCTGACCGGCATGGGCCGCGACGGGGCCCAGGGCCTTAAATTGCTACGTGAACAAGGTTATTTGACCATCGCCCAGGATCAGCAGAGCTCGGCGGTATATGGCATGCCCAAAGCGGCGGCGGCGATTGACGCTGCTGTTGAAATTCGCCCACTGGATAGAATTGCGCCCCGATTGCTGGAGGTCTTTGCAAAATGATGTTTACCCTCCGCGGTGCTGGCTTGCAGGTAGTAATTCAGGTGACTGCACATGAATGATTTACAGATCGACGACATCAAGACCGACGAAAACGCCGCCATGGTGTTGCTGGTCGACGACCAGGCCATGATTGGCGAAGCCGTGCGACGCGGCCTGGCCCATGAAGAAAATATCGACTTCCATTTTTGCGCCGACCCGCACCAGGCGATCGCCCAGGCCATCCGCATCAAGCCCACGGTGATCCTGCAGGACTTGGTAATGCCCGGCCTTGACGGCCTGACCCTGGTGCGCGAATACCGCAACCACCCGGCCACGCAGAACATCCCGATCATCGTGCTTTCCACCAAGGAAGACCCGCTGATCAAGAGCGCGGCGTTCTCGGCCGGGGCCAACGACTACCTGGTCAAGTTGCCGGACAACATCGAGTTGGTGGCGCGTATCCGCTACCACTCGCGCTCCTACATGACCCTGTTGCAGCGCGATGCCGCCTACCGTGCGCTGCGTGTGAGCCAGCAACAGCTGCTGGACACCAACCTGGTGCTGCAACGGCTGATGAACTCCGATGGCCTTACTGGGCTGTCCAATCGCCGCCACTTCGACGAATACCTGGAACTGGAATGGCGCCGCGCCATGCGTGACCAAACCCAGCTGTCGTTGCTGATGATCGACGTGGACTTCTTCAAGACCTACAACGACAGCTTCGGCCACGTCGAGGGCGACGAAGCCCTGCGCAAAGTCGCCGCCAGCATTCGCGAAGCCAGCAGCCGCCCTTCGGACCTGCCGGCGCGCTACGGCGGTGAAGAGTTTGCGTTGGTGCTGCCCAATACGTCGCCAGGGGGGGCACGCCTGGTGGCCGAGAAGCTGCGCATGGCCGTCGCGGGCCTTAAAATCCCGCACATCGCCCCGGCCGAAGGCGCCAGCCTGACCATCAGCATCGGGTTGTCGACCATGACGCCGCAGCAGGGTACGGATTGTCGGCAACTGATATTGGCGGCGGATAAGGGGTTGTATACGGCCAAGCATAATGGGCGCAATCAGGTGGGTATCGAGTAACCACACGTTAACGCAGAGCAAAATGTGGGAGCGGGCTTGCTCGCGAAGGCGATGTGTCAGATACATATGAATTGACTGACTCACCGCTTTCGCGAGCAAGCCCGCTCCCACATTGTTCTTTACTGATCATTCGATAGTGTACAAACCCGCCTTTTCGCCAAGCGGGCTGCCGTTCCCCCCCGTTTGCCGTTATACTCGCCGGCTTTCAAAAGTTCGCCAACGAGTGCTGCCCGCCATGGAAATCAACCCGATCCTTAACACCATCAAGGACCTGTCCGAGCGCTCCGAAACTATTCGGGGGTATCTTTGACTACGATCAAAAGCATGAGCGTCTGACCGAAGTCAATCGCGAGCTTGAAGATCCTGCGGTCTGGAACAAACCTGAATACGCCCAGGAACTGGGCCGCGAGCGCGCTGCGCTGGCGCAGATCGTCGATACCCTCGACGAACTGAACACCGGTCTGGCCGATTGCCGCGACCTGCTGGACATGGCCGTCGAAGAGAACGACGAAGGCGCAGTGGGCGATGTCGTCGCCGAGCTGGCCCGTCTCGAGGAAAACCTCGCCAAACTCGAATTCCGTCGCATGTTCAGCCACGAGATGGACCCGAACAACGCCTACCTGGACATCCAGGCTGGTTCCGGCGGCACCGAAGCCCAGGACTGGGCCAACATTCTGCTGCGCATGTACCTGCGCTGGGCGGATAAACGCGGTTTCGACGCGACCATCATGGAGCTGTCGGCCGGTGAAGTCGCTGGTATCAAGGGTGCAACCGTGCACATCAAGGGTGAATACGCGTTTGGTTGGCTGCGTACCGAGATCGGTGTGCACCGTCTGGTGCGTAAAAGCCCGTTCGACTCCGGCAACCGTCGCCACACCTCGTTTTCTGCTGTGTTCGTCTCGCCCGAGATCGACGACAAGGTGGAAATCGAGATCAACCCGGCCGACCTGCGTATCGACACCTACCGCTCCTCCGGTGCCGGTGGTCAGCACGTAAACACCACCGACTCGGCCGTACGTATCACCCACGTACCAACCAACACCGTGGTCAGCTGCCAGAACGAACGTTCCCAGCACGCCAACAAAGACACCGCCATGAAAATGCTGCGGGCCAAGTTGTACGAGCAGGAAATGCAGAAGCGCAACGCCGCTTCCCAGGCGCTGGAAGACACCAAGTCGGATATCGGCTGGGGTCACCAGATCCGTTCTTATGTGCTGGATGCGTCGCGGATCAAGGATCTGCGCACTAACATCGAACGCAGCGACTGCGACAAGGTGCTCGACGGCGATATCGACGAATACCTGGAAGCCAGCCTGAAATCGGGCCTGTAAACCGCCTGCCCGACCCCAAGTCCCCCGCCAATGGCGGGGGCAACAGACCTGTGATGGAAGATTTAAAGACATGAGCGACCAACAACTCGACCCGCAAGCCCTGCAACAGGAAGAAAACTCCCTGATCGCCCTGCGCAAGGAAAAGCTTGCTGCCGAGCGCGCCAAGGGCAATGCCTTCCCCAACGACTTCCGTCGCGAAAACTACTGCGATGCCTTGCAGAAGCAATACGCGGACAAGACCAAGGAAGAACTGGCAGAGGCTGCGATCCCGGTCAAGGTGGCAGGTCGCATCATGCTCAACCGTGGCTCGTTCATGGTGATCCAGGACATGACTGGTCGCATCCAGGTCTACGTCAACCGCAAGACCTTGTCGGAAGAAACCCTGGCCGCGGTAAAAACCTGGGACATGGGCGACATCATTGCCGCCGAAGGTACGCTGGCCCGTTCCGGCAAGGGCGACCTGTACGTTGAAATGACCAACGTACGCCTGCTGACCAAATCCCTGCGCCCGCTGCCGGATAAGCACCACGGCCTGACCGACACCGAGCAGCGCTACCGCCAGCGCTACGTTGACCTGATCGTCAACGAAGACGTGCGCCACACCTTCCGTGTGCGCTCGCAAGTCATCGCCCACATCCGTAGCTTCCTGATGCAGCGTGACTTCCTCGAAGTCGAAACCCCAATGTTGCAGACCATCCCGGGTGGTGCTGCAGCCAAGCCGTTCGAAACCCACCACAACGCGCTGGACATGGAAATGTTCCTGCGTATCGCGCCGGAGTTGTACCTCAAGCGCCTGGTAGTGGGTGGTTTCGAAAAAGTGTTCGAGATCAACCGCAACTTCCGTAACGAAGGCGTTTCGACGCGTCACAACCCAGAATTCACCATGTTGGAGTTCTACCAGGCCTACGCCGACTATGAAGACAACATGGACCTGACCGAAGAACTGTTCCGCGAGCTGGCGCAGCTGGTCCTGGGCAGCACTGACGTGCCGTACGGCGACAAAGTGTTCCACTTCGGCGAGCCGTTCGTGCGTCTGTCGGTGTTCGATTCGATCCTCAAGTACAACCCTGAGTTGACTGCGGACGACCTGACCGACATCGACAAGGCCCGCGCCATCGCCAAGAAAGCCGGCGCCAAGGTGCTGGGCTTCGAAGGCCTGGGCAAATTGCAGGTGATGATTTTCGAAGAGCTGGTGGAGCACAAGCTGGAACAGCCGCACTTCATTACCCAGTACCCGTTCGAAGTGTCTCCGCTGGCCCGTCGCAACGATGACAACCCGAACGTCACCGACCGTTTCGAGCTGTTCATCGGCGGCCGCGAAATCGCCAACGCCTACTCCGAGTTGAACGATGCGGAAGACCAGGCCGAGCGCTTCATGGCCCAGGTGGCCGACAAGGATGCGGGCGACGACGAAGCCATGCACTACGACGCCGACTTCGTCCGTGCCCTGGAATACGGCATGCCGCCAACCGCCGGTGAAGGTATTGGTATCGACCGTCTGGTGATGCTGCTGACCAACTCACCGTCGATTCGCGACGTGATCTTGTTCCCGCACATGCGGCCACAAGCGTAAATCCAGCGAAATCCGAAGCCGCCTTTTATAAGGCGGCTTTTTTATGCGGCGTCTTTAAGCGTCAAGCAAACAGCGCCAGGTTTTGATCTATTCAAGGATGTATGTCGTGAACCGCGTAATCGCTCAGGAAGGCGCCGCCGGCATTGCCGCTGCCGTGGCTGAAAGCGTCCAGTACCAGGGCCGTAAGGCCAGTCGTCGGGGCAGCGAGCAGCGCAGGCAAGACATTCTCGATGCGGCCATGCGCATCGTGGTACGCGAAGGGGTTCGCGCCGTGCGCCACCGGGCGGTGGCCGCCGAAGCCGGGGTGCCGTTGTCGGCCACCACCTACTACTTCAAGGACATCGATGACCTGCTGACCGATACCTTCGCCCAGTACGTCGAACGCAGCGCTGCGTTCATGGGCAAGTTGTGGGTGCGCAACGAAGGCCTGCTGCGCGAGATGGTTGCCTATGGGGATGGCAGCCCGCAGTCACGTTCCCAACTGGCCGATGACATTGCCCGGCTGACCGCCGATTACGTCTTGCGCCAACTGACCAACCGCCGCGAACACCTGATGGCTGAACAGGCCTTCCGCCAGGAAGCCCTGTTGAACCCGCGCCTGGCAGCGCTGGTGCGCTCGCACCAACAGATCCTGTTGCAGGGCACCGGGCAGTTTTTCCAGGTATTGGGCTCTCGCGAGCCGCAACAGGATGCCAAAGTGTTGACGGCGATAATCGGTCGGATGGAATATCAGGGCCTGCTGGGCGGCGCAGAGCCTCTGACCGGTGAAGAGATGCTTGAGATTCTCAAGCGTTACATGCATTTGGTGTTGGCCTCGGTGTAGACGAAGACGGGATTTGCTTTGTGTGGGAGCGGGCTTGCTCGCGAATGTGCAGTGTCAGTCGACACATGTTTGGCTGAACCGCCGCTTTCGCGAGCAAGCCCGCTCCCACATAAAGCGGCTCACCCTATACCATTTGTGGAGTACTTGATGAAAACCTGGCGTGTTCTGGCAATCGTCTTGTCGTTCCTGCTACTGAGCGGTTGCCTGGTAACCTTCAAGGACCCGCTGCCCGCTCATGACGCCGCGCCGCAGGCTTTGCTGGGCCAGTGGTCGAGTAAAAACGCTTGGGGCGAGCCGCTCAACCTGCACATCAGCGCCGCGGGTAATCACCGCTACAAAGCCGTGAGCTACCCTACAGCCAAGCCCGGTCAGCGTGATGAGTACCTGTTTAGCGTGTCGCGCCATGGCAGTCGTTGGTACCTGTCGGCGCCACTGCCGGCCAAACTGGGCGGGCATTACATCCTGGCGGGCTTCGAATTCGACGAAAAACATGAATTGGTGGTCTACACCCTGGACCTGGATCAGATTCACCAGGCCATCGGCCAAAAGGTGTTGAGCGGCAGCAACGTGGAGACCGTCGAAGGCGCGGGTGTGGTGGTCGACAGCCCCATGGACCAGGTATTGGCCTACCTGGATGACCCGGCCAATGCCGATGTGTTCGTTGAAGCCGTGCGCTACCAGCGCACGGGCAAATAACGTTTAAAGAGGAAGCTCCAGGTGGACGATTACCAGCAGACGATACGCACCTTGTCTGATCGCATTGTGCTGGCGCAAACACCGATTCGCGTCCTCGACGCCGTGAAGTGGGATGAGAACATTCGCCAGGGATTCCTCAAGGCCAAGGGCAAGGCAATGCCCGCCGTGAGCCGCGACTATTACCTCAGCCGGCCACTGTCGTTCGACTCCAGCGCAGTGAAGCTGGAGTTCCAGAACATTGAGCGCGACATCACCCGTCGTCTTGGCCAGTTCAGCCCGGTGGGGCAGATCATGCGCCGCATGTGCCGGGAATACCGCATGGTGGTGCGCATGCTCGAAGCACGCGGCACCGAGGACTTCGGCCTGATTTCCCAAGAGCTGTACGGCGCCGCCTCGGACGCGTTCCACGCGGGCGACCCGACCCTGGCTGACCTGGGCCTGATGCTTTCCGACTACCTGAATAACATCGACGGCCGTGGCGACTTGAAAGACGAGGCCAAGACCCTCACTGCCAAGGACGCCGTCGCCCTGCTGCAAACCCGCTTGAACAAGGTGTTTGGCGAAGCCGAAGAAACCATCCGCGTGTTCGAGTCCGACGGTATCGTCGCCGACGCGGCGGCGGGGGCCGACTACATCAAGATCCGCGCCGACGCGATGTTCAACGACCGCGATGTACGTGCCCTGGAAGTGCATGAAGGCCTGGTGCACGTCGGCACCACGCTCAACGGCCAGAACCAGCCGATCTGCACCTTCCTCTCCAAGGGCCCGCCGTCGTCCACCGTGACCCAGGAAGGTTTGGCGATCCTGATGGAGATCATCACGTTCGCCTCCTACCCGAGTCGCCTGCGTAAATTGACCAACCGCACCCGCGCCATCCACATGGTGGAAGAGGGCGCGGACTTCCTGCAGGTGTTCGAGTTCTTCCGCGAGCAAGGTTTTGAAATGGCCGAAAGCTACGGCAACGCCAGCCGCGTATTCCGTGGCTCGGTGCCGACTGGCCTGCCGTTTACCAAGGACCTGTCCTACCTCAAGGGCTTTATCATGGTCTACAACTACATCCAGCTGGCCGTGCGCAAAGGCAAGCTGGAACAAGTGCCGCTGCTGTTCTGCGGCAAGACCACCCTGGAGGACATGCGCACCCTGCGCCAACTGGTGGACGAGGGCCTGGTGGTGCCGCCCAAGTACCTGCCGGAGCAGTTTCGCGACATGAACGCGCTGGCGGCGTGGATGTGTTTCTCCAACTTCCTCAACCACTTGAGCCTGGATCGGATCGAGGCGGATTACTCGAATATCCTCTGACGAAACCGGATCAAAATGTGGGAGCGGGCTTGCTCGCGAATGGTGCCTTTCAGTTAATGCATCAGGTGAATGACACCACGCATTCGCGAGCAAGCCCGCTCCCACATTTGAATCTCTGTGAGTCTAAAAACTCGAACAATAGCGAGGCTTCAACGGATGAGAATCCTCGGCATTCTGTGCCTGCTACTCACTTTGAACGGTTGCAGCTCCCTGCTGTTTTACCCAGAACCTGGCCTGCCGTTCACGCCGCAAAAGGCCCACCTGGCCTACCGTGACGTCACCCTCACTACCGCCGATGGCGTGAAGCTTCACGCCTGGTGGCTGCCGGCCAAGCCCGGCGTGCCGCTCAAAGGCACCGTGCTGCACCTGCATGGCAATGGCGGCAACCTGGCCTGGCACTTGGGCGGCAGTTGGTGGTTGCCGGAGCAAGGCTATCAAGTGCTGCTGCTGGACTATCGCGGTTATGGCCTGTCCGAAGGCAAGCCGTCTTTGCCGGCGGTGTATCAGGATATCGATGCGGCGTTCAACTGGATCGACAAGGCCCCCGAAACCCAGCACCAACCCTTGATCGTCCTTGGCCAAAGCCTCGGCGGCGCACTGGCAGTGCATTACCTGGCGGCGCACCCGGAGCGCCAAGCCCAGCTCAAGGCCTTGGTGCTGGACGGCGTGCCCGCCAGTTATCGTGACGTAGGACAATTCGCCCTGAGCACCTCTTGGTTAACATGGCCGCTCCAGGTGCCCCTGTCGTGGCTGGTGCCGGACGCCGACAGTGCGATCCACGCCATGCCTCAATTAACTGGCGTACCGAAACTGCTGTTCCACAGCCTGGATGACCCGATTGTGCCTGTGGCCAACGCCATCCGCCTGTACCAGGCCGCACCGCCGCCGCGCGTTTTGCAGTTGACCCGTGGTGGGCATGTACAGACGTTTGCCGATAAAACCTGGCAAACCGTGATGCTGCGCTACCTGGACGACCCGCAGCACTTCAATGGCCTGCGCCGCCTGGGCGAAATTCCGAACTACCCCCTTCCTAAAGTTGATTCATCAGAGAGCCCGCAATGAGCGAAGAACGCAACATGATCCCGCTGATCCTCACCGGCATCGGCACCATCATCGGCACCGTCGGCTGCCTGTGGTTCTACGGCTACCTTCACTTTGCCAAGCCTGAAGATGCGTTGCTGCTCAGTGACTTCACCATGCTCAAGACGGTGCCAGGGGAGGATTACAAGATCTCCCTGACCCCGGCCGCGCAAGTGGCGCAGTGTGTCGACGGTGTGTTGGTCATGTTCGATACCGAGCAGAAAGGCCTCAGTGGTGTATTGGTCAACAACAAGAAACAGGCAGTGCGGTGCATGGGGCAGGAAACACCGCAGCTTGAGCAGTAGCGATTTGGCGTACGAAAACATGCTTTGTCCTTGCCGTAATGCGCTGATCCTTTGTCGAATTCTGGTTCAAGTCATGTCAGGGGAGCGTCGCACCGGAACCATCTCGGGTTGAACGCCACAGATTTTGGACTGATCAGCAGCGCTGATCGGACCACGGTGTTTTCCAATTTGGAGTCAACAAGCATGAATATGAGCATTAACCCCCAATTTTCCCAGGGAAGTATCGGCGGCGCCGGTGAGTCTGGTGGCAACCAGAAAGAGATTGAGGCCCTTAAGAAGCAGATCAAAGGCCTGGAAGACCAGATCGCCGCCAAAGGGCAACAAGCTTCGGGCGGCGCTCAAGGTGGCGGTGGCGAAGAAGATCCATTGCAACAACTGCTGAAGATGCTGCAAGAGCAATTGCAGAAGTTAATGGGTGGCCAGGGGGCCGGCGGTGGAGGTGACTCCGCCGGTGGGCAGGGCGGTGGCGGCCAGGTCCAGGCGATCGTGGAGCAATCCAAGATGTCTGTCGGTTTCTGATAAGCGCCGCATAAAAAACCCCGCCATATGGCGGGGTTTCTTTTAGAACAACAGTTGATCAGTTAGCCACGGAAGAGCGTGGTTTGACCGGCTGATTATCGTTGGAAATGGTCACTTCAACACGACGGTTCATGGCACGGCCCGATACGCTGCCATTGTCCGCAACCGGGTATTCCTTGCCGTAACCCTGGGTCACGATGCGCGAAATATCCACACCCTGTTGAGCCAACGCGCGCTGCACGGATGCCGCACGGCGCTCGGACAGGCTCTGGTTGTACGCGTCGGAACCGGTGCTGTCGGTGTAGCCTTCGACGATCACTTTACGATCTGGGTTGTCGCGCAGGAACTGCGCCAGCTTGGTGATGTTCACCAGGCCGCTGGATTTCAGGTCGGACTTGTTGGTGGCAAACAGCACGTCACCAAAGGTCACCAGCGTACCGCGATCAGTCTGCTTGGCATTCAGGCTGTCTTGCAGTTGTTTGATTTGCGCATCGCGTGCTTCGAGCAGAGCGCGGGCGCGTTCGTCACCAGCGTTTTTCAGCTTGGCTTCGGATTCGCGCAGCACGATGGTGTCTTTGGCCACTTCAACGCGCTGGTTGGTCAGGTAGGCCAGTTGGTCGACCTTCTTCTGGTCTTCACGGTCACGGTAGGCCTTGTCTGCCTTGTCCAGCCACTCGCTGGCGTCTTTGGTTTCCAGGGCTGCAACCTTGGTGGCTTGCGGGTTGGCTTGCAGGGCCGAGTAGTTGGTCCGTGCGTTTTCCAGGTTCGCGTTTGGCGGGGTGGAGCAGGCCGCCAGGGCAACGCTCATCGCCAGCAGGGCAGGGATCATCAATTGTTTACGCATAGTCGTGTCGTCCTTTCAATTCGATATCGGGTGCAATGCAATCAGTGGCGGCGGTTTACGGCTGTTTGATAACAGCGGGGCGCATGCCTTCCTGACGCAGCTCCTGAACAGCTTTCTGGGAGTCCTTCACAGCCTGTTCAGCCTTGGCTGCCTGGGATTTGCGCTCTGCAACGCGAGCGTCCCATTCAGCTTGTTCGGCCAGGCGACGGGCCTCGTCGTAGTTCTTGTCGTGCATGGCGATTTCGGCTTGTTTGAGCTTGTCCTGGGCCGACTTCATTTCCACGGCTGCGTACTCGGTACCGCCGGCGCTGACAGCGCTGTTCACCGCAGATTGGGTGACCGCGTACTGCTCGGTCGGAGGGTTGCCGGCGCAACCGGCCAGAACGAAGCTGGTACCGATTGCCAGCGCGGCCAATTTGAGCCCGCGCAGGTGGTTAAACGAGGATTTGGCAGTGCTGGTCTTCATCGTCTTCAACTCCATTGGATAACTCCTGAAATACTTCAAAATCCACCTCAGGATGGCAGCGGCGGCGGGCCTGGCGTTTAAGCGCATGGCACCTATTCAAACGGCTGTTCCACGTGATGGCTTACTCGGTGTGACCGGAGGCTTTTTTGAATAGTTCAGAGAAGATGGCGATTTGCCTAAAAAAATATCTGACTGATTGGTCAGCGTAAAAAAGTTGGAACTTCTGCGTTGCACAGAGGTACGCCGGGCCTTTGGAAGGCCCGGAATACAAGGGGGTAACGGGGAGGTGTCAGTGTTTTTGATCGTCGGCACTCGCCGACAAATCATGCAGATAACGACGCGACAAGGTCAGGAAACGAGGGGTGGGGCCGACGTCTTCATACAGCGGGTCACCTTCCTCATCGGTGGCAACGACGTGCTGGCCCCTGATATAGGGGAAGCTGGTTTCCAGCTCTTCCAAGGCGGCGCCGATCAGTTCGCCGAGCAGCTCTTCGGTGTTGCGTTTGGGGTACATCTCGGCGATGGCGGCCAGCCTTGCGGCGGACTCGACGTCCAGATGGATGGCGTACTCGGTCTTGGTCAAGCGACCCTTGGCGTTCTCTTCCCAATGCTGGGCCAATTCTCGAATTTTCATGGCAACCTCAATAAAGCCCGCGATAGCAGGCGGTGATGAGTGACCCGCCGTCCGCGTGGATAAACGCGGCGACTTACCTTTGAGACTAGCTGCAAGCCACAAGGTTTAAAGTCTTGTCAGAAACGAGCACTGGCGGCACTCTGGAACACCTGCGCGTCCCGGATTTCTGGCTGGAGATTGGCTGATGAGTGATATCGATGCACGCTTGCGTGAGGATGTTCACCTGCTGGGTGAACTGTTGGGCAATACCATTCGAGAGCAGTACGGCGATGATTTTCTCGACAAGATCGAGCAGATCCGCAAAGGCGCCAAGGCCGACCGCCATGGCGCTGGCGATGAACTGAGCACCCGTCTCAACCAGTTGCAGGAAAATGAACTGCTGCCTGTGGCTCGTGCCTTCAACCAGTTCCTCAACCTGGCCAACATTGCCGAGCAGTACCAACTGATTCATCGGCGTGATGAGTCGCAACCGGCACCGTTCGAGTCCCGTGTGTTGCCCGAGTTGCTCGCCCGCTTGCAAAGCGAAGGTCACAGCAATGAGTCCCTGGCACGCCAGTTGGGGCGCTTGGAGATCGAGCTGGTCCTTACCGCTCACCCCACCGAAGTGGCGCGCCGTACCCTGATCCAGAAATACGATGCCATCGCCGCCCAATTGGCGCTGCAGGACCACCGCGACCTCACGACCGCCGAGCGCGATCAAATCCGTGAGCGCTTGCAACGCTTGATCGCCGAAGCCTGGCACACTGAAGAAATCCGCCGTGTCCGGCCCACTCCGGTGGACGAAGCCAAATGGGGCTTCGCGGTGATCGAACATTCGCTGTGGCACGCCATTCCCAATTACCTTCGCAAGGCCGACCGGGCCTTGCATGCCGCCACCGGCCTGCGTCTGCCCTTGGAGGCAGCACCGATTCGCTTCGCCTCGTGGATGGGCGGCGACCGTGACGGCAACCCGAATGTCACCGCGCCGGTCACTCGCGAAGTGCTGTTGCTGGCACGCTGGATGGCGGCTGATCTGTACTTGCGCGACATCGACCACTTGGCCTCCGAGCTGTCGATGCAACAGGCCAGCCCGGCATTGCAGGCGAAGGTCGGCGACAGCGTCGAACCCTACCGCGCCTTGCTCAAGCAACTGCGCGAACGCCTGCGCGCCACACGCCAATGGGCGCACACCGCGTTGAGCAGCAGCACCCCGGCGCCTGCCGAAGTGCTGCAGAACAACCGCGACCTGCTGGACCCGCTGGAGCTGTGTTATCAGTCGTTGCATGAGTGCGGCATGGGCGTGATCGCTGATGGCCCGTTGCTCGACTGCCTGCGCCGTGCCGTGACCTTTGGCCTGTTCCTTGTGCGCCTGGATGTGCGCCAGGACTCCAGCCGGCATTCGGCGGCGATGACGGAAATCACCGACTACCTTGGCCTCGGTCGTTATGAGGACTGGGACGAAGACGCGCGCATCAGTTTTCTGACCAAAGAGCTGGCGAATCGTCGGCCATTGCTGCCGGGGTATTTCAAACCCTCGGCGGACACGGCCGAGGTGTTGAACACCTGCAAGGAAATCGCTGCTGCGCCGGCGGCTTCACTGGGCTCGTATGTCATCTCCATGGCGGGCGCGGCCTCCGACGTGCTGGCGGTGCAATTACTGCTGAAAGAGTCGGGCGTGCAACGGCCGATGCGCGTGGTGCCGTTGTTTGAAACCCTGGCCGACCTGGACAACGCCGGACCGGTGATGGAGCGCCTGCTGCAACTGCCGGGCTATCGCGCGCGCTTACAGGGCCCGCAGGAAGTGATGATCGGCTATTCGGACTCCGCCAAGGACGCCGGCACGACTGCCGCCGCCTGGGCGCAATATCGGGCGCAGGAGCGCTTGGTGGATATCTGCCGCGAGCAGCAGGTGGAACTGCTGTTGTTCCATGGTCGCGGCGGCACCGTGGGCCGTGGCGGCGGCCCGGCCCACGCGGCGATTCTGTCGCAGCCGCCGGGCTCGGTGGCGGGGCGTTTCCGCACTACCGAACAGGGCGAAATGATCCGCTTCAAGTTCGGCTTGCCGGATATTGCCGAGCAGAACCTCAACCTCTACCTGGCTGCAGTGCTGGAAGCCACCTTGCTGCCACCGCCACCACCGGAGCCGGCCTGGCGTCATTTGATGGATGAATTGGCCGCAGATGGTGTCAGTGCCTACCGCGCAGTGGTGCGGGAAAATCCGCAGTTCGTCGAATACTTCCGTCAATCCACCCCAGAACAGGAGTTGGGCCGGTTGCCCTTGGGCAGTCGCCCAGCCAAGCGCCGTGCGGGTGGGATCGAAAGCCTGCGCGCCATCCCGTGGATTTTCGGCTGGACCCAGACCCGCCTGATGCTACCGGCCTGGCTGGGTTGGGAAGCGGCGCTGAGCAAGGCGCTGGAGCGCGGCGAAGGTGAGTTGCTGGGGCAGATGCGCGAGCAGTGGCCGTTCTTCCGCACGCGTATCGACATGTTGGAAATGGTGCTGGCCAAGGCCGATGCTGATATCGCCCGCCTGTATGACGAGCGCCTGGTGCAACCGGACCTGTTGCCATTGGGTGTGCATTTGCGCGACCTATTGTCGCAGGCCTGCAGTGTGGTGCTTGGCCTGACCGGCCAGTCCCAGCTGCTAGCCCATAGCCCGGACACCCTGGAGTTTATCCGCCTGCGCAACACCTACCTCGACCCGCTGCACTTGTTGCAGGCTGAGTTGCTGGCACGTTCGCGCCAGCAGGAGGCCGCGCAAGACAGCCCTCTGGAACAGGCGCTGCTGGTGTCCGTGGCCGGTATTGCGGCGGGTTTGCGCAATACGGGTTGAGGTTTTTTCGCGTGTTCTCAAAGGCTTGCAGATAAACCACGACGGCCGCCCCGAATAGGGCGGTCGGCGTACACACGGGCGGGTTGCACTCGGGCATACCCTACCTATGAAGCATATACAGCGCGGTTCCTGCGACTTTTGGCGGCTTGTATGGATAGGGCCTGCTGTGTATCTTGATCAGCCTTTGGCCGTTTGGGCGGCCTGGACCCAGAATTTTACAAGCCATATTTCTACGAGATTTGCCCCCTCGCGGCGGATCCGAGCGTCATCTCTATAAAAAATTGAGGAGCACATCAATGCGCGTCATTCTGCTGGGAGCTCCCGGGGCCGGTAAAGGTACTCAGGCAAAGTTCATCACTGAAAAATTCGGCATTCCACAAATCTCCACCGGCGACATGCTGCGTGCAGCGGTCAAGGCCGGCACCGAGCTGGGCCTGATCGCCAAAAGCGTGATGGACAGCGGTGGCCTGGTTTCCGATGACCTGATCATCAACCTGGTCAAAGAACGCATCAGCCAGGAAGACTGCAAGAACGGTTTCCTGTTCGACGGCTTCCCACGCACCATTCCCCAGGCTGAAGCCCTGGTGAAGGCCGGCGTCGAGCTGGACGCAGTGGTTGAAATCGCGGTTGAAGATGAAGAGATCGTGCAGCGTATTGCCGGTCGTCGCGTTCACGAAGCCTCGGGCCGCGTGTACCACACCATCTACAACCCGCCAAAAGTCGAAGGCAAGGACGATGTTACCGGCGAAGACCTGGTACAGCGTAAAGACGACACCGAAGAAACCGTGCGTCACCGCCTGTCGGTCTACCATTCGCAGACCAAGCCTTTGGTGGATTTCTACCAGAAGCTGTCCGCTGCCGAAGGCAAGCCCAAGTACAGCCACATTCCGGGCGTTGGCTCGGTAGAAGCGATCACTGCCAAGGTGCTGCAAGCACTGAGCTGATCCTTCGACTGGCTACACGTATAACGGCCCGCTTGCGGGCCGTTGTTGTTTATACTGGCGCACTTTTTTTCGACTTGGACACCCACACCGATGAGCACCCTGCTGGCCCTGGACACCGCGACTGAAGCTTGCTCCGTTGCCCTGCTGCACGATGGCAAGGTTACGAGCCACTACGAGGTGATCCCGCGCCTGCATGCGCAGAAGCTGTTGCCGATGATCAAGCAACTACTCGAAGACGCCGGCACCACCCTGGCGGCGGTGGACGCCATCGCCTTCGGTCGTGGGCCGGGTGCCTTTACCGGTGTGCGCATCGCCATCGGCGTGGTGCAAGGCCTGGCGTTTGCGTTGGAGCGTCCGGTATTGCCGGTGTCCAATCTGGCGGTGCTGGCCCAGCGCGCCTTGCGTGAGCACGGTGCTCATCAGGTTGCAGCGGCCATCGATGCACGCATGGATGAAGTCTATTGGGGCTGCTACCGCGAAACCGATGGCGAAATGCGTTTGGTGGGTGTGGAAGCGGTACAGCCTCCGGAGTCTTCTGTGCTGCCCGATGACGCCAGCGGTGACTGGTTCGGTGCTGGCACCGGCTGGGGTTATGGCGAGCGAATCAATGTGCAACTGGTTGGCCAGGACGCCGCAATGCTGCCCCATGCCGAAGACTTGCTAAACCTGGCACGCTTCGCGTTTGCGCGTGGCGAGGCGATCCCGGCTGACCAGGCCGCCCCTGTTTACTTGCGCGATAAAGTCGCCCAGACAAAGGCGGAACGCGGGATTATTTGACGCCAAAAATGCGGGCAAATTGAGGCGAAATTCACCAATCGTCAGAATTTGCCCGCGCTTTTAAACCTTTTTCAAATTATGTGTTCTAGTTATCACCAGAGCATTTGCGCACCATGGATGATGCTGCCAAAATGCCATTACTGATAGCGAGTTCGCGCCCATGCGTATTGATGGCTTTTCCTCACAGTCGTACCCGATCAAGCGTAAGCCGCGTAAGGCAAACGCCACGGTGGACGAGTCTGTCGAGGATTCGCCAGACTTCATCGAAGTCCAGTCCGATGCGCAGGCCAATGCTCAAGCACGCATCAGCGGTCTTCCCGCCCGTCAGCAAGACATGGTCTTCCCGCGCTCCATGAGCAAAAGCGTCGCCACCGCCTTGGCCAGCTACCTGACCACTGCCGGCTTTGTCGAATGGGATATGGAAGTGCTGGGCCTCGACATCCACATCTGATGCGCCTGCCTTACTTCATCGGTTGCCCGTCCTGGAGTGAAAACGCCTGGCGCGATTACCTGTATCCCGCCGACGCGCGTTCCAGCGACTACCTCGCCCTCTATTCCCAGGTTTTCAACGCCGTTGAAGGCAACACCACGTTCTACGCCCGACCCTCGGCCGCCACGGTGCAGCGCTGGGCCGAGATCATGCCCGACGATTTTCGTTTCACCGCCAAGTTTCCCGGCGACATCAGCCATGGTGGCGACCTGCGCGACCAGCTGCCGGCGGCAGAGAGTTTTGTTGGCCTGATGAGCCCGTTGGCTGAGCGTGTTTCGCCGTTGTGGCTGCAACTGTCGGCGAGTTTTTCGCCGCAGCGTCTGAGCGAACTGGCGGGTTTTATCGATGGCCTGGAGCGCCCGATGGCAGTGGAAGTGCGTCATCCGGAGTTCTTCGCCAAGGGCGACGCCGAGCGCACACTCAACCGTTTGCTGCGTGACCGGGGTGTTGAGCGGATCTGCCTGGATTCGCGTCCGCTGTTCAGTTGCACCTCTACCACGGCGGCGGTGTTGCATGCTCAATCGAAGAAACCCAAGGTGCCCCCACGTCCAGCGGCGCTGACGCTGTTTCCCCAAGTGCGCTTTATTGGTCACCCGGAACTGGAACCCAACGACCCCTTCCTGATCCCGTGGGTGGAAAAAGTCGCCGGCTGGATCGAAGAAGGTCGTACGCCCTATGTCTTCCTGCACACCTCGGATAATCGCCTGGCCGCTCAATTGGCCCTGCGTTTTCACGACAAGTTGATGGCGCGCCTGCCGGGCCTTGCGCCGCTACCGACCCTGAATCGGCAACCCGCAGCGGAGCAACTGGGGTTACTCTAAGGCTCCTCTTTTTGCCAGGAGCCCGCCATGGATGCCCAAACCCTTCGCGCCGAAACCTTCAAGGCCCTGCATGAGCGCAATCGCGCATTCGTGATGCCCAACCCGTGGGATGCAGGTTCTGCCATCATGCTGGCCAGCCTCGGTTTTGAAGCATTGGCCACCACCAGCGCGGGTTATGCGTTCAGTCTCGGACGGCCTGATGCGGAAGGGGCGCTGTCCCTGGAAGACACGCTGGCCAATGCCGGTGCCATCGCTCGGGCGACCTCGTTGCCGGTGGCGGCGGACCTGGAAAATTGTTTCAGCGACACCCCCCAAGGTTGTGCCCAGACCATCCTGCGCGCCGCGGCTACGGGCATCGTCGGCGGCTCCATCGAAGATGCCACGGGCATCGCTGCCGACCCTATCTACCCTTTTGATTTGTCCGTTGAGCGCGTGGAAGCGGCGGTTGCTGCCGCGCGCAGCCTGCCTTTTCCCTTCACCCTGACAGCCCGCGCGGAAAATCTCCTGCACGGTTGCCTGGATTTGCCCGACACCATCCGCCGCCTGCAAGCCTACGCCGAGGCCGGTGCCGACGTGCTGTATGCGCCGGCCTTGCGCAGTGCCGAGGAAGTGCTGGCGGTGGTCAAGGCGGTCGCGCCTAAACCGGTGAATGTGTTGATGTCCGGCGGCTTGAACCTCAGCGTGGCGCAACTGAGCGAGATGGGCGTGCGGCGTATCAGCGTCGGCTCGGCCATGGCATTGGCGGCGTATGGCGAGTTCTATCGGGCGGCGCAAGAGGTGTACGAGTTGGGCACCTTTACCTTCACCGAGCGCAAGATGCCGTTCAGCCAGGCGAACGCGTTCTTCAAGGATTGAATCAGGCGGCCAGGCGTAGGTTCTGGGTGACCAGCGGGCGCACCCAGTAGTAGTCGAAGTCCAGGGCCTTTTGTTGCGCCACCAGTTCCTCGGTAGGGTACGGCGTGGCGGGCGGTGGTAGCAGGTCCAGTTCGAACTCGGCGATCGGCAAGTGCAAGGGGCGAGGCTGCGGCGCAGGGCCTGGCTCTGGCAGTGGCTCGCCGGCGGTCAGCACGATGGGACGGACCCAGCCGCTTTCGAAATTCTGCTGGCGCTGTTGGGCGATGATTTCTTCGTCCGGGAACGGCGTGGCAGCCGGTGGCAGCAATTCGGTTTCGAGCTCGGCAATCGGCAGGAACAGCGGCTCTGGCGGGGCGATTTCGGTGTCTTTCACGTCGCACTCACGCTGGGTGAGAATCTGCGACAGTAAATCCGCACCGGCACTCGGTTCTATCGCAGGGTCCGCTGGTGCTGGCGCGCTGAGCGCTTGCGGTGTATCGCCGAGCTGTTCGGCCAACGCTCGGGCGAAGAAGTCCTGCCACACATGACTCACCCCGGCCAGCGCTTGAGTATTGCGCAGGCCGTAGTGGTTGTGGGTCGGCAGTACACCGATGGTTAGGGGAAGAATGTCTGACATTTTTCTCGGTCGACGCTCAGCTCTGGCAAAATACCTGACTGTTGTTTTTATCGGCCGATGTTTGCCGATCCTTAATATTTTTGAGCGTAGCGATTGATGAGCGAACAACCAGCGGCCAGCCGCATCCAGGTCGAGGCCTTGGCCGAAGGTTTTCAGGCCCTTGCCGAGCAATGGGCGTCGCGGCTTGGCTTACCGTTAACGCTGGCCGATGCGGACTTTTCCCTGCAAGTCGGTGAGCAGGGCCTACAGCTGCAACAACTCGGGCCTGATGCACCGGGGCCGGTGCGGGTGGACTTTGTCGAGGGTGGCGCGGCGCATCGGCGTTTGTATGGCGGTGGCAGCGGACAGATGATCGCCAAGGCCGTCGGCATCGCCCAAGGCGTACGCCCACGGGTGCTGGACGCTACGGCAGGCTTGGGCAAGGACGCCTTCGTGCTGGCCAGCCTGGGGTGCGAGATGAGCCTGATCGAACGCCAGCCGCTGATCGGCGCCTTGCTCGAAGACGGCCTGGCGCGTGGCGCGGATGACTTTGACGTGGCGCCGATTGTGGCGCGCATGAAGTTGCTCAAGGGCAACTCCATTGACGTGATGCGCAACTGGGAAGGCGAGCCGCCCCAAGTGATCTACCTCGACCCGATGTTCCCGCACCGCGAGAAAACCGCCCTGGTGAAGAAGGAAATGCGCCTGTTCAGGCCACTGGTGGGGGATGATCCGGACGCGCCGGCGCTGCTGGCGGCGGCATTGGCCCTGGCCAGTCATCGGGTGGTGGTGAAGCGGCCGCGCAAGGCGCCGTGTATTGAAGGGCCCAAGCCGAGCCATGCGTTGGATGGCAAATCCAGTCGGTATGACATCTATCCCAAGAAGGCGCTCAAGCCTTAAATCTTCGTTGGCCTTGCGGGCCTCTTTGCGGGCAAGCCCGCTCCCACATTTGGAACGCATTCCAAGGTGGGAGCGGGCTTGCTCGCGAAAGCGTCCGCTCAGGCACCACAGCCTCAGGCCCGATAAGCCCGCATAAACAACCCCACCACATCCTGCACATGCGCCTCGGCAGCTTCCTCGCTCAACTGCCCGCCACACCCATATAACAAGCAGAAATTCGCCGTGCCCTTGAGCAGGCAAAAGAAGTGCTCGGCGGCGGTAAAGGGTTTGTCGATGCTCAACGCACCGCTTTGGTCGATCTTGCTGAGCAAGCGCTCCATGCCTTGCAGCATGCGCATCGGGCCGGCTTCGAAGAAGATTTGTGAGAGTTTCACGTCCTGATTGCCGGTGGTCATCATCAGGCGATGCAGGTTCACCGACTCCTCGCTGTTGATCAGCCGATGGAACCCCCGGGCAATGTTCAGCAGTACCGTCTCCACGGGCATGCCGGCCGGCAGCTCGAAATACATCACCGGCAATTGTTCCTCGCACGTCGCCACCACGGCAGCCGTGAACAAGGTCTCTTTGTCGGTGAAGTGGCTGTAGACGGTCAGTTTCGACACGCCAGCTTCCAGTGCCACCGCGTCCATGCTGGTGCTGGCGTAGCCATTACTCAAAAACAGGATTTTCGCTGCTTCGAGGATTGCCTGGCGTTTTGCCATGTCCTTGGGACGCCCAGGGCTATTGGTGTTTACAGGATTGTCGGACATTTTCACTTTAATACTGGACTGGTGAGTTTGGTATTAATAACATACTGGCCAGTATAATTATTCCTAGCTCCATTTGCGAAAGGTCCTTCAGCATGCGCAGCACTTTCCTGCCCTTTGCGTTGCCTGTCAGCCTGTTGTTCCTCCTGGCCGCCTGTGGCCATGAAGAAGCAGCCCAGACCACCGTCCGCCCGGCCATGGTGGTACAGCCGCAACCTTCGGCACAATCGAGCGACAGTTATCCCGGCGAAGTTCGCGCCCGTTATGAGCCGGACCTGGCCTTTCGCATTGGCGGCAAAGTCAGCAAGCGTCTGGTAGAGGAGGGGGAGCGGGTCAAGGCCAACCAGCCACTCGCTGAACTCGACCCCCAGGATGTGCGCCTGCAATTGGAGGCCACCCGTGCCCAAGTGGCTGCCGCCGAGGCCAACCTGAGCCTGGTGCGCGCTGAGCGCGACCGCTACAAAACCCTGCTGGACCGGCAGATGGTCAGCCGCTCCCAGTACGATAATTCCGAAAATCTCTACCGATCCGGTGAAGCACGCCTTAAGCAAATCAAGGCTGAATTCGACGTGGCCAGCAACCAGGCTGGCTATGCAGTGCTACGTGCGCCCCAGGACGGCGTAGTGGCCAAGCGTGCGGTGGAAGTCGGCCAAGTGGTGTCCGCCGGCCAAACCGTATTCACGTTGGCCACCGATGGCGAGCGCGAAGTGCTGATCAGCTTGCCGGAACAAGGTTTTGGCCGTTTCAAGATCGGCCAGCCGGTGACGGTGGAGCTGTGGAGCCAGCCGGACCAGCGCTTTACCGGGCGTATTCGTGAGCTGTCTCCGGCGGCTGATCCGAAGTCGCGCACCTTTGCTGCCCGTGTCGCGTTCACGGGCGGCAAAGTCCCCGCCGAGCTGGGCCAGAGCGCCCGGGTTTTCATACAAGCAGACGGCGTAATTGCGCTGTCGGTGCCGCTGTCTGCCCTCAGTGCGGAGAACGGTGTGTCCTACGTCTGGTTGGTACAGCCGGACGACACGCTCAAGCGCACGCCGGTGCGCATCGGCGCCTTCGGTGAAAAAACCGTCCCGGTGCTGGAAGGTCTTAGTCCCACTGACTGGGTCATTGCCGCAGGCGTGCATGTACTCCATGAGGGCCAGCAAGTGCGTCCGGTGGACCGCTCCAACCGAGTTGTGAATCTGGCGGCCAACAAGGAGTAGTCCCCGATGGGTTTCAATCTTTCCGAATGGGCGTTGCGCAATCGCCAGATCGTACTGTTCCTGATGATCCTGCTGGCCGTGGTCGGCACCTTGTCCTACACCAAATTGGGACAGAGCGAAGACCCTCCATTCACCTTCAAAGCCATGGTGATCAAAACCAATTGGCCAGGCGCCACGGCCCAAGAAGTCTCGCGCCAGGTCACCGAGCGCATCGAGAAAAAACTCATGGAGACCGGCGAGTACGAGCGCATCGTTTCGTTCTCGCGCCCCGGCGAATCCCAAGTCACTTTCATGGCTCGCGACTCCATGCACTCGGCGCAGATTCCCGAGCTGTGGTACCAGGTGCGCAAGAAAATCAGCGACATCCGCCAGACCTTGCCACCGGATATCCAGGGGCCGTTTTTCAACGATGAATTCGGCACCACCTTCGGCAACATTTATGCCCTGACCGGCGACGGCTTCGACTACGCGGTGCTCAAGGACTACGCCGACCGCATCCAGATTCAACTGCAACGTGTCGCAGATGTGGGCAAGGTTGAGCTACTTGGCCTACAAGACGAGAAGATCTGGATCGAACTGTCCAACCTCAAGCTGGCGACCCTCGGCCTGCCGCTGGCCGCCGTGCAACAGGCGTTGCAGGAGCAGAACGCGGTGTCCACGGCGGGCTTCTTCGAAACCCCGACCGAGCGCGTGCAACTGCGGGTGTCGGGCAACTTCAAGACAGTGGAGGAGATCCGCAACTTCCCGATTCGCGTGGGTGATCGCACCTTCCGTATCGGCGACGTGGCCGAGATTCATCGTGGCTTCAACGACCCGCCCGCGCCACGCATGCGCTACATGGGCGCGGACGCCATCGGCCTGGCCGTCGCGATGCGTGACGGCGGTGACATTCTGGTACTGGGTAAAGCCTTGGAAGGCGAGTTCGCACGCTTGCAGAAGAATCTTCCGGCAGGCATGGAGCTGCGCAAGGTGTCGGACCAGCCAGCGGCGGTGAAAACCAGTGTCGGTGAGTTCGTCCAGGTATTGGCCGAGGCATTGGCCATCGTGTTGCTGGTGAGCTTTTTCTCCCTTGGTGTGCGCACCGGCATGGTGGTTGCCCTGGCGATTCCACTGGTGCTGGCGATGACGTTTGCCACCATGTATTACCTGGGCATCGGCCTGCACAAGATCTCCCTCGGGGCCTTGGTCCTGGCGCTTGGCCTACTGGTGGATGACGCGATCATTGCCGTGGAAATGATGGCGATCAAGATGGAGCAGGGCTACAACCGGCTCAAGGCCGCCAGCTTTGCCTGGACCAGTACCGCGTTCCCGATGCTCACCGGTACGCTGATCACCGCCGCCGGCTTCCTGCCGATTGCCACCGCGCAATCGAGTACCGGCGAATACACCCGTTCGATCTTCCAGGTGGTCACCATCGCGCTGTTGGCCTCGTGGGTCGCAGCGGTGGTGTTTGTGCCGTACCTGGGGGAAAAACTCCTGCCGGACCTGGCGAAAATTCACGCGGCCAAGCACGGCACCGACGGGCCAGATCCCTACGGTACGCCGTTCTACCAGCGTGTAAGACGTCTGGTGGAATGGTGCGTGAACCGCCGCAAAACCGTGATCGTGCTGACCCTGCTGCTGTTTATCGGTTCGGTCGCCTTGTTCCGCTTTGTGCCGCAGCAGTTCTTCCCGGCTTCGGGCCGCCTGGAGCTGATGGTCGACCTGAAACTCGCCGAAGGCGCCTCCCTGAGCAACACCGCCGACCAGGTCAAACGCCTGGAAGGCTTGCTCAAGGAACATGCCGGTATCGACAACTACGTCGCCTATGTGGGCACCGGCTCGCCGCGTTTCTACCTGCCATTGGACCAGCAATTGCCCGCCGCCAGCTTCGCCCAGTTTGTGGTGTTGGCCAAAACCATTGAAGAGCGCGAAAGCCTGCGCACCTGGTTGATCGAAACCCTCAACGAACAATTCCCGGACCTGCGCTCGCGGGTCACGCGCCTGGAAAACGGCCCGCCTGTGGGTTATCCGGTGCAGTTCCGGGTGACCGGCGAGCACATCGAAGAAGTCCGCGCCCTGGCGCGGAAAGTGGCAGCCAAGGTTCGCGAAAACACCCACGTGGTCAACGTGCACCTAGACTGGGAAGAACCGAGCAAGATCGTCTACCTCAACATCGACCAGGACCGCGCTCGCGCCCTCGGCGTGAGCACCGCCAACCTGTCGAAATTCCTGCAGAGTTCGTTGACCGGTTCCAGCGTCAGCCAATTCCGCGAGGACAACGAGTTGATCGAAATCCTGCTGCGCGGCACCGTGCATGAGCGCACCGAACTGTCGTTGTTGCCAAGCCTGGCGGTGCCGACCGATAACGGCAGAAGCGTTGCGCTGTCACAGATCGCCACCCTCGAATACGGTTTCGAAGAAGGCATCATTTGGCACCGCAACCGCCTGCCTACGGTCACCGTGCGTGCCGACATCTATGGCAAGGAGCAACCGGCAACCCTGGTCCAGCAAATCCTGCCGACCCTTGAAGGTGTACGTGCAGAATTGCCCGACGGTTATCTGCTGGAAGTCGGCGGTACGGTAGAAGACTCCGCCCGTGGCCAGAACTCGGTAAAAGCCGGCGTGCCGCTGTTTATTGTGGTGGTGCTGACGTTGCTGATGCTGCAACTGCGCAGCTTCTCACGCACTGCCATGGTGTTTCTGACGGCGCCGCTGGGGCTGATCGGTGTGACGTTGTTCCTGCTGGTGTTCCGCCAGCCGTTCGGCTTTGTGGCCATGCTCGGCACCATCGCCCTGTCGGGGATGATCATGCGTAACTCGGTGATCCTGGTGGACCAGATCGAGCAGGACATCAAGGCTGGCCTCGCGCCATGGCAAGCAATCATCGAAGCCACCGTCCGACGCTTCCGTCCGATTGTGCTGACCGCGCTGGCGGCCGTATTGGCGATGATCCCGCTGTCACGCAGCGTGTTCTTCGGGCCGATGGCCGTGGCGATCATGGGCGGGTTGATTGTGGCGACGGCGTTGACCCTATTGTTCCTGCCGGCCCTGTATGCTGCGTGGTTCCGAGTGAGGAAGGACGTCGCGTAATCATGTTGGCTACTGTTTCAGCCTTGATGTTGTTGTTGCTTGCCCCAGGCCCGACCAACACCCTGCTGTTTCGCGCGGGGCTGTTGTTTGGCTTTCGGGCCTCCTGGACGCTGGCGTTGACCGAGTGCCTGGCTTATCTACTGCAGGTCTCGCTATGGGGGGTGGCGTTGTTGTATCTGGCGGCGTATTCGCCGTGGGCGCTGAAGTCCGCGCAATTGGCGGCGGCCTGCTACCTGCTGTATGTCTCCTACAAGCTTTGGCAGCGTAAGAACAGCGTCATCAACCCCGGTTCCGACCGTTTCTCCGGGCTGTACTTCTTCTGGCTGACGGTGATGAATCCCAAGGGATTGCTGATCGTGTCGTTCATTGCACCGGTCGGCACCTTTGCCACGCTACCCGGCTATGCCGGGTTCATGGCCACGCTGGCGCTGGTAGTTATTCCAGTAGGGGCGGCGTGGATCGTGCTGGGCAGCCGCTTTGAAGGGATTCAAAAGGCCTGGCTCACGCCATTGAAGATCAACCGTGCGACCTCGATTGCGATTGGCTGCTTTGCCACGCTGATGGTAGGGCGGTTGGCGGAGTCGGTACTGCACTAGGATCGCTCCCTGTTGCACCGATTATTGAAATAGATGACGGGTTCCGGGAACGCTTTCGGGGCACCTTCCACTCAGGGACTACCTGTTTACAGGTATCAGTTTTCGCTGCCGATCATTGTTGGCATCGGTCATTGGACTCATCTTTTTTGATAGAAGGGTTTCCCTATGTGCCTTGTTTCCTTAATAAGCAAGATGGTCAATGTTGTGCCAAAACCACAAGAACCAGACTGTCCCCCTAGCTCAGAAAAACCGCCGAAGCCTACCTGCCCAGCGAAGCCCTGTTCAGAGGAATCGCGCCAACAAGCCAAGAGGATTGAGTTCAGTACGATCACGATACGCACTATCAGTCTGGACACTGCCCAAGGATAGGGGAGGGGGCGTTCGCTCTCGAGGGAGGGTACGGCATGAGATCGCTCCCCATTGCAGGGAGCGATCCGTCCAAGGCTTACAACGCCCCAAACACCTTCTTCGCCAAACTGGTGGCCGCAGCCGCCGGGTTCTTGCGAATGGTTTCTTCTTGCTGCGCGATCATCTTGAACAGGCCGTCCAGCGCTTGTTCGGTCACGTAGTTCTCGACGTTGGCGCTTTTGGCGTCCACCGCGCCAAAGGCCGCAGCCTTGCCGGCCAAGGCGTTGTATTGCTGGGCCACGCCGACTTTGTCGGTGGCGGCTTTGACGATAGGTAGGAACTTGGCGCGGATCTCTTCGCGGCTGCTTTTGTTCAAGTACTGGGTGGCTGAATCCTGGCCGCCAGTGAGGATGCCCTTGGCGTCGGTCACGCTCATGTTTTTCACGGCGTTCACCAGGATCGGTTGGGCCTGGGTCACGGCGGTTTCAGCGGCTTTGTTCATGCTGGTTTCCAGCTGCGTGACCTGGTCACCCATGCCGAACATTTTCAGCTTGTCGGCGACTTTGCCCAGCTTGCCGGGCAGGCCGATCTTAACTTCGGGGTTGTTGCTGAAACCGCCGGGTACGCCCAGTTGTTTCACGGCGATCTGAGCGCCTTGGGTCAGTGCGTCCTTGAGGCCGCCACTGGCGTCGCCCTGGGACAAGCTGCCGAGGTCCAGGGCCATGGCGTTGGCACCGAACAGCAGGCCGGCACACAGGGCGGTAAGGCGAAGGGAGTTACGGAGCATGGGCGCTTCCTTATGATCGAGTTCAGTGGGCCACAGCATCAACGCGCAGGCGCAGCGGCTGCGGGTCCTGGCCGTTGAGCTGCACAGAGTGCCGTTCGGTGGTGATAAACAGTAGCTTGCCATCCAGTTCGATGCGAGCGCTCACCGAGTAGCTGTGGCCAGGCTTGACCTGGGCCGGGTCGTAGCTCAAGTGGAAGGGCAGCGGCACTTGGCCTTTGACCGGGCCTTTCTGTTCAGCCAGGGTCACCGCCGGTGCGTCGGCCAAGGAGACATCTTGCAGGCTGACGCTCAAGGTGGCGGTCGGCGGCAAGGCGATGCGTTGCAGGTAAAACACTTCGCCGTCGAGGCTGGCCTTGGGTGCGGGCGTCATGGATTGGCAGGCTCCGAGCAGGGCGGTGAGGCCCAGGAGGATGATCTTTTTCATGGTCTAGCTCCTTGTAAACGGCGCCGGAAACCGCCCGGCGCCTTATTCAATCTAGCGGCTTTCTTCAGGTTTGACGGCTTCAGATTCGACCGGGGTGTCATCCACACGGTGCAGCGCCACCTGGCGGATCGACAAACGAATCTCCGCCGGCAACACGCGTTTGGCGGCGCCTTCGGCCAGCTCACCGAGCATGTCGTGGTAACTCAATTTGCCGGCTTCATCGCGGCGCAGCACATCTTGCTCCAGCAGGGTCTGGATGAAATGTCGGAAAAGACTCTTGTCGAAAAACTCCGGGGCATTGAGGCCATGCAGGATCGACAGGCGCTGGGCCATGATCGTGCACAGGTCCTCCAGTTCTTCGGCGCTGATGCTGTTCTGGCCGCTGTTGAGCAGCAGCGAGATCGCCATGTAGAAGCGTTGCAGGGTCTGGGCAATGCTCTTGGACAGCAGGGTCAGCAGCACAAAATGCCGTGAACTCGGCGCCGGGCGCAGGAACACGTCATTTTCAAAGCGCAGCAGGCCCTGTTCGACAAAGGCTTCGAGCCATTGGTCGACGACCGTGTCCAACTCCTCCAGTGACCAGCGAATAAAAAGTTCCGATTGCAGGTACGGATACAGGGCGTGGGTGTAGCGCAGGATCTGTTCGCGGCTCATCCGCGAGCTGCTCTGGAAGAAGCTCGCCAGCAACGCAGGCAACGCGAAGATGTGCAGTACGTTGTTGCGGTAGTAGGTCATCAGGACGGCGTTCTGCTCGTCCAGGTACAGAATTTTACCGAGGGCGTCGCTCTGTTCCGACAGCAGGTCCATATCTTTGACATGCTTGATCAGCGCCATGCCATCGCCTTCGGGCAAGGTGGTGTGGGGCGAGTAAGGCACGCGGCGTAGCAGCGCCAGGTACAGGTCCAACTGGCGTGCCATGGCCTGTTCATCCAGGGCCAGGCGCGTGGTGGACAGCAGTGCCAGGGCCACCAGGTTCACCGGGTTCACGGCAGCGGCTTCGTTCAAGTGGCGGGCTACCTGCTCGCCGAGACGGTTAGTGGTTTCGTTGAGCCACGCCGGTTTGTAGTTCGGGCCGAGTTCCTGGGCACGCCAGTCCGGTTGTTCGGCATCGAGGAACTCGGCCAGCTTGATCGGTTCGCCGAAGTTGACCGCCACCTGGCCAAAACGCTGCTTGAGCGCGCCGACCACTTTGAAAATATCGAAGATCGACTCTTTCTTCTTGCTCGCGCCACGCAACTCGCCGAGGTAGGTGCGGCCTTCGAGCACACGTTCATAGCCGATGTACACCGGCACAAACACGATGGGCATGCGCGATGAGCGCAAAAAGCTGCGCAGGGTGATCGCCAGCATCCCGGTCTTGGGTTGCAGCATGCGCCCGGTGCGCGAGCGCCCGCCCTCGACGAAGTACTCCACCGGGAAACCCTTGGTGAACAGGGTGTGCAGGTATTCGTTGAACACCGAGGTGTACAGCGGGTTGCCCTTGAAGGTACGGCGCATGAAAAACGCACCGCCACGGCGCAACAGGCTGCCGATCACCGGCATGTTCAGGTTGATGCCGGCGGCGATGTGAGGCGGGGTCAGACCGTTCTTGAACAGCAGATAGGACAACAACAGGTAGTCGATGTGGCTGCGGTGGCAGGGGACGTAGATCACCTCGTAGCCCTGGGCAACCTTCTGCACGCCTTCGATGTTATTGACCTTGATGCCGTCGTAGATCTTGTTCCAGAACCAGCTCAATACCACTTCGAGGAAGCGGATCGCGGTGTAGGTGTAGTCCGAGGCGATCTCGTTGCCATAGCGCAGGGCCTGGGCCTTGGCCTTTTCCGGGCTGATTTTTCCCCGTTCGGCTTCATCGGCGATGGCCTGGCGCACCAGCGGCATGTTGACCAGGCCCTTCACCAGGTTGCGGCGGTGAGACAGGTCGGGGCCGATCACGGCGGTTTTCAGGTTACGGAAATGCACCCGCAGGATGCGTTGAGCCATACGCACCGTGCGTTCGTGACCTTTATTGTGCTCGATCAATTCACGCAGGTTGATGGGCGCAGAGAATTGCACACGGGTCTTGCGACCGAGGATCAGGATACTCAGCAGTCGGCGCAGACGGCCGGTAACGGCCCAGCTGTCGGCAAACAGCAGCTTCCACGGGCTGGACTCGCTCTCGGGCGATTGCCCCCAGAACACGCTGACCGGAATGATTTGTGCATTCTCTTCGGCGTGTTCGGTCAGGGTGTTGACCAGACGCGTCAAGGTGGGCGGCGCGCCGCGCTTGTCCTGACGGCCAAGCCAGTCCGGCTCCGGCGTGAGGTAGAAGAACGCCGCCGGTTCCATCAGCGGGCCCACCGATACCGGTAGCACCGGGCGTGGCAGGCCCGCCTTGGTGCACTCGGCATCGACCACGGCCAATTCGGTAAGGGAGGGTGATTGCAGGACGTAGAACACCGGCCGGCTGCGGTCCAGGTTAAGAGTAAGGGACGACTGGTTGATCGTCTCCGAGCGAACCCAGAGGTACAACAGTCGGCGCAAGGTGCCAAACACCAGACGGCGGAACGGGGAGCGGGTCATAGGCGTGCTGCTTCAAGTGGTTAAAACCGAGCAGGTGCTCGGGTCGGTAGTGTGCCGTATTCGCCGAAAATCGGCAAAAAAGCAGCGATGTAAACTTGAGTTGATCGTTTTTGAGCCTGTCTTATACTCGGCAGTTCAATGCGGCACTCAACAATAAAAATGCAAGTGGGAGTGAGACAAATGGCAACGCGCGAAACAGGCAATGTGAAGTGGTTCAACGATGCAAAGGGTTATGGGTTCATTCAGCGCGAAGACGGCAAGGATGTGTTTGTGCACTACCGCGCCATTCGTGGTGAAGGCCACCGCTCGCTGGCCGAGGGCCAGCAGGTGGAATACGCCGTGGTGACCGGCGAGAAGGGGTTGCAGGCGGAGGATGTGGTGGGGCTGTAAGTCCAGCGCAAAAACCAATGTGGGAGCGGGCTTGCTCGCGGAGGCGGTGCTTCAGTCAACATCTTCAGTGACTGATACACCGCCTTCGCGAGCAAGCCCGCTCCCACATTTGATTGGGTTCACAATTCAGGTTTTATGCAGTTTTCCAGGTGATTTCTTCTTCACCATCCGCGCTGATGCGCATCCAGCGATCCGCGCTCTCTTCACCTTCCTCTTCCACCCACGTGCCCGGCGCGCAACGCACTTCAACGTTCAGCGCGGCAAACGCAGCGCGGGCGCAGGCGATGTCGTCGTCCCACGGGGTCTGGTCGCTTTCCAGGTACAGGCTGTTCCATTTGCCTACGGCTTTCGGCAGCCAGGTCACGGGCACGTTGCCGGCCTTGCACTTGTAGGTCTGGCCCTTCTGGACCCAGTCGGTGCACGGGCCCAGGGCAGCGCCCAGCCAGGCGGCGATGGCTCGGTGGTCGACGTCGGCGTCCTTCAGGTAAATCTCGATATCGGGTTGGCGCATGGATGTTCCTCGTTGCGGGATTTTAAAAATCCATTCGCGGAAAAGTCGGTTATTGAAGCACGAAATAGTCGTAGCGCATCGACACAGTGACCAGCAGCGGCTCGGCCGCCTCGATCACTTGGGTGCGACGCTCGGCGCTGGCACGCCAGCCGTGGGGCGTCATGGCCAGCAGGTTGGCGCGGTCCTGGGGCTCGGCCAGGCTCAGCGTGAACTCCAGGGTTTCGCTGTGCGCAAGGCTCATGCCTTCTGGCACCAGGGCCAGGTGCTTGTCGTCAGTGTACTCACGCACTTCGTCGTAGAGGCGTTCGCGCAATTCCATCAGGTGGCCGCTGGTGGGGCCGACCTTCATCAAACCGCCGCCAGGGCTGAGCAGGCGTTTGGCCTCTTCCCAGTCCAAAGGGCTGAAGACACTGGCCAGGAATTGGCAACTGGCGTCGGCCAACGGCACGCGGGCCATACTGGCGATCAACCAGGTCAGGTTAGGGTTGCGCTTGCACGCGCGCTTGACCGCTTCCTTGGATATATCCAGTGCGTAGCCGTCTGCGTGGGGCAGGGCATCGGCGATTTGCGCGGTGTAGTAGCCCTCGCCACAACCGATGTCCACCCAGCGCTGTGGAGCGCGTTCAGCGGCCAATTCGGCCAGGCGCTTGGCCACCGGCGCGTAATGCCCGGCGTTGAGGAAGTCGCGGCGTGCCTCGACCATGGCGAGGTTGTCGCCCGGGTCGCGGCTGTTCTTGTGCTGCACCGGCAACAGGTTCAGGTAACCCTGGCGCGCGCGGTCGAAACGGTGCCCGGCCGGGCACGCCACGCCATTGTCCACCGCGTTGAGCGGGGCGCTGCAAATGGGGCAAGCGAGCATCAGGCGAGCAACTTGATCAGGGTTTGGTAGTAGATTTCGGTCAGCACATCGAGGTCGCTGGCCAGGATGCGCTCATTCACTTGGTGAATCGTCGCGTTGACCGGGCCCAATTCGACCACCTGGGTACCGAGGGTGGCGATGAAACGCCCATCCGACGTACCGCCGCTGGTGGACGCCTTGGTTTCACGCCCCGTGATTGCCTTGATGCTCGCGGATACCGCATCCAGCAGCGCGCCCGGCTCGGTGAGGAACGGCAGGCCCGACAGCGCCCACTCCACGTGCCAGTCCAGGCCGTGCTTGTCGAGGATTGCCGCTACACGTTGCTGCAGGCCTTCGACAGTGGACTCGGTGGAGAAGCGGAAGTTGAACACCGCCGTCAGGTCACCGGGAATCACGTTGGTGGCGCCGGTGCCGGAGTTCAGGTTGGAGATCTGGAAGCTCGTTGGCGGGAAGAAGGCGTTGCCATCATCCCAATGCTCGGCAGCCAGTTCCGCCAGGGCCGGTGCGGCCAGGTGGATCGGGTTCTTCGCCAAGTGCGGGTAGGCAACGTGGCCCTGCACACCGCGTACGGTCAAGGTGGCGCCGAGGGAGCCACGACGACCATTCTTGACCACATCGCCTACCAATGTCGTGCTCGACGGTTCGCCGACGATGCACCAGTCCAGGCGCTCCTTGCGGGCGGCCAGGCGTTCGATCACAGCTTTGGTGCCGTGGTGCGCCGGGCCTTCTTCATCGCTGGTGATCAGGAAGGCCACCGAGCCCTTGTGGTCCGGGTAGTCGGCGACGAAACGCTCCGACGCCACCAGCATCGCGGCCAGGCTGCCTTTCATGTCGGCCGCGCCACGCCCACAGAGCATGCCGTTTTCGTCGATCAGCGCGTCGAACGGGTCGTTCTGCCAGGCCTGCACCGGGCCGGTCGGTACCACATCGGTGTGGCCGGCAAAACACAATACCGGGCCGTCGTGCTTGCCGTGGGTGGCCCAGAAGTTATCCACGTCCTCGATGCGCATCGGCTCAAGTGCAAAACCGGCGTCGCCCAGGCGCTGCATCATCAGCTTCTGGCAATCGGCGTCGATCGGCGTCACGGAGGGGCGACGGATCAGGTCGATGGCAAGTTGAAGGGTCGGCGAAAGGTCGGCATGGGCCGTCATGGGGGAAACTCCACAGCTTTATAAGATGAGCAGGCAAGGCGCACAAAACGGCCGTTATCTTATAGCAAAACGGCGGCCAGAGGCCGCCGTTTAGTGCATTGCGCAAGTTTTTACGCCGCGGGTGCGGGCTCAGGCTCAGCCGCAGGTTTAGGCAGCGACGACAGGAACGCCATGATCAATGCCGCCACATACGGCAGCGACTGCACCAGCAGCATCACCACCCAGAAGCGGATGTCATTGCTCGGCAGGCCCTGCACCAGGTAGATCCCCAGCGCAGCGCCCCACAACAGCAGCATGATGAACATTTCTTCGCGGGCTTCGGAGATGGCTACCCAGAAGCCGTGGTTATCCGCGTTTTTCGGTGTACGAAAGAACGGAATACTGGTGGTGAAGAAGCCATACAGCACTGCTTTGGCGATGGTGTGGGACAACGCCAAACCGGCCAAGGCCGCGCAGAACGCATCCTTGAGGTTCACGCCAACCGCGCGGCGGTACAGGAAGATGATCTTGCCCACCTTGAACACGAACAACGCCAACGGCGGGATCGCGAAAATCAGCAGCGGCGGGTCGACCCGCGTTGGCACGATGATCATCGCCGCCGACCACAACAGGGCGCCCACGGTGAAGAAGATGTTCATGCCGTCCGCCACCCACGGCAACCAGCCCGCGAGGAAGTGGTAGCGCTGGCCACGGGTCAGCTCGGTGTCCTTGCCGCGCAGCAAGCTGGCGGTGTGACGCTTGATGATCTGGATCGCGCCGTACGCCCAGCGGAAACGCTGTTTCTTGAAGTCGATAAAGGTATCCGGCATCAAGCCCTTGCCGTAACTGTCGTGGTAATACGCCGCTGACAGACCTTTCTCAAATACGCGTAGGCCCAGCTCGGCGTCTTCACAGATACACCAATCGGCCCAGCCCAGCTCTTCGAGCACCGAGCGACGGGTCATGGTCATGGTGCCGTGCTGGATGATCGCGTCACGGTCGTTGCGGGTGACCATGCCGATATGGAAGAAACCCTTGTATTCCGCGTAGCAGAGCTTCTTGAAGGTACTTTCGTTCTGGTCGCGGTAGTCCTGCGGCGACTGCACCACGGCGATTTTCGGGTCGGCGAAGTGCGGCACCATGTGCTTGAGCCAGTTCGGCGACACGCAGTAATCCGAGTCGATTACCGCGATCACTTCGGCGTCCTTGGCGGTGTGCGGGATCAGGTAGTTCAGGGCACCGCCCTTGAAACCGGCCAGGGGCGCGACGTGGAAGAACTTGAAGCGCGGGCCCAGGGTCTCGCAGTAGTCACGCACCGGTTCCCATACAGCAGGGTCCTTGGTGTTGTTGTCGATGATCAGGACTTCGTAGTCCGGATAATCCAGCGCGGCCAGGGCGTCGAGGGTCTGTTTGACCATCTCCGGCGGCTCGTTGTAGCACGGCACGTGGATCGACACTTTCGGGCGGTAGTCCGAATCACCTTCGACCGGCAGGAATTCACGCCGACGCTTGTGGGTCCATACCGCTTCTGCCAGTTCATGGGCTTCGGTCAGCAGCACGATAAACACGCCGAGTGCGCCGAGGGCCAGAAGAATGCCCACGGTGACACTGAACCAGGTGCTGTATTGCTGGCTGTAGTCGTAGCCAATCCACACCAGCACCGACCCGCACAGGAACGCGATAAACGTCAGGAACGTGCGGCCACGCTGGCGCAGGGCCGAGCCGTCGATCATCAGCAGGGTCAGGGACAGCAGCGCAAGCACCACCGAGCCGATAGCCAGCACGCGCCATTGCGGGATCGCGACCACTGGGCCTTCAAAGTTGAATTTCTGCTGGCGCGCCGCGTTGTACACGCCCCAGTAAGCGCCGGCGGAGCCTTCGTCGCTGACTTTCCACGGCTGATCGAAGGCCTCGATCACGAAATAGTTGTAGCCCTGGCGGTTCAGCTTGTTCACCAGCGTGCGTAGGTAAATCGCTTGGTCGGCCGGGGATGTTTCATTACCACCGCGCATGCGGCCGTTGCTCGGCCAGCCAACTTCCGACAGCAACAGTGGCTTTTTCGGGAACAGTTTCTTCAGGTCTTTCGCGCGGTCGAGTACGTACTGGCCGGCCTTGTCCATCGGAATGTATTCCCAGAACGGCAGGATGTGCGCGGCGATCAGGTCGACGTGCTTGGCCAGTTGCGGGTTCTTTTCCCAGATGTGCCATTGCTCGGACGTTGTCACCGGCACTTTCACGGCGGCGCGTACGCGGTCCAGCAGCACGATCAGTGCTTCTGGGGTGATTTCCTCACGGAACAAGGCTTCGTTGCCGACCACTACCCGTACTACGCTGCGCGAGCTGTTGGCGATCTCGATGGCGCGCTGGATTTCACGCTCGTTGCGTTCCAGGTCAGGGCTGATCCAGATACCCAGGGTTACCCGCAGGCCGAACTCTTCCGCCAGCTTGGGGATGTCTCCCAGTGTGCCGTCGACCGAGTAGGTACGGATGTTGTCCGTCAGCTTGCTCATGATCTCAAGATCACGGCGCATCTGATCGTCGGTGGGGTATTGGTCTTTCTGTGGGAACTGGCCTTGTTGGAACGGCGAGTAGGAAAAACCGGAGATCTGCTCAGGCCAGTTGGGAGCAGTGACGGGGCGGTTGATCAGCGCCCAGAAGCCGGTAAACAGTGCGGCGATTGCCAACACGATCACCAGGTTGAGTCCAAATTTACGCGATGCCATGGTTATTTCGGGTTCCAAAGGGTGTGGAACGAAAAGAGGTGTCGGCCAGCGCCGAACGGCGCGCATCCTACACCGACGCTTCCCTGAGCGTATAGCAGACAGAGAAAAGCCGGACGTTAGTCAGCGAAAGGCCATCTAAGTTCTTTACTTGTAGCTTGTCGCTTCGAACTTGTCGCTCTGTAGTCCATAATGCGCGCCGGTTTTTGGGGTAATGGTCATGAGTACAGAAGATCCGCGGTTTGCAGGCGTCGCCCGCTTGTATGGCATTGAAGGCCTGGAACGCTTGAAAGCGGCCCATGTGGCGATCGTCGGCGTCGGCGGCGTGGGCTCCTGGGCGGCAGAAGCCATGGCCCGGTGCGGTGTGGGCGAGATTTCGCTGTTTGACCTGGACGACGTCTGTGTGAGCAACAGCAACCGCCAGTTGCATGCGCTGGACAGCACCGTTGGCAAGCCCAAGGTC
Source organism: Pseudomonas cremoris (assembly GCF_014230465.1). The sequence goes on from NZ_JAAXCY010000004.1 coordinate 267,056, forward strand.
GAGGTGATGGCCGAACGCCTGCGTGGTATTAACCCGGATTGCACTGTGCATGCGGTTGCGGATTTCGTGACCCGTGACACCATGGCCGAATACATCACCCCCAACATTGATTGCGTGATCGACTGCATCGACGCCGTCAACGCCAAGGCTGCGCTGATCGCCTGGTGCAAGCGCCGCAAGATCCAGATCATCACCACCGGCGGTGCGGGCGGGCAGATCGACCCGACGCTGATCCAGGTGTGCGACCTGAACCGCACCTTCAATGACCCGTTGGCGTCGAAAGTGCGCTCCACGCTGCGCCGCGATTACGGCTTCTCGCGCACCGTTACACGTCATTACAGCGTGCCGTGTGTGTTTTCCACCGAGCAACTGCGCTATCCCAAGCCGGACGGCAGCATTTGCTTGCAGAAGAGTTTCGTGGGTGACGGGGTGAAGCTGGACTGCGCCGGAGGGTTTGGCGCGGTGATGATGGTCACGGCCACGTTCGGCATGGTCGCGGCGACGAAAGCGGTGGACAAGATTGTGGCCGGGGTGCGCAGGCCTTCGGAGCGGGTCAAACCTGCTTAGATTGCAGCTCCATACACTATTTAAAATGTGGGAGCGGGCTTGCTCGCGAATGCGGTGGTTCAGGCAGTGATGTACCGACTGACACTCTGCTTTCGCGAGCAAGCCCGCTCCCACATTTAGTTTTGTGTAAGGCTCAACGCCCGCATGCGCTGCAACACTGCATTCAAGCCATTGCTGCGGGATGGTGACAGTTGGCGGGAAAGGCCCAATTGATTGAACCAGTCGGGCAAGTCCACCGCCTGCAACTCGACGGCAGAAAGCCCATTCACTCGCGCCAGCAGCAACGCCACCAGCCCGCGAATCAACCGCGCATCGCTGCTCGCAGCAAACTGCCAATGCCCATCCTGTAAACGCCCCACCAACCACACCAGGCTTTCGCAACCCTGCACCAGGTTGGCGTCGACTTTGTCTTCAGCGGCCAGGGCCGGCATGCGTTCGCCCCATTGCATCAGCATGCGGGCGCGCTGTTCCCAGCTACGGACGGCTTGGAACGCTTCAAGCGCGTTCGTCGCATCAACGGGCAAGCTCATCGCAACATATCCAGCGCTTGGTCCAGCGCTTCAAAGAAGCGCTCCAGGTCATCGGAGTCGTTGTACAGCGCAAGCGACACACGGATCGCCCCCGACAAGTGCATCGCCTTGAGCAGCGGCATCGCACAATGATGGCCAGCGCGCACGGCAATGCCTTGTTCGGTCAGCAGGTGGGCAAGGTCGGCGTTGTGTACGCCTTCGACCACGAAGCTGACCAGTGCCACCTGGGGTGATCCCAGTACCTGCACGCCATTGCGTGCTTTGAGCCCGCGCAACAGGTAGTCATGCAAGGCTGCTTCATGAGCGATGACGGCTGGCTGGTCCAGCGAACTCAGGTAGTCCAGGCTGGCGCCCAGGCCGATCACGCTGGCAATCGGCGGTGTACCGGCTTCGAAACCCAGCGGCGCCGGGCGGAAAGTGGCGCTGTGGTAATCGGCCTGCTGCACCATCTCACCGCCAAACTGCCAGTGACGCAGGTGATGCAGGGCTTCATTGCGGCCAAACAGCACGCCAACGCCATCCGGGCCGTAGAGCTTGTGGCTGGAGAATACGTAGAAGTCGCAACCCAGTGCCTGCACGTCATGACGACCATGGACGATACCTTGGGCGCCGTCGACCACGGTCAAAGCGCCATAGGGGCGGGCCAGTGCAAGCAAGGCTTCCAGCGGTTGCCAGGCGCCCAACACGTTAGATAACTGGCTCACGGCCAGCAGGCGTGTGCGTGGGCCGATCAGCTCAGCGGCAGCGGTGAGGTCAATCACGCCATCATCACCCAGGGGTAGCACCACCAGTTCCAAGGCGCGACGCTTAGCCAATTGCTGCCACGGCAGCAGGTTGGCGTGGTGTTCCAGGGCGCTGATAACAATCTCATCGCCCGCATTGAATAGATGCTCCAGGCCATAGGCCAAGAGGTTCAGCGCAGAGGTTGCGCCGTGGGTAAACACGATTTGCCCGCTGTCACCTGCGTTCAACCACTGCGCGACCTTGCTGCGGCTGTCTTCGAAAGCCTGGGTCGCATGGGCGCCTGGCAAATGCTGGGCACGGTGCACATTGGCTGCGCCATTGGCGTAGTAATGGCTGATGGCATCCAACAGGGCCTGGGGTTTTTGTGTGGTAGCGGCATTGTCCAGATAGGTCTGGTCTTGCCGTTGCAGGGTGGCGATGGCCGGGAAATCGGCGCGCCAGAGGGAGGGCACAAGCATGGTGTTCAAACTCGTATAAACGAGCCCCAGGATCGGGGCCCGCTAGTGGCATCGAGTGGCTGCTTAGTTGTGAGCGTGCAGCGCTTCGTTCAGTTCGATGGCCGATTTGTGGGTTTTGCACTCCACGGCACCGGTCTCGGAGTTGCGGCGGAACAGCAGGTCCGGCTGGCCGGCCAGTTCACGCGCCTTGACCACTTTTACCAGTTGGTTCTGCTCGTCCAGCAGCGCAACCTTGGTGCCGGCGGTAACGTACAGGCCCGACTCCACGGTGTTGCGATCGCCCAACGGGATACCGATACCGGCGTTGGCGCCGATCAGGCAGCCTTCGCCAACCTTGATCACGATGTTGCCGCCGCCCGACAGGGTGCCCATGGTGGAGCAACCGCCGCCCAGGTCCGAGCCCTTGCCGACGAACACGCCCGCCGATACACGGCCTTCGATCATGCCCGGGCCTTCGGTGCCGGCGTTGAAGTTGACGAAACCTTCGTGCATCACGGTGGTGCCTTCGCCCACGTACGCGCCCAGGCGGATACGTGCGGCGTCAGCGATACGCACGCCAGCCGGCACCACGTAGTCGGTCATTTTCGGGAACTTGTCCACCGAGAACACTTCCAGCAACTCGCCACGCAGGCGCGCTTCCAGCTGACGTTCGGCCAGTTCGTTGATGTCGATTGCGCCCTGGCTGGTCCAGGCTACGTTCGGCAGTTGCGGGAACACACCGGCCAGGCTCAGGCCGTGTGGCTTGACCAGACGATGGGACAGCAGGTGCAGCTTGAGGTAGGCCTCAGGCGTGGAGGTCAGTGCTGCGTCTTCGGCCAGCAGGGTGGCGACCAGCGGGGTATGGCTTTCAGCCAGGCGATTGAGCAGCGCCGCTTGGGTCGCGTCGACGTTCTTGAGGGCATCAGCCAGTTGCAGCGCTTGGCTGATGGTGAAGGAGATCGCCTGGTTGCCTTCGGTGTAACCCAGGATCGGGGCGATAGCGGCGACGATTTCAGCCGATGGGTTGAGCAGCGGTTGTGCGTAAAACACTTCCAGCCAAGCACCTTGGCGGTTCTGAGTGCCGACGCCGAAGCCCAGGCTGAACAGGGAATTGGACATGCTGTTACCTCTACAAAAATGGAAAGGGCTGGCCTACTTGAGGGCCGCCGAATAACTATCTGGCTTGAAGCCAATCAGGGTTCTGTCACCGAGATCAAGCACCGGGCGCTTGATCATCGAGGGTTGTGCGAGCATCAATTCAATGGCTTTCGACTGATCGAGATCGGCTTTGCGTTCGTCTTCGAGTTTGCGAAAGGTGGTGCCCGCACGGTTCAAAACCACCTGCCAACCGTGCTCGTTGCACCATTGGGTCAAGTGTTCGCGGTCGATACCGGCCGTTTTGTAGTCGTGGAACTCATAGCTCAGCCCGTGCTCATCGAGCCAGGTGCGCGCCTTTTTCATGGTGTCGCAGGCTTTGATGCCGAAAAGGTGCAAGGTTTTGCTTGAAACGGTCAAGGAATTGCCCCCCTTTGGACCAATGGAAACGAAAGGTCACGGATTATGCCACGACCGGCGGCCTGTGGTGCCGGTCGTCATGCCGGCGTGCGACTTATGTGCAAATGCCAGGCGCCAGCCAGGCCAGTAATATAGCCGGGGAATATGGCACTTCAACGGCCAGTCGTTGCCTCAAGTGTGTCTTCGCAAGTCGATTGTCCGGGAACCCCGCGTTATGCAAACCGCCTACACCGTTCTTATCCTGCTGATGCTGGTCAGCGTTTCGCGTCTGGTCGGGCGTATCATTCCTTTGCCGTTGCCCTTGGTGCAGATTGCTGCGGGCGCGTTGCTGGCATGGCCCACGCTGGGGCTGCATGTGGCGCTGGACCCGGAGTTGTTCCTGTTTCTGTTCCTGCCGCCGCTATTGTTTTCGGACGGTTGGCGCATGCCCAAGCGTGAGTTTTGGCGGCTGCGCGGGCCGATCCTGACGCTGGCGGTGGGGCTCGTGCTGTTTACCGTAGTCGGTGCCGGCTACTTCATACATTGGATTTTGCCTACGATCCCGCTGCCAGTGGCTTTCGCCCTGGCAGCAGTTTTATCGCCGACGGACGCCGTGGCGGTGTCGGCCATTTCTCAGAACCGCCTGCCTACGCCGTTGATGCACATGCTGCAGGGCGAGGCCTTGATGAATGATGCGTCGGGCCTGGTGACCTTCAAGTTCGCCCTGGCGGCGGCGTTGACCGGGGTGTTCTCCCTGGCGGATGCCAGTCTGACGTTTGTGCTAGTGGCGGTGGGTGGCTTGGCCGTTGGCGTGGCGCTGAGCTGGCTGGTCGGCCGCCTGCGCGCATGGATGATCGCTCGTGGTTGGGATGATCCGGCGACTCACGTGGTGTTTATGTTGTTGCTGCCGTTTGCCGCATATGTGCTGGCTGAGCGCCTGGGTGCATCGGGCATCTTGTCGGCAGTCGCGGCGGGCATGATGCAAAGCTGGCTCGACCTGTTGCCACGCCAGACCAGTACACGGTTGCTCAACCGCAGTGTGTGGTCGTTGCTGGAGTTTGCCTTCAACGGCCTGATCTTCTTGCTGTTGGGCCTGCAACTGCCGGACATCATCAAAGCTGTGGTCAGCCATGAGCCCACGTTATGGCCAGCGTTGTTCTATCGCTGCCTCGACGTGATCGGGATTTTCCTGGTGCTGGTAGTACTGCGGTTTGTCTGGGTTCAGAGCATCTGGCGGCTGTCGGGGTTGTTGCGCAGGGTGCGTGGGAAAAGCGAACTGACGCTGGTGCCCACCGCCCGGTCTTGCTGGCTGCTGACTGTCGGTGGCGTGCGCGGTGCGGTGACCCTCGCCGGTGTGATGTCGGTGCCGTTGCTGCTGGCGCCGGGCCAGGACTTTCCTGAGCGCGATTTGCTGATCTTCATTGCGGCCGGGGTGATCCTGCTGTCACTGATTGCGGCGTGTATTGCGTTGCCACTGCTATTGCGCGGTATCGAGAAGAGTCCGGATGAAAAGCGCCATAACGAGGTACGCGAGGCTTGGAAGAAGACCGCCGTTGCCGCGATCCACGCCCTGGAAGCCGAAGAGCCCGCTGACTCCGAAACTCAGGACGCTGCCCAGGCGGCGCTCGCGACTGAGCTCAAGGCTCGCCTGATGTCTGAATACCGCCACCAGTTGGAAGTGTTCAACGACTCGGCCGAAGCCCAGGCGCTGGCGCAGCAGATGGACCTGCTTGAGCGCAAGTTAAGGCTCAAGGCCCTGCGGGCACAGCGTTTGGAATTGTATAGCTTGAGCCGTCATCACCAGATCGGTGATGACGTTTTGAGGGAGGTGTTGGCTGATTTGGATATGAGTGAGGCGAATCTGGGGCCGGTGAAATGACCCAGGTAACACTTAGCGGTGACGCTGGATAAAATCCCGGATCCGCTCCGCCGCTTCGACACACTCCGCCAACGGCGCAACCAGGGCCATGCGCACACGCCCGGCGCCGGGGTTAAAGCCATCTACTTCCCGCGACAGGTAAGAGCCCGGCACCACGGTCACGTGTTCCTCCACAAACAAGTCCCGGCAGAACGCCGCATCATCGCCATTCACATTCGGCCACAGGTAAAACCCACCGTCAGGGCTTTGCACATCCAGCACCGGCTTGAGGATGGTCAGCACGGCGTCGAATTTTTCCCGGTACAGGTCACGGTTGGCCTGTACGTGGGCTTCGTCCTGCCAGGCCGCGATGCTGGCCAGCTGGGTTTGTACCGGCATGGCGCAGCCGTGATAGGTACGGTACAGCAGGAAGGCCTTGAGAATATCCGCATCGCCCGCGACGAAACCGGAACGCAGGCCCGGCAGGTTGGAGCGCTTGGACAGGCTATGGAACACCACGCAACGCTTGAAGTCCTGGCGCCCCAGTTCGACGCAGGCGCTCAGCAGGCCAGGTGGCGGGGTTTGTTCGTCGAAGTACAGCTCGCTGTAGCACTCGTCGGCGGCGATCACGAAGTCGTATTCGTGGGCCAGGGCGATGAGCTTTTTCAGGGTGTCGACCGGGATCAACGCGCCGGTCGGGTTACCCGGGGAGCACAGGAACAGGATCTGGCAGCGTTTCCAGATATCCGGCGTCACGGCATCGAAGTCCGGGTTGAAGCCGTTGCTGTCCAGGCACGGCAGGTAATGCGGCTTGGCCCCGGCCAGGAACGCGGCGCCTTCGTAGATCTGGTAGAACGGGTTCGGGCTCACCACCAGCGCATCGTCACCGCGATTGACGACGGTTTGGGTGAAGGCGAACAGCGCTTCACGGGTGCCGTTGACCGGCAGGATATTGCGCGCCGGGTCGAGCCAGCCCGTGGGCACGTTGAAGCGACGTTCGCACCAGGCGCCGATGGCCTCGCGCAGGGCCGGGATGCCCAGGGTGGTCGGGTAAACCGCCATCTGGTCGAGGTTGTCGGCCAGGGCCTTGGCGACGAACTCCGGGGATTTGTGCTTCGGTTCGCCGATGGACAGCGCGATCGGGCGCTTGTCCGGGTTTGGCGTAACGCTGCCCAGCAGGGCGCGCAGTTTCTCGAACGGGTAGGGCTGGAGCTGGTTCAGGGCGTTGTTCATGTAAGCCTCGTTCAAAATCAGTTGAAAGCATGCGGTCTGCTGGGTAAAGAAAGTCCAGTGTGGGAGCGGGCTTGCTCGCGAAAGCGGTGGATCAGTCAGCTCATGTGTAGCCGACAGACTGCATTCGCGAGCAAGCCCGCTCCCACACAAGCCTGCTCCCACAGTGAAATTGGGTGTTCAAATGGTCAGCCGGGTGAGCTCGACCCCAGGCTCTTGAGTCACGCTCAACTGCTGCACGATGGCTTCCTGCAAGCGCCGGCACAGCTCGGGGTCGGACAGCGGCTGGTTGTCGGCGTCGGTGATGAAGAACACGTCTTCCACACGCTCGCCGAGGGTCGCAATCTTGGCGTTCTGCAACGACAGGTCGAATTCCAGGAAGATCCCGCCGATACGCGCCAGTAGGCCAGGGCGATCCGGCGCGCTGAGTTCCAGCACCGTCACCGGGCGCTGGGCGTCATTGGAGATGGTCACCTGTGGCGCAAATGCAAAGTGCTTGAGCTGGCGCGGTACCCGGCGCTGGATGATGGTCGGATAGTCGTCAGGGTTGCGCAGGGCCTCGGTAAGGCCTTCGCGAATCTTTTTCACACGTGCGGGGTTATCGCCAATCGACTCGCCTTCGGTGTCGAGCACGATATAGGTGTCGAGGGTGAACTGGCTGCTGGAGGTGATCACGCGTGCGTCATGAATGTTCAGGTTGAGTTGGTCCATGGCCGCCACGGTCACAGCGAAGAAGTCGTGCTGGTCCGGCGCATAGATGAAGATCTGCGTGCCGCCTTCGAATTCGCGCTGGGTGGTTTCCTTGATCAACACCAGCGGGCCGCCATCGGCCGGTTGCTGCAGGATCGCGTCGCTGTGCCAGGCGACATCGCCAGCCGTGTGGCGCAGGAAGTAATCGTCACCCAGTTGCGACCACAACTGCTCGACGTCGTCCGGGTCGTTGCCGCCGCGTACCAGAATGTCCAGGGCCGCGCTTTGGGTGCGGCGGATCTGTTCTTCGCGGTCTACCGGGTTTTCCAGGCCACGGCGCAGGGCGCGCTTGGTCTCGGTGTACAGCTGGCGCAGCAGGCTGGCGCGCCACGAGTTCCACAGCGTCGGGTTGGTGGCGTTGATATCGGAAACGGTGAGCACGTACAGGTAGTCGAGGCGGGTCTCGTCGCCGACGATCCCGGCGAAGTCGTGGATTACCTGCGGGTCGGACAAGTCTTTGCGCTGGGCGGTGGTCGACATCACCAGGTGGTTCTGCACCAGCCAGACGATCAGGCGGCTGTCCCACACGGGCAACTGATGGCGCTGGCAGAACGCTTCGGCGTCAACGGCACCGACTTCCGAGTGATCGCCATGCCGGCCCTTGCCGATGTCGTGGTACAGCCCGGCCAGGTAGATCAGTTCGGGCTTGGGCAGCTTGGCCATGAGTTTGCTGGCCAGTGGGAATTTCTCTGACACCTGGGTGTACTGCAACTTACGCAGGTGCTTGATCAGGTTCAGGGTGTGGGCGTCCACGGTATAGATGTGGAACAGGTCGTGCTGCATCTGCCCGACGATAAAGCCGAACTCTGGCAGGTAGCGCCCAAGGATGCCGTAACGGTTCATGCGCCGCAGGTTGCGATGGATGCCGATCTTGCATTTGAACAGCTCGATGAACAGGCTGGTGTTGCGGATATCGTTGCGGAAGTCGTCGTCGATCAGGTGACGGTTTTCGCGTAGCAGGCGGATGGTGTCGGCACGCACGCCTTTGATTTCCGGCTGCTGGGCCATCAGCACGAAGATCTCCAGCATCGCGAACGGCGTTCGGCGGAACACGTTGTCGTTGCGCGCCTCGATATAACCGTCGTGCAACTGGAAGCGCGCATTGATCGGCTGCGGTGGCGCTTCGTCTTCGGGGGCCAGGATCACCTCTTCGAAGTGCTGGATGATCAGGTCGCTGAGCTGGGCAATGCTCATGACGACCCGGTAATACTGCTGCATGAAACTTTCGATGCTGGTCTTCGCGTCTTCACCCTCAAACCCAAGCAGGGTGGCGATGGAGCGCTGGTGGTCGAACAGCAGGCGGTCCTCGGAGCGGCCGGCCAGCATGTGCAGGGCGTAGCGGACCTTCCACAAGAATTCCTGGGACGAGGCGAGCAGGGCGTTTTCGCTCTCAACCAGGAACCCCTCGCCCGCCAGGGCGCGCAGGTTCAGAGTGCCGTACTGGCGGCGGGCTACCCACAGGATCGTCTGGATATCCCGCAACCCGCCAGGCGAGCCTTTGACGTTGGGTTCCAGGTTGTATTCGGTGTCGTTGTATTTGTGGTGCCGGGCTTTCTGCTCGGCACGCTTGGCCAGGAAGAAATCCTTGCTCGGCCACATGTGCGCGGTGCTGGTGACTTCGAGCATGCGCTGGCGCAAACGCTCGGGGCCGGCGATGGTGCGGCTTTCCATCAAGTTGGTGATGACGGTGAGGTCGGCGCGGGCTTCTTCGGCGCATTCGTCCACTGAGCGAACGCTCTGGCCGACTTCCAGGCCGATGTCCCACAGCAACGTGAGAAAACGCTCGATGGAATCGCGAAAGATCTCGTGATCGGCGCTGTCCAGCAGGATCAGCAGGTCGATGTCGGAGTAGGGGTGCAACTCACCACGACCGTAGCCGCCAACCGCCACCAGGGCGATATCGGCGTCTTCGCTCCAGCTGAACTGCTCCCAGGCCTTTTGCAGGATGTTATCGACGAACCAGGCGCGGTCCTCGATCAGCCGGCGGATGTCGCGGCCACTGCGAAAGCGCTCGTCGAGTACCTCGCGGGCCTGGCGGATCGCCTTCTTGAAAGCGGCGATAGGGCTCGCCTTCAGGGCCAGCTCGGCCTGGAACTGGCCACGGTCGAAGAGTTCGGGATCCACCTGGGGCATCGATCGGCTTTCCTTTCTATCTATTCAGTCAGTCACTACACAATGTGGGAAAACCTGAAGCAACCTGCTTACACCTAAACGGCACCCGAAACGCGTGGGATCGTGTCGTCGGCGCGCAGGGTAAAGATCTCGTAGCCGGTCTCGGTCACCAGCAGGGTGTGTTCCCACTGGGCGGAGAGCTTGCGGTCCTTGGTGATGGCGGTCCAACCGTCGCCCAGCACTTTGGTGTCGGCCTTGCCCTGGTTGATCATCGGCTCGATGGTGAAGGTCATGCCGGCTTTCAGTTCCATGCCGGTGCCGGCACGGCCGTAGTGCAGGATTTGTGGTTCCTCGTGGAACACGGTGCCGATGCCATGGCCGCAGAATTCGCGCACGACCGAGAAGCCGTTCTTTTCGGCGTGCTTCTGGATAACTTCACCGATGTCGCCCAGGCGGCAGCCAGGTTTTACGATCTCGATGGCCTTGTACATGCATTCCTGGGTCACCTGGGACAGGCGCTCTGCCCAGACCGGCACGGTGCCGACGTGGAACATGCGGCTGGTATCGCCGAAATAACGGTCCTTGATCACGGTGACGTCGATGTTCAGAGTGTCGCCGTCCTTCAACGGTTTGTCGCCCGGAATACCGTGGCAAACCACGTGGTTGACCGAGGTGCAGATCGACTTGGGGAAACCCTTGTAGTTCAGTGGCGCAGGGATGGCACCTTGCACGTTGACTATATAGTCGTGGCAGATCTGGTTCAGGGTCTCGGTGGTGACGCCGGGCTTGACGTGTTCGGCAATCATTTCCAGCACGTCGGCAGCCAGTTTGCCGGCGATGCGCATGCCAGCAATGTCTTCGGCGGTTTTCAAACTAACGGTCATACAGGCTCTCTCTAGCGCGACGCGCTGAAATCAATACGGTTTACGGGCGCGCGACAAAAGGTTACAGAATTCGCACAAGCCACAGAAAACGCGATTCTAACAGACGATGGCGTCAAATCATGAGCCTCTGATGATCGCTTCTCTCTATAAGGTAGGGGGTTGTTGGCTCTATTCAAGGGCTTGCGTGAAAGCGGTCGACGGCAAATGTGATTGCGGGTTTCGTTTTTGTCGATGCTGTGGTATAAAATGCGCCGCTTTCCGGGGATACCCCGCAGAGCTTAAATCCACACACGTGTCGACACGATGACCTGGGTGCCGGAGGCCTTGATGCCGCTGGTTGGTCATTGGGATACGTGGAGGCCAAACCCGACTTATTAAGGAACTATCATGTCCCAAGTCAACATGCGCGATATGCTGAAGGCCGGTGTGCACTTCGGTCACCAGACCCGTTACTGGAACCCGAAAATGGGTAAATACATTTTCGGCGCGCGTAACAAGATTCACATTATCAACCTTGAAAAAACCCTGCCAATGTTCAACGAAGCTCTGACTTTCGTAGAGCGTCTGGCCCAGGGCAAAAACAAGATCCTGTTCGTCGGCACCAAGCGTTCCGCTGGCAAGATCGTTGCTGAAGAAGCAGCACGTTGCGGCTCGCCGTACGTCGATCACCGCTGGTTGGGCGGCATGCTGACCAACTTCAAAACCATCCGTGCTTCCATCAAGCGTCTGCGTGACCTTGAAGTGCAAGCCGAAGACGGTACTTTCGCCAAGCTGACCAAGAAAGAAGCGCTGATGCGCTCCCGTGACCTGGAAAAGCTCGATCGTTCCCTGGGTGGTATCAAGGACATGGGCGGTCTGCCTGACGCACTGTTCGTTATCGACGTTGATCACGAGCGCATCGCGATCACCGAAGCCAACAAGCTGGGCATCCCTGTTATCGGCGTAGTCGATACCAACAGCAGCCCGGAAGGCGTTGACTACATCATCCCAGGCAACGATGACGCAATCCGCGCTATCCAGCTGTACATGGGTTCGATGGCTGACGCTGTAATCCGTGGTCGCAACCACGTTGCTGGTGGTACCGAGCAGTTCGTTGAAGAAGCTCCGGTAGCTGCCGCTGAGTAATTGACGCCCTGGCGTTGACTCAGTAAGCAAAAAGGGGGCTTGGCCCCCTTTTTGCCACCTCGAAAACCATTTGTCGGCGCCCACTTGTGGCAGCGCAACCTAGCGACTGTAACGTGCAGCAGCCTACAAGGGTGATTCGGGAAGAATTGATCCCCCGTTCGATCGGGTGGAATGGTTGAAAACCTATCCAAGAGGAATTTGAAAATGGCAGCAATTACTGCAGCGTTGGTTAAAGAACTGCGTGAGCGTACCGGCGAAGGCATGATGGATTGCAAGAAAGCCCTGGAAAAGGCTGACGGCGACATCGAAAAAGCCATTGATGACATGCGTGCTTCCGGCGCCATCAAGGCTGCCAAGAAAGCAGGCAACGTAGCTGCTGAAGGCGCGATCGCTCTGAAAGAAGACGGCAAATCTGCTGTTCTGCTGGAAGTGAACTCGCAGACCGACTTCCTGGCCCTGCAAGACGACTTCAAGGCTTTCGTTGCTGCCAGCGTTGAAAAAGCGTTCGCCGACAAGCTGACTGACGTCGCTCCGCTGATCGAAGCTCAAGAAGCTGCTCGCCTGGTACTGGTCGGCAAGGTTGGCGAAAACGTCAACATCCGTCGCCTGGTTCGTGTTGAAGGTGATGTTGTTGGTGGCTACCTGCACGGCAACAAGATCGGTGTTGCAGTTGTCCTGAAAGGCGGTAACGTCGAGCTGGCCAAAGACATCGCCATGCACGTAGCGGCAAGCAACCCTGAGTTCCTGCTGCCTTCGGAAGTTTCTGCCGAAGCGATCGAGCGTGAAAAAGCTGTGTTCCTGCAGCTGAACGAAGAGAAAATCAAAGGCAAGCCAGAAAACATTGTTGAGAACATGGTCAAAGGCCGTATCAGCAAGTTCCTGGCCGAAGCAAGCCTGGTTGAGCAGGCGTTCGTCAAGAACCCTGAAATCAAGGTTGGCGAACTGGCTAAGAAAGCCGGTGCTGAAATCGTTTCCTTCACTTACTTCAAAGTAGGCGAAGGCATCGAGAAGCCGGTCGACAACTTCGCTGAAGAAGTTGCTGCCCAGCTGGCTGCCGCCAAGCAATAAGACAGTTTTCAACTGTCGCCCGAAAGAGGCTGCCCGCTCACGCGCGCAGCCTCTTTTCAAATGGGCAGGCCGATTTTATTTGGCTTACCCTCGGAACTGGCTTACAAAGCCGTGTTCCGATGGCGCTGTGATAGCGTCCAGCTAGAGTGAACGCAAGCCGTAAACGGCTCGCCAAGAATTTTTAAAAAATACGCCGCAGGAGAGATTCGCAATGGCTCAGCAGGGCAGTGGTTATCAGGCTCGCTATAAACGCATTCTACTCAAGCTCAGCGGCGAGGCCCTGATGGGCTCGGAAGAGTTCGGGATCGATCCCAAGGTGCTCGACCGTATGGCGCTGGAAGTCGGCCAGCTGGTTGGTATCGGCGTACAGGTCGGCCTGGTGATTGGCGGCGGCAACCTGTTCCGTGGTGCAGCGCTGAGTGCTGCCGGCATGGATCGGGTTACCGGCGACCACATGGGCATGCTGGCCACTGTGATGAATGCCTTGGCCATGCGCGACGCCCTGGAGCGTGCCAATATCTCGGCTATCGTGATGTCGGCTATTTCCATGGTTGGCGTGACCGATCACTATGATCGCCGCAAAGCCATGCGCCACCTGAACGCCAAAGAGGTGGTGATCTTCGCTGCTGGTACCGGCAACCCGTTCTTCACTACCGATTCGGCTGCGTGCCTGCGCGCTATCGAGATCGATGCTGACGTCGTGTTGAAGGCCACCAAGGTCGACGGCGTGTACACCGCAGACCCATTCAAAGACCCGCATGCCGAGAAGTTCGATCATCTGACCTACGATGAAGTACTGGATCGCAAGCTGGGCGTGATGGACCTGACGGCTATTTGCCTGTGCCGCGACCACAAGATGCCGCTGCGCGTATTTAACATGAACAAGCCCGGCGCCCTGCTGAATATCGTACACGGCGGCGCGGAAGGGACTCTGATCGAGGAAGGCCAACAATGATCAACGAAATCAAGAAAGACGCCCAAGCGCGTATGCAGAAATCCCTGGAGTCTCTGAGCCACGCATTCGGCCAGATTCGTACCGGCAAGGCGCACCCGAGCATCCTGGGCAGCGTGATGGTGCCTTACTACGGCTCCGATACGCCGATCAGCAGCGTCGCCAACATTACCGTTAAAGACTCGCGCACCCTGCAAGTCGTAGCGTTTGAGCGCAACATGCTCGGTGCTGTCGACAAGGCAATCCAGAGCGCCGGCCTGAACCTCAACCCGACCAACCTGGGTGAGTTGCTGCTGATCTCCATGCCTGCGCTGACTGAAGAAACCCGTAAGGGCTTCACCAAGCAAGCGCGTAGCGCAGCCGAAGACGCCCGTGTTGCCGTGCGCAACATTCGTCGCGATGCCTTGGGTGACCTGAAAAAACTGGTCAAGGACAAGGAAATCAGCGAAGACGAAGAGCGTCGTGCCACCGCCGATATCGACAAGCTGACCAAAGATGCCGAGGCCCAGATCACCAAGGCCACGGAAGAAAAAGAAAAGGACCTGATGGCCGTATAAGGGGTCAGGACGCCTTCATGGAAAAGACCAAGCAGACTGTACCCTCCGTGGTGCCGCGCCATGTCGCGATCATCATGGATGGGAATAATCGCTGGGCGAAGAAACGCTTTATGCCGGGTGTTGCCGGGCATAAAGCGGGTGTCGATGCGGTGCGGGCGGTGATTGAGGTGTGCGCCGAGGCCAAGGTTGAAGTGTTGACCTTGTTCGCCTTCTCCAGTGAGAACTGGCAGCGGCCTGCCGAAGAAGTCAGTGCCTTGATGGACCTGTTCTTCAAGGCGCTGCGCCGTGAGGCCAAGCGCCTTAATGAGAACAACATCAGCCTGCGTATCATCGGTGATCGCTCGCGCTTCCATCCGGAATTGCAGGCGGCCATGCGCGAGGCTGAGGCCATTACCGCGGGGACCAATCGCTTTGTGCTGCAGATCGCAGCCAATTACGGCGGCCAGTGGGATATCGCCCAGGCTGCGCAGCGGCTGGCTCGCGAGGTGCAGGCCGGTCATCTGCGTCCGGACGACATCACCCCCGAACTGTTGCAGACGTGCCTGGTGACCGGCGACCTGCCGTTGCCGGACCTGTGCATCCGTACCGGTGGCGAGCACCGTATCAGCAACTTCCTCCTGTGGCAGCTTGCCTACACCGAGCTGTACTTCTCCGACCTGTTCTGGCCGGACTTCAAACACGATGCCATGCGCAATGCGCTGGCCGATTTCGCTTCCCGTCAGCGTCGCTTCGGTAAAACGAGCGAGCAGATCGAAGCTGGAGCCCGGGTTTAAATGCTTAAACAACGAATCATCACTGCACTGATCCTGTTGCCAATCGCCCTGTGTGGGTTTTTCCTGCTCGATGGTTCCGGCTTTGCGCTGTTTATTGGCCTGGTCGTTACGTTGGGGGCTTGGGAGTGGGCGCGTCTGGCGGGCTTTAACGAGCAATTGCCGCGTGTAGCGTATGCCGCAGTGGTCGCCCTGTTGCTGTTTCTGATGCATACCCTGTCGAGCATTGTCGTGCCGTGGGTGTTGGGCGCGGCGGTGTTGTGGTGGGCGTTGGCGACCTTCCTGGTGCTGACCTTTCCGCGCACCAGCGGCCACTGGTCCAGCGTTGCCAGCAAGTTGGTGATTGGCTTGTTGATCCTGCTGCCTGCCTGGCAAGGGCTGGTGGAGATCAAGAATTCGCCGATGGGCAACTGGCTGATCATGGCGGTGATGGTGTTGGTGTGGGGTGCTGATATCGGTGCCTACTTCTCTGGCCGGGCTTTCGGCAAGCGCAAGCTGGCACCGGCGGTCAGCCCGGGCAAGAGTTGGGAGGGCGTCTACGGCGGCCTGGCATTGACGCTGCTGATCACGTTGGTGGTCGGTGTCGTGCGCGATTGGTCGGTGAAGGAAATCTTCCTGGCCTTGCTGGGTACTGCCATCGTTGTATTTATCTCGGTGGTCGGTGATCTTACCGAAAGCATGTTCAAGCGCCAGGCCGGGATCAAGGACAGTAGCAACCTGCTGCCGGGGCACGGTGGGGTGCTTGACCGTATCGACAGCCTGACGGCTGCCATCCCGGTCTTCGCCGTGCTGTTGTGGATGACTGCTTCGTGAGCCGCTTGCAACAGGTAACCGTGCTGGGTGCAACCGGTTCGGTAGGGTTGAGCACCCTGGATGTGATCGCTCGCCACCCGGATCGCTACCAGGTTTTTGCCTTGACCGGGTTCACCCGCCTGAGCGAGCTGCTGGCGCTGTGTGTGCGCTACGCGCCGCGTTTTGCCGTAGTGCCTGAAGTGACCGCGGCGCGTGGCTTGCAGGATGACTTGCGGGCTGCCGGGCTCTCGACTCAGGTGCTGGTGGGGGAGGAGGGCTTGTGCCAGGTCTCGGCTGATGCGGAAGTGGACACCGTGGTCGCCGCGATTGTTGGCGCTGCGGGGCTGCGCCCGACGCTGGCAGCCGTAGATGCTGGCAAGAAGATCCTGCTGGCCAATAAAGAAGCCCTGGTCATGTCCGGTGCGCTGTTCATGCAGGCTGTGCGCAAGAGCGGTGCTGTGCTGCTGCCCCTCGACAGTGAGCACAACGCAATCTTCCAATGCATGCCCGGCGACTACTCGCGTGGCCTGAGCCAGGTGGGTGTGCGCCGCATCCTGCTGACGGCCTCCGGTGGTCCGTTCCGGCAAACGCCGCTGGCTGAGCTGGAGCACGTCTCGCCCGACCAGGCATGCGCGCACCCGAATTGGTCCATGGGGCGAAAGATCTCCGTAGACTCGGCGAGCATGATGAACAAAGGCCTGGAGTTGATTGAGGCCTGCTGGCTTTTCGATGCGCGGCCCGATCAGGTCGAGGTGGTGATCCACCCACAAAGTGTGATTCATTCCCTGGTCGACTATGTAGATGGTTCGGTGTTGGCGCAGTTGGGCAATCCTGATATGCGCACGCCCATCGCCAACGCCCTGGCTTGGCCTGAGCGCATCGATTCCGGTGTGGCGCCATTGGACTTGTTCGCTATTGCCCGCCTGGACTTCGAAGCGCCGGATGAGCAGCGCTTTCCTTGCCTGCGCCTGGCGCGACAAGTGGCGCAAGCGGGTAACAGCGCGCCTGCGGTGCTCAATGCGGCCAATGAAGTGGCTGTGGCGGCGTTTCTCGACGGACGCATCCGCTTTCCGCAGATCGCGAGTATCATCGAGGACGTTCTACAGCTTGAACCCGTTGTGGCGGTGGATGATCTTGCGGCGGTGTTCGAGGCCGACAGCAAGGCTCGGGTCCTGGCCGAACAGTGGTTGAACCGCAACGCGCGTTAAACTGTTGGCGCGTTTGAGCCTGGCAGGCACTGGATTGGAATGCGGAGAAATTAGATGAGTGCGCTTTACATGATTGTCGGCACCCTGGTTGCTCTGGGTGTGCTGGTTACCTTCCACGAATTCGGTCACTTTTGGGTGGCGCGTCGTTGCGGCGTCAAGGTATTGCGCTTTTCAGTCGGTTTCGGCATGCCGTTGTTGCGCTGGCACGACCGCCGTGGCACTGAATTCGTGATCGCGGCCATCCCGCTGGGCGGCTACGTCAAGATGCTCGATGAGCGCGAAGGCGAAGTGCCGGCTGACCAGTTGGACCAATCCTTTAATCGCAAGACCGTTCGTCAGCGTATCGCTATCGTTGCTGCCGGCCCAATCGCCAACTTTTTGTTGGCGATTGTGTTTTTCTGGGTCCTTGCGATGCTGGGGAGCCAGCAGGTGCGTCCGGTCATCGGCGCGGTCGAGGCTGACAGCATGGCGGCCAAGGCCGGCCTGGTTGCGGGGCAGGAGATTGTTTCCATTGATGGCGAGCCTACCACCGGATGGGGCGCGGTCAATTTGCAGTTGGTTCGTCGTTTGGGCGAGAGCGGTACCGTCAATGTAGTGGTGCGTGAACAGGATTCCAGTGCCGAGCTCTCGCGTGAGCTGGCGTTGGACCACTGGCTCAAAGGTGCTGATGAGCCCGATCCGATCAAGTCCCTGGGGATCCGTCCGTGGCGTCCTGCGCTGCCGCCGGTGCTCGCCGAGCTGGATCCGAAAGGACCGGCCCAGGCCGCGGGTCTGAAAACCGGCGACCGTTTGCTCGCATTGGATGGTCAGCCGCTGGGCGACTGGCAGCAAGTGGTCGACTTGGTGCGTGTACGTCCTGATACCAAGATTGTGCTGAAAATTGAGCGCGAGGGTGCTCAAATCGACGTCCCTGTGACCCTGGCGGTACGTGGAGAGGCCAAGGCAGCCGGGGGTTACCTGGGTGCGGGGGTCAAAGGTGTCGATTGGCCGCCGTCGATGGTTCGCGAGGTGAGTTACGGGCCGTTGGCAGCGATTGGCGAGGGTGCAAAACGTACCTGGACCATGAGTGTACTGACCCTCGAATCCCTCAAGAAAATGTTGTTCGGTGAGCTCTCGGTAAAAAACTTGAGTGGACCGATAACCATTGCTAAAGTGGCGGGCGCTTCTGCCCAGTCGGGTGTCGCGGATTTCCTGAATTTCCTGGCTTATCTGAGTATTAGCCTGGGCGTTCTGAATTTGCTGCCCATTCCTGTATTGGATGGGGGGCATCTGTTGTTTTATCTGGTCGAGTGGGCGCGTGGTCGTCCCTTGTCGGATCGGGTGCAGGGTTGGGGGATACAGATCGGTATCAGTTTGGTGGTCGGGGTGATGTTGTTAGCCTTGGTCAACGATCTGGGAAGACTGTAACGCTTCGCTGAATTGCGAATCTGCCGCATTTTGCGGCAGTTTGTTTATTGCCAGTTGGAATAAGAAAGGACTTCATGAAACGTCTGCTGCTAACTGCGGTTCTCACCGTATTGATGATCGCCGAAGTTCACGCCGAGTCCTTCACCATCTCCGATATTCGCGTCAACGGCCTCCAGCGGGTTTCCGCGGGTAGCGTCTTTGGTGCATTACCGTTGAACGTCGGTGAACAGGCTGATGACCGTCGCCTGGTGGAATCCACTCGTGCGCTGTTCAAAACCGGTTTCTTTCAAGACATCCAACTGGGTCGCGAAGGTAACGTCCTGGTCATCACCGTCGTCGAGCGACCTTCCGTCGCGAGTATCGAGATCGAAGGCAACAAGGCGATCTCTACTGAAGACTTGATGAAAGGTCTGAAGCAATCCGGCCTGGCCGAGGGCGAGATCTTCCAGCGCGCCACCCTTGAGGGTGTGCGTAACGAGCTGCAACGCCAGTACGTCGCCCAAGGTCGCTATTCCGCGACCGTGGAAACGGAAGTGGTTCCGCAACCTCGTAACCGTGTTGGCCTGAAGGTCAACATCAACGAAGGCACCGTGGCGGCGATCCAGCACATCAACGTGGTGGGTAACACCAAGTTCGCTGATGACGACCTGATCGACCTGTTCGAACTCAAGACCACCAACTGGTTGTCGTTCTTCAAGAACGATGACAAGTACGCCCGCGAAAAACTGTCCGGTGACCTGGAGCGTCTGCGTTCCTACTACCTGGACCGTGGCTATATCAACATGGATATCGCTTCGACCCAGGTGTCCATCACCCCGGACAAGAAGCACGTCTACATCACCGTCAACGTCAACGAAGGCGAGAAGTACAAGGTTCGTGACGTCAAGCTGAGCGGCGACCTGAAAGTACCTGAAGACCAGGTCAAGGCCCTGCTGCTGGTGCAGAAAGACCAGGTGTTCTCGCGCAAGCTGATGACCACCACCTCCGAACTGATCACCCGTCGCCTGGGTAACGAAGGCTATACCTTCGCCAACGTCAACGGTGTACCGACCCCGCATGATGATGACCACACTGTGGACATCACCTTCGTCGTCGATCCAGGCAAGCGTGCCTACGTGAACCGTATCAATTTCCGTGGCAACACCAAGTCTGCGGACGAAGTGCTGCGTCGTGAAATGCGTCAGATGGAAGGTGGCTGGGCGTCGACTTACCTGATCGACCAGTCCAAGACCCGTCTTGAGCGCCTGGGCTTCTTCAAGGAAGTCAACGTCGAAACACCAGCCGTACCCGGTGTGGATGACCAGGTTGACGTGAACTACGCCGTGGAAGAGCAAGCGTCGGGTTCCATCACCGCCAGCGTCGGCTTCGCACAGAGTGCCGGTCTGATCCTCGGTGGTTCGATTACCCAGAACAACTTCCTGGGTACCGGTAACAAGGTGTCCATCGGCCTGACCCGAAGCGAATACCAGAGCCGCTATAACTTCGGTTATGTCGACCCCTACTGGACTGCTGACGGTGTGAGCCTGGGCTACAACGCCTTCTACCGCACCACCGACTACAAAGACCTCGACGTTGACGTTGCAAGCTATGCGATCGACAGCCTGGGTGCTGGCGTGAACATCGGCTACCCGATCAGTGAGACCTCGCGTCTGACCTTCGGCCTGACCGCGCAACAGGATGAGATCAAGACCGGTGTGTACACCGTGGACGAAATCTTCAACTTCGTGCGTACTGAAGGCGACAAGTTCCTGAACTTCAAGGCGTCGGCCGGCTGGTCCGAGTCGACCCTGAACAAAGGTGTACTGGCAACCCGTGGTCACTCCCAGAGCTTGACCCTTGAAGCCACCACGCCGGGCAGCGACCTGTCGTTCTTCAAGCTTGACTACCGCGGCCAGCTGTTCCAGCCGTTGAGCGACAACTACACCATGCGCCTGCACACTGAGCTGGGCTATGGCGATGGTTATGGTTCCACCAATGGTCTACCGTTCTACGAGAACTACTATGCGGGTGGCTTCAACTCCGTACGTGGTTTCAAAGACAGCACCTTGGGCCCGCGTGGTACTCCAAGCCGTGGTGTTGGTGTAACCGGTAACCAGGGCACCGTGGCTGACTCGGACAATGACCCGCTGCCGTTCGGTGGCAACGTACTGATCCAGGGTGGTGCGGAGATTCTGTTCCCGCTGCCATTCGTCAAGGACCAGCGCTCGCTGCGTACGTCGGTATTCTGGGACGTGGGTAACGTGTTCGACTCCAAGTGCGAGCAGATCAGAAACCCGAGTGGCGTGAAGTCTGAAACCCAGTGCAACGACGTGAGCCTGAGCAACCTGGCAAGCTCCGTGGGCGTGGGTGTGACATGGGTGACTGCGCTTGGCCCATTGAGCTTTGCTCTGGCCATGCCGATCAAGAAGCCTGATAACGCTGAAACCCAGATTTTCCAATTCTCCCTCGGCCAGACGTTCTAAGCGTCTGACCCAAGATAACGACAACGGATTCTGTAGGAGTGCATCGTGCGTAAGTTGACTCAATTGGTACTGCTGGCCACCGTGTTGGTAGCAAGCCCGGCCTTCGCCGAAATGAAAATCGCCGTCCTGAACTATCAGATGGCTCTGTTGGAATCCGATGCGGCCAAGAAGTACGCCGTGGATGCCGAGAAAAAATTCGGTCCTCAACTGACCAAGCTGAAAACTCTGGAAAGCAGCGCCAAGGGGATCCAGGATCGCCTGGTTGCCGGCGGTGACAAGATGCAGCAAGGCGAGCGCGAGCGCCTGGAGCTTGAATTCAAGCAAAAGGCCCGTGACTACCAGTTCCAGTCCAAGGAGCTGAACGAAGCCAAGGCTGTTGCTGACCGCGAAATGCTGAAACAGCTGAAGCCAAAACTCGACAGCGCTGTGGAAGAAGTCATCAAGAAAGGTGCCTTTGACCTGGTGTTCGAGCGTGGCGCTGTGATCGACGTCAAGCCTCAATACGACATCACCCGCCAGGTGATCGAGCGCATGAACCAGCTGAAGTAAGCCATGACCGCGACTATCAAACTCGGCGAGTTGGCCGAGTTCCTGGGAGCCACTTTGCGTGGCTCCCCGGAGAAAGAAATCACTGGGCTAGCCACTTTGCAGGAGGCTGGCCCAGCTCAGTTGAGCTTCCTCGCAAACCCCCAATACCGTAAATACCTCGTCGACAGTCAAGCCGCCGCCGTGTTGCTGAAAGCTGCTGATGCCGAAGGGTTTACCGGGGATGCGCTGGTGGTGGCCGATCCGTACCTGGCGTATGCGCAGGTGTCGCACCTGTTCGATCCAAAACCCAAGGCAGCCGTCGGTATTCATCCGTCGGCGGTGATCGCCGATGATGCCCAGGTCGACCCTGCGGCTAGCATTGGCGCCTTTGCGGTGATCGAAAGTGGCGCGCGTGTCGCGGCTGGCGTGACGGTTGGCGCCCATTGTTTTATCGGCGCGCGCTGCGAAATCGGCGCTGGCGGCTGGTTGGCACCCCGCGTGACCCTGTACCACGACGTGCGTATTGGTGAGCGTGTAGTGATTCAATCCGGCGCGGTCATCGGCGGTGAAGGTTTTGGCTTTGCCAATTCCAAGGGTATCTGGAACAAGATTGCCCAGGTCGGCGGCGTATTGATCGGCGACGACGTGGAAATTGGCGTGAACACCGCGGTCGATCGTGGGGCCCTGGCCGATACCGTGATCGGTAATGGCGTGAAGCTCGACAACCAGATCCAGATTGCCCACAACGTGCAGATTGGCGATCACACCGCCATGGCCGCCTGTGTGGGCATCTCCGGCAGCACCAAGATCGGCAAGCATTGCATGCTCGCCGGTGGCGTTGGGCTGGTGGGGCATATCGACATTTGCGACAACGTCTTCATCACCGGCATGACCATGGTGACCCACTCGATTACCGAGCCAGGGGCCTATTCGTCCGGTACCGCCATGCAGCCTGCGGCTGAGTGGCGCAAGAGTGCAGCACGTTTGAGGCAGCTCGACGACATGGCTCGACGTCTCAAACAGCTGGAAAAGCGTGTTGGGGACGTGACCCCTGGCGGTAATGCTTCATCAGAAGGCTGATACCATTTCCATATCAAGTGTGCACAGCCGCTAGACTGCCTCCTTGATTTGCTAGCGGGGCGTGCGTTTAGTTCGCCCGCCCCCAATCTTTATTACAGGCTTCCCCCCGAAATGATGGACATCAACGAGATTCGCGAATACCTGCCTCACCGTTACCCGTTCCTGCTGGTGGACCGTGTAGTGGACCTCAATGTTGAGGAAAAGCGCATTCGTGCCTACAAGAATGTCAGCATCAACGAACCGTTCTTCAACGGTCACTTTCCCGCGCATCCAATCATGCCGGGCGTGTTGATCATCGAAGCGATGGCCCAGGCTGCCGGTATCCTTGGTTTCAAAATGCTCGACCTCAAGCCTGCCGACGGCACGCTTTACTATTTCGTGGGCTCCGACAAGTTGCGTTTCCGCAACCCGGTCACCCCGGGTGACCAGCTGATCCTGGAAGCCAAGTTCATCAGCTGCAAACGCCAGATCTGGAAGTTTGAGTGCCAGGCTTCGGTTGACGGCAAGCCGGTGTGCTCTGCCGAGATCATCTGTGCGGAACGCAAACTATGAGTTTGATTGACCCTCGCGCAATCATCGATCCGTCGGCCGTTCTGGCCGCCGACGTTGAGGTCGGCCCTTGGTCGATCATCGGCGCAGGTGTTGAAATCGGCGAGGGGACTGTCATCGGGCCGCATGTGATCCTCAAAGGTCCGACCCGCATTGGCAAACATAATCGTATCTACCAGTTTTCCTCGGTAGGCGAAGACACCCCGGACATGAAGTACAAGGGTGAAGAAACACGCCTGGTAATCGGTGATCACAATATCATTCGAGAAGGCGTGACCATTCACCGTGGGACTGTGCAAGACCGTGCAGAAACCACCCTGGGTGACCACAACCTGGTGATGGCCTATGCCCACATCGGCCATGACAGCGTAATTGGCAACCACTGCATCCTGGTCAACAACACTGCGCTGGCTGGCCATGTGCACGTTGATGACTGGGCGATCCTGTCCGGTTTCACCCTGGTGCATCAGTATTGCCATATCGGCGCCCACAGCTTTTCCGGCATGGGTACCGCCATCGGCAAGGATGTTCCCGCGTATGTCACCGTGTTCGGCAACCCGGCCGAAGCCCGCAGCATGAACTTCGAGGGCATGCGCCGTCGTGGTTTCAGCGAAGAGGCGATCCATGCCCTGCGTCGTGCCTACAAGGTGGTTTACCGCCAGGGGCTGACGGTAGAGCAGGCGTTGACCCAACTGGCCGAGCCGGCAGCGTTGTTCCCGGAAGTCGCGGTGTTCCGTGACTCTATCCAGGCGTCGACTCGCGGCATCACCCGCTAATCATGGCCAATCTGCGTATCGCGCTGGTGGCCGGAGAAGCTTCCGGCGATATTCTGGGCGCAGGTCTCATGCGGGCCCTCAAGGCCCAGCATCCGGCGGTGGAGTTCATTGGCGTCGGTGGTCCGTTGATGCAGGCCGAAGGGCTCACGTCCTACTTCCCCATGGAGCGCTTGTCGGTCATGGGGTTGGTGGAAGTGCTGGGTCGCCTTCGTGAACTGCTGGCTCGCCGCAAGCTGCTGATCCAGACCCTGATCGAAGAAAAGCCTGACGTCTTCATCGGAATCGACGCGCCGGACTTCACCCTCAATATCGAACTCAAATTGCGTCAGGCCGGTATCAAGACCGTGCACTACGTCAGCCCGTCCGTATGGGCGTGGCGGCAGAAGCGCGTGTTGAAAATTCGCGAAGGCTGCGATTTGATGCTGACCTTGTTGCCGTTTGAGGCGAAGTTCTACGAAGAGAAGGGCGTGCCGGTGCGGTTTGTCGGGCATACCTTGGCCGATACGATCCCCCTGCAGGCTGAACGAGCAGCTGCCCGTGCCGAATTGGGCTTGGCTGAGGGGCCGCTGGTTGCGCTGATGCCAGGCAGCCGGGGCGGCGAAGTCGGTCGTCTGGGCGCGTTGTTTTTTGATGCAGCTGAACGCCTGATGGCCTTGAAGCCCGGCGTGCGCTTCGTACTGCCGTGTGCCAGCCCGCAACGTCGCGCGCAGATCGAAACGTTGCTGGAAGGCCGCAGCCTGCCGTTGACCCTGTTGGATGGCCAATCGCACCTGGCCCTGGCCGCCTGTGATGCGGTGCTGATTGCCTCGGGCACCGCGACCCTGGAGGCCTTGTTGTACAAGCGCCCGATGGTCGTGGCCTACCGCTTGGCACCGCTGACCTTCTGGATTCTCAAGCGCATGGTCAAGAGCCCCTACATCTCCTTGCCCAACCTGCTGGCCCAGCGACTGTTGGTGCCGGAATTATTGCAGGACGATGCAACGCCTGAAGCCCTGGCGCAAACCGTACTCCCCCTGATCGATGGTGGCGAAGAGCAGACCCGTGGTTTTGACGCTATCCATCGCATTTTGCGTCGGGATGCGTCCAACCAGGCGGCGGATGCCGTGTTGACCTTGATCGGCCAAAAGCAGGATTCCCTATGACGACGCAAATGGGCCTGGATTTCAGCCTGGTCGCACAAGCCCACGAACTGGTGGCCGGTGTTGATGAGGTAGGGCGCGGTCCGCTGTGCGGCGCTGTTGTCACAGCGGCGGTGATTCTCGACCCGAACCGCCCGATACTCGGCCTCAACGACTCGAAAAAACTCACCGAAGCTCGCCGCGAAAAGCTCTTCGACGAGATCTGCGAAAAAGCGCTGAGCTGGCACATCGCTCGTGCCGAAGTCGAGGAAATCGACGAGCTGAACATTCTTCACGCCACCATGCTCGCGATGCAGCGCGCGGTGGAGGGGCTGCACGTCACGCCAAAACTGGCGATGATCGACGGCAACCGTTGCCCGAAACTGACGATGCCGTCTGAAGCCGTGGTCAAGGGCGATAGCAAGGTGCCCGCCATCGCCGCCGCCTCGATCCTGGCCAAAGTCAGCCGTGATCGTGAAATGGCTGCGTTCGAATTGATCTACCCCGGCTACGGTATTGGTGGCCACAAGGGCTATCCGACGCCCGTTCATCTGGAAGCCTTGGCTCGCTTGGGTCCGACACCCATCCACCGCCGCTCGTTCGCCCCGGTTCGTCAGGCTTACGAAGCTCGGGAGAGCCTCAGCGAGGTATAGTCGCGAGGCTGATGTTTTACTCAAGGCCCGGTACAATCCGGGCCTTGTTGTTTTCCACGTATAAGAGATCACTATGCCGGCTTCATTCGTTCATCTACGCCTGCACACTGAATACTCCCTGGTCGACGGCCTGGTACGGATCAAACCGCTGGTCAAAACCCTGGTGGGCATGAACATGCCTGCGGTAGCGGTGACCGATCAGAACAACATGTGTTCCTTGGTCAAGTTCTACAAGAACGCCATGGGGGCCGGCATCAAGCCGATCTGTGGCGCCGACTTGTGGCTGTCCAACAAAGACCCCGACAGCCCCCTGAGCCGCATCAGCCTGTTGGCGATGAACGGCGTCGGCTATCGCAACCTGACCGAACTGATTTCCCGCGGCTTTATCGACGGCCAACGCAATGGCTCGATCATCATCGAGCGCGAATGGGTTGCCGAGGCGAGCGAAGGCCTGATCATGCTGTCGGCCGCCAAAGAAGGCGAGATCGGCATTGCGCTGCTGGGCGGTAACCCCCAGGAAGCGGAGGTGCTCGCCAGCGAGTGGATGCAGGTCTTCCCCGACCGTTTCTATCTGGAAGTCCAGCGCACCAATCGCCCCAATGATGAAGAGCACCTGCACGCCGCCGTCGCCCTGGCCGACAAGCTGGGCGCGCCGTTGGTGGCGACCAACGATGTGCGCTTCATCAAGAAAGAAGATTTCGAGGCGCACGAGACCCGCGTGTGCATCGGCGAAGGCCGGGCCCTGGATGATCCGCGTCGTTCGAAGAACTACAGCGAAGAGCAATACCTCAAAAGCGCCGATGAAATGGCCGAGTTGTTCAGCGACCTGCCCGAAGCCCTGGAAAACTCCGTCGAAATCGCCAAGCGCTGCAATATCGAAGTGAAGCTGGGCAAGCACTTCCTGCCCAACTTCCCGATTCCCGATGGCATGACCATCGACGAGTATTTCCGCAAGGTGTCGTTCGACGGCCTGGAAGAGCGCCTCACCGTTCTGCTGCCCAAGGACACCACTGAAGACTACGATGCCAAGCGCCAGGTGTACGTCGATCGGCTGAATTTCGAGCTGGATATCATCATCCAGATGGGGTTCCCCGGTTACTTCCTGATCGTAATGGACTTTATCCAGTGGGCCAAAAGCAACGGTGTGCCGGTGGGTCCTGGCCGGGGGTCGGGTGCAGGCTCACTCGTGGCTTACGTACAGAAGATTACCGACCTCGATCCGCTGGAATATGACCTGCTGTTCGAACGGTTCCTGAACCCGGAACGGGTTTCCATGCCCGACTTCGACGTCGACTTCTGCATGGATGGCCGCGACCGCGTGATCGAATACGTGGCCGAAAAATACGGCCGCAACGCGGTAAGCCAGATCATCACCTTCGGTTCCATGGCCGCGAAGGCGGTAATCCGCGACGTTGCCCGAGTGCAGGGCAAGTCCTACGGCCTGGCGGATCGCCTGTCGAAGATGATTCCGTTCGAAGTCGGCATGACCCTGGAAAAGGCCTACGAGCAGGAAGAAATCCTGCGCGACTTCATCAAGATCGATGAAGAAGCCGCCGAAATCTGGGACATGGCCCGCAAGCTTGAAGGTGTGGTGCGTAACGTCGGTAAACACGCCGGTGGTGTGGTTATCGCACCGACCAAGCTCACCGACTTCTCGCCAATCTATTGCGACGAAGCAGGCGATGGCCTGGTAACCCAGTTCGACAAGGACGACGTGGAGGCCGCCGGTCTGGTGAAGTTCGACTTCCTCGGCCTGCGGACCCTGACGATCATCGACTGGGCACTCAAGACCATCAACCGTGAACGTGCCAAGGTCGACGAAGAGCCGCTGGATATCGCGTTTATCCCGCTGGATGACAAGCCGACTTACCAGTTGCTGCAAAAAGCCGAAACCACGGCGGTGTTCCAGCTTGAGTCGCGCGGCATGAAGGAGCTGATCAAAAAGCTCAAGCCCGACTGCCTGGAAGACTTGATCGCACTGGTGGCCCTGTTTCGCCCGGGCCCGCTGCAATCGGGCATGGTGGATGACTTCATCAACCGTAAGCACGGCCGCGCCGAGTTGGCGTATCCGCACTCCGATTATCAATACGACGGCCTCAAGCCGGTGTTGGCGCCCACCTACGGCATCATCCTGTATCAAGAACAGGTGATGCAGATCGCCCAGGTGATGGCCGGTTACACCCTCGGCGGTGCGGACATGCTGCGTCGAGCCATGGGTAAGAAAAAACCCGAGGAGATGGCCAAGCAGCGGGGCGGTTTCATCGAAGGTTGCGCCACCAACAACATCGACGCGGACCTTGCCGGTAACATCTTCGACCTGGTGGAGAAATTCGCCGGTTATGGCTTCAACAAATCCCACTCCGCCGCCTACGGCCTGGTGTCGTACCAGACCGCCTGGCTGAAAGCCCACTACCCGGCGCCGTTCATGGCCGCGGTACTCTCGGCGGATATGCACAACACCGACAAGGTCGTGACCTTGATCGAGGAAGTGCGCACCATGAAGCTGCGCCTCGACGCGCCGGATGTGAACGCCTCGGAGTTCAAGTTCACGGTGAACGACGAAGGCCGCATCATCTATGGTCTGGGCGCGATCAAGGGGGTCGGCGAAAGCCCCGTGGAGGCTATTGTCGAAGCGCGTCAGGACGGGCCGTTCAAGGACCTGTTTGACTTCTGCGCGCGGGTTGACCTTAAGCGCATCAACAAGCGGACCCTCGATGGCCTGATTCGCAGCGGCGCACTCGACCGTCTCGGCCCGTATTTCCACGATGAGCCGAAAGCCTATCAGGCCAATATCGACCGTAACCGCGCGGTGTTGCTCACTGCCATGGAAGAAGCGATCAAGGCTGCCGAGCAGACCGCTCGCACCCACGACAGTGGCCACGCCGACTTGTTTGGCGGGTTATTCGTCGAAGAAGACTCGGACGTGTACGGCAACCATCGCAAGGCCAAGGAGCTCACGCTCAAGGAACGTCTCAAGGGTGAAAAAGACACCTTGGGGCTGTACCTCACCGGCCACCCGATCGACGAATATGAAGGCGAAATCCGCCGGTTTGCCCGTCAGCGCATCATTGACCTGAAACCGGCTCGCGACACCCAGACCGTGGCGGGCATGATCATCGCCCTGCGGGTGATGAAAAATAAGAAGGGTGACAAGATGGGCTTTGTCACGCTCGACGACCGTTCGGGGCGCATTGAAGCATCGTTGTTTGCCGACGCATTCCACTCGGCGCAGTCGTTGTTGCAGACCGACGCCATGGTGGTGGTGGAAGGGGAGGTCAGCAACGATGATTTCTCCGGCGGCCTGCGCTTGCGGATCAAGCGGGTGATGAGCATGGAAGATGCGCGCACCAACCTGGCGGAAAGCCTGCGCTTGAAGGTGAAAACCGAAGCGCTCAAGGGCGATCAGCTACGCTGGTTGGGCGACTTGCTCAAGCGCCACCGAGGCGCGTGCCCGGTGACCATGGAGTACACCGGCAGTGACGCCAAGGCCATGCTGCAGTTTGGTGAGACCTGGCGAATTGATCCCGCCGATGGCTTGATTCAAGCTTTGCGTGACCAGTTCGGGCGAGACAACGTCTTCCTCCAATACCGTTGATGCACTTGTAAAAAGCCGGGTGACAGCAAATCGCCTGATATCGACAAAACATTTAATCTCGACCTAAACGCGCCTCTCCCTTAAGGTAGGGCGCGAATAGACAACCGGCTGGCCAGGCACTCCTTGGCCGTCGACCCAAGACGGACGCTTATGAACCCGAATTTTCTTGATTTCGAACAGCCGATCGCTGACCTGCAAGCCAAGATTGAAGAACTGCGCCTGGTCGGCAATGACAATTCGCTGAATATCGGCGATGAGATCGCTCGCCTGCAGGACAAGAGCAGCACCCTGACCGAAGACATCTTCGGCAAGCTGACCAGCTGGCAGATCGCGCGCCTGGCCCGCCACCCGCGCCGCCCGTACACCTTGGACTACATCCAGCACATTTTCACCGAGTTCGACGAGTTGCATGGCGACCGCCACTTCTCCGACGACGCGGCTATCGTGGGCGGTATCGCTCGCCTGGACGACCAACCAGTGATGGTGATCGGTCACCAGAAAGGCCGTGAAGTACGCGAGAAAGTCCGTCGCAACTTCGGCATGCCGCGCCCGGAAGGCTACCGCAAGGCGTGCCGCCTGATGGAAATGGCCGAACGCTTCAAGATGCCGATACTGACCTTCATCGACACCCCGGGTGCCTACCCAGGTATCGACGCTGAAGAACGCAACCAGAGCGAAGCGATTGCCTGGAACCTTCGCGTCATGTCTCGCCTGAAAACCCCGATCATCGCCACCGTAATCGGTGAAGGTGGTTCCGGCGGCGCACTGGCCATTGGCGTCTGCGACCAACTGAACATGCTGCAATACTCGACCTACGCGGTGATTTCGCCGGAAGGTTGCGCCTCGATCCTGTGGAAAACCGCCGAAAAGGCACCGGACGCTGCCGAAGCCATGGGCATCACTGCCGATCGCCTCAAAGGCCTGGGTATCGTGGACAAAGTGATCGCCGAGCCACTGGGCGGCGCCCACCGTGACCCGGCTGCTGCTGCCGCGACCATTCGCGCTGAGCTGGGCTCGCAACTGGCGATGCTCAAGAAGCTGGATAACGAAGCGCTGTTGGCGCGCCGTTATGAGCGTCTGATGAGCTACGGTCTCTGATCAGGCACTGATCTGGCAGACAATGCAGTACTCGTGTGGGAGCGGGCTTGCTCGCGAAAGCGGTGTTCCAGTCAACTTATTCAGTGACTGACACGCTTTCGCGAGCAAGCCCGCTCCCACATTTGCTTTGTGTATGCTGGGCCGACGTATTCCAGATTTGCAGCGGTAACCTGTGATGAAGCCAACTCTGCCCGCTAAACTCCTGCAAGCCTTGTCTCCTTGGCGCAACGCCCCGGCTTGGCATATCGCATTCTCCGGCGGGCTTGATTCAACTGTCCTGCTGCACCTCCTGGCCAACGCCAAAGACCTTCCGCCTCTCGGCGCCATTCATATTCACCATGGCTTGCAAGCTGCAGCAGACGCATGGCCGGCGCATTGCCAGTCGGTGTGTGATGCCCTGGGCGTACCCCTGCGCATCATGCGCGTCCACGTCCAGCCAGGCGCCAGCCTTGAACGTGCCGCCCGTGATGCGCGTTACCAGGCGTTTGCTGAGGTGACCGGGGCAGGGGAGGTCTTGCTGACCGGCCAGCACCGTGACGACCAAGCGGAGACCCTGCTGTTTCGCTTGCTTCGCGGGGCCGGGGTGCGCGGGCTGGCGGCAATGCCGGCGTATCGCCCATTGGCGGCGGGTCATCTGGTGCGGCCGTTGCTGGATGTCTCGAGGGTTGAGTTGGAAGCCTACGCTCACGAGCATCGGCTCCAGTGGATCGAAGATCCCTCCAACGCCGACTCGCGTTTCTCCCGTAACTATCTGCGCCATCGTGTACTCCCCACGCTCACCGAGCGCTGGCCCCAAGCCGTATCAAGCCTGGCGCGCACCGCCGAGCACCTGAGTGAAGCCCAGGCATTGCTCGATGAGCTGGCAGGGATGGATCTGCAAGGTGCCGATCAACTTTCGCGGTTTCCCTGGCTACCGTTGCCGTCCTTGGTGCTTGCACCACTGCGTGAGCTTTCCGACGCCCGCCAGCGTAATGCCCTGCGTCACTGGCTGACGCCGCTCACTCGACTGCCCGACAGCGACCACTGGGCCAGTTGGTATTCCTTGCGGGATGCCAAGGGCGACGCACAACCGTTATGGCGCCTGGCCGACGGGGAGTTGCATCGTTGCGCCGAGCGCATCTGGTGGGTGCCCGCTGCTTGGTCGGAATTTTCTGACGCAACGGTGAGCTGGCCCACTCTGCAAAACCCACTAGAGTTACCCGGCAATGGACGGCTCGAATTCGTAGGGGAGGTCCCCAAAGGGTCTTTCGAGGTTCGCTATCGTCAGGGCGGTGAAATCATCGAAGTGCCCGGTCGAGGGCGGCGGGACTTAAAGCGTCTGCTTAATGAATGCGGGGTGCCAGGGTTCGTACGTGGCAGATTGCCGCTGCTGTATCGGGACGAGCAGTTGCTGGCTGTCCCAACCCTTGCAGGGCTATGGCCCAACGCGACAGGTGATTGGCAATTACATTGGATGCCACAGACCTGCGATCAAGGTTTGAGCTGATAGAGCCTTTCCGGTAGACTACGCTCCCTTCTTGATACAACTTCTGTGGATTCTCCTGAATCGCAGCAGTTGCCGATTACCAAGCAGTCTTTGCTGGGCGATTCCAAAAAATGTGTAGCGATCAACGTACCGGTGTTTCATTGCTGGTCTGTCACCACGCGGCGGTTTTTTTGAAAGGTGCACTGTGATTAATGCAGGTGATCGGGGGCTTCGGCCTTCCTTCGCTTTCCCCGGCGGCTCGGACCGCTTTAACGCAGACTTCTAGGGTTTTTCATGACGCGCTACATATTCGTCACGGGCGGTGTTGTTTCTTCATTGGGGAAAGGCATCGCATCGGCTTCATTGGCGGCCATCCTGGAGGCGCGGGGACTTAAGGTCACCATGCTCAAGCTGGACCCGTACATCAACGTTGACCCGGGCACCATGAGCCCGTTCCAGCACGGTGAAGTGTTCGTCACCCACGACGGCGCCGAAACCGACCTGGACCTGGGCCACTACGAGCGGTTCATCCGCACGACCATGACCCAGAACAACAACTTCACCACCGGCCGTGTCTACGAGCACGTGCTGCGCAAGGAGCGTCGTGGTGACTACCTGGGTGCAACCATCCAGGTGATCCCGCACATCACCGACGAAATCAAGCGCCGCATCATCAAGGGTGCAGGCGATGCCGACGTGGCAATGGTCGAGATCGGTGGCACCGTGGGTGACATCGAGTCCCAACCGTTCCTCGAAGCCATCCGCCAGCTGCGCTTCGAAGTCGGCGCCAAGCGCGCGATGCTGATGCACCTGACCTTGGTGCCGTACATCGCGACCGCCGGCGAAACCAAAACCAAGCCAACCCAGCACTCGGTCAAGGAACTGCGTTCCATCGGCCTGCAGCCGGACGTGCTGGTGTGCCGCTCCGATCACCCGATCGACATTTCCTCGCGTCGCAAGATCGCGCAATTCACCAACGTTGAAGAGCGTGCGGTGATCGCGCTGGAAGACGCCGACACCATCTACAAGATCCCGGGCATCCTGCATTCGCAAGGCCTGGACGATTTTGTGGTTGAGCGTTTCGGCCTGCAATGCGGTGGTGCGGACCTGTCCGAGTGGGACGCGGTAGTTGACGCCAAGCTCAACCCTGAGCATGAAGTCACCATCGCCATGGTCGGCAAGTACATGGAATTGCTGGACGCGTACAAGTCGCTGATCGAAGCGATGAGCCACGCCGGTATCAGCAACCGTACCAAGGTCAACCTGCGCTACATCGACTCTGAAGACATCGAGAACCAAGGCACTGCCTTGCTCGAAGGTGTGGACGCAATCCTCGTGCCTGGCGGATTCGGCCTGCGTGGCGTGGAAGGCAAGATCACTGCCGTGCAGTACGCTCGTGAGAACAAGGTGCCTTACCTGGGTATCTGCCTGGGCATGCAAGTGGCCGTTATCGAGTTCGCCCGTAACGTGTTGGGTTGGAAAGACGCCAACTCCACCGAGTTCGACAGCAAGAGCGGCCATCCGGTCGTGGGCCTGATCACCGAGTGGGAAGATGCCACCGGCGCCGTCGAGACCCGTACCGAAGCTTCCGACCTGGGCGGCACCATGCGCCTTGGCGCGCAAGACTGCCTGCTGGAGCCGGGCTCGCTGGTTCACGACTGCTACGGCAAGGACGTGATCGTCGAGCGTCACCGTCACCGCTACGAAGTGAACAACAACCTGCTGCCGCAAATCAAAGAGGCTGGCCTGAAAATCTCCGGTCGCTCCGGTGATGGCGCGCTGGTTGAAGTGGTCGAAGCTCCGGATCATCCATGGTTCGTCGCTTGCCAGTTCCACCCGGAGTTCACCTCGACGCCGCGCGACGGTCACCCGTTGTTCAGCGGTTTCGTCAAGGCAGCACTGACGCAACACCAGAAGAAGGCGTAACCCTGATGGCCCAGAAGATCATTCGCGTCGGCGACATCGAGATTGCCAACGACAAGCCCATGGTGCTGTTCGGCGGCATGAACGTGCTGGAAAGCCGCGACATGGCGATGCAGGTCTGTGAAGAATACGTAAAGGTCACCGAGAAACTCGGTATCCCCTACGTGTTCAAGGCCAGCTTCGACAAGGCCAACCGTTCGTCCGTGACCTCCTATCGCGGCCCGGGCCTTGAAGAAGGCATGCGGATCTTCCAGGACATCAAGCAAGCCTTCGGCGTGCCGATCATCACCGACGTCCACGAGCCTGAGCAGGCTGCCGTGGTCGCCGAGGTGTGCGACATCATCCAGTTGCCGGCCTTCCTGTCGCGCCAGACCGACCTGGTCGTCGCGATGGCCAAGACCGGCGCGGTGATCAATATCAAGAAAGCCCAGTTCCTCGCGCCCCAGGAGATGAAACACATCCTGAACAAGTGCGTGGAAGCGGGTAACGACCAGTTGATCCTCTGCGAGCGTGGTTCGAGCTTCGGCTACAACAACCTCGTGGTGGACATGCTCGGTTTCGGCATCATGAAGCAGTTCGAATACCCGGTGTTCTTCGACGTGACCCACGCGCTGCAAATGCCCGGTGGTCGCGCCGATTCCGCTGGCGGGCGTCGTGCCCAGGTACTGGACCTGGCCAAGGCGGGCATCAGCCAGTCCCTGGCGGGCCTGTTCCTGGAAGCCCACCCGGACCCGGACAACGCCAAATGCGACGGCCCATGCGCCCTGCGCCTGGACAAGCTGGAGCCGTTCCTGGCCCAGCTCAAGCAATTGGACGAACTGGTCAAGAGTTTTCCGACGGTAGAGACCGCGTAAGCAACGTTTCTCCGGTAAAGTATCCCACGCTAAATGCTCAGGCCCCCGGGCCTGAGCCTTGTCGCCTGCAAGCCTGCCCCGTTGTTCCACCCTTGCGGTCGGTCAAAAGTTTTCCTTCAGCTGCGTCGTTTTCGTCAACTTTGGAGTGTTTACAACAATGGCAAAAATCGTCGACATCAAAGGTCGTGAAGTTCTCGACTCCCGTGGCAACCCCACCGTCGAAGCCGACGTGCTTCTCGATAACGGCATCATCGGCAGCGCCTGCGCGCCGTCCGGTGCGTCTACCGGTTCGCGCGAAGCGCTGGAACTGCGTGATGGCGACAAGAGCCGTTACCTGGGCAAAGGCGTGCTCAAGGCTGTAGCCAACATCAACGGCCCGATCCGCGACCTGCTGCTGGGCAAAGACCCTGTTGACCAGAAAGCCCTCGACCTGGCGATGATCAAGCTCGACGGCACCGAAAACAAAGGCAGCCTGGGCGCCAACGCCATCCTCGCCGTATCCCTGGCCGCTGCCAAGGCTGCTGCACAGGACCAGGACTTGCCGCTGTACGCCCACATCGCCAACCTGAACGGTACACCGGGTGTTTACTCGATGCCGGTTCCGATGATGAACATCATCAACGGTGGCGAGCACGCCGATAACAACGTTGATATCCAGGAATTCATGGTTCAGCCGGTTGGCGCCAAGTCCTTCTCCGAAGGCCTGCGCATGGGCACCGAGATTTTCCATCACCTGAAAGCTGTGCTGAAGGCCCGTGGCCTGAGCACTGCTGTCGGTGACGAAGGTGGTTTCGCACCGAACCTGGCGTCCAACGAAGATGCACTGAAAGTGATCTCCGAAGCTGTGGCCAACGCTGGCTACAAGCTGGGCACCGACGTGACCCTGGCCCTGGACTGCGCGGCCAGCGAGTTCTACGAGGACGGTAAATACAACCTGTCCGGCGAAGGCCAGGTGTTCAACTCCGAAGGTTTCGCGGAATACCTGAAAGGTTTGACCCAGCGCTACCCGATCATCTCGATCGAAGACGGCCTGGACGAATCCGATTGGGACGGCTGGAAAATCCTCACCGACAAAATCGGCGAGAAGATCCAACTGGTGGGCGACGACCTGTTCGTGACCAACACCAAGATCCTGAAAGAAGGCATCGACAAGTCGATCGCCAACTCGATCCTGATCAAGTTCAACCAGATCGGCACCCTGACCGAAACCCTGGAAGCTATCCAGATGGCCAAGGCTGCGGGCTACACCGCCGTGATCTCCCACCGCTCCGGCGAAACCGAAGATTCGACCATTGCCGACCTGGCTGTGGGCACGTCGGCGGGCCAGATCAAGACCGGTTCCCTGTGCCGTTCCGACCGCGTTTCCAAGTACAACCAATTGCTGCGTATCGAAGAGCAACTGGCGGGCAAGGCCAAGTACAACGGTCGTGGTGAGTTTCGCGGCTGATCGGCAAATGGTA
This sequence comes from Pseudomonas cremoris, assembly GCF_014230465.1. The sequence continues at coordinate 303,102 of NZ_JAAXCY010000004.1, forward strand.
AAAAGTCGGCGGATTGCGTCGGAAAACTCACGACAGAGTCAATTTCGACGCTAATCTGATGGCTAACAAGCACAAGCCTGGTTTTTCCAGGCTTCGTGCTATCAGTTGCTTCAAAAGTTTTGCATGGCTGTCTTTTTTCACTGGATACCTGATATTCGATGCGCAGTCCCAATTGGTTGTTCCTCGTCTTGCTCTTGTTGCTGGCTGGCCTGCAGTACCGCCTATGGGTGGGGAATGGCAGCTTTGCGCAGGTAAAAGACCTGACCGAGCAAATTGCTGCACAGCACGCCGAAAATGAAGTTCTGCTGGAGCGCAACCGCGTCCTCGATGCCGAGGTGCTTGAGCTGAAAAAAGGCACGGAGACCGTCGAAGAGCGGGCTCGCCATGAGTTGGGCATGGTCAAGGAGGGCGAAACCCTCTACCAGTTGGCCCAATGAGTCACGATTTGCCGGCCTTCTGGGCCGTGATTCCTGCCGCGGGCGTCGGTGCCCGTATGGCTGCGGACCGCCCCAAGCAGTACCTGCAACTGGGCGGGCGCACAATTCTGGAACACAGCCTCGGCTGTTTTCTCGACCATCCTTCCCTTAAGGGCTTGGTGGTCAGTCTTGCTTCTGATGATCCTTACTGGCCCGCTCTGGCCTGCGCTGCCGACCCACGTATTCAGCGTGCGGACGGTGGCTCGGAGCGTTCGGGCTCGGTGCTCAATGCGCTGCTGCAACTCAATGCTCTGGGCGCCAGTGATGATGACTGGGTATTGGTGCACGATGCGGCGCGGCCGAACTTGAGCCGTGACGATCTCGACAAATTGTTGATGGAGCTGGCGGACGATCCGGTGGGTGGCTTGCTTGCCGTGCCGGCTCGCGACACCCTCAAGCGCGTCGATAAGCGCGGGCGGGTGGTGGAAACCGTTGATCGCAGTTTGATCTGGCAAGCTTATACGCCGCAGATGTTCCGTCTGGGCGCGTTGCACCGCGCGTTGGCCGATAGCCTGGTGGCAGATGCGGTGATTACCGATGAGGCCTCGGCTATGGAGTGGTCTGGCCAGGCGCCGCGCTTGATCGAAGGGCGTTCGGACAATATCAAGGTGACCCGGCCGGAGGATTTGGAGTGGTTGCGGTTGCGGTGGGCTAACCGTAGGTAGTCAGCTAGAACGCGGCGACGCCTTCGCGAGCAAGCCCGCTCCCACATTTTGACCGCGTTTCTTCAGGATGCACGCGGTCAAATGTGGGAGCGGGCTTGCTCGCGAAGAGGCCAGTACAAGCCCCCATAATCATCCGCGGTACTCCGGCCTCCCAGCCAACCCTTCCTTCAAGAAATCCACCAACTTCCTCACCTTCGGCGACAAATGCCGCTGCTGCGGATACAGCGCCCACACCGCCGTATTCGGCGGCTGATGCGCCTCCAGCAACGACACCAGCGCGCCACTGTGCAGATGCTCCAGCACGTAATAGTCCGGCAACTGGCACAAGCCCACCCCCTGCAACGCTGCATCCAGCACTGCCTGCCCACTGTTGCAGCGCCAGTTTCCCTGTACCCGCTGGGAAAATTCGCGCCCTTCCTGGGCCAATTGCCAAATGTCAGAGCCCCCGATCAGACAGTTATGCCGGCTCAATTCCGACAGGCTATGGGGCCGGCCATATCGCGCCAGGTATGACGGCGAGGCGCACAGGTACATGCGCCGGGGCGCCAGGCGGCTGGCGACCATGCGCGAATCCTGTAGGCGTCCAAGGCGAATCGCCAGGTCGAGACCTTCGTGTACCAGGTCCAGTTGCCGGTTGCTCAGTTCGATATCCACCCGCAGCTGCGGGTACAACCCCATGAAGCGTGTCACCAAGGGCACGATAAACCGCTCGCCGTAGGCCACGGCGCAGGTCATGCGCAACATGCCCTTGGGCTCGCTGGTGAGATCACCGACGGCGCGCAAGGCTTCTTCTCGACCGTCCTGCAAACGCTGGCAGTGTTGCAAAAAGGTTTGCCCGGCCTCGGTCAGCGTGACTTTGCGCGTGCTGCGGTACAGCAACCGCGTCTGCAGGCGCTCTTCCAGGCGTGCTACTTGCCGGCTGATATGGGATGACGACCCCCCCAGGCGCTCCGCCGCCGCCGTGAATTGGCTGCATTCTGCCACCGCGACGAACTCATCGATGCCTTCCCAGCGGTTTTCCAGCATGGTAATTATCCCTGTACAGCAATAAAGTTTTGCTTTTGTCTGGATTATTAATCAATGGGCCGTGATTTACACTCACCTCCTCAGTTTTTAACCCCTTGGAGAAACCCGGATGATCAAGTCCCGCGCCGCCGTAGCCTTCGAAGCCAAAAAGCCCCTCGAAATCGTTGAAGTGGATGTCGCTATGCCGAAGGCTGGCGAAGTGCTGTTGCGCGTGGTCGCATCCGGCGTGTGCCATACCGACGCCTACACGCTGTCGGGCGCCGATCCGGAAGGTATCTTCCCGTCGATCCTTGGCCATGAAGGCGGTGCGGTGGTTGAAGCCATCGGCGAGGGCGTGACATCGGTGGCTGTTGGCGACCACGTGATCCCGCTGTACACCCCGGAATGTGGCAAGTGCAAATTCTGCCTGTCGGGCAAGACCAATCTGTGCCAGGCCATTCGCTCCACCCAGGGCAAAGGCCTGATGCCGGACGGCACCACGCGTTTTTCCTACAAAGGCCAGCCGATTTTCCACTACATGGGCACCTCGACTTTCTCCGAGTACACCGTGCTGCCGGAAATTTCCGTGGCCAAGATTCCCAAAGAAGCGCCGCTGGAAAAGGTCTGCCTGTTGGGCTGTGGCGTCACCACCGGTATCGGTGCGGTAATCAACACCGCCAAGGTCAAGCCAGGTGACACCGTGGCCATCTTCGGCCTGGGCGGTATCGGCCTGTCGGCGGTGATTGGCGCGGTAAAGGCCAAGGCGGGTCGCATCATCGCCATCGACATCAACCCGGCCAAGTTCGAAATCGCCAAGCAACTGGGCGCGACCGACTGCATCAACCCGAAAGACTACGACCGCCCAATTCAAGATGTGATTGTCGATTTGACTGACGGTGGCGTGGACTTTTCCTTCGAATGTATCGGCAACGTACAACTGATGCGTGCTGCCCTTGAGTGCTGCCACAAAGGTTGGGGTGAGTCGGTAATCATCGGCGTGGCTGGCGCTGGCCAGGAAATTTCCACACGCCCCTTCCAGTTGGTGACCGGTCGCGTCTGGCGCGGTTCGGCCTTCGGTGGCGTGCGCGGTCGCAGCGAATTGCCAAGCTACGTGGAAATGGCCCAGACCGGCGAAATCCCGCTGGACACCTTCATCACCCATACCATGGGCCTGGAAGACATCAACAAAGCATTTGACCTGATGCATGAAGGCAAGAGCATTCGTACCGTCATCCACTTCTGAGGTCGGCCATGAGTCTGGAAAACCTGTCGTGCCAGAAGAGCTTCGGCGGCTGGCATAAACGCTACAAGCATCATTCCGATGTGCTCGGTTGCGACATGACCTTCGCCGTCTACCTGCCGCCGCAAGCGGAGCAGGGCGGCAAGTTGCCGGTGTTGTACTGGCTGTCCGGACTGACCTGCACCGACGAAAACTTCATGCAAAAGGCCGGTGCCCAGCGCATGGCCGCCGAACTGGGGCTGATTATCGTCGCGCCGGACACCAGTCCACGCGGTCCCGGCGTGCCGGGCGACCCGGACAACGCTTGGGATTTTGGCCTGGGCGCGGGCTTCTATCTCAATGCCACCCAGGAGCCCTGGGCCAAGCATTATCGGATGCATGACTACGTGGTGCAGGAATTGCCGGCGTTGGTTGAAGCGCATTTCCCGGCTTCGGACAAGCGCGGCATCAGTGGCCATTCCATGGGCGGCCATGGCGCATTGGTGTGTGCCTTGCGCAACCCTGGGCGCTACCTGTCGGTGTCGGCGTTTTCGCCGATCAACAACCCAATGGATTGCCCTTGGGGCCAGAAAGCCTTCTCCCGTTACCTGGGGGAAGAGCGCTCCAGATGGCGCGAATGGGACGCCTGCGTGCTGATCAGCGAGGCCTCGGAAAAGCTGCCATTGCTGGTAGACCAGGGCGATCGCGATGATTTCCTTGCCGTGCAACTCAAGCCTGAGGCCTTGCAACAAGCTGCGAAGGCGGCCGGCCATCCATTGGAACTGCGCCTGCAACCCGGTTATGACCACAGCTACTTCTTCATCGCCAGCTTCATCGAAGACCATTTGCGTCATCACGGGCGTGCTTTGCTCGGTTAATGTGAGGCAAAAGTAGGTAGAATCACGCCCTGAATTAAATCGGGGCGTTTTTTTATGCGTATTGGCCATGGCTACGATGTGCACCGTTTCGCTGAAGGCGATTTCATCACCTTGGGCGGCGTGCGCATTGCGCACCACCATGGGTTGCTGGCTCATTCCGACGGCGACGTAGTGTTGCATGCCTTGAGCGATGCCTTGCTCGGCGCGGCGGCGTTGGGTGATATCGGCAAGCACTTTCCAGACACCGATCCGACCTTCAAGGGGGCGGACAGCCGTGTACTGCTGCGCCATGTGGTCGGCTTGATCCATGCCAAGGGCTGGAAGGTCGGCAATGTTGATAACACCATCGTGGCCCAGGCGCCGAAAATGGCGCCCCACATCGAATCGATGCGCGCGTTGATTGCTGCGGATCTGCACATTGAGTTGGATCAAGTGAACGTGAAAGCCACTACCACTGAAAAGCTTGGGTTTACCGGCCGTGAAGAGGGCATCGCGGTGCACTCCGTTGCCTTGTTGCTGCGCGCATGAATGACTTGCAATTGCTAGGCCCTCGGGCCTACGGCGAAGCCTTGGGCAGCGCGGTACTGAAAGCCACGGCTGAAGATTTCCAGGTCGATGAAGTGCTCGATATCCCGCTGACCGGCGAGGGTGAGCACCTGTGGTTGTGGGTGGAAAAGCGTGGCCTGAACACCGAGGAAGCCGCACGGCGTATCGCCAAGGCCGCTGGTGTGCCGTTGCGTACCGTCAGCTATGCCGGGCTGAAGGATCGCCAGGCGTTGACCCGCCAGTGGTTCAGCGTGCAACTGCCGGGCAAGGCCGACCCAGACATGAGTGCGGCGGAAAACGACACCCTCAAGATCCTCAAGACTGCCCGTCACAAGCGCAAGCTGCAACGCGGTGCGCATTCGGCCAACGGTTTCACCTTGCGCCTGACTCAGTTCACCGGTGATACCGCCGCCATCGACGCGCGGTTGCAACTGATTGCACAACACGGCATTCCCAATTACTTCGGTGCCCAGCGGTTTGGCCACAATGGTGGCAATGTCGTTGATGCCCGTGAGTGGGCTGCGCGCAAGGCCTTGCCGGAGCAGCGCAATGTGCGTTCGCGGCTGTTGTCCACCGCGCGTAGCTTCCTGTTTAACAAGGTGCTGGCGGCGCGTGTTGCCGATGGTTCCTGGCAGCGCGCCCAGGTCGGCGACCTGCTGGCGTTTACCGACAGTCGCAGTTTTTTTCCGGCGGGGGAGGCTGAATGCAGCGACCCGCGGCTGGCGATCCTGGACCTGCATCCGACCGGGCCACAGTGGGGCGAGGGTGACTCGCCGGCCACAGGTGCAACCCATGAGTTGGAACAAGCGGTTGCTGCCGGTGAAGCCGACCTGCGCGATTGGCTGGTGAATGCCGGCATGAGCCAGGAACGTCGCATTCTGCGACTGCCCATTGGCGGGTTGACGTGGCATTATCCCGGTCCTGACATTCTGCAATTGGAATTCGTCCTGCCGGCCGGATGCTTCGCCACTGTCTTGGTGCGCGAGCTTGTTGATCTGGTGCCGGTGGGGCAGACGGACAGCCCATGCGTATTCTGATATCAAACGATGACGGTGCCACCGCACCCGGTCTTGCCGCGCTCTATGCCGCGCTGCAGAATTACGCCGAGTGCGTGGTGGTTGCCCCCGACCAGGACAAGAGCGGCGCCAGCAGTTCGCTGACGCTCGACCGTCCCCTGCACCCGCAGGTTCTGGCCAATGGCTTTATCAGCGTGAACGGTACCCCCACCGACTGCGTGCACCTGGCAATCAACAGTTTGTTGGATCAGGAGCCGGACTTGGTAGTCTCGGGCATCAACCTGGGTGCAAACCTTGGGGATGATGTGCTGTATTCCGGCACCGTCGCGGCGGCTCTCGAAGGGCGCTTCCTCGGGCGTACTTCGTTCGCCTTTTCATTGGCTTCGCGCCAATTGGACAACCTGCCCACTGCCGCCTACTTCGCGCGCAAGCTGGTGGAGGCCCATGGCTCCCTGGACCTGCCGCCGCGCACGGTACTCAACGTCAATATTCCCAACCTGCCTCTCGACCATATTCGCGGTATCCAACTGACCCGCCTGGGCCATCGTGCTCGTGCTGCGGCTCCGTTGAAGGTGGTCGACCCGCGTGGCAAGGAAGGCTATTGGATCGCCGCAGCGGGCGATGCCGAAGACGGCGGCCCAGGCACGGACTTTCATGCGGTGATGCAAGGTTATGTTTCGATTACCCCGCTGCAACTTGATCGCACCTTCAGTGATGCCTTCAGTAGTCTCGATGGCTGGCTGGAGGCTTTGAACTGATGGCTCGCGAACAAGACGACCTGCTGCGCCGGGGTATCGGGATGACCTCCCAGCGCACCCGCGAGCGTCTGATCCAGCGCTTGTACGAAGAGGGGCTGTCCAACGCCCAGGTGCTGGAAGTGATCCGACGCACGCCTCGGCACCTGTTTGTCGATGAAGCCTTGGCCCACCGTGCGTATGAAGATACGGCGCTGCCCATTGGCCACAACCAGACTATTTCCCAGCCTTACATGGTGGCGCGCATGAGCGAGCTGCTGTTGGCGGCGGGCCCGTTGGACAAGGTGCTGGAGATCGGCACGGGCTCTGGCTACCAGACAGCGGTGTTGTCGCAACTGGTGGAGCGGGTGTTTTCGGTGGAGCGCATCAAGGTCCTGCAGGACCGAGCCAAGGAGCGCCTGGCGGAGTTGAACCTGCGCAATGTGGTGTTCCGTTGGGGCGATGGCTGGGAGGGTTGGCCAGCGCTGGCACCTTATAACGGCATCATCGTTACCGCAGTGGCCACCGATGTACCGCAAGCGTTGCTCGATCAACTGGCGCCTGGCGGGCGGTTGGTCATCCCGGTGGGCTCCGGCGAAGTGCAACAATTGATGCTCATTATTCGTGAGGACGAAGGTTTTTCACGGCATGTACTTGGCGCCGTGCGCTTCGTACCGTTGCTCAATGGCCCGCTGGCCTGATCATTTGTTCGTCTGCAGTGAATTCTGTTGGCGGGGATGTGTCTTACAGCGGGGTTTATAGAGTCAACATGATGAGTGCGCTGGTTTAATCACGATGAATTTTTCGTTTCAGTCGTGTGCCGGTAAAACTCCAATGCCCAGTTATACTTGCGTCATATTTCAAGCCTGATACAGGCATTCATGTTCAGCCACCACAAAGGGAGCGGCGGGTGAGTCTCACAGGTCTTGCGCAGCGTATGAGTAAAACAAGCTTTCAGCGACTGGTGCTTGGCCTTGTCTTGAGTTCCCTGTTGGCCGCGTGCTCGAGCACGTCAAACAACGGTGCGCGGGTGGTTGATCGCAATAATGCCGTGCCGCAAAAGCCGACAGTGACCACCGGACAATATGTGGTACGCAAGGGCGATACGATGTTCTCGATCGCCTTCCGTTATGGTTGGGATTACAAGGCGCTTGCAGCTCGTAACAATATTCCTGTGCCATACACGATACATCCGGGTCAGACGATTCGCTTTGACGGCCGCACCGGTTCAACGCCTACCACGGTGGTGACAAACACCGCTTCTTCACCGTCGTCTTCGAGCAAAACCACCATCATCACAAGGCCAGCAGGCACTGCCTCGCCAACGATTGCGAGCAAGCCCGCGCCGGCGCCTTTGCCCCCTGCAGGGCCTGCTCCGACGGGCTGGGGATGGCCTTCGAACGGTGTACTGATTGGAAAATTCTCTTCAAACGGTAGTTTGAATAAAGGCATTGATATCGCCGGAGATTTGGGACAGCCTGTTTTAGCTGCGTCTGATGGGACAGTGGTGTACGCCGGGAGTGGTTTACGGGGCTACGGCGAGCTGGTCATCATCAAACACAGCGATACCTACGTCAGTGCTTACGGCCACAACCGTAGGCTGTTGGTTCGGGAGGGGCAGCAGGTCAAAGTCGGACAGACAATTGCCGAAATGGGGTCAACTGGTACAGACCGGGTGAAACTGCACTTTGAGATTCGCCGTCAAGGGAAGCCTGTAGATCCGCTGCAATTCCTACCCCGTCGTTGATATGTTGCCAGCCTGTTCCCTCACGTAGAAGGAACAGGCTCAAGCGTTGCCAAGGATAAAGGCGTCGCTAGAGCTTGAGGTCGAACTCACCAAAGGACTATAACAATGGCTCTCAGTAAAGAAGCGCCGGAGTTTGACATCGACGATGAGGTTCTCCTTATGGAGACCGGCATTGCTACGGAATCGATGTCGAATGAGGGACCTGCTGTACCTTCAGTTCGCACCAAGTCCAAGAACTCCACCGCGTTAAAGCAACACAAGTACATTGACTACACACGGGCGCTCGACGCGACCCAGCTGTACCTCAATGAAATCGGCTTTTCCCCTCTGCTTACTCCCGAAGAAGAAGTCCATTTTGCGCGTTTGTCGCAGAAGGGCGATCCGGCTGGGCGTAAGCGCATGATTGAAAGCAACCTGCGCCTGGTGGTGAAAATCGCCCGACGCTACGTCAATCGTGGGCTGTCGCTGCTCGACCTGATCGAGGAGGGCAACCTGGGCTTGATCCGGGCGGTGGAGAAGTTCGACCCTGAGCGGGGCTTCCGCTTTTCAACCTATGCCACCTGGTGGATTCGCCAGACCATCGAACGGGCGATCATGAATCAGACCCGTACGATTCGTTTGCCGATCCATGTGGTCAAGGAGCTCAACGTCTACCTGCGGGCGGCGCGTGAGCTTACTCAAAAACTCGATCATGAACCTTCGCCCGAAGAAATCGCCAACCTGCTGGAAAAACCGGTAGGGGAGGTCAAGCGCATGCTTGGCCTGAACGAGCGGGTGTCTTCGGTCGACGTCTCGCTGGGTCCGGATTCGGATAAAACCCTGCTGGACACCCTGACGGATGATCGCCCTACAGATCCCTGTGAGCTGCTGCAGGACGATGATCTTTCCCAAAGCATTGACCAGTGGCTGTCTGAGCTCACGGACAAGCAGCGCGAGGTGGTGATTCGCCGCTTCGGTCTGCGTGGTCATGAGAGCAGTACCCTGGAGGACGTAGGTCTGGAGATCGGCCTGACCCGTGAGCGGGTGCGGCAGATCCAGGTAGAAGGGCTCAAGCGCTTGCGTGAGATCCTGGAGAAGAATGGCTTGTCGAGTGAGTCGTTGTTTCAATAACGATTGATTCGATCGCTATGACAAAACGCCCGGTGCATGGGAATGCACCGGGCGTTTTGCTGTGCGCTGATCGTTCCTACGCTTTGCGTGGGAATGCAGCCTCGGACGCTCTGCGTCCCAAGGCATGACGCAAAGCGTCACAAGAGGCATTCCCGAACGATAGGCATAAAAAAACCCCGCTTTTAAGGGCGGGGTCTTTTCGACTAAGTCAGTACAAGTTAGATAACTTGAACTTCTTCAGCTTGCATGCCTTTCTGACCGCGGGTAGCGATGAAAGAAACCTGTTGGCCTTCTTTCAGGCTTTTGAAGCCGTCGGATTGGATAGCTTTGAAGTGAACGAACAGGTCGTCACCGGATTGTGGAGTGATGAAGCCGAAGCCTTTTTCATCGTTGAACCACTTAACGGTACCAGTTTGGCGATTAGACATGGTGTATCTCCTTGGACAAAGTTAACTGCGACTCAGGAAAAGCCCTGGCCGAGACTGAGTGCAAAGAGCAGGAAAAATTCTTGGAGATGGTTGGATCGAAATTCAACATATCGTGTAGAGATTCTCAGTGACACAAGCAGCACAGTGGCGCCACCTTAACCCTTTTTCCGGGACGTGCCAATGGTATTTCCGAAGGTTTCTCCATTTTCGTGACTGGCGGTGGTATTTACAGTCTCTAGGTGTGGCAATGCGGACGCCGGCCCCGCTGGCTGCGGCTTTAGCACTAGCACCTCCTTCAGGACATTCATCAACAAAAGTCCCGTGGCCTTTGAACCCCAACGCCGGCCCCGGTAAGATGCCCCACAGAATTTTTCCACCTCGCTATTCAGGACACCCGCCATGAGCATCAAATCGGACAAGTGGATTCGCCGCATGGCGCAAGAGCACGGCATGATCGAACCGTTCGTCGAGCGGCAGATCCGTGGCCAGGGCGATGCCCCGGTGATTTCTTATGGTGTTTCAAGCTACGGTTACGACGTACGCTGCGCCGATGAATTCAAGGTGTTCACCAACATCAACTCGGCGATCGTCGACCCTAAGAACTTCGACGAAAAGAGCTTTGTCGACGTCAAGAGCGACGTCTGCATCATTCCTCCCAACTCGTTCGCCCTGGCACGCACCGTGGAGTTCTTTCGTATTCCCCGTGATGTGCTGACCATCTGCCTGGGTAAAAGCACCTACGCGCGCTGCGGCATCATCGTCAACGTGACGCCGCTGGAACCGGAGTGGGAAGGCCACGTGACCCTGGAATTCTCCAACACCACCACCTTGCCGGCGAAGATCTACGCCAACGAAGGCGTGGCGCAGATGCTGTTCCTGCAGTCCGACGAAGCCTGCGAAGTGTCGTACAAAGACCGTGCAGGCAAGTATCAGGGCCAGCGCGGCGTCACTCTCCCACGCGCTTGATCGAAAGCTCTTACACGTAAAGGGAATTTGTCTGCGGGAAGTGACTCTATTGGGTGTACTGCCTCGGCGCGTGCAAAACGCGCCGAGCCACGCTTGAGGAGTACTTCATGAAGATCAACCCGCGAATCAGCGCCGAACTTGCCCGGCTTGAACCCAACCAGATTGGCGTTCTGGCCTGGTCCCTGATGGCCGACCCCGCCTACGCGGGCGGCATTCCCGGCCAACCTGAGCCGGATTACCCCCAGCCTACCGAACCCGGTGAGCCGACGTTGCCGGACGAGCCACCTCCTGCACCTGTCGCCTGATCCCTAGCCCACTGGCCAGACTTCATGATCGCCAATCACAAAGATTCGGCGGTCATTGTCCTGTTCCACCGCATACCCACCCGTAAACGCGCCAAATGCAGGCAGCAGGCTGAGTCGCGTGCCGATCTGGAAACACGGCAGGCGCAAGCTCTGCCGGCCCTTGCCGCGCAAGCGATACACCGGATGCACATGCCCCGCTAGTACGTGGTGGCTGGTATGAGCGTCTGGTTCGTGCTGCAAGGCAAAGGGGCCCATCAACAGTGGCTCTGCAACCACCTCAATGTTCAGGTCCCGCGGTGGGTCCCCCGCGCGTTTATCGTGATTGCCGCGAATCAGGGTCATGCGTAGCCCCGCACGACGCTCGCGCCAGGCCCGCAACGCGCTTAAGGTGCCGCTGGCGTGAGAGCCGGGGCCGTGCAGGAAGTCCCCGAGAAATATCACGTGCTCGCATGCATGCGCCGACAACAGCCGGTCCAGTCGCTCCAGGTTGGCAGTGGTGGTCCCCTGCGGCACCGGTTGCCCCAGGCTGCGATAAGCCGAAGCCTTGCCGAAATGCACGTCGGCAATCAACAGGCAGCGGCGCGCGGGCCAGTACACCGCCCTATCCGCCAGCAACCACAGTTCTTCACCCTCAAGCAGCAGTGAGCAATGCATCAGCGCTTCCCGTTATCTGCGACTTTTTCCAAGTCCTTGACCATCCGCGCAATGCGCTCCGAGAGTTTTTCCGAACTCATGCTTTCGCGCATCCGCTCCACCAGCAGTGGGAAGGCCAGGGGGGTAGGCCGTTCGATCAGGTGCAGGTCCAGTTTCAGTGCCGACAGATGGTGCAATGTCTCTTCCAAGCGACGAATATCCAACTCGTCTCGCAGGACTTCTTCCCCTGCCTGGGTGAGCAAGAGGTTCTGCGGGTCATATTGTTTGAACACCTCGAAGAACAAGCCGCTGGATGCCTGCACCTGTCGAGTGCTCTTTGGCGCCCCCGGGTAGCCGGCAAACACCAGCCCGGCAATGCGTGCGATCTCGCGAAAACGACGCAGGGCCAATTCCCCTGCATTCAGGCTGGCCGCGACGTCATGCAGTAAATGCTCAGGGCTCAGCAGCGCATCGTCCAGCAACGCAGGCCAATCCAACTCGGTGGCGCTCAACAACTCCAGCCCGTAATCGTTGACCGCAATCGAAAAGGTCACGGCGTGCTGCTGACTGACCCGCCATGCCAGCAGGCTCGCCAGCCCCAGGTGCACCTGGCGCCCGGCGAAAGGGTAGAGGAACAGGTGCCAGCCCTCTCGGGACTTCAACGCTTCTGCCAGCAAGTGCGACCTTGTCGGCAAGCCGGACCAGCGCAACTGAGTCTGCAATAGCGGTTGCACTGCCCGCATCTCCGGGCCGTCAAAGTGCCCGTGTGCCGCCGCATCAAAACGCTCGACGACCGCCTGCGCCAATTCATTGGAAAGTGGCATGCGCCCGCCATTCCAGCGCGGCACGGCGGCTTTTTTAGCGGTGCTGCGGCGTACGTAGGCGGTCATGTTTTCCACGCGCACCAACTCCAGCAAGCGTCCGGCAAACAAGAAGCCATCACCCGGCTTGAGTCGCGCGATAAACCCTTCCTCGACACTGCCCAGGTTCTTGCCGCCGCCGCCCTTGCTCCAGAATTTCAGTTGGATACTCGCATCACTGACGATGGTGCCCACGCTCATCCGATGGCGACGCGCCAACCGTGCATCGGGCACACGCCAGATGCCGTGTTCGTCTGGCTCTACGCGCCGGTAATCGGGATAAGCGGTCAGGGACAAACCGCCATGGCGCACAAAACCCAAGGCCCATGCCCACTCTTCATCTGTCAGGTCGCGGTACGCCCAGGCCTCGCGTACTTCCGCCAACAGCGCGTCCGGTGTAAACCCGCCGCCCAGCGCCATGCTCACCAGATGCTGTACGAGAACGTCCAGCGGATTGTGGGGCGATTCCCGCGCTTCGATGCGCCGCTCGGCGATCGCATCCTGCGCTGCCGCAGCTTCCACCAGCTCCAGGCTATGGGTCGGCACCAGCGTCACCCGCGATGGTCGCCCAGGCGCATGCCCCGAGCGCCCGGCACGTTGCATCAGGCGCGCCACGCCTTTGGCCGAACCGATCTGCAATACGCGCTCTACCGGTAGGAAATCCACCCCCAGGTCCAGGCTCGAGGTGCACACCACGGCCTTGAGTTGGCCGTCTTTGAGAGCTCGCTCCACCCAGTCGCGGGTTTCCCGTGACAGCGAACCATGGTGCAGGGCAATCACCCCGGCCCAATCGGGACGCGCGTCGAGCAACGCCTGATACCAGATTTCCGACTGTGCCCGCGTATTGGTGAACACCAGGCAACTGCTGCTGGCGTCCACCTCGGCAACCACTTGCGGCAGCATCTTCAAGCCGATATGCCCGGCCCAGGGAAAACGCTCGGCAACCGGTGGCAGCAGGGTGTCGACCTGCAGTTCCTTGGCGGTTTGCCCCTGCACATTGATCCCTCCACCTTGTGGGACCAGGACTTCCAGCGCGTGGGATTGATTGCCCAGTGTCGCCGAAATACCCCACACCATCAGATCCGGGTGCCAGCGCCGCAGCCGTGCCAATGCCAGTTGCAACTGCACGCCACGTTTGTTGCCGATCAGCTCGTGCCATTCATCCACCACCACCATGCGCAGGTGCGCCAGGCTCGCTTCGCTGTCGGCGCGGGCGAGCATCAGCGTCAGGCTTTCCGGGGTGGTCACCAGTGCCGTGGGCTGGCGGCGGGTCTGGCGCGCACGCTCGCTGCTGCTGGTATCGCCGGTGCGCAGGCCGATGCTCCAGGGAATCTGCAAGGCCGCAAGCGGCGCTTCCAGGGCGCGTGCGGTGTCGGCGGCGAGGGCGCGCATGGGCGTAACCCACAGCACGGTCAGCGGTTCGGCAGGCGGTTTGCGTTTCCCGGGCGTGGGCGCGCGGCTGATGGCGAAACGATTGAGGGCGGCAAACCACAGGGCGTAGGTCTTTCCTGCGCCGGTGCTGGCGTGCAGCAAGCCCGAACAGCCTTCCCTGACCGCCCGCCATACGTCTTTCTGGAACGCGAACGGCTTCCAGCCTTGAGCTGCAAACCATTGCCTGGCGTAGTCGTTGTGAAGAGGCATGCGGCAGTTAACGCTCTGGGGGGCTTATTCCACAGACCCTCCCGTTGCACCAAAGGTTTAACTAAAGCTGGCCATCGCGACAGTATTGCAGTTGCGAGCCGTTGGCCTGGCCCACGGTATGACAGGTAAACGGCAGCGGTTGCAGCTTGTCCATGCGTTGCACCAGGTAGAAGGGCTCTGCCAGATGAAACTGTTGTGGGGTTTTGTAGTTGCGTGCCCACCCGGCGCTGTAAAACTCGGCGGCATAGGAGCGCGCACCCAGATAGATCAGATCGCCGGGGGCCGAAGCCTGTTGCGCTTTCCAGAGTCCCACGATGTTTTTCTGGTTCTGGGGGCGGTCGGACGCCTTGCCGCTGATGATCAAGCCGCAGCCCACCACCGGCAACACCAGTGCGATGGCGGCGATTACTGTCCCACGGATGTTTCGACAGATCACATCGGCCAGCAATAATGCCCAGGCGGGCAGCGCTGGCAGCACATAGGTCCAAAGAATGTTGGTGGACATGGTAAAGAACAATGGCGCGGAAACAGCCCATCCCAGCACAAAGATGAAGTATTCGGGCTGATCCTCAAGGTGCCCGCGTAGCTTTATCAGCAGCGGTAAAAAAAGCGCCCAAGGCAGTAGCCCGCCCAGCAAGTGCAGCCAGATCATCCCCAACGGCTGCGCATGCGCGCTGCCGTAAAGGTCTCCTTGCCATTGGCTGATGGCATAGCGACTTAAATGTTCCCCGACGATGAAGTATTCCAGGAACCCAGGTGTTTTCTGCTCCGCAAGCCAATACCAGGGCAATGCCACGCCGAGGGTCAGCGCACTGCCCGATAACCAGGGTAGCTCCAACAAGCGGCGCCAATGGGCGGTGACTGCCAGCCATATGGCTGCAGGCATTGCAATCAGTACCAAGGCCAGAGGGCCTTTCGCGAGCAGGCCCAGGCCCAGCCCGAGAAAGCCAGCCAAGGCCCACCCGCGATCGCCGTGCATCAGCCCGCGCCACAGGCCAAAATGCGCGAGCAGCAGGGCGAATACCAGGGCTCCGTCGGTCAGCACGGCACCGCTTGAAAGAAACCCGAGCGTGCACGTCGAATAGATGATTGCGGCGGTCAATCCGACCTGTAGGCTTCGCTCTTGGCTGGCAAAGCGTACGATCAACAGACAGCTCGCGGCGTGCAGCAGCCAGCTCGAAAAGCGGCTGGAAAATTCGTGAATGCCGAACACTTTCATACTCAGGGCCTGGGCCCAAAACGACAGCGGCGGCTTGCCCCAGAATGGAACGTAGTGATCGAACATCGGTGTGATCCAGTCATTGGATGCGAGCATCTTGCGGGCAATTTCCGCATAGCGCGCTTCTGATGTATCCATGAGCGGATACAGCCCAAGTGTCCCCAGGCGCACGAGCAGCACACAAAGCAAGGTTCCCCAGAGCAAGCGAATGGAAACGGAAGGGTTCATGCCGGTAGCCTTATAAATGCGTGGATGAATTCAAGGTTGTTCTCGTTTGCACAGGGAGTTGGGTCTGGGACTGATGATGGCCAGCACCCTGGCGACGTACTCGCCGACCACCGCGGTACCCAGGCACAGCAGCAAGATCGCCTGCATCAGCAAGTGCTGGTAGGTGGGTTCGCCAAATGTTGCGACCCCGGCTATCCACAGAGAACCGAGTAAAAAACTGATCCCGCTCACGTAGCTATAAAGCCGCAAGGGGCGCGTGGAGAAGGCAAGGATCGAGTCGGCCCCGAGGTTTAGCAGCGACAACGTCGACCATTTCGTTTGGCCCGCCTGGCGGGGCTTGCGGTCGTAATTGACTTCGGTGGTGGGGTAGCCGAGCCAACTGACCAGTATTTTCAGGACGCCAGCGTTGTCGTCCATGGCGCGAATGGCGGCCAGCGCATTGGGCCCGATCAGCCGGAAATCACTGACCTCCCGGGGCACATCGAAGCCGTCGATCAACTGGTCCATTGCGGCGTAATAGCACCTGGCAGTCACGCGCTTGTGCCAGGAGTCGCCATGCCGTGAACGGCGCTGCATGTTTACGATTTCAAAACCCTTGCGCCACTCCTGCACCATCAGTGGGACCAGTTCGGGTGGGTCCTGCAGGTCACAATCCAAGATGATCACCGCACGGCCCTGTGCTTCATTAATACCGGCACGCATGGCTGCCTCTTTGCCGAAGTTACGGTTCAGGTGCAGGCTTCTGATTCTCGGGTCCAGGGAGAACTGATCGATTATTGCGGCGGTGTCGTCTTGGCTTCCGTCATTTATATAAAGCACTTCAAACGTGATATTTAATTGTTCAACTGCGTTCAGGAGACGCGCATGAAACTGTGCTAAAACACACTGCTCGTTAAAGCAGGGGATCAATAGCGTAAGTTCTGTAGAGGGCCCAGAGTCAGCGGCGAGGTGTGCGTTTGATGTCATGGTTGAATACCCAGTAATGATTGATCATAAATCCCTGGACGGTAACAATCGCCATTGCCGTTATTTGGGCGAGATACGCATGCATCCCCCAATGGGCCAGTAACCCGACGATAAGCGTGCTGGTTGCAACCTGGGTTGTGGCGCAGACGGCGAACCGAAATCCAATACAGCGGCGTTCGACGAATACCCAAGCCCTGTTGAGGCAGTAGGCGATACCGGCCCCGGTGGCCCCGGCGCAGAATGTTGAAAACGTCGGGCCCCGCCAAGGTAACAAACAGGCAAATATCACCAGGTGAGTTAACGTGGCGATGAAACCGGCCCCCAAGTAACGAATAAATAATCCACGTGTTTTTGGCATGGCTGGAATGTATAAGACTGAATGTGAATCAAATGTCACTTGGCGGTAGGTGTGGTTATGCCTGTTGTTGGGATTTAGTTGGAAGTTGAGGGATTAATCCTACAATCGTGTATGAAGTTGGAGTTTGCTCTGATGGAAATATTACTGGTGGAGAATGATCACGCATTAGCCGGGTCGCTGGGGGACTATTTAGCCGAGTTTGGTTACGACCTGGATTTTGCGCGCGATGGACTGAGTTGCCTGGAGCGTGTTCGGCAACATGAGTACGACCTGATTGTGATGGACGTGGCAATGCCCCGCATGAGCGGTTTTGACACTTGCCGCCAACTGCGTAGCCGGCAGTACCAGACGCCGGTTTTTTTTTTGACCGCACGTGACACTCTTTCGGACAAGGAGGAGGGCTATGCCGCCGGCGGCGATGACTACCTGGTCAAACCATTTGAGCCCCAGGAGTTGCTGTGGCGCATTCGCGCGTTGATGCGCCGCAGGGCTGCGCGCCCGTCGCACAGTCCCAGGCAATTGGGCGACCTTTTCCTTGATCCGGCCCTTCAGTCCTTCAGTTACAACGGTGTCGTCGCGGTGCTGCCAGCGCTCCAGTTCCGCCTGTTGAGCCTGCTCGCAGAGGAGGCACCGCATCCCGTCAGCCGTCGCAACCTGGAGGCGGCGCTGTGGCCAGCAGGCGACTCGCCCGACAGTGACGCACTGCGCACTTACATCTACCGACTCAGGCAGGCCTTGGGTAAACCCCACGGTAACGACTTGATCCGCACCGTCCACGGAAAAGGGTATCGCCTTGCTATTACCGATTGACTCGTTTTTCGCGCGTATGCTTTATGCGCTGCTGCCGTTCACGGTGCTGATCACCCTGTTCTATAGCTTGCTGATCTGGGCCGCAGTGATCCTCACCGAGGATTACATCGTCACCAGCTATCTGAGCCTGGAGTCACAGGCATTCCAGGAAAAATACGCCCAGTCGGGCCGCGCTGCTGTGATGCCCAACGCGATCTACCTGAAAGGCTACTGGTCGACGGATGCCAACCTGCCCGTCGCCGTCCGGCACTTGCCCATCGGCCACCATGAAATCGAGAAAGACGACATCCATGTGCTGGTGAGTGCGGTGGCCGGCGAAGCGGCGTTGCTGGTTCTGGTCATGGATGAATCCAGCCTCAGTCAAACCGAAGGCTATCGGGCTCAGGTCTTCGGGCTACTGTGTGCGGTGGCCGGGTTGATCCTGATACTGGGAGCGATTCTCGCCATCGCGATTGCTCGGACAATCGCCCGGCCGCTCAGTCAGTTGGCCGCCGAGGTGGCTCGATCACCCCTCGGGCAGCCCTGTTTCAGCGGGGTTGAACGTCGGGATGAAATCGGTGCGTTGAGCCGCACGCTGTCGTTACTGGTGGCCCAGCAAAACGCTGCGCTGCTGCGCGAGCAGGCCTTCACCCGACACGTCAGCCATGAGCTGCGCACCCCGTTGAGTATCCTGAACAACAGCTTGGCGATCCTTCGACTGCCAGGCTGCGGGGCGGACAAAGCGGCACGCAGCCTGCTGCGCATGGAGGGTGCACTGGCAGCCATGAAAATGACGATTGAGCTGTTTTTATCCCTGGCTCGTGAGTCGAGCCCGCCGCGCCAAGAGTCGACTGACCTGGCTGCTGTCATCGTTGAGCAGATCGAAAAATCTGAGCTGCTTTACCCGCTCATTGCGAGCGCCTCGGTGTTTATCGGTACAGAGCCACTTACCCTGCCAACAAGCGAGGCGATAGCGCGCAGCGTGGTGCAGAACCTGCTGGGCAACGCTGCCCAGCACGGTGCCGGCAAGGTCCGTGTCATCCTCACCAGGCAGCATTTGGTGATCATCAATAATCGTGTTGAGCAAGCCTCGTCGCAGGGTTATGGGTTCGGCCTGGAGATTGTTTCTCGTGCCTGCGCCATTACCGGCTGGCAACTCGATATACGTCGCACGCGCCACACCTTCAGGGTGTGCATTACGTTCATTTGAGATTGCCACTCAGAAACTGCTGCAAGCGCTCGCTCTTGGGGTTGCCCAGCACATCTTCCGGCGCACCTTGCTCTTCCACCAGGCCCTGGTGCAGGAACAACACCTGGCTCGACACTTTGCGAGCAAAGCTCATCTCGTGAGTCACCATGATCATGGTGCGGCCTTCCTCGGCCAGGCCCTGGATCACCTTGAGTACTTCGCCCACCAGTTCTGGGTCGAGGGCCGAGGTGGGTTCGTCGAACAGCATCACCTCCGGCTCCATCGCCAACGCGCGGGCGATGGCCACCCGTTGCTGCTGCCCGCCGGAGAGAAACGCCGGGTATTGGTCGGCCACGCGCGCAGGTAGACCCACTTTGTCCAGGTAGCGACGGGCACGGTCTTCGGCGTCTTTCTTGCTGCAGCCCAGCACCCGGCGCGGCGCCATGGTGATGTTCTCCAGCACACTCATGTGGCTCCACAGGTTGAAGTGCTGGAACACCATCGCCAGCCGCGTGCGCAGGCGTTGCAGCTCGGCATCATCGGCCACGCGCATGCCGTGGCGGTCGCTGACCATGCGGATCGGCTGGCCATCGAGCGTCATGGCGCCGTCGTTGGGGGTTTCCAGGAAGTTGATGCAACGCAAAAACGTGCTTTTGCCCGAGCCGCTGGCGCCGATCAGGCTGATCACATCACCGGTCTTGGCCTTGAGCGAGACGCCTTTGAGCACCTCATTGTCGCCATAGCTTTTATGCAGGCCTTCAACGGTCAATTTGTACATGGGGCGTGCATCCTCAAGGCGAAAGTAAATAGCCGCTGCGGTAGGCCTCGGTGCCTGCGACATGGGCGATGACCATCCCGGCAGTGGCCATGCGGCGTAGCGAGCGGGCGTAAAGCAGGCCGGCCTTCTGGCAGTGCACAGGCGTTACGCGGTCGGAAATGGGGTCGATGATTTCGGCGATCAATTGCCCGGCTTCCAGGTATTCCCCGGGCAGGGCGCTGAACACCAGCAGGCCGCCCACCGGTGTGGCAACCGGTTCAACCCCAGCCAACGGCGTGGCCGGGTAGGGCAGGTCGGGCAGTGGTGCTGCGTCGCCAGCAATTGCACCGAAATGGATCAGGTAGTCGATGATCGCCTGGCAATCGAGGGCGGCCAGGCCGTGGTTGACGTCGCCTTGGCCGCGCAACTCGACGGTCACCGAAAAACTGCCCATGGGAATCGGGAAGCGCTCGCCGAAGCGTTGCTGCAATTGCCACCACACCAAGGTGAAACATTCATCGAAGGATTGCCCGCCGGAATCGGTCGCGAGCAAGTTCGCCTCCGAGCCGATATAGCGCGCCAGCGGTTCTACCTGTGGCCAGGCCTCGGGCGTGGTGTACAGGTGTGCCACGGCTTCGAAGTCGCAATGCAGGTCCAGCACCATATCCGCATCGCAAGCCAGGCGTTGCAGCAACAGGCGTTGGGATTGCAATTGGGTGCTGGAGGTTTGTTCGGCCAGGGCGGCGGAGAGTGCGTCGCGGATCAGATCGACGTTATGCAGGGGATCGTCGCCAAGCAAGCTTTCGACCTGATCCCCCACCGCTTCACTGAGGTCGACAAACAGGCGATTGAAGTTCTGCCCGCTTTCCAACTCATAGCGGCCCAGCGGGATGTCCATCAACACCTGCTCCAGGCCCACCGGATTGGCGATGGGCACCAGTACGATCTCACTGCGCAGGCGTCCGGCCGCGGCCAGCTCCGCCAGACGCACCTTCAAGTGCCACGCCACCAACATGCCCGGCAGCTCATCGGCATGCAGCGACGACTGGATGTAGATCTTGCCTGCGGCCCGCTCCGGGCCGAAGTGGAAACTGTGGATCTTCCGCGCGGTTCCTGGCACCGGCGCGATCAGTTCATGCACCTGATGACGCATACACGCTCCTTAGTGGCTCGGCCCGAGAAAGGCCAGCCAGCGGCGCTCTGCCAGGCGAAACAGGCCGACTAACGCAAAGGTCACGGTCAGATAGATCAGCGCAGCGATGCCGAATGATTGGAAGGTCATATAAGTGGCCGAGTTGGCATCCCGCGCCACTTTGAGAATGTCGGGCACCGTCGCGGTAAAGGCCACGGTGGTCGAGTGCAGCATCAGGATCACTTCGTTGCTGTAGTACGGCAGCGAGCGTCGAAGGGCCGACGGCATGATCACGTAGGCATACAGCTTCCAGCCGCTGAGGCCGTAGGCTTTCGCGGCTTCGACTTCGCCATGGGCCATGCTGCGGATCGCCCCGGCGAAAATCTCCGTGGTGTAGGCGCACGTGTTCAGGGCGAAGGCCAGGATTGTGCAGTTCATCGCATCGCGAAAGAACGCGTCCAGCATCGGCTGCTCGCGCACCGCCGCGATGCTGTAGATCCCGGTGTAGCAGATCAGCAGCTGGATATAGAGCGGCGTCCCCCGAAACAGGTAGGTGTAGAACTGCACCGGCCAGCGCACCGCGCGGTTGCGCGACACGCGCGCGATGGACAACGGGATCGATACCAGGAACCCGATGACCAACGAGGCACTGAGCAGCCACATCGTCATGGCCAGCCCGGTGATGTGCTGGCCATCGCTATAAAGGAAGGGGCGCCAGTATTGCTGAAGAAGTTCGATCATCGTACGGCCTCCCGGCACCCGGCGGAGTAGCGACGTTCAAGCCTGCGCAGGACGAAGTTGGAGGCACTGGTGATCAACAGGTAGATAAACGCAGCCACCACCAGGAAATAGAACAGCTGATACGTGCTCTTGCCCGCATCCTGGGCGGCCTTGACCAAGTCTGCCAGACCGATGATCGACACCAGCGCCGTAGCCTTGAGCATGACCATCCAGTTATTGCCGATACCCGGCAGGGCAAAGCGCATCATCTGTGGGAACGTCACGTAGCGAAACCGCTGGCCGCGCTTGAGCCCGTAGGCGGTTGCAGCTTCCAGCTGGCCACGGGGCACGGCGAGTATGGCGCCGCGAAACGTCTCGGTGAAATAGGCACCGTAGATAAAGCCCAGGGTGATCACCCCGGCGCTGAATGGGTCGATCTCGATGTAGTCCCATTCCATGAAGTCGGTTAAACCGGTCAGCCAGATTTGCAGGCTGTAGAAAATCAGCAGCATCAACACGAGGTCGGGCACGCCCCGAATCAAAGTGGTGTAGAGCTGGGCGGGGATGCGCAACACGCGCACGCTGGACAATTTGGCGCTGGCACCGAGCAGGCCCAGCAGCACGCTGACGGCCAAGGAAGCGACCGACAACTTGACGGTCATCCACGTACCTTGCAGCAACAGTGGACCGAACCCCTTCAAGCTGAAGGCACCCAGCCCCAGGGTTTGCAAAAGATCTTCAAACATGAATTCAGGACCTGATGGCAATAAAAAAGCGCCCACTGCAAAACAAGTGGGCGCCAGGGTGTTATTTACCGCTGTACAGGTTCAGGTCGCCGAAGTGTTTCTTCTGGATGGTGGCGTAGGTGCCATCATCGTGTAACGCTTTGATACCTTTATCGAGCAAGGCCTTGAGGTCTTTGTTACCTTTTTTGATACCGACCGCCGTTTTCGAAGGCAGCAACGGGTCGTCGATGGCCTTGCTGACTTCGTAGTCAGCGCCGGCTGGCGACTTCAAGAACCCCAGTTCGGCTTGCAGCATGTCTTGCACCGAAGCGTCCAGACGGCCCGAAGTCAGGTCAGCGTAAACCTGGTCCTGGTTGGCGTAAGCCTTGGTGGTCACACCGGCCTTGTCCAGCACAGCCTTGGCGTAGGCTTCCTGGATGGTGCCTTGTTCATAGCCCACGGACTTGCCCTTGAGGGATTCAGGCGTGGAATAGTTCGCGCCTTTTTTGAACACCAGGGACGTCGGGCCGGAGAACAGCTCGCTCGAGAAGTCGATGGCCTTTTCACGGGCTTCGGTCACGGTCATCGAGGAAATCACACCGTCGAACTTGTTGGCGTTGAGCCCAGGAATCATGCCGTCGAAGTCGCTTTCGACCCACTTGCACTTGACCTTCAACTCGGCACAGATCGCATTGCCCAGGTCGATATCGAAGCCCACCAGGCTGCCATCGGCGGCTTTGGATTCAAACGGTGCGTAGGACGGATCGACACCAAAACGCAGTTCCTTGTATTCCTTGGCCAATGCGGTACCGGCGGCCATGCACAGAGCCAGTGCAGAAAGGGTCAGCAATGCTTTTTTCATTATGTAATCCCTGGAAACCAAGATAAGCGCTTGTGGCGCGTTTAGGACTGTTACTGAACGGTGTCAGACGCAACACAAGTAGCAATTTCTGCACCATAGTTCCGAATGATCGTTTTAAAAGGTGGGAATAGGGAGATCTGAGTGTAGGAGATGCCCGAAAGTGGGCACTAAAAATTCAGTGCACTATTTTGGGTCTGGCGAGGATCAAAATGTGGGAGCGGGCTTGCTCGCGAATGCGGTGTACCAGTCACAGATCAGTCAACTGACACGCCGCATTCGCGAGCAAGTCCGCTCCCCCAGGGGATATGTGTCAGGTCAGGAGGTCCTGCAGTGTGGCGAGACTGTCCGCTTCCTCCACCGCCTTATCCTGCCGCCACCGCAACATCCGTGGAAACCGCACCGCAATCCCACTCTTATGCCGCTTCGACAGGGCAATCCCCTCGAATCCCAGCTCAAACACCATGCTGGGCGTCACGCTGCTGACCGGGCCGAATTTTTCCACCGTGGTCTTGCGCACAATCGCGTCGACCTTGCGCATTTCTTCGTCGGTGAGCCCGGAGTACGCCTTGGCAAACGGCACCAACGTTCGCTCGCTGCCGGGCGGCCCGTCCCATACGGCGAAGGTGTAGTCGCTGTAGAGGCTGGCGCGCCGGCCATGCCCGCGTTGGGCGTAGATCAAGACGGCGTCGACGCTGAACGGGTCGACCTTCCACTTCCACCACAGGCCCATGTCCTTGGTCCGGCCCACGCCATATAGGCCTTGGCGATTCTTGAGCATCATGCCTTCCACGCCGAGGCTGCGGGATGCCTCACGCTGTTCGGCCAGGTCTTGCCAGGTGGCGCCCGTCAACAGCGGTGAGGCGCGCAGCACAGGCTGATTGCATTGAGTTATTACCTGCTCAAGTTGGGCGCGGCGTTCGGCCTGGGTGTGGTTGCGCCAATCATCGCCCTGATGTTCCAGCAGGTCGTAGGCCAGGACCGCTACAGGTGCATCCTCTAGGACTTTTTTACTCAACGTCTTGCGCCCGATGCGCTGTTGCAGCAAGGCGAAGGGTTGCACCGCGTCTTTCCACACCACGATTTCACCGTCGATCACCGTGCCATCCGGCAGGCCGCTCACCAGGCTGTGGAGTTCGGGGAATCGCTCGGTGACCAGTTCTTCGCCGCGTGACCACACCCACAGACGACCCTCGCGCTTGACCAGTTGCGCACGGATGCCGTCCCACTTCCACTCCACTTGCCAGTCGGCAGGGGAACCGAGCAGGGTGTCGAACTGCTCCAGTGGTTGTGCCAGTCCGTGGGCAAGAAAAAACGGATAAGGCTGTCCGCCGCGTTGTGCGTGTTCGTCGGACGATTCGGCAGCGATCAGCTTGAGGTACCCCTCAGCCGTAGGGCGATTGGACAAATCGGTGTAGCCCACCAGCCGTTGCGCCACGCGTTTGCTGTCCAGGTCGGCGAGGGCGGCGAGGGCGCGGGTGACCAGCAATTTGGACACGCCAACGCGAAAGCTACCGGTGATCAACTTGATGCACACCATCAAGCTTGGTTGGTCCAATTGCGCCCACAACGCGGGCAGGCGTTCAGCCAACTCCAGGGGCGGCAGGCCACGCAGCGGCAGCAGTTTTTCTTCCAGCCACACCGCGAGGCCATCCTGGGAGGTGTAGGGATAGTCCGGTAGCAGCAGCGAAATGGTCTCGGCCAGGTCGCCCACGGATTGATAGCTTTCTTCAAACAACCACGGCTCGATTGCGGCCGCTTCAGTGGCCATATCCCGCAGCAGTCGGCTCGGCACCAGTTGCCGAGGCCGACCACCGGAGAGAAAGTACACCGCCCACGCGGCGTCTTCCGGCGGGGCTTGGCGAAAGTAGGCCTGCAAGGCGGCGAGCTTGGCGTTGCTTGAGGTGGTGGCGTCGAGGTTGGCGTAGAGCTCGGCGAACGCTTTCATACGCTTGCCTCTTCTTCGTCATCGCCGTATTCGGTAGAAAAGCCCTGGGCATCCAGGCCTTTTTCCCGCAGGTGGCGCACCAGTACGCCGACAGAACCGTGGGTGACCATCACCCGTTCGGCACCGGTTTGTTCGATGGCCCACAACAGCCCGGGCCAGTCGGCGTGGTCTGACAGTACAAAGCCCCGGTCAACGCCGCGCCGCCGGCGCGTGCCACGCAGGCGCATCCAACCGCTGGCAAAGGCATCACTGTAGTCACCGAAGCGCTTGATCCAACTGCTGCCGCCGGCGGAGGGCGGGGCGATGATCAGGGCTTGGCGCAGTAGCGGGTCGGTCTTTTGGAAGTCCCCGGCGTAGAGGGTTTCCGGGATGTAGATACCGGCTTCGCGGTAGACGCGGTTCAACGGCTCTACCGCGCCGTGGCTGAGGATCGGGCCGATGCTGGCGTCGATGCCATGCAGGATCCGTTGAGCCTTACCAAAGGAATAACAGAACAACACGCTGGCCTTGCCGGCGGCGATATTGGCCTGCCACCAATCGTTGATTCCGGCAAAGACCTGCGCCTGGGGCTGCCAACGGTAGATCGGCAGGCCGAACGTCGACTCGGTGATAAAGGTATGGCAACGCACCGGCTCAAAGGGTGCGCAGGTGCCATCGGGCTCCACCTTGTAGTCACCGGATGCAACCCAGACTTCGCCCTGATATTCCAGGCGCACCTGGGCCGAACCGAGTACATGCCCGGCGGGATGGAAACTCAGGGTGACGCCGTGATGGTCCAGTCGTTCGCCGTAGGCCAGGGTTTGCAGATTGATGTCCTGGCCCAGGCGTGAGCGCAAGATGCCTTCGCCGGGAGCGGCGGCCAGGTAGTGCTGGTTGCCGGTGCGGGCGTGGTCGCCGTGGGCATGGGTGATGACTGCTCGCTCCACTGGACGCCAGGGGTCGATATAGAAGTCGCCGGCGGCGCAGTAGAGGCCTTCGGGGCGGGCGATGACAAGGTCCATGGGCGGTGCCGGGGGCGATGGGCTTATCAGTTAGGAGGGAAGTAAGACTTGAGAAGTTCTATCTGAATGCATGCAGAGCAAATGTGGGAGCGGGCTTGCTCGCGAATGCGGCGGTTCAGTCACATCTGCATTGACTGACACACCGCATTCGCGAGCAAGCCCGCTCCCACATGTTGATCCGGTTTCCTCAGGGAGAAATCGGGTTATTTACCGGGAGTCAGGGTAAGCCTGGTCTTCCCGTACACCTTCTCAAAGTTCTGCGGCTGCATCGGGAAGCTCAGGTATTGCGCCTTGAGCGACGGGTCGATGCCATTGGCATAGTTCGGGCTGGCCGGGTTGCCGGACTGGCCGATACCGCCTTGGCCCATCATCGGTTCCAACTGGCCGAAATCGACAATCATGCGCAACGCCGGTACTTGGCTCGTGTTGAAATCCTGGCCCCAGCTATACGGCGCCGGGTTCAAGGTGTTGTGGTCGCCACCACTGGCCAACGGGCCGCGAATCACTTGGCCGTTGATGTTTTTCCAGGTGGTGCTGTGCAACTTGCCCCACTGCCAGGCCTTGCGATCGGCGCCCAGTTGGCTGTCGCCAGCGGTAATCGCTGCCGCCAGGGTGCGGGCGAGGATCGCCGGTTTGTCTTCTTTCTGCGGGGTGCGTGTGTCGTCCCAGAACGGGCTGTCTTCGCGGCCCAGCAGGTGGTCGGCGGTGGCCGAGTAGGACAGGCTGGCAGTGCTGACAAACGCCTTCCAGCTGGCGCTGTTTTCCGGACCGAGCTTGTCGAGGAAGATCTGCTTGGCGCTTTCCTGCAGGAACAGTTCGTAGAGCGCGGCGTCGGCAGACGTCGACACCAGGCGACCGTCGAAGGCCATCAGGCGGCTCAGTGCCTCGCGTGCCTTCGTCTGCTCGGCGGCCGGCAGTGCATCGATCGCCTGTTTCAATGGCTGGGCCATGCCCGGCGCCTGGAACATGGTCTTGAGCTTGGCAGCGAAGGTGGTGGTCTGGTCGTACTGCATGGCGATCATGCTGCGGCTGTCATGCTTGCCGGCATTGGCCAGTTGCGCCAGGCGCTCGCTGCGCTCCGGTGCATCCCACGAATTGGACAACTGCATGCCATAACCGCGCGGAGCGGTGCGCTGGTTGGCTGTGCCGATCCAGCCTTGTGGCGGGTCCTGGTCATACGGGTGCAGCATCGCGTCGGCGTAGCCGTCCCAGTCAAAGCGCGCATCCCAGCCCGGCGAGGGCAGCAGGCCTTCGCCTTCGCGGCGGTTGGGGAAGCGGCCGGTGACTTGCCAGCCAATGTTGCTGGCGTCGGCGAAGATCATGTTCAGGGCGATGGCGCGGATCTCGCGGGTGGCGTCCGAGGCCTTGCCGGCGTTTTGCGCGCGGGACAGGTCGAAGAACGCGTCCAGGCTCTTGTCGTCCTTGAAGTCGGCGGTTTGCAGGGCCAGACCGAAGCCGCTGGTCAGCGCCTGGCTGCTGTTGAGCAGGGCGCCGTGACGGGTTTCGTACACCACTTCGCGGATCGAGCGCTGGCCTTTGATGAAGAAGGTTTCGTTACGCACGCCAGCGGGTAGCCATTTGCCGTTGTTCTCGTAGTACAGCGCGCTGCCTTGGCGTTTGACCTTTTCCAGGAACAGGTCCTGGGTGTCGCCCTTGACGGTGCTCATGCTCCACGCGACTTTGCCGTTAAAGCCGGACAACAGGGTCGGCAAGCCGGCAATCGAGGCACCAACGGCCTGGTATTTCGGCGCTCGGATCTGCACGTAGCTCCACGGCGACGGTGCTTGCGGTTGGGCCGACAGGTCACTGGCCAGCAGGCTTTTGCCGCTGCGGCTGCGTTGCGGGCCAATCGCCCAGTTGCTCGACGTGGTCACGGCCAACGCGTTGAGGCTGCTCAGTTGCTGGCTGACCGTGTCCAACCCGGCGAGGCCGGTGATCTGGCTCAGGTTCACGCCTTTGAGTTTCTCGGCCTCGGCCAGTGGGATGGCTTCATCCGGCGCGCTCGGTGTGAGCCAGGCGAGTTTGTCGACGCCGACCTTTTGCGCCAGCACCAGCGAGGAAATTTCTTCCTGCAGGTTGGCCGACTCGCTGAAATTCAGCAGGCAGAACAGCAGCGCCGAGTCTTCCGGCTTCCAGTATTCCGGCTTGTAGCCGGTCTGGGCCAGGTCCGGCGGCAGCTTGTCGCGGTAGCGGAACAGGTAGGCGTTGACGCCACGCGCGTAGACTTCGAAGAAGCGCTTGAGGCGCGGCGACGAGGCGTTATACAACTCGCCAGCGCTTTTTTTCAGGTTGACCGCACGCATGAAACGGTCGACATCCAGCACCTCGGGCCCGGACATTTCCGCCAGGCGGCCTTGGGCCAGCAGGCGCAGGGTGACCATCTGGGTGATGCGATCACTGGCGTGCACATAACCGAGGCTAAACAGCGCGTCGTGGAAGGTATTACTTTCGATCAGCGGCATGCCCTGGGCATTGCGGCGCACCGACACGTTTTGTGCCAAGCCTTTGATCGGCTGCACGCCGGCAACCGGCGGCAGGGTGTCCTGGGTGCTCTGGAGCTGGCAACCGGCCAGGCTTAACGCACTGGCCACTGCCGCGGCAACGCCGAACCGGGGAAGAAAATGTGAGAGGGCTGGCGAGGCCATGGCAAAGCTCCTGCGGGGGGTAGCGTCAGTAAAGGCGCTACGTTAGTGAGCGCGGCGAAACGACGCAAGCAGGAGTTTTGGCAATTGGGTGAGAACGTGAGACGGGTGGAGATTTAAGTGTGGGAGCGGGCTTGCTCGCGAATGCGGTGTGTCAGTCATATCTGCATTGACTGACACACTGCATTCGCGAGCAAGCCCGCTCCCACAGTTTGACCGCGTGAGACGTTAGATCAGGATTTGGGCGGGTTGACCTTTTGCACCAGTTCATAGGCCCTGATAGTCGCCGGCCGCTCCTTGATGCTGTTGAACCAGCGATGCAGATGGGGGAAATCTTCCAGCCGCTGGCTCTGCCACTTGTGGGAAACAATCCATGGGTAGATCGCCATATCGGCAATGCTGTAGGCCTCGCCCGCCACGAACGCACGGTCCGCCAGGCGCCGATCAAGTACGCCATACAGGCGCGCGGTTTCATCTACATAGCGCTTGATCGCGTAGGGGATTTTTTCCGGTGCGAACTGGCTGAAATGGTGGTTCTGCCCCGCCATTGGCCCCAAGCCGCCCATTTGCCAGAACAGCCATTGCAGGGTTTCCTGACGACCGCGTAGGTCTTGTGGGATGAACTGGCCAGTTTTTTCCGCGAGATAAAGCAGGATTGCGCCGGATTCAAACAGCGAAATCGGCGCCCCACCGTCGGTCGGATGGTGATCGACGATGGCCGGAATGCGGTTGTTGGGAGCGATCTTCAGGAAGTCTGGCTTGAACTGGTCGCCCTGGCCGATATTGATCGGGTGCACCTCGTAGGGCAGTCCGGCTTCTTCCAGGAACAATGACACTTTGTGACCGTTGGGGGTTGTCCAGTAATACAGGTCGATCATGAAGCTCTCCAATTGAGCGAATGCCTGTAGGTATAGGTGATGTTGGGTGTACGAAAATTCAATGAAACATTTGCGCATACCCTTAGAAGCAAATCACACGGCCCCGTCCACCAGCACCTGCAACGACTGCTGCGAACAGCGCTCAATACGCACCTGCACGCGGTAGACCTCGGCAAACAGCAGTGGGTCGAGCACGTCATCCGCTTTGCCGCTGGCGTACAAGCGGCCCTGGCGCAACACGGCGATTCGATCGGCGAAGCGCGCGGCCAGGTTGATGTCGTGCAGCACCACCACGGCAATCAGGTTGTGTTCGCGCACCAGGCTGCGCACACATTCCATGACTTTCAATTGGTAGTTGAGGTCGAGGGCACTGGTGGGTTCGTCCAGCAGCATCACTTGGGGGCGACGGGCGATGAGCTGGGCGAGGCTGACCAGTTGGCGCTGGCCGCCGGACAACGTGCTCAGCAGTTGATCTGCCAGATGGGCGATGCCAATGCGCTGCAACGCCTCGAAGGCTTCACGCAGGCAAGCGTCGCCGGACAACGGAATGCCGTCCACATTGGCCACGCGCAAGGCGGCGATCACACTTTCCATCACACTGAGGCTCAACCCCGGCGGCAGGTTTTGCGGCATGTACGTCACACGTCGTGCACGTTCAGCCACCGACATGGCCGACAAGTCCAGGTCACCCAGTCGCACAACACCTTGCATCTTTTCCAGCCCGGCCACGGCACGCAGCAAGGTCGACTTGCCGGCGCCATTGGGGCCGATCAGTGCGGTCAAGCTGCCTGGCGGCAGGGGCGGCAGGCTCAGGTCATGCACGATCTGCCGACGACCATAACTGACATTGGCGTTGTGGATGCTCAACCCCTTGCTCATAACTGCCTCCCACGCTTGAACACCAGCACCACAAAAATCGGCACGCCCACCAAGGCCGTGACGATGCCCACCGGCACGATCACGCCGGGCATGATCAGCTTGCTGGCAATCGACGACAGCGATAGCAGCAACGCACCGGTCAAGGCGCTGGCCGGCAGCAGGAAGCGCTGGTCTTCGCCCACCAGAATCCGTGCGATATGCGGACCCACCAGGCCGATAAATCCGATAGTGCCTACAAACGCCACGGCGGTAGCCGACAACAGGCTGATGCGCAGCAACGAGAAAAACCGCAGCCGCTTCACGTCCACGCCAAAGCTTTGTGCACGGTCTTCGCCCATGCGCAGCAAGGTCAGGCGTGGCGCGGCGGTGAAGGAAAACGGCAACACCACCGCGACCACCAGCGCCAGGATGCCGAGTTTGTCCCAGTTGGCGCGGGTGACGCTGCCCAGGGTCCAGAACACCAGTTGTTGCAGCACATCTTCAGTGGCCACCAGTTGCAGCAAGGCCACCACCGCGTTGCAACTGAACACCAAGGCGATGCCGAACAGCACCAGGCTTTCTACCCCGGCGCCGCGCAGGCGTGACATGGCTTGCAGCAAAAACACGGAAGCCGCTGCGAAGATGAATGCCGAGAGGGAGATCGCGGTGTTGGCCGACACCCACAGCGTGGTCACCGGAAAGACGATCACCAAGGACGCACCCAATGCCGCCGCCGACGAAACGCCCAGGGTAAACGGGCTGGCTAGCGGGTTATTCAAGATCGCCTGCATCTCGGCCCCGGCCAGCGACAGCGCGCACCCCACCAGCACGGCCATCAGCGCATAGGGCAGGCGCACGTTCCAGATGATCACCTGGTCGGTGGCGCTCAAATGGGAGGGGTGCACAATCCCGTCGAGCAAGGCCAAGAGGCCCATGCCCGACGGGCCGCTGGCCAGGTCTACCAGGATGGCGCAGGACAGCGCTGTGCCGAGCAGGGCCAGCAACCACGCACGCCGTGCGAGCAGGCGACGGTAGCCGTGGGTGGCACTGGCGAGGTCGAGGGTTTGAGAGGTCATGTGGCTCACACAATCTGGAAAAAATGAGGATCCAAATGTGGGAGCTGGCTTGTGTGGGAGCGGGCTTGCTCGCGAATGGGGTCTATCAGTCAACATCTCTGGTGACTGACACTGCGCCTTCGCGAGCAAGCCCGCTCCCACACAAGCCCGCTCCCACAACTATCGGTGTGTTATTTGGATTGGGTGTCGATCCAGTAGGCACCCTGCAACGGCATCCCCAGGAACTGCCCGTTGATCTGTTCCATGGTCGCCTGCGGGTCCAGCTTGGCGAACAACGCCGGGTGCACCCACTTGGCCAGCGCTTCAATGGCCAGAAGGTTGTACGGCGAGTTGTAGAAGTCGTGCCACAAACCGTGGGAATTGCCCTCGCGAATTGCACGAAGGTTGGAGAATTCCGGACGCGCCAGCACCCGGTCAAAGGCCTCGCGGGCTTCGTCGGTGCTCACGCCAGCGCCCAGGATCAGCCCCGGTTTGTGGTTGCCAGTGGCGACATACACATCCGGATCAGCCTTCAGCGCGTACTCCACGCTGATATCTCCCAGCGCTCCGGGCACCACGTCGGCGGCGATATTGCGCCCACCCACCAACTTGATCACTTCCCCCATGCCGCTCTTGCCGGTGGTGTGGCCCGGTGCTTGCCAGGCGCCGGCGAGCAGTTCAAGGAACACGCTTGGGCGTGGGCCCGCAGGCAGGGTGGCCACGGCGTCGGTGATGACCTTGATGTGTGCGTCATAGAAGTCCAGGAATGCCTTGGCCTGGGCTTCGCGACCCAATGCCTGGCCCAGCGCGTTCATGCTGGCGTGGGTGCCTTGTACCGGGTTGATGCGAAAGTCGACGAACAGCACAGGAATGCCGGCCTTGGCCAGCACATCAGCGACTGGGCTGTGTTCGGTAGGGCCGTGGCCAGAGATGCTGAACACCGCCAGATCCGGTTTAAGCGACAGGATTTCCTCGGCACTGACGCTTTGTTCCGACGCCTGGCCGATCAGTGGAATGTCCTTCACCGTCGGAAATTTCGCCACGTAGGCGTTGTAGGTGTGCTGGTCCAGCAGCTTCAAATCGTTCTGCCAGCCGACGATGCGCTGGAACGGTGCGTCCTTGTCCAACAGGGCGAATGCCGAAATCAACCGGCCTTCGCCGAGCACCACACGTTTGACGTGATCGGTGACTTCGACCTTGCGGCCCAGCACATCGGTGACTTCCTGAGCGGCGGCGGACTCGACGTGGCCGATGACCAGCGCGGCGAACAGCATGCCGAGCTTGAGCAGGTGACGGGGTTTGGACATGGCAAGGGCTCCTGATAGAGGGAATTTAGAACTCATAATCGACACTGGCGGTGAGGGTGCGTCCGGCCCCGGGAATGCCGTAGAGCTGGAAGCCGTCGAGGGAGGCGCCCACCTGGCTGTAATAGAATTTGTTGAACACGTTATTGAGGTTGAGGTTGACCGTGGTGTCCTTGTTCACCTTGTATTGCGCCGCCACGTTGCTCAGCCAGTAGCCGGGGGCTTTCTCGTTGTCGCGCACGTAGATGGCGTTCACCCCGGACGGGCCGTTGGCGTAGCTGCTGTTGTTGTTCAAACCGCCGACGTACTTGTTGTCGCTGTAGCGGCGTCGGCCCACGTACTGCTCGCCGTAGCTCAGGCTTAGGGCATCGGTGACGGCGTAGGTGGTCCACAGGTTGGCGGTCAGGTCAGGCACGTTCTTGGCTTCTGCGCCTTTGTTGATGCCTTTGGTCTGTACGCTCTTGAGTGCCGAGAACCCGCTGTAGGCGGTCCAGCGCGGGGTGATATTGCCTTGCAGGCCCAGCTCGATGCCGTCTACCCGTTTAGCGGGCAGGGCGCGTACCGGGGCCGATTCGCCGTCCTGGTACTCCCAGGAGTTCTCCAGCTCTGTACGAAAGATCGCTGCGGTGACGTTGAGCATGTCGTGGGCGATGTCCCACTTGGTGCCCAATTCATAGGTCTTGGATTTGGCCGGGCTGTAGTTGCTGGTGCTCGCCGCGCCGTAGATCTGGTTGTTGGTGGATGCGCCGAGTGCCGAAGGCTGCGCCGCTTCGCTGTAGGACACATAGATGCTGCCGTTGGGCAACGGTTTGAACACCGCGCCAACACGGCCACTGACCGCTCCGTCGCCGCTGCTGGTGGTGGCTTGGCCGCGCTGGCGGGTTTCAGCGTCCCATTTGTCGTAACGCAGTGAGCCCAGCACTTGCCATTGTTCATTGAGGGTGACAGTGTCGCCCAAGTAGATGCCGGCGTTGTCGATCACCGAGCGCGGCTCGCCGACGCCCTTGGTCACGTAGGTGCTGGCGAAGCTATGGCTGGGGTCGGCCATGTCGAACAGCATGTTGCCGGCCGGCACTTCGGCGTTGCGTTTCAAGCCGCCGTAGGTCTCGTGATAGAGCTCCAGGCCCGAGACCACCGCGTGTTGCAGGCTGCCGGTGTTGAACGTAAAGCTGAAGTCGGTCTGGTTATCCAGGATGGTGTAGCGCTTGGACAAACCAAAGTCGCTGCCGCGCAGGATGCCGTAGGCCGTGTTGCTGTTGTTTACGTAGTCGGTGTAGGCATTCACCGTACTGCCCGGCACTTGGCTGATCGGGCCTACACCGGTATAGCCCAACGTCGCACAGCGGGCGCCGGTACAGGTTTTCTGGCCGTTGGCATCGGCGGCGAAAAAGCGCGCTGGAGAGAGCACCGCGAAGTTGTCGCTGCGCTCCCAGCGGGTCTGGTTGCGCAGGTGGGCGTCATTCCAATCGAAGTCATGTTCGAAGCGCGCAGTCAGCGACGTGGTTTTGTTTTCCTGGGTATAGAGGCTGGAGTCACCGTACCAGTTGGAGCGTTTCACGCCGGGCATGCGGTCGCCGTGAGTGCCGCGCTGGATCGGCACGCCGCCGTCCGGGGTGTTGGTGTCTTTCTGGTAGAAGGTGTCGATAAAGAAGCGCGTGTCGGTGCCCAGGCCGAACCCGAACGAGGTCGCAATGCCCCAGCGGTCGTAGTCCACGTCGTCACGCTCGGACACCTGGTTGTAGTGCTTCATCAGGTTGATGCGTACGGCGGTGGTGTCGTTCAGCTGTTTATTGAGGTCGGCGGTGAGGCGGCGATAGGCATCGGTGCCGATACCGGCAGACACGCGATTGGCGTCGCCCAGGTGCGCTTCTTTGCTCACCAGGTTGACGCTGCCGCCGACGGCAGAAACGCCGGACTCAATGGACCCGGTGCCCTTGAACACTTCGGCCTGCTGCAGGTTGAAGGTGTCGGTGCGCGTGGACATGCCGGCATCGCGCACGCCATCGACAGTCAGGCTTTGCTCGGATGAGAAGCCGCGAATCGAAAACAGGTCGCCCCAGCCCAGGTTGCCTTCGCCGGACATGAAGGTGATGCCCGGCACGTTGCGCAGCACTTCTTGCAAGGTTTGCGCGTTTTGCTCCTTGAGCACCTGCTGCGGCACGATGGTCACGCTTTGCGGTGCATCCAGCAGCGGCTGGCTGATTTTTGCCGAGGTCACCCGGTCCACCTTGAAAGTGGAGGTGGCTTCACCGTCGACCGTGATTTCCGGCAGGCTCAGCACAGAATCGTTGGTGGTGGCGGTTGAGGCGTCGGCCCAGGCAACTGGGGTCACGCTGCCGGCGGCAAGC
Source organism: Pseudomonas cremoris (assembly GCF_014230465.1). The sequence continues at coordinate 338,307 of NZ_JAAXCY010000004.1, forward strand.
AAGCCGAACATCGGGGCCAGGGTATTTTGCAGCGCGTGGCTGCGGGGTGTAGGCAATGTAATGGGCTGTGGCATAGGATGCATCCGAGTCTAAATTACAATTACTCTCATTTAGGTTCGGTAGTCTAAAGAGCGATTTCCCCTGCCATGCCCTGGCTTTGTATCGCTGATGCGTGATTATCGTTTCCCACAACATTCCATTACATTTGCGTACACAGCTGGCTGAACTTTCGGCTATTTGCTGCGTTTTATAGTTTTTCGGATCAATTGCCCATGGCCAAGCAAGACCATCTCCTGATCGTTGATGACGACCCGCAGATCCGCCAGTTGCTGTGCGACTACTTGAGCGACGCCGGTTTCCAGGTATCCACCGCCGCCGATGGCAAGGAGATGCGCCGGCGCCTGGAACTGAACGTCATCGACCTGATCGTCCTCGACCTGATGCTGCCCGGCGAAGACGGCCTGAGCCTGTGCCGCGAATTAAGGGTGAACTCCAACACCCCGGTGGTGATGCTCACCGCCAAAGGCTCGCTGATCGACCGCATTGTCGGCCTGGAAATCGGCGCCGATGACTACCTGCCCAAGCCATTTGACCCGCGTGAATTGCTGGTGCGGATCAAGGTGGTGCTGCGTCGGGTACAGAGTTTCCCCGACCGCGCACGGTTGGACGAAGCACCGAGCATTGGCTTCGCCGGCTGGCAACTGGACACACGGGCGCGGCAACTGCTGTCGCCGGAAGGGGTGGTGGTCAGCTTGGGCAATTCGGATTACCGCGTGTTGCGCCTGTTGTTGCAGCACCCCAACCGGCCGTTGAGCCGCGACTTTCTGCTCAACCATGTGTTCGACAAGGACAGTACGCCGTTCGACCGTTCCATCGACGTATGCGTCAGCCGCCTGCGCTCGCAATTGCCGGTGGGGCTGATCAAGACCGTGCGCAACGAGGGCTACATGCTCACCGCTGATGATGTGGTGCTGGGCTCGTGAGACTGCTGCCGCGTTCGCTGTTTGGGCGGCTGGTGCTGATCCTGGTCAGCGGCATGCTCGCGGCACAGGCCCTGACCAGCAGCATCTGGTACGACCGTCGCCATGGCCAGGTGCTGGAGATTCCTGCGCGGCTGATCGCCACGCGCCTGGCGGATGTGGTGCGGCTGGTGCACAGCGATCCGCAGCAGGCGGACCAACTGATCAAGTTGCTGGATGCACCGCATTTTCGCCTGACCTTGAGTGATCAAGCGAGCAATACGCCCAGCAGCCTCACCGACAGCGACCGGCCCACCGAGCGGCTGATCAAGAAGGTGCTCTCGGAGAAGACCGGCTACGCCCAGACCCTGATCCTGCTGCGCTTGTCGCTGGTGGATGGCGAAGGGCAAACCGCAGGGCTGTCGACCTTGCTCGGTTCCAAACCGGTGGTGGGGCAATTCCTCATCGACCTGCGCCTGCCCGATGGCCGCTGGCTGCAGGTGGACGCCCGTGAAGAGCAGGGCTGGACCAGTACCTCGCCACTGGACCTGCTATTTGATTACGTGATGCGCATTTACCTGCTGCGGGTCTTGGTGTTGGTGGTGATCGCCCTGGTAGCGGTGCGCTTGGCCATCCGTCCGCTCAACGCCTTAGCCAAGGCCGCCGAGGCCTTGGGGCGGGATATTCAGCGCCCGCCGCTATCGTTGGATGGGCCCACCGAGGTGCGCCGCGCCGCCCAGGCCTTCAACGCGATGCAGCAACGGTTGATCGCCAACATTGCCGAACGCACGCGCTTTCTTGCGGCGATTTCTCACGACCTGCGTTCACCCATCACACGCCTGCGCTTGCGTACGGAGATGCTTGAGGACACCCGTACCCGTGAGCGTTTTCGCAGCGACCTGGAGGAAATGGAGCACATGGTCTCCAGCACCCTGGATTTCGTCAGCAGCGGTGAAATCAACGAGGCGCGGCAGAACATCGACATCAATGCCTTGCTGCAAAGTTTGCAGGCGGACCTGGAGGACGTCGGCGAAAGCGTGCGCATCGAAGGCCGTGCGAAACAACCGTTACCGGGCTACGCCCGCAGCCTCAAACGGTGCGTACAGAATTTGCTGGAAAACGCGGTGCGTTATGGCAGTGACGTGGTGGTGCGGGTCGAGGACCAGTCCGACAGCTTGAAGATTGTTATCAGCGACCGTGGCCCGGGGATTCCCCAGGAACAGCTGGAGCAAGTGATGGAACCGTTTTACCGGGTGGAAGGTTCACGCAATGCCGAGACCGGCGGATACGGGTTGGGGTTGAGCATTGCTCACACCATCGCCAGGGCGCATGAGGGGCGGTTGAGTTTGAGGAATCGGGAAGGTGGGGGCTTGGAAGTGGCGTTGCAGTTCCAGCGCAAACTCTGACCTGAAATGCGATCCAATGTGGGAGCGAGCAAGCCCGCTCCCACACAAGCCTGCCCACATCTGGTTTTTAGCGTGGCTTACGCCCCGTGGCACTTCTTGAATTTCTTCTCACTGCCGCACGGGCAAGGATCGTTGCGACCAACGTCCTTCAATGCATTGCGCACCGGCTCTTGGTGAGCGTGGCCGCAGTTCGGGCCGTGGACATGGCCGTGGTCGTGATCATGATGATCGTGATCGTGGTTGCAGTCAGGACCATGGACATGGGGTTGTTGAGTCATCGATGTCGCTCCGGAATAAAATCGCCGGGGATTATCTCGCCATTGTGGGCCACCTGCACGTCATAACCGATGAATAATCCGGTTTTGAGCTCGCCTTCCAAACGATAGGGCACGGGCTGGTCGGGATTTTTCAGCATCTGCACCACGTCGCGGATCTGCGGCCAGAGGTTGGTGCGTACCGACACCTTGAAAAAAGCATGGCTGCGCGGCGGCACGGTCAGCCACTCATTGGACTCGCCTTCGGTCAGCACGAAGTCGCCCAGGCTGACCTTGTAGATGAGGCCACGCACGGTCAGGTCGGCGTCGTCGCGGTTGTCCACGCGAAAGTACAGCTTGAACTTTTGTTCCAGTAATTTGGCCCGCACCACCTCGACTTTCACCAAGGACACGTGGGGCGGCGGGGCGTCGTTTTCGAACCACGAGGCACAGCCGGTGAGACCCAGGGTTAACGCCAGCATCAAGCTGTAGATCCGAAGCATGGCGTCAGTCCTGTGAGGGATTAGAGATAGCTGGAACAACACTTCTTGAATTTCTGCCCACTGCCGCACAAACACGCATCGTTGCGTCCGGCCTTCACCTCCACCGTTGGGTCGATGAAGTACCAGCGCCCGTCATTCTGTACGAAAGAAGACTGCTCGCGGTGGCTGTGTTCGCCGGTGCTGTCATGCCAGCGTGCGGTAAATGTCACGAACGCGTGTTCTGGCTGGCCGCCGAACACTTCGGAGCTTTCCACTTCCAGGCCCAACCAGGTGCTCTGGGCGCTCCAGGCACCGATGGCCTCGCGGTCCAGGCCGGTCTGTTGTGCGGGCAACGTGGTCGCAACCAGGTAGTCCACCAGGCCCAGCACGTAGGCGCTGTAGCGCGAACGCATCAGCGCGCTGGCACAGGGCGCCGGGTGGCCGGCGTGATAGTGGCCGCAGCAGGCATCCAGCAGGTTGCCACTGCCGCACGGGCAAATGGATGTACTCATCGGGGTTACCACCAATACTTTCCGAAATTTTCCGGGTTGGCCCAGAAGCGGGCGTTGAGCCAGTCCGGCACCTGTTTATAGTCAAGCAGATCGTAGGTAAACAGCGTCAGAACCTGCTCATCGCGCTGGAAACGCTCGCCGGCCTGCAGGGCCAGGGAGAAGAAGTCAGTGTCTTTCCAGTCGCAGGCGCCCAGGTCCACCAGCACGGCGATCTTGCTGGCATTGAGGTTGCGAATACCGCCAAGCAAGGTCAGGCCCTGGGGTTTTGACAGGTGCTCCAGGCAATCGACCACCAACGCCAAGTCAAAACGCTGCGCAGCAAGCTCCGGTGGCAGTGGCCCAGGCGGGGCGACGGACACCTGAGTCTCAGGGTGCGCCGCTTGAAATGCCTCCAGCGCGGGAAACTGGCTGGCGCCCAGCAGCAACAGGCGTTTGGGTTGGTGCAGGTCGAGCAAGGCGGCCAAGGCCTGCTGCGGGGTACGGGCAGAAATACCAGCGGTCATCAGAGATCCTCACATCAGGGCCATAGAGACTAACGCGGCTGAGCGTACGGGCCTAGAGCGGGCGATCGCGAAAAGCCAGCTGTGCACGAGCATCCCCAATGAATACAGGGGCGCGGCGTAGTGGCGCAGATGAAAGGAGCCGTCTTTACTCCACTCGTCGGCCCCCGCCGATCCCCTCAGGAGAAATCAGATGAGCATCATGCGGACAGCTCTACCCTTGGTTCTGCTAACCGGAGTATTGACAGGTTGTGCCGGCTTGCAAAAAACCGATTGGCCCACCTGCGCCGCCGTTGGCGGTGTGACCGGCGCCGCGATCGGTGCAACTCAAAGTTCAGCCTACGCGGGCTATGGCGCCTTGTTGGTCGGCGGTATGGCCGGCGCCTACTGCTGGGTACATGGCGATGGCGACGAGGACGGCGATGGCGTACCGGACAGCCGTGACAAGTGCCCAGGCACGCCAAAAGGTGTGCAGGTCGATGCCAATGGGTGCCCGCCCGTGCCGGTAGCCGCGGTGGTGGAAGAGGTGGTTGTGGTCAAGGAAGAAACCATCGTGATTCGCGATGTGCACTTCCAGTTCGACTCGGCCAAGTTGACCGCAGCGGATAAAACCAAGCTCGACACCATCGCCACTCGCCTGAAAAAAGAAGCGCCAAGTGCCCAGCTGCGAGTCAGTGGCCACACCGACAGCGTCGGCAAAGACGCCTACAACCAGAAGCTCTCGGAAAAACGCGCCCACTCGGTGACCGATTACCTGATCGGCTCCGGCGTGCCACGCAGCAATTTTGTTTCCGTGACCGGGGCCGGCGAAAGTCATCCGGTGGCCGACAACAAAACCGCTGAAGGCCGCGCCTTGAACCGCCGCGTGGAAATCCAGATCAACCGCTGACAACCCTTGCCCCTGTGGGATCCACAGGGGCATTGCTGGCGACCCTCGTTAACCCCCCGTTTATTAACTTTTTTGATCCTTCACTGGCAAAGCGCCTGTGGAAGTCGTTACTGTGCGCCCAAAGAAAAAACTAGAAATGTCTTTTGAAGACACATTTTTTAAGCGCTTAGGGGAGCACCACGATGCGTAAGGTTTTACTGCTGGCCCTGTTGGTCAGCCCCGTAGCTCTGGCCCAGAGCGTCAGCGTTGAAACCAATTCATTGATGCGCCTGCCTAGCAGCACTAGCGTGTTGCAACTGGAGCGCCTGGACGTGGCCGACTACGGCACGCTGCTGATCCCGGCCACTATCAGCCAGGTCACGGTGGATGAACTGCACCTGGGGCGCGAAGCCCGTATCGCCATTGCCCCCGGCAACACCGGGCTGCAACTGCAAGTGCGCAGTGCGCAACTGGACCACGGCAGCCAGATCACTTCACGCGGGGCACCCGGTACCCATGAAAAACCTGCCAAGGCCGGGCGCGACCTGACCTTGCGCATCAATGCCCTGACGGCTGATGAGTTGTCGATTGATGCGCGCGGCGGCGCTGGCGCCCAAGGTTATGCCGGGCTGGATGGCGCCAACGGCGTGGACCCAGGTTGCACCTGGGGTTCGGCAGGCCGCGGCGCCAATGGCGATAACGGCGGCGATGGCTTGCCAGGCGGGGCGGGTGCGTTGGTGCGGGTTGAACTGCCGCAGAACTTCCCGGCCGAGCAGATCAAGGTCTGGGTTGACGGCGGCGCTGGCGGTTTGGCCGGCACAGCGGGCAAACCTGGGCGTGGTGGGCAGTCCAAGGGCTGTCTGGTGTACCAGGCCGATGGTGGTGAAAAAGGCCGTGCGGGGTTGGAAGGGCAGCCGGGGCCAGCGGGGCCTGCGGGTTCTGTCACCATCCAACGGTTGTAACTTAACCGGTCTGACGCCTTCGCGAGCAAGCCCGCTCCCACCTTCGACCGCGTGCATTCCTTGGAATGCAGTCAAATGTGGGAGCGGGCTTGCTCGCGAAGAGGCCCTAACGAACACCTCTAGAACATCGGCCGGGCCGAAGCTATTGCCACCACCACCAACCCCACAATCAAATTGATCCCCACCAACCGGCGAATCTGCCCCAATACCGCAGCCCCTGCCGGCCAGTCCTCAGCCGCCACCGCCGCGCGTAATTCCGGGAATTTCAGCGCCTGGATACGGATAAACAGCGCCGTCATCACCAGATATAACCCCATCATCACCTGCACATAACGCGGCGCGGTCTCAAACCCGCTGAAGCGCAGTTGCAGCAGGCCGACACCGCTGATCGGCAAAATCGCCACCGCGACCCACACCCATACAAAAAAACGTTGAAACACATTTGCCCACAGCTTGAGTCGGGCAGGGCCCTCAAGTGCCGCCACGGCGGCGGGGCGCAGGATCATCCAGGCGAAAAACATGCCCCCAACCCAGATCAGGGCGGCTAATACATGCAGGGTGTAAGCGAGGCTAAACGCGGTCATTGAAGTACTCCGTTCTGCGCGGGATTAATTAGCGGGGTATGATAGCGGCCGATCCGAACCACTGAAAATTTATCCAGCGTTTTTTGCGCCCGACTATCCATGATCAGCACTGAACTCAAAACCACGATCCAGGGCGCCTATTCGCGTTTTCTCGAAGCCAAGAGCTTGAAACCGCGCTACGGCCAACGCCTGATGATCGCCGAAGTGGCCAAGGTCCTCGGGGATATCGACACCGACGACGAAGGTCGCCGCGAAGGTGAGCCCGCGGTCGTGGCCGTCGAGGCCGGCACCGGTACCGGCAAGACCGTGGCCTATAGCCTGGCCGCGATCCCCACGGCCAAAGCCGCCGGCAAACGCCTGGTGATCGCCACCGCCACCGTGGCCCTGCAAGAGCAGATCGTCTACAAAGACCTGCCCGACCTGATGCGCAACAGCGGCTTGAACTTCACGTTCGCCCTGGCCAAAGGGCGTGGCCGCTACATGTGCCTGTCCAAGCTCGACGTTTTGCTGCAAGAAGGCCACGCGCAAACCGCCACGGCCTCGCTGTTCGAAGAAGAAGGCTTCAAGATCGAGGTCGATGAAGTCAGCCAGAAGCTGTTCACCAGCATGATCGAGAAACTGGCCGGCAACAAATGGGACGGTGACCGCGACAGTTGGCCCACCGCCCTGGAAGACGCCGACTGGGCACGCTTGACCACCGACCACAGCCAGTGCACCAACCGCCACTGCCCCAACTTCGGCCAGTGCGCCTTCTATAAGGCCCGCGAAGGCATGGGCAAGGTCGACGTGATCGTCACCAACCACGACATGGTGCTGGCAGACCTGGCCTTGGGCGGCGGCGCTGTGCTGCCAGACCCGCGCGACACCCTCTACGTGTTCGACGAAGGCCATCACCTGCCGGACAAGGCCATCGGCCACTTCGCTCACTACACCCGCCTGCGCTCCACGGCTGATTGGCTGGAGTCCACCGCCAAGAACCTCACCAAGTTGCTGGCCCAGCACCCGCTGCCCGGCGACCTGGGCAAACTGATCGAACAGGTGCCGGAGCTGGCGCGGGAGATCAAGACCCAGCAGCAGTTCATGTTCAGCGCTTGCGAGCAGGTCGCCGACTTCAAGCCCGGTGAAGATGTGGAAGGCCGCGAACGGCCCCGTCACCGCTTTGTCGGCGGCTTGATCCCCGAGCACATGCGCGAGATGGGCATCGAGTTGAAGAAGGGCTTTTCGCGCCTGACCGACCTGTTTACCCGCCTCACCGACTTGCTCAAAGAGGGCATGGACGGCGAGGTCAACATCGGCATCGCCAGCAACCAGGCCGAGGAGTGGTACCCGCTGTTCGGCAGCCTGCTTTCCCGTGCCCAGGGCAACTGGGAGCTGTGGACCGCATTCACGGTCGAAGACCCGGAAGACAACCCGCCCATGGCCCGTTGGCTGACCCTGTCGGAAAGCGGTGCGCTGTTTGATATCGAGGTCAACGCCAGCCCCATCCTTGCTGCGGAAATGCTGCGGCGTAACCTGTGGAACGTGGCCTATGGCTGCCTGGTGACCTCCGCCACGTTGACCGCCCTGGGCACCTTCGACCGTTTCCGCATGCGCGCCGGCCTGCCGAAAAAGGCCGTCACCGCCGTGGTGCCGAGCCCGTTCCATCACGCCGACGCTGGCGTGTTGCGGGTGCCGGACCTCAAGGCTGACCCGCGGGATGCCGCCGCCCACACCGCCGCGATCATTCGTGACCTGCCGGAGTTGGTGGAAGGTTCGCGTGGCACTCTGGTGCTGTTCTCGTCGCGCAAACAGATGCAGGACGTGTTCGACGGCCTCGATCGCGACTGGCGCAAGCAAGTGTTTATCCAAGGCAACCTGTCCAAGCAGGAAACCCTCAACAAGCACAAGGCGCGAGTCGACGGCGGGGATTCCAGCGTGCTGTTCGGCCTGGCCAGTTTCGCCGAAGGCGTGGACTTGCCCGGTGCCTACTGCGAGCACGTGGTCATTGCCAAGATCCCGTTCTCGGTGCCGGATGATCCGGTCGAGGCCGCGCTGGCCGAGTGGATCGAAGCACGCGGCGGCAACCCGTTCATGGAAATCTCGGTGCCGGATGCCTCCTTGAAGCTGGTCCAGGCCTGCGGTCGCTTGCTGCGCACCGAGGAGGACCGGGGCACCATCACCTTGCTCGACCGCCGTTTGGTCACCCAGCGTTATGGCAAGGCTATCCTGAATGCCTTGCCGCCGTTCAGGCGCGAAATTTCTTAAGCCACCGTGGGCGGATTCGCCCACTTCGTGGTCTATCTCACTGCTATGGATTTATGTCATCAGGCCATTCACCGGCCGTTTGGGAGAACCTTGTTCGTATGATTCGCACGCTGCCTGCTCTATTTGCCCTGTTGTTCGCTGCGCCTTTGATGGCCGCGCCTGCCGGGCAACAGACACTGTTCAACTTCGTCCGGCCTGCCGATGTGGTCAAGGTGGCGACCCAGGACGCCAGCCTGCCGCAATACAACGCAGAGCAAACCGCGGAAGGCGAAGTGTTGCGCCGTATCACCTTCAACCCGGCGGCCGAACCGAGCCTGGTGCTCAGCCCGCAAACCGGTACCTGGGACTGGTCCCAATCCAGTGCCATGAGCCTGCGCATTCAGAGCACCATGAACTGGGCATTGACCCTCTACATCAAGGTGCAGAGCGCTGACGGCAAAACCCTGCTCAGCCGCATCGACCTCCCTGCCGGCCCGGCCCAGACGCTGCTGATCCCGCTGCAAGCCAACTCGCCGCTCAGCCAAGGCATGAAAGCCGGCCCGCCGATGCCGATTACCGTTGAGGGGCAACGCGTATTGCTGGGCAGCAGCACCGGGGAAATTGACCGCAGCCAGGTGGTTTCGGTGACCCTGTCGATGATCAAGCCCAACGCCGCCCAAAGCATCTTGCTGGAGCGCTTTGGCGTGCAGGACAGCGAGCCGGTGCTCAAGGCCGCCTACAGCGAACTGGTGGACGCCTATGGCCAGTCCACCCGTGCGCGCTGGCCGGAAAAAGTCAGCAGCGACGAACAACTCAAGGCCGCCGCCGTCAAAGAGCAGCAACAGCTCCAGGGCTGGCTGGCCACGCGGGACAAGTCCGCCCTGGACCAATATGGCGGTTGGAACAAAGGCCCGGCGTTCGACGCCAGCGGGTTTTTCCGCACCGAGAAGCGCGACGGTCGTTGGTACCTGGTGACGCCGGAAGGCCATCCGTTCTACTCGCTGGGCGTGAACACCGTGGCGCCGGACAACAGCCAGACCTACGTGGCCGGTCGTGAATGGATGTTCGCCGCACTGCCCAAGGCAGGCGAGCCCTTCGACAAGTACTACGGCAGCAGCGACAACCGTACTGGCAACGGCGCGGGCGAGGGTCGCAGCTTTGGTGCGGGGCGTTGGTATGACTTCTACGGTGCCAACCTGCAGCGCACGTATGGCGGTGACGGTTTCGACCAGAAACGTTGGGTCACCCATACCCTGGACCGTCTGCAAGCCTGGGGTTTCAACACCGTGGGCAACTGGAGCGATCCCGACCTGACCACTGCAGGCCGCGTGCCGTACACCTTGCCGCTGTCGATTGTGGGTGACTACGCCAGCATCAGCACCGGTACCGACTGGTGGGGCGGTATGCCTGACCCGTTCGACCCGCGCTTCGCCATGGCCACTGAGCGCGCTGTGGCCATTGCCGCTCGTGATCATCGGGACGATCCTTGGTTAATCGGCTTCTTTGCCGATAACGAACTGGCCTGGGCCGGTCCTGGCGATGACCCAAAGTCTCGCTACGCCCTGGCTTATGGCACCTTGCGCATGACCACTGACGTACCGGCCAAGCGCGCGTTCCTCAAGCAACTGCGTGACAAGTACCGCAACGAAGAAGGCCTGTCGAAAGCCTGGGGTATCCACCTGGCAGGCTGGGAGCTGATGGAAGATCCGGGCTTTGAGCCGCCGATGCCCAGCGCCGAGCATCCGGAGATCGAAGCGGACTTCAAATACTTCCAGAAGACCTTTGCCGACGCCTACTTCAAGACCATTTCCGACTCGCTCAAATGGCACGCGCCCAACCAACTGCTGTTGGGTGGCCGCTATGCCGTGAGCACGCCGGAAGCCGTGGCGTCCTGCGCCCAGTATTGCGACGTACTGAGCTTCAATATGTACACCCTCAAGCCCCAGGATGGTTACGACTTCGCCGCCTTGCGACAGTTGGACAAACCGGTGTTGATCACCGAATTCAACTTCGGGTCCACCGATCGCGGCCCGTTCTGGGGCGGTGTGACGCAGTTGGCCAGGGAGGAAGACCGGGGCGTGGCCTATGGCAACTTCCTCAAGCAGGCCATGGCCGAGCCGTCGATTGTTGGCGTGCATTGGTTCCAGTACCTCGATCAGCCAGTGACTGGCCGCTTGCTGGACGGTGAAAACGGCCACTTCGGTCTGGTGGGTATCACCGATGTGCCTTACCAGGGCTTTGTCGACAGCGTGCGTAAAAGCAATCTGGCGGCGGTCGACCAACTGGGTAAGGAAGCTGAAAAAGCCAAGGCCGCCAGCGTTGTGCGCGAGCGTGAAAACGGCAACGGCGGGCATGAAGGCAAAGGCGCGGGGCAGGGCGGTGGACACGCTGGCGGGCACGGCGGCAATGGCCATTGATTGAGGGCTGACGGGTTCACAAAACCTACAATGACTGGAACAATGTCGTCCTCTTTTTAGCGTGTTTTCCGAGGACGTCCAGGTGCAGGTTCAGGGTCATTACGAACTCCAGTTCGAAGCGGTACGCGAAGCCTTTGCCGCGTTGTTCGATGACCCGCAAGAGCGTGGCGCCGCACTCTGCATCCAGATCGGCGGCGAATCCGTCGTCGATCTGTGGGCCGGTACCGCCGACAAGGACGGTGCCGAGGCCTGGCACAGCGACACCATCGTCAACCTGTTCTCCTGCACCAAGACCTTCACTGCCGTCACCGCGCTGCAATTGGTGGCCGAAGGCAAGCTGCAACTGGATGCACCTGTGGCCAAGTACTGGCCGGAATTCGCTGCTGCGGGAAAAGAAGCCATCACCCTGCGCCAGTTGCTCTGCCACCAGGCCGGGTTGCCGGCGATCCGTGAAATGCTGCCCACCGAAGCCCTGTACGACTGGCAACTGATGGTCGACACCCTGGCCGCTGAGGCGCCTTGGTGGACACCGGGCCAGGGCCATGGCTACGAGGCGATCACCTACGGCTGGCTTGTCGGGGAGTTGCTGCGCCGCGCTGACGGGCGTGGGCCGGGTGAATCGATTGTGGCGCGGGTGGCGCGGCCATTGGGGCTGGACTTCCACGTGGGCCTGGCGGATGAAGAGTTTTATCGTGTTGCACATATTGCGCGCAGCAAAGGCAATATGGGCGATGAAGCCGCGCAACGGTTACTGCAAGTAATGATGCGTGAACCGAATGCGATGACTACACGGGCATTTGCCAATCCACCGTCTATTCTGACCAGCACTAATAAACCTGAATGGCGGCGCATGCAGCAGCCAGCGGCAAATGGCCACGGTCATGCACGCAGCCTGGCGGGTTTTTATAGCGGTTTGTTGGACGGAAGTTTGCTGGAAGCCGACATGCTCGAACAACTGACCCGCGAACACAGTATCGGGCCGGATAAAACATTATTGACACAAACCCGCTTCGGCCTGGGTTGCATGTTGGATCAGCCGCAGCTACCCAACGCCACGTTCGGCCTTGGCCCACGTGCATTTGGTCATCCTGGCGCCGGTGGTTCGGTGGGCTTTGCCGACCCTGAACATGATGTAGCGTTCGGTTTCGTGACTAATACATTGGGGCCTTATGTACTAATGGACCCGCGAGCACAGAAGTTGGTCGGAATATTGGCCGGTTGTCTGTAAACCCCTTGCCGTTTCACATTTTTTTGTTACAAAGGCAACTATAAGAAGACGCTGAGCGAAAAGTTGTAACTTTATTCTTCTCTAAGCGTCTGTTTAACGGGTCATCCAGACCCCTGGTTTTTTCTCATTTTGTGGATATCTCATGTTATCGAACAAGTCCTTGGCACTGGCGCTTTGCCTCACTATTACTGGCTGCGCACAAACACCACAAAATGATGCCGATGGCGGACATTGGTGGTCATTTGGATCTGATAAGGCTACTACCAAGGACGCAGTGACCCAAACCGACGCCAAGCCGGCCGCTGGCGCCAAGCCTGCCGCACCGGTAGCCGCCGCTGCCGCGCCTGCCCCGGCTCCAGTAGCGAAGGCTGACACCGGCTCCAGCTGGTGGCCGTTCTCCTCCAAGAGCGCCGATGATAAGGCCGCCGATGCCAAGGCCGACCTGAAAGCCGACCTCAAGGCTGCCACCCCGGCACCTGCCGCCGCTCCAGCTCCAGCCGTAGCCAAAACCGACAGCGAGACCCACTGGTGGTGGCCATTCGAAAGCAAGCCAAAACCATTGGCCAAGGTTGACGTGACCAACGTGCCGATGCCTGATCCGAAAATCACCCAGGCCTGGCTGGACGACTACGAGCCGCGCCTGCGTGTCGCGATCAAGGACAGCAACCTGCAACTTGAGCGCCGCGACAACGTACTGGTGGTCATTGCTCCGGTAGATGGTTCGTACAATCCAAAACGCCCAGGCATGCTGCTGCCGGTCACCCTGGGTCCGTTTACCCGTGTTGCCAAGGCCGTTGAAGGCGACCCGAAAACCGCCGTGCTGGTACTCGGCCACGTCGACACCACGGGTGCCGAGGCGCAAAGCCAGGCCCTGACCAAAGAGCGTGCGCAATCGATCGCTTCGATCTTCAGCCTCAGCGGCTTGAAGCAGGATCGCCTGATGCTGCGTGGCATGGGCGACTTGATGCCGCGTGCTGCCAACGACAGCAACCAGGGCCGTGCGCTGAACCGTCGCATGGAAATTATGTTCACACAGCGTACAACTATGTTGGCGCTGCTGAGCAAGTACAACTCGGCCAACCCACCGAAGGCGGAAATGGTTGCTGTGCAGGACGTGCCTGCACCTGCACCTGCCGCTAAAGCCCCGGCGAAAAAGGCCCCGGTCAAAAAGGCAGCTGCCAAGCCTGCCGCCAAAAAGGCCCCGGCCAAGCCAGCTGCCAAGAAGCCCGCTCCGGCCAAGGCCAAGGCTGCTACCCCGGCTGCAAACGACCAGGCGAAAAACTGATCCGCTGAACCACAAGGATAAAGCTGCATGACCCAGGCACTGGCCGATATGCGCCGTGACTACACACGGGATGGTTTGAGCGAGGCCCAGGCCCCGAGCGAGCCGTTTGCCTTGTTCCACCAGTGGTTCGGCGACGCGGTGAAAACCGAGCAGCCACCGGTGGAGGCCAATGCCATGACCCTGGCTACGGTCGACCAGGACGGTCGCCCGCACTGTCGCATCCTGTTGCTCAAGGGCCTGGATGCGCAGGGCTTTACCTTCTTCACCAATTATCAGAGTGCCAAGGGCGAACAGCTTGCGGCGCGGCCGTTTGCGGCCATGACGTTCTTCTGGCCGACCCTGGAGCGCCAGGTGCGCATCGAAGGACGGGTGGTCAAGGTCACACCTGAAGAGTCGGACGCTTATTACCAGGTACGCCCTCTGGGCAGTCGCCTGGGGGCGTGGGCATCGCCGCAGAGCAAGGTCATTCGTGACCGTGAGGAACTGCAGGAACTGCTCAAGGCCACCGAGCAGCGTTTCAGCGATACCCAGCCCGACTGCCCCGAGCATTGGGGCGGCTATCGATTGCTGCCTGAGCGTATCGAGTTCTGGCAAGGCCGCGCCAGCCGCTTGCATGATCGTCTGAACTACCGCCTGCAAGGGACCGAATGGTCCCGTGAGCGCCTGGCGCCCTGAGCTGCACCTTTCGTCGTACCACCTGAATGTTGCCCATCGCGCCGACGTCTCTATCAAGAGGCTTCGGCCGCGAGCGGCTGCGCAGCTACAATAAGCAAACCTTCATGACACGCCTTGGCACAAAAGCTGAGATACCGTTGGTCGAGTTTTCTGGTACTGGCAGTCTGTACTAAGGCTGAATGAAAGCAGTTTTCTGCCGTGCTTGCCGTGACAGGCGCCAAGCTGCAGCGTTTAATGAACCCCTGTCCTTTGGAGTTGATGCTATGCGTAAGTCCGTTTTACTGGTTGCCTGCTTTACCACCCTGTCGTTGCTGCTGGGTGGCTGCGCCTCGAGTCTGACCGGCGACTCGTATTCCCGTGATGAAGCGCGTCGTGTCCAGACCGTACGCATGGGTACCATTGAATCCCTGCGTCCGGTGAAAATCGAAGGCACCAAGACCCCAATCGGCGGGGCTGCGGGTGCAGTCATCGGCGGCGTTGGCGGCAGCGCCATCGGCGGCGGTCGTGGCAGTATCGTGACCGCAGTGATCGGTGCCGTTGCCGGCGGCTTGCTGGGTTCGGCTACCGAAGAAGGCCTGACCCGTACCCAGGGTGTGGAAATCACCGTGCGTGAAGATGACGGCAGCATGCGTGCCTACGTACAAGCCGTGCAGGAGAATGAAATCTTCCGCATCGGCGACCGTGTCCGCATCATGACCGTTGACGGTACCAGCCGCGTTACTCGCTAAGCGCAGGTTGTAGAAACACAAAACCCCAACCGGGTGACCGGTTGGGGTTTTTTATGGGCGGTCTATCAGGTGGATCAGGCTTTCTTGCGACTCGCCATTGCCGTCACGCCATAGCCGATGACTGCGGCCAGAATCGACCCTGTCAGAATCCCCATGCGGTCTTCACCCGCAAACTCACTGGCGCCAGGCACGAATGCCAGGGAGCCGACAAACAGGCTCATGGTGAAGCCGATACCGCACAGGATCGCCACGCCAAATACCTGGCCCCAGTTGGCGCCTGTGGGCAGCGCCGCCAGGCCAGTCTTGATGGCCAGCCAGGTGAAGCCGAACACGCCGACGGTTTTACCGATCAACAGGCCGGCGGCAATACCCATTGGCACGTGATGGGTGAAGCTCTCCAGGCTCACGCCGGCCAGGGAGACACCCGCATTGGCGAACGCAAACAGCGGCAGGATGCCGTAGGCCACCCACGGATGCAGGGCGTGTTCCAGGGTCATCAGTGGCGAAGGTTCGGCATTCTTGGTCCGCAATGGGATGCAGAACGCCAGGGTCACACCGGCCAGGGTGGCGTGCACGCCGCTCTTGAGAACGCACACCCACAGGATCAAGCCGACGATCATGTAGGGTCCGAGCTTGATCACTCCCAATCGATTCATCGCGATCAACGCGATCAGGCAGGCCCCAGCACCGGCCAACGAAGCGCCTGACAGGTCACTGGAATAGAACACGGCAATCACGATGATCGCGCCCAAGTCGTCAATGATCGCCAAGGTCATCAGGAACAGCTTCAGCGATACCGGTACGCGCTTGCCCAGCAGGGCCAATACACCGAGGGCGAAGGCGATGTCGGTGGCCATGGGGATCGCCCAGCCGGACAGCGCGGCAGGGTAGTCCTTGTTGATTGCCCAGTAGATCAGTGCCGGCACCACCATGCCGCCGATGGCCGCTGCACCCGGCAGCACCACCTGCGAGGGCTTGGACAGCTGTCCGTCGAGCAGCTCGCGCTTGACCTCCAGGCCAATCAGCAGGAAGAACAGGGCCATCAGGCCATCGTTGATCCACAGCAACGCCGGCTTGGCGATTTTCAGTGCGCCAATCTGTGCAACGACCGGCACATCGAGAAAGGCGGTGTACAGATGAGATAACGGTGAGTTGTTGATGATCAGCGCCAGGGCGGCAGCAGCGATCAACAACAGACCGCTGGCGGCTTCCAGCTGGAAGAAACGGGTGAAAGTGCTACGCAGAGGCAAGGGGTGCTCTCCAATCAAAGTTCAATAGGTGGGTACCCTAACCCGTACCGTTAGTTGTTAAAACAAAAATTATATTCTTATTTGTTATAAGGGCAGGGTCCGCCGACGTGGTTTTCACGGCGCGTAATTGTGTGTCCAATTGAGTCATGACTGTATCTGTGTGGAGTGTAGGAAACATCCTAAGATTGGCGATGAAAACTCTTAGAGATCCTCATCATGAGCGACCATCGTTCCTGGGCCCGTGAGGCCATTCGCATCATTGAAGCGGACTTCCAGCGTAGCGCTGACACGCACCTGATCCCTTTGCCATTGCCGGGTTTGCCGGGAATCGAGTTGTACTTCAAGGACGAATCCAGCCATCCCACCGGCAGCCTCAAACATCGACTGGCCCGCTCATTGTTCCTGTATGCGCTGTGCAATGGCTGGCTCAAACCGGGTGCACCGGTGATCGAAGCCTCCAGCGGCTCTACGGCCATTTCCGAGGCGTACTTTGCGCGATTGCTCGGCCTGCCGTTTATTGCGGTGATGCCGGCGACCACCTCCCAGGAAAAGATTGCGCAGATCGCCTTTTACGGAGGCAAGAGCCACCTGGTACAGGATCCGACGCAGATCTATGCCGAATCCGAACGCCTGGCGCAGGAAAGTGGTGGTCACTTCATGGACCAATTCACCTACGCCGAACGCGCGACCGACTGGCGGGCGAACAACAACATTGCCGAATCGATCTTCCAACAGATGCGCTTCGAGCAGCATCCAGAGCCCAGTTGGTTGATCTCCAGCCCTGGCACAGGCGGGACCACGGCGACGCTGGGGCGTTATGTGCGTTACCGCCAGCATCGCACGCGCGTGTTGTGCGCCG
Source organism: Pseudomonas cremoris (assembly GCF_014230465.1). The sequence goes on from NZ_JAAXCY010000004.1 coordinate 355,499, forward strand.
ATGCCGAACGTTCGGTGTTTTTCGACTTCTACCAGAGTGGCGACGTCAGCCTGCGTCTGGATTGTGGTTCGCGTATCGAAGGTATTGGGCGTCCACGGGTCGAGGCATCGTTTCTGCCAGCGGTGATCGATGCGATGGTCAAGGTGCCGGATGCGCTGTCGCTGGCGGCCATGCATTACCTGGCCGAGCGGTTGGGGCGCCGGGTGGGTGGTTCGAGCGGGACAAACCTGGTGGGCGCGCTGATGGCGGCGCAGCAGATGAAGGCGGCGGGGGAGTCGGGGTCGATCGTAGCGATCTTGTGTGATGGGGGAGAGCGGTATGCCACGACCTATTACGATCGGGCTTGGTTGACGGCGCAGGGGTATGAACTGGACGGTTTGATCGCAGCGGTTGCTGCGAGTGTAGAGCGCGGCGAGCCGCTGCCGGAGAGCATCTTGCGCGCCAATATCTGACCCAACACAAAACCAATATGGGAGCGGGCTTGCTCGCGAATGCGGTGGTTCAGTCAAAACATCTTTAACTGACACGACGCCTTCGCGAGCAAGCCCGCTCCCACATTTGGACTGCAGTGTTTGCAGTATTTATGTCAGGCCTCGATACCCAACATATCCCGCACTACCGCCTCGGCAATCCGGATCCCATCCACACCTGCCGACAGAATCCCGCCCGCGTAACCCGCGCCTTCACCGGCCGGGAACAGGCCTTTCACGTTCAAACTCTGCATCGACTCGTTACGGGTGATCCGCAGCGGCGACGAGGTACGTGTCTCGATACCGGTCAACACCGCATCGTGCAGCGAGTAGCCCTTGATCTGCTTCTCGAATGCCGGCAGCGCTTCACGGATCGCTTCGATGGCAAAGTCGGGTAGCGCCAGGGCCAGGTCACCCAATGACACGCCAGGCTTGTAGGACGGCTCCACACTGCCGATGGCGGTGGATGGCTTGCCGGCGATGAAATCCCCCACCAGTTGCGCCGGGGCTTCGTAGTTGCTGCCACCGAGAATGTAGGCGTGGGACTCCAGGCGTTCCTGCAACTCGATACCGGCCAGCGGGCCACCCGGGTAATCCACTTCAGGGGTGATGCCGACCACGATGCCGGAGTTGGCATTGCGCTCGTTACGCGAGTATTGGCTCATGCCGTTGGTGACCACGCGGTTCGGCTCGGACGTCGCTGCCACCACGGTGCCACCTGGGCACATGCAGAAGCTGTAGACCGAACGGCCGTTCTTGGCGTGGTGCACCAGTTTGTAGTCGGCGGCACCGAGTTTCGGGTGGCCGGCGTATTTGCCCAGGCGCGCCGCGTCGATCAGCGATTGCGGGTGTTCGATACGGAAGCCCACCGAGAATGGCTTGGCCTCCATGTACACGCCACGACCGTGGAGCATGCGGAAGGTATCACGGGCGCTGTGGCCCAAGGCCAGGATCACGTGCTTGGAGAGGATCTGCTCGCCGCCATCGACCACCACGCCGTTCAACTGGCCATCTTCGATCAGCACGTCGGTGACGCGTTGTTCGAAGCGCACTTCACCGCCCAGGGCGATGATTTGCTCGCGCATGTTTTCCACTACGCCGGTCAAGCGGAAGGTACCGATATGCGGTTTGCTGACGTAGAGAATTTCTTCCGGCGCGCCCGCTTTCACAAACTCATGCAGGACTTTGCGGCCGTGGAATTTCGGGTCCTTGATCTGGCTGTACAGCTTGCCGTCGGAAAAGGTCCCGGCGCCGCCTTCACCGAACTGCACGTTGGACTCTGGGTTGAGCACGCTTTTGCGCCACAGGCCCCACGTGTCCTTGGTGCGCTGGCGTACTTCCTTGCCGCGTTCCAGGATGATCGGCTTGAAGCCCATCTGCGCCAGCAACAGGCCGGCGAAGATGCCGCAGGGACCGAAACCCACCACGATGGGGCGCTCTGTCAGGCCTTGTGGCGCGTGGCCGACTACTTTGTAGCTGACGTCCGGTGCCGGGTTGACGTTGCGGTCATCGGCAAACTTGAGCAGCAAGGCGGCTTCGCCCTTCACGTTCAAGTCGATGGTGTAGATGAAGCACAGTTCCGACGACTTCTTGCGCGCATCGTAGCTGCGTTTGAACAGGGTGAAATCGAGCAGGTCATCACTGGCGATGCCCAGGCGCTGCACGATGGCAGGCCGCAGGTCTTCTTCGGGATGGTCGATGGGCAGCTTGAGTTCGGTGATTCGTAACATGACGGGATCCGGTAGGCGGCGGACAAAGAGGCCGGCTGTTTTGCAAACCGGCGATTATAAGCCCCAATGGCGGTTTCCCGTAATGTTAAAACAGCGCAGGGCGTAATCAGTCGTCGCGGGAGCCGCCGAACGACGCGCAGCCACGCTGCACCTGGCCGTTGACCCGCAATTCGGCGGTCATGTGTTGCAGGCTGCCGCTGACGCTGTCCACGCACCGTTGCGGGGCCACCCACAGTTCGACGTGCTGGTTGTTGGCTTCGGTCATCAGGTTGAAGCGGCCGTCGCCGATCTGCTCTTCTACATACGGTACAGCCAATGGCGGCTGGCCTTCACGTTCCAGCACCATGCCCTTGGCGGTGACATTCATTGCCCAGGCCGGCTTATGGCCGTTGGCCCGCAGGATCATGCGTTTGAAGTCCGGGTCGTTGCAGGCCGAGGTCGAACGTTCGACGCGATAGAGTTGCTGCAGGTCCACAGAGCCCTGGGTACCGGCGGCGACGCCGGAGAACTTGCCGCGCAGGTCGGCAAACAGCGCACCTTGCTGGCCGGCCAGGGAGGCCGCCTCCTGGAGGATATTGGTACCACCGGTATCGTTGACCACGTAGTTACGTTTGTCGTCGCACGGCTGGAACAACAGCTTGCCACCGACCGCCGTGAGCTCACCTTGCATACGGGTCAACCCGACAAGCGACGGCTTTGCCGGCTCGCTTTCGAACAGCTGGCAGGCGGCGAACAGGGGAATCAAGGCAAACAGAGCGAAGGTACGGGCGGCGCGCATGGGGGGTCTCCAGACAAGTGTCGCCACGTTACGCAGGCTCGCGATGCATCACAACCCCGGGTCACCATTTGAACGGGTTGCCTCACAATGTAGGGAAACGGAGTATTGCTGATTGCGACGTTTCCTACACTTAAGTTTGGAGACTCGTGAGAGGGTCTACCTCTTTTGACTGGAGTCAGCCATGAATACCAAATGGAGCATCTGCGTTCTTTTGCTTTGGGCAAATGTTGCCCTATCAGACGAGCCCGCCCGTCTCTCCTACTCGTCGGCTACTGACTTTACGGATATTTCGGTGACGCTCAAACGGTCTGGGGACCATGATCTGGCTTCTGTTGAGGTGAATGTCTCGCTGAGCCCAGAGGCGAAGGCAAGGACACAATCCATTTCGCTGCTGGCCTACCAAAAGTACGTAACGCTTTACGTAGACGGTTATCAGTTAAGTACGTCCAAGGTTCAAAGCCAGTTGGGCGGGGCGTTCAGATTCTCAGCCCCGCGTGCGCTGGTGGTTGACTGGATGTCTCAGTTCTCACGTGAGGCAATTGTCGCTCAACCAACGATGTAAGTCTGACCGGTCTGCAAGCCCTCGACACTTTTTGCGTAGGCCAGCGCTACATCGGCACCTGGCGCCGGTTTGAAGCCGCGAAAGTACGGCGCGTAGCTCCCCATGGCCTCCAGCAAGACAGTCGGACTCACCGAGTTGACGCGCAGGCCGCGTGGTAATTCGATCGCTGCGGCTTTTACAAAGGCGTCGAGCGCGCCATTGACCAGGGCTGCCGAGGCGCCGGTACGAATTGGGTCACGGTTGAGAATGCCACTGGTGAAGGTGAAGGAGGCGCCGTCATTGGCGTACTCACGGCCAATCAACAGCAGGTTGACCTGGCCCATCAACTTGTCGCGCAGGCCCAATTCAAAGTCGGCTTCGCTCATGTCGCCCAGTGCCACGAAGTTCACGCTGCCCGCCGCACAGACCAGGGCGTCGAACTTGCCGGTCTGCTCGAACAGTTTGCGGATCGAGGCGCTGTCGCTGATATCCACCTGGAAATCGCCGCTGTTGCGGCCGATGCTGATCACGTCGTGACGCTGAGCCAGTTCTGCCTTGACTGCTGAGCCGACAGTGCCGCTGGCGCCAATCAATAGGATTTTCATAGTGCTGTTCCTCCAGGGGATAAGTGAAGGTTCAGTCTAGTGTGGCTTTTTGAACGGATAAACGTGCTAATAGGCAACCTTTGGTTTTCAAATGGAAACAATCCATGAGCGAGATGGATGACCTTGCAGCCTTCGCGGTGCTGATCGAAGCCGGCAGTTTTACCGTAGCGGCTGAACAGCTGGGCTGCAGCAAAGGCCAGTTGTCCAAGCGCATCAGCCAACTGGAAGCGCAGTTTTCCGTGGTGTTGCTGCACCGCACAACCCGCAAGCTCAGCCTCACCGCCGCCGGTGCGGCGTTGCTGCCCCAGGCCCAGGCGTTAGTGGTGCAAGTGGATCGCGCCCGTCAGGCATTGGCGCGGCTCAAGGACGATCTGGCCGGCCCCGTGCGTATGACGGTTCCGGTGTCGTTGGGCGAAACGTTCTTCGATGGCTTGCTGCTGGAGTTTTCCAAGCAGTACCCGCAGGTGCAGATCGAATTGGAGCTGAACAACAGCTACCGGGACCTGGCGCGAGATGGGTTTGATCTAGGGGTGCGTTCAGGCGCGATTGAAAACGAACGCCTGGTGGCCAAGCCTTTGCTGGCTTGGCATGAGATGACCTGTGCCAGTCCGGCTTACCTTGAACAACACGGCGAACCACAGACCCCTGCGGACCTGGCGGCTCACACGTGCCTGCTCAACAGCCACTACAGCGGCCGCGAAGAGTGGCTGTACCACCAGCAGCATGAACTGTTGCGGGTGCGGGTCAGCGGCACCTTTGCGTCCAACCACTACAACCTGTTGAAAAAGGCCGCGCTGGTGGGCGCTGGTATTGCCCGCTTGCCGTCCTACGTACTGCCTGCGGAATTGGCTGATGGTCGCTTGCGCTGGCTCCTGCGCGATTATCAGACGCGGAGCATGCCGATGTACCTGGTTCATCCCTACCAGGGCGGCCTGCCGCGTCGAACCCAAGTGTTGGCCGATTACTTGGTGGATTGGTTCAAGCGCAGCGGCGAAGCCCTCGACCGGCTTTAGCGGTAGCGGCGGGCGATCAGATGATCGATGGACAGGCACCCAGGCCCCTTGGCTACCAACAGCAGCAACAACGCAATCCAGGTGCCGTGGGTAGGGTAGGCGTCGGGGTAGACAAATAGTTGAATCACCAGCGTCATGCCAACCAGCGCCAGGGCCGAGAAGCGTGTCGCGAACCCCACCAGGATCAGCACTGGGAAGAAATGCTCGGCAAACGCCGCCATATGCGCTGCCACCTCCGGCGACAGCAGCGGTACATGGTATTCGCTGCGAAACAGCGGCAGGGTCGAGGCGGCGAGTCGCGGTTCGCCCAACTTGAACGTGCCGCCGATCAGGTCAATGGCAAAGCCTTCGACTTTGGTTTGCCCGGATTTCCAGAACACGGCGGCGATGGAGAAGCGCGCGACAAAGGCGATGAGGCTGTAGGGAATTTGTTCGAAAAGCTGGATGACCCGTTTCACCAGGCACGGTGCGGAAGTCTTCATGGCGATACCTTTTGTTCTAAGTGCAAATGGGTAATGGCATTGCGGCTGATCAACAGCGTGAGGCATTGGTGCAGATCGAATTCGGGGGAAGCACCCAGGGCTTGTTCAATGGCTTTCTCCAATGGTGTGCCGTGGGCCAGGCTGTTGATAAACACTACCGAGCCCCGGTCGATGGCGAACACCTTGACCTCAAGGCCTGCGCGCAACACCAACGCACCCTGGGCATGCCAAGGGTTAAGGGTGGCAACGCCGGCTTCGGTCTGATGCGCCGCCCACACGGCGACGACGGCGTACGCCGAATCGAGGGTGGACAGCGAAGGGTGCAATTGCAGGCGTAACCCGCCCACGTCGTCCTGGCCCTGCAGGGCCTGGAGCACAGCCTGCTGGTCCAGCGGCGTGCAGTCGGCCGCGTGATAGGCGCAGACCCGCAAGCGTTCCAGCCGCGCGATGTCCGCCAGGTAAGGCACGCTGGCCGCGGGCTCGAAACCCTGGATGAACTGGGCAAACGTGCTGCCGTACTGACTGATCAGCGGGCTGGTGGGCGGGTGCGCCTGAACGAAAATGCTGGCCATGGCGCGGAAAAACTCATCGCCCACCAGCTGCAAGGTCACGGGGTACGCAGTCGCCAATGCATTGATCAATGAGCTATGCACGTTGTTGCGATACACCGCAAAGCGGCTTTGCGGGTCGGCACCATTGCTACTGAACAGTCCCTCGGGGCAGGGCAGTTCGGGGTCCAACAGGGCCTTGGCAAAGGCGCCGTGCAAGCTCATGGGCTCACCTGCGAAAGATGCCATTCGGCGTGTTGGGCTTCGGCCAACAGCACATTGAATGCAGGCACTTGGTTGTCGCGTTCGATCAATGTCGCCATCGGGCCGACACGCTCCAGTACCCTTTCGTACAACTGCCACACGGCGTCATCGATAGGCGCGCCGTGGTCATCGATCAACAGGCGGTCACCGAGGCTGTCAGTGTCTTCGGCAAAACCTGCCAGATGAATCTCACCCACTGCGTGCAACGGCAGGGCATCGACGTAGGACTGCGGGTCGCGCTGGTGGTTGATGCACGACACATAGACGTTGTTCACATCCAGCAGCAAGCCACAGCCTGTGCGACGGATGATCTCGCTGATGAAGTCGGTCTCGTCCAGGGTAGAGCGCTGGAATTGCAGGTAGGTCGATGGGTTCTCCAGCAGCATCGGCCGCTTGAGGGTGCTCTGCACTTGGTCAACGTGTTCGCACACCCGTTGCAAGGTGGTGCTGTCGTAGGCCAGGGGCAGCAGGTCATTAAGGAACACCGGGCCGTGGCTCGACCAGGCCAGGTGTTCGGAAAAAGAGTGGGGTTGATAGCGTTCGATCAGCGTTGCCAGGCGTGCAAGGTGCGCACGACTCAACGGGCCTTCGCCACCAATGGACAGGCCCACGCCGTGCAACGACAGGGGGTACTGTTCGCGGATCAACCCCAGGTAGTGATGAAACGGGCCGCCGGCAACCATGTAGTTTTCGGCGTGCACTTCAAAAAAACCGATGTCGGGTGAAGTGTCGAGCACTTCGAGGAAGTGCTCGGGCTTGAGCCCCAGTCCGGCCCGACGCGGTAGGGCGGGCGCCTGAGCCTGGGAGACAGCGTGCAGGGATGAAAGGGTCATCATCAGTACTCAGGCGTGGCGGGCAATCAGGACTTGGCAGTGAAGGCCGCTTCCTGGCCGAAACCGGTCGGCGAGGTGGAGCTTGGGGTTTTGGCGCAGGTGCCGGCCGGAACCAGTTTCCAGGCGTTGGCCTGGTCTTTGACTTTCGAGGTGCCAGCGCAGGAAGTACCGGCGCCCGCAGCGCAATCGTTCTTGCCGGCTTCAGCGACGCCGAAGCACTTTTGCATGTCGTCGGCAGCGTGAGCGGTGGTGGCCAGGGTGGACAGGCTCAGGGCAGAACCCAGGGCCAGGATGAGGGAGGCGGCGGACAGTTTGGTAGTCATGGTGTATCTCCAGCAGTGGGTTGAGTTGGCGGGCTTGAGTGCCTGCTTGTACCACTAGAGACGACGGGAAGGAATCTGTTACAAGCCTGTCGAAAATAATTTCACGCGTGGCAAAATCCAAGGATCACACAAAGCAAATGTGGGAGCGGGCTTGCTCGCGAATGCGGTGGATCAGTCAACATATTCAGTGACTGACACTCCGTATTCGCGAGCAAGCCCGCTCCCACATTCTTACATCCGGTTTCTGCGGTGACCGTCTCTTAGCCCCCGAGGTAAGCCTCACGCACCTTCGGATCGGTCAGCAACTGCTCACCCGTGCCCTGCATCACCACCCGGCCGTTTTCCAACACATAGGCGCGGTCGGCGATTTTCAGTGCCTGGTTGGCGTTCTGTTCCACCAGGAACACCGTTACACCGTCCTTGCGCAGCTGTTCGATGATGTCGAAGATCTGCTGGATGATGATCGGGGCCAGGCCAAGAGACGGTTCGTCGAGCAGCAACAACTTGGGCTTGCTCATCAGCGCCCGGCCAATGGCGAGCATTTGCTGCTCGCCACCGGACATGGTGCCGCCACGCTGGCTGAAGCGTTCCTTGAGCCGAGGGAACAGGTGCAGCACCTTGTCCATCTGCTCCTGGTAATCGCCTTTGTCGGTGAAGAACCCGCCCATCGCCAGGTTCTCTTCCACGGTCAGGCGCGAGAACACGCGACGGCCTTCGGGCACCACGGCAATGCTCTTGCGCATGATGTGCGACGACTGTTGCCCCACCAGCTCTTCACCCATGTAGCGGATGCTGCCGCTGTGAGCCTGCGGCGAACCGCAGAGGGTCATCAGCAAGGTCGACTTACCTGCACCGTTGGCGCCGATCAGCGTGACGATCTCACCCTGGCGCACTTCCACGTTGACGCTGTGCAGGGCCTGGATCTTGCCGTAGAAAGTGGAAACGTTTTCGAATTGCAGCATTTTACGCTTCCCCCAAATAGGCTTTGATCACTTCAGGATTGTCGCGGATCTGCTCCGGCGTTCCGTTGGCCAGCGGCGTGCCCTGGTTGATCACCACGATGTGGTCGGAAATGCTCATGACCAGTTTCATGTCGTGCTCGATCAACAGCACCGTGGCGTTGTTTTCCTCACGCAGCACGCTGATCAGTGCCTTGAGGTCTTCGGTTTCCTTGGGGTTCAGGCCGGCAGCCGGTTCGTCGAGCATCAGGATCCGCGGGCGGGTCATCATGCAGCGGGCGATTTCCAGGCGACGTTGCTGACCGTAGGCCAGGGTGCCAGCAGGGCGGTTGGCGAACTCGGTCAGGTTGACCTTGTCCAGCCAGTACGCCGCGTACTCCATGGCCTCGCGTTCGCTTTTGCGGAACGACGGCGTCTTGAACAGGCCTGCAAAGAAGTTGGTGTTCAGGTGACGGTGCTGGGCGATCAGCAGGTTCTCGACCGCCGTCATGTCCTTGAACAACCGCACGTTCTGGAAGGTTCGCACAACGCCCTTGCGGGCGATCTCGTGGCCGGCCAGGCCCTGGATCGGTTGGCCGTCCAGCAGGATGCTGCCGCCGCTAGGCTTGTAGAAACCGGTGAGGCAGTTGAACACCGTGGTCTTGCCGGCGCCGTTGGGGCCGATCAATGCAACTACTTGTTTCTCTTTCACGGTCAGGGCCACGCCATTGACCGCGAGCAAACCGCCGAAGCGCATGCTCAAGTTTTCGACTTTCAGGATCTCGCGGCTCATTTGCGCAGCTCCATGTGTGGACGTTGCATGGGCAGCAGGCCTTGAGGGCGCCAGATCATCATCAGCACCATCATGGCGCCGAACATCAACATGCGGTATTCGCTGAACTCACGCATCATTTCCGGCAGCAGGATCATCACGATCGCCGCCAGGATCACGCCCAACTGCGAGCCCATGCCACCCAGTACCACGATGGCGAGGATGATCGCCGACTCGATAAAGGTGAACGACTCCGGGGTGACCAAGCCTTGGCGAGCGGCGAAGAAGCTGCCGGCGAAACCGGCGAACGCAGCACCCAGGGTGAACGCGGAGAGCTTGATGATGGTCGGGTTCAGGCCCAGGGCCCGGCACGCGATCTCGTCTTCGCGCAGCGCTTCCCACGCGCGGCCAATCGGCATGCGCAACAGGCGGTTGATCACGAACAAGGCGGCCAATGCCAGCAACAGCGCCACCAGGTACAGGAACACCACTTTACTGACCGGGTTGTAGTCGATCCCGAAGTATTCGTGGAAGGTTTGCATGCCTTCTGCGGCGGTGCGGTCGAACGACAGCCCGAAGAAGGTCGGCTTGGGAATGCTGCTGATGCCGTTGGGGCCACCGGTGATATCGGTCAGGTTACGCAGGAACAGACGGATGATTTCACCGAAGCCCAGAGTCACGATGGCCAGGTAGTCACCGCGCAAACGCAACACAGGGAAACCCAGCAGGAAGCCGAACGTAGCGGCTGCCATGCCCGCCAACGGCAAGCAGATCCAGAAGCTCCAGCCCAAGTAGTGCGACAGCAATGCGTAGGTGTACGCGCCCACGGCGTAGAAGCCCACATAACCCAAGTCGAGCAGACCGGCCAGGCCCACCACGATGTTCAGGCCCAGGCCCAGCAACACGTAGATCAGGATCAGGGTGGCGATGTCGACGGCGCCGCGCGAACCAAAGAATGGCCAGACCAACGCGGCTACGATCAAGCCGATGATGATGTAGCGCTGGGTGCGCGGCAGGGTCAGGAATTGGCTGACCTTGGGCGATACCAACGGGCCACGGTTGCTCTTGAGCAAGGCACTGAACTGATCGCTGAACAACACGCGCAGGAACATCAGCACCGAACACAGGGCGATGACGGTCAGGGTCACGGGACCCGTGCCGTGCACTTCCAGGTTGATGCCGACAATGCTCAGCTTGAGGCCGAGTACCGGAAAGGCCACGGCCCATACCAGCAAGGCGCTGAAAAACGCCGATTTAAGATATCTGCTCATACTTTCTCAACCTCCGGACGGCCCAGGATGCCGGTCGGACGGAACAACAGCACCAGAACCAAGAGACCGAACGCTACGACGTCCTTGTATTGGTCGCCGAAGATATCGGCGCCGAACGCTTCGGCCACACCCAGCACCAGGCCACCGAGCATCGCGCCCGGAATACTGCCGATGCCGCCCAGGACCGCCGCGGTAAAGGCCTTGAGCCCTACCAGGAAACCGGCGTTGGGGTTGATCACGCCGTACTGCATGCTCAGCAGCACCGCCGCGACGGCAGCCAGTGCGGCACCGATCACGAAGGTCAGGGCGATGATGTTGTTGGTGTTGATGCCCAGCAGGTTGGCCATCTTGATGTCTTCGGCGCAAGCCCGGCAGGCACGCCCCAGACGGGAGCGGGAGATGAACAGGGTCAGGCCCAGCATGGCCACCAGGGTGACGACGAAGACCAGGACCTGCATGTACGAAATCAGCACTTCTTGTGCGCCACCTGGGCCGAAGGAGAAGCTCCCCGGAATCAGGTTGGGAATGGACTTGTCCTTGGAGTCCTGGGACAGCAATACGGTGTTTTGCAGGAAAATCGACATGCCGATGGCGGAAATCAGCGGGATCAAACGGTTGCTGCCACGCAAGGGACGGTAGGCAACGCGCTCGATACTGTAGCCATAGGCACTGGTCACGATGATCGACGCAAGGAACGCAGCGGTCATCAACAGCGGCAGGGAGTGGATCCCCATCATGGCCAGCCCGGCAAGGGCGATGAAGGCCACGTAGGAACCAATCATGTACACCTCGCCATGGGCGAAGTTGATCATTCCAATGATGCCGTAAACCATTGTGTAGCCAATGGCTATCAAGGCATAGGTGCTGCCAACGGTCATGCCGTTAACCAGCGTTTGGAAAAAATGATAGATCTCAGGCATTACAGCGCTCCTAAAAACCCGATACGCATTTCACTGGTGGAGTCATGTTCCGGCCCTGTGCTGTGTTCTGTGAGCACATTTGCACAAAGCGTTTGCCAGCGAACCGCTGGTGACGGTTTTAAGATTTTCAGGTGAGCCAGCGCCCGGATCGCGGGTGTCAGGCCCATAAACCTCGTAAAACAAAGCCCACTGCTCTCACAGTGGGCTTGTTGGACCAGTAACGCCTGGCTTACTGAGGGGAAACTTCGGTTTTAGGTTTGCCGAAGTGCCATTCGTAGACCACGAACTTGAAGTCCTTCAGGTCGCCCTTGGCATCGAAGCTCAGGTCGCCAGTAGGGGTCTTGAAAGTGCCTGCGTGGATGGCTGCAGCCACTTTGGCGGTGTCTTCGCTCTTCGCGGCAGCGATACCGCCGGCGATGACTTCAACTGCCGAGTAGGCTGGGAACACGAATGGGCCGCTTGGGTCTTTTTTGTCAGCGACGAGCGCGTCGACGATGGCTTTGTTCGCTGGATCGGCGTCGAAGGATTTCGGCAGGGTGACCAGCAGGCCTTCGGAAGCGCCCTGGGCGATTTGCGAGATGGAGTCGTTGCCGACACCTTCTGGGCCCATGAACTTGGCGTTCACGCCTTTTTCCTTGGCTTGGCGCAGGATCAGGCCCAGCTCAGGGTGGTAGCCGCCGTAGTAGACGAAGTCGACGTTGGCTTGCTTGAGCTTCTGAATCAGCGAACCGAAGTCTTTGTCGCCAGCGTTGATGCCTTCGAAGAGGGCAACTTTCACGCCTTTTTTCTCGAGGGTCTGTTTAACGGCGGTGGCGATACCTTCACCGTACTGCTGCTTGTCGTGAATAACGGCAACGACTTTTGGCTTCACGTGGTCGGCGATGTAGTTGCCCGCTGCAGGGCCTTGGGCGCTGTCCAGGCCGATGGTGCGGAACACCAGTTTGTAGCCACGGGAAGTGATTTCCGGGCTGGTGGCAGCCGGGGTAATCATGATGACGCCTTCGTCTTCATAAATGTCGGACGCTGGCTGAGTGGAGCTGGAGCAAAGGTGACCGACCACGAACTTGACGCCGTCGTTGACCACTTTGTTGGCTACGGCAACGGCTTGTTTAGGATCGCAAGCGTCGTCGTATTCCTTGGCTTCGAGCAGTTTGCCGTCGACGCCGCCTTTGGCGTTGATGTCGGCAATGGCTTGCTTGGCACCCATGAATTGCATGTCACCGTATTGCGTCACCGGACCGGTTTTAGGACCAGCAATACCGATCTTGATGGTGTCGGCTGCGAACGAATGGCCGGCAACCCCAGCCAGGACCATAGCGGCAAACAGTTTGGAAATCTGCTTAGTAGCCTTATTCATAATGCTCCACTCTTACTGTTGTATTTTTTATAGTTCTAGCGGCCTTGTGAGCTGCAGAACCGGATCGGATATCTCGGATATCCCCCCGGCAGTGCCCTGGCAACTGTACCGGTACAGTGTAGAGCGCCGGTTGATCGCTTGAAAAGCTGGCTGCTGGGGGCAAAACCCGGGTGTGTCGCTTAAATGAAAGAAAAAGACAGAATTGCGGCGGGTTGATGCCAGAGTCTCAGGCAATCCTTGGCTTTTCTGACACTTTCTATCGGTGCTTCATTTGCAACTGGGTTTTTCTGCACGAGTGACGACGTTATGATTGCGCCGTTTTTTACTCAGGTGAATTCCCATGACGCAAGAACCTAGCACCCTCTATGCCAAGCTGCTCGGTGAAACCGCCGAAATATCCTGGAAGGAGCTTGAGCCGTTCTTTGCCAAGGGTGCCCTATTGTGGGTCGACGCCGGGCTGGATTTGATCGAAGCCGCCGAGGGAATGGCCGAAGATAACCGCGATAAAGTCGCTGCCTGGCTGGCCGCGGGCAGCCTTGGCGAAGTGTCTGCGACGCGGGCATTGGACCTGGTGGAGCGTGATCCCAGCCTGTGGGCGGTGGTGGTTTCGCCGTGGATTCTGATCCAGGAAAGGGCATCGCAAGAATAGTTGGCACTAAAAAGGTGCGCGTTTTTCGCGGCAACAAGTGTGTAGCGGAGTAACCGCTGGAGCCGTGATGGCATCTTGCCGTAGAGAAAGGTCACAGCCGAGGGTGACGTGCGCGTAATGGGAACAGTTCTCTCGCCGCCAAAAGGCCAGGGGAATTGTTTCTCGGTGTGAATAAAGGCGGTTGGCCATCAGAAATATCTGACGGAAGCGGTGAATTATCGGTGGATTCCGGTAAAGTTCGTGGCTTGTTCCATGGAGCTAGTCATGCCGTCAGCGCTGCCCCCCTTAGAGAAAACGTCGCACCAGTTGCTCTACCTTATTTACGGTAACCAGGATGTTTACCGGCGCGAGGCCAAATTCAGCATTCTTACCGCCTTGTCACAGCTCAAGCCAGGCGAGTCGTTGTGTATCCGGGTCATGACCGACCGAGCGCAGGATTACATCGGCTGGCCAGTTGAAACCATCGAGCTGGATGAGCAAACCCTGGCCCTGTGGCAGGGCGAGAATGGCTATACCCACCGCCGCAAGGCCTGCGCAATCGCCCATGGCCTGACGCTCGCGGACAAGACCCTGTTCGTCGATACCGACACGCTGTTCCTCAAGTCTCCCCACCGTGTGTTCGAACTGATCGAGCCCGGCAAGTATGTGATGGACGAGTTCGAGTACGACTGGAGCTATGTCTGCAAACGCCCGGACTACCTCAAGTTGGGCCGCCACCTGCATCAACATGGAATCTCTGCCAGTAATAGCTTCAAGCTCTATAACAGTGGCCTGTGCGGCGTGCGCGCCAGTGATTCGCCATTGCTTGACGCGTCGATCCAGTTGATTGATGAGTGGACGCAGGATTCGTTCGATATCCACACCATCGAGCAAGTCGCGATTTCCTTTGCGATGCGTGGCAAAACGGTGCGTGAGGCCAGGAAGTTCGTTCACCATTACTACTCCGACAAGCGCTTTTTCCACGCCATGCAAGCGCATTTCTTCGATTTGCACGGTGAGACGTTCGATCCGACGCTGGTCGCGCGATGCCTGGACGTACCGCGCGTCAAGCCGGTGCCGTCCCCTTGGCAGCGGCTGCGTATCAAATGGAAACTGCGCAATCAGCGCAAGCACATGAAAAGGGTGGGTCGCGACCTGCTGTACGGCAGTTCGGCGCCAGAGCATCCTTACTACGACGTATGCCGGCATGGCTGGTGGGAGTCGGCGTCGCGCGAAATTCGTGGGTGGGATGAAGCTGAACAAAAGAAATTCTTCGGCCCGAATGACACCCACTGGCCGAAGCAGTTGCCCCGGCCTTCAACGTCCGCAGACGAGCAAAAGATCCTGGCTTTCCTGCGCCAGCAGCGGGCTCGCTGATAGGCGACGGCGCCGAGCGGCGCCGTCGCAGGTTCTCAGGCGGTCTTGCCGGTGTGGTTATTCAATGAAATGACCTTGGTCTTGCCGATCCGGTGACGGTAGATCTCACGCAGGTACTTGATCGCCTTCTTCACGCAATCCCGTGACAGGCGAATGTCATTGATCGACACGAACTTCTCTTTGTCGTTGATCAACTCGCGGTACTTCTTCTCGTACATCGGCTTGATCGCGTACCAGTTGGTGTCGAGGATCTTCGCCGGGTTCTCAAATTCGTTGAGCAGCTCATCGATACGGTCTTCGTCGAAGTCCTCATGGATGATGAAGTCCAGGATCGAGTTGTCCAGTGTGTCGTCGAAACGGTACGGGTTGCGGGCAAAGCAGCGCTTGATAAACGCCACGATCAGCGTGAGGAAGTCGTCCGACAGGCACGGGCTTTTGGCGATCAGGGTGGTCAGCGACAGGTTGGCCGACGCGCCGATGACCAGGGCGTAACGTTTGAGCGTGGTGTTGGGGAACAGGCTGTTGAGGTGGGTCTTGAGTCGATTCAAGTCCATGTAGGACAGCTTGTAGTCTTTGGGCAGCGAGACAATCGACACCACCGACGAGCAGTTCTTGAAGAAGTGCAGGTCATGCAGCGCCGCCGCGTCATAACCAGAGTTCTTGTATTGCTCCAGCGACGCCTTGTAGCGCTTGGACTCAATCGGCAACAGGCTGATGCCCTCGATGGCCTGGGTGACTTTGTTGAAGTGCGGCAAGTCGATGGAGCGGAAGAACAGGTCATCAATGTTCAAGCGCTGCGGTTCTTTTTCGAACACCTTGAACTTGTCGCCCGTCGGCACCGGGGTTTCCGGGACGACAGACTCGGCATAGGCAATCGCCACCGGGCCGGCCAGGCTCATGAACAAGTCGTTGGCATCCAGGCGAATGGTTTCGCCGATGTCGATGCCCGCGCGACGGAAGTAGTTCTGGTCGTAGTCGGTGGTCACCGCCTGGGCGGTGAGGATGTTGAAGATCTGCTGGGAGATGTACTGGTTGGCGTGTTTCTCCATGGCATTGACATCAATGTTCTGGATGTTGCCATCGTCGCTTTCTTCGGCGTAACGCATGATGTCGTTGGAGATCAGCATCATCGCGTTCCACGGCCGGATACGGCCTTTTACGCTAGCTTCGCTGCTGTCTTCATTGGCGAAGTTGTACGAGAAATCCCATTCTTCCGACAGATACTTGCACAGCAGTCGACCGGCGTTGATGTGCAGTGCCTCTGACATTTCGCTGCGGTGATCGGAAATGTTCGGCAGCACGCAGATACCGCTGGTGAAGATCGGCTCGAACACAAAGGCGTGGCCGCTCTTGCTGTCATGCTCGTCGGCAGGCTTGGTGTCGAACGTCTTGTTCATGTACGAGTGTTGCTGGGCCAGGCCGAACTCCGAGGCCATGCCCGAACCGGTGCCGCCGCCGGCACTGAAGATCGAAAAGTACAGGCGCGACTGGTTAGCCTTGATGCCGCATGAGTCGATCAGGTACGAGTGGATCATCTTCCAGTCGGGGCTGGAAAAACGCTGGGTGTCTTTGTTGAGGATGATCTTGGCCAGGTACTGGCCGAGGATCGGCGCGTTACCGGCACCACCGGCATGGACTTCCGACAGGTCCATGATTTTCATCTTGCTGTAATCACGCAAGAACCCGCTTTTTTCGCCCTTGCGCGAAAAGCGGATACGCCCGGCGATGTCTTTGTCCAGGTCGCCGAGCATTACCAACGGTTCTACCAGGAACACCGGCTTGCTGGCTTTGCCGCTGCCCAGGCGCAGGTTGTTGCGGATCCACTGGGCGGGGCTGTAGCCCTTATCCAACGACTTGTCTTCAGTGCTGAATTCGTTGAGGTAGAACTTGCGCGCGTTGTACACCAGTTCGGCGACGTCCAGCGCAATGTTCGAACCACAGCGGCCCAGGCCGATCAGGCACACCGACGGAAATTCCTGGTCGTTGCGCGGCTCGCCCTCGGCTTCCATGTAGGGCGGGCGCGGGAACACCATGTCGCGCAGGCCGTCGAGGTTGTCGAGGATGCGGTCGGTATTGGTTTCGGTGAAGTACAGGTATTGCTGCGTGGCCAGCGGGCGCGTGTTGCTCAATGACTTTGAACCTGAGGGTTTTTCCGCAGGAGCTGGGAGCAACACGTCGGATACCACGGTGGCAGAGTTATTTTTAGAAGTCATTGTGCGCCATGTGCCTGGGCGGATGGCTGAAAGTAATCAAAGGGCCATCACGGAATGGGAGTTCGCGACTTTTACAGTGCGTCCTTGTCCGGATCGATTGGGTTTGACCCTGGTGATTCCCAGGAAAACGTGGCCGGACTCTGATGAATCGGCCGTTCGTCGGCGTTCTTTAGGCAAATGATGGCGAAATGCCAAAGATTCGGCGTCAGCGAATTGGCCTGACGATAGAGGTGGACCCTGGGCGGTTGGGGGAGGGCTCTTTCGGAGGGGAGCTGTCCTTGCTGCCCACCGTACTGAACGGGTAGAGCGGGTTGCGCATGTCGATGCCCTGGATCACGCCGATGATGTCACTCGCCGGTACGGCCGGGCTCAACAGGTAGCCCTGGACGAAGTCGCAGCCGTGTTTGAGCAGCAGTTCGAATTGGGCCTGGGTTTCCACGCCTTCGGTCACCACCTGCAAGTGCAGGGTGTGGGCCATGCCGATGATCGCCTGGACGATCTCGATATCGGCGGTGGACTTGGGGATGTCCTGGATAAACGAGCGGTCGATCTTCAAGGTGTTGAGGGGCAGGCGCTTGAGGTAGGCGAGGGACGAGTAGCCGGTACCGAAGTCGTCGATGGCCAGGGATACACCCAGCGCCCGAATCTGCCGCAGCAACGCCAGCGTACTGCTGATGTTGCCCATCAGCGCATTTTCGGTGACTTCCAGTTCCAGGCGGTTGGCGCCGATTGCGCTGAACCTCAGTGCGTCTTCGATTTCATCCGCCAGTTCGTCACGGGCCAGGTTCAGCGCCGAGCAGTTCACGGCCATGGTCAGTTCGGTGTAGCCCCGGTCCGACAGCAAACTCAAGTCATGACAGGCCTGGCGCAATACCCAATGGTCCAGTTCGGCGATCAGCCCGTTGTTCTCGGCGATGCTGATAAACCGATCCGGGGCCAGCAGCCCGTGCTGCGGGTGTTGCCAGCGCACTAACGCTTCCAGGCGGGTGACCTTGCCCAGTTTCATGTCGAAGATCGGTTGGTAGAACAGCACCAATTGGTGACGCGTGCGCAGGGCTGCGCGCAGTTCTTCTTCGAGTTGTAGTTCAAGAAACGCGCGGGTTTTCAGGTTGGAACTGAAGAACGTCAGGCTGTTACGCCCGGTGTCCTTGGATTGGTACAGCGCCAAGTCGGCGGTTTTCAGCAGCTCTTCGCAGGTCAGGCCATCGTCGGGAAACAGGCTGATACCGATACTGGTGGTCATCACCATGCGCCGGCCAGCCAGCTCGATGGGTTCTTTCATCTTTTGCATGATGCGCTGGGCCAGGTGCCGCGCTTCGTCACGGTGATGGACGCTGATGAGGATACAGAACTCATCGCCGCCAAACCGCGCGACCACGTCTTCGTGGCTGCGCACCGAGCCTTTGATATGCCCGGCCAGCACGGTGAGTAACTGGTCGCCGGCATCGTGTCCGAGGCTGTCATTGATGCGTTTGAAGTGATCGATGTCGAGAAATATCACCGCCATCATGCCGTGTGATGTGGTTTTTTCGGCGACTTTCTCCGCAAAGATCTGGTTGAAACCCCGGCGGTTGAGCAGGCTGGTCAGTGCGTCGTAATGGGCCACTTGTTGCAGGGAGGCGCGGGCCTGGTCCAATTCGCTGAGCAGGGCGTTGACCCGGCGCAGGTCGCGTTCCTTGTGTTGCAATTTTTTGTCGGCCAGCGCGGCGCTGATGCTGCTGCCGATCACCAGCAACGTGATGACCGCCACGGACAAGCCCAGTTGGATCGGATTGTTGTCCAGCGGCAACGACAAGTCGGCTTCATTGGGCACCATCAGGCGCATCGCCGCCATGCCGGTGAAATGCATGCTCAGGATGCCAGCGCCCAACACCAGGCTGGCAGCGTATTTGAGTAATTGATGGAACACGCCGGCGCCATTGCGCAAGTAGCTCGACAGCAGCAACGCCGCCAGGCTGGCACCAATGGCGATGCCGATGGAGGCCAGGAACAGCTCCGACTCAAAATACACTTGGGCCTGGGAGCGCATGGCCGACATGCCAACGTAGTGCATCAGGGCGATGCCGATGCCCATCCACACCGAAGCCAGCAAATACTGATGAAAGCGCAGGTGCGTATGACTGAGGGTTTGCATGGCAAACAACGACGCCACCAGCGCAATCAACAGCGAAGCGAACGTCATGAGCAATTCGTAGTGAATGGCAATTGGCGCCTGGAAGGCCAGCATGCTGATGAAATGAGTGGACCAGATACCGCCAGCAAGGCAGCCGGCACCCAGCCAACGCCAGTGGCGTCTTGCGGTGGGGTCCTCGACATGGCCGACTCGTTCGGCCATGTCCAGCGTGCCGAAACCTGCCGCGCAAGCGACCAGATAGGCCAGCAGCACCAGAAAGGGGTTATGACTGCAATTGAGTAATAAGTGCCCGCTTTCTGGAAGGTCAGTGAAAAAATGCAGACCCAGCCATTCCATAGCATGCCCCGTCATAGAGTCATTACGTCACTGCCTACGGCGATGACCTATGGAGTCGAGTATAGAAGTCTGGTGGGATTCGCCACGGGTAATGGCACTTTGCTCTCAACGATTTTGGCATGCCATCCATAGCGTTTGATGCTAAGCGCTGATGGGCAACTCCAGTTCAAACGGCGCTTCCAGGGGCGGCAGGCCGAAAGCGGCGCGGGCGGCATCGCAGTCGACGTTCTGTACGCCTTCGTGCCAGGACGCTTCAAACTCTCGGCAGGGGCTGGACCGTTGTTCATAAATCGAGCAACTCGTGGCCTTGCCCACTTCACCCTCAAGGCTGCAGCAGCGTGCGGGTTTCTGGTCGGTGCCAATCATCGCTACGCGCGTCGGATTGATCTGTACGACCAGGTCATCGGGCACCGTTCCGCCGGATGAGGCGCACTCTCCCCAGAAGAAAGACACGCGAAAGTATGAACAGCAGGCACCGCAACTCAGACACGGACTGGCTTCGGACATGGGCGTCATCGATAAGAAAAGTAAGAAGGGGGGACTACGGGAAGGCTCGCCATTCTATCCGTGCCATGGCCATTGGGAAGGGGGTGGCACACATATATTTTTGTAGGGAAAGTCCCGTAATGCCGGGTGAAATCATGCCCTATCAGCTTTACGAATCATTACAGACAACCGTCGCCCGCCTGACTATGTTGCAGGTACCGGGCAGGATGCATCGGGCATCGCAGCTCTCATAACAATAAAAGAGACGGACCCATGCAGAACTCGACCCAAGCGGCGAATGCCTGGCGCATTCTGTTCCTGCTGTTCCTCGCCAACCTGTTCAACTTTTTCGACCGCACCATTCCCGCGATCATCATCGAGCCGATCCGCATGGAATGGCACTTGAGCGACTTCCAGCTCGGCATCATCGGTACCGCCTTCACCATCGTCTATGCCATTGCCGGCCTGCCGCTCGGGCGCATGGCCGACACCGGCTCGCGCAGCAAACTGATGGGCTGGGGCTTGTTCGCCTGGAGCGGGCTGACGGCGGTCAACGGCATGGTCGGTAGTTTCTGGACCTTTTTGTTGGTGCGCATGGGCATCGGCATTGGCGAAGCCAGCTATGCGCCAGCGGCCAATTCGCTGATCGGCGACCTGTTCCCGGCACACCGTCGTGCACGGGCTATGGGCATTTTCATGCTGGGCCTGCCGCTGGGGCTGTTGCTGGCGTTCTTCACTATCGGTGCGATGGTCAAGGCGTTCGACAGCTGGCGCGCACCGTTCTTCATCGCCGCTGTGCCGGGGCTGATCCTTGCGGTGTTCATGTTCTACATCAAGGAACCCAAGCGCGGCGCGGCGGAAGCCGTGCAAGTCTCCCAGGAACGCGTCGACCGCCCGATCCGCCGCGTCCTGGCGGTGCCGACGTTCCTTTGGTTGGTGCTGGCCGGCCTGTGTTTCAACTTCGCCACCTATGCCTGCAACTCATTTTTAGTGCCGATGTTGCAGCGTTACTTCCTGATGCCGCTGCAGGATGCAGCAGTCGCCACTGGCGTGATTGTCGGCCTGACCGGCTTGGTGGGCCTGACGTTGGGCGGCTGGATCGCCGACAAGATTCATCAACGGGTGCCCAATGGACGCCTGTTGTTTGCTGCGTTCAGCCTGATTATTTCCACCGTCACCACCGCCTGGGCGCTGCACGCCGGGCGCATCGAGATCGGGGTGTTCGTGGCACTGTTCAGTGTGGGCTGGCTGTTTGCCTATAACTTCTACACCTGCGTGTACACGGCGATTCAGGATGTGGTTGAACCGCGCCTGCGCGCGACGGCGATGGCGTTGTTCTTTGCTGGGTTGTACTTGCTGGGCGGTGGTATGGGGCCGGTGGTGGTGGGGGGCTTGTCCGATCACTTTGCCCATTCGGCAATGTATGCGGCGGGGGCGGAGCAGATGACCGAGGCGTATAAAGCGGTGGGTTTGCATGACGCCATGTACCTGATTCCGGTAGCGCTGTTTCTGACCATGCTGTTTCTGTTTCAGGCCTCGCGGTGCTTTGTGCGCGATGCCAAGAAGATGAAAGAGGGGTTGGGGGCGGTGGAGGTGCCGGCTGCTGCGGTTACCGCTTGAGGCCGAGGTGACCCCTTCGCGAGCGAGCCCGCTCCCACATTTGACTGAGTTTCTCCAGTTGAAATGCAATCAAATGTGGGAGCGGGCTTGCTCGCGAAGAGTCCCGAAAGGCATATACAAAAGGCCCGCATTGCGCGGGCCTTCTTTTTTAGCCTGCGACCAGGACTCGGATCGCTTCCAAGCGCAACGCTGCCTTGTCCAACATGGCCAAACCTTGCTCACGCTGGTTACGCAACGCTACCAACTCACTGTCACGCACCGTCGGGTTAACCGCTTGCAGCGCGGTCAAGCGTGCCAGTTCTTCGTCGGTGTCCGCCGCCAGGCGACGCTTGGCCTCGGCCACACGCTCGGCATGCTGCGGGGTGATCTTGTCTTCACCGGCGTTGATCCGTGGCGTCAGCTGATCACGCTGGGCCTGGATGAACTTGTTGGCGCTGGCACGTGGCACGCTTTCCAACTGGTCGTTGAGGGTTACGAACGACACGCGGCTCGACAGGTCGTTGCCATTGGCGTCCAGCAGGCAGCGCAGGGCGGCCGGCGGCAGGTAGCGGCCCAGTTGCAGCGAGCGCGGGGCGACCACTTCGCTGACGTAGAGCAGCTCCAGCAACACGGTGCCCGGCTTGAGCGCCTTGTTCTTGATCAGCGCCACCGCGGTGTTGCCCATGGAGCCGGACAGCACCAAGTCCATGCCGCCCTGCACCATCGGGTGTTCCCAGGTGATGAACTGCATGTCTTCACGCGACAGCGCCTGGTTGCGGTCGTAGGTGATGGTCACGCCTTCGTCGTCGCCCAGGGGGAAGCTGGCGTCGAGCATTTTTTCGCTCGGCTTGAGGATCAGGGCGTTTTCCGAATGGTCTTCGCTGTCGATGCCGAACGCATCGAACAGGGTTTCCATGTAGATCGGCAGGGCGAACTGGTCGTCTTGCTCGAGGATGTCTTCTACCAGTGCATCGCCTTCGCCCGCACCACCGGAGTTGAGCTCCAGCAGGCGGTCACGGCCGGTGTGCAGCTCTTCTTCAAGACGCTCGCGCTCGGCACGGGCTTCGTCGATCAGGGCTTGCCACTCGCCATCGTCGGCGTTTTCCAGCAGCGGCAGCAGGCGCGGGCCGAACTGATGCTGCAAGGCGTTGCCGGTAGGGCAGGTGTTGAGGAAGGCGTTAAGCGCTTCGTGGTACCACTGGAACAGGCGCTCTTGCGGGCTGGTTTCCAGGTACGGCACGTGCAGTTCGATCACATGCTTTTGGCCGATACGGTCCAGACGGCCGATCCGCTGTTCCAGCAGGTCAGGGTGGGACGGCAGGTCGAACAACACCAGGTGGTGAGAGAACTGGAAGTTGCGGCCTTCACTACCGATCTCGGAGCAGATCAGCACCTGGGCGCCGAATTCTTCATCGGCGAAGTAGGCGGCGGCGCGGTCACGCTCCAGGATGTTCATGCCCTCGTGGAATACCGTGGCCGGAATGCCGGAGCGCACGCGCAGGGCGTCTTCCAGGTCCATGGCGGTTTCGGCGTGGGCGCAGATCACCAGGACTTTGGTGCGCTTGAGCATTTTGAGTTGGTCGATCAGCCACTCGACACGCGGGTCGAAGCGCCACCAACGGTTCTCTTCCTCGACGTCCGGCTGGGACTGGAAGCTGACTTCCGGGTACAGCTCAGCGTGTTCGCCCAGCGGCAATTCGAGGTATTCGTCCGGGTTTGGCAGCGGGTAGGCGTGCAGCTTGCGCTCCGGGAAACCCTGCACCGCAGCGCGGGTGTTACGGAACAGCACGCGGCCGGTGCCGTGGCGGTCGAGCAGCTCACGCACCAGGCGGGCGCTGGCTTCGGTGTCGCCATCGTTGACGGCGGTGAGCAGGGCTTCACCTTCATCACCCAGGAAACCCTGGATGGTTTTATGCGCTTTAGGCGACAGGCGGCCCTTGTCCATCAACTCCTGCACGGCTTCGGCCACCGGGCGATAGTTTTCGCTCTCGGCGCGGAAGGCTTGCAGGTCGTGGAAACGGTTCGGGTCAAGCAGGCGCAGACGCGCAAAGTGACTGTCCTGGCCCAGCTGTTCCGGGGTGGCGGTCAGCAGCAGGACGCCAGGGATGACTTCGGCGAGTTGCTCGACCAGCGCGTATTCCGGGCTGACCTTGTCTTCATGCCAGACCAGGTGGTGGGCTTCGTCGACTACCAGCAAGTCCCAACCGGCGGCGAACAGCGCGTCCTGGGCTTTCTCGTCGTCCACCAGCCATTCCAGGGCCACCAGCGCGAGCTGAGTGTCTTCGAACGGGTTGGTGGCATCACTTTCGATAAAGCGTTCTTCGTCGAACAGTGCAACCTGCAGGTTGAAGCGGCGGCGCATTTCCACCAGCCACTGGTGCTGCAGGTTTTCCGGCACCAGGATCAGCACGCGGTTGGCGCGGCCCGACAACAACTGGCGATGGATTACCAGGCCGGCTTCGATGGTCTTGCCCAGGCCCACTTCGTCGGCCAGCAATACCCGTGGCGCAATACGGTCAGCGACTTCGCGGGCAATGTGCAGTTGGTGAGCAATCGGTTGCGCGCGCACGCCACCCAGGCCCCACAGGGAGGATTGCAACTGGCGGCTGGTATGTTCCAGGGTGTGGTAACGCAGCGAGAACCAGGCGAGCGGGTCGATCTGCCCGGCGAACAGACGGTCGCTGGCCAGGCGGAACTGGATAAAGTTGGAGAGTTGGGTTTCCGGCAGGGTGACCTGCTCGTTCTGCCCATTGAGGCCGTGGTAGACCAGCAGGCCGTCGACGTCGTCGACTTCTTGCACGGTCATTTTCCAGCCTTCGAAATGGGTGATGCTGTCACCCGGCGAAAACCTCACGCGAGTGAGGGGCGCATTCCGTAGCGCATACTGGCGAGTGTCGCCAGTGGCCGGATAGAGCACGGTCAACAAGCGGCCGTCCTGTGCCAGAACGGTGCCTAACCCCAGCTCTGCTTCGCTGTCACTAATCCAGCGTTGCCCCGGTTGATACTGCTGCGCCATGCTGCCTGACTCCCGCCGTGAAAAAGCCGACTATCTTAACGGAACAAGGCCCCCCGCCCAAGGACTCTGACAAAAACTACTCCGTTTGCGCGTGGCTTCGGAAGCTGAATCGACGGGTGGCGGGCACTTGGGAGTGTCGACTGGGTCACAGGTTGGCGAGTGTGTGCTCAAGTCGCCCTGCAACCCGCCGACAGCCTGTTGACCAGGAGAATAAAATTTATGCTGCCACCCATGCTGCCCGTCAGCGTTGTGCCGGTTACGTCACAACTCGATCCGGTGCGTCAGAAGCCGGACATCCCGCCCGTGGTGCCAGTCCAAGCGGGCTCCAATGAAAGCACTATCGATCTGAAAAAGGGCGATGCCGAGCAGTCGACGTTTCTGCTGCGTGAAGAGCAGCGTCGCCAGCAAGAGCAGCAGAAACGTCGGCGTGAAGCCGATGAGGACCCGGAACAGCACCTGGCAATTCCGGGGGACCTGCTCAATGCCGACAACACCGTGCCGGTGGTGCCGTTGATTGAAGACGCACCGCGCCAGGGCTTGTGGGTGGACGTCGAGGTTTAATCGCGCAGTTCCCAGAGGGCTGCCAGCAGCCGTTCGATATCGTGCTCGTCGTTGAGCGGGCTGACGGAGATCCGCGCCACACTGGCAAGGCCTCGTGCCTGCATATCCAGTGGCGTGTAGGCCACACCGTTGGCGCCGATATTGATGCGCTTCAAGCCCAATCGGCGCTTGAGTTCGAAGGCGTCCCAGCCCTCGAGGTTGAAGGCGATCAGTCCTGATTGAGCCGTGCCCAGGTCATGCAGGGAAATGCCCGGGATCTGACGCAAGCCTTCGCGGATTCGCGCGCTGGTCTGTGAGACTTGGCTCCAAATCTGCTCAACCCCTAGCCGGTTCGTCTCCTGCAATGCATTGCCCAACCCCGCCAACAACGCGAAAGAGGCCTCGCTGGTTTCAAATCGGCGGGCGTCGTTGCGCAAGTCGAAACCTTCGGCGGTCCAGGGCGCGGAAAACACATCACGCTGGGCGGGGTTCAAGTGTTGCAGAAAGCCCGGCCTTACGTAGAGCAGCGCCGTGCCTCGTGGCCCGCGCAGGTGTTTGCGCCCGGCCGACTTGAGCACGTCGCAGTGCAACGCTTGCACATCCACCGGCAGTTGGCCGACGGCTTGGCCGGCGTCGATGAAGTAGGGGATGGTGTGGCGCCTGGCCACTTCACCGATGGCCTGGGCAGGGTTGATCAGGCCGCCATTCGCTGGCAGCCAGGTGAGGTCGATCAGCTTCACGCGGGCATCGATCATCGACTCCAGCGCCGCCGGGCAAACCGCGCCGCTGTCATCGCAGGCAATGACCTCCACGCGGGCACCCGCCTGTACGGCCACTTGCATGCTCGCCAGGTTGCCGCCCCATTCGTGGCGGCCCACCAGAATTCGGTCGCCCGGCTGCCACGGGCCCAATGCCTGGAACGCCATGCTCCAGGCGGTCGAGCCGCTGCTGGCAAATGCAATGGAGTGGGCGGGTGCATTGAGCAATTGCCCGGCGGCGCGGCGGGCTTTTTCCACCAGCACGGCGCCGTGGTCGCCAGCCTCCATCGGGCCTTCGCGGGCTTCACGTTGCAGTTGCTCGACGATCGCGTCGAGCGTTGCCTTGCTGGGCAGGGAAGCGCCGGCGTGGTTGAAGTGCACGATGCCGGACTGGCAGCCGGGGGTGTCATCGCGCAGGTTTTGCACCTCCAGCGGGCTCACGGCCGCAGCTCGAAAATGGCATCAACCTCCACCGCCACGCCAGCGGGCAGGCTGGAAACACCCACGGCCGTGCGTACATGTCGGCCTTTGTCGCCGAGGGCGTTGACTACCAAGTTGGAGGCACCGTTGGCGACCAGGCTTTGTTGCTTGAAGTCGGCGCTGCTGGCGATAAATACCCCCAGACGCAGAATGCGCACCAGGCGCGACAGGTCATCGCCCAGCGCATCGCCCAGTTGCCCCAACAAGCCGAGTGCTGCGAGTTCTGCGGCCTGGGCGCCTTCTTCATTGCTGAGGGATTCACCCAGGCGGCCCACATAGGCAGGTTTGCCATCCACCAACGGAATTTGCCCGGAGACAAAGAGCTGGTTCTGGCTGATGACGTAGTTGATGTAGTTGGCAGCCGGCTGGCCGGGCGTGGGCAGGGTCAGGCCAAGGGCTTGGACGCGTTGGCGCAGGGAGTCGCTCATGATCAATCCTCTGGGTTAAGAGGTGTCAGCATGTTGGCTGTCTCGAGGGGCGACAAACGGATAGATCTCACACGACGAATCGAAAAAACTCACGTGTCGCTGCAGGCTTCCTTCAACCACTGGCTGAAGCATTCAGCCGCGTCGCTGCCGGGCCCCTGCGGGGCGATCAGCCAGTAGCCGATTTCGCTGTGGTAGGGCGGCCAGTCAAAGGCTTCCACCAGGCTGCCATCCTGGAGCTTGCGCTCGATCAGGCGATGACGGCCCATGGCAATGCCCTGGCCGGCTACGGCGGCTTCGACCACGATGTTGTAGTCGTGCAGCATCACGCGAGGATGGTCAGCGAGGTCGACTTGGTAGTGCTCGGACCAATCGGTCCATTCAAACGGCCGGTGCGAAGTGGCCATCAGCAACGGGCTGTCGTGACGTGCCTTGAACGCTGGGCTGCATACCGGGGAGATCACTTCCGGCATCAGCCGTGTGGCCTGCACGTCGGGCCAGTCGCCCTTGCCATAGCGGATGGCCAGGTCGACTTCGGCGGCGGCAACGTTGGCCAGTTGAATCGCCGGCAGCAACTCCACCTGGATATGCGGGTAGCGGTTCAGAAACCCTGCCAGGCGCGGCGCCAGCCACAGTGTGGCAAAGGACGCCAGCAAGCCGATGCGCAATACCGTGATGCTCGGCTTGACGCGTTGGCTACGTGTGGCGGCGGCGATGGCGTCCAGAGCGGGGCGGATTTCGTCGTAGTAACGCTGGCCGTCAGCGGTCAGATCAATCGCACGGGTGCGTCGGATAAACAGTGGCTTGCCCAAGTGCTGTTCAAGCTTTTGTACTTGGTGGCTCAAGGCGCTTTGGGTGACTGACAGCTCGTTCGCGGCCTTGATAAAACTCAAATGGCGCGCCACGGCTTCGAAGGCGCGCAGGGCCAGCAATGGCGGAAGGTCCTTGTGCAATGCCACCTGAGCGCGTCTCCAGAGCCTGGGAAAGTGCCGATTTTGGGCGATGACCTGCATTTTGTCGCCCGCTGATTTGCGATGGAGCGGGGGAGGCCGCATTATTGAGCCATTCCCGCCACGACGTAAGCCAAGCCATGAGTGATGACGACAAGCTGATCGACCTGAATGCCGAACGGGCCAAACGTGTCCATGACCTGAACGACAAGCGCCTGAATGAAGTGCGCCAGGCATTTGAACAAGCAATGCCGCTCGGCAAAGTTAAGAAAAAACCAAAGAACAAACCAAAAAAACGTTGAAACAACCTGCATCTGTTGATGCAGGTCAGTTATTGCCCTTCTTTACGCCCCGTTGCGGGCGACATTGATCCCCGTCAATTTTCCATTCTGCCTTCTCCATTAACTTAGCCCTATCGCAACAGGGCAAGTGCAGGAGGCCGGTCATGTTTATCGATAATGTGGTATTTGCCGGAGTGCTGACTGTCAGCCTCATGGTGCTGTTTTTTGTAGGGTTTGGAATTTTTATCTGGAAAGACGCGAATAAGCGTAAAAAACCCTAGGTCTTTCCGGGTTACATGAGCACGCAAGGCATTTTGGGCGACTTCGGTCGCCCTTTTTTTGCCTGGGATTTGATCGGGTTGATTAAATCTGTTCCATAAAAAAAGGTGCGGTTCTCAATAGAGGCCGCACCTTTTTTTTAATCGTGGGTTATCAGCTACCCAGCGCCTTCGAGGCCAACCAGAACAACCCGGCCGACAGGCCTACGGTTGCTGGCAGTGTCAGCACCCAGGCCATCAGGATGGTCTTGACGGTACCGCCTTGCAGGCCGCTCTTGTTGGCGACCATGGTACCGGCTACACCCGACGACAGCACGTGCGTGGTCGACACTGGCAGGCTGAAGATGTTAGCCAGGCCAATCATGCTCGCGGTGGTGATCTGCGCCGACATGCCTTGGGCATAGGTCATGCCTTGCTTGCCGATTTTTTCACCGATGGTCAGCACCACGCGTTTCCAGCCAACCATGGTGCCCAGGCCCAGGGCCAGCGCGACGGCGAGGATCACCCAGAACGGGGCGTACTCGGTGGTGGCTGTCAGGTCTTTGCGCAGCTTGTCGAGGTCGGACTTCTCACGTGCATCCAGGCCCGGCAGCTTGCCGACTTTCTTCGCGGTGTCATCCAGGCAGAGCAGGTAGCGACGCACTTCAATGCGGTGCTCGGCGGTCAACGAGTGGTAGTCGGAAACACCTTTGAGCGTCTCCATCAGCGCGCTGATGGTCGGCTCAGTCTGCTGCGGGTTGCACTGGAATTTGCCTGGGAGGTCGTTCTTCACGCTTTTGCCCAGTGCCAGGAACTCGCCAAGGGTGGCGTTGTTACGCTGGTAGAACTGGCTCAGGTGCACAGTGGCGTCGCGGGTGCGTTCGATCTGGTAAGTGGTGCTGCCCAGGTCGAGTACGAACTGCGCCGGTACGATACCGATCAGCACCAGCATGATCAGGCCGATGCCTTTTTGACCGTCGTTGGAGCCGTGCACGAAACTCACGGCCATGGCGGAAATCACCAGGACCAGGCGGTTCCAGAACGGCGGGTGCTTCTTGTCGTCAAGCTTGCGGCGCTGGTCCGGGGTCTTGTGCATCTTCGACAATGGA
The DNA here is from genome assembly GCF_014230465.1 of Pseudomonas cremoris. Next base: position 384,933 of record NZ_JAAXCY010000004.1, read on the forward strand.
CGCCACCATTTAAGGGCAATCAGCACCAGCGCCGCGACCAGGAAACCGGCCATCGGCGAGAACACGAGGGAGGCACCGATATCAATCGCCTTCTGCCAGTTCACACCGTCAGCCAAGGGGATATCGTTGATCAGCGCGTTGGCCAGGCCGACACCGAGGATCGAACCGATCAAGGTGTGGGAGCTGGAAGCCGGGATGCCGAAGTACCAGGTGCCCAGGTTCCAGGTGATGGCCGCTGCCAATAGCGAGAAGACCATGGCCAGGCCGTGGCCGGTGTTCACATTGATCAGCAACTCCACCGGCAGCAAATGCACGATGGCGTAGGCGACACCCACACCGCCGAGCAACACGCCGAGGAAGTTGAACACCCCGGAGAAGAACACGGCCAGGTGCGGCGGCATGGCTTTGGTATAGATGACTGTGGCCACCGCGTTAGCGGTGTCATGAAAGCCATTGATGAACTCGAAGGCGAGGACAAAGGCCAGGGCGAGCAACAGGCTCACTAGAACCCAAGCATCCAGTCCGCTGAATAAATCGATCATGAAGGTTTTCTGACCCGGTCGTAAGGGGGCGCGATTATGCCAGAAAACCTCGGTAATCGATGCACTAGCTGCTCATCGGTAACAATCTTCACTGAAAAACCAGGCGGGAGAGGCGTGCATCCCACGGTTTTCGGGGCTTTGGCAAGTCTTTGATTTATAACGCGGAGGGGGGATTCGACAGGCAATTGTCACGAAAACGTCATGCCTGAAACATTTGTATGAAATTTCGCTGGTGGCAGTCGGATGAGAGGTAGCCGGTTGCTAGCAATACGCCAGCAACCGAGGCGATACCTTCAGGCTGAAACCGAGTTGCTTATGACTCCTCGGTTTTGAGTTCCTGTTCTATCTTTTGGATTTCCTGGGCAAATGCCTGGTCGAGCAGGCTGGCTCGCTTGCGCCATGGTTTGCGTTCAGGTTCAGGCTGGGCGGCGTAGGTGGTGACTTCCCCGCCGTAAACGTCCTTGTAACGTTGCTCCTGGCGCTCAAGTTCCGCGCGCAGTTCATCTTTCGTCACAGTATTACCTAATTGAGTTGAGTGTAATTACGCTGCAGCTTTTTGCCTGAATGACACCCTCGGTGTTGTTCCAAGTTGAACGCGTGAGACGTTCAAGTTTGAACTAGGTACGAAGGCCATTTGTTAGTGCAGTCATTCGAGGCAGGTTGTTGCGACCGACCATGCACAGCCTGTGCATGACCTGGCGAGCTCTGATCCCGATAGTGAAACCGGGCCGACCTCCGCATAGGGTGCATTATAGCGACGCATTTGAATAACACTATCGGCATAAAGTTAAAAAGCGTCAACTTTGTGTGAGCGTTTTGTTACACGCGAGCGTCAGCCATGTGCGCCTATTCTGGCGCCATAAACGCTTCAATCGATTAAGACTTTATAACGCGGCGCTAAAGTGTTCCGTGACTGCCCTGGCCCTCACGACACGAAATTGCGATTATCGAATGATCGTCCGATAATCGCACAATGTTGCAGGCGCTGCCTTGTGCATCACGGTGTGCGCGGCTTGTAATAGCCAACCAACCTCCCTCGCGGATGACAATAAGAGAAAGGACCCCGACATGAACGATCAATTGCGCAACTCTTTCGCGTCAGTCGCGCCGCCGATCGTTGCTTCACCGGCCAAGCGTATCCAGGCGTTTACCGGTGACCCCGACTTCATGACCTCCTTGGCCCGTGGTTTGGCCGTGGTGCAGGCGTTTCAAGAACGCAAGCGCCACCTCACCATCGCCCAGATCAGCCACCGCACCGAAATACCCCGCGCTGCCGTGCGCCGTTGCCTGCACACCTTGATCAAGTTGGGCTACGCCACCACTGATGGGCGCACGTACTCGCTATTGCCCAAAGTGCTCACCCTGGGCCATGCCTATTTATCCTCGACACCGTTGGCCGTGTCGGCCCAACCCTATCTGGACCGCATGAGTGAGCAGTTACACGAGGCGTGCAACATGGCCACCCTCGAAGGCGACGACATTCTCTATATCGCTCGCTCTGCCACCACTCAGCGCCTGATTTCCGTGGACCTCTCGGTGGGTGGGCGCTTGCCTGCCTATTGCACGTCCATGGGCCGTATCCTGCTCGCGGCACTGGATGACGCCTCGCTGCAGGACTACCTCGACCACGCCGACCTGCAAACCAAGACCAGCCGCACCCTGACCACACCTGCCGCGTTGTTTGAATGCCTGCAGCAAGTGCGTCAGCAAGGCTGGTGCATCGTCGACCAGGAATTGGAACAAGGCCTGCGCTCTATCGCGGTGCCGGTGTACGACGCCTCCGGCCAGGTATTGGCCGCGCTCAACGTCAGCACCCACGCCGGGCGGGTCAGCCGCAGCGAGCTGGAACAGCGGTTTCTGCCGAGCATGCTCAGTGCCAGTCGCGAGTTGAGTGCGCAGTTGTTTGCCTAAGTGTTCGGTGACCGCACAGATCCCGGTTTGATCAATTGACGGTGTTTCCCCTGGCTTATTAATGTGCGGCAGCGCTATCAGCGCCGCGCAAATAATAATGACGACCTCAGGTCGTTGGCCCGCCATCGGTGTGGAAATAACAATAATGAATCAGCCTTCTGTCAGCACCACCCTGGACGTACAGTCCTTTATCAACGCCCAGCCACTGTCGCGTTATCAGTGGCGTGTGGTGATCCTGTGTTTCCTGATCGTCTTCCTCGATGGCCTCGACACCGCCGCCATGGGCTTTATCGCGCCTGCATTGTCCCAGGACTGGGGCATCGACCGCGCCAGCCTCGGCCCGGTGATGAGTGCCGCGTTGATCGGCATGGTGTTCGGTGCATTGGGCTCTGGCCCGTTGGCCGACCGTTTTGGGCGCAAAGTCGTCTTGGTGGGCGCCGTGTTGCTGTTCGGCGCGTTCAGCCTGGCTTCGGCCTACAGCACCAACGTCGATCAACTGTTGGTGCTGCGCTTCCTCACCGGGCTGGGCCTGGGCGCGGGAATGCCGAATGCCACCACCTTGCTGTCCGAATACACCCCTGAACGCCATAAGTCGCTGCTGGTCACCAGCATGTTTTGCGGCTTTAACCTGGGCATGGCCGGCGGCGGGTTTATCTCGGCCAAGCTGATCCCGGCCTTTGGTTGGCACGCCCTGTTGATGATCGGCGGCATTCTGCCGTTGATCCTGGTGGTGGTATTGGTGCTGTGGCTACCGGAGTCGGCGCGTTATTTGGTGGTGCGCAATCGCGGCACCGACAAAGTGCGCAAAACCCTCTCACCCATTGAGCCGAGCATCGTCGCCCAGGCCACTGCGTTCAGCGTGCCCGAGCAAAAGACCGTAAAAGCGCGCAACGTGTTTGCGGTGATCTTCTCCGGGACTTACAGCGCCGGCACCTTATTGCTGTGGCTCACCTACTTTATGGGCCTGGTGATTGTTTATCTGCTGACCAGTTGGCTGCCAACCCTGATGCGCGACAGCGGTGCCAGCATGGAGCAAGCCGCGTTTATCGGCGCGTTGTTCCAGTTTGGCGGTGTGTTGAGCGCCGTAGGCGTAGGTTGGGCGATGGACCGGTTCAATCCGCACAAAGTCATCGGCACGTTCTACCTGCTGGCCGGGGTGTTTGCCTACGCGGTAGGGCAGAGCCTGGGCAACATCACGCTGTTGGCGACGTTGGTGTTGGTCGCCGGCATGTGCGTCAACGGTGCGCAATCGGCAATGCCATCCCTGGCAGCGCGCTTCTATCCGACCCAGGGTCGTGCCACGGGTGTGTCCTGGATGCTCGGCATTGGCCGCTTCGGCGCGATCCTTGGCGCGTGGATGGGCGCCACGTTGCTGGGCCTGGGCTGGAACTTCGAACAGGTACTCACCGCCCTGGTGATACCGGCTGCATTGGCCACCGCTGCGGTAGTGATCAAAGGCATGGTCAGCCATGCGGATGCCACCTGAGGCTAATCGATAGCCTGCCAACAATCCGTTCGATAATCGAACACTCAGTCGATTATCGGATTGTTTGGCCCATTTCCCCCGCTTAATCTTCAAGGCACTGCGGCGCCACCTCAGCGCCTTTTTCGATCCACACCGGGAGCCCACACCCCATGGCTGAAATACTCGCGCTGCGTGACGCGGTGAAGCAATTCGTGAACGACGGCGACACCGTCGCACTGGAAGGCTTCACCCATCTGATCCCTACGGCAGCGGGTCATGAAATCATTCGTCAGGGCAAGAAAGACCTGACGCTGGTGCGCATGACGCCTGACCTGGTCTACGACCAGTTGATCGGTGCCGGTTGCGCCCGCAAGCTGATTTTCTCCTGGGGCGGCAACCCGGGTGTGGGTTCCCTGCATCGCCTGCGTGACGCAGTCGAGAAGCAGTGGCCGCAACCGCTGGAGATCGAAGAACACAGCCACGCCGACTTGGCCAATGCCTACGTCGCTGGAGCCTCCGGCCTGCCGTTTGCGGTGCTGCGTGCCTACGCCGGATCCGACCTGCCCAAGGTCAACCCGCTGATCAAGACGGTCACCTGCCCGTTCACCGGCGAAGTGCTGGCGGCGGTGCCCTCGGTACGGCCGGACGTCACCGTGATCCACGCACAAAAGGCCGACCGCAAGGGCAATGTGTTGCTCTGGGGCATCCTCGGTGTGCAGAAGGAAGCGGCCCTGGCGGCCAAGCGTTGCATCGTCACCGTGGAAGAAATTGTCGACGATCTGAACGCACCGATGAACAGCTGCGTGTTGCCGACCTGGGCTCTGACTGCAGTGTGCCATGTTCCCGGAGGCGCGCACCCGTCCTACGCCCACGGTTACAACGAGCGTGATAACCGCTTCTACCAGGCGTGGGACCCGATCGCTCGCGACCGTGGGACCTTTACCACCTGGATTGACGAATACATCCACGGCACTGCCGATTTCAGTGAATTCCAGGCCAAGCTGGCCACCGCGCAGGAGGCCAAATAATGGCTTACTCCACCAACGAAATGATGACCGTCGCCGCCGCGCGTCGCCTCAAGAATGGCGCCGTCTGCTTTGTCGGCATCGGCCTGCCGTCCAAGGCCGCCAACCTGGCCCGCCTGACTTCATCGCCGGATGTGGTGTTGATCTACGAGTCCGGCCCGATTGGTGCCAAGCCCTCGGTGCTGCCGCTGTCCATCGGTGATGGCGAGCTGGCCGAGACCGCCGACACCGTGGTGCCGACCGGTGAGATTTTTCGCTACTGGCTGCAGGGCGGGCGCATCGACGTCGGCTTTCTCGGCGCAGCCCAGGTCGACCGTTTCGGCAATATCAATACCACCGTGGTCGGTGACTATCACCAGCCCAAAGTGCGCCTGCCAGGTGCCGGTGGCGCGCCGGAAATTGCCGGCTCCGCCAAGAGCGTGCTGATCATCCTCAAGCAATCGTCCCGTTCGTTTGTCGACAAACTGGACTTCATCACCTCCGTCGGCCATGGCGAAGGCGGCGATTCGCGCAAGCGCCTCGGCCTGCCGGGCGCTGGTCCCGTAGGGATTATTACCGACCTGTGCATCATGGAGCCGGAAGCCGGCACCCATGAATTCGTGGTCACCGCGCTGCACCCTGGCGTGACCCGTGAACACGTGGTCGCGGCCACCGGTTGGGCGATTCGTTTTGCCGAACAGGTCAGCACCACCGCCGAGCCTACTGAGGCAGAACTGACCGCCCTGCGTGACCTTGAAGCACGCACGGCCGCCGCCCACGGCCAAGCGCCGGGAGAAGCCTGATGCGCGATGTATTTATCTGTGACGCCATTCGTACCCCCATCGGCCGTTTCGGCGGTGGTTTGTCTACCGTACGCGCCGATGACTTGGCGGCACTGCCGATCAAGGCCTTGATCGAACGTAACCCCTCGGTGGACTGGAGCGCAGTGGATGAAGTGTTCCTGGGCTGCGCCAACCAGGCCGGCGAAGACAACCGCAACGTCGCCCGTATGGCGCTGTTGCTCGCGGGCTTGCCGGAGAGTATTCCCGGCGTGACCCTCAACCGTTTGTGCGCTTCAGGCATGGACGCGATTGGCACCGCTTTCCGCGCCATTGCCAGCGGCGAAATGGAGCTGGCGATTGCCGGTGGCGTCGAGTCGATGTCGCGCGCACCGTTTGTGATGGGCAAGGCCGATGCAGCGTTTTCGCGCAACATGAAGCTGGAAGACACCACCATCGGCTGGCGGTTTATCAACCCGTTGATGAAAGCCCAGTACGGCGTGGATGCGATGCCTCAGACCGCCGATAACGTTGCCGACGACTACCAGGTGTCCCGCGCCGATCAGGACGCCTTTGCCCTGCGCAGCCAGCAACGTACCGCTGCCGCGCAAGCCGCAGGTTTCTTCGCCGAGGAAATCGTACCGGTGCGTGTCGCGCATAAAAAAGGCGAGACCGTGGTGGAGCACGATGAGCACCCACGGGCTGATACCACCCTGGAAGCGCTGACCAAACTCAAGCCGGTCAACGGCCCTGACAAAACCGTCACCGCCGGCAATGCCTCGGGTGTAAATGACGGTGCGGCGGCGTTGATCCTGGCCTCCGCCGAGGCTGTCAAGAAACACGGTCTCACGGCCCGCGCCCGCGTATTGGGCATGGCCAGCGCCGGTGTTGCACCCCGTGTGATGGGCATCGGCCCGGTACCGGCGGTGCGCAAATTGGTAGAGCGCCTGGGCCTGGCGGTGAGCGATTTCGACGTGATCGAACTCAACGAAGCGTTCGCCAGCCAAGGCTTGGCAGTGCTGCGTGAACTGGGCATCGCTGACGACGCGCCGCAGGTCAACCCGAACGGCGGCGCCATCGCCCTCGGCCACCCGCTGGGCATGAGCGGCGCGCGGCTGGTACTGACGGCCCTGCATCAACTTGAAAAAACCGGCGGCAGCAAAGGCCTGGCAACCATGTGTGTGGGTGTCGGGCAAGGCTTGGCACTGGCGATTGAACGCATCTAATAAGAGAGGACTGCACCATGAGTGACAAGCCTGGATACCGGCGCCCGCAAGCGGGCACTCAACCTGATTACCTGCACCCGGCCTATCAGTCGACGAACCTGCGTTCGCCGTCCCAGCCGTTGGTGTTTCTGCCCCATTCCTTGTCGGAAATCACCGGCCCGACCATCGGCGCCGAGCGGGTCAACCCGAAGGACAACGACCTCACTGCCCAGCATGACGGCGAGCCCCAAGGCGAACGCATCATCGTGCATGGCCGTGTACTTGACGAAAACGGCCTGCCGGTGCCGGGCATTCTGGTGGAGATCTGGCAGGCCAACGCCGCCGGTCGCTACAACCACAAGCGTGACCTGCACGACGCACCGCTGGACCCGAATTTCACCGGCACTGGCCGCACTGTCACCGACGCCGATGGCTGGTATCAGTTCCAGACCATCAAGCCCGGTGCCTACCCGTGGGGCAACCACCACAACGCGTGGCGCCCGGCGCACATCCACTTTTCGCTGTTCGGCCCGAGCGTGCTGACGCGCCTGGTCACGCAGATGTACTTCCCCGGCGACCCGTTGCTGGAATACGACCCGATCTACAACTGCGTGCCGGACACCTCGGCCAAGCAGCGCCTGATCGCCCGCTTCGACCTGGAAAAAACCATTCCTTCCTATGCCCTCGGCTACCGCTGGGACATCGTCCTGCGCGGCCGCGACGCCACGCCGATGGAGAAATGAGATGACACTCAACGCAACCACGTCCCACACCGTCGGGCCGTATTACCACATCGGCCTGACCTGGCTGAACCGCGAAGACCTGACCGTCGCCGCTACCCTCGGCGAGCGCGTGGCGATCAGCGGGCAAGTGGTGGATGGCAACGGTGATGTCGTCAACGACGCCATGCTGGAAGTCTGGCAGGCCAATGCCGCCGGCAAATACGACCACCCGGAAGACGAGCAGGACAAGGCTGTCGACCCGAACTTCGAAGGCTTTGGCCGGGTGCCGGTGGATGGGGAAGGGCGTTTTCGCTTTACCACCATCAAGCCGGGTGCCGTTCCGGGCCTGAAGGGCACGACCCAGGCCCCGCACCTGGTGGTGCTGGTGTTTGCCCGTGGGTTGGTGAAGCACCTGCTGACGCGGATTTACTTTGAGGGCGAGCCGATGAATGGGGATGACCCGTTGTTGGCGTGTGTGCCCGCTGAGCGACGCGGTACCTTGATTGCCAAGCCGGATGAGGCGGGTGTGCATCAGTGGAATGTGATTTTGCAGGGGACCGATAAGGAAACGGTGTTCTTCGATTATTGAATTGGCCTTGAGGGCCTCATCGCAGGCAAGCCAGCTCCCACCTTCGAATGTGTTCACGAATCAAAACGTGTAAACACAGTAAATGTGGGAGCGGGCTTGCCCGCGAAGAGGCCCTCGCAGGCACCACATACCCAAAAGTCTTGTTGCGGAACATGGTTGTTGCAAAGTATGTCTAGGCTATAACCGTTCCCACTGAGTGAAAAAACCATGACAACAACAACGAGTCACTACACCGGAGAAGAACGCAGCAAAAGGATTTTTGCGATTGTCGGTGCCTCCTCCGGCAACCTCGTCGAATGGTTCGACTTCTACGTCTATGCCTTCTGCGCCATTTACTTTGCCCCGGCGTTTTTTCCGTCGGACGACCCTACGGTCCAACTGCTCAACACCGCCGGTGTGTTCGCCGCCGGGTTCCTGATGCGACCTATCGGCGGCTGGCTGTTTGGCCGAGTGGCCGACAAACACGGTCGTAAAAACTCAATGATGATCTCGGTGCTGATGATGTGCGCCGGTTCGCTGGTCATCGCCTTTTTGCCGACTTACAAAGACATCGGGGCCTGGGCGCCGGCGTTGCTGTTGGTGGCGCGCCTGTTCCAGGGCTTGTCGGTGGGTGGCGAATACGGCACCACCGCGACCTACATGAGTGAGGTCGCGCTCAAGGGCCAGCGCGGGTTCTTTGCCTCGTTCCAGTACGTGACACTGATCGGCGGGCAACTGCTGGCCGTGCTGGTGGTGGTGATCCTGCAACAGATCCTCACCGAAGAAGAATTGCGCGCCTGGGGCTGGCGGATTCCGTTCGTGATCGGCGCCATCGCGGCGGTGATCTCGCTGTTGCTTCGTCGTACCCTCAAGGAGACGACCAGCAAGGAAATGCGCCAGGACAAGGACGCCGGCAGCATCGCCGCGTTGTTCCGCAATCACAAAGCAGCGTTTATCACCGTGCTCGGCTACACCGCCGGTGGCTCGCTGATTTTCTACACGTTCACCACTTACATGCAGAAGTACCTGGTGAACACCGCCGGGATGCACGCGAAGACCGCCAGCTACATCATGACCGGCGCACTGTTCGTGTACATGTGCATGCAGCCACTGTTCGGCATGCTTTCGGACAAGATCGGCCGTCGTAACTCGATGCTGTGGTTCGGTGCCCTCGGCACCCTGTGCACGGTGCCGATCCTGCTCACGTTGAAAACCGTCACCAGCCCTTTCCTGGCCTTCGTGCTGATCTCGCTGGCTCTGGCCATCGTGAGCTTCTACACCTCGATCAGCGGCCTGGTGAAAGCGGAAATGTTCCCACCGCATGTGCGTGCCCTCGGTGTGGGCCTGGCCTATGCGGTGGCCAACGCGATCTTTGGTGGCTCTGCGGAGTACGTGGCCTTGGGGCTCAAATCCATGGGCATGGAAAATACCTTTTACTGGTACGTCACCGGCATGATGGCGGTGGCCTTCCTGTTCAGCTTGCGCTTGCCGAAACAGGCCGAGTACTTGCACCACGATTTGTAAGGGACGCGTTATGACACTGCGCACGAGCAACCAATTGTTCGACGCTTACTTCACGGCAGACAGCATGGCTGAGGTGTTCTGCGACACCGGACGCTTGCAGGGCATGCTGGATTTCGAGGCAGCGCTGGCGCGGGCCGAGGCCCGGGTCGGTTTGATCCCGCACGCCGCCGTCGCTCCGATTGCCCAGGCGTGCCTGGCGTCGCTGTATGACGTGGATGCCCTCGGCGTGGCAATTGCCACGGCGGGGAATTCGGCCATTCCGCTGGTGAAGGCCTTGGGCAAGTTGATTGCCAGTGAGGATGCTGGCGCCGAGCGTTATGTGCACCTGGGCGCCACCAGCCAGGATGTGATGGACACCGGCCTGGTGCTGCAACTGCGCCAAGCGGTGTTGTTGATCGAAACGGACCTGGCACGACTGGGTGACATCCTGGCCGCCCAGGCCCAGCGTTATGCCGCTGTGCCCTTGGCTGGGCGCACCTGGTTGCAGCATGCGACGCCAGTCACCCTGGGGATGAAAATCGCCGGGTGGCTGGGCGCGGTCACCCGCAGTCGCCAACGCCTGCGCGAACTCAAGCCGCGCTTGATGGTGCTGCAATTCGGTGGTGCGTCCGGCACGTTGGCGGCGCTGGGTGAGCAGGCGATGCCGGTGGCCGAAGCCCTGGCGGCGGAGTTGCAACTGGCCTTGCCTGAGCAGCCTTGGCACACCCAACGTGATCGCCTGGTGGAGTTCGCCAGCGTGCTTGGTCTGATCGCCGGCAGCCTCGGTAAATTGGGCCGCGACGTCAGCCTGTTGATGCAGACCGAAGCGGCTGAAGTGTTCGAACCCTCGGCGCCGGGCAAGGGCGGTTCGTCGACCATGCCGCACAAACGCAACCCCGTGGGCGCTGCCGTGCTGATCAGCGCGGCGACCCGTGTGCCTGGCTTGGTGGCGACGATGTTCAGCGCGATGCCCCAGGAACACGAGCGCAGCCTCGGCCTGTGGCATGCCGAATGGGAAACCCTGCCGGACATTTGCCGCTTGGTTTCCGGGGCGCTGCAACAGGCACTGCTGGTGAGCGAAGGGCTGGAAGTCGACGCCGAACGCATGGGCAAAAACCTCGACCTGACCCAAGGCCTGGTGCTGGCCGAAGCCGTAAGTATCGTGCTTGCCCAACGCCTGGGTCGTGAGACCGCGCACCATCTGCTGGAGCAATGCTGCAAACGTGCGGTCGCCGAGCAGCGGCATCTGCGTGCAGTACTGGCAGATGAACCACAGATCACGGCCGAACTGCCAGCCGCCGAACTCGATCGCCTGCTCGACCCTGCCCATTACCTGGGCCAGGCGCAAACCTGGGTCAGCCGCGCCGTAACCGAACACTTCTCTTGAGGAGACCGCTGTGGCATTTGTACAACTCGCCGAGGGCGAACTGCATTACCAATTGGACGGACCTGTGGATGCGCCAGTACTGGTGTTGTCCAACTCGTTGGGCACCGACCTGCACATGTGGGACCTCCAGATCCCGGCCTTCACCCAGCACTTTCGCGTGCTGCGCTTCGACACTCGCGGCCATGGCAAATCCCTGGTTACCGAAGGCCCCTACAGCATCGAGCAACTGGGTCGCGACGTGATCGCGCTGCTGGATGCGCTGGATATTCCGCGCGCGCACTTCTGTGGTTTGTCCATGGGCGGCTTGATCGGCCAATGGCTGGGCATCAACGCGGGTTCGCGCTTGCACCGTCTGGTGGTGTGCAACACCGCCGCCAAGATCGGCACGCCTGAGGTGTGGAACCCACGCATCGAGATGGTGTTGCGTGACGGCGCGGCGGCGATGACCGCCCTGCGCGATGCATCGATTGCACGCTGGTTTACTGCGGACTTCGCCGAAGCGCATCCGCATCAAGCCAAGCTGATCACCGACATGCTGGCGGCTACATCACCCGAAGGCTACGCAGCCAACTGCGGCGCCGTGCGCGATGCGGATTTCCGTGAACAGTTATCGTCAATCAAGGTGCCGACGTTGGTGGTTGCTGGCACTGAAGACGCGGTCACACCGCCTGCCGGCAGCCACTATATCCAGACCCATGTGCAAGGTGCCGAATACGCCGAGTTCTACGCGGCGCACCTGTCCAATGTCCAAGCGGGTGCTGCGTTCAGCGACCGTGTTGTCGAATTTTTGCTGGCCCCCTGAGGATTTTTTTGTGGACGAGAAACAACGTTACGCCGAGGGCCTGCAAGTACGCCGCGAAGTGCTGGGCGATGCCCACGTCGACCGCAGCCTCAATGCCCTGACCGAGTTCAATAGCGAGTTTCAGGAAATGATCACCCGCCACGCCTGGGGTGATATCTGGACCCGCCCGGGCCTGCCTCGGCACACCCGTAGCCTGATCACCATCGCCATGTTGATTGGCATGAACCGCAGTGAGGAGTTGAAGCTGCACCTGCGTGCCGCTGCCAGCAACGGGGTGACTCGCGCAGAGATAAAAGAGGTGCTGATGCAGAGCGCGATCTACTGCGGGATTCCGGCGGCGAATGCGACGTTTCATTTGGCGGAGTCGGTGTGGGATGAGCTGGGTGTCGAGTCTCGCCAGACTGACTGAGTTGAAATGCGATCAAAAATGTGGGAGCGGGCTTGCTCGCGAATGCGGTGGTTCAGTTTATACATGTGGTGACCGACACGGCGCTTTCGCGAGCAAGCCCGCTCCCACATTGATTTCAGGGTGTCAGTGGGAATCTGCGTCCCATACCCAGTTCCACACGCCAGGCAAATGCACTGGCTCGCTCACCTCTTTAACCGACCTGGCCAACGCCGCCCGCTCCAGCGCGTCATGGTCGGTATAGAACGGCTCCGCCGCCGTCCTCACCCCGGTGACCCGCGCGCTATCGAGCAATATCTGCAAGTACTCCTGCATATGCCGCGCCGTATAGCGGTTGATGTCATGGAACGTCACCACCACTGGTATCACGCCATCCACTGTCGGCAATTCCCCCAGGGCAATGTGCTCGCGTACCACTGAGAGCTGGTGATACAGGTTGGCGCGGCGCCGTGGGCTGCCATTGAAACCCCATATCTTGCCGTCATTGGCGCTCAAGTCAGTGAGCAATACGTGCATGCCGTGGCGCTGGTAGGCGGCGAAGGTGCGCCGGTCGTAGTTCCAGAATGGCGGGCGCACCAGTTGCGGCGGCGCGCCTGTGATCGCCGCAATGTCGGCAGCGCCCTGAGTGAGGGTGCTTTCCAGCTCGGCGTCATTGAGCCAGCGATGGTTGGTATGAAAGGCCGTTGCGGTGTGGAAGGCGAGGATATGGCCTGCAGCGAACTCACGCTCCATGGTCTTGCGGCCCCGTGAACTGCCGCCGGAACGCGACGCTTCGGTCTGCAGGAAAAACACCGCCTTGATGCCCGGCAGTATCGGGTTATGCGCCAAGTCGGCAACCACCGAGCGGCTCGGGTTGTTGTAACCCGAAGCGCTTGGGCCATCATCGAAGGTCAGCAGGAAACGGATCGGCGCCTGGGTTTGCAGGCGTTGTTCGGTCTGCGGCGTCAGGGCGATGGGCGCGCCGATGCAGCCACTGAGGCTCAAGGCCAGGGCAAGCAGGGCGCACGCTAAAGCGAAGGATTTCATGGTGTGCACGGGCTCGAATAAAAAGCCGCTGCTGATTTAGCTCAGCAGCGGCAGGCGCGCACCATACAGCAAGGTCGATGACGGTTTACAGCAGACTGATCGGGTAACTGACGATCAACCGGTTTTCATCGAACTCGTTGTTGCTGTAGTCCCGGCGCATGCTGGAATTGCGCCAGCGCACAGTGAGGTCCTTCAGCGCGCCGCTTTGCACGGTATAGCCCAGTTCACTCTCGCGGCCCCATTCCTTGCCGTCGGTAATGGTGCCGGTGTGCACGTTGCTGCCGCTGATATAGCGGTTCATCAGCGTCAGGCCCGGCACGCCGAGGGCGGCGAAGTTGTAGTCGTGGCGCACTTGCCAGGATTTTTCCTGGGCGTTGTCGTAGCTGGAGTTGTAGCTGTCGTTGGCCAGGGTGCCGCCGCTGGTGCCGTTGACGCGCATCCAGGCATTGTTGCCGGTGAGTTTTTGCAGGCCGACGTAGAAGGTGTTGCCGCCGTACTTGGCCGAGAACAGGCCGGACCAGGTCTTGTTGTCCAGCTCGCCTGCGCGGGCGCTGCCATCGTCCTTGCCGTAGAAGAACCCGAGGTTGGCGCCCAGGGTCCAGTCGCCCAGCGGTTGGCTGTGGATCAGGTTGACGTACTGCTGGCGGTAGATGTCCTTGAGCTGGGCGTTCCACAGGCCGATCTGGGTGCGCTTGTCGTTGAACGCGTACTCGCCGCCCTGGAAGTTGAAACGGTCGGAGGTGAACGCGGTTTTACCGGTCATGGACATGTCGGTCATGCTGCTGTCGTCCCGCGGGCTGTTGGCGCGGAACTGACCGCCGTACAGCGTGAGGCCGGCGATTTCTTTGGAGGTGATCTGCCCACCGCGCAGGGTTTGCGGTAGGGAGCGACCATCGTCGGCGCGCAGGATTGGCAGCACCGGCATCCATTCGCCAACCTTTACTTCGGTCTTCGAGATCTTTGCCTTGAAGGCTACGCCAAGTCGTCCGAAGTTATCGGCCGGGCGACCGTCGTGGTCCAGCGGCAGCAACTGGGTGCCGCCAGTACCGCGTCCGCCATCGAGCTTCAACGAGTACAAGCCCAACACATCCACGCCGAAACCCACCGTGCCTTGGGTAAACCCGGATTTGGCATCGAGGATGAAACTCTGCGTCCACTCCTGCGCGCCGCCCTGGGCCTTGGTGGGGTTGGTGAAGTTGCGGTTGATGAAGAAGTTGCGCAGGTTGAGGTTGGCGCTGGCGTCTTCGAGGAAGCCGTGTTCTTCGGCGACGGCGGGCAGGGCAAGGGTGGCGACAGCGGTTGCCAGCAACAGCTGGCGCGGGTGCAAAGTGCTCATGGCGTTAGGACCTGTTGTTATTGGGGTTATGCAGGTGCGGGCCATGGTGAGAGGGCGATGGGGAAGATTCAATTGGGGGGAATATGGGTTTGGGCGGTGATCGAACGTTATTCGATGTAAGCCTGGTTAATCGTGGAGTTCTGCTATCGACCTGTCAGAGTTGACAGTTGTTCAGGTGTGCCATCGAAGACTAATGTGGCCAGGCGACACGGTATTGGGGGTATGTTCCAATTGAGTTAGTTGAGGTATTCACCATGATCCATTTACACAAACCCAAGACAGTGACCCTGCCTGACGGCTTAACCACTAGCCCCGTTGAAGGTCACATTCTTGGCGAGTTGAGGCTGCAGTTTTATTCGTTTTTTCCATTCGCCTGTATTGACCTGGTTTACGTTGGCGACACAACGTCTGCTTATTTCTTTCTGAAAGGCGTTAGTACAGATTTGAAATACGAGATTATTTTGTCCGGTCCCCACACGCTGGAAGAAGGGAAGACTTACAGGATCGGTGAAGAGACTGGCGATGTGCAGGCCCAGTTTTACATCTATGACGATGACTACGAGGCCTACTCGCCAGCCAGCGGTAGCTTGACGGTGACTACCGTGGAGCAGGTCGACGAATACCAGGTTATTACAGCGAACACGGAGTTCGATTTTGTTGTATTTGATAAGGAGGATGTCGCTCAAAAGGCGAAGGTCATTGCCCATGAGATTCGCGTCAATACTCGCCCTCTCAAAAAAAAAGCACCATGAACATGGCCTGTTTCAAGTGCCCCTAGGCCGCATTGTTTCTGGCAATAGGGGCGCTTGCTAGTGTGCGTGAAGGCGCCCTTATAGTTTGGGTGACACCAGGCGCGTCCACGGAACCTGCGGCAAGTAATGCTGCGCCGCAACGATCACCCCCACCATCACCACCAGGAACGCCGCTTGCAATGGGCTCCAAAATGCCCAGTGCAAGCCGTTCAGCCACGGGTAGCCGTGGCTGAATTTATGGCTGATGTGGCCGATGCGTTTGGTGTGCAGCAGGTTGATTGCCAGCGCGCCGGCATAGGTGACCATGCCCAGTACGCCGAGCATCAGCCCGCAGGCGGCCAGCATGAGCGCTTGGGGCACGCCGTGGCGGATCACCAGCCAATACTTGTTGGGGTTAATGCGCTTGGGGATCAGGTACTGGCTTAGCCACAGGTCGGGTACCCGGTAGGTCGAGCTCATGCTGGCCCAGAACTGGGTGATGCGAAACGCGATCCCGGCCGGAATGAACGCCGCCACCATAAAGATAAACGTCGAATGCAAATCCAGCCTGCCGGGTGGCGTGTGGATCATGCTCAGGCCGATCCCCAAGGCCAAGACAGCCCATACGCGAATAAACACCTGGGTATAAATCGGCCGCGGCACAAATTTGCGCCAGAAGAACGCGTCGGGTTGCGGCAACCGTTCCAGCAGCTGCGGGTAGCGCCAGGTCAGGAGTTCGCCCAGGTGCTGGCAGGCGTTCCATTCGTTCTCGCCAAAGCCGTCGATGATGCGTTTTTGTTGGCTTGCCGACATCGGCGTGAGCAACAGGCGCGCGGCCAGGGCATCGGCCGAGGTGCGGCGAAGGTCCTGGGCTTTTTCCAGCAGGTTGGCGTAAAAGCTTTCCTGCTCGCAGCGCGAGACCAGTTCGCGCCACATCCAGGTGGGTTCCGGGCATACGCCTTTCTGGTCGTCCCAGCCGAAAACCTGGCACACCCGCTCGAACAGCGGCACGCTCCAGGTGGTGTCGTGGAGCAACTGCAGGATGATGCGTTGCCACTGCTGTTGCAGGTCGAACACCCGCAGCCAGGGTTGGTTGTTGTACTGCGTGAGCTGGATGATGAACTCGCGTTCGGCCTTCTGCTCCAGCAGTTCTTGCAAGGTGCGGCGGTATTCCTGCAAGAGTTCGCCGGAGAGCGTTTCGTGTTGCCACGGCGTCATGGCGACCTGTTGCCAGGGTGTCAGCCATTCCAAATGGTTTGCCGCCCAACTGGCTATCGCAACGCGCTCGCCTGGGTGATCGAAGCAATGACGCAACAGGCCCGCCTGGAAGGCGTCGGTGCAATCCTGTTGAATGGCGAGGGTCCAGCGCTCTATGAAGTTGCTGACGTTGAGGCCACTGAGCAGTGCCTGTGCCGGGTCGGCCTTGGGCGCTTCGAATGGGGCCGGGTGCAGGGCACTGACGTCCATCAGTTCGGCGAGGTCGTTGAGGTTGCCGTAGGTTTGTTCGGCCACGGGCGCTGCAGTGGTGGTGGTTTCCTCGTCCTCCCACTCGGCCCGCCAGCGTGCGTAGGCCAATGCTTCTTCATAGGCTTCGCGCAGGCGCTGGAAGCCTTCGGCGTCGTCGTCCGGGCGGCAGCTTTTCAGCAGCCGCGCATAGGTACGCTTGATGGTGCGTTCGTCGGCTTCTTCCGGCAGTTGCAGCACGGTCCAGCAATTCATGGGGTGTTCCCTCAGCGCCAGAACCCGTTGTCGAGCTGTTCAAGTTGACGGGTCAGTTCACTGCGGGCGTCGCGGATCCGGCGTTCGTCCTGGGTGTCGAGCACCTGCTGGAACTGGCCGGCCCAGTGCCCGAGTTGCTCGCGCAGTTCGCCGAGGCTTTCCTGATAGAGCCGTTCGAGGCGCGCGGTGAGTACGGTGTTGACCTGTTGGTCGCGCGGGTGAACCTTCAACTGCGCCAGGGCTTGCAGGCGTTGCTGGATTTCTTCCGGGTTCAGCACGCCGGGGTTGTTCTCGATCACCAGGGAGTGTTGCTCGCCGGTCAGCGGGATACTTACCTGGGCTTCCAACAGGCCGTTGTTGTCGTAGGTGAAGCGCACGTCCAGCGAGACTTCACCCGCCTTGCGCTTGGGCACGGCGATGTCCAGTTGGCCCAGCTCGATGTTGTCTTTGACCAGGCGGCTTTCGCCCTGGTAGATCTTGAGCAGCACCTGGCTCTGGTTGTCATGCAGGGTGACCACGGTCTTGACCCGGCTGACCGGCACGCTGCTGTTGCGCTCGATCAGCGGCAGGTAGTGGCCGCTTTCGATATGGCTGCCGTACTGGTTCGAGGTTTCGATGCCCAGGGTGTAGGGGCATACGTCGGTCAGCACCACTTCTTCCAGCGCCGCCGAACGGGCCTTGAGCGCGGCCTGGATCGCGGCGCCATGGGCGACCACCTGGTCTGGGTCGAGGCTGATGGACGGGAAGCGTCCGAACAAACCGGCGGCAAGTTTGCGCACCAGCGGCATGCGCGTGGTACCGCCAACCAGCAGGATTTCATCGAGGTCGCCGACCCGAATCCGCGCATCGCGCAGGGCGCGTTCGATGGGCGCACGCAGGCGCTCCAGTAGCGGGGTGTACAGCTTGGCGAGTTCTTGCTGGGTGATGGTTTTCACCCATTGCTGGCCGTCCACGCGCAGGGCGAAGTCAGCGCTGTCGTCTTGGCCGAGGGCTTTGCGCACACGCTCGGCTTCACGGCGCAGGGCTTGCAGCACGCTGCTGGTGGGCGGGAAACCCTGGGCATTGCGCTGGCTGTCGACGAAGTGTTCCAGCAGCAGGGTGTCGAAGTCTTCGCCGCCGAGGAAGTTGTCGCCAGCACTGGCGCGCACTTCCATCACACCGTCGAACAGCTCGATGATCGACACGTCAAAGGTACCGCCGCCAAGGTCGAACACCAGGAACGAAGTTTCTTTGTCACGCTGGTGCAGGCCGTAGGCGAGGGCTGCGGCGGTGGGTTCGTTGATCAGCTTGTCGACGTTGAGCCCGGCCAGTTCACCGGCAATGCGCGTGGCTTTGCGTTGGCCGTCGCTGAAATAGGCGGGCACGCTGATCACGGCTTCGGTGACGGTATGGCCGTAGGTGCGTTCGATATCTTCCTTGAGGCTTTTGAGTACCAGCGCGGAGAGCTCTTCCGGGCGGAACGATTTGTCGCCCAGGCGCACTTCGGTGGCACTGCCCATGAAGCGTTTGAACAATGAAGTGGTGAGGTGCGGGTGGGTGTGCAGGCGCTCTTTGGCGGCCTGGCCTACCAGGATGCGGCCTTGGTCATCCAGGCCGACCACGCTTGGGGTCAGCAACTGGCCAAGGGCATTGGGGACTAGTTCGGCGGCATCACCGCGCCATACCGCTGCAAGACTGTTGGTGGTCCCCAGGTCGATTCCTACGATCATTACGACAAGCTCCCTCTGTGGTCTGTAAGAATCTGTGACCAATTTTATCCTGAAAGGTTGAGCGAAAAGCAAGGAGGGCAGCCTGTAGTGAGCGGGCTTGCCCCGCGCTGGGGGGCGGAGCCGCCCTAAACCCAGGCGCCTCGGTGTATCAGTAAGACCGAAGCAGCCGGATTTGGGGCGGCTTCGCCCCCCAGCGCGGGCAAGCCCGCTCACTACAGACGGGCATAAAAAAACCGCTTCCGGTGAGGGAAGCGGTTTTGTTTATCTACAGCAGCGCTATCAGAACAACTTCAGCGCCGGTGCTTCTTCTTTCAACGGCTCGTTCTTCGCAGTCTGCTCGCTCCAGCCACCGCCGAGGGCCTTGTACAGGTTGACCTCGCTGGTGAGCTGCGCCAGGCGGTCGGTGATCAGCGATTGCTGGGCACTGAACAGTTGGCGCTGGGCGTCGAGGAACGTCAGGTTGCTGTCGACACCAATGCGATAGCGACGCTCGGCCAGGCGGTAGTAGTCCTGGTTGGCGGCGACGAAACCACGTTGCGCTTCCAGTTGCTGCTTGTAGGTTTCACGTGAGGCGAGGCCGTCCGAGACTTCCTGGAAGCCGGTCTGGATCGCTTTCTCGTAGTTCGCCACGTTGATCTCTTTCTGGATCTTCGAGTAGTCCAGGCTGGCGCGCAGGCTGCCGGCGTTGAAGATCGGGATGTTGATCTGCGGGGCGAACGACCAGGTGCCCGAGCCGCCTTTGAACAGGCCGCCCAAGGTTGGGCTTGCGGTGCCGGCACTGGCCGTCAGGCTGATGCTCGGGAAGAACGCAGCACGCGCCGCGCCGATATTGGCGTTGGCGGCTTTGAGGTTGTACTCGGCCTGAATGATGTCGGGACGACGTTGCAGCAGGTCCGATGGCAACCCGGCCGGCACTTCGCTGAGCAGGTTATCCGACAGCGGCTGGCTGGCGATATTCGCCGGCAAGCCAGTGCCCAGCAGCAGGGTCAGGCTGTTCTCGTCCTGCGCGACCTGGCGGGTGTAGCGCGCCAGGGCAACCCGGGCGTTTTCCACCGAGGTACGCGCCTGGCTGAGGTCGAGGGCCGAGGCCACGCCGACTTCGTTGCTGCGCGAGGTCAGCTTGTAGCTCTGCTCGTACGCGCCCAGGGTGTCCTGGGTGAGCTTGAGCAGCTCTTTGTCGGCCTGCCAGGTCAGGTAGGCGTTGGCCACGCTGGCCACCAGGCTGATCTGGGTACTGCGGCGCGCTTCTTCAGTGGCGAAGTACTTTTGCAGGGCTTCCTCACTCAAGCTGCGTACGCGACCGAACAGGTCCAGCTCATACGAGCTGATACCAAGGCCTGCCGAATATTGGCTGCTGATGGTCGATTCGCCGGTCTGTGACAGCTTGGCCGGAGTACGCGAACGGCTACCGCTGCCCGTGGCCGATACGGCCGGGAACAGGTCGGCACGCTGGATCTGGTACTGCGCCGCGTAGGCGTCGATGTTCAGGGCCGCGACACGCAGGTCACGGTTGTTCACCAGCGCCGTCTGGATCAGCTGTTGCAGGGCAGGGTCGTGGAAAAACTGCTTCCAGCCTTGCTCGACAGCGGCCTGGCTCGGCGCCTGGGCCGACGAATACGCCGGCCCCTGCGGGAACTGGGCGGCCACCGGCGCCTCAGGGCGCTGATAGTCAGGTATCAGCGAGCAGCCACTGAGCACGAATGCCGTGACGGCTAAGGAAAGGAGCGACTTGCTCATTGGCCAGCCTCTTTAGGAGTTTCAGTAGTTTCAGTCTTTTTGCGCTCGCCAGCGGAGGACACGGTCGCGTAGAACAGCGGCACCCAGAAGATCGCCAAGACAGTGGCCGTGATCATACCGCCAATTACGCCGGTACCGATGGCGTGCTGGCTGCCCGAACCGGCACCGCTGGAAATTGCCAGCGGCAGTACGCCAAGCATAAACGCCATGGACGTCATGATGATCGGACGCAGACGCATGCGGGACGCCTCGATGGCTGCCTCGACGATGCCCTTGCCTTGTTCGTGGAGTTCTTTGGCGAACTCCACGATCAAGATGGCGTTCTTCGCTGCCAGGCCCACCGTTACCAGCAAGCCCACCTGGAAGAACACGTCGTTGGACAGCCCGCGCAGGCTGGTGGCGATCAATGCACCGATCACACCCAGTGGGACCACCAGGATTACCGCGATCGGGATCGACCAGCTTTCGTACAGTGCCGCGAGGCACAGGAACACTACCAGCAGCGACAGGGCGTACAGCGCAGGTGCCTGTGAGCCGGACAGACGTTCTTCGTACGACAGACCGGTCCACGCATAACCAACGCCGGCCGGCAGGTCCTTGGCAATCCGCTCGACTTCCGCCATCGCGTCACCGGTACTGTAGCCAGGTGCCGGGGTACCGAGGATTTCCATCGCCGCTACACCGTTGTAACGCGAGAGCTTGGGCGAACCGTAGATCCACTTGCCCGACGAGATGGCCGACAGCGGCACCATCTTCCCGGAGGTGCTGCGCACGTACCATTTGTCGAGGTCTTCCGGCGACATCCGGCTGGCGGCATCACCCTGTACATACACCTTCTTCACACGACCACGGTCGATGAAGTCGTTGACGTAACTGCCACCCAAGGCAATCGCCAGGGTGCTCTGGATGTCCGACAGGCTGATGCCCTGGGCGCTGGCCTTCTCGTCGTCAACGGTCAGCTCGTACTGCGGCTCATCGTTCACGCCGTTGGGGCGCACACCCGCCAGGATCTTGCTTTGTGCGGCGGCACCGAGGAACTGGTTGCGTGCAGCCATCAGCTTCTCGTGGCCGACGCCACCCTGGTCTTGCAGGAACACGTCGAAACCCGTGGCGTTACCCAGTTCCAGAACCGAAGGCGGCACGATGGCAAATACCATGGCGTCCTTGAAGGCCCCGAAGAAGTAACCCTGGGCACGCTTGGCCACTTCGAATACCGACATGGACGAATCACGTTCATCCCATGGCTTGAGCATCACGAACGCCAGGCCCGAACTCTGGCCACGACCCGCGAAGTTAAAGCCGTTCACGGTAAATACCGACTTCACGGCCTTGCCTTCGCCCGGCTCACCTTCCTTGTCGTTCAACAAGAAGGCGCGCATATCATCGATGACTTTCTGCGTACGTTCAGCCGAAGAACCCACCGGTGTCTGAACCTGGGCAAAGATCACACCCTGGTCTTCCTCAGGCAGGAACGCGCTTGGAATACGGGTGAACATCCAGATCATGCCAGCCAGGATCAGCGTGTAGACCAGGAATGCCGGGATCTTGTGCTTGATCATGTTGCCCACGCCACGCTCGTAGCTCAGTACGCCACGGTCGAAGGTGCGGTTGAACCAGCCGAAGAAACCACGCTTGGGTTGGCCGTGCTTTTCAGGGTCGATTGGCTTGAGCATGGTGGCGCACAAGGCCGGGGTGAAGATCAGGGCAACCAGTACCGACAACGCCATCGCCGAAACAATGGTGATCGAGAACTGACGGTAGATCACACCCGTGGAGCCGCCGAAGAACGCCATCGGCAGCAGTACCGCCGACAGTACCAGCGCGATACCCACGAGGGCGCCCTGGATCTGGCCCATGGACTTGACCGTCGCCTCCTTGGGCGACAAGTGTTCCTCGGCCATTACCCGCTCGACGTTTTCCACCACAACGATGGCGTCGTCCACCAGCAAGCCGATGGCCAGGATCATGCCGAACATGGTCAGGGTGTTGATGGTAAAACCGAACGCCGCCAGGATCCCGAAGGTACCCAGCAATACCACCGGAACCGTCATGGTGGTGATGATGGTGGCACGGAAGTTCTGCAGGAACAGGAACATCACCAGGAACACCAGCACGATCGCTTCGACCAGGGTGTGTACTACACCGGAGATCGATTCGGTGACCACAGGCGTGGTGTCATATGGCACCACCGCCTTCATGCCAGGCGGGAAGAACGGTTCCAGCGAGGCCACGGTTTCACGGATGGCCTTGGCGGTGTCGAGGGCGTTGGCACCCGCTGCCAGCTTGATTGCCATACCGGATGCCGGCTTGCCGTTGAACTGCGCACTGATGCTGTAGTTCTGGCCGCCGAGTTCGATACGGGAAACGTCACGCAGGCGGACCTGCGAGCCATCGGTGTTGACCTTTAGCAGGATCTTGCCGAACTCTTCGGCGCTTTGCAGACGGGTCTTGCCGATGATGGTGGCGTTGAGCTGAGTGCCGGGCAGGGCAGGCAGGCCACCCAGTTGACCGGTGGCCACCTGGACGTTCTGTGCCGCGATGGCGCTGCTGACGTCTACCGGGGTCAACTGGTAGTTGTTCAGCTTGGTGGGGTCGAGCCAGATACGCATGGCGTACTGCGAACCGAACACCTGGAAGTCACCTACACCCGCTGTACGGGAAATCGGGTCCTGGATGTTCGACACGATGTAGTTGGACAGGTCGTCCTTGGTCATGCTGCCGTCTTCCGACACCAGACCAATCACCATCAGGAAGTTCTTCACCGACTTGGTCACGCGGATACCCTGCTGCTGCACTTCTTGCGGCAGCAGTGGGGTCGCCAGGTTCAGCTTGTTCTGCACCTGAACCTGGGCGATGTCCGGGTTGGTACCCTGGTTGAACGTCGCGGTGATGGTCATGCTGCCGTCGGAGTTACTGTCCGAGGCGACATAACGCAGGTTGTCGATACCGTTGAGCTGTTGCTCGATGACCTGTACCACGGTGTCCTGCACGGTTTGTGCAGACGCGCCTGGGTAGGTCACCTGGATATCAATGGCGGTTGGCGCAATGGCCGGGTATTGGTTGATGGGCAACTTCAGGATCGACAGTGCCCCGACCAGCATGATCACCAGGGCAATTACCCAGGCGAAAATGGGACGGTCGATAAAAAATTTCGACATGGGTTACTCCCCCTGGCCAGCAGCGGCGGCAGGAGCAGGAGCAGAACCGGCAGGCTTGGCGTTATCCGCGTCCTTGACCTTGACTTCGATGCCCGGCTTGATGAATTGCAGGCCTTCGGTGATCACGCGGTCACCGGCGTCCAGGCCTTTTTCCACCAGCCAGTAGGCGCCGGAAGTACGGTTGGCAACCAGTTGGCGCTGCTCGACCTTGTTGTCCTTGTTCACCACCAGTGCGGTTGGAATGCCCTTGATGTCGCGGGTCACGCCTTGCTGCGGTGCCAGGATGGCCTTGCTGTTCACACCGGCTTGCAACTGGGCGTGTACGAACATGCCCGGCAGCAGGGTGTGGTCAGGGTTGGGGAACACGGCGCGCAGGGTCACGGAGCCGGTGGTCTGGTCAACCGAGACTTCGGAGAACTCCAGCTTGCCGTCCAGCTTGTAGGCACTGCCGTCTTCCAGGGTCAGCTTGACCTTGGCGGCATTGTCGCCGGCTTTTTCCAGTTGGCCGCTTTCCAGGTCACGGCGCAGCTTCAGCATTTCGGCCGAGGACTGCGTGACGTCGACGTAGATCGGGTCCAGTTGCTGGATCACGGCCATGGCATCGGTCTGGCCGTTGCTGACCAGTGCGCCTTCGGTCACCGAAGAGCGGCCGATACGCCCGGAGATCGGCGCGAACACTTTGGTGTAGCGCACGTTGATCTGGGCGGACTGCAGGTTGGCTTCGGCGGTCATGCGGTTGGCGACCGCGGTGTCGTATTCCTGGCGGCTGACGGCTTGTTCATCGACCAACTGCTTGTAGCGGTCGGTGATGGACTTGGTCTGGGTCAGGCTGGCTTGTGCGCTTTTGAGGGTGGCGTCATACACCGACGGGTCGATCTGGTAGAGCTGTTGCCCTTCCTTCACGTCGCCGCCTTCCTTGAACAGGCGCTTGAGAATGATGCCGTTGACCTGAGGACGAACTTCCGCGATGCGGTAGGCCGTGGTGCGACCTGGCAGCTCGGACGTCAGGGTAAAGGCTTGCGGTTGAATGGTGACCACGCCGACCTGAGGTGTTTGAGCGGGCGGAGCCGCTTCTTCCTTTTTACATCCGCTGAGCAGCGATGCCAGGGCGACGGCAGTGACCAGAGCGGTAACAGCTGGCTTAAGTTGCATGAAGATCCTCGGGTCAGGCGCGCAGAGTGCGCACAAGAAGTGTGGAAGGGTAAAAAACAAGCTGTGAGTGGATAAGTAGCTTGCTACGCAATATACTTACGTTCATGGTTGTTTGTAAACTCTTGACAGGCTTCGCGGAATGTTGACAAAGCAACGCCCAAAGCCTCGATTCCATTACGTTCGGTACCCATGACGGTGCCGTCCCACAAATATTCGGATGATCGTTAGCCGCTATTAATTCTGCGTTAACAATAGTCCCAAGTGTCCTGATTGAGGTTTTACTGCCATGGTTCGTCGCACCAAAGAGGAAGCTCAGGAAACGCGAAGCCAAATTCTCGAAGCCGCCGAACAGGCCTTTTACGAGCGCGGTGTTGCGCGGACCACGCTGGCGGAAATCGCTGCGTTGGCGGGCGTAACGCGTGGGGCTATCTATTGGCATTTCAGCAACAAGTCCGATTTGCTCCAGGCGTTGCTCGACACGCTGCATGAACCCCTGGATGAATTGGCCCGGGCGAGTGAGAGCGAGGATGAAGTCGACCCGCTGGGCTGTATGCGCAAGCTGTTGATTCATTTGTTCCATCAAGTGGCCCTGGACCCGAAAACCCGGCGCATCAACGAGATCTTGTTTCATAAGTGCGAATTCACCGATGAAATGTGCGACATGCGCCGCCAGCGCCAGACCCACAGCCAGGAATGCAACCTGCGCATCGGCCTGACATTGCGTAACGCGGTCCATCGCGGGCAACTCCCGGAAAATCTCGACACCACCCGTGGTGCGGTGTGTATTCATGCCTACATCAACGGGCTGATTGGCCAGTGGCTGCTGGTGCCTGACAGCTTCAAGCTGCACCAGGAGGCGGAACGCTGGGTTGATGCCGGGTTGGACATGCTGCGCCTGAGCCCTAGCCTGCGCAATTAAGACAAAATGCGTAATTGCATCATGTTGTGTCAACAGTAAAGACCAGAGACAGTCAATCGTCCCTATGCCTGATTGGTGGGGTGACTTTATATACGGGCTGGCGGGCGGTTGATAGGTAGCCGCCTAAGTATTTTGTAGCGATATTGTTGCAAGGCTGTGAAGGAGTGTTTCCCGTAGCCCAAGAAAAAGCCCCGGTCATTGTGAGCCGGGGCTTTTTCGTTTCAGCGGGTTACGTCAGATCGCCAATGTCGGGTAGTCGATATAACCGACCGGGCCTTTGCCGTAGAAGGTTTCCGGGTGGGCTTCGTTCAGCGGCGCATCGGCTTTCAGGCGAGCCGGCAGGTCCGGGTTGGCAATGAACGGCACGCCAAATGCCACCGCATCTGCCTTGCCCGCCGCCAGCCAGGCGTTGGCAGTGTCTTTGGTGAAGCGTTCGTTAGCGATGTACGGGCCGCCGAAAGCCTTCTTCAATTGCGGGCCGAGGCTGTCAGCGCCTTCCTTCTCACGGGAGCAGATGAACGCGATGCCACGCTTGCCCAACTCACTGGCAACGTAGGTGAAGGTTTCCGCCAGGTTGTCGTCACCCATGTCATGGGCGTCGGCACGGGGTGCCAAATGCACGCCTACACGACCGGCACCCCAGACTTCGATGGCCGCATCGGTCACCTCCAGCAGCAGGCGTGCACGGTTTTCCAGCGAGCCGCCGTAGTTGTCGGTGCGGTGGTTAGTGCTGCTTTGCAGGAACTGGTCGAGCAGGTAGCCGTTGGCACCGTGGATTTCCACGCCATCGAAGCCGGCAGCTTTGGCGTTCTCGGCACCGGTGCGATAGGCGTCGATGATGTCGGCGATTTCAGCGGTTTCGAGGGCGCGCGGGGTCGGGTAGTCGGCCAGCGGGCGAACCAGGCTAACGTGGCCTTTGGCTTGGATCGCGCTCGGGGCTACCGGGGCTTCGCCGTTCAGGTAGGACTCATGGGAGATCCGGCCAACGTGCCACAGTTGCAGGAAGATCTTGCCGCCTGCGCCGTGAATTGCTTTGGTCACGTTGGCCCAGCCGCGTACCTGGTCGTTGGACCAGATGCCCGGGGTGTCCGGGTAGCCCACGCCCAGCGGCGTCACGGAGGTGGCTTCGCTGAGGATCAGCCCGGCGGAAGCACGTTGCACGTAGTACTCGGCCATCAGCGCGTTGGGCACGCGGCCGGCATCAGCGCGGCAGCGGGTCAGCGGCGCCATGATGATGCGGTTCGACAGTTCCAGGTCGCCCAGTTTGATCGGATCGAAAATAGTCGTCATGGGAAAACACCTTTGTCTTTGAAGTGGATCAGTTGGTCGCAGGGGCCAGGTCGGCATCGCCGCCCTGACGGAAAGTAATCAGGGTCACCAGCAGCGCAAGAATCGCCAGGGCGCCAGCGGCCAATGGCACGCTGGTCAGGCCGAAACCGTGGGCAATCACCGTGCCGCCCACCCAGGCGCCGAGGGCATTGCCGATGTTGAAAGCGCCGATATTCAGGGTCGACACCAGGTTCGGCGCGGCCTTGCCGAAGGTCACCACGTTGATCTGCAGCGCAGGCACGGCGGCAAACGCGGCGGTGGCCCACAGGAACAGGGTGATTTCGGTCGGGATCAGCGCAACGCTGGTCCAGGTCAGGGCCGTGGAAACCACCGCCATGCTGATGAACACGCCGATCAAGGTGGCTGCCAGGCGCTTGTCCGCCAGCTTGCCGCCGATGATGTTGCCCAGGGTCAGGCCCAGGCCGATCAACAGCAGGGTCCAGGTCACGCCGTTTGGCGATACGCCGGTGACATCGCCGAGCAGCGGGGCGACATAGGTGAAAAGGGTGAACATCGACGCGGAGAACAACGCGGTCATGGTCAGCGATAACCAGATTCCGGCCCCTTTGAGCGCGGCCAGTTCGGCGCGCATGTCGAGTTTTTCTTCATCACGCTTGGCCGGCAGGAAGCGGATCAGGCCGATCAGGGCTACCACCCCAATCACCGTGACGGCCCAGAAGGTCGAGCGCCAGCCAGCCGCCTGCCCCAGTGCGGTACCCAGCGGCACGCCCAGCACGTTGGCCAGGGTCAAGCCGGTGAACATCAAGGCCACGGCCGAGGCGCGCTTGTTGGCCGGCACCAGGTTGGCAGCGACGACAGAACCAATCCCAAAGAACGCACCGTGGCACAGCGCGGTGACCACACGGGCAAACATCAGCACGTTGTAGTCGCTGGCCAGGGCGCAGAGCAGGTTGCCAATAATGAAGATGCCCATCAACGCTACCAGCGCAGCCTTGCGTGGCAGCTTGGCGGTGGCCAGTGCCATGAACGGTGCGCCGATGGCCACGCCCAAGGCATAGCCGGTGACCAGCCAACCCGCGCCGGGAATCGACACGCCCAAGTCCGCCGCCACATCGGGCAACAAGCCCATGATGACGAACTCGGTGGTGCCGATGGCGAAGGCGCTCAGGGCCAGTATGAGTAGCGAGAGGGGCATTATCGTTTCCTTGTTACAGCGGTTCGCTGATTTCAGAGCTGAGCTCTGTGATGAGCGCATCGAGGAACGCTTGGATGGTGTCCTCGTTGCGTTTGAAAAAGTGCCACTGCCCGGCCTTCTGGCTGCTGATCAAGCCTGCCCGTTGCAGGGTGGCCAGGTGGGCCGACACGGTCGACTGGGACAAGCCGCAGCGCTGGTCGATCTGCCCGGCGCAGATGCCGTATTCGTGGTTGTGCAATTGCTCGGGGAATTGCACTTTCGGGTCTTTCAGCCAGTTGAGGATGTCTCGCCGTACTGGGTGCGCCAGGGCTTTTATTATTTCGTCGAGGTCGATGGACATGGCAGATGCTCGGTGTCTTGAAGCGTTATATCGCGATGAGGCGAACCTTAAATCGTTATATCCCGATATACCAATATGAATTTGGTCTTAATCCAGATTAAATCGGTATATCGGGTTATAACGATACGTAGACGGCAGTGCTAAACTGCGCGCCATGAATTATCTCGCACATCTGCACCTGGGCGGCCAACTTCCTGCGCAATTGCTGGGCAGCCTGTATGGCGACTTCGTCAAAGGCCGCCTGCAGGGCCAGTTCAACCCGCAAATCGAGGCGGCGATCCAGTTGCATCGCTCCATCGACCGCTTTACCGACAGCCACCCGTTGGTGGGGGAGGCGTTGTCGCGCTTCAGCCTGACCCGCAGGCGTTATGCCGGAATCGTCCTCGACGTGTTTTTCGACCATTGCCTGGCGCGGGATTGGGCGTTGTATGCCGACCAGCCGCTGGAGCGCTTCACCTCGCAGGTGTATCGCGTGCTGGCCGCTGAACCGCAGTTGCCGGGGCGGTTGGCACAGATTGCGCCGTGGATGGCGGCGGATGATTGGTTGGGGTCTTACCGCGAGTTTGCGGTGATGGAGCAGGTACTGCGGGGGATTTCGCGGCGGTTGACGCAGCCGCAGGAGTTGGGGTTTGCGATGCAGGAATTGCGGGAGTTGTATGAGCCATTGAGTGAAGACTTCCGGATTTTCTATCCCGAACTTCAGATGTTCGCCCAAGCTCAACTGATTAGTGAGATCTAAATGTGGGAGCGGGCTTGCTCGCGAAAGCGGCGTATCAGTCAGCCTATTTTTAACTGACAGACCGCATTCGCGAGCAAGCCCGCTCCCACAGTTTAAACCGTGCCCGCTTCAGGCCGCGAAGGCTGGTCGCACCGGTATTTGCTCTGCCTCCGGCACCGGCCCAAACAACGCCTTCTGCACAGCCTGTTGCGCCTGATACGCCAGCGCAGCACGCTCCTGCCCGGCACAGGCAATCGGCTTGAGCACATGAATCTCCACATCGCCCTGGTCATTGGCAAACAAACGCATCAGGTGCGAGAGCAAATCATCATCGCCAATAAACGGTGCAAGTGGATCGACCTGGCCATCGCGCAGGTAACGGATCGCCACCGGTTGCAGCGCCACCTCCGCATCAATCGCACTGGCCAACAAACGCCCATGGAACGTGCGCAGGCTGCGCCCATCGGTGGTGGTGCCTTCGGGGAACATCAGCAGCGGGTGCTGTTGTTCCAGGTGACGGGTCATCTGCTTGCGGATCAACTGGCTATCGCCTGAACCACGGCGGATAAACAAACTGCCAGCCTTGGCCGCCAGCCAACCGGCCACCGGCCAGGTGCGCACTTCGGCCTTGGACAAAAACGACATCGGCGCCACGGCGCCCAGCAATGGAATATCGGTCCATGACACGTGATTGCTCACCCACAGCATCGGCTGCGTTGGCAACTCACCGTGTACCGTCACGCGAAAGGGCAGGGCATTGGTCAGGCGCGCCATGAAAAACCGCGACCAGCGCTGGCGCCGTACCATCGAGTTGGCGATGCCCAGGCGCTCAAACACACCAAACACGCTGGCCATGCTCAAGCCCAGCGCGACCACCAACAGCACGCGGGCAATGCGCCCGTACACCCGCAGGCGGCTCATCACATTGCAGCCTTGAAGTGGCGTGCATAACGCGGGCACAACTCGTCGCGCTTGAGCAGGATGAACACGTCGGCCACTTGGAAATCTTCATCCCAGCACGGCTCGCCGCAGATCTTCGCACCCAGGCGCATGTAGGCCTTGAGCAGTGGCGGCATTTCTGCGATCACGTTGGACGGCAGGTCCAGCGCCGGCAATGGCTTTTTCGGTTCGGCGCGCAGGTGTTCGTTGCACAGGTAGCGTTCGCGCAGGCGCTGCATGATCGCGTGGGCCTGGATGCCGCCGTCGTGCATCGGGATGCTCGCGCAGCCCATCAAGTAGCTGTAGCCGCCTTGGTTCAGCACTTCGGCCAATTCGCCCCACAACACGGCGATGGTGCCGCCGTTGCGGTAGGCCGGGTCGACGCAGGTGCGGCCGATTTCCAGGATCGGGCCTTGCAGGTGGAGCAAGCCATGCAAGCTGAATTCTTCTTCGCTGTAGAACCGGCCCAAGGTGCTGGCGGCCGCGTGGTCGAGCAATCGGGTGGTGGCCACCAAGCGACCGCTGTTCAAGTCCCGCACGCCGATGTGGCTGCAGTGAACATCATAGTCATCCATGTCCAGACCCAGTTCCGCGCCTTTCAGTTTGGCGTTGAATTCGCCGCTGAACACGTTGAACCGCAGGGCCTGGGCTTCCTGCAACGCCTGTGCGCCAACCAGGCGTTCGGCTTGCAGACGGCGTTCATTGCCGGTGTCGCTGATGCGGGCGATCTGAGTCATGGCGAGTCTCCGAGTGCCGGCCACGATTTCGGCCGGTCGACTTTGTTGTCCAAAGTCAGGCTATGGAGGCCCGGTGTCATCTCCATGAAGTTATGGTGACGCTTGGATGACAGCCCTCTTGTCGCAAATCTGTCATCACCCTCGGCTAGGCTCGCGGGCTTGAATGCCCCCTTGAGTCTGCGTCCATGGTCAGAGGCCTGTTGTGTGTTGCCCTGCTGTTCGTCACCGTTAGTGCCCACGCCGAAACCTGGCCTGACAAAGATTGGGCCAAAGGCACCGCACTCTCTGGCCCTGCCGTTGATGCCCTGAATGCCTACGCTTTCCCGCCGCGTGATAACGCTACCCGCCAAGGCGTCCGCACCGATGCGTTGCTGGTGATCCGTGACGGCGAAATCATTTACGAACGCTACGCGTCACCGACCACCGCCAGCACGCCGCACCTGACCTGGTCCGTCAGCAAAAGCCTGATGGCCACCGTGTTGGGTGTGGCTTACGGTGAAAACCGTTTCAAGCTGACCGACCCCGCTGCACGCTTTTACCCGCCAATGAAGCAACACCCGAAGGTCACCATGGGCGATTTGCTGCACTGGGCCTCGGGCCTCGACTGGCAGGAAGACTATGAGTTCGCACCGCTGAAATCCTCGGTGGTGGCGATGCTCTACACCCGTGGCCGCAACGACATGGCCGAGTTCGCAGCAGACACCGAGGCCGCCAGCGCACCGGGCCAGACCTTCCGATACTCCAGCGGTGACAGCAATATCCTGTCCGCCACCCTTAAAGGCATGCTGGGTCACAAGGCTTACATGAGCTACCCCTGGGATGCGCTGTTCAAGCCGCTGGGCATACGCAGCGCTACGTGGGAAACCGACGCCGATGAAACGTTTGTTGCCTCCTCCTACGCCTACCTCACTGCCCGCGACTTGGCCCGGGTGGGCCTATTGATGGCGCGCGACGGCCGTTGGGGCGAGCAGCAGTTGTTGCCTAAAGAATGGGTCGCCTTCAATCGCGAACCTTTCGCCAACTACAGAGCTGGTCAGGATGAAGCCGTGCCGGGCGGTCAGTGGTGGCTCAATAAAGGCGCCCCGAGACCCTGGCCCGACGCCCCCGGCGACACCCTCGCCGCGCTCGGACACTGGGGCCAGGCATTGTTCGTGATGCCCGCCGAACACCTGGTCATCGTTCGCTACGGCGACGACCGCGACGGCAGCTACCGCCACAACGACCTGCTCAAACGCGTGCTCGCGGCGGTGCAACCATGATCCGTCGCCGACCGTTTACCAGTGTGTTTCTACTATTGCTCATTGCCCTGCTGGGTTGGACATGGCACGAGCGCGTCAATCTGCAAGCCTTCCCCGACATCATTGCGGCGTACACGGCCAAAGAGTATTGCTCGTGTCGCTATGTCGAGAACAATCCCGCTGAGTATTGCCGGGGGTACGTGAAGCAATACGTGCCCACCAGTGCGTTCAGCGATAACCCGGAGCGCAGTGAAGTGACGGCGAGCGGGTTGGGGCGTACGCATAGGGCGAGGTGGATGGGGGATCGGCATGGGTGTCGGTTGTTGCCGTAATTTTTTCTGTTCTCATGCGCAAATCAAGTGCGGTGTGGTCGGCGGAGTGCTTCATTTGGGGCTTCTCGATAGCGGGCCTTGGGTAAGGCCCGCTTGAGTTATCTGAACTCCAATAAAATTGCTATGCCTATCATCCAAGTGAGGCCGATTGTCATCACTGTTAAGTTGATGATCAAACGACGTTTCAGGTTGCGTGGAAAGTTCTTGAGATCAAGTGGGTCCAGTTCTCCTGTTTTGATCGAAGCCTTTGGCCATGCCACCATTCCGGTAATCTTTGATATTTCTAAAATCGACCAAATCAAACCTCGTTTTCCAAGGCTTGGCCCCCATATATAAATATAGCGGCTGTTTTTCAAAGCTTCCTTTAAAGCGTTTAAGTGACGGTGGCTGAGGTGGAGGCTGTATCCAAGAGTTACAATCGCAAGCAAAAAAGGGAATCCTATAAAAATGATTGCCATCCAAGGGTTCCAATTGTCGATACTGGTCATGGTTGAGTAACCTCATAAAGTTTCTCACCGATAGCTTCACCCGCCTTTCCTCCGACAGTCGTTCCCACCCATGCGCCAGTTCCCACTATGGCCGCGACGCAGACAACACCTCCCAGACCTGCTGTAAATGCACCAATCCCCGCACAGATTGGGACACTGGCAAAACTGGCTATCTTGATCCTAATAAATGGGTCTCTGATGAGGCCCGTTCCGGACTATCTGAGCTTTATCAGTACGGCCGCAACGATCGCCCAAGTTAACGCAATGAACGCTATCGCGATATTACAGAGCAGGCGACGTTTTAGGTGAAGTGGGAAACGCTCAAAATCCACAGGGTTTAAATCTCCAATCTGGATGTGCGCTTTCGGCCAGGTCACCATCCCAGCGATTTTTGCGATCTCCAATAAGGACCAAATCAAGCCTCGTTTACCCAGACTCGGCCCCCAGAGATAGATATAACGGCTGTTCTTTAGCGCCTCCTTTATTTCCTCCAAGTGGCGGCGGCTCAAGTACAGGCTGTACGCAAGGCCAACAGCTGATAGTAGGCCTGGGGCCCCCGTAACAATGATCGCAATCCAAATTGGCCAGCTATCGATGCTGGTCATGGTTGTTTAGCCTCATATATTTTCTCGCCGATGTATTCGCCTCCCATACCACCTAGTGTGGTACCTACCCAGGCGCCCGTGCCCACTACGGCTGCGACACAGATGACTCCTCCGATACCTGCTGTGGCTGCTCCGATTCCTAAACATATCGGGCCACTGGCAGCAAAGGCAGCCGATCCGCTGAAACCGCCAACAAGAGTAGACATTCCGAACTTCCCCCCTTCCGTAAACTTAATCTTCTCGCAAGCCGCCTCAGAATCACCACTACACACCTGCTGAATAGCCAGCACCGAAGAAACACCGCCAAGACCAATCCCAATGTAACCCCCCACTTTCATATATTTAGTCGCCCGACTCACCGCCTCCACATGCGCCGAATACCCCGGAATCTGCCCCGGCCCACCCGCCTTGTCCCAGTGATGCACCAAGCTGCGGCTGGAAATACCCAGCGCTGTTTTCAACTTAGGATGATCACCCAAAGTCGTCTGGCCACGTAGGCGAGTGGAGTTCAGCAGGTGAGCGTCCAACTGAGCGAGCAGGCGCTTGCGTTCGGCGAAGAACTGCGGTGATTTGAGGTGGCCGTGCTGGCGATACTGTTCCTGATGCATCCGTTCAATGGCTTGGAGTGTGTCGCGCAGGTTGCCCAGGTGTTTTTCCATCACCACCGCACTCACACCCAGCCAGGTCGAGGTGTGGCCAGCGTCCCCGCCATGAGCCTGCCATGACTGTGCATATGCGAGACGCCACCCACGATTCGATAGATTTTCCCATCCTTTCCGCAGGTCACTCGGTCGCCTTCAAAGGCATGAAAAAGGGCATGGGTTTTGATTCCGTTATCACCATCCAGAACTTCCCCTCCGCAGGTGGTTTTGTCACCCAGGCCTATGTAATAGCCTTCAGTCATTATTCACTCCTCGATATGCCTCGAACGAGTTGGGTATGTTTAAAACCATCACTGAACCTACGTTCAAACGCATTCAACGCAGGTTCAATTGTGGTTAGAAAGTTATCTGTAAGCGGTATTAAATTAGTCCCCCTTGATTTATTTTAGCTTCACTAGAATGGCTGCAGCTCCCATCCAAATTACGGAGGTAAAGATCATCGTCGTAACGGTTGTGAGAAGACGTTTCAGATGAAGCGGGAAATTTTCAAAGTCTACGGGGTCCAAGTCGCCTAAGCGGATGTGTGACTTTGGCATCATGATCATCCCGGCGATTTTTGACATTTCCAACAGAGACCAAATCAAACCCCGTCTCCCGAGGCTATCTCCCCAAATG
The DNA here is from genome assembly GCF_014230465.1 of Pseudomonas cremoris. Next base: position 419,873 of record NZ_JAAXCY010000004.1, read on the forward strand.
TAAATATAACGACTGTTTTTCAAGGCTTCCTTTATAGCCTCCAAGTGATGGTGGGTGAGGTACAGACTAAGCGCGAGGCCAGCAGCTCCAATCAGGAGCCAGCCACCCGCGACAGTGATTGCAACCCAGGGAGACCTAGTGTCGATGTTAGTCATGATTGAGTTAAATCTTTCTCCGCCCCAAGTCACACAACAGAGAGCCAACTGCATTCGGGCCGTCGTGATATCGGATCTCGAATGAGGCCCGCGCAAATTATCTGAACTTTACCAGCAGAGCTGCGATTATCCCGCCGATAAAAGCAGTCAGCATCAACGTTGTGTTGATAATTAGATGCCGCTTCAGGCGCCGAGGAAAATGTTCAAGATCGACAGGGTTAATATCTCCCATTTGGATATATGCCCTCGACCATAAGACCATTCCGGCAATTTTCGAAATCTCAAACAGAGACCAAATAAAACCTCTTTTCCCAAGACTAGGACCCCACAAGTAAATATAGCGGCTGTTTTTCAAGGCCTCCTTTATAGCGTCAATATGACAGTGGCTCAGATACAAACTGTATGCGGTGCCGGCAGCGGATAGCAGAATTGGCGCCCCAAGAAAAAAGATCGCAACCCAGGGAGACCACGTGTCGATACTGGTCATGGTTGAGTAACCTGGTAAATCCTTTCCCCAATTGCTTCGCCAGCTGTACCAACGACAGTCGTACCGACCCATGCGCCAGTCCCCACTAAGGCCGCGACGCAGACAACGCCTCCGATACCTCCGGTGGCTGCCCCAATTGCCAGACAAATCGGACCACTAGCAAGTGCACCCGCCGATCCACCGGCAACACCACCACCAGTAGAGCCAACGAATTTTCCGCCTTCGGTAAACTTAACTTTCTCGCAAGCGGCCGCAGAGTCACCGTTGCACACCTGTTGAATGACCAGCAACGAGGACGCACCTCCGAGGCCAATACCGATATATCCCCCCGCCTTCATGTACTTGGCTGCACGACTCACCGCCTCAACATGCGCCGAATACCCCGGAATCTGCCCAAACCCACCCGCTTTGTCCCAGTGATGCACCAAGCTGCGGCTGGAAATACTCAGCGCTGTTTTCAACTTAGGATGATCACCCAAAGTCGTCTGGCCACGTAGGCGGGTGGAGTTCAGCAGGTGCGCGTCCAACTGAGCGAGTAGGCGCTTGCGGTCGGCGAAGAACTGCGGTGATTTGAGGTGGCCGTGCTGGCGATACTGTTCCTGATGCATCCGTTCAATGGCTTGGAGTGTGTCGCGCAGGTTGCCCAGGTGTTTTTCCATCACCACCGCACTCACACCCAGCCAGGTCGAGGTGTGGCCAGCGTCCCCGCCATGAGCCTGCCATGACTGTGCATATGCGAGACGCCACCCACGATTCGATAGATTTTCCCATCCTTTCCGCAGGTCACTCGGTCGCCTTCAAAGGCATGAAAAAGGGCATGGGGTTTGATTCCGTTATCACCATCCAGAACTTCCCCTCCGCAGGTGGTTTTGTCACCCAGGCCTATGTAATAGCCTTCAGTCATTATTCACTCCTCGATATGCCTCGAACGAGTTGGGCATGTTTAAAACCATCACTGAACCTACGCTCAAACGCATTCAACGCAGGTTTAATTGTGGTTAGAAAGTTATCTGTAAGCGGTCTTAAATTAGTTCCCCTTGATTTATTTTAACTTCACTAGAATGACTGCAGCTCCCATCCAAATTACGGAGGTAAAGATCATCGTCGTAACGATTGTGAGAAGACGTTTCAGATGAGGCGGGAAGTTTTCAAAGTCTACGGGGTCCAAGTCGCCTAAGCGGATGTGTGACTTTGGCATCATGATCATCCCGGCGATTTTTGACATTTCCAACAGAGACCAAATTAAACCCCGTTTCCCGAGGCTATCTCCCCAAAGGTAAATATAACGGCTGTTTTTCAAGGCTTCCTTTATGGCGTCCAGATGACGGTGGGTGAGGTACAGGCTGAATGCGAGGCCAGCAAATCCAAGCAGGAGCGGGCCGCCAGCAACAATCCAGAAAGCCAGCCAGGATTTCCAAAACTCTTCCGTCGTCATGGCAAACTTTTCTCATACAAAATCTCTCCGCCCATTTCGCCACCCATACCACCGATAGTCGTACCCGCCCATGCGCCTGTCCCAACTAAAGCTGCCACACAGACAACGCCTCCTATACCAGTCGTAACGCCCAGTCCCAGGCAGATCGCACTACCGGCAATGCCGCCTGCCCATCCGCCAACTGCACCGCCGCCAACGGAGACTGCGAACTTCCCAGCCTCAGTAAACTTGACCTTCTCACAGGCCGCTCCCGAATCCTCATTGCACACCTGCTGAATAGCCAGCAACGATGAAACACCACCAATACCGATGGCAAGATAACCCCCCGCCTTCATATATTTAGTCGCCTTACTCACCGCCTCAACATGCGCCGAATACCCCGGAATCTGCCCCGGCCCACCCGCCTTGTCCCAGTGATGCACCAAGCTGCGGCTGGAAATACCCAGCGCTGTTTTCAACTTAGGATGATCACCCAAAGTCGTCTGGCCACGTAGGCGAGTGGAGTTCAGCAGGTGAGCGTCCAACTGAGCGAGCAGGCGCTTGCGTTCGGCGAAGAACTGCGGTGATTTGAGGTGGCCGTGCTGGCGATACTGTTCCTGATGCATCCGTTCAATGGCTTGGAGTGTGTCGCGCAGGTTGCCCAGGTGTTTTTCCATCACCACCGCACTCACACCCAGCCAGGTCGAGGTGTGGCCGATGAAGCTGGCTATTTCTGCGCTGTGACGATGCAGGAAGTCAGCCTCATCCGGCGTGAGTGAATCCAGTGAGGCGTAGACCTGTTGGGCGGCCTGCATCAGTTGTGATTCTTGATAGGTGCAGGCCGTGTTGTTCGGATCACTGAGCACAATCAGTGAACCGGCTTTAACGTTCACCGTGCGAGGATTGAGCGCTTGGAATTTGCGCATCACCGCCGGATCAGGTGCAGGAAACAGCGTTCTCTCCAACGCTTCGCGGCTCATGCTTTTTGGGACGATATAAAAACCGGGCTCCTGACCCTTCTCGCCATTGAATTCCGTCGATACTGCGGCGCCAGAAGGTTTAAAGCCAGATTGACGCGGCGCTTCAGGGCCGCCATTTACAGTTGATGGGTTTGGTTGAGCAGCCCGCTGACTCACTGGCGGTGTCGCGCTCTGCTGTTGATAGGTAGCTGTTAACACCGAGGGAATCAGCCGAGCACCACAAGGGCAACTGCTGACGCTGTCCAGCGTACCAGCAACACGCTTTCCATTACGTTTCATATTGGGAACGCCGCCGAGAATCCGGAACATTCCTTGATGATTTCCGCAAGTAACTAGAGCACCTTCCAGCGCGCGCAAAAGGCCATGCAACTTGAATGTTGGATCACCTTCGAGAATTCTTCCGCCGCAGGTTGTTTGGTCCCCTAGAACAACAAAGTGCCCTTTGCTCATTGTTTTGCCCATTATCACTATGATTTTTTTGGCCGGACGGTCCGGTCCTGCTCGTTTCGATAAGAAAACTGACGCGTGATGCATATCAATCGAGGCAAACGAGTAAGAGGAGGCCAGCGTCAAGCCAAACTTTGGAGAGGCATCTGCTCGAGGTAAAGTCAGACACTTCCGAGAGTTGCGTCGTAAAAGTCAGATGCCGCTCCTGAGGTTCCACCCAGTGGAACCACCTTTGATTGTCCTCTCGCTCACATCGCGGTTAGCTGGCGGTGTGCAGCAAACAAGAACGGGAACACCCGCCTGTGAGGAGAATCACCATGCGCCCACACCAGCACATCCTGGATTGGCTCAGCGACGTGGCCGGCGACTTACACGCCGTGCGTCACGACATTCACGCCCATCCCGAACTCGGTTTTGAAGAAAACCGCACCAGCGCCTTGGTTGCGAAATCCCTGAGGGAATGGGGCTACGAGGTTCACACCGGCATCGGCAAGACCGGCGTGGTCGGTGTGCTGCGCAACGGCAGTAGCCCGCGAACCCTGGGCATTCGCGCCGATATGGACGCCTTGCCCATCATCGAAAACACCGGCGCGGCCTACACCAGCCAGCATGCGGGTTGCATGCACGCCTGTGGGCATGACGGTCACACCACCATGCTGCTCGGCGCCGCGCGCTACCTGGCGGCGACGCGGCAATTTGACGGCACCCTGAACCTCATCTTCCAACCCGCCGAAGAAGGCCAGGGCGGCGCCGAAGCCATGCTCGCCGACGGTTTGCTGGAGCGCTTCCCCTGCGATGGACTGTTCGGCATGCACAACATGCCGGGCTTGCCTGCTGGGCATCTGGGCTTGCGCGTTGGGCCGATGATGGCGTCCCAAGACTTACTCACCGTCACCCTTGAAGGCGTCGGCGGCCACGGCTCCATGCCGCACCTGACGGTAGACCCGCTGGTGGCGGCGGCGAGCATGGTGATGGCGTTGCAGACGGTGGTGGCGCGCAACATCGACACCCAGGAAGCTGCCGTGGTCACGGTCGGCGCGCTGCAAGCAGGACAGGCCGCCAACGTGATTCCTCAAGAAGCGCTGTTGCGTTTGAGCCTGCGCGCACTCAATCCACAAGTGCGCGAGCAGATGCTGGAGCGCGTATTCGCCATCATCCAGACCCAGGCCGCGAGTTTCGGCTGCACGGTGCAGATCGAACATCGCCCGGCCTACCCGGTGCTGGTCAACCATCCCGAAGAAACCGAGTTCGCCCGTCAGGTCGGCGTGGCCTTGCTCGGTGCGGACGCCGTGGACGGCAACACCCGCACGCTGATGGGCAGCGAAGACTTCGCCTGGATGCTGCAACGCTGCCCCGGCAGCTACTTGTTCATCGGCAATGGCGTGTCACGGCCGATGGTGCATAACCCCGCCTATGACTTCAACGACGACATCCTGCTGACCGGCGCCGCCTATTGGGGCGCGCTGGCCGAGAGCTGGCTCAAGCCTGCCTGACGACCGCCTTTTTCTGCCGCTGGACCCTTTCCCACGATCGGTTGAATGGAGTGTTCCTCATGCAGACTTCACACACAGGCGTATCCCGCACCCGCCAAGTGGTGGCGGCCGTGATCGGCAATGCGCTGGAATGGTATGACTTCATCGTTTACGGCTTTCTGGCCAGCATCATTGCCCGGCAGTTTTTTCCGTCAGAGGATGAGTACGCATCGCTGCTGATGGCCCTGGCCACCTTTGGCGTGGGCTTTTTCATGCGCCCGGTGGGCGGGATTTTGCTGGGCATGTATTCCGACCGCAAAGGCCGCAAGGCTGCGATGCAACTGATTATCCGGCTGATGACCGTGTCCATCGCGCTGATTGCCTTCGCACCGAACTACGCCGCCATCGGCATGGGCGCGCCGATGCTGATCGTGGTGGCGCGCATGCTCCAGGGCTTCGCCACCGGTGGTGAGTACGCCAGCGCCACGGCGTTCCTGGTGGAAAGTGCGCCGGCTCATCGCAAGGGGCTTTACGGTTCCTGGCAGTTGGTAGGGCAGTGCCTGGCGGTGTTTGGCGGGGCCGCGATGGTGGCCATGGTCACGCACTTCTTTTCGCCGCAAACCCTCGACCTGTGGGGGCTGGCGCTTGCCGTTTGTGTTTGGCTTGCTGATCGGCCCGGTGGGGCTGTGGATTCGCCGGCACATGGAAGACCCGGAAGAATTCATCGAGGCACGCAAGCAAGCCACCGGCCCGGCGCCGAGCCTGATGCAGGTGGTGCGCGAGCATCGGCGCAGCATCCTGGTATCCATGGGCCTGGCCTGTGGCGCGACGGTGTCGTTCTACGTGGTGTTGGTGAACATGCCGACCTTCGCGCACAAGAGCCTCGGCCTGCCGCTGGACCAGGTATTGATGGTGCAGATGTTGGCGGTGGCACTGATGACCGTGGTGATTCCGCTGTCGGGCCTGTTGTCGGATCGCCTCGGTCGGCGCCCGGTATTGATGGCGTTCACCCTGGCATTTTTTGTGATGGTCTACCCGCTGTACGTGTGGGTAGCCGCCGCACCTTCCATCGAGCGTTTGCTGGTGATGCAGGTGATGCTGTGCACGGCCATCGGCGGGTTCTTCGGCCCGGCACCCACCGCGTTGGCCGAGCAGTTTCCCATCGAAGTGCGCTCGACCGGCGTGTCGGTCGCCTATAACGTAGCGGTCATGGTGTTTGGTGGTTTTGCGCCGTTGATCGTCACCTGGCTGACCAAAGTACTGGGCACGCCGGTGGCGCCATCCTTCTACGTGCTGTTTGCTTGCGTGCTCACGCTATTGGGCACCTACTGCATGCAGGAGGCTCCGCGAGCCAGGAAGCCGCAGCCGTTTTCAAGTGAGGTGAAGCCTTGAGTATTGTTGATTGGGATGCCAGCGAGCTGTCGCGGGCGATTCATGCGCGGCAAGTCTCGTGCGAAGACGTGATGCGGGCGTACCTGGCGCAGATCCAACGTTTCAACCCAGGAGTGAGTGCGCTGGTGTCGCTGCGCGATGCCGACGAGGTGCTGGCCGAGGCGCGGGCCTGTGATCGTGAGTTGGATCAAGGCCAGTCACGCGGCTGGATGCATGGCATGCCCCAGGCGATCAAGGACCTGGCGGCGACCAAGGGCTTGCGTACCACATTGGGTTCGCCGTTGTTCGCCGAACATGTGCCCACCGAAGATGCCATCAGCGTGGCGCGGGTACGGGCCAGCGGCGCGATCATCATCGGCAAGACCAACGTGCCGGAGTTCGGCCTGGGTTCGCAAACCTACAACAGCCTGTTCGGCACTACCGGCAACGCCTACGACCCGCGTCTCGTCGCGGGCGGCAGCAGCGGCGGGGCGGCGGTGGCCTTGGCGCTGCGCATGCTGCCGGTGGCCGATGGCAGCGACATGATGGGTTCTTTGCGCAACCCGGCAGCGTTCAACAACGTGTTTGGCCTGCGCCCGTCCCAAGGCCGTGTGCCGTATGGGCCGACGCCGGAACTGTTTGTGCAGCAACTGGGCACCGAAGGCCCGATGGGGCGCAGCGTGACGGATGTGGCGCGGCTGCTGAGCATCCAGGCGGGATATGACCCACGCGTTCCATTGTCATCCAAGGACGATCCGGCACTGCTGGGCCAACCCCTGCAGCGTGACTTCAAGGGCACACGCCTGGGCTGGCTGGGGGACTACAACGGCTACCTGCCGATGGACGACGGCGTGTTGAGCCTGTGCGAATCGGCCCTCGGCGATTTCGTCACGTTGGGCTGCGAGGTAGAAAGCTGCCAGCCCGAGTTTTCCATGGCGCGCCTGTGGCGCAGTTGGTTGGTGCATCGCCATTGGCTGGTGCACGGCAACCTCGGCGCCGCGTATGCGAACCCGCAAAAGCGCGCGCTGCTCAAGCCCGAGGCGCAATGGGAAGTGGAGGGTGGCCTGGGCTTGAGTGCCCAGCAGGTGTACCAGGCGTCGGTGGACCGCAGCGAGTGGTATCGCGCGTTGGCCAAACTGTTCGAACGTTACGATTTCCTGCTGCTGCCTACCGCCCAAGTGTTCCCTTTCGATGCACAACACGCCTGGCCGCGCCTCGTCGGTGGGCGCGAAATGGACACCTACCACCGCTGGATGGAAGTGGTGATTGGTCCGACCCTGGCCGGTTTGCCGAGCATGAGTATCCCGGTGGGCTTCAACCCCCAAGGCCTGCCCATGGGCGTGCAGGTCATCGGTCCGGCCCAGGCGGACCGTGCGGTGCTGCAATTGGCCTACGCCCACGAACAGCTGACGCAATGGGTGCAGCGTCGACCACCGGCCTGCCTTGAATCGACAGGTTGATGCACGACCGGGCCTGTATCTTGCTGTGAAAAATGATCATCCACCGGCATCAGGGAGATCGAACATGGCCGACACAGGCACCGTACGCTCGGTTGAGCGCGCACTGGCAATTGTCGAGTTGCTGGGCGAGCACCAGGCCTTGGGGCTGGAGGAACTGCATTACCTCACGCATTTACCCAAGGCCACCGTGTCGCGCATGTTGCTCACGTTGCAGGATCAAGGCTGGGTCTACCGTGGCCTGAGCGACCGGCGTTACCGTCTGCGTGCCCGGCGCTTGTTTGGCGACACGCAGCAACGCTTCAAGCGCCAGATGGTGGAAAGCGCCGCGCCCTGGCTATTGGAACTCAGTGAGCGCACCGGGCTGGTGGTGGATTTGTCCTGCTTTGACGGCGAGCGCCTGGAAGTCATGGAAAGCGCGATCCCCGGCGTGCTGCGCAAGCTCTATCCCAACAACTGCCAGATCGTCGGCCAGCACGCCAGCCTGTTTCATTCGGCGATGGGCAAGGCGTGCCTCACGCAATTGCCGGCAGAAGAAGTGCAGCGTCTGGCGGGCCGGGAGCACGTGGCGGCGGATGAGCAATACCGAGCTTGCGAGCAAAGCCAGCACCAAGGGTTTGGCCAGCGGACAGAGGGGTATTGGGAGTATCCGGTGCGGTTGCCGTTCCTGATACGCGCCGTGGCGTTGCCGGTACGGGCCAATGGGCGATTGGTGGGGAGCATGGCGCTGCATTGGCCAATGCACCAGGCGCCGGTGGAGCGGGTGTTGAATTTGCATATGGCCAGTTTGGAGCAGGCCGTGGGGGAGGTGCAGCGCGCATTGGCCTAGACCGCCGCTCCCACATTGGATTTGCGTCGTTTGTGACATTGCGCTTAAGGTTCGTGCAGGTTTTTCGCCCCACGAGTCTTTATGTCAATCAAACCCCTGGCCTTCGCCCTGCTCGCCGCCGCTGCCGTGCCAGCCCATGCCGACTGGTACCTGGATAACGAATCTTCACGCCTGTCGTTCGTCACCACCAAGAACACCGAGATCGCCGAAGTGCAGCGCTTTTTGGTGTTGCACGGCAAGGTCGACAGCAAAGGCGCAGCGCAGTTGGAAGTGGAGCTGGAGTCGGTCAACAGTGGCGTCCCGTTGCGTGACGAGCGCATGCGCAATGAGTTGTTCGAGATCAAGACCTTCCCCGATGCGCTGATCAACGCGCAAATCAATCTGCAACCCATCAATGACCTGGCCCCCGGCGCGCAATTGGAATTGCGTTTGCCATTGAGCGTCACCCTGCACGGCAAGACTCAAACCTACAGCGCCGAGCTGCTGGCCACGCGCCTGGATGACCGGCGTTTCCAGGTCGTGACTCTGGAGCCGCTAGTGCTGCATGCCGAGGATTTTGACCTGGTGCCAGGCGTGGCAACGTTGCGCAAGGCCGCCGGTTTGGAATCCATCAGTCTGTCGGTGCCGGTGGGTGCGGTGCTGATCTTCACGGCGCGCTGACCATGGCCGGCGCGGTGTTCCCGTGGCGCAGCGCCAACCGTTTCGAGTTGTTGATCGACGGGCCGAGATTTTTCCCGCAGATGCTGGTGGACATTGCCCGCGCCGAGCGACAAGTCGAGTTGGAGTTGTACCTGGTGGAAGCGGGTGCCTGTGCCGAGGCCCTGGTGCAGGCACTGATACTTGCCGCCGAGCGTGGTGTGCAGGTGCGTTGCCTGTTCGATGACTATGGCAGCCTGGCGTTTAGCCTTGGGCTGCGCAAGCGCCTGACTGACGCTGGCGTGGAGCTGCGTTTCTACAATCGCCTGAGGTTGCGCCGCTGGATGCGCAACCTGTATCGCGACCACCGCAAGCTGTTGCTGGTCGATCAGCACGTCGCCTTTGTGGGCGGCACCGGCGTCACCGACGAGTTCTGGACGCCGGGCCAGGACACCGCCGACTGGCATGAAGTGATGGTGCAAATCAGCGGCCCGTTAGTGTTGGACTGGCAGGCGCTGTTCGACCGCCAGTGGCATGCCAACGCCGCCCGCCGGGAGTGGAAACCCGCCACCCGTTTCGGCCTGTCGCGCTTGCCCAAGATGCCCGCCACCGGACCGGGACTTGGGCGTGTCGCCTATGCTGACGCCCGCCAGCACCGCGACATCCTGAAATCGCTGATCCGCGCATTAAACAGTGGCCACCAACGTATCTGGCTGGCGACTCCGTACTTCCTGCCAACCTGGGGCGTTCGTCGTGCGTTGCGGCGAGCCGCGGGGCGCGGTGTGGATGTGCGGCTGTTGCTCACTGGCCCGCGCACCGATCATCCGTCTGTGCGTTATGCCGGGCACCGTTACTACCCGCGTCTGCTGCGCTCGGGGGTGCAGATTTTTGAATACCAGCCGTGCTTTCTGCATCTGAAAATGGTGCTGGTGGACGATTGGGTCAGCGTGGGGTCATGCAATTTCGATCATTGGAATTTGCGTTTCAACCTGGACGCCAACCTGGAGGCGTTGGACCCGCCATTGACGCAGGCGGTGGCGGGCAGTTTCGAGCGTGATTTTGCCCAGAGCCTGGCAGTGAGCCTGGAGGCATGGCAGGCGCGGCCATTGTGGCGGCGGGTGAAGCAGCGGGTGTGGGGGTGGATTGATCGGTTGGTGGTTAACCTGTTGGACAGACGCGGCTAATCAGGTCAACTCGATCTAAATGTGGGAGCGGGCTTGCTCGCGAATGCAGCGTGTCAGTCACTGAAGATGTCGACTGATCCACCGCATTCGCGAGCAAGCCCGCTCCCACATTTTTTGACCGCGTCAGGCGTTAGAGCAATTCGAACGTCTGCTGCTGCACATCCTGGGAGTCCAACCCAATCTGCACATTGAACTCACCCGGCTCCGCCGCGTACTTGAGCTGGGTGTTGTAGAACTTCAAGTCTTCCTCGGTGATGGTGAAGTGCAACGTGCGCTCTTCGCCAGCCTTGAGCATGACCTTCTGGAAGTTCTTCAGCTCCTTGATCGGGCGGATCATCGAGCCGGCCACGTCCTGGATATACAGCTGCACCACGGTTTCGCCATCGACCTTGCCGGTGTTGGCCACGGTCACGCTGGCGTCGAGCTTGCCGGTCTTGTTCAGGGTGGTGGACGACAGCGCCATGTCCGACAGGGTGAACGTGGTGTAGCTCAGGCCGTAACCAAACGGGAACAGCGGCCCGGTGACGTCATCGAAGTACTGCGAGGTGTAGTTGCCCGGCTTGCCTGGGGTGAATGGGCGGCCGATGGTCAGGTGGTTGTAGTAGGTCGGAATCTGCCCCACCGAACGTGGGAAGGTGATCGGCAGCTTGCCCGATGGGTTGTAGTCACCAAACAGCACGTCCGCGATGGCGTTGCCGCCTTCGGTGCCGGCGAACCAGGTTTCCAGGATCGCGTCGGCCTGTTGGTTCTCCTCCAGAATCGACAGCGGACGGCCGTTCATCAGCACCAGCACCAGCGGCTTGCCGGTGGCCTTGAGGGCCTTGATCAGGTCGCGCTGGCTTTGCGGGATGTTCAGGTCGGTACGGCTGGACGACTCGTGGGACATGCCACGGGACTCGCCCACGGCGGCCACGATCACGTCGGCATCCTTGGCGGCTTTTACCGCTTCATCAATCAGCACTTGCGGCGCACGGGTGTCATCCACCACTTCCGGCGCATCGAAATTGAGGAAGTTGAGGTAATCGACCACGGCCTTGTCGTTGGTGATGTTGGCACCACGGGCGTAGATCACTTTGCCCTTTTCACCGATCACCGCGTTCAAGCCGTCCAGCAGGGTCACAGACTGCGCAGGCTTACCGGCGGCCGCCCAACTGCCCATCATGTCGATGGGGGCCTTGGCCAGCGGGCCGACCAGGGCGATGGTCGCGGTTTTTTTCAACGGCAGGGTGTTGTTCTGGTTTTTCAGCAGCACCAGGCTGCGGCGTGCGATATCGCGAGCGTCGGCACGGTGCAGGCGGCTGTCGGCGTAGGTGTCGACCGGGTCATCTTCAGCCTTGCCGATGCGCAGGTACGGGTCCTTGAACAGGCCCATGTCGTACTTGGCACCGAGCACTTCACGCACGGCATTGTCGATGTCGCTCTGCTCGATCTCGCCGGACTTGAGCAGCCCCGGCAATTCCTTGCCGTACAGTGAATCGTTCATGCTCATGTCGATGCCGGCCTTGATCGCGAGCTTGGCGGCTTCACGCCCGTCCTTGGCCACGCCGTGCTTGATCAACTCGAAGATAGCGCCATGGTCGCTCACAGCCAGGCCCTTGAAGCCCCAGTCCTTGCGCAGCAGGTCGTTCATCAGCCAGGTGTTGGCGGTGGCGGGCACGCCGTTGATCGAGTTCAACGCCACCATCACACCGCCGGAGCCGGCCTTGATCGCCGCGTGGTACGGCGGCAGGTAGTCCTGGTACATCTTGACCGGGCTCATGTCGACCACGTTGTAGTCGCGACCGCCTTCCACCGCGCCATACAGGGCGAAGTGCTTGACGCTGGCCATGATGCTGTCGGCATTGGCCGGGCTTGCGCCCTGGAACGCCTTGACCATGACTTCGGCGATACGCGAGACGAGGTAGGTGTCTTCACCGAAGCCTTCGGAGGTGCGGCCCCAGCGCGGGTCGCGGGAGATGTCGACCATCGGCGCGAAGGTGATGTCGAGGCTGTCGGCGGCGGCTTCCTGGGCGGCGATGCGCCCGGAGCGGCCGATGGCGTCCATGTCCCAGCTGGAAGCCAGTGCCAGGCTGATTGGGAAAATGGTGCGGTGGCCGTGGATCACGTCGTAGGCGAAGAACATCGGGATCTTCAAGCGGCTGCGCATGGCCGCGTCCTGCATTGGACGGTTTTCGGGGCGGGTGATGGAGTTGAACGTGCCGCCGATGCGACCGGCGGCGATTTCCTTGCGGATCAGCTCGCGGGGCATTTCGGGGCCGATGCTGATCAGGCGCAATTGGCCGATCTTTTCATCGAGGGTCATTTGCTTGAGCAGGTCGCTGACAAAGGCGTCCTTGTCTTTAAGCGCAGCAGGCTTTGTTTCTGCCCATACGGGGTGACTGGCCAGAGTGGCAACAAGGCCGAGCAAACACAGCTTTTTCATGACTATCCTTTTTCGGCTCACTGCACAGCGAAAATGCGCTGCTCTGCCAAAATGTGGGGAACATATGTTGTTGTTCGAGTGTTATTGCAGAAAATGCACCACACTTCTGAACTCTTATTTGTGCTGGGCATCTTTTTAGCTGATTGATCTGATGCAATCCAGTCGCGGCAGCGGATTATGCCTTACCGTTGCCAAATTCCATCAAGGTTCGCCAGGAGAAACACCATGCAAGCAGCACAAGGTTACCGTTGGGGCGTGAAAGCCGCGGTTTTGTTACTGATTAGTACCGTACTCAGCGGTTGCGGCATCAATAACATCCCCACCCTGGACGAACAGGCCAAGGCGGCCTGGGGCCAGGTACAGAACCAATACCAACGCCGTGCGGACCTGATCCCCAACCTGGTGGAAGTGGTCAAGGGCTATGCCACCCATGAGCAGGACACCCTCACCGCCGTGATCGAAGCGCGGGCCAAGGCCACCTCGATCCAGGTGGATGCCAGCACCCTCGACAATCCGGAAAAACTCAAGCAGTTCCAGCAAGCCCAGGATGGCCTGAGCGGTGCACTCAGCCGCCTGATGGTGGTGTCCGAGCGCTACCCGGACCTCAAGGCCAACCAGAACTTCCTGGCCCTGCAATCCCAGCTTGAAGGCACCGAAAACCGCATCGCCGTGGCCCGCCGCGACTTTATCCAGGCGGTGCAGGCCTACAACACCGAGATTCGCACGTTCCCCGGCCGCCTGTGGCACAGCGTGATGTACAGCGACTTGCCGATCCGTGCCACGTTTGAAGCCACCAGCGCCGATGCCGATAAAGCACCGCAAGTGAAGTTCAAATAACGCTGCATTGAGGTGTCGATGCGTTTATTAAGGATAGGCCTGGCGCTGTGGCTGTTGGCCTGCGTGGGCGTGGCCCAGGCGGCGCTGACGTTCCCGGCGCTGACGGGGCGGGTGGTAGACACCGCGCAGATGATCGACCCGGCTACGCGCGCGCAACTGACCCAGCAATTGCAGGCGCTGGAACAGACCTCGGGCGACCAGATCGTGGTGGTCACCGTGCCCGACCTGCAAGGCGTGCCCATTGAGGACTTTGGTTATCAATTGGGCCGCCACTGGGGCATCGGCCAAAAGGGCAAGGACAACGGCGCGCTGTTGATCGTCGCCCGCGATGAGCGCAAATTGCGCATCGAAGTCGGCTATGGCCTGGAAGGTGTGCTCACTGATGCGCAGTCGTGGGTGATCATCAACCAGGTGATCGCGCCGGCCTTCAAGGCCGGCAACTACAGCAAGGGCATCAGCGACGGCGTAGCGGCGATGTTGCAAGTGGTGGGCGGCGAACCACTGGCGGTGCCGGCCCATGTGGCGGATGCCAACTTTGCCAAGGATAATCCCGGGTTTTCCATCGGGCTGTTTATCCTGCTGATCGGTGTGTTGTGGCTGTGTAATCGCCTGGGGTTGCCAGTGGGCGCGATCTTGCTGGCGATTCTCAGTAGTAGCGGACGCGGCGGCGGTGGAGGCGGCGGTGGTGGTTTCCGGGGCGGCGGTGGCGGCTTCGGCGGCGGCGGGGCTTCGGGTGGCTGGTGATGATAATAATGAGAGAGCAACGACAACCATGGCATTACTGACTGAACACGAGCAGCGCCAAGTCGCCGAAGCGATTGCCCGCGTCGAGAAAACCACCGACGCAGAACTGGTGACCGTACTGGCCGCCCGCGCCGACGACTACGCCTACATTCCGCTGCTGTGGGCCAGCTTGATCGCCTTGGTGGTGCCGGGTGTGGTGCATTACCTGTCGGGCTACCTGACCATGTACACCTTGCTGCTGGCGCAATGGGCGACGTTCATTGTGCTGTGCCTGGTGTTTCGCCTGCCCAAGGTCACCACACGTTTGATTCCGCGCTCGGTACGCCACTGGCGTGCATCCAACCTGGCCCGGCGCCAGTTCCTGGAGCAGAACCTGCACCACACGGTGGGCAGCACCGGCGTGCTGATTTTTGTCAGCGAGGCCGAGCGTTATGTGGAAATCCTGGTGGATGACGGGATTTCCAAGCGTTTGGACGACGGTAGTTGGGATGTGATCGTCAAGGCGTTTACGCAGCAGGTGAAGCAGGGGCAGACGTTGGCGGGGTTTATCAGCTGTATTGAAGCCTGTGGCGAGCTGTTGAAGGTGCATGTGCCGGTCACACAAACCCGTAACGAGCTGCCCAATCGCCTGGTTGTACTCGAATAAAAATGTGGGAGCGGGCTTGCTCGCGAATGCAGTGGATCAGCCAATGAATCTGTTGACTGACCCACCGCATTCGCGAGCAAGCCCGCTCCCACATTTGGTTTGCGGTGGGCCTCATAGATACCGTTGATCAAATAACCCCGTGCCCTAAACCCCCATCCCCCCTAAAATGCCGGGCATTCCCAGCCCGAGGCGTTTTTGTTCATGTCCGTCACCGCTCAACCTGTCAGCGACTACCACGCCCAGTTCATCGAACTGCTGAGCGCAAGCCTCGCGCAGAACGCGTTTATCAAGCTGGTGCTGGCCAAGTACGTCGGCGAGGAAGCCGAGTTGCAGCGGCTGATCATCAAGCCGGTAACCGTCAAGGAGCAGCCATGCCTGTCCTTCGTTTATCGCTACAAGACCCGCGATATCACCAAGAACTTCGCCTTGGCCGACGGTGTGGCGGCGATTGCCGAGCTGCTACCCGCGCAGTTCAAGAACGCCCACTTGCTGTCGCTGACCGACGAAGCCCAGTTGGAATACAGCAAAAAGAACAAAAGCTCGCTGTTCAAAAGCAAGCCGCAGCAACTGCGCGAAGCGCCCTCGGCCGAGCATAACCGCGAGAAGCATCGCTTCCTCGACCTCAGCCGTCCGTTCCTTTCTGACCTGGGTGTGACCGATGCCAAACAGGCGTTGATCCCGTCGATGTCGCGCAAATGGAAACAGATTAACAAGTTCATCGAAGTGTTCAGCCATGCGTTGACGTCATCGCCGCTCAAGCTGGACCAACCGGTGCGCGTCGCCGATTTCGGTTCGGGCAAGGGCTACCTGACGTTCGCCATCCACGACTACCTGCGCAACACCCTCAAGGCCGAGGGCGAAGTGACCGGTGTGGAGTTGCGCGAAGACATGGTCACCCTGTGCAACACCGCCGCCGCCCGCCTGGAGCATCCGGGGCTGGTGTTCAAGTGCGGTGACGTGCGCAGCGTGGCACCGAGCGAACTGGACGTGATGATCGCCCTGCATGCCTGCGACATCGCCACCGATTACGCGATTCACACCGGCATTCGCTCTGGCGCGTCGATCATCATGTGCTCGCCGTGCTGCCACAAGCAGATACGCCTGCAGATCCAGAGCCCGGCGCTGTTGAAACCGATGCTGCAATACGGTTTGCACCTGGGGCAGCAAGCGGAGATGGTCACCGACAGTCTGCGGGCGCTGTTTTTGGAGGCTTGTGGCTATGAGACCAAGGTGTTCGAGTTCATCTCGTTGGACCACACCAACAAGAACAAGATGATCCTGGCGGTGAAGCGCGCCGAGCCGTTGGATAACGCCCAACTACTGGAGAAGATCCAGGAATTGAAGGCGTTCTACCACATCACCGAACACTGCCTGGAAACCCTGTTGCGGGCGGATGGTTTCTTAAGCTGAACGCAGAACCCCCTGTGGGAGCGGGCTTGCTCGCGAATGCGGTGTGTCAGCAAGTACATCTACAACTGACCCACCGCATTCGCGAGCAAGCCCGCTCCCACATTTAGACTGTGCCAGCCTTTACTACTGGCGCAGGCTGCACCGCCGTCTTGCGCCCCAACATCACCGTCACAATCACCCCACACGCAAACACCCACGTAATCGGCTCGATATGTTCCCCAAAGAACAACGCCGAAAACGCGATGGTGAAGAAGATCTGCAACAGCTGGATCTGGCTGACCCGCGCAATCCCGCCCATGGCCAACCCGGCGTACCAGGCAAAGAACCCCAGGAACTGCGAGAACAGCGACACATACCCAAACGCCCACCACGTGCGCATGGAAATCGCCCCTTGATGTTGCGCCGCCAGGTACCACACCGGGCCGATCAACACCGGCGTCGAGAGCACCAGCGCCCAGCAGATCACCTGCCAGCCGCCCATCTCCTTGGCCAATCGGCCGCCTTCGGCATAACCCAGGCCACCCACGGCAATCGCGCCGAGCATCAGCAAATCACCGGCCTGGATACTGCCGGCACCGGTGATCAGCGCGTAACTCAATACCAGACCACTGCCCAATGCTGCGCAGGCCCAGAAGGCTTTGGACGGTCGTTCATGGGACAGCCACGCCGCATACAACGCCACGCACAGGGGTTGCAGGCCGTTGACCAGTGCGCCATGGGACGCCGGCAAGGTTTGCATGGCCCATGCCGACAACACTGGAAAACCAAGGATCACCCCGGCAATCACCAGGCACAGACCGCGTACTTGGCGCCAGGTGGGCCATTGCTCACGGCGCCACAGCAACAGGCCCGCCGCCGGAACCGCCGCGAACAACGCACGGCCCAGGCCGTTGAGCAGCGGGTGAATTTCCTGCACCACGATCCGGGTGAAGGGCAGTGTCAGGCTGAAGATGATGACGCCCAGCAGGCCGAGGGCCATGCCGGTGTTTTCGCGCGAGCTCATGGGTGAGATCCGAAATAGAGAGGAGCCGAAATCCAGAGGGCTTCCTGGGAAGCCCATCTAGCCACAACCCCCGTCGATTGCGGGCCTACAGCTGGGTGCGGATTTATCCGTACAGTTGGGTACTGCGGGAGGGAGTTGTGGGCTTAGCGCAATAATGCTTTGAGCTGTTCTATCCCGGCTTCTGCCAGTGGGAACACCGGCAACCGCGGATCGCCCACGTCCAGCCCGGTCAAACGCAACCCGGCTTTGATCGTCGCCGGCAATCCACCCTTGAGGATGAACTCCAGCAACGGCAATTGTTGGTAGAACAACGCGCGTGCCTTTGTAAGATCATTGGCCAACACCGCGTCATACAAATCCAGGTTCAACTGCGGGATCAGGTTCGGCGCCGCCGTACACCAGCCTTTGGCACCCGCCGCGAACGCTTCCAGTGCCAAGGGGTTACAACCGTTGTAGAACGGCACGTCGGTCTGGCGATGCAACTGGTGCATGCGCTGAACATCACCTGTGCTCTCCTTGACCATCGTCACATTGGCCACCTGCTTGATGATGCGCAGGATCAAGTCCACCGACATGTCCGTGCCGCTGGTAGCCGGGTTGTTGTACAGCATGATCGGCACGCCGATGCTGTCGCCAATCGCGGCGTAGTGCGCAAGGATTTCCGCTTCGCTGAGTTTCCAGTAAGACGCCGGCAGCACCATCACCACATCGGCGCCATTGGCTTCGGCGTAGCGAGCGCGGCGCACGGCCTTGGCGGTGGTGAGGTCGGATACGCTGACGACGGTGGGAACGCGTCGGGCGATTTTGGCCAGGCTGTAGGCGCTGACTTCATCCCACTCGGCATCGCTCAAATAGGCACCTTCGCCCGTGCTGCCCAAGGGCGCGATGGCGTGGACGCCGCTGGCGATCAAGCGGTCGATGGAGCGGCCCAGGGCATCGAGGTCAACGCGTTGGCCATCGCTGCTGAACGGGGTGATGGTGTAGCCGATGATGCCGTGAATGTTGGGGCTGGACATAGGAAGTCTCCGGTCGAAAAAGGGTAGTCAGTTCAGGCAATCGGCGTGTTTGCGCAGGTTCTGCCGGGCGTAGTAATTGAACGCGGCGCCATGACGCTTGGGCCGGGAGATCCAGTCATGGGCCTCGCGCCCCAGTTCCGGCAGGATCGGCTTGATGGTGCCAGCGGCCATTGCCAGCAACTGCAACTTGGCTGCGCGTTCGATCAATTGCGCAATCACGCAGGCTTCCTCGATGCTCGCCCCGGTGCTCAACTGGCCATGGTGCGAGAGCAGGATCGCGCGCTTGTCGCCCAAAGCCTCGGTGATGATCTCGCCTTCTTCGTTACCCACCGGCACCCCTGGCCAGGCTTCCAGGAATGCACAGTCTTCGTACAGCGGGCACAGGTCCATGTGGGACACCTGCAGTGGCACTTCCAGCATCGACAGCGCGGCAATATGGGTTGGATGCGTGTGGATGATGCAGTTCACATCCGGGCGCCCACGGTACACCCAGCTGTGAAAGCGGTTGGCCGGGTTGGGAATGCCATGGCCTTCCAGCACTTCAAGGTCTTCGTTCACCAGCAACAGGTTACTGGCGGTGATTTCGTCAAAACCCAGGCCCAATTGCTGGGTGTAGTAAGTGCCCTGTTCAGGGCCGCGCGCGGTGATCTGCCCGGCCAGGCCGGAGTCGTGGCCGTTCTCGAACAGGATGCGGCACGTGAGCGCCAGCTTTTGCCGGTCGGTCCACGTATTATCCGCCAGGGTGTTTTGCATCTGGATCAGTGCTTGCTTGACCAGTTGGTCTTTGGGAAGTGCTAATGTCTTGGCCATATCGGGTGCCCTCGGTGGCTACAAATGACACTTAAGATGCTATATGACACTTTGTGTCATTGGCAAGCACAGCGTATCGCTTACTGCATGGATTAATCGCAGCGCATGTCTATCCGTTTGAAATTATTGAGAAAAAAACTTGGCGTGACACTTGAGGCCCTGGCTGAAAAATCCGGGATGACCAAGAGTTACCTGTCCAAGGTCGAACGCGGGCTCAACACACCGTCGATCGCCGCCGCGCTGAAACTGGCCAAGGCGCTGAACGTAAAGGTCGAAGAGCTGTTCAGCGAAGACAACGTCAGCCTCGACAGCTACAGCCTGGTGCGCAGCCACGAGCGACCGGACACTTCACCGGGCTACGCGGTGCTGGCCCATCAAGTCAGTGAGCGCAGCCTGTTGCCGTTCATCATCTATCCGCCGCAGGAATTCACCGACAAGAGCTTCAAGGAACACGTGGGAGAGGAGTTTTTGTTCGTGCACGAAGGCCAGGTGGAAGTGGACTTCATGAACGAGCGAGTGATTCTGGAGCGGGGCGATGCACTGCATTTCAATGCACAAAAGCCGCATCGGCTGAGATCGGTAGGGCCGGTGCAGGCGCAGTTATTGGTGGTGGTGCACAGCGCCGAAGAGTGACTGCGACGGTGACTTGAAATGCAATCCAATGTGGGAGCGGGCTTGCTCGCGAAAGCGGAGTGTCATTCAACACATCATTGACTGAACCACCGCATTCGCGAGCAAGCCCGCTCCCACATTTTGATTAGCGTTCGACAGGGACGGACAGTGCGGGATTACCGAGCGCATGGGTCCGCGCCGCGAAGAACCGCAATTCAACCCCTGTCCCGTCAAACAACTCCGAATACCGCCGCTTCTGCTGTCGAATAAACCCATCACTGCGCCCCGATACCGAGATCGCCAGGGTGGTCAATTTGGCCTGGCGAATGGCATCCACCAAGTGCTTGTCCTGCGGCCCCAACTCATGGCCAAAGACGCATAACGCACCTTCATGATTGAGCAACTGCTCATAACAGAACGACAGATAATCCGAACTGCGGATGGTCTTGAGCTTCTCCTCAACCTTGCCTTCGCTGACAAACAGCGGCACATCGTCGAGGGTCTTGATCGTGTTGTTGATGGCAAAACTGCTGAGCAAGGTGCTGTCGGTAGACGGCAATTTGCGCGCGGTGCCATCGAGGTTACGCACCAGGTGCAAACCACCGTGCAGGTACAGGATGCGCGTGGCGTTTGTACGGGTGTCGCGCAGGTCGAAGCTGGCGTCCGCGCTACGGAAAAGGTCGTCAATGCCCGGCGTATGCAGGATCGCCCAGTAGTTGAGCAAGTCGTAGTTGCTGGTGAATACCGTGGCGTAGTTCGCCAGTTCAGCGTTGATCGTCGCCAGCGTCGAGGGCTGCACCAGACGCCACGGGATATGCACGCCGTGGATGGTATTGATCAGCGCTTCCTTGATCGCGTAGTAGCGATTGCGCGGCGCCGCCGAGCTGACCGCCAGCGCCTTGTTAACCCGGCTGGTGGTTTTGAGTGCGCCCAGGGCCTGCTCGAAACTGCGGGTTTGCAGGGCGTCGAACACACTGAGTTCAGATTGGCTCAGGGGTTTTTCTTCCACCGTGCGCGCGTTTTCGAACAGCGAGTCGTAGGCAAAGTCTTCCCAAATCGTACGGCTGGCGCCGTTGCCGATCAGAATCCCGCTGAAGTCGAGGCCAGCGCGCAGTGCGCTCCAGTCTTCAAGATGGGCGTCAATATCCTGGAAATCCTTCATTGCGGCGGGTCTACTCGAAATCGGCTGGACGGTGACTTTATCACGAGCGAGCGTTGATCCTGATCAAGATGCCGTAGGCAGGTGAGGTCGATGCTGTAGGCATAAACGTCATCCGAGGATTCGCCATGAGCAGCACCTTCTTCATTCCCGCCGTCAACATCATGGGCACCGACTGCCTCGACGAAGCCATGACCGCCATCCGTAACTACGGTTTTCGCAAGGCGCTGATCGTCACCGACGCCGGTTTGGCCAAGGCCGGCGTGGCCAGCATGATCGCCGAGAAACTGGCGATGCAAGACATCGACTCGGTGATCTACGACGGCGCCAAGCCCAACCCCAACGTGGACAACGTCGAGAAAGGCCTGGCACTGCTGCAGGAAAGTGCCTGTGATTTCGTGGTGTCCCTGGGTGGCGGTTCGCCCCATGACTGCGCCAAGGGCATCGCCCTGTGTGCCACCAACGGCGGGCATATCGGCGACTACGAAGGTGTCGATCAATCGAGCAAGCCGCAACTGCCGCTGGTCGCTATCAACACCACCGCCGGTACCGCCAGTGAAATGACCCGCTTCTGCATCATCACCGACGAAAGCCGCCACGTGAAAATGGCCATCGTCGACCGCAATGTCACGCCGCTGCTGTCGGTCAACGACCCGGCGTTGATGGTCGGCATGCCCAAGGGGCTCACCGCCGCCACTGGCATGGATGCCCTGACCCACGCCATCGAAGCCTACGTGTCCACCGCGGCTACGCCGATCACTGACGCCTGTGCCATCAAGGCCATCGAACTGATCAGCGCCAACCTGCGCCTGGCGGTACGCGATGGTAGCGACAAGGTTGCGCGAGAAAACATGGCCTACGCCCAGTTCCTTGCCGGCATGGCCTTCAACAACGCTTCCCTGGGTTTCGTGCACGCCATGGCCCACCAACTGGGTGGTTTCTACGACCTGCCCCATGGCGTGTGCAACGCAGTGCTGCTGCCCCATGTACAAAGCTTCAACGCCAGCGTCAGCGCCAAACGCCTGAGCGATGTGGGCCGCGCACTGGGCGCCGACGTCAAGGGCGTCACCGACGAAGAGGGCGCCCAAGCCGCCATCGCCGCCATTCGCAGCCTGGCACTCGACGTTGAAATTCCCGCCGGCTTGCGCGAGCTGGGCGCCAAGTTGCAAGACATTCCATTGCTCGCCACCAATGCGTTGAAGGACGCGTGTGGGCTGACGAATCCGCGTCGGGCGGACCAACGTCAGATTGAGGAGATTTTTCGCAGCGCGTTTTGATGTGCCCGGCAGCGGGCGACGCATACGCAAGCGCCGCCCGCCAACGTTAGGGACAACACCCCTAACGGCCATGCCTGCTGACTCACTAGCAGGCTTGCCACACCACCGATCAACGCAGCCATCAACTGATGAATGAAACCGCTCAACGCCATGGCGTAAGATCCGTTCACTGGCGACTCATCGTTTGCCAGTGACAAACTGATCGGGTAACTCATCGACTGCCCAATTACTGCCAGGCAATAAGGCAGCCAAAGTAGGACGGCAAGCCCGGTGGCAAACACGCTGCCCAGCAACATCATTGACGTTCCCACCAGGATCAGCGTGACGCCCCAACTCAACATCGCCAACCGCCCTGTACGAGTAACGAAGCGATTGACTATCAACGCTCCCGCCAGGTAAGCCGCACTGATTGGCCAGCCAATCCAGCCATATTGTGTCGCACTCCACTTGAAATGCCCCTGCAAGATCAACGGTGCACAGGTGTTGAACGCAATAATTACTCCGTAGCCCAAACCGCCGGCCAATGCTGCGTGCAGAAAGGGAGTGTGACGAAAGATTTTAGTGTAGGTGCGCCAGGCGCAAACCGATGAATCGGCTGTTAATTGCAGCGGGAAATCTACCCGTTTCAACACCACCATCAATAGGATGGCTCCCATTGCCAATCCGTAAAAAATTGCCTCCCAACCAAACGCTGCTTGTAGCAACGACCCCATGAATTGTCCGATACCCAGCGCGATCACGAAGGTCATGCCCAACCACGACAGCCCCTTGGCCAGCAGCGCACCGCTGAAGCTATCGCGCACCAACACTCGCGCCATCACTGAAATACCACCCGCACCAAGGCCTTGGATCAGTCGCAGCGACAAAAACGATCCGGCATCGATCGCTGATGGGACCGCCGCGCTGGCCAGCGCATACAGTGCAAGTGCCGCAAGCAATACCGGCTTTCGACCAAAATGCTCGCTCAGGCTGCCCCAAAGCAACATGGGTAATGCCATTCCAGCCAGGTAGATTGCCAGGGCAAGTGCTACGTGGTCTTCGGCGGCTGGCAAGTCACGGGCAATCGCCGGTACGGCGGGCAAGTAGCTGCTGATACCGATTTGGGCGAGGAAGGCGGTGCTGCAGGCTAGGGTGAGGGTCGTGGTTTTTTTCAACGAAAATCTTCCATCACTGCACATGTTGAGGAGAAGAACTCAATCTGAGGTTTTCGCATAATTCGTGAAGCGCTTTGTTGAAATGAGTGCCTGTGCGCCTCAGGCTAGCCTGTGATTTTGTTTTCTTCTATTAAGGCTAAGAGGGCTGAACAAAACGAATATATAGTTTCGCGTGTCATGTCGGCACGGAGCGTTATTCGGATGGCTGCCTTTCCTCTCGGAACCACCGGAAAAAATACGGCTGAAGTGAAAAAGCCATTGTCTGCAAGTTTTATCGAAAGTGCATTGGCTGTTTCAGCGGAGCCGCAGTTTACTAAGCGAATTGCCGTGTGAGTGTTGTGTTGTTGGGTATGGATAAGGCTGTCAAATAGCTGGAGGTTACTGAGGAGTTTTTTTTGCAGTGCGGGCAACTCTGCGGAGCGGTGGATTTCTATTGAAGCCAAGCCCGCACCGATAGCTGCTGAGTTTAGGCTCTGGGACCAATTGCTGGGGCCGCCATACCTATACATCAAGCTTTTCTGTTTTTCATTTCCGAACATTATCAAGCCACCGCTCGCACCAAACGATTTTCCAAGGGAGGCTACGATTATCGTCCGATCATCCAGTGCCTGCAGCCGAGGGCGAATAAATCCATTTCCCTGTTCTCCGAATGCGGAAAGCGCGTGGGAGTCGTCCAGATAAAGAAATAGGCCATAACTAGACTTGAGATGGAGAAGGCCATCGATATCCGCCTCTCCGCCCATGCTGTAGGTGCCGTCTGCGATGTAGGCGACATTGCTGTGCTTTTTACAGATATCTTCGATGAAGGAAATATCGTTGTGAGGTGCAGTGATGACCTCCGCTTCATCTGCGCAGGAGGCTTTAAGATGGTTCATCGAATAGTGAGCGTTTTTGTCGAATACCATGGTGGGTGGGCAGTGGCGGGTGAGCGCTCCACTCGCTAGCAAAGGCAATATTCCCGAACTGGCAGCGCTGCAAGACAAAGTGCTAAGGCAGGTCGAGTTGAAAAGACTGGACAGTTCTTTTTCATAGCGCTCGAGTATTTCAAGCTTGCATCGGTTTTTTGAGTTGGCAATTCGAAGTGTTTTTGCTGCTGTTAGGCCCTCTATGGCGCCTTTTAATATGTCAGGGTGGTAATCAAGGCCAAGATAGGAAGTTGTGCAAAAATGATGGAGTTCGCGTCCGAATTGATCGGTAAGGTAGTTGCGGTTTTTGACAGTGACATTGAGTTCACAAATTCGGCCTGTTTTAGCCAATTGCCAATCATTGTCGGAAATGCTGATTGTCTTTTTATAGTTTGAGAATTTATTTTTTTGCTGTGCGTTTTCCATTTTTACTCGTCCTTGGAGATGGATGAAAAATGGTAGAGGGAAAAAATTCAAATGTTAAGTCGGACGCTTCCCATGCCGGCTGCTCTCGATGACGGTTATGGTGTGAGCAGTGTCCTACATAGTTGGTGGCTAATCAGCACTACTTTGTTGACTGTTTTTACATAGGGGTACATTGAAGTGCGATGTTGTGGGTTGATGACAGGGCACACGATGTTATTTGTTTAGGTCCAAGCGCACCCTATTGAGTAAGGTGTCAACGCAGTGGTCAAATGTGACGATGGCGTTCAAAGATCTGTATCTCGGGTAGTCAAAACTGGCTGGATGAAGGAAGCACTTGATGAGAGTTCTACTATTCGGCGCCACCGGCATGGTCGGCCAAGGCGTGCTGCGCGAGTGCCTGCTGGCCGCTGACGTGCAGGAAGTGGTCGCCGTTGGCCGCACGCCCCTGACCCAGGAACACGGCAAGCTGCATCAGGTATTGCACAGCGACATGCTGGATTTCCAACCCCTGGAGAATCTGCTGCAAGGCTTCGATGCCTGCTTCTTCTGCCTCGGCGTTTCGTCGGCGGGGATGAATGAAACCAAGTACACCCACCTCACCTACGATCTCACTCTGGTCGCTGCCAGCACCCTGGCACGGCTCAATCCGCAGATGACGTTTATCTACGTGTCCGGCGCCGGTACCGACAGCTCCGAGGCCGGTAAGTCGATGTGGGCGCGGGTCAAGGGAAAGACCGAGAACGCTTTGCTGCGCCTGCCGTTCAAGGCGGTGTATCTGTTTCGGCCGGGGGTGATCCAGCCGTTGCATGGCGTGCGTTCGAAGACGCCGTTGTATCAATCGTTCTATACCGTGCTCGGGCCGTTGCTCTCGTTCTTTCGCCGGGTAAAACCAGGTTGGGTGGTGAGTACCGAGACCGTCGGCCGGGCGATGTTGCAGGCCGCGAGTGTTGGTGCGCCGCAGCCGGTGGTAGAGCAAGCCGAGATCAACCGCTTGGCCAACGAGCGTCACTGATGTTGCACAAGAGCCTGGTGCGTCGACTGGATCTGATCACCCTGATGGAGCTGGAGCAAGTGCTCGGCGTGAGCCTGTTTGTGCGGCGCGCCAAAGGTATGGACCTTACCGCCGCCGATATCCAACGCCTGAAAACCTCGGGAGTGGTGCAATGATTTCTGATTATTCCGACGCGCTGATCGTGCAGGAAGTGTCGCCGCGCGATGGCCTACAGATCGAACCGACCTGGGTCGAGACGGCTGACAAGATCGCCTTGATCGATCAGCTTTCCCTCGCGGGTTTTTCGCGGATCGAAGCCGGTTCGTTTGTCTCGCCCAAAGCCATTCCTGCGTTGCGCGATGGCGAGCAAGTGTTCCAGGGCATCGCGCGTAAGTCTGGTGTGATCTACGTAGCGCTGATCCCCAACCTCAAGGGCGCCCAGCGCGCCATCGAGTCCCGCGCCGATGAGTTGAACCTGGTGATGTCCGCCAGCCAGACCCACAACCTGGCCAATATGCGCATGCGCTGCGAGGCTTCATTGGCGGCGTTTGGTGATATCACTCGCTTTGCTGCCGAGCATCCGGTTCGGCTCAACGGCAGCATCGCCACCACCTTCGGCTGCCCGTTCGAAGGCAAGATCGATGAAGACCGCGTGCTGCAGATTGTCGACGCTTATCAGGCGTTGGGCATCCAAGGTATCAGCCTCGCCGACACCACCGGCATGGCCAGTCCACGTCAGGTGGAACGCCTGGTCAAACGCGTGTTGGCGCGTGTGTCCGCCAGCGATCTGACCCTGCATTTTCATAACACTCGCGGCTTGGGTTTGTGCAATGTGCTGGCCGCGTATGAGGCCGGCGCACGGCGCTTTGATGCCGCGCTTGGCGGCTTGGGCGGTTGCCCATTTGCGCCCGGTGCGTCGGGCAATATCTGCACCGAAGACCTGGTGAACCTCTGTGAAGCAGTCGGTATTCCCACCGGCATCGACCTGCCGCACTTGTTGCAAATGTCTCGCCGCCTGCCGGCTTTGCTGGGCCATGACCTGCCTGGCCAGGTAGCCAAGGCCGGGCGCAATTGCGACTTGCATCCACCGCCGGCTTACATCGCCACGCTGTAACGCCGCACCCGACAACAAAAACAATCGGGCGCCTGTGAGCAGCCCGCTAGAGCGACACCACTTACAGCCTTGGCGCGGGCCTGCCGCAGAAATTGCGCACCCTCGACAAGGGCTGATCAGCCCGCCGTTGCCAAGGAGCGGGCAGGGCTGGCGCTGAACTGGATCAACGCCACGCCGCCGATCAACAACAACGCCCCCAACACGCGGGGCGTCGTCAGTTGGCGCTCCACCAAGCCGAACAGGCCGAAGTGATCGAGTGCCAGCGACGCCAGAATCTGCCCGGCCATGGCCAGTGCAATAAACCCCGACGCACCGAGTTTGGGCAACAGCATCAGCGCCAGGGAAATAAAGCACACGCCAAACGCACCACCGGCCCACATCCACAGCGGGGCCTTGCTGATAAACGTCAGGCTCGGCAACGGTAAACGCAGTGCCAGAATCACCGGCAGCAACACAATGATGCTGATCAGCAACGACGCCAATGTGGCCCACAGCGGGTGCCCGAGCCCTCGTCCCAGGTTGGCGTTGATCGCACTTTGAAACGGCACCACCGCCCCGGCGATCACCGCCAGCGTCAATAAGCCTACCCAATGCAGCGTGGTCATTTGATGTCTCCCAGAGGTTTTTCTGGACTCTAGGCTATTCGTGCCGCAAATTTAAATTCCAAGTTCTTATGCAGGGCATGCAGCTAATGAATGATCTGCGTCGTATCGACCTTAACCTGCTGGTGATTCTTGACGCCTTGCTCAGCGAGCACCACGTCACCCGAGCAGCCGAGCGTTTACACCTGAGCCAACCCGCGGTCAGCCACGCGTTGGCGCGCCTGAGGGATTTGTTGGGTGACCCGTTGCTGGTCCGTCAGGGTGGTAGCTTGGTGCCGACTGCGCGGGCGTTGGAGCTGGCCACACCATTGGCCGAAGCCCTGGCCCACGTGCAAGCGCTGCTGGCGCCGAACCGGTTTGATCCTGCATCGGCCAAACGCCGGTTTCGCGTGGCAATGTCGGACTATAGCGCGGCGATTTTCCTACCCGGGTTGGTGCGTACCTTGCGTCGCGAGGCTCCGGGTATCGACCTGCAAATCATCCAGGCGAGCCGTGAAGGTATGGTTGATGGCGTGCTCAATGGCGATCTTGACCTGGCCGCCGGCGTGTTCCCTGACATGCCCGCCGAACTGCGCACCACGCCCCTGTTCGATGAGCATTACACCTGCCTGGTGGATCGCGACAGCCTGCCGGATGACGGCTCGCTGGACCTGGCTACGTACCTGTCGCGCCCCCATGTGCTGCTGGAAATGCGCGGCAGCGGCACACCGGAAATCGAGCGGGCGTTGACCGCGATTCGTGAGCGCCGGCATGTGGCAATCAGCCTGCCGCATTGGGGCGTGGCGCCTCAGTTGATCAAGGGCACAGACCTGATTTTGACGGTGTCTTCCCGGGGCTTGCTGAACATCGACCGCGGGCATCTGGTGGCTGTGCCGCCGCCGTTTCATATTCCGTCGTTTGCGGTGGAGTTGGCGTGGCATGCGCGGCGGGGCGGGGATTCTGGATTGCAGTGGTTGACGGGGCGGGTGCAGGATGTATTGGCATGAAACTGCTTCAAATAGGGGGGGAGACGTGACGACCGTTCGTCGCACTGACGAGTTTTTTCTAAACCTTTGCCGTCCTGAAAATTCGAATTCAGGGCGGGGTGTTTTCCCCGCACTTATTTTTGCCCTGGAGGAACCCATCATGAGCCGCATGGCTATCCGGTTACGCACCGCCAGTTTCGCGATGCTGCTGGGCCTCGGCGCCAGCAATGCTTTCGCCCAGTCGCCTGCTGAATTCATCGAGCAGGCTTCGGCCAAAGGTATGGCCGATATCGAAACCAGCCGCATGGCCCACGCCAAAACCTCGTCCCAGGAAATCAAGGACTACACCATCGAGGTGATCAACGAGCGCACCCTGGCCAACCAGCACCTGGCGGCCATCGCCAAGAAGCTCGACCTGCCGGTGGCGCCGCGCGAGAAGATCATCGACAAAGCCGAAACCCTGATGCCTGAACTCAAGGACGGCGACTCGTTCGACGCCGCCTACACCGCGCAGCAGGTCAAGGAAAACGAAGACGCCATCGCCCTGTTCAAGCAGGAAGGCGCTGCGTCCGATGTGCCGGAAATAAAGGCTTTGGTGGATGAGACGCTGCCCAAGTTGGAGGAGCGTCTGCAAAAAGCCCGTGCCCTGGCGTCGACCTACGGCAAAGGCCATCAAGGCGACGGTTGATAGCGTCACTTGATGTGAAAACGGCGGTTGGATGCTCTCCAACCGCCGTTTTTTATGCCTGATTCAGGTCAGTCTTGTCATGCGCTGCGTCGTCTGCAACATCGCCGCAACCACTGTTCAGGCTCACCGTGCCGGTACTGCCAATGCTGCGGTATTGCTGGCGCAGTTTTTCCAGCTCTTTGCGGTCCAGGCCATCCAGGCTGAGCACGGCATTTTGTGCGTCCTTGGAGACGCGCAACAGTTCGTCGATCTTGATGTGCAGGATGTCGTTGTCACGGTTTTGCGTGTTCTGGATCAGGAACACCATCAGGAACGTGATGATGGTGGTCGAGGTGTTGATGATCAGTTGCCAGGTGTCGTTGTAGTGGAAGTACGGCCCGCTCAGGCTCCACACCAGAATCAACGCCACTGCCGCATAGAACGTGCGCGGGCTGCCTGCCCAGCGGGACAGGGATTGCGAGACTGCGGAGAATTTCATGACCGTTTTCCTTCAACAGGGTGGGTGATGAAAGTATGGACCGCAGGGAATCCTTGAAATTTCTTTTTACAAATTGCCATAGCAACAACGTTCTACGGTTTTACTCAGAACGCCAGCTCCGCTTGGCCTGAGCCTTCCAGCGCAAGCAGATATTGCTTGGCTTCCAGGCCACCGGCGAACCCGGTCAGGCCACCAGAAGCACCAATTACCCGATGGCACGGTGCGATGATCGAAATGGGATTACGCCCATTGGCGGCACCCACTGCACGCACGGCTTTGGGGTTGCCGATTTGCTGGGCGATCTGGCTGTAGCTACGGGTTTCGCCAAACGGAATGGTCAGCAGCGCTTGCCAGACTTGTTTCTGGAAGTCGGTGCCGTCGAAATCCAGTTCCAGTTCGAATCGGTTTCGCGTGCCGGCGAAGTATTCCTGCAACTGACGCTCGGTTTCCAATAGCACCGGGCTGTCATTGGCCTCGTGCAACTCACCCAGGCGAACCCGGTTGGCGCGTTCGACTTCCCACAGAATGGCGCTGAGTTTGCCGTTGCGCGCCACCAACGTGAGCTGGCCGACGGGGGAGGGCATGAGCTTGTATTCATAGGGCATGGGCCGGGCTCCTGAGTGTGTTATTGAAGTCTAAAGCGATACGCCTGGAGGGGAACTACGTTTCTTGCGGTCGAATTCCGCCTCGCCAGGACAGCACCATTATCCTTCTTGCTGCAAAACCTTCAGGGCTGCCGAGGCCAAAAAACCCGAGCGGCTTTTTTCTTCCGGGTGATGCAACACGTATTCATCGATGCGGTTCAGCAGATAACCGGGCAGCGTAATGTTGAGCTTTTGCGCCTTGCCCAGATACTTGGTGACATCAATGTCCACCACTGCCCAGGTGCAGCCCGCGTACTGCGGGTTGGCGGCATGCAGGGTGACTTTCTGCGCGTTGGGGATCGGTGCACCGTCTTCGGCGAGGATCTCAAAGTGCCCTTCAATGGCTTCACGAGCCATGGCCATGGCGTCGTCCAGATCGTCGCCGGCGGAGTAGCAGCCAGGGATATCCGGTACTTCCACGCCCCAGGCGTGGTCTTCGTCGCCGGTTGAAATTGCAATGGGGTAAAGCATGTCTGTTGTCCTCCAGGGACGGTTAACTCAACAAAGCCTGTTTCAAAATGCTTTTGGCGGTCTTGTCCAACAGGTCCTTCTTTGGATGAGGAATCGTTACCAGTCCCGGTTTTGTGGGGTGCTTGAAGTGGTGATGGCTGCCCCTGATGCGTACCAAGTACCAACCATCCGCAACGATATGGCCTATCAAATAACGGCTATCCACAACACCTCCTTATGGTGTGTGTTGGTGGTGACTATAACCACTCGAGTTAAATTATCAACACTCTACCTACCGGCGTTAGACGACCGGTATTAGGGTAAGCGACAGATGGAGTGTAAGAGCGCGCAGCAATAGCGCTGGGGGGAGGTATTGCGAGGTTTTACGATCGGGTTACCGGGTGTGTAGAGCAACCGCAATCACGCTGAGAAATGCCTCAACCAGCGTGCTTTTGGTTTGCGTCGGCGTCAGCACCAACAATTTCGCACACGCGTCCACCTCCACCAACGGCCTGTATGTCACGCCTTTATTCATCAAACTCTGCGTGCATTCCGGCACCAGCGCCACGCCTTGCCCGGCGGCTACCAGCGCAATGATCGAGGTGATTTGTCGCCCGGTCGGCCCAGCTCGCAAGGGTTGCCCGTGGTGCCGGTACAGCTGTTCGATGGACTGGTTCAACCCCGAGCCGTAATCCGCCGGAAACAGAATCAACGGGTAAGCGCTGAGTTGCGCCAGGCTGACCTGCGCCTGGCTTGCCAACGGGCAATCAGTGGAGACCGCAGCCACCAGCCGTTCTTCGCCGAGTGACAGCGCTTGCACCTCATCCCCCTGAGGCAACAAGCGGCTCAGGCCGATATCCAACCGCCCATCCGCCACCTGCGCACCCAGGCTGCCGGAGGCGCATTCCACCAGGGTCAGTTGCACATCGGGAAAGCGTTGGGCGAACGCCTGGATCGCCTGGCTGAACAGGTCTGACAAGGCGATAGAGCTGACGTAGCCCAACGCCAGTTGCCCCGCCGTGCCTGCTGCCAGTTTGCCGGCGATCACTTGCGCCAGATCCACTTGCTCCAGCACTCCGCGCGCATAGGGCAGGAACGACCGGCCTTGGGCCGTGAGCGTGACCGAACGGCTGGTGCGATCGAACAGTTTGAAGCCCAATTCTGTTTCCAATGCCGAAATCTGCCGGGTCAGCGGCGGCTGGGCCAGGTGCAGGCGAATGGCTGCCCGGCCGAAATGCAGTTCTTCAGCGACCGTCAGAAAGTACCGTAGCTTGCGTAGGTCGAGCATCCTGGCTCCAGGGTATTGATCGGTTCGAAATCGGTATTGGTTCAAGAGCTGCCGGCCATTCTATAAAGACCTCACAAAATAAAACGAGAGGTTTCATGAAGCCGCGACTGCATTGTGCCCGTCTTGCCCTGTTTCTGTGTGGCTGCGCGGCGTTCCTTAACCTCTATGCTACCCAGAGCATTCTCCAGACGTTCGCCGCGCAGTTTCAGGTCAGCGCCAAAGCGGCGGGGTGGAGTATCACGGTGACAACGTTGGCAGTGGCGATCACCGCGCCCTTTGTCAGCCGGCTGACCGGTCGTTTCGAACAGCGCACGGTGATCAGCGTGGCCGCGCTGCTGTTGGCGGTGCCGGCGCTGATGACCGCCTATGCCAACAGCTTTGTCGAAGTGTTGGTGTGGCGGTTTGTCGAAGGCATGTTGATCCCGGTGGTGTTCGCCACCAGCGTGGCCTACATCGGTGACCGCTGGAGCGGCGCCACGGTGACTGAAGTCACCAGCCTGTATGTAGCGGGCACGGTGTTGGGCGGGTTTGCCGGGCGATTTGTCACCGGCGTGATGACCGACTATGTGGGCTGGCGCGAGGCCTTTGAATTGCTCGCGGTGTTGAGCCTGATGGTGGGTGGGTTTATCCAGTTCCTGTTGCCGGTCAGCCGTGCGCGTACGCAGCGTGTCAGAACCTCTAGCTCGAGTGTTTTTCGCAAACCCTTGCTGGCTGCATACGCCGTGGGCTTTTGCGTGCTGTTTTCCCAGGTTGCAGCGTTTACCTACGCGGGTTTGTACCTTGGCCTACCGCCTTTCAATCTCGGGCCTGCGGCGTTGGGTACGCTTTACGCGGTGTTCCTGCTGGCGCTGATCGTGATCCCCATCGCGGGTCGCCTCAGCAAGGCCCGGCCTCACGCCCAGTTGTTGAGCGTCGCGGCGTTGCTGGGCGTTGTGGGTTCAGTCCTGACTTTGTTGCCGTTCCTGTGGAGCATTGTGCTGGGGCTGGCCCTCAGTTCCACCGGCGTATTCCTCGCCCAAGCGGCCGCGAATGCCTTCACCACTGCCAGTGCTGGCGACAACAAAGCCGGTGCCGTGGGCGTCTACCTCACGTGCTATTACCTTGGCGGTAGCTGCGGTGCAATCGTCCCGGGGCTGCTCTGGGAGCGCTGGGGTTGGGTAGGCTGTGTGGTGCTGATTATCACCTTCCAGTTGCTGACCCTGCTGATCGCGCAGACCGGTTGGAAGCCTCTTAAACCTGAACTGATTCCTACACCATGACCGATGTCGTCGCCGTGCCCGCTGCCGAAAAATCCACCCGTCGTCGCTCGCTGATCGCCGGTTGCAGCGCCCATGCCGTGCATGATGGTCTCACTGATGTCATTTACGTGTTGCTGCCGATCTGGCAGGCGCAGTTTGCACTGTCCTACGCGCAGATCGGACTTTTACGCGGCGCCTATTCCGGGATGATGGCGGTGTTCCAATTGTTGGCCAGCCGTGCCGCCAAACGCTGGGGCCGCGTGCCGATGCTAGTGGGTGGCACTGCGCTTGCGGGTGTCGCTTACTTGCTGGTCGGGCAAGCGACCGGGCTGGCCATGTTGCTACTGGCATTACTGTTGGGTGGCCTGGGCGCCAGTACGCAACATCCGCTGGCCTCGTCGATGATCACTGATGCTTACGAAGACGGTGGCGGCGTGAAGCAGGCACTGTCCCAGTACAACTTTTCCGGCGACATCGGCAAAACCCTGATTCCCGGATTGGTCGGCCTGCTACTCACCGTCATCAGTTGGCGTGCCAGCGTCACGCTCTTGGGTGTGCTCGGCTTGGCGGCGGCGGGGCTGTTGTGGTGGCTGATTCCCGGCCAGTCGCAAGCGCCTACAGCTCTGAAAAAAACAAAATCCCTCAGCGGTACTGGCTCTGTCAGCGGCCTGCGCGCGCTGATATTGACCGGCACCCTCGACAGTGCCGTGCGCATGGGGTTTCTCACCTTCCTGCCGTTCCTGCTGCAAGCCAAAGGCGCCGGCACCGCAGGCATAGGTCTGGCGCTGACCCTGCTGTTTATCGGCGGCGCGTTCGGTAAGTTGTTCTGCGGTTACCTCGGCGCGCGCATCGGCATGATGAAGACCGTGTGGCTGACGGAAACAGGTACGGCCTTGCTGATCGTTGCAGCGGTGTACCTGCCGCTGAATGGGTTGATGGCGATGCTGCCGCTGCTAGGCCTGGTGCTGAACGGAACATCCTCGGTGCTCTACGGGGCCGTGCCGGATTTGGCTAATGCCGGAAAACGCGAGCAGGCATTTGCGCTGTTCTACACCGGCACGATTGGCGGCGGGGCGCTGGCACCGGTGGTGTTTGGCGGGGTGGGGGATGTGCTGGGGGTGCCAGTGGCGGTGATGGTATTGGCGGGTTTATTGATGGTGACGTTGCCGCTGGCGTGGGTGGTGCAGAGGGGATAGGGAGGGAAGATTGATTGTCTTTTTTCGGATGGGAAACTCAGTTGCGTCCTACGTCAAATCACTGATCCTGTGGTTGTAGAGTTTGCGCTTCACACATTGTGGCGCATCTTTCGTTTACCTATCTGTGAGTGACGAGTGGGCGTTGCTAGATTGGAAGCGGCAAGACTAAGCTGTTTATGCGCCAATGACGTACAGGCGTGGGTATGATATTTATAGAGTCACCCGTATTTACAGAAGATTTAGCAACACTTCTGAGCGAGGAAAGTTACGGTGAATTCCAGGCGTTTCTGGCCGAGAACCCCACTGCCGGGGATGTCATTCAAGGGACCAATGGATTGAGAAAAATCCGTTGGGCTATGCCGGGCAGGGGGAAAAGCGGCGGCGTCAGGGTGATTTATTATCACCTCTGTAGGGCGTATCAAATTAGATTGATCCTGATATACAGAAAGGGCATCAAAGACGATCTTTCGCTGGCAGAAAAACGAGTTCTGAGCGAGATAAACAGAAGGTGGGAGTGATGGAGAAAAAACTGTTCAATCGCCTGGTCGAAAGCATGACCCAGATGGATGAAATCGCAAGGGGTGAGCGCCCTCCATCCCGTGAGTTTTTTGTTGATGCTTTGAAGGTAAAAGAGATTCGACATGCCACGGGGCTTTCTCAAGCGCGCTTTGCGAAGGCGATTGATGTGCCTGTAGGAACGCTTCAAAACTGGGAGCAAGGGCGGCGTGAGCCAGAAGGACCAGCAAGAGCATTGTTGCGTGCCCTATACAACGACCCCTGCCACGTACTGGCAGCGTTGGAACATAGATAATCTTGAGATCGCGGCGCTTTAGGTAAACTGCATCCGACTATGTGCCGGCTTTTCTGTTTCTGGTTTCTGGACAGAGGTCATTTATCTCGTACTTTTAGTCTTGCGACGTTGCCTACACAACCATCGGAACACTTCAGGTTGCGCACGTAGGGCGCGCTGCATATGGTTTGTCAGCCGCTGTCCGCGTCAGGCGGTGCTCAATGGCAGCTGTGCGCGGGACATCGAGTGCGTTGGTATCCCGAAAGCTACCCGGCCTACTCGCCCGCGCACGGTTGTCGCCTTTATCAACGCAACAAATTTCGCGCATAAAAAAACCGGTCACCAAGGACCGGTTTTTTTTGCCTCTCCCGTCAGGAACAAACCTGACGCAAGCGCAGAATCTGAGTGGAGCGGGTAGAGGGAATCGAACCCTCGTCGGAAGCTTGGGAAGCTACTGTTCTACCATTAAACTATACCCGCTCAGAGCGGCTGACTTTGTACCAGATGTTTGCCGGGATTTGAAGTTTTTCTTCAAAAATGTGTGGGTTACGTGCCATGCGCAAGCTTGTGTGGGAGCTGGCTTGCCTGCGATAGCTTCACCTGAGTGTGGCTGGCACACCGAGGCGTCCGTATCGCGGGCAAGACCGGCTCCCACCTAAGCGGGCCTTCATTTCAGATCGCAAAGGCATGCTGTGTCTGGCCCTGTTGATAGCGCAACCGGCTGACCTGCCGTTCTGGCTTCAGAAACCCGACCACCGCTTCCCGGGTGTCCCGGCACGCCGCCTTGTGTTCCATGTCCAGAAAGTGCCCCGTGGCCTGCACGGTGCTGAAACTGCTATGGGCCACGTGCTGGCCAAACAGCTTGGCATCCTGGGCACTGGTGTATTCGTCCCATTCACCGTTTACAAACAACACCGGAATATCGATCTGCTTGGCCGCCTTGAGGTAGCACAGCCGGTCGCTGTGGAGCACTTGGCTGATATGGAAGTGCATCTGCCCATATTCATGCTCGGCCAGGTTGCTCACGTGTTTGTAGTTGAAACGCTTGAACAGCGACGGCAGGTGCTTGCCGATGGTGCTGTTGACCAGGTGGCCGACGCGGTCGCGGTCGAGGTTGCCGAGGTAATCGACGCCGCGCTCAAGGTAGTCGCGCATCGGTGCGTTGATCACCGGTGAGAATGAGCTGATCACGGCCTTTTCTACGCGACGTGGCCGGTGGGCCAGGGCGACCAGGGTGGCGGTGCCGCCCCAAGAAAATGACAGCACGTGTTCGGCGGCGAAGTGGTCGATGAGTTCCAGGAGGATCTGGCCCTCGATTTCCTTCGTCAGCATTTGCTCATGGCGGTTATGGATTTTGGAGCGGCCAGCGTAGGGCTGGTCGTACAAAACCACATTGAACTGCGGGTGCAGGCTTTTCACGGTTTGAGCGAAGGATGCCGTGGTGGCCATGGAGCCATTGACCATGATGATGGTCTTTGCAGCAGCGTCCGCGCGATAGAACTCCGTGTAAACCCGATACTGACCCTGTATATCCAACACAGCGATTTCTGGCCTCATGTCGTAAGACTCCTGGCAAGCGGGTAGGGCGCGCAGATAACTCTGCACGAGCTTTGTGACAGGTAGGCATACGCCTGGAAATGGAGAGCCCATGTCGATCCGATGACGGCTGGCCGACGGGTGTTGTTATGGCGGGCAGTTTTGCCTGGAAGGCCCGTAGATCAAGCGCGGGCGGGGGCAAAGTGTTTCTTGGAGGTTATAGGCGACTCGCCAGTCATAATTTGGCTGGCGTTTTGATTCAAGCAGCAGAGGTGCTGCCTCGCAAGGCAACACCGTGGTTTTTTACCAGTACCGGCTGAACGGTCATCAGACCTGTCGGATTTCGTCGTCAGTCAGCGCCCGGTACTCGCCCGGCGCCAAGGCAGCATCGAGCACCAAGGGGCCCATCCGTTCGCGATGCAAGCCGATCACCTTGTTATTGAAATGCCCGAACATGCGTTTCACCTGGTGATAACGCCCCTCGACAATACCCAGTCGCGCCGTCGTCGGCCCCAACAGTTCCAGTTCGGCGGGTTGGGTGGTCAGGTCTTCAAACGCAAAATACAGGCCCGCCTTGAAGGTCACTGCGTATTCCGGACCAATTTCCTGCTCGGTCTCCACCAGATAGACCTTGGGCAGCTTGGTCTGCGGTTGCGTGAGGCGTCGTGACCACTGCCCGTCATTGGTGATGAGCATCAGACCGGTGGTGTTGAAGTCCAGACGACCGGCGATATGCAACTCGTGTGTATCCGGCTCATCCAGCAGGTCGAGGACTGTAGGGTGCTGCGGGTCCGACGTGGCACTGACGCAACCCTGAGGTTTGTGCAGCATGAAGTACCGTGCCGACTTGCCTGTTTGCAGCACCTCATCATCAACGCAAACGTGGCTGAATTCGCGCACCTCATGGTGAGGATCGATCACCGCCACACCATCCACCGTCACCCGCCGTTCTACCAGCAGCAGGCGTACTTGCTTGCGATTGAAACGAGGGAGGTTGCTGAGGAAGCGATCAACGCGCATTTTGACGTTTCAATTGCTTGTCCACCTGGGCGCAGCGCGGGCACAGGCAGGCGGTGTTGCGCAGTTCATCGGGCAAGGCTTCAAGCACCGCGGGGTCGATGCTGACGCTGTAGCACCAGCAGGCTTGATCGGCCGTGCGCGGGTCGGCGAGGGAGCAGTCGTTGGGCGCACCGCAGGCGGGGCAGAGGGTAGGGGTGGTCATCGGTCGATTCAGGCTGTATCGGGCAGGGCCCCGGAGTTCCCTGCACGATACAGTCCCGTCCGGCTATTGCAAGCTGCGCAGGTAGCTGCGCCAGCCGCCGAAATGGCTGATGTCCACCGCGCCCGCCAGCCCATAGGGCTCGCAGATAAAGCCGCTTTCCCACCGCCCATCCGCCAGTTGCACTTTGCCCAGGCCCAAGGGCGCCGGGATGCCGGTGAGGAAGGAGCCCAGTTCACGGCTCGGCAGTTCCCACACTTCCACTTCGATGGCCGCGCCGCCCTCGCTCACCCGCAGCATGCCGGGGCGATACGGCGGCCCACCCGCCAGGGCGAACAGTTGATAGTCGGCCGAGCTGCGGGTGCGCTCAATCAGGCGTGCCCCCCGGCGCAACAGCTGGCTGTTCAGTGCCAGCCCCTGCAGGTGCGCGCCGCACACCACCAACCGTGTGCAGTCATGGCTGGCGACAGTGGTGGGCACGCCCAGTGATGCATCGTGCTGACGCTGCAACGCATCTGCCACGCCCAACAGGTATTGGTCGGTAAACGCTCGGCCAAATACGGTCACGCCCCACGGCAGGCCGTTGTCCATCACGCCGCTGGGCACGGCGACGGCGGCGTAGTCCAGCAGGTTCATGAAGTTGGTGTAGTAGCCCAGTTCAGCATTGCGCAGCACCGGTTCGGCGTGCAGTTCTGCCAGCGTCACCGGGCGACCGATCGTGGGCGTCAGCACGCAGTCCAGCCCTTCCAGCGCGCGGTCGCACTGGGCTTTCAAGGTTTGCAGGCGGTAGTGCGCACGGAAGGTGTCGACGCCGGTGACCGCCGGTGCCTTGGCCAATACCGCACGAATCACCGGCAGCACCGCCTCGGGATCACGTTCCATCAGCTCACCGGCCACGCTGTAGCGTTCGGCCACCCACGGTCCTTCGTAGAGCAGGCGCGCCGCTTCAAGGAACGGTGACAAGTCCAGTGCCACCGGCTCACCGCCGAGGGCAATCATGCGGGCGATGGCTTGCTGGAACAGCCGCGGGCCTTGCGCGCAGCCAAAGAATTCCAGGTCCTCCGGGCGCGACACGCCAAAGCGAAAAGGCCTGGGCGCGCCAAAGGCCGACGCGTCATTCCACGCCGGGTTCTGGCGGCTGTAGGCGTCCAGCGGATCAAGCCTGGCAGTCAGCGCCAGCAACTGGCTGGCTTCCCGTGCGGTGCGGGTAAACGTGGTGACGCAATCCAATGTGCGGCATGCCGGCACCACCCCTGCGGTGGAGATCAACCCTTTGGTCGCCTTGAGCCCAACCAAATTGTTCAGCGCCGCCGGCACACGCCCGGAGCCAGCGGTGTCGGTACCCAAGGCAAAACTGGCGACACCCAGTGCGACCGCCAATGACGATCCCGCACTGGACCCGCCCGACGGATATTCCGTCAACACACTGTTGGGGCAGACGCCGTACGGCGAGCGGCTGCCATTGAGCCCGGTGGCGAACTGGTCGAGGTTGGTCTTGCCCAGCGGCACGGCGCCCAGGGCGATCAGCTGCTCGACAATCGTCGCGCTGTGCTGCGGCACGTACGCAAACGCCGGGCAGGCAGCGGTGGTGGGAATACCGGCCAGGTCAATGTTGTCCTTGATTGCAAAGGGCACGCCGTACAGCGGCAACTCTGCCGGGTCGCGACGCTCCAGAGCGGCCAGGTATGGCTCCATCTGCGCAACGCTGAGCAGGTGAATGAACAGGTGATAGTCGGGGTTCAATTGCGCGGCTTTTTCACGCAGATGCAACAGCACTGCCCGTGGGGTGGTGTCGCCACTGAGGTAGGCATTGCGCAGGTTGTCCAGTTGCAGGTTCATGGCTTGTCCGCCTGTCGAAATAGAAATGTCAGTCACGTTCCAGTACCACCACACGCTGCCCGGCACCAATGCCGCTGCCGGGTTGCACGGGGATCTCACGCACAGTGCCGGCGAACGGCGCCACCACAGGGATTTCCATTTTCATCGACTCCAGGATCACCAGCACATCGCCCGCGGCCACTCGCTCACCGGCGGTGACCTGGACCTGCCAGAGGTTGCCGGCGATATGGCTGTCGATGCTGTACTCATTGGTGTGCAGCGGCGTGTTCGCGCCCAGTGGCGCCGCCAGCTCCTCGCTGTCGAAATGCGCCTGGCCGCTGGCGATCCAGCGTTCGCGCTCGGCGTTGAAGGCGTGCTGCTGTTGCTCACGAAACGCGCTGATGCCCGTTGCTTCGCGCGCCAGGAAGGCCTGGTAATCGGCCAGGTTCAACTGGCTGTTCTCAATCCCCAGCTCAAATCTGCCCAAGGGGAAATCCCGACGAATCCGTAGCAACTCGTCAGCACTCACCGGATAGAACCGGATCTGGTCAAAGAACCGCAGCAACCACGGCTTGCCTTTAAACGCCGCGACTTCCCGGTAGCGATTCCACATCTGCAAGGTCCGCCCCACAAACTGGTAGCCGCCGGGGCCTTCCATGCCGTAGACGCACAGGTACGCACCGCCAATGCCCACCGAGTTCTCGGCGGTCCAGGTGCGCGCGGGGTTGTATTTCGTGGTCACCAGGCGATGGCGCGGGTCCAGCGGCGTGGCCACCGGGGCGCCGAGGTACACATCGCCCAGGCCCATCACCAGGTAACTCGCATCGAACACTGTGTGGCGCACTTCGTCGAGGTTGGCCAGGTCGTTGATGCGGCGGATGAACTCCAGGTTGCTCGGGCACCATGGCGCGTCCTTGCGCACGGTGGTCATGTATTTCTCGATCGCCAGCTGGCACGCCGGGTCGTCCCACGACAGCGGCAAATGCACGATGCGTGAGGGCACTTGCAGGTTCTGCGTGGCGCATACGGCGGTCCACTCGTTGGCGATCAACGCCAGCAAGCCGGCCAGGGGCAGTTGTTCGGGTTGGTAGTGGATCTGCAACGAGCGAATGCCCGGCGTCAGGTCGATCACACCCGGCAGGGCACGGGCCTCCAGCGCTTGCATCAGGGCGTGGGCGCGAAAGCGCAGCACCAGGTCCAGCTCCGGCGCACCGATTTCCAGCAGCAGGTGAGTGTCACCGGCAAGGCGAGCGACCAGTTGGGTGTCGGCGCTGCCGATGTCCAGTACCACCGGCGACTCGATCACTTGAGAAGACTGGCTTGGCTCAGGCACTTGATCCCATTTCAAAGCAAGCTCCCGGGCCGTTTTGAGGCCGACCGGTGCGAAGCAGATTTTGTCGCCGGCCTTGAGCTGGCCGAGTTGCCACAAGTCCGCCTCGATCACCGTTACCGGGCACACAAACCCGCCCAGGCTTGGCCCGTCCGGCCCGAGGATCACCGGCATGTCACCAGTGAAATCCACCGCGCCGATGGCATAGGGGTTGTCATGGATATTCGACGGGTGCAGCCCCGCCTCACCGCCATCCGTGCGTGCCCACAACGGCTTGGGCCCGATCAACCGTACGCCGGTGCGGCTGGAGTTGAAGTGCACTTCCCATTGAGTGGCAAAGAAGGTGTCGATGTACTCGGGCTTGAAGTATTCCGGCGCGCCGTGGGGGCCGTAGATCACCCGCAGCGTGCGCGTTTGCGGCAGCGGCTCGGCCTTCAATTGTTGCCCTGCACTCGCGTCCGTCAATGGCCGCAGATGCAACACATCGCCGGCCCGCAACGCGCGCCCGCCATGGCCGCCGAACTGGCCGAGGGTGAAGGTGCTTTTGCTGCCCAGATAGTCCGGCACCTGCAACCCGCCGCGCAGGCACAGGTAACTGCGTGCGCCGGCGCCGGCAAGGGTGCCCAGGCTCAATACCGAACCCGCCTCGATCAACAGCGCGGTATTCATCGGCACCGGTTGATCATCCAACAGCAGCGGAATGACTGCGCCGGTGACCGCCACGACCGCCGCGCAATTGAAGCGCAGCATCGGCCCACTCATGGTGATTTCCAGCGCGGCGGTACCGTCGCTGTTGCCCAGCAGGCGATTGCCCAGGCGCAGCGCACGGCTGTCCATCGGCCCTGACGGCGGCACGCCCACCGCCCAATAACCGAGGCGGCCTGGGTAGTCCTGCACGCTGGTTTGCGTGCCCGCACTCAGCACTTCGACGGTGTCGGCGACGTAGACCAGATCTTCCAGGCAACGGGTCCATGGGCGGCCACTGGCGAAGGGCGCGGCGAGCAGGATCTGGCGCAGGTAATCGCGGTTGGTTTCCACGCCGTAGAGTTGGCTGTCGCTCAGTGCCCGGTGTAAATCCAGGCGTGCCTGCTCCCGGGTAGGCGCCCACGTGATGAGCTTGGCGATCATCGGGTCGAAGTACGGTGGGATCTCACACCCGGCTTCTACCCAGGTATCGATGCGCAGGCCATCGGCAACCGGGAAGTCCACCTGGGTCAGCAAGCCCGGGCTGGGTTGGAAATCCCGGCCAGGGTCTTCTGCATACAAACGTGCCTGGATTGCATGGCCTTGAGGGCTTAAAACAAGCTCGCTCAACGGCGGCATTTCACCTGCCGCCAATTGCACCATCCAGCGCACCAGGTCCACGCCCCACACTTGTTCGGTGACGCCGTGTTCCACCTGCAACCGGGTGTTCACTTCCAGGAAATAGAAGCGCCCATCGGCGCTATCAAAGATAAATTCCACGGTACCGGCGCTGCGGTAGTTCACCGCTTTGGCCAGGGTGATGGCGGCCGCGCATAACGCCTCGGCCATGCCGTCGGGCAGGTTCGGCGCCGGGGTTTCCTCGAGGACTTTCTGGTTGCGCCGTTGCACCGAGCAGTCACGCACGCCGAGAGCGATCACCTCACCCGCGCCGTCGCCAAACACCTGCACTTCCAAGTGACGGGCGTGCTGGATGTACTTCTCGATAAACACGCCGGCATCGCTGAAATTGTTCTGGCCCAGGCGTTTGACCGCGTCGAAGGATTCGCTCAATTCGGTCGCATGGCGGCACACGCGCATGCCAATACCGCCACCGCCGGCGGTGCTTTTGAGCATCACCGGGTAGCCCACGCGGTCGGCGGCGAGCAGGGCGGCGTCGAGGCTGTCGAGCAGCTCGGTGCCCTCCAGCAACGGGATTTGGTGCTGCTTGGCCAAGGCGCGGGCCGTGTGCTTGAGACCGAACACGCGCAGTTGTTCGGGCGTTGGCCCGACGAAGGCGATGCCGGCGTTTTCACAGGCCTCGGCAAAGGCGGCGTTTTCCGAGAGAAAGCCATAACCCGGATGGATGGCCTTGGCACCACAGGCCTTGGCGGTGGCGAGGATTTTTTCCACCGCCAGGTAAGTGCCTGCCGCCGCGCCTTCACCGAGGCTGTAGGCTTCGTCGGCTTGCTGGATGTGCAGGCTGGCGGCATCGGCTTGCGCGTACACCGCAACGCCTTTTACGTGAAGCTTGCGCAAGGT
The DNA here is from genome assembly GCF_014230465.1 of Pseudomonas cremoris. The sequence continues at coordinate 463,296 of NZ_JAAXCY010000004.1, forward strand.
GCGCAGGATGCGGCAGGCAATGGCGCCGCGGTTGGCGATCAAGAGTTTTTCGAACATGGCAAAACCCTGCGGGCCGTCCCGCAAAGTGAAGGTGACGCTACGGTCGTCCGCAGCGCAAATTCCGAAATCAGTGGAGATCCAAAAGGTGGGAGCGGGCTTGCTCGCGAAAGCGGAGTTTCAGTTACAGATGCACGTGCTGACACACCGTATTCGCGAACAAGCCCGCTCCCACAATTTTGAACCTCAGTGCTTGTTAAGGCACTGCCCGGCGCGGGATTGGCACAGGGTGAACAGCCATTGGCGCAACCGCTTCATTTTCAGTTCCATACCAGTAGCTCCGCAGGAGTGGGGTTGTAGGCATTGCACGGGTTGTTCAATTGCGGGCAGTTGGAAATCAGCACGATCACGTCCATCTCCGCACGCAAATCCACGTATTTGCCGGGGGCGGAAATACCGTCCTCAAACGTCAGCCCACCGTCGGCTGTCACTGGCACATTCATGAAGAAATTGATGTTCGGCCCGATGTCGCCTTTACCCAGGCGGCCATCGTGGGCGCAGGCCCGTAGGTAGTTGTCACGGCAGCTGTGCATGTAGCGTTTTTCCAGGGCGTAGCGAACGGTGTTGCTCTCCTGGGCGCAGGCGCCGCCGAGGGTGTCGTGGCGGCCACAGGTGTCGTCGACGATGGTCAGCATCGGCTGGCCGAGGTTGGAATACAGCACGCTGCCGGTGCCCAGGTACACGCTGTTTTGCCGCCGCAACGTGCGTTGCACGTCGTAGCGTTCCTTGGGGTTCTTGAGGCTGTAGAACAAGGTGTCGACAGCCTGGTTGCCCTCCAGGTCGAGGATGCGCAAGGTCTGCCCGGCCTTGACCTCCATCAGCCACGGTTCGCCAGCGGGAATGGTCGCGCGGTACACGGCCGCATCCGGTTGTTTCAGTGCGATAGACATGGCAGCTCCTCAGGCGAACAGACGGTCGGTGTTGATAAAGCCGCGCTCGTTTTCCGGGCGCGAGGTGCGGCAGTGTTCGGCGACGCTTTTGTCAGCGTTCATCCAGCTCAGTTTCAGCGGTTGCGGGGCGTAATCGGGGTTCGGGTCCATCGGGTGTTGCAGGGCGGTGAGCACCACCAGGGTGTCCATCGGTGCGTAGAGTTCGATGTAGTCACCCGCCTTGGAATTGCCCGGCACAAAGTGCAGGCCACCGTCGCCATCCACGCTGACGCGGCTGAACAGGTTGAGGGTCATCAGCAGGTCAGACAGCCCCAGGCCCCACTTGCCCAACTCCACCAGCAGGTTGTCGGTGCCGTTGCGGAAGAAGCCGTTGCGCAGTTCCTGGTAGCGCCCCTGGCCGTACTTTTCGGTGACTTCGCTGGCGCAGAGCACGCCGCCGATGCTGTCACTCCAGCCGCAGGTGTCGGCAGTGATGGCGGCCAGTACTCGGCCCATGTCGGAGTACAGGCAATGGCCGGTGGTGAGCTTGGCGGTGTGTTGGCATTTGAGGCTGTCGGGCAGGTTCAGGCGCTCGGTTTTTTCATTGGCATTGAGCAGCGTGAGGCTGACGTTGGCGCCGCCGCGCAGGTCGGTAAGGCGCAGCAGTTGCCCGCGCTTGAGCACAAACGAACGGTGGCCGCCGCCGGGCAGCATTTCTTCGGCAAACGGTGGGAACAGTTGGGTGGAATCGGTCATTGGGCAGTCGCTCCAAGTTCAGCGGCGAGCGCCTTGCGGCGTTCGCTGTTCAAAGGAATGTCGTAGGTGATGCGGGCGCCATAGGCACCGGGGGCGTGGGGGTCGACGCGCACCTTGTCGAACACCAGCAGGCGCGTGCCGAGGCTGAAGCCTTCGCTGAGGTCGTGGGTGACCATGAACACCGTCAGCCGGGTTTCGCGCCACAGCTCCAGCAGCAACTGGTGCATGTCTTTGCGAATGCCCGGGTCGAGGGCGCCGAAGGGTTCATCCAGCAGCAATACGCGGGGTTTCATGATCAAGGCCTGGGCGATGGCCAGGCGTTGCTGCATACCGCCAGAGAGCTGCGCCGGGTATTTGTCGAGGGCATGCCCGAGACCGACTTTATGCAGTAGCGCGGCAGCCTGTTCCCGGGCGTCTCGCTTGGCCTTGCCGAACAGCCGGCCCAGCAGGCGCGAGCGGGGCAATTCAAGGCCCAGCGCGACGTTGTCCAACACGCTCAAATGCGGGAACACCGAGTAACGCTGGAACACCACACCTCGGCTGGCATCCGGCTCGGCGGCAAGGGCCTGGCCATCCAACAGGATCTCACCCTTGCTCGCGGTTTCCTGGCCCAGCAGCAGGCGCAGAAAGGTGGATTTGCCGCAGCCAGAGGTGCCCACCAGCGTGCAGAACTCACCCTCGGCCACGTGCAGGTTGAGGCCTTCCAGCACCACTTGGTCGCCGTAGCGCTGCCACACATTGTTCACGCTGATAAAGCTCATGCCCGCGCTCCTTCGTACCAGGGGAACGCGCGCCGGGTCAGGGCCTTGAGGCCCCAGTCCATCAGCCAGGCGAGCAGGGTGATCCACACCACGTAGGGCAGGATCACGTCCATCGCCAGGTAGCGGCGTACCAGGAAGATCCGATAGCCCAAGCCATCAGTGGAGGCGATGGCCTCGGCGGCAATCAGGAACAACCACGCCGAACCCAGCATCAGGCGCAGTGAGATCAGCAGGCGTGGCAGCAATTGCGGCAACACCACGCGCAGCATCAAGGTCCAGGTGGACGCACCGAGGGTCTGGGCTTTTACCAGCAATTCGACGGGAATTTCCCGCGCGCGCTGTTCCAGGTCTCGCGCCAATGCCGGGGTGATGCCGATCACGATCAGCATCACCTTCGACAACTCGCCCAGGCCAAACACGATGAACAGGATCGGCAGGATCGCCAGCGGCGGCACCATCGACAGCACTGTCAGCAGTGGCGACAGCGGCGCGCCAAACAGCGGCAAGGTCCCGGCGGCAATACCCAGGCACAAGCCGGCGAGGGCACTGATGCCCAGGCCGATGGCCAGACGCTGCAGGCTTGACGCGGTGTCTTGCCACAGCACGTATTCACCGGTGCGGCTGTCGGCGCTGAACGCCAGGCGCTTTATGGCGTCGCCCATTTGCACGGCGCTGGGCAGCAGCTTGTCGTTGGGGTTGGCCGCCAGGCGCTCGGCCGAGCCTACGAAGTAGGCGAACAGCAGCAACGCGAAGGGCAGCAGCACCAACAGCAAGCGGCTGGAGCGTTCCGGGTGACGGTTGATCAGGCGCATGGCCGGGTCCTCTTACAGCTTGCCGTCGGCGGCCATCTGCACGTAGCTGGGGTCGAAATGCAGCTTGAGGTTGGCGGTGTCGCCGCTGGTCACGCCATTGGCAAAGCTCATGCCCACGGCGCTGGTGTCCTTGGCGCCTTCACCGAGCAAGCCGTGCTCAAACGAAAACTCGGCGACCTTGCGCATGGTGGTCGGCAGTTGTTTGCTGGTGGCAAACGCCAGGGCTTCCTGGGGCGTGGCGAACAGCTTGGTGGTGTCCAGTTGCGACTGGAAACCCTTGAGGTCGGTGCCGGAAGCCTTGGCCATGTGTTCCAGGGCTTCGGTGCTGGCGGCGCCTTTGGCGTTCATCAGCGCGACTGTCTCGAACCAGGCGCCGGTGAGGGCTTTGCCCAGGGCCGGGTTGTCCTTGAGGACCTGGGTGTTGACCACCATCATGTCCATGATTTCGCCAGGCACTTTGCTGGAGTCGAATACCTCGGTCACACCCGGCTTGGCCTTGATCTCGGAGAGCATCGGGTTCCAGGTGGTCACGGCCTGCACCTGGTCGGTGTTGAAAGCGGCGGCGATATCGGCGTCTGAGGTATTGACCACTTTCAGATCTTTTTCGGTGAGGTCGGCCGACTCCAGCGCGCGGGCCAGCAGGTAATGGGATACCGAGAGTTCCACCAGGTTGACGTTCATGCCCTTGAGGTCGGCCACGGTCTTGCCGGTGCCCTTGATGACCACGCCGTCGTTGCCGTTGGAGAAGTCACTGACCACCAGCGCAGTGCTGTCCACGCCGCCGGCGGCGGGGATGGTGAGGGCGTCCATGTTGGTCATGGTGCAGCCGTCGAACTGGCCGGCAGTGTATTGGTTAATGGACTCGACGTAGTCATTGAGCTGCACCATGTCGATCTTGATGCCGTACTTCTTCGCCCACTTGTCGAGGATGCCTTGGCTGCCGGCGTACTCCCACGGCATCCAGCCGGCGTAAATGGTCCAGCACACACTGAAGTGGTCTTTGGGGGCGGCTTGGGTCTGGACGCTCAGCACGGCAGCAAAGGCGGCGGCGAGCAAGGCGGGTAAACGGGGTGATGGCATGGGGCTTCTCCAGTTGATCAAGGGCGAGCAGGAGCAACGCGGCACCGTGAACGGTGGCTTGTCTCCCGGGCTTTTATCCCGCCGTGTAACCTCAACTGGAGGTCGCCAACTCTCGGACCAGCCACTCGCTTGAAGCGAGCCGGAACCCTAGTCGGCCATTGCAAATTGTGGTGCCGCGAACCTGTTATCAATCCTGCACGTGAGAGGCATAGCGAGAGTCGTGCCAAGTGGTGTCGACGCCCGGTTTTTCAGGCGGGCAGTGCAGGAGGGGAGGCTTGTGTGAGGGGCGAGTGCATCACGCGGGTGCGCGGATGCACTGCAATGAAGCGTTTACAGCTGGAACTTGCTGACCAAGGTGTTGAACGAGGTGGCCAGGCGCGACAGGTCTTGGCTGGATGCGTTGGTCTGGTGCGCACCGGCGGCGGTCTGGGTGGACAGATCCTGGATGTTCAGCAGATTGCGGTCTACCTCACGGGCGACCTGGGCTTGTTCTTCGGACGCGGAGGCGATCACCAGGTTGCGCTCGTTGATCTTCGCCACGCTGTCCGTGATCCGCTGCAGCGCTTCACCGGCGTTCTGCGCCAGGGCCTGGGTGTTAGTGGCCCAGGTCAGGCTCTTGTTCATGGCGGCCACGGCGTCATCGGCGCCGACCTGTACGGCGCCGATCATTTTTTCGATATCGACGGTGGACGTTTGCGTGCGATGCGCCAGCGCCCGCACTTCATCGGCGACCACGGCAAAACCGCGACCTTGCTCACCGGCACGGGCGGCTTCGATGGCGGCGTTGAGGGCCAGCAGGTTGGTCTGGTCGGCGATGCCACGGATCACGTCGATCACATTGCCGATTTCACGCACTTGGCCGGCGAGGTCGGCCACCGACTGCGTAGAGTCGTTGATCTCATCCACCATCGAGCGCATGCCGGACACGGCCTGTTCCACCTGCTGGCGGCCGTCTTCGGCTTCGGTGGTGGCCTGGCGCGAGGCTTCGGAGGTGGACACGGCGTTGCTCGCGACTTCGTCCACCGCTGCGGTCATCTGGTTTACCGCAGTGGCGGCTTGTTGGATTTCGTCGTTTTGGCGCGTCAGGCCACGGCTGCTTTCATCGGTGACTGCGCTGAGTTCTTCGGCGGCCGAGGCGAGTTGGTCGGACGCATTGGCGATTTCCACCAGGGTACTTTTGAGGCCGCCCTGCATATCTGACAGCGCCATCAGCAGTTGCCCGGCTTCGTCGGTGCGTTCGGTGATGATGGCTTGGGTCAGGTCGCCCTTGGCGATGCGCTGTGCGCTGTCTACCGCTTGGGCGATGGGGCGGGTGATCAGGCGGGTGATCAACACTCCAATGGCGATGGCGATGATGAAGGCCAGCACAATGCCGCTGATCATCCAGGTCAGCGCGCTGGCGCGCAGATCATCGGCGGCGACGGCGCCTTCTTGGATCTGGCGGTTGTTGGACTCGATCATCACGCGGATCAGTTCGCGCGCCTGGCGGAACAGCTCATTGTTGGTGGAGTTGAGTTGGCTGCGGGCCTGTTCGAACTGGCCGCCATCGAGCAACGCGATGACGCGGTCGGAGTTGCTGATGTACGTGGGCCAGAGCTGGTCGAGCTTGTCGCCTGCCGCCCGTTCGTCGTCTTCCAGCGGCGTGGCGCGGTAAGTGGCGTAGGCCGCCTGGCTGCGCTTGAGTTCGTTGGCGATGTCTTGGCGTACACGGTCGCGGTCTTGTGCGGCGACGTCACCTTTGCTGGCGTCCATCAGGCGGTACAGGCCGCGGTTGTGGGCGACCAGGCCATTGAGGGTGGCCGCCGTGTTACTGACCGAGACCAGGTTGTTGGAGAACGTCAGTTCCAGGGCTGTAGCAAGGCGTGCGACCCCCTGGATACCCAACAGGCCGACCCCGAGGGTGACCAGTGCACACATAAGAAATGAAAGCAGCAGCTTGGTAGCGATTTTCATGGCTCGAATCCGGCGATAGGGGCGAATGGCGCACGCTAGAGCCTCCCTGGCTTTGTGCGATGTCATAGTGATATCATCGCAATCCGCACAGTTTCGAGCCAGGTAAATTTACTGAAACGATAAATCTAATGGGTTGCTGACCCTTGGGTCGCGGCTTCGAAGGGGGTCATCAGTCAATCCGCGTAGATGTATCAATCTATTACCAGATCGCACCAGATTCGGTTTTTGATGTCAGATATTTCGTCATTCAGTGAAAGATGAATGCCGCCCTCCCGCGTCGCTGGAGGTGCTCTTCCGCGGTCCAGGAGGCCGCCATGTATCGACGATTGCTACTCAGCGCTTTACTCGGTCTGACCCTTTCTGCCTGTGTGCCTTACTACGACGGTGGTGCCACGTACTATCGTTCCGAGGTCTACACCGCGCCCGCGCCGGCCTACTACTACGGCGGTCCGACCTACCTGTATGGACGTAGCTACTACGCGCCGCCACCGCGCTACTATTCGGCGCCGCGCTATTACCAGCCAGCACCGCGCTATTACCCGAGGCCGGATTACCGACCCTATCCAAACCAGGGTTGGGGCAATCGCTGGGGTAACGGCGGTGGTCATAACCGGGGTGGCCATGACGGCGGAGGCCATGGCGGGCACCGTTAAATCTCGGAGAGGTCCGCCAACGGGTGCCTGCCTTCCCACGCCTTGTGAAAGTGTGCCTGCACCACTCCCTCGGGAACGCTATTGATATCGGGCCAGTGCCAGTGCGGCTTCTGGTCCTTATCGATCAATCGCGCCCGAACGCCTTCGGCGAATTCCGGGTGACGGCAGCAATTGAGGCTCAAGGTGTATTCCATCTGGAACACCTGGGCCAGGGACAGGTGGCGGGCACGTTGAATCTGTTCCCACACCAGATGCGCGGTCAGCGGGCAACCCTCGCTCAAGGTTTTACCTGCCCGGTTGAACAGCGGGTCGCTGTGCTCGCGCAATTGGCTTAATGCGCGCCAGGCGCAGCGCACATCGCCGACATCCAGCCACTCGTCGATCTGCGCGCGTCGCGGCAGCCATTGCGCTTCGGGTTGCTGGTCGACGGCTTCCTGGGCCAGTGCTTTGAGCAGGCTGTTGAGTTGCATCGCCGTTTGCTCCTGCCAGTTCAGTTGCAACAGGCCATCGAGCAGTTCGTCCTGTTGGTCGTCACGCAGGAAGCGGTCGGCCAGGTCCAGGTCCAGGGCGTCGCGCCCGTTGATATGGGCGCCGGTCAGACCAAGAAACAGACCCAACTTGCCCGGCAGGCGCGACAAGAACCTGCTGGCCCCTACATCGGGATACAAGCCGATGCTGATTTCGGGCATCGCCAACCGGCTGCTCGGGGTGACGATGCGCACCGCCGCGCTTTGCAGCAGGCCCATGCCGCCGCCCAGCACATAGCCATGGCCCCAGCAGATCAACGGTTTGGGGTAGGTGTGCAGGCGGTAGTCGAGACGATATTCCGCGGCAAAAAACTGTGCGGCCAGGTCAGGCACCACACCGGGTTGTTCAAGGCAGGCCAGGGCCAGGCTGCGCACTTCGCCGCCGGCACAAAACGCCTTGGGGCCGTTGCCGCGCAGTAGCACGCAAACGATGTTCGGGTCCTTGGCCCAGGCGTCCAGGCGTTCGCCCAGCGCCAGGATCATCGGCAGGGAGAGGGCGTTGAGGGACTTTTCCGCATCCAGGCTGGCGATGCCAATGCGGGCACCGTCGCTGCCGGTCAGCTCTTCGAAGTGCAGGTTCATCGTGACCTCATTCGGGGAAGTGAAGGATGAGTATGATCCCTTCGTGGGAAAAAACCGGTTGTGTGTCAGATCAATTGACAAGCGGGGTCAGCTTTCCTAGGGTTCGCCACATTCTTTTTTACAAGACCATTCAACCATGACCGAAGACGACCGTATCAAACTCGAACCCAGCTGGAAACACGCCCTGCGGGATGAGTTCGAGCAGCCGTATATGGCCCAGTTGCGCGAGTTCCTGCGCCAGGAACATGCCGCCGGCAAAGAGATCTACCCGCCCGGTCCGCTGATTTTCAATGCCCTCAATTCCACGCCGCTGGACAAGGTCAAGGTGGTGATCCTCGGCCAGGACCCTTACCACGGCCCCGGCCAGGCCCACGGTTTGTGCTTCTCGGTGCAACCGGGCGTGCCGACGCCACCGTCCTTGGTGAACATCTATAAAGAGCTCAAGCGCGACCTCAATATCGACATCCCCAACCACGGCTGCCTGCAAAGCTGGGCCGACCAGGGCGTGCTGATGCTCAACACCACCATGACCGTAGAGCGCGCCAATGCCAACGCCCATGCGGGCAAGGGCTGGCAGTTCTTTACCGATCGGATTATCGAAGTGGTCAGCCAGCATCAGCCGCACCTGGTGTTCCTGCTGTGGGGCGCCCATGCGCAGGGCAAGCAGAAGCTGGTGGATGCGACCAAGCACCTGGTGTTGACCTCGGTGCATCCGTCGCCGTTGTCGGCGTATCGCGGGTTCTTGGGCTGTGGGCATTTCAGCCGCACCAACAAATTTCTTGAGCAGAATGGCGAGACGCCGATTGAGTGGCGGTTGCCGCCGATCTAAAGTTTGTCCGCAGGCCAATGTGGGAGCGGGCTTGCTCGCGAATGCGGAGTGTCAGACAGAAAATTTTTCACTGACACACAGCATTCGCGAGCAAGCCCGCTCCCACATTTAGAACTGTGCCAAGCCTTAGGTTTGTTCTGGCTGACGGTTCCAATGCCTGAACAACGGCTCCGCCAAAAACAGCACAAACAACAACCGCATTACCTGCATCGCCGTCACCAATGGCACCGACAGTTGCAGGGTCTCCGCCGTCAAGCTCATCTCGGCAATCCCGCCGGGCATCATGCCCAACGTCAACGAGCGCAGGTCCAGATGGGTCAGCGCACTCAAGCCCACCGCCGCCAATGTCGCCAGCGCCATGGTCAAGGCCGTACCGATCAAGGTGCGTCCCATGAATGAGGGCGCGCGGCGAAAGAACTGACGGTTGAAGTGGCAACCCAAACCGCTGCCGATCAACCATTGGCCAATCTGGCTGCCACCGTCAGGCAGGCCGATGTGCAGGTCCCACACCACGCTAGCGGTAGCGCTCACCAACAATGGCCCGAATAGCCAAGGGTTTGGCTGACGCAAACGCTGCCATCCCCATGCCACCAACGCGCCAAGGGGAAAGAGCGTCAGCAACCACGGCCAGCTCACCGGTGCCGGGTGAAACTGCGGCGTGCCGCCTTCCAGCACATACTTGAAGATCGCTGGCACACACAACACCACCACCAGCACGCGCAAACTCTGCCCCGCTGCAACGCGGCTAAGCACCGCGCCATTGCGTGCGCCGAGGTTGACCATCTCACCGGAACCGCCGGGCATGCTGGAGAAGAACGCCGTAGCGCGGTCTTCACCACTGCGTCGCATCAACCACACGCCGACAATGCTCGACAGGCTGGTGACCAGCGCGCCGAAGAAGATCAGCCCGAAATGGCTCATCACCTGCTCGATCACCACCGGGGTGAAGTGCAGGCCGATGCCGATCCCGACCACCCATTGGCCGCATTTGCGCCCGCCGGGAATCTCCGCCAACTGCCACGGCGTGAGGCAACGCACCAGGATAATCGCCAGCAACGAGCCGACCATGTACGGCAAAGGCCAGCCGACCAGGCTGGCCAGGTAACCGCCGGCCAGGCCGACCAGCGGTGTTCCCCACCAATGTTTAAAGGTGACCTCAGACATCGGCCACGGCACGACGCTGCAGGGCACGTTTACGGTAGATGCGCACCAGCGGGAACATCAGCATCAACGCAGTCAGCACCCACACACCAAAGGTGATCGGGCTCGACCAGAGGATGTCCAGCGCACCGTTGGAGATCGACAGCGCACGGCGCAGGTTCTGCTCCATCAGGCCGCCGAGGATAAAGCCCAGCAGCACTGGCGACAGCGGGAAGTCGAGCTTGCGCAGGATGTAGCCGAAGATACCGATACCTACCATCAGGAACAGGTCGAAGGTGGTGGCGTGAACGGCGTACACACCGATCGCGGTGATGATGGCGATCACCGGCACCAGCGCCCAGTTCGGCACGGCCAGGATGCGGGTGAAGATGCGGATCATCGGGATGTTGAGGATCACCAGCATGATGTTGGCGATAAACAACGACGCGATCAGGCCCCAGACGATGTCCGGTTGCTGTTGGAACAGCAGCGGGCCCGGGGTGATGTTGTACAGCGACAAGGCGCCGATCATCACAGCGGTGGTGCCCGAACCGGGTACGCCGAGGGTCAGCATTGGTACCAGCGCGCCACAGGCGGAAGCGCCGATCGCGGTTTCCGGGGCCGCGAGACCGCGCATGTCACCCTGGCCGAATTTACCGCTGGCACCGGCCAGGCGTTTTTCGGTCATGTAGGCAACGGCCGACGCCAAGGTGGCGCCTGCACCGGGCAATACACCCATGATGAAGCCCAGCAGGCCGCAGCGGATGTTAACCACAAAGACAGCGGACGCTTCCTTCAGGTTGAACATCATCCGTCCGGTGGCTTTCACCGCTTCCTGGCCACGGTGGGTTTTTTCCAGCAGCAACAGGATCTCGCTGATGGAGAACAAGCCCAGCACCAACACCACGAACTGGATGCCGTCGGTGAGGTGGATGTTATCGCCCGTGAAACGGTACACGCCGCTGTTGGCGTCGATGCCGACCGCTGACAGGAACAGGCCGATCAGCGCCGCCACGAAGGTCTTCAGCGGCTTGTCACCGGCCATGCCGCCCAGGCAGACAATCGCGAACACCATCAGGACGAAATATTCCGCCGGTCCAAAGGCTATCGCCCACTTGGCCAGCAGCGGCGCAAACAACACCATGCCGCAGGTGGCGATGAACGCGCCGATAAACGAACTCCACGCCGACAACGACAGCGCTACACCGGCCAGGCCTTTACGGGCCATCGGGTAGCCGTCGAGGGTGGTCATCACGGTGGAGGCTTCACCCGGGATGTTGAGCAGGATCGAGCTGATACGGCCGCCGTACTCGCAGCCCAGATACACGGCTGCCAGCAGGATCAACGCCGACTCGGGCGGCAGGCCCAGGGCGAATGCGATGGGAATCAACAACGCCACGCCGTTGATCGGGCCCAGGCCCGGCAGCAGGCCGACGACAGTACCGATCAAGGTGCCGCACAGTGCGGTCACCAGGTTGTAAGGGGACAGTGCAACGCCGAAGCCCTGGCCCAAATAGCTGAACGTATCCATATCAGTTCTCCAGAACGTCGAGCAGACCGAGGGGCAGCGGCACATCCATGGCTTTATCGAACAGCAGATAAAGACCGATGGCCATCAGGCTGACGATCACCACACTTGGCAACCAGCGGCCGCCGTACAGGCGTGCCATGGGGATGCCGATCAACATGCTGCTGAGGATGAAACCGAGCGATTCAAAGGTGCCGGCGAACACGATCAGCAAGCCGACACAAATGCCGATCTTGACCAGGGTTTCGCGGTCCAGTGCCGGTTCTTCTTCGGTATGTTTGGTCGGCTGCGGGCGAAACAGCATGTAGATCAGGCCCAGGCTCATCAGCCCGAGCATGAGCAGCGGGTAGGCACGAGGCCCCACCGGCTCGTAGGAAAACGCCGCCTGATACGGCCAGGCCATCAGCGCGAGGCCGGCGCACACCAGCAACATCACAGAAGCGAAAATGCGTTGTAAAAGCATGTGAAACTCCTCGGCCACACCCGTTATGGCAACGGGCATGGCCTTGAGACAGAGGGGCGATTACTGGATCAGGCCAAACTCTTTGGCCAGCACTTTGTAGTCAGCCACTTGTTTCTTCACGTAGGTGTCCAGCTCCGGGCCGGTCATGGCGAACGGGAACAGCTCGCGCTGGTCACGCAGCTTGGCGAACTCTTCGGAAGCCAGCAGTTTGTCGAATGCGTCTTTCCACCAGGCGTAGTCGGCATCGCTGACTTTTGGCCCGAGGTAGAAGCCACGCACCACTGGCCAGACGATGTCGTAGCCTTGCTCTTTGGCGGTCGGAATATTCTTCATTTCCGGCTCGTCCAGGCGCTCGTCGGAGAACACCGCCAGCAGGCGCATGTCACCGCTCAAGATGTGCGGCATGGAGTCGGAGATGTCGGTACTGCCCACTTGGATGTGGCCGCCGAGCAGAGCCGTGGCGATTTCGCCGCCGCCTTCCAGCGCCACATAACGCAGTTCGCGCGGGTTGATCCCGGCAGCCTTGGCGATCAGGGCTGTTTGCATCCAGTCCTGGCTGCCGACGGTGCCGCCGGAACCGATTACCACGCTGCCTGGATCTTTCTTCAGGGCTTTGACGAGATCGTCGAGGGTCTTGTAGGGCGAATCCGCTTTCACGGCGATGGCACCGTAGCTGGTGCCGACCGCTGCCAACCAACGCACGGCGCTTTCATCGAAGCGGCCGAACTTGCCTTGGGCCAGGTTCAACAGCGAACCGCTGGACCAGGCCACCAAGGTGCCCGCATCCGCAGGGCGCTGGGCGACCACAGCGTTGTAGGCCACCGCGCCGACGCCGCCCGGCATGTAGGTCACGCGCATTGGCTTGCTCAGCAACTTCTCGTTGACCAGCGCGCTTTGCGCCAGTTTGCAGGTCAGGTCAAAACCGCCGCCGGGGGAGGCCGGGGCGATGCATTCCGGGCGCTTGGGTTCATCGGCGGCCAGCAGTTGGCCAGCGAACACCATGCAGCCGGCGGCGAGGGCCAATTTACGCAGTGAAAAGCTCATGTTTTATCTCCGTCTTTGTTGTTATGAGTAGCGACTACCACAGTGCGACGCTGTAACTGACCAGCACGCGCATTTCATCCGCATCACGGGCCGAGTAGTTGGAACGGTACGTGGCATTACGCAGGCGCACGGCCACATCCTTGAACGTGCCGCTTTGCACCACGTAGCGGATCTCGCTGTTGCGTTCCCATTCCTTGCCGGTGTCGCCGTTCTTGAGCTTGATGTTGTCACCCGACAGGTAACGGCTCATGAAGCTCAAGCCGGGAATGCCCAGCTTGGCGAAGTCGTAGTCGTAACGCGCCTGCCAGGAGCGTTCTTCGGCGCCGGCGAAGTCGTTGATCTGCACGAAGTTGACCAGGTACGGGTCGCTGCCATCCACATACGGGAACGCGCTGTCGCCGGACATGTGCTGGTAGCCGGCGCTGAGCTTATGGCCATTGAGGGCATAGCTGAACAGGCCATTGAGGGATTTGTTGTCGATTTTGCCGCCACGGGCGGCGCCTGCGTCATCACTGATAGCCAGGCGCAAGTCGGCGGCGAAGGTGCCGGGGCCCATTGGGCGCGCGGCTACCAGGCCGAGGAAGTGCTGGCGGTACACGTCGTCGAGCTGGGCGAAGTGGTAGCTGCCGGTGATCTTGTCGGCGAACTTGTAGTCTGCACCACCGAAGTTGAAGTGCTTGCCGGTGGCGCCACTGACGAAGCGGCTGTTCTTGTTGTTGAGCGCGATGTCTTCATAGTGGGTGACGTCGCGGTCCTTGGCTTTGTCCAGGCGGCCGCCGGTGAACACCAGGTTCTTGAATTCCTTGGAGGTGATCAGGCCGCCATTGAAGGTCTGCGGCAGGATGCGGCCGTCGTTGGGCTTGAGGATCGGCAGTTCGGGGATCAGCGCGCCGATCTTCAACTCGGTGGCCGAGATTTTCACTTTGCCGGTCAGGCCCAGCTTGGAGTATTCGTTGGCGGCGCGGCCATCGTCGTGGGTAGGCAACAGGCCGGTGCCGGTGCGGTCGGGGCTGGAGTCGAGCTTGACCCCAAGCATGCCCAGCGCATCCACGCCAAAGCCGACGGTACCGTCGGTGTAGCCCGATTGCAGGTTGAGCATGAAACCTTGGGCCCACTCGTCGCGCTTGGATTGCTGCGCGCTGGTGCCGTCGCGAAAGTCGCGGTTGAAGTACATGTTGCGGGTTTCCAGGGTCCCGCTGCTGTCTTCAAAGAAGGCGGCCTGGCCAAGCGGCGAAAATCCGGCAAGGGCTGCGGCACTGGCAAGGGCGGTCTGGGTAAGGCGAGAGGAACGCACAGGCGAGAAGGCCTGGGGCTGTGTCGACAGCATCGTTGTGTACTCCGTTATTGTTCTTATTTTGGCGAAAACGCTTCAAGGCGTTTTTCGGGCGCTACGGATCAGGTAGCTCGGCAGGCATGACCCACCGTAGCTGGATGCTAAAGGGCGAAGCTTTCACTAACCTTTCAGTTGCCTTTCAATGTTTTCGGGCTTCACAGGGCAGGCGGCGCCTGTAAACTGCCCGGCAAAGCGTGGCGTCTCCCATGCCCGAATGAGGTGAAAATCCATGCGTGTCCTTTTGGTTGAAGACCATTTGCAGCTCGCCGAAAGTGTCGCCCAGGCGCTCAAGAGCACGGGTTTGACCGTGGATGTGCTGCACGACGGCGTGGCCGCAGACTTGGCCTTGAGCAGTGAGGAATACGCGGCGGCAATCCTGGATGTGGGCCTGCCGCGCATGGACGGTTTCGAGGTGCTCGCCCGTTTACGCGCCCGTGGGAAAAACTTGCCAGTGCTGATGCTGACGGCGCGCAGTGATGTGAAGGACCGTGTGCATGGGCTCAATCTCGGTGCGGACGACTACCTGGCCAAACCCTTTGAACTGACCGAGCTGGAAGCACGGGTCAAGGCGCTGTTGCGCCGTAGCGTGTTGGGCGGAGAGCGCCAACAGGCCTGTGGCGTGCTGGTGTATGACCTCGACACACGCCGCTTCACGGTTGGCGGCGAACTGATGACCTTGACGTCCCGTGAGCAGGCGGTGCTTGAAGCGCTGATTGCGCGCCCGGGCCGTGTGATGAGCAAAGAACAACTCGCCTCGCAGGTGTTCGGGCTTGATGAAGAGGCCAGCCCCGATGCCATCGAAATCTATGTACACCGGCTGCGCAAGAAACTCGACGGCCAACCCATCGCCATCGTGACGTTCCGCGGCCTTGGCTACTTGCTGGAAGCTCGTGATGCATAAGCCCAGCAGCCTGCGCTGGCGGCTGCTGTGGAACCTGGCGCTGTTGTTGGTGCTGTTGATGCTGGCCAGCGGCATGAGTGCCTATTGGAATGGTCGCGAGGCCGCCGACACCGCCTACGACCGCACCTTGCTGGCCTCGGCACGGACCATCGCCGCTGGCTTGACCCAGGTCGACGGCACCCTCAGCGCCAATGTGCCGTATGTGGCCTTGGACACGTTTGCCTACGACAGCGCCGGACGCATTTATTACCAGGTCAACGATATTGATCAGAAGCTGATCTCTGGCTACGAACACCTCCCTGGTCCGCCGCCCGGCACGCCGCGAACCGACGATTATCCTGCGTTGGCGCGCTTTTACGATGCCGTGTACCAGGGGCAACCCGTGCGTGTGGTCAGCCTGCTCAAGGCGGTCTCCGAGCCGAACATGAACGGCATGGCGGAAATCCGCGTGGCCGAAACCGATGAAGCGCGGGTCGCCATGGCCCGCAGCTTGATGGCCGATACGTTGTTGCGCTTGGGCATGCTGGCGGTGGGCGCGTTGTTGCTGGTGTGGTTTGCGGTCAGCGCCGCGCTGCGCCCGCTGGAGCGTTTGCGTACGGCGGTAGAAGAGCGTCAGCCCGACGACCTGCGTCCGCTGCCGTTGGTGGAAGTGCAGCATGAGTTTGGCCCGCTGGTGCGCTCCCTCAATCACTTCACCGAACGCCTGCGTGGCCAGTTCGAGCGCCAGGCGCAGTTTATTGCCGACGCGGCCCATGAACTGCGCACGCCGCTCGCCGCACTCAAGGCGCGTCTGGAATTGGGCCTGCGCAGCGATGCGCCGGACACCTGGCGCAGCACCCTGGAAACCGCCGCCCAGGGCACCGACCGCTTGACCCACTTGGCCAACCAGTTGCTGTCGCTGGCACGCATCGAAAACGGCGCCCGGGCAATTGCCGAGGGCGGCGCGCAGTTGTTGGACCTCAGCCAATTGGCCCGTGAACTGGGCATGGCCATGGCACCGCTGGCGCACGCACGCGGCGTGGCGTTGGCGCTGGAAGCCGACGAGCCGGTATGGCTGCGGGGCGAGCCGACTTTGTTGAACGAGTTGCTGAGCAACCTGGTGGACAACGCCCTGGCGCACACGCCGCCGGGCGGCAACGTGATCCTGCGGGTGACCGCGCCGGCGGTGCTGGAAGTTGAAGATGACGGCCCTGGGATTCCGCAGGAGGAGCGTGACCGGGTGTTCGAACGTTTCTATCGCCGCAGCCAGCAGGGTATGGGGTCTGGCTTGGGTTTGGCGATTGTCGGCGAGATCTGCCGGGCGCATCTGGCGCAGATCAGCCTGCACGATGGCGAGCAGGCGGGGCTGAAGGTGCGGGTGAGTTTTATCGCCGGTTGATCAGTAGAACATCGAGCGGGCTTCATCCAGCTCGGCGCGCAGGGCGTCGCTGTAAGGGTCGACTCGCAGCTTCTTGATCGCCGGCAGGCTGGATACCGATACATGTGCCAGCGGGTGATCGGTGCCGCGATGGCAATACAGCACGGCAATCTGCACCAGGTCGATGTAGTCGAGGCTGGCTGATTCCCGTTCCAGGTTCAGGTATTGACCCGGCAGCTTGGCGAGCATTTCGGGGAAGTCCCAGCCATGCAGCAATTTATCCCCCAGTAACGGGTGGATACTGTCGATCACGTGGTTGAGGCTGACCGGGTCCGAGAGCAACTCGTAGTGATCTTCGGCATAGGTGAGGATCGGCAACACACCGATCTGGTGCACCAAGCCGCCCAGCGCCGCCTGGTCTGGCTTGAGCTGGCTGTGGCTACGGCACAAGGCGTAGCTCACGCCCGCTACTTCCAGGCTTCGACGCCACACTTCGCGCATTTTCAGTTCGACCGCTTCGGAGCGGGCGTGGAAGATTTGCTCCATCACCAGGCCGATGGCCAGGTTGCTGCTGTAGTTGGTGCCCAGCCGGGTGATGGCGGTGTGCAGGTCGGTGACTTCCTGGGTCGCGCGTAGCAAAGGGCTGTTGACCACTTTGATCAGGCGTGCCGACAGCGCGGTATCGCGACCGATCACCTTGCTCAAATGGCTGATGCTGATCTCCGGGTCTTCGGCGGCCTGACGAATTTTCAGGGCCACTTCCGGTAAAGTCGGCAGAACCAGGTCATCGTTGCCGATGGCCGTAACCAAAGCCTGTTGGACTTTTTCCGCCAGCTTGTTCATTCATGATCTCTAGGGTGTTGCAAAAAAGTACGGCGATTAACGCTGGATCTCTCGATCACGGTCGAGTGTGTAAGGCAGGTCAAGCAGGTGCAAGGCGGGGCCTTCCAGGGTGCCTAAGTGCACATCGCCACTGTCGGCTGCTTCGGCTTGCAACACCGCCAGAAGTTCAATGGACTGGTCGGCTTTTGCCGCTAGTACCACTTCACCGATCGAACTGTTGTGGCTGGGCGAAAACAGCGGGGTGCCTGGCTCGGGCGTTTCAGCCGCATCAAGGCTCAAGCGATAAAGGCGACGCTTGAGTTTGCCCAGGTACTGCATGCGCGCGACGATTTCCTGGCCGGTGTAGCAGCCTTTCTTGAAGCTCACGCCGCCAATGGCTTGCAGGTTGAGCATTTGCGGAATGAACAGTTCGCGGGTTTGCGGCATGACCTGGCCGATGCCGGCGCGGACCTGGCCGAGCAACCATTCATTCAGATCGGCTTCTTTCAATGCCGCCGTCAACTGACTGCGTACGGTTTGGGCGTGTTCTGCGGGCACCCAAAGTTCGGCGCGGCCAGGGGACACACGGATGGCAATCAATGTGTCGGTACGTACGACGCTGTCGGTTTCTGGCGGCAGCTCAAGGCCTAGGCTGGCCAGGGCCTGGTCTGCGTTCACCAGGCCAAAACGCGCCCAACCGGCGCTTTCGTCGGTGAGCTTGGATTTGGAGAACACCGCGTATTTTTTCAGGTCTGCCAACTGCGGTTCCAGCAGCTCGCTGGCCATGGCCAGCAACACGCCGTCACCTTGCAGCAAGATACGAAAGCTCGACTGCATGCGGCCTTTTTGCGTACAGCGCGCGCCGAGGCTGGCCTGCGTCTCGCTCAGGTAATTGAGGTTGCAGGTCAGTTGCCCTTGCAGGAACTTGGCAGCGTCGGCGCCGCGGACGGCGAGAACGCCTTCGTGGGACAGGGGGCAGAAGAAAGCAGAGTCAGCCATGGGTCATCGCAGGTCAAAAAGTCATGGGTGCATCATAGAGGGGCGCCCGGCAAATGGATAGTTTCCGTATGGGGCGACCAAAGCCGAGTGTTCGGGTGCCGTCGGGCCTGTATACTTGCCGCCTATTTGAGGAGCGCTCCATGGTCGAAGATGTAGAAATCAATCGTCTCTACTGGCACAGCCGTCGCGGCATGCTTGAGCTGGACGTGTTGCTGGTGCCTTTCACCAAAGAGGTGTACGCGACCCTCAACCAGGTAGATCGCGACCTCTACGTCAGGCTGCTGACTTGCGAAGACCAGGATATGTTCGGCTGGTTCATGGAGCGCGCCGAATCTGAAGACCCAGAACTGCAGCGCATGGTTCGGATGATCCTGGATCGTGTCCAGCCCAAGTAATTCGTTCGAATGCCGCTGGCAGGCCTCACGGTTGTTGCTGGCGGTGTATCTCCTTGCCCAGCTGTTTGCGCTGGGCGCGCTGTTGTCGCTCGACCTGCCTTATTCAAGCCTCGGAATGCTGGTGTGCATGGCGCACGCTGCCTGTGTCTTGCCGCGTCATCTGTTACTGACTCACCGTTCGTCGATTCGTGGCTTGCGTCGCGATGAAGATGGCTGGCAATTGTTCAGTGACGAGCGCGGCTGGCACGCCGTGCAGTTGCGTCCCGATAGCGTGGCATTGCCACTTATTGTGGTGTTGCGCTATCGGTTGCCGGGTGAATGGCGGGTGCGTTCGGTGTGTGTACCGAAGGACTCGCAGGTCGCCGATGTGCATCGACGCCTGCGGGTACGCTTGAAGTTCAGCCGCCGTAGGTGGTTGGCACCAGAATAGTGTCGCGGGCTTCCGGCAGCATCTCGGGGTAGTCGAGGGTGTAATGCAGGCCTCGGCTTTCCTTGCGCTCCATGGCAGAGCGGATCATCAGCTCGGCCACTTGGGCCAGGTTGCGCAACTCGATCAAGTCGCGGCTGACTTTATAGTTGCTGTAGAACTCATCGATCTCATCCAGCAGCATGCGCACACGGTGCTGAGCCCGTTGCAGGCGCTTGGTAGTACGCACGATCCCCACGTAGTCCCACATGAAGCGCCGCAGTTCGTCCCAGTTGTGGGCGATGATCACGTCTTCGTCCGAATCGGTCACCTGGCTGGCATCCCAGCGGGGCAGGGCGGCGGGTACTGGAATGTGCGGCAGTTGGCCGAGAATGTCCTCGGCCGCCGAGCGCGCATAAACGAAACATTCGAGCAGCGAGTTGCTGGCCATGCGGTTGGCGCCATGCAGGCCGGTGAAGCTGGTTTCGCCAATGGCGTACAGGCCGGGCACGTCTGTGCGGCCGTGCCGGTCGACCATCACGCCGCCACAGGTGTAGTGGGCGGCCGGTACCACAGGGATCGGGCCCTTGGTGATGTCGATGTTGAACGCGAGGCAGCGCTCGTAGACGGTCGGGAAGTGCGTCTTGATGAAGGCTTCGGGCTTGTGGCTGATGTCCAGGTAGACGCAGTCGATGCCCAGGCGCTTCATTTCATGGTCGATGGCGCGGGCGACGATGTCACGCGGGGCCAGTTCGGCGCGCGGGTCGAAGCGCTGCATGAAGCGTTCGCCGTTGGGCAGCTTCAGGTGTGCGCCTTCGCCGCGTAGCGCTTCGGTAATCAGGAAGCTCTTGGCCAGCGGGTGATACAGGCAGGTAGGGTGGAACTGGTTGAATTCCAGGTTGGCCACCCGGCAGCCCGAGCGCCAGGCCATAGCGATGCCGTCGCCGCAGGCTCCGTCGGGGTTGCTGGTATAAAGGTAGACCTTGGCCGCGCCGCCCGACGCCAGGATAGTGAAGCGTGCGCCGTAAGTGTCCACTTCGCCGCTCGCGCGGTTGAGCACGTAGGCGCCGAGGCAACGCTCGCCCTCAAGGCCCAGGCGTTTTTCGGTGATCAGGTCGACGGCAACGCGTTGCTCCAGCAATTCGATGTTGGGTCGTTGGCGGGCTTGGTCGAGCAGGGT
Organism: Pseudomonas cremoris; assembly: GCF_014230465.1. The sequence continues at coordinate 483,743 of NZ_JAAXCY010000004.1, forward strand.
CTTGAAGATTGCGGCGCCAGTGGCGTCGGCGGCGTGGATGATGCGGCGGTGGCTGTGGCCGCCTTCGCGGGTCAAATGGAATTCGAAGCCGCCGTCGTCGTTGCCCGCGTGTTCATCACGGGTGAAGGGGACGCCCTGGTCGATCAGCCATTGAATTGCCTCGCGACTGTGCTCGACGGTGAAGCGCACCGCGTCTTCGTTGCACAGGCCGCCGCCGGCATTGAGGGTGTCTTCGACGTGAGACTGCACCGTATCGGTGTCGTCCAGCACGGCAGCGACGCCGCCTTGGGCCCAGAATGTCGAGCCGTTGGCGAGGTCGCCTTTGCTCAGTACTGCAATCCGCAGATGGCTGGGGAGGGTCAGTGCAAGGCTCAAGCCCGCCGCGCCGCTACCAATCACCAAGACATCGTGTTGAAACTGTTGGCTCATTTGAGGGATTCCGCAAAAAGCGATCCGAAGAGGTGGCGCAAACAGGACGCCTGGATCGGCGAATCAAAGGGTCACACGGGCTACTAGTATATAGAGGGGGGGAGCGGCACAATAGCCGGGCATTCGTGGCAATGTGAGATTACGGTGCACGGCTTGGGTAAAATCGGTCGGTTATTGAAGCGGGAACTTTTTGCATAAGCCCCGACTCAATAGCAGGTTGCCCGAAAGCTGGGAAAACGTTGAGTTTATTGGCCCGTCGGGAGCATTGGACGCGTCAGAAAACCGGCGACAAGATTATTCGCGCAGCCGGCGTTGCCCGCGCTGCGTTTTTCGTGTGTGCCAAATCAGTGCGTGCCGGAAACTTGCTTGAAGGGGGAGAACTTTTGCGAAAAGACCGAGTCTATGTTTGCAAGCCTGATCGTTTAGTTATGCAAGCCTCCTTCAAGTACAACGAGGAGTGTTCATGCTAACCCAGGAAGAGGATCAGCAGCTGGTCGAGCGCGTTCAACGCGGCGACAAGCGAGCTTTTGATCTGCTAGTGCTGAAATACCAGCACAAAATTCTCGGGTTGATCGTGCGTTTTGTGCACGACACCCATGAAGCGCAGGACGTTGCACAGGAAGCCTTTATCAAGGCCTACCGTGCGCTAGGCAACTTTCGCGGTGATAGTGCGTTTTACACGTGGCTATACCGCATCGCCATTAACACGGCGAAGAACTATCTGGTGTCTCGCGGACGCCGCCCGCCAGATAGTGATGTAAGTTCAGAAGATGCAGAATTTTACGATGGTGATCACGGCCTCAAAGATCTCGAGTCGCCGGAGCGTGCATTGCTGCGCGACGAGATCGAAGGAACCGTTCATCGCACAATTCAGCAACTGCCAGAAGATTTACGTACGGCGTTAACTTTACGTGAATTCGATGGTCTGAGTTACGAAGACATTGCGAGCGTCATGCAGTGTCCGGTGGGGACTGTAAGGTCACGGATTTTCCGGGCCCGGGAAGCCATCGATAAAGCCTTGCAACCGTTGTTGCAGGAAAACTAAAGACAGCGGCGACAGCCAAGAGAGGAACCGCCATGAGTCGTGATGCCCTGCAGGAATCGCTGTCCGCAGTGATGGATAACGAAGCGGATGAACTGGAACTTCGTCGAGTGCTTAACGCATTTGATGATGCCGAAACCCGTGATACCTGGTCTCGTTACCAAGTCGCTCGGGCGGTGATGCACAAGGATCTTCTAATCCCTCGTCTGGATATTGCTGCGGCCGTTTCTGCTGCGCTGGCTGATGAAGCCGTTCCGGCAAAAGCTGCTCGTGGTCCATGGCGTAGCCTGGGTCGCTTGGCAGTTGCTGCCTCGGTGACTGTTGCCGTGTTGGCCGGTGTTCGCCTGTACAACCAGGATGAAATTGCTGGTGCCGAACTGGCCCAACAGACCCAACAGCCGGTGATGGCTGGACCTCAGGTCAAAGGCCCAGCGGTATTGGCCGGCTACAAGGAAAGTTCTGACAGCACCGGCCCGATGGCCAATGGTGTACTGCAAGGGCAATCCGGTTGGCAGGACCAGCGTCTTCCAGGCTACCTGCGCCAGCACGCACAGGAATCAGCTCTGAAAGGCACTGAAAGTGCTCTGCCTTATGCTCGTGCCGCAAGCCTGGAAAACCGCTGATACGTAAGGAGCTCTATGCGCGCCATACCGCTCCTTACGCTTTTGCTCAGTGGTTGGATTGCACTCCCCGCCCACGCCGATGAAGCCCAAGACTGGCTGACTCGACTTGGGCGTGCAGAGCAACAGCAAAGCTTTCAAGGCACGTTCGTCTACGAACGTAACGGCAGTTTTTCTACCCACGACATCTGGCATCGCGTCCAGGATGGCCAGGTTCGCGAGCGGCTTTTGCAGCTCGACGGTTCGGCCCAGGAAGTTGTGCGGGTAGATGGTCATACTCAATGCGTCAGCGGCACCCTCGTCGCCGGCCTTGGCAATTCCCGTGATGCACCGTCACGTGCGCTGGACCCGCAAAAACTCAATGAATTCTATGAACTGGCCGTCATCGGCAAATCCCGCGTGGCCGGTCGTAATGCGGTGATCGTGTCGATTACCCCGCGTGATCAATACCGCTATGGTTTTGAATTGCATCTGGATCGCGAAACTGCTTTGCCACTCAAGTCACTGTTGCTTAATGATCAAGGGCAACTGCTGGAGCGTTTTCAGTTCACGCGTTTGAATACTTCAGCCGCGCCGGATGACCGTGACTTGCAGCCCAGCAGCGAATGCACGCCTATTGCTGTCGTCAAGAGCAGCGCGCCGGAAGTGGCGTCTACCGAGACTTGGCACCTGGAGTGGCTGCCGCCCGGTTTTCAACTGACCAATACCAGCGCTCGTCAGGATACCCAGACGAAAGCCACGGTCGACAGCCTGATGTATGAAGACGGGCTGGCGCGTTTCTCGGTATTCCTTGAGCCGATCAGCGATGCGGGCGTGACGGAAACCCGTACCCAATTGGGGCCCACGGTTGCCGTGTCCCGCCGCTTGAATACGGTGGATGGCGAAATGATGGTCACGGTCGTCGGTGAAATCCCTATCGGTACCGCAGAGCGCATCGCGCTCTCGGTGCGCGGTGAAAAAAAGCCAGCCGCCAAACCTTGAGCCGTTAATCCTATGTTCATCCTGACCTTTCACTGTACGTTCACGCCAGGTTGGCTGCCGAGAGCATGAAATGTCCGGATCAGCATTTTCACTTGCAAAAATCCCCCATGTTTTTTATAGGTCAGGGCTTGTCGGCTCTGGCCTTGTTTTGTTCGCGGAACAAAGATGTCGGTCGCAGTTTTCGGCGTTTCTTGAACCCTGTCGCTCAACCCTGCTCGTCGTAACGGGAGCTGTATGTCGATACCACGTTTGAAGTCTTACCTATCCATAGTCGCCACGGTATTGGTGCTGGGCCAGTCCTTGTCTGCGCAAGCGGCCGAGCTGCCTGACTTTACCCAACTGGTCGAGCAGGCCTCGCCGGCCGTGGTGAACATCAGTACCACGCAGAAACTGCCGGACCGCAAAGTTTCAAACCAACAGATGCCCGACCTCGAAGGCCTGCCGCCGATGCTGCGCGAGTTCTTCGAGCGCGGCATGCCGCAGCAGCGCTCCCCGCGTGGCGGTGGTGGCCAGCGTGAGGCTCAGTCCTTGGGTTCGGGTTTCATCATCTCGCCGGATGGCTACATCCTCACCAACAACCATGTGATTGCCGATGCCGACGAGATCCTTGTACGCCTGGCTGATCGCAGTGAGCTGAAAGCCAAGCTGGTCGGCACTGATCCACGTTCCGACGTGGCGTTGCTGAAAATTGAAGGCAAAGACCTGCCAGTGCTGAAACTGGGCAAATCCCAGGACCTGAAAGCCGGTCAGTGGGTTGTCGCCATCGGTTCGCCGTTTGGCTTTGACCACACCGTCACCCAAGGTATCGTAAGCGCCATTGGCCGCAGTCTGCCGAACGAAAACTACGTGCCGTTCATTCAGACCGACGTACCGATCAACCCGGGCAACTCCGGTGGTCCGCTGTTCAACCTGGCGGGCGAAGTTGTGGGGATCAACTCGCAGATCTACACGCGCTCCGGTGGTTTCATGGGCGTGTCGTTCGCGATCCCGATCGACGTGGCCATGGACGTTTCCAACCAGCTGAAAAGTGGTGGAAAGGTTAGCCGCGGCTGGTTGGGTGTCGTTATTCAGGAAGTAAACAAAGACCTGGCTGAGTCCTTCGGTCTCGACAAGCCGGCCGGTGCCCTGGTCGCGCAAATCCAGGACGATGGCCCAGCAGCCAAAGGTGGCCTGCAAGTCGGCGACGTGATCCTGAGCATGAATGGCCAGCCAATCGTCATGTCGGCGGACCTGCCGCACCTGGTCGGCGCACTCAAGGCTGGCAGCAAGGCCAAGCTGGAAGTGATCCGTGAAGGCAAGCGTCAGACTGTTGAACTGACCGTTGGCGCGATCCCTGAAGAGGGCGCGACGCTGGACGCCTTGGGTAACGCCAAGCCAGGTGCCGAGCGCAGCAGCAACCGCCTGGGCATTGCCGTGGTTGAGCTGACCGATGAGCAGAAGAAGAGCTTCGACCTCAAGAGCGGCGTCGTGATCAAGGAAGTGCAGGACGGTCCTGCGGCGCTGATCGGCCTGCAGCCCGGCGACGTGATCACCCACCTGAACAACCAGGCGATCAACTCCACCAAGGAATTCACCGACATCGCCAAGGCGCTGCCGAAGAATCGCTCGGTGTCGATGCGTGTGTTGCGTCAAGGTCGCGCCAGCTTCATTACCTTTAAGCTGGCCGAGTAATCTGCTAGCCCAATAGAAAAAGCCCCGCCTTCGTTAACCGAAGGTGGGGCTTTTTTGTGGGTGATGGCTTTAGCTCATCATCCCTTTCACCAGGCGTTCCTGTTCGATCAGTTCACGCTGCCGAGCGTCAATGCGCGACGACAGTGGGAAGTTGCTGCCAGCTCGGCGCTTGGCAAAGTCCAGCTGTTGGATGGCCTGCTGGAAGTCGCCGACCAAGGCGAAATATTCGGCACGGGCTTGATGAAGGCCGATGATGTTGCCAGACAAGCCGCGCGTCTCAGCGACCTGGTACCACACGTCAGGATCATCCGGGCGAGACTTGAGCAGCGCGTCCAAAGCCTTTTCTGCATCGGCAGTGCGGTTCTGCTTGAGCAGCAGGTCTACACGTACTTGGTTCAGCGGATAGTTGCCGGGGTACTGGGTGAGCATCTTGTCGGTGCGTTGCTGGGCGTCGGGCAAGCGGTTGTTATCGATGTCCAGTTGGATCTGCGCGAGGTTATAGGTAATGTCCGTGGGCGCCTTGGCCAGCAGGGGCGCGAGGTTTTCACGTGCCTCCTTGAATTGGGAGCCTTTGATCTGGGCGATTGCCAGCCCATAGCGCGCCACGTCGTTTTTTGGGTTTTCGTCCAGTTGCGCCTGGAAGCGCTTGGCGGCGAGGCCAGGGGTGTCTTCGTATTGCAACTGCACCCGCGCGCGAATCAGTTGATAGCGCAAACTGTCTTCCTTGCCGCCTGGCTTGGCTTGTTCAGCGCGGTTACGGGTGTCGGCGATCCGTGATTCGGTGACCGGGTGCGTCAGCAGGAATTCCGGTGGCTTGGCGTCGAAGCGGTATTGACGCATCAAACGCTCGAACATGGTCGGCATTGAGCGCGGGTCGTAGCCGGCTTTTTCCAGATTAAGGATGCCGATACGGTCAGCTTCTTGTTCGTTCTGGCGAGAGAAACGGCGCTGTTCCTGGATCGCCGCCGCTTGAGTGCCGGCGATCGCGGCGATACCGGCATCACCTGCACCTGCCGCTGCAGCAATGATGCCGCCGAGTAGGGCGGCCATCATCGGGATCTGCATGCGCTGTTGCGCTTCCACACCACGGGCGAAGTGGCGTTGAGACAAGTGCGCCAACTCGTGGGCCAGTACCGAAGCGTACTCGCCTTCGGTCTGCGCGTTGAGGAACAGGCCGCCGTTGACCCCGACAATCCCGCCAGGCGCAGCAAAGGCGTTCAGTTGCGGGCTGTTGATCAGGATGAACTCCAGGCGCCGGTCATTGACCTGACTGGTCTCTACCAGCTTGTACACGCTGGTTTCAACGTAATCCTTGAGCTGCGGGTCATTGAGCTGCGAGACCTGGCCCCGCAGGTAGGCCAGCCATGCGCGGCCCAGTTGATATTCCTGTTGTGGCGAGACAATGGCAGAACTGGCGTCGCCAAGTGACGGCAGGTCGTCAGCGAAGCCTGGGGAGGCCAGCAGGCAAGCCAGCGTCAGCAGGGTAGGGCGCAAAAAAGTCATGCACAGAGCCTTTCGACAAAGAGCTTACTGTAGCCGGACACTGAGCTTCGGACCAGATATTCTAAGCAGCCCAAACGCTTGCCCGGAGTAAAACCATGACCGACGCTGTAGCCTTCGATGCCGAACTTGACGCCAGCGGCCTCAATTGCCCGTTGCCGTTGCTCAAGGCCAAGCTGGAGCTCAATCGTCTAGCCAGTGGCGCAGTGCTCAAGGTCATCGCCACGGATGCAGGTTCCCAGCGGGATTTCCGAACCTTTGCCAAGTTGGCCGGGCATACTCTGTTGCACGAAGAAGACGCCGCCGGAGTGTACCGTTACTGGTTGCGCAAGGCCTGAACCGTTTGCCCCCACCACCCGAGGTTGATTGATGTTCAAAGTGTTACGAGACTGGATCCAGCGCTACTTCTCCGACGAAGAAGCTGTGGTGCTGGCGGTCCTGCTGTTTCTGGCCTTCACGGCCGTACTTACCTTGGGTGGCATGCTGGCGCCGGTGCTGGCGGGGATGGTGCTGGCTTACCTGATGCAAGGGTTGGTCACGACTCTTGAGCGTTTGCGCTTGCCGGGTGGGGCGGCGGTGGGGTTGGTGTTCGCCTTGTTCATGGGGTTGCTGGTGCTGTTCATCGTGGTGGTGTTGCCGTTGTTGTGGCACCAACTGATCACGCTGTTCAACGAGTTGCCGGGCATGCTCGCCAAGTGGCAGTCGTTGTTGCTGTTGTTACCGGAGCGTTACCCGCACCTGGTGTCGGATGAGCAAGTGTTGCAAGCCATCGAAGTGGCGCGCGGTGAGATAGGAAAGTTCGGGCAATGGGCGCTGACCTTTTCCCTGTCCAGCCTTCCGCTGTTGGTCAACATCATGATCTACCTGGTGCTGGTACCGATCCTGGTGTTCTTCTTCCTCAAGGACCGCGCCATGATCGGCCGCTGGGTGCGTGGGTACCTTCCGCGTGAACGGGCGTTGATTACTCGGGTGGCTGAGGAGATGAACCGGCAGATCGCGAACTACATACGTGGCAAGGTCATCGAGATCATCATCTGCGGCGGCGTCACCTACATTGCCTTTGTTGCCCTGGACCTGAACTACGCGGCCCTGCTCGCCTTGTTGGTGGGCCTGTCGGTAGTGGTGCCGTACGTAGGTGCGGTGGTGGTGACGGTGCCGGTGATGTTGATCGCGCTGTTCCAATGGGGCTGGAGCGACCAGTTCATCTACCTGATGGCGGTGTACGGCATCATCCAGACCCTGGATGGCAACGTACTGGTACCGCTGTTGTTTTCGGAAGCAGTAAACCTGCACCCGGTGGCGATCATCTGTGCGGTGTTGTTGTTCGGCGGGCTATGGGGGTTCTGGGGAGTGTTCTTTGCAATCCCCTTGGCGACACTGTTCAAGGCGGTGCTGGATGCGTGGCCACGACAGGAACCGGTGGTCGCGCCATTGTTGTAGTGAGCGGGGCAGGCCCGCTCACTACATGCCCGCGTGTCAGGCGTTGTTCAATGCCTGCGCTGCCGCCAAAACGGCATCCACGTGGCCAGGCACTTTCACACCACGCCATTCCTGACGCAGTACGCCGTCCTTGTCGATCAGGAACGTGCTGCGATCCACGCCCAGGTATTCCTTGCCGTACAGCTTCTTCAGCTTGATCACGTCAAACAGCTGGCAGACTGCCTCGTCCTTGTCGCTGATCAGTTCGAAAGGGAATTCCTGCTTGCCCTTGAAGTTCTCATGAGACTTCACGCTGTCGCGCGATACGCCAAACACCTCGGTGTTGGCGGCCTTGAATGCTTCGTACTGATCACGAAAGCCCTGGCCTTCGGTGGTGCAGCCCGGCGTGCTGTCTTTCGGATAGAAGTAGATCACCACTTGCTTGCCCTTGAGGGCCGCGAGGCTGAAGGTCTGGCCGCTGGTGGCCTGGGCTTCGAAATCGGCTACAGGTTTGTCGATGACAACTGCCATGGGGTCTTCCTTACATCGGGTTCTGTGGGCGCCAAGGCTCGATCAGGGCGTCGAGGTTCAAGGCATCGGCAAAGTCCAGGAACTGGTCGCGCAGCCAACTGATCTGCACGCCGGCCGGCAAGGTCACGGTGAACGTGGCATTGAGCATGGTGCCGCCAGTTTGCGGGGCCTGGTAGGTGTCGCAGGTCAGGTTCTCCAGTTCGACGTTATGGTCGATGAAGAACTGGCACAGCTCGTTGACGATGTCCGAACGGTAAGCCGAGCTGACATAGGCGACATAGGGCAGTGCCTGCGGACGATTTTCCAAGGCGGCGCTGCGTACCACGTTGACGGTGAAGTCATGCTTCTTGGCCAGGCCCGGCAGGCCGGTTTCCAGGCGCGCCAAGGCGTCCCAGGTGCCGGAGATCTGAAGCACCAGCGCACTGCACTCGCCGTGGCGGGTCAGGCGGGAGGTCACGACGGCGCAGCGGTTTTCATGGCTGGCGCGGCACAGGACGTTGGTCAGCTCCATGGGGTTGGCGCCGAGGGCACTGATAACAAGGAATTGTTCGCGAACTGTGGGGGTGGACATGCAGCCTTCCTAAAGCGATGAGCGGTCGATACGTTGAGGCTGTATCGATCAAAGCATGAAGGGTAGCGAAAAGCGCCGCCAAGGGATAGGAGGTGGCGTTTTCATTGCGTGATCGGCTTGATTTGGCCGTGCTAAAACCCCGGCTTTGGCCCAATGATGGCATTGCCCGTCGTTTAGTTGCGCCAGAACGCGTCCTCACGCGGTACTTCGCTTGTGCAAGCATCTTGGCGCCAGTACCATTACGGCTCTCTTTTTCCGGCAGGAGCGGTTGCATGATTGCGGGCAGTATGGTGGCACTGGTCACACCCATGGATGCACAAGGTCATCTCGACTGGGACAGCCTGGGCAAACTGGTGGACTTCCACCTGCAAGAAGGCACCAACGCCATTGTGGCGGTCGGCACCACAGGTGAATCGGCCACCCTCGACGTGGAAGAACACATCCAGGTCATCGAATTCGTAGTCAAGCGTGTTGCGGGCCGTATCGCCGTGATCGCCGGTACGGGCGCCAACTCGACGCGTGAAGCGATCGAGCTGACCAAGAACGCCAAGAAGGCCGGCGCCGATGCCTGCCTGCTGGTGACCCCGTACTACAACAAGCCGACCCAGGAAGGTTTGTACCAGCACTTCCGCGCCATCGCCGAAGCCGTTGATATCCCGCAGATCCTCTACAACGTACCGGGCCGTACTGCTTGCGACATGCAGGCCGCGACCGTGATTCGCCTGTCCACCGTGCCGAACATCATCGGTATCAAGGAAGCCACCGGCGACCTGCAACGTGCCAAGGACATCCTGGCCGGTGTGAGCAGCGACTTCCTGGTGTACTCCGGTGACGACGCCACCGCTGTCGAGCTGATCCTGCTGGGCGGCAAAGGCAACATCTCCGTGACTGCCAACGTGGCTCCGCGTGCCATGAGCGAACTGTGCGCTGCCGCCATCGCCGGTGACGCCGTGACCGCCCGTGCGATCCACGAGAAGCTGATGCCGCTCAACAAGACACTGTTTATCGAATCCAACCCTATCCCCGTGAAGTGGGCGCTGTATGAGATGGGCCTGATGCCGGACGGTATCCGTCTGCCGCTCACCCGTCTCAGCGAAGCCTGTCACGAACCGCTGCGACAGGCCCTGCGCCAGTCCGGCGTCCTGGTTTAATTGAGGAAGCACTACGCATGAAGCGATTGGCCGGACTTTCCGCACTTGCCTTGATTATCTCCAGCACCAGTGGCTGCGGTTGGATCTGGGGCCCGGAAGGCTACTTCCGTGACCGCGGTAGCGATTACCTGGAAGCCCAAGCAACCAAACCGATGCAACTGCCGCCGGACGTCAATGTCGCCAAGCGCCTTGACCCGTTGCTGCCGATCCCGCGTAACGTTGCCGACGACACCGTCAAGGGTGAGTACGTAGTGCCGCGTCCACAGCCGATCTCGGCCGTGGCCGAAGCCAGCGACTACAGCCTGCAGAAGAGCGGTGACAACCGCTGGATCATGGCTCAGCGCCCACCTGCCGAAGTTTGGCCGGTGGCGGTGCAGTTCTTCCAGGACAACGGTTTCCGTATCGACCAGCAACGTCCGCAGACCGGCGAGTTCACCACGGCATGGCAACAAGGCAGCGAGCTGTCGGCCAGCATGGCCAAGCGCCTGCAAGCGAGCGGTGTAGCCGCTGACAGCGAGGCCCGTGTGCGTGTGCGCATCGAGCCAGGCGTGCAGCGCAACACCAGTGAAGTCTACGTGGTGAGCGCCGAGCGTCCTGCCGGCAGCACCGCCAATGTTGACTTTACCAACCGCTCGGTCAACACCGGTGTTGACTCCGCATTGGTCGACGAAATGCTCGCCAGCATGAGTCGTATCTCCGAGAAGGGCGGTTCCGTTTCCCTGCTCGCCGCACGTGATTACGACACCCCAAGCCGAGTCAGCCTCACCGAAGACGGCAGCGGCAACGTGGTGCTGAACCTGGGTGAAGACCTGGACCGTGCGTGGGCCAGCGTCGGTCGCGCGTTGGAGCAAGGCCCGTGGCGTGTTGAAGACATCAACCGCAGCCTGGGCCTGTACTACATCAACGTGGCTGAAAAGGCCGAGAAGAAAGACGACGAGCCAGGCTTCTTCGGCAAATTGTTCGGCAGCAAGCCGACCAAGGAAGAGATCGAGACCCGTGCCGAGCGTTACCAGGTTCGTTTGAGCAAAGTTGGCGAAAGCGTACAAGTCACCGTCGAGAAGAACATCAACACCGTTGCGCCAGCAGAAACAGCGCGCAAAGTGTTGGGCGTGATTCAGGACAACTTGGGCTGATCCGATGCGTTTTGCCGTTCTCGGCAGCGGTAGCCAAGGGAACGGCACGCTGGTCGCACATGACGACACGTATGTGCTGGTGGATTGTGGTTTCTCGTTAAAAGAAACCGAGCGGCGCCTGCTGCGCCTGGGGGTTCACCCCACGCAGCTGACCGCGATTCTGGTGACCCACGAACATGCCGACCACGTGCATGGCGTGGGTTTGCTGTCTCGGCGCTACAATCTTCCGGTGTACCTCAGTCGCGGCACCTTGCGCGGGATGCGCAAACCCATTGAACCCGCAGGTTTCCTGGCCGGTGGCGAGCAGTTGCAAATCGGCGCATTGAGCATCGATGTGATTGCCGTGGCGCACGACGCCCAGGAGCCGACGCAATATGTGTTCAGTGACGGCGAGCGGCGCTTTGGCGTGCTCACCGACCTGGGTTCCTACTGCTCCAAGGTGCTGGACGGCTACCGCGACCTCGATGCATTGATGATCGAGTCCAACCACTGCCGAGACCTGCTGGCTCGCGGTCATTACCCGTACTTTCTCAAGCAACGGGTGGGCGGCGAACTGGGACATTTGAACAACCACCAGGCGGCGTACCTGGTGTATGAGTTGGGCTGGCAAGACCTGCAACACCTGGTCCTGGCCCACTTGAGCAGCAAGAACAACCTGCCGACGCTTGCCCGGCAATGTTTTGTCGACACCCTAGGGTGCGACCCGGACTGGCTGCAACTGGCCGATCAAGATTCAGGGCTCGACTGGCGACATATCGCCTAGCCCACCTCACTCAAAGCGGAGCCCATCATGGAAAAACGTGAAGAACTCTACCGCGGCAAAGCCAAGTCGGTTTACAAGACCGACGACGCCAACCGCCTGATCCTGCTGTTTCGCAACGACACCTCGGCGTTCGACGGCAAGCGCATCGAACAGCTGGACCGCAAGGGCATGGTGAACAACAAGTTCAACGCCTTCATCATGCAGAAACTCGAAGAGGCCGGCATTCCGACCCAATTCGACAAACTGCTGGGCGACAACGAGTGCCTGGTCAAGAAGCTGGACATGATCCCGGTCGAGTGCGTCGTGCGTAACTACGCCGCCGGCAGCCTGGTCAAGCGTCTGGGCGTGGAGGAGGGCCTTAAGCTCAACCCTTACACGTTCGAACTGTTCCTGAAGGACGACGCCAAGGGCGACCCGTTCATCAACGAATCCCACGTCGTGGCATTCGGTTGGGGCACCGCTGAGCAACTGGCGCGCATGAAGGAGTTGTCCCTCAAGGTCAACGACGTGCTGAGCAAGCTGTTCGACGACGCCGGCCTGCTATTGGTGGACTTCAAGCTGGAATTCGGTGTGTTCCACGACGGCTCCATCGTCCTGGGCGACGAGTTCAGCCCGGACGGCTGCCGCCTGTGGGACAAGGACACCAAGAAGAAGATGGACAAAGACCGCTTCCGCCAGGGCCTCGGTGACGTTATCGAAGCCTACGAAGAAGTCGCCAACCGTCTTGGCGTACCGCTTTAATCGACGCAAGCATCTGATAGCACGGAAAAAAATCTCGTTTCGAGCTTTGCTTTCCTGAATCACGCTGTTATGATGCGCGCCGTTGGAGAGATGCCAGAGTGGCCGAATGGGACGGATTCGAAATCCGTTGTACCTTCACCGGTACCTAGGGTTCGAATCCCTATCTCTCCGCCATTACATAGAAAAAGCCCCGTAGCTGAACAAGCTACGGGGCTTTTTTGTTTTGTGTGTCTATCTAGCGCTAGCTCAATCGCTCAGCCGCCTTTCGATAAACCTGATCACGCTCTCGTTTATCAATGGCGACCACAACCACAGTGATTTCCTGATCTATCACCTGATAGACCAGCCTGTAACCGCTGCTACGTAGTTTGACTTTGTAGCAGTCAGGCAGGCCATGCAGGCGGTTAGCTTCAACGCGCGGATTGTTCAGGACTTCAACCAACTTCTTCTTAAGTTGCTGGCGGACGGTGTCGCCGAGTTTTTGCCATTCCTTCAATGCTCGCGCATCGAAATCAAGGCTATAGGTCATCAATAGAAACCTTTACGCGTTGGGGAGATGCCAAGCGTTCTCGAACAGTGGCCATCAAGGCTTCGTCATCTTCAGTCATCAGGACGGGCTTGAAAGGCAATTGGCCCCGTTCTGCCACGTATTGAAGGGCTTGGCGCATCAGTTCGGAGGGTGTGACGCCGAGTTTCTCAAGTTCACGATAGGCGCGAGCTTTTAAATCGTCGTCGATACGGACGTTGATGGATGCCATGGTATAACTCCACTGTAATGACGCATGTCATTACAGTGGATCAATGATGTCTTTTTGGCAAGGCCATCGGGACGTACGGTTTCACCTTCCCACATGAACCCTACTTTTTACCCTTCGGCTTCGACGGTGCCTTTTTATCGGTTTCCTTCACCGTTTCCCTCGGCCTTTTTTTCGCCTCACCCTCTGTCACGTATTCCCCTGTTACCGCATCACGATATCTGGTTGGCATAGAAGCTCCTTGGCTGCCCGTCGCCATGCCGGCGACTCTTTCGAGGCTAGTTCAGGGGCTTGAGTGCGCACGCGACATTGTGCGACTTCTCATTACGACGCTTGGCTACAACCGTGATAACTCATTTCTGGAAATGAAAAAGCCTGCTGAGCTCAACGCTCAGCAGGCTTTTTAGTCGGGGCAGTCTAACTAGGCAGTCTGAGCCACCAGGCTATTACTCACCTTGCGCCCCAACACCAGCACCGTAACAAAACCGGCACCCACCAACGCCGTGGCCAAGCTCAACAGCACTGCGCTGCCCATCTGGTCGACGATCCGCCCGCCGAAGAACGAGCCCAAGGCAATGATCACCTGGAACAAAGCAACGAACAGCGGCATGCCGCGTTCGACGTCCTTGGGGGCGACGACGAACATCCAGATACTGGCGCATGCCGGGAAGGCGCCGAAGGCGAAGCCCCAGAGTGCGATCAGCATCGCGGCGCCGGTCATGCCGGTGGCGAAATAGGGGAACAGGGCGGTGCTGGTGCCGATCATCAGCGCGACCAGCAGCAAGGTGTGGCGCACGCTGCGGTTGGCGGCGAAACCGGCAAACACATTACCCATCACCCCGGCCACGCCGTAAAGCAGCAACAGTGAGCCAATGGTTGGCCCATCGAAGCCCGAACTCTGTTTGAAGAACGGCGCCACATAGGTGTAAGCGGCAAAGTGCGCCAGGCCAATCAGCAAGACCGCGATCAACCCGACCCGAGCTTGTGGGTTGATAAACAGGGCGGGCAGGTCACTGATGAGAATGGCCTTTTCCGGGGTGAGTCGGGGCAGCAAAAATACCTGCGCCAGCAACACCGGCACACCGACCAGCGCAGTGACGAGGAAGGTCATGCGCCAGCCCATCAGGCCACTGAGCCATGTGCCTACGGGCACGCCCAGTACGGTGGCCAGGGTTACGCCCATCATGATGATCGAGGTGGCCTTCGCTACGCCCACGCCCTTGGGGGCCAGGCGGCCGCTGAGGGCGATGGCCGTGGCCCAGAATCCGCCAATACTGATGCCCAACAGCACGCGGCCAAACAGCAGCAGGCTGAAGTCGCTGGCAAACGCTACGACCGAGTTGGCGATGATCATGATCAGCGTCAGGCCGATCAGCAGGTAGCGGCGGTCCATGGCGCCGATACTCACCGACAGCAAGGGGGCGGCGAGGGCGGCCATGATGCCAGGCAGGGTGACCATCAGGCCGGCGTGACCGGCACTGATGCCCAGGTCGCTGGCGACGTCGTTGAGGACGCCCACCGGCAGGAACTCGCTGGTCACCAAGGCGAAGGCACCCACCGCGACCGAGAGAATCGCCAGCCACTGCTGTTTGACACTCTGTTGATTATGTTCGGGACGGCCGCTAGGGGCCTGTGTGGCACTTGGCATGGTGTTGGGTTCCAAGATGAATGTCGCCTGAAATCAGGCGGGGGGAGGGAGTCAGGGGGCGATTATATAAACCGGTCTTGAATATTGAGCAGGCGCTCGTTTCGATAGTAATCATCAGTGCTATCGATGCGATGGGCCGGGCTAGACACTTCGAGGCGCGTTTGGAGTTGGGAGTACAGCGCCAGCCTTTGCAAAACGATGGTTTAGCTCACTTGTACATATCGATCTGGGAGGCACGCCAGCGAGCGGGAGTCGTCCCTTCCCAGGCGCGAAAGGCCCGATAAAACGAGTTGGTGTCTTCATACCCGAGCAGGCATGCCACTTCCTCTATCTCGATCGACGGTTCGCTCAGCAAATGGCGTACTACTTCCTGGCGAGTCTCCAGCATGAGTTGGCGGAAGCTGGTGCCTTCCTCGGTAATGCGCCGTTGCAAGGTGCGCTCGCTCATGCCCATTTCCCGCGCCACCTCGGCCATCTCCGGTCGACCGCTGGCGAGGATGCGCTTGAGGGCGCTTTTCACCTGCAGGCTGATCGTGGACGGTGCCGATGCTTCGGCCAATGCGGCAGTCAGGGCAGGGTTCAACATCTCGAGCAGTTCTGGGTTATGGCTGGGAAAGGGTCGGCTCAGGTCGGCGGCGTCAAATACCAGTGCATTGCGCTCGGCGCCGAAACGTACGGCACAGCCAAAAAAATCGGCCAATCCATCATGACCGCTTTCCGGTCGCGCCAATTCGATGCTTAGCGGGAGAATGTGCACCCCGGAGCCACGTCTGCCCAGTTCAACAAACGTGGCAAATGCTGCATCGATCAAGAGCGTGGGAGGTGGCGCCTGGGTGCGCAACCAATCGACAGTGACTGTGCAGGTGTTGCCTGCTTCTGTTACCCCGACACGCTCCAGCGTGCACAGTTGTTTGAAGCGTGCGAGGCGATGCAAGCCATCCCGAAAATCGCGGGCAATAAATGCTACGAAGCTTGCGGGCGGCAATGTAGCGCTATCCAATTGGGTCACCATCTGGATAGCGGCGGCCGGGTCCGGATTGAGCGTGGCGATCGCCTCCCACAAGCGGAAAAACTCCTCGGTACTGACCTGGCGGCGGTCCCGGCGCTCATGCAGGTTAAGCGTGACGGGCAGCCGCGCCTGACGCAACACGGCTGCTGGCTCCAGACCGATGCTTCTCAGGGCTTGCCAAAAAACATCCGGAATATTGAAGCGTGATTGGCGTGCGTCAGACATGGGCTACCTTTTGTTTCAAGCAATCAAATCAGTCAGAGGCCGACACGCTAAGGTCATGCCATTTCTTGTCGGAGGCAGCCAGGTCTTCTGCGGCCTTGGCTGCGTATTGCACGGCATCGCTACCGATCAGCAGGCGCAGGGGCGCGTCTTTATTGAGCGCCAACTCCAGTACGATCTCGGCAACCCGAGCCGGGCCGGTCGGTAGAATGCCAGGGGAATTGAGCAGCTCAACCAGGGCACCAACGCTTTGCTGGTAGGGCTCGCTGATCGGCGGGATGGTCATGGAAGCCCCCGACCAATCAGTCCTCATGCCGCCCGGCTCCAACACCGTCACTTGAACCCCCAGCGGGTTTACTTCTTGCGCCAGCACTGTCGAAAAACCGCCGACGGCCCATTTGGCGCTCTGATAGGCGGCGAGGCCCGCCATGCCAATACGTCCGCCCAAGGACGATACCTGAAAGATGTGCCCGCTGCCCTGTGCGCGCAGCACCGGCAATACGGCCTTGCTCACGTGTACCACGCCATAAAAGTTGGTATCGATCTGGGCCTTGAAATCCTCCAGCGTCACGTCTTCTACCGACGCCAAGTCACCATAGCCCGCATTGTTGACCACCACATCCAGGCCGCCGAAGTGTGCCACCGCCGCTGTGACCGCATTCTCGACCTGTTGGTTATCGGTCACGTCCAACTGCACGGGGTAGACCGCAGCGCCATACTCGGCAACCAAATCATCCAATTGGCGCGGATTGCGAGCAGTGGCAACCACACGATCACCCGCGCGCAATACGGCCTCGGTGATGGCGCGGCCAAGGCCACGGGAACTGCCGGTGATAAACCAGATCTTGGACATGTGAACACCTCTTCGTGTGGGACGGCTGAATTAGCCAGTGCACGAAGGATGGTCTATGCAGGGTGTTCCTACACTAGCAGGAAGGCGCCAAGTGACTTGCAAAGTGCGCCAATTGTATTGCGTCAGGCCCGATTATGTAGTGAGCGGGCTTGTCCCGCGCTGGGTGGCGAAGCCGCCCCAACAAGACCGTCGCGGTGTATCAGGCTCGCTGTGGTAGTAGGTTTTAGGGCGGCTTCGCAACCCCGCGCGGGCGGCGCGACGATTCGACAAGCCCGCTCATTACAGGAGCATTTTGGTCGCCACGTCAGCTCCCCAGCCGTCCCGTCAGGCTTTCGATAAACACCGTCTCCGCCCGGCTCATCTTTTGCTCACGATTCCACAGCAGATGAATGTCCACGTCCGCGATTCCCTCATCCGGCGGTAGCCGCCAGAGGAGCCCGTTCTTCACATCCTCCGCGACCACATGGATCGGCAGGCAGCCCAGGCCGAACCCGGCGATCACCAAGCGTCGCACTTCTTCCAGGCTGGACGACGACGCCACAATACGCCCGCTAAACCCTTGTTGATCGCGAAAGATCGTCAACGGCGAGAGCATCCCGCCGATCTGGTCGCTGGTGAAACTCACGAAGTTTTCTGATTGCAAATCACCCTCTGCCAAACCGGTGCGGCCAAACAATGGATGGTGCCGGCCACAGAAAAACGCGTAGCGCTGGCGCAGGAACAGGTGCTGTTCCAGGCGCGGCTGTGGGCGCCGATTGAGGCTCAGACCCAGGGTCGCGGTTTTTTCCAGAAGGGCGGCGACGATGTCCGAGCTGCGCATGACTTCGACTTCCAGGTCGACCCGAGGATGTGCGCGGTGAAAACCCGTGAGGAAGTCATCGAAGGTGTCCGAATTGATCCGGCTGATCATCAGCAAGCGCACTTTGCCGATCACTTCATCGCCGGGTTTTTGCAAGGCGTTGCTCATCTGGGAGACCTGGCCATACATCTCGCCGGCGATGGCGAAGATTTGCTCGCCGGCCTCGGTCAGCACAAAGCGCGGGCCACGGCGGGCGATGAGCTGGCAGTCGAGTTGTTCTTCCAGGCGCTTGAGGGCCTGGCTGATAGCCGGTTGGGTCAAGTGCAGGCGGGCGGCGGCGCGGCTGATGCTCAGTTCCTGGCCGATCGCGCGGAAGGTGCGCAGCAGGTTCCAGTCCAGGCGATCGTTGAGCAGAGGGTGGATATCGCGGCGGGCTTCGGACATGGAGTGGCTCGATAATAAGCTGTCGTTATAATTCGAATAATAAATAGAAAATTGACTAATCATAGCCCCGCGACAAAAAATCACTCCCAACAAGCGCCAACAGAGCGCATGCGTTCGACTTTTCTCCTGCCAAAAAAATAACCAAAGGAGCCTGCCCCATGAAGCCTTCCGCTTCGCCGCAGCCACGCCGTGCCGCGGCCGCCGCTTTTATCGGCACCATGATCGAGTGGTACGACTTTTACATCTATGCCACCGCCGCTGCGCTGGTATTCGGCCAGCTGTTTTTCCCCTCCGAAGACAAACTGTTTAGCACCATGGCCGCGTTCGGCACATTTGCCGTGGGCTTCTTTGCGCGGCCGTTGGGCGGCATTGTGTTCGGGCATATTGGCGACCGCATCGGGCGCAAGAAATCCCTGGTCATCACGCTGGTGATGATGGGCGTGGTCACGGTGTGCATCGGCCTGCTGCCCACCTATGCGCAGATCGGTGTCGCGGCACCGGTGCTGTTGATCCTGCTGCGTGTGGTGCAAGGCATCGCGGTGGGTGGCGAGTGGGGCGGAGCCGTGTTGATGGCCGGCGAGCATGCGCCGAAAGGGCGCCGTAACTTCTTTGCCTCTTTTGCCCAACTGGGCAGCCCGGCGGGCTTGATCCTGTCGCTGCTGGCGTTCAGCGCGGTCACCCGTTTGCCGGAAGAAGACCTGCTGAGTTGGGGCTGGCGTGTTCCATTCCTGGCCAGTGCGTTGCTGTTGGTTGTCGGCCTGGCGATTCGCCTGGGCGTGAACGAGTCGCCTGAATTCCTAGAAGACAAAGCCCAGGCCGAAAAGGCGCGTGCGATCAAAAAAGACCAGGCACCAGTCATTGAGGTGCTGCGAACCGCATGGCGCCCACTGCTGTTGTGCATCGGCGCCAATACCCTGGGCATCGCCGGCGTGTATTTCACCAACACCTTCATGATTGCCTACAGCACTCAGCAACTGGGCCTACCGCGCTCGCTGATTTTGGAGTGCCTGTTCGTCGTCGCCATCATCCAATTCTGTGTCCAGCCGCTGGCCGCCTGGGTGGCCGAGAAGGTCGGCGCGACACGTTTCCTGTGCGCCATGACCGTGCTGGCCATGGCTTCGCCGTACCCAATGTTTGTATTGGTCAGCAGCGGCCAAGCGCCGTTGATCATCCTGGGGATCGCCCTGGCGGTGGTGTGCATGGCGTCGTTTTATGCGGTGATCGCAGGTTTTGTCAGCGGCTTGTTTGAAACCCGTGTGCGGTATACCGCGATCTCCCTGGCCTACCAGGTATGCGGCGCCTTGGCCGGTGGCCTCACGCCATTGATCGGCACGTGGCTAGCCCATGAATGCCAGGGCCAGTGGTGGCCGATGGCAGTGTTCTACAGCCTGATCGCGGCGGTCTCGCTGGTGTGTGTATTGGCGTTGTCGCGTCGTCACGCCACGGCTCATCGTCTTGAGATGGCACACAGTGTTTGAGGGAGATTGCACAATGTTGAAGATCAATGGAGAGCGTCTGTGGGCCAGCTTGATGGCCATGGCCGAGATCGGCGCGACCGCGCGCGGTGGCAGTTGCCGATTGGCCTTGAGCGCCGAAGACCAGGCCGGTCGTGAACTGTTCAGCCACTGGTGCACAGCTGCCGGGCTGACCCTGAGCGTGGATGCCGTCGGCAACCTGTTTGCCCGCCGCGCCGGTACCGAGAGCGACGCCGCTCCGGTGATGATGGGCAGCCATCTGGATACCCAACCCGAGGGCGGGCGTTTTGACGGTGTGTACGGCGTACTGGCTGGCCTGGAGGTGATTCGCAGCCTTGATGACCATGGCATCCAGACCCGCAAGCCGCTGGAAATTGCAGTGTGGACCAACGAGGAAGGCGCGCGCTTTACCCCGGCGATGCTCGGCTCGGCAGTGTTTACAGGCAGCCTGGCGCTGGACAAGGCCCTGGCCACGGCGGATAGCGATGGTATCAGCGTGGCCGAGGCGTTGCGTGCTACCGGCTATAACGGTTCGCGCCCGTTGGGTGGCGCGGTGTATGCGTATTTCGAAGCGCATATCGAGCAGGGCCCGATCCTGGAAGACAACGCCAAGAGCATCGGCGTGGTTACCGGCGGCCAAGCGATTCGTTGGTTGGACGTGCGCGTCGAAGGCATGGCCGCCCATGCGGGAACGACGCCAATGCCGCTGCGCAAGGATGCGCTGTATGGCGCTGCAACAATGATCCAGGCCCTGGAAAACCTCGCCGCGGATTTCGCTCCCGAAGGCCTCACCACCGTCGGTGAATTGAACATTGCCAAGTCGTCGCGCAATACCATTCCAGGGCTACTGAACTTCACTGTCGACTTGCGCCACCACCGCGATGCCGACATTGACGCCATGGAGCAGCAAGTACGGGCGCGTTTGCAGGCCATCGCCGAGAGACGTGGCCTGAGTGTCACCATTAGCCCCCATTGGATCAGCCCAGCCACGCCGTTTGATGCAGATTGTGTCGCCTGCGTGCAAGCCTCGGTGGACGCGCTTGGCTACAGCCAGCAATCCATTGTCAGCGGCGCCGGCCACGATGCCATCCACCTGGCGCGCTATTGCCCGACCGCAATGATCTTCATCCCTTGCGTCGGCGGCCTCAGCCACAACGAAGCTGAAGACGTGCTACCCGAGGACGTGCGCCAGGGCACCGATGTATTGCTCAACGCCGTGCTGCAGCGCGCCGGCCAGGTTCAGTAAGGAGAATTCCATGCGTACGTTTTTCCACCCCGAACAACTCTTGCATCACCCGCGCAGCTACTACTCACGCGGACAGATGCGCACCCCCCAGGAAGTCCCCGAGCGTGCCCGCAATCTGTTGCTGGCGGCGCAAAGCCTGGGCTTCGAGATCCAGCAACCTCAGGACCATGGCCTTGAACCGTTACTGGCCGTACACGGTGAGCCTTACCTAGCCTTCCTTGAAGAAGCGCATCAACGCTGGAAGGAAGTCCCCGAAGACTGGGGCGATGAAGTCATGTCCAACATCTTCGTGCGTGAGCCCAATGCCTTGCGCGGCATTCTTGCCCAGGCTGCGCGCTACCTGGCCGATGGCAGTTGCCCCATCGGCGAACTCACCTGGCGCTCGGCCTACTGGTCGGCCCAAAGCGCCGTCGCCGCTGCCAAGGACATCCTCGATGGCGCTCCCGCCGCCTATGCACTCTGTCGTCCTCCGGGCCACCACGCGCGCTTCGATTCGGCCGGTGGTTTCTGCTACATCAATAACGCTGCAGTAGCGGCACAGGTGCTGCGTGAAGGCCTCCAGCGCGTTGCCGTGCTCGACACCGACATGCACCACGGCCAGGGCATCCAGGAAATCTTCTACGACCGCGACGACGTGCTCTACGTCTCGATCCACGGCGACCCCACTAACTTTTACCCCGGTGTTGCCGGTTTTGCCGACGAGCGCGGAAACGCCGGCGGTGAAGGCTTCAACCTCAACCTGCCAATGCCCCACGGTGCCAGCGAGGCGTTGTTTTTCGAAAAACTTGAACAAGCCCTGGCGGCGGTCAAGGAATTTTCGGCGGATGTGCTGGTGCTGTCCCTGGGCTTCGACATCTACGAGCTGGACCCGCAAAGCAAAGTCGCGGTGACGCGTGAAGGGTTTGCGCGGCTGGGGGACTGCATTCGTGGCCTGGGACTGCCGTGTGTGATCGTGCAGGAAGGTGGTTACCACCTGGAAACGCTGGACAGTAATGCGCAGGCGTTTTTCGGTGGACCGCAGGCCTGGGTGAAGTAACAAGGCGATATGCGTTGTAAAAGGTGTGATATCTTTGTGCTATCATTCGTCGTGATGGTCACGGAGGGATATTATGCGAAAGCTGTCGTTGCTGGGCTTGCTGGTGGTGTTGGCTGTTAGCCCGATGCTTGCAATGGGATGTCCGAAAGGCACGCATCCAGTGGGCGGAACAGGGTCGCATCACAAGGGTGGGACTTGCCAGTAAGCGCTTTCTAGCCCAGTCAGATAACTGCTTAAGGATTCACGCGAAAAAAAGCCTGTCTAGCTCGATATTTGGCGGGCTTTTTTGTCGTGGTCTGCTTGATCAACCTGCAATTGCCTTCACGCATGTTTCACCGGCCTTATCAGGCTTTCGGCCGGAATTCCAAACATTTCATGCAACTTCCAGATCATTGGCAATGTCAGTGCGCGTTTCCCATTCAGCACTTCATAAACCCGATTTTGACGACCAATTGCGGGCACTAGATCGGCTGCCGATAGTCCCGATTGTTCCATCCTGAAACGAATGGCATCGATCGGAGTAGGAAGGTCAACGGGGAAGTGCTTCGCTTCATAGGCCTCGATCAAAGTGATCATCACATCAAAATAGTCACCTTCTGGTGTGCCGGGCTCGGGCTCATTGTCGAATAGCGGGGAAACAGACTTGAGTACGTCTTGGTAGTCCTGCTCAGTGTGGATAGGTCGGATCTTCATGGTTACTCCGTTTCAACGGTATCGGCGTCTATCGTGTCGTACTGCTTATGTGTGCCGACGAACTTAATATAGAGAGCGCCGTAACGGTAAGCCACTGCGACCACGAGCCGGTAGTCGTTGCCCTTGATGTTGAAGACAACCCTCCGGCTCTTGAGAATGCTGGCGCTGCGAAACTGCTCTTTGATATCTGTCGGGGTTGACCAGTCGGCGTTCCTTGCTTCATCTATCCAGGCGAGCAATGGTTGTTCGGAATCAGGGTATTTCTGCCAAAACGACTTGAGTTGGCTGATCGCGATAATTCTCATGAGGAAATCCTAGTCCCGTGTTGGGACTTACGCAAGCAGGAGGAATTGCAACCGGTTATGTTTTTCTATGCCTGTGGCTATCAAAGAAATCTTCCACAAAGGCATTTCCGTCATCGCTGCGCATAATTGGCCCTGGGAACATAAAAGGGTTGCATACGCAGGTGAGGTTTTGACCTTCCCAGTATTGTCGCTCGCCGGTGTTGTGCTCGTGAATGGCTCAAATAACTTATTGATATTTATGACATCTCGTTTCCCGGTTGCATCTCTTAACGTTCTTGCGCGTGCGGACGACGTGCTCTCGTAGGGTGTCGCCTACCAAACGAGAGAGCGCCCTAAGGCCTGAGGTTATTCCGGCGTCAGTTCCAGCACGCGACTTCTCCCACCCTCGGCCAGCAGATAAGTCCCATGTCCGGTTGGCACAATCGACTGGGGGGCTTTGAGGAAGGAGAGAACGGTCTTCTGGCGCCCCTGTTTATCAATCAGCAACAACCGCGCGCGGTGCGTGGCATCTTCATTGACCCACAGCCCGCGCTCGTCGCACATCAGAAAGGTCGGCTGGTTCAGATTGCTCAGCACCACCGGGTCGCTGCCGTCGGCGGACAGCTCACGCACCACACCTTTTTTCTTCTCGTTGTAGAGCAGGCGTCCGTCGGTGCAACGCACGATGGCTTCGCCTTCCTGCACCTGGTCGCGTAACACCGTCAGGGACTGATCGCTCCAGCGATAACGCAGCAAGCGCCCGGCCGGCTTGCGGTCTTCGATGGCGTAGAGATCGTCGCCCTCAACCCACAGGCCTTGCACGCTGTCACCCTTGAACAGTTCGGTGACCACGCCGTCCTTATAGAAGCTGACGGGCAAGCCATCGGACTCCTGGCTGAACACCCAGCCACCACGGGTTGGCACGATGCCGTCGGGTTTGGACAGGTCAGCCACCAGCACCTCACGCGAGCCGTCGGGGTGGATGCGCACGATGCTGCCCTTACCCTTGTCGAGCTCTTGGCTAACCACCAGCGACCCGTCCGACAACGGCATCAACGATGCCGCTTTCGCCACGTCGCGATGGACTACCTGGACACTCCAACCGGCCGCCGCACTCACGGGATAGAAACTTTGCCAGGCAAAGAAACCGAGGGCGGCGATGCAAGGAGCGCCCAGGAGGCAGGCCCCCAGTCGCCATAGGCGCATTGGTTTTTTGTTATTGGATGCGGTGGTCATTGATCGCTCAGTCGATTGGGTTTGGCATGCAGACTACGCAGGTGAGGGTGTTTTTTAAATGCACGTAGGACTGTTGCCGGCGCATTCGTACGATAATGCTCCCCAAATCGACCACCCTGGCCCATCCTCGTGATCATCAACTTCGACCTCAACGACCTCCAAGCCTTCCGCGCCGTGGTAGACAAGGGCAGTTTTCGCGGGGCTGCCGAGGCCATCCGTATTTCGCAGCCCGCCCTCAGCCGGCGTATCGAAAAGCTTGAGTCTGCCCTCGACGTCAAGCTGTTCGAACGCACTACGCGGCGGGTCAGCCTGACCATGGTTGGACGCGCGTTCCTGCCGCAAGTGGAGCGCATGCTCGACGACCTCGACGTGGCGCTGATGGGCATCAGCAACGTCGCCTCCACGCGCATGGGCAACGTCACCATCGCCTGTGTGCCGTCCACGGCGTACTACTTCATGCCCCACGTGATCTCCGAGTTCCACAAGCTGTACCCGAAAATTCGCCTGCGGGTGCTGGATGCCAGTGCCGGTGAGGTGTGCAACGCGGTGGAAAGCGGCGAGGCGGATTTTGGCGTGAGTTTCAGCGGCAGCCTGGCCGATGAAGTGGAGTTCGAACTGCTGCTGCAGGAGCGCTATGTGCTGGCCTGTCGTCGTGATCACCCGCTGGCCGGGCGCGAGAGCGTACCGTGGGCCGAAGCCTACGAGCACGACTACATCACCGTGGACAAGACCTCGGGCAACCGCTTCCTGTTGGACCAGGCCTTGCGCGGCGTGAGGGTGAAAAAACCGAGTATCTGCGAAACGCACCACGTGACCACGATGATCGGGCTGGTGGAGGCGGGCCTGGGTGTGGCGATGGTGCCCTCGATTGCGATGCCGGCCGGCACGCACCCGATCCTGGTGAGTGTGCCGCTGGTGGAGCCGCAGGTGATGCGCAATGTGGGCTTGATAAAACGCCGCGGGCGGACATTGCCGCCGGCGGCGTTGGAGTTGGAGCGACTGGTGCGAGAGATGCCGTTCCGATCAGCGTGACACCGAGTCCAGGCCGGTGGCTTGCACCACCGGTTGCGCCTCGGGCGAGGCCAGGTACTGCAACAGCGCCTTGGCCTGCTCAGGGTGTTCGGCGTTCACCGGAATGCCCGCCGCAAAGCGCGTCACTGATTGCACGTCTTCCGGGATCTTACCGACGTAGGTCACGCCCTTTACCGGCAGCAGTTCCGCCACCTGCTGCAAGCCCACTTCGTAG
Source organism: Pseudomonas cremoris (assembly GCF_014230465.1). The sequence continues at coordinate 509,241 of NZ_JAAXCY010000004.1, forward strand.
TCACCCTTGGCGACCTGCTCGGCCACCGGGATGCGTTCGATCATGGTGCCTTTGGCGGGCATGCCGAGTTTCTTGAACAACTCCTTCTCGACATACACGCCGCTGGCACTGTCCGAATACGCCACGGACTTGGCCTTGCTCAGCACGGCCTTGAGTTCTGCATCGGTACCGATGGCCGGTTTGGCTGCGCCTGCCTTCACCACCAGGCCGATGCGCGAGTCCGCCAATTCCACGCGGGACGCCTTGTCGACTTTGCCTTGTTTGATCAAGTCATCCAGGGCGTAGCCGACCATGATCACCACGTCGGCGTGTTCACCACGGGCCAGGCGGTTGGGAATCGCTTCCGGCGCCTTGCCCATCGATGGGCCGAGGATTGTGTCCAAGGTGTCGCCGCTGTGCTGGGCATACTGCGGGCCCAGCAATTTATAAGCGGCAGTAAAGCCACCGGAGGTCATCACCTTCAGCTCTTCGGCCTGGGCCGTCAGCGCCAGTGCGCCGAGGGCCAGGGCCGTCAGGGTCTTGAACAGAGGCATCATCACACCGCCTCCCGGATCACCTGCCCACGGGTACTGGCGCGGCGATACAGCGCCAAGGTCGAGCACAGGGCGCACGCTGCGGCAAACATCATCCAGTACGCCGGTGAGGCCTTGTCTTCGGTGATGTGAATAAACCAGGTGGAGATCGCCGGGGTGAAGCCACCGAAGATCGCGGTCGCCAAGCTGTAGGCCAGGGAGAAACCGGCCACGCGTACTTCTACCGGCATGATCTCGGTGAGGGCTGGGATCATCGCGCCGTTGTACATGCCATACAGGAAGGAGAACCACAGCAGGGTTTCCAGCATATGGGCGAAGCTTGGCGCGTTGACCACGAACGACAGCGCCGGGTAGGCGGTGATCACGGTCAGGGCGGTCATGGCGATCAGCACCGGCTTGCGGCCGAAGCGGTCACTGAGGGTGCCGCCGATCGGCAGCCAGACAAAGTTCGACACCGCTACCAGCAAAGTCACCAGCAGGGCATCGGAGGTGCTCAGCTGCAGCACGGTCTTGCCGAAGGTCGGGGCGTACACAGTGATCAGGTAGAACGCAGTGGTGGTCATGGCCACCATCAGCATGCCGCCGATCACCACGGTCCAGTTTTTCACCAGGGTAGCCAGCACTTCGCGCATGGTCGGGCGATGTTTGCGGTTGGCGAACTCTTCGGTTTCCTGCAGGTTACGACGCAGGATGAAGATGAACGGGATGATCACGCAGCCAATGGCGAACGGAATACGCCAGCCCCAATCGGCGACCACGGCGGGTTCCATCCACACGTTCAGGCCATAACCCAGAGCGGCGGCGACCACGATGGAGATCTGTTGGCTGCCCGATTGCCAGCTGGTGTAGAAACCCTTGCGGCCGGGGGTGGCCATTTCGGCGAGGTAGACCGAGACACCGCCCAGTTCCGCGCCGGCCGAGAAGCCTTGCAGCAAGCGGCCCAACAGCACCAGCGCCGGGGCCCACAGGCCAATGGTGTGATAACCGGGCACCAACACGATCAGCAGCGTGCCGCTGGCCATGATCGACAGTGTCACGATCAGGCCTTTGCGACGACCAACGTCATCGATATAGGCACCCAAAATGATCGCGCCCAACGGACGCATCAAGAAGCCCGCGCCGAACACGGCGAAGGTCATCATTAATGACGCAAACTCATTAGCGGCGGGGAAGAACGCGGCAGCAATATAGGTGGCGTAGAAACCGAACAGAAAGAAGTCGAACTGTTCGAGGAAGTTGCCCGAAGTAACGCGGAATACCGCACCAACTTTCGAGCGGGCAGAGTCGGGCCGGGTAGGGCTAGTCATGGTTTTGTGTCTCCAGCGTTCTTTTTAAAGTGCTTGTTTCGCTTAAGACCGCGGATAGTGGCTGACACATTTAGAAATGATAAGTGAGTTATTTGGATGTATTGATGCGCACAGGCTATCAATCATCGGTTCCGGTCAAACTATCGGCCCTGATCTATGCTTGAACTGTGACCAATTCTTACGGATGGGAGGTGGCAATGACTGACCAACAGAAGCGGCGGGATGAGACGAAGCCTGAGCAACCAAAGCGGCACGAGGAAGAGAAACCGCAAACTTGGAAGCATCCCGATGATGGGACCGAACTGTCTGAGCGGGACCAGGAGCGCCCGCTCAAACCCTGATTCATGAGGCTGCGAAGATCAAATGTGGGAGCGGGCTTGCTCGCGAATGCGGTGGGTCAGCCAATATATCTGTTGACTGGCACTCCGCTTTCGCGAGCAAGCCCGCTCCCACACAAGCCCGCTCCCACATTAGTTTTGTGTCAGCCTTGGATTGGCGTGCAAAGCTCCACCAGCGTCCCGTCCGGGCAACGCACATAAGACACCACTTGGCCCCACGGCTTGGCACTCGGTGCCGACAATTGCGTCGCGCCGTTTGCCAGTGCTTTTGCATGGGCGACCAGCACATCTTCAGTCACGAACCCCACTTCCATGCCTAGCGGCTGCCGGGAGGTGTGCGCTTCAACGTGGCCACCCTTGAAATTCATCTCGCCCAACTCATGGGCAGCAAACGACAGCGTGGTATCGCCGGTTTCCAATTCGCCATAGGTGCCGGACTCATGCAGGAAACGGCGACTGAAACCGAAGGCCTTTTCGAAAAACGCCAGGGAGGCGGCCACGTCGGGCACGTAGATGATGGTGTAGGCAAATTTCATGGTTGGCGATCCTTGTCAGAAGAGGGGAGATAGCAGCCTTTTTGGTCCATCAATTGCCTCCAGGAATAGGACTCCGTGGAAGCGGGCGGTACTTGGGTCGGTGTTTCGAATTGAGCGAGCGAAGCGCCCGTGTCGGCGTTGACCACTTCGATCCGGCAGAGCCCGCCATTTTCAAGCATCCCGCCTTTGAGCAGGTAACGCCCATTCGCGGCGAACTCAGTGATGAATTCAAGGGTACACACGCGGCCGGCGCTCGCTGAGCCTTGCAGCACCAGGTGCAGTGGGGTGTTGGCGGCAATCTCTTGAAAGCCCTGGGGGCGAGGCGTGGCGTTGTAAACGGAGAACAATTCGGTCTCCTTGCCCCGAGCCGCCTGCCGTCCCAGGCGGCAGTCGGTGTCGGTGGATACACCTACAGACAGCAAGTAGTTGTAGCTGTTTGGCGTGTACAGCTCGCTTTTGATTTGCGCACGCGGACCTTGGACAGGCGCCGCATAGTGTTGATACGGCGCACAGCTGGCGATCAGCACCAGCGAGGCCAGGCAGAGTTTTTTTATCACAGCGGGGCATCCATTCCAGAAGCAATCAAAGGGGGGTTACACCAGTAACGAAGTCGGAAAACCCGCGGCCAGCACCAGAAACGCGATCACCGCCGCCAGGCATAAACCGATAAACACGCGCAGCAGCGTCCTCACGGTGGGCGTGGCGATGAATTGGACAACCCAGAGACAGAACCCGGCCACGACAACGGCCAAGGCAATAATGACCAGCACAGTAGTGTTCCTGCGACCTTCAAGAGCTGATTTATAGTCCCAAAGCCACCGGATGAACAGTGTGCACATAGACGCAGCCCCGCGGGCTTTCTAAACTGCGGCTTGTCTTGGGGAAGGGGCAGGCGCCGATGAATCGCAATGAATTACGCAAGGCTGACATCAACCTGATGGTGGTGTTCGAAGCGCTGATGCTGGAGCGCAATGTGACACGGGTGGCCGAGAAGCTGTTTCTGGGGCAGCCGACCATCAGCTCGGCCCTCAACCGATTGCGCACCTTGTTTAATGATCCGCTGTTTATTCGCGTAGGCCACCGCATGGAGCCCACGGCGCGTGCCGAGGAAATCATCCAGCATCTGTCGCCCGCTCTGGATTCACTGTCGTCGGCCCTGAGCCTGACCCACGATTTCGACCCGTCCATCAGCACCATGACCTTCCGTATCGGATTGTCCGATGACGTTGAATTTGGCCTGCTGCCACCCCTGCTGCGCACCTTGCGCCGGGAAGCACCGTCGGTGGTGTTTGTGGTGCAGCATGTCGACTATTGGCGCATTCCCGATCTGCTCGCCTCCGGTGACATCACCGTGGGCATTACCCAGACCCGAGGCCTGCCGGCCAACGCCAAGCGCAAGCTGTTGCGCCATATCCACCCGCGCATCCTGCGGGCAGACCCTTCGGACACGCCGCTGACCCTCGACGAGTACTGCTCACGGCCCCACGTGCTGGTGTCCCACACCGCCAACGTGTCAGGGTTTGCCGATGAGTGGCTGGCGGAAATCGGCCGCAAGCGCCAGGTGGTGCTGTCGGTGCCGCAGTACAGCGCGCTGCCGGCGTTGCTGGCCGGGACGGACCTGATTGCCAGCTTGCCGGACTACACCGCCGAGGCCATGGCGGTGTCGGGCCAGTTGTTTTGCGAGCCGTTTCCGTTCGAAACGCCAACCTTGGATTTGTCCATGGTCTGGCTCAGTCACGTGGACACTGACCCCGCCGAGCGCTGGGTGCGTTCGCGGCTGGAAGCGTTCATGAGTGATCGAGGATTGGCGGCCAAACCCTGACTGACAGAGCTTTCACGCCTGAGGCGTGATGCCTCGTGATATACCTAAGAATCTTCCTACAAAAAACTTGGAGAAACCCATGCCGCACCTGCACTTGGAATACACCGCCAACCTGACGCAACTGGACACCGACAAGGCCCTGTTGCGCCTGAACCACGCACTGGTGGCTTCCGGTCAGTTCGGCGCCGAGTTTGATATCAAGAGCCGTGCGCTCAAGGTCGAGAGCTTCCGTGTCGGCACCGGCCTGAACGAGCGTGGGTTTGTTGCGGTGCGTCTGGCGTTGCTCAGTGGGCGTTCGTCACAGATCAAACAGCAGCTATCGGAAAGCCTGCTGGCCGTGGTGCAGGACCTTGGCCCATGGCCGGAAGGCGTGCAGGTGCAATTGAGTGTCGAGTTGCTGGACATTGATCGCGACTCCTACAGCAAAGTCGCCATCGGCTGACCTTTGCCGTCCCGGAGCATCATGTGGTGAACGGGCTGTTGTAGTGAGCGGGCTTGTCCCGCGCTGGGGGGCGAAGCCGCCCCAATAAAAACGCCGCATTCTGTCTGACAGAATGCGGCGTTTGGTTTTAGGGCGGCTTCGCCCCCCAGCGCGGGACAAGCCCGCTCACTACAATAACCCCTGATCCGCGCACACCTTGACCACCTGCTCACGAAACCAGGTATTGGCGCTGTCCTGTTCGCTGGTTTCATTCCACTGCATATCCAAGGTAAAGCCCGGCAGTCCGTTGGGCGCTTCGCAGTGGCCAAATGTCGACGCGGGCGCCAGCAGCTTTTGCACGCGGCGGGGCAGGGTGACGATGAAGTCGGTGGCGGTGATCATCTTCAACGCCGCGCCATAGCTGTTGGCGCGAGCGATGACCTGGCGCTTGTGACCCTGACGTGTGAGCCAGCCGTCGATCATGTTGGTGTCGGAGGTCCACGGCGTAGGGAACACGTGGCGCCGTTCGACGAAGGATTGCAGGCTGAATGCCGGTTCCCGAGGGGCTGAGCGTTTGTCGAACACACAGACTAAATCGTCCTCCAACAGCATCTGGGTCTTGAAGTCTTTGTGGGCGCGGTGGAAGTTCGGGCCGAAGCAGATCACCAGGTCGAGACGGCCCTCACGCAGGTCGTCGGCGGGGATATCGGTTTCCAGCTTTTGCACATTGACGATCACCGGTAAGTCGGCGCGGTCGAAGTTCTTCAGTAGGCGCGGCAGGATCAGTTGCTCGAAATATTCCGGGGCACACACATTGAAGGTCACGGCCTTTTGCGTCGGGTCGAATGCCTGGCCGCCGGCGTGGCACAGGTTGATGCTTTCGAGGATCTTCTGCACATGGCCATACATGGTGGTGGCCTTGTACGTCGGGCGCATGCCCGCCCGCGTGTTGATAAACAACTCGTCTTCGAAGCTGGTGCGCAGCTTCTTCAAGCTGTAGCTCACGGTGGACTGGCTGACGAACAACGTTTCGGACACTTCGGTAACGCTGCTCTGGTCGTAGACGGCGATAAATACCATCAAGTCCTGCATGTCGAGCTTTCTGAGCAAGTTACTGTTTAGCATCCATTCCATCCGGTAAGCCTTGGCACTGTGGCAGTGCGCGACAAGGGCAAAAGCTTAACGGAACGGTCGTACCATAAGAAGGCTCTGTAGGTCGTTTCTATGTTTGGAGTGAGACAAATACTGTTTGCAACACGACGTCAGCGGATATGCCGGGCGTAATGCGCAGGGTTGAAGCGCGTGACCATCAGCAGCATCACCACCACCACCGCCGCGAGTGACCACCAGGCCCATTCGAAGCTGCCCAACTGGTCGCGGATCATGCCGGCGATCAACGGCGACAAACCGGCGATCAAGTAACCGATGCCTTGCACAAACGCGGTGAGGCCTCCGGCGCGGCGCGGGTTGTCCAGGTGGTCGAGGGACAGGATCAGGCTCATCGGAAACAGGCCGCCGATGCCCAGGCCCAGCAGGCACGGCCACAGCAGGCTAAGGTATTGCGGGCTGAGGATCAGGCCACAGAACCCGAGGATGATCAGCACCAGCAGCACAGCAACCACCGCGCGTTTATCCTGGCGACGGTTGGCGATTGCTGGGGTGATCAGGCCGGAGATCACTTCCATGGCGGTCAGGAAGCCCAGCAGCAAACCCGCGTTCTGCTCGCTCCAGCCTTGTTCCACGTAGTACGGCGCCAGCCACGCGAGTACGCAGGTATAGGACGCCGTACCCAAGCCAAAGAAGATCGCCAGCAGCCACGCGCGCGCGTTGCCGAAAAATGACGCTTGTGGGCCGGAACCGGCGTGGGGCAGCGGCGGCAACACCGAGCGCTGCGCGTACCAGAACACCAAGGCCAACGCCGCGAGCGCCGCCCACACCGCCAGGCCGATGCGCCAACTGCCGGTCTGCACTTGCACGAACGGTGAGAACGACGCCGCCAACGCGGCGCCGCCCATGATCGCCGTGACATACAAGCCCATGAACAACGAGACGTTATCGCTGAACCGCGACTTGATCAGCGCCGGCATCACCGCCTGGATCATCGCGATGCCCACACCGGCGGCGATGGCGCTGACGATCAGCTCAAGCGCTGAATCGAGGAACAACCGCGACAGCGTGGCAACACCAATCACCAGCAACGACAGCACAATGCTGCGATGTTCACCGAAGCGCTTGGCCAGGCCCATGCCAAAAAACATCGCCAAGCCCATGGCCATCACCGGCAACATGGTCAGTAACGCCGCGCTGCTGAAGCTCAGCGGCACATCGCCGCGAATCGATGACAACAAAGGCCCCACGGCCGCCATCGACGGGCGCAGGTTAAGGGCGACCAATACGACACTGATCATCAGCCAAACGGCTGTGGTGGGTTTTGCGTGAACGTTTTCCATGGGCCAGCCTTGAGTGAACAGGCGCGAATCAGGCCACGGCCAGGGGTTGGGGGCAAATCAGAAAGTCGCAGGCCCTATCTAAAAATTGCGTGTTGAGTGGGCCTGTAGTGAGCGGGCTTGCCCCAGCGCGGGACAAGCCCGCTCACTACAGGTCAGTGGGCGCGGATCACGTGTTTGATCTCCTGGAACGCCGCTAACCCCCACGGCCCCAGTTCACGACCAATGCTGCTCTGCTTGTAACCACCCCAAGCCGTCTGCGGGAAGATCACTTGGGGTGCGTTGATCCACACCATCCCGGCCTGCAGCGCATTGGCCACACGCTCGGCGGTTTCGGTGTTGGCGCTGACCACGCTGGCCACCAGACCGAAATCACTGTCGTTGGCCAGGGCGATTGCCTCGTCCTCGGTGGCAAAACGTCTGACGCACAGCACCGGGCCGAAGATTTCTTCATTCCACAACGCGCTGTCCAGCGGCACGTCGGTAAACACCGTTGGCCGAATGAAAAAGCCGTTCGGCAGATCCGCCGGACGCTCACCGCCGCACAACAACCGTGCACCGTCATCGATGCCTCGCTGGATATGCCCCTGTACTCGTTGGTACTGCGCACGATTGATCAGCGCGCCCATCTCAACATCGTCGGAAAACGGATCGGCGACGCGAATACTTTCCGCCCGCGCTTGTAACCGTTGCAGGAATTCATCTGCCAGGCTGTCGGCCACCAGCACGCGACTGGTGGCAGAGCACATCTGCCCCGCGTTGAAAAAACCACCGCCGCAGGCCAGTTCCACTGCCAGATCAAGGTCGGCATCGGCCATGACCAACAACGAGGATTTACCGCCCAACTCCAGGCTCACACCCTTGATGGTTTCGGCGGCGCGTTGCATCACCTGCACACCGACGGCGTTACTGCCGGTGAAGGAAATCTTCGCCACGCGAGGGTCCGCCGCCAGCGGTGCACCCACGGCCAGGCCCGTGCCGCACACCAGGTTGAACACACCTGCAGGGAAACCCGCGTCGGCAATGATGCGCGCCAACTGCAGTTCGGCCAACGGCGTGACTTCGGAAGGTTTGAGCACCACGCAGCACCCGGCGGCGAGGGCCGGGGCGAGTTTCCAGGCGGTGGTGACCATCGGGAAATTCCACGGCACGATCAGCCCGACCACACCGCACGGCTCACGACGCAGGCGCGCGCTGAAGTCCGCGCTGGGCAGCGTCACTGGCTGGTCCTGGCCTGCGTCCATCGCTTCGGCGATGCCGGCGTAGTACTCGAAGGTGGCGATCACGTCGTCCACGTCAATGCCCGCTTCAAACAGCGGCTTGCCGTTGTTGCTCGACTGAACGTGCATCAGGTGTTCGCGTTGTTCACTGACGCCCTGGGCGACCCTGCGCAACAGCGCGCCGCGATCGCGTCCGGTGCTTTTTGACCAGTCGCCGAACGCGGCGCTGGCTGCATCCACGGCCTGCGTCACCGCCACGGCATCGCCCACGTTGACCTGGGCCAACGTCGCCTCGGTGGCCGGGTTGATCACGTCCAGTACAGCCTGGCCCGCACGCCACGCGCCATCGATATACACACCGTTCAATACTGTGCTCATGCTGCTACCTCCTGCATCCAACGTCCCTGGTCGATTTCAATCAGCGTCGGCCCCTGGCGATCAGCCGCAGCCCGCAATGCAGAGCGCAAATGCTCGATGCCCTGGATGCTTTCGGCGGCGCACCCGAGTGCCTTGGCGACCCCGATAAAGTCTGGGGTGTAGATGTCTACGCCGACCGGCTCGATGGCGCGGTTGACCATGTATTTCTTGATCTCTTCATAACCCTGGTTATTCCACAGCAGCACGATGACTGGCGTGCGGGCTTCGACGGCGCTGGCCAGTTCTGGCAGGGTGAATTGCAGCCCGCCGTCGCCGATCAGGCACACCACCGGTTGCCCGTCACCACGCCCCAACCAGGCGCCGATGGCGGCCGGCAGGGCGTAGCCCAAGGTGCCGTAGCCGGTGGACGAGTTGAACCAACGGCGCGGGTGGTCGGGGTTCAGCGTCAGGTTGCCGCTGTACACCGGCTGGGTGGAATCGCCCACCAGCACGGCCTCGGGCAGTTCTTGCAGGACGGTGTTGAGGAACAGGGTTTGCGCGCGGGTGGCGGCGTCCCAGGCAGGCGTCAATTCGGCCCACAAACGGGCGACGCGTTGAGGGCCCCAACTGGCATCGCGAGTCGGTAATGGCGTGTTGTTTAACTCGGCCAGGAGTGCGGCGGCGGCGATCTGCGCGTCGGCTACCAGGGCGACCTGCGGCGGGTAGTTGCGCACGGTCTGGTCGGGGTCGATATCGATGCGCAGCAACGCGCCGGGAATCTCGAAACCGCCGGCGAAGGTCACGTCGTAGTCGGTCTCCGCCAGTTCGGTGCCGATGGCCAACACCACGTCCGCTTCGGCCACCAGGGCGCGAGTGGCGACCAGGGTCTGGGTCGAACCGATCAGCAGCGGGTGAGCCCCGGGCAGCATGCCTTTGGCGTTGATTGTCAGCGCCACTGGCGCCCCCAGTGTTTCGGCAAGACGGGTCAACTCAGGCGCCGCATCAATGGCGCCGCCACCGGCCAGGATCAATGGCCGCTTGGCCGCCGCCAGCAATTGGCTCATCTGCTTCACCGCCGATGGCGCCGCGCCGGCACGGGCCACGCTGACGGGTTCACTGCCCAGCAACGCGTCGGCGTTTTCTACCAGCACATCCAGTGGAATCTCGATATGCACCGGGCGCGGCCGCCCGGCCTGGAACAACGCAAACGCCCGCGCCAATACGCCGGGCAATTCTGCCGCCGACATCAAGGTATGGGAGAACGCCGCGACACCCGCCATCATCGCGCCCTGGTTCGGCAGCTCATGCAGCTTGCCGCGTCCGCCGCCCAACTGGCTGCGCGACTGCACGCTGGAAATCACCAGCATCGGGATCGAGTCGGCGTAGGACTGGCCCATGGCCGTGGTGATATTGGTCATGCCGGGGCCGGTGATGATGAAGCACACGCCGGGCTTGCCGCTGGTGCGCGCATAGCCGTCGGCCATGAAGCCGGCGCCCTGTTCATGGCGCGGTGTGACGTGACGGATGCTGGAGCGGGCCAGGCCGCGATACAGCTCCACGGTGTGCACGCCGGGGATGCCAAACACCTGGTCCACGCCGTAGCCTTCCAGGAGGTTGACCAATACTTCGCCGCAGGTCGCCATAGATGTCGCTCTTGTTATTGATTCGAGGCGGTATTGGACCGGCTGGCCGGTAGCGGCAACAATCGATAAAAAGTCATACTAGCCATGTCCTCACGTCATGGCTGCGCCCTATGAAACGCCTTCCTCCATTGCCTGCGTTGCACACCTTCTGGGTCACTGCCCAGTGTTGCAACTTCACCCGCGCCGCCGAGCAATTACACATCACCCAAGGCGCGGTGAGCCGGCAGATTGCCGGGCTGGAAAGCCACCTGGGGTACGCGCTGTTCCAGCGTCAGGCACGGGGCTTGAGCCTGACCGAAGAAGGCCGCGAATGGTCGCTGCGCACGCAACAGGTATTCGGCCTGATCGGTGATGCGGTGGAACAGATCGGCAGTCGCCGCCAGACCCTGCAGCTCAAGGCGTCCACCTGTGTCATGCGCTGGCTGCTGCCACGCTTGATGCAATGGCAAAAGGAGCGCCCGGACGTGCCGGTGGAACTCACCACCACCGTGGCCTACACCGTGGATTTTCGTCGTGAGCAATTCGACGCGGCAGTCATCTATGCGCCCATCGCTGAACAATCGGCCGAAGCGCGGCATTTGTTTGATGAACAACTCACACCGGTTTGTGCTCCGGCGTTGCTCGATGGTTTAGCCAGCCCGGCGGACTTGCAGCAACAAGTGCTGCTGCACCCCACGCGGGATGAGCGGGACTGGGCGTTGTGGCTTGCGGCGGCGAATACGCGGCTGGGCAATTTGGCCCAGGGACATCATTTCGAAACGCTGGACTTGGCCATGACGGTGGCGTCCCAGGGTTCGGGCGTGGCGATTGGCGACAGCGCGTTGATTGGCGAGGATTTGAAAGCGGGGCGGCTGGTGATGCCGTTTGAACTGCGGGTGCCGACGGGAATGGGGTATTACCTGGTGTATCCGCCGGGGACAGCGCCGTCGGCAGAGCTTGAAGCCTTGATGGATTGGTTGGTCAGCCAAGCACAAACCTCCTGACCCCAAAGATCCAAATGTGGGAGCGGGCTTGCTCGCGAATGCGGTGGATCAGTCAGTAAATCTTTATCTGACACACCGCTTTCGCGAGCAAGCCCGCTCCCACAGTTTTTACCGAGTCGTGTCAGTAGCCCACGGTGAAGCGCTGGCGCGAGTGCTTTGGCGATTCGACTTCGTCGATCAGCGCAATGGCGTAATCGGCAAAACTGATCCAGCTGCGACCTTCACTGCTCACCAGCAAATCATCCTGGCCCACACGGAATTTACCGGTGCGCTCGGTCTCCACAAATTCCGCCGACGGCGACAGGAACGTCCAGTCCAGCTCCTTTTCCTGGCGCAGTGCGTCGAGAAACTCCGCACCCGCAGTGGCTTCAGCTTTGTATTCGGCAGGGAAGCCGGGGCTATCGATCACGCGACTGCCATCTGGCAGCAACAGCGAGCCGGCACCGCCCACCACCAGCAAGCGTTTCACACCGGCCTTTTTCACCGGGCCGATCACGGCGCTGGCGGGCAGGGTGGCGAAATGCGCGGCGCTGATCACCACATCGCTGCCGCTGACGGCGTGTTGCAGGGCCTCGGCATCCAGCGCGTCGGCTTGTTTGACCGTGACGCCAGGGCGTGCGGCGATCTTGTCGGTATTGCGTGCAATAGCCACCACGCTATGCCCACGACGCAGCGCTTCTTCCAGCAGTTGGCTACCGGCACGGCCGGTGGCACCAATGATTGCAATCTTGCTCATGACGTTCTCCAGTTAGTCAGGGTTTAAAACCATTCACCACTTCATTTCGCCCTTGGCGACTTTTGCGCTCAGTTCCAGCGAACTTTCGTCGGCGAGGGTGGGGTAACGCTTTTTCATGGCCGCGATCAGGGCGGCGGAGTCCTTGGCCTTGGCAGTCTCGATATCAAAGGCTTTGATGTAGTCGGCAGTGAACGCCACGGAGGCCAAGGTTGGCGTGCCCAGGTAATGACCTGGAACGACTGTGCGCGGTTTCAATTGCTGGATGCGCTGCAGTGTAGCCAGCCAATCCTTATGGGATTGGGCGCTTTGGGTGTCGGCCATCCACAGGTGGATGTTTTGCGAGACGACCACGCCACCGACCACGGCCTTGATCGACGGGATCCACACAAACGTGCGATCCGGCTGCGGGCCGTCCAGGCCGATCACGTCCAACTGCTGGCCTTCCAGAGTCAGGCTGTGACCTTCGAGCACGTCGGGCACGATGGTTTTGGCGGGCTTGTCGGCGCCCATTTTCGGGCCCCAGAACTCCAGTTTGCCGGCCACGGTTGCTTTGATGTGATCGACCACCGGTTGCGGTGCCAGCACCTTTGCATCGGGGAAGGCGGCGGTCAGGGTGTCGAGGCCGAAGTAGTAGTCCGGGTCGCCGTGGCTGATGTAGATGGTGGTGAGGTGCTTGCCGCTGGTGCGGATCTTCTGGACCAGTTGCTCGGCTTGACCCTTGCCGAATTGTGCATCCACCAGGATCGCGTCCTTGGCGCCGCTGACCAGCACCGAGCTGACCGGGAAAATCGCGGCATCGCCTGGGTTGTAGACGTCCAGTTTCAGGTCGGCCGCTGCCGCATGGGCGGCGAAGGCCAGGGCGGCGGTCGCCAGGGTCAAGCGCTTGAAAGTCGAAAACATGGGGCAGCTCCTGCCATCGCTAAGGGATGTACAGAGCTTAGTTGCACCAAACGCAACTAAAAATGCGATGCTGGGACATAGTTTGTTTCTAAAATCGGGCAAATCATGGACCGTCTTCAAGCAATGCGTGTGTTTGTTACCGTGGTAGACCTGGGCAGCCAGTCTGCCGCTGCCGACCATTTGGACCTGTCGCGCCCGGTGGTGTCGCGCTATCTGGCCGAGCTGGAAGACTGGGTCGGTGCACGTTTGCTGCACCGCACCACACGCAAGCTCAGCCTCACCGCCGCCGGTGGCGAAACCCTGCCGCGCTGCCGGCAGATGCTAGAGCTGTGCTGCGACATGCAGGCCGCCGTCAGCGAGCCGGATGACGCACCGCGTGGCCTGTTGCGCCTGAGTGTCAGCACCTCGTTCGGCCAGGCGCAATTGGCCGAGGCCATCGCCGAATACGTCAAGCGCTACCCGCTGGTGACGGTTGACCTGCAAATGCTCGATCGCACGGTGAACCTGGTGGATGAGCGCATCGACCTGGCCATCCGCACCAGCAGCGACCTGGACCCTAACCTTATTGCCCGGCGCCTGACCGTCTGTCGCTCCGTGGTGTGTGCTACCCCGGCCTACCTGCTGGAGCATGCGGCGCCCCAGACAGTCGACGACTTGGCTCGGCACAACTGCCTGACCCACTCCTACTTTGGCAAGAGCTTGTGGCATTTCGAAGAACACGGTGAACACGTGTCGGTGCCCGTGCACGGCAACATCACGGCCAACGAGGCCAGTACCTTATTGCGCGTGACCCTGGCCGGGGCGGGGGTGTCGATGCTGCCCAGCTACCAGGCCGGCGATTACATCCGCCGTGGCGAACTGGTGCGCCTGTTGCCTCACGCAGAGCCTCGGCAGATGAACATCTACGCGGTGTATGCCTCGCGCAAGCACATGCCGTCGGCACTGCGCAGCCTGCTGGATTTTTTGGTGCTGCGGTTTCCGGAGGAGCCTGTGTGGGACGTCGGTCTTTGAGCCGACATAAAGCGGTTGAATGTCGTCCGATAATGGCAACTCGCCGGGTCTGACCTATGCTTTAAACAGCACTGTTTAGATCCGTGCTGAGGTCTGTGCCATGACTCTAAAAATTAGAAAGTACCTGAAGATTTTCATCCTGAGCGCCTTGGCGACTGCGCTTTACGGCACTGCCGCCTACCGTGTCGAACAGACGCGTCTGCAGCCGACGGCGTTCGCGATCAGCTGCCATCAGGACCAATGCGTTCCCCGTACCGGCAGCTTCAGCGCACTCAGGTAGCCGACTGTTCGGCCTTGAGTTGCTCACGAAACGCCTTGGGCGAGAACCCGACCCGTCGACGAAACAGACGGGAGAAGTTGGTCGGGTCGGAAAAACCCAATACCTCTGACATCTCATTGATGGTCATGCCTGTGTAGGTCAGCAGGCGCTTGGCTTCCAGCAACTGGCGGTCATGCATGATCTGCAAGGCAGGCTGCCCGCCCAGTTCCCGACATGTCCCGTTCAGGTGTGAGACCGAGATACCCAGCTTATGGGCCAAATCCTCAATCTTCGGGTGTTCGCGGTAGTGCTGTTCCACAAGCTGGGTGAAACGTCGGAAATACTCGCGGCCTCGGGGGGCGCGTGGATGGCGACGCTGGATGGCCTGGCGGCTGATCCACACCAACAGCACGCTGACCAGCGCGTGCATCATCATGTCTCGTGCCGGTTGCTCATCGGCGTATTCGGCCTGCAAGCGGGCGAACTGGCTGTTGAGGTAGTCACTGTCTTTGCCCGCCGGGTAACTGCCGAGTGCCTGCAAGCCGTCCACGGTCGAACCCAGCTGCGCCTGCAAGTGGTTGACCAGCGGTGCCGACAAGGTCACCACATAACCCTCAACGTCTTCGGAAAACCGGAAACCATGCACGCATAGCGGCGGCAATACCTGCAGCGTCGCCTCGTGCAGTGTGGTGCGCTGACCTTCGATTTCCAACTGTGCCTGGCCTTTGTACACGAACAGCAACTGGCACAGATCCGCGTGCCGGTGGGGTTGGATTTCCCACTGGTATTCCCGACTCCGTCGGGAAATGGTTTCACAGTGCAACAAATCGGGGGTGGGCCATTGCTGGTTTTCCCCGTAAAGCTTGAAGACCGGAATCGCGGTTTTGGTCATGGTTTCAATCCGATACTCAGAGAGTGGTGCGGTAATCGCCCCAATTGGCAAAAAGCGCAGGCTTTGTCTCAGTTTTCACCTTCTTATGCCGGCCACTCAAGTGAAAAATGTCAGCAACAAGACCAATGACAACTCTTTCACCCTATCCGTTCGGGTGGAGCTTGCGGGCGATAAAAATAATGAAAACGCTGAAAACCCAAGTCGCCATTATCGGCGCCGGTCCATCGGGACTGCTGTTAGGCCAACTGCTGCACAACGCCGGGATCGAGACGTTGATCCTTGAGCGCCAGACCGCCAATTACGTGCAAGGCCGCATTCGCGCCGGGGTGTTGGAACAAGGCATGGTCAACCTGCTGCGCGAAGCGGGCGTCAGCCAGCGCATGGATGCTGAAGGCCTGGTGCATGACGGTTTCGAACTGGCCTTGAACGGTCGACTCACCCACATCGATCTCAAGGCGTTGACCGGCGGCCAATCGGTCATGATCTACGGTCAGACCGAAGTCACCCGCGACTTGATGGCGGCCCGTGCCGCCGCCGGCGCCACCACCCTGTACGAAGCGCGCAACGTGCAGCCGCATGATCTGAAAAGTGATCGACCCTGGCTCACTTTCGAGCATCAGGGCGAAGCCTTTCGCCTTGAGTGTGACTACATCGCCGGTTGCGATGGTTTCCACGGCGTAGCGCGCCAATCGATCCCTGCTGAATCCCTGGAAGTTTTCGAGCGGGTCTACCCCTTTGGCTGGCTGGGCATTCTCGCCGATACCCCGCCGGTTCACGCCGAGCTGGTGTATGCCAAACACTCGCGTGGCTTTGCGCTGTGCAGCATGCGCTCGCCGACCCGCAGCCGGTATTACCTGCAAGTGCCGGTGGAAGAACCCCTGGATGAATGGTCGGACGAGCGTTTCTGGGACGAGCTGAAAACCCGCCTGCCCAACGAACTGGCCGAGCAGTTGGTGACCGGCCCCTCGATCGAAAAAAGCATCGCGCCGCTGCGCAGTTTCGTGGTGGAACCGATGCAATACGGGCGCCTGTTCCTGCTCGGGGACGCAGCGCACATCGTGCCGCCTACGGGCGCCAAGGGCCTGAACCTGGCAGCCAGCGACGTGAGCACCTTGTATCGCATCCTGCTCAAGGTGTACCGCGAGGGGCGGGTGGAGTTGCTGGAGCGCTATTCGGCGATTTGCCTGCGCCGGGTGTGGAAGGCCGAGCGATTTTCCTGGTGGATGACCTCGATGTTGCACCCGTTTCCGGAGGCGGATGGTTTTAGCCAGCGCATTGCCGAGAGTGAACTCGATTACTTCATCCACTCCGAAGCAGGCCGTAGGACCATTGCCGAAAATTACGTAGGACTTCCTTACGAGGCTATTGAATAGCCTGCTATCGTATCGAGCATTCCCGCGGGCCATCTGTACCTGCGGGCCCCGCTCGAAGGTTTTATCGTGAATCAGCCCGAACATCATCTGCCCAAGTCTCCCGCTCCACCGGTCCCTGCTGTGCGCAGCATCCTCGCTGCGCTGATGCTGGCCATCTTCCTCGGCGCCCTGGACCAGACCATCGTCGCGGTGTCCATGCCGGCCATTTCCGCCCAGTTCCATGACGTCAACCTGCTGGCCTGGGTGATCTCTGGCTACATGGTGGCGATGACCGTGGCGGTGCCGATCTACGGCAAGCTCGGTGACCTGTACGGGCGTCGGCCCATGATGCTGATCGGCATGGGGCTGTTCACCGTGGCGTCGTTGTTCTGCGGTATGGCGCAAAGCATGGAGCAACTGGTGCTGGCGCGGGTGCTCCAGGGCGTTGGTGCGGGCGGGATGATCTCGGTCAGCCAGGCGATCATCGGCGACATCATCCCACCTCGTGAACGCGGGCGTTACCAGGGTTATTTCAGCGGCATGTACGCACTGGCCAGTGTGGCCGGGCCGGTGCTCGGCGGTTATATGACCGAGTACCTGTCGTGGCGCTGGGTGTTCCTGATCAACTTGCCCCTGGGCGCTGGCGCCTGGTACGTGGCCCACCGCACGCTGGTGGGGCTGCCGGTGCCGCAGCGCAAGCCGGTGATCGATTACCTCGGCACGGTGTTGATGATTATCGGCCTGACTGCCTTGCTGTTGGGCATCACTGAAATTGGCCAGGGGCATCATTGGCGTGATGATCAAGTGCTGGGCCTTCTGGCCTGTGGGCTGGTGGCATTGGCGCTGTTTGTCTGGCACGAACGCCGCGCACGTGAGCCTTTGTTGCCGATGCATCTGTTTGCCAACCGCAGTGCGGTGCTGTGCTGGTGCACGGTGTTTTTCACCAGTTTCCAGGCGATTTCCCTGACGGTACTGATGCCTCTGCGGTATCAGACAGTTACCGGCGGCGGTGCTGACAGTGCCGCCTTGCACCTGCTGCCCTTGGCCATTGGGTTGCCGATTGGGGCGTATTCGGCTGGGCGCATGACGTCGGTGACAGGACGCTATAAACCGATGATCCTCAGCGGTGCCCTGTTGAGCCCGCTGGCGATCCTGGGCATGGCGTTCAGTGCACCCCAGGCGGTGCTGCTGACCGGCGTGTTCATGCTGCTCTGCGGGATCGCCGCAGGTCTGCAATTTCCTACGTCACTGGTGGGCTCGCAAAACTCGGTGGAACAACGCGACATCGGCGTGGCCACCAGCACCACCAATCTGTTTCGCTCCCTCGGTGGGGCGGTGGGCGTCGCGTGCATGTCGGCGTTGCTGTTGGCGCTGTTGCAGGATTCGAGTTTCTCGCACCTGGCCAGCGGCGCACTGGTAGGCGAGGGCGGTTCCGGCAATGTGCTGCTCGATGGCCTCAACGCTGCGCCTGGCCCGGCGAAGGATGCGCTGCGGGGGGAGTTGGCGGTGACGTTCCGGCATTTGTTGATGGTGAGTGCGGCGGTGTCGCTGCTGGGGTTGGCGGCGGCCATTGCGATGCCGAACCGGGTGTTGCGTGGGCGCGAAGATAAGGCACGCTGACTGACACGCTAGAGATCCCAATGTGGGAGCGGGCTTGCTCGCGAAAGCGCTGTGTCAACCACTGATGATTTGACTGAATCACCGCATTCGCGAGCAAGCCCGCTCCCACATTTTTACCCGTATTCCTTCAGTTTCAGGGGCTGTAGTAACCGACCGCAACCATGAAGTGCCCGGCCTTGCGCACGTACGCATGCTTGTTCTCGACCTTGTCGGTCACCGGGTTCTTCCAGCGGTACTTGTACTCACCCTGGTCCTGCTCGGCCATCAGCTTGAGAATCGGCTCACCCACCGGCTTGCCATCCGGGTCCTTGATCTTGCTGAAGTCGGTGTTGATCAACCGCAGGTTGGTGCCATGGGCCACGTAGCGCTGGGTGTCGAGATCTACCACAAACACATACAGGTCATCCTGCAGGAAGCCCCCCTGCAATGAGTTGATCGCCTTGAGCGTGCCCGCCTCATCCTTGAGCAGCGCATCCGCCGCTTTATTGCGCAGCGCTCGCGCTTGTTCCGGGGTGGCCCGGGGCAGGTAGTAACCCACCGCGAGGATGCGTTCGCCGACGCGCTGATAAAACACGTGCTTGCGCTCGACCTTGCCGTCGTTCCAGTTTTGCCAGCGGTAGTCGGCTTGCTGGATGCCCTGGCCTTGCGGCACCTTGAGTGCGTCCTTGAACGACTGGCGCAGGTCCGGTCCCAGCACTTCGCTGACATCGCGACCGATCAACGCCGAGGAAGGCCCACCGCTGGCGAGCAGCACGCCCTGGGTATCGACCACGAACACGTAACGATCATGGTCGACAAACTCGCCTTGGCGGCTGAACGCGGCGAACGCCTTGTCGCCATTGCTCTGGTAGTAGGCCAAGGCTTTTTCCAGCAAAGCCTTGGCCGCCGTGGCGTCCTCTTCCTGCGTACTGGCTGCGTGCACCTGGCTGAAACACAACAGCAGCAGCCAGGTGATTCGGAGCATTCCCTTCATGGTCCGTCCCTCGTTCTTGTTGGTGTGCCAAGAGCGTAGACGGCTGTGGCTCAGGGCGCCGCCAACCATTGATTGACGATGCCGGTGTAAACACCGGTGGCCACGCTCAGGTGCAACCACTGGTCGACGTAGCTTTTCCACGCCACATCATCGCGAGGCAGCAGGAACGCTTTTTCGCTGTACTGCATCTGCTGCTCAGGGTTGACCGCGCACAGCCCAGGCTTGAGCTTCTGCTGGTAACGCGCTTCGCTGGCGTCGGTGATCATCACGTCGGCCTTGCCCGCCAGCAGTTCGTCAAAGATGGTCACGTTGTCATGCAGGCGGATTTGCGCCTGGCCCAAGTGGGCGCGGGCAAACACTTCGTTGGTACCGCCCGCCGGTTCGATCACGCGCACCTGGGGCTGGTTGATCTGCTCCACGGTCTGATAGCGCTTCACATCGGCGCAGCGCACCAGTGGGATCTTGCCGTCGACGCCGAGGGACTGGCTGAAAAAGGCTTTTTTTTGGCGTTCCAGCGACACCGAAATACCGCCCACGGCGATGTCGCAGCGTTGGGCCAGGAAGTCCGGCATCAGGGTTTTCCACGTGGTAGGCACCCATTGGATCTTCGCGTTGAGGCTTTTGGCCAAGGACTCGGCCATGGCGATGTCGATCCCCTCATAACTGCCATCGGCCTTTAAACCGGAGTAAGGCTTGTAGTCGCCGGTGGTGCAGACGGTGAGGGTGCCGCGCTGCAACACCTCGTCGAGGCGCGAAGGGGCGGCGTCGGCCAGGGCATTGGTGGCCAGGCTTGCCAGTACACAGAGGGCTAAAGGCGCTTTCATGCGGTCGGGTCCTTGGGGGCATGGTCGAGGGCGGTCATTATTTCCAGCTGCGCAAGCGAGTGGCAAGGTATGTCGAATGTTTAGCCGTATTGCAACCAAACTCCGTCAACCCTGAATTTACCCACCTATCCAGGCGTGTGACGCTGGCAGGCATCTACCTCAGTGTGATCCCCGTATGGACGGCTCCCCCGACACTCATCCCGCGACACTGCCGTCCGCACTTGCGTTCTGGGCCTTGTTCCACTGCCGACACGCCCGCCCACCAGATACCTCTCTCCTACGTTGATCCACCCCCTGGATGACGCGCATCTGCGCGCCTGCCCGACTCACACGTATGAGAATTCCCATGAGCGTTTTTGCTTGCCTGCACGAAGCCCAATCCTTTCTTGAGCAACACCCGGACATCGAGATGTTCGAGCTGTTTATCCTCGACAATAACGGCGTACCCCGTGGCAAGTTGCTGCACCGCGATGAACTGTTGGCGGTGTACGAAACTGGCCGGCCATTGCCCAGCACGATCCTGGGCCTGACCATCAATGGCGACGACGTCGAGAATTCCGGGCTGGTTTGGGACGTGGGCGATATCGACTGCCGCGCCTACCCGATCAGCGGGAGTTTGCAGCGCATGCCGTGGCGCTTGATTCCTACGGCGGCGGTGCAGGTGAGCATGCACCCGACAGAGGGGCAGCCGGCAACCATCGCCGACCCCCGGCATTTACTCGCCAAGGTTATCGACGAGCTCAAGGCCGACGGGTATTACCCGGTGATGGCGGCGGAACTGGAGTTTTATCTGCTCGACCAAAAGCCTGACAGTCATGGCCGCCCCCGCCCGGCGCGGGACATGGACGGCGGGCGCCCACGCTCCACCCAAGTCTATGGCCTGCGCGAACTGGAGCAGATCGAGCCGTTCCTGGCCGATCTCTATAGCGCGTGCAAACTGCAAGGCATCCCGGCACGTACGGCGATTTCCGAATACGCCCCCGGCCAGGTCGAAATCACCCTGGAGCACCGTGCCGACGCCCTGCAAGCCATGGACGAGGCGGTACGCTACAAGCGCCTGGTCAAGGGCGTGGCACATAAACACGGGATGACGGCCTGCTTCATGGCCAAGCCGTTCGACGATTTGGCCGGCACCGGCATGCACATGCACGTGAGCCTGGCGGATGCTGCAGGGAACAACCTGTTCGCCAGCGAAGCCGCCGACGGCACGCCTTTGTTGCGCCAGGCAGTGGGCGGCATGCTCAGCACCTTGCTCGATTCGCTGCTGATGTTCTGCCCCAACGCCAACTCCTATCGCCGCTTCCAGACCAACAGCTACGCGCCTTTAGCAGCCACCTGGGGGGTGGACAACCGCACCGTCAGCCTGCGCGTGCCGGGTGGGCCGGCCAACTCCCGGCATATCGAACACCGTATCTGCGGCGCCGATGCCAACCCTTACCTGGCCGCTGCGGCGATCCTGGCTGGCATCCACCGAGGCATCCGCGAGCAACGCGATCCTGGCGCGCCGGTAGAAGGTAACGGCTACGCCCAGGCCAAGGAATTACTGCCCACCGATTGGCTGACCACGCTGCGTGCGCTGGAAGGCTCAAGCTGGGCGCGGGATGCGTTCGGCAGCGAGTTCCTCGGCGTGTACCTGGCGGTGAAACGTGCGGAGTACCGCCAGTTCATGGGGGAGGTGGGCGAGCAGGATTGGCGGTGGTACCTGCATCAGGCATGAATGTGTTTCAAGGTGGCGGTGGTTTCGACCTTTTTTTCACGTAGCGCTGGTTAAGCTGCGGATCAAGGTCGTTCACTACCGTTCTACTCACATGAGTCCGTGATGTCGCCACAACCTCCATCCGCCATCGAGAATGAATTCGCCGAGCACTGTGACCGTGAGCACGCGCGGGTCTGCGGCGACACTCGCCCGCCTGGGTTGATGCAGCGCCTGGCCTCGTGGCGCGATGAGCGGCTGGTGCGCCATGCGCTGAAAGTGGCGGGCGAACCGGGGCTGATCCTTGACTTGGCGTGCGGCTCGGGGCGGTTTTGGCCGGTGTTGGCCGAGCACGTCAACCGGGTTATCCTGGCCTCGGACAACTCCCAGGACATGCTCGACCATGCCCGCACTCATCACCCGGCGGAATTGCTCAAGCGGGTCAAGACGTTCCAGGGCTCGGCATTTTCCATAGGCCTCTCGGCGAACGCGGTCGACTGTATTTTCTGTCTGGAATTGTTTCGTCATGTGCCCAGTAGCGAGGTGCGCCAAGCACTGTTGCGCGAGTTTCATCGGGTCAGCCGTGACACGGTGATCGTCTCCGTCAACTCTCGTACAGCCGTAGAGGACGAGTTCCGCCAGGCGGGCTTCAAGGTCCTGAATCATCAGGAGTTCATGCCGGGTTCGAAACTGTGGCGGGTCTACGTACTGCGTAAGACAGGATAACTTCCGTCTGTCGGACTATTCTTCATCTCCTGTCCGAGTTTTCATGGCTGCCTGTGCACTGCGGATGCTCGCAAGTCCCTTTCGCGATATATACTGCGCGCCATTCTTCAAGGGAGAGCCGTGTGGCCATCGATATTCACTGGATCTGCGACAACGATAGCCTCGGCCAGCATTGCGCCGAATGGCAGCAGTTGCCATTCGTCGCCCTCGACACCGAATTCATGCGGGTCGACACCTTTTATCCCATTGCCGGGCTGATCCAGATTGGTGATGGCGTACGCGCTTACCTGATCGATCCCCTGACCATCGACAATTGGCAACCCTTGGCCGCTTTGCTGGAGAACCCAGCGGTGATCAAGGTGGTGCACGCCTGCAGCGAAGACCTCGAAGTGTTGCTGCGCCTGACCGGCAGCCTGCCGGTGCCGTTGTTTGACACCCAATTGGCTGCGGCTTACCTGAACCTGGGTTTCTCCATGGGCTATTCGCGCCTGGTGCAAGCCGTGCTGGATATCGAACTGCCCAAAGGTGAAACCCGCTCGGACTGGCTGCAGCGGCCGTTGTCCGAGACGCAGATCAGCTACGCCGCCGAAGACGCGGTGCATTTGGCCGAGGTCTACACACGGTTGCGTCCGCAGCTTTCGGACGATAAATACGCCTGGGTACTGGAGGACGGTGCCGAACTGGTCGCCAACCTGCGCCGTGAAGTCGACCCGTACGAGGTGTACCGCGACGCCAAGCTCGCGTGGAAACTGTCCCGTGCCCAGCTCGCCGTCCTGCGTGAGCTGTGCGCCTGGCGCGAACAGCAGGCGCGCGCCCGTGACCTGCCACGTAACCGCATCATTCGCGAACATTCGCTATGGCCACTGGCCAAATCCCAGCCGGATAACCTCGCCGCCCTGGGCAAAATCGAAGACATGCACCCGCGCACCGTGCGTCAGGATGGCCAGTTCCTGCTGGACCTGATCAAACGTGCCGGCAGTGTGTCCATGGACCAATGGCCGCCTGCCGTTGCCGAACCGCTGCCGGTGGACGCCGCCACGCTGATCAAGCAACTGCGTGCACTGGGCCAGGCCGAAGCCGAACGCCTGGACATGGCGCCAGAACTGATGCTGCGCAAGAAAACCCTCGAAGCCCTGGTTAAAAGTGGCTACCCCGATGGGCCTTACCAATTGCCAGACTCGCTGCGTGGCTGGCGCCGCGAGTTGATGGGCCAGGCGCTGCTCGACAGCCTGGCCACTGCCGGAGAACAGCCTTGAAACGTATTTGTTCCATCTACCGCAGCCCTAAACGCGCCGGCATGTACCTCTACGTCCTGAAAAGCGATGTGCTGGAGCGAGTGCCCGAAGGTCTGCTGACCGTGTTCGGCAAGCCGGTGCACGCGTTCAACCTGGTGCTGACGCCTGAGCGCAAGCTGCAACAGGAAGACATCGCCCAAGTGCTGGAAAACCTCGACAAGCAGGGCTACCACCTGCAAATGCCGCCGCCTGAGGACGAGTACATCGAACACTTGCCCGAAGAGCTGCTGCGTCGCAACGACCCGATGTGATCGGTCAGTGCCCTGTTCGGGGCACATTCTTCAATGGAATCGTATTCGTGGGCGGTGGCCGTAAGGATGCGGGCGGCCGTCTGCAGTGTTTTTGAAAGGTTTTAAGCATGCGTGTTCTGATTGCTGAACAGGATCACCCGCTCTACGCCCAACTGCTCGGCGAGGCGGCACCGGACCTTGAAGTGCTGACCAGCGGCGACTCGGCAGAACTGTCGCGCCTGGCTGCTGACTGCCCAGTGTGGCTGGGCCAGCCGGACCTGCTCGCCACTCTGTTGCGCCAGGGCCATCAGCCGCAATGGCTGCAATCGACCTGGGCCGGCATCACCCCCCTGTTGGCCGAAGGCTTGCCCCGCGACTATCGCTTGACCCGTGCGGTCGGCATTTTTGGCCAGGTCATGGCTGAATTCGTCCTTACCTACATGCTCGGCCATGAGCGCGAAGTGCTCGCGCGCCTGGTGAGCCAGGTCGAGCGCAAGTGGGACAACCGCATGGGCCAGAGCCTGGCGGGACGCAAGGTGTTGATCGTCGGCACCGGCGATATCGGCCAGAGCGTTGCCGAGTTCCTGGTGCCGTTTGGCGTGAAGCTGTATGGCATCGCCAGCACCGCGCGTGAGCAGGCGCCGTTTATCGAAGTGGCCGGGCTTGATCAATTGAGCCGACTGGTGGGAGAGGTGGACTACGTGGTCAACCTGCTGCCCAACACGCCGAATACCCATGACTTATACGACGCGGCCTTGTTCAAGCAATTCAAGCCGACCGGCCTGTTTATCAACGTCGGGCGTGGCGTGGCCGTGGTAGATGCAGACCTGGTCGACGCCTTGAAGGAAGGGCACTTGGCGGGGGCTGTGATTGATGTGTGCCGCCAGGAACCGTTGCCGCAACGTCATCCGTTCTGGACCGCGTGGGGCTTGTTGCTGACAGGCCATAGCTCGGCGCCGACGTCGCCAGAATTGATGGTGGCGTTGTTTTTGCAGAATCTACGGGCGTATCAGGGGAAGGAAGCGCTGCGCGGGGAAGTG
The DNA here is from genome assembly GCF_014230465.1 of Pseudomonas cremoris. The sequence continues at coordinate 534,399 of NZ_JAAXCY010000004.1, forward strand.
GATTTCGAGCGCGGTTACTGACAGTACTGGGAACACATTGTGGGAGCGGGCTTGCTCGCGAAGGCGGTGTATCAGTTGAAGTATTTTTGACTGATACACCGCATTCGCGAGCAAGCCCGCTCCCACAGGGGGTATTGCGTTAGCTTCAGAGGCTGAAATCACCTTCCGACACCAGCTCGCTCAACGGTCGACGCGGGCTCGGCGCTTCACGGCCCTGCAGGTACTCCGGCAAGGTCGACTTGTCACCCAGCTTGCCGATCGCCACGGCAGCATGCAGTGCATAACCTTCCGGGATTTTCAGCTCTTTGCGGGTCAGCTCCTGGTCGAAGCCGGCCATGCCGTGGGTGTGCCACCCGCTGAGGCTGGCTTGCAGCGCCAGGTGGCCCCAGGCCGAACCGGTGTCGAAGGTGTGCCACAGCGCCGGGGTTTCTTCCGTAGCGCCAGGGGCGGTGAAGTCGGTTTTCGAGGCGATGATCACCAGGGCCGACGCGTGCTGCGCCCAACCACGGTTGAATTCATTCAGCAAACCCAGGAAACGTTCCCAGTTTGGCGTGTCACGGCGCGCGTAGAGAAAACGCCACGGCTGCGAGTTATAGGCCGACGGCGCCCAGCGTGCGGCTTCGAAGAAGCTCAGCAGGGTTTCTTGCGGGATGCTCTCGCCGGTGAAGGCGCGGGGCGACCAGCGTTCGGTGAACTGAGTGTGGATCGGGTAATCGGCAACGCGTGGATTTGTGCTCATGAACAGTTCCTGATGACGACAATGGGCTAGGGTTGGAAACAGGCGCAGATTCAAAAAACGGGGCACCGATGCGCTCGGCGAGGGTTTTTTCAAGGCTCCATGGGGCGTCGTGGGCAATGCGGTACAGCATTTATGGCGCCCGACGCAGGGCCTTTGCGGCCCACAAAGCTACTGCGATGGATGGTCGCTGACAAGTCTGGTAACACCGCCAGTCGTAAGCACTTGGTTCCACGGGCCTTGGGCACTAGACTGGCGGCCTTTTCACCTACCGATACTGATGTAGAGCCATGGCCGCCAAAGTCGAACCTTTCTGGATACGTAAAACCCTTGAACACCTCGACCAGGAGGAGTGGGAATCGTTGTGCGACGGCTGTGGCCTGTGCTGCCTGCAAAAGCTTGAGGATGAAGACGACAACAGCGTCTATTACACGCGCATCGCCTGCAAACTGCTGGACCTGAAAACCTGCCAGTGCACCGACTACCCCAACCGTCGCGCCTCGGTGCCCGACTGCATCCAGCTCACCCCGGGCCAGGCCGACCAGTTCAAATGGCTGCCGCCGACCTGCGGTTACCGCTTGGTCAGTGAGCGCAAGGACCTGCCGTTGTGGCACCACCTGGTCTGTGGCGACCGCGACGCCGTGCACCACGAACGTATTTCCCAGTCCGGGCGCATGCTCAGCGAAGGCAGCGTGCCCGAAGACGACTGGGAGGATTACCTGATTTTCCGCGCAGGCTGACAAGGAGTGTGTATGAGGGGGGTAACAACGCTGCTGGCAAGCCTGGTGTTGCTGGCGCTGAGCACGCCCGCGTGGTGCGCGAAGAAAGTTGACCTGGATTACCACGTCAAGTTGCTGCCCCAGAGCGATCAGGCCGAAGTGCGGGTGAGCCTGTCCCAGGGCGCGGCGGTGCGCAGCCTGAACTTCGACCTGGGCCGCGACGGTGACTACAGCGACTTCAAGGCCGATGGCCAGTGGAAAGTCACCGGCAACCGCGGCCTGTGGCAGCCCAGCGCGAGCAAGTCCAGCCTGACCTACCGCGTGCGCCTCACTCATTCTCGCAAGGCGGGCATTTACGAGGCGCGCATGACGCCGAGCTGGGCGTTGTTTCGCGGCGAAGACCTGGTGCCGCCCGCGCACCTTGACCAACAGGACGGCATCGAACTGGTCTCGCGGCTGGTGTTCGAACTGCCCGCCGGCTGGAAAAGCATCGAGACCGCCTGGCCGCGCGTCGGCAAGAACAAATTCCGTATCGACAATGTTTCCCGGCTGTTCGACCGCCCCACCGGCTGGATGCTCGCCGGCACCGTGGGCAGCCGTCGGGTGCGCCTGGGCGAAACCGAAGTTACCGTCGCCTCGCCCAAGGGCCAGGGCATGCGCCGCATGGATGTGCTGACGCTGCTGACCTTCGTCTGGCCTCAGGTCGAGGCGGCGTTCCCACGCCACCCCGCCAAGTTGTTGGTGGTAGGTGCTGGCGATCCGATGCGCCGTGGCGCGTTCTCGGCCAGGGACTCTATCTACCTTAATAGCCGCACGCCGCTGATCAGCGAAAACGGCAGCAGCCCGTTGATCCGTGAAGTGGTGCAGGCGATTGGGCGCTTCAACGATCACGACACCAGCGACTGGATCAGCGAAGGCATGGCGGAGTACTACGCCATCGAACTGGTGCGCCGTGCAGGGGGAATCACCGATGAGCGGTATCAGGCGATCCAGGCCAGATTGGCGAAGGAAGGCAAGGACGTGACCAGCTTGCGCGGCGAGCATGTCAGCGGCGCAACGGTATCGCGGGCGGTGGTGGTGTTGCAGGAGTTGGATCGCGAGATTCGGGTGAAAACCCACAACAAACGGTCACTGGATGACCTGGCCCAGGCGGTGATGCGGGCCAATAGCATTACCACGGCGGAGTTTGTGCAGCTTGCCGAGAGCATCATCGGTGAGTCTTCGGTGGTGCTGGACAGCAAATTGCTGCACTGATCCCAAGCCTTGCACAAAACAAAATGTGGGAGCGGGCTTGCTCGCGAAGGCGGCGTGTCAGTTAACTCATCTTTAACTGATAGACCGCTTTCGCGAGCAAGCCCGCTCCCACATTTAGATCTCCGTTGTTTGGAAGATCTCTATTAACCAGTGGTTTTCTCAGCGGCCACTTCGGCTTTGGTTTTCAAGTTCTTCAACTCAGCCCCGGCTCGCTCGATCTTGGTACGCACGCTGTTCATCTCCTGACGACCCTGCTCCAGCTTGTCCTTGAGCGAACTGTGCCCGGTAAAACCACGGGCCAGCGCTACGCCGCCGATCGCCACCTGGATCAAGCCGAAAAGCCCGCCACGGCGCAGGCCTTTGCCCACCATCATCACGCCACCGGCCACCGAGCCGATGCGCTCCCAGCCGTGCACGTTTTGCGTGGGTTGGGTTTCAAACGGGGTGTGTTCGATGATAGGTCGCAAGGTTTTGCTGTCGCTCATGATCTGTCTCCAACAAGGGCAAGTGATAAGTAGCTGACTGCGCACAGGTGCCGGATGTTCCGAAAAAATCAGTACTTGGGGCCCGAACGGGTGTTGTTGCCCTTGGCCAGTCGGTCGTAGAGCACTACGTTGACGGTGGCGGCGAGGTTCATGCAACCGGTGGTCGGGATGTACACCACATCTTCACACCAGTCGCGGATTTCTTTGTCGAGGGAACCGTCTTCGGGGCCGAAGATGTACAACGCACGGTCGGGGTGGGTGTATTCGGGCAGCGGGCGGGCACCTTCCACCAGTTCCACGGCGACGGGGATGCAACCCAGCGGCAGGATTTTTTTCAGGTCATCAATGCCGATCAGCGGAATGTCGTGGTGGACCTTCTTGGTGTCGGTGATGAAATCTCGCGCGCGCTCGTAGCGTACGCCGGTGTAGAACACCGAGGCCACGCCGTAGCAGCCGGCGGCGCGCATCACGGAGCCGACGTTTTCGGGGGATTTGGGGTTGTACAGACCGATGCAGCTGTAGCGTTTATTGCCCACGGGGAAGGGTGCCTTGGAGGAAAACGGCGATTATACGGCCTTGGAGTGATGGGGTGTTTGTGGGATCGCCTTCGCGAGCAAGCCCGCTCCCACATTTGACCCAGTACATTCTTTGGAATGCGGTCGATTGTGGGAGCGGGCTTGCTCGCGAAGAGGCCGGAACAGGCAGCGACGAACTATCAGTCGTCCTTCTTCATCAACCCCGCCAACGCCGCAAACGGGTTATGCGTGGCCTTGGCAATCGTCGGGCTGCTGGTGGAGCCTTCGCTGAAGTACTGCTGGTCGGTGTAGCGCGAGTGTTCGTTGTCGTGGCAGTACAGGCACAGCAACTCCCAGTTGGAGCCATCCTGGGGGTTGTCATCATGGTTGTGGTTGCGGTGGTGCACGGTCAATTCGCTCAAGCGCTTGCCGGAAAACTCACGGGTGCAGCGGCCACACACGTGGGGGTACATCTTCAACGCTTTGTCGCGGTAGCCCATTTCGCGGTCGCGCTGGGCATCGGCAAGGATGCGATCCAGCTTGGCGGTGTGGGAGGGCGGGTTGGTCGAGCTCATCATGGCTCCTGTCTTTTGGGTGGGTCACGGATAGGGTTGATTCTAGCCGTTCACGGCGTAATTAGCCCTTGAGCTTTTCGGCAATCCAGATGGTATGCCGCGTGCCCTTGTTGCCATGGGCGAACACCTGCACTTCCTCGGCCTTGAACCCGGCCTTGCGCAGTTTGTCGCTGAACAGCTTGTCGGCACTGGCCGACCACACCGCCAGCACACCCTTGGGGCGCAGGGCCTTGGCACAGGCGGCGAGGCCACCGGCAGAGTACAGCCAGCTATTGGCTTTTTGCGTGAGGCCTTCAGGGCCGTTGTCGACGTCGAGCATGATTGCGTCAAACCCCTGGGGCTCGGCCTGCAGCACCTTGGCCACGTCTTCCAAGCGGATCACCGTGCGCGGGTCCAGCAGCGGGCGGCCGGATTTCTCTCCCAGCGGACCCCGGTTCCACTCCACGACACCGGGTACCAACTCTGCGACGACGACTTCGGCCGTCTTGCCCAGATGCTTGAGGGCCGAGGCCAGGGTGAAGCCCATGCCCAAACCGCCAATCAACACCCGCGAATCTGCACGGCCGGCGACCTTGCGGCAGGGAATTTCTGCCAACGCATCTTCTGAACCGTGCATGCGCGTGTTCATCAATTGGCCGCCGTCACCGCCCTGGATCTTGATGACAAAGTCTTCACCGTATTCGAACAGGCACAAGGCACCGCCGTTGTCGGGGATCGGGGTGGTGTCCAGCAGAACGAAACGTTTCATGGGAATCTCATTGGGAAGGGCATTCTTGCGCGGTTGGGAGTAGCCTTGTGACTTTCCGGTCAGGCCATGGAGCCATCGATGAAGTGCAGCATTCTAACGGTCATTGTGTTGAGCGCGCTCGCATTGGGTGCGGCGCAGGCTCAGGAGTTGCAAACCGTACCGGTCGCGCCAGCCCCTACACCGGGCGCGCCGGGCACCCCGACGCCGACGTTGTACCCGCAAGTCACCCCGCCAGCCGTGCCCAAGACGAACGGCTCGCCAGCCTTGGTGCCTATCGTGCTGCCGACGCCGCCGAAGGATCAGACGGTGCCCGGCCTGCTGCAAAACGACAGCAAGCCGAAAACGCCCGGCGGTTAAATCTGTTGGGAAAGCAGTTGCCCATCGACCATGCGCAAGCGCTTGGACAGGGCGATGGCAATGGCCCGGATGATCTTGGCGGCGACCCTGGGTGCTTCGTTGAGCATTTTTTCCAGGGAGTCCTTGCCCAGGTTCAGCAGCACGCAGTCACTGGCGGCCACGCAGCTGGCGGAACGGCGCTCGCCATCGAGCACCGCCATTTCGCCGAAAGCCCGGCCACTGCGCAGGGTGGCGATGGTCAGGCGTTGGCCATCGCTGTTGGTTTTTTGCACCGCCACCTGGCCGCTGTGGATGATGCACATGAAGGTGCCGGCATCGCCTTCGAGGAAGATCACCTCGTCGCGGGCAATACTGCTGATGTTGAAGTAGCCGGCGGCCACGTGGAAATCTTCCGGCAACAGCGGATCGAACAGGCCACAGTCCATCAGCATGTCGCGAATTTCGTTATTCAATAAGGTCGGTTGTGGCATGGCTGCAATCTGGGTCCATCAAACAAGGGCGGTCCTGTGTTCAGACAGGACCGCCGCGCTAAGTTCCTAAATCAACCCCAGCGCCTTGAACACAAATCCGTATTCGAGTGCTACGTCACGTAATCCCTGGTAACGCCCGCTCATCCCACCGTGGCCGGCGCCCAGTTCGGTCTTGAGCAGCAGCAGGTTGTCGTCGGTCTTGGTATCACGCAATTTGGCCACCCATTTGGCCGCTTCCCAATACTGCACACGGCTGTCGTTGTAGCCGGCGATCACCAGCAGGTGCGGATAGGCCTGGGCGCGGACGTTTTCGTACGGCGCATAGGCCTTTATCCGCTCATACACGTCAGGTTCTTCAGGGTTGCCCCACTCGTCATACTCGGTGATGGTCAGCGGCAGCTCCGGGTCGAGCATGGTGTTGAGTACGTCGACGAACGGCACTTCGGCAATCGCTGCCTGGAATAGCTCCGGACGCTGGTTAAGCACCGCACCGATCAGCAGGCCGCCCGCGCTGCCGCCGCTGATAGCCAGTTGATTGGCGGTGGTCAGACCGTTGGCGATCAAGTGTTCGGCGCAGGCGATAAAGTCGCTGAAGGTGTTTTGCTTGTGCTCCTGCTTGCCGTTGCGGTACCAGGCTTCGCCCAGCTCGCCACCGCCGCGCACGTGCGCAATGGCAAACGCCACGCCCCGGTCCAGCAAGCTCAGGCGTGCATGCGAGAACCACGGGTCGAGGCTCGAGCCGTATGCGCCGTAGCCGTATAGGTACAGCGGCGTAGGTTTGCCGAGTTGGTCGCGCTTGACCACCAGGCTGATGGGTACCTGGGTGCCATCGGCAGAAGTGGCCCACAGGCGTTGGCTCACGTAATCGTCGGCATTGAACACACCCAGCACCGGGGTTTCCTTGAGCACGTGCTGCGCGCCGCTGGCCAGTTCCAGCTGGCGCACCTGGGCCGGACGGTTCAGAGCCTCGTAGCGCAGGCGGATCTTGTCGCTGGCAAATTCCAGGCTGTTCTGTACGTAGAGGCTGTAGGCGGCGTCGGGCAATTCCACGCGGTAGGTCGGTAGACCCTCTGGGTGCACTTCAATCACCGGCAGGCCGCCGATGCGCAGGCTCAGGGTCATGGCGCCGGCGTTCAGGCTCACGCCGTCGAGCATCACGTCGTCGCTGTGGGGGATCAGGTTCTGCCACTCGGCCTCGGTCGGCACGTCGCCAATGTCGGTCGCCACGAACAACGCATAGTTGATGCCGTCGCGGTTGCTGCGGATAAACCAGGTCCATGCGCCATTCAGTTGGCCGTGGTCAACATCGTATTCATGGTCTTCGACCCGTGGTGCCAGGCAGGTGAAGTCCAGGTGTGGCTGCTCGGCGTCCAGCGCCCAGATCTCACTGGTGGTCTTGCTGCCCAGGGCCAGCAGCAGTTGGCGCTCGGAGCTGGAGCGGTAGCAGTGCAGGAAGAAACGCCCGTCCGGTTCATGGAACACTTCTTGCGCCGCCGTACCATCCAGACGGTAGCGATACAGCTTGTGCGGACGGTGGGTGTCGTCCAGCTCGCCAAAAAACAGGGTCAGGCTGTCATTGGCCCACGTCATGCTGCCGTCGCAGTCCTGGAATTCCAGTTCACTGACCTTGCCGTTGGCCAATTCCTTCACGTACAGGGTGTAGATCTCTTCGCCGCTGGTATCCAGGCTGTAGGCCAGGCGCTGGTGGTCGGGGCTGATGCTGAATGCGCCGAGCGAGAAGAAACCGCCGTTGGCCAGCACGTTCGGGTCCAACAGCAGTTCTTCGCTGCTGTCGTCCACCTGGTTGCTGTCATCGGCGGGGCGACGGCAGCGGTAGTGGCGGGCGTATTCGTCGCCGGCGGTGGTGCGCGTGTAATACAGGTACGGACCCCACGGGGAGGGCAGGGACAGGTCGGTTTCGAGGATGCGGCCCTTGATCTCTTCAAACAGGGTTTCGCGCAGGGCCTTCTGGTCGGCGAGTTGGGCTTCCTGCCAGGCGTTTTCGGCCTTGAGGTAATCGAGCACCTCAGCGCTGTCACGTTCCTGCAGCCAGGCGTAAGGGTCTGGGCCAGTGGCCTTGCGGGCAATCGGGGCGGTCGATATAGGCATGGAGCACTCTCTGTCTGGCGGACGGTGGCAGGCATTGCAGCCGCGACACGCAAAAGCCGTTATCATAGCCGCCTCTTTGCCAGCCTTGCCATGGACACCATGACCGAGAACGACTATCTGACCGCTTGGGGCCTTTACGCCTTCGCCGCTTTGGGCTGCCTGTTGGTGTGGTGGCGCATGACCCGCTGGATCTGGCGTTGGTTGCGCGAGCCGCTGCAATTGCTGATGGCGGTGTTGCTGTTCAGCCCGACCATCGTCGACCCGGTCAAGACCCAATTCGCGCCTGCCGTGGCCATTACCGCGCTGGACCTGGTGCTCAAGGTGGGTAACAACGCCTGGCGGGCCATTTCCGATTTGTTCATGTACACGATGATCGCGTTTGCCGTGTACATCGTGATCGTGTTGATCCGTTGGCCCATCGAGCGCGCCGCCAAGGCGCGTCGTGAGCGCAAGGCCGCCGCCGACGCCGCGTTGGCCGCCGAGCCTGACGACGATGACGAACCTTTCCGCCGTCCGGCGCCTGTGAGTGGCATGCGCGTCGAACCGCGCCTTTAACGTTGTAGCGAGAGCCCTGGCATGTGTGAATTATTGGGCATGAGTGCCAACGTCCCCACCGATATCGTGTTCAGCTTTACCGGGCTGATGCAGCGCGGTGGGCGCACCGGCCCCCACCGTGACGGTTGGGGCATCGCCTTCTACGAAGGCCGCGGCCTGCGCCTGTTCCAGGACCCGGCTGCCAGCAGCGAGTCGGAAGTCGCGCTGCTGGTGCAACGCTATCCCATCAAAAGCGAAGTGGTGATCGGCCATATCCGCCAAGCCAACGTGGGCAAGGTGTGCCTGTCCAACACCCACCCGTTCGTGCGCGAACTGTGGGGGCGCAACTGGTGTTTCGCGCACAACGGCCAGTTGGCGGACTTCAATCCCCGCGCCACCTTCTACCGCCCGGTGGGCGATACCGACAGCGAAGCGGCCTTTTGCGATTTGCTCAACCGTGTACGCGAAGCCTTCCCGGAACCGGTCGATATTGAAAACGTGCTGCCGGACCTGATCGCGGCCTGTTCCGAATACCGCAGCAAAGGCGTGTTCAACTGCCTGCTGAGCGATGGCGATTGGCTGTTTTGCTACTGCTCGACCAAATTGGCGCAGATTACCCGGCGTGCCCCATTTGGCCCGGCGCGCTTGAAAGATGTCGACGTAATCGTCGATTTTCAGGCCGAAACCACGCCAAATGATGTGGTGACGGTAATCGCCACCGAACCTTTGACCGACAACGAAAACTGGACCCGCTACGAACCGGGCCAATGGAGCCTGTGGCGGCGCGGTGAATGCGTCAGCCAGGGTATTACCGAGTAAGGATATCGACCATGTTGCTCAGCTATCTGCGGTTGGTGTTGTTTGCCATTGGTTTGTTGGTTGGCGTGCAAGTACCGGGGTTTATCAACGACTACGCCAAGCGTGTCGAAGCCCATCTGATCGAGGCTCAGACGGGCCTGCGCGGGTTTGAATCCACCGCCCAGCAGTTCTTCAACGGTGACTTGAAAGCACTAGTCGCGCATTACCGTGCCAGTGATGACCCGGTGTTCCAGAGCGACGCCAACAGCCTGGGCGCCATGCTTGACCGCCAAGTGGCGTTGGACAAGCAGTTCCAGGCGATGCAAGGCCCGTGGTACATCCGCGCGTTGCAAGTGGCGGTGGCGGCCGACCCGGACATTCGCTTGGAAACCTGGAATGGCTACAGCTACCAGATCCTGCTCACGCCGGAGGCCATGGGCTGGGGCTTGGGCGGGGCGATGCTGCTGTCGTTCGGCATCGAATGCCTGTTCCGGCTGATCGACTGGGTGGTGTTGGGCGGTAAGCGCTTGCGCCAGAGCCGGCCGATCGAAGAGCGGGACCTGAAGGGTTTGTAAGCCACACACAAATCCAAATGTGGGAGCGGGCTTGCTCGCGAAGACGGTGTATTAGTCAAAGCTGTATTCGCTGACCCACCGCATTCGCGAGCAAGCCCGCTCCCACATTTTTAATCCGGTTTCTTCAGTGAGGTGTGTGTGCTGAGGATCATCCGCTCTTCACCGACTTCTTCGGCATACCGCGCCACCACCTTCTGACACAACCCCACAATCTCCTCCACCAACTCCACCCCCACCCGCCACGACACCACCACCTGCAAATTCGGCAGCCGCTGCTCCATCGGCAACATCACCAAGTCCCCCCGCGCCAGTTCTTCCATGACCAGCACTGGCGGCAACGCGCCAATGCCGAAGCCATCGCGCAACAACCGGGTGATAGCCGACACCGAATTCACGCAGTTCATGCGCGGTGCCGCCACGCCGTTGGCTTGCATCAGGCTCAATACATCCTGGTGTGGATGGGAGTTTTTCGAGTAGGTGATGATGCGTTCCTGGGCCAGTTCGGCGAGGGACGCGTAATCGCGGTGGTAGATCGATTGGCTGGCGACGATCCACGCCATGGGGTGGCTGGCCAGCTCCAGGCTGCGTACGGTTTCGAGGCGCAGCAGGTCAGTTTGCAGGATCAGGTCGAGAAAGCCTTTTTGCAGCTGATCACTGAGGTTCAGTGCAGTATCGGCGACCAATTCAATTTCAACCAACGGGAAATGGTCCATCAATTCCGCCACCAATGGGCTCAGCCAGGTGTGAATCACCGTGTCCATCGCACCGATGCGGATGCGCCCGACCTTGCTGCTGGTGGTTTCCAGGGACTGCTTCAAACCCTGCATGGTCACCATCATCTGCTCGGCGTAATCGAGCACCTTCAAACCTTCCGGGGTGAGGCTCACGCCGCGTGAATCGCGTAGAAACAGCTTCACCCCCAGTTCGCTTTCCAGCACCGCAATGCGGCTGGAAATCGACGCTTGAGTGGTGAACAACTTCTCGGCGGTCAGGCGAAAGCTCTTGAGCTTGGCCACCCAGACGAAGGTTTCGAGGAACTTCAAATTCATGGGATCAACTTTTTCTTATGCATGGATCGGTTTTTATTAGTTGGACGCCGCAGGGTGTCGGCGCCAAAAATCGAGTTATTCCACGATAAGCGTCGTTGGGGGCTCAGGACAAGTTGCGAGTTCTGCGTAAAAAATCCCACACTACAAAAAAATAAAGCCTACAGGAGCACCCTACCGTGAGCCGCCTTCTACTGAACTGTGACATCGGCGAAAGCTTTGGCAACTGGACCATGGGCCTGGACGCCGAGGTCATGCCGTTCATTGATTGCGCCAACGTGGCCTGCGGCTTCCATGCCGGCGACCCGAGCATCATGCGCAAGACCGTCAGCCTGGCGCTCAAGCACGGCGTGCAAGTGGGCGCGCACCCGGCGTACCAGGACCTGCAAGGTTTCGGTCGCCGCTCCATGGCCTACACCTCCCAGGAAATCCAGGACCTGTTGCACTACCAGATCGGCGCCCTCGACGGTATTTGCCGCGCGCAAGGCGGCCGCGTCAGCTACGTCAAACCCCACGGCGCGATGTACAACGACATGATGGCCAACCCGGTGCAATTGCGTGCGGTGATCCAGGCCGTGGCGGCGTACGGCGACCTGCCGCTGATGCTGCTGGCCACCCGCGACAACAGCGCAGCCCAGGCGTTGGGGGATGAGTTCGGCGTGGTCCTGTGGTTCGAGGCCTTCGCTGACCGTGCCTACGACAACAAGGGCCACTTGGTCTCCCGGCAGTTGCCCGGCGCCGTGCACCATGATTCCGACACCATCGTGCAGCAAGCCCTGACCATTTCCCGTGGCGAACCGCTGATTGCCAGTGATGGCAGCCCGCTGGTCCTTCAAGCCAACACCTTATGCGTGCATGGCGACAACGCCAGTTCGGTCGCCGCCGTACAGCGTATTCGCGAGGCGTTGAAGCCCGCATGAAGCCACGGATTGAAGTCGTCGCCATCGACTGCCTGATGGTGCGTTTGTTTGATGTGATCGCCGAAGCCAATATGCCGTGGATGCTCGCTGCTACTCAGCGCTTGCGCGAAGGGTTTGGTGCTGCGCTGGTGGACCTGGTGCCGTCCTATACCACCTTGATGGTGCATTACGACCTCACTGTATTGAGCCCCGCCCAGGCGCGAGCATTGATCGAGCACGCCCTGACCGACCTGCAACCCCAGGCCCAGGGCAGTGGCCAGTGCCATGTGCTGCCGGTGTGGTACGACCTGAGCGTCGGGCCCGAACTGACCTTGCTCAGCCAGCGCAGTGGCCTGTCGGTGCACGACGTGATCCGCCATCACAGCGCCCACGAATACCAGGTATTCGCCCTCGGCTTCGCCCCCGGTTTTGCCTTTATGGGGCTGGTGGATGAAATCCTCGCCACGCCTCGCCTCAGCACACCGCGTAAACGTGTGGCAGCCGGTAGTGTTGGCATCGCCGAACGGCAGACTGCCGCTTACCCGGTGGTATCGCCGGGCGGCTGGAACCTGATCGGTCGTACCCCAGCCAAATTGTTCGACCGCAAACGCGACGGCTACAGCCTGATGCAGCCCGGCGATACGGTGCGCTTCAAGCCCGTCGATCACGCCGAATTCATCAACCTGGGTGGCGATGATACGCCGTTGGAGGCGCAGGCATGAGCCGCTTGTTGATCGAGGCCAGCACGCCGCTGTGCCTGTTGCAGGACGCCGGCCGCTTTGGCGTACGCCACCTGGGCGTGACCCAGGGCGGCGCGTTGGATTGGGTATCGATGTCGTGGGCCAACTGGCTGCTGGGCAATGCGCTCGATGCGCCAGTAGTGGAAATTACCTTGGGCGGTTTTACCGTGCAGGCCGAGGGCTATTGCCTGCTGGCCCTGGCCGGTGCGGACCTGGGCGCCTATATCGACGAGCGCGCCATCAGTCCCGGTCGCAGCTTCATTCTGCAAAAGGGCCAGCGCTTGCGTTTTACCCAGCCGTTCAACGGTGCGCGGGTTTACCTGGCTGCACCGGGCGGGTTTGATGCGCCGGATGTGCTGGGCAGTTGCGCCACCGTTGTGCGTGAGGAACTGGGCGGCGTGGATGGGTTTGGCAACGCGTTGGCCGAAGGCGAGCGCTTGGTCTATTCCGGTACGGGTGGGGCGATGAAGGTGTTGGTCGATCCAACGCTGCCGGCCAAGGCACCGTTGGATGTGATTGTCGGCGCCCAGATCGGCCAATTCAGCGGGCAGAGCCTGTTCGATGCGTTCAACACCGAATGGTCGTTGGACAGTCGCGCCGACCGCATGGGCATGCGCCTGTTGGGCACGCCGTTGCAGTACCAAGGGCCGTCGTTGATTTCCGAAGGCATCCCGCTGGGCGCGATCCAGGTACCGCCGGATGGGCAGCCGATTGTGTTGCTTAATGATCGGCAGACGATTGGCGGGTACCCGCGTTTGGGCGCGTTGACGCCGTTGTCGCTGGCGCGGCTGGCGCAGTGCTTGCCAGGGGAGAAAGTGAGGCTTGCACCGGTGGTGCAGGAGACGGCGCACCAGCAGCACCTTAACTTTTTGCAGCGCTTTAAATAACACTGCAATTCAAAAATGTGGGAGCGGGCTTGCTCGCGAATTCGGTTTGTCAGTCACGGTTGTGTTTACTGAACCACATTTGCGAGCAAGCCCGCTCCCACATTTGGATCTCCATTTATTTGGAAAGAAAGCGCATTCCTTCTTCCAGCCCGCGAAGCGTCAGCGGATACATCTGGTCTTCCACCAACTCCCGCACAATCCCCGTCGACGCCGTGTAGCCCCACGTGTCCTTCGGGTACGGGTTAATCCAGATCAGCTTCTTGTATTTGGCCATGAAGCGCTGCATCCACACGTACCCCGGCTCTTCGTTCCAGTGCTCGACACTGCCGCCGGCCTGGGTAATCTCATACGGCGCCATCGACGCATCGCCGATAAAGATCACTTTGTAATCCGCGCCGTACTTGTGCAGCAGGTCTTGAGTAGAGGTGCGTTCCGACGTGCGGCGCTGGTTGTTCTTCCACACCGATTCGTACACGAAGTTGTGGAAGTAGAAGTACTCCAGGTGCTTGAACTCGGTCTTGCAGGCCGAGAACAGTTCCTCGCAGATCTTCACGTGGGCATCCATCGACCCGCCGATATCGAACAACAGCAGCAGCTTGATGGTGTTACGTCGCTCCGGACGCATCTGGATATTCAGCAAGCCGGCGTCGCGGGCGGTGTGGTCGATGGTGCCATCAATGTCCAGCTCTTCCGCCGCCCCTTGGCGCGCAAACTTGCGCAGGCGGCGCAGGGCGACCTTGATGTTGCGCGTGCCCAGTTCCACTTGGTCGTCGAGGTTCTTGTACTCGCGCTGGTCCCAGACCTTAACCGCCTTGCCCTGCCGCTTGCCGGCGTCGCCGACGCGAATGCCTTCCGGGTTATAACCGCCGGAGCCGAACGGGCTGGTGCCGCCGGTACCGATCCATTTGTTGCCGCCGGCGTGGCGTTCCTTTTGTTCTTCCAGGCGCTTCTTGAATTCCTCGATCAGCTTGTCGAGGCCGCCGAGGGACTGGATCTGCGCACGTTCTTCATCGCTCAGCGAGCGCTCGAACTCCTTGCGCAGCCACTCTTCGGGGATCAACGCCTGCAGGTGATCGTCGAGCTTTTCCAGACCGTTGAAATACGCGCCGAAAGCCCGGTCGAATTTGTCGAAATGGCGCTCGTCCTTCACCAGGATCGCCCGGGCCAAGTAGTAGAACTCGTCCATGTCGGCGAAGGTCACGCGCATTTTCAACGCGTTGATCAGGTCCAGCAGCTCGCGCACCGACACCGGCACCTTGGCGGCGCGCATCTCATTGAACAGGTTGAGCAACATTAGCGGTTACCGCGACGGCTCATGAACGCCAGACGCTCCAGCAACTGCACGTCTTGCTCGTTCTTCACCAAGGCACCGGCCAACGGCGGGATCGCCTTGGTCGGGTCGCGTTCGCGCAGCACGGCTTCGCCGATGTTGTCGGCCATCAGCAGCTTGAGCCAGTCCACCAGTTCGGAGGTGGAGGGCTTTTTCTTCAGGCCCGGCACTTTGCGCACGTCGAAAAACACGTCCAGCGCTTCGCTGACCAGGTCTTTCTTAATGTCGGGGTAGTGCACATCCACGATCTTTTGCAGGGTGGTGCGGTCGGGGAAGGCGATGTAGTGGAAGAAGCAGCGGCGCAGGAACGCGTCTGGCAGCTCTTTTTCATTGTTGGAGGTAATGATGATGATCGGGCGTTTCTTGGCCTTGATGGTCTCGTCGATTTCGTAGACGTAGAACTCCATCTTGTCGAGTTCTTGCAGCAGGTCGTTGGGGAACTCGATGTCGGCCTTGTCGATTTCATCGATCAGCAGGATCACCCGCTCATCGGACTCGAAGGCCTCCCAGAGCTTGCCCTTTTTCAGGTAATTGCGCACGTCGTGCACCTTGTCCACACCCAACTGCGAGTCGCGTAGGCGGCTCACCGCGTCGTACTCGTACAAACCCTGATGGGCCTTGGTGGTGGACTTGATGTGCCAGGTGATCAGCTTGGCACCGAAGGATTCGGCCAATTGCTCGGCCAGCATGGTCTTGCCGGTGCCGGGCTCGCCCTTGACCAGCAGCGGCCGCTCCAGGGTGATGGCGGCGTTGACGGCCAGTTTCAGGTCATCGGTAGCCACATAGGCCTGGGTGCCTTCGAACTTCATCGGTGTTTCCTCGCATTCATCAATGCCCGGACTATACCGCGCAGCCCCGGCGACTGTGAACGCAGACGGGTTATTCAGTCTCTGAATGGGCGGTCACGGCACACCTTGAATGTGTACGCGGGCTTATGTGGGAGCGGGCTTGCTCGCGAATGCAGTGGTTCAGTCTACATTTGCGCTGACCGACACTCCGTCTTCGCGAGCAAGCCCGCTCCCACATTTAGTCGGTGCTCGGTTTGGGCTGTTCGTAGCGTGCGGTGAAGGCCTGGATGAAGCCGTTGCGCAAAATCGCCAAAAACGCGGAGAACGCGCTGGCATTTTGCTGATGCACGCTGCCGCTGAGCTCTACACGGGTGGCGAATTGGTTCTTTTGCTGATTTTTCAGCACGGTTTCACTGGCACCGACCACCGCCTCCCAAATCGAGCGGAAGATGTTCTTGTCTTTGTTTTCAACGTCCTGCTTCCAGTCGAACACTTCCACGTCCCGCAGCAGGGGCTTGATATAACCGGTGAGTTGGCCTTTTTCGGCTTGGGCTTCGATGACCACGTCGCCGGTGCCGGCCTTGAAGTCGAACTTGCCGTAGGCCGAGGCGAAGTCGTTCATGCGTTTGAGTTGCAGGTCCTTGGCGCGGAAGCGGAACTCGAAGTTCTCGAAATTGCTCAGCGGGTCAAAGGTGGCGGTGGCTTCCAATGGCGCCTGGCCTTGCAGCAGCGCCTTGCCTTCGAAGCGGGCGTCGCGCTTGCCTTTGACGTCGACCACGTTGGTCAGGTTGTAGAAGCTGGCATTGACCTGGGTGGCGTTGATGTTCACCGGTGGCTTGGAACTGAAGTTGCGAAAGGCGATCTTGCCGTCTTCGATGCGCACTTCATCGAGGGTGATCGGCAGCAGTTTGCCCAATTGGGCGCGCCAGTCGGTGCCTTTACCGGTCTGGGAGGCCTGCTTGTTGGCGCCGCCGTCGACGAAGTTCACCTCGGGGTTGATAAAACGCACCCTGGCCACCACCGCGTGGTCGTTGATCAGCGAGGGCCAACTCACCGCCAGGTCGATCAGCGGCGCCTTGACGAACGGTACCGGCACCTTGCCGTCGACCTTGGTGATCTCCAGGCCGTTGATCCTGTACGCGCCGCGCCACAGGGCCACGTCCACATCGGAGACCTGGCCGCGGTAGTCGCCCATGTCGGCAAGCTTGTCATTCAGGTAGTTACGCACCAGATAGGGCAGGGCGAGGTCCAGGACGACCAGCACCACCACCAGCCCGGCGACGATCCATAGCAGCCAGCTGTAGCGACGTTTCATTGGGTTGTTCTCCCGTGCATGTAGGAGATGGACTCTTGTGGGCGGCGCAACGTTCCTCTGACTGGACGCGTTGCAACACGAGGCATACCCTTGTGGCCTTCCTGAAATCGCCAAATAGGACCCGTCATGAGCCGTATCTTTGCAGACAACGCGCACTCCATCGGTAATACGCCCCTGGTTCAGATCAACCGTATCGCACCGCGTGGCGTGACCATCCTGGCCAAGATCGAAGGGCGTAACCCAGGCTACTCGGTGAAGTGCCGCATTGGCGCCAACATGATCTGGGACGCGGAAAGCACCGGCAAACTCAAGCCGGGCATGACCATTGTAGAACCGACGTCGGGTAACACCGGGATCGGCCTGGCGTTTGTTGCCGCTGCCCGTGGCTACAAGTTGCTGCTGACCATGCCGGCGTCCATGAGCATCGAGCGTCGTAAGGTTCTCAAGGCCTTGGGCGCGGAACTGGTACTGACCGAGCCAGCCAAGGGTATGAAGGGCGCCATCGAGAAGGCAGGTGAAATCGTTGCCAGCGACCCGGCCCAGTACTTTATGCCGGGCCAGTTCGAAAACCCGGCCAACCCGGCGATCCACGAAAAAACCACCGGCCCGGAAATCTGGAACGACACCGATGGCGCAATTGACGTGCTGGTGGCGGGCGTAGGCACCGGTGGCACCATTACCGGTGTATCGCGCTATATCAAGAACATTGCAGGCAAACCGATTCTGTCGGTGGCCGTCGAGCCGATTGTGTCGCCGGTGATTACCCAGGCGCTGGCCGGTGATGAGATCAAGCCCAGCCCCCACAAGATCCAAGGCATCGGCGCCGGTTTTGTGCCAAAGAACCTCGACCTGTCGATGGTTGACCGGGTGGAGCTGGCGAGCGATGAAGAGTCCAAGGCCATGGCCCTGCGCCTGATGCAGGAAGAGGGGATTCTGTGCGGTATCTCCTGCGGCGCGGCGATGGCCGTGGCGGTGCGTCTGGCCGAGAAACCGGAGATGCAGGGCAAGACCATCGTGGTGATCCTGCCGGACTCAGGTGAGCGTTACCTGTCGAGCATGCTGTTCAGCGATTTGTTTACCGAGCAAGAAAACCAGGCTTGATTTGAGTCAGCGCCGATAACCCGGGCCTTCTGCATACTGGCCCAACTGTTTATCATGGCCGGCTGCTATGTCTGCTGTTGGCTAGGCGCTTATTTTCAGGAGTTGCTGCATGACCTTTTCTTTGGCCGCCAAACTGTCGGTGCTGGCGTTATTTATAGGCAGCACGCTGTATGTGCACCTGCGCGGCAAGGCCCGTTTGCCGCTGTTGCGCCAGTTTGTCAACCATTCGGCGCTGTTCGCCCCGTATAACGCCTTGATGTACCTGTTTTCGGCGGTGCCGTCCAAGCCGTATCTGGATCGCAGCAAATTCCCGGAATTGGACGTGCTCAAGGACAACTGGGAAGTGATCCGCGAAGAGGCGATGCACCTGTTCGACGAGGGTTACATTCGCGCTGCCGAAAAGAACAACGACGCCGGCTTCGGTTCGTTCTTCAAGAAGGGCTGGAAGCGTTTCTACCTCAAGTGGTACGACAAACCGTTGCCATCGGCCGAGGCGCTGTGCCCGAAAACCGTGGCCCTGGTCAGCAGCATTCCCAACGTGAAAGGCGCGATGTTCGCGCTGTTGCCAGGTGGCAGCCACCTGAACCCGCACCGCGACCCTTTCGCCGGTTCCCTGCGTTATCACCTGGGGTTGTCCACGCCAAATTCCGACGACTGCCGCATCTTCGTTGACGGTCAGGTCTACGCCTGGCGCGACGGTGAAGACGTGATGTTCGACGAAACCTACGTGCATTGGGTGAAAAACGAGACCGAACAGACCCGCGTGATCCTGTTCTGCGACATCGAACGGCCGTTGAGCAATGGCCTGATGACCCGCGTCAACCGTTGGGTCAGCAAGCAGCTTGGTCGTGCGACTGCACCACAGAACCTGGATGACGAGCGTGTAGGCGGGATCAACCAGGCGTATGCCTGGAGCAAAACCTTCAGCGACAAGTTCAGTGGGGTGGTGAAGCAGTGGAAGCGTAAGCATCCCAAGGCTTACCGCATTGCGCGGCCAGTGTTGGCAGTGGTTGTGCTGGTGCTGCTGTGGAAGTGGTTGTTCGGCTAATTTGAAACACAATCAAAAAATGTGGGAGCGGGCTTGCTCGCGAAAGCGGAGTGTCAGTTGATACATACTTGACTGATCCACCGCATTCGCGAGCAAGCCCGCTCCCACATTTGGTTTTGCAGTGTTGCTTAGGAGGCGATCAACTGGCGCAGCACGTAGTGCAAGATACCGCCCGCCTTGAAGTACTCCACTTCATTCAGCGTATCGATCCGGCACAACACCTCGACCTTCTCCGTACTGCCATCCTCCCGCGTAATCACCAGTGTCAGGTTCATCCGAGGCACGATCTCGACGCCGGTCAGCCCCAGGATATCGATCTTCTCCTTGCCTGTGAGCTTGAGTGTCTTGCGGTTCTGGTCCAGCTTGAACTGCAACGGCAACACACCCATGCCCACCAGGTTGGAGCGGTGGATGCGTTCGAAACTCTCGGCGATCACCGCTTTCACTCCCAGCAAGTTGGTGCCTTTGGCCGCCCAGTCGCGGCTTGAACCCGTACCGTATTCCTGGCCCGCGATCACCACCAGCGGCGTGCCCGAGGCCTGGTATTTCATCGACGCATCGTAGATCGCCATTTTCTCGCCGGTTGGGATATACAGCGTGTTCCCGCCTTCCTCGCCGCCGAGCATTTCATTGCGGATACGGATATTGGCAAACGTGCCGCGCATCATCACTTCATGGTTACCCCGGCGTGAGCCGTAGGAGTTGAAGTCGCGTGGCTCCACGCCTTGTTCGCGCAGGTAACGTCCGGCGGGGCTGTCGGCCTTGATATTCCCGGCCGGGGAGATGTGGTCGGTGGTCACCGAATCGCCCAGCAGGGCCAGTACGTTGGCGCCCCGGACGTCTTTGATCACCGGCAAAGGCCCGGCGATATCGTCAAAGAACGGTGGGTGCTGGATGTAGGTGGAGTCCTTCTGCCACACGTAGGTCGCGGCTTGCGGCACTTCGATGGCCTGCCATTGCTCATCACCGGCAAACACCTCGGCGTATTCCTTGTGGAACATGCCGGTGCTGACCTGTGCCACGGCGTCGGCAATCTCCTGGCTGCTGGGCCAGATGTCCTTGAGGTACACCGGCTTGCCGTCCTGATCGCTACCCAGCGGCTCGCTGCTGATATCAATGCGCACGGTGCCGGCCAGCGCATAGGCCACCACCAGCGGCGGCGAGGCCAGCCAGTTGGTTTTTACCAGCGGGTGCACGCGACCTTCGAAGTTGCGGTTGCCGGACAGCACCGAAGCCACGGCGAGGTCGGCTTTCTGGATGGCCTTTTCAATCGGCTCGGGTAACGGACCGGAGTTGCCGATGCAGGTGGTGCAGCCATAACCCACCAGGTCGAAGCCGAGCTTGTCGAGGTACTGGGTGAGCCCCGCCGCCTTGTAGTAGTCGGTGACCACTTTGGAGCCAGGGGCCAGCGAGGTTTTTACCCAGGGTTTGCGCGTCAGGCCTTTTTCCACGGCTTTTTTCGCCACGAGACCGGCGGCCATCATCACGCTGGGGTTGGAAGTGTTGGTGCAGGAGGTGATCGCGGCGATCACCACGGCGCCGTTTTTCAGGCGATAGGTGTGGCCGTCGTATTCATAGTCGGTTTCGCCCACCAAATCAGCATTGCCCACAGCAACACCGCCACCGCCTTCGCTTTCCAGGCGGCCTTCTTCCTTGTTGGTGGGTTTGAACTGCAGGTCGAGGAAATCGCTGAACGCCTGGCCGACATTCGGCAATGCCACGCGGTCCTGCGGGCGCTTCGGCCCGGCGAGGCTGGCTTCGACGCTGCCCATGTCGAGTGCCAGGCTGTCGGTGAACACCGGTTCCTGGCCCGCGTTGCGCCACAAGCCCTGGGCTTTGGTGTAAGCCTCCACCAACTTCACGGTTTCTGCCGGACGACCGGACAGGCGCAGGTAGTCCAGCGTCACTTCATCCACCGGGAAAAAGCCGCAGGTGGCGCCATATTCCGGGGCCATGTTGGCGATGGTGGCGCGGTCCGCCAGGGGCAGGTCGGCCAAGCCGTCGCCGTAGAATTCGACGAACTTACCCACCACGCCTTTTTTGCGCAGCATCTGGGTCACGGTCAGCACCAGGTCGGTGGCGGTGATGCCTTCCTTCAATTTGCCGGTGAGCTTGAAGCCGATCACTTCCGGGATCAGCATCGACACTGGCTGGCCGAGCATCGCCGCTTCCGCTTCGATCCCGCCCACGCCCCAGCCGAGGACGCCGAGGCCGTTGATCATGGTGGTGTGGGAGTCGGTGCCCACCAAGGTGTCGGGGAACGCGTAGGTGCGACCGTCTTCGTCCTTGGTCCACACGGTGCGACCCAGGTATTCGAGGTTGACCTGGTGGC
Source organism: Pseudomonas cremoris (assembly GCF_014230465.1). The sequence goes on from NZ_JAAXCY010000004.1 coordinate 555,760, forward strand.
AGATGCCGGTGCCCGGTGGCACTACGCTAAAGTTGTCGAAGGCGCTTTGGCCCCAGCGCAGGAAGGCGTAGCGCTCGCCGTTGCGCTGCATTTCAATGTCGACGTTCTGCTCGAACGCGTCAGCGTTGCCGAACTTGTCGACCATCACTGAGTGGTCGATCACCAGGTCCACCGGCGACAGCGGGTTGATGCGCTGCGGGTCGCCACCGGCCTTGGCCACGGCGGCGCGCATGGCGGCCAGGTCGACCACGGCGGGCACGCCGGTAAAGTCCTGCATCAGCACGCGGGCGGGGCGGTATTGGATCTCGCGGTCGGACTGGCGCTCTTTGAGCCAGGCGGCAATGGCCTTGAGGTCGGCGCCGGTGACGGTCTTGTTGTCTTCCCAGCGCAGCAGGTTTTCCAGCAGCACCTTGAGGGACATTGGCAGCTTGTCCAGGTCGCCCAGGCTCTTGGCAGCTTCGGGCAGGCTGAAGTAGTGGTAGGTTTTACTGTCTATTTCAAGGGTCTTAAGGGTTCTCAGGCTATCAAGCGATGACATGACGCGACTCCTTATGGTCCGCACGGCTACGGACCTGACGGGACGAACAGAGCTATCACGTTAGCCCTGTTTTCATTAGCAGGCTAATAACTGGACTCTATGGTTAAGTCCAAGGTTCCGAACTCAGCTATCATGCGCGCGTTTTCATGACAGACATTGCGATAGCGCAACATCTGTCGAGTCACCAGGAGAGTTGATGAACACCCTTTTTATGCACTGCCGCCCGGGGTTTGAAGGCGAAGTCTGTTCCGAGATCGCGGAACACGCCGCGCGCCTGAACGTTTCTGGCTACGCCAAGGCCAAGACCGGCAGCGCCTGCGCCGAATTTGTCTGCACCGAAGAAGACGGCGCCCAGCGCCTGATGCACGGCCAGCGCTTTGCCGAGCTCATCTTCCCAAGGCAGTGGGCGCGCGGGGTTTTTATCGACCTGCCGGAAACCGACCGTATCAGCGTCATCCTTGCCCACCTGCAAGGCTTCCCGGTGTGCGGTAGCCTGTGGCTGGAGATGGTCGACACCAATGATGGCAAAGAGCTTTCAAACTTCTGCAAGAAATTCGAAGTGCACCTGCGCAAGGCGTTGTTGAACGCCGGCAAGCTGGTGGACGATCCGAGCAAGCCGCGCCTGCTGCTGACCTTCAAGAGTGGTCGCGAAGTGTTCATGGGCTTGGCCGAGTCGAACAACTCGGCGATGTGGCCGATGGGAATTCCGCGCTTGAAATTCCCGCGTGAGGCACCGAGCCGCTCGACCCTCAAGCTGGAAGAGGCCTGGCATCACTTCATCCCTCGCGACCAATGGGACGAACGCCTACATGGCGACATGACCGGCGTAGATCTCGGCGCAGCCCCCGGCGGCTGGACCTGGCAACTGGTCAACCGTGGCATGTTGGTGACCGCCATCGACAACGGACCCATGGCCGAAAGCTTGATGGACACCGGCCTGGTGCAACACTTGATGGCCGACGGTTTTACCTTCGTGCCCAAGCAGCCGGTGGACTGGATGGTGTGTGACATCGTCGAGAAACCTGCGCGCAATGCCGCACTACTGGAAACCTGGATCGGTGAAGGGCATTGCCGCGAGGCGGTGGTGAACTTGAAGTTGCCGATGAAACAGCGATATGCCGAGGTGAAGCGTTTGCTGGAGCGCATCGAGGAGGGCTTCAAGGCGCGGGGCATTCGGGTGGAAATTGGCTGCAAGCAGCTGTACCACGACCGTGAGGAAGTGACCTGCCATTTGCGACGGCTGGAAACGGCCAAGAAACCCAAGAACCGCTGAATAGTTAAAGTGACCACAAAACCCCCTGTGGGAGCGGGCTTGCTCGCGAAAGCGGCGGTTCAGTCAAGTCTCAGTGACTGGCACACCGCATTCGCGAGCAAGCCCGCTCCCACACAAGCCCGCTCCCACAGTTCGAGCGGTGCCCGTTTCAGGAGTGATGCATGAACCAGTCCCTCGATTTGCCTGTAGACGCTGTGCTCGACGCCACCGGCCTCAACTGCCCCGAGCCGGTGATGATGCTGCACCAGCACATTCGTGACCTGCCGCCAGGCGGCTTGCTCAAGGTGATCGCGACCGACCCGTCCACCCGTCGCGATATTCCCAAGTTTTGCGTCTTCCTGGACCACGAACTGGTGGATCAGCAGGAACAGGCCGGCACTTACCTGTACTGGATTCGCAAAAAGTCTGCCTAACCCAGCGCCTTGGCTGCACGGATGTAACGGCGTGCACTGCGCGCCAGGCGCACCAGCAGCATCCCCGCTGCGCAACTCAGGCCCACGATCAGCCCTTGCCACAAACCGCTTGGGCCGCTGGGTTCGCCGAACCAGTCGGTCAGCCCCAGCGCGTAACCTACCGGTAGCCCCACGCCCCAGTAGGCAAACAGCGTCAGCACCATGGTTACCCGAGTGTCCTGATAGCCCCGCAATGCACCGGCAGCCGTGACCTGGATCGAATCGGAAAACTGGAACAGCGCGGAAAACACGATCAACGTCGAGGCCAGGTGAATCACCACCGGGTCCGGGGTGTAGATCGCCGCAATCTGCTCGCGAAACACCAGCATCAGGCTGCACGACAGGCAGGCGTACGCCAACGCCGTGCCCATGCCGATCCCTGCCGCGAAGCGCGCTTCACGCGGCTCGCCACGGCCCAGGGCCTGGCCCACGCGTACAGTGACGGCCATGCTTAGGGAGTAGGGAATCATGAACACCAGGGAGCTGACGTTCAGGGCGATCTGATGCCCCGACACCACCGTGGCCCCCAGGCTGCCGATCAGCAGGGCGATCACCGCGAAGATGCTCGACTCGGCAAAGATCGCGATGCCAATGGGCAGGCCGATGCTCAACACGCGCTTGATCACCGCCCATTGCGGCCAGTCGAAACGCTTGAACAGTTCGCTGCTCTGGTAAGCCGGGCCAAAACGCGTCCAGCCGGCCAGGCCGAGCATCATCACCCACATCGCAATGGCCGTGGCCCAGCCACAGCCGACGCCGCCCATGGCCGGCACGCCCAGGTGGCCATAGATGAAGATGTAGTTCAGCGGAATATTCAGCGCCAGGCCACACAGGCCCATGACCATGCTCGGCCGGGTGCGGCCCAGGCCATCACTGAAGCAGCGCAACACGTAATAGAAGGCGATGGCCGGCATGCCGGCGGCGATCCCGTGCAGGTAGCCCATGGAGGGCTTGATCAAGTCGGCCTCAACCTTCATCGCGTGCAAAATAGGCTCGGCGCACAACAGCGACAAGGCGGCTGTGATCCCCACCACCAAGGCCAGCCACAGTGACTGACGCACCAACGGCCCGATCTCACTGAACTGGCCGGCGCCGAAACGCTGGGCGACTTTTGGCGTCGTTGCCAACAACGTGCCGGTCATCAGCAGATACACCGGAATCCAGATCGAATTGCCCAGGCCCACCGCCGCCAGATCCTGCGGGCTGACTCGCCCGGCCATCACCGCGTCGACAAAGCTCATGGCAGTGGTGGCCAGTTGGCCGATCATGATCGGCAGGGCGAGTGTCAGCAGGTCGCGCACTTCCCGGCTGATGCGGGCAGGGCGGGTGAGGAGGGCGGCGGCAGTGTTCACGTACGGGTGTCCAGGAATAAGGGGGAAGCGCAAGGACGGCGGATTCTACGCCTTGACACACTGGTCAGGAAAAAACCTGTGTTAGCGATTTGTAAGCGCCCTGTACACTGCGGGTCCGCCAAAGGAGCCTGCCATGCTGATTGTTGCCGACGAAAATATTCCGCTGCTCGACGCCTTCTTCGAAGGGTTTGGCGAGATTCGCCGCGTGCCCGGCCGTTCCATCGACCGTGCCACCGTCGAGCAGGCCGATGTCTTGCTGGTGCGCTCGGTGACCAACGTCAACCGTGCCTTGTTGGAGGGCACCCCGGTGCGTTTTGTCGGCACCTGCACCATTGGCACCGATCACCTGGACCTCGATTATTTCAAGCAGGCCGGTATCCAGTGGTCCAGCGCACCAGGCTGCAATGCCCGTGGCGTCGTGGACTACGTGTTGGGCAGCCTGCAGACCCTGGCCGAAATCGAAGGGGCCGACCTCAATCAACGTACCTACGGCGTAGTGGGTGCTGGTGAAGTGGGCGGGCGACTGGTCAAGGTACTCAAGGGCCTGGGCTGGAACGTGCTGGTCTGCGACCCGCCGCGGCAGATCGCCGAGGACGGTGATTACGTCAGCCTGGAACAGATCATCGAGCAGTGTGATGTGATCAGCCTGCACACGCCGCTGACCAAGTCCGGCAACGGCTCTACCTGGCACTTGTTCGACCGCCAGCGCCTCAACCAGCTCAAGCCTGGTACTTGGCTGATCAATGCCAGCCGTGGCGCGGTGGTGGATAACGCGGCCCTGCGCGAAGTGCTACTGGAGCGCGAGGACCTGCAAGCCGTGTTGGATGTCTGGGAAGGCGAGCCGCAAGTGGACGTCGATCTCGCCGACCTATGCGTGCTGGCCACGCCGCATATCGCCGGCTACAGCCTGGAAGGCCGCCAGCGCGGTACGGCGCAGATCTATCAGGCGTTCTGTGCGCACCTGGGCCAGGCGCCAAGTATTCAGTTGAGTGAGCTGCTGCCGCCGTCGTGGCTGGCCGAGGTGCACTTGAACGCTGAGACTGATCCGGCTTGGGCGTTGGCAACCCTGTGCCGCAGCGTGTACGACCCGCGTCGGGACGATGCGGATTTCCGTCGTAGCCTTGTAGGTACAGTGGAAGAGCAACGTAAAGCCTTTGACCTGCTGCGCAAGCATTACCCCGCGCGCCGCGAGATTGATGGCTTGAAGGTGCGCATCAACGGGGGATCAGCGGCGCTGTCGCAGATCGTCTCGGCGCTGGGTGCCAACGCCCTTTAAACGCCCATAAAAAACCCGGCCACCAGGGCCGGGTTTGAAAGAGCGTGGGCGCTTCAGCCTTGCTGTGCAGGCTTGACCAGTCGCTGTTCCAGCTCGCGGCACGCTTGCTGGATCATGTCCTCAGTGATAGGCACTTCACGGCCTTGAGCGTCGATAATCGAGCAACCCAGGTGTGCCTGACGTTCTTTGCGGACGACTTCTACTTTGTCAGTGCTGCTAGTGTGCAAGGTCATGGCCTGTCTCCTCATCAGGTTGTGTACCTACTCTAATACCCCCGCGTGACTGAGCTGTTACAACTCCATACACGATCAGCGGTTCGAATACTCAGTCCACCAGAAACCGATACAAATTTCCAGCCAGGCATTAGACCGATAGCCTCTAGGCATCAGCATCGGCGGGCATAATTAACCTGACTCATTGCCATTACGAAAGTTGTTATTTAGCGAAGTTCCCCCCATGTAGGTGTACAGGTTCCTCATCGGTGATGCCCTCCATGTTCTCAGTCCGTCAACGCCGTGCCATTCGCCTGGCCAGCCGTTTTATTGCGCCCTACCGCTGGCAGGCGCTCGGCGCCTTGTTGGCGCTTATCGTGACCGCAGGCATCACCTTGTCCATGGGGCAGGGTATTCGCTTGCTGGTGGACCAGGGCTTCATGACCCAGTCGCCGCACCTGCTCAACCAGTCCATCGGTTTGTTCATGTTGTTGGTGCTGGGCTTGGCCGTGGGCACGTTTGCGCGGTTCTACCTGGTGTCGTGGATCGGCGAGCGCGTCGTGGCCGATATCCGCCGACAAGTATTCAACCACCTGATCTACCTGCACCCTGGTTTCTACGAGAACAACCGCAGCTCGGAAATCCAGTCGCGGCTGACCACCGACACCACCTTGCTGCAATCGGTAATTGGCTCCTCGCTGTCATTGTTCCTGCGCAATGCCTTGATGGTGCTGGGCGGTATCGTGCTGCTATTTGTCACTAACCCCAAGCTCACCAGCATCGTGGTGGTGGCGCTGCCGTTGGTGCTGGCGCCGATCCTGATCTTCGGTCGGCGTGTACGCAGTTTGTCGCGCCAGAGCCAGGACCGGATTGCCGATGTGGGCAGCTACGTGTCCGAGACTCTCGGCCAGATCAAGACGGTGCAGGCCTACAACCATCAGGTGCAGGATGAGCAGCGCTTCGCCGTGACCGTGGAAGAGGCGTTCACCACTGCGCGTAAACGCATCGTCCAGCGTGCCTGGCTGATTACCCTGGTAATCATGCTGGTGCTGGGTGCCGTGGGCGTGATGTTGTGGGTCGGCGGCATGGACGTGATCGGCGGGCGCATTTCCGGCGGTGAGCTGGCGGCATTTGTGTTCTACAGCCTGATCGTCGGCAGCGCCGTCGGCACCTTGAGCGAAGTGCTGGGTGAGTTGCAGCGTGCCGCCGGCGCCGCCGAGCGCATCGGTGAATTGTTGCAGTCGAGCAACGAGATCAAGGCGCCCGCTGACGGCACCGTTCAATTGCCCGAGCGGGCCAGCGGTCGCATGGAACTGCAAGATGTGCGTTTTTCCTACCCGTCACGGCCCTACAGCTACGCCATCGATGGCTTGAACCTGACCATCAATCCCGGCGAAACCCTGGCGCTGGTCGGCCCTTCCGGTGCCGGCAAGTCGACGATCTTCGACCTGTTGCTACGTTTTTATGACCCACAACAAGGCCGCATCCTACTCGAAGGCCACCCGCTGACCGAGCTCGACCCCATGGACCTGCGGCGTCACTTTGCCCTGGTATCCCAGAGCCCCGCGCTCTTCTTCGGCAGCGTCGAAGAAAATATCCGCTACGGCAACCCGACAGCCACCACGGAGCAGGTCGAGGCCGCTGCACGCATCGCCCACGCCCACGACTTCATCCTGCAGATGCCCAACGGCTACCAGACCCACCTCGGCGACGGTGGCATGGGCCTTTCCGGCGGCCAGCGCCAACGCCTGGCTATCGCCCGCGCGTTGCTAGTGGATGCGCCGATATTGTTGCTGGACGAGGCCACCAGCGCCCTGGATGCCCAGAGCGAACACCTGATCCAGCAAGCGCTGCCGCAATTGATGCAGGGCCGCACCACGCTGGTGATCGCCCATCGTTTGGCGACGGTGAAGAATGCAGACCGCATTGCGGTGATGGACCAGGGCAAGCTGGTGGCGGTGGGCACGCATCAGCAACTGATTGCGAGCAATCCGTTGTATGCGCGGTTGGCGGCGTTGCAGTTCAATGATGGGGTGGAGGAACGCGTTTCGCACTGAGTCATCGTCCATAAAAAATGCCCGCATTTTTCAATGCGGGCATTTTCATTGCTGCGTCACGCCTTACTGATCATCAAAATAGCGCTCATGCCAATCCACCAGCGGCTGTGGCGAATTGAGCTTCTGCCCGTAGATCACCGAATAAGACAGCACGTTCTGCACGTACTGACGGGTTTCGTCGAATGGGATGCTTTCCACCCACACGTCGAAACTCAGGTGATCGGCACCGCGCAGCCATTGGCGCACGCGACCAGGGCCGGCGTTATAGGCGGCGGAGGCAAGCACGCGGTTACCGTTGAACTGGCTGTGTACCTGGCTCAGGTACGCGGCGCCGAGCTGGATGTTTTTGTCCGGGTCCAGCACCTGGGCCGGGGAGGCCAGGGGGATGCTGAACTTGCGCGCGGTTTCCTTGGCGGTGCCAGGCATCAACTGCATCAAGCCGCTGGCGCCGACGCCGGAGCGGGCGTCATCCATGAAGGCGCTTTCCTGGCGAGTAATGGCAAACACCCAGCTTGAGTGCAGGCCACGTACCTTGGCTTCACGCACCAGTGTGTCGCGGTGGGCCATTGGGAAGCGGATATCCAGGTCATCCCAATACTGCGCCTGGCTGATGGTGCGAATAGCCGGGAAGTACCACTTCATGTCATAGGCCAGCTTGGCCTGGGCAACCATTTCATCGCGGTTGAAATGACGGCTGACGTGGTACCACTCGCGGCGGCCATCGACGATCTGGCCACGGGCGTAGAACTCCAGGGCACGGCGCACGCCCGGCGTGTTGCGCACCTTGTTCATCAGTGCCTGGCTCATCACCAGCGGTCGGTTGGTCAGTTGGTACGGTGACTTGGAGCGATCAGCGGCGAGGAACCCGTAGAAGTCGCGTTCCTTGGCCACGTTTTTGTAAAGCACCAAGGCCTGTGGGTTTTTCGGTTCGGCCAGTTCCAGGCTGCGGGCCTGCCAGTAACGCCAGCGGTTGGTGGTCGCCAAGTCCTGTGGGAGCTTGCGGGTGAGCTGGTAGGCATCTTCCCAACGCGCCAGGCGCAAGAGCAAGCGCAGGCGCCATTCGGACACGGTGTTGTCACGCAGCTCCGGGTCGTACTTGGTCATCACGTCCAAGGCCCGCGGGTCATAGCGACGGGCCAGGGTCAGGCCGATTTCCCGGGCGATCGACACTTTTTCGTCACGGGAGAAGTGCATGCTGCTGGCGTAGCCGTCGAGCAGGGCCATGGCCTTGTCCGGGTCTTGGCGTGCCAGGCGGCGTAGGCCCAGGCCCACGGCGTCAGACATGGCTTCGTTGGCCGGCAAGAAGCGCGACGGGTCGCCGAGCATGTCGGGCTTTTGCGCCACGTCCACCATCAGGCGGCCTTGAGCGCCGAGGGTGGGCAGGGTTTTCACCAGGCTGTTGGCCAGCGCGTAGTTGCGCGCTTCGGCGGCGAGCTTGGCGCGGTCCCAGATCTTCTGTTCGGTGAGCTGGCCGTCGGCGGCCCACTGGCCAAAGGTGGCATCGCAGGCGGACGGCTGCGATTTACCGGTAAGCCACAGCTTCTCGGTGGTCTTGTAGCCTTCGGCTTTCAGATTATGGGTGAGCTGGTATTGGCCATGCAGGCAGTCCAGTTCTACGAAATTGAGCTTGGGGTCGTAGTACTTTTCAAAGGTCTGCCAATCGCCACGGTCGGCGAGCCAGCGCAACCAGCGCAATTTCATCCAGTTGGCTTGGGGCAGGTCACCGTTTTTGGCGAGGAATTGTTCGATCTCCTCGTTGCTCGCGGTTTTCAGGCGCGCGGTCAGCTCGTCGTAGGCCAGGTACGGCGTCAGCGGATAATCGGCCAGGGCCTGGCTGTATTGCATGTACGGTCCGCTATCGCCTTTGGCCAGGGCGCGTTTGGTTTCATCGTAATACTGGCGTTGGGTGGTGAGGTCCACGGCCTGGGCGGATTGAACGGCGGTGGCGGAAAGAAGCAGACAAGATAAAAAGTTGAAAAGGCGGCTGCGCATGAGACGTCCGTGCAGAGAAATCACGAATAGCGTCGGCACTGCCGACACTGATTGCTCCTAGCTTAGCCTTTTGCCCAACACCTACGAAAGCTTTGCCGGCCGGTTCGTTCAGGTTCGGCGCAAATGTCCTACAGAACGTGTCGGCAGCGAAAATGCCAGCCGCATCCCACCCTCAACTCAGGTAGAATGCGCGCCCAGTTTTTGGAGAAGCGTATGACCCTGCTCAAATTCAGCGATGTGTCCCTTGCTTTCGGCGCTATGCCGTTGTTGGACAAGGTGTCCTGGCAGATCGCCCGTGGTGAGCGGGTGTGCATCATCGGCCGCAACGGCACCGGCAAGTCCAGCATGATGAAGCTGGTTAAAGGCGACCAGAAGCCCGATGACGGCTCTGTTTGGCGCGCACCAGGCCTCAAGATTGGCGAATTGCCGCAAGAATTGCCGGTGGCCGACGGACGGACAGTATTCGACGTGGTTGCCGAAGGCCTTGATGGCGTGGGCGCCTTGCTCGCCGAGTACCATCACCTGGCGCAGAACTGCGTTACCGAGGAAGACCTGGACAAGCTGATGCACGTCCAGCAAGACCTCGAAGCCCGTGACGGCTGGCGCTTGCAGCAACTGGTCGACAGCACCCTGAGCCGCCTGCAACTGCCAGCCGACAAGACCCTCGCCGAGTTGTCCGGCGGCTGGCGTCGTCGTGTGCTGCTGGCCCAGGCGCTGGTATCCGAGCCGGACCTGCTGCTGCTCGACGAGCCTACCAACCACCTGGATATCGGCGCCATTGCCTGGCTTGAAGAAGCCCTCAAGGATTTCCAGGGCGCCGTGCTGTTCATCACGCACGACCGTTCTTTCCTGCAGAACCTGGCCACGCGCATCCTTGAACTGGACCGTGGCGGCCTGATCGACTGGAATGGCGACTACGCCAGCTTCCTGGTGCACAAGGAAGCCACGCTGGCAGCCGAAGAAACCGCCAACGCACTGTTCGACAAGAAGCTGGCCCAGGAAGAAGTCTGGATTCGCCAGGGCATCAAGGCACGGCGTACCCGTAACGAAGGCCGCGTGCGTGCCCTGAAGGCCCTGCGCGTTGAGCGCAGCGAGCGTCGTGAGCGCACCGGCAAGGCCAATATCCAGTTGGACACCGCCGACAAGTCGGGCAAGCAAGTGATGGTGCTGGAGAACGTCAGCTTCCATCACCCGGAAGGCCCGTTCCTGATCAAGGACTTCTCGATGGTCTTGCAGCGCGGCGACCGTATCGGCCTGCTCGGCGCCAACGGTACCGGAAAGACCACTTTGCTCAAGCTGATGCTCAACGGTTTGCAACCGACCAGCGGCACAGTGGAAGAGGGCACACGCATCGACGTGGCCTACTTCGACCAGTTGCGGCACCAGTTGGACCTGGAAAAAACCGTGATCGACAACGTCGCTGAAGGCCGCGACTTTATCGATATCGACGGCCAGAGCCGCCACGTGCTTAGCTACCTGGGCGACTTCCTGTTCAGCCCGCAACGTGCGCGTACCCCGGTGAAAGCCTTGTCCGGTGGCGAGCGGGCGCGCCTGCTGTTGGCCAAGTTGTTCAGTAAGCCAGCCAACTTGCTGGTGCTCGACGAGCCGACCAACGACCTGGACGTAGAAACCCTCGAGCTGCTGGAAGAGGTCCTGTTGACCTTCAATGGCACCGTATTGATGGTGAGCCACGACCGGGCATTCCTCGACAACGTAGTGACCAGCACCCTGGTCTTCGAGGGTGAAGGCAAGGTACGCGAGTACGTCGGTGGTTATCAGGACTGGCTGCGCCAGGGCGGCTCGCCGCGCTTGCTGGGCGTGACCGAGAGCAAGTCTGGCAAGGCCGACTTGAACTCGGCGGTGGTGGCACCGGTGGCCGTTGCTGCTGCGCCTGCCCCGGAAGCTGCACCTGCAGGCAAGAAAAAGCTCAGCTACAAGCTGCAGCGTGAGCTGGAAGCCTTGCCGGGTGACATCGACGCCAAGGAGCAACAGATTGCCGCAGTTGAAGCGGAAATGGCTGACGGCGGGTTTTACCTGCGGCCTGCGGCAGAAACCGCCAAGGTCATTGCTTCTCTGGAGACGTTGAATCAGGAATTGGAAGTGCTGGTGGAGCGTTGGGCTGAGCTGGATGCTTGATTGATCCATAGCTAATAAAAAGCCCGGCGTTCATCTGCATGAACGCCGGGCTTTTCGTATGCAATGCGATCCAAATGTGGGAGCGGGCTTGCTCGCGAATGCGGTTTGTCAGTTGATACATTTGGCGACTGACACACCGCATTCGCGAGCAAGCCCGCTCCCACATTCGATCTGCGTTGGTCTTAAGGTGCTTTGACCAGCTTAACCGCCAGCACATCACACGGCGCACCGTGCAGCACATCATTGGCGGTAGAGCCCAGCAACAATGCCAAACCGTGACGGCCATGGCTGCCGACCACGATCAGGTCGCAAGCCTTTTCCTTGGCCAGATGGTGGATTTCCTGGCGCGGTTGGCCGTAGGTCAGGTGGCAGTCTTCCTTTTTCAAATGCGGGTATTTGAGAATCAAACGATCAAGGCGCTCCTTGGCCTGGTCGAATTGTTGTTGCTGCAACTGGGAAAGGTCCATCGGCACGTCACCCCCAAAGGCCATGGCCATGGGCTCGACGATATGCACCAGCGATAATATGGCGCCATTGGCCAATGCAGATTCCTGCGCGCGCTTGATCACCGGATCGCACTCTTCGGTCAGATCGACGGCGACCAGAATATGTTGGTAGGGCATGAGGCGTTCCTCCAGGGGACTGCAATAAATTCAGTATGGCTGCTTTCAAGCGGATGGGGTTGCGTCAGATCAAATCCGCTCATCTAGAAATTCGGGAGTACACATATGACGGTCTGGATAGTGGTGTCAATCCTTGTGGTGGTGCTGAGCCCTCTGGCATGGCTGCGCCCGTCGCGTCATCAGAGCGGGCGCATGGCCCTGCGCATGGAGGCGCGCCGCATCGGCCTGGCCATGCAGTTGGCGCCTCAGGAGTGGCCGCACTGGCTTAAACAAGAGCCGCCAAGCCCGTGTGCGCAATACTGTCGACCACGGCGCGGCAGCGTGCCGGCTATCTGGAGTTACTGGCAGTTGGAGCGTGGGGTTTGGGTCAATCAGTGGCGTGAGGTGTGCGTTGATGAGAAGTTGTTGCCGCATTTTGCGACGCTGCCGGACAACGTCTACAAGGTCGAAGCTGACAAGCAGATGATTGCCCTCTATTGGGGCGAGAAGGGCGAAGCGAGTGATTTGCAAGTCATCGACAACTTGCTCAAGGCCTTGGCTTAAGCCCAACCTTGTAGAAACAGCAGGCAATAAAAAGCCCGACATCATCATCGGGCTGGAGTTGGCCAGGCAGGCCGGTAAATCTGTGTTTCCCGCGTCGGATGTTCATCCAGGCGCTTTGTGGTTGCGGCTAGCCTAGTCGGATATCACGCTCTGTACAGTCTTTTCCCACAAACTTTAGATTATTGATTTCGTGAATATTTGAATATTGATGAAGTGCGGGCTTAGGGTCGGGGTTCTGAAATGACTGGAAAGTCGCGTTTTTCCTAGTCTTTTTGAGCGATTGACAATTGCCCTGAATTGGATGAAGGTGGCATACCCAAATCAAACGGGCGTATGAATTGAGCGTTTGTCTGTCAGACCACTCATACATAATCCCGACTATCGCATTGGCGGGTGTGCCTGGCGGATGGGCGTGAACATTGACCAAATCATCAATGTCCAACCATAGGCCAGCGTCCAATGTGTACTGTTCAGCTTCCATATCGTGGAGATCAGTTGATGATTTACGAAGGTAAAGCCATCACGGTTAAGGCTCTTGAAAGTGGCATCGTCGAACTGAAATTCGACCTCAAGGGTGAGTCCGTCAACAAGTTCAACCGTCTAACCCTGAATGAATTGCGTCAGGCCGTAGACACCATCAAAGCAGATGCTTCGGTCAAGGGCGTGATCGTCTCCAGCGGCAAGGACGTGTTTATCGTCGGCGCTGACATCACCGAATTCGTCGACAACTTCAAGCTGCCCGATGCCGAGCTGGTGGCTGGCAACCTCGAAGCCAACAAAATTTTCAGCGATTTCGAAGACCTCAACGTTCCCACCGTTGCCGCAATCAACGGCATCGCGTTGGGCGGTGGCCTCGAAATGTGCTTGGCGGCAGACTTCCGTGTCATGTCCGCGACCGCAAAAATCGGCCTGCCTGAAGTCAAACTGGGCATCTACCCAGGTTTTGGCGGCACCGTACGCCTGCCGCGTCTGATCGGGGCCGACAACGCCATCGAGTGGATTGCCGCCGGTAAGGAAAACAAAGCTGAAGACGCACTGAAAGTCGGTGCCGTCGACGCTGTAGTTGCGCCGGACAAACTGGCCGAAGCGGCTCTGAGCCTGATCAAAGGCGCCATCAGCGGCGAATTTGACTACAAGGCCAAGCGTCAGCCAAAGCTGGAAAAACTCAAGCTCAACGCTATCGAACAAATGATGTCGTTCGAAACCGCAAAAGGTTTCGTGGCAGGCCAAGCCGGCCCGAACTACCCGGCACCGGTCGAAGCGATCAAGACCATCCAGAAGGCTGCGAACTTCGGTCGCGACAAAGCCCTGGAAGTGGAAGCGGCTGGTTTCGTCAAATTGGCGAAAACCTCCGCTGCCCAGAGCCTGATCGGCCTGTTCCTGAACGACCAGGAGCTGAAGAAAAAGGCCAAGGCCTACGACGAAATCGCCCGCGACGTGAAACAGGCTGCCGTCCTCGGCGCCGGAATCATGGGTGGCGGTATTGCCTATCAGTCGGCGTCCAAAGGCACGCCGATCCTGATGAAGGACATCAACGAGCACGGCATCGAGCAAGGCCTGGCGGAAGCCGCCAAGCTGCTGGTGGGTCGCGTGGATAAAGGTCGCATGACCGCCGCGAAGATGGCTGAAGTCCTCAACGGCATCCGCCCTACGCTGTCCTACGGCGATTTCGGCCACGTCGACCTGGTGGTCGAAGCGGTTGTCGAGAACCCGAAGGTCAAGCAAGCCGTATTGGCTGAAGTGGAAGCCCAGGTCAAAGACGACACCATCCTGGCGTCCAACACCTCGACTATTTCCATCTCACTGCTGGCCAAGGCCCTCAAGCGTCCGGAAAATTTCGTCGGCATGCACTTCTTCAACCCGGTGCACATGATGCCGCTGGTAGAAGTGATCCGTGGCGAGAAGTCCAGCGAGCAAGCGGTTGCGACCACCGTTGCCTACGCCAAGAAAATGGGCAAGAACCCTATCGTGGTCAATGACTGCCCGGGCTTCCTGGTCAACCGCGTGCTGTTCCCGTACTTCGGCGGTTTCGCCAAGCTGGTCAGCGCCGGTGTGGACTTCGTGCGCATCGACAAAATCATGGAAAAATTCGGCTGGCCAATGGGCCCGGCGTACCTGATGGACGTGGTCGGCATCGACACCGGCCACCACGGTCGCGACGTCATGGCCGAAGGTTTCCCGGACCGTATGAAAGACGACCGCCGCTCGGCGATCGACGCGCTTTACGAAGCCAAGCGCCTGGGCCAGAAGAACGGCAAGGGCTTCTACGCCTACGAGGCCGACAAGAAGGGCAAGCAGAAGAAAGTGGCCGATCCTTCGGTGCACGAAGTACTCGCGCCGGTCATCTACGAGCAGCGTGAGGTGTCAGACGAAGACATCATCAACTGGATGATGATCGCCCTGTGCCTGGAAACCGTGCGTTGCCTTGAAGACGGCATCGTTGAAACCGCCGCCGAAGCTGATATGGGCCTGGTGTACGGTATCGGTTTCCCTCCATTCCGTGGTGGTGCACTGCGTTACATCGATTCGATCGGTGTGGCCGAGTTCGTTGCCCTGGCTGATCAATACGCTGATTTGGGCCCGCTGTACCACCCGACCGCGAAGCTGCGTGAAATGGCCAAGAATGGCCAGAGCTTCTTCGGTTAAGTGCCCAGACGACTAGAGCGAGAATATTTATGAGCTTGAATCCAAGAGACGTCGTGATTGTCGACTTCGGTCGTACTCCGATGGGCCGCTCCAAGGGCGGCATGCACCGCAACACCCGTGCCGAAGATATGTCGGCGCACCTGATCAGCAAGCTGCTGGAGCGTAACGTCAAGGTCGATCCGAACGAAGTCGAAGACGTGATCTGGGGCTGCGTCAACCAGACCCTGGAACAGGGCTGGAACATCGCACGCATGGCTTCCTTGATGACCCAGATCCCGCACACCGCTGCCGGCCAGACCGTCAGCCGCCTGTGTGGTTCGTCGATGAGCGCGCTGCACACTGCCGCCCAGGCGATCATGACCGGCAACGGTGATGTGTTCGTGGTCGGTGGCGTGGAGCACATGGGCCACGTCAGCATGATGCACGGTGTCGACCCTAACCCGCACATGTCGCTGTACGCGGCGAAAGCCTCGGGCATGATGGGCCTGACTGCGGAAATGCTCGGCAAGATGCACGGTATCACTCGTGAAGCCCAGGACGCGTTCGGCCTGCGCTCCCACCAGCTCGCCCACAAGGCGACCCTGGAAGGCAAGTTCAAGGATGAGATCATCCCGATGAACGGCTACGACGAGAACGGTTTCCTGAAACTGTTCGACTACGACGAAACCATTCGTCCGGACACCACCCTGGAAAGCTTGGCGGCCTTGAAGCCGGCGTTCAATCCAAAGGGTGGCACCGTGACAGCGGGCACTTCGTCGCAAATCACCGACGGTGCCTCGTGCATGATCGTGATGTCGGCGCAGCGTGCCCAAGACCTGGGTATCCAGCCGCTGGCCGTGATCCGTTCGATGGCAGTGGCGGGTGTGGACCCGGCGATCATGGGCTATGGTCCAGTACCGGCCACACAAAAAGCCTTGAAGCGCGCAGGCCTGACCATCTCCGACATCGACTTCTTCGAGCTCAACGAAGCTTTCGCCGCACAGGCCCTGCCAGTGCTGAAAGATCTGAAAGTGCTCGACAAGATGAACGAGAAGGTTAACCTGCACGGCGGTGCGATTGCCCTGGGCCACCCATTTGGTTGCTCCGGTGCACGTATCTCCGGTACTTTGCTTAATGTGATGAAGCAAAATGGCGGCAACCTCGGGGTTGCAACCATGTGCATTGGCCTCGGCCAAGGCATTTCCACCGTCTTCGAACGCGTCTAAGCGTTCCGTTGACGGAAGCCGGGGCCCAGTGCCCCGGTTTTTGTTTTTTGGCAGTTTTGTATTTTTTTTTTAACAAATTTTGTAAGAGGGCCAGAGCATGAAAGTCGAACCAGGGCTCTACCAGCATTATAAAGGTCCGCAGTACCGTGTTTTCAGTGTGGCGCGACACTCCGAGACCGAAGAAGAAGTGGTGTTCTACCAAGCACTGTATGGCGATTACGGCTTTTGGGTACGCCCATTGAGCATGTTCCTGGAGACCGTCGAAGTTGACGGCGAGCAAGTCCCGCGCTTTGCTTTGGTCCAGGTCGAACCCAGTCTTTTTTCAGGGCAATAACGGCAGGTCGCGCAGAATGCTGCGCTTGACCTCACCTTGTTGCCACTATATATAGCGTTGCCGCGACAGGCGCCAACTGCCTTTCTCTTCTCGAATTCAGGAATTTTCCGATCCATGGGCAAATCGCTGGTCATTGTGGAATCCCCGGCTAAGGCCAAGACCATCAACAAGTACTTGGGCAACGAGTACGTGGTGAAGTCGAGTATCGGCCATATCCGAGACCTGCCCACCAGCGGTTCGGCTAGCGCCAGCAAGGAGCCTGCTGCCAAGCGCGGCAAGGCGGCTGCGAGCGAAGGTCCGGTGCTCAGCCCTAAAGAGAAAGCGCGCAAGCAGCTGGTCTCGCGCATGGGTGTGGACCCGGATCATGGCTGGAAGGCCAAGTACGAAATCCTTCCTGGCAAGGAAAAGGTCATCGAAGAGCTGCGCCGGCTCGCCAAGGATGCCGACACCATCTATCTCGCAACGGACTTGGACCGCGAAGGGGAAGCCATTGCCTGGCACCTGCGGGAAGCCATCGGCGGTGACGACAGCCGCTACAAGCGTGTGGTGTTCAACGAAATCACCAAAAAAGCCATCCAGGAAGCCTTCTCCAAGCCGGGCGAGCTGGACATCGATCGCGTTAACGCCCAACAGGCACGTCGCTTCCTCGACCGCGTGGTGGGCTACATGGTTTCGCCGCTGCTGTGGGCGAAGATCGCCCGTGGCCTGTCCGCTGGCCGTGTGCAGTCGGTTGCTGTGAAGCTGGTGGTGGAGCGTGAGCGTGAGATCCGCGCGTTCATCCCTGAAGAATATTGGGAAGTCCACGCTGACCTCGGCACTGCCAAGGGCGCCAACGTGCGCTTTGAAGTGGCCCGCGAGAAAGGCGAGGCCTTCAAGCCGCTGAACGAAGCCCAGGCCATGGCCGCGCTGGAGAAACTCAAGTCTTCCAGCTACAGCATCGTCAAGCGCGAAGACAAGCCTACCAGCAGCAAGCCATCGGCTCCGTTCATCACGTCCACCCTGCAACAGGCTGCGAGTAACCGTCTGGGCTTTGGCGTGAAGAAGACCATGATGATGGCGCAGCGTCTGTACGAAGCGGGCTACATCACCTATATGCGTACCGACTCCACCAACCTGTCGGTGGACGCGGTAGCGATGGCGCGTACTTATATTGAAGGCGAATTCGGCAAGAAGTACCTGCCGGAAAAACCGAACGTCTACAGCAGCAAGGAAGGCGCCCAGGAGGCTCACGAAGCGATTCGTCCTTCCGACGCCAACACCACGCCTGCCAAGCTGAGCGGCATGGAGCGCGACGCTGAGCGCCTCTACGAGCTGATCTGGCGCCAATTCCTGGCCTGCCAGATGCTGCCGGCGCAATACCTGTCCACCACGGTCACCGTGGCGGCGTCCGACTTCGAGTTGCGTGCCAAGGGC
Organism: Pseudomonas cremoris; assembly: GCF_014230465.1. Next base: position 573,812 of record NZ_JAAXCY010000004.1, read on the forward strand.
CGTATCCTCAAGTTCGACGGCTACACCCGCGTCATGCCGCAAATCGCCAAGCCTGGCGATGATGACGTGCTGCCGGATATGGCCCAGGGCGACACGCTGAAGCTGATCAAGCTCGACCCATCCCAACACTTCACCAAGCCGCCGGCGCGTTATTCGGAGGCCAGCTTGGTGAAAGAGATGGAAAAACGCGGTATCGGTCGTCCTTCGACCTATGCGGCGATCATCTCCACTATTCAGGACCGCGGTTACGTTGCGTTGCACAACCGTCGTTTCTACTCGGAAAAAATGGGCGACATCGTCACTGAGCGTCTGTCCGAGAGCTTCTCCAACCTGATGGACTACGGCTTCACTGCCGGCATGGAAGAGAACCTCGATGACGTGGCCCAGGGCGAGCGTGACTGGAAAAACGTGCTGGACGAGTTCTACGGCGACTTCAAGAAGAAGCTCGAAGTAGCGGAAAGCCCAGAGAACGGCATGCGCGCCAATCAGCCGGTGATGACCGACATTCCGTGCCAGACCTGTGGCCGGCCGATGCAGATCCGTACTGCATCCACCGGTGTGTTCCTCGGTTGCTCGGGCTACAGCCTGCCGCCGAAAGAGCGTTGCAAGGCGACCGTCAACCTGGTTCCGGGCGATGAAATCGCGGCCGATGACGAGGGTGAATCCGAGTCGCTGGTATTGCGTGGCAAGCATCGCTGCCCAATTTGCAGCACGGCGATGGATGCCTACCTGCTGGATGAGAAGCACAAGCTGCACATCTGCGGTAACAACCCGGATTGCAACGGTTACGAGATCGAAGAGGGCACCTACCGCATCAAGGGCTACGAAGGTCCGAGCCTGGAGTGCGACAAGTGCGGTAGCGAGATGCAGCTCAAGACTGGCCGTTTCGGCAAGTTCTTCGGTTGCACCAACCCAACCTGCAAGAACACCCGCAAGCTGCTCAAAAGCGGCGATGCGGCGCCGCCGAAGATGGACCCGGTGAAGATGCCGGAGCTCAAGTGCGAGAAGGTCAACGACACCTACATCCTGCGTGATGGCGCTTCGGGGCTGTTCCTGGCTGCCAGCCAGTTCCCGAAAAACCGCGAGACCCGCGCACCGCTGGTGTTGGAGATCGTGCCGCACAAGGATGAGATCGATCCGAAGTACCACTTCTTGTGTGAAGCGCCAAAGAAGGATCCGGATGGTCGCCCAGCCGTGATCCGCTACAGCCGCAAGACCAAGGAGCAGTACGTGCAGACCGAAGTGGACGGCAAGCCTACCGGCTGGAAAGCGTTCTACGACGGTGGCAAGTGGAAGGTCGAGGATAAGCGTCAGGGCGCTTGATCGACTGATCTGCCAAATACAAAGGCCGCCTGCACAGGCGGCCTTTTTTGCGCTTGCAGTGCGCTCGGCTGATCCGTGACACTGTTAAGCCAGCATCATGCTTCTTTCGTTGTGGAGACTGCCGTTATGGCCAACGAACTCTATACCCGTACCAATCAGAAAATTTACTTCGCGGGTTTGTCCCTGGAAGCCCTTGGCCGTGCCGAGGAAGGGAAGGAGATGAACGCTGTCGCGCTGGTCCAGGCGGGGCGTGAAGCGGCGTTGTTCCACCTGTACGGCGCTTTGTTGGGCCTGTGCCATGAAATCGCCGGGTTCTATCGCTTGCCCCAGGCGGGCTCACCCCGTGCAGAAATGATCATGAATCGGGAAGTGCTGGAGACCATGGCCATTCCTGAGCTGGCGGAGTTGGTAGAAATGGCCCAAAGCCCAGACAGTTGGGTTGCGCGTTTGCTCAAGGCTCATGCCGACATGTTCCAGCCGCCACGCGTGCCTCATGTGCCCAAGGGCGATGTGACCCAGCCATTGATCGTCGCGGTGGCGCTGGAAGAGGATGAGCCAAAGCCGTTGAGCCGTGAGGAACTCGAAGGCTGGCGCCAAGAGCTGAAAAAGATGGCGTTGCGCTTTCGCGAAGGGTTGAACGAGTGCTGATGAACCCCCATTGATAAGGGTACACAGCACAAAGCACCGTTCATCAAGCTGTCAAGAAACCTCTTCAGATCCTCAGCGATGCCGGGTGGATGACTGATATAATCCCGGCCTTTCGTGGAGAACAGATTGTTATGCCAACGTCCTTTCTGGAAATTGTTGAATTGCCTGACGGCCGAATCGAGCTGCGCCGGGCTGAGGACGAGGGTTCTCTGGTTATTCTGGATTTTTCCGAGGACGCCAAAGCGTTCCTGCAAGGTCAGCACGTGGAAGTGGCCAAGGCCATGTTGAGCGTGGGTGTGCAGATGGCAGGCCGGTTGGCGGAAGGCGAGCCGGAGAAGGAAGATGGGCCGCGGGTGCTTCACTGAGTAGCCGATTGAGTCCTGTAGTGAGCGGGCTTGCCCCGCGCTGGGCTGCGAAGCGGCCCCAGAACCAAACGCCGCGTAATAACTGATATACCGCAATAACTTATTTTAGGGCCGCTTCGCAGCCCAGCGCGGGGCAAGCCCGCTCACCACAACAAGCCTGCTCAGCCCAATCGAATATTCAAGCTCTGAGCATCGCCCGTACGCGCGGCGCTGATCAGTTGCTGTTTTGCGCTCGCATTCAACGGATTCAACCAGCTCACCACTGTATGACTACGCCCCAATCGCAAGGCTTCGCAGGTCAATTGCTGGGCACTTTGCGCGCCACGCGGTTGCAGCAACAGGATACGCTCGCGGTTCAGACCGGCGTCCCGCAGCCAGGCCTGGGTCAGGCTGGCGGGCGGGGCGATCAGTGTCAGCCAGCGAGCATCCTGCTCTTCGCTGAGTTCGCGAAGGATCGGCGCCAGCAGGCTCAGGCAGCTGCCAGCAGCACCGCGCAACGACAATTCACTGAACGCCTCAGGCTCGGCGCTCCAGGGCGCTTCGACCGTTTTCTTGAGGATGGGCGCGAGAGGTTGGGCCATAAAGGCCTCGAACAGCGACAGTTGTGTATGTTGTGGGGTGTGCACGAGCTGCATGATGCCTCCTTTAGCGGCGAATGACGCCGACGCTCAAGCCTTCGATCACCAGGTCCTGATCTTTCAGGTTCACTTCAATCGGGGCGAACTCAGGGTTCTCGGCCAGTAGCCAGACCTTGCTGCCTTCGCGCTTGAAGCGTTTGACGGTGACTTCATCACCGATACGGGCGACGACGATCTGGCCATTACGGGCTTCGCGGGTGGTGTGGACGGCCAGCAGGTCGCCATCGAAGATGCCCACGTCCTTCATGCTCATGCCGTGGACCCGCAACAGGTAATCGGCTCGAGGATGGAAGAAGGTCGGGTTGATGTTGCAGGACTCCTCGACGTGCTGCTGCGCCAGGATCGGCGCACCGGCGGCGACGCGACCGATGATGGGCAGTGTCGACTCGTCGGCCTTGGCTTCGAAGCCAGGGATGCGAATACCGCGTGAAGCACCCGGGGTCATCTCGATTGCGCCTTTGCGCGCGAGGGCCTTGAGGTGTTCTTCGGCGGCGTTGGGGGACTTGAACCCCAATTCCAGCGCAATTTCCGCTCGGGTCGGCGGGTAGCCGTTGTCATCGAGGCAGCGCTTGATAAAAGCCAGAATCTCAGCTTGGCGTGGCGTCAGTTTTAGCATGTTGATCGCTCTGTCTTTTTATACAGTGACTGGGATTATATACAGTGAACTGCGCTTGGCAATCATCCTTTTCCTTGCGGCCGCTGGACGGTCATTCGTCATCCTTCCTACAAGTGAGGGATAGCGCTGCCTACAGGCCTGGACGAATGTGATTAAATAGCGATGAAATACATGACTGCCCGGCCGGAATGCGAACCCGCAGGGTTGACAAGACACACCCTGAAACGTATGTTTCAAACAAGTGTTTGTCAGGCGGAGTAGCCATGGCCCAGTCGGAAACCGTTGAACGCATTCTCGATGCTGCCGAGCAATTGTTCGCGGAAAAAGGATTTGCTGAAACTTCATTGCGGCTGATTACCAGCAAGGCCGGGGTGAACCTGGCGGCAGTGAACTATCATTTCGGCTCGAAAAAGGCCCTGATCCAGGCGGTGTTCTCACGCTTCCTGGGGCCGTTCTGCGCCAGTCTCGACCGTGAACTGGAACGTCGCCAGGCCAAGGCCGACAGCAAGCCAACCCTGGAAGACCTGCTGGAAATGCTGGTGGAACAGGCGCTGGTGGTGCAGCCGCGCAGTGGCAACGACCTGTCGATCTTCATGCGCCTGCTGGGCCTGGCGTTCAGCCAGAGCCAGGGTCACCTGCGGCGCTACCTGGAAGACATGTATGGCAAGGTGTTCCGCCGCTACATGCTGCTGGTCAACGAAGCCGCTCCGCGTATTCCGCCTATCGAACTGTTCTGGCGCGTGCACTTCATGCTCGGCGCTGCGGCGTTCAGCATGTCCGGGATCAAGGCCTTGCGGGCCATCGCAGAAACCGATTTTGGCGTGAACACTTCTATCGAGCAGGTAATGCGCCTGATGGTGCCGTTTCTCGCCGCTGGCATGCGTGCCGAAACCGGCGTGACCGACCCTGCCATGGCCGCCGCCCAGCTGCGTCCCCGCAGCAAAACAGCTCCGGCTGTCGCCAAGGTCTGACCTTTGCGGGTGTGCGCGGCCGCTTGCATCCGCTAAGCTAGCCGCCCATGCCGATTTCAGTTATTTACTCGCAACCTGTTGTGCTCACTGCGCGAATCGCGCTGGTCGAGCGCAACGGGTTGTGTGCGTTATTTAAGGAAGGTTTATGAGTGCTGCCCTGCAAGGTTCATTGATGGTCGACGTTGCCGGTACTTGGCTGACGGCCGAGGATCGTCATCTGTTGCGCCAGCCTGAAGTCGGCGGCCTGATCATTTTTGCGCGCAATATCGAGCATCCCCGCCAGGTACGTGAATTGAGTGCGGCGATTCGTGCCGTGCGCCCGGATCTGCTGTTGGCCGTCGATCAGGAGGGCGGTCGCGTACAGCGTCTGCGCCAGGGCTTTGTGCGCCTGCCGGCCATGCGCGCGCTGGCCGACAATCCCAACGCCGACTATTTGGCGGAGCAGTGCGGCTGGATCATGGCCACTGAAGTGCTGGCGGTCGGCCTGGATTTGAGCTTCGCTCCGGTACTGGATCTGGACTACCAGCGCAGCGCCGTGGTCGGCACCCGTTCTTTCGAAGGTGACCCCGAGCGTGCCGCCTTGCTCGCAGGGGCTTTCATTCGCGGTATGAACAGCGCCGGTATGGCCGCCACCGGTAAACACTTCCCGGGTCATGGTTGGGCTGAGGCCGATTCCCACGTCGCCATTCCTAATGACGAACGTAGCCTGGAGCAGATTCGCACCCATGACCTGGTGCCTTTCGCGCGCCTGAGCAAGCAGTTGGCGGCAGTGATGCCGGCCCATGTGATCTACCCGCAGGTTGACGCTCAGCCCGCAGGTTTCTCGCGACGCTGGTTGCAGGACATCCTGCGCGGCGAGCTGCAGTTCGATGGGGTGATTTTCAGCGACGACTTGTCGATGGCAGGTGCCCATGTGGTCGGCGATGCGGCCAGCCGGATTGAAGCTGCACTGACGGCGGGTTGTGACATGGGGTTGGTGTGTAATGACCGCGCCGCCGCGGAGTTGGCACTGAGTGCTGCGCAGCGGATGAAGGTCACGCCGTCGGCGCGGATTGCGCGGATGCGGGGGCAGGCGATTGCTTCGACAGACTATAAGCAGGATCCGCGTTGGTTGGCGGCGCTGACGGCGTTGCGCGATGCTCAATTGATCGACTGAGAATCGTGTTGCGCCCTTCGCGAGCAAGCCCGCTCCCACCTTTGACCGCGTACTGTCTGAAGGACCTCGGTCAAGTGTGGGAGCGGGCTTGCTCGCGAAAACGGTCTAAACTGTCAGCGCTTTTCTTGCTTGTTAGGCAGCGGCGCAAACAACGCTTCGATATCCTCATTGCCCAACTGCCAATCCCCCGTTGTACGCCCATCCAGCACACCCGCCGCCAGGTCGGACTTTTCTTTCTGCAGGTGCTGAATTTTCTCTTCCACCGTGCCCCGCGCAATCATCTTGTAGACGAACACGGGCTTCTCCTGGCCGATGCGATACGCACGGTCAGTCGCCTGGTTCTCCGTAGCCGGGTTCCACCACGGGTCGTAATGGATCACCGTATCGGCTTCGGTCAGGTTCAGGCCTACGCCACCGGCCTTCAGGCTTATCAGAAAGATCTGCAGCTTGCCGCTCTGGAAGTCCTTCACTGGCGTGCGCCGGTCGCGGGTCTGGCCGGTCAATAGGGCGTAGGCAGTCCCACGTTTTTTCAGCTCGATTTCGATCAGGCTGAGCATCGAGGTGAACTGGGAAAACAGCAGGATGCGCCGCCCTTCGGCAAACAGCTCTTCAAGCATTTCCATCAAACTGTCGAGCTTGCCCGAGCTGCTGCCACGGGCGGGCAGGGTGGCGTCGTTGACCAGGCGCAAGTCGCAGCACACCTGGCGCAGCTTGAGCAGTGCTTCAAGAATGATGATCTGGCTGCGCGCCACGCCCTTGCGGGTGATTTCGTCGCGCACCTTCTTGTCCATGGCCAGGCGCATGGTTTCGTACACATCGCGCTGGGCTTCATTGAGGTCCACCCAGTGGACGATCTCGGTCTTGGGCGGCAACTCGGTGGCCACTTGTTCCTTGGTGCGGCGTAACAGGAAGGGTTTGATCCGACCGTTGAGGTGTTGCAATCGCACATCACTGGCGCGCTTTTCGATGGGCACGCGGTAATCGCGATTAAAACTCTTCACGTCACCCAGCCAACCCGGCAGCAAGAAGTGGAACAGCGACCACAACTCACCCAGGTGATTTTCCAGCGGTGTACCGCTCAGGCACAGGCGTTGTCGTGAATTCAGCTCGCGCGCAGCCTGGGCCGCCTTGCTGGAGGGATTCTTGATGTACTGGGCTTCATCGAGGATCAGCACATGCAAGGGCTGTGCGGCGAGCAGTTCGATGTCTTTGGGCAGCAGCGCGTAGGTGGTCAGCAGCAGGTCATAGTCCTGCAAGTGGGGGAAATGTTTCTTACGTCCCGCGCCATACAACGCCAGTACCTTGAGTTGCGGGGTGAAGTGCGCCGCTTCATCCAGCCAGTTCGGAATCAGGCTGGTGGGCATCACGACCATGCACGGTCGATCCAGGCGCCCGGCGATTTTCTCGGTAAGAATATGCGCCAGTGTTTGCAAGGTTTTGCCCAGGCCCATGTCATCCGCAAGTATCCCGCCAACATCGAGCTGGCGCAGCGACTGCATCCAGCTCAATCCTTCCAGCTGATAGGGACGCAAGGTCGCGTTGAGCCCTTCGGGCGCCGCGCACGTGAAGTCCCTGATGTCCCGCAGGCGTTGGGCGAAGTTGCGGATCTTTTCGCCACCCTCCCATTGCAGGGGCAGGTCCTCCAGAGGGTTCAGGCGGATCGCATCGGCCTTGGCCAGGCGCAGCGTGGTGGTGCCGGATTCCTGCAGGTAAAACTCGCCGAGGGTCGCGAGCACAGGTTTCAAGCGGCCGTAGGGCAGTGCGACCTGGATGGGGCCGTGACCATTGGGCAGGCCCGGGATATTCACCAGGATCAGCTCATCATCGCGGCGGCGGGCAAGTTTCTCCGGGTTGAGGATCTCGGTGTGGGAACGCATCAAGTTCAACAGGATCGGCAGCAAGCTCAGCCGTTCGCCGTTGACGATGATCCCCAGTTCCAGATCAAACCAGTCGCGCTCCGGCCCTTCATCGACCGTCGCGTACCAGTCATCGACGGCGCTCAGGTCAAAGCCGAAATCATCATCGATCAGCAACTCCCAGCCCTCGGCTCGCAAGGTCGGGGTGGCATTGAGGGTGAAGGTCAACCAGGCACTGTCATTGACCATCTCAAACAGCTCGCCGGCGCTTTCGGGCAAGGCCTTGCTTTGGCGTGTGGCGATCTTGAACCCGAGAAGACGCAGTTGTTCGCGGTACGGCTGCTCCAGCTCCGGATGCCGCTTGATCCGCAGGCTCTGAGTCTCCTGGCGCACCACGATATCGGCGTTCTTCTGCCCGCTGACGTAGTTGCCCAGGTAGTTGAATGACAGTGCCGCCCGGTGCTGGATATACCGCTGCATCTTGCCATTTCGCGGTTCAAACGCGCTGAACTCCACACTGGCCATCCACAGGCGCGGCACCGGTGGCACATCTTCCATCACCACTTGTGGCAGGGCCACGCGGTTATCCAGTACGGCCTGGAGTTTTTCCAGCAGTTCGGCATCCTGGGCCGCCGCCGGGTAGGCCAGGGTTTCCTGGACTTTGAGCAGCACCGCAGCGATGTGTTTGCAGTTGGTGTGTACCGGGCAGGTGCATCGGCTGTCCACCAGGATCAGCGTGCCCTTGGCCGACTCGCGCAGCGAGATCGTTTGCCGATACACGTTGCCGCCCGAGCCTTCGCAGCTGGCGACGATGGTGCTGTCGCCGGACTCGACAATGCGCACCCGGTTCTCCAGGGCATAGCGCCGGCCACGCTCAAGGCTTTGCTCTTTAAAGCGATTGGCCCACGAAGGGGCCAGGGGTTTGGTCAGCGACGACGGCAGGGACATAGTGCGGGATCAGTCCTGAATGTCAGGCGGTGGTGCGCTGGGCGGCTTGGCGGTCAGCGAGGTGATCTTGATCAGCAGCGCCAGATGGCCTCCGTCCAGGTAGTTGAGCTGGTTGTTCTTGGTGCGCACGTCTTTCTGGGCCAGATGCTCGCTGGCGATCACGCTGCCGTTGCTGTCGAACTGATTGATCCAGAAGTCCGCGTCAATATCGGTGAAGCGGCCCAGTTGCAGGCTCAAGACGCCCTCGATGGGGAACTGGCCGAACTGCTCCTGGCCGTCTGTAATCGCGATCTTCACCGGCTGCTCGCCGAGGTTCTGCTCCCACGCCTTGTGCGCCAACACCGTATAGCTGTTGTCGGCGTTGAGCTTGTCGACAATGTTGTTCAGGCGTGGCGGGCTCAGTTTATCGGTGCCCAGGTGCGCAGCGCCGGCATCCCAGTTTTCCGGGGCGGCGCGGCTGTTGATCACCGGCTCCGCATTCTGGCGCACCAGGATCATTTCCACCTGGTACGGGCTGTCGGCGAACGCCGAAGGTGCCACGACCACCAACAACAGGCTCAGGATGCGGAACAGGCGCATGACGGCGTCCTTCAAACAGATTTCGGGATGAGGCGCTCAAACAGCGCCTCCAGGGTATTAAAGCGTTCTTCGGCGCGTTCCATCGGCACCATGAACTTGAACAGCGTAGCCCCTTCGAACTTGTAGCGGTTGGGTTGGCCCTGGATCAGCTTGATCAGCACCAGCGGGTCCACCGGCGTCTGCGCTTCGAACTCGATGCGCCCACCTTGCGGCCCTGCATCGACCTTCTTGATCCCCAGTTGCTCGGCCTGCAATTTGAGCAAGGTCAAACGCACCAGGTTTTTGGTCGGTTCCGGCAACAAGCCGAAGCGGTCGATCATTTCCACCTGCAGGTCCTTGAGGCCTTCTTCGTCGGTGGCCGAGGCGATGCGCTTGTACAGGATCAGCCGCGCATGCACATCCGGCAGGTAGTCCTCGGGGATCAGCGCCGGCAAGCGCAGGTTGATCTCCGGGCCGCCGCCCAAGGGTTGATCGAGGTTCGGTTGCTCGCCCTTGCGGATGGCTTTCACCGCCCGTTCAAGCATCTCCATATACAAGGTGAAACCCACAGCCTGGATCTGCCCGCTCTGGCCATCGCCCAGCAGTTCGCCAGCACCACGGATTTCCAGGTCGTTGGTGGCCAGCACAAAACCGGCGCCCAGGTCCTGGGTGTTGGCGATAGCCTCCAGGCGCTTTTCCGCGTCGGAGGTGATCTGTTGGCGCGGCGGCGTCAGCAAATAGGCATAGGCCTGGTGGTGACTGCGGCCGACGCGGCCGCGCAACTGGTGCAACTGAGCCAGGCCGAATTTGTCGGCACGCTCGATGATGATGGTGTTGGCGCTCGGCACGTCGATGCCGGTCTCGATGATGGTCGAGGCGATCAGCACATTGAAGCGCTTGTGGTAGAAGTCGCTCATCACTTGTTCGAGTTCGCGCTCGCGCATCTGCCCGTGGCCGATGGCGATGCGGGCTTCGGGCACCAGTTCGGCGAGGTCGGCGGCGCATTTCTCGATGGTCTTCACATCGTTGTGCAGGTAGTACACCTGCCCGCCGCGCAGCAGTTCGCGCAACAGCGCTTCCTTGACCGTGCTTTTGTTTTGCTCCATCACGAAGGTGCGCACCGACAGGCGTCGTGCCGGCGGCGTGGCGATGATTGACAGGTCGCGCATGCCCGACACCGCCATGTTCAGCGTGCGCGGAATCGGTGTGGCGGTCAGGGTAAGAATGTCCACTTCGCTGCGCAGGGCCTTGAGCTGTTCCTTCTGGCGCACACCAAAACGGTGTTCTTCGTCGATGATTACCAGGCCCAGGTTTTTGATCTTCACGTCGTCCGACAGCAGCTTGTGGGTGCCGATGACGATGTCGATCTTGCCTTCGGCCAAATCGGCGACCGCCGCATTCACTTCCTTGGCGGACTTGAAGCGGCTCATCACTTCCACAGTCACAGGCCAGTCGGCAAAACGGTCGCGAAAGCTGTTGTAGTGCTGCTGGGCGAGCAGGGTGGTCGGTACCAGGATCGCCACTTGGCGACCGCCGTGTACCGCAATAAACGCGGCGCGCATGGCCACTTCGGTCTTGCCGAAGCCCACGTCGCCGCAGACCAGGCGGTCCATCGGCTTGGGCGCGAGCATGTCGGCGCGCACCGCTTCAATAGTGGTTTGCTGGTCTGGGGTTTCTTCGAAGGCGAAACCGGCGCTGAAGGTGGCGTAGTCGGCTTTAGGGTCGGCGAACGCATAACCTTCGCGGGCGGCGCGGCGCGCGTAGATGTCGAGCAGTTCGGCGGCCACGTCGCGCACTTGCTCGGCGGCCTTGCGCTTGGCTTTCTGCCAGGTCTCGGAGCCCAAACGGTGCAACGGCGCCAAGGCGTCGTCGCTGCCGGTGTAGCGCGCGATCAGGTGCAGGTTGGCGACCGGCACGTAGAGCTTGGCGCCCTCGGCGTATTCCATGGTGAGGAATTCGGCGGCCTGGTTGTCGATCTCCAGGGTCTGCAGGCCGAGGTAGCGGCCCACACCGTGGTCGATATGCACCACCGGCGCGCCTTCGCGCAGCTCGGTGAGGTTCTTGATCACGGCATCGTTGTTGGCGTCGGCACGTTTTTCGCGGCGACGGCGCTGCATCACGCGTTGGCCGAACAGCGGGCTTTCGGCGATCAGTGCCAGGGCCGGATCGTCCAGCAGCAAGCCTTCATCCAACGGTGCGATGGTGATTGCCAGGCGGTCTTTGCTTTTCACAAAGTCCGGCCAGCTGTCGACGGTTTTCGGTCGCAGCTTCAGGCGTTCCAGCAACTCCAGCAGTACTTCGCGGCGGCCGGCGGATTCGGCGGTAAACAGCACGCGGCCGGGGAAGTCACCGAGGAAGTTGGAGAGCGCTTCCAGTGGCTGGTTGGCCTTGGCTTCAATCGCCAAATTAGGCAGCGTTTGCGCGGGGAAGCGCTCACGGCCACTGCCGGCTTCCACGTCCTGCTGGCTGGCGACCACGCGCGGCCAGCTTTTCAGGCGGGCGAAGCAGTCTTCCACCGGCAGGAACAGCTCGGCGGGCGGCAATAGAGGACGGGAGGGGTCGACGCGGCGTTCTTCATAACGATTACGTACGTCGTTCCAGAAGTTTTCTGCCGCTTGTTCGATGCCGGGCAGCGAGAACACCTGGGTGTCCTGGGGCAGGTAGTCGAACAGGGTGGAGGTTTCGTCGAAGAACAGCGGCAGGTAGTACTCGATACCGGCCGGTGTAATCCCGCTGCTCAAGTCCTGGAAGATCGGGCAACGGCGGAAGTCGACGTCGAAGCGTTCACGAAAGCGTGCCTTGAAGCGCGTGACCGCATCCTTCTGCAGCGGGAACTCGCGCGCCGGCAGCAGTTTGATCGATTCCACCTTGTCGATGGAGCGCTGGTTCTCGGGGTCGAACGTGCGCAGGGTTTCGATTTCGTCATCGAACAGGTCGATGCGATAGGGCAGTTTGCTACCCATCGGGAACAAGTCGATCAATGCGCCGCGTACCGCGAATTCACCGTGCTCGTACACCGTGTCGACGCAGCGGTAGCCGCTGGCTTCCAGGCGCGTGCGCATCTGCTCCACGTCGAGCTTCTGGCCAACATCCAGCACCAGGCTGCTGCCCAGCAGGAACTTGGTCGGCGCCAGGCGATGCAGGGCCGTGGTGATCGGCACCACTAGCAAGCCGTGGGCCAGTTCCGGCAAGCGGTACAGGCTCGCGATGCGTTGGGAGATGATGTCCTGGTGCGGCGAGAACAGGTCGTAGGGCAGGGTTTCCCAGTCGGGAAAATGCAGCACCGGCAAATCGGGGGCGAAGAAGCTCAGCTCCTGCTCCAACCGTTCGGCGCTTTGGCTGTCGGCGGTCAGTAGCAGGGTAAAGCGTTTGGCTGCGCTGGCAGCCTCGGCAATGGCCAGGCTCAGGGCGGCACCGGGCAGATTGCCCCAGTGCTGTTTGCCTGCCGCAGCAGGGAGAAGCGGTAGACGCAGGACGGGCACGGAAGGTTGAGCTCCAAGCGTTGCGACAAAGTCGGTAATTGTAACGGTGCGAGGCGCCGTCTGTCAGTTGCTGACTGAGCCTATTACGGTTTGTAGGAAATGTAGTGGCTAAGACAAACAATGGTGCCTTTTGGCTCAATATGTAGTGTCAAAAAGCACGAGGTTTTCGGAGGGTTACGGATAAGTCGCCCTGCCTGACAAGAAGCTGGTCTTCTGGAACCCGCGTATTTACTGGGCTCCAGCGGGGTGTCAATTTTTGGCAAGCACTTTTTGTTGCCTGGGGCGCATTGCTCCGAGGCCAGTCGGGCGGCATAATGTAGCCCCTTTTTTCTGCCCCTACATGTGGAAGGTTCCCGTGACTCAGAAGCCCGACCAGTGTCTTGGTGAATGGATCGACCGTGAAGCACTCGCAGAAGCGATGATTCCGCTTATCGGCCAGCTGTACCGCAATAACAATGTGGTGAGCTCGATCTATGGCCGCAGCCTGATCAACCAGTCTGTCATCGCGATTCTCAAAGCTCACCGCTTTGCGCGCCATCGCTCCGCCGACGACAGCGAACTCTCCGTCCACGAAACATTCCCACTGCTTAAAGCCATGAGCGAGCTCAAGCTCGGCGCGGCTTCGGTAGACCTGGGCAAGTTGGCCTACAAATTCCGCAAAGAAGGCGCTGGCCGTACCGCCGAGCAGTTCGTGCGTGAAGAAATGGCTGACGTGGTAGGTCAACAGAACGCCGCTGCCCGTAAAGGCACCGACGTTGTGCTGTACGGCTTCGGTCGTATCGGCCGCCTGCTGGCGCGCATCCTGATCGAAAAAACCGGTGGTGGCGACGGCCTGCGCCTGCGTGCCATCGTTGTGCGCAAAGGCGCCGAGAACGACCTGACCAAGCGCGCCAGCCTGCTGCGTCGCGACTCGGTACACGGTCCGTTCAACGGCACCATCGTCATCGACGAAGAAAACAACACCATCACCGCCAACGGTAACCTGATCCAGGTGATCTACGCGAAGAACCCGACTGAGGTGGACTACACCCAGTACGGCATCAAGGACGCCCTGCTGGTGGACAACACCGGCGTATGGCGTGATGCCGACGGCCTGGGCCAGCACTTGGCGTGCCCGGGTATCGACCGCGTTGTCCTGACCGCACCGGGCAAGGGCAAGCTGAAGAACATCGTTCACGGTATCAACCACGGTGAAATCACCGCTGACGACAAGATCGTGTCCGCTGCTTCCTGCACCACCAACGCCATCGTGCCGGTGCTCAAGGCAGTGAATGACAAGTTCGGCATCGTTAACGGCCACGTTGAAACCGTTCACTCGTACACCAACGACCAGAACCTGATCGACAACTTCCACAAGGGCGATCGCCGTGGCCGTAGCGCCGCGCTGAACATGGTGATCACCGAGACCGGTGCTGCCACCGCTGCTGCCAAGGCCCTGCCTGAGCTGGCCGGCAAGCTGACCGGTAACGCGATCCGTGTTCCGACGCCAAACGTGTCGATGGCTATCCTCAACCTAAACCTTGAGAAAGCCGCCACCCGTGAAGAGATGAACGAGTACCTGCGCTACATGGCGCTGCACTCCGACCTGCATAAGCAGATCGACTTCGTTAATTCGCAGGAAGTGGTGTCCACCGACTTCGTGGGCTCGCGCCACGCCGGTGTGGTGGACGCTGAGGCGACCATTACCCAGGACAACCGCGTTGTGCTGTACGTGTGGTACGACAACGAGTTCGGCTACAGCTGCCAGGTGGTTCGCGTGATGGAAGACATGGCTGGGGTCAACCCGCCGGCGTTTCCGCGCTAAGCGTTCGCAGTAAATGAAAAAGCCCCGACTGGTTCGGGGCTTTTTTATGCCTGTGGGATTTGGGGTGAATGTGAGGGCCTCTTCGCGAGCAAGCGATCTATCGAGCGCCACCAATCACTGAGGCCTGCGCCGTCCTCAGCTCATGCCGATTGCCTTTAAACAGCACCAACGTCGCAATCAACCCCAGCACCGCCGCCCCACTCAACCAGATCCCCGGCGCCGCCTTGTTGTCCAGCACATGGATCAGGTACGTGCACGCCGCAGGGGTGAAGCCGCCAAACGTTGCGGTCGCCAGGCTATAGGCCAGGGAGAACCCGGTGGTGCGCACTTCCACCGGCATGATCTCGGTGAGCGCCACCACCATTGCACCGTTGTATGAGCCGTACAGGAACGACAGCCACAGCAGCACAATCAGCAGGTGGGTGAAACTTGGATTGACCACCAGCCATGACAGCGCCGGATACGCCGTGAGGATCGCCAGAATAGTTGCGCCGAGCAGCAGGGGTTTACGCCCGATCTTGTCGGACACCGCGCCCATCACCGGCAACCAGATGAAGTTCGAGATGCCCACGCAGACGGTCACCAGTAGGGCGTCGAAATCCGACAGGTGCAGTTCGGCCTTGCCGAAAGTGGGGGTGTAGGCGGTGATCAGGTAGAACGACACGGTGGTCATCACCACCAACGCCATGCCCGCAATGACGACGCCGAAGTTCTGACCAATCGAACGGACAATTTCCTGCAGGGTAGGGCGATGTTTCCGGGCCTGGAATTCAGGGGTTTCTTCTAGAGAGCGACGAATCACGAAGATCACCGGCACGATCATGCAGCCAATCAGGAACGGTACCCGCCAGCCCCAATCACCCATCTGCTCTGGGCTGAGCCAGTGGTTCAGGCCTACGCCGAGCAAGCCGGCGAACACCACGGCGGCCTGTTGGCTGGCGGATTGCCAACTGACGAAGAAACCCTTGCGCCCAGCGGTGGCGATTTCCGCCAGGTACACCGACACACCGCCCAGCTCTACACCAGCCGAGAAGCCTTGCAGCAAACGGCCAAACAACACCAGCAAGGGCGCGGCGACGCCGAGGGTGGCATAGCCTGGTACACAGGCAATCAGGATGGTGCCGGCAGCCATCAGGGCCAAAGTGATCACCAGGCCTTTCTTGCGGCCGTGACGGTCGATGTAGGCGCCGAGGAAGATTGCGCCGAGTGGACGCATGAGAAAACCGGCGCCGAAGGTCGCGAGGGACAGCATCAGGGAGGCAAAGGCGCTGTCGGTGGGAAAGAAGGTCTTGGCGATGGCCGTGGCGTAGAAGCCGTAGACCATGAAGTCGAACATTTCGAGGAAGTTACCGCTGACAACGCGAAAGATCGCCTTGCCTTTGCCCGTTGAAGTGGACATGTCATTCACTCGTTTTGGCTATCTTATTAGTGATTCCCTGGTCGCAGATCGTCCTTTCGGTGTTTTGTAACCATATGTGTATTAGTCGCTACCGGCAATAAATTTGATAGCACGCTGACTAAATGCCAAAGGATCTGTGGGCGATAAAAATCCAAATGTGGGAGCGGGCTTGCTCGCGAACGCGGTGTGTCAGGCACTTGATGAGCTATCTGGCACGCCGCGTTCGCGAGCAAGCCCGCTCCCACAGGGGATGTGCGTTAATTCAGGAGGGAGTTGCGCAGGCTGTCGGAGAGGCCTTTAGGTGCCAGCCAAATTCCCAGGTAAACCCTCGCCAGTTCGTCATCGCGACTGCTGAACACCACCTGATCATTGATCTCCAGGTTCAGGCCACGGCCGGGGTGAAAATCCAGGGCGTACCGGTCACCGCTGCGAATGTCGCGAAAACGGGCGTGCAGTTGATCCAGTTCAGGTTTCAAGCGGGTGAGGGTGGCGGCTGTTTGCTGGCGCTCCAAGGCCGTAGTGGCGGCTTTGATTACATCGTTGCGGTCGATGTTGCGAAAGTAATACAGCGCCAGGCGCAGGCTCTTCTGCTGGCTCCAGGCTTGTTTGGCAGGGGTGTCGTCCGGGGCATACAGCGCGGCGGCGTAGACATCCGCCCAGAGATAGATCAGCACCGCCTGGTTTTTCAGCACCAGGTCATGGGACTGCGCCGGGAAATCGGCTTGTCTGAGCCGGTCCGCCTCACTGGCCTGCACCGTGACCGATAACATCAGCAATAAACAGAAAACGACATGCCGCATAATGGCTCGTCCTGCGAAGGTGCGTGGTGGGAGTGTAATTGTAATTTCCTGGTGCTGTAGTAAAGGCAATACTGGCCTACGACGCGACCAAGGGTTAATGTGCGCGGCGTTGAGCCTTATATAGACTGTGCCCCGGTTCACACACTTGAGCCAAATTGTCCTTCATGACCGCTGGCCGCGGCATGATTTAGCCCGGCGTCCAACCGTACGCCTGGCCTGTTCTGAGGAGTACGCATGGCTGTCTACAACTACGACGTGGTGGTACTGGGTTCCGGCCCGGCTGGAGAAGGTGCGGCGATGAACGCCGCCAAAGCGGGGCGCAAGGTGGCGATGGTCGATAGCCGTCGCCAGGTCGGCGGCAACTGCACCCACCTGGGTACCATCCCGTCCAAGGCCTTGCGTCACTCGGTGCGCCAGATCATGCAGTTCAACACCAACCCGATGTTCCGGGCCATTGGTGAGCCGCGCTGGTTCTCGTTCCCGGACGTGTTGAAAAGCGCCGAGAAAGTCATCTCCAAGCAAGTGGCCTCGCGCACCGGTTACTACGCTCGTAACCGTGTCGACCTGTTCTTCGGCACCGGCAGCTTCGCCGACGAGCAAACCATCGAAGTGGTCTGTTCCAACGGCGTGGTCGAGAAGTTGGTGGCCAAGCACATCATCATCGCCACCGGTTCGCGCCCTTATCGCCCGGCCGATATCGATTTTCACCACCCGCGTATCTACGATAGCGACACTATCCTGAGCCTGGGCCATACCCCGCGCAAACTGATCATCTACGGCGCCGGCGTAATCGGCTGTGAATACGCCTCGATCTTCAGCGGCCTGGGTGTACTGGTAGAGTTGGTAGACAACCGCGACCAATTGCTGAGTTTCCTCGACTCGGAAATTTCCCAGGCGTTGAGCTACCACTTCAGCAACAACAACATCACCGTGCGCCATAACGAAGAGTATGAGCGGGTCGAAGGCCTGGACAACGGGGTGATCCTGCACCTCAAGTCCGGCAAGAAGATCAAGGCCGACGCCTTGCTGTGGTGCAATGGCCGTACCGGCAACACCGACAAGCTGGGCATGGAAAACATCGGGGTCAAGGTCAACAGCCGTGGCCAGATCGAGGTGGACGAGAACTACCGCACCTGCGTGCCGAACATCTACGGCGCCGGTGACGTGATCGGCTGGCCAAGCCTGGCCAGTGCCGCCCATGACCAGGGCCGTTCGGCCGCTGGCAGCATCGTCGACAATGGCAGCTGGCGTTATGTGAACGACGTGCCGACCGGGATCTACACGATTCCCGAGATCAGCTCGATCGGCAAGAACGAGCACGAACTGACCAAGGCCAAGGTGCCTTATGAAGTGGGCAAGGCGTTCTTCAAGAGCATGGCGCGTGCGCAGATCGCCGGTGAGCCGCAAGGCATGCTGAAGATCCTGTTCCACCGTGAAACCCTGGAAGTGCTCGGCGTGCATTGCTTCGGCTATCAGGCGTCGGAAATCGTGCACATCGGCCAGGCCATCATGAACCAGCCGGGTGAGCAAAATACCCTCAAGTATTTCGTCAACACCACGTTCAACTACCCGACCATGGCCGAAGCCTATCGGGTAGCGGCCTACGACGGCCTCAACCGGCTTTTTTGAGCGGCTCCGGCCGGTGGCCTGAGCCGGCCGGGGAGACCGATTTCAGTAATTCTCGAGAGTGGCAGTGGCCAAACCGGGAAAGTCTGTAATCAGGCTATCTACGCCGAAGTCGGCGAGCCTGCGCATCAGCGCAGGTTCGTTGACGGTCCACACGGACACGTGCAGGCCCTGGCGCTGGGCTTTTTCCAGACGCTCAGGGGTGCACAACGTCCAGTTCAACGCCAGAATCTCACAGCCATAGTTTTGCGCGACCTTCAGTGGGTCGAGCCAGGCGTATTCGGCCACCAGCCCGCGTGACAGGTCGGGAGTGAGTTCAACCGCCGCCTTCAGCACTTCCCGCGAACTCGACGTCACGGTGACCTTGTCCATCAGGCCGTGGCGTACGGCCATTTCTCGAATTGCGAGCACGGTGGTCGCAGCGCGGGTGCGCGAAGCGCTTTTGACTTCCAATTGCCAGTGATCGAAATCGCACTGTTCGAACAATTCTTCCAAGCGTGGGATCGGGCAGGGCTTGACCCAGCCCGGGCCGCCTTTGCGCGCGTCCATCTTCACCAAGTCTGCTGCCGAATACTCGACGACCTTGCCGCGTCGGTCGGTGGTGCGCTTGAGGGTTGGGTCGTGAATGACCATCAACTCACCGTCCATGGACAGGTGCAAATCCAGTTCGCAGCGGCGTACGCCGTGCTTGAGGCATTCCTGAAAGCTGGTGAGGGTGTTTTCCGGTGCTTCGCCTTTGGCACCGCGGTGGCCGTAGATCAGGGTCACAGTTGCTCCTATGCGCCAGCTTGTCTGGCGGGGTGAATACGTATTCAGGTGTCTTGGGCGTCGCTTTGTTCCCGCGCCAGGCGGCGTTCCTGGGCTTGTTTCTGCAGGATGTAGCGCGCGAGCAGTTGGCGCTGGGCGTCGGTCATGGATTCGAATTCCGTGCCCACGTCAAAACCACCGCCCTTGGGGTCGCAATGGGTGACCCGCGCGCGCAGCAACAGGCCGAGCGCCTGGGGCATCAGCACCAGCTTGATGGCCAGGTGCGCGCCGGGGGCGAGGGGCGTGGGGTGCTGGAAGTCGATGCCGCCTTCGGAAATGATCACCGGCTGCGGGGCGCCGACCTCATCGCGCAAGCTTTGCGCCATGACCTGGCTGAGCAGATCCAGGCGTTTGTTCTGGACTTTGAGGAAGGCGGCCAGGCTGCGATCTTTCTCGCTGATCTGGCGCAACAGGTGCTGGGCTTCGAATTCGCTCAGGTGCAATTCGCTGAGCAGATTGAACAGTGGAGAATCATCCAGCAACACTTCCTTGCTCGCCACTTCGGGGGCGGAGAGGCTTTTGATTTGAAGTGCGATCATGTCGTCGATACGGTAGTATTCGCGGCGTTCTTCTTCATCTAATGTCGACATGGCGAACCCCAGCTAGCGGTAATGGTCAGAGTGTAAAGCTGCTTACCAGACCCCGCCACCGGGACGTCTTCTTTTCCTCCGAACAAGCCCCGACATGTTCAGACCTCTCTTCGTATTTATCGGCACGCGTTATACCCGTGCAAAGCGTCGCAATCATTTTGTGTCGTTCATTTCCTTGACCTCGATGATCGGGCTCGCCTTGGGCGTAGTCGTGATGATCGTGGTGCTGTCGGTGATGAACGGCTTCGATCATGAGATGCGTACCCGCGTGCTGGGCATGGTGCCCCACGCGACCATTGAAGGCGATTCGCCGATTAGTGACTGGCAAAGCCTGGCCGACAAGGTCAAGCAGAACCCCAAGGTGGTGGCCGTTGCGCCGTTCACCCAGATGCAGGGGTTGCTGACCAATGACGGCAAGGTGCAGAAGATCCTGCTCAATGCCATCGACCCGGCCCAGGAGCGCAAAGTCTCGATCATCGACAAGTTCATGTTGTCGGGCAAACTCGATGACCTGGCGCCTGGCGAGTTCGGCATCGTGATCGGTGACAAGGCGGCGGCCAAGCTCGGTGTGGGCCTGGGCGACAAGCTGACCTTCGTCGCCCCGGAAGTCACCGTGACCCCGGCCGGCATGTTCCCGCGTATGAAGCGCTTCACCGTGGTCGGTACCTTCCACGTGGGCGCTGGCGAGATCGATGGCTACCTGGGCCTGACCAACCTCACCGACCTGGCGCGCCTGCATCGCTGGCAGCCAGACCAGGTGCAGGGCCTGCGCCTCAAGTTCAGCGATCTGTTCGACGCCCCGCGCACATCCTGGGAAATCGCCCAGCACCTGGGCGACAGCCAGTACTACGCCCGCGACTGGACCCGAACCCACGGCAACCTGTACCAGGCCATCCGCATGGAAAAAGCCATGATCGGCTTGCTGTTGCTGCTGATCGTTGCCGTGGCCGCCTTCAATATCATCTCCACGCTGGTGATGGTGGTGAACGACAAGAAGGGCGATATCGCGATTTTGCGCACCCTTGGCGCCACGCCGGGGCAGATCATGGCGATCTTCATGGTGCAGGGTACCGTGATCGGCGTGGTCGGTACCTTGATTGGCACCGCCGTGGGCATTCTGGCCGCGTTGAACGTCAGCGCCGCCATCGCCGGCCTCGAAACCCTGATCGGCCACAAGTTTCTCAACGCTGACGTCTACTTCATCGACTACTTGCCGTCCCAGGTGCAGGCCCAGGATGTGTTGATGGTGGGCGGTGCTGCGTTGGTCCTGAGTTTCCTTGCCACCCTGTATCCAGCCTGGCGCGCGGCACGTACCCAGCCAGCACAGGCCTTACGTTATGAGTGAATCGGGCATGAGTGAAAAAGCAATCTTGAGCTGCCGCGACCTGGGCAAATCCTACGAGGAAGGCCCGGAGTCGGTGGTGGTGCTGTCGAACCTGCAGTTGGAACTGCATCCTGGTGAGCGCGTGGCGATTGTCGGCAGCTCCGGTTCGGGCAAAAGTACCTTGCTGAACCTGTTGGGCGGGCTCGATACGCCGTCCAAGGGCAGCGTGTGGCTGGCGGGTGAAGAACTGTCGGCCCTCGGTGAAAAGGCCCGTGGCCAACTGCGCAACCGTTCACTCGGCTTTGTGTACCAGTTCCACCACTTGCTGCCGGAATTCACGGCCCTGGAAAACGTGTGCATGCCGCTGCTGATCGGCAAGACCGCCATCCCGGAAGCCCGCCAGCGTGCCAAGGCGCTGCTGGAGCGCGTCGGCCTGGGCCATCGTCTGGAGCACAAGCCGGCTGAATTGTCCGGCGGCGAGCGCCAGCGCGTGGCCATCGCCCGCGCCCTGGTCAACAACCCAGGCCTGGTGATGCTCGACGAGCCTACTGGCAACCTGGACTCCCACACCGCCCAGGGCATCAAGGACTTGATGCTGGAACTGAGCACCCAGATGCGCACCGCGTTCCTGGTGGTGACCCATGACATGAGCATGGCCCGCCAGATGGACCGCGTGTTGCACCTGCAGGAAGGTCATCTGGTCGCCATCTGACCTGTTTCAAGCCCGGTGTCTGACACCGGGTTTTCTATTTTTCCAACGGTGCCCGCGAATGTTCAGACCGTTATCGATTTTCATCGGCACGCGCTATACCCGCGCCAAGCGCCGCAACCGTTTTGTTTCGTTTATCTCGATGACCTCGATGATCGGCCTCGCCCTGGGCGTATTGGCGATGATCGTGGTGTTGTCGGTGATGAACGGCTTCCAGCGTGAAATGAGCTCGCGCATCCTCGGCATGGTGCCTCATGCCACCATCGTTGGCGTGAACCCGATTGATGATTGGCAGCCAGTGGCCGCCGCCGCGATGAAGAACCCGCAAGTGACCGCTGCGGTGCCGTTCACGCAGATGGACGGCATGTTCTCCTACAAGGGCGCGATGCAGCCTATCGAGATCAGCGGCGTCGACCCGGCCCAGGAAGGCAAGGTGTCCATCGTGGCCCAGCATATCGTGCAGGGTAAGCTCGAAGACCTGAAGCCCGGCGAGTTTGGCGTGGTAGTGGGTGAAATCACTGCGCGACGCTTTCGCCTGAATGTCGGCGACAAGCTGACCCTGATCGTGCCGGAAATCAGCAGCGCACCCGGCGGAATCACGCCGCGCATGCAGCGTTTGAATGTAGTCGGCATCTTCAAGGTCGGCGCCGAGCTGGATGGCTCCATGGCCCTGATCAACATGGCCGACGCCGCAGAGATCCAGCACTGGCAGCCAAACCAGGTGCAAAGCGTGCGCCTGGCGGTGAAAGACCTGTACGCGGCACCCAAGGTGTCGGCGGACATCGCCGCCAGCCTGGGTGCGGCCTACAAGGCGGACGACTGGACCCACACCCAAGGCAGCCTGTTCAGCGCGATGAAGATGGAAAAGACCATGATCGGCCTGCTGTTGCTGATGATTGTCGCCGTCGCCGCGTTCAACATCATTGCCACGCTGATCATGGTGGTGAACGACAAGGGCGCGGACATTGCGATCCTGCGCACCATCGGCGCCACGCCACGGCAGATCATGGCGATCTTCATGGTGCAGGGCACGGTGATCGGTATTGTCGGCACCTTGATCGGTGGCGTACTGGGCGTGATTGCGGCACTGAACGTGAGTGAACTGGTGGGCTGGATGGAGCGGGTGACCGGGCAGCACATATTCAGTTCGGATGTGTATTTCGTCAGCAACTTGCCTTCGGAGCTGCAGGGTGGGGATGTGGTGCTGATTTGCACGGCAGGGTTTGTGCTGAGCTTTTTGGCGACGCTGTATCCGGCGTATCGGGCGGCGAAGATTGAGCCGGCGCATGCGCTGAGGTATTCGTAGTATTCAAGACCGCTTTCGCGAGCAAGCCCGCTCCCACATTTTGACTGCATTCCAAAGGATGTACTCGGTCGAATGTGGGAGCGGGCTTGCTCGCGAAGAGGTCGGCACGGATTGCATTAATCTATCTTGGGCAACTCAATCACAAACCGTGTCCACCCAGCCCCGGACTCACAAAAAATCCGTCCCCCATGCGCCCGCACAATCGACTGGGTAATCGCCAGCCCCAATCCTGCATGCTCACTGCTACCCTCATGGCGCGCCGGGTCTGCGCGGTAGAACCGATCAAACAACCTCGGCAGCAACGCCGCTGGAATGCCTTCTCCGGTGTTCTCGACGCAAAGTCTCACCCCATCCTCGATGCGTACACGCACCTCGCCACCCTGAGGGGTAAACCGCAGCGCGTTATCCAGCAAGTTTGACAGGGCCCGGCGCAACATCCCGCGATCGCCCGTCGTACGGGCAGTGCCTTCGCGGATCAGATTGACGTGTGCGTCCTCCGCCAGCAGCGTGAAGAACTCCAGCAACGCGTCGACTTCATCCTCGAGCACCAACGTTTCGCGCTTGGGCACCAACAAGCCGTGGTCGGCCTTGGCCAAATACAACATGTCGTTGACCAATTGGGCCATCCATTGCAGCTCTTCCAGGTTGCTGTGCAACGCCTCGCGATAATCCTCCAGCGGTCGGGGCTGCGTGAGGATGACCTGGGTCTGGGTCAGCAGGTTCGATAACGGGGTGCGCAGTTCGTGGGCGATGTCGGCAGAGAACGCTGAGAGGCGCTGGAACGCATCGTCCAGGCGACCGAGCATGGCGTTGAAGGCTTGGGCCAGTTCCGCCAGTTCCACTGGCATGTGCTGCTGGGGCAGGCGTTGAGTCAGGGAGTGCGCCGACACGCCTGCGGCCACTTCACCCATGCGCCGCAATGGCCGCAGCCCACTGCGCGCTGCCCAGGCGCCGAGCAGCGCCGTGGCCAGGGCCGATAGGCCGACGGTGAGCCAGATGAGGTGCTGCATGCGTTGCAGGAAGTGTTGGTGGTGGGTGATGTCGAGCATCAGGCTCAGTTGCGGGGAGTTCGGCTGGCCCGGCATCAGCGGCACGTTGTAGATGCGGTAGTCGGTACCTGCCTTGTGCAGGCGATGCAGTCCGGGCGACGCGGGCAGCGTGACGCCCGGTGCGTCGTCAAACCAGAGCTGGTCGGCAGCGCTGATGCGCAGGGCGAGATCGGGTTGGCGGCTGAGTTCGGCGCGCAGCTGCGCTTCCTTCTGGCTGAATTGCTGCGGCGTGTCGACGCCCAGCAGTGTGCTGCGCAGGGCCACCAATTTGCTGTCGAGCAACTGCTGATCCAGTTCGATAAAGTGCGCTTCGCTGGCATGGTTGAACAACACGCCGGCCAGCAGCGACACCACGGCGGTACACGCCGCAAACAGCAGCGCCAGGCGGCTGGCCAGGGAGAGGCGCTTGATCAATTGAAGCGTTCCTCCAGCACGTAACCCATACCGCGCACGGTGTGGATCAGCTTGTTGGGGAAGTTGTCGTCGACTTTCAGTCGCAGCCGGCGAATCGCCACTTCGATGATGTTGGTGTCGCTGTCGAAATTCATGTCCCAGACCTGGGAGGCGATCAGCGACTTGGGCAGCACTTCACCTTGGCGACGCAGCAACAATTCCAGCAGGGAGAACTCCTTGGCGGTGAGGTCGATGCGTTGGCCGTCCCGTTCGACGCGGCGGCGAATCAGGTCCAGGCGCAGATCGGCCAGCTGCAGGGCGGTTTCCTGGGGCGTGCTGCCGCCTCGACGCAACAGGCTGCGTACACGGGCGAGCAGTTCGGAGAAAGCGAAGGGTTTGACCAAGTAGTCGTCGGCGCCTAGTTCCAGGCCGTGCACGCGGTCTTCTACTGCGTCACGGGCGGTGAGGAATAACACTGGGGTCTCTTGCCCGGCGCTGCGCACCGCCTGCAGGATTTGCCAGCCATCGCGGCCAGGTAGCATCACGTCGAGAATCAGCAGGTCGTAGTCGCCGGTCAAGGCGAGGTGCTGGCCGGTGGTGCCATCGGCTACCAGTTCGGTGGTAAAACCAGCCTCGGCCAAGCCTTGGCGCAGGTAGTGGCCGGTTTTTGGTTGGTCTTCGACGATCAGCAGTTTCATGGGCGGCTCTTGGTAACGGTGCGCGACGGGCTTTATACCGTGGGTTACAGGGTAAGGGCGCAACCTGACAAAGTTGTAATCTAGCAGTCAGCTGGCTGGCAGCGGCGCAATCTTAGAGTGCCTCTCAAGCGAGTCACACACTTTTGGAGAGATAGCGATGGCGTTGCGTACACCCCTGTTGTTGGCGGGTTGCCTGTTGGTGTTGAGTGTTGATGCAATGGCGGATGCGGCCCATACCTATGCGTTTGGCCATGCAGCAGCGGCGACGGAGGCGACGCGCACCGTGGAAGTGACACTGCAGGATATTTCCTTTTCGCCCAAGTCTCTGGATGTAAAAGCCGGTGAGACGGTGCGCTTCGTGCTCGTCAACAAGGGCCAGTTGCTCCACGAATTTAACCTGGGCGATGCGGCGATGCATGCCGAACACCAGAAGGAAATGTTGCAGATGCAAGCCAGCGGCATGCTCACTGCCACCGGAATGGGCAAGATGGACCACGCTGCAATGGGCCATGGCGCGATGAAGCATGATGATCCCAACAGCGTGTTGGTCGAGCCCGGTAAAACCGCCGAACTGACCTGGACCTTCACTAAGGCCACGGGCCTTGAATTTGCCTGCAACCTTCCAGGGCATTACCAGGCGGGCATGGTCGGCAAGCTCAACGTCGATTGATCCGGTGTTGCTTAGGCGCGGGCGCAAAGGCTGGTAGACTGGCGCGGTTTATTTAGCCAGGTTTCCGCCATGCATCCCGCAGCCGAACATTCGCCGCTGGGCAAGTCCAGTGAATACATCTCCACTTACACACCTTCGTTGCTGTTCCCGATTCCGCGTACCGCCAAGTGGGCCGAGCTGGGCCTGAGCGCCGAGACCTTGCCCTACAAAGGCGTGGATTTCTGGAACTGCTTCGAACTGTCCTGGCTGCTGC
Source organism: Pseudomonas cremoris (assembly GCF_014230465.1). Next base: position 599,801 of record NZ_JAAXCY010000004.1, read on the forward strand.
CCTCGGGCAAGCCGGTGGTGGCCATCGGTGAATTCAGCATCCCGGCGGACTCGCCGAACATCATCGAGTCCAAGTCCTTCAAGCTGTACCTCAATTCGCTGAACCAAACCGCGTTTGTCGATACGGCAAGCCTGGAAGCGACCCTGCGCACCGACCTGAGCGCCGCTGCCGGCAAGCCTGTGCTCGTGCGCATTCGCCAACTGGCCGAAATCGAGGCCGAAGGGGTGATGGCGTTGCCCGGCGTGTGCATCGATGACCTGGATATCAATGTCAGCAGCTATGAGCACCCGCGTCCGGAACTGCTGCGCTGCGATGATTCGCGCATTGTCGAGGAGAGCGTGCACAGCCATCTGCTCAAATCCAACTGCCCGGTCACCAGCCAGCCCGATTGGGGCAGTGTGGTGGTGGAGTACCGTGGATCAGCGCTGGATCACGCTAGCCTGTTGGAATATATCGTGAGCTTTCGCCAGCATTCGGACTTCCATGAGCAGTGTGTTGAGCGAATCTTTCTCGACCTGCAGCGCTTGCTCAAGCCTGAGAAATTGACGGTGTATGCGCGGTATGTGCGCCGTGGCGGGTTGGATATCAACCCGTACCGCAGCACCGAAGATGTGGCGTTCCAGAACGTGCGTCTGGCACGGCAGTAAAATTGAAAAGCCCCGCGATTGTGGGGCTTTTTGCTGTCAGATCCCAATATTGCCCAAGGTGATCATGATGTTGCGCAATGTCCCGGAAATCACCGGGTGCTCAGCGTCGAACTCTATGGCGGCTTGGTTCACATCGTCGGAAATACTGGGCGTCTGGGTGGCCGGTTCCAATTCAAGTTGCACTTCGAATTTGGCAATCAGCTCTTCGAGGGCTTCACGTTTTTCTTCCGACAGCGGGGGATCCTGTTCCAATTGCCCGCGCAGGATCTCGACCTGTTCTTCCAGTTTTTTGCGATCAGGCATGACGTGTTTCCTTTTATCGATAGTCACTGGCATAGACCGCGGCACGCCGTGAAAGGTCTACGGGCTGGCCTGTAGATTAATCCACCTGCGCCAACTGTGCATGATCTCGATCAGGGCTTCTCGCCTTTGAGCTGGCGCAGGCTGATATCCGCCAGGCAGGTGCCGAGCTCGCCAAGGTGGTCGATCACTGAGTGCACGCCCAGCCCATACAGCGCTACGGTGGCTTTGCCACGCTTGTACTCGCGCTCTTGCTCGCTCAATGCCTGCCATTGTTCGGGCGCCATGCCGCACAGCGAGCCGCAGGACGCCAGGCCAATGGTCCACAACCCGGCATTGAGCGCAGATTGCAGCAAGCGCGGCTCACCGCTGACCAAGACACAGCCTTCCAGGCGCTCGATGTTCAGCTCCATCAAGGCCTGCCAGCACGCGTGTGGTGCGGGCCAGCGAATCGAGGAGGGTGACGATGCCTTGAGCCAGTCGGGTAACTCAGCGGCGAGTGGGGTGGTGACCGAGGGGGGGAGCTCATCCAGCCAGGCGCAGGGAACCCCTTGCTCCTTGAGGCTGCGCAGGATTTTCAGGGCGCCGGGGGTTGCCAGGGAATTGGGGGAGGGTGAATCAGTGCGCGCCCGGGAACCAAAATCTACCAGGCAACCACTCAGGCCAAACAGAACAGCGGTCAGGGCAGGCGCGCTGGCGGTGGCAATCTCGGCGTGGGGCATATCGACATCCCTGAAATAGCTGTGACGCTATCGGGACAGGATGACAAGCCGATGACATCGGCGTTATTTGTAGGGAAATTGTGCATTTTCTGCATGACGTTTCCCGGTTGCTGCCTAAATCCATACTTCCGTCATATACTGACGGCCTTATTCAGGGCATAGCGCCCATGACAGATCAATCAAGGAGCAAAAGCTATGCGCTGGAGCCACTACTTCGCTCAGCTATCCGTGTGTGCCACTGTCCTGCTGGCCCCGTTCGCCGTCCAGGCTGCATCGGAAGATGATCCATGGGAAAGCGTCAACCGCCCGATCTTCACCTTCAACGACACCGTTGATACCTATGCGCTCAAGCCATTGGCCCAGGGTTATCAGTTTGTCACTCCACAATTCGTGCAAACGGGTATCCACAACTTCTTCCGCAACATCGGCGACGTCGGCAACTTTGCCAATGACGTGTTGCAACTCAAGCCTCACGCAGCCGGCGTTGACACCGCTCGCCTGCTGTTGAACACCACCTTTGGCGTGCTGGGCTTTATTGATGTCGGCACCAAAATGGGGCTGCATCGCAACGATGAAGACTTCGGCCAGACGCTTGGTTACTGGGGCGTCGGCAGCGGTCCTTACGTGATGCTGCCACTGCTGGGCCCAAGCACCTTGCGTGATGCGCCGTCCAAATACGTGGACAGCTACACCCAGCCGTACCGCTACATGAACGATATCGGGTGGCGCAACAGCACCTTCGGCCTGAACATCGTCGATACCCGTGCCAGCCTGCTCGACAGCGAGAAGCTGATCACCGGCGACAAGTACACCTTCATTCGTAACGCCTACCTGCAGAACCGTGAGTTCAAGGTCAAGGACGGCAAGGTTGTCGACGACTTCTAAGTTGTGATGTTTTGAAATGAAAAAAGGCGACCCAGGGGTCGCCTTTTTTGTGCGCGAATTTCAGTGCATTTTCAGGATCTTGAGGCCCAGGTGCTGGTCTTCTCCGGCGGTTTTTGTCCATACCACTTCGGTGTCGGCTTCCAGGCCTTTCAGGGCTGCGTGCTCTGAGTCGATGCGCACCTTCAGTCGGTCGCCGACCTTGAACTGGCGGGGTGCCTGCACTTGCATGCCGGAGCTGGAAAGGTCCACGCAAACGGCGGCAATCTCCTGCCCTGCGTGGATCAAAGATACATCGGCATCTACACGCATACGGATGAAATCGCGTTTTTCGGCGTAGTCGCGCGCGTGTTCGCTCATGGGCTCCATCCTTACTTTGTGTTGTGGTCGTGCGTGTTCTTATAACTCCCGGTGATTTGCGATGTAAAGACGCTCGGCGACCATCGGCATGAGCTTGAAACCCCTGACGGATGGGAGTACCGTCTGCGCCTTAGAAGGGCACCTCTGCTTTACAGTTGTGCGTGGGCCAAAAGCCCGTGCTTTGTAGGACAGAGAGGCTAGAAAGCGAATCCAGTACGTGAGCCCGGCCATTGTCGAGCCACCTACGCCAACCTAATTCTGGCGCCGTTTGCCCACATGCAAAAAACCAGTGCCACGCTGCTGATAATCGATGACGACGAAGTAGTGCGCGCGAGTCTCGCGGCCTATTTGGAAGACAGTGGCTTCAGCGTCCTGCAGGCCAGCAACGGCCAACAGGGTCTCCAGGTGTTCGAGCGCGACAAGCCCGACCTCGTGATCTGCGATCTGCGCATGCCCCAGATGGGCGGCCTGGAGCTGATTCGCCAGGTGACCGAGCTTGCTCCGCAGACGCCGGTGATTGTCGTGTCCGGTGCCGGGGTGATGAACGATGCCGTCGAGGCCCTGCGCCTGGGCGCTGCGGATTACCTGATCAAACCCCTGGAAGACCTGGCGGTACTGGAGCACTCGGTGCGCCGTGCCCTGGATCGTGCACGTCTGCTGCTGGAAAACCAGCGCTACCGCGAAAAGCTTGAAACCGCCAACCGTGAGCTTGAAGCCAGCCTGAATCTGCTCCAGGAAGACCAGAACGCCGGTCGCCAGGTGCAGATGAACATGCTGCCGGTCAGCCCATGGACCATCGACGAGTTCCAGTTTGCGCACCAGATCATCCCGTCACTGTATTTGTCGGGTGATTTTGTCGACTACTTCCGTGTCGATGAGCGGCGTGTTGCGTTTTACCTGGCCGATGTTTCCGGCCATGGCGCGTCTTCTGCTTTTGTTACGGTGTTGTTGAAGTTCATGACGACACGGCTGTTGTTCGAATCCAAGCGCAATGGCACCTTGCCGGAGTTCACCCCTTCCGAGGTGCTTGGCCACATCAACCGAGGCCTGATCAGCTGCAAGCTGGGCAAGCACGTGACGATGGTCGGCGGCGTTATTGATGAAGAAACCGGTCTTTTGACCTACAGCATCGGCGGTCACCTGCCGATGCCGGTTTTATACACTCCAGACAGTGTGCGTTACCTGGAAGGCCGTGGTCTGCCCGTAGGCTTGTTTAATGAAGCGACCTACGAGGACCACATCCTGGAACTGCCGCCGACATTTAGCCTTACGCTGATGTCTGATGGCATCCTGGACCTCCTTCCAGAGCCTACACTCAAGGAGAAAGAAGCCGCCTTGCCCCAAAAGGTCAAGTCGGCAGGCGGCAGCCTGGATGGCCTGCGGCAAGTGTTTGGATTGGCCACGCTGGGGGAGATGCCGGATGATATCGCCCTATTGGTGTTGAGCAGGAATCTTTGATGAGTACCGGAAGAATCCAATTCGCCGAGCAAGACGGGACCTTCGTCCTGAAGTTTGTCGGTGAAGTGCGCCTGACCTTGTGTTCGGCGCTGGATGCGACGATTGAGCGGATCTTCACTGCGTTGAATTTCTCGGCGATCGTGATTGATCTGACCGAAACCCGCAGCATCGATAGCACCACCCTTGGGCTGTTGGCCAAGCTGTCCATTCTGTCTCGGCAGAAGGTCGGCCTGTTGCCTACGGTCGTCACCACCCACGAAGACATCACCCGTCTGTTGCAGTCCATGGGTTTCGATCAGGTGTTCAACATCGTTGACCGCCCAATCCCTTGCCCGGAATGCCTGACCGACCTGCCGTCCCAGGACCAGTCCGAGGAAGTCGTGCGGATCAAGGTGCTGGAAGCGCACAAGATCCTGATGGGGTTGAACGAGTCCAATCGGGAAGCATTCCACGACCTCGTCAACGCCTTGGAGCGCCACTGATATCCAGCTGAAAATATGATCAAAATGTGGGAACGGGCTTGCTCGCGAATGCGCTCCCCCAACACCGCATTTCCAGCTGACATAAAAAAGGGCGGCACCCTCACAGGTGCCGCCCTTTTTGTCTTCGCCTGCCTTACAGCTTGGCAGTCAACAGCGCTTCCAGCTTCTCCTGGTCCCGAGCAAACTGGCGGATGCCTTCTGCCAGCTTCTCAGTCGCCATCGCATCCTCGTTGGACTCCCAACGGAACTGCGCTTCACTCAAATGTACCCGCGCTTCACCGGCATGACCCGGCGACAGCTTACGTTCCAGCTTACCGTTATCAGCGGCCAGTTTCTCTAGCAGGTCAGGGCTGATGGTCAGGCGATCGCAACCGGCCAGCTCTTCGATCTGGCTCAAGTTACGGAAGCTTGCGCCCATGACTACGGTCTTGTAGCCATTGGCCTTGTAGTAGTTGTAGATGCGTGTCACCGACTGCACGCCTGGATCATCAGCGCCGGTGTAGTCGTTGCCATTGGCTTTCTTGTACCAGTCGTAAATACGGCCCACAAACGGCGAAATCAGGAACACGCCCGCCTCTGCACAAGCTACGGCCTGGGCAAAGGAGAACAGCAGGGTCAGGTTGGTCTGGATGCCTTCTTTTTCCAGCTTCTCTGCAGCGCGGATGCCTTCCCAGGTGGACGCGATCTTGATCAGTACACGGTCACGACCAATACCGGCCTTTTCGTACAAGTCGATCAAGCGGTGCGCACGTTTGAGCACGGCATCAGTGTCGAACGACAGGCGGGCATCCACTTCGGTGGAAATGCGCCCCGGAACCACTTTCAGAATCTCTTGGCCCACCGCCACCGCGAAGCGGTCGCTGGCCAGGCCCACGTCACCGTTGCAGTCCTTCACGCACTCGTCCAGCAGCTTGGCATAAGCAGGGATCGAGGCGGCCTTGAGCAGGAGGGAAGGGTTGGTGGTGGCGTCTTGCGGTTTGACCCGGGCGATAGCTTCAAAATCGCCGGTATCGGCTACGACAGTGGTGATTTGCTTGAGTTGTTCCAGCTTGGAAGTCATGGGCGTGCTCTGTCCTATGGGTCTGTTGACATTACCCGAGCGCTGACAGGCGCTCAAGGCGCAAATGCGTTCGATCGTTTGCGAGGGCAACAACCTGAAAACGGCCGTTTGAAACATTGGCCTTGGTGCTAAATAGGAGGGCAAAACGGCCGGCAGGTTCAACCGAATCCCATAAGACCGGATTCAAACCCGCAGGCACCGCCCGTGTGCTCAACGTCCTTCCAGCAACGCCCCAGCCTGATCCAGCAACGCCAACGGATCACTCGCCTTGTGAATGTCCACCGACAACAACTGCCTGAACTTGCGCGCCCCCGGAAAGCCCGTCCCCAGCCCGAGAATATGCCGGGTGATATGGTGCATCGAGCCACCGGTCGCCAAATGCTCGGCAATGTAAGGCCGCAGCTGCGTCAACGCCTCCGCCCGACTGATCACCGGCGCGTCACTACCAAACAACCGCTGATCCACTTCCGCCAGCAAGTACGGATTGTGATAAGCCTCGCGACCCAGCATCACCCCATCAAACGTCTGCAAATGCTCTTGGCATGCTTCCAGCGTCTTGATCCCGCCGTTAAGCACAATCTCCAAATCAGGAAAGTCCCGCTTCAACTGAGCCGCCACGTCATACCGCAACGGCGGAATGTCGCGGTTTTCCTTGGGCGACAACCCTTCCAGAATGGCAATTCGCGCATGCACCGTAAAACTGGTGCACCCCGCCTCTTTTACTGTGCCGACGAAATCACACAACTCGGCATAACTGTCCCGCCCATTAATTCCGATGCGGTGCTTCACCGTCACGGGAGTCGACACCGCATCTCGCATTGCCTTCACGCAATCTGCTACCAGCGCAGGGTGCGCCATCAGAATCGCGCCGATCATATTGTTCTGCACCCGATCGCTGGGGCAGCCGACGTTCAGGTTCACTTCGTCGTAACCGGCAGCCTCGGCCATGCGGGCGCAGGCGGCCAAGTCGGCGGGGACACTGCCGCCCAACTGCAGCGCGAGAGGGTGCTCTGCTTCGTTGTGGCGCAGGAAGCGCTCGTGGTCGCCGTGCAGGATCGCACCGGTGGTGACCATCTCGGTGTAAAGCAGGGCGTGTTTGGAGAGTAGGCGTAGGAAGAACCGGCAGTGGCGGTCGGTCCAATCCATCATCGGCGCGACGGAAAAGCGGCGGGAAAGCGGTTGCGGTGGAACGGTCGTCAGGGGCATTGGGCAATCTGAGTGGGTAGGGCAGAGTGCGCGAGTTTATCAGGAATCCAGAGGCAGGATTCCGGGCCTACCTCTTCTCAGCGCTTGTGTGATTGCCTGGGCTCACCCTGTAACAACCGTCCCTTTATGAAAAATCTCGCGTCGTGCCCGGCGACTTATATTCTCATGTTTGCTTAGCGCGTAAATCTCATCAAAACGGCGGCGATCAATGCCGTCATATTTACCGAGCTCTTCAAAAACCAACCGATCGTAATCGTGCTCGATCACGAACCGGAAAATTTCCCGACGGTAATAAAAGCCGAATTGAAACGCTAGGACTTCAGTGAGGTGGTCCGTGGGGGTGAGGAAGCAGTTTTCCAGATCGATTGCCTTGGCTCGTGTGGGTTGCTGCGGATCGATCATTACGTTGTTGGCCCAGAAATCCATGTGGACGATGTCTTTGCTGTGTAAAGCATGCAGCAGATTAAAGGACACGTGAATTAGGTTCTGAATGTTGCGTTCGCGCTTGAGCCATGTGAGCCCATTAAGGTGGCCGTCGAGCATTTCGGTGAATATGAAGAATTCCTGGATCAGGCCGAGAGCTGATTTCCTGTAGCCGAAACCATACAGGCCGGCGACGGGGGCGCCGCGTTTTTGTGCGCCTAGAGTATTGATGACTTCTTCTACTGGCCAGTCGAACGCTCCGTCACGCTTTGCGCGCCCGAACGTCACTCTAAGCTTTGGTCTGAGGCTGTCAAGGGGCTGGGATTTGGCGAACAGGTCGTTCTCCATCCCTTTGAGGGGAGCACTGACGCGGTCTCGCAATTGAAGGCGGGCGTCGATCAAATCCTCAATTGCTTGCTGAGCGCTGGAGTCGGTGCGGTTAGCGGTGAAGATCGTCGCGTTGCGGTGGTTGAGGGTTGCAGGAAAGCTCTGGAGCACGGTGTTGTCAGGAAAGCTCAAAACACATCCTTGTTGTTCGTGAAATATGACAGATATGTTACAGGCTGCACCTATTGGATCCAACCTGAACATCACCTGTCTAAACATTAAATTTAAGTCATAAAGGTAGCTTTAAGGGTTTTCCATAATTGACTGTGCTTTGTTTTTGTGAGTTTTTTTACCGTGTGGTTGACGGTCAGCACTGAAATTCTGCTGAGTTTCATGGCGCAAGTGGGCGGGATTTTTGTTCTTCGGGAGGGAAAAATTGGCGTGAAAAAATAATTGCGTGGTGCAATAATGGCATTGCGCCATTATTTCAAACTTTAAGTGCTAACAATGAAAACAACACTTTATGCGAAATTTTTTATCGTTTTAGTTACGCTTTCGCTGGTCTACGCCATTTATAGGTTGACCAGCGAGTTGGTATGAATGGTCTTAAGCGGGATTTGAGCTTTTGTATTGGCGGAGCAGGACGCGGCCAACCACGAATATGCACCCAAGTACTAACCCTAAAAAGGCGCCAAGTGCGGCAGATTTTTTACTGTTTTTGCTGTTGCCGATTTTAACTTCGTCAAGCGTGTTGAAGGCTCTCAGGCTATTTTCAGGAGCTAAAGCTGGCAGGTTAAGCGCAATGGCTTCGTTATTCGCAGTGTCCATTGCTGTCTTGAGTTGAGACTTGGCTTGCTCTGCGGAGGGTGCGGTGGCTGACGCTACGTAGAGAACGGCCTCATTTCTACCTGTCTTAGGACCGCTTTCTTTTAATGAAATGGATTGCGATGCCATGACGCCCATGGAGGTGTAGAAAAGATCATTCTGTATTGAGCTATACAGCTGCAGTTCTACTTGCGGTGGTGAAGTTCCGGCTGCCAGCTCTTTTTTATTCACTTCGTTATATAAATTATAAAGTGATGATTTTGTGATGTAAGTGCTGGCCGTCCATTCCTCTGCCGACGTCATATAGAGGGACAGTGAAATGACAGCGCCTGCGACTGTTGTTGCCAGGATAATTATCTTATTGGTCCAGAGGGCTTGGATCAGCGGGACCAGATCTATCTCATCACTAGGACGGTTATTTGAATTCGTTGAAATGCTCACGAAAAATTCCTTTCTAAACGTGCCCGAATTGTAGAGAAAAAAACACATCGAGACACTTTTTATTCCCGTGTGGAATAGATGCGAATATTTCTTGTTTGAAGATGCGTCATTTAGTGCGATCACTACCCTCCGCACCCTGAACCGTAGCTGTCGCTCATTGAGGTTTCATGAATGCCAGCGTCTCACCGGCATACGATCACCCAAACGATATAAACGTTCACGCCTCAGCCTTCAGGGACTTGAAAAATGCGCTCGAACCTTATCAAAGCCATGATCATTGCCGGCGCAGCGTTGGTTATTAGCGCATGTTCAGGCATGAGCACCAGCACGTGCCTCTCCGAAGGTTGCCAATCCCTCGATGGCCACGGATCTGGCAACGCGACCAGAGTAAACTTCGGAGGAAGCGGGATTGGTAATAGTTTCAACCAGTACAGTTCCGACTTGCTGCACGATTGAGATCGAAGTGGGCAGATTTACCTGCCCACTTAGCTTTTATCTACCTAATCAATGCCCGCCCGGCATGCGCCGTGCTATCAGGTAAACGCCTAGTCCGACCAGTGCCGTGGCCGCTCCGATATAGCCGGTACTGGTCCATCCCAGTCCCGCGCTAATCGCCATCCCGCCAAACCACGGGCCCAGTGCGTTGGCGAGGTTGAACGCCGCATGATTGGACGCAGCTGCTAGGCTAGGCGCCTCGTGCGCGATGTCCATCAGGCGGATCTGCAGCGGTGCGGCCATTGACACCATGGTGCCCACCAGGCCGATTCCCAGAAGTACGCTCCACAACGACCCGGCGGCAAACGGGAAGAGCACCAGCACGGCCATCGACCACACCAGGATCAAGCCCACCGCACGGAACTGCATGCGATCAAACAGCTTGCCGCCGGCGATGTTGCCGATGATGCCACCCACGCCAAACGCCGCCAGCCCAAACGGAATCCACTGCGGCGACACTTTGGTCACTTCGAGCATGGTCGGGGCGAGGTAGCTGAACACGCAGAACATGCCGGCAAAGCCAATAGCACCGATAGAGAGTGCCATCCACACCTGGGGTTTGGTGAAGGCGCGCAGTTCCTTGCGCGGGTCGCTGCGTTGTTCGTCGTGGCGGTGGGGAACGAATTGCCAGACCAAGGCGATGGTGCACAGGGCGATCACGCTGACCAATGCGAACGCCGAGCGCCAGCCCAAGTGTTGGCCGAGGAAGGTGGCAATGGGGTTGCCGAGCAGCATGGCCAGGGTCAGGCCCATCATTACGCGTGCGACAGCGCCAGCACGTTTGTCAGTGGGCACCATGCTGGAAGCGACCACGGCAGCGATGCCGAAATAGGCACCGTGTGGCAGGCCGCTGATAAAGCGGAAGGCCACCAGCGAGCCGAAGGTCGGGGTAAACGCCGTGGCCAAGTTGCCCAAGGCGTACAGGCCCATCAGCAACAGCAGCATGTGTTTACGTAGTAATTTGGCGCCGAGAATCGCCAGCAGTGGGGCGCCGACCATGACGCCCAGCGCGTAGGCGCTGATGGCATGGCCGACTTGGGGTTCGCTTAAGCCCAAGTTCTGCGCGATGTCGGGCATCAAGCCCATGATGGAAAATTCGCCGGTACCGATCGCGAAGGCGCCCACGGCCATGGCAGCTTCCATTTTGGCGGCGCTGCGCGCGGGCAGTACGTGCCCGGGTGTTTGCTGGATAGTCATGGGTAACTCTGTGTGGATGGGGGGTACGAAGAAGAGCCGTCGATGCTACGCAAGCGGCGGCGAAGGTGTCTAGAACAGCCGTTGGCGTGAGAGTTCCAGGCCTGTGACCTCAGGTCGCGGCTGCCACGCTTGACACCGGCGCGTTAAAAGCTGCGATTTAGAGCTGTCAATTGGCCAAACGGCGCATAAACGCCGTTTGCCGTGATATTCTGCGCGCCGTCTTGGTCTAGTCTCTTTCTGGTGCGTACATCCGTATGCGTCCCAGCGATTGGCTGTCGCCCAGGTAGCTGAAGCCAATAATGATAAAAAGTCAGCGCAGAAGGGACATAAAAGTGAGGTCGATACATCGACCTTGTGTGCCCACCCTGCGGCCCTCAAGTGAATGTGCAAACCCCGCGGTGCGTTGCCTGGCGCAGCGTAATGGTGGCTTGCTCATGATCCGGGGTGGTAGGGCGGATGGCGTTTTATCATAGGTGCTACTGATGTTTAAAAAAGTAAACACTGCCTTGCTAGGGCTGGCTTTGTCGCTGGGGATCAGCTCCGTTCACGCGCAAGAGGCAAAGAAAGTCGATGTGCTGCTGATCGGCGGCGGCATCATGAGTGCAACCCTGGGTGTATGGCTCAATGAGCTGCAGCCGGACTGGTCGATGGAGATGGTCGAGCGCCTTGATGGCGTGGCCGAAGAAAGCTCCAACGGCTGGAACAACGCCGGTACCGGTCACTCGGCCCTGGCTGAGCTGAACTACACCCCGGAAGACAAGAACGGCAACGTTGAGATCCCGAAAGCGGTCGAGATCAACGAAGCGTTCCAGATCTCCCGTCAGTTCTGGTCCTGGCAGGTCCAGCAGGGCGTGCTGAAGAACCCGCGTTCGTTCATCAACTCCACGCCGCACATGAGCTTTGTGTGGGGCGATGACAACATCAAGTTCCTGAAGAAGCGCTACGAAGCCCTGCAAGCGAGCCCGCTGTTTGCTGGCATGCAGTACTCCGAAGACCCGGCGCAGATCGCCAAGTGGGTTCCGCTGATGATGGAAGGGCGTGACCCGAACCAGAAAATCGCGGCCACCTGGACCCCGATCGGCACCGACGTGAACTTCGGCGAGATCACCCGCCAGTTCGTTGCTCACCTGCAAACCACGCCGAAGTTTGACCTGAAACTGTCGAGCGAAGTGCAGGACATCACCCGCAACGCCGACGGTTCGTGGCGTGTGAGCTACAAAAACCTGAAAGACGGCACCAAGACTGAAACCGACGCCAAGTTCGTGTTCATCGGCGCCGGCGGCGGTGCACTGCACTTGCTGCAAAAGTCGGGTATTCCTGAAGCCAAGGACTACGCGGCCTTCCCGGTTGGTGGTTCGTTCCTGGTTACCGATAACCCAGCTATCGCCGAGCAGCACCTGGCCAAGGCCTACGGTAAGGCTTCGGTTGGCGCACCGCCGATGTCGGTTCCGCACCTGGACACCCGCGTACTGGATGGCAAGCGCGTAATTCTGTTTGGCCCATTCGCCACCTTCTCGACCAAGTTCCTGAAAGAAGGCTCGTACCTGGACCTGCTGACCAGTACTACCACCCACAACATCTGGCCGATGACCCGTGTTGGTGTGCGTGAGTACCCACTGGTCGAGTACCTTGCTGGCCAACTGATGCTGTCGGATGACGACCGCTACAACGCCCTGAAAGAGTACTTCCCGAACGCCAAGAAAGAAGACTGGCGCCTGTGGCAAGCCGGTCAGCGCGTGCAGATCATCAAGCGTGACCCAGAGTTGGGCGGCGTCCTGAAACTCGGTACCGAAGTGGTCAGCTCTGCCGACAACTCCATCGCAGGCCTGCTGGGTGCATCGCCAGGCGCGTCCACCGCGGCTCCGATCATGCTGACCGTGCTGCAGAAAGTGTTCAAGGACAAGGTTGCGACCCCTGAGTGGCAGGCCAAGCTGCACCAGATCGTACCGAGCTACGGCACCAAGCTGAACGACAGCCCGGAAGCGGTTGCCAAGGAGTGGGCCTACACCGCCGGCGTCCTGCAACTGACTCCACCGCCTGCAATTCCGCAACTGGCTGCTCCAAAAGCCACCGAGGCTGCCAAGCCTGCGGCTGAGCCGAGCAAGCCTGCGTCTGACCTGGCGCTGTAAGCCAAGTCGAGATGCAACAAAGCCCGCTGAACCGGTAACGGTCAGCGGGCTTTTTATTGGGCGTTGGTTGGCGATGGCGTGCCCTGGCTTATCGAGCAGCCGGATTACCTACGCCTTTGCTGCTGCGTTTCGGTCGCAACGGGTTCAGCAATCCGACAGACACGACCTGTTAAAAATATCCCAGAGCCAAGCAGGAGCGAGGCTGTAGCAAGGGGGCATTTTTTACCGGTGTATGTGTTGGGCGATCACGCCCGAGGAATGTGTATGTTGCTACGTTATGCGGCATTGGCGGCGGTCGTCGTCGCGGCGTCCGGGTGTGTGCAAGAGCGTGTTGTGCATGAGCGTGGGCCGGTGCAACGGGAGTATGTTGAAGTCGTTGCTCCGCAACCGCCACCGGTCCAAGTGATCGAAGTCGAGCCCGCACCCCGTTACGGTTATATCTGGTCGCGCGGCTACTGGCGTTGGGAAGGTGGGCGATACGTCGCGGTACACGGTCACTGGGAGCAGGTGCGCGAAGGTTATCGTTACGTGCATCCGCACTGGGTACAACGCAATGACGGCTACCACTGGCAGGTGGGGGGCTGGATACGTTGATCCCGGCTAGATCGAAGCGGCCACTGTGTGTGGCGTGGGTTAATCGGAACAGGTAAAAAGATTGCCCGACTTACCCCATCGACACGCCTGTAGACGACCGTAAAGAGAGACAGTCCATGACCGACCGCCACCTCATCATCCCTGCCGCCATGCACCCTATTGTCGAGCGCGCCGGTTACGTCCCGGCAGTAAAGGTCGGCAACACCCTTTACTGCGCCGGGCAGGTCGGTCGCACACCAGAACTGGCTGTGATCGACGACCCAGAGGCGCAATTCGTCGCCGCCTGGGAGAACCTGCGAGTGGTGTTGGAGGAGGGCGGATGCAGCTTCGACGATGTGGTGGACATGACCACTTACCACGTCAACATGAGCCAGCACATGGCGGTTTTTCGTGAAGTGAAAAACCGCCTGTTTCCACGCGGGCATTGCGCCTGGACGACGATTGGCGTGTCAGAACTGGCGCATCCCGGTTTGTTGGTGGAAATCAAATGTGTGGCCGTACAGCGCTGAGTTATTGAACCACGCGATAACACGGCACATACGCCGCGCCACCTGGCAATTTCATGCGGTGCTGCGCCACGAAGGCCTGCAGCAACTCGTCCAGCGGTTTCATGATGGCCGGGTCGCCGTGGATCTCGTAAGGGCCATTTTGCTCGATCAGACGGATACCCTTGTCCTTCACGTTGCCTGCCACAATGCCTGAGAACGCGCGGCGCAGGTTGGCGGCCAACTCATGCGGTGGCAGCGAGTGGCTCAGTTGCAGCGCGGCCATATTGGCGTGCGTTGGGTCGAACGGGCGCTGGAAACCCTCATCGATCTTCAGCAGCCAGTTGAAGTGGAAGGCGTCATTACGTTCGCGACGAAATTGCTTCACTGCCTTGAGCCCGGCGGTCATCTGGCGAGCCACTTCGGCCGGGTCGTCGATGATGATCTGGTAGTGCGCCTGTGCGGCCTCGCCCAGCGTTGCGCCGACAAACGCGTGCAATTGCTGCAGGTAGGGCGCTGCGTGTTTTGGCCCCGTGAGGATGACCGGGAACGGCAGGTCACGGTTGTCCGGGTGCATCAGGATACCCAGCAGGTACAGGAACTCTTCAGCCGTGCCGGCGCCGCCCGGGAAGATGATGATGCCGTGGCCGACACGCACGAACGCTTCCAGGCGTTTTTCGATGTCCGGCAGGATCACCAGTTCGTTGACGATCGGGTTCGGCGCCTCGGCTGCGATGATGCCCGGCTCGGTCAGGCCCAGGTAGCGCCCGCCGGTGATGCGTTGCTTGGCGTGGGAAATAGTCGCGCCTTTCATCGGGCCTTTCATTACACCAGGGCCGCAACCGGTGCACACATCGAGGCTGCGCAGGCCCAGTTCGTGGCCGACTTTCTTGGTGTATTTGTATTCTTCGGTATTGATCGAGTGCCCGCCCCAGCACACCACGATTTTCGGCTCGACACCGGGGCGCAGGGTGCGGGCGTTGCGCAGCAAGTGGAACACGTAGTCGGTGATGCCTTGGGAATTGCTCAGGTCGATGCGCTGACTGTCCAACTCGTTCTCGGTGTAGACGATATCGCGCAGGGCGCTGAACAGCATTTCACGGGTGCTGGCGATCATTTCGCCATCGACGAAAGCGTCGGCCGGAGCGTTCAACAGTTCGAGGCGTACGCCACGATCCTGCTGGTGGATACGCACCTCAAAGTCTTTATAGGCGTCGAGAATGGTCTTGGCGTTGTCGATATGCGCGCCGGTGTTGAGGATGGCCAGCGCGCACTGACGAAAGAGGGTGTAGATGCTGCCGGTACCGGCTTCGCTCAGTTGCTGGACTTCACGTTGGGACAGGGTTTCGAGGCTGCCCTTGGGGCTGACGGAGGCATTGATGACTTGACGTTGGGGCATTCTGATTCCTTGAAGGCGCAGCCACCGCGCCCTTGATGGCGCCGCGATGGCTTGAGAAGGGTGGGCGCCGAATTCGGTCGCACGGGACGGTTTTTTACCTCAGGCCCAAGGCCGAGTGCAAACCCCGTCCGGCACCATCATGCCGCAGAACTTACTGAATCAGCTTCCAGTTTTTGTAGAAAACCCGACGCAGGGTAAAGACCATCCCGGCAAAACCCGCAATCACGGCGTTGAGCACCGAAGGCAATGGGGTCGGCCGCACGATATCGATAAACAGGCAGTAACGCTTTGCGTCGTTTTTGTTGAAGGACGCATGCATCAGCGTGTCATCGAAGATAAACAGCGGGTCGTCGTGCCAGTAATGCTTGTGCTTGCCAACCTGGATGTACACGCCGTCGTGATGGGGCGCCGGCGCCATGTTGTAGAGCACGCGGAACATCATGCGCAGGGGGCCGAAGTGAAAGGAGGTCGAGCGGTTTTCGTTAAACACGGACACACCGATGGTTTTCACGAACGGCAGTTTTTCCCGGAGTTTCGGAATGTCGAGGGTGGTTTCGATGGGCCGTCCGTACCATTGGAAAAACAGCATGCCGCGCTTTTTTTCCGCCATGCGCTCGTCCAGGTAGCCGATGATTTCATCCTTGTGGGCCATGGCGTCGTCGATCACCTGTTGCAGGTCTTCACGCCACGCGGCGGGCAAGTCGTTCATCGTGTAAACGTGGCGGTTGCGCGAACTCAGCAGGTCGAACAGCGTGTTGAACGGCGCCAACAGCCAGGTGTTGCGACCACTGCCAATGAAGTATTTCTTGATGGTCGCGCGGTCGTATAGGCCGTTGCGCAAAAAATCGTAGACACCGCACACCAGCACCAGGGCCAGGAACACCAGGGTAGTAACCGGGAAGCAATAAATGATCAGCAACACGCCCAGCACCCAGGCGGCCGAAACCATTCTCTTGCGGATGACACTCGCACTCATGCAGCTCAGCTCCAGCGGGGAAGATGTATAGACTCCAGCCCCCGGCATCGCGATCCGCCAGGCTTTGAAATATATGGAAACAATCTCCTTATAATAGGGCTTTATCCCTCAGTCGGGCGTTTTAAATATTGCGAAATTGTGAAGGCTTTACACAGTTTTTAACCCGCTCAGCGTTTTGTTGATTGGATTTTGTAAACGCAAGATTTGCGACTATCGTGACGCTTCGGTTTTTCGGACGTCATAGACCGGTACGAATGAAGTTGAATGGCCACCACTGGCCGTCGACCCCTTGGAAGAGGCAGAAATTTTATGATCATCAAACCGCGGGTTCGTGGCTTTATCTGTGTGACCGCTCACCCTGTTGGCTGTGAAGCGAACGTCAAGGAACAGATCGACTACGTCACCCAGCACGGCGCCATCGAAGGCGGCCCCAAGAAGGTGCTGGTTCTCGGCGCTTCCACCGGCTACGGCCTGGCCGCGCGCATCAGTGCTGCGTTTGGCTGCGGCGCCGATACCCTGGGCGTGTTTTTTGAGAAAGAAGGCGAAGAAGGTAAGTTGAGCTCGGCCGGCTGGTACAACAGCGCCGCGTTCGAGAAGTTTGCTGTCGAAAAAGGCCTGTACGCCAAGAGCATCAACGGCGACGCGTTCTCCGACGAGATCAAGCGCCTGACCATCGAAACCATCAAGAAGGACCTGGGCAAGATCGACCTGGTGGTCTACAGCCTGGCTGCGCCACGCCGTACCGACCCGCAAGGCGTGGTGCACAACTCCACCCTCAAGCCGATCGGCAAGGCCGTGACCCTGCGCGGGATCAACACCGACAAGGGCGTTGTGGTTGACACCACGCTTGAGCCTGCGACCCAGGAAGAAATCGACGGCACCGTCAAAGTGATGGGTGGCGAAGACTGGCAGCTGTGGATCGACGCCCTGCGTGACGCCGACGTGTTGGCCGAAGGCGCCAAGACCACCGCGTTCACCTACCTCGGCGAGAAGCTGACCCAGGACATCTACTGGAACGGCTCCATCGGCGAAGCCAAGAAAGACCTCGACAAGAAAGTCCTGACCCTGCGCGACAACCTCGCGGCACTCAAGGGCGACGCCCGTGTGTCGGTGCTCAAGGCCGTGGTCACCCAGGCGAGCTCGGCGATCCCGATCATGCCGCTGTACCTGTCGCTGCTGTTCAAAGTGATGAAAGAGCAGGGCACCCACGAAGGCTGCATCGAGCAGGTCTACGGCCTGTTCAAGGACAGCCTGTACGGCAGCGAGCCGAAACTCGACGCCGACGGCCGCCTGCGTGCCGACCTGGCTGAGCTGGAGCCTAAAGTCCAGGACGCCGTGGCTGCACTGTGGAACCAGGTCACCGACGACAACGTCAATGAGATCAGTGATTTTGCCGGTTACAAGGCTGAATTCCTGCGCTTGTTCGGCTTTGAAATCGACGGCGTGGATTACGACGCTGATGTGAACCCTACCGTGAAGATCAATGGCCTGATCCAGGCTTAAACACGGTCGAAAAATGTGCGAGCGGGCTTGCTCGCGAATACGGAGTGTCAGTCACTGAATAGGGCGACTGATGCACCGCTTTCGCGAGCAAGCCCGCTCCCACATTCGATCTGTGTTTTCTCAGACCCGTCTTACGCTCCGCTGAGTGCACCCCTCCTGCAAGATCTGCCAGAATCCCTTCGCTATCACTCACGCTAACGGAGGATCTGATGACGATTCGTGCAGTAGTTTTTGATTTCGGCGGTGTCCTGTTCGACTGGAATCCGCAGCACCTCTACCGCAAGCTGATTGCCGACGACCACGAACGGCAATGGTTTCTCGAGAACATCTGCACCCAGGCCTGGAACACCGAGCAGGATGCCGGCCGCTCGCTGGCCGAGGGCACTCGCAGCCTGATCAAGCAATATCCCCAGCATCAAGCGTTGATCCAGTCCTATTACGACCGCTGGCATGAAATGCTGCGCGGCCCGTTGCCGGACGGTGTGGCGATCCTTGAAGCCTTGCATAGCGCCAACATGCCGTTGTTCGGGCTCACCAACTGGTCAGCCGAAACCTTCCCGTATGCCCGAGCCAACTATCCGTTCCTGCAGCATTTTCGCGACATCGTGGTGTCCGGCGAATTGAAGCTGATCAAGCCTGATCCGGCGATCTATCACGCAAGCCTTAGCCAGGTGCGTGTTCATCTGCCGGATATCCAAGCCAGTGAAGTGGTGTTTATCGACGATGTGGCGGGCAATATCGAGGCGGCCGTCGCGCTCGGTTGGCAGGGGATTCACCATGTGTCGGCCGAGCGCACAGCGGCGCGCTTGCGTGAGTTGGGCGTGGGCTTCTAGCGCGCCCACTTCTCCATCACGAAATCCACGAACGCGCGCAGTTTGGGCAAGCGGTAGCGGTCCTGGCGATACAGCAAGTGCATGGGGCGGCTGGGCAGTTGATAGGTGGTCAACAAGGCCACCAGCTTGCCGCTCTCCAGGTCCGGTTGGACCAGGGCATCGGCCAGCATGATGATGCCCATGCCGTTTACAGCCGCCTGGCGCAAGCCTTGCGAGCTGTTGATGGTCAATGTGCCGGCCACTGGAACCTCCACCTCGCCATCATCGCCCGTCATGCGCCAGAGCTTGTCGGTGTCACGCCAGTTGTCGTTCGCCGGGTAGGCGAACGCCAGGCAGTCGTGATGCTGCAGGTCGTTGGGCGTCTGTGGCGTGCCGCGTCGCGCTAGGTACTCAGGTGAAGCGCAGAGGGTGAGGGTGTAGGCCTGCATGGGTCTGGCGATCAGGCTGGAGGTTTCCAGCTCGCCGAGGCGGATCGCCACGTCGAAGCCGCTGTCGACCAAGTCCATCCGCTCGTTGCTCAGCACTACGTACAGGTTGATCAGCGGGTAGCGTTGGGAGAACTCGCTCAAGGCCGGCACGAGGCGTTCGGTGCCGAACACGGGGGGCGCGGTGATACGCAGGTTGCCTTTGGGGGTTTCGCTGTGGATCTGCTCAGCCAGCAGCTCGGAGTCGGCCACCAGTCCCAGGACTTCCAGGCAGCGTTGGTAATACTGCCCGCCAAACTCGGTGAGGCTCTGTTTGCGCGTGGTGCGCTTGAGCAAGCTGACCCCCAGCCGTTGTTCCAGCGCGCGCAGATGGTTGCTGACCATGGTGGTCGACATTCCGCACTCCTGCGCGGCGGCGGTCATGCTGCCGGTTTCCACCACCTTCACGTACACCGTCATTGCTTGGAACAGGTCCATTATCAAGCCCAGCTTTAAAGTAATTGCAGGTAAACCCAGTTTATCCAGCTCTGATGGCTAACGATACTGGGCACACCCACACAATGCTTGGAGCTCGACGCCATGACCGCCGCCTGCCTGATGACCACGTATCAACCTTCGCCCTTGAGCTTCACCCGTGGTCTGGGCACCCGTCTGTGGGATCAGCAGGGGCGTGAGTACCTGGATGCCGTGGCCGGTGTGGCAGTGACCAACGTCGGGCATTCCCACCCCAAACTGGTGGCCGCCATCAGTGAACAGGCAGGCTTGTTATTGCACACCTCCAACCTCTACAGCATCGATTGGCAACAACGGTTGGCCCAGCGCCTGACCGAGCTGTCGGGGCTGGACCAGGCGTTTTTCAACAACTCTGGCGCCGAAGCCAACGAGACGGCGCTGAAGCTGGCGCGTTTGCACGGTTGGAAAAAGGGCATCGAAGAGCCGTTGGTGGTGGTGATGGAGAACGCCTTTCACGGTCGCACCCTCGGCACCATGGCGGCCAGCGATGGGCCCTCGGTGCGCCTGGGCTTCCAACGGTTGCCGGGGGATTTCCTCAAGGTTGGCTTTGGTGATATCGCCGCCATCGAAGCACTCACCCAACAGTTTGGAGTGCGTATTGCCGCAGTCCTGCTGGAACCCATCCAGGGCGAAAGCGGTGTGTTGCCAGCCCCGCCGGGTTACCTGCGAGCCTTGCGCGAACATTGCACCCGTCACGGCTGGTTGCTGATGCTCGACGAAATCCAGACCGGCATCGGCCGTACCGGCACCTGGTTTGCCTTCCAGCACGAAGGCATCGTGCCTGACGTGATGACCCTGGCCAAAGGCCTTGGCAACGGCGTGCCCATCGGAACTTGCCTGGCCCGGTCCGGTGTGGCCCAGCTGTTCACGCCCGGCAGCCACGGCAGTACGTTCGGTGGTAACCCGTTGGCCTGTCGGGTGGGCTGCACGGTGCTGGATATCATTGAAGATCAGGGCTTGCTGCAGAATGCCGCGCAACAGGGTGAACGCCTGTTGGCGCGGTTACGTGTGGAGCTGGCGGATCACCCGCAGGTGGTGGCCATCCGTGGGCAAGGCTTGATGATCGGTATCGAACTGGCCAGCCCTTACCGTGACCTTGCCCTACGCGCCGCCCAGGAGCATGGCCTGTTGATCAACGTGACCCGGGGCAAGATCATCCGCCTGCTGCCGCCGCTGACGCTGGATGCCAAAGAAGTGGAGATGATTGTGCGAGCCGTCACCCGTTTGCTGGATTGAAATACGAGCAAAGTGTGGGAGCGGGCTTGCTCGCGAATGCGGTGTGTCAGTGACAAACCAGCTGACTGATCCACCGCTTTCGCGAGCAAGCCCGCTCCCACATGGGGATCTCCATGTCTTTCAGAGGGCATGCCCATTCAGCCATTCCTGGTTCATCGTCTCCTTGTCCCCTAAATAGTCCAACAGCCACGCCATCGCCGGGGACAGCTTGTTCTGTGCCCACGCCACGCACGACGGGCTGGCCGGAAACGGCCGGCTCAACTGCAACGCCACCAATTCGCCGCGTTCGATCCACGGCAATACCTGATGCGCCGGTGCCATGCCGACACACAGTCCGTCGCGCAGGCAATCGATGGCTGAGGACCAATTCGGTACCACCAGCCGCCGCTGGTTATCCAGGGTCCACGTGTCACGCTTGGGCAAGTTGCGCGAGGTGTCGGTCATGCACAGCGAGGCGAACGGACGCAGTTGATCATCACTGAGCAAACCCTGCACGGCCGCCAGCGGATGCTTCGCACTGACCACGCACAGCCAGTTGAGCAAACCCATGTCGCGGAAAGTGAAATGACTGGCTACCGGCACCGCGCTGGTCGCACCGATAACAATGTCGGTGCGCTCATCCGCAAGGGCATCCCACACACCGTTGTACACCTCGTATTCCAGCAGCAATTCCACCTCGGGAAACTGCCGATAGAAATCCAGCACCAATTGCCGACAGCGCTGAGGTTTGACAATGGAGTCCACCGCCACCTTCAACTGCCCACTCCAGCCATTGGCCACTTGCTGACACAGGCGCCGTGTGCCGAGCATTTTTTTCATCACGCCTCGAGCTTCATCTATAAACAGGCGACCGGCGGGCGTCAGTTCCACATCGCGATGTCGCCGCACGAACAACGGCACCGCCAGCCACTCTTCAATCTGACGCACCGTATAGCTGATGGCCGACGGCACTCGGTGCAATTCCTGCGCGGCGGCGCTGAAACTGCCATGGCGCGCCACCGCATCGACTACATCCAAGGAGTATTCGGACCACATGGCAGTTGCCTTCAAAATTATTGATAAGAGTGTTCAATTATTATCGCTTCACACAGAAACTGTCAGCTTCATAATGGGCGCCAGTCAACAAATAGTTTGATGGCAGGATCTACAAGGCTTCGATGAAAAATTCTTTTGGTTTTACCTGGTATCTGGCGGGGCTGAGCATGCTCGGTTACCTCGCCATGGACATGTACTTGCCGGCGTTCGGCGCCATGGGCGAGCAGTTGCAGATCGGCGCGGGCGCAGTAGGCGCCAGCTTGAGCATTTTCCTGGCCGGTTTTGCGCTGGGGCAATTGCTGTGGGGGCCACTGTCTGACCGCCTGGGGCGTAAACCCATCCTGCTCGCGGGCCTGAGCCTGTTTGTGCTGGGATGCGCCGGGATGTTCTGGGTCGAGACCGCGCCGCAGTTGCTGGCACTGCGTTTCATGCAGGCGATTGGTGTGTGTTCCGCCGCCGTAAGCTGGCAGGCGCTGGTGATTGATCGCTACCCGGCGGACAAGGCCCACCGCGTATTCGCCAGCATCATGCCATTGATGTCGCTGTCGCCCGCACTGGCACCGCTGTTAGGCGCGATGGTGCTGAACCACTTTGGCTGGCAGGCGATTTTCGGGGTCTTGCTGGGCGTTTCACTGCTGTTGCTGCTGCCGACATTATTCCTGCGCAGCGTGCCGAAACGTCATGTGGCTGAAGGCGAAACGACGCGCTTGGGCTATGGCCAGTTGCTTACCTCTCGTGTATTTACCGGCAATGTGATGATCTTCGCCGCGTGCTCGGCCAGTTTCTTTGCCTGGTTGACCGCTTCGCCGTTCATTCTTGGCGATATGGGCTACAGCCCGAATGACATCGGCTTGAGCTATGTGCTGCCGACGCTGGCGTTTCTGGTGGGCGGTTACAGTTGCCGCAGTGCCCTGCAACACTTTCAGGGCAAGACGCTGTTGCCGTGGTTGCTGCTGGCCTACTGCATCAGCATGGTGGCGTTGTACCTGGTCGCGACATTGACCGTACCGACCCTGACCACCCTGTTGATTCCGTTCTGTCTGATGGCACTGGTCAACGGTGCCAGTTACCCCATCGTCGTCGCGAATGCGCTGATGCCTTTTGCGGAAAACTCCGGCAAGGCGGCGGCACTGCAAAACACCCTGCAACTGGGTCTGTGCTTTCTCAGCAGCCTGTTGGTGTCGTCGATGATCGAGCAACCGCTGCTGATTACCGTGATCGTGATGTTGGCGACTGCGCCGTTGGCGGTGTTGGGTTACTGGTTGGCGCGGCCGAAGTCGGATAATTCCGAACTGGCGAGCGCTTGATTTGACAATACGATCCAAAAATGTGGGAGCGGGCTTGCTCGCGAATGCGGTGGACCCGTCAGTAAGTCTTTACCTGACACACCGCTTTCGAGAGCAAGCCCACACACATTTGATTCGGTTTCTTCAGTTGCAAAGCGCCATGGCTTAAAAGGTGATTTCCATATTCACCGTCGGCGTCGACGTGCGGCTACCGCGGCCGCCATCCACGCCGAACTTGTTATGCCAGTACTCGTAACCCACCCCGAGGTACAGGTTCGGCTTTACGCTTTTACCTGGTCGCACTGCCACCATCAGTGCCGTGCGCATCAGCGCTTCCGGCGCGGTGTCACGGCCATGGTAGTCCTCACCTTTTTCCCCGACGTAATTAATGAAGCCCTGGAATTTCGCCCCGTGGTTGGCGATCTCGAACGGGCGCATCCACGTCAGGTTGAGCATGTAGGTCGCGTCGAACGTGTGGTTCGACTCCTGCGCGCCAGGGATGCCGGTGTGGTTCTTTTCCTTGTAATACATCAGGCTCAGGTCCAGCACGCCGACGGTGTTGAACTTCAAGGTCGGGCCGATCACCAATGCGCGTTTTTTGGCTGAGGCAAAGTTATTGTTGCGGTTGGCATCGAAGCCCAGGGTCAGCGCGTAATCCTTGATTACGCCGGTACCCAGCGGCACATCGAACACGCGTGACGCGTACAACTGGTGCCGGTACACCGCATACACCTCGCTGCCACCATGGTCGGTGCCCTTGCGCGGGTCGCTGCTGTCGGAGAGGAAGACATCGAGGTTCAGGTAGTTGCTGCCGTACTGGTAGCCGCTGGCGTGGGTGAAGCTGTAGATGCGCTTGCTGAAATCATCGGGGTTATTCGGATTGGTGAAGTGTTGGCCGTAGCGAAATCCTACGCTGTTGTTCATCCATTCCACCGCGGCAGCCTCCCCGCCGCCGAGGAGTGTGAGTAATACGGTTGCGCCGTGCAGTGCCTTTTTCATTGTTTTAATTCCTTTGGCGTTTGGCTCATGGCGGCCTTGCAGGGGCCGCCGGGCGCAGTATCAGCACAAGGGTGGTGTGCGCCAAAGAACAGAATCTCGCCTGGGGCGATGCCGAAACGGCAGCAGCGTAACTGTCTTGTAAGTCAGGAAATACGGGGCGCCCAGGCAGTTTCTTCACGCTCGCGCAGGGCAATTTCCTCGCCCAGCAAGTGGGTCAAGGCTTGCACTGCCACCGGCAGGTCGCGGTCTTTGCGGGCATACACACCGAGGTCGCTGAAAATGCCGCCCTGGTCACTCAAGGGAATGTGCAACAGTTCGCCGCGCGCCAGGTCGGCTTCGATGCCGATACGGGTCTGAAAGGCGATGCCCAATTGCTGGCGTGCCAACTGCCGGGCCAACTCCATGGAATTACTCTGCAGCAAAGGTTTGTTTGCCGCCGCGCGCTTGTGCAAAGGCGCGATCAGGTGATGCACCGACAACTCGCTCTTTGCCTGAATCACCCCATGCTCGCAGCACTGCCCGTAGCTGACGCGGGTTTCAGCGGCCAACGGATGGGCCGGCGTCATCAGCGCGCCCAGGCGGAAATGCCCGACGCACAACTGGGTGATTTCGTTGTTGCGGGCGAGGGCAAACGCCAGCCCCAAATCTGCCTGGCCATTGATCACCGAACCGGGAATCGACTGCGAGCCTTGTACCGTCACGCCGATCGTCACCTTCGGGTAGCGCTCGCGCATGCGCCTGAGCGCGGCTGGGAGCAGCTCGACGGCAGCGCCTTCCACCGTAGCGATCTCCACATGGCCGGTCTGCACGCCATGCAATCCATCCAGCTCGCCGCGCACGCGCTCCACATCCTGCAACAGCAGCGTCACGTGGCGAGTGAGGATTTCACCGGCGGCAGTCACGCGCAGCCCGCCGGGTAGACGCTCGAACAAGGCTGCGCCCATCTCGTCTTCCAGCTTGAGGATCTGCCGGTTCACGGCGGATGACGCCACATTCAGGCGGCGTGCGGCCTCGCGGATCGAGTGACAGCGCCGCACCATGTCGAAGTAGTAGATCGCGGGGGCGTGAATACGCAGCTTGCGGTTGAGCATTTTTTTTCAGGTCCTTTTGCGCACGGCTTCAAGCCACAGGGCAGGGCGGCTGAATGGATTTTTGTAACGGTTGCAAATGGCTTATTGTGGAATTGATTGTATACAACTCTATGGACATCTCTCGTTTCCTTTGCATACAGTGAATGCACAACAAAAACAGAGATCCCCTCACCATGACTATCCCGAAGGCGTCACCGCAGCGGCCCGAAGATGAAAATCTGGGCGTCGCCGCCAACATGGCTTACGGCCTGCAGCATGTGCTCACCATGTACGGCGGCATCGTTGCCGTGCCCCTGATCATTGGCCAGGCCGCTGGCTTGTCACCGGCGGATATCGGCCTGTTGATCGCCGCGTCGTTGTTTGCCGGTGGCCTGGCCACGCTGTTGCAAACCCTTGGCTTGCCGTTCTTTGGTTGTCAGTTGCCGCTGGTGCAGGGTGTGTCGTTTGCCGGCGTGGCAACCATGGTGGCGATTGTCGGCGGCGACGGTGCCGGCGGAGTGCCGGTGATTCTCGGGGCGGTGATGGCCGCGTCGTTGATCGGACTGCTGATCACACCAGTGTTCTCGCGGATCACCAAGTTCTTCCCACCCTTGGTGACCGGAATCGTGATCACCACCATCGGCCTGACCCTGATGCCCGTTGCGGCGCGCTGGGCCATGGGCGGCAATAGCCGCGCGGCAGATTTCGGCAGCATGCCCAACATTGGCTTGGCAGCGCTGACCCTGGTGTTGGTGTTGCTGCTGAGCAAGATCGGCAGTGCGACCATCTCGCGCCTGTCGATCCTGCTGGCGATGGTAATCGGCACCGTGATTGCGGTGTTCCTGGGCATGGCTGACTTCTCCGGCGTGACCCAGGGGCCAATGTTCGGTTTCCCAGCGCCATTCCATTTCGGCATGCCAACCTTCCATGTGGCCGCGATCATTTCCATGTGCATCGTGGTGATGGTGACCTTGGTCGAGACCTCGGCAGACATCCTGGCGGTGGGCGAGATCATCGACACCAAGGTTGATTCCAAGCGCTTGGGCAACGGTCTGCGTGCCGACATGTTGTCGAGCATGTTCGCACCGATCTTCGGTTCGTTTACCCAGAGCGCCTTCGCCCAGAACGTCGGCCTGGTGGCGGTTACCGGGGTGAAGAGTCGTTTTGTGGTGGCAACCGGCGGGGTGTTCCTGGTGATCCTCGGACTGCTGCCATTCATGGGGCGGGTGATTGCGGCGGTCCCGACGTCGGTGCTCGGTGGGGCTGGGATTGTACTGTTCGGGACCGTGGCGGCGAGTGGTATCCGTACGCTGTCGAAGGTGGATTACCGCAACAACATGAACCTGATCATCGTCGCTACTTCCATCGGTTTTGGCATGATCCCGATTGCGGCGCCGAACTTCTACGATCATTTTCCAACGTGGTTCGCGACCATTTTCCACTCGGGCATCAGCTCATCGGCGATCATGGCGATCCTGCTGAACCTGGCCTTCAACCATTTCACCGCCGGCAACTCGGACCAGCAATCGGTGTTTGTGGCGGGGACAGAGCGCAGCTTGTGCTTCCGGGATGTGTCGGAACTGCGCGATGGGGATTACTTCAGCGGCGGTAAGTTGTTCGATGCCGAGGGTAAGGAGATTCCGTTGGTCGCGGATACTCCGAGGAAAGCCACTAAGCCTGAGACCACTGAGGTCTGAAGCGGTACCTGATGTGGGAGCTGGCTTGCCTGCGATAGCTGCGGTGAATTCACCCTTGTCATCGCAGGCAAGCCAGCTCCCACATTTGAATTCAGCCAGCCTTGAGTTCTTTGTACGGCACCGCACACACCTCATCCAAAAACTTCACCACGGTCCCCATGCACGCTTGGCGTTCTTCGACATGAGGCATGTGGCTGGAGTCTTCAAACAGCGCCCAGCGCACATCGGCAATCTCATCCAAAAACGGCTTGACCACCAGCGGCGTGGCCTCATCGTGCCGACCGGAAATCACCAGCGTCGGTACATTGATTGCCGACAGGCGACCGATGGATTTCCAGTCTTTCAAGCTACCGATTACATGGAATTCGGTGGGGCCGCTCATGGCGTGGTACACCGTCGGGTCGGAGTCGACTTGGGCAAAGGTACGCGCCACTGCGTCCGGCCATGGGTTGACCCGGCACACGTGATAGTCATAGAACACCCGTGATGCCGCGAGGTATTCCGGGTCTTGGTAGGTGCCGGTGGCTTCGTGTTTGAGCAGGGTTTCATGCACGCCTTCGGGCAACAATTTGCGCAGGCGGTTGGCTTCGCTGACCCACGTGCGCATGCACGTCGGCGAGTTGGCCGGGATAAACGCGCGCAGGCCCTTGGGCTGCAGGATCGCGTGTTCGCTGCCGAGCATGCCGCCCCAGGATTGGCCGAGAATCGCGTAGTTGTCGCTGATCTCCAGATGCTCCAGCAGGTTGTTCAGCTCTTCGAGAAACAGGCCGACGGTCCAGAAGGATGGGTCTTTGTCAGGGAGGTGGGTGGAGCGCCCGTTGCCCAGTTGGTCGTAGTGGATCACGGCGTGACCGCTGGCGGCGACATCCTTGAACGCGTCGACATAGTCGTGGGTGCAACCCGGGCCGCCGTGAATGATCACCAGCGGTGTACGGCCGCTGGACAGGTCACCGGTGACGCGGTACCAAGTCTGGTAGGTGCCAAACGCCGCATACCCTTCGTGGATTTTTTCGATGAATTCCATTTCGTGCCCTGCTCTCAAAAAAAGGATCAGGGACACAATAGTCGTCGCGGGAAATTTAGGTAACTAGCAAAACAGCTAGGTTTTGCGCGCGGGTCAATCTTCGAGCAGGCGGTAATGGGTGGCGCGCACCACCGCTTGTACGCGGTTCTTGGCCCCCAGTTTGTGCATCGCCGAGGCCAGGTGCAGGGTAACCACCGCCAGTGAACGGCTCAGCTGGCTGGCGATTTCAGCGGCCGTCAGGCCGTCGGCGGCCCATTTGAGGCACTCGCGCTCCCGTTTGGTCAGGTGGATATGCGGGTAGGTGCGCAGCTCCTTGCTGAACAGCGGGTAGGCCGCTTCCTGCAAGGCATGGGAAATAAGGCTGAAATCCGACAAGGTTTGCTGCGCATCCTGCAGTACGGTCTGGGCTCTGCCGGTACGCAGCCCGGTCAGCGACGCAAAACCGCCACGGGGCAGGTGGATTGGCACGCTCACGCCGCAGGTCAGTTGCTGGTCGTGCAGGTAGGACGAAACGGGCGCGTGGCAGGGATCGATGATCTTTTGTAGCGCGGTATCGGCCTTGGCTTCGTAGGACCACACGAACGGCGACACCGTACTCAGGGCCAAATGCTGCACCGGATCAATCTGGTAGAACCCTTTGCAGCACCACAAGCTGTGCCAGCCCGGCGGGGTATTGCGCAATGCCAGTACCGAAGGGGTGATGAGTGCACCATCCTGGTCAATCGGCACCGGGGTGTAGTCATACACCAGTGCATCGAAGCCCAACTGCTGGGCGAGGATAAACGTGTTGTCCATCTGCTCATCCAGGCTCCTGCCCGGCATCAAGCGGTGATTGAAGGCAGTTAGCTTGGCCAGCATCCGTTCTGCTCCCGAATTCATTTGAATCTCGACTTGCTGCAAGTAGAATGCCACGCCCCGGCGAAGGACAGCCAGGCCAAACCTATAAGAATTGCTAGGTTATGGACGCGCGGCATCCTCGGTAGTGTTGGCCGCTAAACGGCCGCTACCTGCCAGGCCGACACAACACAAGGAATGTATGCATGTGGCGTGAAATTGCCCCCGACCAGCAGTACAGCGTGCAAGTCGACGGCTATGACCTCGTGGTCTACAGCTTTGGCGAAGGCGATGAGGTGCTGTTGTGTCTCAACGGCGGGCCAGGCCTGCCGTGTGACTATTTGCGCGACGCCCATGGCTGGCTCAAAGACCATAACCTGCGAGTGGTTGCATTCGACCAGCTTGGCACGGGCGCATCAGCCAGACCGACCGATGTTTCCCTGTGGGAAATCCGCCGTTATGTCGAAGAAGTCGAAACCGTGCGCCAAGCCCTGGGCCTGGGCCGCGTGCATTTGCTTGGGCATTCCTGGGGCGGCTGGCTGGGTATCGAGTACGCCATCCATTACCCCAATGCCCTGAAAAGCCTGATTCTCGAAAACACCGTCGGCGACATCCCACACCTGTCCCAGGAACTGGAACGCCTGCGCGGCGCCCTCGGCAGCGAAACCGTGGCCATGATGCAGCGCCACGAAGCCATGGGCACCCTGGACCACCCGCAATACCAAGCCGCGATTACCTTGCTCAACTACCGCCACGTGTGCCGCCTCGACGAGTGGCCAGAGCCGGTCAAACGCTCGCTGGGTGACTGGAACATGGGCCCCTACGAAACCATGCAGGGGCCCAACGAATTCCTCTATATCGGCAATCTCAAGGACTGGAACCGTCTCTCTGAAATGGCCGAATTCAAGATGCCTATCCTGATCACCACCGGCCAGCACGACGAACTCACCCCGGCCTGTGCCATGCGCATGAAGATGGCCGCCAGGCACGCCGAATTGCATGTGTTCCCCAACAGCAGCCATATGCCGTTCTACGAAGAGCCCCAGGCGTATTTTCCGGTGCTGCTGGACTTCCTTGCGCGTCATCGAGGCTGACGGATGAACCTGGCGCGCTACCGCTTTGTACTCTCCCGGCCGCTGCAATTGCTGCCGGTGTTGTTTGGCATCAGCCTGATTACCTTTGTGCTGGTGCGTTCGATTCCGGGCGACCCGGCGCGGGCCCTGCTGGGCTCGCGCAGCACGCCAGACGCCTTGTTGAAAATCCGCGCCCAGTACGGCCTCGACCAGCCGTTATGGCTGCAATATTTCTACTTCCTGAAGAACCTGCTCAAGGGCGATCTCGGCCAATCGCTGCTGTACAAGGTCGATGCGCTGAAACTGATCGTCACCCGCATCGAGCCGACCCTGGTGCTGGTACTCGGCAGCGTGCTGCTGGCGCTGCTGATTGCGGTGCCGCTGGCAACCGTCGCCGCGCGCAACAAGGGCGGCTGGGCAGACAACCTGATCCGCGTATTTACCACGGTGGGCCTGGGCATGCCGGCGTTCTGGCTGGGCTTGATGCTGATCCTGTTGTTGAGCGTGCAGTGGGGCCTGTTTCCGGTGTCCGGTTACGGTCGCACCTGGGTGGACAAGGCCCACCATATGGTGCTGCCGTGCCTGACCATCGCCCTGGCGCTGTCGGCGGTATTGGTGCGCAACCTGCGGGCCAGCATGTTGATGGAGTTACAGGCCGACCACGTCACCGCCGCCCGTGCCCGCGGGCTGTCGGAAGCGGCGGTGTTTCGCCGCCACGTGTTGCCCAACTCCCTGGTGCCGGCGGTCAACCTGTTGGCGGTGAATATCGGCTGGCTGATCAGTGGCACGGTGGTGATCGAAAGCCTGTTCGCCATCCCCGGCATCGGCCAATTGTTGGTGCGCGGCATCTTCACCCGCGACTACATGGTGGTGCAGGGCGTGGCCATGGTGCTGGCCTGTGCCACGGTGGTGGTCAACTTTATCGCCGACGTGATCACGGTAGCCCTCGACCCACGGGTGAAGATGCAATGACCAGCCGCCCGTTGATTGCCCCGTGGCGCCTGCGCTTGCGTTTCGGTTTTCGCAACGGCCGTCTGACTGCCGCGTGGGGCTTGTTGATTCTGCTGGTGTGGTTTGCCCTGGCAGTGTTCGCGCCGTGGATCGCACCTTATGACCCGATTGCACAAAACACTGATATCAGTTTGCTCGGTCCCAGCCTGGCCCATCCATTTGGCACGGATAATTACGGGCGCGACATTCTTTCGCGGGTGATCTGGGGCGCGCGCATTGACCTGCAACTGGCGATCATCGGCGTGATCTTCCCGTTCATGATCGGCACCTTTATCGGCGCAGTCTCCGGCTACATCGGCGGGCGTTTCGACAGTTTCTGCATGCGCGTCATCGATGTGATCCTGGCGTTCCCGTTCCTGGTGTTGATGCTGGCGATCATGGCCATTCTCGGGCCGGGCCTGAAGAGTTTTTACATCGCCATGGCGCTGGTGGGTTGGGTGTCGTATGCGCGGCTGATCCGCTCGCAGATTCTGGTGCTGAAGGAAAGCGACTTTGCCTTGGCGGCCAAAAGTTTGGGCTTTGGTCATGGGCGCATTCTGTTCCGGCATTTGCTGCCGAATGCGATGTTCGGCTCGATCGTGTTTTCCATGTCCGACGCCGTGCTGGTACTGCTCAATGGCGCCGCCGTGAGTTACCTGGGCCTGGGCGTGCAGCCGCCCACCGCCGAGTGGGGCACCATGGTCGCCGAAGGTCAGGCCTTCATCACCACCGCCTGGTGGATCTGCACGTTTCCGGGGCTGGCCATTGTGACCCTGGCCATGGGCTTTAGCTTGCTGGCGGACGGCGTGGCGCAGGTATTGGGGGATCGCTCATGAGTCTGTTGCAGGTGCAGGACCTGAGCGTGATTGCCACTCACCCTGGGCGCGACGTCACCTTGGTGGACCGCGTGTCGTTTGACGTGGCCGAGGGCGAGATCCTCGGCCTGGTGGGCGAGAGTGGTTCGGGCAAGACCATGGCCTGTCGCGGCCTGATGCGCTTGCTGCCATCGCCCAGCCTGCGGGTGCAGGGTGGTGCAGTGCGCTTGGCCGGCCAGGATCTGTTGCAACTGGATGATACCGGGATGCGCGCTGTGCGGGGCGGGCAACTGGGCATGATCTTCCAGAATCCCAGCAGCCATCTGGACCCGTTGATGCGTATCGGCGAGCAGATCGCCGAGGGTATCCGCCTGCATCAAGGTGCCTCGAAAAAGGACGCGCGCCTGCAGGCCATCGACGTGTTGCGCCAAGTGGGCATTCCCGATCCCCAGGCACGTGTCGACAACTACCCCCACGAGTTTTCCGGCGGCATGCGCCAGCGCGCGATGATCGCCGTGGCCTTGGGCTGCAACCCCAAAGTATTGATTGCCGACGAGCCAACCACCGCCCTCGACGTCACCGTGCAGGCGCAAATCCTGCGCCTGCTGCTGGACCTGCGAGACACGCGCGGCTTGTCGATCATCATGATCACCCACGACCTTGGCGTGGTGGCGCAAACCTGTGATTCCATCGCGGTGATGTATGCCGGACGCCTGTGCGAACACGGCAGCAAGTACGACCTGCTGGCCCGTCCGCAACACCCCTACACCGCTGGCCTGATCGACTGCCAACCGGCGCAAAGCAGCGGTCACGCCTTGCTGCGCACCATCCCCGGCCAGCCGCCGTTGCTGGACTCATTGCCCGCCGGTTGTCGCTTTAATCCGCGTTGCCCGCAGGTTGGCGCCTTGTGCACCGAGCGCTTGCCGGAAGGGGCGCGGGTCGCCTGTCACTACCCCTTGGGAATGCACCCATGAGCCTATTGCAGATCAAGGACCTGGAGGTGAAGTTTGCCGCGTCCGGCACCGGGCTGTTCGGGTTGAACAAGCAGTGGGTGAGGGCGGTGAACGGTGTGTCGCTGAACCTGGCGGCGGGTGAAACCCTTGGATTGGTAGGCGAGTCCGGCAGCGGCAAGAGCACTTTGGGCCGGGCAATTTTGCACCTCAACCCGATCAGTAGCGGCCAGGTGTTGTTCGACGGCATCGATATGGCCCACGGCAGCGCCGTCGACATTGCGCGTTTGCGTCACGAAACCGCGATGATCTTCCAGGACCCTTACGCAGCCTTGAACCCGCGCCATACCATCGGCGAAACCATTGCCGAAGTGTTGCGGGTGCAGCGCAAGGTCCCAGCGGACCGAATTCCGGCTCGGGTCAATGAACTGCTCGACCTGGTCGGCCTGCGCCCCGAACTTGCCAGCCGCAAAGCCGGCTCCCTCAGCGGCGGCCAGTGCCAGCGCGTCGGCATCGCCCGTGCGCTGGCGGTGGAACCGCGCCTGATCATCGCCGACGAGTGCGTGGCGGCGCTGGATGTGTCGATTCAGGGCCAGATCATCAACCTGCTGTTGGAGCTGCAACAGCGCATGAACCTGGCGATCCTGTCTATCGCCCATGACCTGGCGATCGTGCGCCGCCTGTGCGACCGCGTGGCGGTGATGTACCTGGGTAAGATCGTCGAGGAAGGGCCGGTGGAAGCGGTGTTTACCGCACCGCGTCATCCCTATACGGCGGCGTTGATTGAGGCGATTCCGGAGATTGATCCCTATCGGCCATTGCCTACAGAGCCCTTGCCAGGTGAACCGCCAAGCCCACTGAACTTGCCTACAGGGTGTGCCTTTCACCCGCGCTGCCGGCACGCGCAAGCCATGTGTTCCGTGGTGTTGCCGCCTACTCATTTCCTGCACGAGCATCGGTACAGTTGCGTGCTTGAACAACCATTGACCCTTTCTGCCGTCCATAAACAAGGAGTTATGACATGCAATCGCGCCACTTGAAGCTGCTTGCAGCCGCCACGTTGACCGCTTGGTCCCTCACTGCCGGGTTGGCGCAAGCCGCCGGTGTATTGACCATCGGTTGCCGTGAAGACAGCACCACGTTCGACCCGATCAAAAGCGCGCAAAACCGCGACACCTGGGTATTCGCCAACGTCTACGACACCCTGGTCCGCGTGGATAACCTGGGCACCAAGATGGAGCCGGGGCTGGCAGAAAGCTGGGAGATTTCCAAGGATGGCCTGACCTACACCTTCAAGCTGCGTGACGCGAAATTCTCGGACGGTTCGGCGATCACCGCTGATGACGCGGCGTTTAGCCTGCTGCGTATCCGCGACAACAAGGCGTCGCTGTGGGCTGACCCCTTCAACCTGATCAACACGGCCAAGGCGGCTGATCCGAATACCCTGGTGGTCACGCTGAAGACTCCGGCTGTAGCTTTCCTTTCCCAACTGGCTTCGCCGACGGTGTCGATCCTGTCGGAAAAAGCCATGACCAAAATGGGTGAAGAGGCCTACTCGGAAAACCCGGTGACCTCCGGCGCGTTTACCGTGGACGAGTGGCGCAAGGGTGACCGGGTGATCCTGAAAAAGAACCCGAACTTCTGGCAAGCCAAGAACGTCAGCCTGGACGGCGTGGAGTGGGTCTCGGTGACCGACGACAACACCCGCATGCGCATGGTGCAGAACAACGAGCTGGACACGGCGATCTTCGTGCCGTTTTCACGGGTTGAAGAGCTGAAGAAAGACAAGAATGTGGTGGTGCATTCCGACCCGTCCACCCGTGAAGATCACCTGCTGATCAACCACGAGCACGGTTTGCTGGCCAAGCC
Source organism: Pseudomonas cremoris (assembly GCF_014230465.1). The sequence goes on from NZ_JAAXCY010000004.1 coordinate 634,361, forward strand.
GGAAGTGCGTCAGGCGCTGGACATGGCCATCGATAAACAATCGCTGGTGAAGACCGCCACGTTCGGTCAGGGCACTGTGGCCTATTCCTACATTCCAAAGGGCTCGCTGTATCACTACGCCAACAACCTGCAACGCCCGTACGACCCAGCCGAAGCCAAGAAACTGCTGGCCGCCGCCGGTGCCAAGGATTTGAAGCTTAACTACGTGGTCAACGCCGGTAACGAAGCCGACGAGCAGATCGCGGAGATCATCAAGGACCAGTTGGCCAAGGTCGGCGTGACCGCCAACCTGCAAAAGGTCGACCCCACCCAAAGCTGGCAGATGCTGGTGGACGGTGACTACGATATTTCGGTGATGTACTGGACCAACGACATCCTCGACCCGGACCAGAAGACCACTTTCGTGCTGGGCCACGACACCAACCAGAACTACATGACCCGCTACAAGAACGACAAGGTCAAGGAGTTGGTAGCACAAGCGCGGATCGAGGCCGACCCGGTCAAGCGTGAGCAGATGTATGTCGAGCTGCAGAAGCTGGCGAAGCAGGATGTGAACTGGATTGACCTGTACTACAGCCCGTACATCAATATTTCACGCAGTAACATCAGCAACTTCCTGCAAAACCCACTGGGCCGCTTCACACTCGAAGAAGTGGTGAAAAACTAAGATCCAGAGAACACCGCAATATAAATGTGGGAGCGGGCTTGCTCGCGAATGCAGAGTGTCAGTCAACAGAGATATCGACTGATCTACCGCATTCGCGAGCAAGCCCGCTCCCACATTTAGTTCTGCTGCGTTCCGACTACTGCGCGTCGAACGCCTGCCCGTTGATACCGGTACTGTCCGGCCCCATCAGGTACAGGTACACCGGCATGATCTCTTCCGGCGTCGGGTTATCCGTCGGGTTTTCCCCTGGATACGCCTGGGCCCGCATGCTGGTGCGCGTGGCGCCTGGGTTGATGCTGTTGGCGCGTACCGGTGCGACCGTGTCGAGCTCATCGGCCAGGGTTTGCATCAGGCCTTCAGTGGCGAATTTCGACACGCCGTAAGCGCCCCAATACGCCCGACCCTTGCGGCCCACGCTGCTGGAGGTGAATACCACCGACGCATCCTGGGACAACTTGAGCAGCGGCAGCAGCGTGCTGGTCAGCATGAACATCGCGTTGACGTTCACGTGCATCACCCGCATGAAGTTCTCACCGGACAACTGCTCGATCGGCGTGCGTGGGCCGATGATCGAGGCGTTGTGCAGCAGGCCGTCGAGGTGGCCGAACTCTTTTTCGATCATCGCTGCCAGCTCATCGTATTGATGGGGCAGGGCGGTCTCCAAGTTGAACGGGATTACTACCGGCTGTGGCTGGCCTGCGGCTTCGATCTCGTCATAGACCTGGGCCAGGTTGGCCTCGGTCTTGCCCAGCAGCAAGACGGTGGCACCATGGGCGGCATAGGTTTTCGCCGCTGCTGCGCCAATCCCGCGACCGGCGCCGGTCACCAGGATCACCCGGCCTTTGAGCAGTTCTGGACGTGCGGAGTAATCAAACATAAATAGCCTCGACAAAATTCACAGTGATACAGCTCTCAATGTGGAATCCAATTCCTGTGGGAGCTGGCTTGCCTGCGATGGCGGTCTCTAAGCTGGCACGTGTGCTGGCTGGCACTACGCTATCGCAGGCAAGCCACACATTGACCTCGGTGTTCGCAGGTTTGATGAGCAATCAGCAACTGCACAGCGCGTTATCCAGCACCTTGCGCAGCTCCAGCGGGTGGTCCACCACCACATCGGCGCCCCAATGACGCGGGTTGTCGTCCGGGTGGATATAGCCGTAGGTGACCGCAGCAGTGCGGGTCCCGGCGTCGCGGCCGGACTCGATGTCGCGCAGGTCATCGCCCACGAACAACACGCTGGCCGGGTCCAGGTCGAGCATCTTGCACGCCAGGATCATCGGCTCCGGGTCCGGCTTGCTGTTTTTCACATGGTCCGGGCAGATCAACAGCGCCGAGCGCTCGGCCAGGCCCAACTGCTGCATGATCGGCTCGGCAAAACGCAGCGGCTTGTTGGTGACCACGCCCCAGATCAGGTTGGCTTTTTCGATGTCTTCCAGCAGTTCGGCCATGCCATCGAAGAGTTTGCTGTGGATTGCACAGCCCTTGACGTAACGCTCCAAAAATTCCAGGCGCAATTCCTCAAAGCCTGGAGATTCCGGGTCCATCGAGAAGGTCACTGCGACCATCGCCCGGGCACCACCGGAGATCTCATCGCGGATGTGCTGGTCGTTGATCGGCTCCAGGCCACGGTCAGCGCGCATGGCCTGGCAGATGGCGATAAAGTCCGGCGCGGTGTCCAGCAGGGTACCGTCCATGTCGAAGAGAACCGCTCGCAACTTCACAGGCTCACTCCTCGCGCAGGGTCTGGATCATGTAGTTGACGTCAACGTCGTTGGCCAGCTTGTAGTGCTTGGTCAGCGGGTTGTACGTCAGGCCGATGATGTCCTTGACGGTCAGGCCGGCCTGGCGGCTCCACGCGCCCAATTCGGACGGACGGATGAATTTCTTGAAGTCGTGGGTGCCGCGCGGCAGCAGCTTCATGATGTATTCGGCGCCGATGATCGCGAACAGGTAGGCCTTGGGGTTGCGGTTGATGGTGGAGAAGAACACCTGGCCACCTGGCTTGACCATGCGGAAGCAGGCACGAATCACCGAGGACGGGTCCGGCACGTGTTCCAGCATCTCGAGGCAGGTCACCACGTCGAATTGCTCGGGCATTTCTTCGGCCAGGGCTTCGGCGGTGATCTGGCGGTATTCCACGCTCACACCGGACTCCAACTGATGCAGTTGGGCTACAGCCAGAGGCGCTTCGCCCATGTCGATACCCATCACGGTAGCGCCGCGCTGGGCCATTGCCTCACTGAGGATGCCGCCGCCACACCCCACGTCCAATACCTTCTTGCCGGCCAGGTTGACGCGCTCGTCAATCCAGTTGACCCGCAGCGGGTTGATGTCGTGCAGGGGCTTGAATTCGCTCTCGCGGTCCCACCAACGGTGAGCCAAAGCTTCGAATTTAGCGATTTCGGCGTGGTCGACGTTGCTCATGGTGAATCCTCTAAATCTGATAAATCGGGTTTTCGGTCCTGAATCCGTAGGTTCAAGACTGACGTTATTCGTGGTGCCCGCTGATGCGTTGGCCCCAGGCTATGGCCGTGGCGGTCAACTGTTGTTCATCCATGCGGGTCAGTTGCCGGTCGTCGAGCAATTGCTTGCCGGCGACCCAAAGGTGTTTCACGCAATCACGTCCGGTGGCATATATAAGCTGTGAGACCGGATCGTAGATCGGTTGTTGCGCCAGCCCCGACAAGTCGAAGGCGACGACGTCCGCGGCCTTGCCCACTTCCAGCGAACCGATCTCGCCTTCCAGGCCCATGGCCCGCGCACCATTGAGCGTAGCCATGCGCAGCGCGCGGTGGGCATCCAGGGCCGTGGCCGAACCGGCGACAGCCTTGGCCAGCATCGCCGCCGTGCGGGTTTCGCCCAGCAGGTCCAGGTCGTTGTTGCTGGCGGCACCATCGGTACCGATGGCCACATTGACGCCAGCCTGCCACAGACGCTCCACCGGGCAAAAGCCGCTGGCCAGTTTCAGGTTCGATTCCGGGCAATGGATGATGCTGGTGTTGCTTTCTACCAGCAAAGCCAGGTCATCCTCGCTGATTTGGGTCATATGAACGGCCTGGAACCGCGGGCCTAGCAGCCCGAGGCGACCCAGGCGGGCGAGTGGCCGTTCGCCGGTCTGCTCGACAGCTTGCTGCACTTCAAAGGCGGTTTCGTGAACGTGCATGTGGATTGCGGCGTCCAGTTCCTCGGCGATCACCCGGATTTTTTCCAGGTTGTCATCGCACACGGTGTACGGCGCATGAGGGCCGAAGGTGATCTTGATGCGCGGGTGGTGCTTGAGATCGCCAAACAGCTCGACACCCTGGCGGATCGCCTCATCGGCGGTGCTGGCGCCGGGGATCGGGAAGTCGAGGATGGGAATCGCGATCTGCGCGCGCATGCCACTGTTGTGCACGCAGTCGCTGGCGACCTTGGGGTAGAAGTACATGTCGGAAAAGCAAGTGATGCCGCCCTTGAGTTGCTCGGCGATGGCCAGGTTGGTGCCGTCGCGTACGAACGCCTCATCGACCCATTTGGCTTCGGCGGGCCAGATGTGCTTTTCCAGCCAGGTCATCAGTGGCAGGTCATCGGCCAGGCCGCGAAACAGGCTCATCGCCGCATGCCCGTGGGCGTTGATCAGGCCGGGGCTGAGTAGCATGCCCGGCAGCTCACGTGTTTCGGTGGCTGAAAGCTTCAGCGCTGCGGCCCGCGGGCCGATAAAGGCGATGCGCCCGTTGCGGATGCCCAGGCCATGCTCCTTGAGCACCACACCAGCAGGTTCGACGGGTACCAGCCAGGTCGGCAATAGCAACAGGTCGAGCGGGGCGGCAGTGGCGGTCATCGAAGGCTTCTTCCCAGGCAGCTATAAAAGAAGGGCGAAGTATACCCGAGCGTCCTGGCTGGCGGATCGCTATAATCGGCGGCTTTGTTTCTGAGTGCGGAGTAAGGAATGCGCGATCGACTGTTGGCTGCGGAGAAGGTGAAGGCCATCGATTGGCGCGATGGCGCGCTGCACTTGCTCGATCAACGTGCCTTACCGTCTCGGGAAAGCTGGATTGCCTGCTCTACGGTTGATGAGGTGGCTGCGGCTATCCGCTCGATGATAGTGCGCGGCGCGCCGGCTATCGGGATCAGCGCCGCCTATGGCCTGGTGCTCGCCGCTCGCCAGCGAATGGCCGAGGGGGGGGACTGGCAAGCGTCGTGGGAAGAAGACTACGCACTTCTGGCGGATACCCGTCCGACCGCAGCGAATCTGTTCTGGGCGCTCAAGCGCATGCGCGACCGTCTGGACCGCGTCAAGAAGCACGCCGATCCGCTGGCGATGCTGGAAGCCGAGGCGATTGCGATCCACGAAAGTGATCGCGAAGCCAATATCACCATGGCCCAGCTGGGCGTCGAGCTGATCCGCAAGCACCAGGGCAATGCCCAGGCGATCCTCACCCATGGCAATGCTGGCGCTTTGGCCACTGGCGGCGTCGGCACGGCCCTTGGGGTGATACGGGCTGCTTTCCTGGAGGGCATGGTCGAGCAGGTTTATGCCAATGAAACCCGGCCTTGGCTGCAAGGTTCACGGCTGACTGCCTGGGAGCTGGCGGGCGAGGGCATCCCGGTGAAGGTGAATGCTGACTCGGCCGGTGCGCATATCCTCAAGACCAAGGGCGTGACCTGGGTGATTGTCGGTGCCGACTGCATTACCGCCAATGGCGATGTGATCAGCAAGATTGGCACCTATCAACTGGCCGTGTGCGCCATGCACCACGGCGTGCGCTTCATGGTGGTGGCGCCGAGTTCGACCATCGACTTGATGATGGCGAGCGGCGATGACGTTGCACTGGAACAGCGCGATCCGGGTGAGCTGCTGGAGATCGTTGGGCAGCGCTTGGGGGTGGATGCGTTCAATCCGGTGTTCGACGTAACGCCTGCTGATTTGATCGATGTGATCGTGACGGAAAAGGGCATCGTTGAGCGGCCGGATACGGCCAAGATGGCCAAGTTGATGTGCCGTAAGCGTCTGCATTGAGGGCGTTGGTGTCTGTTGGATTGCCTTCGCGAGCAAGCCCGCTCCCACATTTTAAATGTGTTCACAAATCAAATGTGGGAGCGGGCTTGCTCGCGAAGAGGCCTTTAAGTCAATAAATTCTTCGGATCTACCCTCAAAAAACAAGCTGGATCCTTCTCTAAGCCCCTCTCGTCCCCCTCAAGCCTGTCACCCGTCAACTAACTATGCTCCATGCGCATCAGGGGGATAGGTGCGTGGCGGCGATTGTGATAACATCCGGCGGTTTCCAGGGCCGCCCCGAGGGGTTGCCTATAACGCGCAGATCCGTGTCATAACTCGTTGATTTGTCGTAAGTCGTTGTCAGGCACCGTGCCGGCAGCGGCGAGCTTCGTTCGTCCCATATGGATGTGACGAGGTTTCACCCGAAAAAGGAATCAGGCTTCTCATGGGCGAACTGGCCAAAGAAATCCTCCCGGTCAATATCGAAGACGAGCTGAAACAGTCCTACCTCGACTACGCGATGAGCGTAATTGTCGGTCGGGCACTGCCTGATGCGCGCGATGGCTTGAAGCCCGTGCACCGGCGTGTGCTGTTCGCGATGAGCGAGCTGGGTAACGACTGGAACAAGCCGTACAAGAAATCTGCCCGTGTTGTCGGTGACGTGATCGGTAAGTATCACCCTCACGGCGACACTGCGGTGTACGACACCATCGTTCGGATGGCCCAGCCGTTTTCCCTGCGCTACCTGCTGGTAGACGGCCAGGGCAACTTCGGTTCGGTCGACGGCGACAACGCCGCGGCCATGCGATACACCGAGGTGCGCATGACCAAGCTGGCGCACGAGCTGCTGGCCGACCTGCATAAAGAAACCGTGGACTGGGTGCCGAACTACGACGGCACCGAAATGATCCCGGCTGTCATGCCCACCAAGATTCCCAACCTGCTGGTCAACGGCTCCAGCGGTATCGCCGTGGGCATGGCCACCAACATCCCGCCGCACAACCTCGGTGAAGTCATCGACGGTTGCCTGGCCCTCATCGACAACCCTGAGCTGACCGTCGATGAGCTGATGCAATACATCCCCGGCCCGGACTTCCCGACCGCCGCAATCATCAACGGTCGCGCCGGTATCATCGAAGCCTACCGCACCGGTCGCGGCCGCATTTACATGCGCGCCCGCTCGATGATCGAAGACATCGACAAGGTCGGTGGTCGCCAGCAAATCGTTATCACCGAACTCCCGTACCAGCTGAACAAGGCGCGTTTGATCGAGAAGATCGCCGAGCTGGTTAAAGAGAAGAAGCTGGAAGGCATCACCGAACTGCGCGACGAGTCCGACAAAGACGGTATGCGCGTGGTGATCGAGCTGCGTCGTGGCGAAGTGCCTGAGGTGATCCTCAACAACCTCTATGCCCAGACCCAGCTGCAAAGCGTGTTTGGTATCAACGTGGTTGCACTGATCGACGGTCGTCCGCGCATCCTGAACCTCAAGGATCTGCTGGAAGCCTTCGTGCGTCACCGCCGCGAAGTAGTGACCCGTCGTACTGTGTTCGAGCTGCGCAAAGCTCGCGAGCGCGGCCACATCCTGGAAGGCCAGGCTGTTGCGCTGTCGAACATCGACCCGGTAATCGCTTTGATCAAGGCCTCGCCAACCCCGTCGGAAGCCAAGGAAGCGCTGATCAGCACGCCTTGGGAATCCAGCGCCGTGGTGGCCATGGTTGAACGTGCCGGTGCCGACTCGTGCCGTCCAGAGACCCTGGACCCGCAATACGGCCTGCGTGAAGGCAAGTACTTCCTGTCGCCGGAACAGGCCCAGGCCATCCTGGAACTGCGCTTGCACCGCCTGACCGGTCTGGAACACGAGAAGCTGCTGGCCGAGTACCAGGAAATCCTCAACCAGATCGGTGAGCTGATCCGTATCCTCAGCAGCGCTGTGCGCCTGATGGAAGTGATCCGCGAAGAACTGGAAGTGATCCGCGCCGAATACGGCGATGTGCGTCGCACCGAGATCCTTGATGCCCGTCTCGACCTGACGCTGGGTGACATGATCCCGGAAGAAGAGCGCGTCGTGACCATTTCCCACGGTGGCTACGCCAAGACCCAGCCGCTGGCTGCGTACCAGGCCCAGCGTCGTGGCGGTAAAGGTAAATCGGCTACCGGCGTGAAGGATGAGGACTACATCGCTCACCTGCTGGTCGCCAACAGCCATACCACGCTGCTGCTGTTCTCCAGCAAGGGCAAGGTGTACTGGCTCAAGACTTACGAAATCCCGGAAGCCTCCCGTGCTGCCCGTGGTCGTCCGCTGGTCAACCTGCTGCCGCTGGACAGTGATGAATACATCACCACAATGCTGCCGGTCGAGGAATACACCGAGGGTCACTTCATCTTCATGGCCACCGCCAAAGGCACCGTGAAGAAGACCCCGCTGGAATCCTTCAGCCGTCAGCGCAGCGTGGGCCTGATCGCCCTGGAACTGGACGAAGGCGACGTGCTGATTTCGGCCGCCATTACCGATGGCGAGCGTGAAGTCATGCTGTTCTCCGACGGCGGCAAGGTAACGCGCTTCAAGGAATCCGACGTTCGCGCCATGGGCCGTACCGCCCGCGGTGTGCGCGGCATGCGCCTGCCAGAAGGGCAGAAGCTGATTTCGATGCTGATCCCGGAAGAAGGCAGCCAGATCCTCACCGCTTCGGCGCGTGGTTACGGCAAGCGTACTGCTATCAGCGAGTTCCCGGAGTACAAGCGTGGCGGCCAAGGCGTTATTGCCATGGTCAGCAACGATCGCAATGGCCGTCTGGTCGGCGCGGTCCAGGTGCTCGATGGCGAGGAGATCATGCTGATTTCCGACCAGGGCACCCTGGTACGTACCCGTGTGGATGAAGTGTCGAGCCTGGGTCGTAACACCCAGGGCGTGACCTTGATCAAGCTGGCCAGTGACGAGACGTTGGTAGGCCTGGAGCGCGTCCAGGAACCATCGGAAGTCGAAGGCGAGGAGCTGGAAGGTGAAGCGTTTGAAGGCGAGGTGATCGCGGCAGGCGATGACAACGTCGACGAGCCAACCCTCGACGCTGCCGCAGACGAAGAAGAACCGCAGGAATAAGCGGACACACAGGGGGCGGATGAAGATTCGCCCCCTTGTTGTTTGTCCCTTCTGAAAACATTGAAATACCTGTTTATTGCACCACCCCACCAGATCTAGAGTGAGATTGGATGTGAGCAAGAGAGCCTATAACTTCTGTGCCGGTCCCGCGGCGCTTCCTGAAGCAGTCCTGCAGCGTGCGCAGGGTGAACTCCTCGACTGGCATGGAAAAGGCCTCTCCGTGATGGAAATGAGCCATCGCAGCGATGAGTTCGTGTCCATTGCCACCAAGGCCGAGCAGGATCTGCGTGACTTGCTGGACATCCCTTCCAACTACAAAGTGCTGTTCCTGCAAGGCGGCGCCAGCCAGCAGTTCGCCCAGATTCCGTTGAACCTGCTGCCGGAAGATGGCACTGCCGACTACATCGACACCGGTATCTGGGGTCAGAAGGCCATTGAAGAGGCCTCCCGTTACGGTAACGTCAATGTGGCAGGCACTGCCAAGCCTTACGACTACTTCGCCATTCCTGGTCAGAACGAGTGGAAACTCTCGAAGGACGCGGCCTACGTTCACTACGTGCAGAACGAGACCATCGGCGGCCTGGAGTTCGACTGGGTGCCAGAAGTGGGCGACGTTCCGCTGGTGTGCGACATGTCTTCGGACATCCTCTCGCGCCCAATCGATGTATCCAAGTACGGCATGATCTACGCCGGCGCCCAGAAGAACATCGGCCCGAGCGGCATCCTGGTCAACATCATCCGCGAAGACCTGCTGGGGCGCGCCCGTTCGCTGTGCCCGACCATGCTCAACTACAAGGTCGCGGCCGATAACGGCTCGATGTACAACACTCCGCCGGCCTTCGCCTGGTACCTGTCTGGCCTGGTGTTCGAGTGGCTGAAAGAGCAGGGCGGTGTCGCCGCCATGGGCAAGCTGAACGAAGAGAAGAAGCGCACCCTGTACGACTTCATCGACGCCAGCGGCCTGTACAGCAACCCGATCAACCTGACCGACCGCTCGTGGATGAACGTGCCATTCCGTCTGGCTGATGACCGCCTGGACAAGCCATTCCTGGCCGGTGCCGACGCGCGCGGCCTGCTGAACCTCAAGGGTCACCGTTCGGTCGGTGGCATGCGCGCCTCCATCTACAACGCCGTCGACATCCACGCCATCAACGCGCTGGTTGCCTACATGGCAGAGTTCGAAAAGGAACACGGCTAATGTCTGAGCAAGAACTCAAGGCCCTGCGGGTGCGCATTGACAGCCTGGACGAGAAAGTCCTGGAGCTGATCAGCGAGCGCGCACGCTGTGCCCAGGAAGTGGCGCGGGTGAAGATGGCGTCCTTGGCAGAAGGCGAAGTGCCGGTGTTCTACCGACCTGAGCGTGAGGCCCAGGTGCTCAAGCGCGTAATGGAGCGCAACAAGGGCCCGTTGGGCAACGAAGAGATGGCGCGGTTGTTCCGTGAAATCATGTCGTCGTGCCTGGCCCTGGAGCAGCCGCTGAAAGTGGCGTACCTCGGTCCGGAAGGCACCTTCACCCAAGCAGCCGCCATGAAGCACTTTGGTCACGCCGTGATCAGCAAGCCGATGGCGGCCATTGATGAGGTGTTCCGTGAAGTGGCTGCCGGTGCGGTGAACTTTGGCGTGGTCCCGGTGGAAAACTCCACCGAAGGTGCGGTCAACCACACCCTGGACAGCTTCCTCGAGCACGACATGGTGATCTGCGGCGAAGTCGAACTGCGTATTCACCACCACCTGCTGGTGGGCGAGAACACCAAGACCGACAGCATCAGCCGTATCTATTCCCACGCCCAGTCCCTGGCCCAGTGCCGCAAGTGGCTGGACGCCCATTACCCGAACGTCGAGCGTGTGGCGGTTTCCAGCAACGCCGAAGCGGCGAAGCGGGTCAAGGGTGAGTGGAACTCGGCGGCCATCGCCGGTGATATGGCAGCAGGCCTTTATGGCCTGACGCGCCTGGCCGAGAAAATCGAGGACCGCCCGGACAACTCCACGCGCTTCCTGATGATCGGTAACCAGGAAGTGCCGCCGACCGGCGACGACAAGACCTCGATCATCGTTTCCATGAGCAACAAGCCCGGTGCGCTGCATGAGCTGCTGGTGCCGTTCCACGATAACGGGATTGACCTGACGCGCATCGAGACTCGTCCTTCGCGCAGCGGTAAATGGACTTACGTGTTCTTTATCGACTTCGTCGGCCATCACCGCGACCCGCTGGTCAAGGGTGTGCTCGAGAAAATCAGTCAGGAAGCCGTGGCACTCAAGGTGCTGGGCTCTTACCCGAAAGCGGTTTTGTGAGGCTTTAACATGAGTGGCAACTTCCTCGCCCTGGCGCAGCCGGGCGTGCAACAACTGTCGCCTTACGTTCCGGGTAAGCCTGTGGACGAGTTGGCGCGTGAGTTGAATCTGGATCCGTCCAAGATCGTCAAATTGGCGAGCAACGAGAATCCGCTGGGCCCGAGCCCTAAAGTGCTGGCGGCGATTCGTGAAGAGTTGGCCGAGTTGACCCGATATCCTGATGGCAACGGCTTCGCCCTCAAGTCGCTGCTGGCGGAGAAATGCCGGGTCGAGCTGAACCAGGTCACCCTGGGTAACGGCTCCAACGACATTCTTGAATTGGTCGGTCGCGCTTACCTGGCGCCTGGCTTGAACGCCGTGTTCAGCGAGCACGCGTTCGCGGTGTATCCGATTGTCACTCAGGCTGTCGGTGCCGATGCGCGCGTCATTCCAGCCAAGGACTGGGGTCACGACCTGCCGGCCATGCTGGCTGCGATCGATGCCCAGACCCGCGTGGTGTTTATCGCCAACCCGAACAACCCAACCGGCACCTGGTTCGATGCGCAAGCATTGGACGACTTCCTGCAGGACGTGCCTGAGCACGTGCTGGTGGTGCTGGACGAGGCCTACATCGAGTACGCCGAAGGCAGCGACCTGCCAGATGGCCTGGACTTCCTGGCGGCCTATCCGAACCTGCTGGTATCGCGCACGTTCTCCAAGGCCTATGGCCTGGCTTCGCTGCGGGTGGGTTACGGCCTGTCCACAGCCGTCGTCGCCGATGTGCTGAACCGTGTACGCCAACCTTTCAACGTCAACAGCCTCGCCTTGGCGGCGGCCTGTGCAGCGGTGAAAGATGCTGAATACCTTGAAGAAGGTCGTCGTCTCAATGAAAGCGGCATGCTGCAACTGCAGGAAGGTTTCCGTGAGTTGGGCCTGGGCTGGATTCCGTCCAAGGGCAACTTCATCTGTGTCGACCTTGGCCAAGTGGCGGCGCCGGTGTTCCAGGGCCTGCTGCGCGAAGGTGTGATCGTGCGTCCGGTAGCCAACTACGGCATGCCGAACCACCTGCGTATCACCATCGGCTTGCCGGCCGAGAACGCGCGCTTCCTGGAGGCGCTGGCCAAGGTTCTGGCTCGTGGTTGATGTCACTGCATTGCAACCTGCTGTGCCTATGATCGGTCGCCTGGTAGTGGTCGGTCTGGGGTTGATCGGCGGCTCCTTCGCCAAAGGCCTGCGTGAAAGCGGGTTGTGTGGCGAGGTGGTCGGTGTGGACCTGGACCCGCAATCGCGCAAGTTGGCGGTTGAATTGGGGGTAGTGGATCGCTGCGAAGCAGACCTGGCGCTCGCGTGCCAGGGCGCTGATGTGATCCAGCTCGCGGTGCCGATTCTGGCGATGGAGAAATTGCTGGCGTTGTTGGCCCGTATGGATCTGGGGCAGGCGATCCTCACGGACGTCGGCAGTGCCAAGGGCAATGTGGTGCGCGCGGCGCAACTGGCTTTTGGCGGCATGCCTGCGCGTTTTGTGCCGGGTCATCCGATTGCCGGTTCCGAGCAGAGCGGGGTGGAAGCCTCCAACGCGCAACTGTTCCGTCGTCATAAAGTGATTCTCACGCCTTTGGAACAGACCGATCCGGCTGCGCTGGCGGTGGTGGATCGCCTTTGGCGCGCGTTGGGCGCGGATGTCGAGCATATGCAGGTTGAGCGCCACGATGAAGTGTTGGCGGCGACCAGCCATTTGCCACACCTGCTGGCATTTGGCCTGGTGGACTCCTTGGCCAAGCGCAACGAGAACCTCGAGATATTCCGTTACGCCGCCGGTGGGTTCCGCGATTTCACGCGGATTGCTGGCAGCGACCCGGTGATGTGGCACGACATCTTCCTCGCCAATCGTGAGGCAGTGTTGCGCACCTTGGACACCTTCCGCAGTGACCTTGACGCCTTGCGCGACGCGGTCGATGCCGGGGATGGTCACCAATTATTGGGCGTGTTTACCCGTGCGCGGGTCGCGCGTGAGCATTTCAGCAAGATCCTGGCGCGCCGGGCCTACATGGAAACAGCAGTGAACGCTGATGAGCTGACCTTCCTCGCCAACCCGGGTGGCCGCTTGAGCGGGCGTATCCGGGTGCCGGGTGATAAGTCGATCTCTCATCGCTCGATCATGCTGGGTTCATTGGCTGACGGCGTAACCGAGGTTGAAGGTTTCCTTGAGGGTGAGGATGCCCTGGCGACCTTGCAGGCATTTCGCGACATGGGTGTGGTGATCGAGGGGCCGCATCACGGCCGCGTGACCATCCATGGTGTGGGTTTGCATGGCTTGAAGGCGGCGCCGGGGCCGATTTACCTCGGTAACTCCGGTACATCCATGCGTTTGCTTTCCGGGCTGCTGGCGGCGCAGAGTTTTGACAGCGTGTTGACCGGCGATGCGTCGTTGTCCAAGCGCCCGATGAATCGCGTGGCCAAGCCGCTGCGGGAAATGGGCGCCGTGATCGAGACGGGGCCGGAAGGGCGTCCGCCGCTGACCATTCGTGGTGGCCAGGCGTTGAAGGGGTTGACCTACGCGTTGCCGATGGCCAGCGCCCAGGTCAAATCCGCCCTGTTGCTGGCCGGGTTATATGCCGAGGGCGAGACTGCGGTGACCGAGCCTGCACCGACCCGCGATCATACTGAGCGCATGCTGCATGGGTTTGGTTATCCGGTTGTGGTGGAGGGCGCTACGGCGTCGGTGGAATCTGGCCATGCGTTGACGGCGACCCATATTGAAGTGCCAGGGGATATTTCCTCCGCGGCGTTTTTCCTGGTGGCTGCCTCGATCGCCGAGGGTTCAGAGTTGCTGCTGGAGCATGTCGGTATCAACCCGACGCGCACCGGCGTGATCGATATCCTGCGGCTGATGGGCGCGGATATCACCTTGGGAAACCAGCGCGAAGTCGGCGGTGAGCCGGTGGCTGATCTGCGCGTGCGTGCGGCGGCACTGAAGGGAATCGAGATTCCTGAGGTTCTGGTCCCGTTGGCGATTGATGAGTTTCCTGTGCTGTTCGTCGCGGCGGCCTGTGCCGAAGGGCGAACCGTGTTGCGGGGTGCCGAAGAGCTGCGCGTGAAGGAATCCGATCGTATCCAGGTTATGGCCGATGGTCTGCTGGCGCTGGGAGTCAAGTGTGAAGCAACCGCCGATGGGCTTATCATTGATGGCGGCCTGATGGGTGGCGGTGAAGTCCATGCCCATGGCGATCATCGGATTGCCATGGCGTTCAGTGTGGCTTCCCTGCGGGCAGCGGCGCCGATTCGTATCCATGACTGCGCCAATGTTGCTACGTCTTTTCCGAATTTTCTTACACTGTGTGCCCAAGTCGGCATCCGTGTTGCCCAAGAGGCTCAATTGTGAATATCAAAGCACCGGTGATTACCATCGACGGGCCAAGCGGCTCGGGCAAAGGCACGATCGCCGGCATCCTGGCCAAGCGCCTGGGCTGGTGTCTGCTGGATTCCGGCGCGCTGTACCGCTTGCTGGCTTTTGCCGCACGCAATCATGGCGTTGACCTGACCAATGAAGAATCCTTGAAGCTGCTGGCGGCGCACCTTGATGTGCAGTTCGTCGGCGCGACGGAAGGTCATCCCCAGCGAATCATCCTTGAAGGGGACGATGTGACGGATGACCTGCGTAACGAACAAGTCGGTTCCTGGGCCTCTCAGGTAGCCGCGTTGCCGGCGGTACGTGACGCCTTGCTGCAGCGTCAGCGAGCGTTTCAAGAGCCGCCGGGCCTGGTGGCTGACGGTCGAGACATGGGCACCGTGGTGTTTCCCGAGGCGCCATTGAAGATTTTCCTGACTGCCAGCGCCGAGGAGCGTGCTCGCCGCCGCTACTTGCAGTTGAAGGGCAAAGTCGATGGTGTTAGTCTGTCGAGTCTGCTAGATGAGATCCGTGCACGTGATGAGCGTGATACCCAGCGTGCGGTAGCCCCGCTCAAGCCGGCGGCTGACGCCATACAGCTGGATTCCACGGAGTTGTCCATCGAGCAGGTGCTGGAACGCATCTTGAGTGAAATCGCCATTCGCGATATCGCCGGGTGATCAAGAAGGCCGCAGGGGACCAGTCATAGTCCTGCGGTGGCTTCTTTTAACTGAAACTGACCCACACCGTCTGGGGTGTGGAGATGGGCGTATTCTTCGCCCTTATCAACAGGAATTAAAATGAGCGAAAGCTTTGCGGAACTCTTTGAAGAAAGCCTAAAAACCCTGAACCTTCAGGCAGGCTCCATCATCACCGGTGTTATCGTTGATATCGATTACCAAGCTCGCTGGGTAACCGTTCACGCTGGTCTGAAGTCTGAAGCTCTGATCCCGCTGGAACAGTTCTACAACGATGCTGGTGACCTGACTATCAATGTCGGTGACGAAGTTCACGTTGCTCTGGACTCGGTTGAAGACGGTTTCGGTGAAACCAAGCTGTCCCGTGAAAAAGCCAAGCGCGCTGAATGCTGGATTGTTCTCGAAGCAGCCTTCGCAGCTGAAGAAGTGGTCAAGGGCGTTATCAACGGTAAGGTTAAAGGCGGCTTCACTGTCGACGTTAACGGCATCCGTGCGTTCCTGCCAGGTTCTTTGGTCGACGTTCGTCCAGTGCGCGACACCACGCACCTGGAAGGCAAAGAACTCGAATTCAAGGTCATCAAACTCGACCAGAAGCGCAACAACGTTGTCGTTTCCCGTCGCAGCGTCCTGGAAGCAGAGAACTCCGCCGAGCGTGAAGCTCTGCTGGAATCCCTGCAGGAAGGCCAGCAAGTCAAAGGTATCGTCAAAAACCTCACCGACTACGGCGCATTCGTCGACCTGGGTGGCGTGGATGGCCTGCTGCACATTACCGACATGGCTTGGAAGCGTATCAAGCATCCATCGGAAATCGTCAACGTTGGCGACGAGATCGATGTCAAGGTTCTGAAATACGATCGCGAACGCAACCGTGTTTCCCTGGGCCTGAAGCAACTGGGTGAAGATCCATGGGTTGCTATCAAAGCCCGTTACCCAGAAAGCACTCGCGTAACCGCGCGTGTTACCAACCTGACCGACTACGGCTGCTTCGCAGAGCTGGAAGAAGGCGTGGAAGGCCTGGTACACGTTTCCGAAATGGACTGGACCAACAAAAACATCCACCCTTCGAAAGTCGTACAAGTCGGCGACGAAGTGGAAGTTATGGTTCTGGACATCGACGAAGAGCGTCGTCGTATCTCCCTGGGCATCAAGCAGTGCAAATCTAACCCATGGGAAGATTTCTCTGGCCAGTTCAACAAGGGCGATAAAATCTCCGGCACCATCAAGTCGATCACCGATTTCGGTATCTTCATTGGTCTGGACGGCGGCATCGACGGCCTGGTTCACCTGTCCGACATCTCCTGGAACGAAGTTGGCGAAGAAGCTGTTCGTCGTTTCAAGAAGGGCGACGAGCTGGACACCGTTATCCTGTCGGTTGACCCAGAGCGCGAGCGCATCTCCCTGGGTATCAAGCAACTGGAAAGCGACCCGTTCTCTGAATACGTTCAGGACAACGACAAAGGCGCAATCGTTAAGGGCATCGTGAAAGAAGTTGACGCTAAAGGCGCCATCATCACTCTGGCCGACGATATCGAAGCGACTCTGAAAGCCTCTGAAATCAGCCGTGACCGCGTTGAAGACGCGCGCAACGTTCTGAAAGAAGGCCAGGAAGTAGAAGCCAAGATCATCAGCGTTGACCGCAAGAGCCGCGTAATCCAGCTCTCCATCAAGTCGAAAGATGATGCTGAAGAGAAAGAAGCAATCCAGAGCCTGCGCGACAAGCCAGCTACCTCTGAAATTGCTGCTGGTCCTACCACTCTGGGCGACCTGCTGCGTGCACAAATGGAAAAGCAGAACTAAGTTCTGTCAGACCATAGAAAAAGGGCGACTTCGGTCGCCCTTTTTTGTGCCCGAAATTCCTTGAATCAACAACCGAGAACCAAGGTGTGCAGCTCAGTGTCAGAACTGACTATAGTCTTCACAAAACAAGTGCTCGTGTTATAGCTTCAATAAGGATCTGAATGAACAGGCTTATCGTAGTAATCGCCGTGGTAATGCTTGCAGGCTGTGCCGCCACCAGCGCTAAGACCCACGCCAAGCGCGGCGTGAGCGGCATCGAGATCGACTGCTCGGGCTTGGGCAATAACTGGGACAAGTGCGAAAGCCGTGCCGCCCGTGAATGCAAGATGCAAGGCTACAAGGTGATCACCCGATCCAGCGACGCCAAGGACGAAGAGGGCGACTACCTCTTCGGCTGGAACCCTGCCGGCGCTGTAACCCGCACCATGCTTGTCATGTGTAATTGAGGGTTTGAGGCACGTGTCAGGCGTATGCATCTAACCAGTAGATAAGTTGCACCGTGGGCTGTTCAAATTCATCAAGTCATGCTAAAACCTTCGAAGCGCTTTTCCTAGCTGCTTGAAAAAGAAGGGAAAAATATGACGAAGTCGGAGTTGATCGAACGAATTGTCACCCATCAAGGGCTGCTCTCATCCAAGGATGTGGAGCTGGCTATCAAGACCATGCTTGAACAAATGTCCCAGTGCCTGGCGACTGGCGACCGGATTGAGATCCGTGGGTTTGGCAGTTTTTCGCTGCACTACCGTGCGCCTAGGGTTGGGCGAAATCCCAAGACTGGACAGTCGGTGAGTCTGGATGGGAAGTTTGTGCCTCATTTCAAGCCGGGGAAGGAGTTGCGGGATCGGGTGAATGAGGATGAGGAAGAGGGGGTTTGAGTGGCTTTGGGGTAGGAGAATGCTATGCGTGGTGTTAAGCGCGTTGTTGTAGTGATCGTGCTCTCTATTGTTGTCTTGGCGATCCTGGCTTTTGTTTTGGAAAATCAGCAAGGCGCAGTCCTTTCGTTTTTCGGATGGACCACTTTTAAGTTGCCGGTTTCTGTTCTGATGGTGTTGTCTCTAATTATTGGGCTTATTACGGGTCCTATTGTTCGCCTTCTGCTGTGGCGCGATAGCTGTTTTCGAAAATTTCATTAGGTGTGGCGGCCGAGGGTCATTAGTGGGTTATGTATACCGAGTTACGTTCATATGAAGAAAAAATAATAATGTGAAGGGGATGAGGCCCTTATTTTTTTGTTCTCAGTGATGGCGTTGTTTTTGATCCGCTTCCCCGCATAACCTATTCGATGAAGGCTGATTGTTTAGCCACTTAGAAGCTTGTCTGAGATGGTTTTTATGGTATCAATCAGAATTTTATCGTGGTCTAAATGGCATGACTAATAGAAGAGTTCGATAGGGTATGGTTTATACCCGATACAGAAATTATTCTCGCGTCTTACCTCTGCACTCGCTGGTTTTGTAGAGAAACTTTAGTGCGCGATGACGCTTTCCGTCCTGTTTTTGTACGCGTTTATCTGTGTCCATGCGTTTATTAATTTATTTTTGTTGTGTCGCTTGGAGCAGTACGTCGGAAGGGATAAGTTTCGCAGTTTTTTAATCAACGCGTATTTTTAATTTTGTGCTGTGTGTGGTTTATAAGTATTAAATGTACAGTGTGCCGCGGTTTACCGTAATCAGAACAATTAGAATGCAGAGTTTATTTCGAGTAACAAATTTCAAGTGGCGGGTGTGGTTACGCAAGGAGCACGCTTTGGAAAGTGTGAGGCGTTGAGTTGGCGCGGCTGCATGAAGTGAAAGCTATGATTGGACTGCCGCAAGGCGGGCTGGATCGATTGAGTATACAAATCGCGATGGGTGCGGAATTCGAGAATAGGAGCGCCTCATTGTCTTTACAGTATTAGATTGTTTCGAAACTTACAGGGGGGGAGGAAGCAAAAAACAGGATCGCGTGTCTCGTGGTCGAATCACCCAAATATCTAGGAATTAAGCAGTTTCAGAGCAATATGGAAGGTCGGTCTTTGCACGCTGAGCAGCTATGTCTAAATAATCTCAATCTCGATTTGAGTCGGTTGAGGCTGCTGAGGATCGACAAAGTATAGGGGCAGCAAATCAACCCGAAATCGTGCGTGGGCGCTGTGGATAGCCCTAGTGGCGATAACCCTCCGTATCATGAACGGTCATTCGTGGCCTTTTGACCGAATGTCCGTTAAGCGCCGAGGTCTCGTCGCCTTCAGTGACGCTTTTAGACGGTCACGGCGCGTAGTCGCCTTGGGATCGTGGCCGCTTATCACGAGCGGCCTAACATTTTTTATGTAGATTCATGGCAAAGCTATGATTTAATTCGTAAGGCTGCTTAGGCGCATGGGTGGTAGCCTGGCGTTCTTCATCTAGAGTTATTGCTCCAGAGCAGGCGGGAGCCGGATTCAAAAACCACCACGTGACGCGTTCGGGCAGGGCGTAGCCCTTGCTGAGCGAAGAGCTATGAGTACGTTGAAATTGTATTGTTTAATTTGGGGTATTAGAGATGCACCTGCAAAAACAGGCCAGTGTTGCCAAGTTCAAGAGTAAGGAAGCACTGATCGGGATTATTGGTCTTGGTTATGTGGGATTGCCTTTAATGCTTCGGTATAACTCGATTGGTTTTCGAGTGCTGGGTATAGATATAGATTCAACTAAGGTTGAAAAATTGAATGCAGGCGATAGTTATATTGAGCATATTTCATCTCTCAGGATTTCTGAGGCGCGAAAATCCGGGTTTGAGGCAACCGAAGACTTTCGTCGCGTTGCCGAATGTGACGCATTGATTCTGTGTGTGCCGACACCGCTGAACAAGTATCGCGAACCAGATATGAGCTTTGTGATTGATACGACTGATGCGATTAAACCCTACCTACGAGCGGGTCAGGTAATTTCGTTAGAGAGCACCACTTATCCGGGTACTACGGAAGAGGAGCTATTACCCCGAGTTCAAGAGGGTGGCTTGATAGTCGGTCAAGATATTTTCTTGGTCTATTCACCTGAGCGAGAAGATCCGGGTAACCAAAACTTTGAAACACGTACTATCCCTAAAATTATCGGGGGTGATACGCCAGCCTGCCTGGAGGTTGGAACGGCCCTATATGAGCAGGCAATTGATCAAGTGGTGCCGGTCAGTTCTACTAAAGCGGCTGAGATGACCAAGCTGCTGGAGAATATCCATCGCGCGGTGAATATCGGTTTGGTCAACGAGATGAAAATCGTTGCTGACCGCATGGGAATTGATATTTTTGAAGTTGTCGATGCAGCTGCCACCAAACCGTTTGGCTTCACTGCCTATTACCCTGGGCCCGGCCTAGGCGGCCATTGCATTCCGATCGATCCCTTCTATTTAACATGGAAGGCACGTGAGTATGGTTTGCATACTCGATTCATTGAGTTGTCCGGCGAAGTCAATCAAGCAATGCCCGAGTACGTGGTCAGCAAGCTGGTAGATGGCCTCAATGAGCATGGCAAGGCGCTGAAGGGGAGCAGGGTCTTGGTATTGGGTATCGCCTACAAAAAGAACGTAGACGATATGCGTGAGTCGCCCTCGGTCGAAATAATGGAGCTGTTAGAGGCTAAGGGGAGCTTGATCGCATATAGCGACCCCCATGTCCCAGTATTCCCAAAGATGCGAGAGCATCACTTCACACTTAGTAGCGAAGTTTTAACGAGCGAGAATCTCGCAAGTTTTGATGCTGTTGTACTTGCTACAGATCATGACAAATTTGACTACGAGTTAATCAAGTCTTCCGCTCGACTAATTGTTGACAGTCGAGGGAAATACCGTACGGCTGCGCCGCATATCATTAAGGCCTGATCTTTTGCTTGATGTGCATTTCCAGCCACTTAAGCGTTAGTGGCTGGAAACCTCTCATTTCATAAGGAATTGACCCAATGAAAAATTTTGCTCTAATTGGCGCTGCTGGCTATATAGCTCCGCGACACATGCGTGCCATTAAGGACACCGGTAACGTTCTTGCGTCTGCATTCGATATTAATGATTCAGTCGGTATCATCGATAGCTTGTCACCGGACAGTGAATTCTTCACCGAGTTTGAGCGTTTTCAAGAGCACGCGTTTCGTTTAAAACGCGATGCCGCAACGGCCCTTGATTATGTCTCGATCTGTTCGCCAAACTACCTACATCACGCCCACATAGCCGCTGCTTTGCGGATGGGGTGCGACGTCATTTGCGAAAAACCACTGGTGCCTACTAGTGAGATTCTAGATGAATTGCGCAAAGTAGAAGAGGAAACCGGTCGACGCGTCTACAATATTCTTCAGCTACGCCACCATCAGGCTATCTTGGATCTAAAGGAAAAAGTCGCTAAAGGTCCGTCAGACAAAAAATATGAAGTCGAGTTGACCTATATAACATCTCGTGGTCGGTGGTATATGGAAAGCTGGAAAGGTGATCCGCGGAAATCGTTTGGTGTGGCGACTAATATCGGCGTGCATTTTTACGATATGCTGCATTTTATTTTTGGAAATTTAGAGCGCAATGTAGTGCACTTTGCAGACGACCACAAAGCAGCGGGCTATCTTGAGTACGAGAAAGCGAAAGTGCGTTGGTTTTTGTCTATAGATGCTAACGATCTTCCTGCCTCGGTAAAAGGAAAAAAGCCTACCTATCGCTCCATTACTGTCAGCGGAGAGGAAATGGAGTTCTCAGAAGGTTTTACAGACCTGCATACCACAAGCTATCAGGAAATTTTGGCAGGGCGGGGTTATGGAATTGAAGATGCCCGGCATTGTGTGAAAACGGTCGAAGATATTCGTGCCGCAAAAGTGGTTCCTGCTTCACTTGGAGAGGGCCATTCGGCACTTGCAAGTTTAATTCGCTAACTGTGCATTCATTGGGCGGTCGTTGATGACCGCCATTTATAACTCTGTATTTTCAAAAACGCGTGAATGAATATCACGAGCACTTTCAACGATTCGATAGCTCGATAATTTGAGATATAGACTGCTCGTAATTAAGGATTTTGCCCTTCGTTATACAGAACTGTCTGATGTGGCCTTTGTTCATATTTTGATCTTCAATGCACTCGGCTATCCGGACAAATTCAGAAAAGGTCAGGAAAATTCGGTTGCAAAGGTGTTGGATCGCTGCCAGTACGTGCTAGGGCCATTGAATTCCAGCTTTGTCCCATACCTTTTTTTTGCGAAAACTCCTTTTTCGATGGTAAATTGCTCTGTTTAGTTAGCCGCTTTCTGAGTGAGGCTGGGTCCCTTGATTGCGCCCAGTTCGTAGCTCGATTAAAAAGAATTGCTCGTCTCCAATCGTAAATGACCATCAGGTGTTATCTATGCCGCACTATCAACACCCTTCCGCCATTATCGATCCTGGCGCCCAGATCGGTGACTCGTCAAGAATTTGGCATTTTGTCCATGTTTGCGCGGGTGCGCGCATTGGTGAAGGGGTGTCGTTAGGGCAGAACGTGTTTGTCGGAAACAAAGTTATAATCGGCAACCACTGCAAGATCCAAAATAATGTTTCTGTCTACGATAACGTTACGTTGGAGGAAGGCGTCTTTTGTGGACCGAGCATGGTGTTCACCAACGTTTATAATCCACGATCACTGGTTGAAAGAAAAAGTGAGTATCGAGACACTCTCGTAAAAAAGGGAGCGACGTTAGGCGCGAATTGCACGATCGTATGTGGTGTGACGATTGGTGCGTTTTCGTTTGTGGGGGCCGGAGCTGTTGTCAACAAAAATGTGCCCGACTACGCGTTGGTGGTTGGCGTTCCGGCTCGCCAGATTGGTTGGATGAGTGAGTTTGGCGAGCAGCTTGACCTTCCAGTCAATGGTACAGGTGAGGCGATTTGCATTCATACGAGGGCACGCTATGTGTTAGCGGGCGAGCGCGTTAACAAGGTGGAAGTGGGCCATGATTGAATTTATCGATCTGAAGAAGCAGCAGTCACGCATCAAAAGCAACATCGATCGAGCGATCGCAAAGGTACTGGACCACGGCCAGTATATTCTTGGGCCAGAGGTTTCGGAGTTGGAGACACAGCTCGCGAAGTTTGTAGGGGTGGAATATTGCATTACCTGCGCTAATGGTACTGACGCCCTTCAAATCGTTCAAATGGCTATGAATATTGGGCCTGGGGATGAAGTAATTACCCCTGGATTTACCTACATTGCTACCGCTGAAACTGTGGCTCTCTTGGGTGCCAAGCCAGTCTATGTAGACATAGATCCGCGTACTTATAACCTTGATCCTGGAAAGCTAGAAGCCGCCATTACACCCAAGACTAAGGCCATTATCCCAGTTTCACTTTACGGGCAGTGTGCCGACTTCGATGCGATTAACGAGATCGCCCAGCGTTATGGTATTCCGGTGATTGAGGATGCTGCGCAAAGCTTTGGTGCTACGTATAAGGGGCGTAGATCTTGTGGTTTATCCAACGTTGCCTGCACCAGCTTCTTTCCCAGCAAGCCGTTAGGGTGCTACGGGGATGGTGGCGCAATCTTTACCAATGACGGGGAACTGGCAAGCGTCATGAGGCAGATAGCGCGGCATGGACAAGATCGTCGCTACCATCACGTACGTGTAGGAGTAAATAGCCGGTTGGATACTATACAAGCCGCTATTCTTTTAGAGAAGCTCAGTATTTTTGAAGAAGAAATATCACTTCGTACTGCCGTTGCGGAAAACTATGAACGGTTGCTGAGGGCAGTGGGAGTCGAAGGCTTACCGTTCATTGCTGAAGGCAATACTAGTGTATATGCGCAGTACACTTTATGCGTTGAAAACCGAGACAACTTGCAGTTAAGTCTCAAAGAAAAGGGTATCCCAACGGTTGTTCATTATCCTATTCCTGTGAATCAACAGCCCGCGGTAGCGGATATATCCGTTGATTTGCCTGTAGGTGACAAAATTGCTAAGTGTGTAGTGAGCCTACCCATGCATCCCTACCTGACACACGAGCAACAACTGTCGGTTGTGTCTGCTTTGGCAGGCGAATGGCGTTGATCTCTAAATATCTACCGAAGGGGGCATTTGCACGTAATGTGCTGACCCTCATGACTGGCACAACGTTGGCCCAAGCAATCCCTATCGCTGTGAGCCCGATACTCACTCGGCTTTATAGTCCGAGTGAGTTTGGAGTTTTCGCTGTTTATCTGGCTATTGTTTCTGTACTGGCAATCTTGGCTACCGGCAGATATGAACTCGCCATCATGGTGCCCAAAAAAGACCGTGATGCTGCTGCGCTGGTAATTGTAGCCTTTTCTTTAAGTGTCTTAGTAAGTCTGGCTATATTGGTAGTCATACTTATTTTCAATGAGCAGATAGCCCGGATTTTGAAGATTGTTGAATACCGACGCTGGCTCTATTGGATCCCGTTGAGCGTTGTTTTGACTGCTGGCTACCAAAGCCTGAATTACTGGAGTAATCGTAGAGGCTATTACCGTAGGATGTCTTCTACTCGTATGGCGCAGAGCGCAGGGATGTCGGCAGTACATGTCGGTGCTGGGTATGCCGGAAGAGGTATGTTGGGTCTTATAGTAGGTGCTGTCGTAGGTCAATTGGTTGCTTTTTGCTTGCTGCTTTGGAGTGTGCGGGGAATAGATCAATCTAGCTTTAAAAAATTGAGCGGAGCAAAGTTATTATCGGTTTCCAGGCGCTATATTGATTTTCCAAAATTTTTGGTTATTGCTCATAGTTTAAATATTGCTTCGTTTCAATCGCCAGTCATGCTGTTGGGTTCGATTTTTGGAGCGGGCGCTGCCGGATATTTTATGTTGACTCAGCGTGTGATTGGGGCTCCTATGAGCATTGTAGCCGGCGCCATTGGTGATGTATTTCGACAGCAAGCAAGCGAAGCGTACAGTCGAACTGGTAGTTGTCGAGAGATATACAAGAAAACTTTTTTTCGTCTGTTGTCCGTGGCGGTTATACCCTTCTGCATGTTTTTTTTTGTGGCGCCAGGCTTCTTTGCCCTCGTGTTTGGGGAGGCATGGAGAGCGTCGGGGGAGTATGCCCAGATTCTTATTCCGATGTTCTTTGTACAATTTATTACTAGCCCTTTAAGCTCTATGTTTATGATAGCGCAAAGACAAAAAATTGATCTACTTTGGCAAATATCACTATTCGCGTCGGTGTTGATTGTTTTTGGGGTAGGGTATTTTTTTGATAGTTTGATTCTTGGGCTATACTTGTTTAGTGCGGCATATACTTGTATGTACGCCGTCAATGGATTCGTGTCGTTCAAACTGTCTGGGGGATCTAGGTGAGGGCCAAGATAGCATGACACTATCATCACTGTGCTCCCGAGTTGCCACCGTGCGAAGGGAGTTAAGCTTTTATCTTGAAGTGGGTAGCATTCCCGTTTCGCGATCTGCTGGCGTACTTTATCGTGGTGCGAAACGTTCTGAAATTTTTCGTTTCCGCGAGTTCTATCTGACTCATAATCCGGAAGGGACATTTGGTTGTTTTCGACTTCTATTATGCCTAATGACTTGCCCGAAATTAGTGGTTGTTGCATGTTCAGTAGAACAAAAAAAATTGATCGGTGTTGATTTTTTTTATTTTAACGAACGAGACCTTGAGGAGCTTACCGTTCACGAGGGTTTTATCGGTGTGGCAAGGTGTTTTGAGGGTAGAGGTATTGCCACCAGTATGCGTTTTTTAGCGAAGTTGCATTTTGCCAGTGCAGGTATTTCCGGAATCTCATCGCGGATATCAAAAGATAACTTTGCATCTATGGCCTCCGCGCGGAAGGCAGGGTTTAAACCAGTGTGCCTGGGGGCGGAAAATGAAAAAACCAATGATGAGTATTACCTTGTCTGTGACTTGGAATCGGTGAAATGAGTTTAGTGCGAGAACAATATCGTCAGCTTTGTGCCGTTGAAACGTCGATTCCTATATTCAGCCAAGCGTGGTGGCTTGATGCAGTGGCACATGAAAATTGGGACGTAGTAGTATGCGAAAAAGACGGCAAAATAATTGCCAGCATGCCCTTTATTATTAAAAGAAAACTTTTTGTTTCTATTGTAACTATGCCTGTTCTCACTCAGCACTTGGGGCCTTGGTTTAGAGCTACCGAAGACAAGGAATCCAAGCGCTTAGGAAGAGAAAAAGATTTAATGACTGAGTTGATCTCAAAACTGCCTCGCTATGATCATTTCTCTGCAAGCTGGAGTTATAAGGTTGCTAATTGGTTGCCGTTCTATTGGGCAGGTTTCCGGCAAACGACGCGTTATACTTACGTATTAGATGGGTTGGACAATTTTGATGCGTTATGGCATCAG
The DNA here is from genome assembly GCF_014230465.1 of Pseudomonas cremoris. Next base: position 660,540 of record NZ_JAAXCY010000004.1, read on the forward strand.
TTTCAACAGAATATTCGCGGGGATATTCGGAAGGCACAAAGCCGTTTTTCGCTTAAAGTTAGAACTGACTTATCTGTAGAAGACTTTTTGGCTCTTAATGAGATGGTCTATCAGAGACAGGGATTGTCAGTGCCTTATTCCGATGATGTTGTCAAAAAAATTGATGATGCGTGTGCCAGTCGTTCGTCCAGGGCAATAGTGATCGCTGAGGATGACCAAGGGCGGCATCATGCTGGTGTTTATATTGTATGGGATCAACATAGTGCCTACTACATCATGGGTGGCGGCGACCCTGATCTAAGAAACAGCGGCGCTACAAGCTTATGCATGTGGGAGGCGATAAAGCTTTGCTCTGGCGTCACTGAAAGATTTGATTTCGAAGGTTCGATGATGGAACCTGTTGAGCGCTTCTTTCGGGCCTTCGGTGCCTCCCAGAGGCCATATTTTTCGATCAGCAGAACGCCTTCGAAGCTGCTTAGGCTTTATTTCTTCCTGCAAGATCTAAGAGGGAAAGCCTGATGAACCTATCCGGCTGGCCTGGTGTTGCCGCGCGGCGTTGGATTGAGCAAATTCTACTCGAACGAATGGGTTACCCGTTTGAATTGACATCGACAGACGGTGCTGAACTTAAGCTTAGTTTGCCTGGCTTTCAGGGATTTATCCAATTTGAGTGTGATCCTGGGACCTTCAATCGTAATGACTCTGCGCTACCTTGTGTGAGCTGGGGTGCTGTGAAAGAAGGCTGGATACCTCCAGGCGGTCAGAACCTTCCTGTGCCTGGCAAGCACACTCTTCGGGTGCCCTTGATTCAAAAAGAAAGCTTTGGTTTTGTGGTCCATTATGACTTGTTGGGGATGGTCTACTGGATTTTATCCCGCAGTGAGGAAGTAGGGCGTTCCGATTTAGACGAGCATGAACGGTTCTCTGCAAGGAACTCTCATGCAATGAAGTATGATTATCTAGAGCGTCCCATTGTTGATGAGTGGCTTTCGATCTTACGAGATATAATTTGTATTAATTGGCCTGAATTAAAGTTGTTGAAGCATAAGTTTTCAATGAGGGTTTCTCACGATGTGGATGAACCTAGCCGGTATGCGTTCCGTTCTTTATCCCGGTGGCTTCGGGCAATCGGTGGGGATATCATCAAGCGAAGAGATGTTGGCGGTGTTCTTAAAGCGCTCATTGTAAAGTTTACTAGTCGAAAAAGCCTCAGTTCTTTAGATCCTGCAAACACGTTTGATTGGATAATGGCCCAGTCCGAAAAAGAAGGGATCGCCAGTGCCTTCTATTTTATTTGCGGCAGAACTGACTTAACTCGAGATGCTGACTATGAGTTAGAGCATCCTGCTATTCGTGAATTGTTGCGCAGGATCAACAAGCGGGGGCATGAGATTGGGCTTCATCCTAGCTACAATTCCTATCTCTCAAATTCTGTAATACTCGGGGAGGTAGCACGACTACGAAGGGTTTGCTTGGAGGAAGGGATCGTACAAGCAGCCTGGGGTGGGCGTATGCATTTTTTGCGTTGGAGTCAGCCGGCGACGTTGAGAGCCTGGGATGAGGCTTCCATGTCCTACGATAGTACGCTGGGATATGCTGAGTTAGTTGGTTTTCGCTGTGGTACTTGTTTCGAGTATCCCGCCTTTGACCCCGTGTCACAAGAGATTTTGAACGTCAGGATTAGGCCGTTGATTGTGATGGACGTAACGCTTACGAGCACTAGCTATCTTGCGCTTGGATATGGGGATGCTGCATTTGAAAAAGTGAAAATGCTTAAAGACGCTTGTCGTACGGTGGATGGACAATTCACTTTGCTTTGGCATAATAATAATTTGGTGACTGAAGAGGAAAGGCGACTTTATTTATGGAGCCTTAAATGTTAAAGATTAAATTATCGAGTGGTCTCTATTGTGCTTTTTTGGTTGCGGTGGTCGTGGGCTATCCTGTCGTGGCTGCTGTTTCTGAATTGTTAGACATAAATAATCGACTTGCTTCGGTGCCCTACAGGGTGATAGTTCTTCTGCTTTCATTGGCAATACTTTGCACAATGGTGCATGTTCGTTTTCGATTAACGCTTTTCTGGGGCGCTTGGTGGTTGTTTTGGGGCATGTACTTGTTCCGAATTTTTCTAGACAGTGTTTTGGTACCGGATAGTTTTCCGGTTCCAGTTTATGAGTATTGGATGCAGTCAGTTTTTGTTTGCCTGATACCAGCAGTCGCCATGGCTGCAAAAGTAGATAATATATCGGAACGCGCTTTGTTATCCGGTATTGCTGCTGTTGGAGTATTAGGCCTTTTACTGACAGGCGTTGTACTCATTGCAAAAGAACAAGTATCGTTTGGCGAGCTTTTTTCCGGCCGGTTGGAAACACCCACGCTGAATCCTATTGCCTTGGGGCACGTCGCTGTGACTGTCATGCTCATAAGTCTATGTGGCTTTAGAATTGGCTCTCTGCCGTCTAAATTCACATATGGGATTTGTTTTCTGATCGGAGTCGCCGGGTTGATCGGCAGCGGTTCGCGCGGCCCTATATTGTCATTGATCGTAGTTGTGATTGCTTGGGCCATATCTAAGTCGAAGAATTTTTTGGTAATGATGGCCGCAGTTATATTTTCTGCTCCGTTATTTTTTTTGCTTATAGTTGATAGTAATAGTTATATCGTTCAGCGTGTAGTTAATGGATTTTTTGATGATTCAGGTCGTGCTGAAATATATAGGCAATCGCTCGACGTATTATTGTCTAATTTTTTTGATGGTGGTGGAGTTGGGCCTCTGGGAACTTACCCGCATAACCTTATCGTCGAGAGCTTTATGGCCTTGGGGGTAGTGGGGGGGGCGGCCTTCCTTGCTATGTTCGTTTCTGGCTGGTTTTCAGCTTTAAAAGTTATGGCGTCGGGGCGACACGTTTGGGTTGCTGTTCTTTATGTTCAATACGCCACGTTCGTGATGGTCAGTAGTTCGCTGTATATAGCAAACGTATTTTGGATGGCATTGGCGTGTGTCATCACAGTTTCCCATTCTTATAAAGCGGGGCTGGTTCGAATTAATGTTGCGCATAAGGATGAGGAATTGATATGACACTTGGTTATGTTTTTGCGAAGCTTTTAAAGAAGTTGCGTGGGAAAGCGATTCTAAATAGTTCGGTGGCGAATACCTCAAAAGTTGAATCCGGAAGTGCGTTAGTAAATAGCTCTATGGCTGGCCATTCCTTTTGTGGTTACGATTGCTTATTTATCAATGTTAGTATTGGGAGGTTTTGCTCAATAGCTGGGAGGGTGATTGTAGGAGGGGCCAGGCATCCAATGGAGTACGTATCCACAAGCCCTGTATTTTTATCGCATAAGGAGAGCATCAACCAGAAGTTCTCCCGCCATGAATACGGCTCGGAGGCCCATACGAATGTGGGCCACGATGTCTGGATCGGTGAGGGCGTGTTTGTGAAGGGAGGTGTTACAATCGGCACCGGTGCCGTTATCGGGATGGGAAGTGTAGTGACCAAGGATGTACCACCTTATGCAATTTTTGCAGGCAACCCTGCCCGTCTGATTCGGTACCGGTTTGCGGACGATGTCATTGAGGGGCTGCTGAAAAGCGAATGGTGGCTTTATTCAGACGAGAAGCTACGTGCCTCTGCGCCCCTGTTTAATGACCCGCGAGCGTTTCTGGCTAGTCTCGGTGCGTCATGAAGGTCCTTCATTTCTGTTTGTCGTGTTTTTACATCGATGACTATCGATATCAAGAGAATGAGCTCGTTCGCGAGCATGTCGCTGGAGGGCACGACGTTCTGGTTGTGGCGTCTACCGAAACTTATCTGAATAACATGTCGTTAGGCTACACGGACTGTGGTGACTATCTAGGCAGTGATGGCGCGCGGGTCATTCGTCTTCCGTATTCGAAAGTAGGACCTTTCTGGCTTCGAAAAAAGGTTCGGTCCCATCCTGGTGTCTATGAAATTCTCGAGAGTTTCAAGCCTGACGTCATTATGTTTCACGGGCTTTGCGGTTGGGAACTGCTTACAGCCGCTCGTTACAAGCGCCAACACCCGCAGGTCCGACTTTACGTCGACAGCCATGAGGATGCCAATAACAGTGCGGTTGGCGCATTGTCCTCCCTGCTGCATCGTTTTTTCTATCGCCCGATCATCCGGCGCGCGCTCCCTTGGATCGATAAAGTCTTATGCATATCTCTCGAGACTATGGATTTCGCAAAAGAAATGTACGGCTTGCCTGGTCACTCTCTTGAGTTTTTTCCACTGGGCGGTTTTGTTGCTGACGAAGAGGTTTATCTTTCGCATCGAAACAGTGCTCGAATGGAGTGGTGCTTAGACGCACGCCAGACCGTATTCCTTCAATCTGGTAAGTTTGATGAGAAAAAAAAGCTGGTAGAAAGTCTCCAAGCATTCTCTCAAATTAAAGATCAGAATTTTGTATTCCTTATTGTTGGTCGCGTGCATGAATCAATTGAGTCGGAAGTGAGGCAGTTGTCGGCTAAAGATGATCGCGTTCGATATTTAGGTTGGAAAACCGCCGATGAATTGTATCGGTTGCTATGTGGTGCGGATGTTTACATCCAGCCTGGAAGTCAGTCAGCAACTATGCAGATGAGCTTGTGCGCGCGGTGTCCGGTAGTCATTGCGGACGTGCCCAGTCATCGGCCATTTGTTGACGGTAACGGCTGGAAAGTTTCTACACTGGAGCAACAAATTTCGGTGTTTAAAGAAGTAGAAAATAACCCGGGTGCCTTGAGTAATATGTCAATTCGCTCATTTGAAATTGCATCAGAGCTTTTGGACTATCAGCGTATGGCCAAGCGTATCCTGATTTAATATGGAAGCTTTATGAAAAATTATCAGATATGCACCCAGTGCATTATGGATACTAGTGATCCAAAAATTTCTTTTGATGATCAAGGCGTTTGTGATTACTGCAATAATTTCAAGTCCGCCATTCAGCCAAATTGGCACACCGATGGGCGCGGTGAAAAGGAGCTGATGGCTCTTGCTGAAAAGATTAAGGCAAACGGTAAGGGAAAGGACTTCGATTGTATTATTGGTCTCAGCGGTGGACTTGATAGCTCTTATGCTGCTTATATAGCAAAAGAAAAAATGGGCCTCCGACCTTTATTGTTTCACGTTGATGCAGGCTGGAATACGGACCAAGCGGTAGGTAATATCGAGAAGTTGGTAGATGGTATGGGGCTTGATCTCTATACCGACGTCATCAACTGGGAGGAAATGAAAGATCTTCAAACTGCTTTCTTCCGGTCCCAAATTCCTGACCAAGATATGCCACAGGACGCTGCTTTTTTTTCAGGCCTGTACAAGTTTGCACGTCAGCACCGTATCAAGTACGTGTTGACCGGCGCCAACTATTCTACCGAGTGTTGTAGGGAGCCAGAGGAGTGGGGCGCCTATCCTGGTGTCGACAAGACGTTGTTTCGGGATATTCATCAGCGGTTTGGTTCGCGTAAACTCAAGTCGTTTCCATTGACGGATATTTTTGTTTACAAAATTCTTTACCAGCGTTTATTGGGAATGCAAGTAGTTAAGCCGTTAAACCTTGTTCCATATATAAAGCAGGATGCAGAGGCGACGCTGGAGCGATTGTATGGCTGGAAAAAATTTCAGCATAAGCACCACGAATCTCGGTTTACTCGTTTTTACGAAGACTATTGGATGCCACGCAAGTTCGGATATGAGAAGCGTCGCGCCCATTTTTCCAGCCTGATCATGACCGGTCAGATGACCAGAGACGAGGCAGTTCAGCGGATTGCCAAGCCTGAGCTGGAGGAGCAATTCCTTCAGAGCGAATTTGAGTATGTGGCCAATAAACTCGACCTAACAGTTGACCAACTCCAGGAAATTTTCGAAGGCGAGAACAAAACTTTCCACAGTTACCGAAATAAGCGCTTCCTCATCGGTATAGGTTCGCGTGTAATGAGCGCACTGGGTTTGGAGAGAAGGCTGTTCAGATGATCACTATCATCAATTATGGGCTAGGTAATATTCAGGCGTTTGTAAACGTCTATCGGCGGTTGCATATTCCCGTTTGTGTAGCAACGAACGCTGAAGAGCTGAAGGGTGCATCCCGCTTGATTCTTCCTGGTGTGGGTGCTTTTGATCACGCCATTGAAAAGCTTGATGCCTCTGGTATGCGGCCGGCGTTGGAACATATGGTGCGGGAACAACGCGTGCCTGTACTGGGGATCTGTGTTGGCATGCAGATTCTCGCCAGCGGCAGTGATGAAGGTAAGCTACCTGGCCTTGGTTGGGTCTCTGGACGAGTCAAGGGATTTGCTACGGTTCCCGATCTCCAAGGACTGCCTCTCCCTCATATGGGATGGAATGACGTGCAGCCGATAAACGGTTCGCCGCTATTTAGGGGGATTGAAGATGACGCTCGGTTCTATTTCCTTCACTCCTTCTATTTCGATTGTGAGGGTGGCTCTGCTGGCATAGCCTCAGCGTCCTACGGGCGAGATTTTGTCTGCGCCGTCGCCGAAAATAACGTTTTTGGCGTGCAGTTCCATCCAGAGAAGAGTCATCACTTTGGTACTACTCTTTTGAAAAACTTCGCGGAATTTTGAGATGCTCAGGCCCAGAATTATTCCATGTTTGTTGATCCAGGACGGCGGATTGGTTAAAACCGTTCGTTTTAAGGATCCAAAATATGTTGGGGATCCTATCAATGCCGTGAAGATCTTCAATGAAAAAGAAGCGGACGAACTGATAGTCCTTGATATAGACGCCACCACAAAAGGCAAAGAACCAAATTATAAGCGAATTGCCCATTTAGCAGCAGAGTGCCGGATGCCACTGTGCTACGGAGGTGGCATCCGTACCGCTGAGCAGGCCAAGGCAATCATTAGCCTTGGTGTAGAGAAGGTTGCGATCAGCGCCTCTGCAGTGGAGAACCCTCAGCTTGTTTCGCGTATTGCCGAAGAAATTGGCACGCAGAGCGTGGTGGTCGTTCTTGATTACAAGAAGCGCTTGCTTAGCAAACATCACGATGTTTGGACGCACAACGGAACTGTCAATACTAAGCGAAACGTACTGGATGTTGCTCTCGAGATGGAGCGCTTGGGCGCAGGCGAGATTGTTATCAACTCTATAGATCACGATGGGCGAATGGAGGGATATGACCTTAATTTGGCGACTCGGCTCAGGCAGGCTATCAACATTCCAATTACTGTTCTGGGTGGCGCTGGCGCGTTGGAGCATATGCGGGACGTTGTTGCCGCGTGTGGTGTCGTAGGTGTAGCCGCCGGCAGTTTCTTTGTGTTCAAAGGACCTTATAAAGCCGTCCTTATCAGCTACCCGAACGATCAACAGAAGAATGAGGTTGTCTATTCAGCCTTGCGAACTAACTAATAGACAACTACATCGGTTTCAGGACTTATTATGTTTAATGGAAAAAAGCTTCTAATCTCGGGTGGCACAGGTTCATTCGGCAATGCCGTGCTTAAACGCTTTCTCAATACGGATATTGCTGAAATTCGTATTTTCAGCCGTGATGAGAAAAAGCAAGATGATATGCGTAAACGTTATGCCAATAGTAAGCTGAAGTTTTACATTGGTGACGTGCGTGATTATCAAAGTGTCCTGAATGCTACTCGAGGTGTAGATTATATTTTCCATGCGGCGGCATTGAAGCAAGTACCGTCCTGTGAGTTTCACCCGATGGAGGCCGTAAAAACAAACGTTATCGGAACAGATAATGTGCTTGAAGCTGCAATCCAAAATGGCGTCAAGCGGGTGGTTTGCTTGAGTACGGACAAAGCGGTGTACCCCATTAATGCCATGGGTATTTCCAAAGCAATGATGGAAAAGGTGATGGTCGCCAAGTCGCGTAATGTGGACGAAAGCAAGACAGTTATCTGTGGGACGCGTTACGGCAATGTCATGGCTTCGCGCGGATCGGTTATTCCTCTGTTTATTGATCAAATCCGTGCCGGAATTCCGCTTTCAATAACCGACCCCAATATGACGCGTTTCATGATGACTTTGGCGGACGCGGTTGACCTGGTGCTGTATGCCTTTAAGCATGGCAACAATGGAGATATGTTTGTCCAAAAGGCGCCCGCCGCCACAGTGGAAACATTGGCCCGTGCACTGACTATCATGGTTAACAAACCTGAGCACCCGATACAAGTTATCGGGACTCGTCATGGCGAAAAGCTTTACGAGGCACTTTTGAGCCGTGAGGAGATGGCGTGTGCCGAGGACATGGGAGCTTATTTCCGAGTACCGCCTGATTTGCGCGATTTAAACTATAGTAAGTTTGTGGAGCAAGGCGAGGAAAAGATTTCGCACGCAGTGGACTATAACTCTCATAATACTGAGCGGCTGGATGTTGAAGGGATGCAACAATTGCTTCTCAAGCTTGATTTCATGCATGCCATTCAGCGTGGTGAGCATGCGACGCCCGAGGAGTGACCATGAAAGTACTTGTTACGGGAGTCAACGGATTTATCGGCATGAACTTGATCGCGCATTTGAACGAGCGCAAGGACGTCGATATTTTACGGTTTGCCCGCACAGACAGTCTTCATGAATTACGCGATCGGGTGGCTCAAGTGGACTTCATCTTCCATTTGGCCGGTGTGAACCGCCCGGAAAAGCAGGAGGAATTTCAAGTAGGCAATACTGATTTGACACGAGCGTTGTGTAATGCAGTTGTAGCCAGTGGGCGTAAAATCCCGCTGTTGTACACCTCGTCTACACAGGCAGAGCACAATAATGCTTATGGGTTGAGCAAGCTTGGTGCTGAGAGGGAACTTGCAGATCTAGCGTCCAAGCATGGGAGCAGGGTCCACCTTTTTCGGTTGCCGAATGTCTTTGGCAAGTGGGCGCGCCCAAACTATAACTCTGCCGTTGCGACATTTTGCCATAATATCGCTCGCCAACTACCCATACAGATTAACGATCCTGCCGCAGAAGTCACACTTGTTTATATTGACGATGTAATCAAGCAGTTCATTTCAGTTATGGATGGCGGGCTTGTTGACCCATCCTTCCCGGTAATCACGCCCCAGTATCGGGTAACGGTAGGCTGGATAGCGGAACAGTTGAGCGCGTTCCGTAAGAGCCGCGAAAATATGACCACTGAGGCGGTGGGGCTGGGGTTGGTCAGGGCGCTTTATTCAACCTATCTGAGCTACCTACCTCCTGAGGATTTCACTTATGAAGTCCCCAAGTATCAAGACAATCGTGGCACTTTTGTCGAAATGCTCAAGACCCGGGACTCAGGTCAATTTTCTTTTTTTACTGCACACCCGGGAATCACGCGTGGTGGGCATTACCACCACACCAAGACGGAAAAGTTCCTGGTCATTAGAGGCCATGCGCGTTTCTGTTTTCGCCATATCGTTACGGGCGAGTTTTATGAGCTTTTCACCACCGGTGACGAACCGCTAATTGTCGAGACGGTGCCGGGATGGACTCACGATATTACTAATATTGGAGGTGAAGAGATGATTGTTATGCTTTGGGCTAACGAGATTTTTGATAGAGAGAATCCGGATACCTATGCCCTCCCTGTTGGCACGAAAGTCTGAGTGAGTCAGTAGAGAATCTCATGAATAAGTTAAAAGTCGTTACTGTCGTAGGCACCCGTCCGGAGATTATTCGCCTCTCCAGAGTGATGGCAGCGCTCGATGATCACTGTGAGCACGTTTTGGTTCACACCGGCCAAAACTACGATTACGAACTCAATCAGATTTTTTTCGATGATTTGGGTATTCGTAAACCTGACTATTTCCTTAATGCCGCAGGCGCCAGTGGTGCTGAAACAATTGGCAATGTGATTATCGCAGTTGATCGTGTACTGGCGGAGGTAGTGCCCGAAGCGTTGTTGGTATTGGGAGACACAAACAGTTGTATGGCAGTCATTCCAGCGAAGCGGCGTAAGATACCCACGTTTCACATGGAGGCTGGAAACCGTTGTTTCGATATGCGAGTCCCCGAAGAAATTAATCGGCGCATTGTTGACCATACTGCTGATATCAATCTTACCTACAGCACCATTGCTCGAGATTACTTGTTGCGTGAAGGTCTATCTCCAGACATGGTCATTAAGACAGGGAGCCCGATGTTTGAGGTGCTTACCTATTATCGTGAGGGTATCGATAGTTCTGATGTGCTTGAGCGACTGGGCCTGGAATACGGAAAGTTTTTCATTGTTAGCGCCCATCGTGAAGAAAATATAGACTCAGACACAAATTTTCTTAAACTTGTCGGCGTACTGAATACTGTAGCAGAGCAATTTGGTTTTCCGGTTGTCGTGTCTACTCATCCCCGGACGCAGAAGAGAGTCGATGCGTTGGGTGTGACGTTTCATAAAAATGTTCGCTTGCTGAAACCGATGGGTTTTAAAGATTATAATAAATTGCAGGTTAGTTCTAAGGCCGCGCTTTCGGACAGTGGAACTATTAACGAAGAATCGTCAATTCTTAACTTTCCTGCCCTGAACCTACGGGAGGCTCATGAACGACCAGAAGGGATGGAAGAAGCTGCAGTAATGATGGTTGGACTTGAAAGTGGTCGCGTTCTGCAGGCGCTTCAGGTTTTGGAGGGACAGAAGCGCGGTTGCGATCGCAGTCTGCGCTTGGTCAGTGATTACAGTATGCCAAATGTGTCCGATAAAATTGTCAGGATTATTCATAGCTACCGTGACTATGTAATGCGCGTTGTCTGGAAAAGGTACTAAAAGGAATGGCTGTTCGCGTTTTGCTTTTAACCCAATGGTTTGATCCGGAGCCCACATTCAAGGGGATGATATTCGCCCGCGAGTTAGTTAAGCAGGGGCTTCAGGTCGAAGTGGTTACTGGTTTTCCAAATTATCCCGGTGGTAAAATTTACCCTGGATATAAAGTGCGGTTACTACAGCGGGAAGTTATTGATGGTGTGTTTGTTACGCGCCTGCCACTCTACCCGAGCCATGGTCAAAGCGGTTTGGGGCGTATTTTCAACTACGTAAGCTTCGCAGCCGCAAGCCTGTTTTACGGATTATTTTTAGCAAAGCGTGCGGATGTTATTTACGCCTATCACCCACCTCTAACGGTGGGCTTTGCCGCTTCAATCATTCGTTTTTTTCGAAGAATCCCGGTAGTGTATGACGTTCAGGATATGTGGCCTGATACGCTCCGTGCTACTGGGATGTTTTCCAATGAGCGCGCTTTGAAAATCGTGTCGAAGGGGTGTAAGTGGGTTTATAAAAGTGTCGATCATATCGCTGTGCTTTCGCCTGGATTTAAACGGCTATTGATAGAGCGTGACGTACCCCGCGAAAAGATTGAAGTTATCTATAATTGGTGTGCTGAAGATACAATTACTGATAGTGACGGTTCGTTGCCTACCGGTTTCCCCGACTCCAGTACGTTCCGTGTCTTATTTGCAGGTAATATGGGGAAAGCGCAGGCGCTGGATTCGGTTCTGGAAGCTGCCAGAATTCTACAGGCCAAAAACACCGCTGTGACGTTTGTGTTTTTAGGTGGGGGAGTTGAGGTCGCGAGCCTGAAAAAGAAAGCTGCAGATTACGAAATTCATAATGTTGTATTTTTGGCCGCGGTGCCTATGTCGCAGGTCGGTAACTATCTAAGTAGTGCTGACGCATTATTGGTACATTTGAAAAAAGACCCTTTATTTACAATAACTATTCCATCTAAAACTCAAGCTTATATGGCTGCTGGAAAACCATTATTGATGGCTGTCGATGGGGATGCTGCGGATTTGGTCTCCCAAGCCCAATGTGGCGTTACAGCGCAATCCGAAGATCCTGAATCAATGGTTATGGCTGTTGATTCGCTAATCGCGGCAGCACCTATTGACAGGAAAGTGATGGCGGAAAATGGAAGACGTTACTACCGCGAAAATTTATCGCTGGAGAAGGGGGTTCAAGCATTTGCTTCAATCTTCCATCAGTTAGCACTGCGTAAAAGGCGTTGATTTTGATAATGGTTTTTTATTGTTTTGCATACGAGGTAGAAAGTGCTGAAGCGGTCTATTGATATTGTCGCCTCATTTTTCGGTCTTTTATTTTTATCGCCGATCATAGCGTTTGTTGCATGGCAGATTAGTCGGAAGCTTGGCTCACCTGTGCTTTTTTGTCAGGTACGTCCGGGATTTCGGGGGAAGCCTTTCAAGATGATAAAGTTTCGCACCATGAAAGACGCTTTTGACTCTCAAGGCAATGCGTTGCCGGACAGTGAGAGAATGACTGCCTTCGGTAGCTTTTTGCGGTCGAGCAGCCTGGATGAACTACCTGAATTGTGGAACGTCTTGAAAGGTGATATGAGCTTGGTCGGACCTCGTCCTTTGCTCATGGAGTACCTGCCCCTATATAATGCTGAGCAGTTGCGCCGGCATGATGCGCTTCCAGGTGTAACCGGTTGGGCGCAGATAAATGGGCGCAATGCGCTTAGTTGGGATGATAAATTTAAGCTTGATGTTTGGTATGTAGACAATCAAACGATATGGCTGGATTTGAAAATCGTTTTCCTTACCGTCAAGAAGGTTTTGGTAAGGGAAGGAATCAGCGGAGACGGTGAAGTGACGATGTCTAAGTTCACTGGGAATGATTAATTTTGCCTGTACTGCAGTATTGTTTAAGTGTTCGATGTTTATAGTCGTAATGATTTGTGCGGTGGAGCCGATATGGACGTGTCCAAAAGACTGATTATTGTAGGATTTAGTGGTTTCGGTAAAGAGGTCTATTGGTTGGCGCGCCGATTGGGCATCACTGTAGTTGGCTTTCTCGATGACAATCCTGCCGTGCAGGGAGTGACATATCGCGACTCCCCAGTCTTGGGCACGGTTGACAGTTGGGTCAATTATCCAGACTGTTTGTATGTGATCGCGGTTGGTAGCCCACGAATACGGAAAAAAATATATGAGAATATTGCCGCATCAGGGATGCCTCAATTTGCGACCTTAATTGATCCTGCAGCAGTTGTTAACAGCGAGTTTGTATCGATCGGAGAGGGTAGCATTATCTGTGCTGGCACGATATTGACGGTTGATATAGTAGTCGGTGCTCATGTCATTATCAATTTGAACTGCACAATTGGTCATGACGCCGTAATTCGAGACTTTGTTACTGTGGCACCATTGGTTGCTGTGTCGGGTAATGTCAAGTTATCGGAGTGTTGTGAGGTTGGGACCGGTGCGTCTATTCGGCAGGGTGTAACGTTGGGGCAAGGTTCCATGTTAGGAATGGGAGGGGTGTTAACCAAAAACGTCGCTGAGAATACCGTCTTTTTTGGGAACCCCGCAAAAGCCTTTAAAACAATAGCTGGTTGATGAGGCGTGCTTTTATGTTTGATTTAGAGAGGCGCCTGCATGTTGGTATCGTTGGCACCGGTACAATGGGCAAGGGAATAGTTCAAATTCTTGTACAGTCGGATTGCGTTGACTCCGTTTCCTGGAAAGGACGATCGTCTGAGTCCGTAACCAATGCGTTGGCAGAAATTGAACTTCAGTTTGAACGGTTGGTTAATAAAAAACGCTTGGATGCTACGCAAGCACGGCACTTCATTAAAAAAATTAAAGTGGTTCGTGATTACTCCGACTTTGAGAATGTCGAGATTTTTATTGAGGCAGTCGCGGAGGATATTGACGTCAAGCGTTTGGTGTTCAGTGAGCTTTCAAAGGTGTCCAGCGAGAATACTCTGTTGGCATCGAACACATCATCTCTTTCAGTTACCCACCTGGCGAGCTTAACAACGCATCCAGAAAACGTTGTCGGTTTGCATTTTTTTAACCCCGCACCCGTTATGAAACTCGCCGAAGTCATTGCAGGGCTAACGACCTCCAAGGCTACGGTTGCTCGCGCCCTGGATTTTGCTCGTATGCTTGGTAAAGATCCGGTGCTCGTGAATGAGGCCCCGGGTTTCATCGTCAATCGTATGCTCATTCCGATGATTAACGAGGCTATTGGTATTCTCGCGGAGGATGTTGCTACGGCGGAGGAGATTGACAAGGCGATGCGCTTGGGCGCAAATCACCCTATCGGGCCATTAGCGCTGGCTGACCTTATTGGAAATGATGTCAATCTTTCCATCATGGAAACCCTTCATAACGAAACCGGCGATCCTAAATACCGTGCGCACCCGCTTCTACGGAAGATGGTTCGCGGCAACCTCCTGGGACGTAAAACAGGACGCGGTTTCTTTTCATACTAATTGGGAGCGGTAGCCAGAGATGCTCAATACGCCTTTTTCTGCTTGGCCTTTTTTCAGCGAAGAAGAGGCCAACGCGGTTCGCGACGTCATTTTGTCAAACAAGGTCAATTACTGGACCGGGCAAGAAACCCGAGAGTTTGAGAAGGAATTCGCAGCCTGGGCCGGCACGAGCTACGCGGTCGCGCTGGCTAACGGCACAGTTGCGCTGGACGTGGCTCTAAAGGCTTTAGGCATCCGTGAAGGCGATGAGGTCATTGTTACGCCACGTACTTTTTTGGCGTCTGTGTCTTCGATCGTTAATGCTGGTGCGGTCCCCGTCTTTGCTGAAGTCGACCCGGATTCGCAAAACATTACGGTTGATACTATCAGGGCAGTGTTTACGGAGCGGACCCGCGCGATTATCTGTGTTCACCTGGCCGGTTGGCCGTGCGACATGGACCCAATCATGGACTTTGCTGACAGCCATGCTTTGAAGGTCATAGAGGATTGTGCGCAGGCGCATGGCGCTCTTTATAAAGGCCGTCCTGTTGGGTCCATCGGGCATATCGGAGCTTGGTCTTTTTGTCAGGACAAAATCATGACAACCGGTGGTGAGGGAGGGATGGTCACCACCAACGATCGGTCTTTGTTCTTGGACATGTGGTCGTTCAAGGATCATGGAAAAAGTTGGCAGGCGGTCTATGAGCGCGAGCATCCCCCTGGATTTCGCTGGGTACATGATAGCTTTGGTACCAACTGGCGCATGCTGGAAGTACAAGGGGTCATAGGCCGGATTCAGTTGCGTCGAATGGCGTCTTGGCATCGTAGCCGTATCGCCAACGCCCAGCGTATTTGGTCCGTTGCTAAAGAGATCAAGGGGTTACGTGTTCCTGATATTCCTGCGCAAATCGTCCATGCGGCGTATAAATGCTACGTATTTGTGAAGCCCAATGAGCTTCGAGCCGATTGGAGCCGCGATCGAATCCTTGCGGAAATTTCTGCGCAAGGTGTGCCTTGCTATTCTGGTTCTTGCTCCGAAGTCTATTTAGAGAAAGCGTTCGATGGCACCGGGTGGCGTCCTACCACACGCTTTGAAGTTGCCAAGGAGTTGGGCGAAACGAGCCTTATGTTTTTAGTTCATCCTTCCCTCAGCGCGGACGAGATAGATAAAACCTGTGGTGTATTATCCGCAGTGATGCGATCAGCAACCCTAACGTGACTATATTGGATCTTGTCGCCTGTCACTTTTTGACAGGCGAAAGTGTTGTGGCTAGGCGGCTCACTTCACGGGCTAAGCTGTGAAGTGACCAATTTTCTGGCGAGGGAAGTGTTATGAATTCTGGAAGCTTTTTAATTCAGAAGAATTTTTTTGATCAGGACAAGTTGGTAGCTATTAGAGCGCTTGCTTTAGAGTTGGAAAATAAAAAAACAAGTGTTCACGAAGGTGGCAAGTACGGGGACATACAGTGGCATAAGATTGAGCTTGATCCAAATATCCATTCATTCATGAGTGAGATTTATAATTTTTTGGGTGCTGAGAAAGACGGCATATGCGTTTTTTACTATTTGTCGCCAGGCGCAGTCTTGCATCCGCATCGCGATCTGACCGGCGCCTCGAGTAATGCCAGAATTCGATTTCATGTTCCTGTTATCACGAATGATCGTGTCTTTTTCAATGTTTCAAAAGAGCGTGTGATTATGGCAGAGGGTGAACTCTGGGCATTGGACACATCTTATTTGCATGAGGTAAGAAATGAAAGTGATTGCACGCGGGTTCATATCGTCATCGAATGTCCGATTAATAAGAGCGTGAGTTCAAAGCTTCCGGCCAAAAATCTGTCTGGTCGAATTCATGATGTTTATTTCTTGGTTATTTTGTTATCTAGTTTTGTAAAATCTGTTTTGATTAACATTTGGAGAGACCCAAAATACTTTTTGGCTCAAATGCGGATGATTAAGAAGTTTGTTGCTTGGCGCGTATTTGGGAAAAAAGATGTAAAGTGAGGCGGGCAGCCTGCCCGCAAAGGTTATTTAGTGACAGCATTCATTTTGGCTTTGTTTTGCACGAGGTTAGGTTGTAGGGAACCCATTGAGTAATAGGCTTGCATCATCAAAAAATTGCTAAATTTCAAGCCAAAGGCTGCTCAGAAATATAAGATTGGAAATGTTAAGAAATATCAGGGATTTTCTGAATGGGTAAAGGGTTATGAGTAGATTGCGGACCGCGCTTCTGGGGCTGCCTCGGCGGAAGAAGCGAATGATCCAGGTCGCTACCGACATTTTGGTAGTTTGGGCGGCATTGTGGCTGGCTTTTGTCGTCAGGCTAGGATTGGACGAGATGGTGAATCCTCTGAAGCTTCATCTGTGGCTGTTCATCGCCGCCCCGATTGTCGCGATTCCGCTTTTTGTCCGTTTTGGTCTATATCGCGCAGTGATGCGATATTTTGGTAACGACGCACTGATTGCGATCATAAAGGCTGTCACCCTTTCATCGTTGATTCTGGGCATTGTCGTTTATTGGTACGGCAACCACGAAAATGTGGTGCCCCGCTCTATAATCTTTATCTACTGGTGGCTCAGCTTGATTGCTGTAGGCGGCCTGCGCCTCGCAATGCGCCAGTATTTTCTGGGCGATTGGTTCACCGCGGCTCAATACGTTCCTTTCACAAGCCGTGAGGACGGCTTGCCCCGTGTTGCGATTTATGGGGCGGGTGCTGCCGGGAACCAATTGGTGGCAGCGTTGCGCATGGGAAGAGTCATGCGACCGGTAGCATTTATTGATGATGACAACGGTATTTCTGACCGTGTCATTTCAGGGTTGCACGTATACAAACCCAAGCATATTCAGCAGATGATCGAAGCTACCGGCGCCCAGGAAATACTGCTGGCGATTCCTTCATCCAACCGCGGTCGTCGTCGCGAGATCCTCGGTTTTCTTGAGGGCTTTCCTCTGCACGTACGAAGCGTCCCGGGTTTCATGGATTTGGCCAGCGGGCGAGTGAAGGTTGATGATATTCAAGAGGTCGATATTGCGGATCTTCTCGGGCGTGATTCCGTTCCGGCGCAGGATGAGTTGCTTGAACACTGCATCAAGGGGCAAACCGTCCTGGTGACAGGTGCTGGTGGTTCAATCGGCTCTGAACTCTGTCGACAAATATTGGCTCTTCGCCCGAAAACCTTGCTGCTGTTCGAGCACAGTGAATTCAACCTGTACAGCATTCTCTCGGAACTCGAACAACGGGTGATCCGCGAAGCGTTGCCGGTAAGACTTCTACCTATATTGGGTTCAGTGCGAATCCCATCCAAGCTGTTGGACGTAATGAAGAGTTGGCGTGTTGACACGGTTTATCATGCAGCCGCCTACAAGCACGTACCGATGGTGGAGCATAATATCGCAGAAGGCTTATTGAATAACGTGATTGGAACGTTGAACACCGCTCAAGCAGCACTGCAGGCCGGGGTGGCCAACTTTGTGCTTATTTCGACGGATAAAGCTGTCAGGCCAACTAATGTGATGGGGAGTACTAAGCGCTTGGCGGAACTCACGTTGCAGGCACTCAGCAAGGAGCTGGCGCCCGTGATGTTTGGCGACAAATCTAATATATCCCGTGTCAACAAAACCCGTTTTACGATGGTGCGTTTTGGCAATGTATTAGGTTCTTCCGGTTCAGTAATTCCGTTATTTCATAAGCAAATCAAGTCGGGTGGACCATTAACTGTTACCCACCCCAAAATCACTCGTTACTTCATGACTATCCCCGAAGCCGCGCAATTGGTCATTCAGGCTGGCTCAATGGGGCAGGGGGGCGACGTGTTTGTACTCGACATGGGCGAGCCCGTAAAAATTGTCGAACTCGCCGAAAAGATGATCCACCTCTCCGGCTTGAGCGTGCGTTCCGACAAAAACCCCCACGGCGACATCGCCATTGAATTCACTGGGCTACGTCCCGGCGAAAAGCTTTACGAAGAGTTACTGATTGGCGATAACGTCGTCGCCACCCAGCACCCAATGATCATGAGTGCAAACGAAGACCATCTCTCTTGGGAAGTGCTTAAGGGCAAGCTGGTCGAGCTTCTGGCCGCAGTGGACCAAGACGACTACACCCGGGTCCGCCAACTCCTTCGCGACACCGTCAGTGGCTACTCCCCCGATGGGGAAATTGTCGATTGGATCTACCAACAGCGTCGACAGGAGCCCTGATTTAATACCCTGTTACTCAAGTACTTTTGACGAATCCCCAACATCGCCTAAGTTTGAAAAGCAGCTTCGGAAAAGCTGCTTTTTCACTTATCGATCCCAAGGAGCGTCAAATGCAAACCCCCTACCTAACCTCCCTTATCTTCGCCTTCCTCACTACTCTCACCCTCACCACCACCGCAGCCCCTTCCCTCAAGCCCGAAGCCCCGACCCCCATCACCGCCCAACTCTCCAAAACCGAGCAACCCGCCAAGGTCAACCTCAACGCCGCCGACGCCGAAACCTTACGCCGTGACCTCTTTGGCATCGGCGCGGCGAAAGCCAAGGCGATCATCGCCTACCGTGAAAGCAATGGCCCGTTCACGGCGGTGGATGAGTTGTTGGAGGTGAAGGGGATCGGCAAGGCGTTGCTGGAGAAGAATCGCGAGAGGCTGGAAATCAACTAATACATATCAGGAGGGCCGGTCATTGACCGGCCTTTTCATCCTCGGGCTCACATATCTGCGCTTTCAAGCTATCACGGACCACATCCATGATCCGCGCCGCCAGGGCCGGATTTTCGACACTTCTGGCCAGCACCAGCGCTCCAACCAGTGTCGACATCAACAGCAATCCCTGAGTATCGCCTCGTCCATCCGCCAGTGCTGCTTCTATTTGCTTGAGCCTTGCGCCAAGCACCGCATCGGTCGTTGCGCTTTGCTGGCCTCTTAGCCCTAGTTCAGATGACATGGTGGGCAGCGGGCAGCCTTCACCTGGGGACGTGTGGTGCCATTCCGACAGGTAGCTGTCGATAAACGCTTCCAGTGGCCTTTCTTGGCTGAAGAGCATCTCGCAATGGGCATCCAACTCGGCAGCAGCAACCTGCAGCGCCTTTTCCACCAATTCGTCCTTGGAGGCGAAATGCGCGTAAAACCCGCCGTGTGTAAGATTTAGTGCTTTCATCAATGGCTGTAGCCCCGTGGCACCAATACCATCGCGGCGGAAGCGAACGGAAGCTTCCTTGATGATGCGTTGGTGGGTCTGGGCTTTGTGGTCTTGTGAATAACGCATTGGGATGCCTCGGGGACGTAGCGGCATTCTAACGAAGGTGAACCTTTTTAAACATCACGACAAGACCGCGTTGCATTGGCATGAAAAGTGATGACGTTTGCTTTAGGTATTGTTCAACAATCGTGAGGCCGTGATGACGCTTAGCATGTCCTTAGCCGACCAGATCGCCCTGGAACTCCGTGCCGACATTATCGGTGGGCGGTTGCTGCCGGGGATGGCGTTGGTCGAAGTGGAATTGGTCAAAGCTTACAACGCGTCGCGTAATACGATTCGCGAGGCACTGCATCGTCTGGGGCAAGAGGGTCTGACCCGATATGTGCGCAACAAAGGCGTGATGGTCCGACGTCTTGAGCGCTCAGAAGTGCGTGATCTATTTGTAGTCCGTCGCACGTTAGAGCTGCAGGCCATCGCCCAGAGCAGCGCGCTCACTGACGATCAATCTGAACGCATGCAAAACGCCATCGACGCCACCACTCTGGCGCGGGAGCGCGAAGACTGGCGTGCTGTAGCTACTCACAGTTTGGTATTCCACCAACTGATTGTGGGCTTGATGCGTAGCCCACTGTTCGACGAGTTTTTTGCCCAGGTCATCGCCCAGCTGCGCCTGGTGTTTTGCGCTGCGCCTGATGAGCAGCGTTTCCAGTCGCCCTGGCTGGAGCGCGACCGTAAGATTTATCAACTATTGGTCCAGCAGGACAAACCGGCGGCAGGAGAGGCGATGAGCTTGTACCTGGATGATTCGGAACGCCTGTCGTTGGCCCTGTTTTCCACCCCCTGATGGAGGATGCGCATCATGTACAAAGACTATCCGGCCGCTTATCAGGTCAGTAAAGGTTCGGCGTTACAGGTAGATACGGCGTTTTATGAGCGTATTCGTGATCGAAAGGAGCAGCGCACGCTGATCGAGCAGTTCGAAGTGCCCATCCGTACGGGCAAGGCGTGGAAGGTGCCGGCGGGGCATGTGTTTCGTGTGACTACGCCAGTGGGCCCGCAGGTGGGCGACTTCAATGTGTGGAACGCCAACGATCCTCGCGAACGCCTTTGGGCGGCGCGTACCCGTCAGCTACAGGGCGCTCATGTCAGCACCCATGATCGGCTTTGGTCGAACCTGCCGTTCCTGCGGCCTTTGGTGACGATCACCGATGACAGCCTGGCGAGCTACGGTATCGATGAGCACGGTGGGCGGTTGCACGATTTGCTGGGTACGCGCTGCGATCCGTATGTGAATCGCATGCTCACGGGCGAGGACTTCCATCATCATTGCCATTCGAACCTGACCCGTGCGGTATTACCTCATGGGCTGACAGAATTTGACGTGCATGACGTGTTGAATATTTTCCAGTGCACGGGCCTCAATCATGACGACATGTACTTCATGAAGGCTTGTCCGGCGCAGAAGGGCGACTACCTGGAGTTTTTTGCCGAGATTGATTTGCTGTGTGCGTTGTCGACCTGCCCAGGTGGGGATTTGTCGTTACCGATGTGGGGGCCGGATGCACAGGACCCGCTGACGGTGTGTCGTCCGTTGGGGGTTGAGATTTATAGGTTGGAGGAGGCGCTACTGGGCGGCTGGAGTCAGCCGGAACGTGCTGCCTACAAGGGGCAGCACGGATTGCAAATTGCTAAGGCGGATTGGGAGTAACCGAGGATTCACCGATCCTGCGCATCTTTGGCATCCGCTTGAGCATTGCGCTCGGCCACACTTTTGCGTTGTTCATCGGTGAGTTGGACCTTGTTGGCGCTGTCGCGAAGCATCAACAAACCGCCGACGATTGAGCCGATCGCGACGACTAAAATTAACCAGGCATACCACGGCATAGGACGCTCCTTGAAGTGCTGACCGTAGGGTAGTTCCCTGCGGTGATGGTTGCTTTGAACGACAGACCCCTTTGGGGTTCATTTTAATCCTTGCAAGTCCGCGTAGCGAGACATCGCTGCAGGAGTTGTCGGGTATCGTCGTCAGCAAAATACTAGCGCCATGAGGCGCGATCAAATGGATCTGGTAAGCTT
>NZ_JAAXCY010000005.1 GCF_014230465.1 Pseudomonas cremoris
TAAGCGCCCCGTTAAACCACGCTGGCCGAACGCAGGCTTGAATCCGTGGGTAACCCGGCAGGACGCCGGGTTAGCCGCGTTGGGCCAAGGATGGCCCATCGCGGCGGCCCACGGATTCAAGCCGGAGTGAGGGCACACCGAGCCTAGGCGAGGTGCCGAGTGGTGGGGCAAGAGCCCTTTGGTTACTTTGGGCTGGGCCGGCATTCCGGCTCTTTTCCAAAGTGACCCGCCGTGAGGGCGGAACCCATATCAGCCGTTACCTAAATAACGGATATGTACACCAAAACACCGACCCACCCCGAACCCTCACACCTCCTGCAACCGAGCACTCCCACTCTCCACCACAAACTGCTTCAACGTCGAAACCGTAGCCCGAGGATCCAGCCGATCCGAAATCGCCTGCATCCTCACCTCCAACCTCCCAGGTGTCAGGTCCAACGACAAATACCCCCTTGGCCGACTGTCATAAAACCGAATCTGCGGGTTGGCCGGCAAAATCGACTGTACCGCCTCATAACTCGGCCCATTCGACGTAATCGAGGTACCCACAAACTCTGCCGCCACCAATTTGGAATCCGGATCCTCCGGCCGTTCATACAAATGGTTGGCCCAAAACGAATGGTAATCCCCACTCAACACCACCGGATTAGCCACCCGACTGTCCCGCAAGTTCTCGATCAACCGCCCACGCGCCGCTTGGAAGCCATCCCAACTGTCGGTCCAGTAACGCGCCCCATCGGTCCCCGGCCGCTCCGCACGCAACGGCGCCACCAACAGGTCCTGAGCGAGCAGGTTCCAGCGGCTGTCACTGCGGCGCAAACCGTCATACAGCCAGCGCTCCTGCTCAAACCCCAACAGCGTGCGTTTGGGATCGGCGAGGTCCACGCAACTGCTCAACTCCATATGACCCTTGCCGAAATTGGGTGCCTGGTAACACGGTTGGCGTGAGCGATACTGGCGGCCATCCAACACCGGGATCGCCGCCAGGTCACCATAGGTAAACCGCCGATAAATTCGCGGGCTGCCATTGCTGCCCAGGGGCGGGCGCCGCAGCGGCATGTTCTCCAGGAACGCCTGGTACGCTGCCGCCCGGCGTTGCTGGAACGCGGCAACGGTCACGCCCGGGTCCTTGGAGGAAACGCCGGAATAATCGTCCTGCACTTCATGGTCATCCCAGGTGGCAATCCACGGCGCGGCAGCGTGCAGTTGTTGCAGGTCCGGGTCGGTCTTGTGCAGTGCGTAGCGGTAACGGTAACCGGCCAGGTCCGTGGCCTCGGGTGCACCGTAGGAGCGGGCCAGGCCCTGTGTTCCAGGGGCGTTGGTGTATTCGTAGATGTAGTCACCGAGGAACAGCACCAGGTCGGGACGTTCATCGGCCATGTGCCGATAGGCGCTGAACAGCCCGCGCTCGTAATGGGCGCAGGAGGCAACGCCCAGGCGCAGGTGGTCGACCTTGGCGTTCAGCACCGGCAAGGTCAGCGCCCGGCCGGTGGGCCCGCGCTCGCCCAGGGCGATAAAGCGGTACCAGTATTCACGGCCCGGTTGCAGCCCTCGCAGTTCCACATGCACCGCGTGGCCGTTGATCGCCAGGGCCTGGGTGCGGCCGCGCTGGGCGATGCGCTGAAAGTGCTCATCCAGGCCCACTTCCCAGTCCACCGGGATGCTGGCGGGCAGGGCGTACTCGTTGCCGGGGAACAGCGGCAACGTGCTCAGGCGTGTCCAGATCACAAAACCATCGGGCCAGGGATCGCCACTGGCGACCCCCAGGGTGAAGGGCGTGGCCACGTTGGCCAAGGCGCTGCCGTAGCGCAATAACAAGGGCGCGCCCATCAGCAGGCCCAGCGCCTGGCGGCGGTTCAGGTCGAAAGTCATCACAGGTCCCTAGAATTTGTAGCTAGCCTGCACACCCACGGTGCGCGGGTCACCCGGTGTGGCGATTTGCGCGTTGGACAGGAACGAGCCGTGGTACAGGTCGTATTTGTTGTCGAACACGTTGCGTGCCCACAGTGCGCCGGACCAGTTGCTGCCCTTGGGCGTGATGCCCAGGCGCGCATTGGCCAGCCAGTAGGCCTGGGTGGTGGTGCCGTTGCTGCCGGTGATGCGGTCGTGGAACGAGTAGTCGCTCTCGGCGCTGAAGGTAAAGCCGCCCACGTCCCACACGTACTGCAACTGGCCGCCGTAGCTGATTTTCGGGAAGTTGGTGAGGCTGGAGCCGGAGAAGTCGGTGTACACCGGGTAGGCGAACCCGACCGCGCGAGTGGCGGTGCTGTTCAGGCCTTGGTAGTCGATGTACTTGCCTTTCTTCGTGCCGAAGTATTGGCCCAGGGTCAGGCCCGACACCGGCTCCCACTGCAGTTCCAGTTCATAGCCGTAGATCTTCGACTTGGGAATATTCACCAGCCGACCCACGTTGCCCACCTGCTGGCTGATCCATACCTGGGACTGGTATTGCTGGTCGCGGTAATCGTAGTAGAACGCCGAACCGTTGAAGCGCAAGGTGTCGCTCAGGTCGCTCTTGAAGCCCACTTCATAGGCCAGCAGCTTCTCCGGTTTGACCGGCGCGATCTGCTCCGCGTAGCTGGAGTTGTAGGCGGTAAAGCCCCCGGATTTGATCCCGCGACTGACCGTGGAATACAGCAGGGTGGATGGGGTGAGTTGATACTCCAGGCCGAGTTTCCATGAGGTGGAGTTGCTGTCCAGGTCGCTGTCGGCCGCCGGGAAACTCAGTTGACCGAGGCTGTACACGCCGCTGTTGACCAGGATGCGCTGGGTGGCGAAGTCTTCCAGTTCGCGGTGTTCCTTCTCCTGGCGAATCCCGACGATCAGTTTCAAGTCGTCGGTGAGCCGGTAGTCGCCCTGGGCGAAGGCGCTGTAGGTGTTGGACTTCTGGGTGTAGGAGGTGTAGGTGCCGTAACCCAGGTTGGCGCTGAAGTCCGAGTAGAAGTTTTCGTCCAGGCGGTCTTGGGCGAAGTACAAGCCGGTCTGCCAGTTGAAGCGCTCGTTGTCGTGGGAGGCCAGGCGCAGTTCCTGGGAAAACACTTCGATCTTCGAATCGAAATATTCATCGGATTGCGGGATCACCGAGGCGTCCCAGTCAATGTATTCACGGCGCCGGAAACGGTCGGACGCGGTGATGCTGGTCACGCTCAAATGGTCATTCAGGTCGAACGTACCGGTGAGGGCGAAGCCGGTGTTGTCGTTGTCGCGATGGGGTTTGTCACCGACGGATAACCCGGTGATTTTGGCAAAGCCTGGGGTGAGGCCCCAACCGGTTTTCTTACCGTCGTTTTCCGGGCTGATCGCGGAATAGGCAGCGCCGCGGGCGTTGGGTGTCAGGCCTTGGTAGAGGTACGAACCACGGCTGTCGGATTTGTCTTCGCCCGCATGCACGGTGAGGTTGAAGTTGATGTCCGGGGTGGCGTCCCAGTCGAACTGGCCGCGCAGCGAGGTGTTGTCCTTGTCCCCCAGGCTTTGCCCGGTGACGCGGTTTTCCTGCCAGGCGCCGCCTTGCTCGGTGATGAAGGCCAGGCGTGCGCGCAGGGTGTCGGTCAGCGGGCCGGAGAGGAAACCCTCGACGTTGCTGGCGTTGTACGAGCCGTAGCTGGTCGTCAGCCCGCCGTGGAACTCACGGGTGGGTTTGTTGGTGATGAAGTTGATCGCCCCGGCGGTGCTGTTGCGCCCGTACAGCGTGCCCTGTGGACCGCGCAAAACTTCGACGCGCTCCAGGTCGAACAGTTGGCCCTGGGTCTGGATCGGGTAGGGTAGCGCCACTTGATCCAGGTACACACCCACGGTGGAGGTGTTGTTGCTGCCGTAATCCTTGAGCCCCACGCCACGTATGCGAAACAGCGGGTTGCCACCGCCGTACTGCGGCGCGATGTCCAGGTTGGGCACGTAGTTCTGCAGCTCATTGACGTTGGTCACGCCCTTGTTCTGCAAGTCTTGCCCGCTCAGGGCGGTGAGGGCGATGCCCACATCCTGGGCCGATTCTTCGTGCCGCTGGGCGGTCACCGTGACCTGGGGCAGCGCAGTGGTGGTCTGGGTTTCTGCCCCCAGTGCATCGCCGGCCAGCAGCGCCATCAGGGGCGCACTGGCAAGCACGAAGGGGCGGGCGGGTTTGGTGTAGCGATGGTTGCGAAGCAGCGAGTGCATGGCAAGGTCCCTTAAGAAATTCCATTCTTGGGCGCGGGGCAGGCGGTATGCCGTCCCATCGCGCAGGGGCCGCTCTTTGAAGAGTAAGCTGGGAGGATTGATAGCAAGCTATATGCCATCATTTTGTCATAATTAAGTGATTGAAATTATTAGGGTATTTTTTAGGTGGTGGCCGCTTGCGTTGTTTATGCAACAGAACGGCGGCAGGTTGTTACGCAAGCAACAGCCGGTTTGCGTGAGCCCAATCACAGCGTAAAGCTGACCTCACCGCGTTCCCGGATACCGCGTCTCCATCACGATCGACAACGCATCCGGTCGCCAGAATTCCTGGTCGAATTCCACCGCTTGGTTGTCCTCGCCGAAGTTCAAGCGTTCCAGGTACACGCTGGTGGAGCCCGGCGACAGTTGCAGTAACTCGGCTTGTTCTTCGTTCACCGTGCCGATGTGCATCTCCAGCTCACACCGCGACTGCACCCGCGCAAAACGCTCGCGCAGCAGTTGGGTCAGCGAGGTATTGAGGTCGGCTTCCAGCAGGCCAGGGCACCAACTGGCGAGCAACGCGTTGAACTCCAGCAGCACCGGGCGGCGGTCGATCCAGCGGCGGCGTTGCAGGAAGAACACCGGCTCGTCCGCCGAGGCCAGGCCCATGCGCTTGGCCAGCCAGGGGCCGGCGGGGCGCAGTTCGGCGTGCAGGCATTCGGTGCGCGGGGTGCGGCCCTGGGCGCTGACGTAATCCATGAAGCCGCTGATACGCGTGGGGTCGTAGCGGATGCGTTGAGGGCTGACGAACCAGCCCCGGCGGTTTTCGCGGTACACCAGGCCTTCGGCTTCCAGTTGCTGCAACGCTTGGCGCAGGGTGACGCGGGTGCAGCCGAAGCGTTCGATCATGTCCCGTTCGGAGGGGAATTTCTCATCGGCCTGGGGCACGCCTGCGGCGATGTCATGGGCGATCTGTTCGCGGATGCGCTGGTAGTGCGGGGAAATGGGGTCGAAAGGCATCCTGGGGTTCCGTGTGCAGGCATGACGTGGGGGTGACTCTACCGTTCCTGTTGGCGCAGGTCACCTTCTCCCACGCAGGGGCTATGCAAAGCGGAATGACGCGCCATGGGCCGAGGCCGGCAACCGGTCACTGCCATCGGCGCGCAGGCGCGAGCGCAAGGTGCCGCTTTGCGCCGTGGTGCGGTACAGGCCACGTTTTTGCAGGGCCGGGATCACCAGTTCGACAAAGTCGTTCAAGGAGCCTGGACTGATCAGCGGGTTGAGCATGTAGCCGCTGGTGCCGGAGATGCGGGCGTGCTCCTCGATCTTTTCCGCGATCTGCTCCGGGGTGCCCACCAGGATCAGGTCGCTGCCCCGGGTGACATTGGCGAAGCGTTGGCGCACCTCGCCGGCAGTGAGCGGCTTGCCGCTGCCATCGGGCTTCATGATGTAGGAGGTCATGCCTTCGGTGTGGGTCGACAGCGCCTCGTTGTCGGCATAGCGGTTGATGTCGATGCCGGTGTCACCGGCGTAGCTCACCAACTGCGCTTGCAGGTGATAGTTGCTTTGCAGGGTGTCGTATTTTTTCTGCGCCTCGATGGCCGTGGGAGCAGTGACGATGCGCAACACGGTCAGCGATTTCACGTCGGCCGCCTGACGGCCTCGGGCCTCGGCCTGGCGCCAGATATCTTCCAGGCCCTGGCGGATTTCCAGCGGGTTGGACTTGGCGATAAACACCAACTCCGCGTGCTTGGCGGCGAATTGTCGACCACGCCCCGACCAACCGGCCTGGATCAGCAACGGCGTGCGTTGCGGCGACGGCGACGTGAGGTGCGGCCCGGCCACCCGGTAATGTTCACCGGCATGCTGGATAGGCCGCACGCGCGCGCCGTCCGCGTAGGTGTGCGCGAGTTTGTCGGCGATCACTGCATCATCGGCCCAGCTGCCTTCCCAGAGCTTGTACACCACGTCGAGAAACTCTTCGGCGCGCTCATAACGGTCGTCGTGCTTGATCATCTGCTCCAGGCCGAAATTGCGCGCAGCACTGGACAGGTACGAGGTGACGATGTTCCAGCCGATGCGCCCGTCCGACAGGTGATCGAGGGTGCTGAAACGCCGGGCGTGGGTGAACGGGTGTTCGTAGGTGGTGGTGACGGTGACGCCAAACGCGAGTTTTTCGGTGAGGGCCACCAGCGCTGGAATAATCGTCAGCGGGTCATTGGCCGGGGCTTCCACCGCCCATTTCAACGCCATGGCTTCGGAGCCGCCGAACACATCGTAAAAGCCCAGCACGTCGCCAAAGAACATCAGGTCGAGGTTGGCTTCATCTGCCGTGCGGGCCAGGTTCGACCAGTATTTGAGGGTATTGATGCCCAGCCGCTCATCCGCCGGGTGGGTCCACAGGCTGGGCGCTCCGCCGCAGCCGACGCTGGCTTGTTCATAAAGGCCGAATAACAACGGGGTGGGATCGGACATGGTGCTTCCTGCAGGTAAAAAATAGGGCTAGCGCCCGTGGAGATAAGCCTTGCCGTAGTGCCGCTCCAGCCGGGCCTGGATCAGTTCCAGGCCGATCGACAGCAACCAGTAGATGACGGCAGCGGTGGTGAGCATTTCGATATAGCGGTAAGACGAGCGGCCATAGGATTGCGCCAAAAACATTACTTCCCACACGCCCATCACCGATACCAGGGAGGAGTCCTTGAGCATCGAGATGAACTGGCTGGTGGTGGGCGGGATGATGGTGCGCATGGCCTGGGGCAGGACGATCTGCCAGAAGGTCACCGCCCGGCCCATGCCGAGAGCGGCGGCTGCGTTGCGTTGGCCCTGGGACACACCCAGGATGCCGGCGCGGAAGATCTCGCTGAGGTACGCGCCGTAGTTCAGCGACAACGCGATGATCCCGGCACTGATGGCGCCCGGCACCACCCCCAATTGAGGCAGGCCCAGGTAGATCAGCAAGATCTGGATCAGCAGTGGCGTGCCGCGAAAAAACGAGGCGTAGAAGCTGGCGATACCGAACGCCACCGCGCTGCTCGACAACCGCGCCAGGGCGGTGGCAAAACCCAGCGCCACCGACAGCCAGATCGAGCAGAAGCACAGGAACAGCGTCAGCGCCGCGCCCTGCAGGAAACCCTGGGGCGACAGGTGCAGCCCCACCAGGTTTTGCCACTTGGCGGCGACGATGGCGAACTGCAGGTCGAAGCTCATGAACAGGCCGGCGAACAGGCACAGCATCACGCCCCAGGTCAGCCACAGGCGTACTTTGAACGACAGCAGCGTGCGCTTGACCGGTGGTGGTTTCACAACGGCGGGTGGGGTCGGGAATACACTCATTGGGTAATGTCTGAGCCGATCCATTTTTGGGAGATCTTCGCCAGCGTGCCATCACTTTTCAGCTCGGCGAGGATCTGGGTCAGCTTGGCATCCCACGCCGGATCGCCTTTCTCGGTGGCCACCACATTGGGCTCGGCGTACAGCACGTCACCGGTGATCTTGAAGCGCGGGTCGTGGTCAATGCGTTCCTTGGCGGTGACCAGGTTGGTGACCATGGCATCCAGGCGTTTGCCGGTGCCCAGGGCCAGGTCCTGGAAGGCGATGATCTCGTTGTCGTAGGGTACGGCCTGAACGGCCTTGAACGGGTAGTCGATGGGCTTGCTGGCGCCTTCGATCACCAGGTCCTTGGCCAGGTAGGCTTCGTAGGTGGATGCACTGCCTACACCGACTTTTTTACCGGTCAGGTCGGCTGCCGACTGGATGCTGTTGTCGGTTGCATTGACCACCACCACGGCAGGCGAGGCGTAGTACTCGACCGGGAAATTGAACACCTGGCCGCGTGCTGCGCTAGGCGTCATGGAGCAGATGCACACATCGTAACGGCCACTCCAACGACCGGCGGCGATGACTTCCCAGGAGGGAGTTTCCAGTTTGAGTTTCACGCCGAGTTTGTCGGCCACGGCCTTGGTGACATCTACGTCAAAACCGTCCAGCTGGTTCTGTTCGTTGAGGAAGGAGAACGGTGGGTAGTTCTCCATCAACACGCCCACCAACTGCTTGGATTGGGTGATGCGGTCCAGGGTTTGCCCGGCTAACACGGCCGGGCTGGCCAGGAGAAGGGTGACGCTGAGGGCGGCGGCAGTGCGTAAGTTCATAAAAGCATCCAAGCGAGTTTTTTTATATTTAAACGCGATAGATGCCCTAATGTTTAATGATATTAAACGCTGTAAACCGACGCTTTGGTTATATGTTCCTGTTGGTGCAAATCCCGTTGCCAGGCGCGCAAACCATAGGCCGCCAGCACCACGAAGCCGGCGTACAGCGCGGCGGTCAGCTGCAGGTCTTTGTACAGGAACAGGCCCACATACGCCGCGTCCAGCACGATCCACAACCACCAACTGACCACGTATTTACGCGCAGCCCATAGGCTGGCGACCAGGCTGAACGCGGTGAGCAACGAGTCCAGCCACGGTAGGGCCGCGTCGGTGAAATGGTGCATCACCGCCCCCAGCGCCACGGCGCCGATCAACCCTGCGAGCAAGTGACGCCAGGCCTCTTGCAACGGCAGGCGTTCCACCCGTACTTTGCCGGCCTCCACGCGCCCGGTGCTCCAGCGCCACCAGCCGTAGCCCTGCAGCGCGGCGAAGACCAGTTGCAGCAGCATGTCCGAATACAGCTTTACGTCGAAGAAGATCCAGGCATACAGCAACACCGCAACCACGCTGACCGGCCAGCACCAGCGCACGCGTTGCGCGGTGAGCCAGACCCCGGCGATGTTGAAGAACACGGCGACAATTTCCAGTGGCGACATAGGGTTCTCTCAAGAACTAGTTTTCCAGTTGCAGCGCCTGTTGCTTGAGCTGGCGCTTGCGTTCGAAGGGCAGTTTTTCCTGGTCGCCATAGGGCGCGCTGTACCAGTTGCCGTAGGTTGGGTTGGGCAGCAGGAACCAACGCTGGCCGAGCCAGGCCAGGTACGGCGCGGCGGCCTTGCGTTGGTCGGCCAGGGTGTTGTGTTCGGCTTGTACGAAGTCACCCAGCGAGTCGCCGGCCAGCATCAGCACGCGGGCGTGGCTGGCGACCCATAGGCGCCGGCAGTTCTTGCGGTAGCCGGCCAGTTGGCAACGCCCGGTCGGGGTGCTGGCGGCCAGCACCTGTTCGTTGCGCGCCACCGGGAAACCGCGCAGGCGCAGGTTATTGACCGTGGCCTGGACCTGGCTGTGCTCGCGGTTGGTGATGTAGTAGACGGTGATGCCTTTCTTGTCCGCCGCCTGCAAGAACTCCACCGCGCCGGGCAGGGCCCGGGCCTTGGCCTGATCGACCCAGGTGGTCCAGCGATCGTAGGAGTAGACCTGATTGGTGAGGATGTCCCGCGCATTCAGCGGCACGTTGTCCAGCACGGTTTCGTCGATATCCACCACCACCGCCGGCGGCAGGCCGGCGAGGTTGCGCGGCGGCAACGGCAGGGCGTCCCAGGTCGGGTCGGCCAAGGCAGCATCCAACTGGCGCGTGGCACTGGCGAACACTTGTGTGTAGATCAACTCGTGCTCGATGGAGGTCTGCGTCCACAGCACCGCGTCCAATTGGTCGTTGGCGGGCGGTTGCTGCTGGCAGCCCACCAGGGCGGTGGAGAGCAGGCACACACTGGAGAAAATCAGATTACGCATGAACGGTCAGCCTCAAAAATTGACGGTGGCGGACAACCGCGCCGTGCGCGGCGCACCCAGGAACAGGTAGCCGTCGCCTGCGGATTCACCCACATCGCGCCAGTAACGTTTGTCGAACAGGTTGTCGACGGTCAGGCGCAGCACAGTAGCGTAATCACCGACCTTGGTGGTGTAGCGGCCACCCACGTCGAACACCGCATAGTCATCCACTTTCACCGTGGCTTCACGGTTGGCGTATTTGCTTGCGCTGTATTGCACGCCGCCGAGCAGGGCCAGACCGGGTACGCCTGGGATGCTGTAGTCGCCATGCAAACTGGCGCGCAGCTTGGGCACGTTGATTGCCTGGTGGCCGTCGTAATCGTCGGTGCCGCTGCCTGAGACTTGCGCGCGAATGGCCGCGACGCTGGCCGAAACTTGCAGGTCGGAGGTCACGCGGCCGTTGGCGGACAGCTCGATCCCCACATTCTTCTGCTTGCCTTGCTGCACGAAGGTGGTAGTGCCGTCGTCATTCGGGCGGTTGTATTGCAGGTCTTCGGTGATCTGGAACAGTGCGGCGGTCAGGCTCAGGCGCTGGAAGTCGCGCTTGATGCCCACTTCCAGTTGGCGCGAGGTGGTCGGCGGCAATACTTCGTCGGCGTTGCTGCTGAACCATGCGGCTTCGCCACCCAGCGACAGGCCCTTGCTGTAGCTGGCATACAACGAGGTGTCCGGGCGCGGTTTGTAGATCAACGCCACCTGGGGCAGGAACACGCTACGTTGGGTGTGGCGCGTGGTGTCGCCGGCCTGGTTGTAGGTCTCTTCATCCAGGCGTACCTGACGCCCGCCGAGGATGGTTTGCCATTGCTCGTTGAAACTGATGCGGTCGCTGGCGAACAGGCCGTACTGGCGGCTGTCGAGGCGGCGGTAGGTGTGGCCCAGCGGGCCGTCGTAGGGTTCCAGCACCGGTGACGGCTCATAGATATTGCCTTCGCCGATGTACTCGTTGACTGATTTGCGTCGGTCCACCAGGCGCCGGAATGCAGTGGTGCCGAACGTCAGGTCATGCTTGAGGAAACCGGTATCGAACTGGCCATTGAGCGCAGCCTGGGCTTCTTCGTTGCTGCGGGTGTCGTCGGGGCTGCGGTAGTCGGAGATGTCGTAGTCACCTTCGGCGCTGAAGTGGTTGGGCACCGCCGTATTCGCGCAACTGGCGGCGCCATAGCAACCCCAGGCGAAGGTGCTGTAGTCGTCGATGACCACGCGGCTGCGGGAGGCGCTGAAGCTGGCTTTCCAGGCGTCGTTGAAGCGGTATTCGAACAGGCCGTCGAGGTTCAGGGAGCGGATTCCTACCGGGTTCGACCAGCTCTGGTAGGCCAATAGGTCCTTGGGCGAAACGTGGTGGGGCACTTCGGTACCGCCCAGCAGTTGGTAGCCCGGCACCGAGCGTTGTTCGCGGTCCTGGTACTCGGCGTTGAGTTGCAGCAGGGCGTTGGGGCTGATGTTCCAGTCCAGCGCCAGGGAGGCGAAATCGCGCTTGCCGTCAGCGTGGTCGACATAGGAGCGGATGTCCTCGTGGGCCAAGTTGATGCGCACGCCGACTTGTTGTTCGGTGCCCAGCCAACCGCCGATATCAGTGGCCAAATAGCGCTCGCCGTGTTCGTTGGTGGACACGGTCACCGAGCGCACATTCTCCGGGCGCTTGCTCACGTAGTTGACCAGCCCACCGGGTTCGGAGACGCCGCTCTGCAAGCCGGCCAGGCCTTTGAGCACTTCCACTTGCTGCTTGTTTTCCAGCGCCACGTTCTGCTCGCCGGTGATGGTGCGGCCATTGATCTTGTAGCTGCTGGCCGGGTTGAGGGCGAAGCCGCGGATCACGAAATTCTCGTAGTAGCCGACCGGGGCGTAGCTGTCGCCCACCGAGGCGTCGTTTTTCAAGACTTCGCTGAGCAGGCGTGCCTGTTGGTCTTTGAGGCGCGCTTCGGTGATCACGGCGACGGAGGCCGGGGTATCCAGCAATGGCGCGTTGTCGAAGCCGGCCACCGCGGCTTTTTTGGCCTGGTAGTCGGTGCTTTCCTGGCCAAGGACGGTGACGGTGTCCAGGGTCGCATCCTGGGCATGGGCCGCAGCGGCGAAAGTGATGCTCAAGGCGAGCAGGGTGTGGCGATAGGGTGTAGCCATGTAAAGAGCGCTCCAAGGGCATGACCGTCGTTGCCGTACGCTTTTATCGGGCACAAAGGGGCCCAGCGCTGCGCAACGGACGGGTTGCCAGTTCGTGATAAAAAAGCCGGGTTCGCCAGAAGTGGCGTCAGGCCGGAGCTGCTCCGGTAGTCATTGGTAAGCGTGTGTCGGCGGCCCATTCCTGTAGGGAGCCGTCGTAGATTGCGATGTCCTGGCGACCCAGAAGGGTCAAGGCCAACGCGTTGGCAGCGGCGGAGATACCGCCGCCGCAATACAGAATCAGAGGGCCTTCGCTGTGCAGCAGCGTGGGGCCGATCGCCAGGGCCAGGGCATCCTTGGGCAGGTAGCGGCCGTGGGCGTCGAACAACTGGCGGGCCGGCAGGTTTTGGCTGCCGGGGATGTGCCCGCGTCGGGCGTAGCGGGTGGGCGCGGTGCCTTCGAACAGCGCCGCGCCAAGGGCACAGATCAGCAGGCCGGGTGCGCGGCCGTCGACGATTGCCTCGACGCCACTGCGGTCAATCCACAGCCCTGCACGCGGGTTGATTGGCCAGGGTTGCACAGGCGTGGCCGGTTCGGCGCGGCCTTTGTGTTCCGGCAAACCGGCGGCGCGCCAGGCGTTGAACCCGCCATCGAGTACCTGGGCGTCGACGCCTGCGCCGCGCAGCATCCACCACAGGCGAGCGGCCCAGAAACCATCGGCGCGGTCGTAGATAACCAGGGTTTTCCCTTGGCCGGCGCCGAGCTTGGCCAAACTGTTTACCAGCGCTTCAGGCGTTGGCAGGGCGAAGCTGAAACGGGCGTGGGTGTCGGCCAGGTCAGTCAATAAATCTGCGTGTCGAGCGCCTGGAATATGCGCCTGCAACCAGCCGTCTTCACCACTTTGGACGCGGTAATCACCATCGAACGCCGGCGACGGCAACACCACCGTGGCATCCAGTATCACCAACGTGGGATCAGCCCGATGCGCGCGCAGCCACTGAGTATCGACCAGCATGCTCATACGCTTTTACGCCGGATATGGCCAAGCAAACGTTGCCCTTCGGCACCGGCGAACCAGCGCAGATGGCCAAGCAGGTAGGCGTAATAGGCAATATCGGCGCTGGTGGTGGAGCCCACCACGTCCTGGTAATACGCCACCTCGGACAGGGCGAAATCCACGTGTACCAGCGGCAACAGGGCGCTGAGGGTGAGCAGGTCGCGGGTGCTCAACGGGCGTACTTGGTGATACCCGGCGAGCAGGGCATCCACGCTGTCGAGATCGGCGCGCGCTACGCCACCCGTATCAAGGTCCAGCCAGGGCACGGCGTTGCGTTCGATGGCAGTGGCCAGGTCGAACAGGGCGAAAGTGCGGTCGGCCAGGCCAAAATCCAGCACGCTGGAAACGCTGCCGTCGGCGTTCCACAGCAGGTTGGAGGCGTGCCAGTCGTTGTGGGTCCACAGCGGTGGTTGTTCACGCAGCAGTGGATGCAGTTCTGCGTGCCACGGCAACAGTAACTCGCCGAGTTGAGTGCGCCACTCCTTGTCGGCGAGGTAGGGGCTGCTGATGCCGTCCAACGGGTTTGATTGTTTAATCAGCCGCGCGTTGGCCAGCAGCACCTGGGTCTGGCGTTGAGGGGAGTCGTAGTGTTCGGCGGCCTGGTGCAAACGGGCCAACGCCTGGCCTGCGGCGAGGGCGTGCCGGGTGTTTTGAAACGGCGACCACGACAACGCATCGCGGTACAGGTCCAGGCCCTCGGCGACGTGGTGCACTTCATACGTCCACTCACCTTGCCCCGTCGCCGTGGCGCCATGCCGGTTCGGCACCACTGCCGCCACTGGTGCGCCCTGGCGATGCAGGTGGGCGATCAGGCGATGCTCTTCTTCCAGCCACGTGGCTTGGCGCACCTGTTGGTGATGGCGTTTGACGAACAGCGTGCCAGCGCCGGTGGTGATCAGCCCAGCGGCGGAAAACGGCCGTGGGCTGTGCCAATGCAGGCTGTGCAAGGGGCCCAGTTGGGGGTAGTCAACCAGCAACTGCTCGATGTCGGCTTCATGCAGGGCCGGCCAGTCGGCGGCGACCGGTTCCAACCCCAGGCCGTGGGAGGTGCGTTGGGGGTTCATGCGCTTACCTCAGGCAGGTAGGCATTGCTGGTTGCGCCTTGCCAGACCTGCGGGTCGTCGAGTACGGCATGCGCATGCAGCCACTCGGCGTAGGTTTGCAGCAACGCCTGGCGTTGCTCGCCCCAGCGGCCTCTGTGCAACCACGTCGGGGCGATTTTATGCAGCGAGGCGCTCAACAGTTCGGCAGGGAAATACGGTGTGGTGTGTTCGTAGGCGGTGAGTGCGATTGACGGATCTTGCGCCACGGCCAAGTAGCCTTTTGCGGTGGCCGCGAGGAAATCACGCACCAGGTCGGGCTTGTCGGCCAGGGTGCGCTCATGGGCGCCGAGCAGGTAGCTGTGGTAGGCCGGTGCGCCGATGTCATCCACCGGCAACACGACGCGACGCTCGGCGTCGATGGGGCTGTGCATCAGCGCTTCCCAGGCCCAGTAGCCGCCGAAGCTGGCGTCGGCAATACCCTCGGCAAGTTGCTCGGGCCGCAGTTCGCGCACGCCGCTGTCGACCAGGATCACGCCGTCCGGATCACCGCCATCGCGGCTGACCAGATGACGCACCATGGCCAGGCCGCGTGGCGTCGGGTTGAGCGCGAGGCGTTTGCCCACCAGGTCGCGGGGGCGGCGGATGCCGGAGTCGGTGAGGGTCTGGATCGACTCAAGGCCCGCGTGGTTGATGGCGGCAATGCCTTGCAGCGCCTGGCCCAGGCCACGGCGTACGAGAAGGCGGTTGCTGGGGAAGATGCCGAAGTCTGCGGCGCCGGTCAGCAGGTGTTGCAGGGTGTCGCCGTGGTAGGGGTCGTGGACGACCAGTTCTACATCCAGGCCGAGTTCTTCGTACCAGCCGCGTTCGCGTGCCAGGTACAGACCGGCCGAGTTTGGCCAGGGGTGGAAGTACTCCAGCATTACCTTTACCGACACCATCGTTTGCTACTCCAGCGCAACGTTCTTTGATGGGGGCGATTTATAAGGGAGTGATCTGGTATATACCAATATCGGTTGGTGCTATGGATATAACTGGGTGGGGGGTTGGGTGGTGTGCATATCCGTTGGTTAGGTAACGGCCACTTATGGTTCCGCCCTTACGGCGGGTCACTTTTGGAAAGGCCCAAAAGTAACCAAAAGGCCACGCCCCCAACACTCGGCACCTCGCTTAGGCTCGGTGTGCCCGAACGAAGGCTTTGGAGCGTGGGCCGCCGCGATGGGCCATCCTTGGCCCAGCGCGGCTAACCCGGCGTCCTGCCAGCTCCCACAGAAAAGCAGATTTCACAGGGTAAGGAAGCCAGACGCGGTCAAAAATGTGGGAGCGGGCTTGCTCGCGAATGCGGTGGATCAGCCAATTAATTTGCTGACTGACACACTGCATTCGCGAGCAAGCCCGCTCCCACATTTGGATCTCCATTTGTCAGGTAGACAGTGGTCTGCTCTGGCTTTTGATCTTGATCTTAGGCGCCCCGTTAAACCACGCTGGCCGGAGTGAGGGAACACCGAGCCTAAGCGAGGTGCCGAGTGGTGGGGCGAAGGCCTTTTGGTTACTTTGGGCTGGGCCGGCATTCCGGCTCTTTTCCAAAGTGACTCGCCGTAAGGGCGAAACCAATATCCGCCACCAACCAAACAACGGATATGTACACCACATCACTGATAACTATCAGACACCCCCCGCAAATGCCCCATCACCATGTCCCGAAACAACAACGCCTGCGGCGACAACGGCTTAAAACTGTTATGAATCACCGAAATATTCACCGCCGCCGCACTCTCAAATCGCCGGATCACCAACGGCAGCAAATTCCCCGAAACCGCCAGCGCATCGACCACCGCAATCTCCCCACTGGCCAAGCTGAACAGGCTGGCAATCAACCCCGAACGCACCTGCAACCCAATATTCAATTGCGCCAATACGTCGCCATACACCTTCTCTTCATTGATCCCATACAACTCCTGCAACGGCACCGAAATCAGCCGGTGGCCAATCAAGTCTGTCGGGCTGATGGACGCAAGCGAAGCCAGCGGATGCGAAGGCGCCATGATGCACACCAACGGGCAGCTATAGCGCGCATGCACCGTGATGCTCGGGTGGTCGACTTCAAACGTGGTGATGCCGATGTCGACGATCTTCTCCGCCACCACATCAGTCAGTGCGCCGGGCAGCGGCAGGATCACTTTCACGCTCAGGTCCGGCCGCTCCTTGACCGTCTGTGCCAGGCTCTGCGGCACCACCGACATGCCCAGGCTCGGGGAGGCCGCGATGTACAGGTTGCCCTTGGACGGGTTGGCCAGTTCGCTGGACAGCTCACGCACCCGTTCCACGTTGCGCCACAGCCGCTCGACTTCCTCGTACAGCTCCCGCGCTTCGCTGGTGGGCACCAGCCGGCCCTTGACCAGTTCGAACAACTTGGGGCCGCCACGTTGTTGGGTGTGGCTGAGCATTTTGCTTACGGCGGACTGGGAGATATGCAACAACTCGGCGGCGCCCGCGATGCTGCCGGTGAGCATGATGGAACGGAAGACTTCCATCTGGCGAAGATTCATAAGTTAGAACACTCGGGTATTGCCTGTTAATAAAACCGAGCACTTATAGCCTGATCTTTTATCGCGCTCAATCAATAAACCGGCTTCAACTAGACCGTGTTCTTTTAACCATATAACCGCAGTGCCACATGAGTAAAAGTTAGTGTTGTCCGCTGTTTTTTCCATAGGTATGGCTGCACAGGGCAGGTAAATTGGGCCCCGTGTGACATACCAGGCAAGCAATCAACACACCACCGAATTGCCCCCTGGCCACTCTTTTATCAACTTTTGAATAGACAAATGTTCGACAGCCACTGCCCCTGCGCTTATGTCAGGGCGCGGTGACGGCTGTTGGCTGGGGAATAAGGAATGATCAAGGGCAGGTTCAAACAGTGCAGGCTGTCGCTCGCAGTGGTGGCAGTCGTGGCAGGCATGCAGGCACAAGCGGCAGAAGACAACGACACCACCCCACAGTTGAATGCGGTCGTGGTGACCGGCACCCGCTCGGAAAACCGCACGGTGCTGGAGTCGATGCAGCCGATCCAGGTGGTGTCCAGCAAGACCCTGCAAAGCACCGGCAGCAACGAGTTGTCCGAAGCCTTGTCGCGGTTGATCCCGTCCTTGAATTTCCCGCGTCCGGCCAGTTCCGGGTTTACCGGGATCATTCGCCCAGTGCAGATGCGTGGCCTGTCGCCGGACCAGGTATTGGTACTGGTCAATGGCAAGCGCCGCCATACCAGCGCTTTTCTCAACACCAACGTGACCCAGGGCCGCGGCTCGGCGCCGGTGGATTTGGGCGCGATCCCGCTGTCGGCCATCGACCATATCGAAGTGCTCGGCGACGGTGCTTCGGCCCGTTACGGCTCGGATGCGATTGCCGGGGTGATCAACGTCATCCTCAAGAAAGACGATGAAGGCGGGCAGGTCACTACCAGCTACGGGCAGTACTCTAAGGGCGACGGCATCCAGCGCCACGTGGACGCCGACACCGGCTTCAAGCTCGGCGAACGCGGCAGTGCGCACTTGAGTTTCGATGGCAACAACAACGACTTCACCAACCGCGCCGGCCCGGACAATCGCAACCCTGGCGCGCCGGGTTATGGCAGCACCACGTATCGCCTGGGCGACCCGGACATCACCAACGGCAAGGTCATGCTCAACGCCGAATACGCCTTGAGCGACGACCTCACCGCCTACGGGTTTGCCGGCTACAACAAGTCCACCGGCGACACCTGGGATGCGTTCCGCAACGGTCGTGCTTCCACCTACGACCGCGCGGCGCACCCTGAAGGGTACCTGCCGCGCCTGCACGCCGAGACCCAGGACCAATCGCTGGTACTCGGCCTGCGTGGGCTGTTGGCCGATTGGAAATGGGACGCCAGCGTCGACTACGGCCGCAATCAAATCGACCTGAGCAGCCGCGACACCCTCAACCGCTACCTGTACCGCGACACCGGCAATGCCCAGCAGAATTTCAACGATGGCAGCCTCACCAGCAGCCTCGCCGTGTACCAATTGGATTTCAGCAACGAGCTGAACGTGCCGGTGCTGAACAACCCGTTGTCGGTGGCCTTTGGTGTGGAGTACCAACACCAGACCTACCAGGAGAGCAGCGGCGAAGCCAACTCCTACTATGGCACCGGCGCCGAAGGCTTCTCGGGCCTCAAGCCGGGTGACAGCGGTAGCTATCGCCGTGATGTGGTGGCGCAGTACCTCGACCTGGAAACCAACCTCACCGATAAATGGCGCGCCTCGGTCGCCGTGCGTCATGACGACTACAATGACTTCGGCGGCGCCACCACGGGCTCGTTCTCCAGCCGTTATGACTTCAACCCGGTGGTCGCCGTGCGCGGCAGTGTGTCCACCGGCTACCGTGCGCCGTCGTTGGCGCAGCAGCATTATTCGGCGACCACCAGCGCCCTCAACACGTCGATCAACGCCTATCAGGATCAGTTGACCGCTTCGGTGGATTCGCCGATTGCACGCTTGCTCGGTGCGGAGGATTTGAAGGCTGAGAAGTCGCGCAATATCAGCCTGGGTTTGGTGCTGCAACCGACTGACGATTTCAGTGCCACGTTGGACGTGTACCAGATCAACATCAACGACCGGGTCACCCTGTCGAGCAACCTCAACGTACAGACCGCTGCCGGCCAGGCGTACCTGGCGGCCAACGGCATTCCCACGGACCTGTACCAGTCGGTGCGCTACTTCACCAACGCGGTGGACACCCAGACCCGTGGCGTTGATATCACCGGCCAGCATCGCTATCGCTTCGACAACGGTGGCCGCCTGAACAGCACCGTCGGCTACAGCTACGCCAAGACCCGCGTCACCGACATCAAGGACAACCCCACCGCCCTGGCACAGAGCGGCCTGAACCTGGACCGTATCGACCGTCGCGACCGTTACGGTGTACTCACCGACAGCACGCCACGCAGCAAACTGTCGTTCTCCACCGACTACAGCAAGGACAACTGGGGCCTGCACGCCAACCTGGTGCGCTACGGCAGCTTCCTTGCCGTGAGCAATACCGGCCCGGCGTACGACCAGCGTTTCGACGCCAAGTGGGTGCTCGACCTGTCCACCAGCTACCGCTACACCGACTGGCTGTTCACCGTGGGCGGCGACAACGTCACCGACGCCTACCCGGACAAACGCAACAGCCTGAACAACCCTGGCCATCAGAACGTCAACTACATCTCCTACTCACCGTTTGGCATGAACGGCGCGTTCTACTACCTCAAGGCGACGTATTCGTGGTGATGAGGTTGCTCAAGACCTGGGTGGCCGCCGGCATGCTGGCGGCCTCCCTGGGCGCGGTGGCGGATGACGGACCGGTGTTGCAACGCATCGCTGAGCGCGGTGTGGTCAGCGCCTGCACCAACGTGGAGAACCGGCCGTTCGCGTACCTCACGCCGTCGGGCAAAGCGGTGGGCTTCAATGCTGACCTGCTGGAAAACCTGCGCCAATCCCTAAGCTCGCGCTTGGGCCGTGAGATCAGCGCACAGACCATTCCCACCAGCGGCGCCAACCGTGTGCCGTTTGTGCAGCAGGGCAAATGCGATGTGATCATCACCGGTTTTAGCGTGACCGAAGAGCGTCAGCGCCTGGTGGATTTCATCTTCCCGGGCTTCTATGCCTCCGGCGCGGTGCTACTGACCCGTGACGATCAGGTGGTCGAAAGCTGGGAAAGCCTGCGCGGTCAAACCCTGTGCAGCAGCCAGGGCTCGACCTACAACCAGAGCGTGGCCGAGCGTTACGGCGTGAACATTCTCGCCTTTGCCGGCCTCACTGAAAGCGCCCAGGCCTTGCGTGATCGACGCTGCATCGGCCAGGTGATGGACGAGGCGGTGGCGCGCCTGCGCTTGCAGGACAGCCAGCAATGGCAGGGCTATCGCATTCAGTTGCCGGTGATTCTCGAAGCGCCGTGGAGCCTGGCGGTGGCCAAGGGCGATCCGCAGTGGCGTACGTTGCTGGAGCAACTGGCGTTGCATTGGCGTCAGAGTGGTTTCCTGTATGAGTTGGAAAGCCGCTATGGCTTGCCGCACAAACATCCGCTGGACCCGAACGAAGTCGAGAGTGCGGTGCAGGACAAACAGAGCCTGCCGTACTTCCTGCAACGCCTCACTGACGGCTTCGAACGTCTGAATACCCGCACCGGCTGGAATTTTCCGGTGTTCTACGATGGCTGGACCGCCCGCCAATTTGCCTCCGGCATCGTCACCACCTTGCAACTGTCGGCCATTGGCATCCTCGGTTCATGCCTGATCGGCCTGTTCGGTGCGTTGGCCATGGGGGCGTCAAAGTCGTTGCGCTGGCTGGTACGCGGTTACGTGGAACTGCTGCGCAACACGCCGAGCCTGGCCCAGTTGTACTTCATCTATTTCGGTGTCGGCGCGTTGTTACGCGGTGGCCTGGAGGGCGGTGCGGCGCCGTGGTACGCCAACCCGTTCGGCCTGGCCGCGTTGTGCATCACCCTGCATTACGGCGCATTTGCGGTGGAAATCGTGCGCGCCGGGTTGCTCGCCGTACCCACCAGCACCCGCGATGCGGCGCTCGCGCTGGGCTATGGGCGTGCGGCCAGGCTGTGGCACATCCAACTGCCGCTGGCCCTGCGCGCGTGTTTGCCGGCGCTGGGTAACAACATGGTGCAGTTGATCAAGGGCAGTTCCATTGCCTACGCGGTGGCGGTGCCCGAGGTGCTGTACAGCGCCCAGGAAATCTGGAGCGAACGCTACAACGTGGTGGAAATGATGCTGTTGGTGCTGGTCACTTATTTCTCGGCCATGGCCGTGCTCGCCTGGGCGCTGCATTGCCTGGAACGGCGCCTGCACATCCCTGGAGGTGGCGCATGAACGAGGTGGTTTCAGCCTTGTTGCCGTGGCTGCCCATGCTGCTCAAGGGCTTTGCGCTGAACCTGTGGATCGGTGCGCTGGCGATGCTGCTCGCCTGCATGGCCGGGGTGTGCCTGGGCGCGTTGCAACGCGCCAAGTCGCGCGGGTTGCGGTTGGGCGCAAAGCTTGTGACCCAACTGCTGCGCAACTCGCCGTGGCTGGTGGTGATGTTTTTTGTGATGCACCTGCTGCCTTACGAATGGCACGTGGCGGGCGTGGTGATCAGCCTGCCGGCTTGGCTCAAGGCGGTGCTGGCGCTGTCGTTGCCGGCCGCGGGGAATGCCTCGGAGATCGTGCGCGGCGCCTTGCAGTCGATCCCGCGTACCCAATGGGAAGCCGCTACTGCCTTGGGCTACAGCGCGGTGGGCCAGTTGCGCCATGTGATCCTGCCCCAGGCTTTGCGCCTGATGGTGCCGCCCGCGTTGGGCTTGTATTGCGTGGTGACCATGTCCAGCGCACTCGCCAGTTTGCTGGGGGTGGGCGAATTG
Organism: Pseudomonas cremoris; assembly: GCF_014230465.1. Next base: position 21,432 of record NZ_JAAXCY010000005.1, read on the forward strand.
CTCAGCGCCAGCCGCGAAATCCTCGCGGCCACTGCTCGCACTGATTTGCTGCTGCCGGTCTACGGCCTGGTGCTGGCGTTGTTCTTTGCCTACATCTTTCCGCTTTCTCTGCTGGCCCGTTCCTTGGAACGGCGCCTGGCCTACAGGTAACCCATGAAACGTATCCTGGAAAACCCCTTTATCGACCTGCATGGGGTGAGCAAGGCCTACGGCGACACGCCGGTGCTCAAAGGCATCGACCTGGCCGTGGGGCGTGGCGAAGTGGTGTGCATCATCGGCCCTTCGGGGTCGGGCAAGTCCACGGTGCTGCGTTGCATCAACGCGTTGGCCGAGATTGACGGCGGCCAGATTCGCCTCGACGGCGCGCCGATCGGCAGCCCGCAATTGCCGTTGCAGCAACTGCGCCAGCGCGTCGGCATTGTGTTCCAGAGCTACAACCTGTTTCCCCATCGCACGGTGTTGCAGAACGTCAGCATGGCGCCGATCCAGGTGCTCGGGCGCGACCGCCACACCGTGGAAGAAGAGGCGAGGGCGCTGCTGCAACAGGTGCGCCTGGGCGACAAGGAGCAGGCGTATCCGGGTGAACTGTCCGGCGGCCAGCAGCAGCGCGTGGCGATTGCCCGCGGCCTGTGTATGCAGCCCCAGGTGATGTTGTTCGATGAAGTCACCGCCGCCCTCGACCCGGAAACGGTCAAGGAAGTGCTGGGGGTGATCCGTTCGATTGCTGCCGAAGGCATGACCTGCGTGTTGGTCACCCACGAGATGCGCTTTGCCCGCGAAGTGGCCGACTACGTGTACTTCATCGACAGGGGCGAGGTGGTGGAACACGCCACGGCCCAGGCGTTTTTTGACAGCCCACGGGATGCGCGCACCCGTGACTTTCTCGACAAAGTCCTATGAAGCGGTTTTATGACGTGGCGGTGGTGGGCGGCGGCGCAGCGGGAATTGCCGCCGCGCTGGCGGCGGCCGAGTGCGGGCGCAGTGTGGTGCTGATCGAGGACTACGGCTTTTTCGGCGGTACCGCGACCATCTCCGGCGTGCAGTCGTATTGCGGCTTTCTCACCAGCGGCCCGCACCCGGAGCGGGTGGTGGCCGGCATGGGCCTGCGCGTGCTGGAGGCCTTGCAGGCGTTCGGGCATCCGGTGGAGCCGGTGCTGCAAAGCTCGGGCAACTGGATCATTTTGCTCGACCCCGAGCGTCTGAAAGTGGTGCTGGATCGGCTGGTCTTGAACGCCGGCATCACGCCCTTGCTGCATTGCCGGGTAATCGCCACCGAAGGCCAGAACGGGCATATCGACGCGTTGCTGTGCAGCCACCCGGAAGGTCACTTGCGCCTTGAAGTGGGCAGCGTGGTGGACGCCACCGGCAACGCCAATGTGGCTGCGATGATTGCGCCCCACAGTATTCGCCCACGCTTGCAGGCGGCGACGCTGACGGTGCGCATCGGCAATGTCGCGCCTGGCCATGCGCCGGACCGCGAGGCACTGCACGCCGCTGTCATCGACTACCAGCGCCGCACCCAACGCCACCTGGCGCGCAGTAACGGCGGCTATTTTGTGCCGTTGCCGTGGTCTGGCAGCTACTGGGCGATGATGATCGATGTGGACCTGGTCAACACCGACGCCCACTACCTGACCCGCGCCGAGATCGAAGCGCGCAGCATTGCCCACGACTACCTGGAATCGCTGCGCCGCACGGTGCCCGGCTTTGAACAGGCGATCCTGGAAACCAGCGGGCCGCAACTGGGTATTCGCTCCACGCGCTGTGTGACCTCGCAACAGGATGTGCTGGCCGACGACGCCCTGAGCGCTCGCCAACGTGCCAACGGCATCGCCCGTTCCGGCTGGCCCTGCGAACTGCACCCCGGCTGTGGCGTCACCGAATACCGCGCCATCCCGCACCACGGCTGGTTCCACGTGCCGTTCGGCGCGCTGATCCCCGAGGGCAGCGACAACCTGTGGCTGGCCGGCAGCTCGATTGGCGCGGACGATATCGCCTTCGGCTCGGTGCGGGTGATGGGCACCAGTTTTGCCACCGGGCATGCGGCGGGCGTGTCTGCCGCGCTGTCCAGTCGCTTGTCCCAGCGCACCGGGTTTGATGCGGTGAAACGGGTTTTACTCGAACAAGGAGCATTGCTATGACGGCACCTCGACGTGTGCTGGTAACCGGTGCCGGCAGTGGCATTGGCCAGGCGGTTGCGCAGGTATTCCTGGAGCAAGGCGCCGAGGTGATCGGCTGGGACCTGGTGGCCGACCCGGCGGCGGGCTTTGCGATGACCGCCGTGGACGTGCGCGATGCCGATGCCCTCAAGCGTGCGGCCCAAGGCCTTGAGCGCCTGGACGTGCTGGTGACCTGCGCCGGTATCGCCCGTCGCGCTTCGGCCATCGATATGCGCGCCGAAGACTGGCAGGCCGTGCTGCAAACCAACCTCAGCGGCGCGTTCTACAGCTGCCAGGCGGCGTTTCCCGCATTGGCCGCTTCTGGCGCCGGGCTGATCGTGAATATCGCCTCGTTTATCGCCCACCGCTCCGGGCCTGGCCGCGCCAGTTACGCCGCCGCCAAGGCCGGTGTGGTGGCAATGACCGAGGTGCTGGCGCTGGATTTTGCCGCCGCACAGGTTCGGGCGATTTCCGTCAGCCCCGGCTACACCCGCACCCGCATGGTGGGGGCCGCCATCGAGGCCGGACGGCTAGACGAACAGCATCTTCTGGCAAGCATTCCCCTGGGCCGGCTCGCCGACCCACGGGAAATGGCACACGCCATCGTGGCCCTGACAGGACCGGCATTTCATTACGCCAACGGCACGGACTTCGTGATCGACGGCGGCATCATGGCGCAAGGGGTTCAATAACCGTGGTAACGACGATAGACCGGCAGTGGGTCGCACGACATCTGCTATTGCTTGAAGCGCCTATCCCCGAAGCAGTCTCCAGCGCCCTCGGGCGTTTGCTCGCCGACACCGTGGCAATCGCCGCGTATGCCCGTCGCCATCAGGTGGGCGGCACGCAAATGGACAGCACCCTGGCGCAGCCCGCCAGCCCCGGCTGTTCGGTGTGGGGCGCCAGCTTGCGCACCGACCCGGCTCGTGCCGCACTGCTCAACGGCACCGCCGCCGAAGCCCTGGACTTTCAGGAAGTGTTGATCAACCCGCGTAACAATGGCCACGCCGCCGTGGTGATCATCCCCGCGATCCTGGCATTGGCTGAGCACCATGGCGTGGTGGGTGAGCGCTTGCTGCGGGCGTTGTGGATAGCCTTTGCAGCGAATATTTCCCTGGCCGAAGCCCTCGGGCGTGGCCATCGCAGTGCGCAGGCGGGGTTTCGCACCACCTCGTTGATTGCACCGGTGGCGGCGGCGTTGGGGTGTTCGGCGTTGCTCGATGATGACCTGGACCGTGTCTGCCACGGCACGGCGATTGCCGCCAGTTCGTTGAGTGCCGGGTTGCTGTCGGCGTTGTCGCCCAAGGTCGGCAGTTACAGCCAGGACAAGGATCTGGCGGTGGGTTTCTCGGCCCAGCATGCGGTGCAATCGGTGTTGCTGGCGCAGGCCGGTGCGACCGGGCCAACCGCATTCTTGACCGGTGAACATGGCTGGCTGGCGAGCTTCGGGTTTGATACGGCACAGGTGGATTTCCTCTCGAGCAACCCGCTGACGAAGAGCCTCGACAGCTTTGCGATCAAACCGTACCCCGCGTGTTTTGGCTGCCAGACCGCTATCCGCCTGGCGTTGGAGCTGCGCCAGCAGGTGCCGGCGGGGCAGGTGGTAAGTATTGTGGTGCAGGTCAATGACGGCAGTGCGCGGTCGCTGTCCACACGGGTGATCGAGAATGACCTGGCCGCGCGCTTCAGCCTGCCGTATGTGGTGGCCAGCGCTTTTGTGCGTGGCCGCGCGGCGTTGGAGGACTTTGAGGGCGAGGCACTGGTGGATGAGTCGGTGTTGGCGTTCATGTCGCGCGTGCATATCCAGGCGAGCGCCGAGATGGACCAGCAACAGGCGCGCAGCGGTGGTTTTCCGGCGGCCCTCAGGGTGCACGCGTTGACCGGCGAAGTGGTCGAGCTTGCGTATGACGGGCCGTATGCAGCACTGGACCGTGGCGGCCGCGACGGCTTGTTGCAGGGCAAATTGCAGGCGCTGTGCGACGCGCCGTTGCTGGCGCGTTTGCAGGCGGTGCTGGATGCGCCGTCGCGCGCCGAGCGACTGTTCGGAGTTGGCGCGTGAAGCGGCTGGCGCTGTTACTGAGCCTGGCAATCACCGGCGCACACGCCGACTCCCGAGCGCTGCATGAACGCTTGCTGGTGCTCGACAGCCATATGGACACGCCTCGGCAATTGTCTCGTCCTAGCTGGAGCATCTTGCAGCGCCATGGCCCGGAAGATTTGTCCCAGGTCGACCTGCCGCGCATGCGCGAAGGCGGTCTCGACGGAGGCTTCTGGGCGGTCTACACGCCCCAGGGCAACCTTGATGAAGCCGGGATGGCGCGGGCCAGCGACCAGGGGTTGGCAACCCTGGCGCGCATACGCGACATGCTGGCGCGTAACCCGGACGATTTCGCCCTGGCACTGACACCGGAAGACGCGCCGCGCATTGCCGCCGAGGGCAAGCGCGTGGTGTATATCAGCATGGAAAACGCCGAGCCCTTGGCGTCTGACCCACGCCTGCTGAACACTTATCAGCGCCAAGGCTTGCGCATGCTCGGCCTGGTGCACAGTGCCAATAACCATGTGGCGGATTCGGCGACGGCGATTCCCCAGTGGCATGGCTTGAGCCCGGTGGGGCGCGAGCTGGTGCAGCGCGCCAATTGCCTGGGCGTGCTGCTGGATGCGTCCCATGCGTCCGACCAAGTGTTTGACCAACTGCTCGCCCAATCCCGTGCGCCGATCATCGTCTCCCATTCCAGTAGCCGGGCGATCAACCCGCACCCGCGCAACCTGGATGACGCACGCATGCGCCGCCTGGCCGAGAGCGGCGGGGTGATTCAGGTCAACACCTACGGCGGCTACCTGATTCCCCAGCCGCCCAATCCGCAGCGGGAAAAGGCACTCAAACCGCTGTTCGAACGTTTGCGCCTGATGCCTGCGCTGCAACCGGCGGCGTTTGCCGAGTTGTCGGCGCAGATCCGTGAGGTGCAGCAGCGTTACCCAAGCCCCCAGGCGACGTTCGCCGACTTTATGCGGCACCTGCTGCATGCGCTGGAGCAAGTCGGGCCGTTGCACGTGGGCATCGGCGCGGACTGGGACGGCGGTGGTGGGGTGCAGGGGCTGGAGGACGTCAGCCAGTTGCCGAAAATCACCGAGGCGTTGTTGCAGGCGGGGTATAGCGAGGCGGATATCGGCCATATCTGGAGCGGCAACCTGCTGCGCGTGCTGGGCGCGGCGCAGGCGCGCGGGCGGCAATTGCAGGCTGAGGGGCAGTGCGGCGAAGAGTGAAGATTGCGAAATGTTTCGTCGAATGCGAAACTGATGTAATTGTGAATACTTATCATCTAGCCGCATCCTTATCGCCCAGCCCGCGCATTCTCATCATTGAGGATGACGTGGAACTGTGCACGCACCTGAGCAATCACTTGAGCCGGCGTGGGTTCAGCCTCAATAGCAGCCATCGCGGTGACCAAGGTCTGGACATGGCGCTGCATTCGCCGGTGGAGCTGATCCTGCTGGACATCATGCTGCCCAACGAAAGTGGGCTGACCATCCTCTCGCGGCTGCGTCATGAGCGTGGTACGCCGGTGATATTGATGTCGGCCCTGGGCGCCGAGCAGGACCGCATCACCGGGTTCAGCCAGGGCGCTGATGACTACTTGCCCAAGCCGTTCAGCCTGGCGGAACTCGATGTGCGCATCGACGCCTTGCTGCGCCGTGTGGCGATAGATTGCGGCACGCGCACGCCGCCGTTGGCTGCGCGTGCTTCGGCATTGGCATTCGACAGCCAGGCGCGGGACGTGCGTTTCAACGGCGTCCCTGCCGGGCTCACCTCCTCGGAATTCCGCCTGCTGTGCACGCTCCATGAGCACGCCGGAGAAGCGTTGACCAAGGCGTTCCTTTATCAGCACGTGTTGCACCGGCCCTATACCCGGCTGGACCGTGGCCTGGATGTGCACGTGTGCAACCTGCGGCGCAAACTCGCGGCCATCGACGTACAGGGCATCCGCATCGACGCGGTGCGGCATCAGGGTTACGTGCTGATGGGCGACGGCGCCTGATGCAGCGTCGACACCCGCTGCTGTGGAAGATGGCGGTGCTGCAAGTGTGCTTCTGCCTGCTGCTGGTGTGGCTGGTATGGGGCTGGGGCTTGCAGGTGGAGCGCAACACCTACTTTTTGGAGCAGCCCGACCGCATCGCGTTGGCCGCCTATGCCGCTGAGGCCGAACAGGTCGTGGCCAGCGGCGATGCGCAAGCCGTGGAGCGCTGGCGATTGGCGCTGGAGCAGCGTGAACACACCTGGGTCGCGGTGCTCGATGACTACTTGCAGAGCCTGGGCACCACACCATTGGATGCCGAACAGGTCAGCCATCTGACGTTCATGCGCAAGCTCAGTTGGCCGATGAGCAAGCGCCTGGATGACGCGTTGCCGTATGTCAGCATTGCGTTTCCCGAGCATCCGGAGCGTGGGCGGCTGGTGATGCAATTGCCCGAGCGTCTGTTGCCGCCAGGCCTTACGCCCTGGACCCATGTGTTTACCCACGGCGTGGTGCCGGTGTTATTGGCGCTGGGCTTGGGCTTGGTGCTGTACCGGCATTTGGTGCAGCCGTTGAATGAATTGCGTCAGCGCGCCAACGCATTGAGTGCCGGCGACCTGGCGCCGCTGGCCACTAGCAGCGTGACCCGCCGCCCGGATGAATTGGGCGAACTGGCCCGTGCGTACGAGCACATGGCCGAGCGCTTGCGTCAGAACCTGCACCAACAGCGGCAGTTGCTGCGCACCCTGTCCCATGAAATCCGCACGCCCCTGGCCCGCCTGACCATCGCCAGCGAAAGCGGCCTGCCGCCCGAGCAGTTGCAGCAACGCCTGGCGCGGGAAGTGGAAGAAATGCGCCGGCTGGTGGACGACGCCCTCAACCTGGCGTGGCTCGACACCGAAAAACCGCGCCTGCAAGCCGAAGATGTGGTGGTGGCCTCGGTGTGGGAAGCGCTGGTGCAGGACGCGCATTTCGAAACCGGCTGGCCGTTGGACGCGTTGGTGTGCGAACTGGACAGCCGCTGCCGACTGCACGTGCACCTCAACAGCTTTGCCCAGGCCTTGGAAAATATCCTGCGCAACGCTATCCGCCATTCGCCTGAACAGGGTGTGGTCCGCCTTAGCGGCTGGCGCGAAGGGGACAGTTGGTGGCTGGTGATCGAAGACCAGGGCCCCGGCGTTGCAGCCGGTGATCTTGAACGCATCTTCGAAGCTTACTTGCGCCTGGACGGCACGGTGGGCACTGGGTTTGGCCTGGGCTTGAGCATTGCGCGGCGCGCCATCGAGCTGCAGGGGGGCGAGCTGTGGGCCACCCAGGGCCGCCAGGGATTGCGGATGAACCTGCGCCTGCCGGCGGCAAATGTTTAGAAAGTTAAGTTTCTTTACTCGCAATTGCATCTGATTATCATCTGCGATCTTTGATGGCCCGCCGCTATCGGTCGGGTTGACGTTTGGAGATCGCCCCATGTTCCGCTTGTCCTTGCTTGCCGTGAGTATTTGCAGTGTGTTGCCCATCGTCGGTTTCGCCGCCGACGCCGAAGCACCCGCGCAGATGGAGCTGCCGACCCAGACCGTATTGGGCACCGCTGAGGAAGAGATCAAGCAGATGCCCGGCGTGTCGATCATCACCGCTGACGACATCAAGAAGCGCCCGCCGGCCAACGACCTGTCGGAGATCATCCGCACCATGCCAGGGGTGAACCTCACCGGTAACTCCAGCAGCGGCCAGCGCGGCAACAACCGCCAGATCGACATCCGTGGCATGGGCCCGGAAAACACCTTGATCCTGGTGGACGGCAAGCCGGTCAGCAGCCGCAACTCGGTGCGCTACGGCTGGCGCGGCGAGCGTGACAGCCGCGGCGACACCAACTGGGTGCCGGCCGATCAAGTGGAGCGCATCGAAGTCATCCGTGGCCCGGCGGCAGCCCGTTACGGCAACGGCGCGGCGGGCGGTGTGGTGAACATCATCACCAAGCAGCCCGGCACCGAGACCCACGGCTCGGCGACGATTTACCACAACTTCGCCCAGCACAAAGAGGAAGGCGAAACCGAGCGCATGAACTTCGGCCTCAACGGCCCGATCACTGACACCCTCAGCTACCGCGTATACGGCAACATCGCCAAGACAGATGCCGACGATGCCGACATCAACAGCGGCCATGAATCGACCCGCTACGGCAACCAGATCGGCACGCTGCCGGCGGGGCGCGAAGGCGTGCGCAACAAGGACGTCAACGGTTTGCTCAGCTGGAAAATGACCCCTGAGCAAACCCTCGACCTGGAGGCCGGTTTCAGCCGCCAGGGCAACATCTACACCGGCGATACCCAGAACACCAACACCAACGCCAGCGTAAAAAGCATGCTCGGCCATGAGACCAATATCCTGTACCGCGAACATTACGCCGTGACCCACCGTGGCGAATGGGATTTCGGCAGCAGCCTGGCCTACCTGCAATACGAAAAAACCCGCAACAGCCGCATCAACGAAGGGCTGGCGGGCGGAACCGAAGGCATCTTCGCCAACACGGACTTCTATACCACCACGCTGCGCGACCTGACCGCCCATGGTGAGGTCAGCTTGCCGCTGCATGCCGGTGTCGACCAGGTGCTGACCCTGGGCACCGAGTGGGTTGAATCCAAACTCGACGACCCCAGCGCCAACACGCAAACCACCACTGCCGGCGGCAGCGTCGCCGGGCTGACCAGCACCAATCGCAGCAGCACCTCGTCGGCGCGGATCTTCTCGGTGTTCGCCGAAGACAACGTCGAACTGCGCCCCGGCACCCGCCTGACCCCGGGCCTGCGCCTGGACCACCACGACATTGTCGGCGACAACTGGAGCCCCTCGCTCAACCTGTCCCAGGTACTCACCGACACCCTGACCTTGAAGGCCGGTATCGCCCGTTCGTACAAGGCGCCGAACCTCTACCAGCTCAACCCCAATTACCTGTTGTATAGCAACGGCCAGGGTTGCTACGGGTCGACCAAGAGTTGCTACCTGCAAGGCAACGCCGACCTTGAAGCCGAGACCAGCGTCAACAAGGAGCTGGGCATCGAGTACCGCAACAACGGTGTGGTCGCGGGCCTGACGTACTTTCGCAACGACTACAAGAACAAGATCGAGTCCGGCCTGACGCCGGTCGGTACCGCCACCGGTGGCACCGGCTCCACCGCCAACGCCAACGTCTTCCAGTGGGAAAACGTACCCAAGGCACTTGTCGAGGGGCTGGAAGGTAACTTGACCTTGCCGTTGGGCGAGCAAGTGACCTGGACCAACAACTTCACCTACATGCTGCAATCGAAAAACAAGCAGACCGGTGATGTGCTTTCGGTGACGCCCAAGTACACCCTCAACTCCATGCTGGATTGGCAGGCCACCCAGGACCTGTCCCTGCAAGCGAACGTGGCCTGGTACGGCAAGCAGACCCCGAAAAAATACGACTACCACGGCTACCGCGTGACAGGCTCCAGCAACAACCAGCTGTCGCCGTATGCCATCGCGGGTGTCAGCGGGACTTACGCCATCAGCAAGAACCTCAGCCTCACCGCTGGCGTGGATAACGTGTTCGACAAACGCCTGTGGCGCGAAGGCAACGCCCAGGGTGTGACCAACATCGACGGTGCGGGCGCTGCCACCTACAACCAGTCTGGCCGGACCTTGTTCACCAGCCTGACGGCGTCGTTCTGATGCGCCGGGCGATGGTTCTCGCGCTGCTGTTTACCCAGTGTGCGCTGGCCAAACCGGCACCGGACCAGTTGATGGACGCCCCGGTGTTGCGCGAGGCCAGCGACTACCGCTTCAGCACCCTGGAACTGGACTCTGCAGACGGCGCGCGGCACTACCGCATCTGGCTGGGCCGTCCGCTCAAGGTCAGCGCGGCCAACCCGGTGGCCTACTTGTTGGACGGCAATGCGGCCATGGCGGCGCTCGACACCGAGCTGCTCAACCGCCTGTCCCACAGCCCCACGCCACCGGTGTTGGTGGCGGTGGGTTACGCCACGCCGCTGCGCATCGAACGTCATGCACGCACCTTCGACTACACGCCGCAAGTGGGCGAGGGCGCGCAACGCGACCCGTTGACCGATGTGCCCAGTGGTGGGGCGGAGCAGTTCCTCGATTTGCTGACCCAGCAAATCCGCCCGCTGATAAACCAGCGCCTGGAGGAAAAACCCAAGCGGCAACTGTTGTGGGGGCATTCCTATGGTGGGTTGCTGGTGCTCTATACGCTGATGACCCGGTCGGATGCGTTTGATGAATACGCGGCGGCGAGTCCGTCGTTGTGGTGGAACGGTGGGGTGATTCATGCCGAAGGATTGGCGCAGCGCCTTGGCGGAAAACATCGTACGTTGTTGATGATGCGCGGCGATGAGGAACCGGCGGGCCCTTCGATGCAGGTCGGGCCAAAAGGCGACGGCGCGGCGAAAAAACTGCTGGCAGATTTACAGCAAGTGCAAGGCTTGAAAGTGCGCTACCAGACATTCCCCGGCCTGAGCCACGGCCCAATGTTGCCAGCCTCTTTGCGCTACACCCTGGAACACCTCAGCCAGCCCTGACACAAATCAAAATGTGGGAGCGGGCTTGCTCGCGAAGGCGGTGTATCAGCCAATGATACTGTTGACTGACACACTGTATTCGCGAGCAAGCCCGCTCCCACATTTGATCTTCACTATCCTGCAGACCGCCTCAGTGTCTCAGGGCTAGCTGAAGGTCCTCATCAAGCGTCCACAACGCCCACGTGCTAATAGCAAGGAAGGTGAGTAAAAACGTGCCGAGGATCGGTTGTTTGGCTCCTGTGTAACTTTTGGTCAGTCGTTGTACCAAGCGGTAGCGGAAGGTCGCTGGGGCGAGTGTGGTGGTAGGACTTACCCGGTCAGGATTGTCCGTGAAGGTCATCAAGCAGGTGAGCGAAGCAACGATCGAACAAGCAATCAGGAAGGCGGAGGACTTGACCAACATGCCCGTGCAACACTCTATCCGCCCCCAAATGCTGGACCCCGGGGACCTTCCTGCTTCACCATTGTGCCCAATCAGCCCCAGGGGAACACCGCGTTCATGAGCGCTTTGATTCAAACCCGCGCCCTCACGCGCATGGACGAGCGCCGCCAGGTGCCCTTGCTCCAACCCACCGATTTCACCTTGAACGCTGCTGACCGCGTGTCCATTACCGGCTCGTCGGGCTCTGGCAAAAGTGTGTTCCTGCGCGCCCTGGCCCTGTTGGATGCGCCTAGTTCCGGGCAAATCCTGTGGAATGGCCAGCCGATCAGCAACGCGCAAATCCCCCACTACCGCTGCCATGTCAGCTACCTGTCCCAACGCCCGGCGTTGATCGAAGGCACGGTGGAAGACAACCTGCGTTTTCCGTTCAGCCTCAAAACGTCACGCAACCGCAGTTTCGACCTTGCAGCGGTCACCACGCTGCTGGGCCACGCTGGCAAGGCGCCGGACTTCTTGGCAAAAAGCGCTGCGGATTTATCGGGCGGCGAATCCCAGGTGGTCTCGCTGATCCGCACCCTGCAACTCAATCCCGAGGTGCTGCTGCTGGACGAGCCCACCGCCGCCCTCGACCCCACCTCATCGCGCGAAGTGGAAGCGCTGATCGACGCCTGGTTCGCCGCCGATAAGTCCCGCGCCTGTATTTGGGTGTCCCACGACCTCGACCAGGCCCAGCGCATGAGCAACCTCCACCTGCACATGAGCGCCGGTGTATTGAGCGGGGCGGCCCAGCCATGAACTACCAAAACCTCACGGCCCTGGACATGGGCATCGCCGCCTCGCTGATCCTGATCAACGGCGCGCTGTCATTGGCCCTGCGCCTGGGCCTGGGGCGCCAACTGCTGTGGGCGGCGGTGCGCACGGTAGTGCAACTGTTGGCCATTGGTTACCTGCTGGGCTGGGTGTTTGAGTTCGCCTACTGGTACGTGGTGCTGCCGTTGATGTGCGCCATGACGTTGATTGCCGGCATCTCCGCAGCCGGGCGCGGGCGGCGCACGTACAAGGGGCAGCGGGTCGACAGTATCGTTTCGGTGTGGGGCAGTTCGTGGCTGGTGACGGCGGTGGGCCTGTTTGCGGTGATCCGCATTCATCCCTGGTACGAGCCGCAGTACGCCATTCCGATCCTGGGGATGATCCTGGGCAACACCCTCACCGGCGTTTCCCTGGGGATAGAACGCATGACCCAGGAACTGACCTCGGGGCGCAATACCATCGAAATGATCCTGGCCCTCGGCGGCTCACGCTGGGAAGCTGCCCAGGAAGCAATCCGCCAGGCCGTGCGTGCGGGCATGATCCCGACGCTGAACCAGATGACCGTGGTGGGCATCGTCAGCCTGCCCGGCATGATGACTGGCCAGGTGCTGGCGGGGGAGAGCCCGGTGGATGCGGTGCGGTATCAGATAGTGATCATGTTCTTGATTGCCGCGTCGTCGGCGTTGGGCACGGTGGGGGCGGTGTTGTTGACGTATCGGCGGTTGTTTTCCGTCAGCCACCGGTTTTTGCGCGAGCGCTTGGAGGAGCGGTGATTGTTTCATTCGCTGAAATGCTGGATTGTAAATCCAGGTGATTCCAACGATCAGGTCAGCGGTAGAACATGCCAGGCGTCGATCACCCACCTTTGGAGCCTTTCATGTCCCAGCCCACGATCAAACTCTATGGTTTTCCGTTATCGGCCATTCCCACCGGGTGTCGCTGATGTTGTCCCTGCTAGGCCTGCCCACGGAGTTCATCCTGGTGGACCTCAAGCAGGGCGCCCAAAAGGCCCCGGATTTCATCGCCACCATCAACAGCTTTGGCCAGGTCCCGGCGATTGATGACGACGGCGTGGTACTGGCCGACTCCAACGCGATCCTGGTGTACCTCGCCAACAAGTACGGCAAGGGCCTTTGGTTGCCGGCGGATCCAGTTGGGCAGGCCCGCGTGCAGCGCTGGCTGTCGGCGGCTGCGGGGCAATTGCACGCAGGCCCGGCCACTGCGCGTCTGGCGGTGGTGTTTGGGGCTGATGTGGATACCGTCACCGCCATCAACCGCAGCCATGCGCTGTTGAACCTGATGGAACAGCAACTGACGGCGAGCCGCTTCCTGGCCGGCGAGCAACCGACCATCGCCGATATCGCCTTCTATACCTATGTGGCCCACGCGCCGGAAGGCAATGTGTCGCTGGCCGACTACCCTCAGGTGCGTGCGTGGCTTGCCAGCATCGAAGCATTGCCGGGCTTCGTGGGTATGCCGCGTACCGAGGTGATATGAGTTTTTGGGGTGAGTAAGCAACAAAAGGACTCGCGATGGACCGATTTCATGAAATGCAGGTGTTCCTCGCGGTGGCCGAGGAGGAGGGTTTTGCCGCCGCCGCGCGACGCCTTAAAACCTCGCCGCCGAGCGTGACCCGGGCCATCGCCGCCATGGAAGAACGCATCGGCACCCAATTGTTGGCGCGCACCACTCGCAGCCTGCACCTGACCGAAGCCGGCCAACGGTACCTGGAGGATTGCCGGCGTATCCTCGCCGAATTGGATGAGGCTGAGGAAGCGGCGGCGGGCAGTTACTCCATCCCCTGCGGCCACCTCACGGTGACCGCGCCGGTACTGTTTGGCGAGCTGTATGTGGCGCCGGTGCTGGGGGAGTACCTGGACCGTTTTCCCTTGGTGAATATCAATGCCCTGCTGGTCGATCGCGTGGTCAACATCATCGACGAAGGCGTCGATGTGGCCGTGCGCATCGGCCATTTGCATGAGCCTGGGCAGCAGGCGATCAAAGTGGGGGAGGTGCGGCGAGTGGTCTGCGCGTCGCCGGGTTACCTCGATCAGCACGGGCGTCCCGATCATCCCAGCCAATTGCGCGAAGCCAAGATCGCGACCTCGTCGTCCAGCCAACTGGTGAGCGAGTGGACGTTTGTGGACGCGGGCCAGCCGCTGACGGTGCCTATCGAACCGCACCTGGTGGTGACGGCGAACAACGCCGCGATCAACCTGGCACGCCTGGGCTGGGGGATGACACGGGTGCTGTCCTATCAGGTCGCCGCATCGGTGACGGCGGGAGAGTTGGAAATCGTGCTGCAAGACTTTGAACCCGCACCGTTGCCGATCCAGGTGGTGTTCCAGAAAAGCGCGCGCGTGCCGGCCAAGATCAATACCTTCGTGGACTTCCTCTCCCATCGCCTCGGCCAGGACGCCGCGCTGAACCCGGCGATGAAGCGGCGCGGCTGATGGAGCGTTATCGCGATATGCAGCTGTTCGCCGCGCTGGCCGGGCAACCGAGCCTGGCGGCAGCAGCGCGCAGTGCCCAGGTGTCGGGCCCGACCCTGGTGCGCGCGGTTGCCCGGCTGGAGGCGCGGCTGCGGGTGCCGTTGCTTGAGCGCAGTACGCGGGGCGTCAGCTTGACCGGCGCGGGCAGCGCCTACCTGGCCGACTGCGTGCGGCTGCTGGCGGCGGTGGACGCCGCCGAAGCCTCGGCCAAGGGGTTGCATGTGCAGGCGCAGGGCAACCTGCGGGTATTCCTGCCATTTTTGTTCAGTCGTTACGTGATGGCGCCGGTATTGGCCGACTACATGGACCGCTATCCCGAGGTGCGCCTTGTCGCGCACTACCACGACTATTACCCGAACCTGCATGAAGAAGGATTGGACGTGGCGATCCTGGTCGGCGAGCTGCCCAGTTCATCGCTGATTGCGCGGCCGGTGGGGCATGTGCGGCATATCCTCTGTGCCAGCCCGAACTATCTTGCGGATCACGGCGTACCCCAGCACCCGGATGACCTCAAGCAGCATCGGCTGATTGCCAGTGCTGATCAGGTGCATTGGGCGTTCCAGGGCTATCAACTCAAAGCGCGCGCACGATTGGGCTGCGCCACGGTGCAAGGCGCCATCAACGCAGCGGTGCATGGCGCAGGGCTGATTCGTTGCCTGAGTTACCCGGTGCACGAGCACCTGCAAAGTGGGCAATTACGCCGGGTGTTAGCGACTTATGAGCTGCCGCCGATGCCGGTGCATGTGGTGTATCGCGAAGGCCGCAACGCGCCGATGCGCGTGCGCAGCTTTGTCGATCACTGCGTGACTGAGTTGCGCGAACATCCAGCATTTCAGCTGGCGTAACAGTGGATTGCCAGGCGTGGGCATTCTCCCGCAGACCGGTAGAGCGCAGCATCGGGGGCATCGTTGATGAGGTGAACACCATGAACCCGAATGAACAGTCCCCCTGGCATGCCGGCGAACGGCACCTGCAAGAAGTGGTCGGCGTGGCCGAGCGCATGGCGATGATCGGGCCCAAGGTGATCCGCGATCATCTGCCGGAACAACACCGGGATTTCTATCCGTTGTTGCCGTACCTGGTGCTCGGTGTGGTGGATGACCAAGGCGTCCCTTGGGCGACGATGGTGGAAGGCGCGCCGGGGTTCGCCCATTCACCCGACCCGCACACGTTGCAGATTGACAGCTTGCCGTCCACGAATGACCCGGCCCGCGCAGCCTTTCGCCAAGGCGCAGCGGTGGGCCTGTTGGGCATCGACCTCAACACCCGCCGCCGCAACCGCATGAATGGTCGCGTTGGCGCCCTCGATCACGAGGGTTTCTCGGTAGACGTGGTGCACACCTACGGCAACTGCCCCAAGTACATCCAACTGCGGCCGGTGGACGGCATCGCACGCAAACCCGGCACCGTGGCCGTACGCTCGACTGACCTGGACGAAACCGCACAAGCGATGATCCGCAATGCCGACACCTTCTTCGTCGCCAGCTACGTCGACGCGGAGGGTGAACGCTCGGTGGACGTCTCCCATCGTGGCGGCAACACAGGGTTCGTGCGTGTGGACGGCAACGTGCTGACCATTCCCGATTTTGCCGGCAACCAGTTCTTTAACACCCTCGGCAACCTGCACGCCAACCCCGTGGCGGGGCTGTTGTTCATCGACTTTGAATCGGGCGATGTATTGCACGTTGCCGGGCGCACCGCCTTGATCCTCGACGGGCCGCAAGTGGCCGCGTTCGAGGGCGCACAGCGGCTGTGGACGGTGAACGTGGAACACGTGGTCCGACGCCCGGCGGCATTGGCCTTGCGCTGGCGGTTTGCCGAATTTTCGCCATTCAGCCTGGCCATGGGCCGCTGGTAGCCCTCTACGGTCCGACACGAAATCCGATTCAATGAGGGCTAAATGTGGGAGCGGGCTTGCTCGCGAAAGCGGTGGGTCAGTTAACACATCTTCGACTCACTTACCGCATTCGCGAGCAAGCCCGCTCCCACATTTTTGATTGGTGGTGAATGTGGATGTGTGCTCGGTCAGTACCGGATCATCACCGATTTGAGCTCGGTGTAGTCCTCGATAAAGGCGCTGCCAAACTCCCGGCCAACCCCCGAAGAGCGGTTGCCGCCAAACGGCACCGCCGGGTCGAGCAGGGTGTGCATGTTCACCCACAGGGTGCCTGCGTTGATCGCCGGGATCATGCGCAGCGCCTTGCCCAGGTCGTTGGTCCACAGGCTGGCGCTGAGGCCGTAGGGGCCGTGGTTCATCAGCGCCAACAACTCGTCTTCGCTGTCGTAGGGCAGGAAGGTGGCGATGGGGCCGAAGGTTTCTTCGTTGAGCAGGGTGTCGTTGATGCTATTGGCCAGGATCACCGTGGGCTCGACGTAGCAGCCGGGGCGGTCGAGGAGGGTGCCGCCGTGGATGATCGTATTGTGTTCGGCGCGGGCCTGGGTGAAGTAGCCGAGCAGTTTGAGTTGGTGCTGGTGATGGGTAACCGGGCCGAATTCGGTGCGTTCGTCCAGCGGCGAGCCGATGGTCAGGCGGCTGAGGCGAAGCTTGAGCTTTTCCAGCACGGCATCGATCTGTGAGCGATGCACGAAAAAACGTTCGGCCGCCGCGCAGATCTGCCCGGAGTGCAGGAAGCCGGCTTCGATGATGCCGTCTACCGCGTTGTCCACGTCCACGTCGCGCAGGAAACCCGCGGCGTTCTTGCCGCCCAGTTCCAGGGTGGCGCGGGTGAGGCCTGCGCCCATGGCACTGCGGCCCACGGCGATGCCGGTGGGCACGGAGCCGGTGAACGACACCTTGTGGGTGCCGGGATGTTCCACCAACCCCTTGCCGACCTGGCCGCCGCCGGTGAGTACGTTGAGCACCCCCGCCGGCAGCCCGGCTTCGATGGCCAGTTCGGCGATGCGCAGGATCGTCAGTGGGGTGAATTCGCTGGGCTTGATGATGATGCTGCAACCGGTCACCAGCGCCGAGGCGAGTTTCCAGATGGCGATCATGGTCGAGAAATTCCACGGCACGATGCCCACCACCACGCCCACCGGTTCACGCAAGGTGAAGGCGGTGTAGCGTTCGCCGTTGAACGAGGGCAGCGATGGGGCGATGGTCTGGCCCGTGAGTTTGCTCGCCCAGCCAGCGTAATAGCGCAGGAAATGCGCGGCCTGGTCGACTTCGAATGCACGGGAAATCTGGATGATCTTGCCTGACTGGCACGTCTCGATCTGCGCCAGTTCCTCGCGGTTGTGCTCCAGCAGGTTGGCAAGCTTGAGCAGCACATTGCCGCGCGTGGCTGGAGCCGTTTGCGACCACAGGGCAAAGCCACGGTTGGCGGAATCTACTGCTGCGTCGATATCCGCAAGGTCAGCATCGGCAACCTCGGCGATGACCTGGCCGGTGGCCGGGTTGGTCACCGCCAGCGTCTGGCTGGAATGGCTACGTACGTTGTCGCCGTCGATAAACAGCCCGTGGGGTCGACGCAAAAACGCTTCGACTTGGGGCAGCAGTGGGATATCGCTCATGGCAGGTTCCTGGCAGTTCACAAAAGAAAAGCCGAGGGTAACCAACGGGTCACCCGGTGGCTTGACTGTGCCTGCCAGGTTTTCTGCCTGTGACTGCCCAGACGCCTCAGAACGGCACGGCCACTACCAGTTGGCTGTAGACGTTGGTGCCGTTGCCGCCGATTTGGTTGCCGCCGGTTTCGGCATCTTTGTTGGGTTTGTAGAGGCCGATCAGCGGCGTGATGATCAGGTGTTCGTTCACCGCCCATTCGGCGTACAGGTCCAGTTCGCGACCGTCCAGGTTCAACTGGCCACGGGTGCTGACGGTGTTGTAGTCGAAAAACAGCGCGCCGAGGGTGAGGTTCTCCACCGGCTTGACCTTGAGGGCCACGTGCTGCACCGAGGTGTTGGTGTTGTAGGGCCCGGAATAGTTGCCGGCCACTTCGCCCTGGACCCACGTGCCGTAGCCACGGTTGAAACCTGCAAACATCGCATCCCAATCCTTTGAATAGCGGGCGTAGCGGTAGGTCAGGTCCGGTGACCACGGCAGGTTGGCGAAGGTGTAGCCGGCTTCGGCGTAACCGGCGTTTTCCTGGCCGTCGCGGCGGTCCTGGCGCGCCAGTTCGAAGGCAAAGTGGGCATTGTCGATGCCCGCGTTGCCGGCGCCGCGTACGCTGTAGAGGTTCATGCCTTTGCGTTGGCGCTGTACATCAGAGGCGTAGCGGTCGTCCACGTCGATGCCGCGCATATAGGTGAGCCCGAGTGTGCCGGGTTCGGCGGTGTATTCCAGGGTGCCGGCGGCCATTTTGGTCATGGCCTGGGCCGGGTTGTCGGACTTGAACCACAGCAGGCTGCCATGCACGCCGTCCTTGCCGCCGAGGCGGATCACCGCGGTCTTGTCGAACGCGTGACGTGCGGCGATGTAGTAGGCGCCGCCGCGATTGAACTCGCCGTCGCCCACGCCCTTGCCCAGGTTGGGGCCGTCGTCGTTGAGGATGAAACCGTCGCCGAGGGTGAGCACCTGGCGGCCAAACGACAGGTCGACGCCATCCTTGCCCAAGGCCGGGAACAGGTCACCGGAGCGCCAGCCGGCGAAGGCTTCGTCGAACTTGGTGGTGCGCTCCTTGCCGGTAGTGACCCCGGACGCATCGCCATCGCCCCAGGTGCCGGAACTCACCAGGTTGGCGGTGCCGTATACGCCACCGAAATTGCCCAGGCTTTGTTCCACACTCAGGCCGTACTTGATAAATGCCTCGCGCCAGGTGGACCCACCCGTGCGGCCGTCATAGTTCTTCGGGCTGTTGAACATGCCGTACACGGCAAGGAAGTTGCCGGTGACTTTGGTGTCGGCATCGGCGTACAGCTCGACCGCCTGGGCCTGGCCTACCAGCAACGCGGTAGTCAGGCCGACCGCCTGGCCCAGGCGGCGATTTTTCAGTGTGTGCTCCATTGTTATTGTCCCCAGCTTGGTTAAGAGTGAGGGCGCATTAGGGCGAGCGCTGGGGGGCCAAGTCTTTCCTCTGCGTGCCAGGGATTTGACCCTGGCCGCCAGGCACCAGGCCGTGGCAGGGAGCAACAAAACCGGCGGCAGACAGGGGCAAGACGACTAACACAGGTGGGGCGCAGAGTGCCGATACATTAAAAAAAACCGCTTTCGAGGACCCCACCATGTCGAGCAACGACCGACTCACCGCGCACCTCAACCGAGGCACGGTAGGTTTCCCCACCGCACTGGCCAGCACCATTGGCCTGATCATGGCCAGCCCGGTGATTCTCACCGCCACCATGGGCTTCGGTATCGGCGGCAGCGCCTTTGCCCTGGCGATGCTGATCGCTGTAGTGATGATGCTGGCCCAGGCCACGACGTTTGCCGAGGCCGCGGCGATCCTGCCCACCACCGGCTCGGTGTACGACTACATCAACTGCGGCATGGGGCGCTTTTTCGCGATCACCGGCACCTTGTCGGCCTACCTGATCGTGCATGTATTTGCCGGCACCGCCGAGACCATCCTGTCCGGGGTGATGGCGCTGGTTAACTTCGAACACCTCAATACCCTGGCCGAATCGGCCGGTGGTTCGTGGTTGCTGGGGGTGGGCTTCGTGATCGTGTTCGGCGTGCTGAATGCCTTTGGCGTCAGCGCATTCGGGCGAGCGGAAATCATCCTCACGTTCGGCATGTGGACCACGCTGATGGTATTCGGCGTGCTGGGCCTGATCGCCGCACCAGCGGTGCAATTGGATGGCTGGTTCGGCGAGTCGCTGGTGGGCACCGACCTGATCACCGTGCTGTCGCTGGTGGGCATGGCGATGTTCATGTTTGTTGGCTGTGAGTTCGTTACGCCACTGGCACCGGACCTGCGCCAATCGGCCAAGGTGATGCCGCGCGCGATGATGCTCGGGCTGGTGGGCGTGGCCACGTGCATGTTCATCTACGGCGCCGCGATGAAGCGCCAGGTGGAAAACGTGGTGCTGGACGCCGCCTCGGGCCTGCACCTGCTGGACACACCCATGGCGATTCCAAAATTCGCCGAGCAGGTGATGGGGCAATTCGGCCCGATGTGGCTGGGCATCGGCTTTCTATTTGCCGGCGCGGCGACTATCAACACCTTGATGGCCGGTGTGCCACGCATTCTCTACGGCATGGCGGTGGATGGGGCGTTGCCCAAAGTCTTCACCTACCTGCACCCACGCTTCAAGACCCCGCTACTGTGCATCTTGGTAGCGATGCTGATTCCCTGCCTGCACGCGCTGTACCTGGGCGGCAACACCGACAACATCATGCACCTGGTACTGGCGGCGGTGTGCGCGTGGAGCTTTGCGTACCTGCTGGTGACGGTGTCGGTGGTGATCTTGCGCATTCGTCGGCCTGACTTGCCACGGGCGTATCGCTCGCCATGGTTTCCGCTGCCGCAGATTGTGTCGAGCCTGGGCATCCTGCTGGGCATGTGGTTCATCACCCCACCGGGCATGAACCCCTCGGACATCTACGTGCCGTTTGGCGTGATGCTGGGCGGGACCGCAGCGTACGCGTTGTTCTGGACCCTGGTGGTGCAGAAGGTCAATCCTTTCAAGCCGGCCTCCGTGGAGGAGGTGTTGGCAAAGGAGTTCAGTCATCAACCGGGGCATGCTGACCATGGTTATAGCGACTTTGCGCCAAAAACTGTTTGAGTTGTTCCGTGCCGATCGAGCCCCGGCGGGCTATCGACCGGGGATCACCCTGGCGCATGTGCGGCGCAACCTTGGCGCTGCAAACGCGGACCTGGAGCGTTTGGCGGTGGAGGTTATTGAACGCACCGAATCGCAGTTGTTGATGCACCTGGTGATGACCGAGTTTGTGCTGCGCGTGCCTGCTGCAACAGGGGGCACAGCGAGTTTCGAGGTGCACCATGGCGGCGCGATTCGGCGCAACGGCATTCGTGTGCGCAGGCGTTCAGGCAACCAGGCGCTGGGCCGTGAGTTACAGGCGCGCTTGCTGGCAGACTCTGCGTTGTTCCAGGCGTTGATGCCGCTGGATTTCAAGCGTCTGCGTATCGAGTTGCACAACCAGCAATGGTGCGTGCGCCTGGAGCATATGGGCGGCAGTGAGGTGGTCAATCGCATGCCGGCGTTCCGACGTTATATCGCCTTGAGCCCGGTGCAGCGTGATCACCTACTTGCCAGCCTGATGGGTTTGCAACGGCTGTTATCGACCCTCTGATTGGCATCAATAGTGCAACCGCAATGGCAAGACAGGTAGTTGTTGCGTGCAAATAGCTAACATGTTAACTATTGCATCAGAACAACAAAAAGAAGCCATTGCGGAGGCACCCCATGAGCATCCCACAGCATGCACACGACGGGCTGGACACCTGGAATCGGGAACTGCGCGACGCGTGCGGTTATTTCGATACCGAACTGGCCTTCAACCGCTCGCTGTTCATCGGCGAGATCAGCAACTTGCCGCGCGGCCTGGCCATCCTGCGCACCAATGCCGGGCTGATCAAACGTCCGTCGCACCATGCCGATCACGACAACGACCAGGATTGCTACCTGGTCAGCCAGCGCAGTGGCTATTCGCAGATCGTGCAGAACGGCCAGACCCTGCAACTGGCCCCTGGCGAGATGCTGCTGATGGACTCGGTGGGTTCCATCGAAATCATCCCCTTCGGCCTTATCGAACATGCCTCGCTGTCCCTGTCGCGCCCGCAGGTGTGCAAACACCTGGGCAGCGATGGGCGCGCGTTTGGCAAGATCTCCTCGACCAAGGCCTGTGGGCGCATGCTGCATGTGCTGATGGACCAGTTGTGCAAGGACAACACTGAAGACGGTGACGGCGAGGTCGAGGCCTTGCAATCGGCATTCGTCTCGCTGCTGGGCTCGGCCCTGGAGCAGGGCGACGAGTGCCGCGAAGGCGTGGCGGCGCTGCAAGGGAATAACCTGCGCAGTTATGTGCAGAAAGTGATTGATGAGTCACTGAGCCAGCCCGGCTTGAGCCCGATCGGTTTGGCCAATCGGCTGAATATCTCGGTGCGGCATTTGTACCGTCTGTTTGAGGAACAGGATGACAGCGTGTGCCGCTACATCCAGCGGGCACGGCTAAAGCGCAGCGCGGATGATTTGACCAACCCGTTCCTGCGCAGCGAGTCGATCACCTCGATTGCCTACAAGTGGGGGTTTACCGATTCGGCGCATTTCAGCCGGTCGTTCAAGAAGCAGTTTGAGGTGTCGCCCAAGGATTTCCGCTCAAGCCGGATGCAGGCGGTGGGGGCCTGAGCACTGTCTTTAGAACCAAGGAGATCTAATGTGGGAGCGGGCTTGCTCGCGAATGCGGTGGGTCAGTCAATTCAGTTATCGACTGATAGATCGCATTCGCGAGCAAGCCCGCTCCCACATTTGAATCGCATTTCAGACTTCTGGCAGGGTGGATCCGCCGTCCACCACTAATGTCTGCCCAGTGATGTAGCTGGCCAAACCCGACGCCAGGAACACCATCGCCCCAGCAATATCCGTCGCCGCCCCCAGCCGCCCCAATGGCACGCGACTGGCAATGCTGTCATTCAACGCCGCATCCCCCAGGTTGCCCATCGCCGGGGTGGCGATCATGCCCGGTTCCACACCATTCACCCGCACGTTCAGCGGCGCCAGTTCCAACGCCGCATTGCGGATGAACCCATTGACCCCGGCCTTGGACGCCGCGTAATGACTGAGCCCTGGATACCCAACCCGGTTACCGGTAACCGAGGAGGTCACCAGCACACAGCCCCGGCCTTGCTGGCGAAACATCGGCAAGGCCGCCTGGGTCAGCCAGAACAACGCTGACAGGTTGACCGCCAGCGTGCGCTGCAGGATCGCCGGGGTGATGGCTTCAAAGGGGGTCAGCGGAAAGTACCCGGCGTTGTGCACCAGGATATCCAGCTGCGGCAGCGCTTGAACGCAGGTGAATACTGCCTCGGCCTCTGCCAGGTCGACACCCACCGCTTCCACGCTATAGCCCTGCACGCTCAGTGCAGCAGCAACTGCTTGGGCCTGCTCCAACAGGCGGTCGGCAATCACCACCCGGGCGCCACGCTGGGCAAAGGCTTCGACGATTCCCAGGCCAATCCCCCGGGCGCCGCCGGTGACCAACACCACCTGTCCGCTGAAATCCAGGTCATTGGGCATGGGCGGGCTCCAAACGGGTGAAGGCCAATGTCGGCACATCGACGATGCTCGAACCACCGTCCGCCACTAACGTCGCCCCGGTGATGATCGACGCGTCGCTGGAGGCCAGGAAGCGGCACACCTTGGCGATCTCGTCGGCCTGGGCGGCGCGGCGCAATGGCACGTCGGCGCAAACCCGGTCGTAGGCTTGCTGCAGCGTGTCGCCGTAGGCGTCCATCAACGGCTGCATCTCCGCATCGGCCATGGGCGTGTGCACCCAGCCGGGGCACACGGCGTTGACTCGCACGCCGTGGGGGCCATAGTCCCGCGCCAACGAACGATTCAACCCGAGCAGCGCATGCTTGGCCGTGGTGTAGCCGCACACCTCGGGCCCTGCCGCCAACGAGGCGATGGAGCCGATCAGCACGATGTTGCCCGCACTTGCCTGCAACAGCGGCAGGCAGGCGCGGGCGCTGTAGAACGCGCTGTCGAGGTTGCTGCGCAGGGCGCCTTCCCAGGTGGCGGGGCTGGTCTGGGTCGCACTGCCCAGGCCATGGCCGCCGGCGCAGGCTAGCAGCACATCGATGCGTCCAGCGTGCGCGTGGATCTGCCGGATGAAATCGTCCCAGGTGGTCGGGCAGGCGGCGTCGCCCACCAGGATCAGGCCACCGGTGTCACGCGCAATCTGTTCCAAGGGTTCGCGGCGTCGGCCGATCAGCACCAGATGCGCACCTTCCTCTGCGTACAGCCGCGCACACGCCGCGCCGATGCCGGTACCCGCGCCGGTGATCACCACCGTGCGCGGCTCAGTCACGGGGGTATTCCGTGCGGTTGAGTACTCGGCAATACGAGCTGACCGGGAAGTTCGACAATTCGTCGAACGACGCCCCGGCATAGCCGAATATCTTGCCGTCGCTGCGGTGCTGTTGCAGGTCGATCAACACCAGGCCGAGTGTGGGCACGATCTTCTCTTGCCACACAAACAGGTACAGCTGTTCGGCGATCTTGTAGTAGTGGCAGCGGTCGGTGTCGCACAAACCTTGCTCCACGCCCTGCAGGCATTGCCAGGCGTAGAAGCGTTCGTTGAGGTAGATGTGCTCGTAGACTTCGCTGGGGCTGTAGCGGTACTGGTTGCGCAGGCCCACCAGTTCGTCGGTGGGCGCGTGCGGGCAATGGCCGTCTTGCCATGGGCGGTCGAGGCTGCCGTGGAGGAAGTCGGCTTGCACCGAGGTCAGCGGCTTGCCGGCGAGGGCGCGGTGGTAGAGGCCTTCGTGGGTTTCCTGTTGATCCGGCAGGCTGCCGATCACCGCCGTGAACGAGGCACTGTGGGTATCCAGCACCAGGCTGATGGACCAGCTTTGTCCGGCCTCGTGCTTGATGAAGTCCACCAGGTACAGCCCCGGACGAATTGAGGTGGCGCGGTACGGCGCGCTGCCGCTGGAGTGTCCATCGGTGGCATGCCAGGCCAGGCGGTCGCGCTCGAAACGGTGTTCGATCTGCCAACCATTGGCGAAGTGCAGGGTGAATGCCTGGCCGGCCAGGTCGGCACGGTTGGGCAGGATGAACGCTTCTGGGGCGAAACCGTCGGCGAGTGCGCCCACGGTGATCCAATTGGACGAACTCGTCATGGCAACGTCTCCCTTAGACGACGGCGAAGTAGTGTTTGACGAAGCTTTCGCTGAGCACTTCCCACAGTACAGGCGTGCCTTTGGTCACGAACCAGCTGTCGCCTGCCTTGTAGTGCGTGGACTGGCCGGTGGACTCATCGGTGAGTCGCACTTCGCCGGTCACCACGGTGGCTTGTTCGCTGAACGGGTAGACCATGCGGAACTTGCCCTGGGTGGTGCCGAAGTAGGCGCTGCTGACCGGATCGGTTGGTGCACCGAAGGTCATTTTGCCGAAGGCACGCACTTCGCCTTCGAGGATCTCGGAGCCGAGGTCGGCCACGGTGCCCCAGGCGTCGAGTTCTGACAGCTGGATGTTGTGCTTGAGGGTGGTAAGGGTCATGGCAGTTGCTCCTGATGAGTAAAAAGTGGGTTAGCGGCGCCCGTTCCAGTAGCCGGAAAGTTGGTGCCAGGATTTGCCCGCCGTCAGCAGCAACGGGCGGATTGCGTCCTTGCCGATGATGGTCGGGCGATGAATCGAGGAAACCAGGTCATAGCGCGCTGAGCCTTCGCTCATGCCTTCGGCCAGGACCTTGCAGATGATGTGGCTCGGGGTTACGCCAAAGCCTGAATAGCCCTGCACGAAAAACGCATTGCTGCGCCCGGGCAATGTGCCGATCTGCGGGAACAGGTTGGGGCTGCATGCCATTGGGCCGCCCCAGGCCAGGTCGATTTTCACGTCCTTGAGGTACGGGAAAATCTTCAGCATGAGGTTGCGGTTCCACGCCTTGAGGTCGCCGGGAATATGCTCCACCAAAGGGGTGGCGGCGCCGAACAGCAGGCGGTTCTCATTGGTCACGCGGTAGTAGTCGATCACCGGGCGGATGTCGCTGTAGGCCCCACGGATCGGGCTGATGCGCTGGATCAATTCGTCGGACAACGGCTCGGTCATCATCTGGAACGCGTAGGTGTTGATGGTCGAGCGATGCAGCTCCGGCTCCAGCTTGTTGAGGAAACTGTCGCAGGCCCACAGCAACTTGCTGGCGCGCACCGAACCGCGCCCGGTGCGCACCGTGATGCGTTCGCCGTAGCTGACCTCCAGCGCCGGGCTGTTCTCGAAAATGCGCACGCCGTGACTGGCCAGCGCGGTGGCTTCACCCAGCAGCAGGTTCAACGAATGCACATGCCCGCCGCCCATGTGCAGCAGGGCGCTGGTGTAGGCCTTGGAGCCGATGATCTGCTGCACATCGGAGCCGCCGAGAAAGCGGATCTCGTGCTGGCTGTTGATCGACTTGAAGTCCTTCTCCCAGGCGCGCAGGGTTTTTTCCTGGCGGGCGTTGAAGCCCATGTAGCCGTAGCCGTGGCAGAAGTCGGCGTCGATGTTGTACTTGGCGATACGGTTCTTGATGATGTCGGCGCCCAGGTCGCTGATCTCGAACACCTGGCGCAGGCCGTCTTCACCGACGTCTTTCTTGATCTTCTCCAGGTCGTGGCCGATGCCCGCCATGATCTGCCCGCCATTGCGCCCAGTGCCGCCGAACCCCAGGTAGCGCGCTTCGAGCACGACGATATTGGTGATGCCTTTTTCCGCCAGTTCCAAGGCGGTGTTGATGCCGGAGAAACCACCACCAATCACCACCACATCGGCGTCGATGTCTTGCTCAAGGGTGGGAAAACTGAGGTTGTATTTCTTGGTGGCGGTGTAATACGTGGGGGTTTCGATGTTGATCATGGGGCAGCCTGAAAGGTGAAGGAAGGCTCTAAAGCGGATGCCTCCATTAAGGGCCCTGACGGGATGAATGTCTTGATCCTGCCTGCCCAGGGTTTTGATTCTGGGCGCCAGGGCAGACATGACCTACACGTTATAGCGCGCACTTGCTGGCGCGGAATGCTAGAGTTTCGTTAAATTATTAATCAAATTCGTCGTGACCCTGATCCCTATGCTCAAACCTCGCCAGTCCCTGACCTTGACCCTGTTGCAAGCCCGCGAAGCGGCCATGAGTTTTTTTCGCCCGTCCCTCAACGAACACGGCCTCACCGAACAGCAGTGGCGCATCATCCGCATCCTGCAACAACACGGTGAACTGGAGATTTACCAATTGGCGGAACTGGCCTGCATCCTCAAGCCGAGCATGACCGGCGTGCTGGTGCGCATGGAGGCCGCAGGCATGGTGCACCGGCGCAAGGCCGAGCAAGACCAACGCCGCGTGCTGGTGACCCTGGCCGACAAGGGCGTGGCCAGCTTCGAAGCCATGAGCCAGTGCATGGAAGCCAACTACCAGCGCTTGCAGGATGAGTTGGGCGACGAGAAGTTGCAGACCCTGTTGGGTCTGCTGGATGACCTGAAAAACATCAAGCGCTAGCGCGGATTGACGATGCTCGCGTGGGTGCGCAACACCAATACACCGCCGAGGGCGATAAACAGCGCGAGCACGTAGAGCGCCAGGCTGGCGCTCTGGGTGGCGTCGCGCATCCAGCCGATCAGATACGGCGCGAGGAACGCGGCGACGCTGCCGAACGAGCTGATCATGGCGATGCCGGCCGCCTGGGTAGTGTTGGACAGGAACGCTGGCGGCAGTTGCCAGAACATCGGCAATGCGGCACTTGCGCCCATGCCGGCCACCACCAAGCCACTCATCACCAGCAACGGATTGCCCGGTGCCAGCCCCGCGACGGCGATGCCGACCGCCGCCATCAACAACGGCACACACAGGTGCCAGCGGCGCTCGCGGTGGCGGTCGGAAGAGCGTCCGCAACCGATCATGAACAAGCAACCGGCCAGGTACGGCACGGCGCTGAGCAGGCCGACCTGGCTGTCACGGCCGATACCGGCGCCGTGAATCAGCGTCGGCATCCAGAACGCCAGGGTGTTCACCGCCAGCATCACTGCAAAGTACACCGCCACCAGTAGCCACACTTGCGCGTCGCGCAGGATGCCGCCGAACGAGGTGATGGTCTTGCGTTGTTCCTCGCTGCGCAGTTGTGCCTGAAGCTGGTGTTTTTGCTCGTCCGTAAGCCAGTTCACCGAGGCGAAGCCATCCGGCAACCACTTGAGCACCACCAGCCCCAGCAATACCACCGGCAGGCCTTCGATCAGGAACATCCACTGCCAGCCGCGCAGGCTGCCGACATCGTGGAAGTTTTCCAGGATCGCACCCGACAACGGCCCGCCCAGCACCCCGGCCATGGGCACGGCAATCGCAAACAATGCAGTGACTTGTGCACGGCGACGGGCCGGGTACCAACGGTTGAGAAACACCAGTATCCCCGGGAAAAAACCGGCCTCGGCCACCCCCAGCAAAAAGCGCAGTACATAGAAACCACGGGCGCTTTCCACCCACAACATGCCGGTGGAAAGCAGGCCCCACACCACCATCAGGCTGGCAATCCAACGCCTCGGCCCGACGCGGTCCAGCGCCATATTGCTGGGCACGCCAAACAGCGCATAGGCGATGAAAAACAGCCCGGCGCCAAAGCCGTAGACCGTGTCGCTAAAATGCAAATCGCTGCTCATCTGCATCTTGGCGAAGCCTATGTTGATGCGGTCCAGATGCGCAAACAGGTAGCACACCAGCAGCAGCGGCATCAGGCGCCAGGTGACAATTCGATGGGTGCGATCGTGCTCGGCCAGCGCGAGGCTGGCAGTGGAATTGGCTGTGCTCATAGTGTTGTACTTTTTTTTGAGTGGCCGTGAGGGTAGGGCGGGGGGCACCCCGCCTCGAGCGACTGCACCCGTCATGCGGGAAAGTCGTTCAGTTGTTAACGTTATATTTAATATGTTAACTACCGTCAAGCGCGGCAACACTCATCACCACTGTGCAGATTCCGCTGGCTGCGGGTGCGAGATCAGTTGGCTCCCACCATCCACTTGGCCAAACCATGCCGACCACTCACGCCCAACTTGGCGGCAGCGCGCTTGAGGTAGGTCTCGATGGAGCTGTTTTTTACCCTGAGTTTTTCCGCGATCTGCTGCACGGTGCCCCCCGTCAACAGGCCGAGGCACACCGCCTGTTCGCGCGCCGAAAGGGTAACGTCCCCTAAGGACAGGCGCTTGTCGAACTCACGCTGCAATTGAGAGTGCTCCAGCAAGGTGCCTGCCGGTTTAGTCTCGGCGTACGGCGAGTGGCGCAGGCTCTGGGCGTGGTATTCGATCAGCGGTAGCAAGGCCTCCGACAACCGTTTGAGAAACGATAATTCGGCCAGGGAAAACCCGCGCTGGGTTGGCGACCGGTACAGCGAAATCACGCAACGCCGGTCGGCCTGGCGCGAAACAAGGCTGCATTGGTGCGGCGTGGCACGCGAGTGAGCGCTGTTGGCCCTGGCTTTGAGCTGGATCAGCAACGGGTCCTGCATGCCGAGCATTTCGCGCAGCAGCGGATCTTCATCCATCGTCTGCAAGGCCGACGGCGCCGTCACGTCCTGTTGCCGGCCGGCACTGCCCAACGATTTGATATCAAGCACGCGTTCGCGCAGGTCATCGAGGGTCCATTCATTGAGGTCCACCCGGTGGATCGGCACCCATTTGTCCACCAGGTGCAGCATGTGGGCGGCAAAATCCACGTGGCCACTGTGAGCAATCAACTCGCCCATTTCGGTATAGAAATTCGGGTTTTCCGGGGTGCTAGATAGGTGCGTCAAACTCATAGCCCTTTCATCCTTGATGTCGAAAACCTGCAACCAACGCCCTGGGCATCCGTGGGGCGATCCGTTCTCCATGAACGGAATTGTCGTTGCGCAGGGATTACTCCTACGCATGTAGCGCCAACGTGGGACACAACGTGGCATAAAAACAACGTTATTAATTTGACGTTTTTGAGCGGTAAATCCGGCCGGCAATCACTGAAAATAGTGTTCATAGGTAGCCAAGTATTTGATATTAAAAGTAAATTATTTTTATAAAAGACCGAATCTAAAAGCCATGTTGGCCGCATATAGCCAATTTCCTACGTTTCTTTAATCGTTTCAGCAGTGAACCATCCGACAGTTCGGTTTTTCCGTTAGCACGTCCGTTGATTGACGGGGATCGGCCTTATCGCTTGCCAATCTCCCGGCCCCTGGCTTTGTTTCTCTTGGCCGCGTGGTTTAACGGGCGCCTAAGATCAAAAGCCAAATCAAGAGCCAAGGCAAACCACTGTCTACCTGATAAATGGAGATCCAAATGTGGGAGCGGGCTTGCTCGCGAAGGCGGTGTATCAGTCTCCAATCACTCACCTGATCCACCCCTATCGAAAGCAAATCACACCGCCCCTACCCACAGGCAACCGCCGCTGTGGCGGCGATTTTGCGCAACAGCGGCAGCACCTCTGCCCCCACATGTATCGACTCTTCCAGGTGCGGGAAACCCGACAGGATAAAACTGTCCACCCCCAACTGGTGATACTCCTCGATCCGCTCTGCTACCCGCGCATAGCTGCCCACCAGCGCCGTGCCCGCGCCGCCGCGGACCAAACCCACCCCGGCCCACAGGTTGGCTGAAACCTCCAGTTCCCGCGCGCCACGGCCACGGCCTTGCATCAGTTGGGTCTGGCGGCTTTGCCCTACGGACTCATACGCGGCCAGGTGCCGTTGCGCCTGGTCGATGGCGTCCTTGGGGATTTCTTGCAGCAGGCGCTCCACATGTGCCCACGCGGCTTCGTCGGTGGGGGCGGCGAAGACGTGCAGGCGCAGGCCGAAACGCAACGTGCGGCCCTGGGCGGCGGCGAGGTCGCGCATGCGCTGGATGCGTTCGGCGATCATGGCCGGCGGTTCGCACCACATCAGGTAGGTTTGCCCATGGGCCGCGCCGACACGTTCGGCGGCTTCGGAGGCGCCGCCAAAGTAGATCGGCGGTGCTTCGGCCCCCGGTGCAATCGGGGTGTGGATGCCGCTGCGGTAGTAGCGACCGGGATGAGCCGGTGGTTGCCCGGCCCAAACGGCCTGGAACACTTGCAGGAACTCGGCGGTGCGCGCATAGCGCTCGTCGTGTTCAAGAAAGTCGCCCAGCGAGCGCTGTTCAAAGCGGCTGGAGCCGGTCACCACGTGCAGCGCCAGGCGGTTTTCGCTGAGCAGCTGCAAGGTCGCCGCACGGTGCGCGGTGTAGGCCGGCAGCTCGGTGCCCGGCCTGAGGGTGAGCAGGAATTTCAGGCGGCGGACTTCCTGGGCCAGCACGGCGGTGATCAGCCATGGGTCTTCGAAGCCGCTGGCGGTGGGCACCATGATGCCGTCGAAGCCGGCCTGCTCGGTAGCGCGCACGATCTGGCGGAGGTAATCCAGGGTTGGCGCGCGTTCGCCTTGCTGGAACAGCCCGACCTTGGGCAAGCCGCTGCTGGTGAGGTGGCGGCCGTCGCCGTTGGTGGGCAGGAACCAATCCAGTTGGATCGGCGGGCGGACATCAGTGCTCATGGTGCAGGCGCTCCTTGCGCAAGAGGGGCAGTACCTGTTCGCCAAAACGCAGTACTTCGCTGACGGCCGGGCCGCCTTCCACGATCAGGTGGTTCAAGCCCGCGCCGCGCAGTTCCTGCAGACGCGTGGCGATCTGTTGTGGCGTACCCACCAGGATCAACGGTTGCCCGGGGGTAATTTGCAGCAGGTTCGGATGCACTTCCCATTGGCGCAGCGGGTGGCGCGCACGGGGGACGGTGGCGAGGGACTCCGTGGGCAAGTCGGGTACAGGCAATAAGCTGGCGGCGGTTTCCCAGGCCAGGTCTTCGCTATCGCCGAGGATCAGGCCGAAGGTGCAGGCAAATGTCAGCGACGGTTGAATCGCTCGCCAGCGTTGTATTTCCGAGGCCAGCCGCTGTGGAGGGCCAGGGGCGAGCAGGCAGGTCTGGGCATGAGTGGCGACCAGCGCGTGGCTCTGGCTGTCGTCCAGCACCAGCGCAGGTGCGGGCAATTCACGGCGGGCGACGCCGGCGTTTTCCAGTTGGAAATATAGGCCTTGGTAATCCAGCCCACCTTCATTGGGCGCTAGCAACTGCTGCAGGATTGCCAGGTATTCGCCGATGCGTTCGCTGCGCTGATCACGGTTGAGCCATTCGCCAAACGCGCTGCGCTCGCTGTTGGGCAGGTGCAGTTGCACCCGGTGGCCGCTGATGGATTGCAGGCTTTGCAAGGTGGTGGCCAACGCCGCCGGCAGCATCACTTCCGGCGGCACGCTCACCGACAATCGCACCCGCCGCGTATGCGCACACAATGCCGCCGCCACACCCAGGCTGTCGGCACATAGGGCGCCGCCGGGAATCCACAGGCCTTCGAGGCCGGCGTATTCCACGGCTTGGGCCAGCTGGATCCATTGCCCTGGCCGCGCCGCCCAATCGGGGGTGCACAGCGGCAGTAACCAGCTGAATTCAAGGGGCGTGCTGTCAGTCATGGTCTTTTCCAACCCAGGGCCGGGGCAATGTCCAAGGCGAGGATCTCCAGGCGCTTGAGGATCTGCGCCTGGGTCGAGCTTTCGGCCTGGACCACGGCGATCACGTAGTCAGCATAAGGCAGCAGGGAGGGATCCTGTTGCAAGCTTTCGATCACTTCATCGGGATGGCCGTGGTGCACGTTCATCAGGCGCAGGTGTTCCTGCAAGTCCACCGCGTGGTCGATCAAACCTTCACGTTGCAGGCGTGGGATATGCCGCTCGATGTCCACCGCCAGTTCAGCCTGCGCGCTGGCGCGGTCGGCGGCCGGGAAGATCGCGCGGACCACGCCGATGCGTGGCTTTCGGTGCGGGTGATGCCAGGCGTTCAGGTACGCATCGGCCAAGGGCTTTTGCACGGTCAGCGGATCGTGGGTGGCCGTGCCCAGCAGCAGCCCGTTGCCTTGTCGGGCGGTGTAAGCCGCGCCCTCGGTGCTGCCGTGTGAATGCCACAAGCGTTCGCCCAGGCTGTGGGCAGGCGGTTGCAAGGTCAGTTCGCCGGCCAGCGGCTGGCCTTGCAACAGGCTTTGCAAACGCTGCTGGTGTTCGGCGAAGTCTGCCTGGCGTCGACTTGGGTCACGATCAAACGCGCTGAAATTGTCCAGGTTGGCGCCGCCGCTGCCCAGGCCCAATTGCACCCGTCCACCGCTCAGGGCGTCCAGTACGCTGGCGTCTTCGGCCAGGCGAATCGGGTCTTCGAACGGCAGCACGATCACCCCGGTGCCCAGCTCGATACGCTGCGTGCGTTCGGCCACCGCCGCCAGCAACACCAGCGGCGAGGGCAGGCGACCAAAGCCGTTGCTCAGGTGGTGCTGGGCAATCCAACCGCCGTCGAAGCCCAGCGCTTCGGCGAATTCGAATTGTTCGATCAGGTCGCGGTAGACCTGCTGCGGGTCGTCGCCAAAGGCGTGGCTGAGAAAGCCCAGTTTGAAGGTCATGACGCAGCTCCCGTAGGTTGCCAGCCGAGGGCCGGGGCGATGTGTTCGCGGATGATTTCCAGGGCGCGAATGGCCTCGCGCAGCGGGGTGCTGGTGGTCTGCACTTGCAGGATCAACTGATCATGGGCCGTCAGCGCCGGGCCTTGTTGCAACTGCTCGATGATCTGCTCCACCGGGCCATGCAGCACGCCGAGGCGCGCGAGGGTGGTGTCGAAGTCATCGTCCAGCGCACCTTTGAGCACGCCGATGCTTTGCTGGCGCTGCACATAGGCCTGGATGTCGCGGCGGGTGGCGTCGTCCGGCGTCGGCAGCAGGGCTTGTACGCGCGCGATGCGGGCCGGGGTGCCGTTATCGCCGGTCCAGGCGTTGCGGTAGCGCTCCACTAGCTCTACACCCGCTTCGGGAGGTAGATGAGGGTTGGGCGCCATGATCAGACCGTGGCCGCGTTCGGCCACCAACTCCACCCGCGAAGTGGCTTCCCACAGCCGATGGCTCAAGCCGTTGGCCCGTGGCAACAGGCGCCCATCGCTGGCGGTCAATGGCGCGTTGCCCAAGGCATTGAGCAACTGTTGCAGGTGCTGTTCGTAATCACGATGACGCTGTGCAGGTTCACGGCCAAACGCCAGGAAAGTCTCGGGATCGAACCCCGCGCCGAGCCCCAGTTCCAGCCGGCCATTGCTCAGCAAGTCGAGCACGGCAGCATCTTCGGCCAGGCGCAGCGGCGTTTCCTGGGGCAGCACGATAATCCCGGTGCCCAGGCTGATACGCCGCGTACGCTGGGCAATGGCGGCCAGCAACACCAGCGGCGCAGGCAGACGGCCGTGCTCGCTGGCGAAGTGGTGTTGTGCCACCCAGCCGCTGTCGAAGCCCAATTCTTCGGCGACCTTGAACAGCTCCAGGGTGTCGCGATATACCTTGGGATCAAAGCGCGGGCTGTAGACCCGGCTCAGGAATCCCAAGGAAAAACCCGCACTCATGGCTTTACCTCCTGGGCCAGTTGTTTTTGCAACGCGGGGCCTGCGCTGATCGACTCCGGCAGGCCGCTGAACGGGCTGATGGTCAGGTAACCCTTGTTCAGCCACACCGCCTCATCGTCCTGTTGCGCGGCGGTGGCGGCGGGGCTGTATTGGAAGCCGATGCCGGGTTTGCCGGGCAGGTTGAACTGCTTGAGGTCGTCGGTGTACAGCGCCTCAAAGCCGACGTAACTGCCGACCCGAGTCAGCTTTACGCCCTTGATCTGCGCGTCCTTGGGCAGGTTGATGTTCAAGCCCAAGCCCGGTGGCAGAAGTGCGCCATCGGGTTGACGATGCTGGTCAAGGGCGTGCACCAGTTTTGCCACCAGGACGGCGGCGCGCTGCGGATCTTTTTCTTTCAAATCGGTGCTTACCGCCAGCGCCGGAACCCCGGACTGCAAGGCCACGCTGGCGGCGTTGAAGGTGCCCGAGGCCATGTTGATCGCCCCCAGGTTATTGCCGGGGTTGGGGCCGACGATCACCAAGTCGGGATGGGGCAGTACTTTGTTCAGGCCCATCAGCAGCGCCATCACTGGCGTGCCGCTGATCTCGATCTGCACTTCCTTGCCGGCGCATTCGGCGCTCTGGCACACGCCTTTGTCGGTGGTGCTGATGTAGTAGCTGTCGGGGTAGGCCGGGTCGGTGTCGTGGCCCACTGTGACTTCTCGGCCAAAGAAGAACGAGCCGCCACGTGCACTCTGGTCACCCTGCGGTGCGGCAATCTTTACGTTGTGCCCCTGGGCTTTGAGCTCGGTGTAGAGGGCGCGGATATTGGGGTGCTGATAACCGTCGTCGTTGCTCAGCAAGATATTCAAGGCAAAGGCTTTGGGGGCGATCACGCCTCCCAGGGCCAGCATCCATGCGCTGCGTTTCATGCGGTGGCTCCTGTGGTAAAGCGGTTGACTGGGCGCGGCAAACCGAGGCTTTCGCGCAAGGTGGTGCCTTCGTATTCCTTGCGGAACATGCCACGTGCCTGCAGCAGTGGGATCACTTGATCGACAAACACGTCGATGGCGCCCGGGAAATACGGGAAGAACACGTTGAAACCGTCGCAGGCCCGCGCCTGGAACCACGCTTCAAAGTGGTCGGCCACATCTTCGGCGGTGCCGATCACCGGGTTGCCGCCGGCCAGGCGCAGGTACAACTGGCGGATGCTCAGGTTTTCGCTGCGGGCCAGTTCCAGCACCTTGTCGCGTCGGCTGCCTCGTTGGCCAACGGGTGTCTCCGGCAACGGGCCGTCCAGGTCGTAGCCGGACAAGTCGATGTCATCGCCCAGTGTGTCGGCCAGCAGGCGCAGGCCCAGTACCGGGTCGATCAGCGCCTGGAACGCTTCGAACAGCGCCTGGGCCTGTTCGCGGCTGTCGGCGATAAACGGCGTGACACCGGGCAGGATTTTGACGTGGTCCGGGTCGCGGCCAAAGGCGGCGGCGCGTTGCTTGATGTCCTGGTAGAACGCCTGGGCGCCTTCCAGACTATGGGAATGCGCGAAGATCAACTCGGCCACGCGGGCGGCGAGGCTCTTACCCGGCTCCGACGCGCCGGCCTGCACCAGCACCGGGTGGCCCTGGGGCGGGCGCGCCACGTTGAGCGGGCCGCGCACGGAAAAGTGTTCGCCGCGATGGTTGAGGGTGTGCAACTTGGCCGGGTCGAAGTATTCGCCGCTGGCCTTGTCGCGGGTGAAGGCGTCGTCGTCCCAGCTGTCCCATAGGTCCTTGACCACGTCGTGGAATTCTTCGGCGCGTTGGTAGCGGTCGCCGTGGTCCACGTGGTGTTCGCGGCCGAAGTTCCAGGCTTCGTCGGAGACCACCGAGGTCACCAGGTTCCAGGCGGCACGGCCCTTGGACAGGTGGTCCAGGGACGCGAACTTGCGCGCAATATGGTAGGGCTCGTTGTAGGTGGTCGTCGCGGTGGCGATCAAACCGATGTTGGTTGTCACAGCGGCCAGCGCCGACATCAACGTGAGGGGTTCGAAGTGTTCGGCACGGGCGGTACGGCTCAGCGCATCGTGATGATGCCCCCACAGCGCGACGACATCGGCGATGAACAACGCGTCGAACTTGCCGCGTTCAGCGGTCTGGGCAATCTGCTTGAAGTGATCGAAATCCAGGCTGGCATCGGCCTGGGACAGCGGGTGACGCCAGGCGGCAACGTGGTGGCCGCTGTTGGCGAGAAAGGCACCCAGCTTGAGTTGGTCGGTGCGGCGGGTCATGAACAGGCTCCCATGAACGTCACGCACGGAGCCGGCGAACCGGCCCCGTGGTGTGGGTTAGAAGTTGTACGTCACGCCGGTGTACCAGTAGCCGCCGGTGGTGCCGTAAGGCGAGAAGTTGCCGTAGGGGAAGGCACCCGAGGTGCTGGCCAGGTTTGTGCGCTCCGGGTACTTGTTGAACAGGTTGTTGGCGCCGGCATTCAGGGTGACGGCCTTGGTGAGGTGGTAGTCGATGTTCAGGTCGGTGATCCAGGCTGGCGAGAAGGTGCGGTCGTAGATCTCGGCGGTGCCGTACTGGGTGTATTCGCCGTAGCGGGTCAGGTTCAGGCCGACTTCCAGTTTGTCGAAGGTCCAGGTGGTGCCCAGCAGCAGCTTGGATTGCGGCAGGCCGTACTTGAGGTTGCCCTGGCGTTGACGGTCATAACCACCGTCGGCACCGAGGGCTTGCTTGGCGATGGCCGAGGCGTGGATGTCATCGATCTGCGTGGTGTTCCAGTTGAAACCGGCGGTGTAGCGCAGGTTGCCCCAGGCACCGATGTCCTGGCGATAGTCGCCCACCAGGTCGACGCCACGGGTGGTGGTGTCCAGGGCGTTGGTGAAGTAGGTGACGGCCTGGTTCGGGTTAAGCCCGGCAGCGGCGAGGATCGCGCTGATCTGCGGTGTGCCACCGAGGTAGCCGGTCTGGGCGATGCGGTCCTTGATTTTGATCTGGTAGGCATCGAGGGTGATGCTGGTGGCATCGGTGGGTTGCAGGGTGAGGCCAAGGCTGAAGTTGGTGGACTTCTCAGGCTTCAAGTTGCTCGCGCCGAGGGCCTTGGCCACGTCGGAGTTGACCGCCACGTTGCGGTAGTCGAACAGCTGGCCGTTGACGCTGGTTTGCGAGGTGGAGCTGTAGATCTGCTGGGCCAGCGACGGCGCGCGGAAGCCGGTGCTGACGGTGCCGCGCACGGCGAGGATCGGGGTCAACTGGTAGCGAGTGGAGAGCTTGCCGTTGGTGGTGGTGCCCGAACCGTCGTCGTAGTGCTCGTAACGCCCAGCCAGGTCGACGTGCCACTTGTCGGTGAAGTCCTGGCCGATCTCGCCATAGCCGGCGAGGCTGGTGCGACTTTTTTCGGCGGCGTCGGCAGGCGTGGTACCGGCGCCGGAGATGGTCCCCGGCGGAATCAGTGCACCGTTGGCGCCGGTGGTGAACGGGCCGCTGGCGTAGGAGGCGAGGTCACCCTTGCCGATCTTGTAGTCTTCGTAGCGGTGTTCCAGGCCCCACGAAATCTGCGTCGGCTTGTACAGGCCGAGGTCGAAGGCGCGGGTCAGGTCGAGGTTGTTGGTCCACTGGCTGAAGGTTTTTACGCCGGTGTCCACCGAGGTCGGCGACGTCGGGCCGTAGCTCAGGTTGTAGGTGTCGGTAAGGGTGGCGCGAGCGTGGTCCTGGCCATACGTGGTGGACAGGTCGTAGTCCCAGCCAGCGGCCTTGCCCTTGCCGCCGAAGGCCACCTGGAAGTCTTCTTCGATAAAGCGCAGGTTGTCTTCGATACCTTGCGGGTACGGCGTCTGGATGCCGTTGAAGCTCGGCGGCTGGTGGAAGGCCAGGGGTTTTTCCGAGTTGCGGTGGGTGAAGGTGGAGAACGAATACAGCGTGAGGGCGTCATCCACCGGCAGCTCGGCGTTGTAGCCCAGGCTGAAGTTCTTCGCCTCCGGCAAGCCGGTGCCGTAGTAGGTGTGCTGCAGGCTGGTGTTGCCAGCGGCGTCGGTGTACGGCGCGTTGTCGGAACGGTCGGAGACGTTCTGTTTTTTCACGTCCAACGCCAGGTTGATAAACCCGTCATTGGGCAGTGCCAGGCCGACGTTGCCGGTTTGCCGCACGGTTTCGCCATCGCCGTTTTCATAGTTCTGGCCGTAGCTGGTGGACAGGCTGCCACCGTGGTCGGTCTGCTTGAGTACCACGTTGACCACGCCGCCAATCGCGTCCGAGCCGTACTGGGCCGAGGCGCCGTCACGCAGCACTTCGACGTGATCCACCAGGGCCGTAGGGATCATGTCCAAGTCCACCGGTTGCGAGCCGGAGTTGAGGTAGGTGCCGTTGTTGAGCAGTGCGCTGTTGTGACGGCGCTTGCCGTTGACCAGCACCAGCACTTGGTCGCCGTTGAGGCCGCGCAGGCTGATAGGGCGTACCACCGAGGTGGAGCCGAAGCCCGACGAGGCCGGCTGGTTCAGCGACGGCAGCACCTTGCTCAGCGCACGGGTCAGGTCGCCCTGGCCGGTGGCGAGCAACTGCTTGGACGAGATCACATCCACCGGCGCCGGGCTCTCGGCCAAGGTGCGTGCCTGGCCACGGTTGCCGATCACCACCACGGTGTCCAGCGGGTTATCGCTGGCCGGCGCGTCGGCGGCGAGGGTCAGGCTGCTGTAGCTGGCGGCTTCGCACAGGGCGATAAACAACAGCGTATGGGCGAAGGCTTTACGGGGCCTGCGGCTGGCGGCGCGGGACGTATTCATGATGGGCAACACTCCAATGGGTAGGGTGGCTTGTTGAGTTCAAGCTCTGGTGTGGGTGTGAGAGCAAGGGCTGTGCCATCTGAAAAAGTTGTTTAAAAACAGTGTGTTGATTGTGGTTGCATACCAGTGTTGGTGTTTTTCTAACAGGGCGCAGAGCAGGGTGTTGGTTTTTGTGCAGGGCTTTTTCCGGGGGGGCGGATTTCGAGCCGTGAGGCCGGGCGAGCTACGCTTGGCACACCCCTTGCTCACCCCACGCCATACCTAAACCCAAGGAAGCTTTTTCTGTATGCCTAGACCCGGCCCGCGCAACGCCCTCACCGATATCCCAGGCCTCACGGTCGGCCACGCCACGGACCTGCACGTCGACACCGGCGTCACGGTGATCCGCCCCGATGGTTTCTGGACCGCCAGTATCGACATCCGTGGCGGCGGCCCCGGCGGGCGCGAAACCGCTGCGTTGGAACCCGAAAACATGGTCGGCCAACTCCACGCGCTGGTCTTCGCCGGCGGCTCGGTATTCGGCCTGGGGGCGGCGGATGCGGTGGCGGCCAAACTGTCCCAGGACCAGGTCGGCCTGCACCTCAAGCCCGGTGCCCCGGCGATCCCCATCGTGCCCGCCGCCGTGTTGCACGACCTGGCCAACGGTGGCGACAAGGACTGGGGCCTGGAGCCGCCGTACCGGCGCCTGGGTTTTGAAGCGCTGGCCAACGCTGGCGAGGACTTCGAACTGGGCTCGGTGGGTGCTGGCCGTGGTGCCATGGCCGGAGTGCTGAAAGGCGGGCTCGGTACGGCCTCTCTCGACTTGGGTGACGGGCTGATCGTTGCCGCGCTGGTGGTCGCCAACCCGATTGGCTCGGTGTACATGCCCGACGGCCAGACCTTCTGGGCCTGGCCGTGGGAAGTGGCGGGGGAGTTCGGCGGCCAGCGCCCGCAAACAGAAATGGACTGCAGCGACCCGATGCCGGAGCTGTCGCGGCTGGACTCCATGGGCCGTTTGCAAGCCGGGGCGAATACCACGCTGGTGGTGGTCGCCAGCACTGCGCGCCTCACCGTTGCAGAGTGCAAGCGCGTGGCGATCATGGCCCAGGACGGCATCGCCCGGGCAGTACGACCGGCGCACTTGCCGTTTGATGGGGACACGGTGTTCGCGTTGGCGTCGGCGGCAGTGGAGTTGACCGACGGGCCGAGGCGGCAGGTGGAGATCGGGCGGATTGGCGCGGCAGCGGCCGATTGTGTGGCAAGGGGGATTGCGCGGGGAGTGTTCAGCGCACGGTCATAGTAAGTCAGACTCGGTCAAAAAATGTGGGAGCGGGCTTGCTCGCGAATGCAGTGTGTCAGTCAACTAATTCATTGGCTGATCCACCGCATTCGCGAGCAAGCCCGCTCCCACATTTGGATCTCCATGTATCAGGTAGCCTGGCTTTTGATCTGGTTTGTGATCTTGATCTTAGGCGCCCCGTCAAGCCCGCGTTCGGGCATGTCGAGCCTAGGCGAGACACCGAGTGGTGGGGCGAGGACCTTTTGCTTACTTTTGGCTGGGCCGGCATTCCGGTCCTTCCAAAAGTGAGCCGCTGTAAGAGCGGAACCCTAAGTAGCCGTGACCGAAACAATGGATATGTACTCCGACCGAAAAAGCTCCAGCTCCCACAGTTGAAACGCTATACATCAGGTAAAACGTGCAACCCGCTCTAACGCCTTACCCGCTTGCTCCGGCAACCCAAGCGCCTCATACACCCGCACCAAACTCCGATTAGTCGGCGCATCCCACCCGTCATACCGACGCCGCAGCTCCAGCGTTTGCTGCGCCCCCAACCAATCCCCAACCCTCAACCGCGCATCCAGCTCCACCTGGGCAAACAGATCACGCTGGGCATGGCTGCCGCCGATCTCATTCAATCGGGGCAGGGCGATAGTCAGTTGCTCCAATGCTTGCAGCGCATCCCCTCGCGCATGCGCCAGCAGCCCGCGTGCCAACGGCAAAGTCACCTCGCCCCACACCGGTCGTGCTGCCAGACTATGCTCGCGCAACGCCGCCAACAGTTCATCCGCCTCGGGCTTGCCGGCCCGCGCCAGGCCGTACAGGTATTGCACGCTGAGAAACGGCTGCACCGTATCCGCCACCCGCCGTTGCAGGTATGGCGCCAACGCCTGCCAACGCTCGCCCACATCAATGCCGGCCAGCTCCAACCGTGCCAGCAACGACACCGCCCCCACCTGGTCCTGGGAGTACTCCGGCAGGATACCCCACACGTGCTGGTCGTAGATCTCCAGCACACGCTGATCCTCACCCCGCGCCAGGTAGAACAACGCCAGGTGCCACCAGTTGTGGGTGTACATGAACGAGTTCAAGCCCGCCCAGTGATGGGCCACGTTTTCCAGGAACTCAGTGCCTTCCTCGATACGCCCCTGGGTCAGCATTACATGGGCCAGGGCGTGCTGGGCCCAAGGCTCGGAAGGTTGCAGGCGCAGGGCTTCGCGGGCGCTGGCTTCGGCTTCGTCGAGCAGGTGGCATTGCTCGTAGGCGAAGGCCAGCAGGCCGTGGCTGTGGGCGATGTCGGGCGCGCCGACAGTGGCCTTGAGGCCGATGCGCAGCAGTGCGGGCCAGTTGCCGCGGTTGAATTCCAGGTATTGGTTGAGCTTGGCCGCGAACAGGTCGCGGGGGTAGCGGTCGAGCAGGTGTTCGCTCAGGTGCAGGACCTGGTCAAGGTCGTCGTTGATCCAGGCCTGCAGCGCGGCCAGGTACAACTGGGCGCGTGGGTGGTCGCTGTTCACGGCGGCGGCGCGCTGGCGGTAGTGCTCGGCCAGGGTTGGACCTTCGGGGGACTCGATGAACATCAGCAGCACGCCGGCGAAGGCGTTGGCCAGGGCCGAGTCGGGGTCGGCATCGGCGGTGGCCAGAATGCCTTCGGCACGGGGCTGGTAGCCGAGGAAGCCGCCGATGAAATCGTCCAGGCCCTGGCGGGTGGAAGGGTCGAGTGTGTCGATGGGGTTGCCCAGGTAATCCAGTGACATGGGGAAGAGGCTCGTCTGTTCAGATGAGGTTGCAGGGGCAAACCTTGTGCCACCTGACACCATGGGGTCCATGTGGGAGCGGGCTTGCTCGCGAATGCGGTGGGCCAGTTGATGAAAATGCAGCTGACCCACCGCATTCGCGAGCAAGCCCGCTCCCACATTTCGCGCAGTGGGGCTGCTGCTTTTTGCACACTCAGGCGCAGCACTGTGGTTTTTTCATCAGCGGTTCTGCATGAACACCCCGTAATCCACACCCAAACACCCATGGCACAGCCCTTGCAAAATCCCTTCTAGAACTTTTCCATTCGAGGAGCCTTCATGCGCCCATTCTCTTTTCGCCGTGTCCTTTCATCCGTGGGGTTGTGCACCGCGTTGCTGGCCGGCCAGGCCCTGGCGCAACCCCAGGAGGGCGGGGTGCTGAACCTGGTGGCCCAACCCGAGCCGCCGTCGTTGATGCACGGCGTGGTCAGCCACGTGTCCACCCAATACGTGAGCGGCAAGGTGCTGCAAGGCCTGCTGACCTTCGACACCGACCTCAAACCCAAACCGGTATTGGCCAAGTCCTGGACCATCTCGCCGGACGGCCTCACCTACACCTTCGAGCTGCAAGACAACGTGCACTGGCACGATGGCCCGGCGTTCACCGCCGATGACGTGGTGTTCAGCTTCCAGACCTTCTACCCCGAAGTGGACAAGCGCCTGGGCGGGATCATCACCGAGTACGTCGCCAGCATCACCGCCAAGGGCCCGCAGCAGGTGGTCTTCACCTTGAAGAAACCCTTCGCCCCCTTGCTCTCGGCTCTGGGCAGCGGCCTGCGCCCGGTGGTGCCCAAGCACCTCTACGAGAACACCGATTTTCGTAACAACCCCTACAACCTGAAGCCGGTCGGTACCGGGCCGTTCGTATTCGTGGAGTGGAAACGCGGCGCCTACATCAAGCTGGCCAAGAACCACAATTACTGGAAAAAGGGCCTGCCGCACCTCGACAGCATCATCTTCCACGTGATCCCCGACGGTTCTTCCCGCGCCGCCGCTTTCGAGCGTAACGACGTGCAAGTGCTGCGCAGCGGCGATGCCGACTACTCCGACCTCAAGCGCCTCAGCGCGCTGCCGGATGTACAGGCGTCGGAGAAAGGCTGGGAGCTGTATGCCGGCCTGGCTTTCCTGCAGATCAACACGCGCAAGCCGCCGCTGAACAACCCCAAGGTGCGCCAGGCGATCCTGTATGCGCTGAACCGCCAGTTCATCGTCGATAACATTTTCTTCGGCTCGGGCAAGGTCGCCGAGGGCGAGTTTGTCTCCACCACGCCGTACCACGACCCGCAGTTGCCGCAGTACAGCTACGACGTGAAAAAGGCCAAGGCGCTGATCGCCGAGTCCGGTGTGGACGTGGGCGCGGTGCGTATCCGCTTGCTCAACGGTGAGAAGGGTGG
Organism: Pseudomonas cremoris; assembly: GCF_014230465.1. The sequence continues at coordinate 65,041 of NZ_JAAXCY010000005.1, forward strand.
CGCCTGGGAGCGCCTGGCCGAGTACACCAAGCAAGCCCTGCAACCGCTGGGCTTCAAGGTGCAAGTGGTGACGTCCGATGCCGCGACCTGGTTCCAGCGTGTGAGCGACTGGGACTTCGACCTGACCTACAACTTCATCTTCCAGATCGGCGACCCGTACCTGACCAGCGCCTACCTGTTCCGCTCCGACTACATCCTCAAGACCTCACCGTTCGCCAACGTCAGCGGCTACAACAGCCCCGAGGCCGATGCCCTGTGGGCCAAGCTTGCCGATACGCCGGAGGGCTCGGCGCGCACCCAGCTCTACAGCAGACTGGAAAACGTATTGAACACCGACCTGCCCATCGCGCCGATCTTTGAAATGCGCAACCAGACGCTGTTTCACACGCAAGTAAAAAACCTGCTGCAGACCGCTACCAGCCTTAACGAAGACTACGAAAGCGTGTACCTCGACGCGCCTGCGCCATGAACGGCGTGCTGTTTTTCGGCGGGCGCCTGGTCAAGGCGCTGCTGATGGTGGTGGCGGTGCTGGTGTTGAGTTTCCTGTTGATCCGCCTGGCGCCGGGTGACCCGGCACTGCTGCTGGCCGGTGAAGCGGGGGTGGACGATGTGCAGTTTATCGAGCAACTGCGCCAGACCATGGGCCTGGATAAACCGCTGCTGCAGCAGTTGCTGATTTACCTGGGCAACGTCGCGCACTTGGACCTGGGCTATTCCTATCGCAACCAGACGTCGGTGTGGTCGCTGATCAGCGAGCGCTTGCCGGCGACGCTGGCGTTGATGGGCTCGGCGTTTGTGGTGTCGTCGGTGCTGGGCGTGACGTTGGGCGTGCTGGCTGCGCGGGCGCGGCGCAAGGGGCATTGGCTGGATGGGTTGATTTCCCAGGGCGCCTTGTTGCTGTACGCGATGCCGCCGTTCTGGCTGGCGATGCTGTTGATCTTGCTGTTTTCGGTCAGCCTGGACTGGCTGCCGGCCTTCGGCATGGAAACCGTCGGCCAGGACTTCTCGCTGCTCGATCGCCTGCAGCATTTGCTTTTGCCGTGCCTGTCGCTGAGCGTGTTGTTCCTGGCGTTGTATATCCACCTGACCCGCGCTGCCGTGCTCGACGCGTTCAGCCAGGAATACGTGCGCACCGCCCAGGCCAAGGGCCTGCATCCGCGCCGGATTTTGTACGGGCATGTGCTGCGCAATGCGCTGCTGCCGTTGGTGACGTTTGCCGGCATGCAGCCGGGCCAGTTGGCCAGCAGCATGTTGTTGGTAGAGGTGGTGTATTCCTGGCCCGGCCTCGGCCGCTTGATGTACGAGTCCCTGGCCCAACGTGACTACGGGGTGCTGATGGGAGGCTTTCTGGTGATCTCGATTCTGGTGGTGAGCTTTAACGTGTTGACCGATGTGATATGCCGGCTTATCGACCCGCGCATTGCCGCCGGAGGGCAGGGCTGATGGCGGTGTTCAGACGGTTTGTACGCCAGCCCTCGGCGCTGGCCGGTGCGGTGTATTTGTTGCTGTTGACGGCGCTGGCACTGGCCGCGCCTTGGCTGGTCAACAGTTCGCCCTGGGAGATGAATACCCAGCCGATGTTGGCCCCGTTTCATGATGCATCCCATTGGTTGGGCAGCGACCTGCTCGGGCGCGACCTGGGCAGCGGTTTGCTGTACGGCGCCCGCGTATCCCTAGCGGTGGCCACCTTGTCGACATTGGCGACCGTGTTGGTGGGCTTGATAGTGGGCGCCATCGCCGGTTACTTCGGCGGCTGGCTCGACGGCGTGCTGATGCGCGTCGCGGAGTTCTTCCAGATCGTACCGCAACTGGTGCTGGCGGTGATCCTGGTGGCGGTGCTGGAACCTTCCCTGGGCACGATCGTGCTGGCGATTGCATCGGTGGCGTGGCCGCCGGTGGCGCGCCTGGTGCGCAGCGAGTTCCTGACCTTGCGCCAGCGTGAGTTCGTGCAGGCGGCGCGGGTACTGGGGCAGTCGCCGCTGGGGATCATTACGCAACAGATCCTGCCGAATGCCTTGTCGCCGTTGCTCGTGGTCATGACGTTTGTGATGGCGATGTCGATCCTCACCGAAGCCGCATTGGCGTTTCTCGGTTTAAGCGACCCCGAAGCCATGAGTTGGGGCTACATGATCAACGCCTCCCGTGGCCTGCTGCGGGACGCCTGGTGGATGAGTTTCCTGCCGGGGCTGGCGATTGTGCTGTGTGTACTGGCGGTGAATCGGGTGGGCGAAGGCCTGCGCGTGGCCTTCGAACCGGGGAGGCCGCTATGACGTTATTGAGTGTCGAACACCTGCGTATCGCCTTGCCGGCGGGTGCGGACCGTAGCCATGCGCTGTATGACCTGTCGCTGCAACTGCGTAGCGGTGAATGCTTGTGTGTGGTGGGCGAGTCCGGTTCGGGCAAGTCGATGTTGGCCAAGGCGCTGCTGCGCCAATTGCCCACGCCGTTGACGGTGGAAAGCGGGCGCCTGGTGTTTCGTGATGAAGACTTGGCCAACCGTAGCGAAGCAGCGATGCGCGAACTGCGCGGGCGCGATATCAGCATGGTGTTCCAAGAGCCGATGAGCGCGCTGAACCCGCTGTTGCGCGTCGGCGAGCAGATCGATGAGACCCTGCGTGCCCACGGGGTCAAATCCTCGCGGGAACGTCGCCAGCGCGTGGTGGACTTGCTCGGTTATGTCGGCTTGCCCGACCCCGAGCGGTTGCGTCTGGCGTATCCCTTTGAACTCTCCGGTGGCCAGCGCCAGCGGGTGGTGATCGCCATGGCCCTGGCGTTCGATCCGGCGTTGCTGATTGCCGACGAGCCCACCTCGGCGCTGGACGTGACCACACAGGCGCAGATTCTCGACCTGTTGCGCAAAATCCAACAGGACAAGGGCATGGCGTTGTTGTTTATCACTCATGACTTTGCCGTGGTCGAGGCGATTGCCGACCGCGTGCTGGTGTTGGAAAAAGGCGTGTCGGTGGAGCAAGGCAGTGCCCGGCAGGTATTGCGCGAGCCCAAGGCCGCGTACACCCGGCAACTGTTGGCGGCGGTGTCCGCCGAGCCGTTGGCACCGCGCGGGTTGGTCGAGGGGCCGGTGGTGCTCAAGGCCGCGCAACTGGGCAAGGTGTTTCGCAGCCGCAACGGTTGGTGGGGCAAACGCACCACCCAGGCGTTGGACGCGGTGCAGTTGGAGCTGCGCGAAGGTGAAACCCTGGGCATCGTCGGCGAGTCGGGCTCGGGCAAGTCCACCCTGGGCCGTTGCCTGGTGCGCTTGCTGCGGGCCGACAGCGGGCACATCCACTGGCTGGGCCAGGACGTTGCCGAGTTGTCGGAGGCGCGGCTGCGGCCGTTGCGCAGCGCTGTGCAGATGATCTTCCAGGACCCGTTCGCCTCCCTCAATCCACGTCAGACCGTGGGCCGCATCATCATGACCGGGCCCTTGGTGCAAGGACATTCAAAGAGCGAAGCTGAGCAACGCGCGCGGGAGTTGCTGACCTTGGTCGGCCTGCCGGCCACCGCGTTTGAGCGCTACCCCCATGAGTTTTCCGGTGGCCAGCGCCAACGCATCGGCATCGCCCGCGCCTTGGCGGTGGAACCCAAGGTGCTGATCGCCGATGAATGTGTGTCGGCGCTGGATGCGTTGATCCAGGTGCAGATCCTGGAACTGCTGGAGTCGCTGCAACGGCGCTTGAAGTTGAGCATCGTGTTCATCACCCACGACCTGCGCGTTGCGGCGCGGCTGTGTGACCGCATTGCGGTGATGCAGAACGGTCGGGTGGTGGAGCAGGGGGAAACGGCGGGGTTGTTTGCGGATGCACGGCATCCCTATACCCGAACGCTCCTGCAATCCGTGATTGCCGAGGTGTAGGTGATCTAAATGTGGGAGCGGGCTTGCTCGAGAATGCGGTGGGTCAGTGACCTATATTTTGATTGACACACTGTATTCGCGAGCAAGCCCGCTCCCACATTTTTGGCCGAGTTTATTAATCGAGGAATGTGGTGTTTATGAGTGCCCAATTTACAGACTTACCCATAGTGCGCGGCCAGCCTGTGGCAATCCGCCCCCACCGCACCCTGAGCATCGCGCACCACCCAGGCACCACCCAACCCGACACCGTGGTGTTTTTCTGCCATGGCGCCGGCGGCAACAAGGACCAATGGCGCCTGCAATGGCAAGCGCTCAAGGCCGAAGGCTACAGCCTGGTGGCCTGGGACTTGATGGGCCACGGTGATAGCGCCCGCCCACGTGACGACCAGGCCTACGCCTGGCCCGAATTGGTGGCGGATTACCTGGCGATCCTGCAGCGTTATGCCGGTGCGCGAAACCTGCTCGTCGCGCACTCCTTCGGCACGGGCCTGAGCCTCAGCGTGTTGCTGGCCAAGCCGACGGTCACAATCAACGCGGCGTTGCTGCTTGGCACCCAGTTGCATCGGCCGGCGGTCAGTGGCGGGCTGATGGCGTTGCCTGCATGGATCCTGGAGTGGCTGCGCCCGGTCCTGGCCAAGGGCTTTCGCGAACGCGCCTGGCATGCCACGGCCGACCCGGTGCTGGTGGCCTACGAAGAAAAACTCACCGAGCGCAATCGCCTGCACATGTTCAAGGCACTGACCAAAAACGCCGAATGGCCGGACGCCGACTTGATCCCCACGTTGGTGTTGCCGGTCAGCGTGTTGGCCGGTGACAGCGACGGTCTCACCCCCGCCAGCGGCGGCCAGGACCTGGCTGGGCAGTTGCCGAATGCGGACTTTCAGGTGCTGGAAGCCTGTGGCCACCAGTTGATGTTGGAAAAACCGGACGCGGTGCTGAAAGCATTCAACAAACTGCTGGCAAAGGCCTTATAACTCAAAAATTTTTTGCTATTCGATTCAGCTATTGGATTGTTCATGAGGTAATGCATTTAATTCGGGACCTAACTCATTGTTGTTCGGAATAAATCAGTCCTTTGGGGCTGTAATGAGCCAGCGTTCCGCCTTAGAGATTAGCCATGAGCAACCCCGTTGCCCCCGAGCCCCTGATCCGCCTGCGTGATCTGTGCAAGACCTTTGGTGCCCAGCAGGCGCTGGACGGGGTCAGCCTGGATATTTACCCCGGCGAAGGGGTGGCATTGCTGGGGGCAGCGGGCGCGGGCAAATCGACCTTGGTGAAGATTCTCAGTGGGACCTTGGCCCCGGATGCCGGTGAACTCTGGGTCGATGGCCAACGGCAACGCTTTGTTTCGCCCTTGTCGGCGCGGCGAGTCGGCATTGTGGCGGTCCATCAAAACCCTGATGACGCCATCGCCCCCGGCTTGAGCGTGGCCGAAAACCTGCTGCTCGACGAACTCGGCCAACCCGACGCCGACTTTCTGCTCAACCGCAAAAGCCTGCTGCAACGCGCCGAAACCATCGCTGCCGGGCTGGGCCTGGAGCTGCCGCTGCAACACCCGGTAGAGCGTCTCGGCCTGGCGGACCGCCAACTGCTGGTACTGGCCCGGGCATTCGTGCTGCAACCCAAGCTACTGATTCTCGACGAGCCCACCGCCGCCTTGTCGGAAGCCGACGCCGAGCGCCTGCTCGGCCTGATCGACAGCCAACGCGCGCGGGGAGTGGCGATCCTGTACATCTCCCAGCGGCTGTCCGACCTGCAACGGGTGACCAACCGCGCCATCGTCCTGCAGGAAGGCAGGCTGACCAGCGACCTCAATACCCGCCACTTGCCGACGGCAGCCTACACGCTGTTTGGCGATGTGGCCGAACAGCCAGCGGTGACGCCGGACAAGGCCTTGCCGGTGCCGTTTCTGGAACGGTTTACCCGTGCCGGGTTTATCCGCAATCGTGCGGAGGGGAAAGCGGTGCAAGAGCAGGTGGCGGGGTTGGGAACGGGCGTCGCGCCAGTCGAAGCCCTGGATCCGGCAAAGACCAAGCGCACTTGAGTCAGTGTGCCGAGGGCACGAACGCCACACTCCCACCGTCACGCTTGTGAAACAACTGCTCGCCGTTGTCCGGCCGGGTGATGATCACCTGATGATCCTTACCCAGGTACGCCAGCGGCGTAGGGTCGTCCTTGGAGAACTGCGCGACGATAATCGTGCGCTGCGGGTCGAAGGCCTTGCCGCTGGTTTTTTCCAGCCAGGCCATGAACGCAGCACTGTCGCCCTGGCGTGGGAAATCCAGGGCCTCGGGTACGTAGTAGAACGGCTTGCCGCCGTTCTGCAGGTACATCGGCACCTTGTTGTCCACTTCCACCAGCACCATTTGCCATTGGTCCCACGGGGCGCTTTTAACTGCCTCTGCGTGCACGTCCTCGACAAAGCCCGTCACGCCGCCATTGCCGTTGCTCCACGGATAGGCCACGCCAAGGACCAGCAGCATCAATGCCGCAGCGATGGCAAAGCCCCTGTTCCAGCGTGGCCGGCTGGCCGGTTGGGTGTGCAGGCGTTCACTGAGCCACCAGGCGCCCAGCAATTGGGCGAACGGCACCAAGGGCAATACGTAGTAGCTGCGTCGGCTACCGCTGGCGGTAAAAAACACGAACAACAGGCCGAGGCCCCACACCAGCCAACGTACGTTGGGCGGGGTCTGGCGCCAGTGCCGCAGCGCCAGCCACAGTCCCAGCAGCCAGCAGGGCACCCACGGCAGGGTGTAGGCGGGCAGGTAGATCAGGTAGGTGTAGATCGGGCCCATGTGGTCGAAAGGGTCGAAGAAGCGCACCACGTTTTCACGGAACACCAGCGCCAACCCGCTCTGGCCATAGGTGGGCGCGCCGTACAGATGGGACAACACGAACGGCACGGCGTACACCGCGCCGGCGATCAGCATCGCCAGCAGCAGGCGCAGGTTGAGGTGACGTTTGTAGCGCTGTTCACCGAGCAGGTGCGGCAGCAGCACCAGGGCAGGCAGCACGAAGCCGATCAGGCCCTTGAGCAACGACGTCAGCGACAGCAGCAGGAAGAACACCGTGTAGCGCCAAAGCCGCGTGTCATCGGGCCCGCGCCAATACCACCAGACCGCCGCCAGCACACCGCACACGGTGAGCACGTCCGCCGTGGCCACGCGGGCCCAGAATAGAAAGTAAAAGGTGGTGGCGAGCATCCAGCCGGCGATCAACCCGGTTCCCTTGCGAAACAAATGCTCGCCGATCAGGTACACCAGCCACACGCTCAACCAGGCACCGATCACCGAAGGCAGGCGCAGCGACCATGGGCCGAGGCCACCCATCAGGTGCGCCGTGCCGGTGATCAGCCAGTAGGAGGGCAGGGGTTTGTCGTAATACGGGCCGCCCTTGAGGTACGGGTCGAAGTAGTCGCCGCTCTGCAGCATCTGCAAGGCGATGTTCGCCCAGCGGCTTTCCGGGCCCCACAGGTCGCGAGCGCCCAGGCCTGTCATCAGGAGCAGGGCCGTGACGCCCAGCAGCAAAAGCAGGGCGCCGCGTTCGGTCTTGAAGAAGGGCCGCATCATGGCAACTGCGGGTAAATGATCAGTTGCAGGTACCCTTTGCTGTAGCGTTTGCCTCCCAGCGGCAGTTGCCCGGCCTCGCGCATTTCACTGGTGCTGCTGACCCGCAGCAGCACGCCGACCGAACCGTGCTGGCGTGCTTCGTACAGCCAGTCCTGTACCTGGTCCAACTCGACTTTGCGGTGCACCGAACCTGCGTACTGCAAGCCGTAGCGCAATTCGCCCTCGGTGTCATACAGCGTTACCTCGGGGCGCTTCAGGCGCCATGACAACGCACTCGCGCTGCCCAGTTCATTACTCAGCAGGGCATGGGTTGGCTGCAGTTCGTCCAGGTGCTCGAGGACGAATTGGTCGGGCATTTCATTGTCTTCGATCTGCGCGGGCATGCCGGCTGGCAGCAACACCACCAGCAAACCAATGCCCAAGGCCGGCATCGCCCACAGCGTCAGCGGACGGAACGCCTGCAGCAGGTTGGCAAGGATCCACACCAGCAACACGATAAACGCCAGCGACAGGCTGAACATCTCGGCGTGGCTGTTGCCGTACAGCGGCTTGGCGATTTGCAGGTAGATCAAGCCGATCATCGCCGCCATGCCGATGACGAAGTTGAGCAGACCATTGAGGCAGATGGTTCGGGCGCGGCCAGCGCTGATCAGATCAATCAGGGTATGTCCCATCAACAGGGCCAGCGGCAGCAGGCACGGCATGATGTAGGTCGGCAGCTTGCCGTTGCTCAGGCTGAAAAAGCCCAGCGGCAATAGCAGCCACAGCGCCAGGAAGGTGATCGCCGGTTGGCGTTTTTCCTGCCAGGTCTTGCGCAAGGTGCTCGGCAGCAGACCGGCCCAAGGCAGGCAGGCCACGGCGATGATCGGCAAGAAGAACCACCATGGCCGCACGTGTTGCGCGTTGTCGGCGCTGAAGCGGCGGATGTGTTCGTTCCAGAAGAAGAACCGCCAGAAGTCCGGTTCCTGGATGTGGATCGCCAGTACCCAGGGCAAGCACACCAACACCGCCACCAGCACGGCCAGTGAGCCATAGCGAACCAGTTCACCCAGGCGCCGCTGCCAGAGCATGTAAGGCACGGCAATCAGCACCGGCAGTGCCCAGGCCAGGAAACCCTTGGTCATGAAACCCATGGCGCAGGCCAGGCCCAACAATGCCCAGGCGCCAAGGCGGCCGCGCATTGTGCGGCTATCGAGGGCAAACCACAGGGCAACCAGGCTCAGGTTGACCCAGAAGGTGAATTGCGGATCGAGGTTGGAATACCCGGCTTGTCCGGCCACCAGGCCAAAACTCAGGTAGAGCAATGCGCAGGCGAAGCTTTTGCGCGGGTCGTTCCACAGGCGACGGGCAATCAGATAGGCCAGCAGCACGCTCAGGCCGGTGGTCAGGGCCGAGGCGATACGCACACCGAACAGGTTCTGGCCAAACACCGCTTGGCCCAGGGCAATCAGCCAGTAGCCGGCGGCGGGTTTTTCGAAATAACGGATGCCCATGAAGTGCGGCGATACCCAGTTGCCGGTCAGCAGCATTTCCTGGCTGATCTGGCCGTAGCGGGTCTCGTCAGGTATCCACAAACCATGCAGGCCCAACGGTAATAAATAAAACGCAGCAAAAGCCAGCAACAATACATGCAGGGGTTTTAAACGGGTCATTAAAACGTCGCTCCTTGACGTTCAGTTGCACGGTAGTGGTGTATTGAAGTCATAGCCCAAAACAATAAGACTTTCACTAAGTCACTGAAAATATTCATGACGTCCTTAACTAACAGACACAACTAAACATGCCAGAAGATGGCTGTCGTTTTGCTGAACATGGGCCGCAGTGGCCGGTGGGGAAGTTCTAGAGTTGTTTTAGCGAGACCGGCCAGTCCTGGCTTTTGAGGATGCCCAAGGTCTTGAGTTTGCCGTTGGGCAGCACTTGCAGGAACAGTGCGCTGCCGTACTCGGGGAAGGCTGCATGGGGGAAACCGAGGGTTTTTTCCAGGTCGGCGATGCAACCGCTGTGGGTCACGAACACCAGGTTGCGACCAGGGTTCTTGTGGCTGAGCAGTTCTTCACCCATGGCCGCGCCGCAGATGGCGTACTGGCTGGCGGTCAGCTCGTTTTTGCCGAACATGAACCGCAGGGTCTGCGCGGTGCGGATGGCTGGGCTGGCGAGTACATCGCTGCCTTCCATGCCCAATAATTTAAAGGACTTGCCGAGTCTTTCGGCGTGTTGGCTGCCGTTGATCGTCAGGCCTTCAATCGGCCCCAGGCAGGGATTGGCCGAGCGGTCGCAGCGCTCTTCGTGGCGTACCAGCACGATGATCTCGCCATCGCGCCACAGCGGCAGCACCTGGGAATTAAGCAGGCGGTCGCCCACGCCGAGGTCCTTGGGTGACAGCGGCCACAACATGCTGCCGGCGAGCAGCATGCCGATCACGGCGAGTCCCAGCCAAAGCCGGGTCAGGCGCTTGAAAAAGGCCCGCGGCGAGCGCGCTTTGGTCAGGGTAAGGTCAACCACTTTATTCACCATGGGCACTGTCGAAAGTGTTGTTCTGATTTGGCGCAACGTGTCGGCGAATGCCCGCAGTGAAGCAGGAGACTGTCATAGGGCTGCTGTCTTTTCGCTGAACATGCTGCGGTTAAAAGTTGTCAGTCGTGACCCCTGAAAAGTTGCCGACGCGTGACACATGGCCGGCAATTTAAGGTGTGGCGGGTGGGCAACCGGTGAAATCGATGTGAAAAATTTGCGTGACCGCGATCGGCAGCCGTTATTCTCGATGGCCAGCCATAAAACGAGTGTTGCCATGTTGCAGGTGCAAGGGGTCTTCAAGAGCTATGCCACGCCACAGGGCCCGTTGGCGGTGTTGGCGGGTGTCGACTTGCACCTGGCCGCGCGCAGCAGCCTGGCGTTGATGGGCGAATCGGGCAGCGGCAAGAGCACCCTGTTGCACCTGGTGGCCGGGCTCGATCGGGTGGACGGCGGCAGTATCCAGGTGGGCGAGCAGCGTCTCGACCAACTCAGCGAGTCTCAATTGGCGCACTGGCGCCGCACGGATATCGGCCTGGTGTTCCAGCAGTTCAACCTGATCGGCAGTTTGCGTGTCGAGGACAACCTCGCATTCCAGGCGCGGCTGGCCGGTCGTTTTGATCCGCAGTGGCAGGCGCAATTGATCGAACGACTCGGCCTCGGTGATTTGCTCAAGCGTTACCCCGAACAACTCTCCGGCGGCCAGCAGCAACGGGTAGCGGTGGGGCGCGCGTTGGCGTCACGCCCAGGCCTGCTGCTGGCGGACGAACCCACCGGCAACCTTGACGAGTCCACCAGCGACGAAGTGCTGCAACTGCTGCTCGACCTTCTGCGTGACAGCCCCACCAGCCTGTTGATGGTCACCCACAGCCCCCGTATCGCGGCTCGGCTGGACCAGCAGGTGGTGTTGCATCGGGGTCGTGTCGTGCCTGCGGACGCCGCTTGAAATGGCCGTTTTTTATTGGACCTTGCGCGTGCTGCTGAGCCATTGGCGGCGCCATCCCGTGCAGTTTTTCAGTGTGCTGACCGGGCTGTGGCTGGCCACTGCGCTGTTGACCGGCGTGCAAGCGCTTAACAGCCAGGCGCGCGACAGCTATGCCCGTGCCAGCCAACTGATCGGCGGTGAACCCCAGGCCAGCCTCAGCGCGCCGGACGGCGCCAGTTTCCCTCAAGCGCTGTTCGCCCAATTGCGTCGCGACGGCTGGCCGGTGTCTCCCGTGGTGCAGGGGCGCGTGCAACTCAAGGGGCATGAAGAAGCGCGCCTGCAATTGATGGGTATCGACCCGGTGTCGTTACCCGGCAGTGGCGCGGTGGCCGGGCAACGCTTGAGCCAGGCGCAGATGCTGGCGTTTTTTGACCCGCCTGGGCGCACCTGGATCGCCGCGCAAACCTTGCAGGCCTTGGGGCTTCAAGAAGGGCAGCAGCCGACCACCGTGGACGGGCACACGCTGCCACCGCTGCAAGCCCAGCCGGGCATGGCGCCGGGGCTGTTGCTGACGGATATCGGTTTTGCCCAACCGCTGCTGGATATGCCCGAGCGCCTGTCACGCCTGCTATTGGACAAGGCGTTCGCCGCTGGCCATCCCACTCCACCGGCGGGCCTGCAACTCAAGCAAGGCGAAGACAACAACCTCTCGCGTCTCACCGAGAGCTTTCACCTGAACCTCGATGCGTTGGGCTTTCTGTCTTTTGTGGTGGGGCTGTTTATCGTGCACGCCGCCATCGGCCTGGCCCTGGAGCAACGACGCGGGCTGCTGCGCACCTTGCGCGCCTGCGGTGTCAGTGTGCGGCTATTGATCGTTAGCCTGGGTGTAGAGCTTGGTGTGATGTCATTGCTCGGGGGCGTGCTCGGCGTGGCCAGCGGATACCTGCTGGCCAGCCTGTTGCTGCCGGACGTGGCCGCCAGCCTGCGCGGCCTGTATGGCGCCGAGGTGCCGGGGCAGTTGAGCCTGAGCCCCTGGTGGTGGGGCGCAGGGTTGGGCTTGAGTTTGCTCGGCGCTTTGCTCGCCGGTGCCAGCAGCCTGTGGCGTGCAGCCCGCTTGCCATTGCTGGCATTGGCCAATGCCCAGGCCTGGCACGAAGCCCACGGGCGCTGGTTGCGACGCCAGGGTTGGGTGGCGGCCACTGCGCTGTTGATTGCGTTGTTGGCGCTGTGGTTGGGCGACAGCCTGGCTGCCGGGTTTGTGTTGATGGCGACCTTGCTGCTGGGCGCCGCCCTCGGTTTGCCGGTGCTGCTCAATGGCCTGCTCAAAGCGGTACTGGGGCGCAGCCGTTCGGTGCTGGGCCAATGGTTTCTCGCCGACTGCCGCCAGCAACTGCCGGCCCTGAGCCTGGCGCTGATGGCGCTGTTGTTGGCGCTGGCCGCGAATATCGGTGCGGGCTCGATGACCTCGGGCTTTCGTCACACCTTCAATAATTGGCTGGAGCAACGCCTCACGGCCGAGCTGTACCTCAACCCGCAAACCCCAGCCCAGGCCGAGCAACTTGGCGCGTGGCTGGCACAGCAACCATTGGTGCAAACCGTGCTGCCCACCTGGCAGGTCGCGGTGCAACTGCAAGGCTGGCCGGCGGATGTGTTTGGCGTGGTTGATGACCCGACTTATCGCCAGCACTGGCCGTTGCTGGACGCGGCGAGCCATCCCTGGGACCAACTGCAGCAAGGCGACACGCTGATGCTCAGCGAACAACTGGCGCGTCGGCTGGCCGTCAGCCTGGGCGACACGGTAAGTATTCCCACGCCGCTGGGTGTATGGGCACCCAAAGTGGTGGGCATCTATGCCGATTACGGCAACCCTAAAGGGCATGTGCTGGTCAATTCGCAGCACCTGTTAGCTCACTGGCCAACGCTGTCACCGGCGCGCTTCAACCTGCGGGTCGCACCGCAAGACGTGGCCCCGCTAGTGGGGGAGGTGCAGCGCGTATTTGCCCTGGACGACAGCCGCATCGTCGATCAACAGCAACTCAAAGGGTGGTCAAGCCAGGTCTTCGAGCGCACCTTTGCCGCCACCGCTGCCTTGAACAGCCTGACCCTGGGCGTGGCCGGCGTGGCGTTGTTTATCAGCTTGCTGACCCAGAGCCAGAGCCGTCTCGGCCAACTTGCACCGCTGTGGGCGCTGGGCGTCACGCGTCGGCAATTGATGCTGCTCAATCTGGGGCAGACCTGGTTGCTAGCGGTGCTTACGCTGATCCTGGCCTTGCCGCTGGGCCTGCTGTTGGCGTGGTGCCTGGACGCGGTGATCAACGTACAGGCGTTTGGCTGGCGCCTGCCGCTACAAGTGTTCCCGTGGCAGCTCGCACAGTTGTTGGGGCTGGCGATGCTGGCCACACTGTTGGCCTCGGCCTGGCCGTTATGGCAGTTGTACCGCAGTCGTCCTGCGGATTTGCTCCGGACATTTGCCCATGAAGATTAAGTCGCTGGGCTGGGTGGTTTTGCTATTGCTGAGCGCCTGTGACAAGGCCCCCGCACCGCAGGAAAGTTTTGCTGGCCTGGGCAGTGACGCGGCGGACTTTGCCCAAGTGGTGCCCGGCAAGGTCTTCAGCTTTCCCGAGGACCATGGCCCTCATCCTGGCTTTCGCATCGAGTGGTGGTACGTCACCGCCAACCTCAAGGACGCCCAAGGCAACGTGTTCGGCGTGCAATGGACGCTGTTTCGCAATGCCCTCAAGGCGGGGCCGGCTCAAGCCGGCTGGCACGATTCCACGGTGTGGCTCGGGCACGTGGCCGTCACCTCCGCTACCCAGCACTACGCGGCTGAGCGTTTCGCCCGTGGCGGGGTCGGCCAGGCCGACGCCCAGGCGGTGCCGTTCAATGCCTGGATCGACGATTGGAATTTTGCCACTCAACCCGGCGCAGCAAGCCCGCTGGCTGATATGCAACTCAAGGCCAGTGGTGCGCAATTCGCCTACGACTTGCACCTGACCTCCAGCCGTCCCCTGGTGTTGCAAGGCGAGCAGGGCTACAGCCGCAAATCCGACCAGGGCCAGGCGTCCTACTACTACAGCCAGCCGTTTTTCAGCGCCAGTGGCAGTGTCAGCATCGACGGCAAGGCCTACCAGGTCAGCGGCCCCGCCTGGCTCGACCGCGAGTGGAGCAGTCAACCGCTCGGCGCCAGCCAGACAGGCTGGGACTGGTTCTCCCTGCACCTGGATCGTGGCGAACAGTTGATGGTGTTTCGTGTACGGCAAACCGATGGCCCTGGCTATCTCACTGGCACGTGGATCGATTCGCAAGGCCAGACACAAACCTTGCACAACGCCGATATTCAACTCAAACCGCTGGACACCACGAGCCTCGGCGGCCGCAGGATTCCCACCCGCTGGTCACTGAAAATTCCCGGCAAGCAGCTGGAGATCATTCCCCAAGCGGTCAACCCAAAGGCTTGGATGAACCTGAGCATTCCGTACTGGGAAGGGCCGGTGGAGTTTGACGGTGGAGTGGGTTACCTGGAGATGACCGGCTACTAGGGTGGGAAAATATCCTACAAAAATACTGGACATGCATACAGTTGTTGGCTAGATTCCATCCCAGGTGACCGGATGTCACCTGAGCTTCACTTTTTAACTATGGATGGATAAAAAATGAAATCGAATAAAGCCTTTATGCTGGGCGCGGCCATGGCGGCCACCTGCTTCGTTTCGGCCTTTGCCCTGGCCGAGCAATACCCTCACCTGGCGGCGCAAGCGCCTCAAGCCAATATCAAGCACGCCTTGAAAAGCGCCGGTAACGTCCCGGCCACCCAGGCGCCTGCTGCCTTGAAACAACAGCTGCAAACCGCCGCTCAATTGAACAAACCGGTGTTCGCCGCCAAGGCGAAGGCAGATTCGGTGGTGGAAGACAGCCGCGTACCCGCCCCGGCGACCCACGTGCGCAAAGCCGATGCCAAGCAAGCCAGCGCGGTGCAGGCGGCGCTGGTCCAGGGCTGCGAGACCACCCTGGATGTGAACCTGCTGTACACCCTCAACGGTGTGCAGACCGGCAACCTGCTGTGCTACCACTTCAACCTGCCGCAAAAGGCACGCATCAACGTGCTGCTCGTGGGCCAGACCGCAGGCACCGATATGTCGTTGAGCCTGTTCCAGGACAATGGCCAGGGCGGCGCGATCCCGCTGGGCACCTCCAACAACCCGGGCACGGCGGATGAAAGCCTCAGTGGCGTGGTGCCAGCGGGTGACTATTACTGGTTCATGGAGGCCAATGCGGCGGTGCCAGGATCGAGCTTCCAGTTCGGTGTGGCGGTAGATACAAATATCGACGCCTATGAGCCCAACGACACGCCCGACACCGCATTCCAGCTGCCGGACACCCTGAACTACATCAAGGGCAATGCCGACAGCCTCAACGATGTCGATTACTTCGACTTCACCGCCGTACGCGGCCAGAGCGTGGGCATCGCATTGACCGCCGACGCGGCCAGCGGCAGTACCCGGAACAAGTGGATCCTTGAGCGTTTCGATGGCAACCAGTGGGTCACCATTGGCGCCAATGTCACCTCGACCTCCATCCCCAGCCCAGGTGTCGGCGGTGTGGTGAAGGTGCGTGTACGCCCCAACCAGCATCCGAACGAGCCGTGGAGCGCGACCGGCAAATACAACCTTTCCCTGGGTTCCAACCCACGGGTCAACAGCCCGGATGTGAAGGGCGAAGGCAACGTGTTGCGCATCCCGTATTCCGCGTCCAACGTGGGCTATGGCTACATGACCACCCAGGCCTATCGCGACCTGACCTGGACCATGGGCCTGTCGGACAGCACCGGTGCACCGCTGGTAGGCCTGCATCCGATCGTCTACCTCGACCAGCACATCAACCCGGACACCGGCGCGATCGTCTACAAGGCGTATTCGGGGACGACCGACAGCTCCGGCCAGGCCGGTGGCACGATCAACGTGGGCACCTGCTCCGGTGACTTCCAAACCACCTTTGTCGATTACGCCCAAGGCTACAAAAACACTTGGCGCACCGACTTCAACTACGGCGTGTGGCGCATGGCGGTGCTGGAATACCCAGGCATTGGTGTCGGCGGCGATAACACCGAGTTCGTCAGCTTCGGCCACCTGTGCAAGCAGACCTTGCTGAGCAGCACCAAGAACTAAGGCGCTAGGCGCTGAGTAACGAGGGCATACAGGCCGCGCGCCTGTGTGCCCTTTTTTGCATCAGCGCGCCAATGCCAGCGACAACGGCAAGCGCGCCATGCTCGTGTTCTTCAACGAGCCCAGGTACAGCCAGTCGCCATATTCCCGGGCGGTGGTGATGGGCGAGTAATTGCCCGCGCTGCCGTCCTGCAAATTGGCGATGACGTTGCCATCGGTATCCAGCCCCAGCACAAAGGCTTTGCGCTCGATGGGCTTGGGCACCACCATCAGTGCCCGCACCATGACCTTGCGCAGCAACGGGTAACCGGCAAAACCATCCAGCAGCGGATTGCGCGGTGAATACAGCGCCACCCAGAAGCGGTCCTCGCCATTGAAACTGAGGTTGTCCGGCAGGCCGGGCAGGTTGTCGATAAACAGGTCGTGGCTGCCGGCACGTTCGCCCTTGAGCCAGTAACGGCTGATGCGATAGGCGCCAGTTTCATTTACCAGCACATAGCTTTCATCCGGGCCCAGGGCCACGCCGTTGGCGAACTGCAACTGATCCAGCAGCACCTCGGTGGTACCGGTGCTGAAGTCATAGCGCAACAGCCGACCATCACCGCCATGTTCGATCACCGCTTCCCCGTCCTGCCCGTAGCCCCAGCGGCTCGATGCATCACTGAAGTACGCATAACGCCCGTTGGCGTCCACGGTCACATCATCGGTAAAGCCGAACGGGACGTTGTTGGCACTGGTGCTCAAGACGGTGAGCTGGCGATTGCCATCCAGTGCCAGCAGGCCCTTGATGCCGTCGGCAATGATCAGGCGCCCATCCGGGTGCAGCGCCAGGCCCAACGGGCGCCCTCCGGTATTGGCCAATACCTCGAGGGCGTGGCTGTCGGGGGCGGTACGGATGATGCGCCCGTCATGCAGGCCGCTGACCAGATAGCCCTGGGCGTCCAACACCAAGGCTTCGGGCCCGTCGATGCCCTGGGCGCCGATTTTCTGCACGGCGTTGAGCCGCTGGTTTTCAGCAAAGAGCCCGTCCTTCATCGACGGCGCCTTAGGCGGTGCCCAGTTCACCGGTTGCACCTTGGTGGGCATCAACAGCAAAAAGGCGATCAGCGCAAGAAACAGCACGAACAGCAGATGACGCAGTTTTTTGGGACGGGTACTCATGACGATTCCTGGTTGTCGTGGGTGCCCGGCTCCCAGTGCAGGGTGCCGAACAGGTAATCCATCAAGGGAAGGACGATGTTGCCTGAGCGCTCGGCAATTTTTTATTGGAGGCAGAGCTTAGTTGGTGGCGGGAAAAGTGCGAGTTTTTGTCCTGATGCCCATCGCGGCCACCTTTTGTAGTGAGCGGGCTTGTCCCGCGCTGGGCCGCTTCGCAGCCCAGCGCGGGACAAGCCCGCTCACTACAATAAGCCACGTCCCGTCTTTCTGAGCGAGGTGGGGCTTAAATCAGCGGGTCCCAGCGCTGCGACCAATCGCTTTCGGCCTTGACCACCCCGCGCAGCAACTCCAGCGCGTGCTGCAACACCGCCGAATCCCGTGCCCGCGAATACACCAGGTAAGTGGGGAAGTTGAACTCTGGCGCCTTGGGCACGCGCTGCATCACGCCGCTGTCCAGGTAGCTTTGCACCACACGGGTACGGAAATACCCCGCGCCGCCGTTCTCCAGGATGTACTGCAAGGCCAACGGCCCAAGGTTGAAACTCAACGCGGCGCGCGCCTTGTCGGGCAGGGCGGTGTCGTGTTGCTGGCGAAAGCCTTGGCCCCAGTCGATGTACACGTACGGCTCAGGCTTGCTCACCAGTTGCACCAGGATCAGCTTTTCTTCCAGCACCTGTTCCACCTGCAGCCCGGGCCAGTATTGCGGCTGGAACACCAGTGCGGCGTCGAGCACGCCCAACTCCAGTTGGCGCAATAAGTAGTCGCCTTCGCGTACTTCGGTACGCAACGCATGGCCGGGGATATGTTCGCGCAGGGCCTGGGCCCAGCCGAGCATCAGCGGGTTGCACAGGCTGACCTCGCCACCGATGTGCAACACATTGCGATAGCCATCGGGCAATGGCAGGTCGCGTTTCGCCGCTTCCCAGGTTTGCAGCAATTGGTTGGCGTACACCACGAACGCCTCGCCATCGGCAGTGAGTCGGGCGCCGGCGCGGTTGCGCACAAACAGGGTGCTGCCCAACTGACTTTCCAGGCTTTTGACGCGGGCGGTGATGGCGGTCTGGGTAACGTGCAGTTTCTCGGCCGCCGCAGCCAGGCTGCCGCAACGGGTGATCTCCAGGAAGGTGCGTGCCAGTTCGATGTCCATGGTTGCTACTTCGCGTCAGCAGGTTTGGCCAGGCGGTATTTGGGCATGAATGGCACCACGGCGTCTTCAGGCAAGAGGGCCCAGCGGAAATAGTGCCTGGAACCGCGGTAGATATCGTTGCTCATTTCGCCCAGGGTCAAGCCGTCTTTCGGCTCGCTCCACAGGTCTTGGTCCACCACAAAGTAGTTTTTGCCAGCGGCCACGGTGAGATCAAACTCCCGAGTGGCTTCGTCGGTGAGGATCGATGTCTTGTTGGAGCGCACGCGGTGCACGCCTGCCGGCAAGTCGACCTTGAAGTAACCGCCGGTGGGCAGGCCGCCCAGGCTTTTGCCATCGACATGCACTTCGGTGATGAACTGCGGGCTCAATTGGCGATACTGGCGCACGAAGTAGACCGTGGCAGTATCAGGGGCGGCGTGGACGGGCTCGGCAAAAAACGGCTGGCCGGCGAGTGGGTCGGTGTGAGCGCAACCTTGCAAACAGGCCAGCGCCAAGAAAAGACCTATCCATGTGTGGGTTCTCGGCATTGCGAAACATCTCTGGAAACAATGAGGCCGCGAGGATAGCACCGAGTCGGCGCAAGGCGCAGCGCTGCGTCATTGCATGGCCTGGGCATCACTGCACACGGTAGAACGCGGCGGTCGGGTGCCATGCGCGAGGTAGTCCCCCACCCATTGGTTGACGCAGGCACTCACCCCGCTGAACGAAACACCATGGGCATAGGCGTCCTTGAGTTGGACGCGACTGGCCGGGAAGGTGCGTTCGAAGGCCCACGCTGCGCCGGTCGAGGGGGCCTGGTCGTCGAACTCGGCCTGGATCATCAGCAAACTGTCGAGCCTGGCCAGTTCCTTGTGCGGCAGCGGTCTGGCGTTTTTTCGCGGCCAAGTAGTGCACTGGCGGGCCTCCAGGGCGCTGCCTGCGACGGGATGGCTGGCGAGGGACTCGGCCTCCTTGCGTTGCCATGTCGCTTCGCTGGAGTAGACCGAGTCGTTGCACAGGATGGCGGTCCTGACCGAGTCGGCAGCCGACATCTGTAAGGGGCCGGGCTTCGGCATGCTGGTCTGCAAGGGTTCGCGAACACGTTGCAACAGCAAGCTGAACATCAGCTTGGCGCGTTCTTCAATCGCCGGGTTCGGGCTGAATTGATGGGCGCGGGCTCGCGCCTCCAGTGCCAGGTCATCGCTGTGGGGCGTTTCGCTGAGCCAGCGACTGAGTACCTGTGCACCCATCAAGCCGGCAGGGTCGCTGTAGTAGCGATTGTTCGAACGCAGCGCCGTGCGCACGCTGGGCAGCAGCGTCATGAATACCCGGCGCACGGCGACCGGGCTGTCACCCAGGTGATACACGCCTGGGTCCAGGGCGGCAGGGTGAGCGACGAAACGGTCAAAGATTTTCTCTTTTTCGCCCGCCACGATGAAGCTGGCGTGTTCGAAGGTCGACGTCCAATTGATATTCGAGTCCAGCACCATGCGCCCCACATGGGCGGGGAATAGGCCGCCGTACCAGGCGCCGAGCCAGGTGCCGTAGGCATTGCCAAGGTAATTGAACTGCAACTCGCCCAGTTGCCTGCGCACAAACTCCAGGTCACGTGCGGTTTGTTCAGTGGTGATGTAGGGCGTCAGCGGATGGCTGGCGCAGGCTTGGGCGATCAGGCGGGCGTTGTCACGAATGGCGAGCAGGTTGGCTTCGCTGCGATCTTCGCTGGCGTCCTCTTGCGGCACGATCACTTCGTCGGAGCGACATTCGAGGCGCGACCCCGGCACGCTGCCGAGTCCGCGTGGGGTCACTTCAACCACGTCAAAGGTGTCCGCCAGCGTGCGGTACGTTCCTCCCCATTCGGGTTGCCGGGCGTAATGTTTCCATACGGTGGCCAAATGCACGGCGAACGCGCCGCCGGCGTCGAGGCCGGGGCCGCCAGGGTTGGTGAACAGTGCACCTTGGCGTGATAGGGGCTGCCGGGCACCCACGCGGGTGATGTCGAAGCTGATGCTGCCGCGCTCCGGCGCGGCGTGGTCGAGGGGCGCGGTGACGATGCCGCATTGGGTGCGTTCGATAACCTCGGGGTCGAGCCGTTCCAGTTCGGGTTGCGGGCAATCGAGGAACCACTCGATGCCGAAAGGCGGCGGTGGTGTTTCGGCGTGGCCGATGACGGGGACCAGGGCGGCCAACATCAGCAGGTATCGCAAGGGCACGGCGCTTGCCGTTGGACGGGATTTCATCTGCAATCCTGGTCAGTCGCGTGGGAAAAAGAAGCCAGTGTTGTGGCTTCTTGTTCGAGGCGACTTTTTTACCAAGGACCGCTGGGGGAAGAATGTAGGAGGACCAGACGGGGCGTGTACGAAATACGACTTTTGTTTATCAGATCTCGGTTTTCCAGCCGCCTCCCAACGCCTTGTAGAGCGCGATACTGGCCTGCAGGCGTGACAGCCGCAGCTGCACGTTCAAGTCTTGGGCCGTGTACAGGGTGCGTTGGGTTTCCAGTACCGTGAGCAAGTCTTCGGCACCCGCCTGGTAACGGCTTTCGGCGATCTGGAACGCGGTCTGCGCCTGCTGCAGCTCTTCACTTTGCCACTGGCGTTGCTGGTCGAGACGCGTGATTTGGCTGAGGGATTTTTCCACATCGGCAAAGCCGTTGATGATCGCGCCGCGATAGGTGTGTAGCAGCTCATCTTGGCGTGCACGGGCCTTGTCACGTTCGGCGCTTAAACGCCCGTTGTTGAAAATCGGTGCCACCAGGCCGGAGGTCAAGGTGTAGAACGGGCTGCGCAGGATCTCATTGGCCTTGTAGGCGCCAGAGCCGACGGTGGCGCCAAGGGTCAGGGTGGGCAGCATGGCGGCGCGCGCCACCGTGACATCGGCACTGGCCGCCGCCAGTTGCGCCTCGGCCTGGGCGATATCCGGGCGCTGGCTCAACAGCTGGCTGGGTACGCCTGCGCTAATGCTCGGCCAGGTCAGCGCCTGGAACGGCTCGACGCCCATGTCTACCGCTTGCACCGGCTGGCCGAGCAGGGCAGCGAGGGTGATCTGGGACTCTTCCGCCAGTTGCTGGATCAACGGCAGTTGCCGCTGCTGGCTGGCCACCAGGCTTTTCTGCTGGGCCAGTTCCAGGGCGGTGGCGGAACCTGCGTCGTAGCGGGTTTGCACCAGCCCCAGCACATTGCGTGCGTTGGCCAGGTTCAACTCGGCGATCTGCTGGCGCTGGCGTGCGGCGAGGGTTTGCGCGTAGCGGTCGGCGACGTTGCTGAGCAGCGTCAGTTCCACGGTGGCCTGGTCAAACTGGCTGGCGCGCAGGCTTTGTACCGCGCTGTCGCGGGCGGCGGCGCGGCCACCCCAGAAGTCCACTTCGTAGCTGGCGGTGAAATTGGCGTCATAGCTGTTGACGGTGTTGTTGCTCTCGGTGGCGTCCAGGTCCGAATTGCCACTGCCGCGTAGCAGTCGCTGACGGCTGGCGGCGAGGTTGAACTTCACCTCAGGCAACAACGGCGCGCCGGCAATCACCGCACTGGCCTGGGCCTGGCGTACACGGGCCGTGGCGGCGGCCACGTCGAAACTGTCGCGCCGCGCCTGTTCGACCAGGCGGTTGAGTTGCGGGCTGCCAAATTGCGTCCACCATTGCTGGTTGGTGACTTGGGCCGCGTCTCGTTCGGCAAATTGCCAGGCGGCCGGTGGGGCAATGCCACTGTCGATGGCGGGCGGATTGCCGGTGCAGGCGTTCAGCAACAGGCACAGGCTGAGGACGGACAGGTGCGAGGGCATGGATCGTTTATTCACTGGTCAACGCCTTAACCGGATCGAGCCGGGCAGCTTTACGGGCCGGCATGAAGCCGAATACGACGCCGGTGACCAGCGCGCAACCAAACGCGCCCAACACCGCCACCAGGGAAAATTGCACCGCTACCTTAGCCAGCACCAGCACGCCGCCGACCAGCAGGGCCAGGGCGATACCGCACAGGCCGCCGACCACCGAGAGCATCACCGCCTCGGTGAGGAACTGACGCAAAATGTCGCGCTGACGCGCACCGGTGGCCATGCGGATGCCGATTTCCCGGGTGCGCTCGCGCACGGTCATCAGCATGATGTTCATCACCCCGATACCGCCTACCAGCAGCGAGATTGCGGCAATCGCGCCGAGCATCAGCGACAGGGTGTTTTGCGTATGGGCTTCGGCCTGGATCATCGCCGCGTTGTTGGTCAACTCGTAGTCGCGCTTGCCGTTGTGCAGCTTCTGCATCAACTGGTCGATGGCCACTTCGGCCTCGTGCACCTTGCGTGCGTCGGCGGCGGCGATCACCACGTATTCGGGGTCGTAGCTGCCGAACAGGCGCACGCTGGCGGCGGTGTAGGGGATGGCGATACGGTCGTCGCTGTCCTTGTCACCGGAGGCAGCGCCTTTTTCCGCCAGCACGCCGATCACCTGGAACGGCACGTTCTCGATCAGTATGTATTGGCCGATCGGGTTGACCTGGCCCTTGAACAGCTTCTCGCGGATGCGATGCCCGATCACCGCAACGGTGGCGCCGGTACGTTCGTCAGCGGCGGTGAAATAGCTGCCCTCGACCACCGGCCAATTGAAGATATCCGGGAAATTGGTGTCGTTGCCGCCCACATAGGCCATGTAGTCGACGTTGCCGTAACGCACACCCGCCTTGCTGCCATTGACCGGCATGATGCGCTTGACCTGGGGCAACGCCGCCAGCGCCGCGACGTCATTGAGGGTGACCACCCCCAACGGCGTGCGCGGGTTGGGCGAGGAGCCGCTCAAATAGAGGATGTTCGAGCCGAATGCGCCCATCTGCGCCATCACCTGGCGCTTGCTGCCTTCGCCGACAGCCAGCATCACCACCACCGACGCCACGCCGATGATGATCCCCAGCAGCGTCAGCGCCGTGCGAAAACGGTTGATCCACATCACTCGCCAGGCGGCATGCACCGCGTCCACCAGTTCAGCTTTCCAGGCGCCGTTGTGCTCGGCGCCGTCGGCCAGGCGCTGGCGCAGGTCAACGGCTTGCAACGCACCGGCATTGGCGCTTGGCGCCGACTCGCGGGTATCGGCCGAGTCGCTGATGATCAGGCCATCGCGAATCTCGATGATGCGGTTGGCGCGTGCCGCCACTTCACGGTCGTGGGTGATCAGAATCACCACGTGGCCCTGGCTGGCCAATTCGTCCAGCAGGGCCATGACTTCTTTGCCGCTGTGGCTGTCGAGGGCGCCGGTGGGTTCGTCGGCGAGGATGATATGCCCGCCGTTCATCAAGGCCCGGGCAATCGAGACCCGCTGCTGCTGGCCACCGGACAACTGGTGCGGACGGTTGCCGGTGCGCTCGGCCAAACCCAGGCGGGTGAGCAGGGCTTTGGCGCGGGCATGGCGCTCGGCGGCGCTGATACCGGCATAGATCGCCGGCATCTCGACGTTTTCCTGGGCCGAGCCCGAAGGGATCAGGTGATAGCCCTGGAACACAAAGCCGAAGGCTTCGCGGCGCAACCAGGCGAGTGCGTCACTGTCGAGGTGGGCGACGTTTTCCCCGGCGAACAGGTAGTCGCCCTCGGAGGGGCGGTCGAGGCAGCCGAGGATATTCATCAAGGTCGATTTGCCGGAACCGGAGGCGCCCACGATGGCGACGAATTCCCCGGCATGGATCGACAGGTCGATGCCGCGCAACACGTCGACCTGAGGGCTGTCGCCGCCGCCGTAGGATTTGCGGATGTGCTTGAGTTCGATCAGGGGCGTGGTCAACTCAACCCCCGTTGCCGTCGGCCGGGCCGATCAACAGGTGATCGCCTTCGTTGAGACCGTCGAGTACCTGCACGCGCAGGCGGTCACTGATACCCAGGCGCACTTCGCGTTCTTCGATACGGCCGTTTTCTGCCACCACTCGGGCGATCTGCTTGTCGGCACTGCTGGTGCCGAGCAGGGCGGCCACCGGGGCGGTGAGGGCGTCCTTGACGGCGCCCGCGACGAAGAATACCTGGGTGGTCATCTCGGCCATCAAGGCGTTGTCGCTGTTATCCACGTCGAGCAACACGGTGTACAGCACCACGCGACCGGTGCCGCTCTTGCTCGAACTGCTGGGGCTGCCGCTGCCCTGGCTTGTTTCATTCAGGGGCTTGGGCGGGATCGGCAGGATCTGGCGCACGGTGCTGGTCCAGCGCCGGTTGCCACCGCTCAAGGTGGTGAAGTACGCGGTCATGCCGGGTTTGACGTGCCCGATGTCAGCTTCCGACACCTCTGCCCATACGGTCATTGGCGACAGCTTGGCGATACGCAAGATCAACGGCGTCTGCTGCTGGGCGTTGAGGGTCTGGCCGACTCGCGCGTCCACCGCCACCACCGTGCCGGTCATGGGCGCATAAATACGTGTGTAGCCCAGCTCCGCTTCATCGCTGCGCAGGCTGGCCTGGGCCTGGAGGATTTGCGCCTGGAACATCTCGACCCGCGCCTGGGTGGCGCTCAGTTCGGCCTTGGCGGTTTGCACGTCTTCCTCACGGGTGGCATTGCCTGCCACCAGACGCTGCTGGCGTTGGTACTTCTGGCGCGCCAGTTCGTGCTGGGCCCTTTGTTCCTGCAACTGGGCCTTGAGGTTTTCGATGGCGTAGCGGCTGGCGTCGAGTTTGGCTTTCTGCGTGGATGGGTCGATTTCCACCAGCAACTGGCCTTCCTTGACCTGGTCACCGGCCTCGACGTGGATCTTCTGGATCTGCCCGGACGCCTGGGCGCCCACATCCACATAACGACGGGGTTGCAGGGTACCCAGCGCGGTGACGCTGTTTTCGATATTGCCGCGGGTCACCGTGACTGTAGCCAGGGCGTCGCGGCCGGGTGGCAATACTTGCCAGGCGGCAACGGCGATGACGGGGATCAGGCATGCGACAACTAGCAGGGCACGTCGGGCAGGGCGAGGGCGTTTCATGCTTAGGTTCCAGCCAGGAAAGTTCGGAGCGCAGTTGCGCAGAGCTGACAGTTAAACGAGAGAATTGCTCGGGGATTTAGGCTGTTACACACCGTGTAACAGCTCGCTTACGTAAAAAAATCGACCGTTGGCGCAAGACTTCTTTAAAACTAGATGAGAATTACTATAAATTGCACGAGCTCAAACTGCCATTACGCAATGAGCTGTCATCTTTAGTACTCAAGGAATTGATGCCGCCCCTCACAGGCGGTCGGGAGTCATGTTGGAAAACTACTATCGCGAGCTGGTGTGTTTCCTTAACGCCAAGCTGGGCAACCGTCAGGTGGCCGAAGATGTGGTGCATGACGCTTACGTCCGGATACTGGAGCGCTCCAGCGACATTCCCATCGACCAGCCCCGCGCGTTTTTATACCGCACCGCACTGAACCTGGTGATCGACGGTCACCGGCGCAATGCCCTGCGCCAGTCCGAGCCGCTGGAAGTGCTCGACACCGAAGAACGCTTTTCGCCCAACTCGCCCCATGCCAGCCATTACGAGAACCAGCGCCTTGAAATGCTGGAGCGTGCCTTGGCCGAGTTGCCCGCGCATTGCCGTGACAGCTTCTTGCTGCGCAAGCTGGATGGCCTGACCCACGTGCAAATCGCCGAACGCCTGAATATTTCCCGCGCCCTCGTGGAAAAACACATCGTCAATGCGATGAAGCACTGCCGGGTGCGCATGCGCGAGTGGGAAGCGCACTGATCGCTGATCAGTTAAATTTTATTTCACTGTCCTCGTTTCCTATCAACACACGACCTGTTGTTCAGCCTTCAGGTCTCGAAGGTTTTCCCGCCCCAACGCCACGGGGCTTATCCAGAGGACACTGGAATGACACAGGCAATTGCTTCGCCCGCGGTTCACGACCTCATCGGTATCGGTTTCGGCCCATCGAACCTGGCGCTGGCCATCGCCCTGCAGGAACGAGAGAAAACCCAGGGCAAACTGGACGCGCTGTTTCTCGACAAGCAGGCCGACTACCGCTGGCACGGCAATACCCTGGTCACCCAGAGCGAATTGCAGATTTCGTTCCTCAAGGACCTGGTGACCCTGCGCAACCCCACCAGCCCGTACTCCTTCGTCAACTACCTCAAAGCCCACGACCGCCTGGTGGACTTCATCAACCTGGGCACCTTTTACCCCTGCCGCATGGAGTACAACGACTACCTGCGTTGGGTCGCGGCGCAGTTCCAGGGGCAGGGCCGCTATGGCGAGGAAGTGCTGGCCATCGAGCCGATCCTGCATCAGCAGCAGGTCGAGGCGTTGCGCGTGATCTCTCGTGATGCTCAGGGTGAACAGCACGTGCGCACCACCCGTTCGGTGGTGGTCAGCGCCGGCGGGACGCCACGCGTGCCGGCGGCCTTCAAGGCGCTCAAGGACGATAGCCGCGTATTCCACCATTCCCAATACCTGGCCCGTATGGCGCAGCAGCCATGTGTAGAAGGCAAGGCGATGCGTATCGCGATCATCGGCGGTGGCCAGAGCGCAGCCGAAGCCTTTATCGACCTGAACGACAGCTACCCGTCGGTGCAGGTCGACATGATCCTGCGCGGTTCGGCGCTCAAGCCTGCCGATGACAGCCCGTTCGTCAACGAAGTGTTCTCGCCGGCCTTTACCGACCTGGTGTTCCAGCAGGTCGGTGCCGAGCGCGAGCGCCTGGTGGCCGAGTACCAGAACACCAACTATTCGGTGGTGGACCTGGACCTGATTGAGCGTATCTACGGGATTTTCTACCGCCAGAAAGTTTCCGGCATCGCCCGCCACGCGTTCTGCACCATGACCGTGGTGGAAAAGGCGGTGGCTGGCCCGCTGGGTATCGAGCTGACCTTGCGCAACAACGCCAACGGTGAGATCACCGTCAACCATTACGATGCGGTCGTGCTGGCCACCGGTTACGAGCGCCAGATGCACCGCGAACTGCTGGCGCCGCTGGAAACCTACATGGGTGATTTCGAAGTGGCCCGCGACTACCGCATCGTTACCGACGAGCGCTGCAAGGCCGGCATCTACATCCAGGGTTTCAGCCAGGCCAGCCACGGTTTGAGCGACACCTTGCTGTCGATTCTGCCGATTCGCGCCGATGAAATTGCCGCGTCGCTGTATGAAAACGACCGTCACCGTGGCAAAGGTCGCTCGGTGCAAGACCTGCTGCTGGCCACCGCCAGCTGATCAGCTGTACTTGTGACAAGGGGTTTCGACTGATACTGTACAAAAAACCAGTATCGGTAGAACCCCATGCAGTTGATCGAAAAACTCAGCATCCTCGCCGACGCCGCCAAGTACGACGCCTCTTGCGCCAGCAGTGGCGCACCCAAGCGCAGTTCCGAGGGCAAGGCGGGGCTGGGTTCCACCGATGGCATGGGCATTTGCCATAGCTACACGCCGGATGGGCGCTGCGTTTCGCTGCTCAAGGTGCTGCTCACCAACTTCTGCCTCTACGACTGCCAATACTGCGTCAACCGCCGCTCCAGCGACGTGCCGCGCGCGCGTTTCAGCCCGGAGGAGGTGGTCACCCTGACCCTGGACTTCTACCGGCGCAACTGCGTCAGTGGGCTGTTTCTCAGTTCCGGCATCATTCGCTCGTCCGACTACACCATGGAACAGTTGGTGCGGGTCGCGAAACTGCTGCGCGAAGAGCATGACTTTCGCGGTTACATCCACCTCAAGACCATTCCCGATGCCGACCCGGCGCTGATCGCCGAGGCGGGGCGCTACGCCGACCGCTTGAGCGTGAATCTTGAACTGCCTACCGAGGCCAGCCTGCAAACCCTGGCGCCGGAAAAAACCAGCGTGTCGATCAAGCAGGCCATGCAGACCATCTACACCGGCGAGCAAACGGTACGCAACGAACCGCGCGCGCCGCGTTTCGCTCCGGCGGGGCAGAGCACGCAACTGATCGTCGGCGCCGACGACACCGACGACAGCACCATCCTCCACGGTGCCGAAGCGCTGTACGGCAACTTCAAATTGCGCCGCGTGTATTACTCGGCGTTCAGCCCCATTCCCAACAGCCCCAAAAGCGTCCCGCTGGCCGCGCCACCGTTGATGCGCGAGCACCGTTTGTATCAAGCGGATTTCCTGCTGCGCAGCTACGGGTACCGCGCCAATGAACTGTTCCAGGGGCCTGGCCACTTGGCTTTGGATATCGACCCCAAGCTGGCCTGGGCACTGGAGAACCGCGACGTCTTCCCGCTGGACCTGAACCGCGCTGAACCCACGCTGATCGCGCGCATTCCGGGAATTGGCCTGCGCACCACTCAACGTTTGGTGGACCTGCGCCGCGAGCGCAAGATCCGCTTCGAAGACCTGGCGCGCATGCGTTGCGTGCTGGCCAAGGCCAAGCCGTTCTTCATCACCAGCGACTACCACCCGCAGCAGGCAGACAGCACCAGCGTGCTGCTGCGCGTACAACTGCGCGACCGTCCGCAGCCGCAACAAATGGGGTTGTGGGGATGATCAGCCTGGAATGCGCCAACCTCTTCAGCACCTGGCGAGAGCAGGCGCGCTGGCTGCTCAGCCATCAAGTCGATCCCAGCCAAGTCAGTTGGGGCGAAGTGCAGGCCGCCGACCTGTTTGCCACGGATGAACCGATCCCCGAAGGGCTTGGGCCGTTTCAGACACGGGTGCCCAAGGCGCTGCTGGAATTGCTGGAGTCCGCCGCCTGTTACCACGGCGACCAGCGCTGGAGCCTGCTGTATGAAGTGTTATGGCGCGTCAGCCATGGCGACCGCACCGCGATGCTGGCGGGGGACAAGTTGGGCAGCGAGTTGCAGCGGCGCATCAAGCAAGTCAGCCGCGAAGCCCATCACCTGCACGCGTTTGTGCGCTTTATCGCGCTGCCGGCCGAGGCGGGCCCCGAGTTGCCCGAATACGTGGCGTGGCACGAGCCGGCGCATGACATCTTGAAATCCGCCAGCCAACATTTTGTCGGGCGCATGGGGCGCCACCGCTGGATGATCGCCACGCCCATGGACGGGGTGTATTACGACGGCGAACAGTTGATTCACCAGCGCGAGTGCCCCGAGGCGTGGCGCCAGTTGGCGCAGAACGTCGAGGATCCCCACAGCGAGATGTGGTTGACCTACTACAGCCATATCTTCAACCCGGCACGGTTGAACCCCAAGGTGATGGAAGGGCATTTGCCGAGCCGGTTCTGGAAGAACTTGCCGGAGGGCAAGTTGATCCCGGGGTTGATCAGCGAGGCGCGGATGGGCAAGCAGAGGGATGGGCAGGCCAAATTGATTGGCAGTAAACCCGGCAAGAAAATCGCAAGTGGGCACGGTTAAAAAATGTGGGAGCGGGCTTGCTCGCGAATGCGGTGTGTCAGTCACTTAATTGGTCACTGACACACCGCATTCGCGAGCAAGCCCGCTCCCACAGGGGGTTATGCAGTGTTTGGTGAATGGGGAGTCAGGTCAGCTCGGTGGCGGTGTTTTTCACCACCGCCAACTCTGGATGCGCCACCAACTTATCAATGTGCAGCTCATCATTGTTCAACCAGGTCTCCGTCAGCACCCGGTAATGCTCCATGTCCCGGCAGCGCATGCGCAGGCTGTAGTCGAACGGCCCGCTGATGAGCTGGCACTCGAACACCTGCGGGCAGTTTTTGACGCAAGCCTCGAAAGCCTTCTGCGCCGAGCGCCCGCTCTGGTTGGACAACGCCACCAAGACCAGCAACGACAACCCCGGCGAGACCATCTGCACATCGATGATCGCACCGTACCCACGGATCACCCCGCGTCGTTCCAGCTTGCGCACCCGCTCCAGGCAGGGCCTGGGCGTGAGGTGCACCAACGACGAAAGTTTCTCGTAGGTGATACGCCCCTGGTGCCGCAGCACGTCGATGATCGCTTCATCGATGCGGTCCAGCGCAGGGGAAGAATGGGGTCCGTTGGCCTTGGTATCCATGGGTTTCACTTCAAACGATTGGAAAGAAATTGCTGCAAGCGCTCGCTGTTGGGGTGGTCGAGGATCTTGGCGTCGCCTTGTTCCTCGACCCGGCCCTGGTGCAAGAACAGCACTTGGCTGGACACCTGGCGGGCAAAGCCCATCTCGTGGGTGACCATCAGCATGGTACGACCTTCCTCGGCCAGCGTCTGTATGACTTTGAGGACTTCTCCTACAAGTTCCGGGTCAAGCGCTGAGGTGGGTTCATCGAACAGGATGATCTCCGGTTCCATGGCCAACGCGCGGGCAATCGCCACGCGTTGCTGCTGGCCACCCGACAAGAAGGCCGGGTATTGATCGGCCACGCGGCCCGGCAGGCCGACCTTGTCCAGGTACATCCGCGCGCGTTTTTCCGCCTCGGCGGCGCTGACGCCCAGCACCCGGCGCGGGGCCATGGTGATGTTCTCCAGCACGGTCATGTGGCTCCACAGGTTGAAGTGCTGGAACACCATGGCCAGGCGCGTGCGCAGGTTCTGCAGTTGGTCCTGGTGCGGTGCGCGGGTGCCGGCGCGGCCCTGCTGCATTTCGATGCTGATACCGTCCAGGGTGATGACCCCTGCGTCGGGTTGTTCAAGGAAATTGATGCAGCGCAGCATCGTACTTTTGCCGGAGCCGCTGGCGCCGATCAGGCTGATCACATCGCCATTGCGTGCGTTGACGGACACACCCTTGAGCACTTCGTGTTCGCCGTAGCGTTTGTGGATGCCTTCGACTTGCAGCTTGATGGCCGCGGTCGCGGTGTTGGCAACGGGGACATCAACGGGATAAGCGGCCAGGGCCTGCGCGGACTGATTCATGGGTTAGCCTCGGGTAGGAACAAGAAAACGCATCCAGCGACGTTCGGCCAGTCGGAACAGGCCCACCAGTGCAAAGGACAGCAGCATGTAGAGCAACGCGGCGATACCGAAGGCCTGGAACGTCAGGAACGTCTCGGCGTTGGCATCGCGGGCCACCTTGAGGATGTCGGCGACGGTGGCAGTAAACGCCAGGGACGTGGCGTGCAGCATCAGGATCATTTCATTGCTGTAGGCCGGCAATGCGCGGCGCAAGGCCGCCGGTACTACTACAAACAGGTTCAGCCGCCAACCGTGCAGGCCGTAGGCGCGGGCCGCTTCGATCTCGCCATGGGGAATATTGCGGATCGCCCCGGCGAAGATTTCCACGGTGTACGCGCAGGTGTTCAGCACAAAGGCCAGCAGGGTGCAGTTCAGCGCATTGCGGAAAAACTGGTTGAGCAGCGCGTTGTCCTGCACCACTTCCAGGCTGTAAAGCCCGGTGTAGCAAATCAGCAATTGGATATACAGCGGCGTGCCGCGAAACAGATAGGTGTAGACCTCCACCGGCCAGCGCAACCAGACGTGCTCCGACACGCGGGCCAGTGCCAACGGGATCGACAGCACAAAGCCGAGCATCACCGAGATAATGAACAGCCACAACGTCATGGCCACGCCGGACAAGCCCGCGCCATCGCTGAACAGGTAGGCCAGGCCGTATTGCTGAAACAGTTCGATCATCGCGCCATCCCCTTGATGCCGAGGTTGTAGCGCCGTTCGAGGCGCTTGAAGATGCGGTTGGAGAGGGTGGTGATCACCAGATAGACCAAGCCCGCGATGATCAGGAAATACAGCGGCTCGTTGGTGGTCTTGCCGGCGTTTTGCGCGGCCTTGACCAGGTCCGACAAGCCGATGATCGACACCAGCGCGGTGGACTTGAGCAACACCAGCCAGTTATTCCCCAACCCCGGCAGGGCAAAGCGCATCAGTTGCGGGAACAGCACCAGGTGAAACCGCTGCCAGCGGCTCAGGCCGTAGGCGGTGGCGGCTTCCAGTTGGCCGACGGGCACGCTGAGGATCGCACCACGAAAGTTTTCGGTGAAATACGCGCCGTAGATAAAGCCCAGGGTGACCACACCGGCGGTGAAGGGATCGATTTCAAAATAGTCCCAGCCAAACACTTCGCTCAGGTCGTTGAGCCACAGTTGCAGGCTGTAGAAGATCAACAGGATCAGCACCAGGTCCGGCACGCTGCGGATCAGCGTGGTGTACAGCGTGGCCGGCACTCGCAGCCATTTGGCGCTGGAGAGCTTGGCACCGGCGGCGATCAGGCCCAGGGCGAGGCTCAGGGCCAGGGCGAGGAACGACAGTTTGAGTGTCATCCACGCGCCTTGGGCGAGCATCGGGCCGTAGCCTTGCAGGTTGAGGAGTTCGTTCATGGGGGATTTCTCTTAAGAGCGCAGACAACCCCCTGTGGGAGCGGGCTTGCTCGCGAATACGGAGTGTCAGTCGCTGGATGTGTGTCTGACACACCGCCTTCGCGAGCAAGCCCGCTCCCACAGGGTCGGCGTGGGCATCACTCGTTGTAGATGTCCTGATCGCCGAAGTACTTCTTCTGGATCTCGGCATAAGTCCCATCCGCCTGCACGGCAGCGATGCCCTTATTGATCAGCGCCCGCAGTTCCTGATCGTTCTTGCGCAAGCCCATGGCGATGTCCAACGGCAGGGTTGGGTCCTTGAAGGCCGGGCCGGTCTTGAAGTCGGCGCCTTCGGGCTTGGACAGGAAGTTGAGCTGGGCTTCGAGCTTGTCGGTCAGGGTGGCGTCGAGACGGCCGTTCTGCAGGTCGGCGTAGTTCTGGTCCTGGGACTGGTACGCCTTGATCTGCGCGCCGAGCTTGGCCAGGTGTGCACGGGCATAGGCCTCTTGCAACGAACCTTGCAGCACGCCGACTTGCTTGCCTTTGAGGGATTCGGGGGTGTCGCCGAAGTCGGCGCTCTTGCGGGTGATCACCGAGGTCGGGCTCAAGAACAGGCGGTCGGTGAAGTCGATGATTTTTTCACGGGCCGGGGTCACGGCCATGGACGACATGATGGCGTCGAACTTGCGCGCGCGCAGGGCCGGGATCATCCCGTCGAATTCGTTGTGCACCCAGGTGCATTTGACTTCGAGCTTGGCGCAGATGGCGTTGCCCAGTTCGATATCAAACCCTTGCAGGCTGCCATCGGCGGCGACGGACTCAAAGGGAGGGTATTCGGGGAATACGCCGAAGCGGATTTCTTTCCATTCCTGGGCGTGGACGGCGGTGGCGCACAGTGGCAACAGCAACGCAGCGAAGAGTGATCGCAATGGAGTCATGGTGTGGTCCCTATATTTTGTAATTGATGTCAGGGCAGTAAAAACGTTGAAACAATTCGTTCTTGTTGGGGGGAGAGAATGCTTCATGGTGGTGCGTTTTTTGTGTCGTTTACCCCTCGCCTAAAGCGCAAATTGCGCTGTTAAAACGGGCAATGCAGCGGAATCGGCTGCAGCACCCGCTGAATCGGCTTTTCATCCCAGGGAATCTGGCCTGCCCGTGGCGCAAAGCGGCAGGCCAGAGCGGTCTCAGGCGCGCTTTTTCTGCTGTGCCGCCGGCTGTTGGGCCAGGCGCGCGAACAGGTCTTTGGGGTCGGCCAGGTCCGGTACCAGCTCCAGCGTGCTGCCCACGTCCAGCGCCTTGGCAACGTCCAGCACGTAGCGCAGGGCGGAGTAGTCTTCGATGGCGAAGCCCACCGAGTCGAACAGGGTGATTTGGCGGGCGTTTTCGCGGCCAGGCTGTTGGCCGTTGATCACTTGCCACAGCTCGGTCACTGGCGAGTCTTCCGGCATGTGCTGGATTTCACCTTCGATACGGCTTTGTGGCTCGTACTCGACGATTACCCGGGCGCGCTCGACGATACGTCGGTCCAGCTCGGTCTTGCCCGGGCAGTCGCCGCCGACGGCGTTGAGGTGCATGCCGGGTTCGATCATCTCGTCGGTCAGGATGGTCGCGTAGGCCTTGTCGGCGGTGACGGTGGTGACGATGTCCGCACCTTTCACCGCTTCGGCCACGCTGCCGGCCAAGATCAGCTTGATCGCCGGGAACGCCTTGAGGTTGGCCGCCAGCTTGGCGGTGGCCTTGGCGTCGATGTCGAACAGGCGGATTTCATTGATGCCGAGCATGGCGTGGAAGGCCAGCGCCTGGAACTCACTCTGCGAGCCGTTGCCGATCAGCGCCATGCTGCGGCTGTTGTCGCGGGCCAGGTAGCGTGCCACCAGGGCCGAGGTGGCGGCAGTGCGGATCGCGGTGGTCAGGGTCATTTCTGCCAGCAGCACCGGCTTGCCAGTGTCCACATCGCCCAAGGCACCGAAAGCCATCACGGTGAGCATGCCGGCCAGCGTATTTTTCGGGTGGCCGTTGACGTACTTGAAGGCGTACAGCGAGGCGTCCGACACCGGCATCAACTCGATCACGCCATCCGGCGAGTGGTTGGCCAGGCGGGCGCATTTTTCGAAGTCCTGCCAGCGCAGGTAGTCGGCGCGGATGTACTCGGCCATCTCGGTGATGCAGGTTTGCAGGCCTTTTTGCGAGACCAGGTAGCTGAGGTCGTTGACGTCGATATAGCGGGTCATGGCAAGACTCCTTATTGAAAGGTGGGACGGGCGGGCAGATGCACTTCTGCCAGCATGCAGCGGGCACTGCCGCCGCCGATGCGTTCGATGTTGTCGATGTTCACCACCACCGGCCGGGTGTGGCGTTCCACGTGTTGGCGCTGTGCGGGTTGCAGGGCGCCCCAGGCGCTGGCAGACATCACCAGCAGCGGCTGGCCGTCACGGTCGTGGACTTCGAGCATGTTGCCGGCGAAGGCTTCAAGCTGGTCGAAGTCGAGGCCGAGGATGTCCTTGCCGGTGTCGCGCAGCGAGCGTTCCAGGCTGCGGCGTTCTCCTTCGTCGGGCAGGGCTTGCAGGCACACCACCGAGAGGTCGCGGCCGACGCTCATCATCACGTTGCTGTGGTAGATCGGCGCGTGGTGGCGGTCGACGGCGTGGAACACACAGAGCTGGTAGTCGAGGCGTTCGGCGAACTGGCGCAGGGCGTCGTGGTGGGTGCGCCCGGAGTGGCAGGCATAGCTGATGCGATGCTGGCGGTCGAGCACCATGCTGCCGGTGCCCTCGAGGAAGATGTTCTGTTGTTCCAGGTGGCTCAGGTCGATGGTGCTGCTGATCGCAAAGCGTTGCTCCAGTACTTGCAGCACGCCCTTGTTGCGTTCCAATCGTCGGTTCTGGCCTTCCATCGGGTACAGCACCAGGCTGCCGTCGGCGTGGCTGCTCCACCAGTTGTTGGGGAAGATCGAGTCGGGGGTATGGGGCGCCGGGGTGTCCTGCACCACCAGCACCTCCACGCCGTGCTGGCGCAGGGTGTCGACATAACCGTCGAACTCTTCCAGCGCTTTCTGCTGCGCGCCGAGTGGGTCTAGGGGCTGGCGTTGGAAGCGGTTGTTGATCGCGGTGTCCGGGTTGAAGGCAAAGCGCGCCGGGCGAATCATCAAGACGGTATTGGTGGTTTGCATGGGTGCACGAATCCATGAGGTTGAGCAGTGGGGCTATTTTGTGGGTTGTGCGGGATGAATCCCGGCTGAAACGAGGGGGCGGGTCAGCCGGGAAAGCTGAAACTGAAGGTGGCGCAGCCGAATCGGCTGTCGATGTGAAATGCGATCAAAATGTGGGAGCGGGCTTGCTCGCGAAGGCGGTGTGTCAGTCACTGAATTCATCACTGATGTACCGCATTCGCGAGCAAGCCCGCTCCCACATTGTTATGGTGGCGTCTGCTAAAACGCCGTCAGCCAGGAGTAATCATGTCGACCGCCGTACGTCTCGCCCAACCCACCGATGCCGAGGGCATCAGCCAGGTGATCCTGGCAGCCCTGCGCAGCAGCAATGCGCAGGATTACCCGGCGGATGTGATCGCCCGGGTCGCGATCAACTTCACCCCCGAGGCAGTGCTGGCTTTGCTGGCGCGACGAGTGGTGTTGGTGGCGGTGCAGGACGAGGTCATCGTGGCCACGGCGGCGCTGGAGGCCAATGTGGTGCGCTCGGTGTTCGTCAACCCGTCGCTGCAGGGGCAGGGGATTGGCCGGTTGCTGATGATCGAGATCGAACTGCGCGCCCGTGAAGCGGGCGTGACGGTGTTGAGTGTGCCGTCTTCACTGACCGCCGAGCCGTTCTATACCAAACTGGGGTTTCACACCGTACGTGATGTTTATCACGGTAACGAGCGTACGTTGGTGATGGAAAAGGCATTGCTGTCGCGGCATCCCATTGGGCTATATCGCGACCGTCAACACCGCGCGCAAGTGGTGGCGTTGTGGCAGCAGGCGTTTGGTTATGACACCGCGCATAACGTGCCCAGCTTGGCGATCGACAAGAAGCTCGCCGTCAACGATGGGCTGTTTTTTGTGGCAACCGATAAAAAGACGGTGATCGGCACGATCCTCGCGGGCTACGACGGCCATCGGGGTTGGCTGTACTCGGTGGCGGTGCACGCGGACTACCGGCGTCATGGCTTGGGTTCGTCGTTGGTGCGGCATGCGGAGCAAGCGTTGATTGGACTGGGCTGCATGAAGATCAACCTGCAGATCAACAGTGGCAACGAGGCCGTGGTGGGGTTTTATGAGGCGTTGGGGTATGGGGTGGAGCCGAGGATCAGCATGGGCAAGAAGATTGCCGGGAATATTCCCCAATCCTGAAATGTTGGAGACCAAATGTGGGAGCAGGCTTGTTCGCGAAGGCGGTGGGTCAGTCGATAAATCTGGTGACTGACACTCCGTATTCGCGAGCAAGCCCGCTCCCACACAAGCCCACTGGTGTTGCTAGTACTGGGCTTAGACCTTGACGATCCAACCTTCTGGCGCTTCCACATCACCGGTCTGCACGCCGGTCAGCTCTTTGTAGAGCTGCTGGGTGATCGGGCCCACTTCGGTCTCGCTATGGAATACGTGCAGCTTGCCGTTGTACTGGATGCCGCCGATTGGCGAGATCACCGCAGCGGTACCGCAGGCGCCGGCTTCCTTGAACTGGTCCAGCTTGTCGATGAACACTTCGCCCTCGGTCACTTTCAGGCCCAGGCGGGTCTGGGCCAGTTCGATCAGCGACAGGCGGGTGATGCCTGGCAGTACCGAAGGCGACTTCGGCGTGATGAACTGGTTGTCGTGGGTGATCCCGAAGAAGTTGGCCGAACCGACTTCTTCGATTTTCGAGTGGGTCATCGGGTCCAGGTAGATAGCATCGGCGAAGCCGGCTTTCTTGGCTTCCGAACCTGGCATCAGGCTGGCAGCGTAGTTGCCACCGACCTTGGCGGCACCGGTGCCTTGTGGCGCGGCGCGGTCGAAGGTGGAGATCTGGAAGTTGTGGGGCACCAGGCCGCCCTTGAAGTAGGCACCGACCGGGATCGCGAACACCGAGAAGATGAACTCCGGCGCGGTACGCACGCCGATGTTGTCACCGGTGCCGATCACGAACGGACGCAGGTACAGCGCGCCGCCGCTGCCGTACGGCGGGATGAAGCGCTCGTTGGCCTTGACCACTTGCTTGCAGGCGTCGATGAACACGTCGGTCGGCACATGCGGCATCAGCAGGCGCGCGCAGCTGCGTTGCATGCGGGCGGCGTTCTGGTCCGGGCGGAACAGGTTGATCGAACCGTCCTTGCAACGGTAGGCCTTGAGGCCTTCGAAGCACTGCTGGCCATAGTGCAGGGCAGTGGAGCCCTCGCTGATGTGCAGCACGTTGTCGTCGGTCAGGGTGCCTTCTTGCCACTCGCCGTTTTTCCAGACTTGGAGAAACCGTTTGTCGGTCTTGATGTAGTCAAAACCCAGCTTGTCCCAATTGATGCTTTCGTTACCCATGACACCCTCTATCTCTGGTCAAGTCGGTTTTTTTCTGAATGGGCGCAACAATACTTCATTCTGGCTTTGTGTGGGAGCGGGCTTGCTCGCGAAAGCGGTGTGTCAGCCACTGAATTCATGACTGACTGACAGATTGCATTCGCGAGCAAGCCCGCTCCCACAGGGGGACGGTGTTCTTACAGGTGCAGCGCGTGGCCCAAGGCCCTTAATGCCGCTTCCTGCACCGCTTCACCCAGGGTCGGATGGGCGTGGATGGTGCCTGCCACATCTTCCAGCCGCGCGCCCATTTCCAGGCTCAGGCCGAAGGCGGTGGACAGCTCCGAGACGCCAACGCCGACTGCCTGCCAGCCGATGATCAGGTGATTATCGCGCCTCGCCACCACCCGCACGAAGCCGGTTTTCGACTCCAGCGTCATGGCACGACCATTGGCTGCGAACGGGAAGCTCGACACGATGCAGTCCAAACCGGCGGCCTTGGCTTCATCCGGGGTCTTGCCGACCACCACCAGTTCCGGGTCGGTAAAGCACACCGCTGGAATCGCCGCTGGGTTGAACTCGCGGGCTTTGCCGCTGATCAGTTCGGCGACCATTTCACCCTGGGCCATGGCCCGGTGCGCCAACATCGGCTCGCCGCTCAAATCACCAATGGCATAGACATTGCGCATGCTGGTCTGGCAACGGCTGTCGATCTGGATCGCTGTACCGTTCATCGCCAGGTTCAGCGCTTCCAGGTTCCAGCCTTGGGTGTTGGGTTTGCGACCAACGGCCACCAACACCTGATCGGTAGCCAGCGACAAGGTGTCGCCATCCGGATCACGTACCTGCAGGCTGCCATCGGCAAACCCGGTGACGCTGTGCTTGAGGTACAGCTTCACGCCCAGTTGCTTGAGGGACTCGTTCACCGGTGCCGTCAGCTCGGCATCGTAGGCGGGCAGGATACGGTCCTGCGCCTCGACCACGCTGACCTCGGCGCCGAGCTTGCGGTAGGCAATGCCCAGTTCCAGGCCGATGTAGCCACCACCCACCACGATCAGGCGCTTGGGCACCCGCGTTGGGGCCAGGGCTTCAGTGGATGAAATGATCGGCCCGCCAATCGGCAGCATCGGCAGGTTGACGCTTTTCGAACCGGTGGCCAGCAGCAGGTGCTCGCACTGGATGCGCTGCTCGCCGACATCGACGGTCTTGCCGTCCACCACCTTGGCCCAGCCGTGGACCACCTGCACCTTGTGCTTCTTGAGCAACGCGGCGACGCCAGTGGTCAGGCGGTCGACGATGCCGTCTTTCCATTCCATGCTTTTACGGATGTCCAGGGTCGGCACATCCACTTCAATGCCCAGTTGGGAACCCTGGCTGTGGTGCACGGTTTGCTGGAACTGTTCGGCCACATGGATCAAGGCCTTGGACGGGATGCAGCCGATGTTCAGGCAGGTGCCGCCCAGCGCCTGGCCTTCCACCAGGATGGTCGGGATGCCCAGTTGGCCGGCCCGGATCGCCGCCACATAACCGCCAGGGCCGCCGCCGATAATCAGCAGCGTGGTATTCAACGTCTGAGACATGCCTTACTCCAAAAACAGACTGGCGGGTTGTTCGAGCAAGCCGCGAATGGCCTGGATGAATTGCGCCGCGTCCATGCCATCGACCACACGGTGATCAAACGAGCTGGAGAGGTTCATCATCTTGCGCACCACGATCTGGCCCTTGATCACCATCGGCCGCTCAACGATACGGTTGACGCCAACGATGGCCACTTCCGGCAGGTTCAGCACCGGCGTGCTGACGATGCCGCCCAGGGCACCGAGGCTGGTCAGGGTAATGGTCGAACCCGAGAGCTCATCACGGCTGGCCTTGCCATTGCGTGCGGCCGTGGCCAAGCGTGCGATTTCCTCGGCGTTGCCCCACAGGCTGCGCGCTTCGGCGTGACGCACCACCGGCACCATCAGGCCGACGTCGCTTTGGGTGGCGACGCCCACATGCACCGCACCGAGGCGGGTGATGACCTGGGCTTCGTCGTCGTAGCGGGCGTTGATCTGCGGGAAGTCCCGCAACGCCACGACCATGGCACGCACGATGAACGGCAGCAGGGTCAGCTTGCCGCGTGTGGCGCCGTGTTTCTCGTTGAGGTGCACACGCAGCTCGTCGAGGGCGGTGACGTCGATTTCTTCCACATAGCTGAAATGCGCGGCGCGGCGGGTGGCGTCCTGCATGCGCTGGGCGATCTTGCGGCGCATGCCGATCACTGGGATCTGTTCTTCGCTGTTGCGTTCGGCGTAAGGGTTGGCGGCTGTCGATGCTTTCGCCGTGCCTTGTTGCAGGTAGGCGTCGAGGTCTTCGTGCAAGATCCGTCCAGCTGGGCCGGAGCCCTGGACCAGGCGCAACTGAATGCCGGCATCCAGTGCGTGTTTGCGCACGGCCGGGGAGGCCAGCGGGCGCTCGTCGGCTTCACGGGCCACAGGCGCTGCTGCGGGTTTCACCATGGGCTTGGTTTCAACGACTACCGGCGCGGGCTTGCTTTCGGCAACAACGGGGGCTGCCTTCGGCGCTTCCTTTACCACTGGCGCATCTTTGGCATTGCCAGCCCCTTCGACCTCAATGCTGATCAAGATACTGCCCACGGCCATGACCTCGCCCGGCTCGCCGCCGAGGGAAATCACCTTGCCGTGTACCGGCGAGGGAATGTCCACCATCGCCTTGTCGGTCATGACATCCGCCAGCACCTGGTCTTCAACCACCAGGTCACCGACCTTGACGTGCCAGACCGACAGTTCAACTTCTGCGATGCCTTCGCCAATGTCCGGCATCTTGATAACGTGCGTGCCCATTCAGACCTCCATGACCCGTTTCAACGCCGCGCCCACTCGGGACGGCCCTGGGAAATACGCCCACTCTTGCGCGTGCGGGTAGGGAGTGTCCCAACCGGTGACGCGTTCGATCGGCGCTTCCAGGTGGTGGAAGCAATGCTCTTGCACCAGCGACACCAGCTCGGCACCAAAGCCGCAGGTACGGGTGGCTTCATGCACCACCACGCAACGGCCGGTCTTTTTCACCGACTTGACGATGGTTTCCAGGTCCAGCGGCCACAGGCTGCGCAGGTCGATGACCTCGGCGTCGATGCCGGTTTCTTCGGCCGCAACTTGCGACACATACACGGTGGTGCCGTAGGTCAGCACGGTCACAGCCGAGCCCGGACGCACGATGGCGGCCACGTCCAGCGGCACGGTGTAGTAACCGTCCGGCACTTGGGCTTGCGGGTGTTTCGACCACGGGGTGACAGGACGGTCGTGATGGCCATCGAACGGGCCGTTGTACAGGCGTTTTGGCTCGAGGAAGATCACCGGGTCATCGTTTTCGATGGAGGCAATCAGCAGGCCCTTGGCGTCATACGGGTTGGACGGCATCACCGTGCGCAGGCCGCAGACCTGGGTGAACACCGCTTCGATACTCTGGCTGTGGGTCTGGCCGCCGTAGATACCGCCGCCGCAAGGCATGCGCATGGTCAGCGGCGCGGTGAACTGGCCAGCCGAGCGATAACGCAGGCGGGCAGCTTCGGAGATGATCTGGTCGGTGGCAGGGTAGACGTAGTCGGCGAACTGGATCTCGGCCACCGGACGCAGGCCGTAGGCACCCATGCCCACCGCCACGCCGATGATGCCGCTTTCGGAAATCGGTGCGTCGAACACCCGCGAACTGCCGTACTTGCCCTGCAGGCCTTCGGTGCAACGGAACACGCCGCCGAAGTAACCCACGTCCTGGCCGAACACCACCACGTTGTCGTC
This sequence comes from Pseudomonas cremoris, assembly GCF_014230465.1. The sequence continues at coordinate 106,722 of NZ_JAAXCY010000005.1, forward strand.
ACGTTCGAGCATCACATCCATGGCCGAGCGCAGGGCCTGGATCATGGTCATGGTGGTGGTGGTCATGGCGGTTTCCACTTCAATGCTGTTGTTGTGATCGTTCATGTCAGATCCCCAACTCTTGACGCTGGCGCTTCAAGTGCTCCGGCATCTCTTTATAGACGTCTTCGAACATGGTCGCGGCGCTTGGAATCTGGCCGCCGGCGAGGGTGCCGTACTGTTCGGCTTCTTTCTGTGCAGCGATCACTTGGGCTTCAAGTTCGGCACTGACTGCCGCGTGCTCCTCTTCGGACCACTGGCCAATCTTGATCAGGTGCTGCTTGAGGCGCGCAATCGGGTCGCCCAATGGGAAGTGGCTCCAGTCGTCGGCTGGACGGTATTTCGAAGGATCATCGGACGTGGAGTGCGGGCCAGCGCGGTAGGTGACCCATTCGATCAGGGTAGGGCCGAGGTTGCGGCGCGCACGCTCGGCAGCCCATGCGGAGGCGGCGTACACCGCGATGAAGTCGTTGCCGTCCACGCGCAGCGAGGCAATGCCGCAGCCGACGCCGCGTCCGGCGAAGGTGGTGGCCTCACCCCCGGCAATCGCCTGGAAGGTGGAAATGGCCCACTGGTTGTTGACCACGTTGAGGATCACCGGCGCGCGGTACACGTGGGCGAAGGTGAGGGCGGTGTGGAAGTCCGATTCGGCGGTAGCACCGTCGCCGATCCAGGCAGATGCAATCTTGGTATCGCCCTTGATCGCCGAGGCCATGCCCCAGCCCACGCCTTGTACGAATTGGGTGGCAAGGTTGCCGGAAATGGTGAAGAAACCGGATTCCTTGACCGAGTACATGATCGGCAACTGACGGCCCTTGAGCGGGTCGCGCTCGTTGGACAGCAGCTGGCAGATCAGGTCCACCAATGGCACATCGCGGGCCATCAGGATGCTTTGCTGGCGGTAGGTGGGGAAGCACATGTCGTCGATGTTCAAGGCCAGGGCCTGGGCGCTGCCGATGGCTTCTTCGCCGAGGCTCTGCATGTAGAACGACATTTTTTTCTGACGCTGGGCGACCACCATGCGGTTGTCGAAGATGCGCGTCTTGAGCATGGCGCGCATGCCTTTACGCAGGATCTCGACGGGAACGCCTTCGGCCCACGGGCCCAGGGCCTGGCCCTGATCGTCGAGTACACGGATCAGGCCCTTGGCCAGGTCGGCGGTGTCGGCGGGTTCTACGTCGATGGCGGGTTTGCGCACTGTGCCGGCGTCGGTCAGGCGCAGGTACGTGAAGTCGGTTTTGCAGCCTGGGCGGCCTGAGGGTTCAGGCACGTGCAGGCGCAGGGGTTCGTACTGCTGGGTCATGGCTTTCTACGCTCTATCTTGTGAATTTCTTGTAGTGGGCGCGCTAGCTGACAGTCAGTCCCCGGATAGGGGAAATCTTGTCCTACAACAATCATAGGCGGGGCGTAGAAGAATATTTATCTGTGTTTCGTTGCGCTCGCGATCATTTGCGGATAAAAAAACTGCATAAACATAATAAACAGGTGATTTTGTCTCATGCGCAAACTGGACCGTACCGATATCGGCATTCTCAACGCCCTGCAGGAGAACGCCCGCATCACCAACGCCGACCTGGCCCGCTCGGTCAACCTGTCGCCCACGCCGTGTTTCAACCGGGTGAAGGCGATGGAAGAACTGGGGCTGATTCGTGAGCAAGTCACCCTGCTGGACCCGGATTTACTGGGGCTGCACGTGAATGTGTTTATCCATGTGAGCCTGGAAAAACAGAACGAACTGGCGCTGCAGCAGTTTGAAGGGGCGATTTCGGATCGCCCGGAAGTGATGGAGTGCTACCTGATGGCCGGTGACCCGGACTATCTGATCCGGGTGCTGGTGCCGACGATCCAGTCGCTGGAGCGTTTCATGATGGACTTTTTGACCAAGGTGCCGGGGGTGGCGAACATTCGGTCGAGTTTTGCGCTGAAGCAGGTGCGTTATAAAACTGCGTTGCCGCTACCGGCCAACGGCATAAGCCTGGGCTCCTGATTCAACTCGGTTGAAAATGTGGGAGCGGGCTTGCTCGCGAATGCGGTGTGTCAGGCCCGTATCAATCGACTGGCACTCCGTGTTCGCGAGCAAGCCCGCTCCCACAGTGGTTCTGCATTTCAAAGTTGGTTGAGGGGGATCTTGAGATAGGTCACGCCATTGTCCTCCGCTGGCGGCATATTCCCCGCCCGCACATTCACCTGTATCGCCGGCAACAACAACGTCGGCATGCCCAACCCCGCATCGCGCTTGGTGCGCATCTCGACAAACGCCGCCTCATCCACCCCGTCATGCACATGAATATTCCCAGCCCGTTGTTCCGCCACCGTTGTCAGGCATTTCGCCTCGCGCCCCTCAGGCGGATAGTCATGGCACACGTACAGTTCGGTCTCCAACGGAAACGCCAGCAACGTGCGCATCGACGCATACAACTGCCGCGCATCGCCGCCAGGGAAATCGCAGCGCGCCGTGCCCACATCCGGCATGAACAGCGTATCGCCCACCAGGATCAACCGGCCATCGATCAGGTAAGCCATGTCGGCTGGTGTATGCCCCGGCACATGCAGGGCCTGGGCCTTGAGGTTGCCGATGTAAAACACTTCGTCCGGTGCAAACAGGTGATCGAACTGCGAGCCGTCGACGCGAAATTCCGGTTCCAGGTTGAACAGGTGCTTGAACACGCCCTGCACCTTGCTGATGGACTGGCCAATCGCGATCTTGCCGCCCAAGGTACGCCGCAGATACGGCGCGGCGGACAGGTGGTCGGCATGGGCGTGGGTTTCCAGCAGCCATTGCACCTGCAGCTGGTGCTCGCGCACGAAGGCAATGACGGTGTCTGCCCCCGCAGTGCCGGTACGCCCGGACGCCGGGTCGTAGTTGAGCACTGAGTCGACAATGGCGCAGGGGCCGCCATCGGCCTCGTAAATGACGTAGGTGTAGGTCGATGATGCCTCGTCCAGAAAGGCTTGAATCAACGCTGACATGACGGCTATCCCCGATGAAGAAAAAAGTGGTTACAATCAGTTTACGTTTTCACATAATGTTTTGAGCTTAAGTGACGCAAAGGACCCGAGGCAAATGGAATCTACTCTGAGTGAAGGCGAAGTCGCCCAGTTACGGGCATCGGCGTCCAAGGCCTGTTCCTTGCTCAAGGCGCTGGCCAATGAGGATCGCCTGTTGATCCTCTGCCAGTTGACCCAGGGCGAGCGCAACGTCGGCGAGTTGGAAACCATGACCGGCGTACGCCAGCCCACCCTGTCCCAACAGTTGGGCATCTTGCGTGACGAAGGGTTGGTCGCCACCCGTCGGGAAGGCAAATACATCTTCTACGGGCTGGCCAGCCACGAAGTGATCCAAGTGATGAAGACCTTGTCCGGCCTGTACTGCGGCGCGGTGATGAAAAGTTGGGCGTGACGCCATCCGGCAGCGACCCTTGTGTGCACTGAATAAAAAAGGCGATAGACCATGACCGACCAACACTGGGGACCGACCATCAGTGGCGACATCGTTGTCATCGGCGGCGGTTCGGCAGGCATCGGCCTGCTGGCCAGCCTGCTCAAGCGCGACCCCCACCTGAATATCACCCTGATCGAACCCAACGATTACCACTGCTACCAACCCGCCTGGACCCTGGTGGGCGGCGGTGCCTACGATGTGAAAAAGACCCGTCGCCCCTTGGCTGACGTGCTGCCCAATGGCGTTGCCTGGATTCAGGCCGCCGTGACCGATGTACTGCCCGACGAGCAGACCCTGGTGCTCGACAGCGGCCAGCGCATCACCTGGAACAACCTCATCGTGTGCCCCGGCCTGCGCCTGGCCTGGGAAAAAATCGAGGGCCTGCAAGATACTCTCGGCCACAACGGCGTCACCTCCAACTACAGCTATGAACATGCCGCCTACACCTGGCAGTTGGTGCAGCAACTCAAGGGCGGCAAGGCGATCTTTACCCAGCCAGCCATGCCGATCAAATGCGCGGGTGCGCCGCAAAAAGCCCTGTACTTGTCCTGTGATCACTGGCTCAAGTACGGCCACCTGAAAAACATCGACGTTGAATTCAACCTCGCCGGCGCCGCGCTGTTTGGCGTGCCAACCTTTGTACCGCCGCTGATGGAATACGTGCACAAGTACAACGCCCGCCTGGCGTTCACCTCCAACCTGGTCAAGGTCGATGGGCCTGCGCGCAAGGCCTGGTTCGAGGTCAAGGACGCCGAGGGCAATGCCACATTAGAAGAAAAATCCTTCGACCTGCTGCACGTGGTCCCGCCCCAGGTGGCCCCGGACTTCATCCGCCAGAGCCCACTGTCCGACGCCGCCGGCTGGTGTGAAGTGAACCCCCACAGCCTGCAACACCTGCGTTACCCGCATGTCTTTGGCCTGGGCGATGTGTGTTCCACCACCAATGCCAAGACCGCTGCTGCGGTGCGTAAACAGATCGTGGTGGTGGCCGAGAACCTGCTGGCCTTGCGCAAACAGGCGCCGCTGCCGCTCAAGTACGACGGCTACGGCTCGTGCCCGTTGACGGTGGAGAAGGGCAAGGTGGTGCTCGCCGAGTTCGGCTACGGTGGCAAGTTGCTGCCGACGTTCCCTCTTGATCCGACCCGGGCGCGGCGTTCGATGTGGTTCCTCAAGGCCACGCTGCTGCCGTGGTTCTACTGGAACGGCATGCTCAAGGGCCGTGAGTGGCTGACCCGCCTGAGCAAGGTGGACTGAATGCTGCTGGCCACTGTGTTGGGATTATTGATGGGCCTGGTGATGGGCCTGACCGGTGCGGGCGGCGGCATCCTTGGGGTGCCGGCGCTGGTACTGGGCTTGGGCCTGAGCATGACCCAGGCTGCGCCCGTGTCGTTGCTCGCCGTGGGCGCCGCGGCGGCGGTGGGGGCGATCGATGGGTTGCGCCATGGCTTGGTGCGGTACCGCGCGGCGTTGCTGATTGCCGTGCTCGGCGGCCTGTTTTCGCCGTTGGGGGTGTTCCTCGCCCACCAGTTGCCGGAACACCTGCTGATGGGCATGTTCAGCGCGTTGATGGTGCTGGTGGCGTGGCGCATGTTGCAGCGCGAAAAAACCGAGGCAGGGCCGAGTGACCATGGCACCGCGTCCTGGGGCCAAAAGAACTGCATGCTCAACCAGCAGACCGGGCGCTTGGCGTGGACCGCCAAATGTACCGCGACCCTGGCCGCCCTCGGCGCGGTGACCGGTGCTGTGTCCGGCCTGCTCGGTGTGGGCGGCGGCTTCCTGATCGTGCCAGCGTTCAAGCAGCTCACCGATGTGCAGATGCGCGGCATTGTCGCCACCTCGCTGATGGTGATCAGCCTGATCTCGCTGATCGGCGTGGCCGGCGCGTTCCATGCCGGTGTGCGCATCGAACCGGTGGGCTGGGTGTTTATCGGCGCGAGCATCGTCGGCATGTTGGCCGGTCGGCGCCTGTGCTCGGTGATTCCTGCGCGCACCTTGCAGGTTGGTTTTGCCAGCCTGTGTGTACTGGTGGCCGTTGGCATGTTGATCAAGGCTGGTCTTACGCACTAAGTGCCGGGCCCGGCTTACACCCAACTTGGCGGGCACCCGCGGCCCGTCCAAAGCACCCCGCAACCTAGGCCAACGCAGCGTATGCCGAGGCCTTGGCCCTTTCGATAATCGCCTCCGACATCAAGTCCCCGTTGCGGAGCGCGCCATGCATAACAATAAGAATCTCCCCCTGCGTTTGTTGCCTGCCTTTCTCGTCAGCCTGGGCCTCAGCCCGTTCGCCGACGCCGAGATCATGCTGTACGACAAAGACGAAACCACCTTTTCCACCGATGGCTACATCAACGCCTTCTACGTCAACAGCGACGTCGACCGCGCCGGTGACCAATACGATCGCCGCCAGTCGCGGGTGAAGATGGGCTTCTTGCCCAACTACCTGGGCTTCAACATGACCAAGCAGGTCGACGACCTCAAGCTCGGCGCTCGCGCATCGTTTTGGGTGACCATCAACGACAGCGAAACCAACGGCACCGACACCGCCATCGACGTGCGCCAGTTCTACGGCACCGTGGCCAATAAGGAATGGGGTGAAGTGTTGATCGGCAAGGACTTCGGTCTGTTCGCGCGCTCCAACATTCTGCTCGATGAATTGCTGGCCGGCTATGGCCAGGTCAGCGACAGCCTCGGTCTGGTGGACGGTGGCGGTGTATCGTTCGGCAATATCGGCAGCGGCTACCCATACCCGTTTCCCACTTCACAGATCACCTACCGCACGCCCGTGATGGACGGCCTGCGCATCGCCGTCGGCATCATGGACCCGGTGGACACCAACGACAGCAGCCCGTTGGGCAAGGCCTACCAGAAGAACCCGCGCACCGAGAGCGAGATCACCTACCAGTTCGACGTGGGCGGCGCGAAGATCTACAGCTGGCTCAACGGCAGCTACCAGACCTCCGACAACACCGACTCGACCGTGGCCAGCGTTACTTCCAAGGGCCTGGGCTACGGTGTGCAAGCGAAGATGGGCGGCTTGTCGCTGACAGGTTCCGGCTTCCAGGCCAAGGGCATCAACCCGTTTTTCACCAACAATGCCGGGGAAGCCACCCTGCGCAACGTCGACAGCAACGGTTACCTGGTGCAGGGCTCGTACAAGCTCGGCAAGAACCGCTTGGCGCTGTCTTACGGCAAGACCAAAGACGACGGCAACGGCGTGGTGGGCAGCGGGGCGGATTATGAAACCCGTGGGATTGCGCTGTTTCATGACGTGAATGACAACTTGAAGCTGGTGGCGGAGTACAACCAGTTCCAGATCAAGGGTCATGACACCAATGCGCAAAACGAAGACACGGATACCTTCGCCGTAGGTGCCGTTTTGACTTGGTAACGAGGTCAACTGTGGGAGCGGGCTTGCTCGCGAAAGCGGTGTGTCAGTCAACAGATTCATTGGCTGATCCACCGTATTCGCGAGCAAGCCCGCTCCCACAAAAGCCAGACCCCACATGTTGATCGTCAGTGTTCATGAAAACCTCATCCCATAGCATCCCCCCACCCAGTACCCAAGTAGCATAGGGCCCACCCCCCGGCCTTCGTACACTGATACCTCAGAGGGGGAAACCAACGATGCACAACAGTGAAGGCGTAGTCAGCGCCATGTCCCAGGCCAACGACCCCGGGCAGGCAGCTGAAGAGTTGGCCCGCCAACTGCTGCATCCGTACCTGGGGTTTGTGCTGTTTTTCTGCTCCGCCTCCTACGACCTCCAGGCCCTGGGCCAAGCCCTGCAACAGTGCTTCGGCAACGTGCGCGTAGTGGGCTGCACCAGCGCCGGCGAGATCACGCCCCAAGGCTACGACCGCAATTGCATTACGGCGGTGGGCTTCAACCATGCGCATTTTTCCATCGCCACCGAGCTGATCGACCAGGTGGAAAATTTCAGCCTGATCGGCGCCCAGGACATGGTCGAACGCCTTGTGGGCGGCTGCCGCAGCAATACGCTCGCGCCGATCAAGGGCAACACCTTCGCGCTGACATTGCTCGATGGTTTGTCCAGCCGTGAAGAGATGGTGCTCGCCGCCCTCAGTGCGGCCCTGGGGGATATTCCGCATTTCGGCGGTTCGGCGGGGGATGACAACTTTCTGACCCACACCCACGTGTACTTCAACGGCCTGTTCCACAGCGGCGCGGCGGTGGTGGTGCTGGTCAATACCTGGCTGGATTTCGAGGTGTTCACCACCCACCACATCCTGCCGCGCACGGAAAAACTGGTGGTGACCGGCGCCGACAGCCCGTCGCGCCGGGTGTTTGAACTCAATGCCGAACCCGCCGCCGAAGAGTACGCGCGGCACATCGGCGTGGCGGTGGCCGACCTCGACCACCGCATCTTCGCCGCCCACCCGTTGGCGGTGCGCATCCACGACCAGTACTACATACGTGCGATCCAGCAGGTGCACGAGGACTTCAGCCTGAGTTTCTACTGCGCGGTGGAGAACGGCATTGTGCTGACCGTGATGAAACCCGGCCCGATCTTGCCCAACCTGGAAGCCTTGTTCGACGGCCTGCAATCGCGCCTCGGCGACCTGTTGCTGACCATCGGCTGCGACTGCTTTTTGCGCCGCCTGGAGCTGGAAGACAGCGGCGACCTGGAACAGATCGGCCGCTACCTGCAGGGCCAACGGGTGATGGGCTTCAACACCTACGGAGAACAGTTCAATGGCATGCACATCAACCAGACCTTCACCGGGGTCGCCATTGCCCGTGGCCGACGCTGAACTGCTCGCCCAGGTCTCCCGGCTGCAGCAGGACAACCGCAAGCTTGCGCGGATCAATGCGGCGCTGATCGAGCGCATCGAGTCCGGCATGACCCAGGGCAACAACCCGTACACGACCTTCCAGCATTCGGTGGTGCTGGCCGAGCAGGTGCGCGAACGCACCGACGCGCTCAACCAGGCGATGGCCGAACTCAAGGCCAGCAACCACTTGCTGATCAACGCCCGCCTGCGTGCCGAAACCCTGCGCGGCGAACAGGCCGCCGCGCAAAAGGCCCAGGAAAGCGAACGCTGGATTCGCTTGATCACCGACAACGTACCGGCGCTGATCGGCTACCTGAATGCCGACCTGGTCTACGAGTTCACCAATAAAGTCTACGAAGAATGGTACTGCTGGCCGCGCGGCATGATGCTTGGCCAGAGCCTGCGCGAAGTGCACAGCGAACAGCACTGCCAACGCCTGGATGCCTACGTCACCCGCGCCCTGGCCGGTGAAAGCGTGACCTTTGAATTTGCCGAAACCAACATCAACAACCAGGAGCGCTACATGTTGCGCTCCTATGTGCCGAACATGCTGGCCAATGGCGAAGTGGTGGGGATCTTCGTACTGATCCGCGACATCACCGAACGCCGCCGCACCGCCGAAGCCTTGCACCAGGCCTATCAGCACCTGGAACAGCGCGTGGCCCAGCGCACCTCGGAACTCACCTCGCTCAATGACCAACTGCTCAAGGAAATCGACGAACGCCGGCGCATGGAAACCCGCCTGCGCGAAGCCAAGTTGGAGGCCGAACAGGCCAACCTGTCGAAAACCAAATTCCTCGCCGCCGTCAGCCACGACCTGCTGCAACCGCTGAATGCCGCTCGGCTGTTTACCAGCGCACTCTTGGAGCGCCCCAGCGAAACCCTGGTACGCAACGTGAGCAACTCCCTGGAAGACGTGGAAAACCTGCTGGGCACCCTGGTGGATATTTCCAAGCTGGACGCCGGGGTGATCAAGGCCGATATCGCCCCGTTCGCCCTCAGTGAACTGCTGGACAACCTCGCCGCCGAGTACACCGAACTGGCCCGCGCCGAAGGCCTGCAGTTGCACTTTGTCGGCTGCTCGGCGCTGGTGCGCAGCGACATCCAGCTGCTGGCGCGGATCCTGCGCAACCTGCTGAGCAACGCGCTGCGCTACACCTACAAGGGCCGCGTGGTGCTCGGTTGCCGCCGCCAGCACCAGCGCTTGTTGATCCAGGTGTGGGACAGCGGCATGGGCATTGCCGAAGAACGCTTGGAAGAAATTTTCCAGGAGTTCAAGCGCGGCGATGTGCAGCGCCCGGACCAGGATCGCGGGCTCGGCCTAGGCCTGGCCATCGTCGAGAAAATCGCCGGGATTCTCGGCCACCGCATCACCGTCAAATCCTGGCCGGGGCGGGGCTCGATGTTTTGTGTGGAAGTGCCGCTGAGCGCCACCGCACCCAAGTCACTGCCGATGCCGTGCATGAGCGAGCCAATGCTGGAACGCCTGCAAGGTGCGCGGGTGTGGGTGCTGGATAACGACGCGGCGATCTGCGCCGGCATGCGCACGCTGCTGGAAGGCTGGGGTTGCCGGGTGGTCACCGCCTTGTCGGAACAGGACCTGGCGCGGCAGGTGGACAACTACCATGCCGAGGCCGATTTGTTGATTGCCGACTACCACCTGGATGACGACCAGAATGGCGTGGACGCCGTGGCCCGTATCAATGCCCGGCGCGGCAGCGCGGTGCCGGCGTTGATGATCACGGCCAACTACAGCAATGAATTGAAGCAGCAGATTCGGGAGTTGGGGCATACGTTGATGCATAAGCCGGTGCGGCCGATGAAGCTCAAAACAGCGATGAGTCACCTACTCGGACGCCCCTGACACAACGCCAATCAAAATGTGGGAGCGGGCTTGCTCGCGAATCGTCGCACCGCCGCTCCCACATTTGATCTTCATATGCCTGGGAGATCAGCGGCGCAGGTACGAGCCGAAGTCGATGTCCCCGGCGCTCAGGATCGCCTGCACCCGGTTATGCACATTCAACTTGCGCAAGATCGCCGACACATGGGCCTTCACCGTGGTCTCGGCAATCTCGAGCGTATAGGCAATCTGCTTGTTCGATTCCCCCTTGGTCATGCGCTCCAGCACCAGCAACTGCTTGCGCGTCAGGGCTTGCAGCAGTTCCGGCGCAAAGCTCGGGTTGTCGTTGAGGCGGCGTTGGCTGGGGTTTTTCTGGGTGCGGATGATGTCCGGCGGCAGGTACACGTTGCCGTTGAGAATCTGCTGGATTGCCTCGGTCATTTGCAGGCGCGGCGACGACTTGGTGATGAAGCCTACGGCGCCGTAAGTGATGGCTTGCAGCACGATCTGTTTGTCTTGCTCAGCCGAGACGATCACCACCGGAATCGTCGGCGACTCGTTGCGCAGGTTGATCAGGCCGTTGAGGCCGTGCATGCCGGGCATGTTCAGGTCCAGCAGGATCAGGTCAAGGTCGTCATGGTCCTGGGTCAGGGCGAGGGCGCTGTCCAGGTCGGCGGTTTCCATCACGTCACTGCCGGGGAAACCGTCGCTGATCACGTTGTGGATCGCTTCGCGAAACAGCGGGTGATCGTCGGCGATCAGGATTTTGTACATGGCCGTTCACCTTCTTGTTGTGGTTTTTTATTCAAAGGGTTCGGGTGTTGCAGCCATCAATGGCAGTTTTGCCGCTTCCCATGCGTCCAAGCCGTCGCGATACCAATACACAGAGGTATAGCCCAGTTGGGTGGCTCGTTTTACCGCGTTCCAACTCAGCCAGCAATCGGAGCGGCAGTAGAAGACCACCGGCTTGCTCATGTTGCCGCTGGTGAACCTATACAGGTGCCGCACGAAGTAGCCTTGCCATTCGGGTGTAAGGTCGCCGTCGCCGGTATTGGCCAGCCAATGGCTGCCCGGCAGGTTGGTGTGGGGCTGGTCTTCGATGAAGCGGCCTTGCAGCCATTGGCGGCGGTACACGTCGATCAGTACCGGCGCCGGGGTCTGCTTGAGCAGGGCTTGCAGGGCCGGGGTGTCGACGATGGTCGCACCCGGCAGGTGATCGGGCGTGGGGCTGCGGTACAGGCTGATGCGATAGCCGTCAGCGGAAAACAGCGGGGTGTCGGCCTGGGCATTGGCGCACAGCAGGCACAGCAAGGCCAACAGGGACAGTCGGGCGGGCAGCATGGCGGATCCAATCCTTATAGTTATGCCGCCATTACACGCCAGTCCCGCTGCCTTGGGAATGCGACGATAGACACCAAAACCAGTACCAAAGTAGTAGGTTGCGGTGCCGCCCGGGGTTCTAGCATGGGGCAAAGGCGCTGCCATTGGAGGCACTATGAATATCCTGCTGGTTGACGATCACGCCGTGGTCCGCCTGGGTTACGCCGGCCTGTTGCGCGACGGGCTGCCGGGTGTGGATGTGCGCGAAGCGGCCAGTGGCGAGGAAGCCTTGGCCCGAGTGCATGAAGCGGTACCTGCACTGGTCATCATCGGTTTTGGCCTGCCGGGTATCAGCGGCCTGGAAACCACGCGGCGTTTGCGCCAGCGCCTGCCGCAATTACGCATCTTGTTTTTCAGCCAGCATGCCGAGTTGCCGTTGGTTCGTCAGGCATTGGAGGCGGGGGCGTCGGGTTACCTCACCAAGAGCGCATCGCCGGCGGTGATGCTTGAAGCGGTGCAGCGCATCCTTGATGGTCACACCTATATCGAACAGGACCTGGCGACCCAATTGGCCTATCACCCGACCGATCGGCGATTGCAGAGCATGACCCAGCGCGAGCTGGAGATTTTCCTGATGCTGGCCAAGGGCACGCCGGCACGTTCGATTGCGGCCCAGCTGAGTATCAGCAGCAAGACCGTGTCCAATCACCTGACCTTGCTCAAGAGCAAGTTGCAGGTCAGTTCCCACGCCGAGCTGGTGCATGTGGGGATTGATATGGGGGTGGTGCGGGTCGCTGGCTGATTTGTCACTGATGCACACGGTACCTGTGGGAGCGGGCTTGCTCGCGAAGGCGGTGTGTCAGTATCAGATGTGCTAGCTGATACACCGCCTTCGCGAGCAAGCCCGCTCCCACATTTGAATATCAGCGTCCTAGCGATCCCAGGTGGTCGGGCAGTCCTTACAGCCTTCCATATTCGCATCCTGGAAGTTTGCATAGTGCTGGCGACTGCCCGTGAGCGTGGCCTTTTCCAGGTTGCTTTCGCCGAACTTGGCTTCCTGTAGATTCGCATCGCTGAGGTCCGCGCCTTGCAGGTCAGCCTTGCTCAACCAGGTCATTTCCAGGTCAGCCGCACGCAGGTTGGCCTTGTGCATCTTTGCCCCCGACAGCCTTGCGAATTGCAGGTAGGCGGCGCTCAGGTTAGCGTTTTCAAATTGCGCACCCTGGGCAAACAGGCCCCACCCTTGTACCGCCATTAGCGTGGCACCGGTGAAGTCGGCCAGGCGCAGGTTGGCTTGTTGCAGGCTGGCGCGGGTGAGGTTGGCGCCTTGCAACTGGGCTTTTTCCAGGTTGGCCAGGTCGAGGTTGGCGTGGCGCAAATCGGCATCGCGCAGGTCGGCGCCAGCCAGGTTCATGCCGCTGAGGTTCTGGTTACGCAGGTTGGCACCCTTGAGGTTGGCGCTGGGGCATTGGCTGTGTTCGGCGAGGGTGCAGCCGTTGATGACGAGGGGGGCGTCGTCGCCGTCGTCGGCGTGGGCGAGGGGTAGAGTTAGCAGGACCAATAAAGGAAGTATTTTCATCACAAGACCTGTAGTGAGCGGGCTTGCCCCGCGCTCGACTGCGCAGCAGTCGTAAACCTGACTGCGCGATTTGGCTGGAGAAAAGCGGGGGCCGCTTCGCAGCCCGGCGCGGGACAAGCCCGCTCACTACAAAGTGGCCCCGCCTATCCGAGGTTACTTCTGGGCAGTTTTCATATCCCAACTCGGGATCTTGAACACCCAGAACGACCCGCCCTGTGCCACCGGTTTGGTCAGCTCGGCCATGTCACCGCCCCACAGCGGTACTGCGCCGCCGTAGCCGACCGTCACGCCGATGTACTGCTCGCCATCCTGTTCCCAGGTGATCGGTGGGGAGACGATGCCGCTGCCGGTCTGGAACTTCCACAGCTCCTTGCCGGTTTTCGCATCGAATGCCTTGAAGAAGCCGTCGCCGGTGCCGGTGAACACCAAGTTGCCTTTGGTTGCCAGTACGCCGGCCCACAGCGGCAGGTGCTCCTTGTGCTCCCACACCACCTTGCCGGTGGTGGGGTTCATCGCGCGCAGGGTGCCGACGTGGTCGTCATACATACGCTTGATGCGGAAACCCATGCCCAGGTACGCCGAGCCCTTCTTGTAGTTGACCTCTTCGGTCCAGTATTCCTCTTTCCACTGGTTGCCCGGGATGTAGAACAGGCCGGTGTCCTGGCTGTACGCCATTGGGTTCCAGTTCTTGCCACCGAGGAACGGCGGCGAGACTTCCACCGGCTTGCCCTTGGTTTCACCCGGCAGCGGCTTGGCCGGACGCTGGCCTTCGTTTTCCACGGGGCGACCGGTTTTCAGATCGATGTGGCTGGCCCAGGTGATGTTGTCGACAAACGGGAAGGCGTTCTGCAGCTTGCCGTTGGTGCGGTCCACCACATAGAAGAAGCCGTTGCGGTCGGCGTGGCCGGTGGCCTTGGTGACCTTGCCGTCCTTGTCCTTGTAGTCGAACAGCACCAGCTCGTTGTTGCCGGAGAAGTCCCAGGCGTCGTTCGGCGTGTGCTGGTAGAACCACTTCACTTCGCCGGTGCTTGGGTCGACGCCAACCTGGCCCGAGGTGTAGAGGCTGTCGAAGTCATGTGGGTTGCCGTCCTTGGACGTCCGCGCCCAAGTGTTCCAAGGTCCAGGGTTGCCGGCGCCGACGATGATGGTGTTGGTCTCGGCATCAAAACTTGCACTCTGCCAAGGCGCGCCGCCGCCGTGGCTCCAGGCTTCGACCTTGCCGGTTTCGGTGGTCGGGTCATCCGGCCACGAAGGCGCCTTGACGTCGCCGGTGGGGGTGCTGTCCTTGCCGTTGAGGCGGCCCATGTGACCCTCCACGAATGGACGCATCCACACTTCTTCGCCGGTGTCCGGGTCGCGGGCATACAGTTGGCCGACCACGCCGAATTCATCGCCGGAACTGCCGTGGATCAGCAGCACCTTGCCGGTGACCTTGTCTTTGATCAGCACGGGTGCGCCGGTCATGGTGTAGCCGGCGGCGTGGTCACCGAACTTCTTGTTCCACACCACTTTGCCGGTGTTTTTGTCGAGGGCGATCAGGCGCGCATCGAGGGTGCCGAAGTAGATCTTGTCGCCGAAGATCGCGGCGCCACGGTTGACCACGTCACAGCACGGGCGAATGTTGTCGGGCAGGCGGTGGTTGTAGGTCCACAGGCGCTTGCCGGTCTTCGCGTCGAGGGCGAATACGCGGGAATACGAGCCGGTGACGTACACCACGCCGTCGCTGACGATGGCCTGGGATTCCTGGCCGCGTTGTTTCTCGTCGCCAAAGGAATAGGACCAGGCCGGGGTCAGTTTGAACACGTTCTTGTCGTTGACCTGGGCCAGGGGGCTCCAGCGCTGGGCATTGGTGCCCATGCCGTATTGCAGCACGTCCTTGGTGGTCAGGTGGTCGTTGGCAATGTCTTCCCAGGTGACGTTGCGGGTTTGCTTGGCGGCAGGTTCGGCGGCGGCATAGCTCGCGGCACTGAGGGACAGGCTGCCCACCAGCAGAAAGGCTTGCATGGCAAGGCTCAAAGGTGAGAGGGCGGGTAGCGATCTTATTGTCATGGTTTGCAGTTCCCAGTGGAGGTTTTGGCCTGCACAGGTTGCTGCCTGGAGGGATTGGCGAATACGGAAAAAGTCCCGGTGTTGCCGGGACAATTTCCCGAACCGCATCTGATTTAGCAGTGCCCCACAAGGCCTGCTACCAACGGATGAGAGCCCGGCCACCAAAGCAGCATACGGGCACCGCCGGGCGCTTCCTAAGATGGTTGCCATAGCCTCTGCCAAGAGGTTTTGCGTGCAATCCTGAGGGGAAAAAAATAATGACAACAAAACGCAACGCCTTGATCACCGCCTGCCTGCTGGCCGGTGCCATCAGCGCAGGTTCCGTCTGGGCCCACGGCAACGTGACGCCCACCGCCGTGGAAACCAAGGGCCTCACCCCGATCAAGGACGCCGGCGTGCCGCTGGACGGTGACGGCTGGGCGGCCACCAACCCCTATCGCACCACCCCCGAGCATGACAAGGCGGTGGAAGTCGGTGCCTCGGCCTACAACCAGAATTGCGCGGCGTGCCATGGCCTGGAAGCCAAGTCCGGCGGCATCGCCCCCGACCTGCGCATGCTGGATGCCGGCGATGCCGGGGATGAATGGTTTGTCGAGCGGGTGCGCCACGGTGCCGTGCGCGATGGCCGGGTGTACATGCCGAAAATGGCCGACTACTTGAGCCAGGAAGCCCTGTGGGCGGTACGCACTTACCTCGACAGCGTGCACGTCGAGGAGTAACCCGTGCGGCTGATCGGGTTGTGGGCCTGCTGTTTGCCGATCCTGGCCTGGGGCGCGCCCGTGGACCCGGTGCCCTCGGTAATGTGGGCGTACTACCACCAGCGCTTTCTCGACAACGCCCCCTTCGTGTTCGATGAGCGCGTAAAGCTGTTGGCCCCGCCGTTCGCCGAAGATGCACGCCAGGTGCCGCTGGAGATCGACGCACGCGCCTTCGCCGGCGACGTGGTGAAAATCCTCGCCTGGGCGGAGCTGAACCCGTTGCCACAAATCGTCGACTTCCAGCCGGTGGAGCGTGTGCTGCCGTGGCTGTCGATCCGGATTCGTATCGAGCAGGCCACGCCGTTGCGTGCAGCCGTGTTGACCAGGGACGGTCTGTGGCACGTTGGCTCGGCGCTGATCGACGCCGCTGGCGGCGGTTGCACGGCGCCCAGTGTGGTGCGCACCCAACCGGGCTGGGAGGAGCACCTGGGCGAAGTGTTCGGCGGGCGTTACCCGCGTGCCGAGTTCAGCCGGGTCAAGCTGCAAGTCGCTCACCCCATGGATAACGGTATGGTCAGCGGCATCCCCGAATTCTTTATAAACCAGGCCGAGCTGCACGGCGCCGATGACCGCCTGCTGGCACGCCTGGAACTGTTCCCCGCCGTCAGCGAAAACCCCAACCTGGCGTTTGATATCGAAGGGGCCGGGCCCACGCGCCTGACCCTGCGCGACACCAGCGGCACGCAATTCGAGGCGGCCATCCCATGAACCAGCGCTGGATTCTGCTGTGGCTGATCATGCTGAGCCTGCCGGTGCTGGCGGAGCTGGACTATGGCTTGAAACCGCGCTTGATCGCCGACAACACCTGGCTGCTCGAAGGCAGCACGGACAATTTCGCCAAGGACAATGGCGGCAATATCGTCAACGTCGGGTTCATCGTCACCGAGCCGGGCGTGGTGGTGATCGACACCGGGCCGTCCAAGCGCTATGGCGAAGCCCTGCGCCAGGCCATCGCCAGCGTCACCGACAAGCCCGTGATCCAGGTACTGCTCACCCATCACCATCCCGACCACGCGTTGGGCAACCAAGCGTTCAAGGACGTGCCGATTGGCGCGTTGGCAGGCACTACGCAGTTGCTGCACGAGCAGGGCGACGGCATGGCCGAGAACCTGTACCGCATGGTCGGCGACTGGATGCGCGGCACCGAGGTGGTGTTGCCCACCCAGGCCGTGCAACCGGGGATAAAGACCTTCGGCAGCCATGACTTGCAACTGGTGCAACTGCGCGGGCATACGGGAGCCGACCTGGCCATTCTCGATCAGAAAACGGGTGTGCTGTTTGCGGGTGACTTGGTGTTCTACCAGCGTGCACTGACCACGCCGAATTCACCGGGCCTGCCGGTTTGGCTGGCCGATATCGCTACCCTGCAGGGCTTGCCCTGGACCCTGATCGTGCCCGGCCACGGCCCTGTCGCCAGCGATGCCAAGCCGTTTGAGCAAATGCACGACTACCTCACCTGGCTCGACCAGTTGCTGCGCGATGGCGCCGCACAAGGCCGCGATATGCCCGAGCTGATTCGCAGCCCTATCCCTGAGCGTTTCGCGGCGATCAACCTGAGCCCATACGAATTGATCCGTAGCGTTACCCATCTGTACCCGCAGTACGAACGCGAGCAGATGCAACGCATCAACCCCTGACAACACCCACAACAAACAGAGGCCTCACCATGATCTACGCCCAACCTGGCACCCCTGGCGCCGTCGTCAATTTCAAGGCGCGCTACGGCAATTACATCGGCGGTGAGTTTGTCGCGCCTATCGATGGCAACTACTTCACCAACACTTCGCCGGTCACCGGTGAAGTCATCGCCGAATTCCCGCGCTCCACTGCCGCTGATATCGACAAGGCCCTCGACGCTGCCCACGCTGCCGCCGATGCCTGGGGCAAAACCTCGGCCCAGGACCGCTCGTTGGTGCTGCTGAAAATTGCCGACCGCATCGAGCAGAATCTCGAAGTGCTCGCCGTGGCCGAAACCTGGGACAACGGCAAGGCCGTGCGCGAAACCCTCAACGCCGACGTGCCGCTGGCCGCTGACCACTTCCGTTACTTCGCCGGGTGCATCCGTGCCCAGGAAGGCGGCGCGGCCGAGATCAACGAGCTGACCGCCGCGTATCACTTCCATGAGCCCTTGGGCGTAGTCGGGCAGATCATTCCGTGGAACTTCCCGCTGCTGATGGCCGCATGGAAACTGGCGCCGGCGCTGGCTGCCGGTAACTGCATCGTGCTCAAGCCGGCCGAGCAGACGCCGCTGTCGATCATGGTGTTCGCCGAGCTGATCAATGACCTGCTGCCGCCGGGCGTACTGAACATCGTGCAAGGCTTTGGCCGCGAAGCGGGGGAGGCGTTGGCCACCAGCAAGCGCATCGCCAAGATCGCCTTCACCGGCTCGACCCCGGTGGGCGCGCACATCATGCATGCCGCTGCCGAGAACATCATTCCGTCCACCGTAGAGCTGGGCGGCAAGTCGCCGAACATCTTCTTCGAAGACATCATGAAGGCTGAGCCTGCGTTTATCGAAAAGGCCGCTGAAGGCTTGGTACTGGCGTTCTTTAACCAGGGCGAAGTGTGCACCTGCCCGTCGCGGGCGCTGGTGCAGGAGTCGATCTATGACGACTTCATGAAAGTGGTGATGCAGAAAATCGTCAAGATCAAGCGCGGCAACCCGCTGGACACCGAGACCATGGTGGGTGCCCAGGCGTCCGAGCAGCAATACGACAAGATCCTGTCCTACCTTGAAATCGCCAAGCAAGAAGGTGCGGTACTGCTGACCGGCGGCGCGGCCGAGCGTTTGGAGGGCGACTTGTCCAGCGGTTATTACATCCAGCCGACCCTGCTCAAGGGCCACAACAAGATGCGCGTGTTCCAGGAGGAAATCTTTGGCCCGGTGGTGGGCATTACCACCTTCAAGGACGAAGCCGAAGCCCTGGCGATTGCCAACGACAGCGAGTTCGGCCTGGGCGCTGGCTTGTGGACCCGTGATATCAACCGTGCGTACCGCATGGGCCGGGCGATCAAGGCTGGGCGCGTGTGGACCAACTGCTATCACCTGTACCCGGCGCATGCGGCGTTTGGGGGCTATAAAAAATCCGGTGTGGGGCGTGAGAACCACAAGATGATGCTGGATCATTACCAACAGACTAAAAACCTGCTGGTGAGCTACGACATCAACCCGCTGGGTTTCTTCTAACCCTCAACACTTGAAATGCAATCCAATGTGGGAGCGGGCGTGCTCGCGAAAGCGGTGTGTCAGTGATGGATGTGTTGACTGACACGACGCGTTCGCGAGCAAGCCCGCTCCCACATTTTGATCTCTGCATGCCTGAGACCAATGCACTGTTCCAACTCCTTCGAAAGTAGCATTCGCCTCCCACACCCCCCATGCATTAATGACCAGACCGGAACCCTCCGGCATAACAAGAGGAATACCCTATGTGGACCAAACCCGCGTTTACCGACCTGCGTATCGGCTTTGAAGTGACCATGTACTTCGCCAGCCGCTGATCTCGGGTGCTGCAGGAAGGATGCCTCTTTGGTCTGATTGCAATCGCGGCCGGATCGGTTAGTGTGGAGCGCATTCTTCCAAAATAATAAGAACAGGCTTTCCAATGAGCCAGACTCTGAGCCAACTGCGTAAATTCGTCTCTCCTGAAATCATCTTTGGCGCCGGCTGCCGGCACAACGTCGGCAACTACGCGAAGACCTTTGGTGCGCGCAAGGTGCTGGTGGTCAGTGACCCCGGGGTGATCGCCGCCGGTTGGGTCGCCGATGTGGAAGCCAGCCTGCAAGCCATCGGCATCGACTACTGCCTGTACAGCGCCGTCTCGCCCAACCCGCGTGTTGAAGAAGTGATGACCGGTGCCGAGGTGTACCGCGAAAACCACTGTGACGTGATCGTCGCCATCGGCGGCGGCAGCCCCATGGACTGCGGCAAGGCCATCGGCATCGTAGTCGCCCACGGGCGCAGCATTCTCGAATTCGAAGGCGTGGACACCATTCGTGTGCCCAGCCCGCCGCTGATCCTGATACCGACCACGGCAGGCACCTCGGCGGATGTCTCGCAGTTTGTGATCATTTCCAACCAGCAAGAGCGCATGAAGTTCTCCATCGTCAGTAAGGCGGTGGTGCCGGACGTGTCGCTGATCGACCCGGAAACCACCGCCAGCATGGACCCGTTCCTGTCGGCCTGTACCGGCATCGACGCGCTGGTGCATGCCATCGAGGCGTTCGTGTCCACTGGGCATGGCCCGCTCACCGACCCCCACGCGCTTGAAGCCATGCGGCTGATCAACGGCAACCTGGTGCAGATGATCGCCAACCCGACGGACATTGCCCTGCGCGAAAAGATCATGCTCGGTAGCATGCAGGCCGGGTTGGCGTTCTCCAATGCGATCCTTGGCGCGGTGCATGCCATGTCCCACAGCCTCGGCGGCTTCCTCGATTTGCCCCACGGGCTGTGCAACGCGGTGCTGGTAGAGCATGTGGTGGCGTTCAACTACAGCTCGGCGCCGGAGCGTTTCAAGGTCATTGCCGAAACCTTTGGCATTGACTGCCGGGGCCTGAACCATCGGCAGATCTGCGGGCGGTTGGTGGAGCACCTGATCGCGTTGAAGCATGCGATTGGCTTCCACGAAACCCTCGGCCTGCATGGTGTGCGCGTGGCGGATATTCCGTTCCTGTCCGAGCATGCGATGGATGACCCATGCATCCTGACCAACCCGCGAGCGTCGAGCCAGCGTGACGTCGAGGTCGTCTATGGCGAAGCACTCTGACGACCCGCAACGTGCGCTTTCAGCGCTGTTGGGCTTGGGCGACCAGTCGGCGCGCAAGAGCCACTACCCGGAACTGACCGCACGTCTGGATGAGCTGGAAGCCGAACGCAAGCGCTATATCCGTCTCAACGACGAACTGGAGCAGCGCGTTGCCGCCCGCACCGATGAGCTGCTGGAAGCCAACCTCAACCTGCAACAACAGATCGCCCAGCGTGAACAGATCGAGCAGGACCTGCGCGATGCCCGCGATGCTGCCCAGGCCGCCAATCGCAGCAAGGACAAATACCTCGCAGCCGCCAGCCATGACCTGTTGCAACCGCTCAACGCCGCACGGTTGCTGATCGCCACCTTGCGCGAGCGCACGCTGCCCGACGTCGAGCAGGTGCTGGTGGAACGCACGCACCAGGCGCTGGAGGGCGCCGAGGATTTGCTGACTGACTTGCTCGACATCTCGCGGCTGGACCAAGCGGCAGTCAAACCGGACGTGGCGTTGTACCGCTTGGACGAAGTGTTTGCGCCGCTGGTCTCGGAGTTTCAATCGGTGGCTCAGGCGGCCGGATTGAACCTGCGGGTGCACACCGGCGGCTATGCGGTGAGTACAGACTTGCGGCTGCTTACGCGCATCCTGCGTAATTTCTTGAGCAATGCCTGCCGCTACACCGACGAGGGTTGCATCCTGTTGGGTGCACGCCGCCGCGGTGATTACCTGCGGCTTGAGGTGTGGGACACCGGGCGCGGGATTGCGGCGGATCGGCTGGAGGCGATCTTCCTGGAGTTCAACCAACTCGACGTTGGCCGTGCTGCGGATCGCAAGGGCGTGGGGCTGGGGTTGGCGATTGTGGAGCGCATCGCCGAGATCCTCGGTTATCCGATTGCCGTGCATTCCTGGCCGGGGCGAGGCTCGATGTTCAGCATCGAAGTGCCCCTGAGTGACGAGATGCCGCTGCCGATCAGCCAACTGCCAGTGCTGCCGACCACCGGCAACCCACTGCCGGGACGGCGGTTGCTGGTGATCGATAACGAGATGAGCATCCTTGACAGCATGCAGGCGCTGCTCGGTCAGTGGGGGTGTGAAGTGCTGACCGCCACCGATCAGGCCGGCGCGTTACAGGTGTTGCAGGGCAGGGCGCCGGAGTTGATTCTGGCGGACTATCACCTTGACCATGGGGTGGTCGGTTGCGAAGTGGTCAAGCACTTGCGCGAGCATTTCGGGTGCAAGATTCCGGCGGTGATCATCACCGCCGACCGCACCGACCAATGCCGCCGCGCCTTGAGTCGTCTTGAAGCGCCGTTGCTGAACAAACCGGTCAAGCCTGGCAAGTTGCGGGCGGTGTTGAGCCAGTTATTGGCCTAGGTCAATGCGTCGCAGGAGGCGTTGCCCTATGCTCAAGGCCTGATCTAGAGCCTTGGAGCATCCCATGAGCGCGGCACCCTTCAAATTACCCCTGGGCCTGGTGGTCGCCGTATTGGTGATGGCTGGCGTGCTGCTGTTGCCGCTGCCAGCCGACTTGCCGGTGGCCGGGCATCGCATGCTGGCGATCCTCGCGTTTGCGGTAGTGGTGTGGATCACCGAGGCGGTGTCCTATGAAGCCAGCGCGATCATGATCACCTCGTTGATGGCGTTTCTGCTGGGCACCGCGCCGTCGTTGCAAGACCCCGCGCACCTGATCGGCACCAGCCCGGCCATCAGCATGGCACTGACCGGGTTCTCCAACCCGGCGCTGGCGTTGGTGGCAGGCGCGCTGTTTATCGCCGCCGCCATGACCCACACCGGCCTGGACCGGCGTATTGCACTGGTGACCCTGAGCCGGGTCGGCACCAGCACCCGGCGCATCCTGCTGGGGGCGATTGCGGTGACTATCCTGCTCAGCCTGGTGGTGCCCAGCGCCACGGCGCGCAGTGCCTGCGTGGTGCCGATCATGATGGGGGTGATTGCCGCGTTCGGCGTGGATAAACGCTCGAACATCGCCGCCGGCATCATGATCGTGGTGGCCCAGGGCACCAGCATCTGGAACGTCGGCATCCAGACCGCCGCTGCGCAGAACCTGCTCACCGTGGGCTTCATGGACAAGATGCTCGGCCAGCGCGTGTCGTGGATCGACTGGCTGATCGCGGGCGCGCCGTGGGCGTTGATCATGTCGGCGGTGTTGCTGTTTTTGGTGCTCAAGCTGCTGCCTCCGGAAACCGACAGTATTCCAGGCGGCAAGGAAGCGGTGGCGCAGTCGCTCGTGGAGATTGGCCCGATGACCGGGCCGCAGAAACGCCTGCTGAGCGTGTCCGTGCTGTTACTGCTGGCCTGGGCCACGGAAGGGCGCCTGCACAGTTTTGACACCACCTCGACCACCTATGCAGGCCTGGTGTTCCTGCTGATGCCGGGGATCGGCGTGATGACCTGGAAGGATGTGCAATCGCGCATTCCGTGGGGCACGGTGATTGTGTTTGGGGTGGGTATCAGCCTGGGTACGGCGTTGCTGACCACTCAGGCGGGGCAGTGGCTGGGCTCCCAAGTGGTGGCGCACACCGGGTTGGATCAGGTCGGGCCGTTGGGCGTGTTTGCGATTTTGGGGGCATTCCTGATCTTGATTCACTTGGGTTTTGCCAGCGCCACGGCGTTGACCTCGGCGTTGTTGCCTATTTTGATCGCGGTGTTGCAGACCTTGCCGGGGGATTTCAGCCGGTTGGGCATGACCATGTTGCTGGGGTTTGTGATGAGCTACGGGTTTATCCTGCCGATCAATGCGCCGCAGAATATGGTGTGTTTGGGAACCGGGACGTTCACGGCGCGGCAGTTTGCCAAGGTGGGGATTTTGGTGACGCTGGTGGGGTATGGGTTGATGCTGGTGTTCGCTGCGACTTATTGGAGTTGGTTGGGTTGGATCTGATCCTCTATGGCGGTGGGTTGGTTGGTGTACATATCCGTTGTTTAAGTAACGGCTGATTATGGTTTCGCCCTTACAGCGACTTACTTTTGGAAAAGAGCCCGGAATGCCGGCCCAGCCAAAAGTAAGCAAAAGGGCTCTTGCCCCAACACTCGGCACCTCGCCTAGGCTCGGTGTGCCCACGCTCCAAAGCCTGCGTTGACGGGGCGCTCCCAGATCAAAAGCAAGAGCGCGGCGGCCTTAGAGCCGACCGGTTTTTTGTGCCGATCACCGTTCAAATGTGGGAGCTGGCTTGCCTGCGATGGCTTCAACTGGGTGTGCCTGATGGACCGAGTTGTCCGCATCGCAGGCAAGCCAGCTCCCACAGAAAAGCAGGTTTCACAGGGTAAGGAGGCCGGACACGGTCAAAAAATGTGGGAGCGGGCTTGCTCGCGAATGCGGTGGATCAGCCAATGAATTTGTTGACTGACACACTGCATTCGCGAGCAAGCCCGCTCCCACATTTGGATCTCCATTTGTCAGATAGACAGCGGTCTGCCCTGGCTCCGGCTTTTGATCTGGTTTGTGATCTTGATCTTAGGCGCCCCGTTAAACCACGCTGGCCGAACGCAGGCTTGAATCCGTGGGTAACCCGGCAGGACGCCGGGTTAGCCGCCCCGCGCCATGGATGGCGCGTGGCGGCGGCCCACGGATTCAAGCCTTCGTTCGGGCACACCGAGCCTAGGCGAGGTGCCGAGTGGTGGGGCAAGAGCCCTTTGGTTACTTTGGGGCTCTTTTCCAAAGTGACCCGCTGTAAAAGCGGAACCATAGGAGGCCGTTACCCAAACAACGGATATGTACTCCACCCCAACCCCCCAACCCCCCAACTTCACGATGGCAAGATGAACTCCCCTCAGGTTTACTACTCTCTGAGTATGGTTTTACCGGCATCCCCCGTCGGGTCATCTAGGTCAGCGAATGAACAAATTCACCCCCCACACCTGGGAACCCCACGAGCGACCGAGCCTGCCCGGTTCGCCGTCGACCCCGTTGCACCCCACGCACAAGCGTTGGCTGTTCGCGATGGTCGGCGTTCTTGTCGCGATCACCGGGGGCTTGGGCAACGCGCTGGTCATCGCCAACCTGCAATACCTGCAAGGCGCACTCGGCGCGACCACCGCCGAAATGGCCTGGCTGCCCGCCGCCTACGTGATGACCAACGTCTGCATGAACCTGCTGCTGGTGAAGTTTCGCCAACAATTCGGCCTGCGGGCATTTACCGAGGTGTTCCTGGTGCTTTACGCGCTGGTGACCTTCGGGCATTTGTTCGTCAACGACCTCAGTTCGGCCATTGCGGTACGGGCCGCCCACGGCATGGTGGGGGCGGCGCTCAGCTCGTTGGGCTTGTACTACATGATCCAGGCGTTTCCGGCCAAGTGGCGCTTGAAGGCGTTGGTATTGGGGTTGGGCACCGCGCAGTTGGCGTTGCCGTTGGCGCGGTTGTTCTCCGAAGATTTGCTGCAAATCGCCGAGTGGCGCGGGTTGTACCTGTTCGAGTTGGGCATGGCGCTAATCTGCCTGGGTTGCGTGTTCCTGCTCAAGTTACCGCCGGGTGACCGCTTCAAGACGTTTGAAAAACTCGACTTCCTCACCTTCGCCATTCTTGCTACCGGCGTGGCGCTGTTGTGTGCGGTGTTGTCCCTGGGGCGTATCGACTGGTGGCTGGAAGCACCCTGGATCGGCGTGGCCTCGGCCTGCTCGCTGGTGCTGATCATGACTGGCCTGGCCATCGAGCATAACCGCGCGAACCCGATACTGATGACGCGCTGGTTGGGCAGCGGCGTGATGATCCGCCTGGCACTGGCGGTGATCCTGATTCGCATGGTGCTGTCGGAGCAGTCCACCGGCGCGGTGGGGTTCATGCAGATGTTGAACATGAGCTACCAGCAGATGCACACGCTGTACGTAGTCATGCTGGCCGGGGCGATTGCCGGGTTGGTGGTCAGCGCGTTGACCATCAACCCGGCGCACTTGCTGATGCCGCTGGTTATCTCCTTGGCGTTGATGGCCACAGGCTCGGTGATGGACAGCTTCTCCAGCAACCTGACCCGCCCGGAAAACCTGTATATCAGCCAGTTCCTGCTAGGCTTCGGCGGTACGTTCTTCCTGGGGCCGACCATGGTGCTGGGCACCAAGAACGTGCTGACCAACCCGCGCAACCTGGTGAGTTTCTCGGTGATGTTCGGCATTTGCCAGAACCTCGGCGGCTTGATTGGCGCCGCATTGCTGGGCACGTTCCAGATCGTGCGGGAGAAATTCCATTCCAGCATGATCGTCGAACACCTGACCCTGCTCGACCCGCGTGTGGCGGCGCGGGTCAGCAGTGGCGGTTCGGCCTACGGCGGCATCATTGCCGACCCCGAGCTGCGCAACTTGATGGGCATCCGCAGCCTGGCCACGGCGGCCACCCGTGAGGCGAATGTGATGGCCTACAACGATGTCTTCATGCTGATCGCGATCATCGCGATGCTGACCATGATCTGGATCTTTATCCGCAGTCTGTGGCTGATGAGCACTACCAAAGCAGCCACTCCCGTTCAACCCAGCGGCGCACCTTCATGACCGAACCTTCAACCACGACCACCACCGCCATTGCTTCCACCCCAGAAGGCAGCACGCCACCGGGCGCTGTGCCCACCGAGTTGCGGCCGTTGCGGGTGCGCATCCTCTCGTCCCTGGGCTTTGCCGCGATTGCCGTCGTCGGCGTGCTGATCGTGCTGTATGCCTGGCAATTGCCGCCGTTCAGCAGTGCGGTGGAAACCACCGAGAACGCCCTGGTGCGCGGGCAGGTCACGATCATCGGGCCGCAACTCGCAGGCTACGTGTTTGAAGTGCCGGTGCAGGATTTCCAGTACGTGAAAACCGGCGATTTGCTGGTGCGTCTGGATGACCGCATCTACAAGCAGCGCCTCGACCAGGCATTGGCGCAACTGGCGGTGCAGAAGGCGTCGCTGGCGAATGTGGTGCAGCAGCGCAACAGTGCCGAGGCCACCATCAAGTTGCGCCAGGCAGCATTGGCCGACAGCGAGGCCCAGGCGCGCAAAAGCACCGCCGACTTGCGCCGCAATGAAGAGTTGATCAGCGACGGTTCGGTGTCCAAGCGCGAACTGGACGTGACCCGTGCGGCCAACGCGCAGACCATCGCGGCGGTGGCGCAAGCCCAGGCCAGCCTGGAAATTGCACGGCAGGATTTGCAGACGGTAATCGTCAATCGTGGCTCCCTGGAAGCGGCAGTGGCGAGTGCCGATGCGGCGGTGGAGCTGGCGCGGATCGACCTGTCCAACACCCGCATCACGGCACCGCGTGACGGCCAGTTGGGGCAGATTGGCGTGCGCCTGGGGGCCTACGTCAACTCCGGCGCGCAGTTGATGGCGCTGGTGCCGCCGCAACTGTGGGTGATCGCCAACATGAAGGAAACCCAGATGGACAACGTGCAGGTGGGGCAGCCGGTGACGTTCACCGTGGATGCGCTGAACCACCGCAAGTTTCACGGCACGGTGCAGCATATTTCGCCGGCGACTGGGTCGGAATTCAGCCTGTTGCAGGCCGACAATGCCACCGGCAACTTTGTGAAGATCGCGCAGCGGGTGCCGGTAAGGATCACCGTCGATCCCGACCAGGAGCAGAGTGAGCGGTTGCGGCCGGGGTTGTCGGTGGTGGTGAGTATCGATACTGCAGGGCGGCTGAAAAACAGCCCGCCTTGACACACCGGGGAGCGAAATGTGGGAGCGGGCTTGCTCGCGAAGGCGGTGTGTCAGGCGACAAATGTGTTACTGATCCTCCGCTTTCGCGAGCAAGCCCGCTCCCACATTTGGTAGGTATTTCAACGTAAATTCGAGGTGGGTTGACTGGCCTTGTTCCAACAATTTGAGGCCCGGTCTTCCCGCAAGGTGATGTGCATTCACCGGGTGACTCACCGGCTCAACACAAAAGAACCCTAGCCCCGGCGGGCAGAACAACAGGAAGTAGTCCGCGCCGCTCGCGTTACATTCCAGCGAATAGCCAAGCTCCGGCTGCTCGATCACACAATGCCCATCCCACTGGCAAAACCCGTTGTCCACCAACCTTTCCGGCAAGGCCTTTAGCTGCTGAAAATCCCAGTCCTCCGGCAGAGGTGCCAACCCGGTGGGTAGCTTGGACGCATCACTTAGCCAGACCTGTGAAGCGTTGGCCTGCAACCGTGTGCCGGGAGTGCGCGGGAAATAGGGATGCAAGCCTACGCCGTGCCATGCGGCTTTTTCTGCCAGGTGAGTCACCCGCAAGGTGATGCTCAGCTCGCCGTTATCCAACCTGAATCGTTGCTCGGCACGGTAGGCAAACGGTGTATCGCACACCACCTCAAGCACCGCTTCATTCGCCGATTGGCTGACCACTTGCCAGGCCTGCTGCCACGCCGAGCCGTGGATCGGTAGCGGGTCCAGTGGGCTGTTAGGTGCCAGGGGCAACCAACCCTCGGGGTTGTCAAAACCGCCTTCGCCGATACGGTTGGACCAGGGGGCCAGCGGATAGCACCCCAGCTTTCCGGGAAGCTGGGCGTGTTCGTCGTTGTGGCGCAACAGCGGTTGGCCAGTGGCGAGGGCGTACCAGTTGGCGATGCTGCCGCCCACAGCGGGGGCCAACGTGAGATGGGTCAGTTTGTCGTTAAGTTCGATCTTCATCAAAGCACCAACCTCGGCAGCCACAGCGACAGTGCTGGAATATAGGTCACCGCCATCAATACCAGGAACAGTACCCCGTAAAACGGCAGCAAGGCCTTCACGGTCTTCTCGATACTGGTCTTGCCCACCGCTGCCCCTACAAACAACACCGCGCCCACGGGTGGGGTAATCAGTCCTATCCCGAGGTTCACCAGCATGATCATGCCAAAGTGCACCGGGTCGACGCCGATACCCAGGATCACCGGCAGCAGTATAGGTGTGAGGATCAGAATCAGCGGTGCCATGTCCATCACCGTGCCCAGTAGCAGCAGCATGGCGTTGATGCACATCAGGATCACATAGCGGTTATCCGACAGGGTCAGGAACATCGTGGTGATCTTCGCCGGGATCTGCATCAGCGTCATGATGTAGCCGAAACTGGCGGCGAAGGCGATCAAGATCATCACGATGGAAATGGTGCGCACCGTGCGGTGCATCAGCTTGGGCAGCTCGCTCCATTTGTAGTCGCGGTAGATGAACATTGTCACGAAGAATGCCCACAGCACCGCAATCGCGGCGGACTCGGTGGCGGTGAAGATGCCCGAGAGAATGCCGCCGAGGATGATCACCATGGCCATCAGGCCCCAGAGCGCATCGGCACAGATTTTCAGCGCCTGCTTCAAGGGAATGACTTCGCCCTTGGGGTAGTCGCGCTTCTTGGCGAAGATCAGGCACAGCACCATCAGGCACGCGCTCATCAGCAAGCCTGGCACCACGCCGGCCATGAACAGCGAAGCGATGGACACGGTGCCACCGGCTGCCAGGGAGTAGAGCACCGAGTTATGGCTGGGCGGTGTCAGCAGCGCCTGGACCGAGCCGCTGATGGTCACCGCCGTGGCGAACTCGCGTGGATAGCCCCGGCGTTCCATTTCCGGGATCAGCACCGAGCCGACCGAGGCCGTGTCCGCCACCGACGAGCCGGAGATCGCGCCGAAAAACGTCGAGGCCATGATATTCACCAGCGACAGGCCGCCGCGCACAAAACCCACCAGCACCCCGGCAAACGCTACCAGCCGGCGCGACATACCGCCCTCGGCCATGATCGCGCCGGCGAGCACAAAGAACGGAATCGCCATCAGCGAGAATTTGTTCACCCCGCCCGCCACCTGGATCATCAAGGCCTGGAACGGGATGTCGATCCACCACGCGCCGATCAGCGCCGACAGGCCGAGGGCGTAGGCCACCGGCATGCCGATCAGGATCAAGGCGATAAAGCTGCCCAACAGAATCAATGCGTCCATATCAGGCAGCCCCTTCGTTTTCTTCAACCAGGTCGAAGCGCACTACACGGCGCTGGCTTTGGTCACCGAGCAGGAGTTTTTCCAGCACGAACACCAGGGTCAGCAACCCGCCAATCGGGATCGGCATGTAGGTGATGCCCACGCGCAGGGTGGGGATGGCGCTCATGAACTGGTTCCAGGTGGACAGGCACAACTTGGCGCCCCAGACCGTCATGAACAAGCAAATGGTCGCCATCAGCAATTGGGAGAGGATGCCGACGAGACGGCGTTGTTGCGGTGGTAGGCGGTCGGTGATCATTGCCACCGACATATGCGCACCGGCGCGGTAGCTGGCGGCGGCGCCGATAAAGGTGAATACCAGCATCAGCAAAATGGCGGTGGGCTCTGGCCAGCTGGAGCCGGTACCAAGGATGTAGCGGGCGAAGATGCCCCAAGGAATGATCAGCGCGACCCCCAGTACCGAGAGGCCGGCGACCCAGATGCAGGTCATGTAGATACGGTCATTGATGCGCAGCAGTAAATTCTTCATGGCGTTCACCGTGACCGGGCGCGTCGATGCGGACCGCGCCGGGCCTAGCAGAAGGGAGGGTGATTACTCGACCGCGTCGATGCGCTGGATGATGTCGGCGTAAGCCGCACCGTATTTGGCGCGAACCGGCGCGGTGGCGTCATAGAAGGGTTTTTTATCGACGGTGATGAACTCGACACCGGCGGCCTTGAGCTTGGCTTCACTACTGGAGGACTTGGCGTCCCACAGCGCGCGCTCGTCAGCCTGGGCGTCCTTGGCGGCGTTCTTCACCATGACTTGCTGGGCAGGGCTGAGTTTGTTCCAGGTGATTTTCGACATCACGATGGGCTCAGGCAGGATCAAATGCTCGGTGAGGGTGTAGAACTTGGCGTTCTGGAAATGGTTGTGCTCGAGCAGGGTCGGCGGGTTGTTTTCCGCACCGTCAATCACGCCGGTCTGCAGGGCGCTGAAGATTTCGCCGGTGTCCATGGCGATACCGTTGGCCCCCATTTCATTGAACGCCTCGATGAACAATGGGTTGCCTTGCACACGAATCTTCATGCCCTTGAGGTCTTCGATCTTGCGCACCGGTTTCTTGGTGTAGATATTGCGCGTACCGCCGTCCATCCAGGCCAGGGCCACCAGGCCGAACTCGGAGTCGGTGATCTTGGCGAGGATTTCATCGCCGATTTCGCCGTCGATGACTTTGCGCATATGTGCCTGATCGCGGAACACGAATGGCAGGTTGAACACGTTCACGTCCGGCACCACCGGCCCGACGATGCCGAGGCTGACCCGGGCCATCTGGATGGCGCCGACCTGGGCCTGTTCGACCACTTCCTTCTCGGAGCCCAGCACGCCGCCGGGGAAGAACTTGAAGGTCAGTTCGCCATTGCTGGCTTTGGTCAGTGCGGCGCCCATGTTTTTCTCGGCAACCACGGTGGGGTAGCCATCGGGGTGGATGTCGGCGAACTTGATTTCCAGTGCCTGGGCGGCGCTGCTCAGGGTGATGAATGCAGCGGCGAGCAAGGTGCGTTTGAAGTCCATTGGGTGTGTCTCCTGTCTTGTTATTTTTGTATTCAAGGCACAGCGATGCGGCTAGACGGTGAAGCGGGGTTCGGGGAGTCCTTGGACGCCGGGATTGAGGGCGAATACGCCGCCGGACAGGGACTGCTCACTCTGGTCGTCACGGATCGAGGTGACGAACAAGGTGTCCAGCCGACTGCCGCCAAAGGCGCACATGGTGGGTTTTTTCACCGGGACGGTGAGGGAGCGGTCGAGGCGACCGTCAGGGGTGAAACGGTGGATCAGCCCGGCGTCGTTGGCGCAGATCCAGTAGCAGCCATCGGCGTCCACCGCTGCGCCGTCGGGCCGGCCGAGGTATTGGTGCATGTCCACGAACACCCGGCGATTGGACGGCGTGCCGGTGTCGATGTCGTAGTCGAACGCCCAGATCTGCTGCACCAAGGGGTGGGAGTCCGAGGCATACATCGTGCGGCCATCGGGGCTGAAGGCCAGGCCATTGAGCGTGATGAAACCGCCCAACTCGGCATGCGGCGCGGCCCCTGCCGCATAGCGGTAAAGGGTGCCCTCGGCCGCATTCAGGCCCATGTTCAGCACCATGCTGCCCGCCCAGAAACGACCCTGGCGATCACAACGGCCATCGTTCAGGCGCATGTCCGGGCGTGGGTGCTCGATACCGGCCAAAGGCGTGGTATCGAGGCTGCCGTCGTTGTGCGCGGTGAGTTGGAAAAAGCCGGTCTCCATGCCGGCAACCCAGTTGCCCGCTGTGGTGTGGGCAATGCAGGCGAGCATTTGCGGGGCCTTCCAGGCGGCGACGTGGCCGCTGGCAGCGCTCCAGCGTTGCAGGCCACCGTTGGGGATGTCTACCCAGTACAGGGCGTTTTCCTCGGGCACCCACACCGGGCATTCGCCCACGGCATTGCGGGCGTCGACAATCAATTCAGCAGTCATTGGCACTCATTCCCTTGGGTGGATACGCACTCAGTCACCGAACGGCCCGGCCGCGCAGAACGCACCGCCCTGATACACCTTGGCCGGGTCATCGGCGGCCACCGGTGGCTGGGTTTCGACTTGGGCACGGAACACTTCGGAGTTGTCCTTGGGCGCGAAGCCCAGGTGCGCGGCGTAGCGGTTGTCCCACCAAGTGTCGAGGTTGTCCGACATGCCGTAGACCACGGTGTGGCCGACGTTGGGGGTGTACAGCGCGCGTTCCAGTAATTGGGTGAGATCATCGAAGCTCAGCCAGGTGTGCATCATCCGGCGGTTCTGCGGTTCGGGGAACGAGGAGCCGATGCGGATGCTCACGGTCTCGATGCCGTAGCGGTCGAAGTAGAAACTGGCCATGTCTTCGCCGTAGGACTTGGACAAGCCGTAGTAGCTGTCTGGGCGGCGTTGGGAGTGGGCGTCGAGTTTCTCGCCCTGTTTGTAGAAGCCGATCACATGGTTGGAGCTGGCGAAGATCACGCGCTTGACCCCATGGCGGCGAGCGGCTTCGTAGATGTGGAAAATGCCGCTGATATTGGCGCCCAGCACTTCTTCGAAAGAGCGCTCCACCGACACGCCGCCAAAGTGCAGGATGGCGTCGACGCCTTCCACCAAGTGGTGCACGGCTTGTTTGTCGGCGAGGTCGCAGGGTTGCACTTCTTCGGAGTCATCGGCCGCTGGGGCCATGTTGGCGATGTCCGACAGGCGCAACACCTGGGCGTAAGGGCGCATGCGCTCGCGCAAGACTTTGCCCAAGCCGCCGGCGGCACCGGTGAGCAGCAGGCGGTTGAAGGGGACAGGCGTGGTAGTGGTCATTGAAATTCCAGTTGTTGTTGTAGGTTGTCGTATGACTTGATCGAAGTATCGTTACGGACTCCTTGGCTTGTCAACGCCCCTTTGGACGAATGAGATCAAATGTGGGAGCGGCGGTGCGACGATTCCACAGGGGATTTGTGTTGGTGGCAAATCCCTGTTCGGCGCGAAACCTTACAGCAGCGAAATCGGGTAGCTGATAAAGATCCGATTCTCATCAAATTCATTGTTACTAAAATCCCGACGCATGGTCGCGTTCCGCCACCGCACGTTCAAATCCTTCAACGCCCCACTTTGCACCGTGTACGCCAGTTCCGACTCGCGCCCCCATTCCTTGCCATCGGTGATCGCTCCGGTGTGCACATTACTGCCGCTGATATAGCGGTTCATCATGGTCAGCCCAGGAATACCGAGCACCACGAAGTTGAAGTCATGCCGCACCTGCCAGGATTTTTCCTTGGCGTTGTCATAGCTGGCGTTGTAGCTGTCGTTGGCCAGGGTGCCGCCGCTGGTGCCATTGACCTTCATCCACGCGCTATTGCCGGTGAGTTTCTGCAGGCCTACATAGAAGGTGTTGCCGTTGTACTTGGCCGAGAGCAGGGCGAATGCAGTCTTGTTGTCGAGGTCGCCCGCGAGGGCGCTGCCGTCTTCCTTGCCGTTGAAGAAACCGAGGTTGGCGCCCAAGGTCCAGTCGCCCACGGGCTGGCTGTGGGTGAGGTTGAGGTACTGTTGCTGGTAGATATCGGTCAGTTCGGCGTACCACACGCCGACTTGGGTGCGCTTGTCGTTGAAGGAGTATTCGCCGCCGCCGAAGTTGAAGCGGTCTGAAGTAAACGCAGCTTTGCCGTTCATGAACATGTCTTCCATGCTCGCGTCGTTGCGGGGGCTGTTGCCGCGAAACTGGCCGCCGTACAGCGTAAGGCCGGCGATTTCGTTAGAGGTGACCTGCCCACCTCGGAAGGTCTGGGGCAGGGAGCGACCATCGTCGGAGCGCAGGATCGGCAGTACCGGCATCCATTCGCCGACCTTCAGTTCGGTCTTCGACAGCTTGGTTTTCAGCGCCACGCCCAGGCGCCCGAAATTGTCTGCGGGGCGGCCATCACTGTGCACCGGCAACAGTTGCGTGCCAGCGGTGCCTTTGCCGCCGTCGAGCTTTTGCGAATACAGGCCGAGCACATCCAGCCCGAAGCCGACCGTACCTTGGGTGAAGCCAGACTTGGCGTCGAGAATGAAGTTCTGCGTCCATTCTTCGGCCTTGGCCTGGGGGTTGGTCGGGTTCGTGAAGTTGCGATTGAAGTAGGCGTTGCGCAGGTTGAGCGTGGCCTTGGCATCGTCGAGAAAGCCGTCGGCCTGGGCACTGAGGGGGACGGTGACGGCCAGGCTGCCGAGGCTGATCAAACCGAGACGTGCGCAGGAATTGCGGGCGAATTGACTCACAGTGAAGCTCCCTTTTTTGTTGTTTTTATTATTTGTCGTACGTCGTCGTACAACATTAATGGCGATATTTGCGGGGATTTTGGGCGGTGTCAAGGGGAAGTTATACGATGACTTGGTTGAAGCTCATCCAACGCAAGCACGATCAATGTAGGAGCTGGCTGCATTTCAAAGGGGAGAGCTCAGTTGGTCATGACCATCGGGGGCAGGGTACCCAACAGGGAAACCGCTACCACTGCAGAAATCCCCAGTAACCACTCAACCATCACACTGGCCTTCAAACTGCCCAGACGCGCTTCACAACGCTCAATCCGCAACCGGTTCAGCAACGCCAGTGCCAACATCCCCAGCACCAGCAGCACCTTGATCAACAGGATCAGCGCAAAGCCGCTGAACAGCGGCGTGGGCCAAAACTGCCCTGTCAGCACCCGCACGTTGATCAACCCCGTGACCAGCAACCCCGCCACCAAGCCATACCCCACGCCACTGAATCGACGCAGGATCGACTCCAATGCATAGCTGTGCGGATGGCGCAGGACCAGCACCAGCAGCATCAAGCCACCCAGCCATGCGCCCACGCTGAACAGATGCACCACTTGGTTAAGAATCAGCATTTGCCCGCTGAGCCCGTTCAGCATGGCGCCATGGCCGACGGGGGCCAGGGTCGCCAACAGCAGCGCGATCACGGGTAGGCGCAGCACAGGCCAGGGTTTGACCAGCGCGATCACCAGCAACAGGTTCAGCAGCAGATGCCACACCCACACCTGGCCAAAAAATGTCTTGCCCAGCACCAGCTGTACTGTCGACAGATGCAGCGCGGCATCCCAGCTGCCGGCCATGCTGGCGGTGATCAACAGTAGCCACGTCACGCCAGACACCAGCCCAACCCAGGCCAGAGCACGGGTGATGCGCAGCAATTGCAGGTCCAGCACCGGCTGAGTGGCTGCTCCGAGCAGCAGGGGCCTGAATACACAGGCCCCGAACATCAACAATACGACGATGAAATGCACGAAGCGGCAGAGCACCAACAGGGTTGCCATGGGTTATTGGCCGACCTTGAAGCTGTATTCGCCGTTGCTTTTGTGGGTATCGACCGACACCGCGTCCCACACCACTTTGTAGGTACCGGCGGCCAGGGGGGCTGCCGGCGTTACCACCAGGGTTTTCTTGTCGGCATCCGGGGTTTCCAGGCCCTTGATGGCGACTTCGGTGCCATCCTTGCTCAAGGACACCTTGGTAAAGGTGGCTTCGACGCCTTCGCTGAAGGTCAAGCGCAGGTCGGCGGGGGCTGCGACGGTGCTGTCGGCGGCGGGGACGGCGCTTTTCAGATGGGCATGGGCAAACGCCGCCGAGGCGCCCAGCAGGGACGCCAGTAGCGCGACGGTCGTCAGTGTCTTCTTGATCAACATTGTTCAGTACCTTCAGATGAGGGAGTCGGTAAGGCCATGTGCAACAAGGGAAAGGGCTTGCCCTCGCCATCCAGCGGCGAACGCGCAACCTGAATAAAACCATAGTGCAGGTAGAAACCCACAGCCTGTGGGTTTTGCTCGTTTACGTCGACGGTGAGCGTGTCGTGACGGGCACGGACGTGGTCCAGCAATTGCCGGCCAATGCCTTGGCCCCGTCGATCGGGGTCGATAAACAACATTTCCACATTGCTCGCACCCGTGGCGATATACCCGGCGACACCGTTCTGGTCTTCATACACCCATACCTCCAGGGCGGGCATCGGCAGGTAGGTGTCCCGTACCAGAGGCAGCAAACGCTGGATATCATCCTCGGGCAGGAAGGCATGGGTGGCGCGTACCGAGCGCTCCCACAGTGCGCCCAGCACTGGGTCGTCGGTGGCCACGCGAGGTCGAATAGTCATTGCAATGATCCTTCATAGGGACCGCGATCCTAACCAATCCGATTTCCACGGGAAAGGTTCGCGTCAGAAGTTTCATTATGGCCTGTCGCCGCGATCTAGAGCCGATGGTAGTCTTTAACCCAAGTTGTTGTCAGGGAGCCCTTATGGGCAATCACAAGATCGGAATTCGCCGGGTCAACGTCGAAAAAATCCTGCTGGCGGCGGAGAAAATTTTCGCCGAAAAAGGCTATGGCAGCACCGCCATGGCTGACATCGCCAAAGAAGTGCAACTGCCGCGCTCCAACTTGCATTACTACTTCACCACCAAGAGCGAGCTGTACAGCGCGGTGCTGTTCGGCCTGCTGGAGCTGTGGAAGCAGGATGCCCTGAGCTTCGAGACCTTCGATGACCCGCGTGTGGTACTCAGCAGCTACATCCGCGCCAAGATGCAGCGCTCGCGCACGCGGCCGTATGGCTCGAAAGTCTGGGCCAACGAAATCATCCACGGCGCCCCCACCTTGGGTGAGGCGTTGGATGAAAGCCTGTACGACTGGGCCAAGATGAAGGAAGCGAAAATTCGCCAGTGGGTGGAGGACAAACGCATCTTGCCGGTGGAGCCGTCGAGCCTGCTGTACATGATCTGGGCGTCGACCCAGCACTATGCCGACTTTGACCATCAAGTGAAGATCTTGAATGATCACCAGCCGTTGTCGGATATGCAGTTTGAGCGGGCGATCCAGACGGTGACGGGGGTGATTTTGCGGGGGATTGGGTTGGAGCCCTGATTTTTCTGGTGAGGCTGAAGGCCTCTTCGCGAGCAAGCCCGCTCCCATATGGGACCGCATTTCTGTCTGAAGGAATGCAATCGAATGTGGGAGCGGGCTTGCTCGCGAAGGCGGCCTGGAGGGCTATACAGCTTCCCGATAAGGATTACGCGGATCCTGCGTCCAATTCAAAAACGGCTTGCCCGTGTCCATCGGCACCATCTCGATACAGTCGGCCACCGGGCAGGTGATCTGGCACAGGTTGCAGCCCACACATTCATCGTCAATCACCTCGTATTTGTGCGTGCCATCCGCCAGTTTCACACTCTCAATCGCCTGGTGCGACGTGTCCTCACAGGCAATATGGCAACGCCCACAACCAATGCACGCCGCCTGGTCAATCTTCGCAATCACCTGATAGTTGATATCCAGGTACTTCCAGTCTGTGGTGTTGCCCACCGCGCGCCCGGAAAAATCCTGCAGGCTGGTGTAGCCCTGGCTGTCCATCCATCGCGACAAACCATCTTTCATCTCCTCCACAATCCGAAAGCCGTGCAGCATCGCCGCTGTGCACACCTGTACGGCGCCGCAGCCCAGTGCGACGAATTCCGCGGCATCACGCCAGTTGCCGATGCCGCCAATGCCGCAGATGGGCAGGCCTTGGGTCTGTGGGTCACGGGCGATTTCGGCGACCATGTTCAGCGCAATTGGCTTGACCGCCGAACCGCAATAACCGCCGTGGGTGCTTTGGGTGCCCACCACGGGGAGCGCGACCATACGTTCCAGGTCGACGCTGGTGATGGAGTTGATGGTGTTGATCAGCGACACCGCATCCGCGCCGCCGCGATAGGCCGCCCGCGCCGCCACGCGGATGTCGGTGATGTTTGGCGTGAGCTTGACGATCACCGGCAGCGAGCAATAGGTCTTGCACCAGCGTGTCACCTGTTCCACATACTCCGGCACCTGGCCCACCGCCGCGCCCATGCCGCGCTCAGGCATGCCGTGGGGGCAACCGAAGTTCAGCTCGATGCCATCGCAGCCGGTGGCTTCCACCAGCGGCAGGATGTTCTTCCACGATTCCTCCACGCACGGCACCATCAGCGACACGATCAGCGCGCGGTCGGGCCAGTCCTTTTTCACCTGGGTGATTTCCCGCAGGTTGATCTCCAGTGAGCGGTCGGTGATCAGTTCGATATTGTTGATGCCCAGCACTTCACGGTTGGCGCCGTAGTGGGCCGAGTAGCGTGACGACACGTTGACCGCCGCCGGGTCTTCGCCCAGGGTTTTCCAGACCACGCCGCCCCAGCCCGCTTCGAAGGCGCGGACCACGTTGTAGGCCTTGTCGGTGGGCGGCGCGGAGGCCAGCCAGAATGGATTGGGGGCTTTGATACCGGCGAATACAATCGAGAGATCGGCCATTACGCAGCCTCCACATTCAGCATGAGTTGGGCGTGCATGGCTTCAGCGGCCAGCTTGCCGTGTTGCACCGCCTGCACGGTGAGGTCCTGGCCGAGGCTGACGCAATCGCCACCGGCATACACACCAGGAATGCTGGTGCGCAGGTGCTCATCGACAAAAATCCGCTCGCCAACGCGGTGCAGTTGCTGGGCCAGCGGGTCGTGCAAGGCCTCGCTGTCAAACCCTTGGCCGATGGCCTTGAAGATCGCATCGGCAGCCAGTTCGAAGGTTTCGCCGGTAGGGTGCAGGCGGCCGTTCTCCATGCGCGTACGCAAGAAACGCATGCCGCGTACGTGGCCGTTGTCATCCAGCAGCACGGCTTCCGGTTGCGCCCACGTCAACAGGCGTACCTGGTTCGCCTTGGCGATGTCCTGCTCATGCTGCGTGGCGCCCATGTCTGCCAGGCCGCGACGGTAGACGAGGTTGACGTCGCGGGCACCGAGGCGGGCCATTTGCACGGCCATGTCGATGGCGGTATTACCGGCGCCGAGCACGATGCAGCGGTCGGCCAGGGGCAGTTGGGTGAGGTCGTCGGCCTGTCGCAATTCGCGGATGTAGTCGGTGGCGGCGAGCAGGCCGGGGGCGTCTTCGTGGGGCAGGCCGAGCTGTTTGCTGGCGGCCAGGCCGAGGCCCAGGAACACCGCGTCGAATTGCTGGTGCAGTTCGCTCAAGGTGAGGTTGTCGCCCAGGCGCTGGCCGTGGCGGATCTCGATGCCGCCGATCTGCAGCAGGAAGTCGAGTTCCTTCTGGGCGAAGTCGTCCACCAGTTTGTACTTGGCGATCCCGTATTCATTCAGGCCGCCGGCCTTTTCCCGCGCTTCGAAGACCACCACGTCATGGCCGTGCAAGGCACTGCGATGGGCACACGCCAAACCCGCAGGCCCGGCACCGACCACGGCGATGCGTTTGCCGGTGGACGCGGCGCGGTGGAAAGGGTGCTCAGTGAAGTGTGCATTGTCCACCGCATAGCGTTGCAACAGACCGATGAGCACCGGGGCACATTCTTCGCTGTTGTTACGCACGCAGGCTTGTTGGCAGAGGATCTCGGTGGGGCAGACCCGGGCGCAACTGCCGCCGAGGATGTTGGCAGAGAGAATTTTCTGCGCGGCGCCTTGCACGTTTTCTGTGTGGATATTGCGGATGAACGAAGGGATGTCGATTTCGCTGGGGCATGCATTCACGCATGGCGCGTCGTAGCAATACAGGCAGCGCGAGGCTTCGAGCTGGGCCTGGCGGGCATTGAGGGGCGGTGCCAGGTCGGTGAAGTGGCTGGCGAGTGTTGGCCCGTCTTCAGTGGGATGGGGGAGGTGGGTCAGGGTCTGGATCACGGTATTGGCCTCACGGTTATTGAGGTGCTGCCTCTGATGGGCATTGGTTTTTGTGTTGCCTGTGCCGGCCTCTTCGCGAGCAAGCCCGCTCCCACATTTTGAATGTGTTCACAAAACGAAATGTGGGAGCGGGCTTGCTCCCGAAGGCGGTATCAGCGTTTCACAGCAGTGGGCCTGGAACGCTCGGCCCGCTTGCTTAACTGCTCAAACACCGGCGGGTACGTCGGCCGCTCCACATACCGCCCGGCACCGCGTTCGGCGCGCAGGTCGCCATCGGCCCAGACCAACTTGCCCTGGCTGATGGTGTGGCTCGGCACGCCGCGTACGGTCTTGCCTTCGAAGATGTTGAAGTCGACTTTTTGATGGTGGGTCTTGGCGGAAATCGTCCGCGTACCCTGGGGATCCCACAGCACCAGGTCGGCATCCGCACCCACGCGGATTGCACCTTTGCGTGGGTAGAGGTTGAAGATCTTTGCAGTGTTGGTGGAGGTCAGCGCGACAAACTCCTGCATCGACAGACGCCCGGTGTTGACGCCTTCGTCCCACAGCAGCGCCATGCGGT
This sequence comes from Pseudomonas cremoris, assembly GCF_014230465.1. The sequence continues at coordinate 146,891 of NZ_JAAXCY010000005.1, forward strand.
CTTCGATGCCTGCGGTGCCGTTGGGGATCTTGCTGAAATCGTCACGCCCGGCGGCTTTTTGCTCGGCGCAGAAGCAGCAGTGGTCGGTGGCGGTGGTGTGCAGGTTGCCCGATTGCAGGCCGTGCCACAGGGCTTCCTGATGCCCACGTGGGCGGAACGGCGGGCTCATCACGTAGCCGGCGGCGGTTTGCCAATCGGGGTGTTGGTAGACACTGTCGTCCAGCAGCAGGTGGCCGGCAAGGACTTCGCCGTAGACCGGTTGGCCCTTGCTGCGGGCGTAGGTGATTTCGTCGAGGGCTTCCTTGGTCGAGACGTGCACCAGGTACAGTGGGGTGCCAATGGTTTCGGCAATACGTATCGCGCGGCTGGCCGCTTCGCCTTCCACCTGTGAGGGGCGCGAGAGCGGATGCGCTTCCGGCCCGGTGATGCCTTGGGCCATCAATTTGCGTTGCAGGTGATACACCAACTCGCCGTTTTCCGCATGCACGGTGGGCACTGCGCCCAGCTCCAGGCAGCGCTCGAAACTGGCGACCAGGGTATCGTCGGCTGCCATGATCGCGTTCTTGTAGGCCATGAAATGCTTGAAGCTGTTGATGCCGTGTTGGCTGACCAGCTCGGCCATTTCCTCGCGCACCTGCTCGCTCCACCAGGTGATTGCCACGTGAAAGCCGTAGTCGGATGCGGACTTCTCCGCCCAGCCGCGCCACTGGTGAAACGCCTCCAGCAACGACTGCTGCGGGTTGGGAATCACGAAGTCGATGATCGACGTGGTGCCACCTGCCAAGCCCGCCGCCGTACCACTGAAAAAGTCTTCACTGGCCACGGTGCCCATGAAGGGCAGTTGCATATGGGTGTGGGGATCGATGCCGCCAGGCATCAAATATTGGCCGCTGCCATCGAGTGTTTCAGTGCCGGCGGGAATATCCAGATTCGTACCAATAGCCCGAATTAGACCGCCTGCGCATAACACATCGGCGCGGTAACTTTCATCATGGGTAATAACGGTGGCGCCACGGATCAACAGCGACATGTCGAGTTCCTCACAGGCTTGACCGGCTTGTGCCAGTTCTAAGTGTTGTAATGCTGCTTACCGATGGTCGATTAATTCCTGTCATCGGTGACAGGAATAGAAACTAGCCCGAGTTTTTCGATTGGGCAAGAAGATTTTTTATAAGCTTATATCGTATTTAAAACATTGATTTATAACGAGAAAAACAGAAAATCACCAAAATGTGGCAACCTTTAACCATTTTGACGCACTTGACAGGTTTCTAAATTGAGCAACATTTCTTATTGCAAATCAGACGCTTGAGACATGCCTCTTGACGAGGGCGGTAAATAAAAATAATTGTGTTGCACCAGATTGAGTCCTGATGGTTCGGGCAACTATCGCGTTATTTAGCCTGAGTAGCGTGGCAAGTACCGAACGCTCAATTGGAAAGCTGATAAACATCAGTAAGTTATATAAGCGGTGCGGGTGCGGTAACGGTTGTCGGCACGGTTATTGAGTGCAGTGGCGGCTGGCCGGACCCGTGATGTCATGTTGTTTACGAGGTACTCCGGCCATCCAGTGCACAGCATTGGATGAGCAACAATAATTCGAAAAAACCGTGGAGCGGCCATGCAACAGAACAGATCGCAAGTCATTGAACGCAACGGCCTGTACGAACTCGACGCCGGCCCCGACGTCCTCGACAGCCCGCGCTACAACCACGACATGGCACCGACCAAGGTGCACGAACGAACCTGGAACAAATGGCACATCACCGCGCTGTGGGTCGGCATGTCGATCTGCGTGCCCACCTATACGTTGGGCGGGGTGCTGACCGCGTACTTCGGGTTGTCAGTGGGGGAGGCGCTGATGGCGATCCTGCTGGCCAACATCGTGGTGCTGATCCCGCTGACCCTTAACGCGTTTCCCGGTACCAAGTACGGCATCCCGTTTCCCGTACTGTTGCGCTCATCGTTTGGCATTCTCGGTTCCAACGTGCCGTGTTTGATTCGAGCGCTGGTGGCGTGTGGCTGGTTTGGTATCCAGACGATGTTTGGCGGGCTGGCGATTCACCTGTTCCTGGGCTCGATTTTCGAGGGTTGGAAGTCCCTTGGTGGCACCGGAGAGGTGATCGGTTTCATGATTTTCTGGTGCCTGAATTTGTGGGTGGTGCTGCGTGGCGCCGAGTCGATCAAGCGCCTGGAAACGTTGTCGGCACCGCTGCTGGTGGCCGTGGGTATCGGCCTGTTGGTGTGGGCGATGCCCAATGTTTCTCTCAGCGAGTTGATGGCGATTCCGCCCAAACGTCCTGAAGGCGCGAGCCTTACCGGTTATTTCATGGCCGGCCTGACGGCGATGGTGGGGTTCTGGGCCACCTTGTCCCTGAACATTCCCGACTTCAGCCGCTACGCCAAAAGCCAGAAAGACCAGATTCTGGGGCAGATCTTCGGCCTGCCGCTGACCATGTTCCTGTTCGCCGCCCTGGGCGTGATCATGACCGCCGCATCGGTAAAACTGGTGGGTGTGAGCGTGTCCGACCCGGTGACCTTGATCGGGCATATCCAAAGCCCGGTGTGGGTGGCTATCGCCATGGCGTTGATCATCATCGCCACCTTGTCCACCAACACGGCGGCCAACATTGTCTCGCCCACCAATGACTTCCAGAACATCGCGCCGAAGTTGATCAACCGCACCACGGCGGTGATCCTCACCGGGCTGGTGGGGTTGGCGCTGATGGCGCATGAGCTGCTGAAAAAGCTGGGGTTGATCGTTTCCGATGTGAGCCTGGAAACCGTCTATTCCAATTGGTTGCTCGGTTACTCAAGCCTGCTTGGGCCGATCGCCGGGATCATGGTGGTGGACTATTTCATCACCCGCAAACAGCAACTCGACCTGGCCGGTTTGTACCGCGATGACGTGTACCCGGCGTGGAACTGGAGCGGGTTTATCGCGTTTGGCGTGCCGGTGGTGTTGACGTTGCTGTCGTTGGGCAGCGATGCATTCAGCTGGTTCTACAGCTACGGCTGGTTTACCGGTTCGGCGTTGGGTGGGCTGTTGTATTACGGCCTGAATGCCAAGCGGGGCATCAGCCAGGTGCCTGCCAAATCCCACAGTTGACCGCGTCAACTCATAAGAAAATATCGCCTGAGGAGATCCCCATGAACGCTGCGCTCGACGTTCTGCAGTCCACCCATCAGCACATCAACCGCGACCGCTTGTGGCAGTCCCTGATGGACTTGGCCAAGCTCGGTGCTACGCCCAAGGGCGGTGTGTGCCGCCTGGCCCTCACCGACCTGGATCGCAAAGCCCGCGACCTGTTCGTGCAGTGGTGCGAGGACGCTGGCTGCACCGTGACCGTTGACGGTATCGGCAACATCTTCGCCCGCCGCCCCGGTCGCAATCCCAACCTGCCGCCGGTGATGACCGGCAGCCATATCGACACCCAGCCCACCGGCGGCAAGTTTGATGGCTGCTTTGGTGTGCTGGCCGGGGTGGAAGTGCTGCGCACTCTCAACGACCTGAACGTGGAAACTGAAGCACCACTGGAAGTCGTGGTGTGGACCAATGAAGAAGGCTCGCGTTTTCCGCCGTGCATGATGGGCTCAGGGGTGTTTGCCAAGAAATTCAGCTTGGCGGATACCTTGGCCAAGGTCGACGCGGACGGAATCTCCGTTGGGGATGCCTTGAATGCTATCGGCTATGCGGGTACTCGCCCGGAAAGCGGCCACAAAGTCGGCGCGTATTTTGAAGCGCATATCGAACAAGGGCCGATCCTTGAGGACGAGAAAAAAACCATCGGCGTGGTGTTGGGCGCGCTCGGGCAGAAGTGGTTTGACCTGAAATTGCGCGGCGTTGAAGCCCATGCGGGGCCGACACCGATGCACTTGCGCAAGGACGCCCTGGTAGGCGCGGCGGCGGTGGTGGCGGCGGTGAATGCGGCGGCACTGGGGCATCAGCCGCATGCGTGTGGCACGGTGGGGTGCCTGCAAGCATATCCCGGCTCACGCAACGTGATTCCAGGCGAAGTGCGCATGACCCTCGATTTCCGCCACCTGGAACCGGCGCGGTTGGATTCGATGATTGCCGAGGTGCGCAAGGTGATCGATGACACCTGTGCCAAGCACGGTCTGAGTTTTGAAATGGAGCCCACGGCCGACTTCCCACCGCTGTACTTCGATAAAGGCTGCGTGGACGCCGTGCGCGATGCCGCGAATGGGTTGGGCCTCTCCAACATGGACATCGTCAGCGGGGCAGGGCATGACGCGATCTTCGTCGCCGAGCTCGGCCCGGCGGGAATGATCTTTGTGCCGTGTGAGGGTGGCATCAGCCATAACGAAATCGAGAATGCCGCGCCGGATGATCTGGCGGCGGGATGTGCGGTGTTGCTCAGGGCAATGGTGGCTGCGTCAGCCGCTATCGCCAGCGGTAAACTCGCTGCCTGAAATACTTGTAGTGAGCGGGCTTGTCCCGCGCTGGGTGGCGAAGCCGCCCCAATAAGGACGCCGCAGTGTCTCAGAAAGACCGAGGTGCCCGGGTTTAGGGCGGCTTCGCCACCCAGCGCGGAACAAGCCCGCTCACTACAAGGTCGTTTAGGCTGGGGGTTGCCAGCCTCCTCCGAGGGCTGTGATCAGGCCGACACTCGCCTGCAACTGCCGCGTCTGCACCGCCTGCAACGTCCTTTGCGCCTGCAACGCGGCCGTCTGTGCGGTCACCACGTCCAAATAGCTCACCGCGCCCGCCTGGTAGCTGTTCATTGCCAGCGCTTGTGTGTGCTGCGCCGCATCCGCTGCCGCTTGTTCATCCTGGGCTTCCTGCTGCAAATCCCGCAGTTGCCCCAGGTTGTCCTCCACTTCGCGGATGGCTTTCAGCACATGGCTGCGGTACTGCGCCGAGGCTTCTTCGAACTCGGCCTTGGCCTGGCGCTCATTGGCGCTCAAGCGCCCGCCGTCAAAGATCGGCAGGTTGACCAACGGCCCCAGCGCCCAATAACGATTGCCCGCCGAAAATAAGTTGCCGACGCCCTGGGTCTGCCCGCCAATCAGTCCGGTCAAGCTGAAATCCGGGTACCACGCTGCCTTGGCCACGCCAATATTGGCGTTGGCGGCAAACACCCGGCGTTCTGCCGCCGCGATATCCGGGCGGCGTTGCAGCAGGTGGCTGGGCAATTGTGAAGGGATACCCGGCAGCGCGATCAGCTGCGGGCTCGGGGGCAGCGTAAAGTTGCTGGCCGCCACGCCCACCAGTTCACCCATCGCGTGTTCGGTGAGGTTGCGTTGGCCTTGCACTTCGTCCAATTGCGCCTTGGCTTCGGCCAGTTGGTTTTGCGCACGGGTCAGGTCCAGCTCCGAAGCGATCTGGCCTTCATAGCGGCTACGCGTCAGTTGCAGCGCCTGGCTGAAATCCCCCAGCGAGCTGTTCAGGATCCGCGCCTGCGCGTCCAGCCCATTGAGTTGCACATACAAGGTTGCCAACTGATGCTGCAAGCTCAGGCGCGCCACCGCCAAGTCATCGCCGGACGCTTGCGCCTGGGCATCGCCGGCTGCAACTTGGTTACGAATCTTGCCCCACAGGTCCAAGTCGTAGCTCAACGAAAACCCTGCGGTGTTGCTGTTGTACACCGAGGGTTGCGTGCTGCCGCGCAATGGCCGCGTATCCGATTGCCGCTGGCGCAGCGGTTGCGCACTGGCGGTGATTTGCGGGAACAGCCCGGCGTGCAATTGGCTGGCGTACGCCTGGGACGCATCGAAGTGCGCCAGTGCCGCCGCCAAGTCCGGGTTGGCCTTGAGCAGTTGCTGTTGCAGGTCATCCAGCCGCGAGTCGTTGTAGAGCTTCCACCATTCAGGCGCGAGTTGGTCGGACGGTTGCGCACTGTGCCACGGGCCGTCGCTGGTTTGTTCGCGGTAGCCGGCGGGCAGGTCAACCGTGGGCACCTTGTAGGTCGGCGCCATCGAACAACCCTGCAATGCCAGCAGCATCAATGCCGCGAGGGGTTTAAGCCTTGGGCGCATGCGCACCTCCAGAGGCATCGGCCAACTGCACCGGGTCACCTTCGCGCAAGGCGTCGGGCGGGTTGTCGACCACGCGGTCGGCGGGTTTAAGGCCTTGGTCGATCACCAGCCGCTCACCGAGGTCCAGGCCGATGTGGATGGTTTGCAGGTGCACGTGGTTGTGCGCGTCGAGCACCGCGACCTGGGTACCTTGAGCACGGAAGATCAGGGCGCTGGCAGGAATGCTCACGCCGTGGGTGTCGGCTGGAATCGGCAGCGTGGCTTCGGCGTAATCACCGGGCAGCAGTTCGCCGTTGGGGTTGTCGGCGACGAACTGCGCAAGCAGGGTGCCGGAGCGGCGGTCGATGGCGGTGGAGTCGCCGATCAGGCGCGCCTTGAAGTGCTCGCCAGGATGCTCGGGCACCGTCAACTCGGCTTCAAGGCCTGGGTGGATGACCGCCGCGTAGTTCTGCGGCACTGGTACATACAGGCGCAATTGATGGGTGTCGGCGATGTTGAACAGCTCCGGGTCGCTGTCGGTATCGGCCTTGATCAACTGGCCGATGTCGGTGTTACGCGCGGTGATGGTGCCGGCAAATGGCGCACGGATGGTCTTGTAGCTTTCCAGCGCCGACAGCCGCGCATAGTCGGCAGCAGCGGCCTCGGCGTTGGCCTTGGCGGCAGCGGCGTTGGAGGTTTTCTCATCGGCCTCCTGGCGTGAAACCGAGTGACTGGCGAGCAGGTTTTGCCAGCGTGTGGCGGTGGTTTCGGCCAGGCGCGCGTTGGCCTGTTCCTGAATCAACCGGGCGTGGGTTTGCGCCATTTGCTGGTCCAGGTCCGGGCTGTCGATTTCGGCCAGGATTTGCCCGGCTTTGACTTGGGTGCCAATGTCGGCTTTCCAGTCCTTCAAGTAGCCGCTGACCCGGGCATGGATCGGCGCCTTGCTCCAGGCTTCCAGGTGTGCCGGCAAGCGCAGGGTGTCGCCGGCGGCGTTCTGTTGCGGTTGGAACACCATCACTTGCGGGATGGCGGCGGTCTCTGTCCAGGCGGTCACCGATTGTTCGTGCAACGTGCGGGCATGCAGGCCGTTGGCGACCAACAGGGCAGCCAGAGTCAGGCCGCCGACACCCATGAGCATCAGACGCTTGCGCGAGGGTTTGTGATCAGACGACATGTGGGGTTTCTCCTGCAACAGCGCGAGTAGGGTGACGCCCGTGGACCAGGCTGAAGACCACGGGTACAAACAGCAGGGTGGCGATGGTGGCGAAGATCAACCCACCGATCACCGCCCGGCCGAGGGGGGCGTTTTGTTCTTCGGAAATGGCCAGCGGCAACATGCCGATGATCATTGCCAGGGCAGTCATGCACACCGGACGGAAGCGCGTGTAGCCGGCCTCCATCGCAGCCTTGAGCGCATCGCCATGTTCGGCCAGGCGTTCACGGCAGAAGCTCACCACCAGGATCGAGTTGGCGGTGGCCACGCCCATGCACAAGATGGCCCCCGTCAGTGCCGGCACCGACAACGAGGTGCCGCTGAGGAACAGCATCCACACGATCCCCGCCAGTGCGGCCGGCAGCGCCGTAATGATCACGAACGGGTCGGCCCAGGATTGGAAGTTGACCACGATCAGCAGGTAGATCAGTACCACCGCGCCGAGCAGGCCGAAGCTCAAGCCGCTGAACGCTTCATGCAGCGCATCGATCTGCCCATGCAGGCTGATCACCGCGCCTTTGGGGCGCATGGAGGCGGTGTCATCCAGCACCTTTTGCACGTCGCGCGCCACGCCGCCGAGGTCGCGGCCTTGAACGTTGGCGTACAAATCCAGGGTCGGTTCGATGTTGTAGTGGGTCACGACCGCCGGGCTCTCAACCCGGGAAATAGTCGCCACACCGCCGAGGATTTGCGACTGGCCGTCGGCACCGGTCACCGGCAATGCTTCCAGTGACGGCAAGCTGTCGAGGCGGTATTGCGGCGTGGCGGCGACGATGGAGTACGACACGCCGTTGGCCGGGTTGAGCCAGAACGTGGGAGCGGTCTGCGAGCTGCCGGCCAGGGACGCGACCATGCTGTTGGTGACGTCGCGCTCGGTGATGCCCAAGCCGTTGGCGCGCATGCGGTCAACGTTGACCTGCAACGACGGGTAGCCGGTGGACTGCTGGATGCGCAGGTCGGCAATGCCCGGCACGTGTTGCAAGCGGCGCTCAAGCTCTACCGCGTACGCACGGTTTTCTTCATCGCTGCGTCCGGAGATCTTCACGTCCAGCGGAGCAGGGGCGCCGAAGTTGAGGATCTGGCTGCTGATGTCCGCTGGCAGAAAGGCAAAGTGGCTGCCGGGGAAACTTTGCGGCAGGGCTTCGCGCAGTTTTTTCACGTAGTCGGCAGTTGGTGCATGGTCCTTTTTCAGGGTGACCTGGATGTCGCCATCCTGCGGGCCGATGGTGCCGCTGCTGCTGTAAGCCATGTCGATGCCGCTGAGCGGGATGCCGATGTTGTCGACGATGGTGTCGAGTTCTTCGGCGGGGATCACTTCGCGGATCCGCGCTTCGATACGGTCGAAAGCCGCGGCGCTTTCTTCGATGCGCGTGCCCAGCGGCAGGCGCACATGCAGCGCGAGGGCGCCAGCGTCAGTGGCCGGGAAGAAGTCCTGGCCCAGGCTTGGCAGCAGCAGGAACGAGGCGAGTACGCAGGCCAGGAAGCCGACGATAAAGCGCTTGCGATTGCCCAGCGCAAGCATCAACACACCATGGTAGGTGTCGCGGATATTCGAAAAGTGGCGCTCGAAACCCTGCTGGAAATTCAGCACCGATTGCAGCACGGCATTGCGTTGTTTGGTGTGCTGCTCGCCCTCGTGGTGGTTGATGAATTCATCTTCCGGGTGATGCCCCGCGCCTTGCTCCGGTACATGGGGCTTGAGCAGGAACATTGCCAGGGTCGGCACCAAGGTGCGCGAGAGGATGAATGAACTGGCCATGGCAAAGATCACCGCCAGCGCCATCGGCCGGAACAGGTAACCGGCGATGCCTTGCAGCAGGAACATCGGCACGAACACGATGCAGATGCACAGCAGCGAAACAAACGCGGGGCCGACGATTTGCGCGGCGCCGTCGAGGATCGCGGTCTTCACCGCTTTGCCTTGCTCCAGGTGCCAGTTGATGTTTTCGATGGTCACCGTGGCGTCGTCCACCAGGATGCCCACGGCCAACGCCAGCCCGCCCAGCGTCATCACGTTGAGGGTTTGCCCGCTGACTGCCAGCAGTGCGATGGCCGACAAGACTGCCAAGGGAATCGAGGCGGCGATGATCAGCGTCGAACGCCAGCTGCCGAGGAACAGCAGGATCATCGCGCTGGTCAGCAGGGCGGCGATGATGCCTTCCTGGGCCACGCTGCCCACCGATTGCTTGACGAACACCGAGGCGTCACCCAGCAACGAGGTCTTCAGCGACGGCGGCAGCGTTTCGTTGATGCGCGGCAGCATCTGGCGGATGCCGTCGATGATCGACAGGGTGGAGATGCTGCCGTTTTTCAGCGCCGGCATCAGCACGGCGCGATGGCCGTCTACACGCACGATGTTGGTTTGCGGCGGCGAGCCGTCACGCACATGGGCCACTTGGCCGATAGTGATCAGCGCGCCGTCGACCGTCTTGATCGGCAGGTCGTTGAGCTCATCGATGGCCTTAGGGCTGTTGTTGAGCAGGATCGTGTATTCGTTGGGGCCGAGTTTGGCAGTGCCCACCGGAATGATCTGGTTTTGCAGCGCCAGCGCGTTACCCACGTCCTGAGCCGACAGACCTTTGGCGGCCAGCGCCTGCGGGTCAAGGTCAAGGGTGATCTGGCGTTGCTTGCCGCCCATGGGCGTCGGCATGGCCAGGCCGGGCAGGGCGCTGAGGGGCAAGCGGATATTGTTCTGTACCAGGTCGCGGATCTTCGCTTCCGAGAGGCTGGGGCTGGAGAACGCCATCTGCAAAATCGGCACCGTGGAGGCGCTGTAGTTGAGGATCAGCGGCGGCGTGATGCCCGGTGGCATCTGCTTGAGCACGGTTTGTGAAACGGCGGTCACTTGGGCGTTGGCGGTGCGGATGTCCACGCCCGGTTGGAAGAAGATCTTGACGATGCCCATGCCGGGCAGCGATTGCGATTCGATGTGTTCGATGTCGTTGACGGTGGTGCTCAGGGAGCGTTCGTAGGTGTAGATCACCCGTCCGGCCATGGCGTCCGGCGACAAGCCGTTGTACTGCCAGACCACGGCGACCACGGGGATGCCGATATCGGGAAAAACATCCGTAGGGGTTCGCAGGGCCGCCATCGGCCCGATGATGCAGATGAATATAGCCAACACGATAAACGTGTACGGCTTTTGCAGTGCGGTCTTTACCAGCCCGAGCATGCGTGAACCTCCATTGGAGCAGGATTGCAAACCCCGGCAGTCTTGCCCGACCCACCTAACAGGCACCTTTCAGCCAAGTGAAGGAACATTTAGTTAAGGGCTGAAGATCGTTTCATATGTATTCATTTGTTCTACACAGGTCGGCTCCTCAAGCTTGTAACCCATTGGACACATCGTCTTTCTCTGGAGCCCTGCCATGTCACTCAAACCTCTTTTGTTGATTCCAGCCCTTGGTGCTGTGCTGTTGTTGTCGGCGTGTGCCGGCCCGATTCCCAAAGCCGACCCGAGCGAAGCCTGGATCGGCTTGAAGGAAGAAGCGCCGAACGATCTGATGGCTGAACGCGTAGACGGCAAGCGCGTGGATGACGGGCGCTTTTTTGAAGTGACCCCGGGGGACCATCGCCTGGACGTGACGTTGTTCGAAGAGGAGCCAGGCGACGACAATCAGCAGGACTGCCAGGGCCGAGTGGAGTACAAGGATTTCAAGGCGGGTGAGCATTACACCCTGGTGGAATCAAGCCTGGGCACCACCGTGCGCGCATCCCTGAAAGATGGTCACGGCAAGGAAGTCGCGGCGACTCAGGACTTCAATTGCATGCCTGGCTAAGCGTGGCGCACCGCTGCCTTGTGAGGTTTTGCAGGTGCAGCGGGTTTGACGTGGGGGTGGTGCCGGCGGGTAATGCGCAATACCCCCCACAACATGGCGCCGGCAACTGCCAGCCAACCGCAGATCAACAGGATAATCGTTGCAGCAAGGCTCATTTGGGCCTCCTTTCGCCCCGTCCGGGGCACACACAGTCTTCTCAATGGACAGTCTAGACACCTGGCGGTTGCCTGCTATTGACCAATGGTCGAGTCCGTCCAACTTCTTTGCTATATGCGCGCCGCCGTTCTCCTACAGAAACGCGATTGGGCTATGATCTGGGCCCTTACCGGCAGTTGATCAAGAGAGTAAAAAATTGCGGTTACGGTCGAACGTTAAATCATCGTGGGTATTGGCCTGTGCCTTGGGGCTTGCGGCCTGTTCCGGGCACCCGTCCAAGCTGCCGGGCCTGCCGGAGCGTGTCGAGCTCAATGGCGTGCCGACCTTTCGCAGCGAGGCTTATCAAAGTGGCCCTAGCGCGTTAGCCAGCATGCTGTCGCAACAAGGCATTGTCATGACACCGGGCTTGCTGGATAAGCCGCTGCATTTGCCAGGCGGCGAAGCGGACCTTGAACGCAACATGCAAGTGCTGGCGCGCGAGTACGGGCTGATGGTGTACCCGTTGGACGCCAAGCTGACGGCGGTACTGGCGCAGGTGGCGGCAGGTTACCCGGTGATGGCGCGGGTGGGCGGCGGGATTTGGTCGGATGCGCGCTACGTGGTTGTAGTGGGGTTCAACCAACAGAAGAGTACGGTGTTGCTGCGCTCGGGAATGGACCGGCGTTTGTTGATGAGCTTCAGCGACTTTGAATCGAAGTGGAAAAGCGCTGGGAGCTGGGCAATCCTCACTCAGCGCCCGAGCCAGTTGCCGGCCAATGTGGATGCCCAGCGCTGGCGTGATGCTGCCAATGCAACGGCCCAGGCCGGGCAGGAGCGTGCGGCGGCGCAGGCGCTTAAAGTGTTGGCTGAAACCAAGTAAGCAAGAACACCGCGAACCCCTGTGGGAGCGGGCTTGCTCGCGAAAGCGGTGTGTCGGGCTTAGATTCACTGACTGACCCAACGCATTCGCGAGCAAGCCCGCTCCTACACAGCCCCGCTTCTACAGGAATATCGTAGTGTTTTAGCGACTGGCTTCTGCCGCGTTAGGACGGTTCTTCAAGTTCTTGTCGGCCTTGTAGCGCAGCGCTACGTCGGGCACCGAGCCACTCTTGCCGGTTTCAACCCAATTACGAATCCGGCCCGCATCAGCAAAGTGGGTGAATTTGCCAAACGCATCCAGGATCACCAGCGACACCGGGCGGTTACCCATGCTGGTCACCAGCACCAGGCAGTGGCCGGCTTGGTTGGTGAAGCCGGTCTTTGTCAGTTTGATATCCCAGTTGGCGCGGTTAATCAGGTGGTCGGTGTTGGAGAAACCCAAGGTGTAGTTGGGCTTGCGGAACGAAACGGTCTTTTCCTTGGTGGTGCTCAACTGGCTGAGCATCGGATAGTGGCGTGCGGCGGCCAGCAGTTTGCTCAGGTCACGGGCAGTGGATACGTTGTGGATCGACAGGCCGGTGGGTTCCACGTAGTGGGTGCTGGTCATGCCCAGCGCCTTGGCCTTGGCGTTCATCGCCGCGATAAACGCTGGGTAGCCGCCAGGGTAGTGGTGGGCCAGGCTGGCGGCGGCACGGTTTTCCGAGGACATCAGGGCGATCAGCAACATTTCTTTACGCGGCATTTCGCTGCCGATCTTCACGCGGGAGAACACGCCTTTCATTTCTGGCGTGTCCTTGATGTTGATGTCGATGTACTCGTCCATGTTCTGCTTGGCTTCCAGCACGATCAGGCCGGTCATCAGCTTGCTCACCGAGGCGATAGGGACCACCACGTCGGGGTTGCTGGAATAAATGACCTTGTTGGTCTGCAGGTCCACCAGCATGGCGCTGCCTGAAGCGATCTGCAGCTTGGAAGTGTCACGCGGAGCCTGGGTGGTCTCGGCGGCGTGCGCGAAGGTGCCTGTAAATGCAAAAAATAGGCTGACGAGAGAGAGACGAATTTTCACGCGGATGAACTCGCTAAAAGTAAGGAAATACCGTTCGGGAACGGGTTATATGACAAATGCCGTTACATTTTAGGAGTATGGATCAGAAACTGTCGAATGTTCTTCTGAAAGCAGACGAAAGTACCTAAAAACTAAGAAAAAACGGGTTTTATTGCGGCCAATAAAAAGCCCTGCGATAAGGCAGGGCTTTTTCAGTGCCGCTGGTTATTAGTCGTGCAGGTTTTCTGCAGCGTACAGCGTGTTTTCCAGCAGGCAGGCACGGGTCATCGGGCCTACACCGCCCGGGACCGGCGTGATCCAGCCAGCGCGGGGCAGGGCGGTTTCGTACACCACGTCGCCCACCAGCTTGCCATCTTCCTGGCGGTTGATGCCCACGTCGATAACGATGGCGCCTTCCTTGATCCACTCACCCTTGACCAGGCCTGGCTTGCCGGCGGCGACAACCACCAGGTCGGCTCGCCCGACGTGGCCGGCGAGGTCTTTGGTGAAGCGGTGGGTGACGGTCACGGTGCAGCCGGCCAGCAGCAGTTCCATGGCCATCGGGCGACCGACGATGTTGGACGCGCCGACGACAACGGCATCGAGGCCGTAAAGGTCGACACCGGTGCTTTCCAGCAGGGTCATGATGCCTTTCGGGGTGCACGGGCGCAGCAGCGGGATACGCTGGGCCAGGCGGCCGACGTTATAGGGGTGGAAACCGTCGACGTCTTTGTCCGGGCGGATACGCTCCAGCAATTTGGATGCATCCAGGTGTTCCGGCAGCGGCAGTTGCAGCAGGATGCCGTCGATGCCAGCGTCGGCGTTGAGGCCATCGATCAGGTTGGTAAGCGCCTGTTGGGAGGTCTCGGCAGGCAGGTCATAGGCCTTGGAAATAAAGCCGACCTCTTCACAGTCTTTACGCTTGTGCGAGACATAAACCTGAGAGGCAGGATCGCTGCCGACCAGGATCACCGCGAGACCAGGCGTGCGCAGGCCTTGCTGGCTGCGCTCGGTGACTCGTTTGGCGATCTGCTGGCGCAGGCTGGCGGCGATTGATTTGCCGTCGATAAGTTGTGCAGTCATTACGCGTGATTAACCATCGAGAGGGGGAAGAAAAGTGCGCGCATTCTCGCATGCCATGGCGTGAGGGCAAAGGCGCTTGGTCTGCAAATTGCCCTAACCCCTTAAATAAAATGAATTTTTTTCAAAAAAGATTTGACGGGTTTCGAGGCCCTCTATACTATTCGTCGCACTTGTCGGGCACAGCCTAGCACTGGTTAAGAAGGTCGAGCAGAATAGATGGTTGTTCTGTAAGGCTGGAAGCACTTAGTTTGTAGTCCTAATAGAATACAGATTAATCAGGCGCCCGTAGCTCAGCTGGATAGAGCATCCGCCTTCTAAGCGGATGGTCGCAGGTTCGAGTCCTGCCGGGTGCGCCATTAGGCAGCTTTGGCACAAGTAGCGCTATATGGTGGGCGTAGCTCAGTTGGTAGAGCACGGGATTGTGACTCCCGTTGTCGAGGGTTCGATCCCCTTCGTCCACCCCATATTCTGAAAAGGCGCCAGATTAATCGTCTGGCGCCTTTGCTTTAAGAGCTTCAAGCGCGGATGTGGTGGAATTGGTAGACACACTGGATTTAGGTTCCAGCGCCGCGAGGCGTAAGAGTTCGAGTCTCTTCATCCGCACCAATTTCAAGGCGTCGCCCTACCGTCAGGTAAGGTGAGGTTCAACAAAGAAGATGTATGAGTTCTTTGTTAATGCAATATGGTGGGCGTAGCTCAGTTGGTAGAGCACGGGATTGTGACTCCCGTTGTCGAGGGTTCGATCCCCTTCGTCCACCCCATATTCGAAAGGCGCCAGATTTAACAGTCTGGCGCCTTTTTTGGTTTTAGCGGTTCTGATATTCGCGACTGCAGGTGCTGGGTCGCAGCGGCAGGGCGTTTCATCGTATTTATGTGTCTCGATGATGCCGCGCTGCCTGCTCGCCCTGTTTGCGGGGTGGGCCGTCAGGGAGATGGATGACGACCTCTTCTATATATAGAAGGGGCGGCGCAGAGCCCTGGCGTGATGGGATGTATTTGTCACCGGGGCGAGGTACTTCAGTGCCTTCGTACCGATAAATTGCCGGCTGTTTTCGGGTGAGTTTCCAGTAGGGTGACTTCTTGAGTTTGACCCACTAGAATGCATGCCCTTGATTGGGGTCGGAAATGGCCGGCTAACGTCTGTGCAACGAGGAATATCCATGCAAGTTTCTGTTGAAAATACTACTGCTATCGAACGTCGCCTGAGCATCACCGTTCCGGCTGAGCGTATCGAGACTGCGGTCAACAAGCGTCTGCAGCAGACTGCCCAGAAGGCCAAGATCGCTGGTTTCCGTCCAGGCAAAGTGCCAATGAGCGAAATCAAGCGCCGTTTTGGTGCTGATGCGCGTCAGGAAGCTGTTGGCGACGTGATCCAGGCCTCTTTTTACGAAGCTGTTGTTGAGCACAAGCTGAACCCGGCTGGTTCGCCTTCGATCGAGCCTAAGTCCCTGGAAGTTGGCAAGGACCTGGAATACGTCGCTACTTTCGAAGTGTTCCCAGAGTTCACCGTTGCCGGTTTCGAGTCCATCGCCGTAGAGCGCCTGAGCGCTGAAGTGGCTGATGCCGACCTGGACAACATGCTGGAAATCCTGCGCAAGCAGAACACTCGTTTCGAAGCGGTTGATCGTGCTGCCCAGAACGAAGACCAACTGAACATCGATTTCGTTGGCAAGGTTGACGGCGAAGTATTCGCTGGCGGCTCCGCCAAGGGTACTCAGCTGGTGCTGGGTTCCAACCGCATGATCCCGGGTTTCGAAGACGGCCTGGTTGGCGCTAAAGCCGGCGAAGAGCGCGTTCTGAACCTGACTTTCCCTGCTGACTACCAGAACCTGGACCTGGCTGGCAAAGTCGCCGAGTTCACCGTGACCGTCAACAGCGTTTCCGAGCCTAAGCTGCCAGAGCTGAACGAAGAGTTCTTCGCTCAATTCGGTATCAAGGAAACCGGTATCGAAGGCTTCCGCACCGAAGTTCGCAAGAACATGGAGCGCGAACTGCGTCAGGCCATCAAGTCCAAGGTCAAGAACCAGGTTATGGACGGTCTGCTGGCTGCCAACCCGATCGAAGTGCCTAAGGCCCTGCTGTCCAACGAAGTGGATCGCCTGCGCGTACAAGCTGTTCAGCAGTTTGGTGGCAACATCAAGCCTGACCAACTGCCGGCCGAGCTGTTCGAAGAACAAGCCAAGCGCCGTGTCGTGCTGGGTCTGGTCGTGGCTGAAGTGGTCAAGCAATTCGACCTCAAGCCTGACGAAGATCGCGTTCGCGAAATGATCCAGGAAATGGCTTCGGCCTACCAGGAGCCTGAGCAGGTTGTGGCTTGGTACTACAAGAACGACCAACAGCTGAACGAAGTACGTTCGGTTGTGCTGGAAGAACAAGTTGTGGATACTGTTCTGCAGAAGGCTAAGGTGACCGACAAAGCGGTCTCTTACGAAGAAGCAGTCAAACCGGCGGAAGCAGCACAAGCCGACTGATTGTCCAACTCGTTGGAAATACAACCATAAGCCAGCCTCGCGCTGGCTTATGCGTTTTCAAGACATGACTATTTGGGAGTAACTGCAGAGCATGTTCCGTAATTCCTATATTCAGCAGAACTCTGATATCCAGGCCGCTGGCGGCCTGGTCCCGATGGTTGTCGAGCAGTCCGCTCGTGGCGAACGCGCCTACGACATCTACTCGCGCCTGCTCAAGGAGCGAGTGATCTTTCTGGTGGGCCCCGTAGAGGACTACATGGCCAACCTGATCTGTGCGCAACTGCTGTTCCTTGAAGCGGAAAACCCGGACAAGGACATCCATCTCTACATCAACTCCCCAGGCGGTTCGGTGACAGCGGGCATGTCGATCTACGACACCATGCAGTTCATCAAGCCAAACGTATCGACCACCTGCATCGGCCAGGCCTGCAGCATGGGCGCTTTCCTGCTGACCGCGGGTGCCGAGGGCAAGCGTTTCTGTCTGCCGAACTCCCGCGTGATGATTCACCAGCCACTGGGCGGTTTCCAGGGCCAGGCTTCGGACATCGAAATCCACGCCAAGGAAATCCTGTTTATTCGTGAGCGTCTCAACACGCTGATGGCCAAGCACAGCGGGCGCACCCTGGAAGAAATCGAGCGCGACACCAACCGCGACAATTTCATGAGCGCTGAAGCCGCACGTGATTATGGGTTGATCGACGCAGTGATCGACAAGCGCCCCGCTTAATATAAGCCGCTCAAAATAGGGCTGGTCGGCATGTCCGACCACTGGCGGGCTTGAAAAAGCCCGCATAAGCCTTCATCTTGTGTTGCAAGCCTATCGGATTTGGATCGAACGAATGACTGACACCCGCAACGGCGAGGACAACGGCAAGCTGCTCTATTGCTCCTTCTGCGGCAAAAGCCAGCATGAAGTACGCAAATTGATTGCCGGCCCCTCGGTGTTTATCTGCGACGAGTGCGTCGACCTGTGCAATGACATCATCCGCGAGGAGGTGCAGGAAGCCCAGGCCGAGAGCAGTGCGCATAAATTGCCTTCGCCTAAAGAAATCAGCGGCATCCTTGACCAGTACGTGATTGGTCAAGAGCGTGCAAAGAAGGTTCTGGCCGTAGCGGTATACAACCACTACAAGCGCTTGAACCAGCGTGACAAGAAAGGCGACGAAGTCGAGCTCGGCAAGAGCAACATCTTGCTGATCGGTCCTACAGGCTCGGGTAAAACCCTGCTTGCAGAAACCCTCGCTCGTTTGCTGAACGTTCCGTTTACCATTGCCGACGCCACCACCCTCACCGAGGCTGGCTACGTGGGTGAGGACGTCGAGAACATCATTCAGAAGCTGCTGCAGAAGTGCGACTACGACGTAGAGAAGGCCCAGATGGGCATTGTCTACATCGACGAAATCGACAAGATTTCGCGCAAGTCCGACAACCCGTCCATCACCCGGGATGTTTCCGGTGAAGGCGTGCAGCAAGCCCTGTTGAAACTGATCGAAGGCACGGTTGCTTCCGTACCGCCACAAGGTGGTCGCAAGCACCCACAGCAGGAATTCCTTCAGGTTGATACGCGCAACATCCTGTTTATCTGTGGCGGTGCGTTCTCCGGTCTGGAAAAAGTTATCCAGCAGCGTTCGACCCGTGGCGGCATTGGTTTCAGTGCCGAAGTACGCAGTAAGGAAGAAGGCAAGAAGGTAGGCGAGTCCCTGCGTGAAGTCGAGCCTGACGATCTGGTCAAGTTCGGTCTGATCCCGGAATTCGTAGGCCGTTTGCCGGTCCTGGCCACGTTGGACGAGCTGGATGAGGCTGCTCTGATTCAGATCCTCACCGAGCCGAAGAACGCCCTGACCAAGCAATACGCCAAGCTGTTCGAAATGGAAGGTGTGGACCTCGAATTCCGTACCGACGCGCTCAAATCGGTGGCCAAGCGGGCACTGGAGCGTAAAACCGGTGCGCGTGGTTTGCGTTCGATCCTCGAAGGCGTGTTGCTCGACACCATGTACGAAATCCCCTCGCAGTCTGAGGTGAGTAAAGTGGTGATCGATGAAAGCGTTATAGAGGGTAAGTCCAAGCCACTGTATATCTACGAGAACAGTGAGCCGGCTGCCAAGGCTGCGCCAGACGCGTAAGCGTTTTGCGGTTGCGGTACAAACAAGGGGCCTTTAGGGGCCCCTTTGTTTTTGAAGCGGTTTTTGTTGTGAGATGTTTCCTGCGTTTAACTGCTGGCAATAAGCTTGTTTTTTTTGCATGCAGCCCCCATCTTGGTTTCAAGCTTATTTTTCATCTGTCATAGAGGCGAAATCATGAAGACCACCATCGAATTGCCTCTCCTGCCGTTGCGTGATGTCGTCGTCTATCCGCACATGGTTATCCCGCTGTTCGTGGGGCGCGAGAAGTCTATCGAAGCCCTTGAGGCAGCGATGACGGGCGACAAGCAGATCCTGCTGTTGGCCCAAAGAAATCCTGCTGACGATGATCCGGGCGAAGACGCCCTGTATCGCGTCGGCACCATTGCGACTGTTTTGCAACTGCTCAAGCTGCCCGATGGCACCGTCAAGGTGCTGGTGGAAGGTGAGCAACGCGGCGCGGTCGAGCGCTTCATGGAGGTGGACGGCCACCTGCGCGCCGAAGTGGCGCTGATCGACGAAGTCGAAGCCCCTGAGCGCGAGTCCGAAGTCTTTGTACGCAGCCTGCTTTCGCAGTTCGAGCAGTATGTGCAGTTGGGCAAGAAGGTCCCGGCCGAAGTCCTGTCCTCTCTCAACAGTATCGATGAGCCAAGCCGCCTGGTGGACACCATGGCTGCGCACATGGCGCTGAAGATCGAGCAGAAGCAGGACATTCTCGAAATTATCGACCTGTCGGCCCGTGTTGAACACGTGTTGGCGCTGCTGGATGCCGAAATCGACTTGCTGCAAGTCGAAAAACGCATCCGTGGTCGTGTGAAGAAACAAATGGAGCGCAGCCAGCGCGAGTACTACCTGAATGAGCAGATGAAGGCCATTCAGAAGGAGCTCGGCGACAGCGAGGAAGGCCACAACGAAATCGAAGAGCTGAAAAAGCGCATCGACGCCGCAGGCCTGCCGAAAGACGCTCTGACCAAAGCCAATGCCGAGTTGAACAAGCTCAAGCAAATGTCGCCGATGTCAGCCGAAGCCACCGTGGTTCGCTCCTACATCGACTGGCTGGTACAGGTGCCGTGGAAGGCCCAGACCAAAGTGCGCCTGGACTTGGCACGTGCCGAGGACATCCTCGACGCCGACCACTATGGTCTTGAAGAGGTCAAGGAACGCATCCTCGAATACCTCGCCGTGCAAAAGCGAGTGAAGAAGATTCGCGGTCCCGTGTTGTGCCTGGTTGGCCCGCCTGGTGTGGGTAAAACCTCCCTGGCGGAGTCGATTGCCAACGCCACCAACCGTAAATTCGTGCGTATGGCCCTTGGTGGCGTGCGTGACGAAGCCGAAATTCGTGGCCATCGCCGTACTTATATCGGTTCGATGCCAGGAAGATTGATTCAAAAGATGACAAAGGTGGGTGTGCGCAACCCGCTGTTCCTGCTCGATGAAATCGACAAAATGGGCAGTGACATGCGTGGCGATCCGGCGTCTGCTCTGCTGGAGGTGCTCGACCCCGAGCAGAACCACAATTTCAACGATCATTACCTGGAAGTCGACTACGACCTGTCCGACGTAATGTTCCTGTGCACCTCCAACTCCATGAACATTCCGCCAGCCTTGCTGGACCGGATGGAGGTGATTCGTCTGCCGGGTTACACCGAAGACGAGAAGATCAACATCGCGGTCAAATACCTCGCGCCCAAGCAGACTTCGGCCAACGGCCTGAAGAAAGGCGAGATCGAATTTGAGGTCGAGGCGATCCGTGACATCGTGCGCTATTACACCCGCGAGGCCGGTGTACGGGGCCTGGAGCGCCAAATTGCGAAGATTTGCCGTAAGGCGGTCAAGGAGCATGCGCTGGAAAAACGCTTCTCTGTGAAGGTGACGGCGGATTCCCTGGAGCACTTCCTGGGCGTACGTAAATTCCGTTACGGCCTGGCTGAGCAGCAGGATCAGGTCGGGCAGGTGACAGGCTTGGCGTGGACTCAGGTGGGCGGCGAGTTGCTGACTATCGAAGCCGCAGTGATCCCGGGCAAGGGGCAACTGATCAAGACCGGTTCCCTCGGTGACGTGATGGTCGAGTCCATCACAGCCGCGCAGACCGTGGTGCGCAGCCGCGCCAAGAGCCTGGGGATCCCCCTGGACTTCCACGAGAAGCACGACACCCACATCCACATGCCGGAAGGGGCGACGCCCAAAGACGGCCCTAGCGCTGGCGTGGGCATGTGCACGGCCCTGGTATCGGCGTTGACCGGCATTCCGGTGCGTGCTGATGTGGCAATGACGGGTGAAATCACCTTGCGTGGGCAAGTACTGGCCATTGGTGGCCTGAAAGAGAAATTGCTGGCCGCACATCGGGGTGGCATCAAGACCGTGATCATTCCCGAAGAGAATGTTCGCGACTTGAAGGAAATTCCTGACAACATCAAGCAAGATCTGCAGATTAAACCGGTTAAATGGATTGACGAGGTCCTGCAAATTGCGCTGCAATACGCGCCGGAGCCCTTGCCGGATGTGGCTCCGGAGATAGTTGCAAAGGACGAAAAACGCGAGTCTGATTCCAAGGAAAGAATTAGCACGCATTAATGCGGTTAAGCCTGGGGGCTTCCTTGACAGCTTTTTAGAGCCCTTGTTATAAAGCGGCTCTTAAGTGTCTGTAGGCCATTCAGCACTGGTTTTTGCTTTCACCAAAAAACTTAGAATCATACTCAATAGATATATAAGGGGACTTAGAGTGAACAAGTCGGAACTGATTGATGCTATCGCTGCATCCGCTGATATCCCGAAAGCTGCTGCTGGCCGTGCGCTGGATGCAGTAATCGAATCCGTCACTGGCGCTCTGAAGGCCGGCGACTCCGTGGTACTGGTAGGCTTCGGTACTTTCTCTGTGACTGACCGCCCAGCTCGCACTGGCCGTAACCCACAGACTGGCAAAGCACTGCAAATCGCTGCTGCCAAGAAACCAGGTTTCAAAGCCGGTAAAGCCCTGAAAGAAGCCGTTAACTAAGCTTCGCTCAAGCCTTACCTACCCGGGTCGAACGCAGGTTCGACCTGGCAGCGGAGCGGCAGCTGACCCACGTATCCATCGGGTCACCACGCCGGGGGGAGAACTCAAGCCCCCGTCCGCTCCGCCAGTTGCGAGAAGGCGCATCCTAGGATGCGCCTTTCTTATATCCGTACTCTACCCACGCTCCACGGTTGCCTATTTTTGAAGATCAACCGTTTCTGGGGGACGCATGCTGCAAAATATCAGGGACAATTCACAAGGCTGGATTGCCAAGACCATTATCGGGATCATCGTCGCATTGATGGCGTTCACCGGTATCGAAGCTATTTTCCAGGCTTCGGGTAACAACAAGCAGGACGTGGCCAAGGTCAACGGTGAAGAAATCACCCAGACCGAGCTGAGCCAGGCCGTCGACATGCAACGTCGCCAGCTGATGCAACAGCTGGGCAAGGATTTCGATGCTTCCCTGTTGGACGAAAAATTGCTGCGCGAAGCGGCCCTTAAAGGTCTAATCGATCGCAAGCTGCTGCTGCAAGGCGCGGCTGATTCCAAGTTTGGCTTCTCTGAAGCGGCACTGGACCAGGTGATCCTGCAGACGCCGGAATTCCAGGTGGACGGCAAATTCAGCGCCGAACGCTTTGACCAGGTGATCCGTCAACTGGGCTATAGCCGCATGCAGTTCCGTCAGATGCTGACCCAGGAAATGCTGATCGGCCAGGTTCGTGCGGGTATCGCCGGTAGCGGTTTCGTGACCGACGCCGAGGTACTGGCATTTGCCCGTCTGGAAAAACAGACCCGCGACTTCGCCACCGTCAATATCAAGGCCAACCCTGCGGCGGTGAAGATCACCGACGAGGAGGTCAAGGCTTACTACGACCAGCACGCCAAAGAGTTCATGACGCCGGATCAAGTGGTCATCGACTACCTGGAACTGAAGAAGTCGTCTTTCTTCGACCAGGTGACCGTCAAGGACGATGAACTGCAGGCTGCCTATCAGAAAGAAACCGCCAACCTCGCTGAACAGCGTCGTGCGGCGCACATCCTGATTGAAGTCAACGACAAGGTCACTGACGCCCAAGCCAAGGCCAAGATCGAAGAGATCCAGGCACGCCTGGCCAAAGGCGAGAAGTTCGAGGCCCTGGCCAAGGAGTTCTCCCAAGACCCAGGTTCGGCCAGCAATGGTGGTGACCTTGGCTTTGCCGGCCCAGGCGTCTACGACCCGGACTTCGAAACCGCCTTGTACGCGTTGAACAAGGACCAGGTTTCGGCACCGGTGCGTAGCACCTTTGGTTGGCACCTGATCAAGCTGCTGGGCGTTGAAGCACCTCAAGTGCCGACCTTTGCCAGCCTGAAAGACAAGCTGACCAAAGAGCTCAAGACCCAACAGGTTGAGCAGCGTTATGTCGAGGCGACCAAGCAATTGGAAGACGCGGCATTCGAGGCCTCCGACCTGGCACAGCCAGCGTCCGATTTGAAGCTGACCGTGCGTACCTCTGCGCCGTTTGGCCGTGAAGGTGGCGAAGGTGTTGCGGCCAATCGTGCCGTGGTCACCGCTGCATTCAGCCCGGAAGTGCTGGATGAAGGTGCTAACAGTTCCGCTATCGAGCTGGACCCGGAAACCATCATTGTGCTGCGTGCTAAGGAGCACTTGAAGCCTGCGCAACTGCCGCTGGAAAGCGTCGCTGCAGCGATCCGCACCCAGATGACCAAGGAGCGCGCCAGCGCGGCTGCCAAGGCTCATGCTGACGAGTTGATCGCCAGCCTGCGCGATGGCAAGACCCCGCTGAACCAGCCGGTCGACGGTCAGGCGTGGAAGGTTACCGAAGCTGCTACCCGTAACCAGGAAGCGATCGAGCCTGCCGTGCTGCAAGCCCTGTTCCGTATGCCTAAGCCTGCGGCCAAGGACAAGCCGACCTTCACCACCGTGACCCTGGCCGATGGTAGCCTGGTGATCGTGCGCTTGAATGGCGTTAACGAAGCCGCTGCCCCAACGGACGAAGAAAAAGCGCAAATCCGCCGCTTCCTCGCCTCCCGTGTTGGCCAGCAAGACTTCGCGGCGTACCGCAAGCAGTTGGAAGAGAAAGCTGACATCAAGAAGTTCTGATGTCGCTTTGAACAAGAAGCCCCCGGCCTGAAAAGACCGGGGGCTTTTTTATGTGCGCTAGAGTGAACGGCCTGGGCGCGTGAGCGCTGTCGTTCGGGAAGGGAGTGTCAACCGTGTCGGTTCAAGGAATGGATGGCTGGCCGGCTCAGGTGTTGGGTCGCCGTCTGTGACGCGCCGATCAGGGCAAGCAACATCAGCAAAATGACTGCCCATGGAAAGGCCGTGACGCCCCAGGCTTGAAGCAGTACACCGCCCGCCAAGCCACCGCCGGCGATGCCCAGGTTCCATACGGTCACCAGCATCGATTGCGCGGCATCGGCTGATTCTCCTGCCGACTTGGCCAGTGCCGTTTGCAGCAATGCCGGTAGGCCGCCAAACGCCAGGCCCCACGATGCGACCGCAAAATAGACGATCGCCGGCACACTGATCCATAACGCCAGCACTAAAGCGATCAGGCCAAATAGCGCACAGCTGATCAACAGCAAAACGCGCAGCCACCGGTCGATCAGCACGCCAGCCAGCCAGATACTCAGCAGTGCCGCCAGGCCGAACACCAGCAGTACCCGATCGATTTCCACTGCAATCCCGGCAGGCACTAGCAGTGGGGCGATGTAGGTGTACAGAATGTTGTGGGCCAACACGTAGGTAAAGGTCACCCATAGCACCGGACGAATGCCGGGTAAGGTCAGCACCTGGCGTAACCCCATGCGTTTTTCGGCGGGCTGGCCGGCAAAATCCGGGAGCTGCCAACGCGCCCAGACCAGCAGTATCAGTGTCAGCCCGGTCATGATCGCAAAACTCAGGCGCCAGCCGACAACGTTACCCAGCAAGGTGCCGGCTGGCACGCCCAGGGATAAGGCCAGTGGTGCGCCAAGCATCGCCACGGCAATTGCACGACCTTGCAGATGTGGCGCGACCATCCGGCTGGCATAACCAGCCAGCAACGCCCACAGCAGCCCGGCGAATACCCCGGCAAAGAAGCGTGCCACCAGCGTCAGCCCATAGTGACTGGATAAGGCGGTCACGCTGTTGACCAAGGCAAAACCGCCGATGGCGAGCAGCAACAACGGACGTCGACGCCAACCACGGGTCAGCAACGTCAGGGGGATGGCGGCCAGCAATGAGCCCAGCGCGTAGAGGGTGACCAGTTGGCCAACCAGTGCAGGCGACACGCCCAGGCCATCGCCCATCTGTGGCAACAGCCCGGCGGGCATGGCCTCAGTGAGGATGGTAATAAAGCCCGCACTGGCCAGTGCCAGCAAGCCGCCCAGCGGCAGCGTATCCGGGGAGTCGCTAACAAGTGAAGTCATGACGCTGTATCCATGCAAAAGGGCAAGGACGCAGAGTAGGGGGCTGCCGTCTGCGGAAAAACAGGCTAAGGTTCCGAACTTATCGGACACACTCGTCCGTAATGCAGGGTCACATCATGGACAGTTTGGGCAGCCTTTCGGTATTTGTGCAGGTCGCAGAGACCCGCAGTTTCACGGCTGCGGGGCGCGTCTTGGGCGTGTCGTCCTCGGCGGTGGGCAAAAGTATCGCGCGTATGGAAGAACGCCTGGGCGTGCGGTTGTTTCATCGCAGTACGCGCAGTATCACGCTCACCGGGGAAGGCACGTTATTCCTTGAACGCTCGCGGCGTATCCTGGCCGAGGTGGAGGCCGCCGAACGCGAGCTAACCGAGGCCAGTGCGACGCCTCGGGGCAAGTT
Source organism: Pseudomonas cremoris (assembly GCF_014230465.1). Next base: position 172,401 of record NZ_JAAXCY010000005.1, read on the forward strand.
GCGCATCAGCCTGCCGCAGGTGCGCGGCTTGTTGATGCCGGTGCTCAGTGACTTCATGCGTGCTTACCCTGAGATCGAGCTGGATGTGGATTTTTCCGACCGCATGGTAGACGTGATCGAAGAGGGGTTCGACGCGGTCATTCGCACCGGCAAACCGGAAGATTCACGGCTGATGGCCCGCCACCTGGGGCACTACCAATTGGTGTTGGTGGGCACCCCGGCTTACTTCCTTCAGCACGGCACTCCGCAACACCCCCACCACTTGAGCGACCACGCCTGCCTGCGTCACAAATTCTGCGCGACAGGCAAACTGGAGCCTTGGCCGTTGCGTCTTGCGCCCGGTGCCGCAGAGCCGGTCTTGCGCGCTCCGTTGGTCAGCACCACCATCGAATCCCTCAACCATGTGGTGCACGAGGGGTTGGGCATTGCCTGCCTGCCGGATTACATGGTCAACAGAGCCGTGGGGGAGGGGCGCCTGCAACGGGTATTGGATGATTACCTGGAGCACCGTGGCAGTTTCTGGATGTTGTGGCCGTCAAGCCGCCATGCCTCGGCCAAATTGCGTGTGTTTATTGATCATATGTGTGCAGGGCTTTTTCCTGCAGGCACCGTCGCGTAGGCCTGTGACGTTTTACCGACAGGAATGCGCGCGCCAAGGCCTCGTTCTGTTGCACAATACCGCCCGGACCGTTTTCCTCAGGATTTTCAATGTCGACATCATTTCACTTGCGTAGCCTCGGGCTGGCGCTGGTGCTGGCGGGCGCCGCGGGCTGCTCGTCACCCAAGACCGCTATTTATGAACATGAGAATTTCGACGACTCCGGTACGTTTTCGCGCGATTACCCGGTCAGTGATGTGGCGGCGTGCGAAGCCGCGCGCCGCGCCTTGCTGAGCCAGGGCTACATCATTACCAGCAGCGACCCGAAGCTGGTGGTGGGTAACAAGAGTTTCCAGCAGACCGGCGAGACCCATCTGCAGATCAGCTTCAACGTGGTGTGTGCCGATGATGGCAAAGGCACCAACCATTCGACGATGTTCGCCAACGCCTTGCAGGACCGCTATGCGCTGAAGAAGGTCAACAACTCGGCGAGCCTGGGCGTGGGCGTGTTGGGGTCGGTATCGATGCCGATTGGCTCCACGGATGACTCGATGGTGAAGGTGGCCAGCGAAACCGTGTCCGCACCGAAGTTCTACGAGCGTTACTTTGCGCTGGTGGACGTGTTCCTGCCGCAAGAGGTGAAGAAGGCCGAGCACATTGCCGAGAAGCCAAAGGCTGACTTGGGCGTGCCGGAGCCAAAAGTCGCACCGGCTGCCGAGAAGGTCGAGGCGCCGAAGGCAGAGCCCGCAGCGTCGGAGCCGGTCGCACCGCCTGTCGAGCCTGCGCCGATTGCGCCGCATGAAGAGCCGGCCGCCGCGCCCGCGACGACCAACCCCGAGCTGCCAGCGCCGACAGAAGCGATTCCACCGCTACCGACGCCTGCGCAGTAAATCAGACCGCTACGGGGTCGGCCTTGTCGACGTTGATCCCGTAGCGCCTGATCGCCTCACTGACTTTATCGCGGCCGATCACGCCGTCATCCGCCAACGCCTTCAAGGCCGCCAGTGCGATGAAGTAGCGATCTACCTCAAAGAACTCCCGCAAGGTTTCCCGCGTATCCGATTGCCCGAAGCCATCGGTACCCAGCGCGACAAAGCGTCGGCCCGGTACGAATGGGCGGATCTGGTCGGCGAATAGCTTCATGTAATCCGTGGCGATCACCAGCGGTCCAGCTTCGTTGGCCAAGCATTGTTCCACATAACTCACACGCGGCTCGCTTTCCGGGTGCAGCAGGTTCCAGCGTTCTACCGCATGCCCTTCACGGCGTAACTCGGTGAGACTGGTTGCGCTCCACACGGCACTGCGCATGGCGAAATCCTTTTCCAGCAACTCAGCGGCGGCGATCACCTCCCGCAGGATCGAACCGCTGCCCATCAGTTGCACCTGTGGCTGTTCGCTTGCGCTCAGTCGGTACATGCCCTTGAGAATCCCATCCTCGACACCTTCGGGCATGGCCGGGTGTGGGTAGTTTTCGTTGAGCAGGGTGATGTAGTAGTAGATGTCCTCCTGTTCGACATACATGCGCCGCATGCCTTCGCGAATAATCACCGCAAGCTCGTAGGCAAAGGTCGGGTCGTAGGACACGCAGCACGGGATCACCGACGACAGAATGTGGCTATGGCCATCGTCATGCTGCAAGCCTTCGCCCATCAGCGTTGTACGTCCCGCCGTGGCCCCCAGCAGGAAGCCGCGTGCGCGTGCATCGCCCGCTGCCCAGGCCAGGTCGCCTACGCGCTGGAAGCCGAACATCGAGTAGAAGATGTAGAACGGCACGGTCATCAGGCCATGGTTGCTGTAGGACGTGCTCGCCGCAATCCATGAGGAAATGGCACCGGATTCGTTCAGGCCTTCCTGCATGATCTGTCCGTCTTTGCTCTCCTTGTAGTAGCTCAATTGCCCGGCGTCCTGTGGGGTATAGAGCTGGCCGACGGCGGAGTGGATGCCGATCTGACGGAACAGGCTTTCCATGCCAAAGGTGCGCGATTCGTCTGGCACGATAGGCACGATCAGTTTGCCCAGGTGCGGGTCCTTGAGCAGGGTGCCGAGGATGCGCACAAAAGCCATGGTGGTGGAGATCGCGCGGTCGCCGGTGTCCTTGAGCTGGGTGGCGAATGCGCTCAGCTCGGGGATCTGCAGCGACTCCACGGCACTGTGGCGTGCGGGTACATAGCCGCCCAAGGCTTGGCGGCGCGCAGCAAAGTAGCGGGCTTCCTCGCTGTCGGCGGCGGGCTTGATGTACGGGATGTCGGCGAGCTGTTCATCCGCCACTTCCAAGTCGAAACGGTCGCGGAAGGCTTTCACCGCGTCGGCGCCCATCTTCTTCAGTTGGTGATTGATGTTTTGGCCTTCGCCGGCTTCGCCCATGCCGAAACCCTTGACGGTCTTTGCCAGGATCACCGTCGGTTGGCCGGTGTGGCGCACAGCGGCAGCGTAGGCGTTGTAGACCTTGTCGGGGTCATGCCCGCCCCGTGAGAGTTTCCAGATGTCGTCGTCGGACATATCCGCAACCAGCGCGAGCAACTCCGGGTATTTACCGAAGAAGTGTTCGCGCACGTAGGCGCCGTTCTGGGATTTGTAATTTTGATAGTCGCCGTCCACGCACTCCATCATGCGCTGGCGCAATAGGCCGCTCCTGTCCCTTTCCAGCAGGGCATCCCAACCACCGCCCCAGATCACCTTGATCACGTTCCAGCCGGCAGCGCGGTACAGGCTTTCGAACTCCTGGATCACCTTGGCATTGCCGCGCACCGGGCCGTCCAGGCGTTGCAGGTTGCAGTTGACCACGAAGATCAGGTTGTCGAGTTTCTCGCGCCCGGCCAGGGAGATGGCGGCCAGGGATTCCGGCTGGTCCATTTCGCCATCACCGAGGAAGGCCCACACTTTGCGGCCCTGGTGCTGCTTGAGGTCACGAAATTCCAGGTAGCGCATGAAGCGCGCCTGGTAAGCGGCTGTGATCGGGCCGAGGCCCATGGACACGGTGGGAAATTGCCAGAAGTCCGGCATCAGCCGTGGGTGCGGGTAGGAGGAAATGCCTTCGCCACCGGCTTCGCGGCGGAAGTTATCCAACTGCGTTTCGCTGATGCGGCCTTCCAGGTAGGCGCGGCCGTAGATGCCGGGGGAGGAGTGGCCCTGGATGTACACCAGGTCGCCGTCGAAGCTGTCGGTACGCCCACGGAAGAAATGGTCGAAGCCTACGTCATACAGCACCGCGGCTGACGCATAGGTCGCGATGTGCCCACCCACACCTGAGTGTTTGCCTGCACGCAGCACCATCGCCATGGCGTTCCAGCGGATATACGCATTGGTGCGGCGTTCAATGGCCAGGTTGCCGGGGTAGGGCAGTTGGCGGTCCACCGGGATGGTGTTGACGTAGGGGGTGGTGACCCGCCCGTAGAAGTCGCCATGCCGCGCCACGTCGAAATCCAGCAACTGATCGATCAGGTAGTGAGCGCGCGGGCGGCCTTCGGTGGACAGCACCGATTCGATGGACTCCAGCCACTCGCGGGTTTCCTGTGGATCGTCGTCGCGTCTGACTGCGTTATTCGGGGTCATGTGAGGCTCCAGGGTAGGCGGATTTCAAGTGGCGGGCTCCTTGTGGGAGTGCCGTCAAAGTAATTGCAATTGCAACTACATGATCGAATCTAGCGCGGGATGAGCTACTATTGCAACCTTCTTGAAATTCCCCGGATGGTGTTGCATGTCGTCGAAAGAGCCTGATGTATGGTTCCGTTTTGTCAGGGCCCACAGGACGGTCATCCGTGAAATTGAACGGCGCCTGGCCGAAGCCGGCTTGCCGCCCTATGCCTGGTACGACGCGTTGTGGGGCTTGGAAAGCGGCCCCGACGGCACCCGCCGCATGCACGAACTGGCCGATGTGCTGGCCATCGAGCGCTACAACCTGACACGCTTGGTCGACCGCCTGGAAAAGGACGGCCTGGTGGTACGCTCGCGCTCCGACGGTGATGGTCGTGCGGCGTTTGCCTCGATCACGGATGCCGGGCGGGTGTTACGTAAAAAGATGTGGAAGATCTACGAGAGCACCGTGGATGAGCTGTTCCTGTCGCAAATCGAGCCGGAGCAGCGCCAAGGCTTTGCCGATGTGTTGGAGCGAGCGGCGGGGATGGCGGCGGAGGCGGGTGTGCAGACCCGTAGCCGCCGCAAAACCTAACGAACAACCGAGAACCCTTGTGGGAGCAGGCAAGCCAGCTCCCACAGCTAATCGCATTCCAGTGCATAACGATTCATCGCTATCTCGACCTGTCGCCAATCCAGGCGCGCTTCCTCCACCAGCGCCCTTAGCGCCGACACCACAACCCAATACCGGCTCGGCGCGGCCCCCAGCGCGACAAACCTGGCATCGACGTACCCCGCCAGTTGATCGACGATCGGCTGCGGATATCCGGTGACAGCAATCACGGGCGCCTCACTTCCCTCAAGGCATTCGCGCAAGTGACAGCTACGCTTGGTGGCCGTGGGATGCAGGCGATTCCAGCGCTCAGCGACGGCTGCCTCGCGCGCTAATCGGGTGTAGCTGGGGCAGCTCCACACTTGCGAAGTCACTCCCCAATCCTGCTCCAGCAATTGCGCTGCCTGGATGACCTCCTCAAGGGCCTGCCCAGCCCCGAGCAATCGAACATCAGCAATTGGCCGGCGCTGGATGGGGTACATACCCTGGAGTGCCGCCTCACGGTCCCTTTCATCCAATGGCATTGCGCGCTCGTGATCATGCAGCGCCAGGTAGTAAAACCCCGGCTGGCCCTCGACATACAAGTTGCGCAACCCGCCCAGCACAATCGCCCGGGCTTCTTCGCCGCAGGATGGGTCGTACGGCGTACAGCGTGGGTGGGTGGTCAGCCAAAGAGGCAAGGACGGCTGTGCGCCCTTGGGCCAGGGGGAGGGGTGGTTCTCGATGTCGTTGCACAAAATGCCGCGCAGCGCCGTAGCCTCCGACAGGGCACACAACTGCGCCGACGATGCCGCGCTGTGCAGGTACAGCATTGGCTTTTCCGAAGTATTGCGTGCAAACCAGGTGGGCCAACTGCCCGGGCGCCGAGAGCGTGTCTGACCCCGAATCACCCACGCCTGACGGCTGAGTTCCAGCGTATTGGCCATGGTCATCACGGTGTACAACGGCGAATGGCAGGAAGGGTCGGCAGTGCTCAAAGCATCGAGGCAGAGCTGTGCAGCGTGGGCGGTAGAGGCGGGCATGGGTTGAGTCTCCTGAGAGCGGATGCCCGTACCCTAACGGAGAAGGTCATTTGATTGCAATTGCAATGATTGCAATAGTTGGTGAAAACCCAGGTGCTAAATTCCTACAACGCTGCTACGTTTAATCCTGAAGCGCAGGAACGTCATGGCGTCGACATTTTTTCGTCACGACGGCACTTTAGGCTGGTGATGCAGGTCATTTATCTGCAGCCGCTTTTAATTCAAGAAGGAGTCCAGCATGGACGATTACCAGGAAGAACTGCTCGAGTACCACGCGATTGAGCTGGACCCGTTGGAACCGGCAGACGACGCAACAGAGCTGTAAGACCGACTTCAGGCGGAATGCCGCTGACTGCGGCGAAATTCCCCTGGGGTCTGGTTGTTCCACCGCCTGAACGCCCGTTGAAACGCTTGGGCTGAGGCAAAACCGAGCAGGTAGGCGATTTCGCCGAATGCCAGTTCCGTATCGCGAATGTAGGTCATGGCCAGGTCGCGGCGGGTATCGTTGAGAATCGCGCGGAACTGAGTGCCTTCTTCGGCCAGTTTGCGGCGCAGTGTCCAGGTAGGCAGCTTCAAGCGTGCCGCCACTTCTTCCAGGTCGGGTTCCCGGCCACCATTGAGCATCGGCCCGAGCAACCGGGTAATGCGCTCGCGCAGGCTGCGGGTGCGCGTCAACTGCTCCAATTCCCGTTCACATAGCTGCAACAACAGGTGCCAGGTACTGGGGCAATGCTGTGGGTTGCGCAACGCCAGGGTGTGCTGGTTCAGACGCAGTTGATTGGACTCGGCGCCGAACAGAAGGTGACCGTCCCCCAACACGCTGTACTGTTCGCTGTAGTCCGGTGCTTCGAACTCGATTTCGATGCGTTGCGCCTGCACCGGTTGCTGCACCAGCGCCGACAACTGAAACAGCCAGCCGGCAATGATCGAGTCCACCACAAAGCGGTTGTAGGCGTTATACGGGCTGATGGAATAGAACCGCAGCCAGGCGCCTTCGGCATCTTCATGAAAGCTCGATTGCCCGCGATAATTGGAGCCGTACAGCGCTTCGAAGCGAGTGAGGGTGCGCGCGGCCTCGCGGACATTGGGCGCTTGGGCCGCCGTCACGCCCGCAAGGCCGGCCTGGCTCAAACGGCTGAGCTGGCCCATGCGCAGGCCCAGGCCGGGGTTGCCGGTCAGTTGGATGGCCGCATGGCCCAGGCGCATGTAGCGCGGAATCGACAAGCGTGCCCCGGCCTCGGCGAGGCGCGCCGGATCAAGGCCGTATTGCAGCAGCAGCGGTTGCGGGTCCAGGCCGTGGCTTTGAATGGCATCGGCCAGGGTGTGCACGAAGCCCACCGACAGGTCCCCCAGCCGTACCGGCTTCACAACCACACATTCAACAGGCGCGCGCCACGGGCACCGTCGTCGGCGCTGATCTGCCCGTTGCTGCTGAGGAAGCTATGCCCGGCGGTGCCCAGGTCCCAGAACTGCCCGCGCAGGAACACGCTCATGCCCGCAGCGGCTTGGCTGATGGGTTGTTGGCTGATCAAGGTCAGGCGACGCCACGCTTCGCCCTCGCTGAGCTCTTCGGGCCTGAGGCTGATTTCCGGCGGCGTGGATACGCTTTTGAAGCCGCGCCAAGGCCGGTCCCAGGTGTCGCGACCGAGTACGAACGCCGGCACCGCAATCAATTGCGCGCCTTGCTCGTTGAGCTTGCGGTAGTTATCGGGGTACCAGCTGTCACTGCCTACCAGCACGCCCAAGCGCCCAGCCGGGGTGTCGACCACGCTGACGACATTTTCGTCGCCGGGTGCGATAAACCCGCGCTCATCATAGATCGGATAGAGCTGGCGCTGGGGCTGGCCCACGGGCAAGCCGTCGGCGTTGAACACCAGGCTGGCATTGAACAAAGCGCCATGGCCGACCTGCAATTGTCCCTGGCTCACACTTGGGTTGGGCAGGGCGATGGAGCCGGCCACCAGGGTGACGCCAAACTCCTTGGCCAGGCCGCCAAACAGCGCCTGGTAGTCGCGGGCCATGCCGGAAGCCTTCATGCGCAGGTAGGCGTCATCGGTGCGGTTGTCGCCGGTCGCACTGATCCAGGCGCGGGCAAACTGCAGTGGATTGCTGACGGACAACCAATTCATCGCATCCTTTGCATGCAACGCCTGGTACACCTCATTCTTTTCGCCCTTGAGCATCAGCCAGGTGCCGATATGTTCGGGTAGCACCACGATGGTCTTGTCATTGATCAACCCCTGGTCGCGGGCCTTTTGCAGGTAGGCCGCGAGTTTCAGGTGCAGGCGCTCCAGGCTCTGGTAGTCCGCCGGGAACAGCTCCGGCTGGATGCCCAGCAAGTTGCCGCGATCGGCCGGCAGGCCTTCGTTCACGGCGAGGGTGATCCGCAGGTCCGACAGGTAATGCGCCACGGGGCGCTCCTGGGTCCAGACCAGATACGCGGCGATGGCGGCAACCAAGGCCAGGGAGACGGTAAAAGCTAGAAGTTTACGCATGGGGCAACAGACAACAGACCGTGTGCAGGGTTCGCCGACTAGGGTAGGGCCCGCGCAACGGATTGCCAAGGGGCGCTGTGCATTTGGATCAATAACTTGTCAGTTTCGGTCATTGAGCCGTCGTCCACCGCCTCTTAGTCTGTGGGACATAAACCGATGGCAGGCCATTCGAGCCTGCCACGTCCCGTGATGATCTGTTGTGGAGCTTGACCATGACCGCTGCTGCCTACCCGCATCTGCTGGCCCCGTTGGACCTGGGTTTTACCACCTTGCGCAACCGCACCCTGATGGGCTCGATGCACACTGGCCTGGAAGAAAAGCCCGGTGGTTTCGAGCGCATGGCGGCCTATTTTGCCGAACGTGCCCGTGGCGGCGTGGGCCTGATGGTCACCGGCGGCATTGGTCCAAACGATGAAGGCGGCGTGTACGCGGGGGCAGCCAAGCTGACCACCGACGAAGAAGCGCAAAAGCACAAGATCGTCACCCAGGCGGTGCACGCGGCAGGCGGCAAGATCTGCATGCAGATCCTCCACGCCGGCCGTTATGCCTACAGCCCCAAGCAGGTTGCACCGAGCGCGATCCAGGCGCCGATCAACCCGTTCAAGCCTAAGGAGCTGGACGAAGAGGGTATCGAGAAGCAGATCCAGGACTTTGTCACCTGCTCGCTGCTGGCCCAGGTCGCCGAGTATGACGGCGTGGAAATCATGGGTTCCGAAGGCTACTTCATCAACCAGTTCCTTGCCGCGCACACCAACCATCGCACCGACCGCTGGGGCGGCAGCTATGAAAACCGCATGCGTCTGGCAGTGGAAATCGTGCGCCGGGTGCGGGACGCGGTAGGGCCAAACTTCATTATTATTTTCCGCCTGTCGATGCTCGACCTGGTGGAAGGCGGCAGCACCTGGGAAGAAATCGTGCAGTTGGCCAAGGCCATCGAGCACGCCGGTGCGACCATCATCAACACCGGCATCGGCTGGCACGAAGCGCGGATCCCGACCATCGCCACCAAAGTACCGCGCGGTGCGTTCAGCAAAGTCACTGCCAAGCTGCGTGGCGCCGTGCAGATTCCGCTGATCACCACCAACCGTATCAACACCCCGGAAGTGGCCGAGCAAATCCTGGCCGAAGGCGACGCGGACATGGTCTCGATGGCACGGCCGTTTCTCGCCGACCCGGAGTTCGTCAACAAGGCAGCGGCCGGGCGTGCGGATGAAATCAATACCTGCATCGGTTGCAACCAGGCCTGCCTGGACCACACCTTTGGCGGCAAGCTGACCACCTGCCTGGTCAACCCGCGGGCGTGTTATGAGACTGAGCTGAATTACTTGCCGGTGAAGCAGATCAAGAAAATCGCAGTGGTCGGCGCCGGCCCTGCCGGCCTCGCCGCTGCCACGGTCGCGGCTGAACGTGGCCATCAAGTGACCCTGTTCGACTCTGCCAGCGAGATCGGCGGCCAGTTCAATATCGCCAAGCGCGTGCCGGGCAAGGAAGAGTTCTTCGAAACCCTGCGCTACTTCAAGCGTAAATTGCAGACCACCCACGTTGAGCTGTGCCTCAACACCCGAGTGGATGTCGAGCAACTCAAGGCGGGCGGCTACGACGAGATCATCCTGGCCACCGGCATTGCGCCGCGCACGCCGGCGATTCCCGGCATCGAGAATGCCAAGGTGCTGAGCTACCTGGACGTGATCCTGGAACGCAAACCGGTTGGCAAGCGCGTGGCAGTGATCGGTGCGGGCGGTATTGGTTTCGACGTGTCGGAATTCCTTGTGCACCAAGGCGTGTCTACCAGCCTGGATCGCGAAGCGTTCTGGAAAGAGTGGGGCATCGACACCCAACTGCAAGCCCGTGGCGGCGTGGCCGGTATAAAGCCTGAGCCTCACGCCCCGGCACGTGATGTGTTCCTGCTGCAACGTAAAACCTCCAAGGTCGGTGACGGCCTGGGCAAGACCACCGGCTGGATTCATCGCACCGGCTTGAAGAATAAACACGTGCAGATGCTCAACAGCGTCGAGTACCTGAAGATTGACGATGCAGGCCTGCATATCCGCATCGGCGCCGAAGGCGAGCCGCAGGTGTTGGCGGTGGACAACATCGTCATTTGCGCCGGCCAGGACCCACTGCGCGAGCTGCAGGACGGCCTGGTCGCGGCAGGCCAGAACGTGCACCTGATCGGCGGCGCCGATGTGGCGGCCGAGTTGGATGCCAAACGCGCTATCAACCAGGGCTCACGCCTCGCCGCCGAGCTGTAAGGCGACAGGAGGGGCGGTGATAGACTACCGCCCCTTTTATGACGCAGATGCACTTCGATGGGCCCTTTCGATTGGCTTCCCCACGCACCGCTTGAACCCTTGCAGCTGGATTGGCTGCAAGGTGTGGAGTTGGCCGTGTTACGGCTGGACTGCATCGACCCGCTGATCAGCGGCAACAAGTGGTTCAAGCTCACCGGGCATTTGGCCCAGGCGCACTGCGCCCGCGGCGTCATCAGCCTGGGCGGTGCGTATTCCAATCACCTGCATGCGTTGGCGGCGGCGGGAAAACGCTTTGGTTTTGCCACCGTCGGCCTGTTGCGCGGCAACCCTCAAGAAAACGCCACCATCCACGACCTGAAAGCTTTTGGCATGCAACTGCATTGGCTAGGCTATGGCGGCTATCGTGCGCGGCATGAGCCGGATTTCTGGCAACCGTGGCGCGAGCAATATCCGCATTTTCATCCTGTGCCCGAAGGCGGTGGCGGGCTTGCCGGTGCGGTCGGTTGCGGCGTGCTGCTCGAACAGGCGCGCGCTCAGTTGCACACGTTGGGCTGGGACGATTACGACGCGTGGTGGCTGGCGGCGGGTACGGGGACCACGCTGGCGGGGTTGGTGTTGGCGGAGGCGGGTGCGCATCCGGTATACGGCGCCATGGCGGTGCCGGATGACCACGGTATTGCGCAGAACGTGCAGGCTATCGTGCAGGGAGAGTACGAGCTGTTCGACGCTAGCCGAGGCGGCTTCGCCAAGGTCGACCCGGTGTTGCTCGAGTTTATTCAAACCACGGAGCAAGCGTGCGGCTTGCCACTGGAGCCGCTCTACACCGGCAAAGCGCTGTTGGCATTAAAGCAGCAGGTCGAGGCCGGGCGCTTTCGCCCCGGCACCCGCCTGATCTTCATTCATACCGGCGGCCTGCAAGGCCGTCGAGGGTTTAATAGTTAGCGCGTTTACCCGGCATCATCCGCAACGCGGTGTTATCGCGCAGGATGTAGTGGTGATAGATCCCCGCCAACGCGTGCAGCCCAATCAGCCAGTAACCGACCTTGCCGAACAGCACGTGCCAGCCTTCTATTTCCTTGGCCAGTGCCTTGTTTTCGGCGATCAATGGCGGCAACTCGATGCCGTAGAACATCACCGAATGCCCCTCGGCACTGACGATCAGCCAACCGGCAATCGGCATGCCGATCATCAACGCGTATAACGCAAAGTGCATCAGGGTTGCCAACAGGCTTTGCCATTGCGGCGGTGCGGGCACGATCTTCGGTGCCATTCCCAGGCTGCGCGCAAACAGGCGCAGCCAAACCAGCACAAACACGGTGAGGCCGAACATAAAGTGCATTTCGACGATCAACGTTCGCCCACCACTGCCTTTGGGGAACTGCCCGCGTAACTCAATGCAGGCGTAGACCACCGCCAGTAGCACCACCATCAACCAGTGCAACGCAATCGACATGGTGCTGTAACGCGTATCGGAGTTTTTCCACGGCATCGCTGTGTTCCTCACTCATCAGGGCAAACCTCCGTTCTTTGGCGACGGAGTCCTTTAACTGTATGCCGGTTTTGAGCGCTTTGCCTGGCGCAATGCCGTTGTCTTGACCTCTATCAGTGGCTTTGCGGCATTTCACCGCGGGCCAGGCGCAGGTTGATATCGGCAATCACCGCTGGCAGCTCGTTGATGGTGTCGATCAGGTAGTGCGGGCGTGAACCTTCGAACATCGTTTCGATGCGCGTGCGTTCGCCCGCCAAGGTAGCGGCGTCCAGGGCACGGAACTGCTCGTAGGTCAGGCCCAGCGCGTTGCCGGAGCAGGTCAACGCCACGGTCCACATCCCCGCGCGGCGACCTTCGAGGATGCCCGGCACGGTGTCGTCGACCTTCACGCAGGCCGCCACATCATCAATGCCCAAGGCAATCACGTTGGCCAGGGCCTGGGCCGGCCAAGGGCGACCGTTGGGCACCTCGTCTGTGGCCACCACGTGGTCGGCGATATAGCCGTTGGTGGCGGCCAGGGCGACCACTTTGTCCATGACTTGCTTGGGGTAACCGGAGCAGGAACCGATTTTGATCCCGTTCAGGCGCAGCCGCGCAATGGTGTCGAGGGCGCCGGGAATCAGGGCCGAGTGCTCGGCGATCTTCTCGATCTGCAGTGGCATGAAGCGCTGGTAGATCGCGGTTACGTCATCATCCGTCGGCATACGGCCGAAGACCTTGCGGTAGCGTTCAGCAACGTGCGGCTGGTCGCAGAGGGTACGGATATGGTCCCACTTGCCCATGCCCATCGGGCCACGGGCTTCGTCGATGGAAACCTGTACGTCGAACTCGGCGAAGGCCTCGACAAAGATCTGCGTGGGGGCGAAAGAGCCGAAGTCGACCACGGTGCCGGCCCAGTCGAGGATCACCGCTTGCAGGGTGTTGGGTTTTTGATAGTTCATGCGTGTGCTCCAGAAGAAGAAAGGGTGATGCCCATGGCCTGCAAGGCGTGTGCAATGGCGGTGACGGCGGCGTGCATGTCGGTGGCATCGACGTGGCCGATGCAGCCCACGCGGAAGGTGTCCACTTGGGTCAATTTGCCCGGATACAAGATAAAACCCTTGGCCTTGACCCGTTCGTAGAACGCCTTGAACTGGTAGCGCGGGTCCTGTGGCGCGTGGAACGTGACGATGATCGGTGCCTGGATCGCTTCGGGCAGGAAGCTGCGCAGGCCCAGTTCGGCCATACCGTCCAGCAACGCCTGACAGTTGCGCGCATAACGTTGATGACGCGCGGGCAAGCCGCCTTCTTCAGCGTATTGCAGCAGCGCTTCGTGCAGGGCTGCGACCACATGAGTCGGCGGGGTGAAACGCCACTGGCCGGTCTTGGTCATGTAGGCGTGCTGGTCGAACAGGTCCATCGCCAGGGAATGGCAGTTGCCTTGGGCGGCAGCCAGCGCCTGTTTGTCAGCGAACACAAAACCCATGCCTGGCACGCCTTCCAGGCACTTGCCCGAAGCGGCAATGAGCGCGTCGAACGGCACGGCGCGGGCATCGATCGGCAGTGCGCCGAAGGAACTCATGGCGTCGATGATCAGGCGCTTGCCATGACTTTTCACGACCTTGGCGATCTCGGCCAGCGGGTTGAGGATGCCGGTGCTGGTTTCGCAGTGGATCAACGCGACGTGGGTGATGGCCTTGTCGGCGTGCAACAGGCGGTCCACGTCGGTTGCGGTGGTGGGTTCGTCTTCGGCGGTTTCGAAGGTGCTGAACTCGCGACCCAGTATTTGGCAGATGTTCGCCATGCGTTTGCCGTAGGCGCCGTTGATCAGCACCAGAACCTTGCCGTCACGCGGCACCAGCGTACCGATGGCGGCCTCGACGGCGAAGGTGCCGCTGCCCTGCAACGGCACGCAATGGTGGCTGTCGGCGCCGTCGATGATTGCCAGCAATTGCTCGCAGACGCTGGCGGTGAGCTGGTTGAAGCGCTCGTCCCATGAACCCCAGTCCACCATCATGGCCTGGCGGGTGCGGGCGGAGGTGGTCAGAGGGCCGGGAGTGAGCAGGATGGGCGCAGCGGTGGTCATCACAAATCCTCGCAAAGCTGGGGCTGAATCTACGGCGCCTAAATTGCAGTTTGGCTTGTCATCAATCAAATTGTTTGTTGTTATGCGAGCTATCAGTGAGGCCGATAGCTATGAACCTGTTCCAACTGCGTGCATTCGATGCCGTGGCCCGCGAGGGCAGTTTCACCCGTGCGGCGGCGCGGCTGTTTATCAGCCAACCTGCGGTGACCGGGCATATCAAAGCCCTCGAGGAGCACTACCAGATCCCGTTGCTGCGCCGCACCGCCAGGCGCGTGGAGTTGACCGAGGAGGGCGCACGACTGGCGGCGATCACCCGGGCCATTTTTGGCCTGGTGGACGAAGCGCAGACCCTGCTGGAGGCCAACCGCCAATTGCTGACCGGGCGCCTGGAAGTGGCGGCGGACGGCCCGCACCTGGTGATGCCGATGATCGCCAGCCTGCGGGCGCGCTACCCCGGCATCACCGTCAACCTGCGTTTGGGCAATGCCCAGGAAACCTTGGCGGCGCTGCTGTCCGAGCATGCGGATGTGGCGGTGCTCACCGAGGTGGAACCGCGCAGAGGCCTGCACCTGCAGCCCTTGAACGAATCGCGGATTTGCGCCTTGGTGCCGGCCAATCATCCATGGGCGGCGCAGTCCGGGGGCATCGACCTCGCGCAATTGAACGAAGTGATCATGGTGCTGCGCGAACCCAGTTCCATCACCCGGCGTACCTTCGATGACGCGTGCCAGGCCGCCGGTGTGCAGCCCAAGGTGCTGCTGGAGTTGGACAGCCGCGAGGCGGTCACCGAGGCGGTTGCCGCTGAGTTGGGGATTGGGGTGGTGTCGTCGATGGAGGTCAGCCCGGACCCGCGAGTCAAGGCCATCCCCCTACAGGGTAACGGGCTGGTCAACCGGCACATGCTTGGCTGCATGGAGCGCCGCCGCTCATTGCGCCTGATCCAGGCGTTTTTCGAGTGGGTGCCTTGATGGTTTTTTGGTGGAACGATGGGTTTTTGCGCTATAAACTCTGCCCCCAAAGCGCCGGCCAGTAGACGTTTGGGCGCGATGGACGAAAAGAGAGTGAGTCATGGGCGCACAGTGGAAAGTCAAACATAAAGAAGCGGCATCCAATGCCAAGGGCAAGATCTTCGGAAAGCTGGTGAAAGAAATCACCATCGCCGCGCGCAACGGTGCCGACACCGCGACCAACGCCCACCTGCGTCTGGTGGTGGAGCAGGCCAAAAAGGCCTCGATGCCCAAGGAAACCCTGGAACGCGCCATCAAGAAAGGCGCAGGCCTGCTGGGTGAAACCGTGCAGTACCACCGTGTGACCTACGAAGGGTTCGCCCCGCACCAGGTGCCGTTGATCGTCGAGTGCGTGACCGACAACATCAACCGTACCGTGGCGGAAATCCGCGTGGCGTTCCGCAAAGGGCAACTGGGGGCTTCCGGCTCTGTATCCTGGGACTTCAACCACGTTGGTCTGATCGAAGCCTCGCCGGACACCCCGGACGCTGACCCGGAAATGGCCGCGATCGAAGCCGGTGCCCAGGATTTCGAAGACGGCGAAGAGGAAGGCAGCACCTTGTTCATCACCGAGACCACCGACCTGGATGCCGTGCAGAAGGCGTTGCCGGAGCAGGGTTTCACCGTGCTGTCGGCCAAGCTGGGCTACATCGCGAAGAACCCGGTAAGCGGGTTGACCGATGAGCAGATGGCTGAGGTTGAGGCCTTTCTGGAAGGTTTGGACAACCACGATGACGTGCAGGACATGTTCGTCGGGCTGGCTGGCTGATTATCCAACTGGATACATGCGGTCAAAATGTGGGAGCGGGCTTGCTCGCGAATGCAGTCTGTCAGTTGATGATGCATCGACTGACACTCCGCTTTCGCGAGCAAGCCCGCTCTCACATTGGTTCAGTGGTGTTGGTTAGAGTTGAATAGAGCTTCAATTTCCTCGAAACCAGGCCGCGCCAATACATCCGGCTGACAGCATCTGTCCCTTAGCGCCAGCAGCTCCCCACTCACCCCCGCTTCAACCCGCTCGAGCAACTCCCCCAGCAACACCCCGAACGCCCGCACTTCAATGCGTTGCAGCGCGCGGGTTTCCAAGGTGTCCGCCGTGGCATGGAACGACGCCGCGCCAAAGTCCCCCAGCAGGCAGTCGCCCGCTTCATTCCACAGGATATTGTGGCCATACAGGTCGCCATGGGTGATGCCGTTCCGGTGCAGGTGCGCCGCTACCGAGGCAATCCCCCGGGCCATGCGCAACGCCACCTCGATGCTGAAACGGGTGTCGGGCGCATAGATATCGCGGGTGCACGAGGCCAGGCTTGGCAGGGCGGCGAGGTTGCGGTAGCTCGGGTCGATCAGGTCCATCACCAGCGCGGCCTGGTCATCCGGATGGCCGACCACGCGGCCTTCCACCTTGATCAAGTTGGGATGCAGCCCGGCGGCAATGCACGCCTGCATTTCGTGCAGCGGCGAGCCATCGCTGGTGATGGTGCCCTTGTAGAGTTTCACCGCCACGGGCTTGCCCGAGGCTTTCCACAAGGCCTTGCGGATGACCCCAGAGGCGCCTTCGCCCAGCACTTCGTCCAGCTCCAGCTCGGCCCATGGGATGTTCGGCGTCGCATCGTCAGCCTGAACTTCAACCGCCATTTCCACTGGATTACCGGCGTAGGCCAGCCAGGTCAGGCTTGGCAGTGCCAGCAGCCATTGCGGCAGTTGGGTGAAACGGTTGGACGCGATGCGCAGCAGTTCGAGGTTATGGCAGTTGGCCAGGCTTTGCGGCAATTGCGCCAGGTGATTGCCGGCGAGCATGAGCTTTTGCAGCAAAGGTCGCGCGCCCAGCTCATCGGGCAATTGGCTGATCTGGTTATCGGTGAGGATCAACCAACGCAGCAGGGGCGGCAGCGCGGCAGCGGGTACAAGGCTGATCTGGTTGGCCTTGAAGCCGATCATGCTCAGCTTGGCGCATTGGCCCAGGCATTCCGGCAACGTGGTAAAGGCGTTGTCCGAGCAAAACAGCACACGCAGATGGGGCAGGCGGTGCAGGTCATCCGGCAGGCTGCTCAGGGCGTTGCCGCTGAGGTTGAGGATTTCCAGGGAGTCGGCCAGTTCGAAGATTTCCCGGGGGAATTCGGTCAGCCCGCAGGACAGGTCCAGGCGCGTGATGCCAGCCAGTTGGCCGGCTTTGAGTTGGGCGAGGGTATGCATGAACAACGCGATCTCAGGGCAATGGGGCGTGAATGGCGCTCATGATACCGGGGCGGCCTGCGGGTTGGCTTGTTGTAATTGACCCAGGCGGCTGGCGGTGCGGGCAAGGTCGATGGCTTGGCCATGCAACGCGTGTTCAAGCGGCTGCTCGCCGATCAGGATCAGGTGCTTGTCCTTGTCGTAGAGCACGTCCACCAGGTTGATAAAGCGTTGCTGCACGGCAATCGGGCACTCCGCCAGGTGGGGCAGGCCGTCGATGATCCAGTGGTCGAAGTCTTGGCACAACAGCAGATAGTCCATCACCGCCGTGAGTTGCTCGCACAGATCGTTGAAGGTGAAGGCGATGGAGCGCCCTTGCTCGCGGCGGCAGCGTAATTGGCGGTTGCCGACCGCCAGCGGCTGCGCCGGGCAATCGGCAGCAGGGAGGCCAAGTACTTCACGCTGGTTGGCGGTGCCCGGCCACACGTATTTGCCAGTGGTGAAACGTTGCGTGCTCTGGGCCTGGGGCAGGCTGCGAAAGTCTTGCGGCGAGCTGACCTCCAGCACGTCCATGCGCGCAGCAATCAGGTCGATCACCGGCTTGAAACGTTCGTGGTACAGGGGATTGGGCAGCAGCCCTTCGGGTGGGTAGTTGGAGGTCACCAGTACCAGTACGCCGCGTTCGAACAGCGCCTTGAACAGGCGTGTAATGAGCATCGCATCGCCGATGTCATGGACGTGGAACTCGTCAAAACACAGCACCCGGCAACCTGCCAGCAGCTCATCCAGGGTCACGGCAAGGGCGTCGGATTGTTGGCGATGGCGGAACATGCCTTGGTGCAGTCGGGCGAAAAAATCGTGGAAGTGCACGCGCTGTTTTTCCGGCAGAGGCAACGCCTGGAAAAAACCATCCAGCAGCCAGCTTTTGCCACGTCCCACTGGCCCGTGCAGATACAGGCTGCGCGCGGGCTGGCCGGCGAGCAGGCGCTGGGTTTCGCGGGCCAGGGCATTGATAGCCGAGGTCTGGCCGGCGCTGAGGGTATAGCCCTGCTGCGCGGCTTTTTTCTGAAAAAAAGCTGGAATGGGCGAGGCGTCGAGTGTGTCGGTTTTTTTTGCGAACAATCGACGGATCAGGGAACGCGCGGCCAAGGCAAATCACTCTGCATTTCAGTGGTCGCTCACTTTAGGGCGCTCATCGCGATTTGACCAATAGAGAAGGGCGCGCCCAGCTATCTCGAAACGGCATGCCGTCGGTGCATTTCCCCGAACACTGGCAGATTCCCGCTGACTGACTAACCTCTTACAACGTAGTCACCCCTGTACAAGGATTTGGGGCTGTGAAGGGACGAGCAGTAGGGATAGTCATGAGCGCGATGCTCTGCAACACGGCTTACGGCGCACAACTGCAGGTTGAGGTGCGTATTGACGTGCAGCGGGGCTGCCAGTTGGTGGGCATGACCCGCGAGGCGGGTATCGAGCAACTTGGCGTATTGGATTTCGGCAGCGGCCCGCGTCTGGATGACCCGGCCGGGCCCCTGAGTGCGGCCTTGATCAGCCAGCGCCAGCCACGCCTGGAGTGCAACCCCGACACGCCTTACCAGATGCGTGTCGACGGCGGACTGCATGGTGGCACTGGTGAAGTGCGTTACCTGAGCGCCGCCGTTCCTTCGAGAAAACCCATTCCTTATCGTATCTACGCCGATGCTGCGCGGCGTATCCCGTTGCCGGTGGATGTGCCGCTCAGCGGTCGTGTACCGGATTCCGGTAGCGTCGACTTGCCTCTCTACGGCCGCATCGAACCGCTCAAGGACATTCCCGCCGTCGGTCGTTATTCCGACCTGCTCAAGGTCACGGTCACATGGTGAGCCGTTGTCTGGCCCTGGTGGCCATGGGTGGCCTGCTTCTGCTGGCGGATGATGCGCAGGCGGCGGCCGTCGCTGGGCAGATCCACGCACGGTTGGTGATTACTGCCAGTTGCGAGGTGAGTAAAGGCGTCGAGAGCGCCCCGGTGACCCCGGACAGTGGCTCGGCCTTGCTCGATTTCGGCAGTCATGGACCCACCTGGGACAACCGCCTCACCAGTGGCGTCACCGACAGTGATAAGGCGCCTTTGGCCGTGTCCTGCAACCCCTCGCTGGTCAGCAGTTTCACCGTGACCATCGATGGTGGCGTAAACGGCGACGGCACCACGCGGCGCCTGAGCAACGGTCGCCAGACTATTCCCTATCGTTTGTCGGCTGACCCGCTGGGTCGCAGCACCTATAGCATCGGCCAGCAACGCAATTTCGTCGTGACCAAGGGCGCCCAAGTACCGATCCCGGTATTTGGCTCGGTGGTGGCGAATACCAGGGCCTTACCGGCCGGAATCTACACAGACACCCTGACGGTGACTCTGGATTGGTAAACCATGAGGATGAATATCATGCATGCACTTGTATCCAAGGCAGTTTTTCCATTACTGGCACTGGCGTGGGTGTCAGGATCACAGGCGGCCACGGTGGCCGGCACAGTGACTGCGACGCTGATACTGACCAGTAGTTGCCAGGTTAACGGCGCGGCGGCGACTGGTGGGATGAGCTTCGGTGCGTTGAACTTCGGCACTGCCAATAGCCTGTTCACCGAAGCCGATGGCCAGGTGCTGGGGGGCGGCGGCGGTGCATTGTCCATTCTTTGCTCGGCGGGAACATCGCCGACGCTGACGGTATCGGCCGGTGCCAACGACGGTAAATCCGTCGGTGGGGGGCGTGCGTTGTACGACGGCGTGGCCAACTACGTCCCTTACGACCTCTATACCGACAGTGGCCATTCGAACCTGTTGGCGATCGGCGGGGTGATCAACCTCGCGCCCAGCACGGGCGTGGCCCAGGCAGTGAATATCTATGGCAAGGCCAACGGTAAGGCGGGGCTGCCGGCCGGTACTTATACCGACACGGTAAACGTGACGCTGACGTTCTAACGAGCATGAACCGTGTGCGTTGGGCGGCGCTGGCGGTGTGCATCGGCTGGGGGATGCCGGTGTCGCTGCTGGCTGTGACCAGCCAATCGTTCCAGGTCAGCGCGACGATTACACCGGGCTGCCTGGTAGCCAGCGGCGGCACCAATTACGGAAGCCTGGCCTTTGGCAGCTATTCGGCACTGGCGACCAGTACTGCGTCGGTGGCACTGACCAGTTCGGTGGTTCTGCAATGCACGCCAGGGGTCGCGTTGAGCATGACGGTCGATGGCGGTTTGTATAACAGCGGCGGTCGGCGCATGCAGCTCAATAGCGGCACGGCCAAGGTGGCCTATGAGCTGTTTCGCGATGCGGCGTTCAGCCAAAGCCTTGGCATCAGCCAAAGCGTCAGCGTGGTCTACAGCAACGCCAACAACATTACCTTGCCGATTTACGGCCGGGTGCAGTTACCGGGCAACACGCCTGGGGGGACGTACAGCGACACGCTGCAGGTGCAGCTGACGTGGTAAGGCGATTGGCATAAGGAGTGGGGTCTATGTTTTCAGCTTCCCGGCGGTGGTGGGTAGCGGGTTGTTTCGGTTTGCTGGGCTTGGCGGTGGGGCAGGCGCAGGCGGCCAGCTCTGTGTTGATCTGGCCGATTGATCCGGTGTTGGAGGCCGATCAACAGGCCAGCGCGTTGTGGCTGGAGAACCGTGGTACCGAGACCGCCAACCTGCAGATTCGCGTGTTTGCCTGGAGCCAGAACGGCTTCGATGAGCAATACCAGAGCCAACGTGATGTGATCGGCAGCCCGCCGGTGGCGAAGATCGAACCGGGACAGAAGCAGTTGGTACGCCTGACCCGCACGAAGGAGGTGCCGCCAGGCCAGGAGTTGGCGTACCGCATCATCATCGATGAGATCCCATCGGCAGTGCCCGTGGCGGCTCCGGCAGATGGCAAGACCGCCGCAGCGGTGCGTTTTCAGATGCGCTATTCGGTGCCGTTGTTCGCGTATGGTCCAGGCCTTTGGAGCAAGGTCGACGGCACCCGTGACCGTGACCCCAAGACCGCCGGCAAACCAGACCTGAGCTGGAAGAAAGTCAGCGTTGCTGGCCACAATTATGTGGAGATGCGTAACCAGGGCGCAGTGCATGCCCGCCTGACCGATGCCAGCTTCAAGCAGGGCGGCCAATCACGCCCGCTGGTGGACGGCCTGATGGGCTATGTGCTGCCGGGCGCGACCATGCGCTGGCAAGTACCGGACGGTTTGCCCGCGGACCAGCCCTTGCAGGTGCGGATCAATGGCGCAACACAACTGGAGAGTATTGCACCGGGCCGATAGAGGCGTGCAACAGGGCAGGGAATAGCCCTTGGTTTTAGCGGATGGAGATGTCCATTGATGGACACAAAGCCTTGGTGAGCCTGGATCGGGCTCGTTGTCTATGGCGGTCGGTGTGGGTCGCGGGAAGCGTGTCTGGTCTGGTGTTTGCACCGCTGGGCATGGCTGCGCCGTTGCCGCCCCCTCCCAGCAGTATGGAGGCTGTAGCCGATGCTCAATTGTTCCTGGAACTGGTGGTCAACCAGCGAGATACCGGACGGGTGGTTGCCGTCAGTCAACGAGCGGGGAGCTTGTTTCTGCCGGCGAGCGTGTTGCAGGAGATCGGGATGAAACTGCCGGGAGACCTGCCCGTCGAGGTCGACCTGGACAAGTTGCCGGGCCTGCACAGCGACTACGACACCCAGGCCCAGCGCCTGGTGCTCACGGTGCCACCCGCGTGGTTACCGGAGCAGTTTATCGGCAATCGCAATAACTACCCGCGGGGCCAAGCGCTGACCAGTTTTGGCGCGCTGCTCAACTACGATGCCTACCTCAACGACACCGACGACAGTGGCACCTACCTTGGCATCTTCAACGAAGTACGCCTGTTCGATATCTGGGGCACGCTGTCCAATACCGGCCAATACCGCACCACCATTGGCCGTGAAACCGAAGGCAGCACCCTCAACAATGGCTACCGACGCTACGACACCACTTGGCGTTTCTCTGACGATGAGCGCCTGCTGACCTACGAAGCGGGCGATGTGATCAGCGGCGCGTTGCCCTGGAGCAGTTCGGTGCGCCTGGGTGGGGTGCAGGTGTCCCGCGATTTTGGTGTGCGTCCGGATTTGGTGACATACCCCTTGCCGCAGTTCGCCGGGGAAGCCGCAGTGCCGTCGTCGGTCGACCTGTTTATCAACGGCTACAAATCCAGCAGCGCCGACCTGCAGCCCGGGCCCTACACCCTCACCAACGTACCGTTTATCAACGGTGCTGGCGAAGCGGTGGTGGTGACGACTGATGCACTTGGGCGGCAGGTCTCGACCACGGTGCCGTTCTATGTCACCAGCACGTTGCTGCAAAAGGGCCTGACGGATTTTTCGGTGTCCGCCGGTAATTTGCGTCGTGACTACACCGTGCGCGATTTTGGCTACGGGCCGGGAGTGACCAGCGGCACTTTTCGATACGGGCTATCGGATGCGTTGACCGTGGAAGGGCATGCCGAAGCGTCGAATGACCTGACCCTCGGCGGTGTGGGTGGCAACCTGCGATTGGGCAATTTTGGCGTATTGAATACGGCAGTGAGTCAAAGCCAGTTCGATGGCGGTTCGGGGCAGCAACTGAGCCTGGGGTATCAGTACAGCAGCCAGCGCTACAGCCTGTCCTATCAGCGGATTGAGCGCCGTGACCAATACGCCGATCTCACCCTGATCGACACCCCTTACGCCAGCCTCAGCAAGCGCAGCGAACAGGTGACGCTGAGCCTGAACCTCAACGACTTCGGCAGCCTGGGCGCGGGCTATTTCGATGTGCAGGCGGCGGATGATTCGCGCACTCGCCTGCTTAACCTGACGTGGAGCAAATCGCTGTGGCGCAACACCAGCTTTTATCTCTCGGCCAACCGTGAGATGGGTGACAGCAACTGGGCGGTGCAGGGGCAATTGATCATTCCGTTCGATGTCTACGGCAGCCTTAGCATGGGCAGCGAGCGCAGCAATACCGGCCAGGTGCAACAGCGGGTCAATTACAGCCGCGCGGTCCCGGCGGCGGGCGGTGTAGGTTTCAACCTGGGCTATGCCAGTGGCGACGCCCCGACCTACCGCCAGGCTGACCTGACTTGGCGCTTGCAGTCGGTGCAGTTGCAGGCCGGTGTGTATGGCACCCGCGATGCGCAAACCCGTTGGGCCGATGCCGCCGGCTCGCTGGTGTGGATGGACAAGCAGTTCTTTACCGCCAACCAGGTCAACGATGCCTTTGTCGTGGTGAGTACCGACGGTTTTGCCGGGGTGCCCGTGCGCTACGAGAACCAGGTGGTCGGCGAAACGGACCGCAACGGGCATTTACTGGTGCCGTGGAGCAGCGCCTATTACCGCGCCAAATATGAGATCGACCCGTTGAACCTGCCCACCAACGTGCAAGTCGCCAACGTTGAGCAGCGGGTGGCGGTACGTCGGGGCAGTGGCTATTTGCTGGAATTTCCGGTGCGCCGGGTGGTGGCGGCCAGTATCACATTGGTGGATTCCCAGCATCAGGACTTGCCCCTGGGCAGCCAGGTACGCCACGAACAAAGCGGTGGGGTGGCGGTGGTCGGCTGGGACGGTTTGGTCTACCTGGAAAACCTGGCGGTGCATAACACCCTGCAGGTCACTCTCGGCAGTGGGCAGAGCTGCCAGGCAACCTTTGATCTGGACACTTCCCAGGAGCAGGTGCCTCTGGTTGGTCCGCTGGTGTGTCAATGAGTTAAGGAGTGTGCGTGTGCGGGGCAAGGGACGGCTGTGGGGTCTGTTGGCGAGCTTGGGGATGGCGGGGCAGGTACACGCCGCATGCAGTGTGGTTGCTACCTCACCGGCCAGTTTTGGCTCGGTGAGTTCGATGTCGGTGCTCACCACGGTGCAGCCCAGTTCCACCCCCAACGCCGGCTTGAGCTGCGCACCACTGTTGCTGTCGGTGCTGGGGAGTGGCGACCACTTCATCGCTACTGTCACGGGGTCGACCCAGGGCGGAATGCTTGGGCCGACGGGCGACGTGATCCGCTATACCCTCTATGCCAACAACACCACGACCTATCCGATGACACGCGGTACCGCGTTCGACTTTGGCGGCAGTGGTGGTATCGCTCAGTCTTATGGGCTGGTGTTTGGCCCCGGCACAAAGACCCTGCCGCTGTACCTGGGCAGCCTCACGGGTAGCAACGTGGCAGCGGGCTTGTACAGCGAAACCCTGAGCATTCTCTGGAGCTGGAACTATTGCTCGGGCATTAACCTGATCGGCGTCTGCCTGGGCCGCGACACTGGTACCAATACGGCCACGTTGACCGTCAGCATGCTGGTGACCAACGACTGTCAGATCACCACGCCTCCCATCAGCTTCGGCAGCGCGCCGGTGGTCAGTGGTTTTTCCACCGTGACCGGTCAGGCCAGCGTCAACTGCACAAAGGGCAGTGCCTATACCGTCGGGCTCAGTGATGGCCAGCATCCGGTCAGCGTGGGAGGGCGACGGCAGATGATTTCCGGTACCAACCTGTTGGCCTACGACATTTTTGTGAGTGCCAGCACCACCCGCTGGGGCAGTGTGGGCGCGGCGCGACGGGCCAGTGGCACGGCCGACGTCAACCCCGGTAATGGCCTGGGCACCGGCAGCCAGATCTTCAACTACAACGCCAAGATCTACACCGACCAGGCCACGCCTCCGGGTGGTACCTATCTGGATAACGTGATTCTGGACGTCGGGTTCTAGAACGTCTGCAGCGGCGACGGCTGATCCGCCGGGCGGACCATCGCATAGTTGTAGCCGGCGCCGGACCAATACTCGGCCTGCAAGCCATCGGCGCTACGGCTGCCTCGAGGCAGGAAACCATTATCCGGACCCGGCGGGCGGATGTAGAAGCTGATACGCCGACCTTGCTGGTCCTCATACAGCACCATCGCCGCTGCGCCTTGGTCGGTGGTGAGCAAACGCCCACTGACCGGCGTAAACCCCGCCGCGCTCAGGTCCGGCAGGCGGTGGGCCTGGTTGAAGTAGCGGTCGAGCCAAGCCTGCATATTGCCGCTACCCTGGGCCTGGTAATCGGCGGGCATGATGCCGTCCTGGGCAAACAGCCGGTAAGCCTGCATCGCATCGGCCATTGGCAGCAGCGGCGGCTGCGTGGCTTCGCGGGCGTGCCAACCCCCCAGGCCGCCGAGGCTGACGGCAATCAGTAGCAGCGACGCCGTGGCCAAATGCCTGCGTGATTGGTGCTTGATGCGCTGACGTATCAATGCCGGGTCCAGGTCCGGGTTGGCGGGCTGTTGCAGGGCACCGCCCAACGCGGCACGCAGCAAGTGCGCGTCCTGCTGCCACGCATGGACCTGGGCGGCCACGTCGGGGTGGGCTGCCAAGTAGGTTTCAAGCACACGGCGGTCGCTCTCCAGCAGTTGGTGATCGACGTAGGCATGCAAATCGCGTTCGCTGGGGGGCAGGCTGATCATTTGAGTATCCGCAGGGAAGGGCTGGCAATTTCGCCATCACTGAGTAAACGCAGGGCTTGGCGTGCCCGCGACAGGCGCGACATCACGGTGCCGATCGGCACATCGAGGATCTCGGCGACTTCTTTGTAGCTCAAGCCCTCGACCGATACCCACAGCAACAGCGCGCGTTGCTCGGTGGTGAGTTGATCGAAGGCTTGCAGGGTCGACTGGGCGATGACCGTGCGTTCCACCGACGGCTGCGCGTCATCGCGGCCAGTAAAGAATTCCAGCATGCGGGCATAGCGCCGCGTACGGCGGTGGGCGTCGAGGAACTGCCGGTAGAGGATCGAGAACAGCCACGCGCGCAGATCACCTTCCAGGCGTTTGTCGGCCCAACGGGTGATTGCCCGTTCCAGGGTCGATTGCACCAAGTCGTCGGCGCTGCTGGCGTGACGGGTCAGGGACACGGCAAAGCGTCGCAGCCTGGGGATGAGTTCACGTAACTGTTCGTCGAGTTCATGCATGGGAGTCTGGTTGGTCACTACGCTGGGACTAGGGAGACGTCCGGCTTCGACGGTTATTCCAGGCTGCGAAAAATAAATCCAGGGCCTGGGAATAGAGCGGATTGGCGTTCGTCCTAATGCTCCGACCTTATGTTTCACCCCCTAAGGCCTTTGGCCCTGGAGTTCCTTCATGGTAGATCACTCATCACCGCCCCGTCCCCCGTTGAGTAAAGCGAGCCTGATCGCGCGACTCGCGGCGATTGGTGGCGTGGTTGCGGTTGTGGCGGGGGCGTTTGCCTACGTCAATGGCACCCTCGACCCACAACGCCTGCGCCCGAAAACCCTGGTCAATGCACTGGAAACCAACAATGGCGTGCACCCGGGCTTCCGTCGTAACCATGCCAAGGGCGTCTGTGTAGCCGGATACTTTGAAAGCAGTGCCGAGGCGCGAGCCTACTCCAGTGCCCAGGTGTTCAGCGACGCCAAGACCCCGGTGATTGGGCGGTTTGCATTGCCCAGCGGCAACCCCTATGCGCCGGACAGCAGTGTGCCCATCCGCAGCTTTGCCGTGCAGTTCAGCCAGGCCAACGGCCAGCAGTGGCGTACGGGGATGAACAGCATGCCGGTGTTCCCGGTCGGCACGCCCGAGGCGTTTTATCAGATGCTCAAGGCTGGCGCGCCCGATCCGGCCACGGGCAAGCCGAACCCTGCAGCGATGCCAGCGTTTTTTGCCGCCCATCCCGAGACGGCGCCGTTCCTGGCGTGGGTCAAGACCGCCAAGCCGTCGGCGAGCTACGCAACCGAAACCTATAACGGCATCAACGCGTTTTTCCTGGTGAGCGCCGACGGCAAGCGCCAGGCCGTGCGGTGGGGCGTGGTACCACAGAGTCAGGATGCCGTGGGTGATAGCGCGCCGGCCGGTGGCGACTTCCTCGAAAAAGACTTGGGGCAACGTCTGGCTGCTGGGTCTTTGCGCTGGCAATTGACTATGACCTTGGCCAACCCAGGTGACCCGTTGGACGATGCGAGCAAGACCTGGACCGGCGAGCACAAGGTGCTGAACGCCGGCACCCTGGTGCTGCAAAGCAGCCAGCCACAAGCTGACGGTGATTGCCGCGACATCAATTTCGACCCGCTGATTTTGCCCAGTGGCATCGAAGCCTCCAATGACCCATTGCTGGCCGCCCGCTCGGCGGCGTATGCCAGTTCGTACCTACGCCGCGCCGGTGAAGTCAGCGCGTTGCACAGCGCCCCCCAGGAGTCGAAGCCATGAATGCTCAACCACGGTTTTTTGCTCCGTTGGCGCGCCTGCTGCACTGGTTGATGGCGCTGATGATCATCGCCATGCTGTTCATCGGTGCCGGCCTGGCGGCATCGGTTTCGGAACGGCATGAGTGGTTGATCCACCTGCACAAACCACTGGGGATTGCGATTTTGGCGTTGGTGATCGTGCGGCTGGTGGTGCGCTTTTCCACGCAGCAACCGCCGTTGCCCGCTGACGTGCCGTTGTGGCAAGCGCTGGCGGCCAAGGCGTCCCATCTGGTGTTGTACGGCTTGATGCTGGTGTTGCCGTTGCTGGGCTGGGCAATGATTTCAGCCGCGGGGGACCCGGTGATGCTCAGCAGTTCGCTGCAGTTGCCGGCGCTGGTGGGGGCCAACGCGCCGTTGTTTGCGGTGTTGCGCAAGGCCCATGGGTATCTCGCCTACCTGTTGTTTCTGACGGTACTGTTGCACCTTGCGGCGGCGCTGTTCCATGGGTTGATCCGCCGCGATGGTGTGCTGCAGAGCATGACCGGCACCAAACCCTAGCGCAGGACGTTGACGATATCGGCGATGCTGCTCAACACGTCCTTGCCCAGTTGCATCGAGCGTTTGCCCGACCAACCGGTGTGCGCGTTGGGGGCGTCGTTGTTGTCTTTGAAGGGCATTTCCAGGGTCAGCGACAGGCAGTCGTATTGCTCACCCACGGCGTTACAGGCCAGCGTCATGTTGGCTTCGCCCGGCAGGTCGCGGGTGTAGCCGTGGGTGGTCTGGAAGTCGCGGGTCAGTGAGCTCAAGTGGCTGCGAAAATGTTTCTCCAGCTTTTCGATGCGCGGCGAGTAGCCGGGGTTACCTTCACAACCGGCGGTGAAGACGTAGGGGATTTCCTCATCGCCGTGGATATCGAGGAACAGGTCCACGCCGTAGTGTTCCATTTGCTGCTGGACGAACAGCACTTCGGGGCTGATCTCCTGGCTAGCGCTCTGCCAGGCACGATTGAGGTCCTGGCCCATGGCGTTGGTGCGCAGATGGCCGTGGAAAGCGCCGTCCGGGTTCATGTTGGGCACCAGGTAAAGATCGGCAACTTTCAACAGCTTTTTCATCTCGGTGTCGCCGTCTTGCTGCAGGCGTTCGATGATGCCTTCCATAAACCATTCAGCCATGTGCTCGCCGGGATGCTGCTGGGCGATGATCCAGATCTTTCGTCGGCCTTCGCCGCCCTTGCCACGACGCAGCAACTGGATATCACGGCCTTCGGCACTTTTCCCGGTCGCCAGCAGTTTTGTACCTGCGCGGTTCAGCGCCTGGTCGATCAGCCAGTCGTGTCGCTCACGGCTATAGGGTTCGAAATAGGCAAACCAGGCGTACTTTTGACGCGTCTGGAGGCTGATATGCAGGATTTCCCCATCAAAGCGCGAAGGCACCCGAAACCAGTTGATATGGTCATAGGACGCTACGGCGTTGTAGTCACTCCATGCGTGTGGGTAAGAGGACTTGCCTGCATTACTCAGGCGAAACGTGTGGGTGTGGCCCACGTGCATGCCTTCGGCCTTGAAGTGGAACCATTGGAAATGTTGGCTGCGTGTGTCGGGTTTGATTGCCAGCAGTAACTGATAGGCGTCATGGGCATCCAGTACCTGGATATTGCCACTGTCGAAGTCGGTGCTGATCCTGATGGACGTCAAGGCCACGGTCATAGTCTGGTTGCCTGAATATGAGTGTTGTAGCAGATATCTTACACAGGCGCGGGGCAAAATCTTGACGCAAAATTGTTGCAGGGAGGAGGGGGCGTCGTCCTTGACGCCGCAGCAGCTTAGAGTCTATGAGATTGATTCTCAAGCGCTAATTCGCAAAGATCCGGTCTAGAGCGCTGGTTCGGCTTTCTTTTGGCGATGGTCTTTTGCTACCATGCGCGCCATCGAGCAACACACAGTCTTCATTAGCCTGAAGCCACGCCAGGGAAACTGGCAAAAAAAAGACCCGGCCAAAGAGCCGGGTCAAAAACCGTGATTAGCCTGATGAGGAGATATTCCAAGAGTCCGACCTAAGGTCCCTTGGTCTATCGACTGATCTCGCGATCAGCTAGGTCCAATAATAATCATTATCATTTGCAAGTCAAATGTTTTTATCCGCGAGATAGAAATATTTTTGCTTCGCGTCTGTTATGCGTTCGCTTGAGCCTCTGGCGCCTGCAACGACCGCTCCACCATCGCCTTCGCCATATCAATCAAATACACCACGGAAAACGCCAGGTCACGTTGGTTGCCCTGATGGCTACTCGCTGATTCATAAGCGGTAGCGGCGGCGCTGCGTAGCAGGTCAGAGGCATGTACCAGGGCTTCTTCCTGGCTGATGCCGGGTTTTATTGCAAACAACGCCCCGTCCGGGTGTTGCGCCGACAGTTCTTCCTTCAGGTAATAGTCCAGCGCACGTTGGGCTGCGCCGCTGCTGCGCATGTCGTGCAGTTCATCGTGTCCAGGTGGTTCTGTCAGGTGGCTGGGGCTTGTCGTCATAGCGGGCGGTGCTCCGGGTGGGTGTTGAAAACCTCATGCCCGATAATAGTACGTATCGTATTTATGTCGTTTTATGGATTACTACAAACTGTTTATTGCCCTGCAAAATACCTCGCGTATGGTCACGCTCCATGGATAACTGGATAGCGTTGGTCAAGGCCAACATGAAAGACCGTAAGGTCACTCAGGGCGAGCTGGCTGAACGCTTGGGCATGACCCAGGGCGGTGTGGGCCACTGGCTCAACAAGCGACGGGTACCGAGCCTGGAAGACATGAATCGCCTGCTCCGCGAGTTGGGGCTCGGTGATCTGGAAGTGGTGCTGGAGATTCGCGAACGCAGCGACGATGAACCCCGGTCACCGCAAAAACACTACAACCCGTATTTCCGCTACCCGGTCAACGAATGGAAAGGCCTGTGCGAAGTCCGTGAAGACCGTGCGACATATAGCGCGCCACGCTTCGAACTGACGGATTACCACGCCGCGGGCGAAGCCTACTGGTTACCCGTCACGGGCGACGCCATGACCGCGCCCAGCGGCTTGAGCATCAGTGCAGGCATGATGATTCTGGTGGACCCGGCGATTACCGCCGAACCCGGAAAACTGGTAGTCGCCCAATGGGCCGATAGCGCTCAGGCGACCTTTCGCCAGTTACGCGAAGAGAGCGGCCAGCTTTACCTGGTGCCGCTCAATCCGACGTATCCCAAAGTCCTGTTCACCGACGACTGCCGCGTCCTTGGCGTCGTGGTGCAGGCGACAGCCAAGTTTTAATCCGCCGTCTCGATTTCCACCAGTGCGCTGCCTTCGGCAACCATTTCACCCTCCTGGCAGAACAGCGCCTTGACCACCCCAGCCTGGGGTGCGCGGATACTGTGTTCCATCTTCATCGCCTCAAGCACCACCAACTGTGCGCCAGCTTCAACCGATTGGCCCACCGCCACCAACACACGTACGATGCTGCCGTTCATTGGCGCCGTCAGGCCGCCCTGGTGGGTCTGGTTGGCTTCCACCGCTGCAATCGGGTCGAACAGGCTTACCGCGTGCATCTCGCCATCCCACCGCAGATACACGGTTGCTTCGTTGCGAACGGCCAGATGGGCGCGACGCACGCCCTGATCCTCAATCAGCAACTGCTCACCGTGCAGACGAGACTTTCCAGTCAGCGTGACCAGCCGATCCTGCCCATTACAGCTCAGATGCAGGGACACTTCGACGGGTAAGCCCGTGCGGAACCCACGTGTGTCAGCCCAAGGCCCATCACCCGCCGGCAAGCTCTGTATGAAGGCCGAACCGGCAGCCTGCCAGAACGCCTCACTCAACGCTCCGGGCTCGGGCAGCAACTCATCCTGATAACGCGGAATAAAACCGGTATCCAGCTCAGCTGCCGCAAAGGCCGGGTGGCCGATGATCCGGCGCAAAAAGCCCAGGTTGGTCTTGAGCCCGCCGACGGCGAATTCATCGAGCATGCTCAACAACCGCAACCTTGCTTGTTCACGGTCCTCGCCCCACGCAATCAGTTTGCCAAGCATCGGGTCGTAGAAGGGGGACACGCTATCCCCTTGTTCCACGCCGCTGTCCACGCGGCGTCCAGGGCCGGGTGCGGACTCGCGATACAGCGTCAAATTGCCGGTGGCCGGTAGAAAATCATTGGCCGGGTCTTCGGCATACAAGCGTACTTCGATCGCATGCCCAATCAGCGGCACCTGCTCTTGAGTGATCGGCAATGCCTCACCCTGGGCCACACGAATCTGCCAGGCCACCAGGTCCAGGCCGGTAATCGCTTCCGTCACCGGGTGTTCCACCTGCAGGCGAGTGTTCATCTCCATGAAAAAGAATTCGCCGCGCGCATCCAGCAAGAACTCCACGGTGCCCGCGCCCACGTAGCCGATGGCCTGGGCCGCACGTACGGCGGCTTCGCCCATGGCTTTGCGTTGCTCAATGCTCAGGCCAGGAGCCGGTGCTTCCTCGACGACTTTTTGATGGCGACGCTGGATCGAGCAGTCACGCTCATTGAGGTACAGGCAGTGCCCGTGCTGGTCGGCGAACACCTGGATTTCCACGTGGCGCGGCTTGAGCAAGTATTTCTCCACCAGCATCTGCCCATTGCCGAACGACGACAGCGCCTCACGCTGGGCGGAGGCCAGGGCTTCGGCAAGCTGGCTGACGTCTTCGACCACCTTCATACCCTTGCCACCGCCGCCGGCCGTGGCTTTCAGCAACACCGGGTAACCGATGCGCTCGCACGCGGAACGGAAGGTTTCCAGGTCCTGGGCTTCACCGTGATAACCCGGCACCAATGGCACGCCAGCCGTTTCCATCAGGGCCTTGGCCGCAGACTTGCTGCCCATGGCGTCAATGGCCGAGGCCGGCGGGCCGAGGAAGATCAGCCCTGCGGCTTCAATTGCACGGGCAAAACCTGCGTTTTCCGACAAAAAGCCATAGCCTGGATGAATCGCCTGAGCGCTGCTGGCGTGGGCCGCGGCGATCAATTTGTCGATCTGCAGGTAGCTGTCGGTGGCCTTGCTGCCGCCCAGGTCCACACGGATATCGGCTTCACGGCTGTGTCGGGCATCTCGGTCGATGGCGCTGTGCACCGCCACGGTAGTCAAGCCCATGGCCTTGGCGGTGCGCATCACCCGGCAGGCAATCTCGCCGCGATTGGCCACCAGCACGGTGGTCAGTGTGCTCATGAGCGCGGCTCCTGTGCTTGCCAGTTCGGCGCACGTTTTTGCAGGAACGCGCGCAGGCCTTCCTGGCCCTCGGCGCTGACGCGGATACGCGCGATGGCATTTTCGCAATAGCGGCGCAGGGCCGGGGTAAGGGCGCCGTTGCCGACTTCACGCAGCAGGTCCTTGCTGGCGCGCATCGCCGCCGGGCTGTTCTGCAGCAGATTGGCGATCCACTGCTCCACGTGCAGGGCCAATTCAGCGCTTGGGTAGCTTTCCGCCAGCAAGCCGATTTCCCGCGCTCGCTGCCCGCCAAAGCGTTCGGCGGTCAGTGCGTAACGTCGCGCCGCCCGTTCGCCGATGGCCTGCACGACAAATGGGCTGATCACCGCAGGGGCGAGGCCGATGCGCACTTCCGACAGGCAGAACTGCGCATCATCGGCGCCAATCGCCATATCGCAGCAACTGATCAGGCCCAGCGCGCCGCCGTAGGCTGCGCCTTGCACCACCGCCAGGGTTGGGATTTTCAGCTTGGCCAGGTTGTACATCAGTTCTGCCAGCTCACGGGCGTCGTCCAGGTTGGTGTGGTAATCCAACTCGGCCGATTGCTGCATCCAGGCCAGGTCGGCACCCGCGCTGAAATGCTTGCCGCGCCCGCGCAGCACCAAAAAGCGCAAGGAGGGATCGCCCTGCACGTGGTCGAGGGCGATGATCAGTTCGCGGATCATCTGGGCATTGAACGCGTTGTTCTTGGCTTCACGACTGAGCCACAGCGTGGCAAAGCCACGGCTGTCGGTGATCAGTTCGAGAGTGTTGAAATCGCTCATGGGATACAGCTCCATTTACATGCGGAATACGCCGAAGCGGCTCGGCTCGATGGGGGCATTCAACGCGGCAGAGAGCGCCAGCGCCAACACGTCGCGGGTCTGTAGCGGGTCGATGACACCGTCATCCCACAGGCGCGCGCTGGAGTAATAAGGGTGGCCCTGGGTTTCGTATTGATCGAGGATCGGCTGCTTGATTGCGGCTTCTTCTTCGGCACTGAACCCCAGGCCTGCGCGTTCGGCCTGCTCGCGCTTGACCTGCACCAGCACGCCGGCGGCCTGTTCGGCACCCATCACGCCAATGCGTGCATTCGGCCACATCCACAAGAAACGCGGGTCATAGGCGCGACCACACATCCCATAGTTACCGGCACCAAAGCTGCCGCCGATGATCACCGTGAACTTCGGCACCTTGGCGCAGGCCACGGCGGTCACCAGCTTGGCGCCGTGTTTGGCGATACCGCCGGCTTCGTATTTCTGGCCGACCATAAAGCCGGTGATGTTCTGCAAGAACAGCAAGGGAATTCCGCGCTGGCAGGCCAGCTCGATAAAGTGCGCGCCTTTTTGCGCGGCTTCGGCAAACAGAATCCCGTTGTTGGCCAGGATCGCAATCGGGTAGCCATGCACGTGTGCAAAGCCGCATACCAGCGTCGTGCCAAACAGCGCCTTGAACTCATCGAACACCGAACCGTCCACCAACCGTGCGATCACTTCGCGCACATCAAAGGGCTGCTTGGCATCGGCGGGTATCACGCCGTACAACTCTTCGCCGCTGTACAGCGGCGCCATTGGCGTGCGTTGCAGCAGTTCGCCTTGTTTGCGCCAATTGAGGTTGGCCACGCTGCGCCGGGCCAGCGCCAGCGCGTGTTCATCGCTGTCGGCGTAATGGTCGGCCACGCCGGAAATTTTACAGTGCACGTCGGCACCGCCCAGGTCTTCGGCGCTGACCACTTCACCGGTCGCGGCTTTCACCAACGGCGGCCCGGCGAGGAAGATGGTGGCTTGCTGACGCACCATGATCGCTTCATCCGCCATGGCCGGCACATAGGCGCCACCGGCGGTGCACGAGCCCATCACCACGGCGATCTGCGGGATGCCTTGGGCGCTCATGTTGGCCTGGTTGAAGAAGATGCGCCCAAAGTGCTCGCGGTCGGGGAACACCTCGTCCTGACGCGGCAGGTTGGCGCCGCCGGAGTCCACCAAATAGATGCACGGCAGGCGGTTTTGCTCGGCGATGGTCTGGGCGCGCAGGTGTTTTTTCACCGTGAGCGGGTAGTAGGAGCCGCCTTTTACCGTGGCGTCATTGGCGACGATCATGCATTCGACGCCTTCCACCCGGCCGATCCCGGCAATCACGCCAGCGGCGGGCACGTCTTCTCCGTACACCTGATGGGCGGCCAATTGGCTGAGCTCCAGAAACGGCGAGCCCGGGTCGAGCAGGCGATTGATGCGCTCGCGCGGCAGCAGTTTGCCGCGCGAGGTGTGCCGCTCCTGCGCTTTCGCGCCGCCGCCTTGCTGCACATGGGCTAGCAGGGAGTGCAGGGCGTCGACCTGTTGGCGCATCGACGCGCTATTGATGGCGAACTCCGCCGAACGCGGGTTGAGTTGGGTGTGCAAGGTGGCCATGGCGCGCTCCTTCAGCGGGTTTCGTTGAAGAGTTCGCGACCGATCAACATCCGACGAATCTCACTGGTGCCTGCGCCAATTTCGTACAGCTTGGCGTCGCGCAGCAGGCGTCCGGCAGGGAATTCATTGATGTAGCCGTTGCCGCCGAGGATCTGGATCGCATCAAGGGCCATCTGTGTGGCGCGCTCGGAACTGAACAGAATCACCCCGGCGGCGTCCTTGCGCGTGGTCTCGCCGCGCTCGCAGGCTTGGGCCACTGCGTACAGGTAGGCGCGGCAGGCGTTGAGCTGGGTGTACATGTCGGCGACCTTGCCTTGGATCAGTTGGAACTCGCCGATGCTCTGGCCGAA
The DNA here is from genome assembly GCF_014230465.1 of Pseudomonas cremoris. Next base: position 207,844 of record NZ_JAAXCY010000005.1, read on the forward strand.
CTGCTTGCGGTCGTGGATGTACGGCACGATCAGGTCCATGCACGATTGCATGATGCCGATCGGGCCACCGGCCAGCACCACACGCTCGTAGTCCAGGCCGCTCATCAGCACTTTCACGCCGCCGTTGAGGCTACCGAGGATGTTTTCCTCGGGCACTTGCACGTCATCGAAAAACAGCTCGCAGGTGTTGGAGCCGCGCATGCCCAGCTTGTCGAACTTGCTGCCACGGCTGAAGCCTTTCCAGTCGCGCTCGACGATGAAGGCGGTGATGCCGTGTGGGCCCTTTTCCAGGTCGGTCTTGGCGTAGATCACGTAAGTGTTGGCGTCGGGGCCGTTGGTGATCCAGGTCTTGCTGCCGTTGAGCACGTAGTGGTCGCCGCGTTTATCCGCACGCAACTTCATCGAGACCACGTCGGAACCGGCGTTTGGCTCGCTCATGGCCAGCGCGCCGATGTGTTCGCCGCTGATCAGTTTGGGCAGGTACTTGAGCTTCTGGGCGTGCGTGCCGTTGCGGTTGATCTGGTTGACGCACAGGTTGGAGTGGGCGCCGTAGGACAAGCCCACCGAAGCCGAGCCGCGGCTGATCTCTTCGATGGCGACCACGTGCGCCAGGTAGCCCAGGCCGGCGCCGCCGTATTCCTCTGGCACGGTGATGCCCAGCAGGCCCATGTCACCGAACTTGCGCCACATATCGACGGGGAACAGGTTGTCACTGTCGATCTGTGCCGCACGGGGTGCCAGTTCCTTGGCCACGAAGGACTGCACTTGATCGCGCAGCATGTCGATGGTTTCGCCGAGGGCGAAGTTCAGGGACGGGTAACTCATGACAGGCACCTTAAATTGAACGTTGTTTTTGTGTGGCGGGCGGTCGGGGAGGGCGCTCACCTTTACGTTAACGTAAGCCTTGCGTTGCAAGCCTGTCAATCGTAGTTTACGTTTACGTCAACCAAGCGCTATCCACCTACAACAAATACAATAGGGGTCGTTATGGAACAACCGAACCAGAGCTACAGCCGGGGCTCTCAGGACAAGACCTTGCTGGCCATGACCATTGGCCAAGCCTTCGATAGAACCGCCGCGCACTACCCTGATGGCGAGGCCTTGGTGGTGCGTCATCAGCAGCGCCGCTATACCTGGCGGCAACTGGCCGAGGCGGTTGAATTGCACGCACGTGCCTTTATTGCACTGGGCATGCAAACCGGCGACCGCCTGGGGATCTGGGCGCCCAACTGTGCCGAGTGGTGCATCAGCCAGATCGCCAGCGCCAAGCTCGGGGTGATCCTGGTCAACATCAACCCGGCGTATCGCAGCAGTGAGTTGGAGTACGTGCTCAAGCAGTCCGGTTGCCAGTGGCTGGTCTGTGCCGGCGCGTTCAAGAGCTCCGATTACCACGCTATGCTGCTGGAGTTGAAGCCGGACCTGCGCGGCATGATCAGCCTGGACCAAAGCCCGCCGCCGGAGTTCATGCCCTGGTCGCAACTGGCGGCCCTCGGCGCTGGCGTTCCGCCCGAACAGTTACAGACGCGCCAAGCCAGCCTGCACTTCGACCAGCCCGTGAACATCCAATACACCTCCGGCACCACCGGTTTCCCCAAGGGGGCCACCCTCAGTCACCACAACATCCTCAATAACGGCTACATGGTCGGCGAAAGCCTCGGCCTGACCGCGCAGGACCGCTTGGTGATTCCGGTGCCGCTGTACCACTGCTTCGGCATGGTGATGGGCAACCTGGGCTGCATCACCCACGGCACCACGATGATTTATCCGAATGACGGCTTCGACCCGCTGCTGACGCTCACTGCCGTCGGCGAAGAACGCGCCACCGGCCTGTACGGCGTGCCAACCATGTTCATCGCCATGCTCGATCATCCGCAGCTTGGCGACTTTGACCTGTCAACTCTGCGCACCGGCATCATGGCCGGTGCTACATGCCCCATCGAAGTGATGCGCCGGGTGATCAGCGAGATGCACATGAATGAGGTGCAAATAGCCTACGGCATGACAGAAACCAGCCCGGTGTCCTTGCAGACCGGCGCCAACGACGACCTGGAACGCCGTGTCACCACAGTAGGGCGCACTCAGCCACAGCTGGAAAACAAGATCATCGACCCTGCCGGCAACACCGTCGCACGTGGCGAAATCGGCGAATTGTGTACCCGTGGCTACAGCGTGATGCTCGGCTACTGGAACAACCCAGACGCCACCCACGAAGCCATCGACGACGCCGGCTGGATGCACACCGGCGACCTGGCGAGCATGGATGAACACGGTTACGTGTGCATCGCCGGACGCAACAAGGACATGATCATTCGCGGTGGCGAAAACGTGTACCCGCGTGAGCTGGAGGAGTTTTTCTTCACTCATCCGGCGGTGGCGGATGTGCAGGTTATCGGCATTCCCGATGAGCGCTACGGCGAAGCCATCGTCGCCTGGGTCAAGTTCCATCCCGGTCACGTGGCCAATGAGCTTGAGTTGCAAACGTGGTGCAAGGGGCGGATCGCACACTTCAAGACGCCCAAGCATTTCAAGTTTGTGGATGAGTTTCCGATGACGGTGACGGGCAAGATCCAAAAATTTCGCATGCGCGAGATTTCGATCGAGGAGCTGCGAACCCGATCTACCTGACGCTACAGATCCAATGTGGGAGCGAGCAGGCCCGCTCCCACATGTTGATCAAAATTCGACAGGGAACTATCAAACACCAGAAAGCACAAAGGGGACCCAAAGGTCCCCTTTAATTTGTCGTTGCGTGCTCTTTTTTTATTATTGAGGGGCGGTCTATTGTTGTTTTTGGCAACCGTTACCCTTTACCGCTGTTTTTGGCGACCCCCATCCGGGATCAAGAGCAAACGTATTTTTTTGAGCGCTGATCTGCTTCTTCGTTACCGATCCAACCAGTGGGTAGCTACCTGAGGTAGTTTTATTTTTCTCTAACCGGTTGCGGGTTTCGGCATTGCCGTTCCCTGCGAAGCACATCTTCTCCAAAAAAATCTGTTAGCTGCGTCTCTGCCGTGTTGTTTTTGTTATGTCAGAGTCGTTTCGTCTTATTTTTATTAGGTTTGGCGCTTTTTATTCTTGTTATGCCATAGAGATAGCAGAAGCCGTGCCAACTTTTTTAATTCCTTTAAAATCAATGAGTTGGATTTTGTGAAGGAAATGCCCTACGGCAAATGCGACAAAATATGTTCCCGTGTTACTCGATAGGTAGGCGAGCGGTAACACATTGTCACGGCTAAGCGACTCAACTGGCGTTACGCGCCTTGGTCACGCGTGATCCGCTGGGTCGGCCCAGCACGCTGCTGATTTGCTGGCCCGCGCCAATCAATGCCTCCAGGTCGATACCGGTCTCGATGCCCAAGCCATTGAGCAGGTACAGCACATCTTCGGTGGCGACGTTACCGCTGGCACCCTTGGCATACGGGCAGCCGCCAAGGCCCGCGATAGAGCTGTCGAACACGTTGATCCCTTCCAGCAGGCTGGCGTAGATATTCGCCACGGCCTGGCCGTACGTGTCGTGGAAATGCCCCGCCAGTTTGTCCCTTGGCACTTGAGCGCCCACCACCTCGAACAACCGCCGCGTGGCGCCTGCGGTGCCGGTGCCGATGGTGTCGCCCAGCGACACTTCGTAGCAGCCCATGGCATACAGTTCCCGCGCGACCGCCGCGACTTGCTCCGGGGCGATCTCACCTTCGTAGGGGCAACCCAAAACGCAGGACACATACCCACGCACACTGATGCCATGTCTCTTGGCCGCCGCCATGATCGGTGCGAAGCGCTCCAGGCTTTCACTGATGGAGCAATTGATGTTGCGCTGCGAAAACGCCTCGGACGCCGCTGCAAACACCGCGACTTCCTTGACGCCGGCCGCCAATGCGTCCTCAAAGCCACGCAGGTTCGGTGCCAGTGCGCCGTAGGTCACCCCGGGCTTGCGCTGGATCTGTGCAAACACCTCGGCAGAGCCGGCCATTTGCGGCACCCATTTGGGCGAGACAAAACTGCCCACTTCGATATAGCTCAAGCCTGCGGCACTCAGCGCGTCCACCAACCGGACCTTGTCTGCCACGCTGATAGGTTGGGCTTCATTCTGCAAACCGTCGCGCGGGCCAACTTCCACCAGGCGCACATGAGAGGGGAGGGACATGGCAGTTACCTTCTGATCAATGGCCAACCTGGCTCATGGTGTGGGCGAGGGCCTGGGTGCAGCGCTCTTCGGCGGTGTCCAACTCCAGCTTCATCTGTTCGATGTCCAGCAGTTGCTGTTCCAACTGCTCGCGACGCTCGGCGATCTTGCCCAGCATGCTGTTGAGTTGCACATGGTTGCCGCTGGTGGGGTCGTAGAGTTCGATGAGTTCGCGGCATTCGGCCAGGGAAAAACCGATGCGTTTACCGCGCAGGATCAGCTTGAGGCTGACCTTGTCCCGCGCCGAGTAGATGCGCTCCTGGCCCCGGCGTTCCGGGGCCAGCAGGCCTTGTTCTTCATAGAAGCGAATGGCGCGGGTAGTGATGTCGAGCTCGCGGGCGAGGTCGGAGATGCTGTAGGTGGTGCTCATGGACGGCGCTCAAGAAAGTCTTGGCGTTAAGCTAAAGGCAGGTTGACGTTAACGTCAAGCCTGCTTGCCATCCAACTTCTTTTCATGGGCTGTGACCTGTTGGCACAACTCGATCATCTGCTCGCGCATCCAGCGGTTCGCCGGGTCCTGGTCGGTGCTTTCGTGCCAGTACAAATGGGTTTCCACGGGCGGCACGTCGTTCACCGGCAGGTTGAACCAATGCAGTTCGTGGCGGCGCGCGAAACGTTCGGGCACGGTCATCACCATGTCGGTCTGCTGCAGTACCTGCGAGGCCATCAGGTAATGCTGGGAGCGCAGGGCGATCTTGCGTTGCAGGCCCATCTTGCCCAAGGCCAGGTCGACATGCCCCAGGCCGTTGCGGCGGCTGGAGATATGAATGTGGGTCAGACCCAGGTAATCATCCAGCGTCAGCTTGTCCTTGCCCGCCAGCGGATGGCCCTTGCGCATCGCGCACACGTAACGGTCTTCCATCAGTTTGACGTGGCGCACCTGCGGGTCGGTGTTGAGCGGTGCATCCACGGCAAAATCCAGGCGCCCGGCGGCGAGTTCCTTGGTGGTTTCACGGCGTTTGGACAGGAAACTCTCGATCACCACCGTTGGCGCGAGGCGGCGCAGGCGCTGGAACAGCAGCGGTAAAATCACCGCTTCGGTGAGGTCGGTCATGCTGATGCGATAGGTCTTGGCCGCCTGCTGCGGGTTGAAAATGCGGCTTTCCTGCACCGACACCCTCAGCAACGACAGCGCGTTGCGCACTGGGCCGATGATGTTCTGCGCCATGGGCGTCGGCACCATGCCTTGGGCGGTGCGCACGAACAGTGGATCGTTGAAGGTCTCGCGCAGACGCGCCAGCGCGTTGGACACCGCCGGTTGAGTGATGCCGACAATCTGCCCGGCGCGGGTCAGGTTGGCTTCGGTGTAGATCGCGTCGAAGACGATAAAGAGGTTGAGGTCGACCTTGCTCAGATTCATTTCGTTGCGCTCTTATTGTTAGGTGGCCATACGTCGATCATATATCGGTGATGAATGTTAATACACGCCGAGAATAGGTTAGGTAAATTTTCGTAGCTCTACTAGCATCGACCCCATGACCTAAACAACCTCTCACAGAAGGGAGCTGCTCATGGATTTCGCCTATTCGCCCAAGGTTCAGGAACTGCGTGAACGCGTCACCGCGTTTATGGACACTTACGTTTACCCGGCCGAGCCGGTGTTCGAGCGCCAGGTCAGCGAAGGCGACCGCTGGCAGCCCACTGCGATCATGGAAGAGTTGAAAGCGAAGGCGAAGGCCGAAGGCCTGTGGAACCTGTTCCTGCCGGAATCCGAGCTGGGTGCCGGCCTGACCAACCTCGAATACGCGCCGTTGGCCGAAATCATGGGCCGCTCGCTGCTGGGCCCGGAGCCGTTCAACTGCTCCGCACCTGACACCGGCAACATGGAAGTGTTGGTGCGCTACGCCAACGAAGAGCAGAAACAACGCTGGCTAGAGCCTCTGCTGCGCGGCGAGATCCGCTCGGCCTTCGCCATGACCGAGCCGGACGTGGCCTCCTCAGACGCTACCAACATGGCCGCCCGCGCTGAGCGCCAGGGTGATGAGTGGGTGATCAACGGCAAGAAATGGTGGACCTCCGGTGCCTGCGACCCGCGCTGCAAGATCCTGATCTTCATGGGCTTGAGCAACCCCGATGCGCCGCGCCACCAGCAGCACTCGATGATCCTGGTGCCGGTGGACGCCCCCGGCGTGAAAATCGTGCGCCCGCTGCCGGTATTCGGCTACGACGACGCGCCCCACGGCCATGCCGAGGTACTGTTCGACAACGTGCGGGTGCCGTACGAAAACGTCCTGCTCGGCGAAGGCCGTGGCTTCGAAATCGCCCAAGGTCGCCTAGGTCCAGGCCGCATCCACCACTGCATGCGCTCTATCGGCATGGCCGAGCGCGCACTGGAGCTGATGTGCAAACGCTCTGTCAGCCGCACCGCGTTCGGCAAGCCGCTGGCCCGTCTGGGCGGCAATATCGACAAGATCGCCGACTCGCGCATGGAAATCGACATGGCGCGCCTGCTGACCTTGAAAGCGGCGTACATGATGGACACCGTGGGCAACAAAGTGGCGAAAAGCGAAATCGCCCAGATCAAGGTCGTCGCGCCGAACGTGGCATTGAAGGTGATCGACCGTGCGATCCAGATTCACGGCGGTGCCGGGGTTTCCAACGATTTCCCTCTGGCCTACATGTACGCCATGCAACGCACCCTGCGCCTGGCCGACGGCCCGGATGAAGTGCACCGGGCGGCGATTGGCAAGTTCGAAATTGGCAAGTATGTGCCGCGTGAGCTGATGCGTAGCGGTCAGTAAGACCAAATGGGGTGATCGTTCCCACGCTCCGCGTGGGAACGATCACCCCAGGGTTCAGTACACCCAAACCTCCACCCGCCGATTCTTGATCCGCCCCTCATCCGCCGTATTCGCCGCCACCGGCATCTGCGCGCCAAACCCTTGGATATCCCTTAGCACCACGCCGTTCTTCACCAGCTCCCGGCGCACCGCCATCCCTCGCAACTTCGACAGCAACGCTGCGCGCTGCGGGTCATTCTTGGCGTCACCGAACCCCACCAGTGTCACCTGTTTGTCGAGCTTTCCGTGCTTCTTCAGATACGCCACTACCCGCTGCAAATCCTGGCGCGCCTTGTTGTCCAGGCTCGCGCTGCCCTCTTCAAAACGGAAGTTCACGGTCAGGCGCTGGGCATCCCGTGCGATGGCTTGATAACCCTCCGGCATCGACGGGCGCGGCTCTACAGCCATCGCCTGCACCTGCTGCGCGATAAACCCGTTGGCCGCGACAATCGCCTGGCCTTTGCTGCTCTGGGTGAAGTCAACCAGCGCCTTGGCCCACGGGTTGTGGCCCGAAGGCGGCAGGTAGAAAAACAGCCGCCGTGACAACGGGTAATCCTCGGTGGCGATCAGGCTGTTCAAAGGCAGCATCGGTTGAGAATCACCATCGACAATCGCCACCGCTTTGGCCTGGCGCACATAGGGCAGGCCGATAAAGCCGATGCCCTGTGGGTCATGGCTCACTGCGTCGGACAACTGCTCGCTGGACTCGAATCGCTTGGCCGCAACCGCCAAGGGCTTACCGCGCCGGCTCAGCACCAGCTCCTTGAAGGTGTCGTAGGTGCCGGACTGATCATCCCGAGCATATAAATGAATGCTCCCGCCGACACCACCCAATGCTTCCCAGGTGCTGACCTCGCCATTGAAGATCTGCGCCAGTTGTTCGGTGTTCAGGGTATTCAGCGGGTTTTGCGGGTTGAGGATGATCGCCAGGCCGTCGATAGCGATGACTTGCTCGGCGTCGGGGCTTTTCAGGTCGCCCAGGGGTTCGAGGTCGACCAGCTCGCTGTCCTTGATCGGTCGGGAGGCTGCCGCCAGATCGGCAGCGGACTTTTTCAGCGCGCTGAATCCGGTGCTGGAACCGTGGGCCGCGACTTCGATCGTCACCGTCTTGCCCTGGCGAGTCTTGCCGAGCACGCGCTGTTCATTGGCGCCCGCACCGGGTTCACTGTGCACCACCTGCAGCCCCTGATGTTCCATCAAGCCTTTGACCAACGCAGGGCCGAGGGCGGCGCCAATGGTGTTGGAACCCTGGATGCGCAACGCGGGGCCTTGATCGGGAGCGGGTAGGGGGGCAGCAACAGCGGACAGGGGGAACAGGACCAGCAGGAACAGAACGCGCAGCCTCATGCCGGCACCTTCTTAAGCCAAAGGGAGTGCCGCGAGAATAAGTCAGTAAGATTTCAGCAGTGTGACTGGCACACTGCTGATCAAAAAGGTTGTCAGCTCAGTTCTAGCCAGATCGGCGCATGGTCCGACGGCTTTTCCAGCCCGCGCAGCTCGTAATCCACTCCGGCATCCTTCACTCGTGGCAGCAAGCCATTAGACGCCAGGATCACATCAATGCGCAGCCCACGCTTGGGTTCATCCTCAAACCCACGGCTGCGGTAGTCAAACCAGCTGAAACGGTCGGCCACGTCCGGGTTGAGGTGGCGAAAGCTGTCCACCAGGCCCCAGTTTTTCAGGCGGGCCATCCACTCGCGCTCTTCCGGCAGGAAGCTGCACTTGCCGGTCTTGAGCCAGCGCTTGGCGTTGTCGGCACCGATGCCAATGTCGATGTCTTCCGGGGAGATGTTGATGTCACCCATCACCACCAACGGCTGCTCGTTGCTGAACTGGCTTTCCAGCAGTTGCTGCAGGTCCTCGTAGAAACGCTGCTTGGCCGGGAACTTGGTCGGGTGGTCGCGGCTTTCGCCCTGGGGGAAGTAGCCGTTCATGATGGTGATCGGGTTGCCGTTTTCATCGGCGAAGGTGCCCCAGATAAACCGGCGCTGGGCGTCTTCTTCGTCGGTGGCAAACCCTTTGTGCACGCTCAGGGCTTCTTTGCGTGAGAGCAGCGCTACGCCGTAGTGGCCTTTCTGGCCGTGGTAGTACACGTGATAGCCCAGGGCTTGTACTTCGGCGAGCGGGAACTGGTCATCGTGGACCTTGGTTTCTTGCAGGCCGATCACATCCGGTTGGTGCTTCTCGATCAGTGCCGCCAGCTGATGAGGGCGCGCGCGCAGCCCGTTGATATTGAAGGAGACGATTTTCATGGTCGGCAGTCCAGTCTTGGCAAAAGGGCGATGCTAGCCGACAAGTCGGATGTGGGCCAGCGTGGCGGTAGGACAGTTGCACTGCTAATGTCTGGGAACGACTCGTGCTGTGTAGGTTCGTACCCATAAGAACGCTGCCTTTTGAGCAGCGCCCAGGGAGATTGACTGTATGCCGGACACTTCAACTGCACCCGCTGAAATTCGCCTGCTCAACAGCGGCTATTCCCGCGAAGCCCGTTCCCTGTTGTACCAGGCCTATCGGCATGAGCCGACCTTCGCCTACATCTTCGAAGCCGAGCGCCCAGGCTACGAACAACGGGTGCGTGCCACGGTGCGTGAACTGGTCAAGCAACATTTCTTTCAGAAACTTCCCGCCATCGGCTTGTTCGTCAACGACCGGTTGATCGGCATTGCGCTGATCGCGCCGCCGCAACGGCGCCTGGGCATTACCGAGAGTTGGGCCTGGCAACTGCGCATGTGGCTAAGCACCGGCGTACGCGGTACCCGACGCTACCTGGACTACCACCATGCGGTGCTGGCATGCCTGCCCAGCGAGTCGGTGCACGTGCTGCCATTGTTGGGCATTCACCCGCAGTTTCAGGGCAAACACTACGGTGAACAGTTGCTGGAAGCGGTGCACAACTGGTGCGCGGAAGACCCGCATTCGTCCGGTGTGGTGCTGGATACGGGGAATTCTCGCTACTTGGAGTTCTACAAACGCCAGGGCTACGAGGAAATCGGCGAGGTCGCCGTAGGACCTATCCTGGAGCATGTGTTTTTCCATCCCAACCCTCAGCCGTTACATGCTGCAACGCCTTGATCCAGAATTATTCAGATAAATCCAGGTTCAAAGAATCTCCCTTGCTCGTGTAGCATCCCCGCCTATGAAGTTTCCAGGAAGATACACCAGCGGCTTGATTCTGCTGTTCACAAGCTGCGGCGCGTTGGCGCAAAGCGAACTGGACGTGCGGATCAAGCCCTCAAACGACGCGTTGAAAGCCAACATCGAAGGCTACATCGGCGGGGTGGGCGATCGTGATGAAGAGGCGTTGCTGCGGTTCAGCCGCGGCGCCGAGGAGCAGGCGCGCAAAGCCGCCCAGGCTCTGGGCTTCTATCAGCCACAGATCGAAAGTGATGTGAAGGGCGGCAAGAACCCGCGCCTTGTTCTCACCATCGACCCCGGCGAACCGGTGCATTTGCGCAACGTGACCATTCGGGTCGACGGCGAGGCCGCGAACCTCAGGGCGTTTCGCGTGCCCGCCAGCGACGACCTCAAATCCGGTGCCGTGCTCAACCACGGCCATTATGAAGACGCCAAGCGTCTGATCCAGAACCAGGCCTCGCGCTACGGTTTTTTCAGCGGGCGCTTTACCCGTCAGAAGCTCTCGGTGGATCCGCAGGCCGGTGTGGCCGATATCGAACTGATCTACGACAGTGGCCCGCGCTATACCTTGGGCAAGGTCAACTTCAAGGGCGATACACCCTTTGATGACGAGCTGCTGCAACGCATGGTGCCGTTCAAAAGTGGCACCCCTTACGACTCCGAACTGATCGCCGAACTCAATCAGAACCTGCAAGGCAGTGGCTTCTTCGAAGGCGTGCGCGTGGACGCAGCGCCAGCCGCTTCGACCAACGATGTGATCCCGGTGGCGGTGCAACTGGAAACCCGCAAGCCGCGCACCATGGGCCTGGGCCTCGGTTACTCCACCGACGTCGGCCCGCGCGGCAAGGCCAACTGGACCCGGCACTGGGTCAATCCCCAGGGCCACAGCTATGGCTGGGAGGCCGAGTTGTCGGCGCCGCGCCAGAACGTCGGCTTGTGGTACGACATTCCGCTGGACCCACCGCTCACCGACAAGCTGCGTTTTGCCGGTGGTTACCAGAACGAAGAAATCGCCAACACCGACACCGTGAGTAAATTGCTCACCCTCGGCCCTGAATGGCACAGCAAGTTGCCCAGCGGCTGGACCCGGGTGATCTCGCTCAAATACCAGCGCGAAGAATATCGCCTGGGCAATGACTCGGGCCTCAGCAATCTGGTCATGCCGGGCGTCAGCTATTCCTACCTGCGCAGTGACAACCGCATCGACCCGCACAATGGCTATCGCCTGCAATTCGACACCAAGGTAGCCAAGGAAGGGCTGGGCTCCGACACCAACCTGCTTTATGGCACGGCCATGATCAAGGGCCTGACCACCCTGTGGGATAACCACCGCTTCCTCGCGCGTGCGCAGTTCGGCGGCAGCGCCACCAATGGCTACAAGTCGGTGCCGCCGTCGCTGCGCTTCTTTGCCGGTGGCGACCAGAGCGTGCGCGGCTACGAGTATCAGACCCTGTCACCCGAGAACGATCGGGGCGACCGCATCGGTGGCCGCTACATGGTGGCCATGAGCGCCGAGTATCAATATTCCATTGCCGAAAAATGGCGGATCGCGACCTTCATCGACCAGGGCAACTCCTTCAACACCCTGGAAATGCCCAGTTTGAAAACCGGCGTCGGCGTCGGTATCCGCTGGGTTTCGCCGGTTGGCCCGATTCGCCTTGACCTGGCCCATGCCCTCGAAGATCCGGGCGGCATTCGTTTGCACTTTTCCATGGGGCCTGAGCTGTGATGCGTGGTTTGAAAATAGCGGGGCTGGCCGTGTTGGCCATCCTCGCGTTGGTGTTGCTGGCGCTGTGGACGGTACTCGGTACCCAGGCCGGCAGCCGTTGGGCCTTGGGCCGCGTGCCGGGTTTGACCGTCGAGAACTTCCAGGGCCACTTGGGTGGGCAGTGGAGCGCCGATCACCTGCTGTGGCAGCAGGATGGCAGCCGTGTCGAGGTCACCACGCCGACATTTGATTGGTCGCCGGCGTGCCTGTTGCGCATGACCTTGTGCATCAATCAGTTGGATGTAGAGCAGGTCAGTCTGCAATTTCCTCCCAGTACCGAAGAAAGCAGCGGGCCGATCCAATTGCCCGAGCTGAAGCTGCCGGTTGCCATCCAGTTGGGCGACGTTCGCGTGGGTAGCCTGCTGTATAACGGCAGCGAAGAACTCAAGGGCCTGCAATTGGCGGCGCATTGGACCGCTGCTGGCATGCAGATCGAATCGGTGCACCTGCAACGCGATGGCCTTGTCTTGGACCTGGCCGGGTTGCTGCAACCTGTCGGCGATTGGCCGTTGACCGCCACCGGTAACCTGAGCCTGCCGTACGCGCCGGATGGCGCACTGTGGAAGGTCGCCCTCAAGGTCGATGGTGACCTGCTCAAGACCCTCAAGCTCGACGCCGACAGCAGCGGCTACCTGCCCGCCAAGCTCACGGGCGAGCTGCAACCGCTGGTGGAGAACCTGCCAGCCCAGGTGCATATCACCGCCGATGGCTTCAAACCCAGCGCCGATCTGCCCGACACCCTGCAACTCAATCAACTGGACCTCACCGCCAAAGGCGACCTGAGCCGTGGCTATCAACTGCTGGGCAAAGCCGTGCTACCTGCGCAAAAGGGCCCGGTGGACCTGCTGCTGCAAGGCAAGGTCGACGCCAAGGGCGCGCAGATTGCCGGCTTGGACCTGACGGCAGGCGATAAACAAAGCCTCAAACTCACCGCCCAATTGGACTGGCAGCAAGGTTTCAGCGCCGACGCCAAGATCGACTGGCTGGATTTCCCTTGGCATCGCCTCTATCCGCTGATCGACGAACCCCAAGTAGCGTTGCGTACCTTTAATGGTGAGATTTCCTATAAAGACGGCAACTACCTGGGCAACCTCAAGGCCGACCTCGACGGCCCGGCGGGCAAGTTCAATGTGGTCACGCCTTTCAGTGGCGACCTCAAGCAAATCTTCCTGCCCGAGCTGAAACTTACGGCAGGCCAGGGCAAGGCCGAAGGCCACCTGAACGTCCAGTTCGCCGATGGCATCGCCTGGGATACGGCGTTGGATCTGTCGGCGCTAAACCCGGCCTATTGGGTCGCCGAGTTGCCTGGCACCTTGGCCGGGCCGCTGCGCAGCAAGGGCGAGTTCAAGAATGAGCAACTCAAGCTGAACGCCGACCTCGACCTCAAGGGTCGCCTGCGCGGGCAAACCGCCGTGCTGGCGGCCAAGGCCGAAGGCACGGGTGAGCAGTGGACCCTGGCCAACCTGGATATTCGTCTGGGTGACAACCGCATCAACGGCAGCGGTAGCCTGCAACAACGCCTGGCCGGGCAGATTGATATCAAGTTGGCGCGCCTGGCCCAGCTGTGGCCGCAATTGCGCGGGCAGATCAATGGCCGTCTCGACGTTGCGGGCAGCCTCAAGGCACCGCAGGGCAAACTTGATCTCAAGGGCCAGCAACTGGCTTTCGCCGACAACCGCCTGCAAAACCTCACCCTCGACGCGACCCTCGATAACGCCCAGCGCGCGAAGATCGACCTCAAGGGCAGCGGCATTCAATCCGGCGACACTCAGGTCGGCACGCTCACCGCCAGCGCCCAAGGCGATATCAAGAGCCAGAAGGTGCAGTTGGACCTGGCCGGACCGCTGGTCAAGTTGGCCCTGGCGTTGGACGGCAACCTCGACAAGGGCAATTGGCGCGGGCGCCTGGCCAGTGGCGATGTGCAGGCCGGTGGCCAGGACTGGAAGCTGCAAGCCCCAGCGAAGATCGAGCGCCTGGCCGACGGCAAGCTGACCTTCGCCGCGCATTGCTGGGTGTCCGGCGCGGCGAGCCTGTGCGGTGAAGACCAGCGCCTGATGCCCGAGCCCAAGCTGCGTTACCACCTCAAGCAATTCCCCATCGACAGCCTGGCGGCGTTCTTGCCCAAGGACTTTGCGTGGCAGGGCAAGCTCAACGCCGACGTGCAACTCGACCTGCCCGCCAGCGGCCCCAAAGGCGTGGTGTCGGTAGACGCCAGCGGTGGCACCCTGCGAGTCAAGGACAAGGACCACTGGCTGGACTTTCCGTACGACACCCTGAAGCTGGAAACCACTCTCAACCCCAAGCGTATCGACACCCAGTTGAATTTCCGTGGCGGCAAGCTCGGCGAGCTGATGGTGCAGGCGCAGATTAACCCGCTGCCCAAGAACAAACCCATCACCGGCAATTTCAGCCTCACTGGCCTGGACCTCGCGGTGGCGCGGCCATTTGTGCCGATGGTGGAAAAACTCAACGGCAAGCTCAACGGTAGCGGCCGCATCTCGGGTGGCCTGTTGGCGCCTCAGGTCAACGGTAATGTGAACCTGATCGGCGGTGAGGTTTCTGGCCCCGAGCTGCCCATCAGCCTGGAAGGTCTGAATGTGCAGGCGCTGATCGCCGGCGAGAGCGTGCAGCTCAATGGCGCGTGGCGCAGTGGCAAGGCCGGGCAGGGCAGCCTCAAGGGGCAGATCGATTGGGGCCAAGCGTTGGTGGTGGACCTCAGTCTGCAAGGCTCGCAGTTGCCGGTCACGGTGGAGCCCTACGCCGTGCTGGAAGTGGCGCCCGACCTGAAAATCAGCATGAAGAATGACAAGCTGGCCATCGCTGGCAAGGTGCAGATCCCGCGCGGCGATATCACCGTGCGCGAGTTGCCACCGTCCACCGTCAAGGTGTCGGATGACACCGTGATCGTCGGCAGCCAGACCGAGGAGGGTAAGCCGCCGATGGCCATGGCCATGGATATCGACGTGGCAGCGGGTGAAGACCAGCTCAACTTCTCGGGCTTTGGCCTTACCGCCAAGGTCCAGGGCCATGTGCATATTGGCGACAACCTCGACACCCGAGGCGAACTCTGGCTCAACGATGGCCGCTACCGCGCCTACGGCCAGAAGCTCGATGTGCGGCGTGCGCGGTTGCTGTTCGCCGGTCCGCTCGACCAGCCGTACCTCGACATTGAAGCCATCCGCAAGACCGACGACATCGTCGCCGGTATCCGCCTGAGCGGCAGCGCTGAACAGCCCACCACGCAGATCTTCTCCGAGCCGGCCATGAGCCAGGAGCAGGCGCTGTCCTACTTGGTGCTGGGCCGTCCGTTGAGCAGCACCGGTGAAGACAACAACATGCTCGCCCAAGCCGCATTGGGCCTGGGCCTGATGGGCAGCGCCGGGGTCACCTCGGACCTGGCCAAGAACCTGGGCATCCAGGACTTTGAACTCGACACCCAAGGCAGCGGCACCTCCACGGCGGTGGTGGCCAGCGGCAAGATCACCGAGAAGCTCAGCCTGCGTTATGGGGTGGGCGTGTTCGAGCCGGCCAGCACGATCGCGTTGCGGTATTTGTTGAGCAAGAAGGTGTATCTGGAAGTGGCAAGTGGTGTGGCCAGCTCGCTGGATATCTTCTACAAACGCGACTTCTAACGCCCGCCTCCGTTCAAAATGTTGGAAGGGCTTGTGTGGGAGCGGGCTTGCTCGCATTCCACCTCTAAAGCTCAAAAAATACAAAGCAAGCTAATTATTCCATTTGACATTCGCTGCCTAAGCAGTAACATCTGGTCATACTTTCACTGCCTAGGCAGTAATAAGGTGACTTCCCAATGAAACACTTCACCCCCGACAACTTCCACAACTGCCACCTCGGCCTGTTGCTGGGCCGCGCCGCATTGCTCAAAGACCGCATCATCGACACCCACATGGAGCCGTACGGCATCACCGCCGCGCAGTTCAAGGTGTTGGTGATCATGGCGCTCTACGGCATCGACACTCCGGCCGAGCTGTGTCGCCACCTGTCGCTGGACAGCGGCTCGATGACGCGCATGCTCGATCGCCTGGAGCAAAAGGGCCTGCTTGAGCGCCAACGCACCGCCCAGGACCGTCGCCAGGTTCAGCTCGTATTGACGGCCGAAGGCCAGAAACTTGCGGACACCTTGCCCCACGTCGGCACCGACGCCTTGAACCAATTGGCGGGCTCCCTGGAACCCGGCGAGCTGGAAGCCCTGGAACGGATTCTCAAGAAAATTCTGATAGCCGCAGGTGACTCGATCACGCTGTTGCGGGTAGGTAAATGATGAACACACGCGCACTTAGCCTCGTGTTGGTGGCCATGAGCATGGCCGGTTGCGCCAATTTCAGTGGTCTCGACACCCAGGGCCAGCGCCTCGATGCCAATACCCTGCAAACCGGCAAGTCGTTGAGCGGCGTAACCTTGTCGCAGGCTGCCTGGCCCACCGCCGACTGGTGGAAAAGCCTCGGCGACCCACAACTTGACGGCCTGATCCAGGAAGCCCTGCAGAACAGCCCCGACATGCAAGTGGCCAGCGCCCGTGCCCACCAGGCGCAAGCTGCGGCCTTTGCTGCCGACGCCGCGCGCATGCCAACCCTGGACGCCAGCGCCGGTGTCAGCCGTTCGCGCCTGGCCAAGGACCAAGACCCGCTGGGGCAGGGCGATGCCTACGCCACCGTGCGTAACATCGGCGCCAGCTTCAATTACAACTTCGACCTGTGGGGTGGCCAGCGCGCTGCCTGGGAAGCCGCGCTGGGCCAGGCCCGCGCCGCCGAAGTCGACCAACAGGCCGCACGCCTGACCCTGGCCGCCAACGTGGCCAAGGCCTACAGCGACCTGGGCCAGGCGCATATCGTGCGTGACCTGGCGAGCGATGACCTCAAGCGCACCCGCCAGATGCTCGACCTGGGCAAGCGTCGCTTGAGCTCGGGCATCGACAGCCAATACCAGTACCAACAGACCGAAAGCCTGGAAGCCAGCTCCCAGTCGCAATTGATCGACGCGGAAAAACAACTGTCGAGTGCCAAGATCGCCCTGGTCGTGTTGCTCGGCAAAGGCCCGGACCGTGGCAGCGAGTTGACCCGCCCCAACGTGCTCAAGCCTAGCGCCGTAGCCGTGCCTTCGGTGTTGCCTGCCGAACTGCTGGGTCGCCGCCCTGACCTGATCGCCGCCCGTTGGCGTGTCGAGGCCGCGAGCAAAAACGTGGCCGCGAGCAAGACCCGCTTCTACCCCAACCTCAACCTGAGCGCGAGCGCTGGGGCGGAGTCGTTGCTGGGGGATGCGATGTTCGGTTCGGCCAGCCGCTTCTTCAGTATTGCGCCGACCCTTTCGCTGCCGATCTTCGACGGCGGTCGCCTGCGTGCTGACCTCGATGCGCGCGACGCCGACTACGACCTGGCCGTGGCCCAGTACAACAAAACCCTGGTGCAAGCCCTGGGCGATATTGGCAACACCCTTGCTCAGTTGCGCGACACCGGCCGGCAGATCCAGGCCCAGCAACATGCTGCCGACATTGCCCAGCAGTCCTACGACACCGGCGTGCAGCGCTACAGCTCCGGCATCGGTAATTACCTGGATGTGCTCAGCATCGAGCAGCAATTGCTGCAGGCCCAGCGTCAGCTGGCGACCTTGAATGCCGCGCAGATCGATCTGTCGATTCAATTGATGCAAGCCCTGGGTGGCGGGTTCAACGCCGCAAATGTGGCAGCGGCCACCCCAGCAACGCGTACGGAATAATTTGAGGTATTAGTCATGGCCACTGCCGACAGCAACGCCGCAACAGAAAAAGACACCAACCCACGCAAGCGCAAGGTCATGCTGATTGGCCTGGCGCTGATCGTCATCCTCGGCGTCGTGGGCGTATGGGGCTGGTATGAGCTCTACGGGCGCTTCAGCGAAAGCACCGACGACGCCTACGTGAATGGCAACGTGGTGGAAATCACCCCGCTGGTCACCGGTACTGTGGTGAGCATCGGCGCCGACGATGGCGACCTGGTCCACGAAGGCCAGGTGCTGGTCAACTTCGACCCGAACGATGCGGCCGTCGGCCTGCAAAGTGCCCAGGCCAACCTGGCCCGCACCGTGCGCCAGGTGCGTGGTTTGTACAGCAACGTCGATGGCATGAAAGCCCAGGTACTGGCGCAACAAGCCAATGTGCAAAAGGCCCAGGACAACTACAACCGTCGTAAGAATCTCGCCGCCGGCGGCGCGATTTCCCAGGAAGAACTGTCCCACGCCCGTGACGACCTGACCTCGGCGCAAAACGCCCTGGCCAACGTGCAGCAGCAGTTCAAGACCAGCAGCGCGCTGGTGGATGACACCGTGATCTCGTCTCACCCGGACGTACAAGCCGCCGCCGCTCAACTGCGCCAGGCCTACCTGACCAATGCGCGCAGCACCTTGATCGCACCGGTCACCGGCTATGTGGCCAAACGCACCGTGCAATTGGGCCAGCGCGTACAGCCAGGCACGGCCTTGATGGCCGTGATCCCGCTGGACCAGCTGTGGATTGACGCCAACTTCAAGGAAACCCAACTGCGCAATATGCGCATCGGCCAGCCAGTCGACATCGAGTCGGATATCTACGGCAGTGACGTCAAGTTCAGCGGCACCATCGACAGCCTTGGCGCCGGAACCGGCAGCGCGTTCGCCTTGCTGCCCGCGCAGAACGCCACCGGTAACTGGATCAAGATCGTGCAACGGGTACCGGTGCGCATCCACGTCAACGCCGACGAACTGGCCAAGCACCCACTGCGGGTAGGCCTGTCCACCGTGGTCAACGTCGACCTGCACGACCAGAGCGGCCCGGTGCTGGCGCAACAAGCGCCGCAAAAAGCCTCGTTCACCACCAACGTGTATGACCGCCAATTGGCCGAAGCCGACGCCATGATCACCCAGTTGATCCATGACAACAGCCTCGCCGCACCCAAGGCTGTGCAACGCTAATGAGCAATAACGCCTCCTTCACGCCACCCAGCCTGTTGATGGCCACTATTGGCCTGTCGCTGGCGACCTTTATGCAGGTGCTCGACACCACCATCGCCAACGTGGCGTTGCCGACCATTTCCGGCAACCTCGGCGTGAGTTCGGAGCAGGGCACCTGGGTGATCACCTCGTTTGCGGTGAGTAACGCTATCGCCTTGCCGCTGACCGGTTGGCTGAGCCGCCGGTTCGGCGAGGTGAAGCTGTTCCTGTGGGCGACCATCCTGTTCGTTCTGGCCTCGTTCCTGTGCGGTATTTCCACGTCCATGCCCGAGCTGATCGGCTTTCGGGTGCTGCAAGGCTTGGTAGCAGGGCCGTTGTACCCGATGACCCAGACCTTGCTGATCGCGGTCTACCCGCCCGCCAGGCGTGGCATGGCCCTGGCGTTATTGGCGATGGTCACGGTGGTCGCGCCGATTGCGGGCCCCATCCTCGGCGGTTGGATCACCGACAGCTACAGCTGGCCGTGGATCTTCTTTATCAACGTACCCATCGGCATCTTTGCGGTGATGGTGGTGCGTTCGCAGTTGAAGAAACGTCCAGTGGAAACTAGCTATCAGCCGATGGACTACGTCGGTCTGCTCAGCCTGATCGTCGGGGTAGGTGCCTTGCAGATCATCCTCGACAAGGGCAATGACCTGGACTGGTTCGAATCCAACTTCATCATCATTGGTGCGGCAATTTCGGTGATTGCCCTGGCGGTGTTCATCATTTGGGAGCTCACTGACAAGCACCCGGTGGTCAACCTGCGGTTGTTTGCTTATCGCAACTTCCGCATCGGCACCATCGTGTTGATCCTGGGGTATGCGGGCTTCTTCGGCATCAACCTGATCTTGCCGCAGTGGCTGCAAACCCAGATGGGTTACACCGCCACCTGGGCCGGGCTGGCCGTGGCGCCGATCGGTATCTTGCCGGTACTGATGTCGCCGTTCGTGGGCAAATATGCGCACAAGTTCGACCTGCGCTTGCTGGCGGGCCTGGCGTTCCTGGCGATTGGCCTAAGCTGCTTTATGCGGGCGGGCTTCACCAATGAGGTGGACTTCCAGCACATCGCCCTGGTGCAGCTGTTCATGGGTATTGGCGTGGCGCTGTTCTTCATGCCCACCTTGACCATCCTGATGTCCGACCTGCCGCCGCACCAGATTGCCGACGGCGCTGGTTTGGCGACGTTTCTGCGGACCTTGGGCGGCAGCTTCGCGGCGTCCTTGACCACCTGGATCTGGATTCGCCGGGCTGACCAGCACCATGCGTACATGAGCGAGAACATGACCACCTACGACTCGGCCACTCGCGATGCGTTGCAGGCGCTGGGTGGGGCAGGGCACAAGGCCTACGCGCAACTGGACCAGATTCTCACCAGCCAGGCGTACATGATGTCCACCGTGGATTACTTCACGTTGCTGGGGTGGATGTTCATGGGGTTGATGTTGCTGGTGTGGTTGGCGAAGCCACCGTTTACGGCGAAGGCGGGGCCTGCGGCTTCTGGCCACTGATTTCGGGATGTACGCGATCAAACCTGTGGGAGCGGGCTTGCTCGCGAAGGCGGTGTTTCAGTTGATACATGAGTTGACTGACACAACGCTTTCGCGAGCAAGCCCGCTCCCACATTTGAACTGTGTTGTCAGGGGTTATGCGCCAGGCAATGCCAGCTGCGGGTTCACAAAATCAAACGCCGCCAACGCAAACCCTTGCTCATCCACCTGCAACGCCCACCCTTGCTTGTCCCAATCCCCCAGCACAATGCGCTTGGCCGCCTGGTCGCCAATCTGCAGCTTATGAATGGCGGGGCGGTGGGTATGGCCGTGGACCAGGGTGCGCACGCCAAACTGTTGCATCACCCGCGGCACTTCCTCGGGTGTCACATCAACGATGTCGTTGGCCTTCATGCGCGTTTGCGCACGGCTCTCGCTGCGCAGCTTGCGCGCCAGTTTATGACGGGTGCTGAGCGGAAGGTGTCGCAGGATAAACAGCACAATCGGGTTACGCAGGATGCGCCGCAGCTTCATATAGCCAACGTCGCGGGTGCAGAGGCTGTCGCCGTGCATCAACAGCACGGGTTCACCTGCCAACTGCACGACACTCGGGTCCTTGAGCAAGGTAGCGCCGGCTGCTTTGCAGAACGCCTTGCCGATCAGGAAATCGCGGTTGCCATGCATGATGAAAATCGGGGTGCCGCTGTCGCTCAGTTCGCGCAGGGCTGCGCAAATCGAACGTTGAAAGGGTGTCATCCCATCGTCGCCAATCCAGGCTTCAAAAAAGTCCCCCAGAATGTACAACGCCTGGGCGCCACGGGCGCGGCCGTGGAGCAGATCCAGAAACGCCCGGGTGATGTCCGGGCGCTCCTCTTCCAGATGCAAGTCTGAAATCAGCAATATCACCCAACGATCTCGGCTTTCTCGACGATAACGTCTTCTACCGGAACGTCCTGGTGGCCGGCTTTACCGGTGGTTTGAACGCCTTTGATCTTGTCGACGACGTCCTGGCCTTCGGTGACTTTACCGAATACCGCGTAGCCCCAACCCTGCACGTTCTTGCCGCTGTGGTTCAGGAAGGCGTTGTCGGCGACGTTGATGAAGAACTGCGCGGAGGCCGAATGCGGCTCCATGGTACGGGCCATGGCGACGGTGTACTTGTCGTTGGAAAGGCCGTTGTCCGCTTCGTTCTGGATGCTTGGGCGCTTGTCTTTCTTTTCTTTCATGCCTGGCTCAAAACCGCCGCCCTGGACCATGAAGTTGCCGATGACACGGTGGAAAACGGTGTTTTCGTAGTGGCCGGCGTTCACGTACTCGATGAAGTTGGCGACGGTGATCGGCGCTTTCTCGGCGTTCAGCTCGATGACGATGTCACCGTGGTTGGTGGTCAGTTTGACTTGAGTCATGGTCGTTTCTCTTTCAAGGAATTCGTGGGTGTGGACGCAGGCAGCGCCTTACCGGTTTGGCGAAACTTGGGCCAAGGCGCGCAGTTTAGCGTGCCCAGCAGGAATTTCGAGGTGGTTTTTTATCGCGTTCGTCATTAAAGCAGTAATTAAAGCAGCAGTTTTTGGTCGCGACCTGTCAGTGTCTTGACCGCTTCGGCTATTATGAGCGCTTTGTTTTATCTGGCCCCAACCGGCCACGAACCTGTCTGTTCAAGGATCCTATGAGCAAGCCCACTGTCGACCCTACCTCGAATTCCAAGGCCGGACCTGCCGTCCCGGTCAATTTCCTGCGCCCGATCATCCAGGCGGACCTGGATTCGGGCAAGCACACGCAGATCGTCACCCGCTTCCCGCCAGAGCCTAACGGCTACCTGCACATCGGTCACGCCAAGTCGATCTGTGTGAACTTCGGCCTGGCCCAGGAGTTCGGTGGCGTCACGCACCTGCGTTTCGACGACACCAACCCGGCCAAGGAAGACCAGGAATACATCGACGCCATCGAAAGCGACGTGAAGTGGCTGGGCTTCGAATGGTCCGGTGAAGTGCGCTATGCCTCGCAATACTTCGACCAGTTGCACGACTGGGCTGTCGAGCTGATCAAGGCCGGCAAGGCCTACGTCGACGACCTGAGCCCGGAACAAGCCAAGGAATACCGCGGCAGCCTGACCGAGCCTGGCAAGAACAGCCCGTTCCGCGACCGTTCGGTAGAAGAGAACCTGGACTGGTTTGCCCGCATGCGTGCCGGTGAGTTCCCGGACGGTGCTCGCGTGCTGCGCGCCAAGATCGACATGGCCTCGCCGAACATGAACCTGCGCGACCCGATCATGTACCGCATCCGCCACGCCCATCACCACCAGACCGGTGACAAGTGGTGCATCTACCCGAACTACGACTTCACCCACGGTCAGTCGGACGCCATCGAAGGCATCACGCACTCCATTTGCACCTTGGAGTTCGAAAGCCATCGCCCGCTGTACGAATGGTTCCTGGAGCACCTGCCAGTGCCGGCTCAGCCGCGTCAGTACGAATTCAGCCGTCTGAACCTGAACTACACCATCACCAGCAAGCGCAAGCTCAAGCAGCTGGTCGATGAAAAGCACGTGAATGGCTGGGACGACCCGCGCATGTCCACGCTGTCGGGCTTCCGTCGCCGTGGCTACACGCCTGCATCGATCCGCAACTTCTGCGACATGGTCGGCACCAACCGTTCTGACGGCGTGGTGGATTTCGGCATGCTCGAATTCAGCATCCGCAACGACCTCGACCACAGCGCTCCACGCGCCATGTGCGTGCTGCGTCCGCTGAAAGTCGTCATCACCAACTACCCGGAAGACAAGGTCGACCACCTCGAACTGCCGCGTCATCCGCAGAAAGAAGAGCTCGGCGTGCGCAAGCTGCCGTTCAGCCGTGAAATCTACATCGACCGCGATGACTTCATGGAAGAGCCGCCAAAAGGCTACAAGCGCCTGGAACCGGCCGGCGAAGTGCGCCTGCGCGGCAGCTACGTGATCCGCGCCGACGAAGCGATCAAGGACGCCGATGGCAACATCGTCGAACTGCGTTGCTCCTACGACCCGGAAACCCTGGGCAAGAACCCGGAAGGCCGCAAGGTCAAAGGCGTGATTCACTGGGTGCCGGCCGCGGCCAGCATCGAATGCGAAGTGCGTTTGTACGATCGCCTGTTCCGCTCGCCGAACCCTGAGAAGGCCGAAGACAGCGCGAGCTTCCTCGACAACATCAACCCTGACTCCCTGCAAGTTCTCACTGGTTGTCGTGCCGAACCCTCGTTGGGCGACGCACAGCCGGAAGACCGTTTCCAGTTCGAGCGCGAAGGTTACTTCTGCGCGGATATCAAGGACTCGAAACCTGGTGCTCCGGTATTCAACCGTACCGTGACCTTGCGTGATTCGTGGGGCCAGTGATTAGTCAGAAGGGTTCATCGTGCTAACGATCTACAACACACTCAGCAAGACCAAAGAAGTCTTCAAGCCGCTCGATGGCAACAAGGTGCGCATGTACGTGTGCGGCATGACCGTGTACGACTACTGCCACATCGGCCACGGCCGCAGCATGGTTGCCTTCGACCTGGTGACCCGCTGGTTGCGTTTCAGCGGCTATGACTTGACGTACGTGCGCAACATCACCGACATCGACGACAAGATCATCAACCGCGCCAACGAAAACGGCGAGTCGTTCGACGCGCTGACCGAGCGCATGATCGCCGCCATGCACGAGGACGAGGCACGCCTCAACATCCTCAAGCCGGACATGGAACCGCGTGCCACGGACCACATCCCGGGCATGCACGCCATGATCCAGACCCTGATCGACAAGGGTTACGCCTACGCCCCAGGTAATGGCGACGTGTACTACCGCGTCGCCAAGTTCATGGGCTACGGCAAGCTGTCGCGCAAGAAAATCGAAGACCTGCGCATTGGCGCACGGATCGAAGTGGACGAAGCCAAGCAAGACCCGCTGGACTTCGTGCTGTGGAAGGCCACCAAGCCGGGCGAGCCGAGCTGGGAGTCGCCATGGGGCGCGGGCCGTCCGGGCTGGCACATCGAATGCTCGGTGATGTCCACCTGCTGCCTGGGCGAGACCTTCGACATTCATGGCGGCGGCAGCGACCTTGAGTTCCCGCACCACGAAAACGAAATCGCCCAAAGCGAAGCCGCCACCGGCAAGACCTACGCAAACGCCTGGATGCACTGCGGCATGATCCGCATCAATGGCGAGAAGATGTCCAAGTCCTTGAACAACTTCTTCACCATTCGCGACGTGCTGGAAAAGTACCATCCAGAGGTTGTGCGTTACCTGCTGGTGTCGAGCCACTACCGCAGCGCGATCAACTACTCGGAAGATAACCTCAAGGACGCCAAAGGCGCCCTGGAGCGGTTCTACCATGCGTTGAAAGGCTTGCCCGTTGTCGCCCCAGCCGGTGGCGAAGCGTTCGTTGAGCGCTTCACCCAGGTGATGAACGACGACTTCGGCACCCCCGAAGCTTGCGCCGTGCTGTTCGAAATGGTGCGCGAGATCAACCGCCTGCGCGAGAGCGATCTCGATGCAGCGGCAGGCCTTGCGGCGCGCCTGAAAGAACTGGCCAGCGTGCTGGGCGTGTTGCAGATGGAAGCCGATGACTTCCTGCAGGCTGGCGCTGAAGGGCGTGTGGATGCGGCAGAAGTGGATGCGCTGATCCAGGCGCGTTTGGCTGCACGTACCAACAAGGACTGGGCGGAATCCGACCGACTCCGCGACCAACTCACCGCTATGGGCGTGGTGTTGGAAGACGGCAAGGGTGGGACGACGTGGCGGTTGGCTGATCAGGCTTGATCGGTAAGCGCTGAATGAAAAACGCCCCGACTGGTTCGGGGCGTTTTTTTTGCAAAATAGCGATGCCCCCTTAGCGTTTCCACCACCAATTCAAATCATTCTTTACCGGAAGCGCCAGTGTGTGCAGGAAGAAACATACGAGCGCGAACCAACCGATTGACGGGTAGGTATCAATGAGTTCAGGGCAACTTCCAAAATAGATGTAGTTATCAAATTTAACAGCCTCCAAGAGTGTGACCATGAAAAATATATTTATTGCAAAACCTATGTAGAACTTAGTGTATCCGAGGTTTTTGCTGGAAAGGATTACTTTTGTGATATAAGCAAATAGCAGGCCCAGAATTGAAAATGCCGGAAAGGCCCATATAATCATTTCTTCAACTCTTGGTGTATTTGTCGGAGTGTCAGGGTGTCTACAGCCGCCTCAGTCGTCAATGAAATGGGATGCATGCTTTTATAGGCTCGAATACGGTCTGTATCGATGTATCTGAACAAACGCCAAGCGTCTGGCTTTAGTACACGCCTCGCAACGCTAAAGGCCGACAGTCCAATATCCACGGCACCATAGGCTATGTTCGCTTCTTGCTCACCGTGACCCAGGGCCGATGCTGCTGCCTGGTAAGCGTTACGAACAGGGCCGGAAGTATCCGATTGCCCTGTCATCAGATTAAGCCCACCCTCATATACGTTATTTGCGCCATGCGCCATCAGCGGCACCCCGGCAATAAGGCAGAGCGTGCCAACGGAGGCGTAGCAAATTCCAGCCCCCGTGGCCATTTGAAGTGCGCCAGCGACAACGCCTATTCCTTTTTGCCCGATTTCCATTGACTGATTCAGCAGACTACGTTGCTCGTTCTTTATCTCAATCAGCCCCTCTGCAACCGTCTTTTTCCCCTGCTCCACATCGCGAACGATACTGCGCGCGTAATACGCAACTTCCCGATTGAATATTGACCGTGTAATACCATCCTGCAGATGGCGCGCGCTGATGGTGCACGCTTGGCTTGTCAGTTTTCCCGCAGCTTGGCTGACTTCCCATAAGTCTTGAAACGTTGGGGCCTGGTTTTTGCTTTTCGATGTCATCGCCCGGCTTCCCATGAGCCATAACCACTGGTGCCCGCGAGATGATGGGTCCAGATGATCTCTCGATAACGAAGGGCCAGGTGCTCCTGCGCTTCTACATCGGTTAACAGGACAGCGTGCGGCACCTCGACCGTCAGGTTGGCGATGATGCAGCCCCTGATATCGACGGTGTAGTACTTCTCGCGCTGACCCGACTGCGACGTGCGATAAAAGTTAATCACGCAGTCCAGTTCTTCTCTGTTCGATAAAGCCACGGCCAATAAGGGCGATGATTTATCAATGTTTTTTGTGATGACCACCGGACCGTGGGTGGATGCCCTGACGTTGCCCGTATTGAGCATGTTGTGGTTATAGGACATCACCATGATTTCGTCTTTATGACCTTCTTGGCACTTATTGCCGATAGAGTCCTGGGTCGAACAGCCCGCCGAAATCAGGCCTTGGGATTGTCCTTTGATGGACATGTAGCCGTGGTATGCCATGGGGTAAACACTCTGAGTTGTCTGCCCCGAACATACGGAAAAAATGAAATAGGAAATATCGGACGCTTCGCCTTTTATAGTGCGAGTTGGATGTAGGAATGTTCGAGGTTTGCAGCTGGAGGTACGCAGGGCGTGTGGATGCGGCAGAAGTGGATGCGCTGATCCAGGCGCGTTTGGCTGCACGTACCAACAAGGACTGGGCGGAATCCGACCGACTCCGCGACCAACTCACCGCTATGGGCGTGGTGTTGGAAGACGGCAAGGGTGGGACGACGTGGCGGTTGGCTGATCAGGCTTGATCGGTACACGCTGAATAAAAAACGCCCCGACTGGTTTGGGGCGTTTTTTGTTTGTGAATTAGTGTGCTTTAAATCATCTTGATTTATAGCTTCTTCATCAAAACCACCATCTGATTTCCCATCTGACAGGTAATGCTCCTGCGTGAATAGGAATACAGAAAAAAGCAATCCATCCAATGAATGGGTAGTTGGAAATAAGATCTGGCTGGTGCCCGAGTAAAAGGAATTGATGTTGTTCGATCATGCCTAAGTATGTGATCGCAAAAAAACCATTGAATGCTAGGCAGAGTGAGAACTTTGCGAAAAAGTATTGGGTCCCAGAAAAACGTATTTTGAGTGTGTATGCGCAAAGGACTCCCCATGTGGCGAATAACGGAAAAACCCAGACGAACCAAAGTATCAATTTTTCTCCTCTTTATACATTTGTTTTATCGTTTGAAAATCTGTGTAAGCTTCGACGCTCATCGTAGTTGGAGTCATCGTTCTATACGCTCGAATGTAATCAGTTGGGATGTATCTAAATAGGCGCCAAGCATCAGGCTTCAGCACGTGCCTCGCGGCACTGTAGACGGATAACCCAATATCCACTGCACCATAGGCTATGTTCGCTTCTCGCTCACCATGGCCCATGGCGGATGCTGCTGCCTGGTAGGCGTTGCGAACAGGGCCGGAAGCATCTGATTGCCCCGTCATCAGGTTACGCGCACCCTCGTATACGTTGTTTGCGCCATGCGCCATCAGCGGCACCCCGGCAATAAGGCAGAGCGTGCCAACGGAGGCGTAGCAAATTCCAGCACCTGTGGCCATTTGCAATGCACCTGCTACAACTCCAATGCCTTTACGGCCAATCTCCAGTGACTGATCCAGCAGGCTTTGCTGCTCGGCTTTTATCGCCACGAGCCCCTGTGCAACTGTCCTTTTTCCCTGCTCCACATCGCGAACGATACTGCGCGCGTAATACGCAACTTCCCGATTGAATATTGACCGTGTCATACCATCCTGCAGATGGCGCGCGCTGATGGTGCACGCTTGGCTTGTCAGTTTTCCCGCAGCTTGGCTGACTTCCCATAAGCCTTGAAACGTTGGGGCCTGGTTTTTGCTTTTCGATGTCATCGCCCGGCTTCCCATGAGCCATAACCACTGGTGCCCGCGAGATGATGGGTCCAGATGATCTCTCGATAACGAAGGGCCAGGTGCTCCTGCGCTTCTACATCGGTTAACAGGACAGCGTGCGGCACCTCGACCGTCAGGTTGGCGATGATGCAGCCCCTGATATCGACGGTGTAGTACTTCTCGCGCTGACCCGACGGTGACGTGCGATAAAAGTTAATTACGCAGTCCAGTTCTTCTCTGTTCGATAAAGCCACGGCCAATAAGGGCGATGATTTATCAATGTTTTTTGTGATGACCACCGGACCGTGGGTGGATGCCCTGACGTTGCCCGTATTGAGCATGTTGTGGTTATAGGACATCACCATGATTTCGTCTTTATGACCCTCTTGGCACTTATTGCCGATAGAGTCCTGGGTCGAACAGCCCGCCGAAATCAGGCCTTGGGATTGTCCTTTGATGGACATGTAGCCGTGGTATGCCATGGGGTAAACACTCTGAGTTGTCTGCCCCGAACATACGGAAAAAATGAAATAGGAAATATCGGACGCTTCGCTTTTTATAGTGCGAGTTGGATGTAGGAATGTTCGAGGTTTGCAGGTGGAAGTACGCAGGGCGCGCAGCTATCAACAGTTATGTGGATTCGCCTTTTCTACCGCGCGGCGCACGTAATCCACCCACTCATATTCAAGGCCTTGGTGTTCCCTGACGCCATGGCGGCGGACCTCGGTGAACTCGTTCTCAAAGCTGGGGAATTTGGCCTCACCTTCATGATCATCATTGAAGAGGGTGAGGTACAGCCTGTCCACCTGGCCTATCACCTGGTCATAAAGCTCCGGCCCGCCGCCGATATGAATCTCTTCGGGTGCAAAGGCTGCAGCACACGCCAGGGCCGAGGCTAACGACCGGCAGACAATCGCGTGCTCATGCCGATACGCAGGATTGCGCGACAGCACGATATTGGGCCGATCCACAAGCGGTCGCCCGCTAAGCGCAATCACCGACTCAAAGGTCTTGCGCCCCATGATCACCGGTTTGCCGATGGTCTTGGCAGCGAAACGGCGCATGTCATCGGGGACGTTGCGCAATAGCCCGCCGGCTTTGCCGATGGAGCGGTTGTGGCGGCCCATGCCGGCCACCAGTGCGAGGGGAATGCCAATCATGAAGTCACTGCCTTCGCAATGGCATAGCGGCTCTGCACAAAACCATTGTCCGACGCGTAGGTGCCGAGATGGCGAAGTTCATGCTCGCTGCCCACCTGGCTGAACAACGAAGTTCCTTCGCCCAGCAACACCGGAATACGCGTGATGATCAACTCGTTGATCAACCCCGCTTCAAGAAACGACTGCACCGTCTGCCCGCCGTCGATATACAGATGTTTCATGCCGCGCCCGGCCAACTGCTCGACCAGCGCGCTGACATCCGTCGCCCGTACTTCCACCTTGCCTTGCAAATGCGCGGGAATCTCCAGCGGTTGGTGAGACAACGCTATGACGGGCAAACCTTCATACGGCCACTCTGGAAACGACAGGACTTTCTCCAGGGTCTTGCGCCCCATGACCAACGTGTCGACGGTGGCGATGAAGCTTTCATACGTCACGCCGTTCAAGGCTGCAGTTTCGTATTCCGGGCGGTGAAGCCATTCGATGTCGCCGTCTGGTCGTGCAATGAAACCGTCAACGCTGGCTGCGATAAATACGGAACACTTGATATCCATGGCAGGCTGAAACTCCTTTTGTTTTGACGTGTGCCGAATCCTAGCTTTAGATGCTCTCCACGAGCAAACCCACGACTGAAATGGCAGTGATTAAAATGGATTGTATTTTCTGCAGCATTGTCCGCAAAACCTCCCCAGCCCACATCCTCTGGGAAGACGACCAGCACATGGCCTTCCTCTCGATCTTCCCCAATACCCCCGGTTTCAGCGTGGTGATCCCCAAGCAGCATTACGGCAGTTATGCGTTTGCGCAGTCGGATGAAGTGCTTGCGGATCTCATCGTGGCGACCAAGAAGACTGCGCTGCTGATCGACCGGGCGTTTGCCGATGTGGCGCGCACGGGGATGATGCTGGAAGGCTATGGCGTGGATCACCTGCATGCGAAGTTGTTTCCCATGCATGGCACGGGCTCGGACAGTACGTTCAAGCCGCTGAGTTCGAAGGTGGACAAGTTTTTTGAGGCGTATGAAGGCTATATCTCGTCCCACGATCATGTGCGGGCGGATGATGCCGAGTTGGCGGAATTGGCAGCGCGAATCCGATCCTTCACCTAGCGCAAAGCCAAATGTGGGAGCGGGCTTGCTCGCGAATGCGGTGTGTCAGTCAAAGATATATTCACTGATACACCGCCTTCGCGAGCAAGCCCGCTCCCACATTTTGAACTGTGTTTGCCTGAGTAATCAGCGGCGGCTGCTGACCTCGGCCGGTACATCATCATCCGCCATGCGCTTGCGGAACAACGCCGTACGCGCCAGCAGCAACGTGGTCACCGGCACGGTGATCGACAGCAAAATCGGGATCAACCAGCCGTGCAACACCGGCCCGGACTTGAGCACCGAGAAATACACAATCGACGCCAACGCCACGCACCATGCCCCCAACGTCGAGGCCAGTGCCGGCGGGTGCATGCGCTGGAAGAAGTCCTTCATGCGCAGCAATCCAATTGCGCCAATCAACGCAAACACGCTACTCAGTACCAACAGCACCGCCACGATCACTTCCACCCATAACGGCATCATTCAATCACCTCGCCACGCAGCAGGAATTTCGCCAGGGCAAACGAGCCCACAAAACCGAACAGCGCAATCAGCAGCGCCGCTTCAAAGTAGGTATCACTGGCATATCGAATGCCCAGCACCAGCATCATCAGCATCGCCAAGATGTACAGGTAGTCCAGCGCCAGTACCCGGTCCTGGGCCGACGGGCCTTTGAACAGGCGCACCAGGGTCAATACCATGGCCAGGGAGAACAGGAACAGGCTGAACAGGATCGCATTGGAGAGCAGGGCACTCATTCGAAGATCTCCATCAAGGGCCGCTCGTAGGTGGTCTTGAAGTGCTCGATAAACGGCGCTTCATCCTCCAGGTCGAACACGTGCAAGAGCAAAATGCTGCGGTCCAGCGCCAGTTCCGACCAGATGGTGCCAGGCACCACCGTGGTAATCATCGACAGCGCGGCAAGGCCGTTGGCGTCGCGCAGGTCCAGGGGGATTTTGATAAAGCGCGAGCGCGGCGGGCGTGAGCCGCAGGTCAGCACGCCCCAGGCCACTTGCAGGTTGGAGACGATCACGTCGCGGCCCACCAGGAAAAACAGGCGGATGATCACCCCAGGACGGCGGATGCGGATCGGCAACGGGCGCAGCGGCGCCATCAGCAGCGGCGCCAGAAAACCCAGCAGCGCGCCCAGCAACAGGTTGCCGAGGCTTACCGACAGGTTCAGCACCAGCCATAACAACCACAACGCCAACGACAACCATGGGGCAGGGAACAGGCGCTTCATGGTTGCACCTCCAGCGCGGCGGCCTTGGCTTCAGGGCTCGGCACGGGACGTGTGGCCATCACCGCCATCACGTAGTGTTCCGGGTTGTTCAGGCTGACGGCGGTGTCCTGGGTGTAGCGCATCAGCGGTTCGGCCTTGAAGGTCAGCAAGATGCTCAGGCCCAGCAGGAAGAAAATCGGTACGCACTCGTAGCGGCGCAGCAGTGGCGAAGGGCGCTCTTCCGGGGTCCAGAAGCGTTGGATGCCGAGGCGGGCGAAGGCGATCAGCGAGGCGAGGCCGGAGAGGATCAGCAGCGCCACAAGGCCCCACGCAGCAGGGCGAATCGGTGCGTCAACGCTGACCCCTAGGCCCAGCGGATTGACCAGCGCACTCAACAAGCTGAGTTTGCCGATAAACCCGGACAGCGGCGGCATGCCGATGATCAGCAGGGCGCAGGCGATAAAGCTCAAGCCCAGGAATGCCATGGTCCAGGGAATCACCTGGCCAACCACCGCCTGTTGCTCATCGTCGAGGTTCACGCCAGGACGCGGATGCAGGGATTCCATGGCTTTAGGCAGCGCATCGATTTCTTCGTCCAGCGGCAGGTCGTTGGCCGAACGCGAACGCTCGATCAATTCAGCCAGCAGGAACAGCGCACTCAATGCCAGGGTCGAACTGACCAGATAGAACAGTGCGCCAGCGGTCAGGCTGGGTTGAGCAAAACCCACGGCCGACAGCAGAATCCCCGCCGACACCAAGATGCTCAAGCTGGCCATGCGCTCTAGCCGCTGCGCCGCCACCATCGCCAACCCGGCGCAGATGATCGTCGCCATGCCGCCATACACCAGCCAGTCGCCGCCAAACAGTGCCGACGCACCGGCCTGTCCGGAGAACAACAGCGTCCACAGGCGCAACACGGTGTACACACCGACCTTGGTCATGATCGCAAACATCGCCGCCACCGGCGCACTGGCCGAGGAATAGGCGGGCGCCAGCCAGAAGTTCAGCGGCCACATGCCGGCCTTGGCCAGGAACGCCGTGGCAAGAATCGCCGCCCCGGCATGCAACAGGCCGCGATCGGCTTCCGGCACCAATGGGATTTTCAACGCGAGGTCAGCGAAATTCAGGGTGCCGGTAACGCCGTAGATCATTGCCGCGCCAATCAGGAACAGCGACGACGCCAACAGGTTGATCGCAATGTAGTGCAACCCCGCCGACACCCGTGCGCGGCCCGAGCCGTGCAACATCAAGCCATACGACGCTGCCAGCAGCACCTCGAAGAACACGAACAGGTTGAACAGGTCCGCGGTAAGGAATGCGCCGTACAGGCCCATCATCTGCACTTGGAACAACGCGTGGAAACTGGTGCCCGCGCGGTCCCAGCGGGCCATGGCGAACAGCAGCGCGCTCACGCCGATGATTCCGGTGAGCACCAGCATCAGCGCCGACAGTTGGTCCACCACCAGCACAATGCCGAACGGCACCTGCCAGTTTCCCGGCAGGTACACGCCAATCGAACCGGGGCCGCCTTTTTGCGTCCAGTACAGCAGCAACACCGCGATGCCCAGGCCGATCAGGCTGGAGACCAGGTTGATCTTGGCCTTCAACGGCCGACGTTTTTCGCCGAGCATCAGCATCAACGCGGCGGTCAGTAGCGGCAGCAGGATCGGCGCGACGATCAGTTGATTCATCCACGTCATTCCTTGGGCTCCCGGCCGTCTACATGGTCCGTGCCGGTCAAGCCCCGGGAGGCGAGCAGCACCACCAGGAACAAGGCGGTCATGGCGAAGCTGATCACGATCGCCGTGAGCACGAGGGCCTGGGGCAGGGGATCGGTGTAGTTGAGCAGGTCTTGCGGTACGCCGTCCTTGATGATCGGCTCCTTGCCGATAAACAGGCTACCCATGCTGAAAATGAACAGGTTGACCCCGTACGACAACAGGCACAGGCCCATCACCACCTGGAATGTCCGTGGCCGCAGGATCAACCACACGCCGGAGGCCGCGAGGACCCCAATGGCGATTGCGATGACTTCTTCCATCAGGCGGCTCCTTCTGTTGCGGCAACCACTTTGGCCTGGTTGCTCGGTTTATGCGCGCGTACCGACTGGTGACCGAGGGCGGTGAGCATCAGCAGCGTCGAGCCGACGACCATGGCGTATACGCCGACGTCGAAGAACAAGGCGCTGGCGACATGAATATCCCCCAGCAGCGGCAGGCTGAAATGCCAGGTGTGTGTGGTGAGGAACGGGTAACCGGCAAACAGCGCACCGAGACCGGTAAGGGTCGCCGAGAACAGGCCGAAGCCCATCCAGCGCATCGGACGCAAGCTCATCTGCGCCTCGACCCACTGCGTGCCCGCCACCATGTATTGCAGGATGAATGCTACGGACATCACCAGGCCGGCGACAAAACCGCCGCCGGGTTGGTTGTGGCCGCGCATGAACAGGTAGAACGACACCACCAGCGCAATCGGCAGCAGCAGGCGCACCAGCACCGCCGGCACCATCATGAAGCCCAGGGCGGTGTCGCTGGCCTGGCGCGGGTTGACCAGGTCGGTGGCCACGTCCGGCGCCAGTTGGCGCTGTTGGGCGGGCAGTTGCATGCTTTCTTTCGACGGGCGGAAGCGACGCAGCAGGGCGTACACCGTCAGCGCTACGGCGCCGAGTACGGTGATTTCGCCCAAGGTGTCGAAGCCCCGGAAGTCCACCAGCATCACGTTCACCACATTGCTGCCGCCGCCTTCGGGCAGCGCGCGGCTGAGGTAGAACGAGGAGATATCGTTGGGCGTCTGGCGCGTCAGCATCGCGTAGGACAGCAGCGCCATGCCGCCGCCCACCACGGTGGACAGCAGGAAGTCGCGCAGGCGGCGGATGCGCGCCTTGCGCAAGGAGCTTGGCAGTGGCGAAACTTCTTCGATCCGTCGTGGCAGCCAGCGTAGGCCCAGCAGGATCAGCACGGTGGTCACGACTTCCACGACCAGTTGCGTCAGCGCCAGGTCCGGCGCCGAGAACCACACGAAGGTGATGCAGGTCATCAGGCCGCACACGCTGACCATGGTCAGGGCCGCCAGTCGGTGGTATTTGGCTTGCCAAGCGGCGCCCAGGGCGCAGGCAATCGCCAGCAGCCACAGGGTCACGAACACGATGGAACCCGGGATTTTCGGCCGGTCGCCCCAGCTGAGGCCGCTGTGCAACATCGGGATCACACCGGCGACCACCGCCGCCAGCACCAGCAGAAACAGCTGGGTTTGCAGGCGCTTGGTGCTGATGCGTTTTTCGATCTTGCGCACGCCGCGCATCATCACCACCAGGCAGCGCTCAAAACCACGCTTGCCGTTGAAGTAGCTGATCAGGGGCGGGTATTTGAAGCGGCCACGCTTGAGTTGCTTGCGCAGGATCAAATACAGCACCACGCCGCAGCTCATGGCCACCAGGCTCATGATCATCGGCGCATTCCAGCCGTGCCAGATCGCCAGGCTGTATTGCGGCAGCACGCCGCCTACGACCGGCAGGGCGGCAGCGGCCAGGA
Source organism: Pseudomonas cremoris (assembly GCF_014230465.1). The sequence continues at coordinate 242,908 of NZ_JAAXCY010000005.1, forward strand.
TCGAACCAACGACCTGCGCCGGAAAAATCCCTACCAGCAGGCAGGTAAATACCAGCAACTCCACCGGTGCGCGCATCCAGCGTGGCGGCTCGTGGGGCGTGTGTGGCAGGTTGGTGGCGGTGGGGCCGAAGAACACATCCACGGTAAAGCGCAGGGCGTAGACGACACTGAAGGTACCCGCGACGGTCGCGATCACCGGCAGGGCGAATTCCACCCAGGCCGTCGACGAGATAAACACGGTCTCGGCAAAGAACATCTCTTTGGACAGGAAGCCATTGAGCAACGGCACGCCGGCCATGGACGCACTGGCAACCATCGCCAGCGTAGCGGTAAACGGGATAAGGCGAACCAGGCCGCTGAGCTTGCGGATGTCCCGGGTGCCGCTTTCGTGGTCGATGATCCCCGCCGCCATGAACAGCGAAGCCTTGAAGGTGGCGTGGTTGAGGATGTGGAACACCGCGGCGACGGCGGCCAACGGGCTGTTGAGGCCCAGCAGCAAGGTAATCAAGCCCAGATGGCTGATGGTGGAATAGGCCAGGAGGCCCTTGAGGTCGTTCTGAAAGATTGCGCAGTACGCGCCGAGGAGCAGGGTAATGGCGCCGGCACCGCCGACGATGTAGAACCATTCTTCGCTGCCGGACAGCGACGGCCACAGGCGGGCCAGCAGGAACACGCCGGCCTTCACCATCGTCGCCGAGTGCAGGTATGCCGAAACCGGCGTCGGTGCCGCCATCGCGTGGGGCAGCCAGAAGTGGAAGGGGAATTGCGCGCTTTTGCTCAAGGCGCCGATCAGCACCAGGGCCAGCATGACCGGGTACAACGAATGCGCGCGAATCTGATCGCCCGCCGCCAGTACCAGGTCCAGGTCGTAGCTGCCGACGATATGCCCCAGCAGCATCACGCCCGCCAACAGGCACAAGCCGCCCGCGCCGGTGACCATCAACGCCATATAAGCGCCACGTCGCGCATCGGCGCGGTGGTGCCAATAACCGATCAACAGGAACGAGAACAGGCTGGTCAGTTCCCAGAAGAACACGATCTGGATCAGGTTGCCGGAGATCACCAACCCGAGCATGGCGCCCATGAAGGCCAGGAAAAACGCAAAGAAGCGCGGCACCGGGTCGTCCGGCGACATGTAGTAGCGCGCATACAGCGACACCAGCGTGCCGATGCCCAGCACCAGCATCGAGAACAGCCAGGCAAAACCGTCCATGCGCAGCACGAAGTTCAACCCAAGGCTGGGCAACCACATGAATTCTTCGCGGATCACGCCACCGTGGGCGATCTGGGGGTAGAGCAGGGCGACTTGAATGGTGCCGACCAGGGCCACAAGGCCGGCCAACAGGGATTCGGTGTTACGTGCATTGTGCGGCAGCAAGGCCGCCAGACAGCTGCCGAGGAACGGCAGAAGCAGTAGAACTATCAGGGACATAGGCTTCTAATCTGCGGGAGTTTGGGATGCATCATACGTGCCGCTTTCTCGATCACCAAACGGCAAGATGTGGCAGGATCCTACAAGGTAGGCTGAAAACTCCCATTACGCACTGATACACCGTACCCAATGTTGGAATGCAATCGTTGTAGTGAGCGGGCTTGCCCCGCGCTGGGTGGCGAAGCCGCCCTAAACCCGGACAACTCGGTTTGCCTGAAAGAATGCAGTGACTGGATTGGGGCGGCTTCGCCACCCAGCGCGGGGCAAGCCCGCTCACTACAAGGTGTGTTGATGGGTCTTACCCCACACGCTCCTGTTCCACGTCACTCTCCAACTCAGCCGCCTTCTGCCCCTTGGTTTTCATCTCACTCACGATCACCGCCGCCACTATCAACACCGCCCCCAGCATCGCAATCGGCGGGAAGCGCTCCCCGGCAATCCGTCCCACCACCCCAGCCCACACCGGCTCACCGGCATAAATCAACGTGGCCCGCGTTGGCGAAACACTCTGCTGTGCCCAGTTCATCGCCACCTGGATCACTGCACTGGTCAGGCCCAGGCCTACCGCGCTGAACAGCAGCAACCACGAAAAGCCCGGCAGCGCCTCGCCCATCGGCACCACCATCATGAACGACAGCACCGACGCCGTGGCCAGTTGCACCACGGTCACCCGGCGTACGTCCACTTGGCCGGCAAAGGCGCCGATCAGGATGATCTCGGCGGCAATCGCTATCGCACCGATCAACGTAGCAATCTCACCGGGGCTGAAATTCAGCGAAGCGCCCGCAGGCCCCGTCAACAGCATCAACCCGGTAAACGCCAGCATGATGCCAATGCTCGGCATCAACCCCGGGCGACGGCCCAGCACCAGCCATTGCAGCAGCGGCACGAACGGCACATATAAAGCCGTGATAAACGCCGACTGGCTGCTGAGGATGGTCTGTAAGCCAATAGTTTGCAGGCCGTAGCCAAACATGATCGCCACGCCGATAAACACCCCGGCCTTGAACTCGAACAGGGTCAGGTCGCGCAGGGTGCGTAAGGAAAAGAACCCCACCACAATCGCCGCCGCCGCAAAGCGCAGGCCCACGAAAAACATCGGGCCGCTGACGGTCATGGCGTGCTGCACCAGCAAAAAGGTGCCGCCCCAGATCATGGTGATAAACACCAGGATGCATTCGGCTTTGCTGAAACGGTTGAAACGCGAGGGGGATTTGGGGGCAGTCATGGCGGCTCGGTCTTGCAAGGGAAAGGTACGGACCGCACAATGCGCCGCACGCTGGGCAGTATACTGCGCACACCCACCCATTGAGCAATATAGTGCACAAAGAAAATCCACACCGGGCCTCGGTCCTGCAACACGTCAGCCAGAACGTGCGTCGCCTGCGCCACGCCGCCGACATGAGCCAGACCGCGCTCTCGGAAAAATCCGGAGTCAGCCGGCGCATGCTGGTAGCCATCGAGGCGGGGGAGAAGAACGTCAGCCTGTCCACCTTGGACCGGGTGGCCGAAGCGTTGGACGTGGCCTTCAGCGACCTGATCCAGGCCCCGGACGTGCGCGACCACAGCCGCATCAACGAGTTGGCCTGGGCCGGTGAAATCGTGGGCAGCAAGGCGGTGTTGCTGGCCAAGGCCACGGCACGGCGCGAAGTGGAACTGTGGGAGTGGCGCCTGGAACCCGGTGATCGCTACTGCCCCGACCCGGACCTTGAAGGCTGGAGCGAGCAGCTGTTTGTGTTCGAGGGCCGCCTGACCTTGGTGGTGGCAGGCGTAGAGAACGCTATCGGCGCTGGCGAGTTCTTTATGTTCGCCAGTCACCAGCAGCACACCTATCGCAATGACGGTGATGTGGCGGTGCGGTTTATCCGCAACGTGGTGATTTGATTTCTGACTGTCAATGTTGACAGGTTTCCAGCACCCCTCTTTTTGATATGGTCGTTCTGCCGGTAGATGCGCTCATCACCTTCCGACTTTCGTGCCTTAACTATCTGCGTGGGGTGTTGAAATGAATATTTTTGTCCCTAAAATCAATTCAAAGTACAAAGCCGAATTTCAGCCACCTACGGTCAAGCCGTTAGATGAGTACGGGCATGTCAGGCGCGCTGACATCGATTCCGGGCTCGCCAAAATTGTCATCGATCCTCAGTTTCTTGAAGGTGACCATGTCAACTACCGCCAAGTGTCTTCGGCCGGCACATGGTTTGGGCAGCTCATCGTCAAGGATCCTACCAGCCCCTTGAAGTGGCGGTGTACAAATTAGTCAGCACCACCATGACCCTTATGTATTCTGTACAGCGTTCTGATGGCACCGCAGTGGGAAAATCGTCAACTTCGACTTATCAAATCGTTCCACGACGCAGGCATAAATGAGGGTAAGTGTTGGTTGGGTAACAGTGTTTCAACAAGATGTTTGATATGAGATTTAATGATGGGCGATCTCTTTGTATCACTCAAAGAGCAGCTTATTGCACCGTCTATTCAGCCGTCCGCAGAGGGTGTTATCAACGATAGGCTGATAATAAAATGGTTGAAGTCCATTTGCCCCAGCTACTTTTCAGCAATAGCTCGTTCGTGGCCGCCTATCACGTGCGCATTGACGATCGTAAGTATTTTTCACACTCGGCTGGCTATGAAATTGTTAATGATTAGCCAAGTGCCAGACCATATGAGGGTATTTCGATGAGCGGATATATTATTCCACGCAACAACTTGTTGGAGGCAGGCACAATTGAGCCTTCAAATAATAATGTTATTTCACGTGCGGCCATCGCGGGTGGCAAGGCGATGTTTTATATCCCCATTTATGATGATATTAGTATGGGTGATACGGTGAGTGGGTATATAAGCACCGATGGCGATTGGCATTTTGCGGTAGAGGACCAGATTACTTCTCTGGTTGAGAGATTCAAAGTGGAAGTGCCTGACGTGATCTTTGCCTCTCCTGTTACACGGGCGACGGTGACTTACATCGTGAATTGCCAAATCCGTTCGGACGCGACGGAATACAAGGTGGTCGATTAAGCACGGTGATGATCGGCAGGCGGGTCTGGTTGCATGCAGTGCTGTTGCTGGAGCAACAGCAGTTAGGCACTTTGTCGATTCATGCTTACAGTTGTTTGGTTAATTTTCCAGTAAATGACTGATTTTATTGAGGATCAATAACGGGCACGACTCCTGCAATCACTCCAGTATTCCTTCGGAGCCTGGAGTCGGCCCATGTCAGCCCACCCTCTACACCCTGCCCACATCATCCGCTCGGACGCGGAGGCCATCGAGGTGGCGACCCGTCTGGCTGAACGCTTTGCCGTTGATGCCAGCGCGCGTGATCGCGAGCGCCGTTTACCGGTGGCCGAGCTTGACGAATTTTCCGCCAGTGGCCTGTGGGGCATCACCATTCCCAAAGCCTACGGCGGTGCCGAGGTGTCCTATGTAACGGTGGCCGAGGTGATCAAGTTGATCTCCGCCGCCGACCCGTCCCTGGGGCAGATTCCGCAAAACCACCTGGGCGTGGTGGACATCCTGCTGCAAACCGCCACCGAGGAACAAAAGCGCTACTACTTCGGCAAGGTCCTGGCCGGCTACCGTTTCGGCAACGCGTTCTCCGAAGCCAAGAGCAAGAACGCCGGCACCTTCGATACGCAGATTCGCTTCCACGGCGACACCGCGCAAATCAACGGTGAGAAGTTCTACTGCACCGGCGCGCTGTTCGCCCATATCGTGCCCACCGTCGGCAACAACGAACAGGATCAGGCCTTTATCGCGTTCATCGAGCGTGATGCTCAAGGCTTGAACGTGATCGACAGCTGGGACGGCTTCGGCCAGCGCACCACCGCCAGTGGCGGCGTGACCCTGGATGGCGTCAGCGTGCCGCGCAGTGCCGTGATCCCGGCCCACCTGGCCTTCGATCAACCCACCGCCAACGGTCCGATTTCGCAGATTATCCAGGCGGCCGTCGATACCGGTATTGCCCTCGGCGCCCTGGAACACGCGAAAATCTATGCTCGCCAAGCGCGCCCGTGGATTGACAGCCAGCAGGAGCACGGCTGGCAAGACCCGTTCACCATCGCCGCCATCGGTGATCTGGAATGGCGCGTACACGGCACCGAAGCCATCCTCGCCAAAGCGGGTGAAGCCGTGGACCGCGCCCTCGCCGAACCGAGCGAAGACACGGTAGCCCACGCCTCGCTGGTCGTCGCCCAGGCCAAAGTGCTGTCCGCCGAAACCGCCTTGCTCGCCAGCAGCAAATTGTTCGAACTGGCCGGCACCCGCTCGGTCACCGGCAAGCACAACCTCGACCGCTTCTGGCGCAACGCCCGCACTCACACCCTGCACGACCCGGCCCGCTGGAAATACCACCTGATCGGCAATTTCGTGCTCAACGGCGTGAAGCCTGCGCGCCACGCCTGGAACTGAGGAGCTTACCCATGACCGCCCTGAATCTTGCGCGCCAATTACTGGACAGCACTCGCCGCCATGTGGAGACCAGCGCCGACCCCTACGTGATCAGCCGCTTTGGCGACTTGCAGATCCGCGTCGATGTGGCCGCCGCCTTGCTCGAACGCGCCGGAACCCACCCAAGCCCCGTGGCCGCGACCGAAGCGCAAATCGCTGCTGCCGAAGCCTTGATTGCCGCCAGCAACGCCGAATTCGAACTCACCGGCCAACGCACCGCGCTACCCGCGACCCTCGACGACCCCCTGCGCGCCAAATACCAGATCGTCGGCAACTACCACCTCAACGGAGTGCTTTGATGTCCCGTGAAATCCGCTTGAATGCCTTCGACATGAACTGTGTCGGCCACCAATCCCCTGGCCTGTGGGCGCACCCGCGTGATCGCTCTTGGCAGTACAAGGACCTGGAATACTGGACCGACTTGGCCAAGATCCTTGAGCGCGGCAAGTTCGACGGCCTGTTTATCGCCGACGTGTTGGGCATCTACGACGTGTACAACGGCAACGGCGACGCAGCGATTCGCCAGGCCGCCCAGGTACCGGTCAACGACCCGCTGTCGTTGATTGCACCGATGGCGCTGGTCACCGAACACTTGGGTTTTGGCCTGACCGCCTCGCTGTCTTTCGAGCACCCGTACCCGTTTGCCCGCCGCCTCTCGACACTCGATCACCTGACCAAAGGGCGGATCGGCTGGAACATCGTCACGTCTTACCTGGAAAGCGGTGCAAAAAATATCGGCCAGAAAGCCCAGACCGAACACGATGCGCGCTACGACTACGCCGAGGAATACCTGGAGGTCTGCTACAAACTCTGGGAAGGCAGCTGGGAAGAGGGCGCGGTACTGCGCGATCGCGAGCGGCGGATCTTCAGTGACCCGAGCAAAATCCACGAGATCCGCCATGTCGGCAAACACTTCCAGGTGCCCGGCATTCACCTGTGCGAGCCATCCCCGCAACGCACGCCGGTGCTGTACCAGGCCGGTGCGTCCAGCCGCGGCAAACAGTTCGCTGCCGAACAGGCCGAGTGCGTATTTGTTGCCGCGCCGTCCAAGGTGCTGCTGAAAAAAACCGTCGCCGACATCCGCCGCCGCGCCGCCGAGGCCGGGCGTGATCCAAAGAAAATCCTGATCTTCAACCTGCAGACGGTGATCGTCGACGAGACCGACGCCAAGGCCAAGGCCAAGTTCGAAGAGTACAAGTCCTACGTCAGCTACGAAGGCGCGATGGCGCTGATTTCCGGCTGGACCGGTATCGACTTCAGCCAGTTCAAACCGGATGAGCCGCTCAAGCATGTGCACACCAACGCCATTCAGTCAGCGGTAGAGGCCTTCTCCACGGCCGATCCGAACAAGGTCTGGACGCCGAATGAACTGGCCGACTGGGTCGGCATCGGCGGCTTTGGCCCGTTGTTCGTCGGTGGCCCGGAAACCGTGGCGGACCTGCTGCAGGAGTGGGTCGAAGAGACCGACGTGGACGGCTTCAACCTCGCGTATGCGCTGACTCACGAGACGTTCGTCGACGCAGTGGAATGGTTGGTGCCGGAACTGCAAAAGCGTGGTGTGTACAAGACCGAATACGCCCAGGGCACGTTGCGCGAGAAGTTGTTTGGTGAGGGCGCGCGGTTGGGTGCCAATCACCCAGGCGCCGGCTATCGCGACTTGTCGGGTTCACACAAAACCAATGTGGGAGCGGGCTTGCTCGCGAATGCGGACTGACATTCAACATGATTGCTGACTGAACCACCGCTTTCTCGAGCAAGCCCGCTCCCACAATTTTGCCCTGCGTCAATTCAAATAACTTGGCCAGCGGACCACCGCACGCACACCCCCCAATAGGAGCTTTACCCCTATGAGCGTGCACGAACTCAAACGCCCGCAGGTTTTGGAATGGCCTGCCGAACTGCTCGGCCATCTGTCCAAGGCCCTGGAGCAACTGCACCACTGGGCGCAGATCACGCCGCTGCACACCGCCCTGCGCCACAAACGCCAGGGCCAGTGGTATGCGTGGCGCTGGATCGACGTGTTACGTGATGTGGAGCGCCTGGCCGATGGCTTGCGCCAGCACGGTTTCAGCGAGCAATCGCGGCTGGCCCTCAGCGGCGCCTTCGAACCGAACCTGCTGCTGTTGGCCCTGGCCGCCCAGACTATCGGCGGCCAGGTGCTGACGCTGGCGGACACACTGGAACCGGAAGCGTTGCAACAGCACCTCTGGCGTATCCGTCCCACCCATTCCTACGTGCAAAATCGCCAACAGGCACGGCATTGGCAAACGGCCAACCCGTTGGGTTTTGCCCAACTGCTCGGCCCTGTGGACCCCGCACAACATCTCATCCGCTGGTGGCAACCCAGCGGCGAAACCGCGTTGTGGAGTGAAGAGGGCACCGATTGGCAGGGCGGCCTGGCGGTGGTGCTGGAGCAGTGGTTGAACAGCGGCCACGGGTTGGCCTTCCCGGAAAGCCTGGGCTCGGCGCAACGTGATCGTCGAGAAGTGGCCCCCACCGGCCTGCTGTTGTCGCCCGCCCGCTTGCAGCATTTGGCCGATGAGATCGAAAGCCGCCTCGCACCCCACGGCACCTGGCGCCGACGCTTGTGTGACTGGGCCATCGCCCACCCGCACAGCGGCCTGCATCGCCTGCTGAAAAACCGCGTGCGCAAACTGCTGGGCTTCCAACGCCTGGCCTATATCTGGCAACCCCTTAAATCCACTCCTTCGCCTGCGTGGCTGGCTGAATTCAAACGGGATATCGCATGAGCCAAGCCATCCTTCAGGTGCGAGACATCTCGCTGTCGTTCAAAGGGGTCAAGGCCATCAATGCCTTGTCCTTCGACGTGCAGCGCGGCGAGATCTGCGCGCTGATCGGGCCTAACGGTGCGGGCAAGAGTTCGTTGCTCAATGTGCTCAACGGCGTGTATCGCTTTGATGCCGGCGAGATCGTTTTCGAAGATCAGCACTTTCACCGCATCGACCCGTTGGGCGCTGCTCGTCGTGGTATTGGCCGAACCTTCCAGAACAACGCGTTGTTCAAGAAGATGAGCGTGCTCGACAACATCCTCACCGGCCTGTCACGGCACATGCGCAGCACCTTTATCGAACAGGCCCTTGGCTTGCCCCGCGCCCGGCGTGAGGCGCAAGCCTTCCGCCTGCGCGCCCAGGGCATCCTCGAATTCCTTGAACTGCAAGCCCATCGCGATGTGCTGGTGGGCAACCTGTCCTACGGCTTGCAAAAACGCGTGGAGCTTGGCCGGGCGTTGATCGCCGGTCCCAGCCTGTTGCTGTTGGATGAACCGATGGCCGGGATGAACGCCGAGGAAAAACAGGAAATGGCGCGCTTTGTCGCCGACGTCAACCGCGACCTCGGCACCACGGTGGTGTTGATCGAACACGACATCGGCGTGGTGATGGGCCTGTCCGACCATGTGGTGGTACTTGATTACGGGCGCAAGGTCGGCGACGGCACACCCGCCGAGGTGCAGGCCAACCCCGAGGTGATTGCCGCCTACCTGGGAGCCGTGCACTGATGACCTTCTTCTTTGAAACCCTGCTCGGCGGCCTGCTGGCCGGCACCATGTATTCGCTGGTCGCGATCGGTTTCGTACTGATCTACAAGGCCAGCGGCGTGTTCAACTTTGCCCAGGGCTCGATGCTGCTGTTCGCCGCGCTGACCTTTGTCAGCCTGCATGACCAGGGCGTTCCGTTCGCCTTCGCGCTGCTGCTGACGGTCATCGTGATGATCGTCGGCGCCTTGCTTATCGAACGCCTGGTGCTGCGGCCGCTGGTGAACCGTTCGCAGATCACCTTGTTCATGGCGACGCTGGGCCTGTCGTTCATCATCGAGGGCCTGGCCCAAGGCTTGATGGGCTCGCAGGTACGCGCCCTGGACCTGGGCATCGACGACGTGCCTCTGTTCATCGGGCCGCTGATGCTCAGCCAATTCGACCTGATCGCCGCTGCCGCCGCGGTGGTGTTGGTGACGGTATTGGCGCTGCTGTTCAACAAGACCCGTATCGGCGTATCGCTACGCGCCGTGGCGGATGACACCACGGCGGCGTTGTCTATCGGTATCAACCTCAACCGTATCTGGCAGATCGTCTGGGCGGTGGCCGGTGTGGTCGGGCTGGTGGCCGGGCTGCTGTGGGGCGCGCGCCAGGGCGTGCAGTTTTCGCTGTCGCTGGTGGTGCTCAAGGCGTTGCCGGTGTTGATCATCGGTGGCTTCACCTCGATTGGCGGGGCGATTGTCGGTGGGCTAATTGTCGGCGCGGCGGAGAACCTGGCCGAGGTGTATATCGGCCCGTTGATCGGCGGCGGTATCACGCCGTGGTTCGCGTATGTATTGGCCTTGGCCTTCCTGTATATCCGTCCCGCCGGCCTGTTCGGCGAGCGCGCCATCGAGCGAGTCTGAAACCATGTCGATCCCTATTGCTCAAGAAACCGCGCCGTTGCTGCTGGTCCAGCGGCGCATCCCTTGGGGCCTGCTCGGCCTGTTGGCACTGGCGTTTATCGTGGTGCCGCTGTGGGGCAATGACTATTGGCTGAATGCGATCCTGATCCCGTTCCTGGTGCTGTCCCTGGCTGGGCTGGGGTTGAACCTGCTTACCGGCTACACCGGGCAAACCTCGGTGGGCGCGGCGGGGTTCATGGCCGTCGGCGCGTTTGCTACGTATGGATTCCTGCTGCGTCTGCCAGAGTTGGGCTTGCCGGTGGCGCTGCTGGGGGGCGGGATCATCAGCGCATTGGTCGGTTTGCTGTTCGGCTTGCCCAGTTCGCGGATCAAGGGTTTCTACCTGATGGTCACCACGTTGGCCGCGCAGTTTTTCCTGGAATGGCTGTTCGTCAAATTCCCCTGGTTTTACAACTATGGATCGTCCGGGGCCATCTCGGCGCCAAAGCTTGCGCTGTTCGGCCATGACCTCAATACGCCGCTGGGCCGCTACTTGCTGACGTTGGTGACGGTGGTCGTGCTGACCTGGACCGCTATCAACCTGGTGCGCAGCCAAGTCGGGCGCAACTGGATGGCGATCCGCGACATGGACACCGCCGCCGCCGTGGTCGGCATCCCCGTGGTGCGCTACAAGCGCCTGGCGTTTGCGGTCAGCTCGTTCTACCTGGGCATTGCCGGTGCGCTGTGGGCCTTTGCCTACCTGGGCACGGCCAGTGCCAGCAGCTTCGACATCAACCGCTCGTTCCAGATCCTGTTCATCATCATCATCGGTGGCATGGGCAGCATCGCCGGCAACTTCGTCGGTGCGGCGTTTATCAGCCTGTTGCCGATCTTTCTCAGCCACGCCGGGCAAGCCTTGTTCGGCGGTTCGGTGGATGCGGGGCAGTTGCAGAACCTGCAGAAAATCATCTTTGGCGTGTTGATTATCGTGTTCCTGATCAAGGAACCCGAGGGCTTGATTCGCCTGTTGCACAACCTGCGTGACCGTGTGCGGCAGTGGCCGCTGCGTTTCTAACCCCACAAGAGAATCCTTCATGCGTGCATCTTTGAAACGTTCCTTCGCCGGTGCTGCCTTTGCACTGGCGGCATTGGCCGGTGCTGTGCCCCAGGCCGTGGCTTCGCCAGACCAGCAGTTCATTCCCTTGGCTACCTACCGCGTCGGCGCCTATGCCTCCAGCGGCGTGCAGGTGTGGGCCGGGATGATCGACTACCTGCGTTATATCAACGAGGTCGAAGGCGGCATCAACGGCGTCAAATTGGTGTGGCAGGAATGCGAGACCGAGTGGACGGCAGAGAAGGGCATCGAGTGCTACGAGCGCTTCAAGAATGGCCTGGATGGCGCGCCGGTGGCGGTGTACCAGCCCAATGGCGCGCCGGCAGCCTATGCGCTGAGCGAGCGGGCGGAAGTGGACAAGATCCCGTTGATCACCCTCGGCTATGGCCGCACCGAAGCCACCGACGGCACGGTGTTCCCCTACAACTTCCCGGTGATGCTGACCTTCTACAGCGAGGCCTCGACCTTGGTGAACTACATCGCCCAGCGCGAGGGCGGGTTCGACAAGCTCATGGGCAAGAAGATCGCCACGGTCTACCACGACTCGGCCTACGGTCGCGAAACCCTCGGCCCGCTGAAATTGCTCGCCGAAAAGTACGGCTTTGAAAACATCCAGATTCCGGTCGCCGATCCCGGCAACGAGCAATCCGCGCAATGGCGCCAGGTACGTCAGGCCAACCCGGATTGGGTGTTCCTGCGCACCTGGGGCGTGTCCACCCCCGTCGCCGTGAAGACCGCCGCCCGCTTCGGCTTCCCGGTGGACCATATCATTGGCGATATCTGGGCCAGTTCCAGCGAAGACGTATTGCCTGCCGGCGCCGCTGCCAAAGGCTACCTGGCGCTGACGCCGTACCCGGCAGGCAGCGACTTCGAGATCCACAAACGCCTCAAACAGTACGTCCTCGACAAGGGTCACAGCGACCTCAAGGATTTGAAAAACTTCGGCAGCGTCTACTACAACTCAGGCCTGGTGAACGCCGCCGTGGCGGTGGAAGCGATCCGCACCGGCCAAGCCAAGTTCGGCAAGCGCCCGCTCAATGGTGAAGAAGGTCGCTGGGGCCTGGAGCACCTGAATATCGATGACGCACGGTTGAAAGCCATGGGCTATTTGGGCCTGATGCAAAACCTCAAGCTCTCGTGCCGCGATCACGAAGGCGGCGGTTCGGCAAGGGTGCAGCAGTGGGACGGGGCCAACTGGACCCTGGTGAGCGAGTGGATTGCTGCCGACCGCGCATTACTGCGTCCGCTGATCGACGAAAAGTCTGCCGCGTTTGCCAAGGAAAAAGGCCTGACGCCACGCACCTGCACCGGGGATGAATAAACCATGAGCCAGCCCGCCACCGACGCTGCGAACCCATCGCTACTGACCGTCAACGACATTGAAGTGATCTACGACGGCGCGATCCTGGCGGTGGCCGGGGTGTCGTTGCAGGTGCCCAAGGGTGCCATCGTGGCCTTGCTCGGCGCCAATGGCGCCGGCAAGAGCACCACCCTCAAGGCCATTTCGGGGTTGGTGCGGGCCGAGCGCGCCGAGGTCAGTCGAGGGGTGATCGAATATGCAGGCCTGGACCTGGCGGGTGTCGATCCCAGCCAGCGCGTGCGTCAGGGCATGGTCCACGTGTTGGAAGGCCGCCATGTGTTCGGCCAACTGAGCGTGGAAGACAACCTGCGCAGTGGCGGCTTTGTACGGCGCTTGAGCCGCAAGGACATGGAGCACGACCTGGAACGTATCTACGCCTGGTTCCCAAGGCTCAAGACCAAACGTCACACCCGTGCCGGCCTGACCTCCGGCGGCGAGCAGCAAATGGTCGCCATTGGCCGTGCGTTGATGACCCGTCCTACTTTGGTACTGCTCGATGAACCGTCCATGGGTTTGGCGCCTATGATCGTGCAGGAGATTTTCGCGATCATCGCGCAGCTCAATCGCGAGCAGCAGGTGAGCTTTTTGATCGCCGAGCAGAACATCAACGTCGCGCTGAACTATGCGTCCCACGGCTACGTGCTGGATACTGGCCGAGTGGCCTTGAGTGGTAGCGCCGCCGAATTGCTGGCGCGGGGCGATTTGCATGACATTTATCTGGGTAAACAGTAAAGGCGAACTTGCATGACTGAATCCATCCGCAACGCTGATGTCCTGATCATCGGCGGCGGGCTAAGCGGCACGATGCTCGCGGTACAACTGTTACGCCTGCCGGGCCAGCGCAAGATCCTGGTGATCGAACCGCGCGCCGAGCTTGGCCGTGGCGAGGCCTACAGCGCCGTCGAACTGGGCCACACCCTGAACGGCAATGCGGCGCGCATGAGCGTCGATCCCGACAACCCCGACGACCTGACGCAATGGCTCACCGACTACATCGGCGCCGGTGGTTGGCCGGAGTCGGACCAGCAGCACGTGCCGATCAGCGAATTGTTCCCGCCTCGCGGGATCTTTGGCTTGTATGCGCAGCAACGGCTGGCCGAAGCCAAGGCGCTGTCGGCGTCCACGGTTGCGCATGTGCGCGGCGAAGTGGTCGACCTGCAAGTCGATGAAACCTCGACGCTGCTGACCCTCGATAACGGCCAGCAACTGCGTGGAGCGTTTGCTGTATTGGCCACCGGTATGTTCCCGGCGGCGCGCACGCCACAGACCGAGTCCAGCGGTTTGAACGCGGCGGCGGTAGACCCATGGGACGTGCAAACCATGACGCGGATCGACCCGCACGCCACGGTGCTGATCATCGGTTCCGGGCTGACCATGGTGGATGCCGTGGTGTCCCTGGAACAGGCTGGGCATCGCGGTCCGATCGAGATTTTTTCGCGCCACGGCCTGCTGCCCCATGTGCGTCGGCAGCCGCCGAGCTGGGTCGACTTTCTGGGCGAAGACCACCGCCTGCGCAGCCCTCGCCAGTTGCTGCGCGAGGTGCGCCGCCAATGCCGGATTGCGCAGGCGCAGGGCATTGATTGGCAGTCGCCGCTGGACACGGTTCGCGCGCATATCGGCCGCTTGTGGAGCCAGGCCAGCGAGCGTGAAAAACGTCAGTTCGTGCGGCATGTGCGACCGTGGTGGGAAAGCCATCACCACCGTTCGCCGCCGTTGAGTGCGCAGTTGGTGGCGCGGTTGCATGAAGCGGGGCGGTTGCGGATTCGCGCTGCGTCGTTCAAGGGGCTTGAGCCTTCGTCCGACGGCGTGACCATCCGCTTGCGCCACCGTGGCGAGCACGCCATTACGCAAGTGTCAGGTGCCGCGCTGATCAATTCCAGCGGCATCGAATACGACTGGCGCCGCGTGGCCCGGCCGTTGCCGCAGCAGTTGCTCAAGCGTGGGTTGATCCAGCCCGGGCCGTTGGCGTTGGGGATTGCGGCGGATAAGTCGGGGGCGGTAGTGGATGCGGCGGGGCAGGTGAGCCAAAGACTGTTTGCCATGGGCCCGCCGTTGCGTGGGGTGTGGTGGGAAAGCACGGCGGTGACCGATGTGGCGATTCAGGCCAAGGCGCTGGCCCTGAGGCTCACTACCCTCTAAACATGGACCTGTAGTGAGCGGGCTCGCCCCGCGCTGGGTGGCGAAGCCGCCCCAAATCCTGGCACTTCGGTTTTACTTGAAAACCGTGTCGACTCGATTGGGGCGGCTTCGCCACCCAGCGCGGGGCGAGCCCGCTCACTACATTACCGTGAGGTTTTCACAAAGCCGGGTTTCAGGCCAAACACCTCGACGCCTTGCGGAGTTGACTGTCCAGTAGTGACTTTCACCCGCTCCACCGGCTTGTCCATCGTCTCCCGGTATTCCACCTCACCGCCCGTGATCGCTTGCGCCGGTACTACAATCGCCTGCTCATTGTTGTAGGTCACAATGGTCAACCGCGCGCTCATGCCCAGCCGCACGCGCTGCAACTGCTGCGGCGTAAGCTTGGGAATCGACAGGGTCACCGGAAACTGCGCACTGCCCGGGCTATCGTTGGCAATCGCCAGCCCACTCACCACGCTGACAGACCCCGTCAGCCGTTCGCCATCGAAGCCGTCACCCAGCACTTCCACCGCCTGGCCCTGGTGCAGCTGGTTGATGTCCAGCTCCGACACCTTGGCGGTGATTTTAAGCCGCTCGATATTGGCCAGGCCAAACAGCACCTGACCCTGGCTGACCTTGCTGCCGGCCTGGACCGGGGCGTTGTTGTTGCCACCGCCCTGGGACGAGGAGCTATTGCCCGGTGCAGGCACCACGATTCCGGAGAACGGCGCCTTCACCTCCCGGCCATCAAGCAACTGGTGCAGCGCGTCGTATCGCACGGTGGCGTTGGTCAATTCCATGTCGGCGATCTGGCGGTATTCGCCCTTGCCTTGGTCGAGGGCCTGTTGCAGCTCGCTGCGGGCCGAGACGAGGTCCAGCTGTTGTTGCTGGGTTTGTTGCTTGAGGTCGTCCAGTTCGTTGCGCGGGATGATGCCGCGTTGGAACAGGTTTTCACTTTCGGTGAGTTTGCGCTGAGTGTTGCCGGCGGTCATTTCGGCGGTGCGCAGGGTGCGGCGGGCGCGGGCGACGGCGGGGCTGCTGTCCCAGTCCTGCATCTCTTGCACGGTGCGCCGCGCCTTGAGCTGGGTGGAAAGGGCGTCACGCAGTTGCACTTCAAGGGTGGACGGGTCCATGCGCAACAGCACTTGGCCGGCCTCGACGCGTTGGCCTTGCTCCACCAGGTTGGCCTGCACATTGCCGTCGAACGGCGCGGTGAGGGTGATGGTGGTGTCGGGCTCGATCTTGCCCACCAGGCCGATCTGGTGCACCAGCGGGTCAGGTTTGACTGCCAGCCATTGCTCGGCCGTGTTGGACGATTCGGTGGCCGGACTGCGCAGGCCGAGCAGCCCGACAGCGACAAGCACTAGCACTACGGCAGCGCCGAGCAGGCGTTTTTTATTAGTAGTCATTGAGGGCAATTTCCCAACTTTCCAGCGTCATGCCCAGGGTCAAGTCGAGCTGGGTCTGGGCGTTCAGATAAGCGATCAGCGCATTGAGCTGCGCGTTTTCGGCGTTGCGCAAATCAGTCTCGAAACTCAGCACCTGGAAGTTGGTGGAGCGCCCGGCGCTGAGCTTTTCCCGTTCGATCTCGATCTTGCGCCGTGACAATTCCACGGCGCGCTGGGAGATTTCATATTGGCGCCAACGCGTGCCCAGGTCGCGCACCACGTCGTTGACGTTGCGTTCCAGTGCCTGGCGGGCGTCGGTGATGCGGATCTCCTGGTCTTCCACGTTGACGCGGGCGCGCACCTCGGCCTGGCGCGTGCTGATATCACCGATGGGGATTTGTACCTGTACACCGGCATAGCTGTCCCAGGTGCGATTGTTACTGCTGCCGGCATCGTTGTTGTAGGCATCACGGACCTGGTTTGCACCCGCCACCAGGTCGACCTGCCAACGCCCGGAATCCTTGGCGATCACCAGGTTGAGGTCGGCCTGCTGGCTGCCGAGCAGGGCAGCGAGGTATTCCGGTTGCTGGTTTTGCGCCAGGTTGAACGCCTGGCGTTTGTCGATCTGCATGGGCTTGGCTTCCAGGGCTTCGCTGGCGCGAACTGGCGTGGACAGGTCCAGGGCCAGCAGGCGCAGCAGGGACAGGCGACTGGTATCGAGTTGGTTCTGCGCTTCTTCCACACCCAGTTGCTGGGTGGCGATATCGGCCTCGGTCTGAACGATTTCAAATTCGGCCATGCGCCCGGCGGCGATCAGCGCCTTGTTCACTTCCAGCAAGGTGCCCGAGCGTTTGAGCGCGTCCTGCACGATGGTCAGTTGTTCTTGTGCGCGCAATAGCTCGCGGTAGGTGGCGATGATCTGGCTGATGGTTTGCGCCACGGTGGCCTTGAGGTTCAGCCGGTTGGCCTGCTCCGACAGGCGCGACAGGCGCAGCGGCGCGGTGGTGGCGTCCCAGCCGGCGCCACGCATCAACGGCTGGATGATCGCCAGGTCGAGGCCATCGCTGCGGTAACGGCCGGCGCGGTCGGCGTTGTTCAGTTGCTGGGTCCAGGCCATGCTCAGGCGTGTGCCGTACTCGCCGAGCAGGCTGGTAGCGGGCGCCACATTGGCGTTGCGTGCGTTGTCGGCGGAGCCACGGCTGCTGCGGTAGTAGCTGTTGAGGGTGAGCTTGGGGTTGAAGGCGTCTTCGGCCACGCGCAGGTCGAATTTCTGCGCCACCCGCTGCAGGTAAGCACTGCGAATCGCCGGGTTGTTGCGCAGGCCCAGGTAGACCGCATCCCCCAAGGTCATGGTGGTGACCTGGGCATTCAACGACACGCCACGGTCGTAGCCGCTGCGGGTGCTGCTGGGCGCCGAAGGGTTGATCACCACGTTGGTGGCCATGGCAGGCAGGCTTACAAACGTCAGCAGCACGAGCCATTTATTCATCGCGCAGGGCCTCCACCGGTTGCAACCGTGAGGCTGAGACCGCCGGGTAGATGCCAAAGAACAATCCCACCAGCAAGGTACTGCCCACCCCCAAGGGCAGCGCGGCGACCGCCAGGGAGAACGCCCAACCCGACAGCCAGGCGTAGAACCACGCGGCGGTCATGCCCAGCACTGCGCCGCACAGTGCACCGACGGCGGTGAGCGTGACGGCTTCAAGCAGGAACAGGTTGCGGATATCCCGCTGGCGCGCACCCAGGGCCATGCGGATGCCGATCTCGCGGCGCCGCTCCGAGACGTTCATCAACATCACATTCATCACCCCGACGCCGCCGCCCACCAGGGAAATCGCCCCCAGCGCCAGCAACAGGTAGGCGAAGGTTCGGCTTTGGCGGGTCATGCCGTCGATCATTTGCTGGGGCACCTGGATGTCGACTGTGTGGTCGGGGAGTTGGCGTTGCAACGCTGCCGCTGCGTTCTCTGCCATGCGTTCCATGTCTTGGCCGGGCAGGGCGCGGATGATGACGTTGCCGATCTGCGGGCTGGCGTAGATGCGGCGCATGCCTTCAGCGGGCATAAACAATGATTCGCCGCCCTGAATGGGCATCAGCAGCGCGCGGGGTTGGTCGTGCAAGATACCGATAATCAGGAACAGGTAATCGTTGATGCGCACTCGGTCGCCCAGCTTCAACGGGGCGCTGGGGGAGCTCAGTGCTTGAGCGACCTGGGCACCGATCACGGCGTAGGTTTCATTGGCGTCGAAGTGCGACAGGAAGCGGCCTTCGCTCAAGGTCAGACGCATGGCCTGTTGGATGTCGGACGTGCTGCCGACAAAGTTGGCATTGGTGGTGCGTCCATTGAACACAGCCGGCCCACTGAACAGGCTGATTGCGCCGATATGGGCGATGCCCGGCACGGCTTGGCGCACGGCGTCGAGGTCCAGGTGCGTGCGCATGGGGCGGTTGCTGCCGACTTTGCTAGGGAACTGTGCCACCAGGGTGTCGGTGCCCATGTCCTTGAAGATCATGGCGGCATCCACCGCCGCGTTGTGGCCGATGTTGATCAGCGCCACCACCGACGAGCTGCCGATCACGATGCCCAGCAGCGCCAGCACCGAGCGCTTGCCCAGGGTGCGCAAGCTGACGAACGCTTCATGCAGCAATTGGCTGAGGCTCTGCTCGACCCGCAGGCTCATGGGCGTGCGTCCTCGTGGACGACGCCGTTGCGCACCAGAATCTTGCGTTCCAGGCGCTCGGCAATATGCGGGTCGTGGGTGACGATGATCAGTGTGACCTGTTGCTCACGGTTCAGCGCCAGGAGCAGGTCCATGATGTCCTGCGCGGTGGTGCTGTCGAGGTTGCCGGTGGGTTCGTCGGCGAGGATCACCGAGGGCTTGCCGACTAACGCGCGAGCGATGGCGACCCGTTGGCGTTGGCCGCCGGAGAGGTCGGCAGGGCGATGATGGGCGCGGTCGGCCAGGCCGACCTGATCGAGCATGCGCAGGGCTTGCTCCACCGACTCATGGCGCGACACGCCGCGATAACTCAAGGGCAGGGCGACGTTGTCCAGGGCGCTCAGGCGCGGCAGCAAGTTGAAGCTCTGGAACACGAAGCCGATCTGCTGGTTACGAATCGCGGCCAATTCATCCGGGGTGGCGTTGAAAATGTCGTGGCCGGCAAAGTGGTACTGGCCGCAGTTGGGCAAGTCCAGCAGGCCGAGGATATTGAGCAGGGTGCTTTTACCGGAGCCGGAGGCGCCGAGGATGCCGCAGCTGTCGCCACTGTCGATAGACAGGCAGACGTCATTGAGAATGGATAGGTGTTGCCCGGCCAGCTGATAGCTTTTGCCGATGCCTTGCAGGCAAATCAAGCCTGGGTGCGCGGGGTTATCTGTCATCATGACTACGCCTTCAGTCTCGACGGTGCCGTCATGCCCCCGGTAAAGGCTTGTAACAAGTTCGGGAGCTGCCTGGTACGCGTCACGGACTGGTTTTATTTCTTGTTTTTAAAATATTGTTTGAATAGTAACCGCCTTCCATGCGGTTCGCCAGCCGTGGAGGTAGAGCGGTTTTACCCTTTGAAACGATTTTTCCAGGGGCGTTACGGGCCTTCCAAAACCCCTTCGACTACCCTCAGCGAGCCCGCAGGCAAAGGCTTTGGATAATATGGCGGTGTGTCACTACTTGCTTTCGACGGACGGCCCCGGTATAAAAAATCAAATTATTTTTTAAAACAATATTTCCGTCGTGGAACTCTTATGGTCGCGAAGAAACTCAGCGCTCCAAACGTTACCAAAACTCGATTGCTGGATGCGACTGAGGCCCTCTTCATTAAGTACGGATACGACGCTGTTTTGTTGCGGCAGATTACCGAGCGTGCCCAGGTCAACCTGGCTGCGGTGAACTACCACTTCGGGGACAAGGATTCCCTGATGCAAACCCTGCTGAAACAGCGCCTGGAGCCGCTCAACGAGCAGCGCCTGGAACTGCTTGCGCGCTGTGAGGCCGAGTCCGATGGCCCGCTGGACTGCGACACGCTGCTGGGTGTGCTGTTTGCCCCGGCCATGGGCCTGGAGCGTAGCGATCCGGCCAGTGCCAACGGGGAAGGGCGTTCGTTCATCCGGTTCCTGGGCCGTGTCTACAGCGACACGTCGCCGTTTATCCAGGAATACCTCAAGGTGCACTACCAGCCGGTGTTCCAGCGCTTCTTCGAAGCCTTCGCCCTGGCTTTGCCAGACCTGCCGCGTAACGAACTGGGGGTGCGCCTGCAATTTGCCCTCAAGGCGATTTCCGGCGTGATGGCCGGTACTGAGCTGCGGCTGTTGATGAATTCCATGAGCCTGGGCCGCCCGGCTACGGATGCCGAGGTGATGGCCAAGCTGATTACCCTGGTATCGGCGGCGATTCGCGTGCCACAACAAAGCCCGGAAGCCGAAAACGCGTTGGCCAAGGTGCTGGATACCCAGCGAGCCATTCGTGAGCAAGCGGCGGCGCCCACCGCTGTAAAGGCGACGCGATAAGCCAAATTCGAGGCAAAAAAAACCCGCTGGGGCGGCGGGTTTGATGTGCAACGTTTGTAACGGATGAGGCTTCACACTACGTTCCGGGATGTGAATAAAACGTGAAAACTTTGTAAGGCAAAGTGTGAAAAATTTGAGAATTGTAAAAAAGTCGGAAGTTTACGATTGCACCTGTCGGGTTCAGATTTTCCAGTGGCCAGCGCTCTTGGCCAGCCGCTGGCGCATGCCATCCACATTTTGCGCCAGCTGCAACGTCAATAGCCGGTAGCCATCCAACGCGCTGTAAACCGGCGCATCCAGCGCGGGTTCAATGGCGGCATGACTCGGCCGCTCCAGCCGCTCCGTCACTCCCGACTTCAGCGCCCGCGCCATTCCCACCAGTTGCACCCGGATCTGCCGGTGCTCGGCTTTCAGCATCACCTGCATCCGTGCCATTGCCTGTTCGTCCCGAGGGTCTGGGCGGGTATTGCCGAGAATCTCCAGGGTGCTGATGCACATGCGCAGATGGCGTTGGATGGCATCCAGCTCCGTCATGGAGATGCGCACTTCCTTGGACACCGAGGGCATCAGCGAACGTAGTTGCAGCATCGCCGCATTCAAACGGTTGAGCAGCTTGAAGTGTTCATCATCAGTCACCGACCGGCCACTGATGATCCGGCTATAGATTTCGGCGCAATCACGCAATGCACTGGCCAAGTTGTAGCGCCACGAATACACGGCGTACAACGGCAAGGCGAACGAGAAGGCCAGGGCCAACACAATGCCGATCAGGATATCCACGGTGCGCCACAGCCCGTCCGACACCGGGTTGTCGCCATGCCCGGCGACGATAAACACGGTAATCGCCGACAGCAGCGCGATGTAGCCGCCCTTGCCGATGGCGTGATAGGAAAAGAACCCGCACACCACAGACATCAGCAGATATGTCAGCAGCGGCTGGCCCAGGTACGCCTGTTGCACCACCAACAGCAGACCCACGCTGGCGCCGATCAACGTGCCATAGGCGCGTTCCACGGCTTTTTTGCCGATGTTGCCGTGGTGCTGCAAACCGCCGATCACGATCAGCATGGTCACCGACGCCCACTCGCCGTGGGGCAGGTTGATGCCGGTGGTCAGCAGGATCGTCGCCAGCAGGCCGATGGACACGCGCACCGCGTGGATCAGCTTGGCATGGCGGTAGCGGCGGTACGGGTCGAGCAGCGGGCGCAACAGGCGCCGGGCAAACATGGGCAGGTTCATCGGTAGTTAAGGGGCCTCGATATCAGGGATGTGCTCGATCTAAATGTGGGAGCGGGCTTGCTCGCGAATGCGGTGGTTCTGTCACTGATGTGTTGAGTGACACTCCGCATTCGCGAGCAAGCCCGCTCCCACATTTTCAATCAGCGTCGCACTCAGAATATGTAGTCGGTCGTCAGGAAGCTCGAGTCACGGTTTCGCAGAATATCGCTGACCAACGCCTTGTTGCTCTCCTGGAACTTGGTCGCCACCAGGGTACGGATCGAGAACACGCGCAACGCGTCATGTACCGACAGCGTGCCTTCGGCCGAGTTCTTGCGGCCGTTGAATGGGAAGGTGTCCGGCCCGCGTTGGCACTGGGCGTTGATATTGATACGGCCGACTTGGTTGGCAAAGGTGTCCACCAAGCGCCCGACTTCCTCAGGGTTGGTGCCGAAAATGCTGAGCTGCTGGCCGAAATCGGAGTCCAGTACGTATTCGATCACCGTCTCCAGGTCACGGTAATGCACGATCGGCACCACGGGGCCAAACTGTTCCTCGTGGTACACGCGCATCTTTGGGTTCACCGGGTACAGCACCGCGGGGTAGAAGAACGAACCTCGGCTGGTGCCGCCATTGTCATTCACCACCTGCGCGCCGTGCTGCGCAGCATCGGCCACCAGGCCATTGAGGTAATCCACCTTGCCCACTTCCGGCAACGGGGTCAGCGACACACCGTCTTCCCAAGGCATGCCGGGCTTGAGTGTGGCCAGTTTCTTGTTGAATTTCTCGATGAAGCTGGCAACCACGTCTTCGTGCACAAACAGGATTTTCAGCGCAGTGCAGCGCTGGCCATTGAACGACAGGGAGCCGGTGACTGCCTCGCTCACGGCATTGTCCAGGTCCACCTCGGGCAACACGATGCCAGGGTTTTTCGCGTCCAGGCCCAATGCCGCGCGCAAGCGGTGGGGCTTGGGGTGCAGCTTTTTCAAGTCACTGGCGGCCTTATTGGTGCCGATAAACGCAAAAATGTCGATCTTGCCGCTGGCCATCAACGCACTGACGGTTTCGCGGCCGCTGCCGTAGATCACGTTGATCACCCCGGCCGGGAAGCTGTCGCGGAACGCTTCGAGCAATGGGCGTATCAACAGCACGCCCAGCTTGGCCGGCTTGAACACCACGGTATTGCCCATGATCAGCGCCGGGATCAACGTGGTGAACGTCTCGTTCAGCGGGTAGTTGTAAGGGCCCATGCACAGCGCCACGCCCAACGGCACGCGACGGATTTGACCGAGGGTGTCCTGTTCCAGCTCGAAGCGGCTGGAGCGGCGGTCCAGCTCCTTGAGCGCATTGATGGTGTCGGTGATGTAGTCGCAGGTGCGGTCGAATTCTTTCTGCGAGTCCTTGAGGTTCTTGCCGATCTCCCACATCAGCAGCTTGACCACCGCGTCGCGTTGTTCACGCATGCGGCGCAAGAACGCCTCGACGTGCTGGATACGATCGGCCACGCGCATCGTCGGCCACTCTCCCTGGCCTCGGTCGTAGGCGCGCACGGCAGCGTCGAGGGCGGTGAGGGCTGTCTCGGCATCCAGCAGCGGCGTGCTGCCGATATGCACCCGTGTATCGCCAAGCTGCACCGGGCTCTGCACTTGGGCCAACGGGCCGTTCCACACCTGCAACTGGCCGTCGACCAGGTAATCACGCTGTTCAATGGGCGCCGCCAGGCGAAATTGTTCGGGAATATCGGCGGCGGAGGCTGGAAACAGCTGGGCGAGCAGGTTGCTGGTGGTCATGTCGCTACCCCTGGAATAGTTGCAAAACATGACTAGAGAGTCACCCAACACAGGGCTCTATGGCAAGGCTTGTGCGCTTTCTCCTACGCAGCGCGCTGATCGCCGGTTAAACTGCGCGGCTTTCTTGAAGGAGTTCACATGAGTCACTACCAGCCGGGCATTCTTGCCGCACCGGTGCCGTTGCAGGCACGCCATCTGTTTTTTGCCGTGGATTCCCTGGCTGCCGTACCCGCTGCGCTGGACGCGCTGGTGCAGTTGACCGATTCGGCGGCAGTGGTTGGTTTTGGCGAGCCGCTGGTAACCGCACTGGGGGCACGCATCGATGGCCTGCGCAGCTTCCCTGCGGTCAGTGGGCCCGGCGCGCATAACCCATCCACCCAGCACGCGTTGTGGGTGTGGTTGCACGGTGTAGACCGCGGTGAACTGTTGCTGCGCAGCCGCGCGTTTGAAAAAGCCCTGGCCCCGGCGTTCAGCCTGGTGCAGATGACCGAAGGCTTCCGCTACAAGACCGGTTTCGACCTCACCGACTACGAAGACGGCACCGAAAACCCCCACGACGATGCCGCCGTTGAAGCCGCCCTGACCGACAGTGGCGCCAGCTTTGCCGCGATCCAGCAATGGCAGCACGACCTCGACGGTTTCGCCGCACTGCCAGCCCAGGAGCGCGACCACATCATCGGCCGCCGCCATGGCGACAACGAAGAACTCGACGACGCCCCCGAATCCGCGCACACCAAGCGCACCGCCCAGGAAAGCTTCACCCCGGAAGCCTTCGTGGTGCGCCGCTCGATGCCATGGGCCGAGAACGGCCAGGCCGGTTTGATGTTCCTCGCGTTCGGTCATTCGTTTGATGCATTCGAAGCGCAATTGCGCCGCATGAGCGGGCTGGAAGATGGGATCGTCGACGGCCTGTATCGCATCAGCACGCCGTTGACCGGTGGTTATTACTGGTGCCCGCCGATCAACGCGGGGCGCCTGGACCTGAGTGCAGTGGCAAGCTGATCACTCACCCCCAAGCCATAAAAAACGCGCCATGACCCCGACGGTCATGGCGCGTTTTTTTATGGCTGTGTATCACACTGTGTCCCCGGGCCCCTCTGATACACCGCCATGATCTTGCGGGCGGTTCGCGACACAGACCGGATACACGCCTGGCTTTAAATCTGCCTACCAGCTGGCGCACCTACCGCGCCCTGGTTTCTTCAGACAAGCCAGGAGACTCACCCCATGAAGCGTCCTTACGCTGCCCTCGCTGCAACCCTCGCCCTGTCCCTCAGCGCCTTCGCGGCGGTGGCCCATGCCGATGAGGCCAAGCCCCAGGAAAAATGCTTCGGCGTGTCCCTGGCCGGTGCCAACGATTGCGCCGCCGGTAAGGGCACCTCGTGCGCCGGCACCGCCACCGCCGACTACCAAGGCAACGCTTGGGTGCTGGTGGACAAAGGCACCTGCACCCAGATCAAGACCCCCAAAGGCTACGGCAGCCTGACGGAGCAACCGTGATCCAGCGGCTGTTGCCCGAAGCGCTGCTGTTGCTGGTGGCGCGCCTGGGGATCGCGGCGGTGTTCTTCCTGTCGGGGCGCACCAAGGTCACCGGGTTTCTTGAGCTCAAACCGTCGACCTACACGCTGTTCCGTTCGGAATACGCCTTGCCGCTGATCCCACCGGAGTGGGCGGCACACCTGGCGACCTACGCCGAGCACCTGTTCCCACTGCTGTTGGTGTTGGGGCTGCTGACCCGCCCGGCAGCCGCAGCGCTGCTGGGCATGACGCTGGTGATCGAGGTGTTTGTGTACCCCGATGCCTGGCCGGTGCACCTGACCTGGGCGGGCCTGTTGCTGCCGTTGCTGGCGAAGGGCGGCGGGGCTTGGTCGCTGGATCGCCTGTTAGCGGGCAAACGTTTATCACTTTGATGGAGACTTTTTATGCGCATGCTTTCTTCCCTGGCCCTAGCCGTGGCCATGACTGTTCCCGTACTGGCACAGGCCGCTGATGCACCGCAGCCCGGCACCGGTAAAAGCGTGGTGATCGTGCCCGGCTCGTTTGTCGACGGTTCCGGCTGGCGGGTGGTGCACGACATCCTGATTCACAAGGGCTACAAGGTCACCGTGGTGCACCAGGGCCACGAGAGCCTGGCCGCCGATGTGGCCGAGGCGCGTGAGGTGCTGGAGCAGCAAGTCGGCCCAGTGGTGCTGGTGGGCCACAGTTCCGGCGGGGGGGTGATCTCGATTGCCGGCGACCGTGGCAAGGTCAAGTCGCTGGTCTACGTCTCGGCCCTGCAACCGGAAGTAGGCGAGAACATGGCCCAGTTGATCGGCTCCATGCCGTCCCCAAGCGATGACATCAAGCCGAGCCGTGACGGCCACCTGTTTTTCGATCGCGCCAAGTTCAACGCGGATTTTGCCGCCGACCTGACCACCAACCGCACCGACTTCATGGCCGCTTCCCAAGTGCCGGCCACCACCACGCTGTTCGGCGGCACCGTGTGGGCCGCCGCCTGGCATAACAAACCGACCTACGCCGTGGTGTCCACCGAAGACCGCGCCCTGAGCCCCGACCTGCAGCGTTGGATGTACAAGCGCGCCGGTTCCAAGGTCACCGAAATCAAAGCCAGCCACGCGGTGTACATCTCCCAGCCTGAGGCTGTGGCGAAGGTCATCGAAGACGCGGCTTCCGTTATCAAATAACCCATCACACCCTGGAGCAATACCCATGAACACTGCACTGAAAACCCGCTTGAGCCTCGCTGCTGCCGCTGCCTTGATCGCCATGGCGTCTGCGTCGTTCGCCACGGCTGCCAGCGCCGCCGACCAGCAGGAAAAACCCGGCCGTTGCTACGGCGTCAACACCTGCAAAGGCACCAGCCTGTGTGCCACCGCCAAGAACGACTGCAAGGGCCTCAACAGCTGCAAGGGCGAGGGCGTGATCGTCAAGACGCCGTCCGAGTGCCTCAAGGCTGGTGGCACCCTGACTGAGCCGAAATAACCAAACCTCCACCAGGGGCGGTTTTTTGTGGTGAGGGCGCCACAAAGAGCTCGCCCCTACAGGTTCAATCGAGAAACCCTCATGCCGACACCCAACCCACACTTTTCAGGCTACGGCCTGGGGCTGCGCAAGGAGCATTACTGCGATTTCCTGGAAACCACCGTGCCTGTGGATTTTGTCGAAGTGATCTCCGAGAACTTCATGGTCGCCGGCGGCCAGCCCCGGCACATCCTGCGCCAGGTCCGCGAGCGCTACCCGGTGGCGCTGCATGGGGTGTCGATGTCCATTGGCACTGCCGAAGGACTCGATGCCGACTACCTGCGCCGCCTCAAAGCGTTGGTCGATGAAATCGACCCGCTGTTTGTTTCCGATCACTTGAGCTGGTCACGCAGTGGCGGCTTCAATTCCCATGACTTGCTGCCCGTGCCTTATACCGACGAAGCGTTGGACCGGGTGTGCGCCAATATCCATCAAGCCCAGGACCTGCTGGGCCGCACGATGCTGTTTGAAAACCCGTCCAGCTACCTCGCCTTCGAGGGCGCGTCCATGAGCGAGTGGGAATTTATCGCCGCCATGGCCAAACGCACCGGCTGCGAACTGTTGCTGGACGTCAACAATGTGTTTGTCAGCGCCAGTAACCATGGATTCGATGCGCTGGCGTTTCTGGATGGCATCCCTGCCGAGCGGGTGCGCCAGGTACATCTGGCTGGGCATAGCCAGGGCCGTGGGCTGTTGATCGACAGCCATGACAGCCCGGTGTGCGCAGGCGTCTGGGAACTGTATGCCCAGGCCATGGCCAGGCTGGGCCCGGTGGCAACCATGATCGAGCGCGATGATGAAATCCCGCCACTGGCGGAGTTGCTGCAAGAGCTGGGCATGGCCCGTGCCTTAGGAGCGCAGCGATGAACCTGGCGCAGTGGCAACACACGTTTCGCCATTGGTTGGTGAGTGCGGCGGATGAGTCTGCGCAGCGCCTGGGCAATAACCACGCAGGCCTGGCGGTGTACCAGAACAACTACCGCGCGCAACTGGTGGGGTGCTTGGAGCAAGCGTTTCCTAACGTGCGGCGTTGGGTTGGCGAGGAGGCGTTTTTGGCAGCCTGCATTACGCATATCGATCAGCAACCGCCCCATGCCTGGACGCTTGACGCCTATCCCGAAGGGTTTCACGCGACATTGAACGTAGTATTTCCCCGTAACCCGGACGTACTGGAGTTGGCCTGGATCGAAGGGGCATTGAATGAAGCGTTTGTCGCCGCCGATGCCCAGGCCTTGCCGCTGGAAACCTTGGCCAGCGTGGATTGGGATACGGCAGTGTTGCAACTGACTCCGTCGCTGCGTTGTCGCGCCTTGACCACCAACGCTGAAGCCATCTGGTCGGCGCTGTGGCAGGAAGCATCGGCGCCCGACGCGGTGATGCTGCCGCACGCCGGTGGGCTGCTGGTCTGGCGCCGCCAGTTCACCTCGCGCCTGCGTCAGGTGGATGCCTTGGAGTTGCAGGCCTTGTTGCACCTGCAGGCCGACGGTAGCTTCGCGGGCCTGTGTGAGTTCCTGGTGACGTGCCTAGGGGAAGAGGCAGGCGTAACGCAAGCCGGTGAATACCTGGCCACTTGGCTGGGCAGTGAATTGATCGTGGGGGTGAGTCATGTTTGATCGTCGTGGTTTTTTGCTGTTGGCCGCCGTGGTGGCAGCAGCACCGGCATTGGCGGAGCAGCGGGTGAGTACCGATGATGACCGGGAGATCCGCTATGAACAGTTCGGACCGGAGGAAGGGCGCGCGATTATCCTGTTGGCCGCAGATGGGCAGGTGTTTGCCCAGGTGACTGCACCGTTGGCAGCCCAGGGGTTTCGGGTGATTGTTCCGTACCTGCGTGAGCAGGACGATGCGGTGCTTGGCCAGGATGTGCTTGAGCTGATGAACGCCCTGCATATCCCTGAAGCCGTGCTGGCCGGAGCCGGGCAGGGCGGGCGTGTGGCTACCCAAGCGGCTGGCCTGAAACCGAGCCGCTGCGTGGCGCTGTTGACGTTGAACACCGTACCCCAGGCGGGTTTTGCCGAGGCGGTCAGGTTGATGGCCAAGGCCGGATACTGGCGGACCTGATTAGGCGATCAACTCCACGGCGCCGCTGTGCAGCCGGTAAATGCCGCCGACGATCGTGAGCTTTCCTGCGCCAATGGCATCGGCCAGCAGCTGGGATTCACTGTTAAGCCGGGCCACAGTGTCCCGGACGTTCTGCGCAATCGCGTTATCCAACAGAGTGCCGGGAGCTTGCAACACCTTGCTCACCGAGGGTTTGAGCGCATCGGCCAGCCCCTGGATCTTGCCGGGGAAGGTGGCGTTGTCCTTGACGGCCTTGACCCCGGCAGCAACGGCGCCACAACTGTCATGCCCCAGCACCAGGATCAGCGGTGTACCGAGTACCGCGATTGCATACTCAAGGCTGGCGAGCCCTTCGTCAGTGACGAAATTGCCCGCAACCCTGACCGAAAACAGCTCGCCCAGGCCGGTGTCGAACACGTATTCGGGGGCAATCCTTGAATCCGCGCAGGCCAGCACTGCAGCGAAGGGGTGCTGGCTGTCTACCAGCGCAACGCGCTCGACCATCAGGTCACGGCGTTTTGTCACGTGGGCGGCATAACGCTTGTTGCCCTCCATCAGCCGCGCCAAGGCTTGCTCCGGGTTGACTACCGTGAGTGGCGTGGGCGCCGCTGCATGGGCGATAGCGTTCGGCAGCGCCCCCGACAACAGCAGGGCCCCGGCGCTGGCAGTGGCCAGGCGCAAGAAGTTGCGACGATCGTCAGAGGGAGCCTTGTCGCGATTGTTGTGCATCGGTTGGGTCTCGGGGGAGGGAGAGAGGCGCCAAGGTTGCAAACAATGCTGCGCAAAAAATGTAGGGGGTTTCCTTTAATAAACGTCCAGGGTTGTAGGGCTTGAACATGAAAAATCCGACAGCCAAGCAATCCCTCACTGAAAAAAATCCCGACTCCCCGTAATCTAATGGCCTTTGTTACCTGCGCGGACCATTCATGTCTTCTGTTGCCGATGGGTTGCCCCTGAACAAACGCCTGCCGGCTGTTATCGCGATCTCTCTGGGGATCGGCATGGCGACCCTGGACACGGCCATCGTCAACACCGCATTGCCTACCCTGGCCGAGGGCATCGGTACGGACTCCGCCTCGGTGATCTGGGTGGTCAATGCGTATCAGCTGGCGACTATCGCCATGGTGCTGCCGTTCGCGTCGTTAAGTGAAGCGCTGGGCCATCGCCGCGTGTACCTCGGTGGGCTGCTGGTGTTTATCGTCGCATCGCTGTTCTGCGGGTTGGCCGGCTCGTTGGTCACCCTGACCGTTGCGCGAGTGATGCAGGGGCTGGGGGCGGCGGCGATCATGAGCGTGAACACTGCGCTGCTGCGGCATATCTACCCGTCGAAAATGCTCGGGCGGGGCCTGGGTTACAACTCGCTGGTGGTGGGGCTGGCGTTTACGCTGGGGCCGACTGTTGCCTCGGCGATTCTGTCGGTCGCGACCTGGCATTGGCTGTACCTGATCAATGTGCCGTTGGGGTTGCTGGCGCTGGTACTGGGCGTGCGCTCACTGCCGGCGCTGCCGATTACCGGACACGCGTTCGACCGTTTCGCCGCGTTGCTGTGTGCCGGGTTGTTTGCCCTACTGGTGCTGGGTTTGGGGTCTGCGGTGCACGGCGCCCAAGGTGCGTTGACGCTGGGCCTGATCGCTGTGGCGCTGGTGTGCGGCGTGTTGCTATTGCGTCGTCAGGCCGATCACCCGGCGCCGATGTTGGCCGTGGACCTGTTCAAGCGGCCGGTGTTTGCCTTGTCTTCCCTGACTGCGATTTGCGCATTCAGTGCCCAAGGCCTGGCATTTGTGTCGTTGCCGTTCCTGTTACAGGCGGTGTTAGGGCATAGCCAGGTGGAAACCGGTTTTCTGATGACGCCTTGGCCGGCCGTTGTTGCGGTGATGGCGCTGGTGGCGGGTCGCCTGGCGGATCGCATGTCGTTGGGCGTGCTGTGTGGCATCGGGTTGCTGCTGCTCAGCGCGGGCATGGCGACGTTGGCCACGTTGGAAAGCGGCGCCTCGGCTTTCGATATCGGTTGGCGCATGGCGTTGTGTGGCGCTGGTTTCGGCTTCTTCCAGTCGCCTAATCTCAAGGCGTTGATGACCAGCGCACCGCTTGCCCGCAGTGGCGGGGCCAGTGGCATCGTGGCGGTTTCGCGTCTACTGGGGCAGACGTTGGGGGCATCGTTGGTGGCGCTGTGTTTCCACTTGTCCCTGGGCAGCGGCCCGCAATATGCCCTGTGGTTGGGCTGCGGATTTGCTCTGGTGGGCGCTGCTGCCAGTGGTTTGCGCTTGCTGCCCTATGGGAAAAGGGCGTGATTAAGGCTACCGTGGCGGCCTGAATATTTCGGAATGTTTCAGAATTATGACCAGTCAGGCCCTCCGCACCGCCGACACCCAGTCCCGCCGCGCCGCGTTGACCCTGGCGTTGTGCCTACCCAGCGACGTGTTGCTCTACCTGCTGCTGCCCATGGAATCCCAGGCCTTCGGTATCACCTTGGCCCAGGCGGGTGTGCTGCTGGCCGCCAATCGCCTGGTGCGGATTTTCGGTTACCGGCATGTGCTCAATTTCTACGCGCGCAACGGTGACCGTCTCACCTGCATGATCGCCGCCGGCGCCGCGACGCTGTGTGCCGTGGGTAATTCGATGTTGTCCGGCTTCGCCGCGTTGCTCGGCCTGCGATTGGTGTGGGGCCTGTGTTTTGCAGCGCTGAACCTGTCGACCCAGGTATTGGCCACTTCTGAACCGACGGGCGCCGCACGTCGAGCCGGGCGTTCGCGGGCATTGATCGCCCTTGGGCCGATGCTCGCGCTGCCCCTGGGTGGGTGGCTGACACTGTGGGCCGGGCCACGTCCAATCTTTCTGATCCTGGCGGGTTGCTGCCTGGTGGGTTTGTGGATGGCGCGCGGCTTGCCGACACTTGGCCACAATCTGCACAGCACGCCGGGGCGGCGCTTCAAATGGCCGGACAGCGTGGCGATGTGGTCGTTTATCGAAGGCGTGGCGCTGGATGGGCTGTTTATCTTCGGCCTGTCGATCCAGGCGCAGAAGCTTCTGGGCGGTGATGCGGTGCTGATCGCTGGCGGCTTGATGGCGTTGCGGTATGTCTCGGAAATGCTCTTGAGCCCCTTGGGTGGCAGGGCGGCACAGCGCTTTGGCGCCACCTCGATGCTGTTGCTGTTTTCGTTCCTAAGCGCCGTGGCCCTGAGCGCATTTGGCAGCTACTGGGTGATTGTCGGCGCAGCGGCGGTGCTGGTGCTGCGCGCGTTGCAACTGCCATTGGTGACGACGTTGGTGGCCGAGCGTAACCCGGGGTCGATGCGCGTTTCGGCACTGGCGTCCAACGCGGTCTGGCGGGATATCGGTGCGGGCCTGGGGCCGTTGCTGGCCGGCCTGCTATTGCCGATAGCCTCGGCACCCTGGGTGTTCGGCGTGGCCGGCGCAGCGATTGCCGTGAGCGCGGTGTTCTGCTGGCGAGCAAAGGTTCCTACGGTGTAAGCCACTCAAAAATGTGGGAGCGGGCTTGCTCGCGAAAGTGGTGGGGCAGTTAGAACATCTTTGACTGACCCACCGCTTTCGCGAGCAAGCCCGCTCCCACATTTGGATTAGCGTACATCAGGCAGAGCATTCAAACGCTTTTCAGCGTTTCGATCCATGCGGGGTCAAAGCGCGTTTGCTCGGTATCGATGCCCAGCGCCTGCATCCTCGCCTTATGCGCTTCGATCTCACTCACCATCTGCGCCTGGGCGCTGGAGTTGGCGTCCAGTTCGTGCATCTGCGTCAGCCCCAGATGATAGAAACGCAGCACTTTGATCGCCGTCGGATCATTGACCTGCACCCGCTCAGTGACCTTGTGCATCACATTGGTCACGCTCATCAGGCAGCGCTTGAGCTGCCAGCCGTACACCGCCGCCGCCAGCCACGGCTGTGTCCAGAACGGGCCCCGTACCAGCGCCACGGTAATCAGCACGCCGGCAAATACACCGCCCACATTGAAGCGAAAGTTATCGCCGCCAGGTTCACCGAACAGCATTACTGCCAGAGTCGACAGCACCATGGCCAGCACCAGGAACAGCACGGCCACGATCAACGTGCTGCGGCGGGTTTGCTGGCGGAAAGTGACGGGGTCGCAGGGTTTGAGTTCGAACATCCGGTTCAAGTCTCCAGAAAGTGCGGGGTGGCATCTTCGCATGCCTGGGCAAACAAGTTGAACGATGCTTCATCGCGGTTTCTCTAAACCTGTGTAGACCCATTGAGGTGAACCATCATGGCCGAATACAAACAGCCGCCACCCGGCACCCCGAATCCTGATCGCACACCCGGCGAAGAGGAGCGCGACAACGATGCGTTGCGTCCCAACGACCCGGCGGAGCGTCAGGACGACGACGTGGAGCAAGTTGAGGAAAGCCTGGAAAACCTGCACGACAAAGCCCGCCCACTGTAAGCGAGGAGATTGCTGTGAATAATCCTGCGAAAGGCCCGCATTCGGGTGAGCATGGGAGTGGTAAGGATGAGTTGGGGTTTGATCCGGATTCGCCGGATGTATCCGATCCTCAGGTGGACCCGGTCGGTCCGGCCATCGCGCCGTTGGACAAGCAACAGGCGCCTCAAAAAAAGCCGCCCTACGATCCGTTGGGCGACCTGAAGAAGTAAGCCAAGCCCCGCCGTCGTGCGGGGCTTATGGTTCATTTAGGCGCGATCCACGTGACCTCGGTAATCCCAAACTTCTCCGCCCAAGGTCGAGTCGTTTTCTTCACCTGTTCATGCCCAACGCGTCCCACGCGGCTCACATGCGCAATATCCGCATCCACCGCCGCCCAGTGCCAGGCTTCGGCGTTGTTCATCACCTCGGCGCGCACCACAAAGGACTTCGGTTGACCGTGCAGTTGATAGTTAATGGTGTAGATTTTTGCGGTGCTCATGTTGCCTCCCTGTGTTGTTATCAATGGATAGGAGGGCGTTCAAAAAGGTTCATTCAAAATGACAATCTGCACGCAGGCGCGGCATAGTGATGCCTTCGCCCCGTGCCCAAGGATTGTGCAATGTCCCGTCTGACCCATCGCTCGCTCTACCTGCAACGCCTGGGCTACGACGCGCCGCCGCCGCCCACCCTGCAAACCCTGCAGGATCTGCAACTGCGCCACGTCTGCACCTTTGCCTTTGAAAGCCTGTCGACGCTGCTGCACCTGCCGGTCCCCATCGATCTGCCCAGCGTGGAGCAGAAAGTGCTGCTGGATGGGCGGGGCGGCTATTGCTATGAGTTGAACCAGATGTTCCTGACGTTGCTGCAGGAACTGGGTTTCGACGCCCGTGGTATCACCGGCCGAGTAGTGATGGGCGGTCCGGCAGATGCGCACACGGCGCGTACTCATCGCCTGAGTCTGGTGACTCTGGACGGTGCGCGCTACATCACGGATGTCGGCTTTGGCGGCATGGTGCCCAGCAGTCCGTTGTTGCTGGACAGCGAAGCGGTGCAGCCCACGGCCCATGAGCCGTATCGGCTGACATTCGACGGCCAGGGCAGTTACACCTTGTGGGCGCAGGTCGCTGAGGAGTGGCGGGGGCTGTATGTGTTCGACCTGCAAATGCAGGGGGATATCGACTACACCATCGGCAATTGGTACGTGTCCACGCACCCGGAGTCACCGTTCGTAGGCCAGCTCAAGGTTGCACGCTTGGCCGAGGGTAAACGCCATACCCTGAACAATGCCAACTACGCCGTGCACTACCTGGATCGACCGAGCGAGAAACACACGGCCCAGAGTGCCGATGAGCTGCTGACCTTGCTGCAGGAGACTTTTGGCATTCGCGTGCCGGAGCATGCGCAACTGCGCCAAGCCTTTGATGGCTTGGTGCTGGCTAACTCCTGAAAATATTGAGATAGAGCCATCGCTGAACCGTTTTATCTCCAAATCCGTGCAAATTATTCCGAACCTTTTCCCTTTACCTGGGTTCGAAGCGGTTCCTGAATAATTTGCTCACCAGACAAGGAGATGTAAAACGATGTCCAAGCTATTCGGAAAAGTCCTCAAGGGTTCTTCGTTGCTGGCGCTGGTCGCTGCGCCAGCCGTGGTGTTCGCCGCACCGTCCACCGCGCCGATTTCGACCTTTGGCCTGCTGGGCAGCTACAACGACTTCAAGCTTGAAGGCGGCAGCGAAAGTGACAAGGACGACATGCCCGAAGTCGGTCTTTTCTATAACTTTGGCAACAAACTCACCGCCGAATCCGGCTTTATCTACCAGGCCGGTATCCAGGCCAAGTACGGTAAGAAAAGCGACAACAAGCTCAAGGACGGCCAGGCCGACCTGGACCTTGGTTGGCGCGCTGCGCTGGATGCGCGCAATTCGGTTGACGTGATTGTGGGCGGCGGCTACAGCTGGACCCGTTACGAGCTGGACTCCAACGATTACGACCTGGAGCTCACCAGCAAATCGCCCTTTGCCAAGGCGGCCCTGGGTTACAACCATCAGTTCGATGACATGACCCTGCGCGTCGAAGCCGGTGCGCGTCGTACGCTCGACAGCCGCGCCAAGATCAAGGTGGACGGCTTGGGCAGCGACACTGTGGACCTCAAGGACCGCACCAACCCCTACGCCGAAGTCAGCCTGCTGATGAACCGCAACGGCGACCTGCCGGTGGTGGCGGGCCTGTACTACACGCGTACCGAATACAAGCTTGATGAAGACTCGGACGTGGCGGACAACACCAAGCTCAAGCGTGATGAGTATGGTTTCAAGGTGGGTATCGCGTTTTAAGACGCCTTCCTGGATGTGAGGGGAAACCCTCGCGTCCTACTGGTGCCATCAGTCGTCCTCGGGAATTACTACAACCCGGATAGTCAATTCTCACGTTCACGCAGAGTAAAATCCGACAGTTCTGCGTGAATCCGCTTACATTTCTTCGTGGTCCATTGCCCTATAAATCTTCGCAAGTTAGTTCTGCTTCCAGAGCAATTTGAATGAGTGATTTGCGATGCACCTGCCTAGTGAAGCTCCACCACTGGATTTGACCGCGCTTGCCCAGCCTTTGGCCGAGGCTTGTGGCGGTGGCCGCAACATCGAATATGCCCCCGAATTCCTGGAACTGGAAGAGGAGGTCTTGGGTAAACCCGAGGTGCAATACGGCGACACCATCACCCAGGCCATCGACCCCAATTGGCAGCGGGTGACACTGCTCGCCTTGCCGCTGCTGGAGCGCAGCCGTGACTTGCGACTGGCCATCTGGTTGACCCGTGCGCAGCTCAACGTGCACGGCATTGCGGGCCTGGCTGCCGGCCTGCAGTTGATCCATGGGTTGCTGGAAAACTGCTGGGACGGCCTGCACCCCCAACTCGACCCCCTCGACAATAACGATCCGCTGCTGCGCATCAATATCCTGGCGTTCCTGTGCGAGCCCGGCGGTCTGCTGCGTGATCTGCTGGATGCGCCACTGGTTCGCGCCCGCAGTGTTGGGACCCTGAATCTGCGGCAGATAGATCTGGCCATTGATGAGCAAAACTGTGATCTCAGCCCGGCCATGCTTGAGGGCGCCCTGGCCGAGGCCGACCCTCGGGAGCTGAGTGCCACTGCCCAGGCTTTGACACAGGCCCTGGCCCTGAGCATACAGATCGAACATTTACTGACGGAGAGGGTTGGTGTCGATCGCGCCATCGATTTGAGCCGTCTGGTCACTCTGTTGCGGCGTGCGTTGCACGTCACTCGGCGTGACCCACCGCCAATCGATGTGCCTGCGGTTGGCGCTGGTATGCCGACGCCGCCGCTCATCCGTGGCGAGATCCATAATCGCGAAGACGCGCGTCAAGCCATCGACCACGTGTGCCGCTATTTCCAGGCACACGAGCCTGCCAGCCCGGTGCCGTTCCTGCTGCAGCGGGCCAAGCAGTTGATCGACAAGAACTTCATGGAATTGTTGCAGGACCTCGCTCCCGATGGTCTTGCCCAGTTGGCGGTGGTCAGCGGTACGCGTGACAGCGACAACTGATCCATTTGATCAATCTCACTCAGCGGAGCCAGTCTTGTGGCTAAAGAAAGCAGTCAGAAGTTCATCGCGCGCAACCGAGCGCCACGTGTCCAGATCGAATACGACGTGGAGGTTTACGGCGCGGAAAAAACCGTGCAATTGCCCTTTGTCATGGGTGTGTTTTCCGATCTCTCAGGCAACCCCGCCGACCCTTTGCCGCCGGTGGCCGAGCGTAAGTTCCTTGAGGTCGATGTCGACAATTTCGACGAACGCCTCAAGTCCATGAAACCACGCGTGGCATTCCAGGTACCCAATACCCTCAGCGGCGAAGGCAACCTGCCGGTAGAGATCACCTTCGAATCGATGGACGACTTCAGCCCGGCCGCTATCGCCCGCAAGGTGCCAAGCCTCAACCAATTGCTCACCGCCCGTAGCCAATTATCCAACCTGTTGACCTACATGGACGGCAAGGTCGGCGCCGAGGCGCTGTTGGCCAGCGTGCTGGCCGATCCGAGTGTGATGCAAGCCTTGAGCGCTGCGCCCAAGCAACCGGAATAACTGACTGACTGCTCACCTTGCCGGAGCCTCGTTTGCCCCGGCACGAGGACGCTTTTGCCAAAAATTGAAGGATAACGCCATGTCCGCTACACAATCGGAACAGACCGGACAGTCGCCAGTCACAGCTGAGTTCGACACCGGCGACTTCGCAAACCTGTTGCAAAGAGAGTTCAAGCCCAAGACCGACAGGGCCCAGGAAGCCGTGGAAACTGCCGTACGTACCTTGGCTGAGCAGGCATTGCAAGGCACCTGCCTGATACCCAATGACGTATTGGGCACTATCGAGGGGTTGATCGCTGCGCTGGATCAGAAACTCACTGAGCAGATCAATCACATCCTCCATCACGCGGAATTCCAGGGCGTTGAAAGCGCCTGGCGTGGCCTGCATTACCTGGTCAACAACACCGAGACCGACGAATCGTTGAAGATCCGGGTGATGAATATTTCCAAGAGCGAAGCGCACAAGACCCTGCGCAAGTTCAAGGGTGTGGCCTGGGACCAGAGCCCGCTCTTCAAGAAACTCTATGAAGAGGAATACGGCCAGTTCGGCGGTGAGCCCTACGGTGCGTTCGTCGCCGATTACTACTTCAACAACAGCGCGCCGGATGTGGAGCTGTTGACCCAGATGGCGCGCGTCAGTGCTGCGGCCCACTGCCCACTGATCACCGCCGCCGACCCCAGCGTGATGCTCATGGAGTCGTGGCAGGAACTGGCCAACCCGCGTGACCTGACCAAGATCTTCCAGACCCCGGAGCACGCAGCCTGGCGCAGTTTTCGCGACAGTGAGGACTCGCGCTATGTGGGCCTTGCAATGCCGCGCTTTCTCGCCCGCGCGCCTTATGGTGCCAAGACCAACCCGGTGGATTCGTTCGATTTCGAAGAAACCACCAGCGCCACTGGCGCCAAGGACTTCACCTGGGCCAACGCCGCCTACGCCATGGCGGTGAACATCAACCGTTCGTTCAAGCACTACGGCTGGTGCTCGCAGATTCGCGGCATCGAATCCGGTGGTGTCGTGGAGGGGCTGCCGGTGCATACCTTCCCGACCGACGACGGCGGTGTGGACATGACCTGCCCAACCGAAATCGCCATCAGCGATCGGCGTGAAGCGGAGCTGGCGAAGAACGGCTTCATGCCCCTGGTGCACAAGAAAAACAGCGACCTGGCGGCCTTTATCGGCGCACAGTCGATGCACCGACCCGCCGAGTACGACGACCCAGACGCCAGTGCCAACGCCAATCTGGCCGCGCGCCTGCCGTACCTGTTTGCCACTTGCCGTTTCGCGCATTACTTGAAGTGCATCGTGCGCGACAAGATCGGCTCGTTCA
This sequence comes from Pseudomonas cremoris, assembly GCF_014230465.1. Next base: position 281,565 of record NZ_JAAXCY010000005.1, read on the forward strand.
AAGAGCGTGACGACATGCAGACCTGGCTCAACAACTGGATCGGTCGCTACGTGGAGCACAACCCGGCCACGGCCTCCGACGCTGACAAGGCGCGCAAACCGCTGGCCGGTGCCGAAGTGGTGGTGGAGGAAATCGAAGGCAACCCAGGCTACTACAGCGCCAAGTTTTTCCTACGCCCGCACTACCAGCTTGAAGGCCTGACCGTGTCGTTGCGCCTGGTCTCGAAGCTGCCATCTACCAAATCAAATTAACCCACCTGAAAGGTAATCCGCATGATCCTGATGAACTTCACTGGCACCCCAATCAAAGGCACCTCCACCGTTGACGCGCACAAAGACTGGATCACCCTCGACGCGCTTCAAATGGGCGTGGGCCGGGCTATTTCCACCAGTGGCGGCGGCGACCGCGACACCAGCAATCCATCGTTTTCGGAAATCTCCCTGACCCGGGTTACCGACCTGTCCTCTGCCGATCTGTTTATGCAAGCAGTCTGCGGCAAGAGCCTGGGGGATGCCGAAATCCACTTCATCCAGACTGGCGGTTCGGACAAGAAACAGCAGGTGTTTCTCAAGCTCATCCTGGGCGGCGCGATCATCAGCGCCTACTCCGCCAGCAGTAACGGCGAGCGCCCGACTGAAAGCATTGCCATCAACTTCACCACCATCAGCTACGAGTTCAACGCCTTCGCCGGCGACACCGTGAAAACCGGCACGCCGAAGAGGTGGGACCTGGAAAAGAACCAAACCATCTGAGCCTTGTAGTGAGCGGGCTTGCCCCGCGCTGGGCTGCGAAGCCGCCCTAATTTGGCCGACGCGTTCTGCCAGGTAGAGCCCAGTTTTCCGGTTTTGGGGCCGCTTCGCAGCCCAGCGCGGGCGGTGCGACGATTCGACAAGCCCGCTCACTACAGGAGCAATCAATCATGGGGGAGCTGACTAGCCGGGAGCGCCTGCAGCCGTCGTTGCTTGACCGTCTGAGCGATGACGACCGCGAGCAGGTCGTAGAGCCACGGGACAAACGCGTGTTGTCCATGCGCGATTTGCGCAAGGCGGTGCTGCGCGATCTCGGCTGGCTGCTCAACAGCAGCAGCCTGGGCAGTTTTCGCGACCTCAGTGCCTACCCGTTGGCCAGTCAATCGGTGCTCAATTTTGGCCTGTTGGACTTGGCCGGCAAAACCGCCGCCGGGTTGGATCGTGAAGCATTGGGGCGGCGTATTCGTCAGGCAATCTGGGATTTTGAACCACGCATTTTGCGTGACAGCGTGCGCGTGATACCGGTCGCACCGTCCGGTAAAGCAGCGGGCCCGAACCAGATGGCCTTTGAAATTCACGGCGAACTGTGGGGCCAACCGTTGCCCGAGCGCCTGTACCTCAAGACCGAACTCGACCTGGAAGCAGGTGAGGCTCGGCTATTCGATATCGAGACAAGGGACGTGCGGTGAACGCCAAACTGCTGCGCTATTACGAACGTGAACTGGCTCATCTACGGGAGGGCGGTGCCGAATTCGCCCGTGACTACCCCAAGGTCGCCGGTCGCCTGGGCCTGGAAACCTACGCCTGCGCCGATCCCTATGTGGAGCGCTTGCTGGAGGGGTTCAGCTTTCTGGCGGCGCGGGTGCAGTTGAAGATCGATGCCGAGTTCCCGCGTTTTACCAATCACCTGCTGGAACTGGTCCACCCACAATACCTGGCACCCACGCCATCGATGGCGGTGGTGCAGCTTCAGCCGGACCTGAGCGAGGGTAGCCTGGCCGCCGGTTTCAAGGTGCCCCGTGGCACTGCACTGCACAGCCAACTGGGCAAAGGTGAGCAAACGGCCTGCGAATTTCGCACCGCCCACGACGTGACCCTGTGGCCAGTAGAACTGGTAGAGGCGCGCTACTTTGCCTGTGGCAGCCAAGTCGCGGGTGTCGACCTGTCGCGTCTCGGCCCGGTCAATGCCGCCTTGCGCCTGCGCCTTCGGACCGGTGCCGGCCTGGTATTCAGCGACCTGGCGCTTGATCAGTTGCCGCTGCACATGCGTGGCGGCGATGCCATGCCCGCGCGCATCCTCGAACACCTGCTTGCCCAGGCGGTCGGGGTGTTGGTGATGCCCGTACAGGCGCCTGTGGACTGGCACCACTTCTTGCCCAAAAGCGCGATTCGCAGCGCCGGGTACAGCGATAGCGAAGCGTTGCTGCCCTGCGGTCCGCGTTCGTTTCAGGGCTATCGGCTGTTGCAGGAATACTTCGCCATGCCCGAGCGTTTCATGTTTGCGCAGGTGACCGGGCTGGCAAGCAGCATCAGCCGGTGCACCGCAGAGCAACTGGACGTGATCGTGTTGTTCAAAAAGCTCGATCCGTTGCTGGAGCAAGGTCTCAGCGCCGCCAACTTCGCCTTGTACTGCAGCCCGGCGATCAACCTGTTCCCGATGCGCGCCGAGCGCGTGCACCTGTCTGATCAGCAAGCGGAGTACCATGTGGTCCCTGACCGTACCCGTCCGATGGATTACGAGATCTACCAGATCGATGGCGTGACCGGTTATGGCAGTGATACCCAGGCGAGCCAAACCTTCGAGTCGTTTTACCGCGCCAATGACCTGCAAGGGCACACACCGCCGAACGCCTATTACCAGGTGCGCCGCGATGCGCGCGTGTTGTCCGAGCAGCAGCAACGCCAGGGCCCGCGCTCCAGCTACCTGGGCAGCGAAGTGTTCCTGTCCCTGGTGGACGCGTTTGACGCCCCTCACAGCAGTGATCTGCGCCAGTTGGGTATCGATACCCTGTGCAGTAATCGCGACTTGGTGCTGAGCATGCCGGTGGGCGGGGGCCGTACCGATTTCAGTGTTGAGTCCGGCGCGCCAGTGCAGGCGGTGCGTTGCATGACCGGGCCCACGATGCCCGCGCCATCCTTTGCCGAAGGCGAAACGGCATGGCGGCTGGTCAGCCACTTGTCCCTCAATTACCTGTCATTGCTGGGCCAGGACAAGGAGCAGGGCGCCAACGCCTTTCGCGACCTGTTGCGGCTGTATTGCCGTGTCGAAGATGAGGTGGCCCACAAACAGATCGAAGGCCTGTGCTCGGTGAGTGCCCAGAGCATTGCGCGGCGCCTGCCATTGCCGGGGCCGATCACTTACGGGCGGGGTTTGCAGGTCTGCGTGACCCTGGACGAAGCGGCGTTCGAAGGTGCCGGCGTGTTTGTATTGGGGGCGGTGCTGGAGCAGTTTTTTGCCACGTACGTGTCGCTTAATTGCTTCACCGAAACATTGATCAAAAGCACCACGCGTGGAGTGATCATGCAGTGGCCAGCACGGGTGGGCCGATGCGAGATCCTCTGACCCTGCTCGATGCCCTTGAAGCGCACCCGGCACGTTTTGATTTCTATGCTGCTTTGCGCCAGTTGGAGTGCGCGTTCCCGCACTTGCCGCGGATCGGTCAGGCTGCGCGTTCTGCGGATGAGGCGGTGCGTTTCGGCCAGCAACCGTCACTGGCGTTCGAACCGGCCATGCTCGCAGCGCTCAAGCCAGGTAACACGCCTAAGCTGCTGCTGAATTTCTTCGGCCTGATGGGCGCCAATGGCCCCCTGCCGATTCACTTGACCGAATACGTTCGTGACCGCCAGCGCAATCGGAATGATCCGACGCCCGCTGCATTTTTCGATGTATTCCATCACCGCATGATCAGCCTGTTCTACCGCGCCTGGGCCAGCGCCCAACCGGCGGTGAGCCTCGACCGGCCAGGGGCAGATCGGTTCGCCCAGTACCTGGGGTCATTGATAGGGATCGGCCAGGCATCGTTGCTGGGTCGCGACACGCTGCCGGACGTGGCCAAGCTGCATTTTGCCGGACGCCTGGGGCCCCAGGTGCGCAATGCCGAAGGCCTCGCTGCGTTGCTGGGTGATTACCTTGGGATGCCCGTGCAGGTGAAGCAGTTTGTCGGCCACTGGATGACATTGCCCGCTGATGGCCTGTGTGTGTTGCGCGGCGGCCCACAAGCCGCCGTACTCGGCCAGGACACGGTCATGGGCAGGAAGGTCTGGAATGCCCAGCACAAATTTCGCCTGGAGATCGGCCCTCTGGACCTGGCAAAAACCCGGCGCCTGCTGCCCGGCGGTGACAGCTTGCCCCGGGTGCGGGACTGGGTCCGCCAGTACGCCGGCCTGGTGATGGACTGGGATCTCAACTTGATCGTCAAGAAACAACACCTGCCAGGCTTGCGCCTCGGTTCCGCGCCCTTGGGCCGCACCAGTTGGCTGAGAAGCAAGGCCCCTTTGGCAGATGACCGGCAGTTGTTGATCAATCCACGTCTCTCTTTCACTTCACAAGGACCTGCCCATGGCTGATATCAGTCGCGTTGCGCTGTTCGGCAAACTCAACAGCCTGTGCTACCGGGCGATTGAAAGCAGCACGGTGTTCTGCAAGCTGCGTGGCAACCCCTATGTGGAACTGGTGCATTGGCTGCAGCAGTTGCTGCAACTGACCGACTGCGACCTGTTGCGGCTGGTGCGTCACTACGGCATCGACACGAGCGTACTGGCCCGCGACCTGGCGGCGGCTCTAGACCGTTTGCCCCGTGGTTCTACGTCGGTCACCGACCTCTCTTCGCAGGTGGAAGAAACTGTTGAACGCGCGTGGGTCTACGCCACCCTGATGTTCGGTGATACCCAGGTACGCTCAGGTCATTTACTGCTGGCAGTGCTGAAAACCCCGGCCCTGCGTAATGGTTTGTATGGCGTGTCCCGTGAGTTCAACAAGTTCGGCGTCGATGACCTGAGCGAGCAGTTCGACACCTTGCTCAACGGCTCTCCCGAAGCGTTGATGGAGGCACGCGCCGGGCATCAAATGCCGGGCGAAGACCTCGGGGCACTGGCTCCCGCAAACCAGCAGGCAGCGTTGAAACGCTTCACTGTCGACCTCACTGAGCAAGCGCGCAACAGTAAGATGGACCCCATCGTCGGCCGTGATCCAGAGATCCGCCAGGTGATCGACATCCTCATGCGCCGCCGCCAGAACAACCCGATCCTGGTGGGCGAGGCGGGCGTGGGCAAGACTGCCATTGCTGAAGGGCTTGCCCAACGCATCGCCCGTGGCGATGTACCGCCCAGCCTGAAAGACGTGCAACTGCTCGCCCTTGACGTTGGTCTGTTGCAGGCGGGCGCCAGCATGAAAGGCGAGTTCGAACAGCGCCTGCGTTCGGTGATCGATGAAGTACACGCCAGTGTCAAACCGGTGGTGCTGTTTATCGACGAAACACACACCCTGGTGGGCGCCGGTGGTGCTGCGGGCACGGGCGATGCGGCCAACCTACTCAAACCGGTACTGGCCCGTGGCACCTTGCGCACGGTGGGCGCCACGACCTTCGCCGAGTACAAGAAGCACATCGAAAAAGACCCGGCGCTGACCCGGCGTTTCCAGGTCGTACAAGTGGATGAGCCCGACGAGGCGCGTGCCCTGCTGATGCTGCGTGGCCTTGCCGAAACCCTGCAGGACCATCACCAGGTACACATTCTTGATTCGGCGCTGGAAGCCGCCGTGCGCCTGTCCAACCGCTACATCCCGGCGCGGCAGCTGCCGGACAAGGCAGTCAGCCTGATCGACACCGCCTGCGCCCGTGTTGCCATCAGCTTGCACGCCACTCCGGCTGAGGTGGACGACAGCCGTCGACGTATCGATTCCCTGGAAACGGAGTTGACGATCATCGAGCGTGAGACGGCCATTGGTGTGGACACCGTCAGCCGCCGCACTTCGGTGCAAGCGTTACTGGCGAGCGAGCGCCAGCGTCTGGATGAGGTAGAAGAGCGCTGGAATAACGAGCGGGCCCTGGTGGAGCAGATTCAGCACCTGCGCCGCCAACTGGGCGAAGCCAATGATTGCGCCGACGGCCTGGCGCAACTGCGCCAATTGCAGGACCAACTGGCAACCCTGCAAGGCGAGCATCCGCTGGTGCTGACCTGCGTTGACGAACAGGCCGTGGCTTCGGTGGTGCAGGACTGGACGGGGATCCCAGTGGGCCGCATGGTCAAGAATGAAATCGACAACGTGCTGCGCCTGGCCGAGCGCGTGGGCCAACGTATTATCGGCCAGGACCACGCGTTGGAGATGATCGCGCGACGCATCCAGACCTCCCGCGCCGGCCTCGATAACCCCGGCAAACCCGTCGGTGTGTTCTTGCTCGCGGGTACCTCCGGGGTGGGCAAGACCGAGACCGCCCTGGCCCTGGCCGAGTCGTTGTATGGCGGCGAACAGAACGTCATCACGATCAACATGAGCGAGTACCAGGAAGCCCACAGCGTTTCCACCCTCAAGGGCGCGCCGCCCGGCTACGTGGGCTATGGCGAAGGGGGTGTGCTCACCGAAGCAGTGCGGCGCAAGCCCTACAGCGTGGTGTTGTTGGATGAGGTGGAGAAGGCCCATTCGGATGTACACGAGTTGTTTTTCCAGGTGTTCGACAAGGGCTGGATGGAGGACGGCGAAGGCCGAATCATCGACTTCAAGAACACGTTGATCTTGCTCACCACCAACGTCGGCACGCCGCTGATCAGCCGCCTGTGCCGTGATCCGCAGGCCGTTCCAACCCCGGATGCGATGGCCAAGGCCCTGCGCGAACCGCTGTTGCAGGTATTTCCTCCTGCGTTGCTCGGGCGCCTGGTAGTCATCCCTTATTACCCACTGAGCGACGTCATGTTAGGCAGCATCATTCGCCTGCAATTGGGGCGGATCGAACAACGCATCGCCGCGGCTCACAAGGTGCCGTTCACCTACAGCGAAGCGGTGGTGCAACTGATCGCCAGTCGTTGCACCGAACTGGAAAGCGGCGGGCGGATGATTGACGCGATTCTGACTCATTCGATGTTGCCGGTTATCAGTACTGAATTTCTCAATCGCTTGTTACTCGGGACACCGGCAACCCAGGTGCAGGTTCGTGTAGAAAACGGCGAATTTGCCTATGTCTTTTCCGAGTCCGCGAGGTAACGCCCTATGGCAACGACACAGACTCACCGTGAAATACAGGTCACCAGTGTCTTGGGCGCCGATGTGCTGCTGTTTCGACGCATGCAGGCCCGCGAGGGATTGTCCCAGCTCAGCGAGTACCAACTCGAATTATTCAGCGAGCGCGCCGACCTGAATATCGACGACCTGTTGGCCACCCAGATGAGTATCGCAGTGGACCTGCCCACGGGTAGCAGTCGCTACTTCAGTGGGCATGTCAGCCAGTTTGCATTCACCGGTCGCCAGGGCCGCTACGCCACTTACACGGCGGTGCTACGCCCATGGTTGTGGTTCCTGAGCTTGACCAGCGATTGCCGGATCTTCCAGGCGCTGAGTGTGCCGCAGATTCTCAAGCAGGTATTCGCGTCCTACAGCATTGCCGATGTCGATACGTCGGGCCTCAGTGCCAGCTACGCGGAGCTGACCTACTGCGTGCAGTACCGTGAGAGCGATTTGAACTTCGTCAGCCGCCTGATGGAACAAGAGGGGATTTACTACTACTTCAAGAGCGCCGCCGGGCGACACACCTTGGTATTGGTCGACGCCTACGGCGCGCACTCGCCAGCCCCTGGTTACGCGCAGATGCCCTACAGGCCTGGCGCAAGCGAAGCGATCCATGACTGGTGCATGAGCGGCGAGGTGCAACCGGGCGGCTACACGCTGCAAGACTTCGACTTTGAAAAGCCCACCGCCAACCTGTTGGCGAAGTCGGTGCTGGCCGGCAACTACCCGCAATCGCGGCATGAGCGTTACGACTACCCGGGCAAATATACAGAGCGCAAGGACGGTGAGTCCTATGCGCGCACCTTGATTGAGTCCTTGCACACAGGCGCCCAACGAGCCACGGGTGTCACGCACGCGCGGGGCCTGTTTCCCGGTGCGTTGATGACCCTCACCGAGCACCCGCGCAGCGAGCAAAACGCGCAATATTTATTGCTGGAGGCACGTTATGAGTTGTCGTCGGACACCTACGAGCCAGCGCCGCCGGATAATCCTGCGCCCGTGATGAAGTGCACATTCGTCGCGCTGTCCCGCCAGCAGCCATTTCGTGCTCCGTGCCTGTCGCGCAAACCGCTGATGCACGGCCCGCAAACGGCAATAGTGGTGGGCAAGCAGGGCGAGGAGATATGGACCGACAAATATGGGCGCATCAAGGTGCAGTTCCATTGGGACCGCGAGGGCCAGCGTGACGAAAACAGTTCGTGCTGGATTCGCGTGGCCCAGGGTTGGGCCGGCAAACGCTGGGGCAGCCTGTACACGCCGCGCATCGGCCAGGAGGTGGTGGTCAGCTTTCTTGAAGGTGATCCCGACCACCCGTTGGTGACCGGCAGCGTCTACAACGCCGACACGATGCCCCCCTGCACGCTGCCGGAAAACGCCACGCGCTCGACGATTAAGAGCCATTCATCCAAGGGGGGAGGTGGGTACAACGAGCTGCGTTTCGAAGACAAAAAGGGCGCGGAGCAAGTGTTCCTGCATGCGCAGAAGAACCTCGACCAACGTGTGCTCAAGGACTCCCTGGACTGGGTTGGCGGTGACCGCCACTCCAAGGTCGACCAGGACCTGCGCGAGCAGGTGGGCGGCGACCGGCACTCGGCGGTGGGTGGCAATCGCCATGAGAAGGCCGGCGGTGATGTGTCGTTGGCGGCCGAGGCCAACATGATCATCAGCGGCGGGCTGAAAACCGGCATCACTGCAGACCGGGACATCTACATCAAGGGCGGCGACAACGTGGTGATCGAGGCGGGCACGGCTATCACGCTGAAAGTCGGCGGGACGTTCCTGACCCTGACCCCGGCGATGGTTGCGGCATCCATGCTTGCTGCTTCGATTATCCCGCAGCCCCAGCCCGGAGCCGCGTCGGCAGCCACCGCCTTGGCCCTTGCTGCTGCCACCGGGCCGGCAAGCGAGCCGTTACCGCCCAACGCGGCCGATGACGGCCAGTAGCGCCGCCCCTATCAAGAGAACCTCCTATGTCCTGGAATAACAAAGTCGTCTGGACCGAAGGCATGCTGTTGCAGCCTCAACACCTGCAACAGCATGACCGCTTCCTGCAAACCCAACTGGAAGCCCGGGTCTGTAACCTGCGCGCCTATGGCTGGGGCTTTTCCAGATTGGAAATCGACCCGCAGCAGTTGGCGATGGGCAAGCTGTCGTTGCTGACGTATAGCGCCGTGATGCCGGATGGCACGCCGGTCGGTTTGCCCTTTGGCGATGAAATACCGTTGCCCCTGGACATCCCGGATGACGCACGTGACCTGAAGGTAGTGCTGGCATTACCCAGTCTGCGCCTTGGTGTGCCAGAGGTGGACGATAATCCCGGTGTTGAAAATTGTGCTCGCTATCGCTGCGGCGAATACGAAGCCTGGGACAGCAATGGTTTGGACAGCAGCGCCTTGATGAGCGTCGGCAAACTGCGCCTGCGCCTGGCTTTTGAAAAGGATGTTGCCGATACCTGTACCACCCTTGGCATTGCCCATGTGGTGGAGAAACGTGCCGACACCAGCGTGCAACTCGACCGTGACTACTGCCCACCGTGCCTGGATATTCGCGCAGCTACGCGCTTGGTTGGACATGTCGATGAGCTGCTGGGCCTGGTGCCGCAACGGATCGAAGTTCTGGCTGCGCGCCTGAACCAGCCGGAAGGTAGCAACGCGGCGCAAATTTCGGACTTCTTGTTGTTACAGGTGCTCAACCGTTGCTTGCCGTTGGTGCGCCACCTGTCGACGATGACCGGCCTGCACCCGGAGCAGTTGTACCGCGATCTCGCTTCGTTGGCGGGTGAATTGGCGACCTTTACCCGCAGCGACAGGCGCACTACCACCTACCCGGTGTACCGTCACACGGCCCTGGCACAAACCTTTGCCCCGGTGTTGCTCGACCTGCGTCGTGCATTGTCCCAGGTGATGGATGCGCGGGCCATCGCCATCCCTTTGGAAGAGAGGGAATATGGCATTCGCGTAGCGGTGCTGCCCGACCGTGAACTGTTGCGTTCGGCCACCTTCATCCTGGCCGTGCAGGCGCATATGCCGACCGAAAGCGTGCGCAGTGGTTTTGCACCTCAAGTCAAGATCGGCTCGGTGGAGAAGATCCGTGACTTGGTCAACCTGCAACTGCCGGGTATTGGCCTGCGGCCGCTGTCGGTATCGCCACGGCAGTTGCCGTTCAATGCCGACTTCACCTATTTCGAGCTCGACCGTAACAGCGAGTATTGGCAATTACTCAGCCATTCGGCGGGCTTCGCGATGCATATCGCTGGGGCGTTTCCAGGGCTTGAGCTGCAGTTTTGGGCTATTCGGGATTAAGAGAAGCTGGCAGGAGGGGGCGTTTACGAAAATGTCTGTAGCGTAGTGCGTTGCATGAAAAAGCCCCGGACTTGCCGGGGCTTTGCTTATCAACTTAGTGCGGCAAGTTGCGCCACGGTCTCTGGAAATCGCGCCACCAGACGAATCAAGGTAGTGGCCTGGGCATTGGGTGTGGCCCGCCCTTGCTCCCAGTTCTCGAGCGTGCGGGTATTGGTCCGCAGGTACATGGCGAATACGGCGCGGGACAGGTTGAGCTGTTGACGTACAGCGATCACTTCCTCAGCGGTGAGTGGTGCCAGCTTGTTGAGATGAACCTTATGTGTTCGTAGGGTGACTTTGCCTTGACGCTCGTCTGCCAGGGCGTCGAAGCCTTCGACCAGTTCGGAAAAGATTTCACGTTTCATGATGTGTTCTCGCTTTGATTTCCCTGTCCAGCATGTGTTTGAGGGCTTTCTTGTGGTGTGGCGTTAGATCGTCCTGTTCATGTTTGCCGTACAGCGTAAACAACCAGAACTGCGTACCGCCCGACCACCAGTAGTAAATGACCCTCAGGCCACCGCGTTTGCCCTTGTTGCGTCGCTCATCGACAAAGCGAACCTTACGCAGCCCGCCTGTTCCCTCGATTACGTCTCCCGCTTCCGGGTTCTTCATCAACTCCTGTTGGAAACCGTGGAATAGCTCGTCACTCAGATAGTCCTTGCGATGCCGCTCGAAGGCGGGCAGTTCAATAAATAGAGCATCCATGTTCTGTACGTAGCCTGCGTATAGTTTGGTGGCCCACTCGCAATGGGTCAAGATACCCGGCTGTGGGAACTTTCCTAAAGCGCAGACACCTTACGGCGCACTCAAGCGGGTAGATGCCAGATGAAGCAGGCAAGGCTTAGAGGAATTTTCAGCAAGCGGTGAAGGGAAGCGTGTCGGTTCCCGAAAATGCAAAACGGCGCCCTAAGGCGCCGTTTTGTTTACCGCATTATGCTAAGCGATCAAACACCCAACACCGCGTGCTGCACCAGGGTGAGCAACGGTTGTGGGTACACACCCAGGAAGAACGCGAGCAGGGCGATGGCCAGCAGCATCACGCCGCCTGCCTTCTGTTCCCAATGCAGCTCGGCATCCACACGGCGCAGGTTTGGCTCGATCAGGTACAGGGTGACCATCACGCGCAGGTAGTAGAACACGCCGATGGCGCTGCCCAGTACCAGGGAGGCAACCAGCCACCATTCGTGCGCTTCAACACCGGTTGCGACGATGTAGAACTTGCCGATGAAGCCGGCGGTCAGCGGGATACCGGCCAGCGACAGCATCATCACCGTGAGTACCGCAGTCAGGTACGGACGGCGCCAGAACAGGCCGCGATACTCGTACAGGGCGTCGGCGTCACGGCCTTTGAACGGCGAGGACATCAGCGTGATCACGCCGAATGCGCCAAGGCTGGTGATGACGTAGGTGACCAGGTACACGCCCATGGCTTCCACGGCCAGGCCTTTGCTCGCCACCAGGGCGATCAGCAGGTAGCCGAAGTGAGCGATGGAGGAGTAACCCAGCAGACGCTTGAGGTTGTTCTGGGTCAGGGCCAGCAGGTTACCGAACAGGATCGACGCGATGGCGATCACGGTCAGCACGTTGCTCAGCACACCGGTGTTGGCGGCAGGGGAGATCTGGAACAGACGCACCATCACCGCAAACACTGCAACCTTCGACGCGGTGGCCAGGAACGCAGCCACCGGCGCCGGGGCGCCTTCGTACACGTCTGGGGTCCACAGGTGGAATGGCACCAGCGACAGCTTGAACGCCAGGCCGATCAGCATCATCGCCAGGCCCAGTTGGGCAATCGGCGCAGGCATGTTGGTGGTAGCCAGGGCGTGGCCGATACCGGTGAAGCTCAGGCTGCCGGCTTCGGCGTAGAGCAGGGCCATACCGAACAACAGGAACGCAGAACCGGCAGCCGACAGCACCATGTACTTGATGCCTGCTTCCAGGGAACGTTTGTTGAAGAACGCGTACGCCACTAGGCCGTAGGTCGGGATCGACAGCAGTTCCAGGCCGATGAACAGGCCGGCCAGGTGCTGAGCGCTGACCAGCACGATACCGCCGGCCGCAGCCAGCAGGATCAGCAGGTACAGCTCTTCCTTGTTGCCTGGGTAACCGGTGCCGCCTTCGCCCATGTAGGCGTGGGCGAGGGTGACGCAGGCCAGCGTTGCGACCAGGATCAGCGCGATGTACAGCAGTGCGAAGTCATCGACCATCATCAGAGGCGTGACCGCCAGTGGTGCGACCTTGAGTGCCGGGATGATCGACAGCAGGGCCAGGTTCAAACCGGCGCAGGACAGCAGGAACGTTTGCGAGTGATTGCGGCGCCAGGCGATTGCCAGCATCACCGCGACAACGGTGAGGCTGGTGATCAGCAGCGGCGCAAGCGCGATAAAGTGTTGGATCGTGAATTCCATAGCGCTCTTACCGGGCCGAAGCGAGTTGAGAGAAGGCGGTGCCGAACCACTGCTGCACGCCATGCATCGTCGCGGCAGAAGTGTCCAGGAACGGTTGCGGGTACACGCCGATGTAGATCAGCAGGACCGCAAGGCCGAGCACCATGATCAGTTCGCGAGCATCCATCCCTTGCAGGACGGTGTCGGACTTGGCCGGGCCGAAGTAGGCGCGGTGGATCATGATCAACGAGTAAACCGAACCGAATACCAGGCCGGAGGTAGCAATGGCGCTGATCCATGGCGTTTGCACGAAGGCACCCATGAGGATCAGGAACTCGCCGATGAAGTTACCGGTACCCGGCAAGCCCAAGGACGCTGCGGCGAAGAACAGACTGATCGCCGGCAGGTAGGCAATGCGCGACCACACGCCACCCATCTCACGCATGTCACGGGTGTGCAGGCGCTCGTACAGCTGGCCACTCAGGATAAACAGGGCAGCGGCCGACACACCGTGTGCCAACATCTGGATCACTGCACCTTGCAGTGCCAACTGGCTACCGGAGTAGATGCCGATCAGTACGAAACCCATGTGGGAAACGGACGAGAAGGCAATCAGACGCTTGATGTCGGTTTGGGCGAAGGCCAGGAACGCACCGTAGAAGATCCCGATCAGACCCAGGGTCATGGCGATCGGCGCGAACTCGGCCGAGGCATTCGGGAACAGCGGCAGGGCGAAACGCAGCAGGCCGTAGGCAGCGGTCTTCAACAGGATACCGGCCAGGTCCACGGAACCCGCAGTCGGCGCCTGGGCGTGCGCATCAGGCAACCAGGAGTGGAACGGCACCACCGGTAGCTTCACCGCGAACGCGATGAAGAAGCCCAGCATCAGGATGTACTCGGTGGTCAGGGACATCTTGGTTTTCAACAGGTCGGCGTAGTTGAAGGTGATCACGCCAGTGTTGTTGAAGTTGACCAGTACCAGACCCAGGATCGCCACCAACATGATCAGGCCGGAAGCCTGGGTGAAGATGAAGAACTTGGTCGCCGCGTAGATCCGGGTTTTCTTGCCGTCCGAAGAACTGTGACCCCAGAGCGCGATGAGGAAGTACATCGGCACCAGCATCATTTCCCAGAAGAAGAAGAACATGAACAGGTCGAGGGCGAGGAACACGCCGACCACGCCGCCCAAAATCCACATCAGGTTCAGGTGGAAGAAGCCCACGTGACGCTGGATCTCTTTCCACGAGCAGAGTACCGAGAGGATACCCAGCAGGCCGGTCAGCAGGATCATCAACAGCGACAGGCCGTCGAGGGCCAGGTGCACGTTGATGCCGAAGCGCTGGATCCACACGTGCTTGAATTCAAGCGCGAAGGTGGGATCGACACCCGGTGCCGGAGCAAATGAATAGTCGCCATGGGCCCACAGCCAGAGGCCGAGTGCGAGTTCCAGGGACATGGTCAGCAACGCAATCCAGCGGGGGAGGGTGGCGCCGAAGCGTTCACCCATCCAGCAGAGCAGGCCGCCGATAAAGGGGATCAGGATTAGCCAGGGCAGAATCATGACAGGCTCGTTTCCTTTCGCAAGTTCGCAAAGATCGCAATGTTCATAGTCATACCGCTACCACAACGATGGCGCCGATCACCAGCACGGCACCGGCCGCCATCGACGCTGCATACCAACGCAGTTGACCGGTCTCGCTGCGGCTCAGGGCGGTGTGACCGGCCTTTGCGGCGCGCGGGATCAAACCGATGGTCTGATCGAGCGGGTCTTTGCGCAGTACATGGCTGATGGCCAGGTAAGGCTTGACGAACAGTTTGTCGTAGATCCAGTCGAAGCCCCAGGCAGCGAACCACCAGGCTGACAGGAAGCGGCCAATGCCACTGTTGGCAACCGCAGTCACGAAGCGACGCTTGCCAAGGAACAACAGCGCGGCCAGCAAGATACCTGCGATGGCGATAGCGCCCGAGGCGATTTCCAGGCTGTGCTTCGCAGCGCCGCCGGCATGCCCAGCGCTTTCCGGCAGTACACCGGCCAACGGTGGAGTGATCATGGCGCCGATAAAGGTCGACAGCACGATCAGGACCGACAGTGGCAGCCAATGCGAGATGCCGTGGCCTGCGTGCGCTTCGGTCTTGGCTTCACCGTGGAAGGTGATGAAGATCAGGCGGAAGGTGTACAGCGAGGTCATGAACGCACCCACCAGGCCTGCGTACAGCAGGTTCTGGTTACCGCTGGCAAAGGCTTCCCAGAGGATTTCATCCTTCGAGTAGAAACCGGCGGTCACCAACGGCAGGGCGGCCAGGGCGGCACCACCGACGA
Organism: Pseudomonas cremoris; assembly: GCF_014230465.1. The sequence continues at coordinate 296,579 of NZ_JAAXCY010000005.1, forward strand.
TGAAGCTGGCGTAGGCCAGTGGCAGTTTCTTCCACAGGCCACCCATCTTGAAGATGTTCTGCTCGTGGTGGCAGGCAACGATTACCGCACCGGAAGCGAGGAACAACAGGGCCTTGAAGAAGGCGTGGGTCATCAGGTGGAAGATCGCCGCGTCCCAAGCGCCAACGCCCAGGGCCAGGAACATGTAGCCGATCTGGCTCATGGTTGAGTAGGCGAGGATACGCTTGATGTCGGTCTGTACCAGCGCGGCGAAGCCGGCCAGTACCAAGGTCACTCCGCCAACCAGGCCTACCAGGTGCAGGATTTCCGGCGCCAGGGTGAACAGGCCGTGGGTACGGGCGATCAGGTAGACACCGGCGGTTACCATGGTTGCGGCGTGGATCAGTGCCGAAACAGGGGTAGGACCGGCCATCGCATCCGCCAGCCAGGTTTGCAGCGGCAGTTGCGCGGATTTACCCACAGCGCCACCCAGCAGCATCAGGGTCGCCAGGGTGATCCAGAAGTCGCCAACCTGGAACTTCTGCGGTGCCAGCACCAGCAGTTCCTGGATGTTCAGCGTGCCCACCTGTTGGAACAGGATGAACAGGCCGATGGCCATGAACACGTCACCGATACGGGTGACGATAAAGGCCTTGAGTGCCGCGTTACCGTTGTTGCGGTTGCTGTAGTAGAAACCGATCAACAGGTACGAGCACAGGCCCACGCCTTCCCAACCGAAGTACAGGAACAACAGGTTATCGCCCAGCACCAGGAACAGCATGCTGGCGATAAACAGGTTGGTGTACGAGAAGAAGCGCGAGTAACCGGCTTCACCGCGCATGTACCAGGACGCGAACAGGTGGATCAGGAAGCCTACACCCACCACCACGCCAAGCATGGTGATCGACAGGCCGTCGACGTAGAGGGCGAAGTTGGGCTTGAAGCCCTCGACCGACATCCACTGCCACAGCACCAGGGTGTAGTGACCGCCTTCCGGCGGTGCCACGTTGAATTGCCAGATGACGTAGGCGGCCACGATGGCCGACAGGCCAATGGAACCCACGCCCACCAGGGCAGAGAGGTTTTCCGACCAGCGCCCGCGAGAGAACGACAGCAGCAGGAAACCGATCAGGGGGAATACGAAAGTCAGAAAGATCATGTTCATCCGCGCATCTCACTGGCAGCGTCGATATCAAGCGTGTGGAAGCGACGATACAGTTGCAGCAGGATCGCCAGGCCAATACTGGCCTCGGCGGCTGCCAGGCTGATCACCAGGATGAACATGACTTGTCCATCCGGCTGGCCCCAACGTGCACCGGCAACGATGAAGGCCAATGCCGCAGCGTTCATCATGATTTCCAGGCTCATCAACACGAACAGAATGTTACGGCGAACCATCAGGCCGACCAGGCCAAGGCAGAACAGGATGCCGGCGACCGCCAGACCATGCTCCAAAGGGATAGCAGGCATCGTCATTGCTCCTTGGCTTCGTTGCGGCCCAAGTGGAAGGCGGTGACGGCTGCAGCGAGCAGCAGCATCGACGCCAGTTCGACCACCAGCAGGTACGGGCCGAACAGGCTGATGCCCACGGCCTTGGCGTCTACGGTGGTGTGGCCGATGGCCTGGCCGCTCTGGTGAGCGAACAGCACATACAGCAGTTCACCCAGCAGCAAGGCTGCCAGCACGACCGGGCCAAGCCAGATGCCGGGCTTGAGCCAGACGCGCTCCTGGGCGACAGAAGCCGGCCCCAGGTTGAGCATCATCACCACAAACACGAACAGCACCATGATGGCGCCAGCGTAGGCGATCACTTCCAGGACACCGGCGAACGGTGCGCCGAGGCTGAAAAAGGTCATGGCCACGGCGATCAACGAAATGATCAGGTAGAGCAGGGCGTGCACAGGATTGGTGTTGGTGATCACGCGAAGCGTGGACACCACTGCAATACCGGACGCGAAATAGAAAGCGAATTCCATCTTTCTTCCTTAAGGCAGCAAGCTCTTCACGTTGATCGGCTCGGCTTCGTTTTGTGCGGCGCCTTTCGGCTTACCGGCAACGGCCATACCTGCAACACGATAGAAGTTGTAATCAGGGTTTTTACCGGGACCAGAGATCAACAGATCTTCTTTCTCGTACACCAGGTCCTGACGTTTGAACTCGGCCATCTCGAAATCCGGTGTGAGCTGGATTGCGGTGGTCGGGCAAGCTTCCTCGCAGAGGCCGCAGAAAATGCAGCGCGAGAAGTTGATGCGGAAGAAGTCCGGGTACCAGCGACCGTCTTCGGTTTCAGCTTTCTGCAGGGAGATGCAACCCACCGGGCAGGCCACGGCGCACAGGTTGCAGGCTACGCAGCGTTCTTCGCCATCGGGGTCGCGGGTCAGTACGATACGGCCGCGATAACGTGGCGGCAGGTACACCGCTTCTTCCGGGTATTGCAGGGTGTCGCGTTTGCGAAAACCGTGACCGAACACCATCACCAGGCTTCGCAATTGGGTACCGGTACCCTTAACGATGTCGCCAATATATTTGAACATGGGTCAAATCCTCACTGAACCGCGCCGGCGGGCGTGTTCAACAACACAACGGCAGCCGTCACCAGCAAATTGATCAGGGTCAGCGGCAGGCAGAAGCGCCAGCTGAAATCCATCACCTGGTCGTATCGTGGACGCGGAATGGAAGCGCGCAGCAGGATAAACAACATGATGAAGAACGCGGTCTTGAGGAAGAACCAGAAGAACGCCAACTGCGGCAGGATGCCGAACGGACCGTGCCAGCCGCCGAAGAACAGCGTGACCAGCAGGGCCGAGATCAAGATGATGCCGATGTATTCACCAACGAAGAACATGCCCCATTTCATGCCGGCGTATTCAATGTGGTAACCGTCGGCCAGTTCCTGTTCCGCTTCCGGTTGGTCGAACGGGTGACGGTGAGTCACGGCGACGCCAGCGATGAAGAAGGTACAGAAGCCGAAGAACTGCGGAATGATGAACCACAGGTTCTGCGCCTGGTACTCGACGATGTCGCGCATGTTGAACGAGCCGACCTGCACCACGATGCCCATCAGCGCGAGGCCCATGAACACTTCGTAGGACACGGTCTGGGCCGAAGCCCGCAAGCTGCCCAAGAGGGCGAACTTGTTGTTGCTCGACCAGCCGGCGAACAGCACCGCGTAGACCGACAAACCGGCCATGGCGAAGAAGAACAGCAAGCCGATGTTCAGGTCCGCCACGCCCCAGGTCGGGGTGATCGGGATGATCGCGAAGGCGATCAGCAAGGCGCTCATGGCCACGACCGGTGCCAGGGTGAAGATCACCTTGTCGGCAAACGGCGGGGTCCAGTCTTCCTTGAAGAACATTTTCAGCATGTCGGCGGCGATCTGGAACATACCGAACGGGCCAACGCGGTTCGGACCATAACGGTCCTGCCACCAGCCCAGCAGGCGACGTTCGACGAAGCTGAGCAGGGCGCCCGCAACGACCACGGCCAACAGGATCACGATGGCTTTTAGAACCGAGATGATCACGTCGATCACTTCAGGAGTGAACCAAGTCATTGCGCTGCCTCCTGCAGACCGTCAACGGTTTTGCCAAAGATCGCCGCTGGAATGCCGGCGACGCCTTTTGGCAGTGCAACCAGGCCGGCACCCAACTCGTCGTTGATACGCAGCGGCAGACGCAAGGTCTGGCCAGCCACGTTCAGGCTGAGCAGGGCACCGTCGTTGACGCCCAGGCGGTCGGCTTCAGACTTGGCCACGGACACGTAGGCAGCCGGGATGCGCTCTTGCACCGGTGCGGCCTTCGAGGAGTTTTCCTCACTGCCGAACAGGTGGAAGAACGGCACAACCTGCCAGGTACCTTGGGCCGGGTTGAACGGACGCGGTACGGCGGCGAACCAGTTCAGCGAGTCACCGGTGCTTTCGATCAGGCGGGTGCCCGGGTCGCCAGCGCGGATGTGACCACCGACTTCGTCCTGGAACTTGTTCCAAGCTTGTGGCGAGTTCCAGCCCGGCGACCAGGCGAACGGCACCTGCTGACGCGGCTCGACCGAACCCGAGTAACCTTCCATGGAGAAGGCAAATGCGGTGTCCGGGTCTTGCGGAGTACGCGGTTCGTGCACGCTGATATTGGCGCGCATGGCGGTACGACCGGAGTAACGCAGCGGTTCACGGGCCAGTTTCATGCCCTTGATGCGGAACGCGGCGGACGGTGCGGCATCGACGATGCGTGCCAGCTGCGGCGCGCTGGCAGCGGTGGCGGCGGTCACGTGGTCGAGCTGGGTCCAGTCGATCGGCTGGTTCAGCAGGGTGGCGCGCAGGGCATGCAGCCAGCGCCAGCCTTCGTGAACCAGGATACTGGCGTCCATGTATTTCGGATCGAACACCTGGAAGAAGCGCTGGGCGCGACCTTCCTGGCTGACCAGGGTACCGTCGCCTTCGGCGAAGGTGGCGGCTGGCAGGACCAGGTCGGCACGATCGCTGGTAGCGGTCTTCTGGTGGTCGGCAACGATCAGCACCTTGGCGGCGTTGAGCGCGGCGTCGACCTTGGCCGAGTCAGTGCGGGTGTACAGGTCGTTTTCCAGCACCACGATGGCGTCGGCATTGCCGTCGATCACCGCTTGCAGGCCAGCGTCCAGGGACTCGCCACCGAGCATGGCCAGGCCAAGGCTGTTGGCTTCCGGCACGACCAGGCTGATGGAGCCGTTCTTGTCGCGCAGCTTCAAGGCCTTGGCGATGTTGGCCGCGGCTTCGATCAGCGCCTTGGAACCTAACGAGGTACCGGCAATGATCAAGGGGCGCTTGGCCGCCAGCAGGGCGTCGGCGATACGCTGGGCCAGTTCGACGGCTTCAGTATCCAGGCCTTCGACGGCAGGCGCGCTGGCGTCGAGGGCGTGGGCCACGGCGAAACCGATGCGGGCCAGGTCGTCGGGCGCTGCGTGCACGCATTCTTCGGCGATGTCGTCGAGCTTGGTCTCAGCCAGGCTGGCGATAAACAGCGGGTTCAGCGCGTGCTGGCCGATGTTTTTCACGGCGGCGTCGAGCCACGGCTGGACGCGCATGGCGTCGGCCATGTCTTCAGCCTTGCCTTTGACCGACTGACGCAGGGACAGGGCCACACGGGCAGCGGTCTGGGTCAGGTCTTCGCCGAGGACGAAGATCGCGTCGTGGTCTTCGATGTCGCGCATATTCGGAACCGGCAGCGGGCTGTCGTTCAGTACTTGCAGGACCAGGCGGATACGCTCCAGCTCACCGGCTTCGATACCGCTGTAGAAGTGCTCGGCACCGACCAGCTCGCGCAACGCGTAGTTGCTTTCGAGGCTGGCACGCGGCGAACCGATACCGACGATGTTGCGGCCGCGCAGCAGGTCGGCGGCTTTATCCAGCGCGTCGTCCAGGCTCAGCTTGCCACCGTTGGCCAGCAGTGGCTGGCGTGGACGGTCCTTGCGGTTGACGTAGCCATAGCCGAAGCGGCCACGGTCACACAGGAAGTACTGGTTGACCGAACCGTTGAAGCGGTTTTCGATCCGACGCAGTTCGCCGTAGCGCTCGCCCGGGGAGATGTTGCAACCGCTGGAGCAGCCATGGCAGATGCTTGGCGCGAATTGCATGTCCCACTTACGGTTGTAGCGCTCGGAGTGAGTCTTGTCGGTGAACACACCGGTCGGGCAAACCTCGGTGAGGTTGCCGGAGAACTCGCTTTCGAGCACGCCGTCTTCAACGCGACCGAAGTACACGTTGTCATGGGCGCCGAAGACACCCAGGTCGGTGCCACCGGCGTAGTCTTTATAGAAGCGCACGCAGCGATAGCAGGCGATGCAGCGGTTCATCTCGTGGGAAATGAACGGGCCCAGTTGCTGGTTCTGGTGGGTACGCTTGGTGAAGCGATAACGGCGCTCGTTGTGGCCGGTCATCACCGTCATGTCTTGCAGGTGGCAGTGACCGCCTTCCTCACAGACCGGGCAGTCGTGGGGGTGGTTGGTCATCAGCCATTCGACCACACTGGCGCGGAACGCCTTGGACTCTTCATCTTCGATGGAGATCCAGGTGTTGTCGGTGGCTGGGGTCATGCACGACATGACGATACGACCACGGGTGTCGTTCTCGTCGGTGTATTGCTTGACCGCACACTGGCGACAGGCACCGACGCTACCAAGTGCGGGGTGCCAGCAGAAATACGGGATGTCGAGGCCTAGTGACAGACATGCCTGTAACAGGTTGTCCGCCCCATCGACTTCGAGCGCTTTGCCGTCTACGTGGATAGTGGCCATGGTTCAAAGTTCTTCGTTGGCCCGTTGTCAGCGGGCGTGGCTAATGGAATCTTGTTATTCATGTGCATCTACACAGCCATCAAGGCGTCAGCACATGAGAAAGCGAAGGGCACGGACCCTTCGCTTCTTTAAGCGTTACGCGCCGACTACGATCGGCCTTGCCAGAGGCGGGACGGCGGCGCTGGTAGGCGCGATGCCGGCTTCGAACTCCGAGCGGAAGTATTTGATAGCGCTGCCCAATGGCTCTACGGCGCCCGGTGCGTGAGCACAGAAGGTCTTGCCTGGGCCGAGGAAACCGACCAGACCCAGCAGGGTCTCGATGTCACCCTCGCGGCCTTCGCCGTTTTCCAGGGCCATCAGCAGCTTGACGCTCCACGGCAGACCGTCGCGGCATGGGGTGCAGAAGCCGCAGGACTCACGGGCAAAGAACTGCTCCATGTTGCGCAGCAACGAGACCATGTTCACGGTGTTGTCCACTGCCATCGCCAGGCCCGTACCCATCCGGGTGCCGACCTTGCCGATACCGCCGGCATACATCTGTGCGTCGAGGTGCTCGGGCAGCAGGAAACCAGTACCGGCGCCGCCTGGCTGCCAAGCCTTGAGGGTGTAGCCGTCGCGCATGCCACTGGCGTAGTCCTCGAACAGCTCGCGTGCGGTCACGCCAAATGGCAGTTCCCACAGTCCAGGGTTCTTGACCTTGCCGGAGAAGCCCATGAGCTTGGTGCCCATGTCTTCGCTGCCTTCACGGGCCAACGATTTGTACCAGTCCACGCCGTCGGCGATGATCGCCGGCACGTTGCACAGGGTCTCGACGTTGTTCACGCAGGTCGGCTTGCCCCACACGCCCACAGCGGCAGGGAAGGGGGGCTTGGAACGCGGGTTGGCGCGACGGCCTTCGAGGGAATTGATCAGTGCGGTTTCTTCACCGCAGATGTAACGCCCGGCGCCGGTGTGCACGAACAGTTCGAAGTCAAAACCGGAACCGAGGATGTTCTTGCCCAGCAGGCCCGCTGCCTTGGCTTCTTCTACCGCACGGTTGAGGTGCTTGGCGGCGGTGGTGTATTCGCCACGCAGGAAGATATAGCCACGGTAGGTTTTCAGCGCGCGGGCGCTGATCAGCATGCCTTCGATCAGCAGATGGGGCAGTTGCTCCATCAGCATGCGGTCTTTCCAGGTGTTCGGCTCCATTTCATCCGCGTTGCACAGCAGGTAGCGGATGTTGATGGATTCGTCCTTGGGCATCAGGCCCCACTTAACACCCGTGGGGAAGCCTGCACCGCCGCGACCTTTGAGGCCGGCGTCTTTCACGGTCTGGACGATATCGTCCTGGGCCATGTCGGCGAAGGCTTTGCGCGCTGCGGCATAGCCGTTCTTGGCCTGGTACTCGTCGAGCCACACGGGCTCGGCATCGTCACGCAGGCGCCAGGTCAGCGGATGTGTCTCAGGCGAACGCTTGATCAGGTTGGCCGGGCCGAAAGATGTAAGGGTCATGGGTAGCCCTCGAGCAATTGGGTCACGCCAGTTGCCTGCACGTCACCGAATGTGTCGTCGTCGATCATCAACGCCGGCGCCTTGTCGCAGTTGCCCAGGCAGCACACCGGCAGCAGGGTGAAACGCCCGTCTGCAGTGGTCTGGCCGAGGCCGATGCCCAGTTTGGTCTGGATCGCATCGACCACTTTCTCGTGGCCGCCGATGTAGCACACCATGCTGTCGCACACGCGAATGATGTGGCGGCCTACCGGCTGGCGGAAGATCTGGCTGTAGAACGTGGCCACACCTTCAACGTCGCTGGCGGGGATGCCGAGGATCTCGCCGATGGCGTAGAGGGCGCCGTCCGGCACCCAGCCACGTTCCTTCTGGACGATCTTCAAGGCTTCGATCGACGCCGCGCGCGGGTCTTCGTAGTGATGCAGCTCGTGCTCGATGGCCGAGCGCTCGGTTTCACTCAAGGTGAAACGGTCTGTCTGGATAAGCGTGCTGTTCATGCTTAGCGGTCCACGTCGGCCATAACGAAATCGATACTACCCAGGTACGCAATCAAGTCCGCGACCATCTCGCCTTTGATCACCGAAGGGATCTGCTGCAAGTGGGCGAAGCTTGGGGTACGAATCCGGGTGCGGTAGCTCATGGTGCCGCCATCGCTCGTCAGGTAATAACTGTTGATACCCTTGGTCGCTTCGATCATCTGGAAGGATTCGTTGGCCGGCATGACCGGGCCCCACGAAACCTGCAGGAAGTGCGTGATCAGGGTTTCGATGTGCTGCAGCGTGCGCTCTTTCGGCGGCGGCGTGGTCAGCGGGTGATCCGCCTTGTACGGGCCAGCCGGCATGTTGCGCATGCACTGCTCGATGATCTTCAGGCTCTGGCGCATTTCTTCGACGCGCACGATGCAACGGTCGTAGGCATCGCCATTCGCCGCCAGCGGGACTTCGAACTCGAAGTTCTCGTAGCCGGAGTACGGGCGCGCTTTACGCAGGTCGAAGTCGCAACCGGTGGAGCGCAAGCCAGCACCGGTGACGCCCCATTCCAGGGCCTCTTTGGTGTTGTACTGGGCGACGCCGATGGTACGGCCCTTGAGGATGCTGTTATCCAGCGCAGCCTTTTGGTACTCGTCCAGACGCTTGGGCATCCAGTCGATGAACTCTTTAACCAGGCGCTCCCAGCCGTTCGGCAGGTCGTGTGCAACACCGCCGATGCGGTACCAGGCCGGGTGCAGGCGGAAACCGGTGATGGCTTCGATGACCTTGTAGGCGCGCTGACGGTCGGTGAAGGTGAAGAACACCGGGGTCATGGCGCCGACGTCCTGGATATAGGTGCCCAGGAACAGCAGGTGGCTGGTGATCCGGAAGAATTCGGCCATCATGATGCGGATGGTGTCGACGCGGTCCGGTACCTTGATACCGGCCAGCTTCTCGACCGAGAGCACGTACGGCAGGTTGTTCATCACGCCGCCGAGGTAGTCGATACGGTCGGTGTACGGGATGAAGCTGTGCCACGACTGACGCTCGGCCATCTTCTCGGCACCACGGTGGTGGTAGCCGATGTCCGGCACGCAGTCGACGATTTCTTCGCCGTCCAGTTGCAGGATGATACGGAAGGCACCGTGAGCAGAAGGGTGGTTCGGGCCCAGGTTGAGGAACATGTAGTCCTCGTTGGTGCCGGAGCGCTTCATGCCCCAGTCTTCCGGACGGAAGCGCGCGGCCTCTTCTTCAAGCTGTTGCTTGGCGAGGTTGAGGCTGAACGGATCGAATTCGGTGGCGCGGGCAGGGAAGTCCTTGCGCAGCGGGTGACCTTCCCAGGTCGGCGGCATCATGATGCGCGTCAGGTGCGGGTGGCCTGGGAAGTCGATGCCGAACATGTCCCACACTTCACGCTCGTACCAGCTGGCGTTCGGCCAGATACCGGTGACGGTCGGGATGCTCAGGTCGCTCTCAGACAGGGCAACCTTGATCATCACGTCGCTGTTACGTTCAAGCGACATCAGGTGGTAGAACACGGTGAAGTCGGCGCCGCTCGGCAGGCCCTGGCGCTTGGTGCGCAGACGCTCGTCCACGCCATGCAGGTCATAGAGCATGACGTACGGCTTGGGCAGGTTACGCAGGAAGGTCAGGACTTCGACGAGCTTGGCACGCGCCACCCACAGCACCGGCATACCGGTGCGTGTGGCCTGGGCGGTGAAGGCGTCAGGGCCAAAACGGTTATTGAGTTCGACGACCACATCCTGGTCGTCTGCCTTATAAGGCGGGATGTACAGAGCGCTGCCTGTAGTCATGGTTTTTTATCGCTTTCGGTCAACGTAAAGAATGAAGCCAGGTGTTCGTTCTATAAAAGAAGCGGTGCTGGATCAGACTTCGTCAGGGCTGCGCAGGTTGGTGACTGCGATTCGCTGTTCGCGGCGCTCTTCCTTTTGCGAAGGCATCTCGGCGCGGTATACGCCTTGATCGCCGACGACCCAGGAAAGCGGGCGACGCTCCTTGCCAATCGATTCCTGCAACAGCATCAAGCCTTGCAAGAACGCTTCAGGGCGGGGCGGGCAGCCAGGCACGTAGACGTCCACGGGCAGGAACTTGTCCACCCCTTGGACAACGGAGTAGATGTCGTACATGCCACCGGAGTTGGCGCACGAACCCATGGAGATAACCCACTTTGGTTCGAGCATTTGCTCGTAGAGACGCTGGATGATCGGCGCCATCTTGATAAAGCAGGTGCCGGCGATAACCATGAAATCCGCCTGGCGCGGCGATGCCCGGATAACTTCGGCGCCGAAGCGCGCGATGTCGTGGGGCGCCGTGAAGGCGGTGGTCATTTCCACGTAGCAGCAGGACAGACCGAAGTTGTACGGCCACAGGGAGTTTTTACGCCCCCAGTTGACCGCGCCACTCAGCACGTCTTCCAGCTTGCCCATGTAGATGTTTTTGTGGACTTGGTCTTCTAACGGATCGGAGACGGTTTCCCGTTCGCCGATGGGGTACTGATCGTTAGGAGCATCCGGGTCGATCCTGGTGAGATTGTATTGCATCGCCAAAGCCTCATTGTTTCAGCTTCGCTTGCCGCTTACGACGAGCTTCCGGAGCCCAATCAAGGGCGCCCACTCGGAATAGGTAGACAAGGCCTGCCAACAGAATTGCTATGAAAACGAGAGCTTCGACGAATCCGGTCCAGCCGCTTTCGCGGACAGACACAGACCAGGCAAAGAGAAAGAGGGCTTCGATATCGAAGATCACGAACAGCATCGCGACCAGATAGAATTTGGCTGAGAGCCGCAAGCGGGCGCCACCTGTAGGCAGCATGCCGGACTCGAACGGTTCATTTTTGCTGCGGCCCCAGGCTTTTGACCCGAGGAGGCTGGAGACGCCGAGCATGAAGGCGCAAAGGCCGACAACACCGAGGAGGAAAATGGCAAAGCCCCAGTTGTGGGCCATGAGTCCTGTCGCTTCGGTCATGCTGGAAATCCTTAACAGAGAGCAAAGGTCTCTGAGCTCGAAAAAGTAACGATGCAGTGACGATATGTCGCACTGCAATCAATCGCGGTGATTTTATGGCTAAACACCGGGCAAGTAAAATTCCTATAGCGAAATTATTCGATGGAATAAGGACATAGTGCACCTTCGTGGGGCTGTAGCCCTTGCGGCATGGGCATTAGCGGGCTTTTGATCAATTATGTTTTGTTTAACCTGTAACGAAGTTTTCATGCGCCAAATGATAATGACTATTGTTTATGCAGGGTTTAAGCGAATGTTTCTCGTGTGGCGGGGGAAGTTGCCGTTACTTGCTCGATTGCCGCTTAGTTGTTGACGGGGATCTTTTAACTGATCTGGTTGAGGCGGATACCGCTCTAGATCAATGTTTTGCGCAAAATGTTCAGGTTGCACACATTCCCCTTGTGGGAGCGGGTTGTGTCAGGCGGGTTTTCATCAGCGCAAAAAAAACGCCCCGAACAGGTCGGGGCGTGATTGTGGTGCGGCACGGCGGTTAGGTCTTCCTTGGGGCCGTCGTGGCCGTGTACGCGATGCTCCTTAGTGGAACTGTTCTTCTTCGGTCGAACCGGTCAGCGCGGTCACGGACGAGGTGCCGCCCTGGATCACGGTGGTCATGTCGTCGAAGTAGCCGGTGCCCACTTCCTGCTGGTGAGCCACGAAGGTGTAACCCTTGGCCGCGTCGGCGAATTCCTGCTCTTGCAGCTTCACGTAGGCAGTCATGTCGTTGCGAGCGTAGTCGTGCGCCAGGTTGAACATGCTGTGCCACATGTTGTGAATGCCAGCCAGGGTGATGAACTGGTGCTTGTAGCCCATGGCGGACAGTTCGCGCTGGAATTTGGCGATGGTCGCGTCGTCCAGGTTCTTCTTCCAGTTGAAAGAAGGCGAGCAGTTGTAGGACAGCAGTTGGTCCGGGTATTCCTTCTTGATCGCTTCGGCAAAGCGACGGGCTTCGTCCAGGTCCGGCTTGGCGGTTTCGCACCAGATCAGGTCGGCGTATGGCGCGTACGCCAGGCCACGGGCGATGGCTTGGTCGAGACCGGCGCGCACCTTATAGAAGCCTTCCTGAGTACGCTCGCCGGTTACAAACGGCTGGTCGTACGGGTCGCAGTCCGAGGTCAGCAAGTCAGCTGCGTTGGCATCGGTACGCGCCAGGATGATGGTTGGCGTGCCGGCAACGTCAGCTGCCAGGCGGGCTGCGGTCAGCTTCTGCACAGCTTCCTGGGTGGGTACCAATACTTTGCCGCCCATGTGGCCGCATTTCTTCACCGAGGCCAGTTGGTCTTCAAAGTGCACGCCGGCAGCGCCTGCCTCGATCATGCTCTTCATCAGTTCATAGGCGTTCAGTACGCCACCGAAACCGGCTTCGGCGTCAGCCACGATAGGGGCGAAGTAGTCGATGTAGCCTGCGTCGCCTGGGTTCTTGCCGGCTTTCCACTGGATCTGGTCGGCACGACGGAACGAGTTGTTGATGCGCTTGACCACGGTTGGAACCGAGTCCACCGGGTACAGCGACTGGTCGGGGTACATGGATTCAGCGGAGTTGTTGTCCGCAGCCACTTGCCAGCCGGACAGGTAGATCGCCTGGATACCGGCTTTTACCTGTTGGACTGCCTGGCCGCCAGTAAGGGCGCCCATGCAGTTGACGAAATCTTTGTCGGGACGGAAGGAAGGCTTGGCACCTTGGGTTACCAGGTTCCACAGCTTCTCGGCGCCGAGTTTTGCAAAGGTGTGCTCTGGTTGAACCGAGCCACGCAGGCGGACGACGTCAGCAGCGGAATAAGCGCGGGTCACGCCTTTCCAGCGTGGGTTTTCAGCCCAATCTTTTTCAAGGGCTGCAATTTGCTGTTCGCGTGTCAGTGCCATGGGGAAAAACCTCGTCGCATAGGTCTAGGTGGAAAATTCCATTTGCCAGCCACGTATTCAGTGCGTGGGTATGGCGGCTCGCTGACCAGAAGCTTAGGTGTTCAAGCCAGGTTTGGCGGGGAAGGCGACGTGATGAACGAGTGGCTCAAGGGGAGAGTTGAGCAGGTAGGGGCGAACTGCGAACAGTCTTCGGGCGTCGTGGGCCTTTGTACGATCCATCAGTGTGTAGCCGGGTTACCTGGTTAGCTTCCGTCCCTCGGGACAACTTCGTTCCAGTCGCAACCTCGTCAAACACACCTTGTGGGCGGTACAGACACGAATCGGCTCAGGTGGGTAGCTTAGAGCGACGATCCGAAGGCCCTTGCCAGGGCCCCTGATTAGCGGGAGCGAGGCCATCATGCCCATGCTTTTTTGGATCGTCAAATGTTTTGTAGTGCTTTTTTTAAAGCACTACATCTTTAGTCTAAGACGACTCATCAGTCAGTTTTTGGTGCTTCAGTTCAGGGTGTCGACCTTGACCCGCAAAGTCAGGTCATCGCGGCCCTGAGTAGAATACGTGCGGGTTGTAGAGGATTTGTCGGCCTGGGTCTCGCGGTTGATGCCAGCCAGGGTGATCCATTCGCCAAGGCGGCCGCTGACGCTTGTGTCGGTGCTTTGCACGTTCACTACATCGGGACGTTCCTGGCTCATGCGGTCACGGTTGGTGCTGATTGCCAAGTGCACGGTCTCACCGGTGACGCTGGCAGTGACGTAGAAACCCTGGGTGACGTTGCGATACTGAGTCTGGTTTTGCGGGCGACCATAGGCATCGGGTTGGGTCGTGGTGAGCGGTACACTCTGGCCGACTTGGATCAGCGCGGGAACGCCTTCGCTGGCCTGTATCTGCTGGATGCCACCCTCGCGACTGGCGGTACCGTAGCTGATGATGCGGGTCTGGCTGTCGCCACTGTTCTGCTGGTTGGTTTCGTTGGTGTCGACGGTGATCAGCAGGCGCTTGGCCGGCGTGTCCAGTTGGGCAAGCAAGGCACGCAAGTCCTGGATCTTGCCGGCGTCTGCCTTGACGATAAGCTGGTTGCCATAGGCGCTGACGGTGCCGTCCTTGCCGATGAAGTTCTGTGCGACGGGCAGCAGATCCGCGCTGGTGCGGTTGCTCAGGTTGACGACTTCGGTGTCTGCCATGGCGGTGGCGCTGGCAGTCAGGAGAAGGGCGGTGAGCAGGGTGCGTAGGGACATGTCCGTTATCTCTGCGAGTCATTTAGGCGTGATAGTGCCAGTTTGTCGGCTGGGCGGGGTGCTTGTTGAATCGTAGACGGCAAAATGCCCTGGCAGGCAGGGCATTTGTGGTGCTGCTGAAATAGTTTTCGCGAGCAAGCCCGCTCCCACACTCGACCGCATTCCAAGGGATGTACTCGGTCAAATGTGGGAGCAGGCTTGCTCGCGAAGGGGGCGACTCGGTCTCGGATCAGTCCCCTCGCACCATATCGACATGCGGAATTCCAACTTCCAGGAATTCCTCGCTGACGATCTTGAAACCCAGTCGCTCATAAAATGGCGCCGCGTACACCTGTGCGCTGAGGAACTGCTTGGTCTGGCCGCGTTTTTCAGCCGCGCCAATCACCGCTTCCATCAACTTGTCGCCGACTTTAAGCCCGCGCCAGTCCTTGAGCACCGAGACACGCCCGATTTCGCCGCTGGGCAGCAGGCGAGCGGTGCCTATCGGAAAGTCGCCTTCGAATGCCAGGAAATGCACCGCGTCGGCGTCATCCGCATCCCATTCCAGCTCGGGTGGAACCGATTGCTCAGCGATAAAAACCGCTTCACGAATGCGCCGAATCTCAGCGATATCCTTTTGCCAGTCCGCGACACTTACGTGAATCTTATTCATCGGCAAACCCCAGGCTCCCTTGCTTGACCAGTTCGCACAGCAGATCGCGGCCGTCTTCGTCCGCCAGCCATGGGCCGAGGTTTTCGGCGTGCAGGGCGTCCGCGGCACAGATCAGTTTCAGCAGTTCGCGCAGTTTGCCCGGCAGGTAACGGCTCTGGCCGCTGGCGAACAGCAGTACATCGTCGTCTACTTCCGACCAAGCCATGCGCGCGCTTGGGTTGCGTACCAGGATCGCACCGTCTTGCAGGGCGCTGATGAAGTCGTCTTCGCCGAGTTCTTCGCCAGCAACTAGTTCCGGGTAGCGCGGCTCGGTCATGAATTGGCCGAACCAGGTCAGCAGCATGCGCTCGTCGCTCATGTGCTCGGCCAGCAGGCTTTTCAGGCGATCGAGAGCATCGGTCTGAATCTGATGCGGGTCGCTGACCGGCTGGGCGTCAGCGTCGGTGTAACGCTCTTCGTCCGTCAGGTACTGGCTGAGGAAGTCAGTGAAGTGGGTCAAGACTTCGGCGGCGCTCGGTGCGCGGAAGCCCACGGAGTAGGTCATGCAGTCATCTTCGGCAATACCGAAGTGCGCCAGGCGTGGTGGCAGGTAGAGCATGTCGCCCGGTTCCAGCACCCATTCGGCGCTTTCTTCGAATTCGGCGAGGATGCGCAGGTCGGCATGCTGCAGCAGCGGGCTTTCGGAGTTGCACATCTGGCCGATCTTCCAGTTGCGCTTGCCTTGGGCTTGCAGCAGGAACACGTCGTAGTTGTCGAAGTGCGGGCCAACGCTGCCGCCCGGTGCGGCGAAGCTGATCATCACGTCGTCGATGCGCCAGCTAGGCAGGAAGCGGAATTGTTCCAGCAGTTCGGCCACTTCCGGCACGAACTGGTCAACCGCTTGCACCAGCAGGGTCCACTCGCGCTCAGGCAGGGTGCTGAAAGCATCCTCGGCGAACGGGCCACGACGCAGTTCCCACGGACGCTCGCCGTGCTCGATCACCAGGCGCGACTCGACTTCTTCTTCCAGGGCCAGGCCGGCCAGTTCGTCGGCGTCGATCGGGCTTTCGAAATCAGGGATGGCCTGGCGGATCAGCAGGGGTTTCTTCTGCCAGTAGTCGCGCAGGAATTCCCGTGCCGTGATGCCGCCCAGAAGTTGAAGAGGGATGTCAGGATTCATGTGTAACCTATTGAAAAAAAGCACTTTTCAGACTGGAATAAAAACGCCCGGCGCGGCCGGGCGTCTCAAGGGTCTTGCGGTAATCAGATGCGCTTGGCTTGGGCCACTGCGTTGCCGATGTAGTTGGCCGGGGTGAGCAGTTTCAACTCGGCTTTGGCAGCGGCTGGCATATCCAGGCCATCGATGAAAGTTTGCAGTGCTTCAGGGCTGATGCCCTTGCCGCGCGTCAATTCTTTCAACTTCTCGTAGGGGTTTTCGATGTTGTAGCGGCGCATCACGGTCTGGATCGGCTCGGCCAATACTTCCCAGCAAGCGTCCAGGTCAGCGGCAATCTTCTGCTCGTTGAGCTCAAGCTTGCTGATGCCTTTGAGGCTGGCTTCGTACGCGATCACGCTGTGGGCAAAGCCCACGCCGAGGTTGCGCAGCACGGTGGAGTCGGTCAGGTCGCGCTGCCAGCGGGAGATCGGCAACTTGCTGGCCAGGTGCTGGAACAGGGCGTTGGCGATGCCGAGGTTGCCTTCGGAGTTTTCGAAGTCGATCGGGTTGACCTTGTGCGGCATGGTCGACGAACCGATTTCACCGGCAATGGTGCGCTGCTTGAAGTAGCCCAGGGAGATGTAGCCCCAGATATCGCGATCGAAGTCGATCAGGATGGTGTTGAAGCGCGCAATGGCGTCGAACAGCTCGGCGATGTAGTCGTGCGGCTCGATCTGCGTGGTGTACGGGTTGAACCCCAGGCCCAGTTCGTCTTCGATGAAGGCGCGGGCGTTTTCTTCCCAGTCGATCTCAGGGTAGGCCGAGATGTGAGCGTTGTAGTTGCCCACGGCGCCGTTGATCTTGCCCAGCAGCGGCACGGCCGCAACTTGAGCGATCTGACGCTCCAGGCGGTACACCACGTTGGCCAGTTCTTTGCCCAGGGTGGTCGGCGAAGCCGGTTGGCCGTGGGTGCGCGACAGCATCGGCACGTCGGCAAAGCGGATGGCCAGCTCGCGGATGGCGTTGGCGGTCTGGCGCATCAGTGGCAGCATCACGTCATCACGGCCTTCACGCAGCATCAGGGCATGGGACAAGTTGTTGATGTCCTCGCTGGTGCAGGCGAAGTGGATAAACTCGCTGACCTGGGCAAGTTCCGGCAGCTTGGCCGCTTGCTCTTTGAGCAGGTACTCGATGGCTTTTACGTCGTGGTTGGTGGTGCGCTCGATCTCTTTCACACGTTCGGCGTGTTCGAGAGAGAAGTTTTCCGCCAGGGTGTTGAGCACAGCGTTGGCTTGCGCGGAGAACGCCGGCACTTCGCTGATGGCAGGGTGAGCGGCCAGGCGCTGGAGCCAGCGCACTTCAACCAGAACACGAGCACGGATCAGGCCGTATTCGCTGAAAATAGGGCGCAGGGCCTGGGTTTTGCCGGCGTAGCGGCCGTCAACAGGGGAAACCGCAGTGAGCGAAGAGAGCTGCATGGGGTGTTCTCGGACAGTCGGGCAACGAAATGGGGCGCGTATCATACATGAAAAAATCCGCCGGTCCGTCGCCAACTGACCGGCGTATTACGCGTAATGCTTGAACGTGGTGGTTGCTGCGACTTATTCGTTGCGCATCAACGGGTAAAGCTCTTTGAGCAATTTGCGACGGCTGATGACCAGCTGCCAACGATGACCACCCAACTGGCGCCACAACCGCGCCGAACGAATACCGGCCAGGAGCAGGGCGCGGATTTTCGAGGCGTTGTTCGGTTGCTGCAAGTTGCGCATGTCGCCGTGGACCTGGATCCGCTGGCGCAAGGTGCTCAAGGTGTCTTGGTACAGCGCACCGCAGGCCGCGATTACGTTTTCGTGGGCTGGGCCGAAATGTTCTACCTGGGACTGAATCTGTGGAAGACGCTTGCCGATGACTTCGAGCATATCTTCGCGCTTGGCCAATTGACGCTCAAGGCCGAGCATCGACAGCGCATAGCGCAACGGCTCGCGCTGCAGGGTGCTGGGGTCGCGCTCCAGGGCGCCGATCAGCGCTCGGTACCCTTCACGCAGCGCCAAGTCGTCGCCACCATAAACTTCCAGGGTGTCCTTCGGGTCGCGGATCAGCAGGCTGCCGAGCATGCAGGTCAGGCCTGCCTCGGTGACCTGGCCGGTCTTGGCGATCTTGTCCACCAGTACGGCGGCGAGGAAAACCCCGCCCAGCGCCGTCAACTGCTCCTGGATTGGGTTCATGCCTTGTTGCTCCAGGCTTGCGCGACTTCAATCACGCCGCCGCCCAGGCAGATTTCGCCGTCGTAGAACACCACGGACTGGCCAGGGGTAACGGCGCGTTGCGGGTCATCAAAGGTGGCGCGATAGCCGGTAGCGGTTTTTTCCAGGGTGCAGGGCTGGTCGCTCTGGCGATAGCGCACCTTGGCGGTCAGGCGGCGTGGAGTACTCAGGTCGATCGGGTTGACCCAATAGATTTCCGAGGCCAGCAGGGCGCCTGAGAACAGCAAGGGGTGTTCGTTGCCCTGGCCCACGATCAGCTCGTTGTTTTCAAGGTCTTTGACCAGCACGTACCACGGTTCTTCGCCGGCGTCTTTCAAGCCGCCGATGCCCAGGCCCTGGCGTTGGCCGATGGTGTGGTACATCAGGCCATGGTGGCGGCCGATGACTTCGCCTTCGGTGGTCTTGATCTCGCCCGGTTGTGCCGGCAGGTATTGCTTGAGGAAGTCGCTGAAGCGGCGCTCACCGATAAAGCAGATCCCGGTGGAATCTTTCTTCTTGGCGGTGGCCAGGCCGTGTTTCTCGGCGATCTTGCGCACTTCGGGTTTTTCCAGCTCGCCCACCGGGAACAGGGTCTTGGCGATCTGTTCACCGCCGACTGCGTGCAGGAAGTAGCTCTGGTCCTTATTCGGGTCCAGGCCCTTGAGCAGTTCGGTGTGGCCATCGATGTCGCGGCGGCGCACGTAGTGGCCAGTGGCGATTAGGTCGGCGCCGAGCATCATGGCGTAGTCGAGGAACGCCTTGAACTTGATCTCGCGGTTACACAGGATGTCCGGGTTCGGCGTACGGCCGGCCTTGTATTCGGCCAGGAAGTGCTCGAACACGTTGTCCCAGTACTCGGCGGCGAAATTGGCGGTGTGCAGCTTGATGCCGATCTTGTCGCAAACAGCCTGGGCGTCCGCAAGGTCGTCCATGGCGGTGCAATATTCCGTTCCATCGTCTTCTTCCCAGTTCTTCATGAACAGGCCTTCCACCTCATAACCCTGCTCCATGAGCAGAACGGCGGAAACGGAAGAGTCCACGCCGCCGGACATGCCGACGATGACGCGCTTCTTTTGTGTGTCAGAAGGGGCTGGATCACGCATAGGGTTTCAACGGGTGTCTTGAAAAAGGACGCGATTCTATCAGGCTCGGGCCTTCAAGGCTAAAGAGAAGGGCGGATCAATTCGAGACTGTGACGCTGGCCTGCCAAATAATCATCGATGCAGCGGATGATCAACTCGCTGCGCCAGGTGTCGCGAACGTCCATCAGTTCGTCGCGGGTCAGCCAGCGAGCGCGCAGGATGCCTTCGTCGAGTTGATAGTCGGGGTGGTGTTTCAGCGCCTTGGCGATGAAGCAAACCCGTTGATAGGTCACGCCATTGCTGGGCGCTGTGTACAGGTAGATGCCCACGATACCGGTGGCTTCGACGTCCCAGCCGGTTTCTTCGAGGGTTTCGCGTACCGCGGCCTCAGTCAGGGTTTCGTGCGGGTCGAGGTGGCCGGCGGGCTGGTTGAGTACGGCGCGGCCGCCCTTGAGTTCTTCGACCATCAGGAAGCGGCCGTTGTCTTCGACGATGGTGGCGACGGTGATGTGGGGTTGCCAGGTCATGGAGAGGCCTCGAGCGATCGGAGGGGCAGGCGCACATCATACAGAGGCGCCGCCCCAACCGTTTACTTCGCGGCTTTGGTAATGGCGTCGAAGGCGACCATGTCATCGATCACTTCGCCGCCCGTGGCTTTGGTTTGCGCTTGCCACACAACGATCACCACATTCTGGGTGGGGTTGAGGTAGATGAACTGACCGAAGATGCCTGCGGCCGTGAAGGCTTTGTCGGCCTTGGAGGCGTCAGTCCAGGCGGGCCACCACATGGAGGCGAAGTCTCCATATGCAGGGTCGGTGCCGGTAGTGGTGCTAGCGAAGCTCATCCAGCCTTGGGGCAGGACTTGTTGGTTGCCGGCTTTGCCGCCGCTGAGTACGAACTGGCCGAAGCGACCGTAATCCTCCAGTGTTGCACTGATGCCGCTACCGCCCACTTCATTGCCGTTGGGGCCGTCGAGCCACCAGTTGGCGTCGGTTTGCATACCGTAGGGGGCCCAGATCTTCTCGCTCAAGTACTGCGCCAAGGGCTTGCCTACGGCAGCGCTGACCAGTTGCCCCAGCACTTGTGTCTCGCCGGTGCTGTAGTTGGTACGGGTGCCAGGTGGCGCCGCGCTGGGCAGGCTCGCCATGAACTTCAGGGCAGAGCCGGGCACTTGTTCGGTTTGCAGCTTGAGCATCATGCGCCGGTCGGAAGTGGGGTCGGCGTATTTCTCGCTCCATTTGACCCCGGAGCGCATCGCAAGCACCTGGCGTACGGTGGCCTGGTCGTAACCGCTGCCGGCCAGCGCGGGCAGGTAGCGGGTCACTTTGTCGTCCAGGCTTTTGATGGAGCCATCCTGCAGTGCGGTGCCCACCAGGGTTGAGGTAATGGACTTGGCAACCGACATCGACATCCAGCGGGTCGCCGGTGTGTTGCCTTTTTCGTAGCGTTCAGTAACGACTTGGCCATTCTTGATCACCAGCAGGCCTGTTACCCGATTGAGGGTGACGTAGTCATCGAGGCTGTAGTGCTTGCCTTCGTAGTCGAACGAAACCGCACCCAGGGGTTGGCTGCTGCGCGGTAGTGGAAAGGGATGGCCGCCGGCTGGAATGGTACGCACCGGAAACAGGCGGTCGATATTGCGAAAGGTGCTGACGGCGGCGTCGGGACTGAGTTTGCCGTCGTACATTGTTTGCACGTCGCCTATGGGTTCTTGTGCATGGGGGTAGGTGGGGGAGTGGCTTGCGCAGGCGCTGAGCAATGTAATTGCCGAGGCCCAGGTCAGCACCTTGAAATGGGTTCTTTGCATAATGACTTCCTTTTTATTGTTTTCCGAATGGCTCGAGCAAACAACACAAAGCAAGTCCTGCGCCCATTTGCAGGAAAAAGGCCAAAAAAAATCCGGAACCCTTTCAGGTTCCGGATTTTTCTGCTGGGTGAAGATCAGCGGGCGATCTTCACTTCAGCCACACCGTGAAGCATTACACCAGCGCAGCGATTGCCGTGTTGAGGGTGTTGCTTGGGCGCATGGCTTTGCTGGTCAGCTCTGGGTTTGGCGCGTAGTAGCCGCCGATATCCACAGCCTTGCCTTGAACGGCGTTGAGTTCGGCAACGATGGTTGCTTCGTTCTCGCTCAGGGTTTTGGCCAACTGGCTGAATTGCGCCTGCAGTGCAGTGTCTTCGGTCTGAGCAGCCAGGGCTTGAGCCCAGTACAGCGCCAGGTAGAAGTGACTGCCGCGGTTGTCGATGTTGCCGACTTTGCGCGATGGCGACTTATTGTTGTCGAGGAACTGGCCAGTGGCCTGGTCCAGGGTCTTGGACAGTACCAGGGCTTTCGGGTTGTTGTAGTTCACACCCAAATGCTCAAGGGAAGCCGCCAGGGCCAGGAACTCGCCCAGGGAATCCCAGCGCAGGAAGTTTTCTTCCAGCAGTTGCTGCACGTGCTTCGGTGCCGAACCGCCAGCGCCGGTTTCGAACAGGCCGCCGCCGTTCATCAGTGGCACGATGGACAGCATCTTGGCGCTGGTGCCCAGCTCCATGATCGGGAACAGGTCGGTCAGGTAGTCACGCAGCACGTTACCGGTCACCGAGATGGTGTCCAGGCCCTTGCGGGTACGCTCCAGGGTGAACTTCATCGCGTCGACTGGCGACATGATGCGGATGTCCAGGCCTTCAGTGTTGTGGTCTTTCAGGTAGGCCTGAACTTTCTCGACCACGACGCCGTCGTGCGCACGCTTAGGGTCCAGCCAGAAGATGGCCGGGGTGTTGCTGGCGCGGGCGCGGTTGACGGCCAGTTTGACCCAATCCTGGATCGGCGCGTCTTTGGTCTGGCACATGCGGAAGATGTCGCCGGCTTCGACGTTCTGTTCCATCAGCAGGTTGCCCTTGCTGTCGGTGACGCGGACTACGCCGTCAGCCTTGATCTGGAAAGTCTTGTCGTGGGAGCCGTACTCTTCGGCTTTCTTGGCCATCAGGCCAACGTTTGGCACGCTGCCCATGGTGGTTGGGTCGAAAGCGCCATTGGCCTTGCAGTCTTCGATGACCGCTTGGTAGATGGTGGCGTAGCAGCGATCCGGGATCACGGCCTTGGTGTCGTGCAGTTGACCGTCGGTGCCCCACATCTTGCCGGAGTCACGGATCATGGCCGGCATCGAGGCGTCGACGATAACGTCGCTCGGCACGTGCAGGTTGGTGATGCCTTTGTCGGAGTTGACCATCGCCAGCGAAGGGCGAGCGGCGTAGACCGCTTGGATGTCAGCTTCGATCTGCGCTTGCTGGTCAGCCGGCAGGGCCTTGATGCGAGCGTACAGGTCGCCGATGCCGTTGTTCAGGTTGAAGCCGATCTGCTCCAGCACGACAGCGTGCTTGGCCAGGGCGTCTTTATAGAACTCGGCAACGATCTGGCCGAACATGATCGGGTCGGAGACCTTCATCATGGTGGCTTTCAGGTGAACCGACAGCAGTACGCCTTGTTTCTTGGCGTCTTCGATTTCAGCGGCGATGAAGCTGCGCAGGGCTTTCTTGCTCAGCACGGCGGTATCGATGATCTCGCCAGCTTGTACCGAGGTCTTTTCTTTCAGGACGGTCGCGGTGCCGTCTTGAGCGATCAGCTCGATTTTCACAGCGTCAGCGGCTTCGATCTGCACGGCTTTTTCGCTGCCGTAGAAGTCACCGTTGTTCATGTGCGCGATGTGCGACTTGGAGTCGGCAGCCCAGGCGCCCATTTTGTGCGGGTGCTTGCGTGCGTAGTTCTTGACCGACAGCGGTGCGCGGCGGTCGGAGTTGCCTTCGCGCAGTACCGGGTTCACGGCGCTGCCCTTGACCTTGTCGTAACGTGCACGGGTTTCTTTTTCCGCGTCGGTGGTTACGGTTTCCGGGTAGTCCGGCAGGGCGTAGCCCTGGGCCTGCAGTTCCTTGATCGCGGCTTGCAGCTGCGGAGTCGAGGCGCTGATGTTAGGCAGCTTGATGATGTTGGCTTCAGGCGTAACGGCCAGGTCGCCCAGTTCGGCGAGGTGGTCCGGGATGGCCTTGGAGCCCAGTTGCTCGGGGAAGCTTGCGAGGATGCGCCCGGCGAGGGAAATATCGCGGGTTTCCACAGCAATATCAGCGGAAGCGGTGAAGGCCTCTACGATAGGCAGCAGTGAATAGGTGGCGAGGGCTGGGGCTTCGTCGGTGAAGGTGTAGATGATCTTCGAGCGGGTGGGCATATTCGGATTAACTCTCTTCTTTGCTGAAAGCGTGCGCAGAAACTCGAGATGCGCCGGGTGGAGCGCGTTCGTTCAAAGTCATCCATGAGCGAAATGTCGAGGTTTCTTCGCGGTGATGTTGGGTTGCATCAGTCGAGCGTCAAGCGTTTGGACTATGGTAATGGTCCTGCTTTCTGGCTGAGGGCTACTGTCTAGAGCGGTCAGCCGTCGTGACTCTTGGGTCAGCGGCGGCATTATACATAGGTCGCTATGCTTACGCCGAGCCTTCATACAAAAGGTGTGTCGTCCATTGGTCTAAAGGTCGCAGGTACTTCATTGCGCCCAAAGTCGCATGGCGTGCTCAAGATTGGCGATTTTGCCTTTTATTTCAGGCTTGTAGGCGACAAATTATGCTGTTTTCGATGCAAATGAGCATGGCGTGAGGTTTCAGTCGCCATTTATCTGGAGTAGGCTCGAACGCAGCCAGATGTTCAATCCATAGATGGAGTTCAGCATGGGATACAAGAAGATTCAGGTTCCAGCCGTCGGCGACAAAATCACCGTCAATGCAGACCATTCTCTCAATGTTCCTAATAACCCGATCATTCCTTATATCGAAGGTGACGGTATCGGCGTCGACATCAGCCCGGTGATGATCAAGGTGGTCGACGCAGCTGTTGAAAAGGCCTACGGCGGCAAGCGCAAAATCTCTTGGATGGAGGTGTATGCCGGCGAAAAGGCCACTCAAGTCTACGACCAGGACACCTGGCTGCCCCAGGAAACCCTGGATGCGGTCAAGGATTACGTGGTTTCTATCAAGGGCCCGCTGACGACCCCGGTCGGTGGTGGCATTCGTTCGCTGAACGTGGCGCTGCGTCAGCAACTCGACCTGTATGTGTGCCTGCGCCCAGTGCGCTGGTTTGAAGGTGTGCCTAGCCCGGTGAAGAAGCCGGGTGACGTGGACATGACTATCTTCCGTGAGAACTCCGAAGATATTTACGCCGGTATCGAGTGGAAGGCTGGCTCGCCGGAAGCGATAAAAGTGATCAAGTTCCTTAAAGAAGAAATGGGCGTTACCAAGATCCGTTTTGACCAGGATTGCGGGATTGGCGTCAAACCTGTTTCAAAAGAGGGTACCGAGCGCCTGGCGCGTAAAGCCCTTCAATATGTAGTGGATAACGATCGCGACTCGCTGACCATCGTGCACAAAGGCAACATCATGAAGTTCACCGAAGGTGCCTTTAAGGAGTGGGCCTACGGTATTGCTGAGAAAGAGTTCGGCGCAACCTTGCTCGACGGTGGTCCTTGGATGCAGTTCAAGAACCCGAAGACCGGCAAGAATGTGGTGGTCAAGGATGCCATCGCCGATGCCATGCTCCAGCAGATCCTGCTGCGCCCGGCAGAATACGATGTGATCGCGACGCTTAACCTGAACGGTGACTACCTCTCCGATGCGCTGGCGGCGGAAGTCGGGGGCATCGGCATTGCTCCGGGGGCCAACCTTTCCGACACCGTGGCCATGTTCGAAGCCACCCACGGCACTGCGCCGAAATATGCCGGTAAAGACCAGGTCAACCCGGGCTCACTGATCCTGTCGGCAGAAATGATGTTGCGCCACCTGGGTTGGACCGAGGCGGCTGACTTGATCATCAAGGGCACCAACGGCGCGATCTCGGCCAAAACCGTGACGTATGACTTTGAGCGCTTGATGGAGGGCGCGAAACTGGTCTCGTCGTCGGGCTTTGGCGATGCGCTGATTTCGCATATGTAAAGAAGATCCAGAGTGAAACGGCCACCTCAAGTTGATTGGGGTGGCCGTTTTTTTTGTTGGATGCTTCACGCTCGTCGGCGGGTTAGGCCATTAGTTTCTTTTCTTTATGAGCGGATGGGCTTGCACTTTTATCAGCCACTTCGGCTTTGACTGTATCGATATTCACGGCGTGCAGTCCTTTTGGTCCCTGAATGATCTCAAAGCTTACCGCTTGGCCCGCCTTCAGCGTTTTATACCCTTCCATGATAATCGCTGAGTAATGCGCAAACAGGTCCTCGGTTTTTCCTTCTTCGTTTACGAACCCATAGCCTTTGGCATTATTGAACCATTTGACCTTGCCATTGATCTTGACGCCAGACATAACCATATCCCTCTGCACCAGACTCCATCACTGGAGTATCATCCAGTTTATCCGTCCTAACCCGAATAAATAAGGTTGACTGCGCGGACCTTTTTTACCCACTGTGGGTTCTATTGGTTGTAACACCGATTTGCCGATAGTCAAGGCGACCAGTCGGTCAGAGTTGAAATTCTGACAGGTCGCCCCCACCACTGTATTTGAACCACTGACGAACCTTTCTTTCCATGCATGCAAACAGCCAGATTCGACTAACATTCAATCAGGATCGACCGGATCAGGACCATGATGACGACGGTTCTGCAGGCATTGCTGTTCAGGAGGCCAAGCCTGCCTTACAGGCACCGCCGATGTATAAGGTGGTTTTGTTCAATGATGACTACACACCGATGGATTTCGTGGTCGAAGTGCTCGAGGTGTTTTTTAACCTGAACCGCGAGTTGGCGACCAAGGTAATGCTGGCCGTTCACACAGAAGGACGGGCAGTATGTGGAGTGTTTACCCGCGACATCGCCGAGACAAAGGCCATGCAGGTCAACCAGTACGCCAGGGAAAGCCAGCATCCGCTACTCTGTGAAATCGAGAAGGACGGTTAACGCCGACCACTTGGGTATGAGGTGAAGCTATGTTAAACCGCGAGCTCGAAGTCACCCTCAATCTTGCCTTCAAGGAGGCCCGTTCGAAGCGTCATGAGTTCATGACCGTCGAACACCTGCTGCTGGCACTTTTGGATAACGAAGCTGCCGCCACCGTTCTGCGTGCGTGCGGCGCCAACCTCGACAAACTCAAGCATGACCTGCAGGAGTTTATCGACTCCACAACGCCACTTATTCCCGTCCACGATGAAGACCGTGAAACCCAGCCAACCCTGGGCTTCCAACGGGTACTTCAGCGTGCTGTTTTCCATGTGCAGAGCTCCGGTAAGCGTGAAGTCACGGGCGCCAATGTGCTTGTGGCGATCTTCAGCGAACAGGAAAGCCAGGCAGTGTTCCTGCTCAAGCAGCAGAGCGTTGCCCGTATCGATGTCGTCAACTACATCGCCCACGGTATCTCCAAGGTGCCTGGGCACGGCGATCATTCCGAGGGTGAGCAGGATATGCAGGACGACGAGGGCGGTGAGTCTTCTTCTTCGGGCAATCCACTGGATGCCTATGCCAGTAACCTCAATGAGCTAGCGCGCCAGGGGCGGATCGATCCGCTGGTGGGGCGTGAGCTTGAGGTTGAGCGTGTAGCGCAGATCCTTGCACGTCGTCGCAAGAACAATCCGTTGCTGGTGGGTGAGGCAGGCGTGGGTAAAACCGCGATTGCCGAAGGCCTGGCCAAGCGCATTGTCGATAACCAGGTGCCTGACCTGTTGGCCAACAGCGTCGTCTACTCCCTTGACCTGGGCGCGTTGCTCGCCGGGACCAAGTACCGTGGCGATTTCGAGAAGCGCTTCAAGGCGCTGCTCGGCGAGCTGAAAAAACGTCCGCAAGCCATCCTGTTTATCGATGAGATCCACACCATCATTGGTGCCGGTGCGGCATCTGGTGGGGTGATGGACGCCTCCAATCTGCTCAAGCCATTGCTGTCGTCGGGTGATATCCGCTGCATCGGCTCGACCACGTTCCAGGAATTCCGCGGGATCTTCGAAAAAGATCGTGCGCTGGGACGTCGCTTCCAGAAAGTTGATGTGTCCGAACCTTCGGTTGAAGACACCATTGGTATCCTGCGCGGGCTGAAGGGGCGCTTTGAGGCGCACCACGGCATCGAATACACCGATGAAGCGCTGCGTTCGGCCGCCGAGTTGGCGTCACGCTACATCAATGACCGGCACATGCCGGACAAAGCCATCGACGTGATCGACGAGGCGGGGGCGTATCAGCGCCTGCAGCCGGTCGAGAAGCGAGTGAAACGCATCGACGTACCTCAGGTCGAGGACATCGTGGCCAAGATCGCGCGGATTCCGCCTAAGCACGTCAACAGCTCCGACAAGGAGCTGCTGCGTAACCTGGAGCGTGACCTCAAGCTCACTGTGTTCGGCCAGGATGCGGCGATCGACGCGCTGTCTACCGCGATCAAGCTTTCGCGTGCGGGTCTCAAGTCGCCGGACAAGCCGGTCGGTTCGTTCCTGTTTGCAGGGCCTACCGGCGTCGGCAAGACCGAGGCGGCGCGGCAGTTGGCCAAGGCCATGGGTATTGAGCTGGTGCGCTTCGACATGTCCGAATACATGGAGCGTCATACCGTGTCGCGCCTGATCGGTGCGCCTCCGGGCTATGTCGGTTTCGACCAGGGCGGTCTATTGACCGAAGCGATCACCAAACAACCGCACTGCGTGTTGCTGCTCGATGAAATCGAGAAGGCGCACCCGGAAGTCTTCAACCTGCTGCTGCAGGTCATGGATCACGGGACCCTCACCGACAACAACGGGCGCAAGGCGGATTTCCGCAACGTCATCGTGATCATGACCACTAACGCCGGTGCCGAAACGGCCGCGCGGGCCTCGATCGGCTTCAGTCATCAGGATCATTCTTCCGATGCGATGGAAGTGATCAAGAAGAGCTTTACGCCGGAGTTCCGCAACCGTTTGGACACCATTATCCAGTTTGGTCGCCTCAGTCATGAGGTTATCAAAAGCGTGGTGGACAAGTTCCTTACCGAGCTTCAAGCGCAGTTGGAAGACAAGCGCGTGCAGCTGGAAGTGACGGATGCAGCGCGCAGTTGGCTGGCCGAAGGCGGCTACGATGCGGCAATGGGTGCTCGCCCAATGGCGCGTCTGATCCAGGACAAGATCAAGCGGCCGTTGGCCGAAGAGATCCTGTTTGGCGAGCTTTCCGACCATGGCGGCGTGGTGCATATCGATCTGAAGGACGGCGAGCTGACCTTCGAGTTCGAAACCACGGCTGAAATGGCCTGATCGCTGATCGCAATACAGCAAAAGGCGCCGAAAGGCGCCTTTTTTGTGCGCTATCTTCCAGGCGCAGAAGCTCAAAGGTGGGAGCGGGCTTGCTCGCGAATGCGGTCTTTCAGTCGACTGATTCGGGTCTGATACACCGCATTCGCGAGCAAGCCCGCTCCCACATTGGGTAGGTGGTGTTGGAGAAAAAGTGCATGCACACAAAAACGCCCGGCATAACCGGGCGTCTTGTATTGACTTGCTTAGCGAGCGCGGTAAGTGATGCGCCCTTTGCTCAAGTCATAGGGCGTCAGCTCGACGCGCACTTTGTCACCGGTAAGAATACGAATGTAGTTCTTGCGCATCTTGCCGGAGATATGCGCGGTTACGACGTGCCCATTTTCCAACTCCACACGAAACATGGTGTTGGGCAGGGTGTCGACGACAGTGCCTTCCATTTCGAAGCTGTCTTCTTTCGACATGCAGTAAAGCCCTCGGTATCCAGTGAATGGCCCGGTGCAACTGCGCCAGGCAAAAGCGGCGTGCATTGTGCCCGAAAAAGGGTGTTTAAGCCAAGGGGTTCTAGTTAAGCGTGACCCATCTTTGATTAATCAGCAGTTCTATGGGCCGATATTGGGTCTTGTAGTTCATCTTTTTGCAGTTTTTGATCCAGTAGCCGAGGTACACCGCCTCCAGTTCCAGGCGCAATGCCTCGCCAATTTGCCAGAGAATCGCAAAACGCCCCAGGCTGCGACGCTCCTCGGTCGGTTCATAGAAGGTGTAGACCGCCGACAGACCGTTCGGCAGTAAATCGGTCACGGCCACCGCCATCAGGCGGCCATTCGCACGAAACTCGTAGAAACGCGAGAAGGGCAAGTCGCGCACCAGGAATGTTGAGAACTGGTCGCGGCTGGGGGGGAACATGTCGCCGTCAGCGTGCCGTTGCTCGATATAGCGTTGGTAGAGGTCGAAATACTCTTCGGTAAACCGCGGCTTGGTCGATGTCACCGTCAGGTCGGCATTGCGCTTGAGAATGCGCTTCTGGTTGCGCTCTGGCAGGAACTGCGCCACGGGAATACGTGCCGGCACGCAGGCGTTGCAGTTCTGGCAATGAGGCCGGTACAAGTGATCGCCGCTGCGCCGAAAGCCCATCTCCGACAGGTCGGCGTACACATGCACGTCCATAGGCTGGCTGGGGTCGAGGAACAGCGTGGTGGCCTGCTCGTCGGGCAGATAGCTGCAAGAGTGAGGTTGAGTGGCATAAAACTTCAAGCGCGCCAACTCGGTCATGATCAACCCTCGGATAAGCTTTGAAATAAGTGTAAGCCAGGTGCGCGCATGTCGCCTAAGAAACCCATGGTCCAGAGTTGGGTTGGTCCAGATGGTCGCGCAGAAAACCTGCGAAGTCGCTACGGGATATGGCGCGGGCACCCAGGCTGTGCAAATGATCGTTGGGCATCTGGCAGTCGATCAATACAAAGCCCCAGGCTTGCAATTGACGGGTCAAGGTGGCGAAGCCGAATTTCGAGGCGTTGTCGGCGCGACTGAACATGGATTCACCAAAAAACAATTGACCCATTGCCAGCCCATACAGGCCTCCCACCAATTTGCCGTCGTCCCACACTTCCACCGAATGGGCGTGGCCGCGACGATGCAATTCCAGGTAGGCGCTCTGTATGCCCTCGGTGATCCAGGTGCCATCGGCATAGGCGCGGGGTGCGGCGCAGGCCTGGATGACGGCGGCGAAATCCTGGTCGAACGTCACCGTGTAGCGCTGCTGGCGCAATAACTTGCCCAGGCTGCGGGACACGTGCAATTCGTCGGGGAATATCACGGTACGCGGGTCTGGTGACCACCAGAGAATCGGCTGGCCTTGCGAAAACCATGGAAAGCAGCCGTGGCGGTAGGCTTGCACCAGTCGCTCGGCCGACAGGTCGCCGCCGGCGGCGAGCAGGCCGTTGGGTTCGCGCATGGCTTTTGTCAGCGGCGGGAATGTCAGTGAGTCGCGTTGTAACCAGGTCAGCATGGTATCCAGGCTTGCGGAAGGGGAGGGGAGTGGCAGGTATGGCACCTGTCGCGGCAGTGCTGATTATTGTCGACGTAGCGTCATCGGGCCAGCCCGAATCGGGCATTGAGGTGGATTAGCGTTAGCGGGTGTTTCTGCAACTCTATGCCGGGGATGCGGTCGTAATCGGGTTCGGGCAATGCAGGCCATTTGCCAAGCTGGCCTGGATTGGTAAAAACAGCTCATAAGCCTTTGTCAGCAAAGGCAATGCATGCTCAAATTGAACATGTTGTGACACTTAAATTGGCTATGCTGCTGGGTAATGGGCAAGGGCGTGGCATCGCGGACACAAACCCGTACAATGCGGCCTTTGTGGCGCTTTCGTCATTTCGCCAAGCAATCGCCCAGTGTTAAAAGTAGATTCAACGACGCTCGTTCATTTTTCAACTGCTCGGATTGGGCAGTATTTATCGTCATTCAATAGATGGACGCGCTAAAAGGCGCAGGAAAAGACCCGTTTTGAAGAAATCCGCCGCAACACCTAAAGCAGCAGTCGTGCCGGCCTGGCGCCAGCACCTGCACTATCGACTCAAGGAAGGCGCGCTGATCGCCATCGGCGCCCTGTGCCTGTTCCTGATGATGGCCTTGCTCACCTATGGCAAGGACGATCCGGGCTGGAGCCACAACAGCAAGATCGAAGACGTGCAGAACTTCGGCGGCCCCGCCGGTTCCTACAGCGCCGATATCCTGTTCATGGTGCTCGGCTACTTCGCCTATATTTTCCCGTTGTTGCTGGCCATCAAGACCTGGCAGATCTTCCGCCAGCGCCACGAACCGTGGCAGTGGAGTGGCTGGCTGTTCTCCTGGCGCCTGATCGGCCTGGTGTTCCTGGTGTTGTCTGGCGCGGCGTTGGCGCATATCCACTTCCATGCGCCCACCGGCCTGCCGGCGGGCGCTGGCGGGGCGCTGGGCGAAAGCCTTGGCGACCTGGCGCGCAGGACCCTGAATATCCAGGGCAGCACCCTGATGTTTATCGCGCTGTTCCTGTTCGGCCTCACCGTGTTCACCGACCTGTCGTGGTTCAAGGTGATGGACGTGACCGGCAAGATCACCCTCGACCTGCTGGAGCTGTTCCAGGGCGCTGCCAACCGTTGGTGGGCGGCCCGTGTCGACCGCAAGCGCATGGTTGCGCAACTGCGTGAGGTGGACACCCGTGTCAACGAGGTGGTTGCGCCAAGCACCCCGGATCGCCGCGAGCAGGCCAAGGTCAAGGAACGCCTGATCGAACGCGAGCAAGCCCTGAGCAAACACATGTCGGACCGCGAGAAGCAGGTGCCGCCGGTGATCGCCCCCGCGCCGCCCAAGCCTGCCGAACCGAGCCACCGCGTACAGAAAGAAAAGCAGGCGCCGCTGTTTGTCGACAGCGCCGTCGAAGGCACGTTGCCGCCGATTTCGATTCTCGACCCGGCCGAAAAGAAACAACTCAACTACTCCCCGGAATCCCTGGCCGCTGTTGGCCACCTGCTGGAAATCAAGCTCAAGGAATTCGGCGTCGAAGTGTCGGTGGATTCGATCCATCCCGGCCCGGTGATCACCCGTTACGAGATTCAGCCGGCTGCCGGTGTCAAGGTCAGCCGCATCTCCAACCTGGCCAAGGATTTGGCGCGATCCCTGGCCGTGACCAGCGTGCGGGTGGTGGAAGTGATTCCCGGCAAGACCACCGTGGGTATCGAGATTCCCAACGAAGACCGCCAGATCGTGCGCTTCTCTGAAGTGCTGTCGACGCCGGAATACGACAACTTCAAGTCCCCGGTTACCTTGGCCCTGGGCCACGACATCGGCGGCAAGCCGGTGATCACCGACCTGGCGAAAATGCCTCACCTGTTGGTAGCCGGTACCACCGGTTCGGGTAAATCGGTGGGTGTGAACGCCATGATCCTGTCGATCCTGTTCAAGTCCGGCCCGGAAGACGCCAAGCTGATCATGATCGACCCGAAGATGTTGGAACTGTCGATCTACGAAGGCATTCCGCACCTGCTGTGCCCGGTCGTCACCGACATGAAGGACGCCGCCAACGCCCTGCGCTGGAGCGTGGCCGAGATGGAGCGCCGCTACAAGCTGATGGCGAAGATGGGCGTGCGTAACCTGTCGGGCTTCAACGCCAAGATCAAGGAAGCCCACGATCGCGGCGAGACCATTGATGACCCGTTGTACAAGCGCGAAAGTATTCACGACGAAGCGCCAAAACTGACCAAGCTGCCCACCATCGTGGTCGTGGTCGACGAATTCGCCGACATGATGATGATCGTCGGCAAGAAGGTTGAAGAACTGATCGCCCGTATCGCCCAGAAGGCGCGGGCTGCCGGTATTCACCTGATCCTCGCCACCCAGCGCCCCTCGGTGGACGTAATCACCGGTCTGATCAAGGCCAACATTCCGACGCGCATGGCGTTCCAGGTATCAAGCAAGATCGACTCGCGCACCATCATCGACCAGGGCGGCGCCGAACAACTGCTGGGCCACGGTGACATGCTCTACATGCCGCCAGGCACCAGCCTGCCGATTCGGGTGCATGGCGCGTTCGTATCGGACGATGAAGTGCACCGCGTGGTGGAGGCCTGGAAGCTGCGCGGCGCGCCGGAATACAACGACGACATCCTCAACGGCGTCGAAGAAGCCGGTAGCGGCTTTGAGGGCGGCGGCGGTGGCGGTGACGACGATGCAGAAACCGATGCCCTGTACGACGAAGCCGTGGCTTTCGTGCTCGAAAGCCGCCGCGCCTCGATTTCCGCTGTGCAACGCAAACTGAAAATCGGCTACAACCGCGCCGCCCGCATGATCGAAGCCATGGAAATGGCCGGCGTAGTGACCGCAATGAACACCAACGGCTCGCGCGAAGTCATCGCCCCCGGGCAGATGCGCGACTGATCCCGCGCCGCGTGGCAGCACGCGGCACGCCCTAACGACTCAATGAGGACTCCCATGCGTCTTATCCGCATGCTGTTGTTGCCGGCACTGGCCCTGACCGCTGTTTCGGCCCACGCCGATCCGGCCTCTGTCGCCAGCCTGACCAACCTGTTGGACAAATCCAAGACCCTGACCGCGCGCTTCTCCCAGCTGACGCTGGATGCAGGCGGCACCCAGTTGCAGCAAACCGAAGGCGAAATGGCCGTGCAGCGCCCAGGCCTGTTTTACTGGCACACTGAAGGCAAGTCTGAGCAGACCATCGTCTCCGACGGCCAGAAAGTCACGCTGTGGGACCCGGACCTGGAGCAAGCGACCATCAAGAAGCTCGATCCACGCCTGAACCAGACACCAGCGCTGCTGCTGTCGGGTGATGTGTCGAAAATCAACGAAAGCTTCGAGATCACCTCCAAGCAAACCAGCAACGTGATCGAGTTCACGCTCAAGCCGAAGTCCAAGGACACGTTGTTTGACACCCTGAACCTGTCATTCGGCAACGGTGTGATCAACAACATGCGCTTGATCGACAGCGTCGGCCAGCGCACCGATATCCTGTTCTCCGGGGTCAAGGCCAACCAACCGGTGCCAGCCTCCAAGTTCAAGTTCGACATCCCCAAGGGTGCCGACGTGATCCAGGAATAATCAGCCCAGAGGTTTCAAACGCTGCCCATGGATTTGTTTCGAAGTGACCCGATTGCCCAGCCCCTGGCCGCGCGCTTGCGCTCGACCAACCTGGATGAGTACGTCGGGCAAGAACACCTGCTCGCTCGCGGCAAGCCATTGCGCGAAGCCTTGGAGCAGGGTGCGCTGCATTCGATGATTTTCTGGGGGCCGCCGGGGGTGGGCAAGACCACCTTGGCGCGGCTGCTGGCGAAAGTCTCGGATGCGCACTTCGAAACGGTTTCGGCGGTGCTCGCCGGGGTCAAGGAGATCCGCCAGGCGGTGGACGTGGCCAAACAGCAGGCCGGGCAGTATGGCAAGCGCACCATCCTGTTCGTGGATGAGGTGCACCGCTTCAACAAGTCGCAGCAGGATGCGTTCCTGCCTTACGTGGAAGACGGCACACTGATCTTTATCGGTGCCACCACTGAAAACCCTTCGTTTGAACTCAACAATGCGTTGCTGTCTCGGGCGCGGGTCTACGTGCTCAAGAGTCTGGATGAAGCCGCGATGCAAAAACTGCTGCACCGCGCGCTAAGTGAAGACAAGGGTTTGGGTAAGCGCCAGCTGAGCGTCAGCGACGAAGGCTTCAAGATCCTGCTCACTGCCGCCGATGGCGATGGCCGGCGTTTTCTCAACTTGCTGGAAAATGCTTCTGACCTGGCCGAAGACGGCAGTGAGATAGGCGTCGACCTGCTGCAAAGCCTGTTGGGTGACACCCGTCGGCGTTTCGATAAGGGCGGCGAAGCGTTCTACGATCAGATTTCGGCGCTGCACAAATCCGTGCGCGGTTCCAACCCCGACGGCGCGTTGTATTGGTTTGCGCGCATGATCGACGGTGGTTGCGATCCGCTGTACCTGGCGCGGCGCGTGGTGCGCATGGCCAGCGAAGACATCGGCAACGCTGACCCGCGTGCACTGAGCCTGTGCCTGGCCGCGTGGGATGTGCAGGAGCGCCTGGGCAGCCCGGAAGGCGAGTTGGCGGTGGCCCAGGCCATCACCTACCTGGCCTGTGCGCCGAAAAGCAACGCGGTGTACATGGGCTTCAAGTCAGCGTTGCGTGCGGCTGCCGAATACGGCTCACTCGAAGTGCCGCTGCACTTGCGCAACGCGCCGACCAAGCTGATGAAACAACTGGGCTACGGCGATGAATACCGCTACGCCCATGACGAACCGGACGCCTATGCGGCCGGCGAAGACTACTTCCCCGATGAGCTTGAGCCGCTACCGCTCTACCAGCCGGTGCCCCGTGGGCTGGAGCTGAAGATCGGTGAAAAGCTCAATCACCTCGCCCAACTCGATCGACTCAGCCCCAAACAGCGGAGAAAGTAGTGCTCAAGACGATTCTTGCCGTGTCCGCAGCCGGCATCGCTGGTACATTATTGCGTTTCGCCACCGGTACTTGGGTCAGCGCCAATTGGCCCAGGCATTTTTATGCGGCGACCCTGGCCGTGAACCTGGTGGGCTGCTTGATCATCGGGCTGTTGTACGGCTGGTTCCTGTTGCGCCCGGAAGTGCCGATTGAAATTCGCGCCGGCTTGATTGTCGGCTTTGTAGGCGGTCTGACGACCTTTTCATCCTTTTCACTGGATACGCTGCGCTTGCTGGAAAGCGGGCAGGCCTTGGTTGCCTTCGGGTACCTGGGTATCAGCGTGTTCGGCGGGCTGCTCGCCACCTGGGCTGGCCTGTCCTTGACCAAACTTTGATAAACGAGAGACCGACATGCTCGATTCCAAACTGTTACGTAGCAACCTTCAGGACGTAGCGGACCGCCTGGCATCCCGTGGCTTTGCCTTGGATGTTGCGCGCATCGAAGCGCTGGAAGAACAGCGCAAGACCGTCCAGACCCGCACCGAAGCACTGCAGGCTGAGCGTAATGCGCGTTCCAAATCCATCGGTCAGGCCAAGCAGCGCGGCGAAGACATCGCGCCGTTGATGGCGGACGTCGAGCGCATGGGCACTGAGCTGTCCGACGGCAAGGTCGAGCTGGAAGGCATTCAGTCCGAGCTGGATTCGATCCTGCTGGGCATTCCTAACATCCCCCATGAGTCCGTGCCAATTGGCGAAGACGAAGACGGCAACGTCGAAGTGCGCCGCTGGGGCACGCCCAAAGCCTTTGATTTCACGGTCAAGGACCACGTTGCCCTGGGCGAATTGACCGGTGGCCTGGACTTCGAAACCGCCGCCAAGATGTCCGGTGCACGTTTCTCGTTGCTGCGCGGCCCGGTTGCCCGTCTGCACCGCGCGCTGGCGCAGTTCATGATCAACCTGCACACCGCCGAGCACGGCTACGAAGAAGCCTACACCCCGTACCTGGTGCAAGCGCCGGCGCTGATGGGCACCAGCCAGTTGCCGAAATTCGAAGAAGACCTGTTCAAGATCAGCCGTGACGGCGAGGCCGACCTGTACCTGATCCCGACCGCCGAAGTGTCGCTGACCAACATCGTCTCCGGCGAGATCCTCGACGCTAAAGAGCTGCCGTTGAAGTTCGTCGCCCACAGCCCGTGCTTCCGTAGCGAAGCCGGCGCATCGGGCCGCGACACGCGCGGCATGATCCGTCAGCACCAGTTCGACAAGGTCGAGATGGTGCAGATCGTCGAGCCGTCGACCTCCATGGAAGCCTTGGAAGGCCTGACCGCCAACGCCGAGCGCGTCCTGCAACTGCTGGAGCTGCCATACCGCGTGCTCGCGCTGTGTACCGGCGACATGGGTTTCAGCGCCGTGAAGACCTACGACCTTGAAGTGTGGGTACCGAGCCAGGACAAGTACCGCGAGATTTCGTCGTGCTCCAACTGCGGTGATTTCCAGGCCCGTCGCATGCAAGCGCGTTTCCGCAACCCGGAAACCGGCAAGCCGGAGCTGGTGCACACCCTCAACGGTTCGGGCCTGGCTGTAGGCCGTACCCTGGTGGCGGTGCTGGAAAACTACCAGCAGGCCGACGGTTCAATCCGTGTACCTGAGGTGCTCAAGCCGTACATGGCGGGCGTTGAGGTCATCGGCTAAATGGAATTTCTGCCGCTGTTTCATAACCTGCGCGGCAGTCGTGTATTGGTCGTCGGTGGCGGGGAAATTGCCTTGCGCAAATCCCGGCTGCTGGCCGATGCCGGCGCGTTGCTGCGGGTGGTTGCTCCCCAGATCGAAGACCAGTTGCGTGAATTGGTACTGGGCAGTGGCGGAGAATTGATTCTGCGCGGTTATCAGGAAGCCGACCTTGACGGTTGCACCCTGATCATCGCCGCCACCGACGACGAGTCGTTGAACGCGCAAGTGTCCAGCGACGCCAAGCGCCGTTGCGTGCCGGTCAATGTGGTGGATGCTCCCGCTTTGTGCAGCGTGATCTTCCCAGCGATTGTCGACCGGTCGCCGTTGGTGATTGCCGTGTCCAGTGGCGGCGACGCGCCGGTGCTGGCGCGCCTGATCCGCGCCAAACTGGAAACCTGGATTCCGTCCACCTATGGCCAACTGGCCGGGCTGGCGGCGCGTTTTCGTGCTCAGGTCAAAGGCTTGTACCCGGATGTGCAGCAACGCCGCGCGTTCTGGGAAGACGTGTTCCAAGGGCCGATTGCCGATCGTCAATTGGCCGGCCAGGGCGCCGAAGCCGAGCGCCTGTTGATCGAAAAGGTCAACGGCGCAGCGCCCAATGCACCGGGTGAGGTTTACCTGGTGGGCGCCGGCCCTGGCGACCCGGACCTGCTGACCTTTCGCGCGCTGCGCCTGATGCAGCAAGCCGACGTGGTGTTGTACGACCGTTTGGTCGCGCCCGCGATTCTGGAGCTGTGCCGCCGTGACGCCGAGCGCGTATACGTCGGCAAGCGTCGCGCCGACCATGCCGTGCCCCAGGACCAGATCAACCAGCAATTGGTGGACCTGGCCAAGCAAGGCAAGCGGGTGGTACGCCTCAAGGGTGGCGATCCGTTCATCTTTGGTCGCGGCGGCGAGGAAATCGAGGAACTGGCGGCTCATGGCATCCCGTTCCAGGTGGTGCCGGGTATCACCGCGGCCAGCGGTTGCGCGGCGTATGCCGGGATCCCGCTGACGCACCGCGACTATGCGCAGTCGGTGCGCTTTATCACCGGGCATCTAAAGGACGGAACGTCGGACCTGCCTTGGCACGACCTGGTCGGCCCTTCGCAGACCTTGGTGTTCTACATGGGCTTGGTTGGCTTGCCAATCATTTGCGAACAACTGATCAAGCATGGTCGTGCGGCCGATACTCCGGCGGCGTTGATCCAGCAGGGCACCACGTCCAACCAGCGTGTCTTCACCGGCACCCTGGCGGACTTGCCACGCATGGTGGCGGAGCATGAAGTGCATGCGCCGACATTGGTGATCGTCGGTGAGGTGGTGGTGTTGCGCGAGAAGCTGAAGTGGTTTGAAGGCGCCCAATCCCAAATCTGACGTGGCTTTGTAGTGAGCGGGCTTGTCCCGCGCTGGGTGGCGAAGCCGCCCTAAACCCAAGCAATTCGGTCTTCCTGAAACACCGAGGTGGTCTTATTGGGGCGGCTTCGCCGCCCAGCGCGGGACAAGCCCGCTCACTACATGCCGAATACCCGCTTGCCAATCAATCGCTCCCGGTCATGCCCGGCATCAAACCCCTGCAACGGCCCCTTCGGCACAATCCCCGTCGGATTGATCGTGCGGTGACTGGCGTAGTAATGCCCCTTGATGTGTTCAAAATCCACGGTCTCGGCCATGCCCGGCCACTGATACAGCTCCCGTAGCCAGTTCGACAAGTTCGGATAATCGGCAATTCTGCGCAAATTGCATTTGAAGTGGCTGTAATACACCGCATCAAAACGAATGAGCGTAGTGAACAGCCGCACATCAGCTTCGGTCAGGTATTCCCCAGCCAAATAGCGATGTTTGCCCAAATGCTGTTCCAGGTAATCCAACTCGGCAAACACATCATCAAACGCGCTTTCATATGCCTGCTGCGAGGTAGCAAAACCTGCGCGGTACACGCCATTGTTCACGGCAGGGTAGATCCGTTCGTTCAGCACGTCGATGGTCGGGCGCAGCGACTCAGGGTAGAAATCCAGCGTGTTGCCAGTCAGCCCGTTGAACGCACTGTTGAACATGCGGATGATCTCTGCCGATTCATTGCTGACGATGCGATTCAATTTCTTGTCCCACAGCACGGGCACGGTGACGCGCCCCGTGTAGTCAGCGGTATCGGCGGTATAGCGCTGATGCATGAACTCGAAATTGTCCAGCTTGTCGCCTGTAGAGCCGTAGGCCTTGTCGAAGGTCCAGCCGTTTTCCAGCATCAGCCAACTGACCACGGACACGTCGATCAGGCTTTCCAAACCCTTGAGCTCTCGCATGATCAGGGTGCGGTGGGCCCACGGGCAGGCCAGGGACACATACAGATGGTAACGACCGGCCTCAGCCTTGAAGCCACCTTCACCGCTCGGGCCAGGCGCGCCGTCGGCGGTCACCCAGTTGCGACGTTGCGCTTGTTCGCGCTGGAACGCGCCATCAGCGCTACTTTCGTACCACTGGTCTTTCCAGTGTCCTTCGATCAGCAAACCCATGACTGGCTCCTCAACTAATAAGCGTTGGAGACCAGTCTAAAGGGATGAGTTCGATTTAAAAGCGCAAAGACTGCGGGTGAATTATCGACTAAATCGATTTGTCCCGCGCATCCCAGTATTGCTGGGCTAAGACGAACGCTTGTTCACGTGCATGACCAAGACCGCGCAGCGCCAGCGCCATGGTGGCGATCAGGGCCAATTGTGGGTAGCTGTCTTCCACTTCGCCACGCCACAGCGCTTTCAAATGCTCAGGCTCCAACGCGGCCGGTTTGACGTGGCGCTGGGCCGATAGGGCGGGCCATTCTTCATCCCAGCTTTCGCCGCCGGTGGTGCCGTACAGATGGCTTGCAGAGTCAGGGTTGATCTCGATTTCGCCGCCGTCG
Source organism: Pseudomonas cremoris (assembly GCF_014230465.1). The sequence goes on from NZ_JAAXCY010000005.1 coordinate 336,743, forward strand.
CCTTTTACCACGATCACGTTATCCCCCAGCAGGCCGCTGGCGTCGCGGTGCACACCCTGGTAACCCGGGTGAAAAATGCTTTGCAGGCCCAGGCGTGCATTCAACGGGTTGAGCAGGCGCGCCAGTGAGTGGATTGGCGAACGCAGGCCCAGGGTGTTGCGCAGGTCGATCATGCGTTGCAGTTGCGGCGCCCAGTCGCCCAGCGGGATAAACGCCAGGTTGCCGTGCTCAAAGGCACTCTCGACCTGCTGCCAGTTGCGGCACAGTGGGATCTGCAAACCTTCCAGCAATTGCTCGGTGTACAGCCGGCCCGCCGTGTGCGCCCCGCCGCCGTGCAGGAGGATGCGCACGCCGTTTTGTGCCAGGCACTTGGCTGCCAGCAGGTACCACGGCAGATGGCGTTTCTTGCCGGCGTAGGTTGGCCAGTCGACATCCACATTCAGCGCTGGCGCGTTGAGTCGCTCGCGCACGGCTTCGGTGAAGCCGGCGAGTTCTTCCGGGCTTTCTTCCTTGTGGCGCAGCAGCATCAGGAAGGCGCCCAGTTGGGTGTCTTCGACTTTCTCGTCGAGCAGCATGCCCATGGCTTCGCGGGCTTCCTCACGCGTGAGGTTGCGCGCGCCGCGCTTGCCTTTGCCCAGGATGCGCACGAACTGCGCAAAAGGGTGCTCGGCAGGAGTTTCTAGGGTCAGCGGGGCAAAGTCGGTCATAAGCAATTCGTCGGCCTGGGCAGGCCCGCCAGCTTGGCGGCGAGTTTGGCGGGAGTGCCGTTGAACAGTTTGTTGAGGTGCAGGCTGTTGCCTTTTTCCGGGCCCAGCTTCAAGGCGGTGTACTTGATCAGCGGGCGGGTGGCCGGGGACAGCTGGAATTCGGCGTAGAAGCCGCGCAACAGGTCGAGGATTTCCCAGTGGTCGGGCGTCAACGCCAACGGTTCGGCGGCGGCCAGTGCGTTGGCGACCTCGACGGACCAGTCGTTCAAGTCGACGAGGTAGCCGTCTTTGTCCAGCTCATAGGTGCGTTCGCCTACGGTCAAGGTGTTCATAGCCAGCTGTTGACCTTGTCGTAGTCGAGCGACAGTTGCACAAAACCGGGATAGTCCACGCTGTCGGCCCAGTCCGGTAAGGGCAGGTTGCGCGCCTGCATGTCCTCGGCCAGCACAAACACCTTCACGCCCTTGGTGTGTAGGGCAGGGGCGTGCAGCCCGTAGGCGCCGTCGCCGCACAGCAGGATCGCGTCCTCGGCGCCGCAGATACGCAGGCAGCTGTCGAGGCGGCTGTCGGAAAACGGCGAGTGAGACACCACATGTAAAGTCGACATCAGAGGGTAATCACCTGGTCGTAGCGGTCAATCAATTGGGAAATAGCCTCGTTGCTCAACGGTTGCGCCTCGGTCGGTGGCGTCAAGCCACGCACGGCCATGCTGTGGCGGCAGACAAATACATCATCGATGCCGAACAGCCCCAAGGCCTGCAGGTTGGCGCTGAGGTCCTTTTGTTGCACGGCCTTGGCGTTCTGGTGCGGCGCGAGTTGGAACACGCCGTCATCCAGAAACAGCAAGCCGATCGGCAGGTCAAACGCGCCGCCGGCCAGCACGATATCCAGCGCTTCGCGCGCACTCGGCCCGGACCATGGCGCCTGGCGGCTGATCACCAATAAGGATTTGGACATTTCAAGGTCCTCCAAAACAGATCAGGCGGTCGGCCGTTTGGGCGGCGTCGTGCAATTGCCCGAGGCCCGACAACGCCCACGGCGCCTCCAGGTTCACCGCGCTGCGTTGGTAGCGCGTGGCCTCTTCGGCATTGAGCACGCCACGGCGCAAGGCCGCGGCAATGCACACCACGCCATCAAGCTGATGCTGGCTGACAAACTCACGCCACTGGCGGGCGATATCTTGCTCATCTTGGGGCGCGACGACGTTGTTGGACGCGCTGTACACGCCATCCTGATAAAAAAACAGCCGCACAATCTCATGCCCGCCGGCCAACGCCGCCTGGGCGAACAGCAAGGCGCGGCGCGAGGAGGGCGCATGGGCGGCGGAAAACAGGGCTATCGCAAACTTCATGGAACACTCTGCAAGTAAACGTGGGGCAATGATAAAGCCGCCGCCACGAAAAAGCCCGCCGTGATCAAAACGGTCACCGTTGCTGAGCGTTCTGACGATTGCCGGTAGGCGCAAGGCTGCCTAGTCTGTGGGCAATCGAAACGGAATTGGAGTGCCCATGTCAGGTCCCTTGGCGTCCCTCAAAGTGCTGGATTTTTCCACCTTGCTGCCCGGCCCGTTTGCATCATTGATGCTGGCGGACATGGGCGCCGAGGTATTGCGCATCGAATCGCCTACGCGCATGGACCTGCTGCGCGTGTTGCCGCCCAACGACCGAGGGACTTCGGCGAGCCATGCCTACCTCAATCGCAATAAGCGCAGTTTGGCGCTGGACCTCAAGCAGGCTGAGGCGTTGGAGATTGTGCGAGCGCTGGTCAAAGACTACGACATCGTGCTCGAACAGTTTCGGCCCGGTGTGATGGAGCGGCTGGGATTGGGCTATGCGGCGCTGAAGGCGATCAATCCCAGGCTGATTTATGTGTCGATCACCGGTTACGGTCAGACCGGCCCCTACAAAGACCGCGCCGGGCACGATATCAACTACCTGGCACTGGCCGGCGTGGCCAGCTACACCGGGCGCCAGGACAGCGGGCCGGTGCCGCTGGGCGTGCAACTGGCGGATGTGGGCGGCGGCTCTTTGCATGCGGTGGTCGGGTTGCTGGCGGCGGTCATTGCCCGGCAGCAGAGCGGGGTAGGGCAATACCTGGATGTGAGCATGACCGACTGCTCATTCAGCTTGAACGCCATGGTAGGTGCGGGTTACCTGGCATGTGGCGTGGAGCCGGTGCGCGAGGGGCATGTGTTAAACGGCGGCAGTTTCTACGATTACTACCGGACGCGGGACGGGCGTTGGATGTCGGTTGGCAGCCTGGAGCCTGTGTTTATGCAGCAACTCTGCACGGCATTGGGGCGTCCGGAGTTAGCGGCGCAGGGCTTGGCGCCGGAGCTTAAGGTTGCGCTGCAAGTCGAGTTCGAAAAGCGCAGCTTCAATGAGCTGTGTGATTTGTTTTCGGGGGTGGATGCCTGTGTCGAGCCGGTGTTGAGCTTGAGCGAGGCGGTGGAGCATCCGCAGCTTAAAGCCCGCGAACTGATCAGTCAGGTCCCCCGGGGGGACGGTTCGACGCAGGCGCAATTGGCCTGTCCGTTGAAATTCTCGCAAGGTTTGCCGGAACCACGGCATATCGGGGTTGCCGTGGGGGCGCACAGTGATGAGGTGTTGGCGCAGTTGGGGTTCAGTGCTCAGCGGATAGCGGAGTTGCGGCGTGCCAAAGTAGTTGGGTAGAGCCTGGACTGGCGCTTTCGCGAGCAAGCCCGCTCCCACATTCGACCGCGTTGCCAGGTTGATCACCGATCAAATGTGCGAGCGGGCTTGCTCGCGAAGGGGCCCTCACTCCACCCGAGTTTCCCCAGTGAACACCAACGTCTGCCGACACCGCCGACACAAATACCGCCGCCCCTGACCTACCAGCCCATGGCGCTGCGACGAAAACGGAAAGTCACTGTCCGCACACGGGCATCGGTAGATATAGCGGGTCACCTGGCGGCGCTTGACTTCATAGGTGTGGCAACGGTCCGGCGGCAGCTCGTAGACGCCGCGCATGATCAATTGCCATTCCTCGCCATGGGGCTGGATGCGCTCGCCAAACAATTGGTGGGCGATCAAGTGCGCCACTTCATGGGCCACGGTCTGTTTCAGGAAGTGCTGGCTGTTTTCACGGTACAACTGTGGGTTGAAACGCAGCAGGTTCTCGTGCAAATGCGCGACACCGGCCTTCTGGCCCCGCAGCTTGAGGCTGACCTGGGGGCGTTTGAAGCTTCGTTTGAAAAAGGATTCGGCTTGTAGGAAACAATCTTCGACGCGGGTATTGAGTTGCTCGGGCATGCTGACCATATCTCCAGAGACCCCCAGTATGCCGCAAAACCAGGTGTTTCCGAATCTGTCAGGCGCCGAATGGTCATGCACAACGCACAAAGCCACCTTGCGGTGGCCTTGCTCACTGATTAAAACCGTTTAGTTGGTGTAGATCGGCCCTACGCCCAGGCCCCAGACAATCACGGTGAACGCCATGATTGCCACCAGTACAACCAGGCCCACGGCGAGTACCGAACTGGAAAACAGGAAACCTTCGTCCGGATCAATGTTCATGAAGGTTGGCAGCCCCACATACAACAGGTACACCGTGTAGCAAATCGCCGCTGTGCCGACGACCATGCCCAGCCACATATGCGGATACAGCGCCGCCAGCCCGCCGATGAACAGCGGTGTGGCGGTGTAGGTGGCGAACGCCACGCAACGCGACATGCTGGGGTTGGCGTCGTAAGTGCGCGCCATCCAGTGAATGAACGCGCCCATCACCGCCACGCCGCCGAGCATGGCTGCGTACGACATGATGGTCATCCACAGTGCGCTTTCCTGGGTCAGCATCACGGGCGCGCGACTGCCGATGACCCAGCCGACCTGGGTGGTACCGATAAAGGCTGATACGGCGGGGATCGCCGCGAGAATCAGGGTGTGAGTGAGGTACATGTGGCCGATGCTTTCTTCTTTATCGCCACGGATTTCCCGCCATTCCTGGTCGGGATGGGTAAACAGCCCCACGACGTGATGGATCATGCCAGTCACTCCTGTCGTAATTACCATCGCCCCCCATCGGAGCGCCCACGGGCCAATTGGCCTGAAAGGTCTGGATATATGTGCGACCTCAAGTCGCAGTATAGGAAGGGATGGCCGGAATAACTGTAGGGTCTTTAGAGCAAATTGCGCTGTAAATACTGGCGCTAATCGCGGTGAGGACTGTCGGGCACCACTCGATCAAAATGTGGGAAGCGGGCTTGCTCGCGAAGGCGGTGTATCAGTTACACATGTACCGACTGACACTGCGCCTTCGCGAGCAAGCCCGCTCCCACATTGGATCTCAGTCGCGCATAACGGTAAAATGCCCCGCTTTTCGTCACACACCTCCAGCGGATCCAAGCGCCATGGGCACTCTTACGGTCAACCAGAACAAACTGCAAAAACGCCTGCGCCGCCTGGCCGGTGAGGCGGTCGCCGACTTCAACATGATCGAGGACGGCGACAAGGTCATGGTCTGCCTCTCCGGCGGCAAAGACAGCTACACCATGCTCGACGTGCTGTTGCATCTGCAAAAGGTCGCACCGATCAAGTTCGAGATCGTTGCCGTCAACATGGACCAGAAACAACCCGGTTTTCCCGAGCACGTGTTGCCGGCCTACCTCAAAGAATTGGGCGTCGAGTATCACATCGTCGAGAAAGACACCTACTCGGTGGTCAAGGAGCTGATTCCGGAGGGCAAGACCACCTGCTCGCTGTGCTCGCGCCTGCGCCGTGGCACGCTCTACACCTTTGCGGATGAAATCGGCGCGACCAAGATGGCCCTGGGGCATCACCGCGACGACATCGTCGAGACCTTCTTCCTGAATATGTTCTTCAATGGCTCCCTCAAGGCCATGCCGCCCAAGCTGCGCGCCGATGACGGACGCAACGTGGTGATCCGCCCGTTGGCGTATTGCAACGAGAAGGACATCCAGGCCTACTCCGACCTCAAGCAATTCCCGATCATCCCGTGCAACCTGTGCGGCTCCCAAGAGAACCTGCAGCGCCAGGTAGTCAAGGAGATGCTGGTGGATTGGGAGCGCAAGACGCCGGGCCGTACCGAAAGCATCTTCCGCAGCCTGCAGAATGTGATTCCGTCGCAATTGGCCGACCGCAACCTGTTTGACTTCACCAGCCTCAAGATCGATGAGAGCGCCGCGTCGCGCTTCGTCAATGTAGTGAACCTCTAAGGTTCTTCAACGCTCTGAAAGACGGCGCTCATGGGCGCCGTTTTCATTTGAATCCCCAGGAGAGGGCATGCGCGATTACAAGTGGCTGCACGAATATTGTCTGAACCGCTTCGGTTCGGCGGCCGAGTTGGAAGCCCACCTGCCTGTGCCGAACACCCCGGCGCAATTGCGCAAGATCAGTGATGACCGCTATTTGTCGACCTTGGCTCTGCGGGTGTTTCGCGCGGGGCTCAAACACAGCGTGGTCGACGCCAAGTGGCCGGCGTTCGAGCAGGTATTTTTCGGCTTCGACCCGGAGAAAGTCGTGCTGATGGGCGCCGAGCACCTGGAGCGATTGATGCAGGACACGCGCATCATCCGCCATTTGGGCAAACTCAAGAGCGTGCCGCGCAATGCGCAGATGATCCTGGATATCGCCCAGGAGAAGGGCAGCTTCGGTGCCTTCATTGCCGACTGGCCGGTGACCGACATCGTCGGGTTGTGGAAGTACCTGAGCAAACACGGCCACCAACTGGGAGGGCTGTCGGCGCCGCGCTTTTTGCGCATGGTGGGCAAGGACACTTTTGTGCCGAGCTATGACGTGGTGGCGGCGTTGAACGCGCAGAAGATCGTCGACAAGGCGCCTACCAGCTTGCGGGATTTGGCGACGGTGCAGGGCGCATTCAACCAATGGCACGCCGAGAGTGGACGGCCGATGTGCCAGTTGTCGATGATGCTGGCTTACACCGTGAATCATTGAGACCGTGGTGATGCCTTCGCGAGCAAGCCCGCTCCCACATTCGACCGAGCTCCTTCAGTTGAAATGCAATCAAATGTGGGAGCGGGCTTGCTCGCGAAGGCTGCCTGGCAGGCGCTACAGTCCTATCAGGCCTCGGCCAACCGCCGATTGAGCTGATGCCGCCAACGCACATACAACAGCGCCGTACAAAACACCGCCAGACTCGCCAGCATCTCCAGCACCCCGAACCACTGCCGGTTCGGGTCATACGCCGCCAGCGCGCCCTTGATGAAGTACAGGTTCACCACAAAGCACATCCACGAGTGCCCACGTGCACTGCCCAGCAGCATGCCCGGCGCCAGCACCAGCAGCGGCACCAGTTCGATCAGCAGGATCACCCACGGACGCGCGCCGTGCAGGTCGGCGACGAACAGGTAATACACGCACAACAAACCCACCAGGCCCAGAAACGCCAGCAGGCTTAACGCGCGCGCCACCTTGACCCGTGGCTCCAGCCACGCTTGGGGTGGCAGGACCTTAGGCTTCCTGGCCACGACCACCCTCCAGCAGGGTAGCGGTGTTCGCCAGGCGCAAGCCAAGGGCGCGACACAGGGCGATTTCGTGTTGGTCGAGCATGCGCTTACCGTCCGGCCCGGAGTGGTGACTGGCGCCGTAAGGCGTGCCGCCGCCCTTGGTGTCGAGCAGGGCTTGTTCGCTGTAGGGCAGGCCGGTGATCAGCATGCCGTGGTGCAGCAACGGCAGCAGCATCGACATCAGCGTGGTTTCCTGGCCACCGTGCAGGCTGGCGGTTGAAGTGAACACACCGGCGGGTTTGCCGACGAGGGCGCCGGTCAGCCACAGGTTGCTGGTGCCATCAAGAAAGTACTTGAGCGGTGCGGCCATGTTGCCGAAGCGGGTCGGGCTGCCCAGGGCCAGGCCCGAGCAATGTTTCAAGTCGTCCAGGCTGGCATACAGAGCGCCTTCGTCCGGGATACTCGGCGCCACGGCTTCGCACTCGGTGGAAATCGCCGGCACAGTGCGCAGGCGTGCTTCCATCCCGCCTTGCTCGATGCCCCGGGCAATCTGCCGGGCCATTTCGCTTACCGAGCCATTGCGGCTGTAATACAGCACCAATACATACGGCGTAGTCACGGCAGGATCTCCAGCACGTTTTCCGGCGGACGGCCAATGATCGCTTTATCGGCGGTTTCAAGGATCGGACGTTCCATCAACTTGGGATGCTCGGCGATGGCGGCGATCAATTGCGCTTCGCTGAGGCTGGCGTCGGCCAGGTTGAGCGTCTTGTATTCGTCTTCACCGGTGCGCAGCAATTGGCGGGCGCTGATGCCCAGTTTGGCGAGCAAGGCCTTTAATTGCGTGGCATCCAGCGGGGTTTCCAGGTAGCGCACCACGGTTGGCGTGAGGCCGCGGGCTTCGAGCAGTTCCAGCGCACCGCGGGATTTCGAGCAGCGCGGGTTGTGATAAAGCGTCAGATCGGTCATGTGCGGGTCGCATCTTGCGTAAGGTGGCGGGTATTCTACCCGCGCTGCGGCCCGTCCTTAAACCGTAAGAGGCGATAGGTCGCAGCCAACGTTCATTTTTACGAAGGATTACCCCATGACTAGGCGACTGATCGGTGCATTGGCGATCATCACAACCCTGCTGCTCAGCGGCTGCGGCAACGACTACGGTGTTGACCAATACGGCAAGAAAGTAGCGGCCGAACGCCTGGATAAACAGTGGGTGGTGGTCAATTACTGGGCCGAGTGGTGTGGCCCGTGCCGCACGGAAATCCCTGAGCTCAACGCGTTGGCGGAACAGTTGAAAGGGCAGAACGTAGGTGTGTTTGGCGTCAACTTCGACAATGTGCAGGGTGAAGAGCTGAAGGCAGCCAGTGAGAAACTGGGCATCAAGTTCACCGTGCTGGCGCAGAACCCGGAAGAGATTTTTGATATTCCCCGCAGCGAAGCGCTGCCGGTGACCTACATCATTGATGACAAGGGCAAGGTGCGCGAGCAGTTGATGGGCGAGCAGACGGCGGAAGGCGTGATCGCTAAGCTCAAGGCACTGCGCGGTTAAGGCGACAACACAAACCAATGTGGGAGCGGGCTTGCTCGCGAATGCGGTGGATCAGTCCATGAATGAGTTGACTGACACACCGCATTCGCGAGCAAGCCCGCTCCCACATTTTTTGACCTCACTCAATCGTGAGATGGGTGCTGTCAGCCTTCTTCAAGCCACAAGCGAATCGGCTTGCCTTCGGCCGGCCAGAAACGCGTCTGCTCGATCGGCGAAATATCCCAGCGCTCAACGCCTTGCAGCGCCTGGAAGAAGCGATGTTCCTGCTCCATCAACGCCTCGGCGCAAAGCTTGCGGGTGCTGCCGATCTTGCCGAAGCTGAGCTTGTCGCCGTCGACGGTGTACGGCGCGAACCAATGGTTGCAGCCGCCATTGCCGTAGGCGCGGCCATCAGCACCGAGGGTAACGGTGAGGTGCGCGTAATCCATCAGTGGGCGTTCACCAATCCATTCCACCACGTAGCTGTGATCCTGCTTGAGCTTGACCGCATCGCCGGCGCAACCGGTGAGGCCGGCACCTAGGGCGGCGAGCAGAAGCAGGCCTTTCATTGGGCGGCCTTCTGGCATTTCGGGCAACGGTGTTTGTCGCCTTCGCTGGCCCAGCCCAACTCTTTGATACGTGCGTTGGCCGCCGGTTGCAGCGGTTCCTTAGTCAGTTTGGTTTCCACCGCGAATTCAAACTCCAGCACGCTGTCGCAGCTGTCGCAATTGACTTTCCAGGTGTGAATTTCCAACTCGCCGAATTTCGGCCCTTGGGCCATGGCGACCCACTGGCCCACCGGGCGGATGGAGTAGCGCGCGTCACCTTCGACGGTAAGGCGCATCGACAGGGTTTTACTGCCACGCAGGGTGACGATCAAGACGTCGCCATGCTTGATCGAACCACCGTTGCCGGTGACCTGGTAACGGCCCGGCACCAAGGCGCGGCATTCGATCAGGGTGTGTTGCGGGCTCAGCAAGCTGAAGCGGAAATCGTGTTCGGCCATGGATCCTCCAAATAGGCGCGGCATCCTATCACGGGTGCCCGCCCATCATGAGCCTGGTATGTGACCGCTGATCATCCTTCGACCAGGTTCTGCGCCCGGCCATCAGCCCATGCGGCAATGTTCGCCAGCGTGGTGCCGGCGATTGCTCCCAGGGCCTCGCGGGTGAGGAACGCCTGGTGGGCGGTGATGATCACGTTGGGGAACGTCAGCAGGCGCGCGAGCACATCGTCCTGCAAGGGCAGGTCGGAGCGGTCTTCGAAGAACAGTTGGGCTTCTTCCTCATACACATCCAACCCCAGGTAGCCGAGCTGGCCGTCCTTGAGCGCTTCGATCAGTGCGGGTGTATCCACCAGGCCGCCGCGCCCGGTGTTGATCAGCATTGCGCCAGGTTGCATGTGGGCCAGGGAGCGGGCGTTGACCAAGTGCTTGCTGTCGGCGGTGAGCGGGCAGTGCAGGCTGATGATCTGCGCCTCGGCCAGCAGTTCCGGCAGGCTTACGTAGCGTGCGCCGAGGGCCAATACCTGCGGGTTGGGGAAGGGGTCGTAGGCCAGCAACTGGCAGCCGAAACCGGCCATGATCTTGGCAAATGTGGCGCCGATCTGCCCGGTGCCGACTACGCCGACAGTCTTGCCCACCAGATCGAAACCGGTGAGGCCGTGCAGGCTGAAATCACCGTCGCGGGTTCGGTTGTAAGCGCGATGCAGGCGGCGGTTGAGCGCCAGGATCAGCGCCACCGCGTGCTCGGCTACGGCGTGGGGCGAGTAGGCCGGGACGCGCACGATGGTCAGGCCCAGGCGCTTGGCGGCGGCCAGGTCGACATGGTTGTAGCCCGCCGAGCGCAGGGCGATCAGCCGTGTGCCGCCGTTGGCCAGGTGTTCCAGCACTGGGGCGCTGAGGTCGTCATTGATAAAGGGGCAGACTACCTCGTGGTTTTCGGCCAGGGCCACGGTGTCGAGGTTGAGCCGGGCCGGCTGGAATTGCAGCTCTACGCCAGGTGGCAGTGCCTCGCCGAGGAAGCTGTCGCGGTCGTAGGTTTGGCTGCTGAATAGAATTACGCGCATCAAAGGCTTCCTTTTTTTGATGAGTTCAAGCGCTGACCCGCGCTTCACTGGCCAACCGGGTGATGGCAATGTCCAGTTCGTCCAGCGCACTCAGGGCCTTGGCGTCGTCCTGCTTGAGCAGGGTTTCGGCTCGTTGGCAGGCGGCGCGCAGTTGTGGCACGCCACAGTAGCGCGTGGCGCCGTGCAGGCGGTGCACGCGTTCGATCAAGGCGTTGTTGTCATTCGCGTCACGGGCGATGGCGATGGCCAAGCGGTCGGCTTCCAGCGAGGCCAATAACATGGCCAGCATGTCGGCGGCCAAGTCGGTCTTGCCGGCAGCCAGGCGCAGGCCTTCCTCGTGGTCCAGCACCGGCAATTGCACGCCAGGGCCCACGCCGTCGGCTGCTCGTTCCGGGCCTTGATTGCGCAGGGCCAGGCCGGTCCACTTCAGCACCACTTGGGCCAGTTGCCGTTCGCTGATGGGCTTGGTCAGGTAATCGTCCATGCCACTTTGCAGCAAGGCGCGTTTTTCGTTGGCCATGGCGTGCGCGGTCAGGGCAACCACTGGCAGCGGGGTGCCGTCGCGCTCGCTTTCCCACAGGCGTATCGCTTCGGTGCTCTGGCGACCGTCCATGCCGGGCATCTGCACATCCATCAGCACCAGGTCGAAGGCGTCTTGCTTGACCGCGTCAACTGCTGCGTAACCGCTTTCCACCGCACGTACCCTGGCGCCCATGTCCTCCAGGAGCGTCTGTACCAGCAGCAGGTTTGCCGGGTTGTCATCCACGCACAGCACACGCGGCGCACGGCTGGACAGCGGCTCGCCGGGATCGCCGCGCGACGGGCGCGGGCTGATCAGGTCGGACAAGGCTCGGCGCAATTTGCGGGTGCACGCCGGCTTTGCCTGCAACTGGCTGTTGGGGTTGGGCACAGACTGGTTGAACAGCATCTGTTCGGTGGTGGGGCACAGCACCAGCACCTTGCAGCCCAGGTGTTCGAGGTCCCACAGGTGTTGATTGAGGCGCTCGGGCGGAATGTCATTGGCGGTGACGCCGAGCACCGCCAGGTCGATGGCCTGGTCGGTCTGGTGGGCGCTGGTGATGCCGTTGGTCAGGCTTTCCAGGGTGTTGAACGGTGTGACTTCCAGGCCACAGTCTTCCAACTGATGCTGCAGGGCCTGGCGTGCCAGTTCGTGGTTTTCCAGCACCGCCACGCGATGACCCAGTAGCGGCGCGGAGGGCAGGTCCTCGACGTCATCGCGGGTCTTGGGCAGGTTCAGGCTGATCCAGAACTCCGAGCCTTCGCCCGGCGTGCTGTCGACGCCGATCTCACCGCCCATCTGCTCGATCAAACGCTTGGAGATCACCAGGCCCAGGCCCGTACCGCCGGGTTGGCGTGACAGCGAGTTGTCGGCTTGGCTGAACGCCTGGAACAACGCGCGCACATCCTGGCTGGACAGGCCGATGCCGGTGTCCTGCACGCTGATGCGCAGTTGCACGCTGTCTTCTTGTTCGTCCTCGATCATCGCGCGCGCCACGATGGTGCCTTCGCGGGTGAACTTGATCGCATTGCTGATCAGGTTGGTGAGAATCTGCTTGAGGCGCAGCGGGTCGCCCACCAGCGCCAGCGGCGTGTCGCGATAGACCAGGCTCACCAGTTCCAGCTGCTTGGCATGGGCGGCGGGGGCCAGAATGGTCAGGGTGTCTTGCAGCAAGTCGCGCAGGTTGAAGGGAATACTGTCGAGCACCAGTTTGCCGGCCTCGATCTTCGAGAAATCGAGGATTTCATTGATGATGCCCAGCAGGTTGTCGGCGGATTTTTCGATGGTGCCCAAGTAGTCGAGCTGGCGCGGTGTGAGTTCGCTTTTTTGCAGCAGGTGGGTAAAACCCAGGATGCCGTTGAGCGGGGTGCGGATTTCGTGGCTCATGTTGGCCAGGAACTCCGACTTGATGCGGCTGGCTTCCAGGGCCTCTTTGCGGGCCAGGTCCAGCTCGATGTTCTGGATCTCGATGGTTTCCAGGTTCTGGCGCACATCTTCAGTGGCCTGGTCGATGCTGTGCTGCAATTCTTCCTGGGCGTTCTGCAGGGTCTCGGCCATGCGGTTGATGCCCGAGGCGAGTTGGTCCAGTTCCTGGCTGCCCAAGGGTGGCAGGCGGGTTTCCAGGTTACCGTCCTTGAGTTGGGCCACGGCTTGCTTGATCTGGCCAATCGGCGAATTGATGGTGCGGCTGATGCGCAGTGCCAGGGCCGCGGTGCAAACCAGGCCGATGGCAATCAGCAGCAGGCTGGCGAACAGGCTGCGATAGCCGCGCAACAGCATGCCGTTGTGGGACAGTTCCACTTCAACCCAGCCCAGCAGCCGGTCGGCTTCATCCGGGATCAGGTCACCGGCAAGGTTGCGGTGGCGGCCGAACACCGGCAAGAGGTAGCGCGTGGCGTCGTTGCCGGTGCGTTGCAGCAGGTGGGAACTGTTGCCGACGGGCGGCTGGTTGAGCATGGTCGGGCCCGCGTGGGCGAGGGCGCCTCGGTCCGGACCGAGGAATGACACCGCCCGTACGTCCTGTTGTTCCAGGGATTGGGTGGCGATGCGCTCAAGCAGATCGGTATTGCGCGCGCTCAGGGCGGGGGCCACCAGGGGAGCCAGTTGCTCGGAGATCATTTCGCCGCGTTGGAGGAGTTGAGCCTGCAATTCCGAGAGTTGCATCCTGGTGAAATAGCCCCCCAACAACAACGCCATCAGGCTGGTCGGTAATAAGGTCAGCAACAGTACGCGGCCTTTTATCCCCATTCTTCTAAGCACGCCACTCTCCTGCTACCACATTGTTATCGATGATTCGCCCGGGCATCCGGCCCGCGCCACCTGCGCAGTGTAGCCATTTGCGCGATGTGGAATCTTGCAAATTAATGACATACAACAATCTTCACGTCATTGGGGGAGGCGATGGCGATTGCCTGTAGCGGGGTAATCTTGAATAATCGGCCACTGAGAATGACTTGCAGACGCTAATGAATCCCGCAGCAGTTGGCCAACCCAGTATCCTGACGATCGAAGATGACCCTGTACTCGGCGCTTATGTCCATGAGCACCTTGGTCGCTGTGGCTTCGACGTGACGTGGTGCCAGAACGGCCAGCAAGGGCTGCAGATGGCGCGCGACCAGGCGTTCGACGTGGTGTTGATGGACATCCTGCTGCCGGGAATGGATGGCCTGTCGATCCTCACTCACCTGCGCCAGAGCCATTCGATCCCCGTTATCCTCATGTCGGCCCTGGGCGCCGAGGCGGATCGCGTCAGTGGCTTCCGCCTCGGCGCCGATGACTACCTGCCCAAGCCGTTCAGCATGATTGAGCTGCGGGTACGCATCGAGGCCATCTTGCGTCGTGTGGCCCTGGACCGGCGCCCGCTGCCGACCCTGGCGCCTGTACGCGATGACACGCGCACCCTGCGCTTCGATGATGAGCTGTGCGACGTCTTCCACCAGGAACACTGGGCCAACCTGACCCGCAGCGAATATCGCCTGCTCGAAACCCTGCATCGCAACAGTGATGAAGTCCTCAGCAAGGCTTTCCTTTATCAGCATGTGTTGCAACGTGGTTATGCCCCCCATGACCGCAGCCTCGACATGCATATCAGCCAAATCCGCCGCAAGCTCAAGGCCATCGGTTATAGCGAACGCGAAGTGCGCACCGTATGGGGCAAGGGCTATGTCCTGAGCGGTCTCGATGACGGCATTTAAGCGTCCCTTGAAGCGGTTACCGGGGAAACACTCGTTATTCTGGAAGCTGGCCTGCCTGTTGATCGCGTTCTGCTTGCTGATGATCTGGCTGAGCTGGTCCTGGGGCCGGTACATGGAAGAGCAAAACGCGTATCTGGACAAGGAGGCGAGGGCCACCTTGAGTGGCTACGCCGTCAGCGCCGAGCAGGCTTGGAGCCGAGGCGGTGCCGAAGGCGTTGATGCGTGGTTGCAGGCAATGCGTGCGCGGGAGAGCACGTGGATCGGTGTGATTGGCAATGATCTGCAATCGTTGAGCAACATTCCGCTGACCGATAGGGAAAGCCAGCGCCTGACCTTCCTGCGCGGCCTCGATTGGCCGGTGAGTCGGCACGCGAAGGGCTTGCCGTGGCTGAAGATTCCGTTTCCGGTGGACCCAAATGTGGGCTCGCTGGTCATCGAACTGCCCCAGCGTTTCCTGCCGGGGCGCTACCAGTTGTTCTGGCGAGTGGTAACTAACGGCGTGATCCCCGGATTGTTCACCCTGTTGCTGTGTGTCGGCCTGTATCGGCTGCTGATCATGCCGCTCAATCAACTGCGCGAGCAGGCCAATGCCTGGCGCGCTGATCAATTGCACACGCGGCTGTCCCATGACGCCACCAGTCGCCAGGATGAGTTGGGCGAGTTGGGTCGGGCTTTTGACCATATGTCCGAACGTTTGCAGGGCACTGTGGTGTTGCAGCAGCAATTGCTGCGGGACATGTCCCATGAATTGCGTACGCCGTTGAGCCGCTTGCGGGTGGCCTGTGACAGTGAGCAAGACCTGGCCCAACTGCGTGAGCGCCTCGGCCGCGAGATCGACGCCATGCAGCGCCTGGTGGAAGGCAGCCTGCAACTGGCCTGGTTGGACACTGAGCGTGCACCGTTGCCCAAGGAAGACATTCAACTGCAGGCCCTCTGGGACATGCTGCGTGAGAACGCGTGTTTTGAAAGCGATTGGCCGGCATCGCGCTTGCCGTGCCTGCTGGAAGCCGATTGTTGGGTGCGGGGCGACCTGAATACGCTGGCCCAGGCCCTGGAAAATATTCTGCGTAACGCCATACGCCATTCACCACCCAATGGCGTGGTGAGCCTGGACGGTCAGCGCGAAGGAGATCACTGGCACCTGTGGCTGGAAGATCAGGGCGGGGGGATTGCCGAGCAGGACCTGGAGCGCATTTTTGCGCCGTTCACCCGTTTGGAGGGTTCCCGCCCTGGCGATGGCGGGTTTGGCCTGGGCTTGAGCATCGCCCGAAATGCGGTGCAACGTCAGGACGGCAATCTCTGGGCGGAGAACACGGGGCGCGGCCTGCGGGTTCATCTGCGACTGCCGGCTCGCTAGGCTTCAACCGCGACGCTGTTTGCGCTTCTTCCATTGATGCGCGACCCACCAGCGCCAATAGCCCATCGTCAGGCAATAGGCCAGCGCACCCAGCACCAGTCCGAGTACTACTGAGCCCAGCAGGAACGGCTGCCACAAAGTGCTCAGTTGGCCGCTGATCCACTCCCAGGTCAGGTCGTCGGGCAGGCTGCGGGGCGGCACGTTCATCAGCCAGGCCCCGGTCATATAAGTGCAGATAAATACTACCGGCATGGTGATCGGGTTGGTCAGCCACACCAGGCTGACGGCGATCGGCATGTTGCCGCGCACTACGATCGCGAGGATCGCCGCCAGCAACATCTGCAATGGAATCGGAATAAACGCCGCGAATAATCCCACCGCCATGGCTCGCGCCACTGAGTGCCGGTTCAGGTGCCAGAGGTTCGGGTCATGCAGCAATGTGCCGAGAAACTGTAATGACTTGTGTTCCCGGATACTGCTGGGATCGGGCATGTACCGTTTGAATAAGCGCCGGGGCATAAGGGGTCCAGGTCAAATCGAGGGGCAAGTATGCCCGCATTCTATAAACAGAAAATTCAGACTTTGTGACAAAACATCATAGGCTGCGCCAGGCACCCAACTAAGACTGAATGGATCACTTCAAAGGGATGATTCATGAAGACAGGGATGTTTGCATTGGCACTGGGCCTGTTGGCCTTGCGTTGGCTGCCCGCGTTGCCGTCTGTCGGGTGGCTGCTGGCCATGCTGGTGCTCGTGTTGATGCTGTTGCCGTTTCGCACCTATCCCTTGGCATTTTTCCTACTGGGCCTGAGTTGGGCGTGTATCAGTGCGCAATGGGCGCTGGATGATCGCCTGCGGCCAGCGTTGGACGGCCAGACTCGCTGGATCGAAGGGCGGGTAATCGGGTTGCCGCAACAGACCGGCGAGGGCGTACGCTTCGAGTTAGCCGACAGCCGGGCGCGCAATGTCCTGTTACCCAAGCGCATTCGGGTGTCGTGGCGGGGCGGGCCAGCGGTGCGCAGCGGCGAACGTTGGCGTTTGGCTGTGACCCTCAAGCGGCCATCCGGGCTGCTGAATTTTCATGGGTTCGACCAGGAAGCCTGGTTATTGGCCCAGCGCATCGGGGCGACGGGCTCGGTAAAGGACGGTGAACGCCTGACACCTGCGCGGAATGCCTGGCGCGACACGGTTCGCCAGCGCCTGCTTGCTGTGGATGCCCAAGGCCGCGAGGCGGGCCTGGCCGCGCTGGTGCTTGGCGACGGTTCCGGCTTGACCCGTGAGGATTGGCGGGTATTGCAGGACACTGGCACCGTTCACCTGATGGTGATTTCCGGCCAGCACATTGGGATGCTGGCAGGCCTGATCTACGCACTGATCGCCGGACTGGCGCGCTACGGTTGCTGGCCTAGTCGTTGGCCGTGGCTGCCTTGGGCGTGCGGCTTGGCATTCGCTGCTGCCCTGGGGTACGGCCTGCTGGCAGGGTTCGGCGTACCGGTGCAGCGTGCCTGCGTGATGGTTGGGTTGGTGCTGGTGTGGCGCTTGCGTTTTCGTCATCTGGGGCTCTGGTGGCCCTTGTTATTGGCGCTCAACGGGGTGCTGATTCTTGAACCCTTGGCCAGCCTGCAACCGGGTTTCTGGCTGTCGTTTGCGGCGGTCGCGGTGTTGGTATTGGCGTTCGGCGGACGGCTGGGGCCGTGGAGCGTGTGGCAAGCATGGACCCGCCCGCAAGGGCTGATCGCCATCGGTTTGTTCCCGGTCTTGCTGGTGTTGGGGCTGCCGATCAGCCTCAGTGCGCCGCTGGCCAATCTGGTCGCCGTACCGTGGATCAGCCTGGTGGTATTGCCGTTGGCGCTGCTGGGGACTGCCTTGTTGCCGCTACCTTTTATAGGTGAGGGATTGCTGTGGTTGGCAGGCGGTGCGCTGGACGGGTTATTCAGCGGCTTGGCGTGGCTTGCCGGGCGGGTGCCCGCCTGGGTACCGGCCGAGGTGCCGCTGGGCTATTGGCTGATAAGCCTGATAGGTGCCGTGGTGGTTCTGCTGCCCAAAGGCGTGCCTTTTCGCGTGTTGGGCTGGCCGATGTTGATGCTGGCGGTGTTTCCCCCGCGGGAGCCGGTGGCCCATGGACAGCTGGAGGTGGTGCAGTTGGATGTTGGGCAGGGGCAATCCCTGATTCTGCGCACTCGCCATCACACCTTGCTCTACGATGCTGGCCCGCGCTCAGGAACGTTCGATCTGGGCGCACGGGTGGTGTTGCCGTCGTTGCAAAAGCTCGGCGTAGGGGCATTGGACATGATGCTGTTGAGCCACGCGGACGCCGATCATGCCGGTGGCGCGGGGGCGATTGCCAGGGGGATACCCATCAAGCGCGTAGTAGGCGGGGAAACCGAGGGGTTGCCCGCGGTTCTCGGCGCTCAGCCTTGCCAGAGTGGTGAGCGATGGATGTGGGATGGCGTGTCATTTGAACTCTGGCAGTGGCCGGATGCTACTAACGGTAATGCAAAATCCTGTGTCTTGCAGGTCGAGGCCAACGGCGAGCACCTGTTGCTGACAGGTGATATAGATCGCGCTGCGGAACAAGCCTTCCTGGTGTCACCACTCGCAGCGCCCACCGATTGGCTGCAAGCACCGCACCACGGCAGTCGCAGTTCATCCTCGCGCGCTTTTTTGCAGAGGCTGGCGCCCAAGTCCGTGCTGGTTTCCCGTGGGCGCGGCAACGCGTTCGGCCATCCTCATCCTCAGGTTATGGCGCGCTACCACGCGTTGGGAAGCCAGGTGTACGACAGCGCTGAGCAAGGGGCTGTGCGTGTGCAACTGGGAGCCTTTGCTCCACCGGTTGTTGCGCGCAGTCAACGTCGGTTCTGGCGTGAACGGTTACCTTAATCCTGAGTTACAAACGGCCAGTGCGGGGCTTGGGTCGACGAGCCCCGCTGCCGAACCTATATGGTAAAGTGGCGCACTTTTTCGAGGGGACATTCACTGTGTGGGAATTGGTCAAATCCGGCGGCTGGATGATGTTGCCGATCATCATGAGCTCTATCGCCGCACTCGGCATCGTTGCCGAACGCCTGTGGACCCTGCGCGCCAGCCGCGTCACCCCTGAGCATTTGTTGGGGCAGGTCTGGGGTTGGATCAAGAACAAGCAATTGGACAAAGAGAAACTCAAGGAGCTGCGCGCCAATTCGCCCTTGGGTGAGATCCTCGCCGCAGGCCTCGCCAACTCCAAGCACGGTCGCGAGATCATGAAGGAGTGCATCGAAGAGGCTGCCGCCCGGGTCATTCATGAGCTGGAGCGCTATATCAACGCCCTCGGCACTATCGCCGCCATGGCGCCCCTGCTGGGTTTGCTTGGCACGGTGCTGGGCATGATCGACATTTTCAGCTCGTTCATGGGCTCGGGCATGACCACCAACGCTGCTGTGCTGGCGGGGGGGATTTCCAAGGCATTGATCACTACCGCTGCGGGTCTGATGGTGGGTATTCCTTCGGTGTTCTTCCATCGTTTCCTGCAACGCCGCATCGATGAACTGGTGGTGGGCATGGAGCAGGAAGCCATCAAACTGGTGGAGGTGGTACAGGGCGACCGTGATGTGGACCTGGTTGAGGGCAGAGCGTGAAATTTCGCCGCAAGCAACGGGAAAATGTCGATATCAACCTCGCGTCGCTGATTGACGTGGTGTTTATCCTGCTGCTGTTTTTTGTCGTGACCACCACCTTTACTCGCCAGACCGAGCTACGTGTCGACCTGCCGGAAGCCGTCAGCGGATCGCCTGCGGAAGACCAGGAAGTCAAGCAGTTGGATATCGCCATCAGCGCCGACGGGGTGTTTTCGGTCAATAACCAGTTGCTCGAGAAAAACGACCTGACCAGCCTGATGGCCGCCCTGGAAAAGGAATCCGGCGGTGATACCAAGATGCCGCTGTCCATCAGTGCCGATGGCAAGACCCAGCACCAGGCTGTCATTACCGCGATGGATGCTGCCGGCAAGCTCGGTTTCAGCCATCTGCGCATGACCACCATCGAGGCGGCGAGCCAACCCTGATGGCCATGTCTGATCGTTTGCTCAAGGCCTGGTATGAAGGCCATCCTGCGCTGGCGCTGCTGCGGCCGCTGGAGTCGCTCTATCGCCACGTAGTGCAGCGCAAGCGTGCGCGGTTTGTTGCAGGCGAAGGCGAGATTTATCAATCGCCGGTGCCAGTGGTGGTGGTTGGCAACATCACCGTGGGCGGCACCGGCAAGACGCCGTTGATCCTGTGGCTGATCGAGCATTGCCGGCGCAGTGGTTTGCGCGTGGGCGTGGTCAGCCGTGGCTATGGCGCCAAGCCACCGCAATTGCCGTGGCGGGTCGAGGCCAGCCAAAGCGCCGAGGTGGCCGGTGACGAGCCATTGCTGATCGTGCAGCGCTGCGGCGTACCATTGATGATCGATCCCAACCGCAGTCGCGCGGTCAAGGCTCTACTGGCCAGTGAAACCCTAGACCTGATCTTCTCCGACGACGGCCTGCAGCATTATCGACTGGCTCGCGACCTCGAATTGGTGTTGATCGACGCCGCCCGTGGCTTGGGAAACCGTCGTTGCTTACCAGCCGGGCCATTGCGCGAGCCGGTGGAACGCCTGCAAAGCGTCGATGCGCTGCTTTATAACGGCGCTGAATCTGATCGCGACGACGGCTTTGCGTTTCGTCTGTTGCCGACGGCGCTGGTCAACTTGAAAACCTCTGAGCGCCGGCCGGTCGATCATTTCCCCAAGGGCCAGCAGGTCCATGCGGTCGCCGGTATTGGCAATCCGCAACGTTTCTTCAATACCCTGCAAACGCTACACTGGCAGCCTGTACCCCATGCGTTTGCCGACCACGCGCCCTACAGCGCCGAGGTCTTGAATTTTTCGCCGTCATTGCCGCTGGTCATGACCGAGAAGGACGCGGTGAAGTGCCGCGCCTTCGCCCAGCCCGACTGGTGGTACCTTGCGGTGGATGCGGTGCCGTCGCCAGCGTTCGTCGCCTGGTTCGACACGCAACTGATGCGTCTGTTGCCCGCCCGACTCTTGCCTTAAAACGCTTCTTTCCAGGAAACACTCATGGACACCAAACTGCTCGACATCCTCGCTTGCCCGATCTGCAAAGGCCCGCTCAAGCTCAGCGCCGATAAAACCGAGCTGATCAGCAAAGGCGCAGGCCTGGCGTATCCGATCCGTGATGGCATCCCGGTGATGCTGGAGAGCGAAGCCCGCACCCTGACCAACGATGAGCGTCTGGATAAATGACCACTGTCTTTACCGTTGTCATTCCATCCCGCTACGCTTCGACACGCCTGCCGGGCAAGCCGCTGCAACTGATCGGCAACAAGCCGATGGTCCAGCTGGTGTGGGAGCAGGCCTGCAAAAGCAGCGCCGAACGCGTTGTGATCGCCACTGATGACCCGCGTATCATTGAGGCCTGCAAGGGCTTTGGCGCCGAAGCGGTGCTGACGCGCGAAGACCACAACTCCGGTACCGACCGCCTGGCCGAAGTAGCCACGCAGTTGGGCCTGGCGCCAGATGCCATTGTGGTCAACGTGCAAGGTGACGAACCGTTGATCCCGCCCAGCGTGATCGACCAGGTGGCAGCCAACCTGGCAGCCCACAGCGAAGCCCGCATGGCCACCCTGGCCGAGCCCATCGAAGACATCGACACCCTGTTCAACCCGAACGTGGTGAAAGTGGTCAGTGACATCAATGGCCTGGCGCTGACCTTCAGCCGTTCGACGCTGCCTTGGGCGCGCGACGCCTTTGCCAAGAGTCGTGACGTACTGCCAGAGGGCGTGCCGTACCGTCGCCATATCGGCATTTACGCCTATCGTGCGGGCTTCCTGCATGACTTCGTCAGTTGGGGCCCGTGCTGGCTGGAAAATACCGAATCCCTGGAACAACTGCGTGCCTTGTGGCACGGCGTGCGTATCCATGTTGACGATGCGCTGGAAGCGCCGCCGGCCGGTGTCGACACCCCGGAAGACCTTGAGCGCGTCCGTCGCCTGCTGGGGGCCTGATGGAAGTTCTGTTCGTCTGCCTGGGCAATATCTGCCGCTCGCCTACCGCTGAAGGCGTGCTACGCCATAAATTGCGCGCAGCCGGGCTGGCAGGGCAGGTGGACGTCGCGTCCGCCGGTACGGGTGAGTGGCATGTCGGCAATCCACCGGACCAGCGCAGCCAACGTGCCGCGCTGGTACGCGGCTACGATTTGTCGGCGCAACGTGCCCAACAGGTCTCCCGCGCCGACTTTGCACGCTATGACCTGATCCTGGCCATGGACCACAGCAATCTGCGTAACCTCAAGGCCATGCAGCCGGGGCAGGGCAAGGCGGAGCTGGACCTGTTCCTGCGCCGCTACGATGCGGAAGTGGACGAAGTACCAGACCCGTACTATGAAGGCGAACAAGGCTTCGAAAAGGTCCTGGACCTGATCGAGCGCGCCTGTGATTTATTGGTGATTGAATTGAAGGGGCGGTTATGACCTTGCAAGTGCTTGCGCAGGTATCGCTCAAGCCATTCAACAGCTTTGGCATCGACGTGCGTGCGCAGTTGTTCGCCGAGGCGCACAGCGACAGTGATGTTCGCGAAGCCCTGGCCTACGCAGTCAATCAGGACCTGCCGCTGCTGGTAATCGGCGGTGGCAGCAACTTGCTGCTGACTCAGGACATTCCGGCGTTGGTCTTGCGCATGGCCACCCAGGGTATCCGGGTGTTGCAGGATGATGGCACGAGCGTGGTCGTCGAAGCCGAAGCAGGCGAAACCTGGCACCCCTTTGTGTTGTGGACGTTGGCCCAAGGCTTTTGTGGCCTGGAAAACCTCAGTCTGATCCCAGGCACCGTCGGTGCTGCGCCGATGCAAAACATCGGCGCCTACGGCGTGGAGATCAAGGATGTATTCGCCGGCCTGACTGCCCTGGACCGCCACACCGGCGAGTTGCGGGATTTCAGCCTGGAGGAGTGCAACTTCGCCTACCGTGACAGCCTGTTCAAGCATGAGACCGGACGCTGGCTGATCCTGCGGGTGCGCTTCGCCCTGAGTCGCTCCAGCCATCTCAAGCTTGATTACGGCCCGGTGCAACAGCGCCTGGCGGGGCAGGGGATCACCGAGGCGACGCCCAGCGATGTCAGTCGTACCATCTGCAGCATCCGCAGCGAAAAACTGCCTGATCCTGCGGTGCTCGGCAATGCCGGTAGTTTCTTCAAGAACCCATTGGTATCCCAGGTGCTGGCGGCTGAGCTACAGGCGCTGTACCCGGACTTGGTGGCCTACCCACAGGCTGACGGGCAGATGAAGCTCGCCGCTGGCTGGCTGATCGACAAGGCCGGCTGGAAGGGCTTCCGCGAGGGTGATGCGGGCGTACACAAACTGCAGGCGCTGGTGCTGGTGAACTACGGCGGTGCCACAGGGCACGACATTGCGAATCTGGCCCAGCGCATACAGCGGGATATCGCCGAGCGCTTCAAGGTGGACCTGGAAATGGAGCCTAACCAGTACTAAGCCCAACCCTTGAAAACAAAAATGCCCCGTATCTTTCGATACGGGGCATTTTTTATCGCGGTAGCAGGATCAGTCGTCGCGACCCATGATGCCGAAGATCTGCAACAGGCTGATAAACAGGTTGTAGATCGATACATACAGGCTGATGGTCGCCATGATGTAGTTGCGCTCACCACCGTGGATAATAGCGCTGGTCTGGAACAGGATGCACACGGAGGAGAACAGCACGAAACCTGCGCTGATCGCCAGTTGCAGGCCACTGATCTGGAAGAACATGCCCGCTACAACGGCTGCCAGCAGCACGAAGAAGCCTGCGGTGATGAAACCACCCAGGAAGCTCATGTCCTTGCGAGTGATCAGCACATAGGCCGACAGACCACCGAACACCAGGGCCGTCATGGCAAACGCCGAGCTGACCACTTCTGCACCGCCGGCCATGCCGAGGTAACGGTTAAGGATCGGGCCAAGGATGAAGCCCATGAAACCAGTCAAGGCAAATGCAGACACCAGGCCCCAGGCCGAGTCACGCAGCTTGTTGGTCAGGAAGAACAAGCCATAGAAGCCGATCAGCACGACAAAGATATTCGGGTAGCCGACGCGCATCTGTTGCGCTACGAACGCCATCACGCCGCTGAAAGCGAGGGTAAGGGCGAGCAAGCCATAGGTGTTGCGCAACACGCGGCTGACTTCAAGCTGCTCAGCCTGCGCGTTACCATTCACTGCGTAATTCTGTTCGCGCATGGCGACACTCCTTCGGTTTTGAAACGTTCAGTCGCAAAGATCATAACAGACGCTCTGTAACAAGCTATGCCGAGAGTTTGACAGTGTGTTTCATTCGGGTATTATGGCGCCCGCTGAGACAGGATGCGCTATTCTAATCCTGTGATGCACAAGGGAAATTGGCAGAGTGGTTGAATGCACCGGTCTTGAAAACCGGCGAACGTTAATAGCGTTCCCAGGGTTCGAATCCCTGGTTTCCCGCCAAATTAAACGATAAGGCCTCGATTAGTCGGGGCTTTTTCGTATCTGGGGTTTGGAAGGTTTTCTGCTGCTTTTGGCGGGAGTTCCGAAACTTTCGGGTATGAGTTCCGAAACTTTGCCTATTTGGAGGGTTTCGCGGCCGCCCCGATTCTTCTGTAAACCCTCTTTGTGATCTCCTGTTTGCTGTGTCCCAGCAGCAGGCTTGCATCACCGATATCGATGATTTCCGAGGCGGCCTTCGGCCGGATGTCGCGGAACTGAAACCCTCCAATTTTGGCCGCGAGCAGCGGGTCGCCTTGTTCGATGGCGTTATGCTGAGCTTTTTCACGCGCCTTGTCCCAGCGCAAGCGCAACATCCCCTTCGTCATCCGCTTTCCATGCTTGTTGATCAACAGGTATTTGGACGGGTGCCCGGCATTCCTTTCACCAATTTCCCTGACTAGCCTCCCCAAGCTGTTCTCCCCTGCATCCGTACGCATCAGGATTCTGAGCTTCTGCCCGGTCTTGCCCTGCGTTACTAGGAAGTAATCACCCTCGGTATCGTCGCTGCGCATGATCAGCACGTCAGCAGGCCGCTGCCCGGTCAGATAGCCCAGGTCCATGGCTTCCTTCAGTTCTTGTTCGGCAACGGCGTAGACGGCATCCCAGACAGCCGCATTGGCGTAATAGTCGCGCGGCGCCTCCTTGTTCTTCCTTATGCCCTGGCATGGGTTCTCCCGCTCGGTCAGGCCCCATTCCCTGGCCATGTTGAAAACGTGGGAGAGAAGGGCGATCTCACGGTTGGCACGAACCTTTGCTGAACGGGCATCTCGGTAACCCGCGATATTGAAAGGCGTAATTGAATCGATGGGTGCCTCATCAAAGGTTGGGCGAAGCTGTTTTAGTTCGGCCATGTTGTCCTTCTGTGTCCGCTCCCCCTTTTTTGGGATGACGTCACGGACGTACCGATCGAAGATGCCCTTCATCGTTGTCAGATCAGCAGGCTTTTCTTTGGCCTCCAGTTCGGCCCACTTCAGACGGGCTTTGCTCAGGTCTGTTCCAAGCGGAATTTCTTTTCCTGCTGAGTCACGGTAGTAGTAGCCGATCCAGACCTTGCCATTTTTCCTTGGGCGCTTGCGGCGCACTATTCCTGGCGGCAAGTCCCTGTTTTCCGTATTCCGGGGGCGCATATCAGTTCACTCTGGAGAAGTCAGGCGTCCATGCGGATCGCGCATGCGTTGGGTGTTGTTCCAGGATGGTAGGGCTTGCCATACCCAGCTTCATACGGGCGAACATCCGACCAACCAAGGGACGTCCGCCACGACTTTCGATAAAAACCCAATTATGGTTCTTCAGCCATTTCCTTTGATGCGCGCGCTGTTTATAACCAGTCAGGTGTGCGAGCTCATCATCCGAGAGAATTTCTGTTTCCATCTTCTTCGCTCCGTGCAGTTCTTCAGTCGCACGTTTTCTTATCGCGCGCGCGACTGCGCTCTAACACTTGTGTATTAGAGTGGTTAACTTTGATTTTTGAGGGGTTAGTCAGGGGTGGAGAAAGCAAGACAAAAAAAAGCCTGGCTAGCCAGGCTTTATCGAAAAGACTTACGTCTAATCACTCCAGAGTTCTTTCTCGAAATAGTCACTGCTCATTTCTATTTCCTTGCTAACCCATTCGTCGGCAAACGAGCCTCTTTCAATCGAACTTAAGATTAAACTCTCTTCGAAATCCATATCGACGGATAATGTAGTATGGGCGGCGTCCTCTGAGTAAATTTCCTCTAATTGGAATTTTCTCTCTAGTCTGCTCATAGTGGGGCCCCTGTACACTCGATGATGTTTCGTTCGATGTGAATGGACAAAAGTTTCGCGATAGTTAGCGTGAAAAATTTGTCTCGCTGCCAACTGAACTGGTTTGGCGCACTACTGGTAAATACTAGCACACCTAAAGGTTTCTTGCCACCTGTAGCTTTGCAAGAGTCCTTAATTGGAATGGAGATGAATGATCGGTAGTTATGGTTGTCATTGTGTCTACTGTTGTTGTCAGCAAGTTCAGAACTTTTAGTGATGTCGGCACAAATCTTTGCTTGGTCTTGTATGAAAGCTAGGCCCACATGCCCGTGGCCAGGTTTCCATCTTCTGCCAGAGGGTGTCAGTCTATCGTCATGACTTCGCCAGTTTATGTAAAGATCTTCGCTGCTAGCGTCGTACATATATAGTGCGAAGTTATAGAGGCTATCGTTGCTGTAACCGAAAAGCTGAGTGCGTCTCTTCACTAGATGCGAGAGTATTCGTTCAGTTCCTTCAGTCCAGTCTTTCAACCTTTTATTCATTGGGCGATTGGCAGGTCGTGAATTCATTTCATCAATCAATGACTCTAACTCTAAAGTCATAAGGTAAATAACGCTTTGCTGAGCAATCGAAGTGTCATACATTCTAGTGGCTTTTGGAATTCGCACCCGCTTTAGGTTTTTATTTTCCTCTACTATCTCATCTACGGCGATAGATACCGATTTTTTAGTTGCTGCATAAAACATTGCAGCTGCGAAGGCGAGATGTATTAATCCGAAAATTATATAAAGAGCTATCTCGCCGGTGGTGAAATCTCCTTTGGCGTATAGCTTGCTAGCCAGCAGGCCAATTATCAATGGTGCAATGAGTGTCATCCACGCATTAGCACTATAGATTGTAAAAGATATAATTGTGCTCTCTATCTTTCGGTTTTCAAGGTTGACGTCTATAAGATCCATCTAATTTCTCTAAGTGGCACATCGCTATACCTTAGGATACATTCAATGAGCGTATCCCACTAGGGTTCCATTTGTCGCTGGATTCTTCGGCCGAGCCAGCGAACCACGGTGACGGCTTTGCTGTTGCCGATCGCCTTGTAGCGGGGGCCGTCCGGGCATTCGCTCGCTGGCTTGCCGCGCCATGGGATCAGGGTGTAGTCGTCGGCCATGCCCTGGAGGCGTTCGCATTCGACGGGAGTGAGGCGGCGCACCGCTGAGCCAGCCTGAATGGCCTGCACCTCCGCGCGGGCCTCAAGCGTGTAAGAGTAATCGGCCTGCACGCCAACACCATCTGGTTCACTAGCTGGGTTCGCGCGCATCGTGCCGGCCTGGATCGCATGCGTTTCGACATTCGGCCCTAAAGCTGAGTTTGTGTTGTCCAATTGTTCGCCGTAGTTGCTGGTCCCCGTTTGCGCGACCTCGCGGCAGTACAGGACGTTCTCTTGGCCATTGTTACGACCGTGGGTGTGCGCCTGGTCGGACTGAACGTAAGGATCTTGCGTACCGTGTACTACAAAGGCTTCGCTTTCGAAGTCCATCCTTCCGCTGGCGCTGGCGCATGCGTTTCGAGCCGGTGCTACATCAATTGGTCCGCGGGTATCGTTCCCGCCGAAGACAAGCAGATGTCCGGCCTGTGCCTGGTTGTCATCTGCACCGCATGTTCCAACACCTCTTGCGGTTAAGGCTGCGACTGGTTCGCCATGAAATTGAGAGCCGAAAGAAGCTGTTCCGGTAACGTCCTGCACCTGGATTCGGCGCGGCGCAGTATCCCGGCGCACGCCTTCGCGCTCAAAAAGTACCTCGGTGGGATCGAACCCGTCTCGAGCACTTGCGACAACGAACACACGGCGGCGTCGTTGGGCCAAGCCGAAATATTGGGCGTCCAGGACCCGCCATGCGATTGTTCTTTTGGGTCCATACACACAACCAGCGTCCTGCCATTTTTTCCTTGGAGGCTGCAACTCGCAGTCTTCCCCAGCAAGCGCGCCAAGAAAGCATCCGAAGGCGTTCCCTTTGTCGCTGAGGACGCCGGGGACATTTTCCCAGACGATGACGCTGGCGGGCCTTCGCTGGCCGGCTCGAACATAGTCAACTGCATCTGCAAGCTCCACGTATTTGATGGTGAGGGCGCCGCGCGGGTCGGTGAGGCCTTCGCGCATACCGGCGACCGAGAAGGCCTGGCACGGGGTGCCGCCGACCAGCACGTCCGGCGCAGGGATCTTGCCGGCCAGTACTAGGGCGGCCAGCTTTGTCATGTCGCCATGGTTTAGAACGTCGGGGTAGTGGTGGGCCAGGACCGCCGAGGGGAACGGCTCAATCTCGGCGAACCAGGCGGCGCGCATGCCCAGCGGGTTCCAGGCCTGTGTCGCGGCTTCGATGCCGCTGCACACGCTTCCGTAAGTGATAGGCATACTCAAACTCCGCTGGTATATTTCGCCGATTATTAATAGTTGGTGATCTGCATGGAACGCTTGAAAAGATCAATTTTTAGCTTTTGGTTTTTATTGGTTTGCATAGTGTTTGTAAGCGCTTTTTTTGCTTCTTATTATTATTGGGAAACATTCGGCAGCCAACGCTCTTCAAACTCGTCAGATTGGTCCGCATTTGGTAGTTACTTTGGTGGCGTATTCGGTCCGCTAATATCCTTTTGCACTCTTCTCGCCGTTCTAAAAACGGTTTACTTGCAGAGAGAGCTGCTTAGTGCGCAGAAAGAAGAGTTTCGCTTTATTAATAGCATTCAAGCTAAGACCCTTGCTTCCCAGTCGGAGCAGTTAGCCCTGGCAAAGTCAGAGTCTCAGCAGTCGG
The DNA here is from genome assembly GCF_014230465.1 of Pseudomonas cremoris. Next base: position 365,610 of record NZ_JAAXCY010000005.1, read on the forward strand.
AAATTCAGGCCTATCAGACATCTCAGATTAATTTAGTCGAGATGTTTATGGAGCACCAGCGTCGAATAGCTGATAACTTAGAAGTGCAAATATCTTCAACTAAAGTGGCTGCGTTGCCTTACGATCAAAAGAGTGCTGCATTGAAGAATCTTCAACAAATGAAGATTAAGGCGAATAACGCGGCAAATGCTCTGCTAGTTTTGGCGCTTGAAATTTCAGTAACGCAGTTTACCGATGTAGTAAAAATCAAGGGGCTTCTTGCTCAGAAACTGCCTAGCATTCTGGATTTAGAAATGCCCTCATCCGATGAGTAGAAACTTAGAGGTGCAACGCCCGCCGGCTGGCATGATTCGTTAATTTGGGCTATTGATTTCCACTCAGCAAAAAACCGAACGGTGGCAGCTATGAACGCAAAGCCCGATGTTTGCCTGATCTGACCCCGGGCGCTTATTGCTTGCGAGCTAGCGTCAGCTTGGTCAAAAGAGTTTCATAAGCGTATAGGTGGCGTTTCAGAAATGAGTAGGGTAGGGTCTTAGGTTTTAGCAAGGGAACGTAAATGGCACAGATGAAAGGGCTTGATAAAGGTTTGCTTTTACTAGCATTTTTTGCACTATTAGCAATCGCCAGTGTTACCATTATATACATTTCAGAGTTTTCCGCTAATGTTTTAACTGATCAAGAAAAGTGGGGTCAGTTTGGCGATTACTTTGGTGGTGTTTTAAATCCGATATTATCTTTTTTTGCTTTTGTAGCGATTCTTTATACTCTGCGAATTCAGGTTGCAGCTAATGAAGAAGGGGAGCAAAGATATGAAGAACAACTGAGAGAGCAGCGGTTGTTTCAGCTTATTGGGTTGATGAGTCAGACTGGAGTCAATACCAAAATTTTGAATATTGGTGGTTTTGGTGATTTTACTGGGCATCAAGCACAGCACCACGCTTTCGGTAGACTATCAGAGTCACTTGCTGCACGTGCAACCTGGGAGTTCATTCCTGCGCGATCTCACATAGAGACATTTGAAGCGCTAGAGAAAAAATATAAGGAGTGGAGAGTACACTATTGGCCTATAGTGGGTTTTTACATAGACTCCATTTTTTTGGTTCTTGAATTTATTTTAAAAGAAGAAGCAAATAAAAAATTTCAAGAGTTTGCTTTGGAGGCGCTGCGAGTTCAATTATCTGAGAGTGAACGGCTACTTTTATGGTATTCGGCAATGTTCACGGCTAGACGTGTTGGCTACTTGGAGCCACTGCTTCGGTCAGGCTTTATTGATGATCAAGATGGTTCTCTTAATGATCCGATAAAGCCTTTTCGGAACGATATGCTGACTTGCAGCTTATTGTGGTCTAACTCTCAGCTGGAGAAATGATCCGCCGAATTTTAATTTTAGTTGAATTAGTGTTCAGAATACTTTGTCATTCGATGATGGCAATTTTGTTAGAGTTACGGTCTTACGGGCGACCTTTATGGAGCCGGATACGGAGCTTAAGATGGCAAAGAAATTGGAGTTTTGGGGAGCCTTGGGTACCGTAGGTTATTTACTATTAATCGTAGTGGCGGTAGCCCTAAAGTTCGAAGATTTTCAACAACTAAAGCTGAATGAGCTTGGTGATTTTCTTGCAGGAGTTTTCGGACCTGTCGCATTTCTTTGGCTGGTATTGGGGTTTCTGCAGCAAGGTCGAGAACTTAAACTGAGTACTGATGCATTGAGGTTGCAAGCAGAGGAGCTTAAGCGTTCTGTGGAGCAGCAATCTATTATGGCAACTGCGGCTGTTCAGCAAATAGCGTCTCAAAAGGCGGCACTGCAGTTGCAGGAACAAGAGATCGAACGATCTTTGTCAGCTATATTTTCTGCTTCGACCGGATCCAGACAAGGAGTGCCTGAAGGAATAAAAACTAGTGTCTACTTTCAGAATACCGGTTTTGAGGCTAGAGAAATTAATGTTGTATTTGAGCCTCCCATTGGTAGCATTAGCTCCGTTAGCTTAGGGAAGCTCACAAAAGGCTCTAGGAGTAACATTATAGATTTCATATTCCCAACTTCCTCCGAAGACAGGGTTGGGCAATGCTTGATTAACTATCTAAGGTCGGATGGGAGAAGGGTTTCCGAGGAATTTACATACTCAATACCTACAGATAATCCTTTCGTGTTTATAGAGAGAAGGATTGAGTTGGTAGATGATTAGTTCGTCCGAAGTACGCCGCTCATGAAGACCACCCTTCGATGTTGACCTTTTTACCATCGGCGCGGGCCTCCAGCAGCTGGGCGCGGTTGATCGCTGCCTTCCAGGTGAAGCACATGCCCATAACCTTGCCCGTGGAGCGCTCCACTACGTAATAGGCCCCGCGGCCCTTATTGACTACTTGGAAGCGAACCCCTTGAGCGGGCTGCTCTATACCGATCAAGGCGTACATCTCGCTGGTGGCAATGGTTGCGCGCACACGGAGAGCCGCGAGCCCTTCGGCACGCTCTTGAATTGATTGGGGCATATCATTTTCCTCGGTGTTTGAGTTAAGCGAGCAGCATCGGTTGTTCGGCGCGGCGTACCATCCTGACTTCTGCCGTACGGCGTTCTGGTACCCGGCGGTCACGACGCATTGACTCGTCACCGATCATTGCTTGCATGGCGATCAGCGCCGCCAACACGAAGCACATGGGCGAGATGATCTGGCGACGCATAGCCTCGGCAATCATGGCGGTCTGGCGGGTAACGCCGAGCTTGAACATGGCACAGGAAAGGCGCTTCGCTACAGTGCAGGCTTTCACGTCGAACTGGCGGGCAATCTCTTTGGCCGTCATGCCCTGGGCGGCGGCCAATAGGTACTGAAGCTCTTTGGGCGCAAGGCCTCTACCGAGGTGACCCTTCCATGCGCCGCAGGTAATTTCTCTGTCCATTTGGAATTCTCGGTGTGATCAATGGATGGCCAGCGGCCAGCTCACCACTGCCCAGGTGACGGGCTTTGCGCTAGGCTGAGCGCTCTGACACATCACAACCTGCAAAGGAGGGCGAATTGCGCATGCGCAAGTTCAAGTTGAAGTTCAAATACGACGCGGACGACATGAATCCGAAGACTCTTGAGACCGACCGGTCGATCAAGGTAGGGGACGCCGTGGAGCTTGAGGACGGGTTCTGGTATGGCGTTATGGAGATTCGAATTCTGAAGCGAGATATTCAGCTAATTCTTTCGAAATCGTCTCAAGATGCTGAGGAGGCAAAGCTTGTAATGATGCAGTTATTGTCCGACTGAGAACTACAGTTGCGAACTAAAGGCAGTTCTGTTTTTCGATGTCGCGGGTTGGGTGCATTAAGTGGAGTTTCGTCTTCAAGCCTGGATCTCCCTGACACGCCAAGGTCATGAGGGCCGCCTCAATTTTCCTTTGTAACGACGGAGTTGAAACCCGAGGTTCGGTAATGTTTGTGCCTTCTGGCTGTTGCATTTCGACACTCCTCTTAGTCATCCCAAAGCACCCTCGCAAGAAGGTGCTTCAGTGATGCGCTTCGCCTGCACCCGCTACTGGCGTCGGTCACAGGCACAATCAAATTGTTCTTCCAACCGCGGCTTGCCCCGCTGGATAACTGTCTTGGTGATTTACGCTGCACACCCGGGTCAGTTGCCAACCCTCTGAACCGTTAAGGCCGGTTCATCGCTGCCTACCATCTGGCCGGTTTCTATCCGGCGATGAGGCAAATTTAGCTATAAGCTAAATTCTAGTCAATAGCTCAGAGCTAAATAAAATTAGCTATGTGCAAAAAAGCCCGCACATGGCGGGCTTCTTAATTTAGCTGACGGGTATTATCGCGCGTACATTCCCCACCAAAAAACGTGGCCGAGAATGCTTATCTGCTCATCGTGCAATTGCTGGTAGCTGTAGTCTTCATCGGGATGTTCATCTCGATTGAAGCTGCGCATTCGCATGCCCGTGGGAAGCCGGTAGAGTTGTTTCACACGCAACTGACCGTTGTGATTGATTGCATATAGATCGCCGTCTACGACCTCGGCGAGAGCTGTGCTGCCAATATTCACTCCCACAATGGCACCGTCCCTGAGCACTGGCAGCATGCTATTGCCTCTGACGGTGACACATCTCGCTTTGTCGAACTGCACACCATTCTGGCGAAGGCTGCGCTTGTCGAATCGAAGGCTTGATTTCTCGCCTTCTTCAATAACAAAGCGGCCTGATCCGGCTGCAAGCTCTACCTCGCGCAGATATGGAACTGAAATTTCATCATTCTCTAGTGGGGTACCGTCATCCCACAGACGTATCTCCTGCAATCCTGAATGACCAGGATCTCCAGTCAGCGCTTTCCCTGGGGCGTAACCCTGGAGCGAGTCGAACCAGCCAGGATCCAATCCTTCCAAGCGCTCAATGCGTCGAGCGACTTCATCGCCGATGTTCTTGGAAGTTTTGTCCGAAAGGACCTGGCTCAAGTGAGCAGGACTCATTTCCCAGCGCGCCGCGCACGAGGCTTTTTTCTGCTTACCAATAAGGGTTCGCAGATTTCGCTTTCTGATTTCGTAGATATCCATGTGCCAAAGGTTGCCACCATTTAGCGCATTGCTAAATATGCTCACAGCTAAATTATCCTTGCTGAAAATGTAGCCCTAAGCTAAATTTCTCGCCGTATTAAACGGAGAGGTACCTATGAATGACCATCTACGGGGATGGCTCGCCCGCAAGACCGCCGAGGAGCGTGAAGCCACAGCCAAGAAGGCTGGAACCACAGTTGGGCATCTTCGGCAATTGGCGGGCGGGCACCGGCAAGCTTCAGCTGATCTTGCTGAGCGCCTTCAGGACGCCTCATCGGGAGAAATAACAATCGCCGGGCTTCGGCCTGACCTGATTCCAATTGCTCGAAAAGTGCTACTCGGCGCGCACTGATTACTGGCAATTATCCAGCCGAACACGCCGCGACATCAGTGCTTTGCATTAGCTGTTCAGGCATCCAGTACCCAGTGTGTAGACATAAAAAAACCGCCTGGCAGGGCGGCTTAGTACAACTTTATTCCGAGGTCGATAATGATCAAAAACAACCCCCCAGTCAATAGTTCTGGCGATGTCACGACACTTCCCGGCGAGCCCGAAAAGGTGTCACGACACACCGTCACCAACCAATTCGCAGCGATGAATGCCGCCTTGATGATCAGCGGCCAGTATTCGCGCGCTTCCAAGTCCCAACTGCGCCGGGAATGCCTCGATTACTTGAAGGCATCCCTGGCTCCTGCCCAGGATGTTCCTGCATGAGTACCATCATCATGAGCCTGTGCTGGCCGTTGCAAGGCATGAGTGGCCCGCAAAAAGCAGTCCTAATTTCGCTGGCTGACAATGCAAACGACGAGGGTGTTTGCTGGCCTTCTATTGCCCGCATCTCTGAGCGCACTTGCCTCGCTGAAAGGACTGTTCAGGCCTCCATAAAGTGGCTTGGTCAGGTGGGCATTCTGTCTGTCCGGGAACGCATGGGGCGGTCGACAATTTACACCCTAACCCCCGCATCTTATGCACCCCCGCAGGAGGCGCGCCCCGCAGCAGATGCACCATCACCCCCGCAGCTCACGACACAAACCCCCGCAGCAGCCGCACCCAGAACCGTAATAGAACCGTCAAGTGAACCGTCACCTCTTGTTGGCGCCGAGCAACCAACGAAAATTTCGAAGCCGAAATGCCCAACTCAGGCAATCGTCGATTTGTTCAACGCAACGATCCCGGAGTTTCCCCGGGTCATGTTGTTGACGAAGGATCGGATCGCCAAGGTCAACGCACGTTGGAACGAAAGCGATGTTCATCAGGATCTCAGTTTCTGGGCTGAGTACTTCGCCCTGGTGCGCTCCAGCGAGTTTCTGATGGGTAAGATTTCGGCTTCTGGCGGAAATCCTTTCCGCTGCAACTTCGATTGGTTGATTGCCCCGAGCAACTTCGTGAAGGTCGTTGAGGGTAATTACAATGCGTGATCCTTACAGCCTGGAAGCCGAACACGGTGTACTGGGAGCGATGTTCCTGCGCCCTGAGCTGATCGATATCCTGGCCGCCGACCTGGTGCCCGAGGACTTTTACTACGAGGACAACGCCGAGCTTTATCGCGGAATTTTGGCCTTGCACGGTGATGGTCATCCCGTCGACATCGTGACGGTAGGGGTTTATGTGGGTGATCTGCCCGGTGGCGCGAGTTCGTTTGCCTACGCTGCAGAAATTGCCCGCAATACACCGAGTGTTGCAAACGCCGCTTCCTACGCCGGAACGGTTCGTGAGCGCAGCCTGGATAGGTCGATCATCGAACTGAGCGTGCGGATCAACGACATTGCCTACGGTGACCAGCCGGCGGCGGACAAGGTCGCAGCGGTACAGGCTGAGTCACACGCCATCGACAGTCAGTCGGCAACATCCGAAGTGGTCAAGGCGGAGGACTTTCTCAACGACTACATCGAGGTTCTACAAGCCCGGGCGGATCGCGGTGATGAGATAGACGGCTTGTCCACGGGTATTCCTGATTTGGACGAGAAGCTGCAAGGCCTCAAGCCTGGCCAACTGATCATCATCGCTGGCCGCCCGGCCATGGGCAAAACCACGCTCGCCATGAACATCGCATCTCACGCCGCTATCCGTGATGGGAAAAGCGTGATGGCTTTCAGCCTGGAAATGGATAACACGGGCCTGATGGATCGCTTCATGGCGTCCGAAGGGCGAGTGCCGTTACAGCTGATCAAAAATGGCAAAGCCCCTAATACCCACGGCACCGAGCTGATGAGCGCCGCCGGCAAGCTCAAGAAGTCGAACCTGTTCCTGTCGGATCGCGCGTCGATGTCAATGAATCGACTGCGCTCGGCCGCTCGCCGCCATAAGCGTCGGTATGGCTTGGACCTCATTGTCATCGACTACTTGCAATTGGTGGAGTCCGACTCGCGCACTTCCAGTCGCGAGCAGGAAGTCAGCCACATGACACGCACTGCGAAGTTGATGGCCCGTGAGCTGGGCGTTCCGGTGATCCTGATCAGCCAGCTCTCCCGTAAATGCGAGGAGCGCCCGAACAAGCGTCCGCTGTGTTCTGACCTGCGTGAATCCGGCGCCATTGAGCAGGACGCGGACATCATCCTGTTCGTGTACCGCGACGAGGTCTACCACGAACACTCCGAAGCCAAAGGCATTGCCGAAATCATTATCGGCAAGGGCCGAGATATTGCCGGCGGCACCGTGCGTGCTGCTTTTCACGGTCAGTACAGCCGATTCGAACAGCTTGCGGCTGGTTGGGTTGAGCCGACCAAACCCGAAAAGGTCAGCAGCCTGGCCGGTCGTTACAGAAAGGAAAAAAACTGATGGCACCGATTCGCCTGGCCGTTCCGGTCCCGGCCAATTACCGCTATGCGGTGCATTGCTGCGGCTTCAAGTTGGACATGGACGTCCTGCCTGACCATGCCGTGGCTTTGTTCGCTGATGAGGCCATGGCCAAGCGCTACGGCGATTGGATGTGGCCATCGACTTTTGAGGTCGTTGACCTACTTGCCCGAAAGGAGGGCAACGTTTGAATACCCAAATCAAAACCCTGACAGTAAAACTGTCGGATGCCGAGATTGTGCGCAACGCCAAGCTCGAGCATGTGCGTGACCTGCGCGATGCCGGCCACCCTGCATTGCACTTTCGTTTCGCCAAGAACCGTGCGCGCGGCGCTTGGTATCTGCTCCACAAGCGGCAGTGGCACCGTATCGGCGCCTTTCCCGATCTGAACACCAAGCAGGTGATCGCGGCGTTGCCGGCAGTGCGCCTGCGTGTGGCGGCGGATGGGGCGGCCAGCGTGTCGGGCTGGCTTACCGTCGGCGAGCTGCTCGACTGGTTCGGCGAGCGCATGGCCAAGTCACGGGCGCTGTCCGACAAGCGCCGCGCGGCCATCAAGTCTGCGATCAGCTGCCAGCTAAAGCCGCGGCTGAATGATTTGCTGCTTAGCGATGTCAACGCCCAGGCCCTCGACCGGTTGCTGATGTGGCCGGTGCAGGCTGAGCTGTCGCTGTCGTATGTTCAGCAGCTGTTTCGTCTGCTTGCGATGGCCTTTCGTCAGGCGCGCAAGCTGGACCTGATCCCCGCCAACCCGATGGCCGAGCTGAAGTTCAGCAACTTCACGTCGGCGCGCATTCAGCCCAAGCCCGCCCGGCTGCGTGATGTGCAGGTGCCCGAGTTGGTGACGGTGCTGGCTGAGTGCTTCGACAGCGCGCCAGGTGACGCCATGCTGGCCTTGATGATGCTGTGCCACGGCACCCGGATCGGTGAAACCCGCCAGGCGCGGTGGGCTGACGTTGCATTGCCTGAGTGTGAGTGGTTCCTGCCGGCGGAACACACCAAAAGCAAAACCGAGTTGCGCGTACCGCTGACTGATCAAGTGTGCGCACTGCTGCGCCGTTACCGTGACCGCCAGACCGCCCAGGGCTACACAGGGGCTTTTCTGTTCCCATCGCGCCGTGGCAAGCCGCTGAGTGATAACCAAGCCAGTGCCGTGTTCACTCGGTTGGGGCAGGGCGCCTGGACAAGTCACGATCTGCGCAAGGTCGCCCGCACCGCCTGGACTGACCTCGGCGTCGACGGCCACATCGGCGAGATGTTGCTCAACCACTCGCTGGGCAAGATCGCTTCCACCTACATCAACACCCAGGCCAAAGAGCAGCGCCGCCTGGCGTTGGTGAAGTGGCACGACTGGTTAGATGCGCGTGGCTTCAAGGCGATTCACGCGCAGACAGGCGTTAGATATGAAGATTCTCAAAACCTCGTAGACGCCTTGAACGGCGGGGCCTGCGAGCCAGAACCACAATTTGTTAAGGGCGAGGTTTGAAAATGATGAAAAAGAGTAGTGGCCCAGCATTCCGCACCGCACAGCTCGACCTTGCCAAGTGCCCTGCATGCGGTGGACGCGCGGTGATCAGTGGCGTCTTTCATAAGTTGGCCTGCGTGCAATGCAACGCATCGGGCTGGGTCGCCGCTGAATCTGGTGAGGCGTTGCCGCTAGAGGTGCTGGTGACGCAGCTGAGCATTCGGCTCCAGGCGGCTGACCATCAGATCGAACAATTGAAACGGCCGGCGTTGTTGGGCGGACCGGCAACCCAATACGACGAGAACAACCGCTTCGGCGCCGGCGGCACCAACTACACGGGGGATTGAGCCATGACTATGTACAAAGACGTGATGGGCACCCTTGTGCGAGTGCTGGCAGCGGACAACATCGACAACAGCACCAAGCAGTCTTGGCAGAAGCTGATAGACGCCGACCTTCGCCAGGGCGGCAGCGGGAGCACGTTGTCCGTGCGCGACAAGTTCGATTACGACTGCTGCCTGTACGCGCTGCTGCATCGTCAACTCGATCCTGCGCAGTGGGATGTGCTGGTGGCCAAGTACTCTACGCACAAGGCAAACAAGGTCGGTGCCATCGGCAGGCTGGTCTCCCGCATGGTCTCTCCGGCCCCTCAGTTGTTCATCTACAAAGCCCTCACTGCATGGGCGATCCCGAAGCTCAAAGGTTTGCAGGTAGGAAAGCGTTCTACCGACATGATCGTGTTGCCTGCAGAGTTCTACGACATGAACACATGGGATCTTGCGGGTACTCCCGAGCGAACTCGCCGTAACTGGCGAGGCGGTATCTACAAGCGTTTGGAGCAACTTGAAGAGCAGGCCGTGATTCATGCGACCGAGATATTCGACAGCGAGCAAATCTTTGTAGATGCCGCTTGACCTGTTGGCCGACTGGCCGTAAATTAAGCCCATCATGTCGATTTTACGCGTTATGAGCGACGACAAATAAAGCCCAGCCACCGCGCTGGGCTTTTTGCTTTCAGAAGATCATTGAGCCTCGGCATTTGCCGGGGCTTTTTGTTGCTAGCCGTCTTTTGAGATTTGGATGATGTCTATATGATGGCCTCACAGTCATCGCCTAGAAAGGAATCCAATGCGGTCGTTATTTGCAAAAACTTTTGGCGGGTTGAGTGGCCCGGTGTACCTACGTCACTTTTTGTTCGGTGCTGTATTAGGGGCACTACTGGTCGCATTGGCGCTCAGCGGCAACCACAAGCCAAATTACGGGTTCATCGTTTTCGCTCTGATCAACACCGCGCTGTACCCATACGCAAGGTTCGTTTATGAGAGCGTGGTAGGCTACATCGTTGGCAACAATCAGTTTTACTGGGAAACAAGAGCGTTCCTTTGGGCCAAGTGCTGCACGATCCTTTTGTGCTTCATGTTTGCGATATTCGTCGCTCCTATTGGGCTAACCTATTTGTTCTTCCGTAACAGCAAGCGCTCGGCTATGTGACGTTTGTCGAAAGCCCGGCCGTTGCGTCGAGCTTTTTGTTTGCTTTGAGTTGGTGTATAGATTGCTCATCAACCAAGTGGCAAGGAGCTATCAGTGTCAGACGAACAAGTGAAATCCCGAATCGACGCACTGCGAGAGCAGCTAAGTGATGATATTTACACCAAGACCAAATGGGAGGGGCGTCAAACTGACTGGCTTGTTCAGTGGTTTGCGGCATTTGTTAATGACGCAGAAGCAGAAGTATCAATTCCTGTGACATTCACGATTGGTGGAAATCTGGTCAGTGGAAATTTAATATCTGAGGCAGCTTACTTTGAGAATTTGGCATCTAACTTTGCTATGGCGCTTCCTGACGTAGCTAAGGATGCCGGCAAAGAACTGATTATGGCACTCCAGCCCAAACTCACTGCTGATGAAGATGATCGGTTAGCCTGTCAATTTGTGCATCTGAAAAATGCTCAAGTGTTTACAGGTGCTTCGCAGCCAGTTCCTTCGATTGGCACCCTCTGGCGAGGAAAAATATCCAGCGTTGAAGGTTTCAGTCTCGGCTCACTTAGCGTAGCCAGTCAAAATTAACAGCTAAAACTTCCCGCAAGCGCGGGGGAATTACCAATACCAAGCCTCGGCATTTGCCGGGGCTTTTTCGTTTTCGGCTCCACCACACCCATCGCGCTGAGCTGGGAGTGCTGATGGGCCGGATCAAACGCGCTCCCCCTTAAGGGAGAAATCGAGATGCCGAACATGCCTGAAAAGGATCCTGGCCTGTGGGCCGCAGTAATCGCCTGGTTGGTGATGCACCAGCCGCAGATCTATGCAGCAGGCCTCTCCGTCGGCATTGCTGTGCTGCGAGTGATGTATGGCGGCGGTACTCGTCGCCAGATGTATCTGGAGGGAGCGTTGTGTGGCTTGGTTACGCTGTCGTTGGTGCCACTCCTTGAATGGATGGGCTTACCGCAGAGCATGGCCACATTCGCCGGCGGTGCTGTTGGTTTCCTCGGTGTAGAGAAGGTACGCGGTTATTACGACCGTGCCGCTGCCCGGAAGGTTGAGGGCTGATCAGCGCCACGTTTTCGAATGCGCCAAATCGTGGCGCGCAAATCAGCAAGGGAGGGTCGAGCGATGCAGGTACTTGTAGTGGGTGAAGCAAAAGAGGTTTTGTGGGTGAAGACTGAGACCGGCGGTGTAGCAAGCCTCTCATACCGCCGGGATGGGACACTGGAGAAGATCATTACTGCGCTTGAGTCAGCGCTTTGTCAGGCTCGGGGTGAGGCTTCCCAGGCCGTGGTGGATAGTCACTCCGCTGTGTTGAGCGACGCTGCTGGTGCTCATGCGCGTAATGAGCAGTTTATTGTTTCGGCGCTAAGGATGGGGCGTTGACGGCGAAGATATTGGCCGTCGACTTTCTGACCTCTTCCAGGTCATCTCGGAAACCCTCAGGAAAGTGTTTCAGTTCCATATCGAGGAACGTGTGTGCTTGACGAACAACGTTCTGTTGACCGTTTTCATTGAGCGCTCTGATTAGAGAAATAAGCGCGAGTTGGGTTGCAAATGCTTCTGTGTTCAAGCTTTTCATATACGTCCTTGATGGTTTGGATGAACTCAGATCGATCTTAACCACTAGCGGCGGCATCTGCCACCAAGTGCCAGATACACCAGGCATTTGTAGCCGCTTCACTACAAGCAGAGCTATCAGCGGTCAGCGCATCTACACAAAGAGCGGGGACTGATGCAAGTCATGCACCGAAATGGCGCGCCGCGGGCGTCCGGGGACCCTGGGGATTTTCGAGGGACACGGGGCATAGAACCCGCGGGAAAGCGTTAGCCACAGGGTTTGAAAGTTAGTTGACAGCGGTTGACAGGTTGACAGGATTTGCGTGTAAAAAATTCTCCACATCGGGAACACTATCAGTAATCCGGAGGGCGGTATTTTCCACGCTCATCCCCCTTAAACACTGGTGTTAGCGTCCTTTTTTTGTGCAAGAGGATTTGACAGCGAGCGTCGAAAAAAACGACAGGAAACCACCGAAAATCGCTGTCAACCTTGCCGGGTTAGTTGACAGAGTTAGTTGACAGGATTGGCTGACGAGGTCGACCTGGTTTCAAAAGGGAGGCCACATGACTTTTATGACTCGCAAGCAGTATGGCGAGATGAAGGGATGGTCCAGGCAGTATGTCGGGAAACTGATTCAGTCCAGGCGACTGGTCTTGAACGAATCCGGATTAGTGGACGTTGGCGCGAGCGAAAAGCTGCTGTCTATGACCAGTGATCCAAGCAAGGCAGGTGTTGTTGCGCGTCACAAGCGCGAGCGCTCTCCCAAGGACGCGCCTACGGGCAGTACAGCAGTCGTTACATTGCCGAGCCTCGATGGCTCCGCAATGCTGCAAGTTGGTGATGAGCCTGACTTTCAGAAGTCTCGCGCTATGCGTGAGCATTATTTGGCTCTGCAAGAACAGGCTAACTTTCACCAGCAGCAGGGTTCGCTTGTTTTACGTAAGGCTGTGGAGGACGGCGCATATGGCGCGGGACGTCTGGTACGCGATCAGCTGCTTGGTATCGTCGCGCAACTAGCGCCGGAGTTGGCCGTTATGACCGACCCATGGAAAATTGAAAGACACTTGACGGCGGCCATCCGCCGCTCACTAGAAGACGCCGAACGAATTTCTTCAGCGGACCGAGAACACGCCCTGACTCCGAGTTGACCTTATGCTAGCGGAACACCCTGACGGTACAGAACTGTATCGCGAGGCGTATTTCCGTGGCTTGCGCCCGGACCCGGACGTGTGGGTGGATGAGTGGGCTGATGAGTTCATGCGTATTCGCGGCATGCTTTCGGAGCTGGATCCGGGCGACTGGAAGCCCGGCGACGCAGCGGAGTTCAAGTACGCGATCAGCGTCAGCTATTACAAGCTGGAAGTCGGTGGCGTGCGTATGTACGAAATCGACCCGGTTAACACGGTGCGCGTCATCAATGGCGTTGACCAACTCGCCGGCGTTCGCCGCGACAAGATCAAGGCCGACATGGTCACGATCAAGGACACGGACGGCAAGGCCAAGATCGAGGCCGACGCGGCGGCGGCCCGGGAAACGTCGAACGCCAAATGGAAGACGGCCACGGCGGGCATGGAGGCTTCCATGATCAGCTTCGGCGATGGGCTGCGGCCGCTGACCGACAAGGTCGCGGATGGCATGGGCAAAGTGGGTTATGCGCTGGCGGACCTGGCCAACAAGTACCAGCCAGTTACGGCAGTGATCGCCGGGGTAGCCGCCGGTGCCATAGCCCTGGGCGCGGCCATGAGCACGCTCAAGCTCGGCAAGGGTTTGCTCAACGTTGGGCGTGGCTCGCTGATGGGCAATCCGAATATTCCGCAAAAAGTGATCGTGACCAACCTTCCCGCCGGTGGCCTGGGTGGGCTGGATGGCGGTGTGGACGGTGGCGGCAAGAGCGGCAAGGGTGGTAGGGGCGGCAAGTTGAACGGCAAAGGTGGCTCGATGTTAAAGGGCGTCGCTGCGCTGGCAGTGGTTGAGGCCGGCTTTAAGATCAAAGACACCTACGACAACGCCACGAGCTGAAGCTCATCAGCCTGGACAACACCGATGCGCCCGACGGGCTGCCGGCGGTTCACACCGACCGGCATATCTACCCCAACAAGACCGCTGCGGAACAAGCCGCCAAGGCTCGCCTGACAGCCTTCAATCGGTCCTCGGCAAGTGTTCGCCTTGAAATGCCTGGGCGTACTGATTTGTTTACCGAGCGATCAGTTAACGCCAGTGGCTTTAAGGCCGGCATTGACGGTGAGTACCTGGTCGACTCGGTGGAGCAGGTATTCACTCAGGCGGGCTGGTCGACCACCGTTGAGTGCAACGGCGGCAAGAAAGGTAAGGCCAAGGCCAAAAGCAAGAAGACGAAGAAATCCAAGGAGGTCAAGGTTTTAGAGCTTTGACGTCACCCCCTGAAACGCCCGCTTAACCACTTTGACCGCCGCCGCTTGGCGGCTTTTTTATGCCTGGAGAAAACTAATGGCGCGACTTTCCGAATCACTCGCCGGCAGCCGTAACGTGCTGGCCTTCCTCGATATGCTCGGATGGAGTGAGGGCACGAGCATCTCACCGGCCACGGCTATGGACGGTTACGATGTGATCGTGACCGGCATCGACCGCAAACCCGAAGTGTTTAAGGACTTCACTGATCACCCTTTCGCCAAGGGGCGCGCATCGAAGGTCATCAATAGTAAGGGGCTGACCTCCAATGCATCTGGCCGCTATCAGCAGATGCTGAGGGACTGGCCGCACTACAAGGCCTTGCTAAAGCTGCCGGACTTCAGTCCGATCAGCCAGGACCTGTTGGCGCTGCAGCACATTCGCGAGTGCAGGGCATTGCCTGACGTGCTTGTCGGACGGATCGAGACGGCTATCGCGAAGTGCCGGAACATCTGGGCCAGTCTACCGGGGGCCGGGTATGGCCAGCGCGAGCACCGGCTGGAGGATCTGCTGAAGCAGTACCGGCTGGCAGGCGGGGTGATGTCGTGAAGCCTGGGCAGATCCTGGCAGCGATCCTGCTGGCGATGATGATCAGTGCCGCCGGCACCTGGCAGGTCCAGGACTGGCGCCTCGGCAAGACGTTAGCGGAGCAGGGCGCCCAGTTCCAGACAGATTTGGCCGCGATTGGCAATGCCGCTGCAGTTCAGGCCCGCACTGAGCAGGACAGGCGGCTGGCCACCGAGCAGCAACTGGCCGCCTCCGACCAACAACATACCAAGGAGCTATCCGATGCCCAACGCAACCAGGCTCTTCTGCGCGATCGCCTTGCCACTGCTGATGTGCGGCTGTCAGTCCTTCTCGACTCCACGGATTCAGCCAGTGGCTGCAACGTGTCCGCCGCCCCCGGTACCGTCGGCGTGGTTCATGCAGCCCGTCGAGCCCAACTTGACCCAGCGCATGCTCAACGAATTATTGCCATCACCGATGCCGGCAACCAAGGATTGATCGCGCTTCGGGCGTGCCAAGCGTATGTGAGGGCTATCGCCCGCTGAGGTGCGAGGATTTCAGTCAAGGCTTTGACAGAATGTTACTTGTGCAGCGTTCGCAGCGTCGCATAGCGAACCATCAGGATGTGCAGATTGTCATACTCGCACCTGTATTTATTTTTCATTTCTCGCTTGCTCGATTAGCAAAATCTGCTAATCTAGTTTTCAGCGAGCTATGTTAGTTCGCTTGGAGGCATATATGTTGACTGAAATCGGTAAATTCCTTCGAAAAGCACGCATTGACCATGGGTGGCTTTTGAAAGATATGGCTGAAGGCGTCGGAATCTCCGCAGCCCACCTTTCTACGATCGAAACCGGTAAGCGCCAGATTACGCAGGATCTGGTGAGCAGGCTGGGAGCCTTTCTCGGATTGAGGGTCGGTACACAAGAATACGCAACACTGGAAAAGGCCGCGCTGCTCAGTCGTGGGCAGGTTGAGATCGGAACGAAAGGGATGTCTGCAAAGCACCAGGAGACGGCATTAGCTTTCTCTCGGCAGTTCAATGAGATGAATTCGAATGACCTGGATAGGATTCTTCAGGTTCTCAATTCCGCTCAAAAGAAAGGTAGATGAGATGAGTGGCCCTTCATGTGAAGTACCTGCCCGAAGTGAGGCGGAAATTTTCAAGCTTGCGGCTACAGTGCGCTCTGACTTGAAGATTACCGCCGATGCGTTCCCCATCATCGAGTTTTTAGAGCTCGGTATGCCCCAATTCTTCGAAGGGTTTGCCCTTGAGGTTGGAACGATGGCGCAGATGGGGAGTAATCATGGCCTCACGATTCCCTCGGAAAACGTGATTCGATTGAGAGAGGATGTTTACGATCGCTGTTGTGAGGGCCAAGGCAGGGACAGGTTCACGGCAGCGCATGAGCTTGGTCATTACCTGATGCACCGGAATGCACCGATTAAGTTTCACCGGGCTGAACAAGGTAGGCTGCCTGCCTATCTAGATAGCGAGTGGCAGGCAAATAGATTCGCAGGCGCGATACTGATGCCTGAGAGTCTGATGAGGGAGTGCAATACGTTGTTTGATGTGATGCGAAGATTTGGCGTTAGCTATGACGCAGCATCATATCAAAACAGAGTTTTGGCTAAGAAAGGCAAGATGAGAATTTTGAACTGATTGGAGTTGGCGCTCCAATCAATTCGGTGAGCTTTAGAGAAGGGGCTCGCCCTTGCAGGGTAGCTGCGAAAGGAATGTTAGTCGTTTCCTAGCGGATGGCAAGAAAAAAATTCCTTCTGCTAAGGAGGTGACTATGGAATATGCCTAAAAAACCAGCCCCTAAAGGGTTCCGTTGGGTTTTCTGCCGATACCGTCGGGTGAAGAACTCGCAGCGCGTACTCGACGCATGGGAATACGGTCATGAAGCCTGGTGCTTCTTGGTCCGTTGCTAAGCCATGCACACTGCAATTCCTAGACTAGCGAGGATGCAGAAGCAAAAAAGCTCAAGAAGTGCTTCTAACACTTCTTGAGCCTTGGTGAGGTGAATGAGGGTCTACCTAACCACCCTGATTCCTGCACAGATGTCTTGGGGAAGACGTTACCAGTGTAGTTGTGGTCTCAAATCAGGGCAAGCGAAAACCTTCCAACCCTTCTAGGGGAGGGCCTGCCATGGCTTACTCGACTATGAAGAGCGTTTTTGTGCATCGCTATTTTCGTTACCGGCTTGGTCGGTGGGAAAATGTATGCCAACACTGGCGCTCTCATCCTGGTCAGTTGACCTTGTTTTAAATGCGATAAAAATGAAGCCCCTGATGGGGCTTCATTTGCTGGCGGGTATCAAAGGTTCAATCAGTTCTGGTCCTTTGTTCCGCACATTGCCTAAAGCCGTGTCGACCTTGAACCACTCGAAGGCCTCAGCCGGCTCACCCTGGTGCAACACCATCTGCTCGGCCCGCTCCTTTGTCGTGGCCGGGTCCAGCCATTCCCTGGCCAGTTCAGGCGTCAGCACCACGGGGCGACGGTCGTGAATGTCCACCATGCCGCCGGCGCTGTCGGCGGTAATGATCACAAAGCCATCATGCTCGCCAGGGCCTTCGTCCGCGTCTGGCAATTGGCCAATGGCAGCGGACAGTACGGGCGTACCGTCCCGTCGGCGGATCAGGTAGGGCTGTTTCTTCGGGCCGCCTTCGTCGACCCACTCAAACCAGTTGTCCAAGGGCGTGATCGCTCGGTGCGGCCAGATCGCCCGGAAGAACGGGCCGTGGGCGACCTTCTCGACGCGTGCGTTGATCGGTGCTGCTCTGTCCTTGGCCCAATGTGGTCGCCATCCCCAGCGCACCAGATCGGCGTGCAGCAGATCGCCGTTTAGGTGGAGTAGGGCGACTTGGGTTGTCGGTGCCACGTTATAGCGCTCAAGGGGATGATCACCCACGGAGTTTGCCAAGGCATTTGGCATGCTCAGCGCCGCAACGAAATCATGGATGCCCCGATACTGTGAAAGTCTTCCGCACATAATCCTTCCCTCCAAGCGTCAGCTGAGCCTAGCTGGCACTGGGGTTTTGAGCCTTACGAATCTCGCCCAGGAGCCACTGGTTCTCTCTAAACAGGTGGTCGCGCTGATCGGCGACTAGTTGAAGGCTGTAGTTCTTGGCGCCCAAATCCGAAGTAGCCAGGTTGAGCCTGGTCACTTCGGACAGCGCTTTCTTGAGTTCAGCCTCCGCAGACGCTTTGCCGGTGGACAGTTCGTCGCTGAGCTGCACCAAGCCGGAAACGTTGGCGCGTGCTTTCTTGAGCATCGCCAGGGCCTGGGTTAGCTCATCCTCGAGAAGGGCGCACTGGTGCTTGTACATTTCTAAGGGCGTTGGGCATCCGAGCCACTCGCAGGTGTCTTGATCGATGGGCATGGGTTAGAAACTCAAATACTGTATGCGTATACAGTAATCGAGGTTTGGGCGTGACGCGATTTTAGGCGACGAGCAGCACGCCATTTCCGATGATTAGTCAGGTGCCATAAGTACCGCTAGGGTGAGCTTTATGAACTCTTCATTGTTATCGATGGCGGACAGGGCACCCCGGACGTTTTCAGCTACATCAGCGGAGCCGCGCTGCTCAACCCAGTTGGAAATCTCCATGATGGATGCTTCCAGGGCCAACTGGTTTTCGTAGAGCTTAGAGAGTAGGGAAGGGAGCAGGTCTGAGTTGGGCATCGGTGTTCCTCTGGTTGAGTGAACAGCGTAGCAGTCGGCGATTGGGAGCCCACTCCAAGGTCATGAGTGTCCGCTCTCGAGCCTGAGCCGCCCTTCGCGAAAGGCGGCAATCGGCCAAAAGCGGTCACTCCGCATGCCTACGAAGCCAGGGGCGATTCAGGTGTCGCCGAAAACATAAAAACTGTACGCCCGAAAGTCATATCCCCCCATGGAACTTCCCAAAAAAATGATGTCAATTTGATTGCTCGTTACAGCAACAAGATCATCTTGGATCAGTCAGCGTCAGGCTATTTCCTGACACCCTATGGAGAGAGTGATGAGAGCCATCATTGCGATGTTATTGATGTTGAGTACCTACGCTCATGCTGGTTGCGGCAACATCAGTGACAGCGATCAACGCGCTTATTGCGAGGCCAAAACCAATGGCCAAAGCTGCGGCAATATCCGGGACAACGACCTTAGGGCCAGTTGCTCGGCGGAAATGAATGGCCAAAGCTGCGGCAACATCAGTGACAACGATCAGCGCGCTTACTGCAATGCCAAAGTCAACGGTCAAAGCTGCGGCAATATCCGGGACAACAACCTTCGGGCCAGTTGCTCGGCGGAAATGAATGGCCAAAGCTGCGGCAACATCAGTGACAACGATCAGCGCGCTTACTGCAATGCCAAAGTCAACGGTCAAAGCTGCGGCAACATTCAAGACAGCAACTTGCGTAACGAGTGTGATGCCATAAAGCATTGATCTCCGAATCACGCGGGACCAGCCGCTCTTCATCGACGCTGGACCCGCGCACTTGAACTCGTCAGTTGTTAAAGCGCTTGCCGATTTCTTATCCTCGTGGCCACCTCTGCCCAATCGATACCGAAGTTCAGATGTACCTCGCCACCCTCTCCCTTTTCGTCCCCGCCTCCTTCACCCGGAATGTGGCACCCGGCCCGAACAACCTGTTGTCCGTGAGCAACTCCACGCGCTACGGCTACCGCACCTCGTGCCTCGCCGGTACTGGTCGCCTGCTGACTTGCGCCGGGTTGATCGCCCTCGAAAAACACTAGATTTACGAACACTGCTGAACGATTTAGCCAATCTGTTGCATCGACCGGAGACTTCTCCGAACAAGACCAAATATCCTACGCAGAGCTAGAATGGGGTGAGTACGGATGCCAATCAAGAGGATGAGCGGTCCTGCGTTTGAGCTCTAAACCCACTGTCCGCATTGGGACGAACGCGGCCATATGATTTGTCTCACGAGTCGCGGGCTATTGGTGGGTTGTGTTCGGTCGGCAGGACGCCGGGGGAGGGGCAAAAACAGTTCCCAAACCAAAACCGCACCCCTTGCAGAATGCGGCCTGTAGCTTGGTTGGTAGCTGCAAGTAAAGGAACGCCAGCGACCTTCAAGGCACCAGCCCGCTTGATTTTGCATAGCGGTCTTGAAAACCGGCGAACGTTAATAGCGTTCCCAGGGTTCGAATCCCTGGTTTCCCGCCAAACAGATAAAGAAATCCCGCGCGCCAGAGGCTTAGCGGGATTTTTTTTGCCTGCGATTTGGATTTCTACCCCGTCTGTACCCCCGTTTGTGACGGGATTTGCAGGGGCTGTGTGGGCCGGTGTGGCGGCGGAGGTGTGCGCAAAAGTGACAGGCCGGCAGCTCCGCTACGGAATAGGCCTGTGTGGTAGGGCTGGCACTTCGACGAGTCTGTCAGCGCCAAACCTGCGGGCTGTCGACGTGCTTGGTGGCGCTCGAGAGCACCATCCGACGCCGCCTGAGCAGCAATGCACGGTTCAGCGAGGCCGAGTCCGAGCGGGTGGTGCGTCTGACACGGGTGTATGCCGAGGCAGTTGAACTGTTTGGCGGCGATGAGCGCGCGGCGCTGTTGTGGCCGAATACCCCGGCCGACTACCTTCCTGACCAACCGGCGATCTGGCTGGTGCGCCTGTCGGTGATGGACTCGGGTGCCCGGCTGATTGCGTCCCATATCCGCCGCACCGCCCATTGCATCTTCTGATGCAACTGTGGCGCATTTCAGCCTTCCCAGGTTTGAGTGGGTTGGGTGACATCATGCCGATGGCTGTTGGCACACCTTGTCACGCTCGGTTATCTATGCCGCTGAACACCCTGCGCTGGCCATGGTTGAGGTGTTGGCGCATATGCGACTGAGTCTGGCGAACATTCCGTCAACCTTGCAGCTGATCCGAATCGAAGTGGCGCCTGGGGCATTGATCGGTTCATCGCAGGCGTTACCGGTCGGTTGGCAGGCCAATGAGCCGACCTCGCATGCGATGGGCATTCGTTGGCTGGATGCGGGGGTGGAGTTTCTGTTGCCAGTACCGTCAGCATTGATACCCCACGCGAGCAATTACTTGGTTAACACAGCTCACCCACAGGCACAGACACACTTGGTCGAGAGTATTGAGCCGTTTTGGTTTGATAAGCGATACCTGCGTTAGCAAGCGAGAAGGGAGTTTGCGAGTATGAGCCTGATACCTATAGATCGGTCGACCTCCAGCATGGGGTGCTTGGGGTCGAGTGTTCGAATCACTCCGTCCCGACCATATAATTCAATGACTTGGCCCAATCTTCACCGGTTGGGCTTTTTCATGTCTGGGAAAAACCCCCTACTAAAACCCCTACCGGTGGGTGGGCTGCCGTGAGTCGCAGGTTCTCGCCCCTTTTGTTGGCGCAGAAAGCCGAAGGGGGGTGTGATCGCAGATGACGTTGCAGGGCACCATCCGACGCCCACTGAGCAGTTGCGCATGCTTGGGCCCAGAGTAAGTCGGAGCGGCTGATGCGGATGACGCACGCGTATACCGATGCGTTGAGACTGTTTGGTGAGATGAGGCTGCTGCTTTGTCGTGGCTGAACACGCTTGCTGATTACCTACACGATCGGCCGATCAGCGAAGGAACTTGACGTACACGAGTTCAGGATCATATTCGTCAAGGTTTTCGATTCGTCCGCTCGGTATAAAACCAGCCTTCGCAATCAATGCTTGTGAAATACTGTTGGAGGCATTGGTTGAAATAAACAACTTGGGTGTTTTGCTCATGGCTTCGGCTGCAGATAGTAGACGCAATGCCACACCCAGACGCCGATGAGTCGGTGACACGACCACCAGCTACCAGCACAAGGTCAGCGCTGAGATTGTGGGCACGGGCTATGCAGTCGCCTCGCTGGAAGCCGCGCTGTGGTGCTTTCATCATACGGATAGCTTTGCAGAGGCTGTGCTGGCCGCTGTCAACCTGGGCGATGACGCTGACACCACTGCCGCCATCGTTGGGCAAGTAGCCGGTGCGTACTACGGTGTGCAGGGTATTCCACTGGGGTGGTTAAGCAAACTGTGGATGCATGACCGCCTCCAGGCCACCGCCGACGCGTTGATGCAGATGGGCGAGTCTTGCCGAGAAACTCGCCCATCTTGATGAATCAATCCGCGATCAATACACCCATCAAGGGCACGATCAACACCGTACTGATCGCCATCGACAACACATTGCCAATATACGGGTGCATAGACTTCGGCACCTGCCCCGCAATGGCGCAGGCCAGCGGTGGTGCGATCAGGGCCCCCAACGACGCGCTGATTACCACCACACCCAAACTGCCGCCGTGCGTCAGCACCGCCGCGGGCACCACGGACACCAGCGGCACATACGTGGGATACCAACCGCGCTTGCGCCACTGCTGACGCCACAGCAACACCCCCATCAACGAGGTCAATGCCTGGCCAGCTACCAGTGACAGCACCAGGCCCGAGCCATAGGCAGGGCTGAGCGGGTTCAAGGCATAGGCCAGCAATACCCCGGCGAGCAACCCCAGGCTGGCCCATTCGTTGCCGAAAAACGGTGCTTCGGAAAAGTCCGCCAGCACCCGGCGTAAGGTCCAGCGTAAGCCGTAGTCGGGCGCTTGCACTGGCGTTGGGGAAGGTTCGGTAACCTCCGGCTTGGGTTCGCCGCTCACCAGAATTGGCAGCGCACGGCACAGTAAAAAAGCCACCACGCTGCCGACGGCCATGCCCAGCACATTGCCAATCACCACCGGCAGTAGTACGTTTCCGGCTGGCCCGTAGTCTGTTGCTGGTTTGGCTGGGGCGGTGGCCCCTGATAGCGCGGATAGTCATCCAGGGTAAAACCGCCGTTGAAGGTGGCCTGTGTGGTGTTGCACAGATGAATCACGGCGTCGATGGCGCCACGCAGGCAGGGCTCGGTCCAGCCGGCGTCCACGGAAAAGGATTCTCCGGAAAGGTACAGGCCCGATACATGGGCGTAGTCGCGGTTGTATTGCATCAAGCTGACCGCGTCGTAGTAAGCGCCGGCGCGATACAGCTTGGCGCAGCCCAGTGCGTTCTTATCGGTCATCCAGCGCTGCACCAAAGCGTTCTGGACGGCAATGTAAGGGGAGATAGGCGTCTTGATATTGGCGCAGCGCAGCAGTATACGGTCGATTTCGGCGACGCATTTTTTGACCAGCGCTTGATCGTCAAAGGAAGCCAGCTTGGTGGCGTCATCTTCACAGGTGTAACTGAGCAGGATGCAGTCGTAAGGGTAGGCGTCGTGGTAGCGGTAGGTGTACACGTCGTGAATAAAGCTGTCGGTCACCATGATCTGCGGGATCTTTTTGTTTTTGGTCAGAAAGCTCTTTTTCAGCGGGGCGTAAACTTTGCAACTGGTTTCCCAATGGGCGGTTTTGTAGGCATTGGTGATGGTGTACGGCAGCATCGCCTGACTGAAATTTTCCAGTTGGATGTGGGTTTCGATGATCCAGGAGGGCAGGGTCATGATCACCGCATCGAAGTCGTCATGGCGCTCGGATTTAGTGCTTGGGCTACTGACATTCCAGTCGTAGGTCACACGAATCTGGCCGTTGTCGAGCTTGGTCAAGCGGGTAACTGAGCTGTCAGTGAGAAACCCTTCGCCACGCTGTCGGCAGTGATCATAAAAGGATTGGCCGTTAACCCCGGTTTCCATGAATAACAGGCACTCATCCAGTGCAGCCAGGCCTAGGTAACGCGGAGGGGCGAATGCCAGGCCGTTGCAGTCTTTCAGGATGGGCTCTCCCAGATACGGGGATGGCATGGGACTGCCATTGCTGTCGACGCGACCATGCACCAACTGCAACTGGCTGCTGAAACCAAAGATCGCCGTGCGCAGCGGGTAGAGACAGCACACGTCATAAAACGCACCCCAACTGCCATCGCCGATGCCGATTGAATAGAACAGCGTCGACTCTTCCTGACTCATCCCGAGCCCACCAAAGTCCCCCGGGGTATCCGCGCGCCACACCAGGCTCGTCAGCGTCACCAGGTCACGAAAGGAAAGGCGGTGATAGCGCGCAACGATGGCGGCCCACATGCTCTCCCATTGCGGTGTGCCATACACCTGCGCAACTTGACGGCTCATCTGATCGGCAAACTGGCGCCATTTGCTATACATCTGCTGCAATTCTTCAGTTGGGGGCGGGGTGTGGCCGTCCGGGTTGTTCCAGATCAGCATTTGCGACTCGGGCTGGCCTTCCAGCAAACCTTCACGCAGGTAAATGCCCGTGCTGCGGACATGGGGTGTGCCCGGGTTTGGGAAGTCCGACAGGCGCAGGTCAAAGAGCTTGCAGTAATAAGCGAGCAGCGACTGGCCTTCCAAGGGCGACTCGTCCGCTCGGTTGAACATGGGCATGCGCATCGCACCCATTTCGAAGGGGGTCTGACCCAGCAGGAGTGATTGGCCGGCATTGAGCACGGAGAGGTGCCGTCCGCCGATACGGTGCGACTGTTCCACCAAGGTCACGTTGTTGAACCCGCAGCGCAGCAGCTCTCGTGCAGCGGTCAATCCGGTGACGCCGGCACCGATGATGCAGATTTTGTAGTCGGGTCGGGTTGCCTTGGCGATGCCAAATGCTTGTTCAACCAGTTTTCGGTAGTTGAAGCACAAGTCTGGAGGACTGGGAAAGCGGCCTCGCCATGACAATCGGTCATGCGTAGGTAGTTGCTTGGCGAGATGGGCAGGGTAGTCGTAGGTGGATCCGATGGTCATGGTTCACGCTCCAGAGTCTGCACGACCGAACGGGCGTGCAGTTAGCAATGGCGAGTGAAAGTAGCCAAGAGAGTTAAATGCTGGGTGGTAAATCTTTGTGGCGGTCCGCACAGATTTCTGAGCGTGTGGTTAGGGCCCGCTGAATATCCGGTATTGATCCAATCCAATGCCGCTCTTTGTCAAAGGGAGTAAACCCCATTCGCCGTGCGAATGCCGCCGCGTTTTTGTTAGTACTTTCGATGGTCAAAAATTTGTAGCCGAACTCTGGTGCTAGGTTCACAAGCATTTCTATGAGCGCTCGGCCATGTCCTGATCGCCGCTCTTTGAACATTATGCGCGCTATGGTGATGCTCTCTCTGGGCCAGAATTCATCGGGGCGGGGAAATGCGCGGAAGTACATCCCCATCATCCAGTAAACGCGCTTGGTCATTTCCTGCTCGCGTCCCCAATGTCGACAATCTCCGACGCGGCCTCTGGCCGAATGCCCCGAACCTAAACCCTTCAACCACGCGGAATGCCTGGCTAGGTCGGTATGTTAGGATCTCGATTTTGCGTGAAGGATCACACCATGAAGACCAAGATGGCATCCGTAGTGCTGGCAGGTGCCTCCCTCATAACGTGTACCAATGCATGGTCTTGGTACATGAAAGGGGAAACGGTTCGCTTCAATGCTCAGGAATGGAGCTATTGCAAGGCCGGGGCTACAGATGCTGCTGCCATCATGTACAGCAGGCAAATGGGGACGCCGCTTGAGTATCCGTACGACGCTTATACGGATACCCACAAAAAGATGAGGGCGAAGTTTATTGAAATGGCCGAAGGCTATCCAATAGAAAGCACGAAGGAAAAGAAAATGGAGGTGGCTGAAAAATTCACGGCGGATATGCAGAGAGGCTGCCTCATGTACTTGAAGGCTGTCCAGCCAGAATCATTTGCTGAGTAAACGCTGGACCCTGTTGCAGTCGTGCAGACCAAACTCCGTTGACCCGAATGAAGTGTTCTTGCAACGCTACCACGCCGTATGATGGCAAGCTAAAGCGAAATGCCGTGATCTTGATCGGTATTTTTGCGACCAGCCTAAAGGGAGTTGAGCTATGAAGTCCGGCCGGATACAACGCGGTGTTGGTGTACCACTCATTTACGCATTGCTCGCGTTTGTGATGCCCAGCGTCGCATTCAGTAGCGCACCCGTTCCCGATGCGCTGGAAAGCGACCCTGCCAAATTGGGTTGGATGGTCGGCTCTCCGCCGCCGCCCGAGCGCATGATTCGGTTCGACGATGGTAGTTACTTCCGCTTTCCGCAGATGCGTTGGAGCGTTGCTCACTTCAGGGAGTTGATGCCGACAACGAACGTGTCGCGTGGCCTTGGGTCTCCTGGGAAACTTGATATAGCACTGCAGGCTGGAATTGATCAGGTCAGTTTTGTTCCGCTAGGCGGTGACAGCAAGATGACCTGGCGCGATTCGTTGTTGGTGAACTACACCGATGGCATCGTCGTGTTGCACAAAGGACACATCGTGTACGAGCGCTATTTTGGTTCGCTGAAACCAGAAGGGCAGCATGCGGCAATGTCGGTCACCAAAACCTTCGTCGGTACCCTTGCAGCCATGATGGTGGCCGAAGGCACGCTTGATCCTGAACGCAAAGTAGTGGACTACGTTCCCGAGTTGGGCAAGGCGGCGTTTGGCAGTGCGACTGTACGCCAGTTGATGGACATGACCACCGGCATACGCTTCAGCGAAAACTACGCCGACCCCAATGCCGAGGTCTGGGCCCATGCTGCGGCCGGTAACCCGCTGCCCAAGCCGAAAGACTATACCGGCCCGCGTTCGTATTATGAGTTCCTGCAAACCGTGCAGCCAGAAGGCAAGCACGGTGAGGCATTCCATTACCGCACGGCCAACACCGACGCCTTAGGGTGGGTGTTGGCGCGGGTGAGCGGAAAACCGGTCGCACAACTGCTGTCCGAGCGCATCTGGAAAAAGCTTGGGGCAGAGCAGGATGCGTACATGACGGTTGACTCCACCGGCACGCCATTTGCGGGCGGTGGCCTAAATTTGGGGCTGCGTGACCTGGCCCGCTTTGGTGAAATGATCCGCAACCAAGGGCAATACAACGGGCAGCAAGTCGTACCAAAAGCGGCAGTCGCCGATATTCGAAAGGGTGCCAGTAAAAAGGACTTTGCCAAGGCGGGTTATACATCCCTGACAGGCTGGAGCTATCGCGACATGTGGTGGGTTACCCATAACGAACACGGCGCGTTCATGGCACGAGGTGTTCATGGCCAGGCATTGTATGTTGATCCAACGGCTGAGGTGGTGATTGCTCGTTTTGCCAGTCACCCGGTCGCCGCCAATGCTGCCAATGATGCGACGTCCCTACCGGCTTATGATGCAGTGGCCAGGTATTTGATGAGTCGGTAGCGCAAAGGGTTACTTTCGGCTGACAATCTTGAGCCTTTTCTGCTTGTGAGACCGCTGGTTGGCCTTTGTGTTTTCTGACGAGCTTTTCCTCGTCAACTCTTTGTTTTTTTACTATTATCCCTCACCTGCGCACTCAAGGAAGAGCGGCTGAGCGCCTTGAGTCTGGTAGAAAATTTACACTCACCCCTTGAGTGAATTAATACTTTTACCCAGAACCTAACGACTCAGCCAACCCTAATGACCTCCTGGTGAAACCGATGGATAAAATGTGTGGCATCGTTGTAGTGGTAGGACTGGCCCTTTCGGGATGCGCTACGAAAACTCCAGAAAAACCTAACGTGGCTCCACCGCCTGCCGTCGTTCAGGAAGCACCTCATGAAGTCGCCCCTTCGACACCCGAAAATTGGACTGTGCGATATGAGGCAGCACCTGCGAACGCCAATGCTCATGCCCCAGCTCCTGTCTCGCAGGACGTCGCTCAGTCAGAATCAGACACGAACCTGAACGAAAATCGTGCTGAGCAATGCCGTAAAGAACTGGATGTTTTAAAGCTTTACAGCAAGGCGTCTTACACCAAGTACGAGGCGGAATACCAAGCCATTGCCGTCAAGACTGCTAAGTACATGGAAATTAAAGACTCGTTGGGCGCCGACTTGAACTACATGGTTATGCCCGCTTATCAATTTCAAATTCGTGAGTTCTGCTTCCGAGTTAAGACCCGTTTGTCGGAACTCGTGCTTCGCCAAGCCAAATAATGATGCCGTGTTAAGGGGGCTTTTCATCCGTTAAGGAAACTCTGAAAAAGACTCTCCTCTCTGGTGAAATAGCCGTCTCACGCGAATCGAACGATTAAGCGCTGAAGAAGCAGATTGCCTTTGCCGGTGCCGAATATACTGGCAAACGCAAGCAGACCCGCCGCGAGCGCTTCTTGATTTAGAAAGGTCAAGTGGTGCCCCGGAGGGGTTTGATTGCTTTGATGAAACCGCGTTTGAAACGGTAATGGTCCCAAGGCAGGGGACTTCAATCGTGAAAAAATATCTGCTGCCGGTAACCATTCCCACCGACGAGCAGCGGGTACCTGCTTTCGTCTGTCAGTGAGCGCAATCGCGTTGAGTGATGTGTTTGGCTAAAGAGCACTTGGCACTCTGCGGCATCAAAAAAACGTCTGAGGAATGGAAGTGCAATGTTGAGCAAGGCCCTGTCAATCTTCAAGCACACCACGATCAAATCCAGCTGATCAGTCAACTCCCGATACAGATCTATCGCCACAGTGCTTTCGTTCGCGGCGGACGAATAGACATGCACATCGCCCGCACCTATCGGCGTGCTATCGAAGTAAAAGTCATGCAGTTTTGCAACGTCGAGCTCGACTCCAGCGCCGTTCAATGCAGCTTTTAAATCTGCATTTGGGAAGTGCTCGTCCTCAGTCCATGAAACTAGATCGGACATTGATACGCAGATGTCGAACTCATTGGCGTAAACGATTGGCGGCATTCGCAGGAGGTCCAAATGATCAATTGAGCGAGTAACCCGAAGAAAAATAACTCACTTCGGACGTGCCGATACTGGCGGACTTGAAAAATTTCCCATGTCAGGCGCATCCATCTCTGCCTGGCTACACGCCAACCGCTTCGCCCGTTCCCGGGTCGCCCAAATTTCCCCGCCTGAATCTATTGGCCTGCCCTGTAACTTAAGGACAAACGCCAGACCTTTGATAGCACTGCTGGAACCTGCGCATTCCCAAACACGCTGCGCTTCAGACGTTGGCATGGGCGCATTTAATCTGGCGCTTGCGCCCTCGGATAACTGAGGAGAACTGTTGGCGCAACCCGCAAGAGCAAGCGCGAGTAGAAGGGGGGAAAGTCGCATTTAAAATCCTTTTTTATGTGTTTGCGCGCGAACTCCAAATGAGTTAGCGCGCTAGCTTACCAAGCTTTAGATCGCCCGCGTGGCCCCATGCACACCCATCGCTATTGAGGACTGAGCCGCTTCATCGACCATCGCACCGTCTCTAGAGGCACTGGCGTTCCATCGGCCCAAACGGAGTTGCCTGTTTGCTCCATTTCCAGACTGTCGCCGCTGAAGTGTCCGGTAAATGTTTGTATCGTCGTGAGTTGCAAAACGCCTTCGCTGTTTTTATTCACAAGGCGTTGCTCGCCTTTTAGCGAATCCCCTGTACGCGTGAAGATCACTGGGTTGTCAACGCCGGGGTG
The DNA here is from genome assembly GCF_014230465.1 of Pseudomonas cremoris. The sequence goes on from NZ_JAAXCY010000005.1 coordinate 394,724, forward strand.
GTCATGGGTGTAATAGCCCCATCGCTTGAAGACGACTGCTTGCGCTTCGGTAGTACGCCACCATATGAAGCGACTAGCGTCTTTGAAGTAAACATAAACGTGATATCTCGAGACAGGGTCTTCATTATCTGCGTACCACAAACCATTGGGCACAGGGACAGCGGGAGCTGTTGCGCAAGCAGAGAGAAGCACGCTCATAAAAAAGGAGAGAAATGTTTTTTTCATAAAGTCCATTTTCAGTTAAAAAGTGGGTCGCCTGGCTGCGATTAGTCCATGCGGAGATCAAAATGGTTCATGAGAATCCGCTCAGCCAGAGCCACCAAGGCACTGCCCCGGTAAGACGTCAGCCACGGTCGCAAGCGTCAAAGAGGGTAACACCCGACGGAACGGAGCTTGATATGGGAAATGGAACGAACAAACGAGTCGTAGTGATCGGCGCGGGCATCGTGGGCGCGTCCCTGGCTTACCACCTGGCAAGCAAAGGCGCGAATGTCACTGTGGTCGAGGCTAACGACATAGCGTCAGGCGTGACGGGGACGTCGTTCGCATGGATCAATACTTCACCCCCCCAACACGACCCGATTGCCCAGTTGCGCGGCTCTGCAATCGAGGCGTACCGCCGGCTCGAGGCGCAGCTGCCCGGGCTGGAAATCCAGTGGACAGGTGCGCTGTCCTACGGCTTGGTTTCAGATGCAGTGCTGTCCGCCTCGACAAACCGTGTGCCTCAATCGCGAATTCTTGAGCTTGAGCCTAACCTCAAACATCCGCCAGAACATGCCGTGTATGAGGCCGAGCAAGGCGCGTTGGATGCCGTGGCTGCCACCCACGCGTTGATCGCAGGTGCGCGGGATAAAGGCGCGAAGATCTTCACCCGTATGCCGGTCCTGGGTTTTGCAACTCAAGGCACAGCGGTGATCGGAGTCGAAACCGCTACGGGTGTGATCGGTGCGGATGTTGTGGTACTGGCTGCCGGAACAGGCATCACGAGGTTGACGGATAGGCTTGAGGTCGCTCTTCCAATAGAGGCATCGCCCGCCATTTTTATCCGTTACACCTCGCAACCCAACTTGGTGCACACGCTTATCTCCAACGCTGAAATGGAAGTACGGCAAAGTGCGCAGGGCACGTTACTGGCGGCAGAAGACTACCTGGACGACGCTCTGGAGAACCAGCCAGAGGCAATAGCGTTGCGAACCGCCGTGGCAATCCAGAACGAACTTCAGGGCGTCGTTTCCATCGAGCCTGAGTTGGCGTGTGTCGGGATCAGGCCCATACCGGCCGATGGCATTCCTATCATCGGGTACCTGCCAAAAGTAAGCGGCGTCTACGTGTGCGTCATGCATCCCGGCGTTACGTTGGCAGCGATTGTGGGGCGTCTTGCCAGTGAGGAGATCATTGATGGCAAGGCATCGTGCGCCCTTGACCCCTGTCGCCCAGACCGATTCAACCGCGAATAGCTGGTTTTCAATCTCTGCCCCAACTACCATCGCGTTTTTTCCTAAGGATGGACCGATGTTTCCAAGGTATTTGCGCTGGGTGTTTCTTGTCTGTGTGATCGGCAACGTTTTGCAGTTGCTTTTCACCGGGTTTCAGGTTTACGCGGGCTCCGTTCCTGCCTCCAAACTGATCATGCCGATTGTGATGATCGTCGTCTTTGGCTGGATATTCACACAGTCGACTAAAACGAATTAGGCTTCATCCCACGCTCACAGCGTGATTGTGCCCGACGAGTGTGCATCGGTAACCCTGCGGTGCACCTTTGTGTCGAGATGTAGCACTTTCAGGCATTTTTGACCGATCCCACACCCTGCCCACAAGCGTGGACACTGACCGAGTAGAAGGCACGCCCTTTTATTCGGTCATATAGATTGTCTCCATTTCATTGATCCTGCTTCCAGCATCCTCCTGCGCGTCCATGCGTATTTCTGATGAGCTGCCCGGATACTCTTGCCAAGTCGGTCATCCCCACGCCAAATCGGTCACTGGCATACGCACTGCACACTCATTCGGTCATAAAGTCTTCATCCGGATAGGCAAACCCATGACGAATTCAACTCCCTACAACACTGACACCTATGACGTCGTCGTCATCGGCGCCGGTGTGGTGGGCTGTGCAATGGCGAGGCGCTTTACGCTCGAAGGCGCGCGCGTTCTCTTGTTGGAAAAAAGCCCGGATATCTTGTCCGGCGCGAGCAAGGGCAACAGTGCGATTTTGCATACCGGCTTTGACGCTCCCCGTGGCAGCGTTGAGCTGGAGTGCATGCAGGCGGGGTATCGTGAGTACCTGGAGATCCATCGGAACATGTCGTTGCCCTTGCTGGAAACGGGGGCGATGGTGGTGGCGTGGAATGAGGAAGATCTGAACAAGTTGCAGGGCATCATCCAGCAGGCCCACGACAACGGTGTCGCAGACGTCAGGTTCATTGATCGCACGGGTATCAGGGCGCGCGAGCCGCACCTTGCGTCAGAGGCGCTCGGCGCGGCGCTGGTGCCGGGTGAGTTTCTGATCGATCCGTGGTCGGCGCCCCTGGGTTATTTGCTGCAAGCCATGCTGCACGGTGCCCAGGTGCGTTTCAACGCGCAAGTCACGGGTGGCCAATTCAATGGGCAGGCATGGTCGCTTGCCACCACCGTCGGTGAGGTCAAGGCGCGTACCGTGATCAATTGTGCGGGGCTGTTTGGCGATTACCTTGAGCGTGATCTGCTGGGAGAGGCGAGCTTTTCCATTCACCCGCGCAAAGGTCAGTTCGTAGTGTTTGACAAGGCGGCCTCGCGCTATCTGGGCAACATCATTTTGCCGGTGCCGAACGAGCGCACCAAAGGCATCGTGTTAACCAAAACGGTCTACGGCAACCTGCTGGTGGGGCCGACTGCCGAAGAACAGGACGACCGTGTCCATGCAGGGCTCGACAGTGCAGTGCTACAGCAACTGGTGGACGCAGCGGTCGAACGCATTCCGGTCCTTGAGGGTATGCCCGTGACGGCCACCTACGCCGCGTTGCGGCCGGCCACGGAAAAAAAGGAATACCGCATACGCAAGGTCGACGGTAAAAACTGGATCACGGTGGGTGGCATCCGGTCCACTGGCCTGACGGCCGCGCTGGGCATCGCCAAACACGTATTCGGTCTCTACGAGGGGCGCCATGCCCCCGTGGCTGCCCACGACCTGCAATGGCCAACGCTGCCCAACCTGGCCGAGCACCTGACACGCGATTACCAGCAGCCCGGTTATGGCGAGATCATTTGCCACTGTGAAATGGTCACGCTAAGAGAAATCAACGCAGCACTTGCCAGTGCACTGCCGCCCGGTGATTTGGGCGGGCTCAAGCGGCGTACCCGCGCCTGCATGGGACGTTGCCAGGGTTTTTACTGCGGGGCGCGAGTGGCGCAATTGAGCGCTGACCGTCTTGCCATTCCGCTTGCTACAGGTGTTTGCCATGAATCGCACTGAAATCGAATACGTCGACGTTGCCATTATTGGTGCGGGCCCGTCCGGTCTTTCTGCTGCGGTGGCGCTGCGCAAACTGGGCGTCAACAAGGTATTGGTGATTGAACGCGAACCTGAGGCCGGGGGGATTCCCCGTCACTGTGCGCATCCGCCGTTCGGGGTGTGGGAATATGGCCGTCTCTACAGCGGGCCGGGCTACGCCAAGCGTAATGTCAGTGAGGCACTCAAGGCCGGGGTCGAGATACGCCTGAGGCATTCGGTGACTCGCCTCGGTGCCAACGGGCGCCTGGAAATGGTGAACCCGGAAGGGGTCAAGACCGTCCAGGCGCAACGGGTGCTGATTGCCACCGGTGCGCGTGAAACGCCACGCTCGGCACGCTTGGTGGGCGGGGATCGGCCAGTGGGGGTGATCAACACCGGCGCCTTGCAGTCCTACCTTTACCTGGAGCACCTCAAGCCCTTTGAGCGGCCGCTGATCGTCGGCACTGAGCTGGTCAGCCTGTCCTCAATCCTGAGTTGCAAGCGGGCAGGTATTCAGCCCGTGGCCATGATTGAAGCCAATGACCGGGCCACGGCACGCTGGCCGCTGTCGCTTTTCCCACGGTTGTGCGGGGTGCCGATGCACTACGGTGCGCAGTTGGTTGAAGTGCATGGCACCGGTCGCGTCGAAGGCGCGAGCGTGCGCTTGGCCGATGGCAGCGTAAAGGAATTTGACTGCGATGGCGTGCTGCTGACCGGTCGGTTTACCCCCGAGTCCAGCCTGGTGCGCCTTGGCGACCTCGCAGTGGACCCCCTGAGCGGTGGACCGATGATTGACCAGTATGGGCGTTGCTCAGACCCGGCTTACTTTGCCGCCGGCAATGTGTTGCGCCCGATCGAAACGGCGGGCTGGTCGTTTCGCGAGGGACGCCGGATCGCCGGTTTGATCGCACAAGATTTGCAGGGGCAGCTGCCGGCGGCAGGCAAAGCCGTCGAGGTAGTGTGCAAGGGGCCGCTGAAATTATGCGTGCCCCAACGGCTGAATCTTTCACCCGTGCAAGGGCTGCAGCACCTGCAATTGCGCGTGAGCAAGGCTGCGCGGGGGCGTCTGGTGGTGCGAGCCGATGGTCGCGACCTGTGGTCGCGCGGGCTTTCGTCACTGCCGGAGCGACGCATCCTGGTGCCCATCGCCAGCCTCAATGTGCCCCAGGGCGCCCAGAGACTTGAAGTCGACTTTGTCGCCGAATAAGAAACAACAGCCGAGGAGACCCAAGGATGCGTATTGCCGCAATCGATCAAGGCACCACCAGTACTCGCGTCATGGTCGTGGACCAGAATGGCTCTGCCGATATCCAGCTTGCGCTGCGCCACCAGCAGCATCACCCGCATCCAGGTTGGGTGGAGCACGACCCACTGGAGTTGCTCAATAATATTCAGCGCTGCCTGGAGGCCACCGGGCGAGTGGATGCCATTGGCATTGCCAACCAGGGCGAGAGTTGCCTGGCATGGGATGCCGTGACCGGAGAGCCACTGTCGCCGGTAATCGTCTGGCAAGACAACCGCACTGCCGCGCAGATTGCGATGTTGCGCGGCGAGGGTCTTGAAGCGATCACACTTGAGCGCGCCGGTTTGCCGTTGGACCCGTATTTCTCTGCGAGCAAATTGGCCTGGATTGTCCAGAATCTGCCGGCGGCAAAAAGTGCCGCAAGCGCAGGACGGCTGCGCCTGGGGACGACTGACGCCTACTTCCTTGACCGACTCACCGGTGTCTTCGCCACCGACGTGACCACCGCATCGCGAACCTCGTTGATGAATTTGTCCACGGGGCAGTGGGATGCACAGTTATGCGAGCTCTTCGGCGTGCCGATCGAGTCGCTGCCGGAGATCCGTGACACCGTGGGCCATTTCGGCGAGATCGGCATCACCCCGGTCACGGCGTCGATTGTCGACCAGCAGGCGTCGCTTTACGGGCATGGCTGCCGCAGTGAAGGGGACGCGAAAATCACCTTCGGCACCGGGGCGTTTGCCCTGACCTTGACCGGCGACCAGATCATCCGCGCACCGGACAAGGGCCTGTTGGCCACGATTGCCTGGCAGGTTGCCGGCAAGCCGACCTACGCCATGGACGGTGGTGTCTACGACGCAAGCGCCGCCGTCGAGTGGGCAGGGCGACTGGGGCTGTTTTCGGATTTTTCGGAGTTGGCCGCGTTTGATGAGCCGCCGGCGATCTCGCGCCAGTTGGCGTTTGTACCGGCACTGTCCGGCCTCGGCTGCCCGCATTGGGATCGAAGTGCCGCGGCACTCTGGGTCGGCATGAACGGCGGCACGACCCGCCAGGATATGTGCCAAGCCCTGCTTGAAGGGGTGGCGCTACGCAGCGTCGAGGTGATTACCGCGATGGATGGTTTTCTCAAAGTGACCGATCGCTTGTCCATCGACGGCGGGTTGGCGCGCAGCCCTTACTTTGCCCAGTTCCTGGCGGATGCGCTGCAACGCTGCATCGTGACCCAGCGTTTTGATGAGCTGACCTCGTTTGGCTGTGCGGCATTGGCGGCAAAGGGCCTGGGTATCGAGCTGAAGCCGCCGCGCAACACCAGTACCAAGTTCCGGCCCAAAGTCAGTGCCGAACAAGCTCTCCAGTGGCGCGCAACCTTCTCTGATGCGGTCAAGCGCACCCGCGACTGGCGCTAGGCGTCATTGCCATTCCGAACGGCTGATGGGCGGCGCTTCATGCACTTCTACGTGAGCGTCCGCCAAGGCTTTGGCAAGCTCGCCCATGGGCTTGCGGTCAATGATCAGCCGGTCGATGCGCTCCAAGGGAAATACCTGGAACAATGCCCGTTTGCCCAGCTTTGAGGAGTCTGCAATTACCGTGAGGTAACGGGTGCGGGCGATCATCGCGCGGGTGATTTCGGCTTCCTCGATGGAAAAGTCGAAGGCCCCGTCTGCGCTTAAGGCGCCGATGGTCACCACCGCGTGTTCGGCGTTGAAGCGGGCGATCTGTTCCATGGCCAGTGCGCCGATATTCTGCTCCGACTCAGGGCGATACTCACCCCCGATCATGAACACCCGGTTGCCGCTGGCACCGATACTGCCTGCGATCAGCAGCGAGTTGGTGATCACGGTGATGCGGCTGAGCCTGGCCAGTTCGCGGGCAAAAAACAGCGTCGTGGTGCCGGTGTCGATCAGCACGCTGTCGCCTGGCGCATAGAGCCCTGCGGCATAGCGGGCGACCGCGCGTTTTTCCGCGGAGTGTTCATTCATTCGGGTCTGGAACGCGTTTTCATGCTCGCCGCTCGGTGGCAACGAAGCCCCGCCATGAAACTTGGTGACCTGGCCGTCTTCGGCCAGGGCCGTTAGGTCCCGGCGAATGGTTTCTTGTGAGGTGCTGAGCGTGCGCGCCAGTTCATCCACAGAAATGCGCTCGCGTTGGCGCAGCAGCTCAAGGATGTGTTGGCGTCGTTCGGTAGGGCGCATGGGCTTTCCTCTGGTGCTACGCGAAGTGCTCGTTGAAGGCCCGGTTTTGTTACCCAGGCCCACAAATGGGGCACCGGTAACACGGTTTACGCAGCCGGGTCGGACGCTGGCGCCCAAGGTGTTTGGGAATCGGCCAGTTCGGCCTCAACCCGCAGGCGTTGTACGGTAAGGCGCCAGAGCACATTACCTTTAGGAGTTGACCGAATCCAGTGTGTTTAGTGTTCAAAACCACATCAAAACCACGAATGGCATGTGAAGTGTTTAGTAATACAGCAAAACAGCAGTCGACTCAGAACATAGAAAGGTGGACGCAATGGCGGAATTCGGAAACTACGTAATTTATCTGATCATGATCGGTGCCGTGGTAGGGGCATTTGCATCGGTGATCAAGCCGGACAGTGGCTTGGGCAAGGAGTTCGTGAACGGTATCCACTCCATCGGGCCGGTGTTTCTGGCCCAGGCGGGGATCATGGTGGCGATTCCTTATCTGTCGCGCTTTATCGAAGTGGCCCTGGGGCCGTACTTCGGTGCGATGGGCTCCGATGTGTCTATCGCCGCGTTGTCGATCATCGCGGTGGATATGGGCGGTTACCAGTTGGCCGATGCGCTGGCTGCCAACCGGGACATGTGGATCACTGCGATGATTGTCGGCTACACGTCGGGCGCCACCATCGTCTACCTGATCCCGGTGGGCCTGATGATGCTCGAGCGCAAAGACCATAAATACCTGGCCCTGGGCGCGATGGCCGGGCTGATCAGTATTCCGTTCGCGGTGCTGGCTTCACTGATGATGATTACCGGGTTCAACGTGCCGGTGCGCGACATCGTCTCGACCACCTCCCCGGCGCTGCACTACCTCACCCTCGACTTTGTCGGCTGCGTGAAACTGCTCGCGCCGCTGTTTGTGTTTTGCTTCCTGCTGGCCGCGGGACTGCGTTACAAGGCGACCTTGATGGTGGGTGGCTTCCTGGTGTTCGGCAAGGTGATGGACGCCTTCATCAAGATCATCCTGGCGCTGGCAATCGTTGAGCACTTCACCGGTTTCTTCATGAAGAACTTCGGTGTGTGGGGCTTCGACCCGATGTTTGCCGACCAGAAAGAGCTGTTCCGTGCCATCGAAATTGCCGGGTACATCGGGATCATGCTCGCGGGCACGTTTCCGATCTGCTACCTGTTCAACCGCTACTGCAAAAAGCCGATGCAAGTCATGGGGCGCCATCTTGGCCTGTCACCTGATGGCGCCGCCGCGTTTGTGATGGTGTTTGCCAACATCATTGCCGTGTACCACCTGTTCAAGAAGATGAACGCACGGGACAAAGTACTGTGCGTCGCCCTCGGGGTCTGCGCCCAGGCCACCATCGGCGATCACCTGGCGTTCACCGCCAACTTCCAGCCGACGCTGATCATGCCGATCTTGCTGGCCAAGCTGTTTGGCGGTCTGCTCGCCGTGGGTATCGCTATCAAGATCTCGGTGCCAGCCGCCCAGCGGTATGAGGCGGCGGAAAAGGCCGAGGAAAACGCGTCCGACGAGGCAGCAACTGCAGTGCCCCAACCGGTTTGAAACCACTTGCTTCATCATCGAGAAGGGCTAGGACCCTTCCATTTTCAAGAGGTAAACATGCGAAAGATTTTTCTGGCCTGCCCCTACAGTCACGCCGATGCATCAGTCACCCACGACCGTTTCATCGCCTGCAACAAGGTGGCCGCTGCCATTATCGAGGCTGGTCATGCGGTGTTCAGCCAGGTCTCGATGTCTCACCCCATCAACCTGGCCTTTGAAGGCAAGGACAGTGCGGCCATTGGCAAGCTCTGGGCACCGGTGGACGCGTTTTTCATGGACGCGCTGGACGAACTGATCATCCTTGATCTGCCAGGCTGGGATCTCAGCTCAGGCATCAAGCGAGAGATCGAGTTCTTCAAGAGCCGCGGTCGCCGAGTGAGCCTGTGGTCAGAGGTGGAAACCGAGTTCCAGTAACCGGCCGCAGCAGCTCTTCCCATAGGGCGTGCCACACAGAAGTAAAGGGTGAGCACGTCCAGCAACAGGTTGTGTGCCAATGACGCGCCGCGCCCCGATTGCCGGGGCGCGGATGGCCGATGATTGTGGGCTGTTACTGGTCTATCAGCAGAACAGCTGAGCCACCGATAACAGGCAAATCACTTGAACAATCATTTGCGCTCGAATTGGATGTTTCATCGCCGTCACCCTTCAGTACAGTCGCCGCTAAATAATGCCGAAGGCGTTATAACCAACCCGCCAATCCCTGACTCGCCCAGTCTGCTGCCAGCAACACACGCGACTGTTCATATGAGTATAGGTACTGCAACGAAATTTTCACGATCGCGCCTTTTCGCGGCGCCGCAGGCTCGGTTTACGACTATCTGCCCTGCTTCATTGCACTTTTTTTCATTTCTCCGCTCTATCTTTGTCCCAGCCCGCCGAACCCTCCGCGCGGGCAGCAGAACCAGATCGGGTGCCGATGGATCGCACGTTTCCTTTTTCAAATGCTCTGTGGATGCGCCGGCCAATGCTGCTGGCAGCGATGCTGATGCTGTGTGCCGTTGGTTGCACGCAGCAACAGGGGCGGGATATCGCCAAGCAGTTCAGTAATGGCAAACCCGATGAGTTCTTTCAGACCAGTGTCGATCGCATGGCGACCCTGGGCATGCGCGACAACCTGCAAAGCCTGTACTTGCTGATGAACAAACTCTACCTGCGCAACCCCAACCAGTGGCGTCAGTCGGGTTACCCAGATGCGGTAACGGCTGCGCGTGAGATTCGCCAAGCCATCGAGCAGCGTCGCGCTTTACCCGCCCTTGGCGATCGTCGCGACCTGGCGGCCCTGAGTTACTCCTTGAGCCCGGAGTTCAAGGGCGACCGGGTCGGGGCGTTTATCTATGCGATTGGCAGCATGTTGGTAACGGCCCATGGTGGGCGCACCGAGTTCTACATGACCGACTCCATCAACCCGCAGTTCGTCAGCAATGCCGCGCGCAATATCGAAAAGGCCACTTGGTTGCTGGGCAAACGCCAGGATGCCAATGGGGTGCTGCTGTTGTTCTCCAACGAAATTTCGGAGGAGGGCAGTAACCTCAGCTTTGCGGTCGAGTTCGGCAAGATCGTTGCGCGCCTGGACCTGTTGACCCAGATGCTTGACGAGCGCTACCGGCGCATTGGCCTTAACTATGCGCAGAGCCTGTTGTTGATGAATTTCTTGCCGGTGCAGTGATCAGCGCGACAGGCTTTGGTACGTCCAGTGAGTGCTCTCACACAGTATCGGTACGGTGTTTCCCTTTCCTGCGTAGGAAGCCGCCTATCTTGCCTTGTGACGCTTGAAACACCGTCCAGTGAGCAATAGCCTCGGATTTTTCCGAAGAAACGAGGCCTCCACCATGGGTAAGCGAAAAACGGATTGGCCTACTGATCGCGAAATACGCCTGCGCTTTATTCTCTTCGCCGTGATCGACGCGGCCAGCGTCCAGGGTGTGCCTGCCGAGTTGCTACTGGCAGCACACAAACTACTGCATGATTCGCCCACCGACGTGCAACTACGCAACGTCCTGAGCGAAATCCTCGACACAGAAGAGATGTTCGGTTTTAGGTTCAGTCCGGGATCTGAAACAGAAGAGTTCATGCAAATGCTGGAAAAACCGGTCGATCCGCGTTGATGCATTTTTTTTCGGGATGGTTAGATCGATTATTTCCTTATGATTGGTAGGCATATCCATTTCGAATATCCATAACGACGATTTAACGCGTAAAGCGCACAAATATGACGTTATAGCGACGAAGTGATTGTTATCGCATCAAGTCCCGCTGTCTTGTTCGTCTAAGCTTCCCTCCGAGCATCCAATCCTGCTGCTCTGTCGCCGTCTTGCGCCTCCGTCCGGCGTCCTTAGAATCGGCGCCAGAACTTAGCCATTTCCTGTCGATTACGGAGTTTCGAACATGATGAACGCAATGCAGATGCCGATGAACACCACCATGCCCATGATGCCAATGATGGGCATGCCGATGATGATGGCCACGATGACCTGCCACATGGCCGGCGACGGCATGATGTGCACCATGAAGCCGGCTGCTGGCATGGACATGGCTCAGTTCAAGACCAACGCCGAAATGATGGCGATGATGATGAACTGCGGCATGCCGATGATGATGCAGTGCGCCAATATGTCGATGATGTGCATGTCGGCCGACGCCATGAACATGATGACCTCCATGAACATGTCGATGATGCCGATGATGGCCATGGGCATGCAGATGCCGATGATGAAGTGCGTGATGGAATGCACCATGATGGGCGACAGCATGATGTGCAAAATGATGCCGATGCCAGGCATGAGCATGGCCATGATGGAAAACTGCTGCATGCTCATGAACAAAATGATGAACGACTGCGCCATGCCGATGATGATGAGCTGCAACGGCATGCCGATGATGTGCTGCACCTGCTGATAGGTCGCGCGCTATAAAAAACGCCCCGACCTGTCGGGGCGTTTTGCATTTCAGTCCAGCCGTTCGGGGTAGGTGATCACCAGAAACGCCACCGCCTCGCTGTCCGCCGGGTTGCGGTAGCGGTGGGGTTGGTCGGCGTAGAACAGAATCGAATCACCGGTGGAAAGCAGGTAGCGCTCGTCATTGACGCTCACTTCCAGCACGCCTTGGGCGACTACCAGGTTTTCCTGGATGCCAGGGCCGTGGCCTTCGGAAACTTCTTCACCCAGGGCGCGCAGGCGGATCTCATAGAATTCGGATTGCCGCGCGGTGTCGTAGGGGAACAACGCGCGGCTGATGAACGCGCCATCCGCACTCACCAGGCGTTTGCTCTGCTGTGCCGGCAACACCTCGACACCCTCAAAGGCGCGATCTTCCAGAAATGCCGCCACCGACACTTTCAAACCCTTCGCAATCTTGCACAGTACCTTGATCGACGGCACGCTGCGCCCGGATTCGATCTGCGCCAGCATCGCCCGGCTCACGCCGCAGGCGCGCGCCAAACCGTCGAGTGACAAATGGCGCTTGCTGCGCAGGCGTTGCAGGTTGTGGGCGACGCACAGGCTGATCACATCGTCGTCGGTGTTCGGTTTGGGCAAGGGGTCAGGCGGTTCGGGGAGCACGTGCAGGAAATTCATCGGCCTTACGCCCGGCGGGTATCGCTGGACAGGGCGGCCTGTACGGTCAACACCGCAAGCCCGGCACGCGCTGCGTACATCGCCCACATCAGCTCGGCCGCTGCGCGCGCCTGGCGGCGTTTACGGTGGAGCGTGAAGTCGATGACGTTGGCAGTTGTTTGCATGGGGGCGTTCTCGTGGGACGTGGTTGACTCAGTGGCTCCACAGTAATCGCTGACGGTTATTTCTTTAAATACTGAGTTTGCATGTGGTAATTCGATTTTGGACTTAGCAAATAATCTTGGTCCGATGCTGTTGTGGGAAAGGTCTGGTCCGTTATTTAGGCGTGACCTGGCGTGCGCGCCTGCCATCCCATCACTGCCCCCGAACTCCCCAAGGACCTTCCCGATGCTGCTGCGCCAACCTCCGCTCCTGTTTGCTGCCCTGACTTTAAGCTCACTGGTACACGCCGAAGACCTGCAACTGGCTCCAGTGGAAGTCACCAGCGGCGAAGCCAGTGCCGGCGAAGTGGCCCAGGCCCAGCTTAAAAGCGTGCCCGGCGGCACCAACTACATCGACATGAGCAGCGTGGCGCAGGGCCGGGTCAGCACCAACGAAGACGTGTTCAAGTACCAGCCCGGGGTGTACGCGAAGGCGGCGAATAACGAAGGCATCAAGCTCTCCATCCGTGGCTCCGGCCTGAACCGCAGCCCTGGCGCTCACGGTTCCGGGTTGTATGAAATGTTCGACGGCCTGCCGCTGACCGGCCCCGGCGGCACGCCCTACGAGTTGAAGGTGCCCCTGTGGCAAAGCCGCGTCGAAGTGCTGCGCGGCGCCAATGGTTTCGATCAGGGCGCGCTGGCCTTGGGCGGCGCGGTCAATTACGTGACCCACACCGGCTATGATGCGCCCAAGCTGCAACTGCGCTATGAGGCGGGCAGCAAAGGCTATAGGCAGCGCGAAATCAGCTCGGGCCAGGTGCTGGGTGACGCCGACTACTACATCAGCCTCACCGATTCCGAATCCGACGGCTACCAGCGCCAGAGCGCCGCCACCGGCAAGGGCTTCGCGGCCAACTTCGGCTACCGCTTCAGCCCTGAACTGGAAACCCGCTTCTATATCCGCTACCGCGAAACCACCAACGACACACCTGGCAAACTCACACGCGACCAGATCAACCACGACCCGCGCGCCGCCAATAGCCTTAACGCCGCCCGCGACTCCAAGCGCCTGGAGCCGGGCTCCACCTGGATCGCCAACAAGACCACCTTGCAGCTGGACGACAACTCCCGCCTGGAGTTCGGCCTGGCGTACCACGACTACCCGATGGACCTGCGCGAAGGCACTATCCGCCTGAAAGTCGCCTACACCGACATCAGCAGCACCCTCAACTACATCCGTCAGGACATGCTGTTCGGTCACGACAGCAAGACCACCATCGGCCTGCGCACTACCCAGGCGATGCCCAACAACGGCGGGGCGGAATATGTACGTATTCCTTCAACAGATCCCACAAAATATTACGCGCCGGGCACCAAGACCCGCGACTACAGCTACCTGGGTTCGGATACCGTGCTGCATATCGGCAACGACCTGGAATTGGTCCCCGACCTGTGGCTGACCACCGGCCTGGCGGCGATCTATACCCGTCGCGAAACCGAGGTGAGCTACCCAGAGACCCATGCAAAAGTGAGCCAGCATGACTGGGACTACGCACCACGTGTTGGCCTGCGCTATGACTTCACCCCGCAACTGCAGGTGTACGGCAACCTGAGCCGCTCGGTAGAGCCGCCGCACGCGTGGTCGATGATTTGGGGTTCCAACAAGTACTTCACCAGTGGCCCGGCCAGCGGCTATGCGCGTGAAGGCGTCAGCCTGAAAAACCAGACCGCCACCACCCTGGAAATCGGTGGCCGTGGCGAGCAATGGTTCGGCCAATGGGACCTGGCGCTATACCGCTCCGAAGTGCGCCACGAACTGCTCACCGTGGAAACCCAGGCCCAGACCTCGACCACCAACGCAGTCACCGCCGAAAACAACGCCAGCCCCACCGTGCACCAAGGCCTGGAACTGGGCCTGCTCAGCCCGTTGTGGGAGGGCGGTCGCAACGGCCGGCTCGCCTTGCGCCAGGCCTATACCTACAGCGACTTCCACTACCGCGACGACGACCGCTTTGGCGGCAACACCTTGCCGGGCATTCCCAAGCACTATTACCAGGCGCAAGTGCGCTACAGCCATCCGACGGGTTTCTACACCAGCCTCAATACCGAACATTCCTCCAGGGTGGCGGTGGATTACGCCAACTCGTTCTATGCCGCGTCCTACACCCTGCTGGGCGCGACCTTCGGCTACGACGCGCCGAAGCAGGACTGGCAGGCCTGGGTTGACCTGCGCAACCTGACCAACAAGCGCTACGCCAACACCGTCACGCCGGGTTATGACGACAAAGGCCTCGACGCGGCGCGCTCCACTCCCGGCGATGGTCGTGGCATCTACACCGGCGTCTCCTGGGCCTGGCGCTGATCCTGTAGTGAGCGGGCTTGCCCCGCGCGGCGGTGTGCCAGGCAGCTTGTTTTTTCCTGATACACCGCCGCGCGGGGCAAGCCCGCTCACTACAAACCCGGGCTCACACAGTAGGTTGGGGTATTTTCAGAGACGGGGAGGCCCTTGCTCCTACATCGTTTTACTGGCATTGTTCGCGCAATTGGTAATATTTCCCATTTGAGATGCTTTTGCGCATGCATGACATTCCGGCCGCGCTGGGCGATTCAGTCCGCCAGCAGACCCTTACGGCGATGTACAGCGAGCACCATGGCTGGTTGCACGGCTGGCTGCGCAAAAAACTCGGATGCTCCCAGCATGCCGCCGACCTGGCGCACGACGCGTTCATCCGCGTACTGATGCTGGCCGAACCGCACACCATCAAGGAGCCGCGTGCTTTCCTGGCAACCACGGCAGGCCGCTTGCTGATCGATGGCGCACGCCGTCGACGCATCGAAAAAGCCTACATGGAAGCCCTGGTCATCCAGTGCGAAGACGCCGGCATGCCCGACCCGGCTGCGATCCACGTGGCGCTGCAAGCCTTGGAACGCATCGCCGAAATGCTTGCCGGCCTACCCGCCAAAGCACGTGACGCCTTCCTGCTGAGCCGCCTCGACGGGCTGACCTACAGCGAGATCGCCACGCGCCTGAACGTGTCCTCCAGCACCGTCAAAAACTACATCTCCAGCGCCCTGGTGCACTGTTACCACAGCCTGCACGGGGCGGATCCGCTGGCATGACCTCCGAACAAATCATTCAGCAGGCCGCGAATTGGCTCACGCGCTTGCACGACGAAGACGTCACAGAGGCCGACCGCCACGCCTTCGACGCCTGGTGTCAGGCCGACCCGCGCCACGCCGTTGCCATCGAACGCATGCGCGGCCTGTGGGGCAGCCTCGACACCTTGCCCGCAAAGCCCGCTCGTATGGCGTTGAACCGCGCATTTACCCCGCAGCGCTCACGCGGCGTTCAGGTGACGGGCGTGCTGGGTGTGGTGCTGTGCGCCTGGCTGGGCCTGCAGCATTTGCCGGTATGGATGGCCGATCAACGTACCGGCGTCGGCGAGCGCCGCCAGGTTGTCCTTGAAGATGGCAGCCGGTTACAGCTCAACAGCAACTCGGCAGTGGACGTGAAATTCGACGGCCACCAACGCGTGATCGAACTGCTACAAGGCGAGTTGTGGGTGGACGTGGCCAAGGATGCGCAACGGCCGTTCGTGGTGCGCACCGACCAGGGCACGGCAACTGCATTGGGCACGCGTTATCTGGTCAAGCGCGCTGAAAACGGGACCACGCTGGTGACGGTAATCGAGTCCACCGTGGCGGTGAAAGGTGATACCAGCGAAGGGGTCAAGGTCGCAGCCGGCCAGCGCTCGATCCTCGATCACGGTCAGGCTCAAGCGCCGCAAGCCATCGGCAACAGCGACCCGGATGCCTGGACCCGTGGCCTGCTCAAGGTCAACGACCAACCCCTGGACGAGGTGCTGCAAAGCCTGGCCAGTTACCGCCACGGCCTGGTACGTTTCGATCCCCAGGCCCTGAAAAACCTGCGAGTGTCCGGCGTGTTCAAGCTCGACGACACCACGGCTGCACTCGCGACGCTGGCGGATAACCTGCCGATCCAGGTGGAGTACTTCACCGACCTGCTGGTGGTGGTCAAACCGCGTTAAGGTTGGCGCAAGCGCTTGTACAGCGTATTGCGGCTCACCCCCAGTTCTCGCGCCAGGTGGGAAATATTGCCGCCGGCGGCCTTCAAGCGCTGGTTCAGATCGATGCTCTCATCCAGCCCCTCACTGGGTGGCAGCGGCGCCGCCAGGTTCAAGTCCACAAAGAAATCATCCGGCAAATGCTCCGGGCGGATCGGCTGCTCCTCGGCCATCGCCAGCGCCACCTGCAACACGCTGCTCACCTGGCGCAAGTTGCCTGGCCACGGGTGCTGCTCGAACAGTGCCAACACCTCGGCGCTCAGCCCGGCCCATTGGGTGGGCTCGCGGTGTTGCTGCCAAAGCTGCTGGAACAATGCTCGCTTGTCGGTACGCTCGCGCAACGGCGGCAATTCCAGGGTCAGGCCGCCGATGCGATAGTACAAATCCTCGCGAAAGCGCCCCGCCTGCACCAACTCCCGAAGTGCGCGGTTGGTGGCCGAGATGATGCGCAAATCCACCGGGAACAACTCGCTGCTGCCCACCGGTTGCACGCAACGTTCCTGGAGTACCCTTAACAGCCGCGCCTGGGTCGGCAGCGGCATATCGCCAATTTCGTCGAGAAACAGCGTGCCCTTGTCGGCTTTGCGGATCAGCCCGATGCTGCCTTTCTGATTAGCCCCGGTGAACGCGCCTTTTTCGTAGCCGAACAATTCCGATTCCACCAACTCTGCCGGAATCGCCGCGCAGTTCACCGCGATAAGCGCCTGCTGGCTGCGGGAACTGGCCTGGTGCAGGGCCTTGACGAACACCTCTTTGCCCACGCCGGTTTCACCGTGGATCAGCAGTGGAATGTCTTTCTCCAGCAAACGCTCCGCCTGGCGCACCGCCTTTTCCACACGTACATCGCCAAAGTGCAACGCCTTGAGCGCGGTGGCAGCCGGTTTTACCGGCGCAGGTTCAGTGAAGACCCGCGCCTGTACCGGCATTTTCTTCGGTCGCTTCAACACGCATTGAAAACGATTGCGTCCGGCCGCCTGCAGCGAAAACGGCAAGCCCTCCGGCTGGTTGAGCAGCTCCAGCAGCGACACCTTGAACAAGCTGTCGATCATCACCCGCGACAGGCTGATGCCCAACAAATTGTCGGCACGGCGATTGGCCGACAACACTTGGCCAGTGTCATCAAAGATCAGCAAGCCCGCCCATTGGCTGTCGAGGTTGCTCAGGCCGGTGTTGAAGGTCAGCTGGAAATGCTCGTCGCGAAACAGGTTGAGGATCAGCCGATTCTCCACGGTCTGGCTCATCATCTTGACCATGCCCAAGGTGTGGGAGGGCGGCAGGTAGCTGTCGCTGGACACATCCAGCACGGCAATGATTTCGCGCTGGGCATCGAAGATCGGCGCGGCCGAGCCGGTCATGAAGCGGTTGGCCTTGAGAAAGTGTTCGTCGTGCTCGATATGCACCGCCTGGGCACAGGCCAGGGCGGTGCCAATGGCGTTGGTGCCGCTGGAACGTTCCCGCCAGCTCGCGCCAGGGTTGAAACCACGGGCCAGCTTGGGCTCGATAAACCGCTGGGTGCCCCACGAGGTCAGCACCTGGCCCTGGTTGTCGGCCAGCATGATCAGGCAGTTGGAATTGCTGAGGATATTTTCGTAGTAGGGCAACACTTCCTGATGGGTGGTCTGCACCAGGGAATGCTGGCGTTCCAGCAACTGGCTGATGCCCTCGGCGGGGAGCTGGTCGAAGCTGGGCGTGCTTTGGTGGTCCAGGCCGAAGGCGCGGCAACGGCGCCAGGATTCCTGGATAAGGGTGTCGTGGGCCAAGGGTTCGGCCATGGGGTGACCTGCATTTTTATTGTTATGGGGGCCTTGCACAATCCAACGATTAAAACCGGATCAAAATGTGGGAGCGGGCTTGCTCGCGAATGCGGTGTGTCAGTCCCTGGAAATGTTGACTGATTTACCGCATTCGCGAGCAAGCCCGCTCCCACATTTGTCCTGTGTTGGTGGTGAGAGTGTTGTTCAGAACTGTTCATTGTCAACCCCGTGACTGTTCAGTTGTTCACCTGGAGTGTTCAAACACGAACATCGGGTTTTCCCATTTCCTTACACATCAAGCCCTTGCCGTTTTGGCACGAAACTCGCTCTGACGAATAGCCAGATTCATTCCAATAATAAAAAAGGTCGTGTCATGTCATTGACCCTGGAACATGTCTCCCGCGTCGTAGAAGGCCAAACCTGGATCGACGACGCCACCCTGCGTTTCGAAGCCGGTTCCTTCAACGTGTTGCTCGGCCGCACCCTGTCCGGCAAGACCAGCCTGATGCGCCTGATGGCCGGTCTCGACAAGCCCGATAGCGGCCGCATCCTGATGAACGGCGTCGACGTCACGCAAAAGCCGGTGCGCCTGCGCAACGTGTCGATGGTGTATCAGCAGTTCATCAACTACCCCACCATGACCGTGTTCGAAAACATCGCCTCGCCGTTGCGCCAGGCCGGTGTGTCCAACGAGCTTATCCAGAGCAAGGTGCTGGAAACCGCCAAGATGCTGCGCATCGAAAAGTTCTTGCAGCGTCATCCGTTGGAGTTGTCCGGCGGCCAGCAGCAACGCACGGCCATGGCCCGCGCGCTGGTGAAGGATGCCGAGCTGATCCTGTTCGATGAGCCCTTGGTCAACCTGGACTACAAACTGCGCGAAGAACTGCGCCAGGAAATGCGCGAGCTGTTCAAGGCGCGTCATACCATTGCCATTTATGCCACCACCGAACCCAACGAGGCCCTGGCCCTGGGCGGCACCACCACCATCCTCCACGAAGGGCGGGTGATCCAGAGCGGCAAGGCCGCCGAGGTCTATCACCAGCCGCAAACCGTATTGGCCGCCGAGTTGTTTTCCGAACCGCCGATCAACCTGATGCCGGGGCGTATCAGTGGCAATGAAGTGAGTTTCGCCAACTTCGTGCACTTCCCGCTCAACGTCGATTTGCGTCCGATCGGCGAAGGCGAATTCCGTTTTGGCGTGCGCCCCAGTCATATCAGCCTGGTTCCCAGCAACGACGATGACCTGGAACTGGCGGTAACCGTGGAGGTTGCCGAGATCAGCGGCTCGGAAACCTTCCTGCATGTGCGCAGCGAACACTTCCTGTTGGTACTGCACCTGCCGGGCGTGCATGAGTACGACGTCGACGCGCCGATCCGCGTGTACATCCCCACCCATAAACTCTTTGTGTTCGATGGCCAGGGCCGTTTGGTCCAGGCCCCCGGACGCCGCGTTGCGAGGGTTGCCTGATGGCCGAGATCCATTTGCAGAACCTGGCCCACAGCTATAGCGCTACGCCCAGCGGTCCAGAGGATTACGCCATTCGGGCAATGAACCATGTGTGGGAGCAGGGCGGGGCTTACGCGTTGCTGGGCCCTTCGGGCTGCGGCAAGTCAACCTTGCTCAACATCATCTCCGGTCTGCTCAGCCCGTCCGAAGGGCAGGTGCTGTTCGACACTAAGGTCGTCAATGACCTCACCCCGGAAAAACGCAACATTGCCCAAGTGTTCCAGTTCCCGGTGGTGTACGACACCATGACGGTGTTCGACAACCTGGCGTTCCCTCTAAGAAACCAGGGTATGGCCGAGGCGAAAATCCACAGCAAGGTGCAGGAAATCGCCGAAGTCCTCGACCTGCAAAACCTGCTGACCAAGAAAGCCCGCAACCTCACCGCTGACGAAAAACAGAAAGTCTCCATGGGCCGTGGCCTGGTACGTGACGACGTGTCGGCGATCCTGTTCGATGAGCCGCTGACGGTGATCGACCCGCACCTGAAGTGGAAACTGCGGCGCAAGCTCAAGCAGATCCACGAGCAGTTCAACATCACCATGGTCTACGTCACCCACGACCAACTGGAAGCCTCGACGTTTGCCGACAAGATCGCGGTGATGTACGGCGGGCAGATCGTGCAGTTCGGCACGCCGCGCGAGTTGTTCGAACGGCCGAGCCACACCTTTGTCGGCTATTTCATCGGCAGCCCTGGGATGAATCTGATCGAGGTGCAGGCCGAGGCGGGCGGGGTACGCTTTGCTGGCACCCATCTACCGCTGTCAGAAGCGTTGCAGCAACGCATCACCGATAAGGATTACAAGAAGTTGCAGGTAGGCATTCGCCCGGAATTTATCCACGTGTGGGACGAGTACAACCCTGACGCGCTGCAAGCGGCTGTCGCACATGTCGAAGACCTCGGCACCTACAAGATCATGACCTTGAGCCTCGACGGCGCAGCGTTGAAGGTGCGCCTGGCCGAAGACAAACCGGTGCCAGAGGGCAGCGCCTCCATCAGTTTTCCTGCGCAATGGCTGATGGTTTATGCCGACGACTACCTGCTGGAGGTGCAGCCATGAACAAGGTGCAGAACAACAAGGCCTGGTGGCTGGTGTTGCCAGTGTTCCTGCTGGTGGCGTTCAGCGCGGTAATCCCGATGATGACCGTGGTCAACTACTCGGTGCAGGACATCTTCGACCAGTCCAGCCGCTACTTCGTCGGCGCGGACTGGTACAAACAAGTGCTGCTCGACCCACGCCTGCACGACTCCTTGCTGCGCCAGTTCATCTACTCGGCCTGCGTGCTGCTGATCGAAATCCCACTGGGTATTGCGATTGCACTGACCATGCCGACCAAGGGCCGCTGGTCGTCACTGGTGCTGATCATCCTCGCCATACCGCTGCTGATCCCGTGGAACGTGGTCGGCACCATTTGGCAGATCTTCGGCCGCGCCGACATTGGCCTGCTCGGTTCCAGCCTTAACGCCTTGGGCATCAGCTACAACTACGCGGCCAATACCGCAGACGCTTGGGTCACTGTGTTGGTCATGGACGTGTGGCACTGGACTTCACTGGTCGCGCTGCTCTGCTACTCGGGGCTGCGGGCCATCCCGGACGTGTACTACCAGGCTGCGCGGATTGATCGTGCATCGTCTTGGGCGGTGTTCCGACATATCCAACTTCCGAAAATGAAGAGCGTGCTGTTGATCGCGGTGATGCTGCGTTTTATGGACAGTTTCATGATCTACACCGAGCCCTTCGTGCTCACCGGCGGCGGGCCGGGGAATGCCACCACGTTCCTCAGTCAGACACTGACCCAGATGGCCGTCGGCCAATTCGACCTGGGCCCGGCGGCGGCGTTTTCCCTGGTGTATTTCCTGATCATCCTGTTGGTGTCCTGGCTGTTCTACACCGCCATGACCCACTCCGACGCCAACCGCTGAGGCCGCCAACATGAGCAAGCGCAAGGTTATTCCGCTGCTGATCTACATCCTGTTCCTGCTGGTGCCGATCTACTGGCTGCTGAACATGTCCTTCAAGAGCAACACCGAAATCCTCGGCGGGCTAACGCTGTTTCCGCAGGATTTCACCCTGGCCAACTACAAAGTGATCTTCACGGACCCGAGCTGGTACACCGGCTACCTCAACTCGCTGTACTACGTGAGCCTGAACACGGTGATCTCCCTCAGCGTGGCGTTGCCGGCGGCCTATGCGTTTTCGCGCTACCGCTTCCTCGGCGACAAGCACCTGTTCTTCTGGCTGCTGACCAACCGCATGGCGCCGCCAGCGGTGTTTTTGCTGCCGTTTTTCCAGTTGTATTCGTCGATTGGCCTGTTCGACACGCACATTGCCGTGGCACTGGCCCACTGCTTGTTCAACGTACCGCTGGCGGTGTGGATTCTTGAGGGCTTCATGTCCGGCGTGCCCAAGGAAATCGACGAAACCGCCTACATCGACGGCTACAGCTTTCCGAAGTTTTTCGTGAAGATATTTATCCCGTTGATCGGCTCCGGCATCGGCGTGACGGCGTTTTTCTGCTTCATGTTTTCGTGGGTCGAATTGCTGCTGGCGCGCACCCTGACCTCGGTCAACGCCAAGCCCATCGCGGCGGTGATGACCCGCACGGTCTCGGCCTCGGGTATCGATTGGGGGGTACTGGCAGCGGCTGGGGTGTTGACCATCCTGCCGGGCATGCTGGTGATCTGGTTTGTTCGCAACCACGTGGCCAAGGGCTTTGCCCTGGGCCGGGTCTAAAGGAGTCGATGATGGAATGGATGGCCTGGACCACCCCCACTGCGTTGTTCTTCGCGGTCATTGGCGTGCTGCTGGTGGGCATGACCACGTGGGAACTGCGCTCGCCGAGCATTCCTCGGCGTGGTTTTTTACCGATCAGCACCACCCGTGGTGATCGCTTGTTTATCGGTCTTCTCGGCAGCGCCTACCTGCACTTATTGGTGATTGGCGTAACCGGCTGGAGCATCTGGGTAGCGACTGCGCTGTCCCTGGTGTGGCTGTTGTGTGTGATGCGTTGGGGCTAGTGCTCCGCTTGAATAAACAACCAGGAGGTCTCTATGTTCGATAAAAACAATAAGCTGCGACATAGCATTTCATTGGCCGCCGTATTGGCCCTCAGCGGTTTGAGCGCCACGGCCTGGGCCGATGCGTATGAAGATGCCGCGAAAAAATGGATCGGCAGCGAATTCAAACCGTCTACCCTCACGGCCGAACAGCAGCTTGAGGAACTCAAGTGGTTTATCAAGGCCTCGGAACCGTTCCGTGGGATGAAGATCAACGTGGTGTCGGAAACCCTCACCACCCACGAGTATGAATCCAAGGTACTGGCCAAGGCGTTCACTGAAATCACCGGGATCAAGCTGACCCACGACCTGCTGCAAGAAGGCGACGTGGTGGAGAAGCTGCAAACCCAGATGCAGTCCGACAAGAACATCTACGACGGCTGGGTTAACGATTCCGATTTGATCGGTACGCACTTTCGCTACGGCAAGACCGAATCCATCACTGATCTGATGGCCAATGAAGGCAAGAATTTCACTTCGCCAACCCTGGATATCAAGGACTTTATCGGCATCTCCTTCACCACCGCGCCGGACGGCAAGATCTACCAATTGCCCGACCAGCAGTTTGCCAACCTCTACTGGTTCCGCGCCGACTGGTTCGAGCGCCCAGAGCTCAAAGCCAAGTTCAAGGAAAAGTACGGCTATGAACTCGGTGTGCCGGTGAACTGGTCGGCCTATGAAGACATCGCCAAGTTCTTTAGCGAAGACGTCAAGGAAATCGACGGCAAACGCATCTACGGGCACATGGACTACGGCAAGAAAGACCCGTCCCTGGGCTGGCGCTTCACCGATGCCTGGTTCTCCATGGCCGGTGGCGGCGACAAAGGCCTGCCCAACGGCTTGCCGGTGGACGAGTGGGGCATTCGCGTGGAGGACTGCCACCCGGTGGGTTCCAGCGTCACCCGTGGCGGCGACACCAACGGCCCGGCCGCTGTATTTGCCACGCAAAAATACGTGGACTGGATGAAAGCCTATGCACCACCGGAAGCGGCGGGCATGACCTTCTCCGAATCCGGCCCGGTGCCGTCCCAAGGCAATATCGCCCAGCAGATCTTCTGGTACACCGCGTTTACCGCCGACATGGTCAAGCCAGGCCTGCCGGTAGTGAATGCCGACGGCACGCCGAAATGGCGCATGGCGCCGTCGCCTGTAGGGCCTTACTGGGAAAAGGGCATGAAGAAGGGCTATCAGGACGTAGGCTCATGGACCTTCCTCAAGTCCACACCGGAGAAACAGAAACTCGCGGCCTGGCTCTATGCGCAGTTCGTGACCTCGAAAACCGTCTCTCTGAAGAAAACCATCGTCGGCCTGACGCCGATTCGTGAGTCCGACATCAACTCCCAGGCCATGACCGACATGGCGCCGAAACTCGGTGGGTTGGTGGAGTTCTATCGTAGCCCGGCGCGCACCGAATGGTCGCCGACCGGCACCAACGTGCCGGACTACCCACGCCTGGCGCAATTGTGGTGGAGCAACATCGCCGCCGCCGCCAGCGGCGAGAAAACCCCGCAACAGGCGCTGGACAACCTGGCCAAGGAGCAAGACGCGATCATGACGCGCCTGGAGCGCTCCAAGGTGCAACCGGTGTGCGGCCCGAAAATGAACGAAGAGCGTGATGCCCAATACTGGTTCGACCAACCGGGTGCACCGAAGCCGAAACTGGCGAACGAGAAGCCCAAGGGGGAGACCGTGGCTTACAGCGACCTGCTCAAGTCGTGGGAGGCAGCGCGTAAATAGCAACGTTACTGGCAGCACGAAACGGCACGCTTAGCGTGCCGTTTTACTGCGCGCTATGGACCGATAAGACGCTTTGGCGGATCGCCCGCAGCAGCACGGGGTTGAACGTATCATGCCCGGCCCTGAACAGCCGGCAGCGCAACGGGATGCGCTGACGCAACCAGCGCAGGCTCGCTAAGCCGATGGTGTCGTCAATGCCCTGTATCACTTGGCACGGAGTGCTCATTGCGAGCGCCTGATCCTGTTCCGTAAAAAAATAACCGGCCTGATGAAAGTGCAGCTCCAGGCGAATCGCGCGCAAGGCGACGGCGTCGACAAAACGCTCCAGGGCTATTGCGCCCAGATGCTGGCGATTTACTCGCAGGCCGGCGCGCACCCATGCCATCGCCGCCCTGTGAGCCGAGGTTTGGCAGGGCCGTTCCAAGTCCTGGCACAGTTGTTCGAACGAGGTAGATTCTTGCGTTTGCAAACAGTGTGTTAGCGCTTGGTGGTAGGTCGCCACATGTTCGAAACAAGGCACGAACAGTGAGGCCAGTACCATTCGACGAACCCGTGATGGTGCTCGCCGGGCATATTGCAGTGCTAGCCAACTTCCCCAGGAAATCCCCAGCAAGCTGATCTGCGCAAACTCAAAGTGCTGCCGCAGGGCTTCAATATCTTCGACGATCCGTGCCGTTTCATTGTGCTGCCGCTCGCCGTGGGGTGTTGAACGTCCGCCACCGCGCTGGTCGAACAGCACGACATCGAAGTGCTCAAGATCAAAAAAAGCCAGGTGATCGCGGCCTGAACAGCCACCCGGCCCACCGTGTAGGAAGAACACCTGTTCTGCACCTTGCCGGCCATGGCGTTCCCAATACACCTGATGACCACCGGATACTGGTAAGTACCCACTGCGATAAACGGCGTTCATGTGTTGGGGCGGGCGAGTAGGTAGAACTGGAACAACTCAAGCTTTCCCGGCCGAGCGGCGATGCTGGATTCCAACGTGATCCCCAGCTGTTGTGCGGCCCAAGGAACTGCTGGCAAGACCGGCGTATGACCAAATATCAACGCTATACCACCTGGCTTAAGACTGCTGAGCAATGTACGCAGCAAAGTATCGGCATCGCGGCGGGTAACCACCTCGGCGTTCAGAAAGCGCAGGATCAATGCGTCACAGGCAGGGCTTTCATGTGCGGCATCCGCGTGCCTGAAACGCACGGGCGAGTCGGCAAAGCGCTTCGATGCGTGAGCGATCATCGACGCCGAAAGGTCCGAACCCAGGCACAAGCAGTTCGGCAGCGCCTTGGCCAGGTGGGCGATCAGTTCGCCGGTGGAACACGCCGGGTCATGGATCAGGGCCCCGGGCTTGAGACGCTCGCGAAGTACAGCGACACAGTGTTCGCGAAAGTGCGCTTCATCCCTGTTCAATTGCGTCGCACGTTCGTCATTGCATTCCCAGAAGCTGGGCGGGCAGACAAATTCTTCTCGGGAGGGTCTCAATGACGGGTAGGGGAAATACACTTCTCCTTGGGCATGCTGCTGTGCTTCGACAAACGCCAGGTGCTTGGCATCCGGTGTTGCGGCCTGATAAAAAAGAGCAACACCTTCATTACTCCAGTGATGGGCGGCGAGAGGGCCCAGCAACATGGATGGGTGCAAGATGCTGCTAAGGCGGCGTTGCCCCTGTTCATCGGGCAACGGCTTAATTCGGCCAGCCCAGTGGCGGCTACCGGTATTCAATATGAATAACTGAGTGAGTCCGAACCCCAGCGGCTCCAGATGGCGCTGCCAGCTGCCGCAAGTGTGTGCCAGTTCGTTCATGCGATGGTGACCTGCGTTTGACTGCACAGGCGCCTGCCGCGCTGCTGCGGCACGACTACATTGCCGGTGGATACCAGGAAAAAACGCTCCAACCCCGGAACCACCACATTGACCAACGTCGTGCCAAGGGGGCTTTGAAACAGGCTGCATACACCGGGTCTCAGGCCGTGCCTGGCCAAATCGTCCACCAGGCATGTGATCTGTTCGACAAGATCAGCGCAGGCTTTTCGTCGGTGTAGCTGCACCCATTTTATGGGTTGTGCCATCAGGTGCACTGGGGCGAATTGCAAGCAGCGTTGCAGGCGAGGAAATCGGGCCAGGTGCCGCTGCGCATTGAGCAAATGGCGGCGCAAGGGAGGCTCGGTCGCGAGCATTTGCAACTGTGCAAGCTCGGTCAGCGCACGCCAAGCCGCATGAGTGGGGGTCAGAGAAGTGCCTGTGCCATACACGGCCGGCAGCGACGTTGGTGTATTGATGAAGGCCAGGCAGGTGGTCGCGCAAAACTCGCGACTGATGTCGAGCAATACCACTTCGGCGTTGAACTGCCGGCTCAGTGCCTGCAACACGCCTGCGGCGTCAGGGTCAAGGCTTTCCGGGTCGACCCGGTGCAAACCGAGTGGGTATCGGTAGTAGAAATGTTCCAACAGAAACAGTGATAGGGCATCACGCTCAATACTTTCATTCAGGGCATGGAGCACTGCCTCGTCGCGAGTGGCGCCGATCGCAGTTCCGCTATTGCTCGAGTAGCGGCGCAGGGCGCGCAGGTCAGTAAGGTCGTCGTGCAGCGGCTGCTCGCAGTAGCGCGGACAGGTCAGCGCCAAGGGATAGGAAAATGGCGTGTCATCCACCAGGCTGTGGTAGGTGCGGCAGACGATGGCGTCCTCTCGTTGTGCGACCAACAATGCCAACACGCTGTCGTCGAAGAAGCTTGGGTGACCGGTAAAGTAACCGCAGACCTGACGATGAAGAGGCGACGCGTGCAGGTCATCGCTCAAATAGTGTTCCAGTGCTTCATACAAGGCGCCGACGCGTGCCGCTGCCAGGAGGCCTTTGCCCGCGCCGCGCGCGACCTCTATGGATTGCGCATTGTGCAAACAAACCTGTACGCATAGCTCGCCCTCACCTACGGTTCGCAATTGGGGGTGCAATTTGAGTGCACTCAATTGCGTGAGAATTTGTTGGTAGGCATGTTCCAGCGGCTGGCAGCGCTCATGTGCGATGGTTGGACTAGTGTTCATCAGAGTGACTCCTGGAAAGGAGGAGAGGCACTGCCTCTCCTCGACTTGCTTACTCGGCTTCCAGCTCTGCTTGTTCCGTTTCAGTCAGTTGCAGGGTCTCGATGAACCCATCGGCCTGGTCCTGTTCCAGCTCTTCCATTTCGGCGATTTTGTTTGCGTTTGCGCTAGCCATGTATCCCATGATTGAAACCTCTTTTTTGTTTGAAGGTAGTCGTGACGTGCTCTCGATGAGCACGGCTAGAACCTATAAAAAGTGGATGGCTGGCGCAAATATGAGCAATTGTTGCGAAAGCGAGGGCGCGGGTCGGTGGAAACTAATCCACTCACATTATTTGTTGACTGCTATCGGAGCTGAGCCAGGCGCTGAAGTCGGGGCTGCGCCGGGGTGCTCTCTTGCTCCGGGACAAGGCACTTATAGGACCTTGTCTTGAGTCGCGGTGGGTAATTCTCGTGAGGGTGGGAGGCTTCTCCCGACGTTTTGGGGGGGATGCCCCCCCCCTGGGGTCAATTGCGCTTTGGTGTACTACAAGAGCTATCGAGGTTACTTGCAAAAAATAAGCGTAGACACGTTGTCGACGGCCTTCGATAGCGGTGAGGCGGCCAAAAAATGTCCTGGCGGCCAGCCCTTCATCGCAGGCAAGCCAGCGCCTACTCGGGATCCTGCGATGCTTTAAAACGTCATGCTGCCTGCGGTTGTACCTGCAACTCTCCCTCTACATCCTTGACCAACCCACTGGCCAAAAACAACGGCGCTAACCGCTTGTGCAGTTGCGGGTCCACAAAATCCTTCACCGTATCCAGTGTCAGCACGCCGCTCAGTGGCAGCTCGACCTTGGTGTACGACAGCCATGCCTTCTTCAACACCTGCAACACATCGCTGCCCGCCGTGGTGGCGAAGCGGCGGTGGGTAGGTCTGCCGTCGAAGGTGAAGGTGTGTTGGAACGCGTAGTCGGTTTCATCACCCTTGCTGGCGGTGCAACGCATGCAGGTGCATGGGCCGTCGCCGAACGCGCTGCGCAGGTAGCTGTTGAAATCCACCACGGGTTTGAGTGACAGGCGCTTATCCACCTCGAACAGGTCTCCGGTCATTTTTTCGTCAGTGTTCAACGTGCATTTCCTCGCAGGTTCAGCGGTTTTTCAAAGCGCGGCACAATAGCAGCCGGGCGTCTATTTGTGGGTAATTTGCATAATAATAGACTCCGATATTCTTTTGCTGTCTTAAAAATCCTGACTACCCTCGCTCACCCTGACGCCACCGCAGCGTTGATTGCCGGCGGTTCGCAGATCAACGCGCACTTCTGCAGTCTGCCGTTCCAGTACCCGATAGCGGTTTTCCAGTTGGCAAGCCCGCTCACTACGGGTGCTCTTGTGTCTTTGACAGATGTGTAGAGACCAAATGCTCATCGGGATCAGGGCCTGCGCAAGGCTGCGCGGCAACCAGGCTCCGCTTGATCCAGTCATACAAGTCATTGCCCTCGCTCGACAACTCGCTATTGGCCCGCCGACACAGGTAGTACTGACGCCCATCGTCGACCTGTAGATCAAACAGCTTCACCAACTCTCCGCTAGCAACCAATGGCGCCACCAACGGCTCGCGCAGTAACGCGCACCCAAGGCCAGTAAGGGTGGCCGTCAGCGCCAATTGCCCGTCCTCCAGCAGTAGCCCATTCAACGCCGTGGCATCCACCTCGGCGGCCTCGAACCATTGGCCCCAGGTGCCTCGCTCTTCGTCGTGCAGCAGCGGCAACTCACTCAACGCTTGGGGTGTGTCGATAGGCCCGTGTTGCGCCTGGAAGGCGCGGCTGCAATACGGCGTCACCGCGCCCGAGATCAGCGGCTCACTGTGATACCCCGGCCAGTGCCCGGTACCAAAGCGGATCGACAGGTCGGCCGCATCGCTGGGGTAGCTGCGGTGGTTGGCGTAGGTCACGTTGATGTCCAGCGCCGGGTGGTCTTTCAAAAAACTCGCCAGCCGCGGGATAAACAGGTTGATGCCAAACAGCGGGATCAGGCTGATGGTTACCTGGCGCGTGGCGCTTTTTTCACGCACGTGCTCAGTGGCGCTGCGCAGCACCGCAAACGCGGAGCGAATCGCGCGGTAGTACTCGCGGCCTTCGTCGGTCAGCACCAGGTTGCGGCCCTGGCGCAAGGTCAGCGGCTGCTGCAAAAAATCTTCCAGCAAATGCAGTTGATGGCTGATGGCCGAGGCGGACACGTCCAGCTCGCGGGCAGCGGCATTCACCCCACCATGGCGTGCAAAGGCTTCGAAAGTGCGCACGGCACGCAGGG
Organism: Pseudomonas cremoris; assembly: GCF_014230465.1. The sequence goes on from NZ_JAAXCY010000005.1 coordinate 424,369, forward strand.
GAGGGTCATTGGCTAACTGTTCTGATTTATTCATGTATTGAATTAAATACCAACTCTCGCTACGAATAAAGAGTCATAAGTGCCGTATTTTCGGCATAAATAGCGTGTTTCAGCTTTGATATAACCATATTACTTTCTGATATTTGATAAAAACAGAATAGATGCTTAGTGTGCCGCCCTTGTACGCACTGAGGTCGATGGTTTTCATGGATGCGTTTATCCAACAACTGCTCAACGGTTTGATGACGGGCAGTCTCTACGCGCTGGTGGCCCTGGGTTACACCATGGTTTATGGCATCTTGCGAATTATCAACTTCGCCCACGGCGATGTGTTGATGATCGGCGCGCTGGTGGGCCTGTCGGTGATTCGCCTGTTGCAGGCGACCTGGCCGGCCTTGCCGCCAGTGCTGGTGTTGCTCTGTGCCACGGTGGTCGCCATGGCCTTTTGCGCGGTGCTCGCGGTGGTGATCGAACGCGTCGCTTATCGCCGGCTGCGCCATGCCCCGCGTTTGGCGCCATTGATCAGCGGTATTGGCGTGTCGCTGCTGCTGCAAACCATCGCCATGTTGGTGTGGACCCGCAACCCGCAGATGTTCCCGCAACTGCTGCCACTGGAACCCATTGAGGTACTGGCGGGCGCATCGGCACACCCAGCGATTACCAACGTCACGGCACTGACCACCATCGCCATCGCCTTGTCGGTGATGGTCGCGTTGCTGGTGCTGGTCGAGCGCACGCGCTTCGGCCGGGCCATGCGCGCCGTGGCTGAAAACCCCCAGGTCGCCAGCCTGATGGGTATCAGCCCCAACCGCATCATTGTCATCACCTTCGCCATTGGCGGCGCGTTGGCGGCACTGGCCGGCATCATGATGGCCAGCAACTACGGCAGCGCGCATTTCTACATGGGTTTTTTGCCCGGCATCAAGGCCTTCACCGCAGCGGTGTTGGGCGGTATCGGCAACCTCAAGGGCGCCATGCTCGGCGGCTTGCTGCTGGGTTTGATCGAGGCGTTGGGCACCGGTTACCTGGGCGCGGCCACCAACGGCGTGTTCGGCAGTAATTATCAGGATGTGTTCGCTTTCATCGTGTTGATCGCGGTGCTGGTGTTCCGGCCTTCCGGGTTGTTGGGCGAACGTTTGGCGACCCGCGCATGATCAAGTCTCTCTCACCCAATAAGCGCGCCAGCCTGGGCTTGTTGCTGTTCGCCGTTGCACTGGTGCTGGCGCCCTGGATCGTCGGCCATGCGGGCGGCAACACTTGGGTACGCACCCTGGATTTTGCCCTGCTGTACATCATGCTCGCCCTCGGGCTGAACATCGTGGTCGGCTACGCGGGGCTGCTGGACATGGGCTTTATCGCGTTCTACGCGGTGGGTGCCTACCTCGCGGCGTTGCTTTCGTCGCCGCATTTGCTGCAACAGTTTCCCGCGTTGGCGGCGTTGCTGCCGGCGGGCATGCACACCTCGATCTGGTTGATCCTGCCGTTGGGTGCGTTGCTCGCCGCCGGTTGCGGTGTGGTGCTGGGCGCACCGACGTTGCGCCTGCGGGGTGACTACCTGGCCATCGTCACCCTGGGCTTTGGCGAGATCATTCGCATCCTGCTGCGCAACCTCGATCGCCCGGTGAACATCACCAATGGCCCCAAAGGTATTTCCCAGGTCGACCCGGTCAGCCTGTTGGGCGTGAACCTCGGTCGCACCCAAGAGCTGTTCGGCCTGCGCCTGCCCTCGGTGTACCTCTATTACTACCTGTTTGCCGCGCTGGTGGTGCTGATCCTGTTCGCCTGCATTCGCCTGGAGCGTTCGCGCATTGGCCGCGCCTGGGTGGCGATCCGTGAAGACGAAGACGCGGCCCAGGCCATGGGTATCAATACCGTGCGCCTGAAGCTGCTGGCGTTTGCGATTGGCGCGGCGTTCGGCGGCGTGAGCGGGGCGTTGTTCGCCTCGTTCCAGGGCTTTGTTTCGCCGGAATCCTTCACCCTCAACGAGTCCATCGCGGTGTTGGCGATGGTGGTGCTGGGCGGTATGGGGCATATCCCCGGGGTGATCCTCGGTTGCGTGTTGCTGGCGGCCTTGCCTGAAGCCTTGCGCGCCAGCATGGGCCCCTTGCAGCAGGCGCTGTTCGGCCAGGTGCTGGTGGACCCGGAAATCATCCGCCAACTGTTCTACGGCTTGGCGCTGATCCTGGCGATGCTCTATCGACCCGCCGGTTTGTGGCCCAAAGGAGTGGCACGATGAACGCACCGTTGTTGCAGATCGACAAGGTCAACAAGCACTTCGGCGGCGTCGCGGCGCTGACCGACGTGAGCCTGAGCATCCAGCCCGGCGAGATCTACGGGTTGATCGGCCCCAATGGCGCCGGCAAGACCACGTTCTTCAACGTGATGACTGGGCTCTACACCCCGGATTCCGGGCGCTTCCAGCTCGATGGTCGCGACTACCAGCCCACCAGCGTGCACCAGGTGGCCGAGGCGGGCATCGCGCGTACCTTCCAGAACATCCGTTTGTTCAACAGCATGAGCGCCCTGGAAAACGTCATGGTCGGGCGCCACGTGCGCACCCGCAATGGTCTGTGGGCTGCCTTGAGCCAGCACCGCCGCGCGCGGGAAGAAGAGGCGCAGACCCGCGCCCACGCCCATCGTCTACTCGCTTATGTGGGCCTGGCTGGCTATGCCAATTACCGCGCCGACAGCCTGAGCTACGGCCACCAACGCCGCCTGGAAATCGCCCGTGCCTTGGCCACCGAACCGCGTTTGTTGGCGCTGGATGAACCGGCAGCGGGCATGAACGCCAGCGAGAAGGTGCAACTGCGCGGCCTGCTGGAAAAGATCCGCGACGATGGCCACACGCTCTTGCTGATCGAACACGACGTAAAACTGGTGATGGGCGTGTGCGACCGCATCAGCGTATTGGATTACGGCCAAGTCATCGCCGTGGGCCCGCCGGCTGAGGTGCGCCAACACCCGGCGGTGATCCAGGCCTATCTGGGAGCCAGTGCGCATGTCTGAAGCACTTTTGAAAGTCGACGGCTTGCAGGTGCGCTACGGCGCCATCGAAGCCGTCAAATCCCTCGACCTGCATATCAACGAAGGCGAACGCGTCACGCTGATCGGCGCCAATGGCGCGGGCAAGACCTCCAGTCTCAAGGCCCTGACCGGCTTGCTGCCGGCGGCCAGGGGCGAGATCCGTTTTGCCGGCCAATCGATTCTCGGCCAGGCACCGGAAAAACTACTGCGCCAAGGCATCGCCATGGTCCCTGAAGGCCGTGGGATTTTCGCGCGCATGAGCGTGTTGGAAAACCTGCAGGCCGGCGCATTTTTGCGCCGCGACAATGAGCAAGTGCAGCGCGAAATGCGCCAACTGTACGAACACTTCCCGCGCCTGGAAGAACGCCTGCACCAGTCCGCCGGCCTGCTCTCGGGCGGCGAGCAACAAATGCTCGCCCTGGCCCGCGCGTTGCTGTCGCGCCCGCGTTTGTTGATCCTCGATGAACCGTCCATGGGCCTGGCGCCGATCATGGTGGAGAAGATTTTCCAGGTAATCGACGACGTCTGCCGCCAGGGCATGACCCTGTTGCTGGTGGAACAGAACGCACGGTTGGCGCTGCAAGTCACCGACCGCGCCTACGTGATGGACACCGGGCGTATCAGTCTCACCGGCCCCTCGCAGGATTTGCTGGAACACCCCGAAGTACGCAGCGCGTACCTCGGTGAATGAACAACCCAATGACGCTACCGGACGCCCGGCGTGTTCCGACCCGCCCGAAAAGAAGCAGGAACTACAGATGAATACGTTGAAGAAAACCGCACTGATCGGCCTGGCCCTGAGCAGCCTGGCCAGCGCCGTCGCCCAAGCCGACCAGACCGTACTGATCGGCCTGGCTGGTCCGCTCACTGGCCCCTCGGCACGGATCGGCAAGGACCTGGAAAACGGCGCCAAGTTGGCCATCGACCAGGCCAACGCCAAGCACCCGAAGATCAACGGTGAAGCCGTAACCTTCAAGCTGGTTTCCGAGGACGACCAGTCCGACCCGCGCACCGCCGTCACCGTGGCCCAGCGTCTGGTGGATGAAGGTGTGGTCGGCGTGGTTGGTCATTGGAACACCGGCACCAGCATCCCGGCAGCGCGGGTGTACCACGATGCCGGGATCGCCCAGGTCGCTCCGGTGGCTACAGGTCATGCGTACACCCAGCAGGGCTTTGATACGAGCTTTCGCATCATGGGCCATGACGACGATGGCGGTCAGGTCGCCGGCGACTATGCGTTGAACACACTCAAGGCCAAGCGCATCGCTGTAATCGACGACCGTACCGCGTTCGGCCAGGGCCTGGCGGACCAGTTCGTCAAATCCATCGAGGCCGGTGGCGCCAAGGTGGTGGGCCGTGAGTACGTGGACGACAAAACCATCGACTTCAGCGCCGTGCTGACCAATATCCGCAGCCAGAACCCGGACCTGATCTTCTTCGGCGGCGTTGACTCCCAGGCCGCACCGCTGGCCCGTCGCATCAAGCAGCTGGGCATCAAGGCGCCATTGATGGGCGCCGGTGGTTTTGTCAGCCAGACCTTCCTGGAGCTGGCGCAGAACGAAGGCGAGGGCGTGATTGCCCTGGAGCCGGGCTTGGCGATCTCGCAGATGCCCGGCGGCAAGGCGTTTGAGCAGGCGTACAAAGAACGCTACAAGCACGGTATCGAACTGCATGCCCCGTTCGCCTATGACGGCGTGGGCGTGCTGGTCGCGGCCATCGAGAAGGCCGACTCGGTTGACCCGCAGAAATACCTGCCGGTCTTGCGTGCCATCAGCTACCCGGGCGTGACCGGCACCATTGCGTTCGATGCCGAAGGCAACTTGAAGAAACCGTCGTTCACTGTTTACCAGGTCAAGGCCAACCAATGGCAGCCGGTCAGCGTGGCAGGCGGCAAGTAATCGTTTTGTCGGGCGCCTTGGGGCGCCCGATGCTGTGGAGCTGATGGAGGCACACAATGAGCAAACTGGAAGGTGAACTGGGCATCCTGGCCCGGCGGCGCATCGAGGCCGAAATCATCAAGCCGATCTACGAGATTCTCAAGCGCGAGCAGGGCCAGGCGTTTGCCGCAGCGGTGATCGGCGAGGCGGTGGGCAACGCGGCGATCCAGGCGGGCAAGCATTTTGCCGCGCTGGAAGAAAACCCCGACCTCAAGAGCTTCGTCGAGCTGCAAGTGCTGTGGGAGAAGGACGACGCGCTGAAAGTCGAGATCATCGCCAGCGATGCCGAGCACTACGACTACGACGTCAAGCGCTGCCGCTACGCCGAGATGTACAACGAGATGGGCCTGGGCGAGATCGGCCACTTGCTGTCGTGCAATCGCGACGAGCTGTTTATCGTCGGCTATAACCCGGACATTGAACTGACCCGCACCCAGACCATCATGGGCGGCGCGCACCACTGTGATTTCCGTTATCGGGCCAAACCTCATGAATAACCTGGCGCGGGTGAATGGCGAGCGCCTGTGGGGCTCTCTGATGGAAATGGCGCAAATCGGCGCCACCGAAAAGGGCGGCGTATCGCGCCTGGCCCTGACCGATGAAGACCGTCGAGGCCGCGACCTGTTTGTGCACTGGTGCGAGGCCGCTGGCTGCAGCATCCGCGTGGACGCCATGGGCAATATCTTCGCCCGGCGTGCCGGTCGGCATGACCATCTGGCCCCGGTGATCACCGGCTCCCACGGCGACTCCCAACCCTTTGGCGGCAAGTACGACGGCATCTATGGCGTGCTCGCCGGGGTGGAAGTGCTGCGCAGCCTGAATGACCTGGGCATCGAAACCGACCGGCCCATCGAAGTGGTCAACTGGACCAACGAAGAAGGCTCGCGGTTTGCTCCGGCGATGATTTCGTCGGGCGTCTACGCCGGTGTGTTTGACCTGGAGTACGGTTTGTCACGCGAGGACAAGTCGGGCGTGACCATTGGCCAGGCGCTGCAAGAAATTGGCTACGCCGGGCCCCATCCGGTTGGCGGCCAAGCGATACATGCCGCGTTTGAACTGCATATCGAGCAAGGCCCGATCCTTGAGGCGCAGAACATCACCATCGGCGTCGTTACCGGTGCCCAAGGTCAACGCTGGTACGAAGTGGAACTGACCGGCCGCAGTGCCCACGCAGGGACCACACCCATGGACCATCGCCTGGATGCCTTGCTCGGCTTTGCTCGCGTGGTCGAGGCGGTCAACGGCCTGGGCCTGGAGCAGGGCGCCGAAGGGCGCGCGACCGTCGGCATGGCGAATATCTTCCCCAACTCGCGCAACGTGGTACCGGGGCGGGTGTTTTTCAGCGTGGAGTTCCGTCACCCGGATGAAGCGGTGTTGGCGCGTCAGGATCAGCAGCTACGCGACGCCGTGGCGCAGATCGCCGAAGGGATTGGTTTGCAGCACAGCGTGAAGCAGATCTTCCAATACGCGCCGATTGCGTTTGACGCTGACTGTGTCGAGGTGGTGCGGGCCTCGGCCGAGGCGCTGGGCTATAGCCATCGACCGATGATTTCCGGTGCCGGGCATGATGCCTGCTACCTGAACAAGGTGGCGCCGACAGCGATGATTTTTGTGCCGTGTGTGGATGGGCTTAGCCATAACGAGGCGGAAGAGATTTCCCAGGAATGGTCGACGGCGGGGGCGGATGTGCTGCTCCAGGCCATTCTGGCCAAGTCCCCTATCTAACAGGCCTGCACAAATCAAAATGTGGGAGCGGGCTTGCTCGCGAAAGCGGTGTATCGGTCAGAGATTTATCACCTGACCCAGCGCATTCGCGAGCAAGCCCGCTCCCACATTTGGATCGCCTACATCTGATACATCAGCGAAAAAACTCCCCAGGCGTGGCCTCAAACTGCTGCCGAAACGCATTGATAAACGCCGACGTCGACTCATACCCACACCCCAACGCCACGTCCGTCACGCGCTCGCCTTGCTCCAAAGCCGGCAGGGCAGTCAACAACCGCAACCGCTGGCGCCACGCACGAAACGTCAGCCCGGTGTCACTCAAGAACAGCCGGCTCAAGGTCTTCTCACTCACCCCCAGCTTCTGGCTCCACTGCCCCAGCGTGGTCTGCTGCTCCGGGTGTGCGTTCAAGCTGCGGTAGATCTGGCGCAAGCGCGGGTCCAGCGGCAATGGCAGCATCAAGTCCACTTGCGGCGCCGCCGCCAACTGGTCCAGCACCACCTGGGCCAGGCGCCCATCCGGCCCGTCCTCGGCATATTCCACCGGCAGTTCGCTGAAGCTGCGGATCAATTCGCGCAGCAAGCTGCTCACCTCCAGCACATGGCAACGCTCGCTGGCCCAGGCGGTGACGCTGCAATCGAGGTACAGGCTGCGCATTTCGGTGTGGGGCGAGCTGAACACCCGGTGCGGCACGCCTGCGGGAATCCATACCGCACGCTGGGGCGGGGCGACGAAGCGGCCGACGCCTGTCTGGATCTCCAGCACCCCGGAAATTGCGTAGGACAATTGCACCCACGGGTGGCTGTGCCGCCGGGTCAGTGCACGATTAGGCAAGGATTCGGTGCGCCCATACACCGGGCGTGGCAGGCTGGAAAGCCCGGGCACACTGCGGCGGACGGTCTTGTCATGTCCTTTAGGCGGCATTTGTTGGCTCATTGGCGTTAGTCGGTAACAAGGCGTTACGTTAGAGTCGCGACGATGCTCTTGGCAACCCCTGGAAGATTTGCTTATGACCCGCCCGCGTTTTCTGCCCGACAACTTCACCCTCACCCTGATCGCCACGGTGATCCTCGCCTCCCTGCTGCCCGCCAGCGGCCAGACCGCCGTGGCCTTTGGCTGGGTGACCAACCTGGCGATTGCGCTGCTGTTTTTCCTGCACGGCGCCAAGCTCTCGCGCCAGGCCATCGTGGCCGGTGCCGGGCATTGGCGCCTGCACTTGCTGGTGTTCAGCCTGACCTTCGTGCTGTTTCCGCTGCTGGGCCTGGCGCTCAAGCCGGTGCTGTCACCGCTGATCGGCAAAGACCTGTACATGGGCATGCTCTATCTCTGCGCCTTGCCGGCCACGGTGCAGTCGGCAATTGCCTTCACCTCCCTGGCGCGGGGCAATATCCCGGCGGCGATTTGCAGCGCGGCGGCGTCGAGCCTGTTCGGCATCTTTCTCACGCCGTTGCTGGTGACCCTGTTGCTCAACGTGCACGGGGAGGGCGGTTCTACCGTCGATGCCATCCTCAAAATCAGCGTGCAACTGTTGCTGCCGTTTATCGCCGGGCAGATCGCCCGCCGCTGGATCGGCGAGTGGGTCGGGCGCAATAAATCCTGGCTCAAATTCGTCGATCAGGGCTCGATCCTGCTGGTGGTGTACGGCGCGTTCAGCGAAGCGGTCAACGAAGGCATCTGGCACCAGATCCCGCTGTGGGAACTGGGCGGCCTGGTGGTGGCGTGCTGCGTATTACTGGCGTTGGTGCTGGTGGCCTCGACCGTATTGGGCAAGGCCTTTGGTTTTAACCAGGAAGACCGCATCACTATCCTGTTCTGCGGTTCGAAGAAAAGCCTGGCGACCGGTGTGCCAATGGCCCAGGTGTTGTTCGCCGGGGCGACCATGGGCGTGTTGATCCTGCCGCTGATGCTGTTCCACCAGATCCAGTTGATGGTCTGCGCGGCACTGGCCCAACGCTACGCCAAGCGGCCGGAATCGATTCCGGAATTGATGGGGCAAGTCGACCCTTAATAATCTCTGGGAAATTTCCTACATAACAGCAGGAAGCTTCCCTTACAGATTCGGATTATTCCCGGCCACTATCACCGCTTTCGCACCTGCAAAGTGGTTGGTAAGCATGGCCTCTTCTTCCGTCAAACCCTTGCCCAGTGAGCTGGAGATCCAGCGTGGCCTGGCCCTGGGTGAGTTTCGCGCCTGGTTCCAACCCAAATTCGCCCTGCGCACCGGCCAACTGGCCGGTGTAGAAGCCCTGGTGCGCTGGGAGCATCCGGCGCGGGGCGTGCTGTTGCCCGAAGACTTCCTTGCCGCCGTGCTGGCCTACGACCTGATCGACGACATGTTCAAGCAACTGCTGGAGCAGGGCCTTAGCCTTATGGTTGTGCTGCGTCGGCAAGCGCTGCCGCTGGAACTGGCGTTCAACCTGCACGCGTCGCAATTGCTCGACGGTGGTTTGGTCGCGCATATCCAATGGGCCCTCGGTCAGCATGGTTTTCCAGGCTCGTCCCTGATGTTCGAGTTCGCCGAAAACGGCCTGCTAAATGCCTCGCCCGCCGTGCAGGAAAACCTGCTGCGCCTGCGCATGCTGGGCTGTGGTTTGTCCATTGACGACTTCGGCAACGGCTTCTCGTCCCTCAAGCTGCTCTGCCAGCTGCCCTTCAACCAGCTCAAGCTGGACGGCGAATTTGTGCGCCACTGCCCGAGCCTGGTCAGCAGCACCCTGGCCCTGGCCAATTTTCTCGGCATGAGCCTGGTGATCGAAGGCGTCGGCAGTCCGCGGATCCTTGACGGTGCGCTGGCCCTGGGCTGTGAACTGGGCCAAGGCTATTTCCTGGCACGGCCAATGGCGGGCTACCGCCTGCTGCCCTGGCTGGAAGCGCATGCCAACGGCCGCTCAAACTTCTAAGAAATTTCCTACACTCAGATCGCGCTCGTGTATTTTGGGGCGGATGTGTCTCACAGGGGTTGTTATGTTTAAAGCGTTAGTCGTGGATGATCATCCGTTTATTCGCTCCTCGGTGAAGATGCTCTTGAAGCAGGAAGGCTTCGAGGTCGTGGGCGAAGCCGATAACGGCGCCGACGCGATACAGCTGGCTCGCGAGCATGAGCCCGAGTTGATCGTGCTGGATATCGCCATGCCCAAGCTCGACGGCCTGGAAGTGATCGCCCGCATCTGCGCCCTGGGCCTTTCGTGCAAGATCCTGGTGCTGACCTCGCAGTCGCCGCTGTTTTACTCCATGCGTTGCATGAAAGCCGGTGCGGCGGGGTACATCTCCAAGACCAACGATATGGACGAACTGGTCAAGGCGATCAAGGCCGTCATGGGCGGCTACACCTTTTTCCCTAACCTGGCCCACAGCTCTGTGCGCCGCAGCGATGCCGAGACCACTGACCTGGAGCTGATCCAGACCCTGTCCGACCGTGAGCTGACCATTTTGCAACAACTGTCCCAGGGCCTGAGCAACAAGGAAATCGGCGACGCCATGCTGCTGAGCAACAAGACCATCAGCACCTACAAGACCCGCCTGATCGAGAAACTCAAGGTCAAGTCGGTGGTGTACCTGGCCGATTTCGCCAAGCGTAATAACCTGGTCTGAATGAATACTTTCCTGCGCAGATGGCTGGTGGGCGTGCTACTGGCCGCCAGCGTGAATAGCGTCGCGCTGGCGGCTGCAACCTCAGAAACCTATCAGGTGCTGGGCCGCTCCCACGTTGCCGAGTACGGCGTGTCGTTGTCGGAAGCCGACTGGCAATGGCTGCGCAGCAAAGGCGTGCTGGTGCTGGGCGCATCCGCGCCGGATTATTCGCCGTTCGGCATGACCATCAATGGCCGCGACTATGAGGGCCTTACTGCCGACTACGCGCAGTTGCTCAGTGAACTGTTGCGCACCAAAGTCGAAGTGCGCCGCTTCGCCTCCCGCGCCGAGGTGATCGAAGCACTCAAGCAGGGCGAGGTGGATTTACTTGGCACCGCCAACGGCTTTGAGCAGGCCGATCACGACCTGCTGCTGTCGACGTCCTACGCTGAAGACCAGCCGACCTTGGTCACGCAGGTCGCCAACAGCCAAACGCTGACCCAGGACCTGGCCGGCAAGAAGATCGCCATGCTTTATCACTACCTGCCACCGCAGGCGGTACAGGCGTTCTACCCCAAGGCGACCTTGCAGCTGTATCCCTCGACCCTCAGCGCGATTGGCGCCGTGGCCTTTGGCAATGCCGACGTGTACCTGGGGGACTCCATCAGCGCCCAGTACCTGATCAACAAGAATTACCTGAATAACGTGCAACTGTCGGACTTCTCGCAGATGGAAGTCAGCAACTTTTCCTTTGCGCTGGCGAACGCCAATAATCGTCTGCTACGCATCATCAATACGGCACTGGCGGCGATTCCCCAGGGCGAGCGCATGAGCATCCTGCGCCGCTGGAGCGCGGGGGGCGGCAGTATGCCGGGGCGTACCGCGCTGAATTTCAGCGCCAGCGAGCAGCGCTGGATGGCCGCCCACCCGCGCTTGAAGGTGGCTATCGACGACAGCTTCCTGCCGTTTTCGTTTTTCAATGAAGACGGCGAGTTCCGTGGCATCAGCGCCGATGTGCTGGCCAAGGTGGCGTTGCGCACTGGCTTGAAATTCGACGTACAGCGCACCCACTCGGTGGCGGGCATGATCGAGCAGATCCGCAGCGAAGACGCCGACCTGCTGATCACCCTCACACCCAGCCAGTCCCGCGAAAGCCAGCTGCGTTTCACCCGGCCTTACCTCAGCACGCCCTACGTGCTGGTCAGCCGCGTCGGCGCCGACAGCCCCATGACCCTGGACGACATGGCCGGCAAGCGTCTGGCGGTGATCAATGGCAACCCGGTGCGCGAGCAACTGGTGGAGGAGTACCCGACGATCACCCTGGTCAACGCCGACAATGCCCAGCAGGTCATGGCCCTGGTGGCCAACGGGCAGGCCGATGCAGCGGTCAATTCGCTGATCACTGCGCGCTACATGATCTCGCGCCAGTACCGCGACCAATTGCGTATCACCAGCACCGTGGGCACCCAGTCGGCGCGGGTCGCCTTTGCAACTTCCCGTGGTGCGCTGGAGCTGTATTCGATCCTGGAAAAAGCCCTGCTGAGTATTCCGCCCGAAGAGATGGACGATGTCACCAACCGCTGGCGCAGCGAAATTGTGGTGGACGACAGCTACTGGCTGCGCAACCGCACCCTGATCCTGCAAGGCTTTGCCGGGGCGGGGCTGTTGCTGCTGGTGGCGCTGGGCTGGATCGCTTACCTGCGCATGCTGATGCGCCAACGCAAACAGGCGCAAATCGCCTTGAACGACCAGATGGAATTCATGCGCGTGTTGATCGACGGCACGCCGCATCCCATCTATGTGCGCGACCGCGAGGGGCGGTTGCGCATCTGCAACAGCGGCTACCTGCAAGTCTTCGGCGTGGAGCGCGAAGCGGTGATTGGCAAGACTGTGGTCGAAGGCGTGCTGAAAAGTGCCGACGAGGCCGCCGCCTACCATGCAGACTATTTGCAAGTGATGGCCGAAGGCGTGCCCAGGGTGCAGGACCGCAGCCTGACCATGGGCACGGACAGCGTGCTGACGATCTACCACTGGATGCTGCCGTATCGCGGCAGCGACGGTGAGGTCAGCGGCATGATCGGCGGCTGGATCGATATCAGCGAGCGCCAGCACCTGCTCGAAGCCTTGCGTGAAGCCAAGGAAGGTGCCGACGCGGCCAACCGTGCCAAGACCACCTTCCTGGCGACCATGAGCCATGAAATCCGCACGCCGATGAACGCGATCATCGGCATGCTTGAACTGGCGATGAAGAAGGCCGACCAAGGCGTCACCGATCGATTCTCCATCGAAGTCGCTTCGGGTGCGGCCCGTGGCTTGCTGGATTTGATCGGCGATATCCTCGACATCGCCCGCATCGAATCCGGCCGCCTGTCCCTAGCGCCGGAGCGCGCCAACCTGCGTGAACTGGTGGAGTCGGTAGCACGAATCTTCGAAGGGCTGGCGCGGCAGAAACACCTGCAACTGATCCTCGACCTCGACCCGCGTATCAACCGCGAGGTGTTGGTGGACCCGCTGCGCTTCAAGCAGATCGCGTCCAACCTGCTGAGCAACGCCATCAAGTTCACCCAGCACGGCCAAGTGCGCCTGCGGGTCAGTGCCGAACCGAGCCAGGGTGACGAACGCCTGGCAATCTGCCTGCGGGTGGAAGACACCGGCAGCGGTATTTCCCAGGACGACCAGCAGCGCCTGTTCAGCCCGTTTGCCCAGGCCAACAACTCTGGCCAGTCAGCGCGTGGCGGTTCGGGCTTGGGCCTGATGATCAGCCGCACCCTGTGCGAAATGATGGGCGGCAGCCTGGTGCTGCATAGCGTGCTGGGGCAGGGTACTCAAGTGGAAATGCGCGTTAGCTTGCCCACGCTCGTCGCCCTGCAAACCCCGCCCGTCGTTGAACCGGTGCAGCAACCCGCGTCCCAGGCCCTGAACATACTGGTGATCGACGACTACCCGGCCAACCGCCTGTTGCTGACCCAACAACTGCACTACCTCGGCCACCGCGTGCTCGACGCCGAAGACGGCGCCCACGGCCTGCGCGCCTGGCGAGGGCAACACTTCGACGTGGTGATCACCGACTGCAACATGCCGTTGATGAATGGCTACGACCTGACCCGCGCGATTCGCGACGAAGAGCGCGCCAGAAGCCTGCCTGCCGGGCTGATCCTCGGCCTGACCGCCAACGCCCAACCCGAAGAAAAAGACCGCTGCCTGGCTGCGGGCATGGACGACTGCCTGTTCAAGCCCATCAGCCTGCAAGACCTCAGCGCCCGCCTCGACGCCTTGACCCCCGACAGCGCGCCGCTGCCCACCCACGTCGTGCCCGACGACATCGACCTCACCAGCCTGGAACAACTCAGCCGTGGCGACGCCGCCTCGATCAAAAGCCTGCTGCAAGATCTGGCCACCAGTAACCAACAAGACATGTCGCGCCTGATGCAACTGTTCACTCAGCACGACGTCACCGGGCTGGCCGACCTGGCGCACCGGGTCAAAGGTGGCGCACGGATCATCAAGGCGCAGCGTTTGATTCAGGCGTGTGAAACCCTGGAAACCGCCTGTGAAGGACTCAACACCGCGTTGTTGACCGAAGCCGTGGATGGCTTGCAACAGGCCATGGAGCAGATGGAACAACGCCTGGAAACCTACCTGGTTTAACGCCTGGCACAATCCAAAATAGGGGGGCGGGCTTGTGTGGGAGCGGGCTTGCTCGCGAATACGGTGTGTCAGTCAGCAAATCTTTATCTGACCCACCGTATTCGCGAGCAAGCCCGCTCCCACATTTGGACCGCGTTCAAATCAAGTTGCCTGGGAAATTTCCTACAAGTCGCAAGGATGGCGCCTACGCGCCAGTTCCTCCCTCATCCCTAAATTGTCCTCCAGACAAGAGCCAAGGATCGCTCGCCCAATGATCACCCTGGAGGTAACTATGAAGAAGTCCCTATTGGCGGCTAGCATCGCGCTGTCGGTGATGGCCCTGGCTGAGAACACGGCATTCGCGGCCCACTCCGATATCCGTGACCAGGTCATCGAGACTATCGGCGACGAATCCCCTGTCGTCGCGGCCCAAAACGGTGACACCCTCACCGTGACCAATGTCGACCTCATCAGCTCCGGCCTGCATTCGGTGGGCGTCCTGGCCGATGGCGCAGGCAGCCTGGTGACCTACCAGGGTGGCACGATCAACACCAGCGGGCGCACCTCCCATGCGCTGTCGGCCCACAATGGCGCGCATATCAAGGCCGATAACCTGACGATTCACACCACCGGCACCCTGGGGCGCGGCATTCAGGCCGAGACCGGCAGCCTGGTGGAATTATCCAACTCCAGCATCCAGGTAGATGGCGGCGTAGACGGCAACACCACGGCGGGCGCGGCGGCCTCCGGTGGGGCTGGGATCATTCTGAACAACACCTCGGTACTGGCGACCGGGCAGGGCAGTGTGGGCATCATGACCATCGATGCCAGTTCGATTGAAATGAACGGCGGCAGCGTCACCACCACCAATACCGTCAGCGATGCGGTGATGGCCATGGCCGGTGGCGGGAGCATCCTGCTCAACGATGTAGCGGTCAGCACTGCCGGTGCTTACAGCCGGGGCGTGGTGGTCGGCGGTGCTGACTCGGTGGTCGGCGTGCAGGGTGGTTCGATCACCACCAGCGGTGGCAACGCCGAGGCCGTGCGGGCCGGGTCTGGCGGCAAGGTTTACCTGGCGGGTACCCAGGTGCAGACACTCGGCGCCCAGTCCATCGGCTTGCAGACAGTGTTCGGCGGCTTGATTGATGCCACGGGTGTCAACCTCACCACGGCGGGCGACCGCTCCGCCGGAGTGTCCTCGGAAGGCGTCGGCAGCCTGGTCAATTTCAGCAACGGTACGATCAGCACCGCCGGGCTGATTGCCGAAGGCGCCAAGGCGCAAGCTGGCGGTGCGGTTAACTTGTCCAATGTGGCAGTCAGCACCAGTGGCGCGTTTTCCCGAGCACTGGTGGCCGATGGCAACGGTTCGAGCGTGGTTGCCGATCACGTTGTCATTGATACCAGCGGCGGCCAGTCCTACGGGCTGCTGGCCTTCGGCGTCGGCAGCCAGGTGACGTTCACCAACGGCAAGATCACTACCCGTGGCGCTGAGGCCCATGCTGTCGCCGCGTATAACGGTGGTGACATCGTGATCGCCAATTCCGAGATCGACTCCTCAGGCCACGCCATGGTTTCGACTGCGGCCACAGGCACCCACAACCGTTTTGAAGTGAGTGGCAGTCAACTGACCAACAAGACCGGTTCGGCCATCAGCGTAAGCGGCGATGGCAGCCATGAGTTTGTGATCAACAACTCGTTGATTGACGGTCAAAGCGGCGTACTGTTCGACCTGAGCCCGATGACCCCGGGCGTGCCGAATCTCGGCAGCAGCACCCTGGTGGCCAACGGTTCGGTGCTCAAGGGCGATATCAATGCTGCCAGCGACCCGGATTTCGTCGCCGATTTCAGCTTGCAGAACGCCACTCACTGGACTGGCGCCGGCCAAGGCATCAACCAGCTTGACCTCCGTGGGGCGAGCGTGTGGCAGATGACCGGCAACTCGTCGATCCAGTCCTTGAACCTGCAAGACGGCCGCGTCAACTTTGACCACGCCGACGGCCTGTTCAAGACCCTGACCACCGACAAATTGGCAGGCACAGGCGGCTTCCAGATGAACACCAACCTGGCCACCCTTGAAGGTGACTTGCTGGTGGTGACCGCAGCCGGCGGCGCCACGGGCAATCACACGTTGTTTATCGAGGATTCGGGCCTGTCGCCAAAGAACGCCGACGATGTGTTGCGCGTGGTCGATACCAACGGTGGTGACGCCAAATTCGGGTTATACGGCGGCCATGTGGACGCCGGCGCGTTCCGCTACACCCTGGGCAAAGACGGTGACGACTGGTTCCTGAGCAACACCGGCAGCGCCAACCCAGGCCCCGGCGATCTTTCCAAGGGCGCCAACGCCGCCATTGCGGCCCACACTGCGGGCGCGGCCATGTGGACCTCGCAAATGGATGCCCTGGTCAAGCGCCTGGGCGAATTGCGCATGGGCAAGGACGAAGGCGGCGTATGGACCCGCGCCATTGGCAAGCAATTTGATGTGAGTGAAAAATCCAGCCGCGCCTACCAGCAGAACATCAGCGGGGTGGAAGTCGGTGCCGACAAGGCGATCCAGCTTAATGGCGGCAAAGTCTACGTCGGTGGCATGGTCGGTACGGCCAAGTCTGACCTGAACTTCGGTGAAGGCGCCTCCGGCGAGATCGACAGCAAGATGGTCGGCGCCTATGCCACCTACCTGGACGACAGCGGCGTCTACGTCGACAGCGTGATCAAGTACAACCGTCTCAACAATGAGATCAAAACCCCGACCAACCTGGGCAACTCGGTCAAGGCGTCCTACGACACCAATGGCCTCGGTGCCAGCGTGGAAGTCGGCAAGCACATCGCGCTGGACCAGGGCTGGTTTGTCGAGCCGCAAGTGGCGCTGAGCGTGTCCCGCACCCAAGGCGCGAGCTACACCGCGAGTAATGGCTTGAAGGTTAAGACCGATGACCTGGACTCCTTGCAAAGTCGTGTGGGCTCGTTGTTTGGCCGCGACATTCAACTGGATAACGGCATGCAGGTGCAGCCGTATGTGAAAGCCTCGCTGATCACCGAGCATGCCGGTAACAGCAAGGTCAACGTCAATGGCAGCCGCCTGGATGCCGAGCTGCAGGGCAATCGGGTCGAGCTGGGTTTTGGCGGCATCGCCAAGGTCACTCAGAACAGCAAGGTCTCGCTGGACGCCGAATACGCCAAGGGCAGTTCGATTGAACAGCCGTGGGGCGTGACCTTGGGGTATCGCTACGCCTGGTAAGCCGCGCTTTATGGCTATCCGCCTCTGACGCAAGGTCATGGGCGGGTTTCTTGAACTTTCTGCCTGTCGACTCCTACTGAGGCCTTGCCATGTCATTTCTCTCGCTTCGGGTACTGGTGCTCGAAGACCATCTGTTCCAACGCTCCGTCGCCGTCAGCCTATTGAAGCAACTGGGCTGCGGCGAGGTGCTGGAAGCGGCCAACGGTGAAGACGCGCTGGCCGCGCTGCAACGCGCGGGGTACGTGGATGTGGTGGTGTGCGACCTGCAAATGGACGGGATGGATGGCCTGGAATTTATCCAGCGCATCAGTGCCACCGGGCAGGTGGGGGCGATCATTGTCTGCAGTGGTTTGCCTTGGGATGTGCGTCGCGCCGTGCGGCAAATGGGCGCGTTGTTGGGGGTGAACATGTTGGGCGACATCAGCAAGCCGTTACAGGCGCAAACCCTGCAACCGCTGCTGGAACTTGCGTTGAGCAAACGCCCGGTGGTGCTTGAGGCGCGGCCACCGTTGGACATTGCCGATGAACCGCAGGTGCGCCAGGCCATCCTCGATCAGCAACTTGAGGCCTACTACCAGCCCAAGTTTGATTTGCACACCGGCGACGTACTCGGGGTGGAAGTGTTGGCGCGCTGGAATCATCCGTTCAGGGGCATGCTGTCGCCTGCGGTGTTTTTGCCGGCGATGGAGCAGTGCGGCCTGATGGACGAGTTGTTGTTCGCCTTGATGCGCCAAGCCTTGGGCTTGCAACGCCAGGCCAAAGGGCAGGGGTTGACGCTGGACCTGGCGTTCAACCTGCAAGCGGCGCAATTGGCGGATGCCGGGTTGACCGCCCACATCAAGGGCATGCTGGCCGCCTACCAGGCCCCGTGCAGCGGTATCACCTTTGAACTCACCGAAAGCGGCCTGCTGGAAGTACCCGCCGTGTCCCTGGAAAACCTGGTGCGTTTGCGCATGCTGGGCTGTCGGCTGTCCATCGACGATTTTGGCGCAGGGTTCTCATCGTTGCAGCGCCTGTGCCAGCTACCGTTCACCGAGATCAAGCTCGACGGCGAGTTCGTGCGTGGCCTGGCCCATGAGCCTCGTTGCCGTGCGGTCATCGGCAGTACGCTGGCCCTCGGCAAGACGCTGGACATGTCGGTGGTGGTGGAGGGCATCGAAACCGCCGAGCAGCAACAGCAGTTGCTGGAATTGGGCTGCACCCAGGGCCAGGGCTACTGGCACGCACGCCCCATGGGCGGGGCCGACCTGTTGCGCTGGCTGCAAGACAGCGCGCAACAGCGCCGCCGGAGCCAGCCATGATCAACAAACGTCTGCGCATCATGATTGTCGACCCGGCGCACCCTGAACGCCTGAGGCTGGAACGGGACTTCAATCGCCAGGGTTATTACGCCATCGCCCCGGTATCGAGCCTGGATGAGATGTCGGCCTTGCTGGAGTACGGCGACCTGCGCTTTGACCTGGTGGTGATCAACGCCGACCTCGCCGCCCAGCGCGATTAAGGAGACCAAAAGGCCTAAAGTCCGCCCCTGATGTGTCGATGACCTTCTTAACTACCCAAGAAGGAGCGTCGACATGAACATCAAGTGTTTGTCATTGGCTACCGGCTTGCTCGCGATGTGGGCGGGGAGTTGCCTGGCCAGCGGCGTGATTCAATTTCGTGGCAGTGTTGTGGCGCCGGGCTGCGAGGCCGGTGCATCGAACGGCTCAACTTTAGAGCTGAGAGGGTGCCCGCAGGCCTTTCGCGGCAATCAGTTCGATGTACAAACCATCCGCAGCGTGCAGGCGGTTGGCAATGCGCCGGTCAACGTCAAGTTGGTGAGCGACAGTGGTGAAGGACGGTATTACGACCAGCGGTACAAGCTCGTGGACTCCCGTGGAAAGCCAATTCAGTCGGGGGCCTACATCGTCACCATGACCGCGCCGTGATGAAACTGATGGCTTTTTGATCAGTTTCAGCGTCAACAGACCGCCGAGAAACCTATAGAATACTCGGCGGCGGCGCTTGTCCTGGGTGGCCGCTTGATCATCGTCCGAGTACCGCGCCCTTCAATGAGCATTTCAGCCGCAACCCCCCAAGCCAATTGGCAACCGGTCATCGCCCTCGCGCTGGCCGCCTTTGTGTTCAACACCACCGAATTCGTGCCCGTCGGGCTGCTCAGTGCCATTGGCGCCAGCTTCGACATGCCGGTGTCCAGCGTCGGGTTGATGCTGACCATCTACGCGTGGATCGTCTCCCTCACCTCGTTGCCGGTGATGCTGCTGACCCGCAACGTCGAACGGCGCAAATTGCTGATCGTGCTGTTCGGCCTGTTTATCGCCAGCCATGTGCTTTCCAGCATCGCCACCAGCTTTGGCATCCTGATGCTCAGTCGGATCGGTATCGCGCTATCCCACGCACTGTTCTGGTCGATCACGGCGTCCCTCGCGGTGCGCCTGGCGCCGGAGGGCAAGCAGGTGCAAGCCCTCGGCCTGCTGGCCACCGGTACGTCGCTGGCGATGGTATTGGGCATTCCGCTGGGCCGTTTGCTGGGAGAAGCCATGGGCTGGCGCACCACCTTCCTGGTGATCGGTGCCTTCGCTGCTGCGCTGGTGTTCTGGCTGGCCCGCACCTTGCCGCCGCTGCCGAGCCAGAACTCCGGTTCCCTGCGCAGCCTGCCGTTGCTGTTCAAGCGCCCGGCGCTGGTGGCGTTGTACGTGCTGACCGCGATGACCGTCACTGCGCAATTCACCGCCTACAGCTACATCGAACCCTTCGTCGAAGGCGTGGCCGGCATGAGCGGCAGCGCCGTGACCCTGATCCTGCTGGTGTTTGGTGGTGCGGGCATTATCGGCTCGCTGCTGTTCAGCCTGGTACACCGCTTCAACCCGCACCTGTTCGTGGTCGGCGCGGTGTTTATCCTGGCTGCGTGCCTGGCGCTGCTGCTGCCATTGAGCGGTGCCGAGTCGTACCTGGTGGTGCTGAGCATTTTCTGGGGCATGGCGATCATGGGCTTTGGCCTGGCGATGCAGTCCAAGGTGCTGGTGCTGGCACCGGATGCCACCGACGTGGCCATGGCGATGTTTTCCGGTATCTACAACATCGGTATCGGCGGCGGCGCACTGATGGGCAGTTGGGTCGGCAGCCACTTTGGCTTCGCCTGGATCGGCGCGGCGGGCGGGTTGATGGCGGCGCTGGCGTTGATTTTGTATTGCCTGGCGATCCAGCGATTTGGGCAGGGGGTTGCCCGTAACTGATAGCCGACCAAGGTGATGTGTCGGGCTCGGTTTAAATGTGGGAGCGGGCTTGCTCGCGAAGGCGGTGGATCAGCCAATAAATGTGCTGACTGACACACCGCTTTCGCGAGCAAGCCCGCTCCCACATTTGGATCTTCAACTATCAGCTAGATCTCAAGGCTTCCAGGTTTGTACGTCCTGTGCGTCGACTGACTTGGGCAGCAGCCCGGCCTTGAAGAACGCATCGGCAATCTTCTGCTGTTCACCCAACTGATCCAACGTCACCGGCTGCACCAGATAGCTGCGGTGTGCATTCGCCGCTTCCACCGTGGCTACGTCCAGGTTGCCCCACAGCGGGCCGAGCACTTTCGCCGCGTCCTGCGGGTGGGTTTTCACCCACTTGCCCGCTTTCTCCAACTGCTCATACACCACCTTCAATACTTCTGGGTGCGCCTTGGCGTACGGCGTGCCGGTCAGGTAGTAACGCTTGTAGCTGGCCAGGCCAGTACCGTCGGCCAGGGTGCGTGTGGGCAGTTGACGCTGCACGCTGGTAAGGAAGGGTTCCCAAGTGACCCAGGCGTCTACTTTGTTGTTCTCGAAGGCGGCGCGGCCATCGGCGGGGGTCAGGTACGCCGGTTCGATATCGGAGAACTCAAGGCCTGCCTTGGCCAGCGCCGCGATCAACAGATAGTGGGTGCCTGCCGCCTTGGTCACGGCGATTTTCTTGCCTTTCAAGTCGCTCAGTTGCTGGATCGGCGAATCCTTGCGCACCACGATGGCCTGGGCCGACGGTGAGGGCGCTTCCTGGGCAAAGTAAGTGAGTTTGGCCTGGGCCGCCTGGGCGAAGATCGGCACGGTGTCGGCGACATCGGCGCTGATGTCCACGTTGCCCACGTTCAGCGCCTCCAGCAGCGGTAGGCCGCTGGGGAATTCGTGCCAGCTCACGTCGATATTGTCGGCCTTGAGGGCTTTTTCCAGGGTGCCTTGGGTTTTCAGCAACGTGATCAGGGTGGAGGACTTCTGGTAACCGATGCGTACGGTTTCTTGAGCCTCTGCACTCACGGCGACAGAAAAGGCCAGCAACCCGAGTACCGCGGCGAGGGGACGACGTATGGACATGGCGAGCTCGATCTTCAACGAAATAACGCCGAGCATAAAGTTCTAAAAACTATTCGTTAAATACTCTTTCGATCTTAGCTTAGGGCGCTTTTCCCGCGTTTCGACGAATCGGGCATAACCATAGAGTTATATGTTTCTTTCATAATCATTTGTCATTTATATAATCGATTTGATTTTATAAGAGGATAGTTGTGCATGGATGATTTCAACCGTATCACCCGCCGCCGCCTGCTGGGCATTTCCGGGATCACGCTGGCCAGCCTGTCGCTGCCTCGCCTGGGGTTTGCCGCCGATGAACACGCTGGCCACAACACCACCCCGGAACCGTCGGGGACGGGTGACTTCATCCGCCTCGACGCGCCACGCAAGCTGAAACTGGCCGTGAACCTCAACGCGGTCTGCCTGGCCCCAGTGGTCATCGCCCATGGCCAGGGTTTCTTTACCAAGCACAACCTTGATGTGGAACTGGTCAACTTCGGCAACTCCACCGAAGTGCTGCTGGAAGCCATCGCCACCGGCAAGGCAGACGCGGGCGTGGGCATGGCACTGCGTTGGCTCAAGGCGCTGGAGCAGGGCTTTGATGTGAAACTCACCGCCGGTACCCATGGCGGATGCCTGCGTTTACTCAGTGCGGTGAATGGTTCGGTCACCAGGCTGGAAGACCTCAAAGGCAAGGCCATCGGCGTGACCGACATGGCCAGCCCCGACCGCAACTTCTTCTCGATCCTGCTGAAAAAACACGGCGTGGACCCGGTACGTGATGTGGAGTGGCGCCTGTACCCGGCCGACCTGCTCGGCACGGCGCTGGAGCGCGGCGAAGTGCAGGCCGTGAGCGGCAGTGACCCATTCATGTACCGCCTGATCAAGTCCGGCGTGGCGCGGGAGCTGTCTACCAACTTGGTGGAGGAATACGCCAACCTCAGTTGCTGCGTGGTCGGTGTTACTGGCAAGTTGGTGCGCGAAGACAAACGTGTGGTCGCAGCGCTGACCCAGGCGATCCTGGAGGCCCATGACTATTCCGTGCAACACCCGGAAGAAGTCGCCAAAGGCTTCCAGGCGCATGCGTTGAACACCTCGGTCGAGGAAGTGCAGGCGATCCTTCACGACCACACCCACGGCCACCATGCGGTGGGTGCAGCGCTGACGAAGGAAATCACCACCTACGTCACCGACCTGAAAACCGTTGAAGTGATCAGCAAGGGCACCGATCCGGTGGAGTTTGCCAAGGAGATCACCGCCGATGTCTTCAGTTGACGCCACCACCCTTAATCCGCCGCTGACGCTCAGGCTTTGGGGGCAGGGCGTTGCAGTGGTGGCGGCCTGGCTGGCCGTCGCGCTGTTGATCAGCTATTGGCCCAACGCGATACGCAATTGGCCGATGACGCAGGGGTTGGCCAATATCTGCGTGGGCGTGGCGGCGTTGTTTGTGGTGCTGAGCGTGGTGGGGCGCAGGCTTTCCAGGCTGGGCACGCGCCTGCGCACGGCCGGGCCCTGGCTGATTGCCTTGCCGGTGTTGCTGGGCATTTGGGAGTTGTTTACGGCCAAGCTGGCGTTGTTGCCGGTACCTTTTTTTGCGCCGCCCCAGGCGCTGCTGGCGGTGTATGTCGAGGACTACGCACGCCTGGCCGACAGCCTGTTGCATTCAGCATTGCTGCTGGGCTCGGGCGTTGCACTGGGGGCGATCACCGGGTTTATCGCCGGTGTGGCCATCGGCTGGTCCACGCGCATCGGCTACTGGTTGCACCCGGTGCTGCGTATCCTGGGGCCGGTGCCGTCGACGGCGTTGTTGCCGTTGTGCTTTTTCCTGTTCCCCAGCAGTTGGAGCGCCAGTGTGTTCCTGATTGCCTTGGCGACCTGGTTCCCGGTGACGGTGCTGACCTGGTCCGGCGTGGCCAGCGTGGACAAAGCCTATTACGACGTGGCCCGCACCCTCGGTGCCAAGCAAGGTTTCCTGATCTTCAAGGTGGCGATTCCTGCGGCCTTGCCCCATGTGTTCGTCGGCCTGTTCATGGGCCTCGGCGCCTCGTTCTCGACCTTGGTGGTGGCGGAAATGATGGGGGTCAAATCCGGCATCGGCTGGTACTTGCAATGGGCCCAGGGTTGGGCCGCCTACGCGAATATGTATGCCGCACTGCTGATCATGGCGTTGGCCTGCTCGGGGTTGATCACCGGCCTTTTCCTGGTGCGTGACCGCCTGCTGGCCTGGCAAAAAGGAGCAATGAAATGGTAGCCCTGGCACACGCAGTACCGGCGTCGACGGGGTTGGCGCTGCGCATCGAAAACCTCAGCCATGGCTTTGCCTTGGACGGCCAACACCTGCCAGTGTTGGAGAGGGTATCGCTGGAGGTGGCACCGGGGGAATTCGTCGCGTTGCTGGGCCCTTCGGGGTGCGGCAAATCCACGTTGCTGCGCCTGGTTGCCGGGTTGGAACCGGCGGATTCCGGTCGTCTGCTGGCCGATGGTGCAGCCATCACCGGACCAGACCCGAGCCGCGTGGTGGTGTTCCAGGACCCGACGCTGTACCCCTGGCGCCGCGTGTGGGACAACGTCGCTGTGGGCCTGGAAGCCCAGGGGTTGCTCAAGACCCATTCGGCCAAGGTCGATGAGGCCCTCGACAAAGTCGGCCTGAGCCAATTCGCCCGTGCCTACCCTCGGCAACTGTCCGGCGGCATGGCCCAGCGGGTGGCGCTGGCGCGGGCACTGGTCAACCAACCGCGCCTGCTGATCCTGGACGAGCCTTTGGGCAAGCTCGACTCCCTGACGCGCATCACCATGCAAAAGGAGTTGATCGACCTGTGGCAGCGCCAAGGCTATACGGCATTGTTGGTGACCCACGATGTGGAAGAGGCGTTGCTGCTGGCCAACCGCGTGATTGTGTTCAGCGATCGTCCCGCCAAGATCCAGGCACAGCTGACCATTGACCGGCCGTATCCTCGGCACCGTGATGACCCTTACCTGGTGGATTTGCGCCGCCAGATACTGGGATTGTTGGGCCTGGGCGCGAACTGGTAGCCCGCTCGCTACAACAATCCGGTTCACCATGAAAGGCTGACCCTATATAACGTTGTAATTTCCCCGACGCTGAGGTCTGATGAGCGCCGAAATGGGCTTGTCAGGTTGGGGCACGATGCGGGCAGAACTAGCGCAATATGGCGGCATTACCGTCATGATCCCGGCTGCGGCTATCATTGCCGTGTGGTTGTGGTACTCCAATCCCCGGGCGCTTCGGGCCTGGGTTCTCACGGTCTTTGCCACTTACTCGCTGGTAGCCCTCAGCAAGTTGCTGTTCAAGGGCTGGGGCTTGTCGTTCGAGCACTTGGACATTGCCGTATTGAGTGGGCATGCCATGAACACCAGCCTGATGGTCACGGTGGGGGCGAGTCTGGTCGCGCGTCAGTTCAACCCGACGCTACGCTGGCCGGCGGCGCTGGTGGGGTTGGTCGCCAGTCTCGGGTTCAGTGCCTACTGCGTTGCGCCGTATATCCATCCTCTGAATGAAGCCCTGGCCGGTGCCGTATTGGGCGCCACGGCGGCCTTCGCGTTCCTCTGGCGCATCGAGGCCGCCGAGGTCAAGGTGTCGCCCTCGTTCATCGGCGGCGGCCTGGTGGTGCTGCTGTTATGTGCGCTGGTGCCCAAGTACAACGCCGAGTTGTTGCTCAACCGGGTTGCCATCAGCCTGTCCGGTGCCGATCAGGCCCATCAAGAGCCTTCCTGGCGACTGGACGTCACGCACAGCAAGGCCGAGTAGGTCACCAGGTCCAGCGCGCGGTTGCTTTCTACCATCAACTCCAGCAACACCGTCTGCGCATTGAAGCGACGCTCATCGCCACGGCTGCGCGACTCCCTCATGTGTTTGAACAGCGTGTGGGTGACTTGCTGCGGGGAACTGCCGTGCAGTTGGTCCAGCCAGCGGCCAATCGCCTGGGTATTACGACGGTACTGCGCGCCCACTGCAGGCTCGGCAAAACCTTCGAACAGCCGGGTCAATTTCCTCAGCGCATAGCTGCGCCGCACATCTTCCAGCAGGCTCATAAACGCTCCTCGGTGCCGGAAATGTTTGCCAGCAACTCGGCAGTCTTGACCTGCATGAACTGGCTATCGCCTCGACTCTCCACACACAGGCACACCGACAGCGCATCGCTTACCTGCAACTTGAAGCGCCAGTCGGCAAACACCATCGACAGCCCCGAGCACGACTCGTTGCTGTCCAGGGAGTTGTCGGCATACAACACCTGCATGCGTTCGACGACGCGGGTCGAGTTATTCACCTCTACATGAATATTTCCCGAAGAAGGAAATAGGCCAATACGTTCTACCAATAACTTTGAAGTGTTCATGGCCGTGCCCTTGCGGTTGCAGTCAGGCGGCACTTTATTATGTAGGGGTGGAAAAGTACTGGAATGTTATTTTTAGTCGGTTATTGCACGCAGTGTTATTTATTGTCCGACTCAAAAGGTAGTTGCAAGTTACCCGCCGTGTTCATAATCGCCTGGCTCCAGTCGTGGAGCTTTCCGGTGTGCGCTAATGATTTCCGGTGAGTAAGGGGTGGTGGTGTTTCGTAATGTTCTAGTTGTGTGTGTCGGTAATATCTGCCGCAGTCCTACAGCGGAAAAGTTGCTGGATACTGCATTGCAGTACACCGATATCAAGGTCAGCTCTGCGGGGTTGGCTGCACTGGCGGACCACCCGTTGGACCCTACGGCTGGGCTGATCCTGGAGGAGCACGGGTACACCCCCCACGTGCACAGGGCCCGCCAGCTCAGCCGTGAGGCAGTGAATTCGGCGGATCTGGTGCTGGTGATGGAGCAGCGGCATATCGAGGCTGTGCTTAACCTGGCGCCCGAAGCTCGGGGCAAGGTTTTCCTGTTGGGGAAGTGGCAGGACGAGCGCGAAATCAGCGACCCCTATCGCCAGGGCAAACCGGCGTTTCTACAGGCTTATGTATTAATCGAGCAGGCCGTAGAAACATGGGTCCGGCGTTTAACTAACTGAGATCAGGGAGTGTGGCTGAATGTTATCTATGGTTTGCCGTGTCAGGCGTTAGTGAAGGTTGATGCAGTGAGTGAAGCCGTTACATGTGCATGGAGCCGGGCGTCTCGCACCCTGTGCCATTTCTAGACTCTTCGTTAAAAAGAACTGACCTATGCAATCCGTACCCGCTGTAACGTCACAGAGTTCTGATGACGCCGATTTAGATTTGATGATGTTGTTAGGCACGTTGCTGGACCATAAATGGTTGATCGGCGGGATCAGTATCGTCTGCATGGCCTTGGGCGTGGCGTATGTCGTTCTGACAGCGCCGGTGTACCAGGCGACTGCGTTGATCCAGGTCGAGCCGAAAAAAAACGACATGCTAGGTTTTTCGGACGTCGGCAGCCTGCTCGGGAAAGAGTCGCCAACGGTGACGGAAATTGAACTCATCCGTTCCAGGACCACCATTGGTACGGCGGTCGATAACCTGAACCTGGACCTTGAGGTCAGCCCAAAGCGCTTCCCGTTGATGGGTGACTTTATCGCCCGCCGGTTCAAGCCTGCCGAGCCTCACGCGGTGGCGGCCCCATGGCTGGGCATGGACAGTTATGGGTGGGGTGGCGAGGCGCTGAAGTTCACTCACCTGCGCCTGCCCCCCGAGCTGATGGGCCAGGCGCTGACGTTGGTTGCAGGCACCGGCAACCACTTCACCCTGTTGGACCAGGACGCCAATCTCTTGCTCGAAGGGCAGGTGGGTCGGTATTACGAGAGCGGTGGCATCAAGCTCCAGATCGAAGCGCTCCAGGCCAACCCGGGCACACAATTCAGCGTGGTCCGTTCGTCACGCCTGAGCAGTATTTTGCGTTATCAAAAGCTGCTTGATGTGGCTGAGCGTGGCAAGGAGTCGGGGATTATCGGGTTGGCGCTGGAAAGCACGCGACCTGCCGACGCCATTCAGGTGCTCAATGAGGTGGCACGGATCTACGTGCGCCAAAACATTGATCGCACTTCGGCGGAGGCCGCGCAAAGCCTGGCGTTCCTGAAGGATCAACTGCCTCAAGTGCGCAAGGATGTCGAGGCGGCGGAAGCGGCGCTGAACAAGTTTCAGATCCGCAATAAAACCATCGACATCAGCCTGGAAGCCAAGGCGATCCTCGACCAGATCGTGGCGCTGGATGCGAGCATCTCCGAGCTGAAAATGCAGCAGGCGGAAATTGAGCGCAAATTCACGCCGCAGCACCCGGTGTACGGTGCGCTGCTCACGCAATTGGCCGAGCTGACCCAGCGGCAGGACGACTTGGCCAAGAAGGTCGAGAGCCTGCCGACCACCCAGCAAGAACTGCTGAGCCTGACCCGCGACCTTAAAGTCAGTACCGAGATCTACACCCAGTTGCTGAACAAGTACCAGGAGCTGGATGTGATGCGTGCCGGTACCGTGGGCAACGTGCGCTTGATCGACACTGCCGACGTAGACCTGCGCAACCCGGTCAAGCCGCAAAAGGCGCTGATCGTTGTGATAGCCACGCTGTTGGGCGGTTTTTTTGCGGTCGCACTGGTGCTGTTTCGCAAGGCGCTCAACCGAGGCGTAAGCAACCCGCACGACTTGGAAAAGCTCGGTTTGCCCGTCTATGCGGCGATTCCATTCAGTACCCTGCAAAAGGCCTGGGACCTGCAATTCGAGCGCAACCGCAAGTCTGACGCAACCCAGTTGCTGGCCGTGAGCAACCCGACCGACCTGGCCGTTGAAGCGCTGCGCAGCCTGCGCACCAGCCTGCATTTCGCGATGCTGGAGGCGGGGAATAACCGCCTGATGATCTCAGGGCCGAGCCCTCAGGTCGGCAAGACGTTCGTCTCGGCGAACCTGGCGGCAGTGGTGGCCAATGCCGGTCAACGCGTGTTGCTGGTCGACGTGGATATGCGCAAAGGTTACCTGCACAAAGTGTTCGGCGTGTCCTCAGACAATGGCCTCTCAGACCTGTTGAGCAAGCGCTGTGAATTGACGGCCGCGATCAAACACACGGGCGTGGATAACCTTCATGTCATCACGCGTGGCCAGATACCGCCCAACCCCTCCGAATTGTTGATGCACGCCAACTTCACGGCGTTTCTTGAAGAGGCCAGCGCGCTGTACGACCTGGTGATCCTCGATACGCCGCCGTTCCTTGCTGTGACGGACGCCACCATTGTCGGTCGCCAATCCGGCACCAACCTGATCGTGACTCGCTTCGAGCTCAACTCTGTTCGTGAGGTCGAGTTGACGATCCGTCGCTACCAGCAGAACGGCATCGAACTCAAAGGCGCGATTTTCAACGGCGTAGAAAAGCGCGCCTCGGCCAAATACGGCTACGGCGCCTACAGCTACTACCACTACGAATACAAGTCAGACCGCGTTTGATCGAGCGCTGCCGGCAATCGACGACACCGCAGCATCTTTACTACTGGCCGCAAGATCGAAGGGAAGCGTTATGAAAGTGACAGTTTTTGGCATTGGTTATGTCGGCCTGGTCCAAGGCGCGGTATTGGCTGAAGTGGGCCACGACGTGCTCTGCGTCGATATCGATGCCCACAAGGTGGAGCGTCTCAACGAAGGCTTCATCCCGATTTACGAGCCAGGGCTTGAGGCGCTGGTCAGGGAAAACCACGCCGCCGGCCGGCTGGCCTTCACCACCGACGCGGTGGCCGGGGTCAAGCACGGTGAAGTGCAGTTCATCGCGGTGGGTACGCCGCCGGACGAAGACGGCTCTGCCGACCTCAAGTACGTGTTGACCGTGGCACAAACGATTGGCCAGCACATGCAGGGCCCCTTGACCATCATCGACAAGTCCACCGTGCCCGTCGGCACGGCGGACAAGGTCAGTGCGTGTGTCGCGGCAATCCTGCTGGAGCGTGGCCGTGACGACTTGCCCTTCGATGTCGTGTCCAACCCGGAGTTTCTCAAGGAAGGCTGTGCGGTGAATGACTGCATACGCCCCGACCGTATTGTGATCGGCACCTCCAGTCCGTATGCCGAGCAAGTGATGCGTGAACTGTATGCACCGTTCAATCGCAACCACGAAAAAATCATCGTGATGGATGTGCGCAGCGCGGAGTTGACCAAATACGCCGCCAATTGCCTGCTCGCCACCAAGATCAGCTTCATGAACGAGATGGCCAACGTGGCCGAGAAGCTCGGTGCTGACATCGAGATGGTCCGCCAGGGCATCGGCTCCGATCCGCGCATCGGTTATCAGTTCTTGTACGCGGGCGTCGGTTACGGCGGCTCGTGTTTTCCAAAGGATGTCCAGGCGCTGATCCAGACCGCCGACAGCATCGACTTCGATGCCGTACTGCTCAAGGCCGTAGAGCGGCGCAACCTGGAACAGAAAACTACGCTGTTCAGCAAGATTGCGCGGCGCTTCGACAATGACTTGGCGGGCAAGACCTTTGCACTCTGGGGGCTGAGCTTCAAACCCAACACGGACGATATGCGCGAAGCACCCAGTCGCGTGTTGATGGAAGCACTCTGGCGTGCCGGTGCGAAGGTGCAGGCGTACGACCCGGAAGCGATGGAGGAAACCCAACGCCTATACGGTGAGCGTGATGACCTGGCCCTGTGCGGCACCAAGGAGGCCTGCCTCAAGGGCGCGGATGCCTTGTTGATTGTCACGGAGTGGCAGGTGTTCAAGGCGCCGGACTTCAATGTCATCAAGCAGCAGCTGCGCCAGCCGGTGATCTTTGACGGACGCAACTTGTTCGATCCCGTCAGCGTGCAGAAGAAGGGCATTGAATACATTTCCATTGGTCGACCTCTCCTCACTGTATAGGTCTTCCCATGAGCGTTTTTAAGCGAGTCGTCAACGGCATAGGGGCCAATTCGTTCGGTCAGGTGGTGAACCTGCTGATTCAATTGGTGAGCGTGCCGGTATTGATCGCCAGTTGGGGGTTTGGGGCCTACAGCGAGTGGGTAGTGCTGTCGGCGATTCCAACGTATCTGGCGTTATCAGACCTTGGCGTGACGACGGCCGCCTCCAGCAAGGTGGTGATCTGGCATGAACGCAAAAGGCTGCAGATCGCCACGGCGGTCTACAGCACCAGTTTTGCTTTCCTGGCGTTGGCGAGTGTGTGTGTCTTGCTGCTGGCCTTCGGGGCGCTGGCGTTTTTCGACCTGTTCAGCCTGCTTAACCTGAAGTCCATCCGCAGTGGCGATGGCGTGCTGGTGCTCTCGGCACTGACGGCGTATTCGCTGCTGTGTCTGTTCACCAACATGATTTCGATACGGTATCGGGCGTTCAAGTCGTTGCCGCTGTCGTTCTTCATCATGAACGTGATTCGCATGCTGGAGTGGTCGGCGGCATTGCTGTGCGCCTACTTCAGCCACAGCCTGGTGGCGACTGCGGTGACGTTGTTGACGGTGCGTGCTATCGGGCTTGTCGGTAAGAATCTGCTGGCCAATCGGTTGGGGATTAACCTGCGTTTCAACCCCTCGGCGATTGGCAAAAGGGCGTTCGTCACCTTGATCAAACCCTCGATTGCTTCGCTCGCGTTTCCGATTGGACTGGCCCTGAACGTTCAGGGGTTGATCATTTTGTTATCGGTACTGCTGTCGCCGGCACATGCCGCGATTTTCAGTCTTTACCGGACCATCTCCAGGGTGCTGGTGCAGTTTTCGACCGTGGTGAATCAGTCGATCTGGCCGGAAATCTCCTATGCGTTTTCCATCGGTGACAACCACCTGGTGCGCAAAATGATTCGTTATGCGCTGAAGTTTTCACTGCCCATCGCCAGCGTGATGGGGGTGTTCGTCGTGGTCTTCGGTGGGGTGATTTTTGATGTGTGGTCAGGCAGGAAGGATGATTACTCCTCCAGCATCATGTTGGTGTTGATCATCGCGGCGCTGACCCATGTTGCATGGCAAGTGTACTGGGTGGCCTTGATGGCCACGGCTTCCTACGGGTCGTTCGCACGGGTGTTCATGCTGGTGTCGATGGCCAGCGCATTGGCGGTGGTGTGCCTGGCGCAAACCTTCGGCTTGCTCGGCGTGTGTTATGTGCTGGTGGCCACCGAGGTGGTGTTGTTTTGCTTTGCCAAACGCGGCTTTCATCGCCTGGACAGGAGGATGGCCCGTGTTGATTAACTACCTGTTCCGGCATCGATTGAGGCTGGACCTGCTGAAAGTCGACGGGCTCAAGTACCTGGCCAAACGTTTCCTGCTGCTCGGCCGCCTGCTCAAGACCCATCGCCGCTTGCGCAAGCTGCGGCGCCGCGGCGCGACGATCAGCCCATTGGTGGTGATCGCAGACGTTGAGTTCGAGGGCGCAGTGAGCCGGTTCTCCATCGGCCACGGCAGCTTTATCGGCAAGCGCACGTCTATCCAGTTGCACGCCCACGTCAGCGTGGGTGCACACGTGGCCATCAACGAAGGCGTGAGGATTCTGACGGGTAGCCATGGTGTGGATGACCCGGCATGGCGGCTGAAGGTCGCACCGGTATCCATTGGCGATTACGCCTGGATCGCCACCGACTCGATCATCTTGCCGGGAGTGACCATTGGTGAAGGCGCCGTAGTTGGCGCGGGCAGTGTAGTAACCCGTGATGTGGAACGGTTCACGGTGGTGGCGGGTAACCCGGCGGTGGTGATAAGGCGACGTAACGCCGCGCAGTTCACCTATAGCCCGGTGCGATTGAGCGCCGTCGTCGAAGCATGGATGGGTAAATAAGATGATTTTGGTTTCCCACCCCGTTGGCAATCAGAACGTCCGGGCGTTGTTGCGCGCCTTGAATCAGCGGCAGTTGCTGCATTCGTTTCATACCTCGGTCGCCTTGCACCCGGACTCGTTGCTTTGCCGTTTGCCCCTGATCGGCAAAGAGTGCCAGCGGCGTACCTTTGACGGAATAGACGGTGCCTTGCTGCACAGCTATCCGCGCTTTGACGTGCCACGCGTGCTCAGTGACAAGTTGAAGCTGTATCGGCTGACCCGGCGCAACACAGGGCTGTTCTGCCCGGAAAAAGTCTACAGCCATATTGATGAAGCCAGCGCCAGGTTCCTGCACAAGGCCAAGCGCAAGCCCAGTCAAGTGTATGGCTATGACGGCAAATGCAAGGGGCTGTTCGTCGCGGCAAAAGCCATGGGTGGCATTACCCTTAACTACGAGGCTGCATTCGGTTCGATCTCTTACGCCTGCATGATGCTCGATTACGAGAAAGAGGCGAACCCCGCCTGGCGCGCGAGCATTCCCAATATCAGCGCTGCCACCGTGCGCAAGCAGACGGCCGAACTGGCGCTGGCCGACAAAATCATCGTGGCCAGCTCGTTCGCCAAGCGCACGCTGGGCGATTACGGCATCGCCTCTGACAAGGTTGCCGTCACCCCCTACGGTGCGCCGGCACCGGCGGTTCGCCAGGTTGTGGAGGTGAGGGCGGGCGCGAGCCTGAAAGTGGTGTACGTCGGCGCGCTGACGCAGCAGAAGGGCATCTCGTACCTGTTTGAGGCATTGAACATCGCCTCAAGTGCTGTTGACCTGGATGTCACCATCATCGGTGCGGATTACGCCAATGGGCGTAACCAGGTGCTGAACGCCGAACTGAAGAAGTACCGGTGGTTGAGCTCCGCTGCCCATAGCCAGGTCATTCGCCATTTGCTTGAGGCGGATGTGCTGGTCCTGCCTTCGTTGGCCGAAGCGTTCGGCCTGGTCGTGGGGGAAGCGCTGTCGACAGGCACGGCGGTGATCGTCTCGCAAAACTGCGGTGCGGCCGACCTGGTGGTCAACGACTTCAACGGTTACGTGGTGCCAATCAGGTCTGCCGAAGCGATTGCCGCCCACCTGATTGACCTGGGTACTGACAGCGACAAGCTGAGCGCGCT
Organism: Pseudomonas cremoris; assembly: GCF_014230465.1. Next base: position 457,635 of record NZ_JAAXCY010000005.1, read on the forward strand.
GAAGAACAACGCATTGCTGTCCGCCAATGGCACCACGTGGGATGCCTATGCCAAGGGGGTGCTGGATGCAATCCTTGGCGATCGCTGAACGCCCCAGCCTGCATGAACGCTACCGACAGCGTGTGGTGAGTGCCTTCGTGCTCATCTACCTGTTCATTCTGTTTGAAGGGATCTTGCGCAAGTGGCTGCTTCCGGGCCTCAGCTCGGTCATCTACTTCATCAAGGACCCGATCGTCATTTACATCTACGGGTGTGCATTCAGGTTCGGCTTCTTCTCCAGGAACCTGCTTTCTGCGTACTTCATCGGGTTGCTGGTGGTGTTCTTTTTTGTGGTCGGCGCCTTTCTGTTGAGCAGCCCCGAAGGGTTTGTCATCTACGGCTATGGCGTGCGGAACTACCTGCTGTATTTCCCGTTGATATTCGTCGCCGGTAAAACCCTGCGTCGGGTGGATGTGTACCGTTTTGCCCGGATCACGCTGTTTGCCGCGATTCCGATCTGCGTGTTGGTGGTGCTGCAGTATTCCTCAGGGCCGGAAGCCTACGTCAACAAGGGCATCGGCGATGACGACTTTATCTTCATGATCGCCGACGGCGTGGTGAGGCCCTACGGCACCTTTACCTTTACGGCGGGCCACGTGGTGTATGTGTCGGCCTGCTTTGCGTTCCTGGTTGCGGCGATCTTCGACAAGGCGCTGTTCCAGGCGGTGTTCGCCCGGCGTTTCCTGTTGTTTGGCGCGTCGGCGGTCTCGGTGGCGGTGATGTGCTTCTTGACCGGCTCCCGGTCAATTTATGCCTATGCCGCGATTGTCTTGCTGGCGGCCTTGATGGTGGCGTTGATCAAGAAGTCCCAGCGAAACCTGTTGGCGTTGTTCTTTCTGGTGACGGCGTTAGTGGTCAGCCTGTTGATTTTCATGTCCTCGGACAGCTACCAGATCCTCGTCGAGCGTAACCGCAGTGCCGTGGCCAGTGAGGGCTCGCCGGTGGCCAGGGCATTTTCGAGTTTGTATGCGTTTACCAAGGTGGTCGACGACGCGCCGCTGTGGGGGCATGGCATTGGTTCGGGCACCAACGCGGCCTCGACGTTATTGCGCGCAGGGCGTGAGCAAGGCGCAGGTTTTTTATTGGCCGAGGACGAGTGGTCACGCATCGTTTTGGAAATGGGCCTTCCCATCGGGGGGCTATTTATCCTGTTTCGGGTCTTCGTGCTGGTCTGGTTATTCCTGAAATCCTACAGGGCGCTGGTCAGGCAAGGCACGGGGGTTCCGCTGCTGTTATGCGGCTTCCTCGCGCCGATTTTATTCAACGGGGTGATGACGATGCAGGGCACGTTCCTGGCATTCGGCGTGCTGTATGCCTGCCTGATTCTTGCTGCCTGCAAGAACACTTGAATCAACTCACGTATGAGCGGACGACAGCACTTGAAGTTACTAAGAATCATATCTTCGGTTAAACCGGAAAATGGCGGCCCGATCAACGCGGCCCGTGAAATTGACAAGGTGCTCTTTCAGCACGGGCATGTCATTGACGTGTTGACCCTGGATGAACGTTTTGCCATCGACTACCCCGGCACCGTTCACTTCATGGGCCCCAGCCTGTTTGGCTATGGGTTGAACCGCAACATCGGCAAGTGGCTTGAACAACATGCCAGGGACTACGACTTTTTCATCATCAATGGCCTGTGGCAGTACCACGGGTTTGTCGCCCGGCAGGTCCTGCAAAAACTCGGTCGCCCATACATCGTTTATACCCACGGCATGCTCGACCCGTGGTTCAAGCATGAATACCCGCTCAAGCATCTTAAGAAGTGGTTGTACTGGCCGTGGGGTGAGTACCGGGTGTTGAGGGACGCCCAGCGCGTGGTGTTTACCAGTGAAGAAGAGAAGCAGCGTGCCCGTGAGTCGTTCTGGCTGTACCGCGCCAACGAGACCGTCACCGCTTATGGCACTGCCAGCCCGCCGGTTGATGGGGCAGGGTTGGCCCAAGGCTTTCTTGACGATCACCCGGAGCTTAAGGGCAAGCGCGTGCTGCTGTTTCTGAGCCGAATCCATGAAAAAAAGGGTTGCGACCATCTGCTGCAAGCCTTCGCCCAGGTCGCGGCACAAGACGAACGCTTGCACTTGGTGATGGCCGGCCCCGATCAAGGCGGCTGGGTGCAGGCCTTGCAAGCGCAGGCGCAACAGTTGGGGATTGCCCCGCGCGTGACGTGGCCGGGCATGTTGCAGGGCGCGGCAAAGTGGGGCGCGTTCTACGCCGCCGAAGTGTTTTGCCTGCCTTCTCATCAGGAAAACTTTGGCGTGGTCGTTGCCGAAGCGCTGGCCTGTGGCACGCCGGTGCTGATCAGCAACAAGGTCAATATCTGGCGTGAAATCGAAGCCGATGCGGTGGGCTTTGTGAGCGACGACACCGTTGCTGGCGCTGCGTATAACCTGCAACGTTGGCTGCGCCTGGCACCACAGGACCACGCCGAGATGTCGGCGCGTGCCAAGGCCTGTTTTGCCGAGCGTTTCCATATCCAGCGCGGCGCCGAGCGCCTGCTGGAGATTGTGGGGGAGTGCCGCGCATGATTCTTCAAGGCAACGACCCCCATCGCGCACCGTCTTTTTCCCTCGGCCACCGCGTGCGGCGGCAGGTGTGGAACATCGTGTATGTGCTGCTGTTTCGCACCAGTCCGCGCCCGTTCCATGGCTGGCGGGCATTTTTGCTGAGGGCGTTTGGCGCGCGCCTCGGCAAGGGTGTGCATGTGTATCCGGGGGCAAAGGTCTGGGCACCCTGGAACCTGGAGTTGGGTGACCATGTTGGCATCGCCGACGGCACCACTATCTACAACATGGCGTTGATTCGCATTGGTCGCTACAGCGTGATTTCCCAAGGCGCGCATTTGTGCGGTGGGTCCCATGACTACAACAGCCAGAACTTCCAGCTGTACGCCAAGCCGATCGTGCTGGGCGAGCACGTCTGGGTCTGTGCCGAGGCCTTTATCACCTTGGGCGTGAGCATTGCCGACGGCGTGGTCGTGGGGGCCAGGGCGCTGGTGACGAAAAGCATCGCGCAACCCTGGACCGTGCATGCCGGGCATCCGTCCAGGCACATCGGGCAGCGCACCCATCGTTCGCCGGAGCACGCCGCATGATCACGCCGCCCACCATCACCGTCATCATCCTCACCTACAACGAAAGCCTGCACATCGCCCGGGCCATCGAGTCGGTGCGCGCGTTCAGCGATGAAGTGCTGGTCGTCGATTCGTTCTCCACCGACGCCACCTGCGACATCGCCCGCCGCCACGGCGCGCTGGTGGTGCAGCACGCGTTCGTCAACCAGGCCAAGCAGTTCCAGTGGGCATTGGACCATTTGCCGATCACCGGTAACTGGACCTTGCGCCTGGATGCCGACGAGGTCATCGAGGCCGATCTCGCTGCCGAGATCAAGGCTCGGCTGCCGACGCTGGACCGTGGGATCACCGGCATCAATTTCAAGCGCAAGCATATCTTCATGGGGCGCTGGGTACGCCATGGCGGTCGCTATCCGTTGAAGATGCTGCGGTTGTGGCGCACCGGCCTGGGGCGCATGGAGGACCGCTGGATGGACGAGCACATCTCGGTGGCCGAGGGCCGCACGATTACCCTGGAAGGTGGGTTTGCCGACCATAACCTGCATGACCTGACGTTCTTCACCCACAAGCACAACCAGTACGCCACCCGCGAAGCGATCGAAGTGCTCAACGCGCGCTTGGGGTTGTTTGCGATCCGCGACGAGTTGCATACCGGGCAGAGTTCGTTCCAGGCCAGGACCAAGCGCCTGATCAAGAACCGCGTGTACAACCGTGTGCCGTTCACCCTGAGTTCCACGGCGTACTTCCTGTGGCGCTACCTCTTCCAACTGGGGTTTCTCGATGGCCGCAGCGGCCTGGTCTATCACCTGCTCCAGGGCTACTGGTACCGCTTTCTGGTGGGCGCAAAAGTGCTCGAACTGGAAACCGCGATTGCTCACTTAAACGATAAGGACGCCATTGTCCGGGAACTTTCAAAGTTGACCGGCCATAACTTGAATCTGCCCACACAGAAGTAACTGACCGTTTTTAACAAACACCCAAGTTTGGGTGTCGGCCTTCGCTCGCCTATCAATTGGGAGACAGACATGAACAAAGTCGCGCTTATTACCGGGATTACCGGTCAGGATGGCTCGTACCTGGCGGAACTCTTGCTGGAAAAAGGCTATACCGTGCACGGCCTCAAGCGACGCTCGTCGTCGTTCAATACGCAGCGCATCGATCACATTTACCAGGACCCGCAAGCCCTGCATAAAAACCTGATCCTGCACTACGGCGACCTGGCGGATTCGTCGAACCTGACGCGCATCATCCAGCAGATCCAGCCCGACGAAATCTACAATCTCGGCGCCCAATCCCACGTTGCCGTGAGTTTCGATTCGCCGGAATACACCGCTGACGTCGACGCGTTGGGTACGTTGCGCATCCTCGAAGCCATCCGCCTGTTGGGCCTGGAAAAGAAGACCCGCTTCTACCAGGCGTCCACCTCCGAGTTGTACGGGTTGGTGCAGGAAACCCCGCAAAAGGAAACCACGCCGTTTTACCCGCGCTCGCCCTATGCGGTGGCCAAGTTGTACGGCTACTGGATCACCGTGAACTTTCGCGAAGCCTATGGCCTGTATGCGTGCAACGGCATCTTGTTCAACCACGAGTCGCCGCGCCGTGGCGAAACCTTCGTGACCCGCAAGATCACCCGCGCCTTGACCAACATCGCGCTGGGCCTGGAACAGTGCCTGTACATGGGCAACATGGATGCCTTGCGTGACTGGGGGCATGCCAAGGACTACGTGCGCATGCAGTGGATGATGCTGCAACAGGACACCCCCGAAGACTTCGTGATCGCCACCGGCCTGCAGTACTCGGTGCGTGACTTCATTCGTTGGTCGGCAGCCGAGTTGGGCCTGCGCTTGCGCTTCGTGGGCGAAGGCGTCGAAGAGGTGGCGGTGGTCGAGCACATCGACGGTGACCTGGCACCGGGCATTCTGGTGGGCGATGTGATTGTGCGTGTCGACCCGCGTTACTTCCGCCCGGCGGAAGTCGAGACGCTGCTGGGTGATCCTGCCAAAGCCAAGCAAAAGCTTGGTTGGACGCCAGAGATCAGCGCCCAGGAAATGTGTGCCGAAATGGTCCGCGAAGACCTGAAGGTTGCCCAGCGCCACGCCTTGTTGCGCCTGCATGGGCATGACGCACCGATTGCCGTGGAGAACTGAGATGGCACGTGATCTTGATGCGCGCATCTTTGTCGCCGGCCATCGCGGCATGGTCGGTTCGGCGATTGTGCGGCGGCTGTGGGCCCTGGGGTATACGCAGATCCTTACGGCGGGGCGTAATGAACTCGACCTGTTGGACGCGGCTGCGGTGCAGGCGTACTTCGCCGAGCAACGCGTGGACCAGGTGTACCTGGCGGCGGCCAAGGTCGGCGGGATTCACGCCAATGCCACGTACCCGGCGGACTTCATCTACCAGAACCTGATGATCCAGGCCAACGTGGTCCACGCGGCCCACAGCCACGGGGTCGAGAAACTGTTGTTCCTCGGCTCGTCGTGCATCTACCCGGTGCATGCGCCCCAACCGATGATCGAAGCGGTGTTGCTCGATGGCGCGTTGGAGCCCACCAACGAGCCTTACGCGGTGGCCAAGATCGCTGGGATCAAACTGTGCGAAAGCTATAACCGCCAACACGGCCGCGATTACCGCAGCGTGATGCCCACCAACCTGTACGGCCCGGGCGACAACTATCACCCGGAAAACAGCCACGTGATCGCGGCCTTGTTACGGCGCTTCCACGAGGCGACGCAACGGGGTGATGACGAGGTGGTGATCTGGGGCAGCGGGCGCCCGCGCCGTGAGTTTTTGCATGTGGATGACATGGCCGCCGCCAGCGTGCATGTGATGGAACTGGAGCCGGCGCGCTACCGTGAGCAGACCCTGCCAATGCGTTCGCACCTCAACGTCGGCACCGGAGTGGATTGCACCATCGCCGAGTTGGCCCAGGCGCTGGCGCGGGTGACTGGCTTCCAGGGGCGCCTGCGTTTCGACGCGAGCAAACCCGACGGCGCACCGCGCAAGTTGCTGGACGTGAGCCGCATCAACGCCCTTGGCTGGGAAGCCTACATACCGTTGGAGGAGGGCCTGCGCGACGCCTACAACGCTTACCGCGCGGCGCTCGAACAGCCTCGGGGCCACTGATGAAGATCCTCTTGTATGGCATCAATTACAGCCCGGAGTTGACCGGCATCGGCAAGTACAGCGGTGAGCAGGCGCGCTGGCTGGCAGAGCAGGGGCATGAGGTGCGGGTGGTGACGGCGCCGCCGTATTACCCGCACTGGCAGGTGGGTGAGGGCTATTCGGCGTGGCGCTTTTGTACTGAGCAGGACCACGGCGTGACGGTGATTCGTTGCCCGCTGTATGTGCCGCGCCAGCCCACCGCGCTGACGCGCCTGCTGCACCTGGCAAGTTTTTCCGCCAGCTCGTGTGTGGCGGTGCTCGGGCAACTGCGCTGGAAGCCAGACCTGGTAATGCTGGTGGTGCCGACCTTGTTCTGCGCGCCCCAGGCCTTGCTGCTGGCCAAACTCAGTGGTGCGAAGGCGGTGCTGCATATCCAGGACTATGAAGTGGATGCGATGTTTGGCTTGGGGTTAGGGCGCGGTTCGTGGTTGCGCCGCTTGGCGTTCGGCGTCGAGCGCTGGTTGCTGCGGCGCTTTGATCGGGTCTCGACGATTTCCAGCGGCATGCTCGACAAGGCTCGTAGCAAAGGCGTGCATGACCAGCGACTGCTGTTCTTTCCGAACTGGTCGGAAACCGCACGTTTTCGCCAGGTCGCGCACAATCGCGCACTGCTGGAACGTTTGGGTGTGCCCAGCGGTGCGCGGGTGTTGCTGTACTCCGGCAACATCGGCGAGAAGCAGGGTCTGGAGCTGATTCTCGACGCTGCCCAGGCCCATGCCCATCGTACTGACCTGGTGTTCTTGATCGTCGGGCAGGGCACCGGCAAGGCGCGCCTGCTGGAACGTGCACAACGCGATGGGTTGCGCAATGTGCTGTTCGCGCCGTTGCAGGCCTATGAGGATTTGCCGGCGCTGCTGGCCTCGGCCGACGTGCACCTGGTGATCCAGAAGCGCGGCGCGGCTGACTCGGTGTTGCCGTCCAAGCTCACCAACATCCTCGCGGTGGGCGGCAACGCCATCATCACCGCCGACCCGCACACCACCCTCGGCCGTCTGTGCGAGGAGCACCAAGGCATTGCGGTGTTGATCGAGCCGGAGTCCGTCGCGGCATTAAACGCAGGGATCGAGCGTGTGTTGGCATTGCCCACGCGCAATGGGGTGGCGTTGAACTACGCCAAGGAGTTCCTCGACAAGGAACGCATTCTGCAACGTTTTCTGGCACAGGTTTGACCGGTATGTGGCTTGATTTACCGACTTTCAATACAGTCGTGGCGTCGACACCGTTGGTGGCGATTGACCTGGTGGTACGCAACCGCCGTGGCGAGGCTTTTCTCGGCCTGCGGGTCAATCGGCCGGCCTATGGTTTCTGGTTCGTACCCGGCGGGCGTATTCAAAAAAATGAGACCCTCGACAGTGCCTTCCGGCGCATTTCCCGTGATGAGCTGGGGGCGACGTTTGAGCGCGCAAATGCGCGGCTGCTGGGGGTGTTCGAGCACTTCTACGATGACAGCGTGTTTGCCAACGCCGGGTTCGGGCCGGACACCCACTACGTGGTGCTCAGCTACTGCCTGGACCTGGACGAAGGCCTGGACCTGCAGCCGCCCACTGAGCAACACCAGCAGTACCGCTGGTGGTCGCAGGATGAACTGCGCGTGAGCCCACGGGTGCATGAACACACCCGCGCCTATTTCTGAATCGCTCTACCAAGGATGCCCTCATGTTATTACCCGTGATCATGGCAGGCGGTTCGGGATCGCGCTTGTGGCCGCTCTCGCGTCAGCTGAACCCCAAGCAGTTCCTGCGCCTGACCGACGCGCACCTGTCGATGCTGCAGCAAACCATCACCCGGCTGACGGGCGCCAATGTCGCGCTGCCGCAGTTGATCTGCAACGAGCAACACCGCTTCCTGGTGGCCGAGCAGTTGCGTCAACTGGGCATGGAGCAGGCCAATATCCTGCTGGAACCGGTGGGGCGTAACACAGCACCGGCTATTGCGCTGGCGGCGTGCAAGGCGCTCGCCGAAGCCGACGACCCGATCCTGCTGGTGCTGGCGGCGGACCATTTGATCGAGGATGTCCCGGCGTTTCATGCCAGCCTCGAAATAGCCTTGCCGCTGGCGCGCGCGGGCAAGCTGGTGACGTTTGGCATCACGCCTACCAGCGCCCACACCGGCTACGGTTACCTCGAGCGAGGTGCAGCGGTGGGCGAGGGCGGTTATCGGGTCAGGCGTTTTGTCGAGAAGCCCGACGCCGCCACCGCCGCCGGCTATGTGGCCAGCGGCGCGTATTGCTGGAACAGCGGCATGTTCATGTTTCGCGCCAGTCGCTACCTGGAAGAACTGGAACGCTTCCAGCCGGCCATTCTTGAAGCGTGCCGCGTGGCGCTGGAAGGCGGCAGCCAGGACATGCCGTTTACCCGCGTGCATGCCGCCACCTTTGCCGCTTGCCCCGACGACTCCATCGACTACGCGGTCATGGAAAAAACCGACGAAGCCGTGATGGTGCCGCTGAACGCCGGCTGGAGTGATATCGGCTCGTGGTCGGCGCTGTGGGAGGCCAGCGAAAAAGACGCCAGCGGCAACGTGATCCGTGGCGATGGGCTGGTGCTGGATACCCGCGACACCTACGTGCACGCCGACAGCCGATTGGTGGCGACGGTGGGCGTGCAGGACCTGATCATTGTCGAGACCAAGGACGCGGTTCTGGTCGCCCACAAGGAACAGGTGCAGCAGGTCAAGGCCATCGTTGATCAACTCAAGCAGGCCGGGCGTCATGAGCACCTCAACCACCGCGAGGTGTACCGGCCATGGGGCATGTACGACTCGGTGGACAGCGGCCAGCGTTACCAGGTCAAACGCATCACGGTGAAGCCGGGGGCCAAGCTGTCGGTGCAGATGCATCACCACCGTGCCGAACACTGGATCGTGGTCAGTGGCACGGCCAAGGTCACCAACGGCGAGCAGACCTATCTGGTGTCCGAAAACGAATCGACCTATATCCCCATCGGCCAGGTGCATGCCCTGGAAAATCCGGGGGTGATTCCCTTGGAGTTGATCGAGGTGCAATCAGGTTCCTACTTGGGCGAAGACGACATCGTGCGGTTTGAAGACAAGTACGGTCGCGCCTGAAGGTTTTCGACAATTAATAACGTTTTAAATAACGCCGACAGCAGCAATGTGTTGAGGGCCGGGCACTTCGCCGGAAAAACGTTATTTTCAAGTAAGTGCACTAAAAGTTACGTGTCTGGTGCACGGTTTAGTTGAATGGCACTATCGCTTGACCAGCCACTGACGATAAGGAGTCTGTTATGAAAAAAGCACTGGCTATTATTGTGCTCAGTGTCATGAGTACTTCCGCGTTGGCCGATGAGCTGCCGTTGGGGCTCGACACCAAAGTGGTCGGGTCGGTGACGGTCGGGCAAAGCCTGCTGGTGGGCACGGCCCTGCTGGCCGGGGTGATCGCCGCATCCAACAGCGGCGGCAGCTCCAACGGCGGCACGACCACAGGTACTACCGGAACTACCGGCACCACGGGGACTGGAAACTAGTTGTAAACCTTCCGTTTTTAGACCGCTTGGAACCCGTCCAAGTGGTCTTTTTTTCTTGTCGTTTATCGCGAGTGTCCTAGCACCATGATGCGTATTTTTTCTGTGGCGGCCGTGGCCGCGGCATTGTTGCAGGGCTGCATGTTTGCGCCGGGTCAATACATGGACACGGCGGCATTGACCGAAGGCGGCAGTGCTGAAAACAGTCGCGTGGATTTAATTCCGATAACACCAAAGTTATTGGCCATGGACGCGGCGACCCAAGTGCCTTATTCCATTCCAGCTGAACTCTTGAGTTATAAGCCGGGGCCTTACCTGATCGGCGCGAATGACGCGTTATATATCACCGTGTGGGATCACCCCGAACTGACGGCGCCTTCGGGCCCCCAGCAGCAGATCGATGCCAACGGCCGGTTGGTGAGCCCCGAAGGCAACCTGTTCTACCCCTATGTGGGTGAACTGGTTGCCAAGGGCCGCTCCATTGAAGCGCTGCGCAGTGAGATCACCGACAAGCTGCGCCAGTACATCGACAGCCCTCAAGTCGACGTCAGCGTGCTGCGTTTTGCCAGCCAGAAAGTGGTGATCACGGGCGCCGTGGTCAAGGCCGGGCCGCTGCCGATCACCACCATTGCCATGAACGTGATGGAAGCCCTGGGTACGGTCGGTATCGACCCGATCAATGCCGACCTGTCCAACCTCACGCTTACCCGTGGCGGCAAACGCTACACCTTGGATCTGGACACATTGAACCTGGAAAAGTCGCGCCTCAATGACATCTACCTCAAGGACGGCGACCAGTTGTACCTGGCCTATAACGACCGCAAGCGCATCTACGTGATGGGCGAGGTCATGCAGCCGCGTGCGCTGACCTTCAAGACCCGCAGCATGAACCTCTCCGACGTGCTGGGTTCGGTGGGTGGGGTCAACCAGAACACCTCCAACGCCGACGCGATCTACGTGATTCGTGGCGCGCAGAACATCAACGTGGAGCCGGCCAAGGTGTTCCAGCTGCAAGCCGGCTCACCCTCCGCCATGGCCTTGGCCACGCGCTTTGATGTGCAGCCCCAGGACGTGGTGTTTGTCGGCCCGGCGAACATCACGCGGTGGAACCGATTCATCAGCCAGTTGATACCTTCCGCCACGATTATCGGCATTGGCGCGTCCACCCAGAACAACCTGAGCGAAGCCAGCAACCGATAGGGTGGTACCTGCGTGAACAGCCTGAAAATGATGACTTGCGCGGGGTTGGCGTGGCTGTTGGCTGGCTGCAATCCGCTGATGAACGCCTCGCTGGATACGTTCAAGGCGGCGGTGGTCGGTCCCACGCCGCTGGCGTTGACCCAGGCCCAGGTGGACGCGACGCCGTTCCCCCAGATCAAGGTCACTACAGACTCCAGCGAAGGCGTCATGGCATTGATTCGCCAGCGTGGCGACCTGCAATTCTGGGTCGCTTCCGGCAAACAAGTGTTGCTGCTTCGCGACGGTTTGGTGGTGCGCACGGTTGGCCTTGGCGTGGACCTGGATGGCACCCGTTGGCAGGGCCAATCGCCGTTCCAGCAAGGCCTGCACCGCGTACCTGAGGGGTATCGCAGTACCCGCCAGCTCGATGGGGTGGAGGGTTACAGGATGGGCGTCACGCTCACCAGCCGGCTGACCCGCAAGGGCTTGGAAACCCTCGAGATCCTGCACAAACCGTATGTGTTGTTGCGCGTCGATGAAGAGGTGGAGGCGCCCGGTTTCCAGGCACGCAATCGTTATTGGGTCGATCCCGATGACGGTTTTATCGTGCAGAGCGAACAGCACCTCACCCCCGACCTGACCCTGACCATCACCCAACTGCAACCCACCCGCAAGGACGCCCGATGAACCGTCGAACACTCGCGGCGCTCGCCGTTTTGGGGGGCTGTGTCGGTGCATGCCAGGCTGCCGTCACGGTCAGTGGCCAGGTGCGCAATGCAGGCGCCATCGAGGTGCAGGCTGGTAGCCGCTTGCTCGATGTGATCCGCGCCTCGCAGCCGGATGCCGAAGGTTATTGGTTGGGCGCTGCCTGGCTGCACCAGCCGTTGCTGGAGCGCCAGGCGCGACTCAAGGCAGGCGTGCTGTTTGACCTGGACACCCTGCACCGGGCGGCCCTCTCCGCTGGAAATGAACGCCGCGCGCATGTGGCCGCGCAGCTCTATCAACAGGTGTCGGCCATGCCAGTGACCGGCCGCCAGGTCGCGATGCTGGACCCGGTGGCGGTGGAAGTCGGCTTTGCGCAGAACCCGTTGGTCAGCGATGGCGACCGTCTGGTCTACCCGCCGAGGCCCGACAGCGTGCGGGTGCTGGGCGCTGTCGCAACGGCGTGCACCCTGGCGTTTCGGGCGCTGCAACCGGCGCGTGACTACCTCAACGCCTGCCCACCCGTGGAACAGACCGACGACCTGTGGCTGATCCAGCCCGACGGGCGTGTCACGCGCCTGGGCATTGCCCCATGGAACCGTGAAGACGGCGCGCCACCCGCACCCGGCAGCACGCTGTTGGTGCCGCTGCGCAGCGACGACCTGGACCCGCCCACCCCGGAACTGAATCAGCAATTGGCCAAGTTTCTCGCCACCCAATCCCCGGCCGAGGTCACGCCTTGAAATTATGTATTGCGGCCGTGCTGCTGGTGCCTTGTGGCGTCGTGCATGGCGACCCTCGTTACACCCAAAGTGATTTTGGCGGCGTAGGGCTGCTGCAAACCCCCACCGCACGCATGGCCCCCGCCGGCGAACTCAGCGTGAATGCCAACCGTACCGAGCCCTATAGCCGCTACAGTTTTTCGGCGCAGCCGCTGGACTGGCTGGAAGGCACGTTTCGCTACACCGCGATTACCAACCGGCTGTACGGTGCCGAGTCGTTCAGTGGTGGGCAGAGCTACAAGGACAAGGCAGTCGACGCCAAAGTGCGCCTGAACCAGGAAAGCCACTGGCTGCCCCAAGTGGCACTCGGGCTGATGGACTTGGGCGGTACAGGCCTGTTTTCCAGTGAATACCTGGTGGCCAACAAACGTTATGGCAACCTGGATTTCAGTGCCGGCATCGCCTGGGGCTACCTGGGCAATCGCGGCGACTTCGACAACCCGTTGGGTGTGCTGGACGATAGCTTCAAAACCCGGCCCACTGCCGAAGGTTCGGGCAATTTCTCCAACGGTTATTTTCGCGGGCGGCCCTCGCTGTTCGGGGGCGTTGCCTACCAGACACCCTGGGCACCGTTGAGCGTCAAGCTTGAATACGAAGGCAACGATTACAAGCACGAGCCGCGCGCCAACCCGTTGCGCCAGGACTCACCGGTCAACCTCGGCGTGGTCTACAAACTCGCCGATTCCATCGATGTGAGCGCCGCGTGGGAGCGCGGCAATACCGCGATGTTTGGCGTGACCCTGCACACCAATTTTGTCAGCCGCAAAGCGCCGGTCAAAACCTACGATCCGCCGGCACCCGCGTTGCCGAGAGTGGCACCCAGCACGCCACCGGACCAGGTGGATTGGGCCCAGGTTGCCCAGCGTCTGCACGACAACGCGGGCTACAACGTCGAGCGCATTGCCCAGCGCGGTCCGGAGTTATTGGTGTATGGCGAACAGCAACGCTATTTCTACAGCGCCAAGGCGGTCGGACGTGCCAGTCGTATCCTCGATGGCAGTGTGAATGACCAGATCGATTGGTTCACCCTGGTCAACCAGCGCTACGCCATGCCGATCGAGGAAACCAGCGTGCCTCGCGAGACCTTTCGCGAGGTGGTCAACAACCGCGAAGACCTGCAGAACCTGCATCGCCAAGTCGAGGTCAATCGCGCCAGCGACAACACCCAGACCGTGCTCTACACCGAGCCGCTCAAACCGCTCACGTACGGTGTGGGCCTGGGCTACAAGCAAAACGTCGGTGGGCCGGATGGTTTGCTCTACCAGGTGACCGCTGACCTCGACGCCGAGTACCGCTTTACGCGCAGTACCTGGTGGAGTGGTTTGCTCAGCGTCAACCTGCTGAACAACTACGACGGCTTCACCTACGACGCACCCAGCGGGCTGCCACGGGTACGTACCGACCTGCGTCGGTACATGACCAGCGCCGATGTGACCCTGCCAACCTTCCAGCTCAACCATGCGCAACGCCTGGACCAGGACCTGTACGGCATGGTCTACGGTGGTTTGCTGGAGTCGATGTACGCCGGCGTCGGCAGTGAAGTGCTGTACCGGCCGATGGGCCAGCGTTGGGCACTGGGCGCGGATGTGAATTACGTGCGTCAGCGCGGGTTCGATCAGGATTTCAGCCTGCGCGATTACCGCACAGTAACCGGGCACATCACCGGCTACACCGATTTGCCATTCAATACCCAGGGTGCATTGAGCGTCGGCCGCTATCTGGCCAGGGACTGGGGCGCCACCTTGGACCTGTCCCGCCAATTCAACAACGGCGTGCGCATCGGCGCATGGATCACCCGTACCAACGTCTCGAAAGAGCAGTTTGGCGAGGGCAGCTTCGACAAAGGCCTTTACCTGTCCATTCCGTTCGATGAGCTGATGAGCCTCTCGACGATGCGCCGCGCCAACCTGGTGTGGGCGCCGCTGACCCGCGACGGTGGTGCACGCTTGAACCGTGCCTACTCACTGCATTCGATGACAGATGGCCAAGACAGCGAGTTGTTCTACAAGAACATCGACAAGATCACCGAGTAACTACTCGCCGCTTGTTGTAGTGAGCGGGTTTACCCCGCGCTGGGTGGCGAAGCCACCCTAAACCCAGACCCCTCGGTCTCTCTGAAGCACTGCGGTGCATGGGGTTAGGGCGGCTTCGCCCCCCAGCGCGGGGCAAGCCCGCTCACTACAATCAGTAGATATCCTTGGACAGCAACGTAAACGGCGTCTTCACCAGGATCTTGATATCCAGCCACAACGACCAAGTGTTGATGTAGCGCAGGTCGATCTCCACGCGCTTTTGCATCTTCTCCAGCGTCTCCGTCTCGCCTCGGCAACCATTGACCTGGGCCAGGCCGGTGATGCCGGGCTTGATGCGATGGCGCGCCATGTACGCCAGGATCTTCCCGGAGTAATAGTCGTTGTGCGCGATCGCATGGGGCCGTGGGCCGACCAGGGCCATGTGCCCTTGCAGCACGTTGAACAGTTGCGGCAATTCATCAATGGACGTGCGCCGGATAAACCGACCCACCCGGGTGATACGCGAGTCGTTGCGGCTGGCCTGGCGCACCTCGTGGTCGTCATGCACGCGCATCGAGCGAAACTTCCACACCTTGATCACTTGGCCATTCCAGCCGTGGCGGTCCTGTTTGAAAATCACCGGGCCGGGGGAGGTGAGCTTGATCAGCAAGGCAAACAGCAACAACACCGGGCTCAAGACGATGATCGCCAGCAGTGCCAGGCTCTTGTCCAGCAGTGCCTTGCTGAGCGCTGCGGTGGGGCGGCTGGTCAGCGGGCTTTCATTGAGGAAGATCGCCGGCAGCCCATCCACTTCAGCCACGCAGTGGTTAAGCAGCAGCATGTTGTTGAGGTCTGGCACCCAGATCACATCCACACTGATGTCCAGCAAGTTGAGGTACAGCGCCTCGATGTGGGTCGCATCTTGCAGGGAGTGGGTGATGTAGAGGCGGCGGATGCCGTGCTGCCGGATCAGCTGAGGCAATTGCGGCAGCTCGCCCAGAATCTGCGATTGCGCGTCATCGCAGGCGTCCGCGCGATTGCCGACAAGCCCGACCAGGGGCGAGCGTTTTTGCCGAGAGAGGGTGTTGGCCAGGTCGACTGCCAGTTTGCCGGTGCCCACGATCAACGATTTCTGCCGTTCATGCAGTTGGCGGTGGTAATACTTGGACAAGCTATGCAGCGGTGCGTAGCAAATCGCCAGCAATGGATAACTAATCGCCGCCCACAGCAACAGGATTTCCAACGGAAATACTGAACTGGCATCACAGGCCAGGCCAATTGCCAGCAATATGCCCAATGTGAGCAACCAGCCCATGAACAATCTGCCCAACCCCACGGCATAGTCATCTTTTTTACTGTAGACATCACAAAGGGTATAAGCCGGCAGCGAGGCCAGTATGGTAAACGCGGCGAGCACTCGGTAGTTATATTCAAGTTGGCCAGTTTTAAAAACGACCAACAGGAATAACAGTGCAACGACCAAGCCCGATGCCAACGTCCACTGGCCCCAAAACGTTAAACCTTTCGGGGTCAGGTTACGATGCAGTCTAGTGTTGTTCAGCATACTGCTGCTCCCGGTGGTGACCACTCACGTGGTGGCAGGGTTTAATCGGACAGCGGTTTAACCGCACTAAAACAACAGGCACGCGCACGCGCGTGCCCAGTGATAGTAATGAACGACAGGGCGCAGTGGCTGACGACTTATAACAAGCGTGGCGTCATCTTTTAGAGGGGATGTTATAAATGGGCAGGTAATAGAGTTGGGTGATAGGCAGGGTGAGCAGTAGTGTCCGCATTGCTTATAGTTTTTTTGTTTTAACGGCGGGATGGGTTAAGGTCGATTGGTTTTTTTATTTTTTGTGTAAGGCAATAGCCGCGATTGCGTACGGCACGGAAAAGACGCTCGCCATCGTTAGCGCGTTTGAACTTCTCTTGGAGTCGACTTAAGCACATCTCCAACCCACGGTATTGTTCTGGTTCGCGCCCTATGTTACGGATTAGTTCATCTTTACTGACCACGCGCTCTTCGTGGTGCAGCATCTTTTTGATCAGCGCGGACTCGATACTGGTCAACGAAATGCGCAACCCACCTTTGACCAGTGTTCGGTCATGTTGGGTCAGCAGCCAGAAGTCCTGGGCGTGTAATTGAGTTCTGTCCGGGCTGATGTCCTGAGGGGGAGTGTGGCTATTCGTGAGGCGATCGATCGGTGTTTTTGATTCTTTGCGCGTTGCATTAAAGGGGTGCGAGGGCAGGGTAAGGGAGTGCGTGATCACATAAGTGTTCATCCGCTGGGTGACCTGTTGCTGGTCACCCAGCGTGATGTGCAGATGGGAAAACACCAGTTTTTTGTCTGGCGTATCGGTGCGGGTTGGCACGGTTAATTCGTAGTGGAACAACTCTGCATTGGGCGTGAAGTCCTTCAGTGCGATCGCGGGAAGTGTCGGAGTGAAGGTGTATTTCTTGAGTGAGCTCATAGCGTCCACCAATAAATGGGAAGTGCAGTTGTTATAAACGGTCAGCGGGGGAGTAGTAGCCGCCCTGAAAGTATTCGAACGGCAAATTTTTAGCCAGCAGTGCACTGTCGTCGAACTCGACATTGTCGGCGATGAAGCGCACCCGGGTCGCACTGATCAGCTCCAGCATGCGGTCGTAGAGCCGGTCGAACAGATCGGAGCGGGTATTCAGGCTCAGCCGCAGGGCGGAGTCGGGGAAGGGCATTTTTATGAAGTCGTAGAGTTTGAGGTCGACCAACAGGTCCGCCTGCTTTGTGTCGAGTCGGTAGTTGCTGAAAGCCAATTGAACATCGCATTGATCCTTCAGCCGATAGAGTTGGCGCACCATGGTCCGGCGTTCTACCGGACCGGGTAGGGCATCCAGGGGGTTATCGATACTGAGGGTGAGCAACTGTGTGTGTTCCTCCAGTGCTCGGGCGGCCTGAATAATCTGCTTGATGAAGTTTTCATTCATCAAGACAGATTGATCGACACGCAAAAACGTCTGGCTCGCGCTGCTGGACGTCTTGCGGCGTGGACTTATGTGGCGCAACGCTTCGTTATAGGCGTGTTCCAGTGGTTCGCCGATAATGCACACTTCGTGACCCCATAACGCGTGGTTGCGTTCGACGATAGCCTGCCGCGTGAGGCTCAAATGTGCAGTGTCTGCAGGGACGGCGTTCTCGCTATTCACGGTGCGACCTCTCCTTGACCGGTTGGAAATGGCCCGCGCAGATAAGGCCGCGATTCAGTTTGTATCCATAACCGCGGATGTTCTGAATGATATTGCCGCCATAGTGCGCCTTGATCTTACTGCGCAAGCGACTGATGGACTTTTCCAGGGCCCTGGAGTCGTAATATTTGGTATTGAGCCCCATGATGCCGGCAATTTCGTTGTGACTGAGCAGGCGGTTATGGATAAGCGCTTCAAGTACTTTCATTTCGACAAACGAAATTTCCAACTTTTTACCATCGCCATGAATACACATCCGGTCCTGATCCAACACCAGGCTGCCTTCGTTCAGGCGTGCACTTTCACTGAGAAAGGCATCGAACAAACTCAGCTTTGTTTCAGGCGCATTTTCGACTACCTGGATGCAATAGTCCGCTCCCGCCAAGTAGTACTTGGTTTTACTCAACGTGGAGGCAAAGGTCACTACAACAAATATAGTGCAGCCAGGGTGTTCGTCTCTGGTCTTTCTTATTATGTCAAGGGTTTGATGGCTGGCGGAGGGTGTGTCAATTTCTATAATGATGGCGCGGTAATTTCCGTGGATTTCTTTGGCGTCAATTAGTTGTCCGTAGCAGCGTGTATCGACTTTTAAATTATTCGCTACAGTGCCAACTATCAGCGCCCGAAAGTCCTCCGATTTCGATTGAGTCCGTGCAATAGCGAGGACGTTGGAAAAATGCATCACCCTACTCCCTTTTCCGGCATGCAAGGCCGTCAGTTCAATCGCTGCTAGCGTTTAGATACTAATCGAATTGAATACGCTAAAACGTGACAAATTTTAACATTGGCCACTTTGTTTTTACGAGCGGAGAGGGCAGGCGGCGGGCACTATTAGGAATGTGATTGCACGGACTAAGACATATGCTAGTGCAAATTTTTAGTGCTCGATAAGTATTTTATCTCAAACGATTTTTTGGCATATCCGGGTTTAACCCTTCTGATGTTAAGGACAAGCAAGGGCAGGCTATGGCGCTTGGTGCTCGCGCTTTTTCCGTGTTAATTCAGCGACGTAACTGCACCTCGGCCTCAATGCACGCCACCAGGAATTCCATCACTACTTTGACCAACGGTGAGCGGCGCATATCGGGGTACACCGTCAGCCAGATATCGCGCAAGGGGCCTTCGGTTGCCGTGGGCAACCTCACCAGCAACGGGTCGTGATCGCCCACCAGCGTCGGCAATACCACTGCGCCAACGTGGGCCCTGGCTGCCATCTGCTGGGTGATCAGCTCACTGGCGGCAAAGGCGATCTCGCGATGGCTGCGCAATTGGTGCAACCAGGCCTGCTGGGGCAGGTGATCGCGGCTGCTGTCGTAGGCGATGAAGTTCCATTGTTCAGCCGGTAGCTGCTCGTACGTCGATGGCCCGTAGAGCCCGAAGCGCACCACGCCGACCTTTCTGCGTACCAAGGCGTCTTCATCGGGCCGCAGCGTGCGCAGCGCAATATCCGCCTCACCTTTATCCAGTGCGGCCAGTTGGGTTGATGGCATCAACACCAGGTTCAGTTGCGGGTAGTCGCTACGTAAACGCGCCACATGGGGCGCGATGCAGTAATTGGCAATGGACGGCGGGCAGCTGACCCGCACCGTGCCGGCCATTTCGATGGACGCGAGCCGCGACAGGCGCAACACCTGGGTGGCCATTTCGTCCATGCCAAATGCCATCCCGGCCAGTGCCAGGCCTTGGGCGGTCAGTGGGCGACTGCGGGGCAGGCGGTCCACCAATTTGACGCCAAGGGCCTTTTCCAGAGCATTCACCCGGCGTCCGACGGTGGCGTGTTCCACCTGCAACTCACGGGCAGCGGCCGAGAGTGACCCGGTGCGGGCCAATACGGTGAAGTAATACAAGTCTTGCCAGTCGAACATCGGGTTATTTCCGCACGGAGGGTGGGATTGAATGGGGAATTTTCCGTCTGAAGGCGTCCTTTTACCATGTGCGCTTTCCAGTGCAAACGGAGTTGTTCCCGCGATGAAAGCCATCACCCTGCAAACCTACGGCGGTCCAGACGTTGTTCAAGTGCGCCAGCACCTGCCCAAACCTCAGGTCAGGCCGGGGCATGTGCTGATCAAAGTGGCGTGCGCCGGCATCAATTTCATGGATATCCATACGCGCCAAGGCAAATATGCCAATTCAGTGACCTATCCGGTGCGTCTGCCCTGCACCTTGGGCATGGAGGGCGCGGGGGTGGTGGTGGAGATCGGTGACGGCGTCAGCCATCTGGCCGTGGGCGATCGGGTCGCCTGGTGCATTGCCTGGGGCGCATATGCCGAATACGCACTGGTGCCGGTCGAAAAAATCGCACAGATCCCCAACGCCATCGCCTTCGATCAGGCGGCTGCGGCGATGTTTCAAGGCTGCACCGCCCATTACCTGATCGATGATGTCGCACGATTGCAGGCCGGCAGCAGTTGCCTGGTGCACGCGGCGTCCGGCAGCATCGGCCAGTTGCTGGTGCAGATGGCTCGGCATTTGGGGGCGACCGTGTTTGCCACTGGCAGCACCCTTGAAAAATGCGCGATTGCGCAACAACGTGGCGCTCACCAGGCCTGGACCTACGACGATGGGCGCTTTGCCGACCGTGTGCTCGACGCCACGCACGGCAAAGGTGTGGACGTGGTGTTCGACTCCTTGGGCAAAAGCACCCTGCGAGACAGCTTTCGCGCCTGTCGCACACGGGGCCTGATCGTCAATTACGGCAATGTCTCGGGGTCGCTGACCGACCTGGACCCGATGGAACTGGGCGAAGCGGGTTCATTGTTTTTGACGCGCCCGCGACTGGCCGACCATATGGCCGACGGCGCCACGGTGCAACGGCGCGCCAATGCGGTGTTTGCGGCGATGCTTGAAGGGGCGTTGACCGTGGAGATCGAAGGGCATTACACCCTCGACACCGTGCAGCAGGTGCATGAACGCATCGAGGCGCGGCAACAGATCGGCAAGGCTGTGCTGTGGGTGGACCGCGACCTGCATTAATGAAAGGCGAAAAAAAACCGGCTGATCAGGCCGGTTTGGGGTGCCCCGCAAACACTGCGGGGTTATACGCGGTTGCTCTGCAGACGGTCAGCACCACCTTCGGCGACACGACGTTCCAGCAAGCGATCCGAGCCACCTTCGGCTACGCGGTTGCCTTGCAGACGGTCGGCACCGCCTTCGGCGACACGACGTTCCAGCAGACGATCCGAGCCACCTTCGGCAACACGGTTGCCTTGCAGACGGTCAGCACCGCCTTCGGCAACACGACTTTCCATCAGACGATCCGCGCCGCCTTCAGCGACAACAGGGTGGGCAAATGCGTTGGCTGCGAGTACCGAGAAAGCGAGGCTAAGCAAGATTTGGCGTTTCATGAGAGTGTGCTCCGAGTGTTTTAGTGGGGTGCCGCTGGGTATGGGTTTGATGTTACGCGTTGCATTTTTTTAGAGAACTTCATTGGGCTGATGGTGACTATCGATGCCAGCGATAGCCCGTTTTGGCGGGCTATCGCAGGGACGGTCACGGCATCTGCGGCAATTCCAGGGGGCGCAGGTCGAACACCAGCACCTCAGCGTCCGTGCCTTGGCTCAGGCGAATCTGGCGCTCATCCCGCACTCGGGCACCGTCGCCTTCCTGCAAGCGCTGACCGTTGACTTCAACGCTGCCGCTGGCCACATGGATGTACACATGGCGGTCGGGCGGCAGGTCGAGGGTCGCGGCTTCATCACCGTTGAACAGGCCGGCGTACACCCTTGCGTCCTGGCGCACGCTCAGGGAGCCGTCAGCACCGTCTGGCGAGATGATCAACTGCAAGCGCCCACGTTTCTGTGCCTCGCTGAAATGTTCCTGCTGATAGCGCGGCTCGGCGCCAGCTTCGGCGGGCACAATCCAGATTTGCAGGAAGTGCACGCCACGCGTCTGGCTGTGGTTGAACTCGCTGTGGGCCACGCCGCTGCCGGCGCTCATCAGTTGCACATCGCCAGGGCGGATCACCGAACCCGTGCCAAGAGTGTCCTTGTGTTCCAGGGCGCCTTCGAGCACATAGGAGAAGATTTCCATGTCGCGGTGCGGGTGCTGGCCGAAGCCTTTGCCGGCCGCCACGCGGTCATCGTTGATCACCAGCAGGTCGGAAAAACCCTGTTCTTTCGGGTTCCAGTAGTTGGCGAACGAGAAGGTGTGGAACGACTTCAACCAACCGTGATTGGCGGCGCCGCGTTCCGAAGCTTGGCGAAGGGTCAGCATGGTCTTGTCCTCAAGTGGGAGCGGGCTGCGGTATGCAGGGCTCCTGCGTTGAGAAGAAGATTAATGGTTATCAGAAAATTCATTAAGAAGATGAAATCTGAATAACTGTCCCTTTATAGTTGACAATAAAAGGCGTGCCATAATGCTCGGGCTGCCCCCTGAGCTTCTTTCTATTTATGGATGTTTTGCCCTATGAAAACCGTGGCCATGGCGCTGTTTCCGGACTTCCTCCTGCTCGACATGGCCGGGCCGCTCGAAGTGTTTTCCATCGCCAACCGCTACCTGCCGGCGGCCGCGCATTACCAGATCCTCACCCTAGGCACCGAACCTGGGCCGTTGCGCGCCTCCAACGGCGTGGTGGTGCAGACCGACCTGCTGTTGGACCAGGCCGACGGCGCCTACGACCTGCTACTGGTACCCGGTGGCCCCGGCGCCTATAACGAATGCCACCCGGCGTTGCTGCCCTGGCTCAAGGCGGCTGCGCCAAGGGCGCGGCGCTTTGGTTCTATCTGCACCGGCGCCTTTGTGCTGGGCCACGCCGGGCTGCTGGACGGTCATCGCGTGACCACCCATTGGCACTACACCGAACGCCTGATCAAGGCGTTTCCCAAGGCTATCGTCGAGACCGATCGTATCTACCTGCAAGATGGGCGGTTGATCACCTCGGGCGGGGTCACGGCAGGCATCGACCTGGCGCTGTCGATCGTGGCCCAGGACCACGGCAAGGAAGTCGCGGTGGACGTAGCCAAGGTGCTGCTGGTGGTGATGAAGCGCCAGGGCGGCCAGGCGCAGTTCAGCCCGATGACCGCTGCGGTGGCGCCCCAGGAAACCGCGATCACCCGCGTGCAAAACCATGTGCTGGCGCACCTCGACCAACCGTTCACCATTGAGTCCATGGCCGAACTGGCCGGCATGAGCGCGCGCCATTTTGCGCGGCTGTTTGCCAAGGACGTGCAGATGACCCCCATGGCCTTCCTGCAGGGCGCACGCATCGACCGTGCCCGCCAGTTGCTGGAAACCACCGACCTGCCGCTCAAGACCGTGGCGTTCCACGCAGGCTTCGGCAGCGTGCGCTATATGCGCTTTCTGTTCAGTGAGAAGCTCGGCCTTAACCCCACCCAATACCGACAACAGTTCAGTTAACGACAGGATGTCCGTCTCACACCCCCGAATGTCCGTGTCGCTCCCCGTGCCAGCATTGTCCTGTCATCGCTAGCTGGCAAGATAGCTGCAAGCCCATGGAAAAGGATGCGCAAACGCCCAAGGCCGGGCGTTTCAGCGCGATTGCACACATGAACAACCCTCAGGCGATTGACGCTGATGGCACGGTGCGCTTCGGTGCCTATGCCTTTCACCGGCAACAGCGGCTGGTCAGCAAGGCAGGCTGGCCGGTGCCGTTGGGCGGGCGGGCGTTGGATATCCTCACCGTGCTGCTTGAAACTCCAGGGCAGTTCATCAGCAAGGTCACGTTGATCGAGCGGGTCTGGCCGAACAGCGTGGTGGAAGAGAACAACCTGCGGGTGCACATTGCCGCACTGCGCCGCGCCCTTGAAGGCCCGCGCTTTATCCTCAACGACCCGCAGCGCGGCTACTGTTTTGCTGCGCCTGTGCAGGGGGCGATCCAGCACGTGACACCCCGGCATAACCTGGCGGCGCGGCTCAACCCGCTGATCGGCTGTGACGCGTTGTTGGGCGTGCTGGTGCGGCGCCTGTCAGGGCAACGCCTGTTGACGCTCACCGGTTGCGCTGGCGTGGGCAAGAGCACCTTGGCCCTGGCCCTGGCCGAACGCGTATTGCCGCGTTATCGCGACGGCGTGTGGTGGGTTGACCTGGCCACGGTGGACGCGCCGATGAGCATGCTGCGCCACCTGGCCGCCGCGTTGCATTTGGAACCCAGCGGCAGCGCCACTGAATTGGCTCGCCAATTGGCCGACCGACAATTACTGCTGGTGCTCGACGGCGCCGACCTGCTGCTCGGCGCCTGCCGGCACTTGCTGCGCGTACTGCGTGAAAAAGCCCCCCAGGTCAGCGTGCTGATCAGCAGTCGCGAACCGTTGCAGATCGCCGGCGAATGGGTACAGCGCGTGTCTCGACTGGCGGTGCCCGCACCGTCGGCGCTGAGCAGCGTGGAGCAGGCGATGGCTTACCCTGCGGTGCAATTGTTTGTCGCAAGGGCGGCTGCCAGCCAACAGGGTTTTGCATTGCGGACCCAGGACTTGGCGCCCCTGCGGGATATCTGCCGGCGCCTCGACGCACTCCCACTGGCCCTCGAACTGGCGGCTGCCCAAGTGGATGCCCTGGGTGTGCGTGGCTTGCAGTTGCAATTGCGCCAAGGCTTGCAAGTGCTGACCCGGGGGCGGCGCACGGCGGTGGAGCGTCACCAATCGCTGACGGCCGCCCTGGACTGGACCTACGAGCGCCTGAGCCTGCCGGAGCGCTGGCTGTTCCTGCAATTGAGTTTGTTCAAGATGGCGGTGACCTTGCCCACCTTGAGTGAGCTGGTCGCCGGTACGGAGTTGGAACACGCCGACCTGGCCTATTTGCTGGGTCGCCTGGTGAACACCTCGCTGCTGAGCCTGGAGCCGGGGCCAGGTGAGGCGCGTTATCGCCTGCTCAATTGCGTGCGCTGCTATGCGCTGGCGCACTTGCGTGACCCGGCACAAGTGGCGCGCTTGCAGCAAGGGTATGGGCATTACCTGGGGCCGTTTTCAGGCCGGCCGTTTGTCTTGCAGCTCGTCGAGCAGGCTGCGTACGCTTATTAGATCCTGGGTTGCAAAGCCTTCGGTAAACCGTGCATGCACGGAACTCAACAGATCACGCGCCGGCTGCAGGCGTGCTTGTCGCTGCCACAACCGGGCCAACGACGTCGCGCAACGCAACTCCCAGGCCAACGCCCCTTGCTGGTGCGCCAGGCCCAGGGCTTCGAGCAGCAGCGCCTCGGCGGCACGGGTATCGGCCATGCCATCGGCGCGCACCCGCAGGATCTCCGCAGTGCACCAGCCCGCCACACCGTTTCTGGCACGTTCGAAAACCGCGTCTTGTACCTCGATGGCATTGAACGTCACCAACGTATCTTCGACCAATCCCAACCCCTGGACATCCGCCATCTGCAGCGTGCCTTCGTAGCAGCGCGCCCAGGTCTGGAACAATTGCGCCGAGTGCTTCTGTGCCTGTTGCAACAACAGGTCGAGGTTGTCGCGGGCGGTGGCGGTGTCTCCGTTGTAGTGAGGGATCACCACCCCGGCCAGGGCCAGGGTGTAGCAAATCGATGTGCCGTGATTGATCTGCAGCGCCAGTTCCAATGCCTGGCTTGCGGTACGCCAGGCGCGCTCCGGAAAGCCGCGCAGCCACAGGATGCGCGCAAGGATGGTCAACGAGGCGACGCTCTGGTCGTACTGCACGCCAAAGCCATGGGTGAACCGGTTGAGATGACCACTCTGGGCCATGCGCTGGATCACCTGTTCGGCATTGTGCTGCGCCAGCGCCTGGTTGCCTGCAAAGTGCTGCGCCAGTACGCGCAAACGTTGGGCGCTGAGGGCCAGCAACGGCTCGGCCTGGGGGCCCAGTTGGTCGAAATGCAGGCTTTGGGCCAAGGCTTCGCGGTAGTTGCCACAGCACAGGTTGACGGCCATATGGCCCGATACCGCGCGCAGTTGGCCAGCCAAATCCTTGCCGGCTTCCGCCAAGCGCCGGGCGCAGGTAAAGGCCTCGATGGTCTGCGGCGTGCCACCCTGAGCGTGGTAGGAAAAACTGCCTAGCGCCAACTGCAACGCCATATGCAAGCGTTGGCTCGGTGCACTCGATTGCCCCAGGCGCAACAGGGCCTTGCCCACGTACAGGCCGTGTTCGCGCAGCAGCGACAGTTCCTGCCACAACGGCATGGCGCTGACGGTCAGGCGTATGCCCAGCAGGTGCACACCGCCGTCGCCCAGGCCCCAATCGAGGGCGGCGCGGATGTCTTCGCGCAGCGCTGCGTAGCGGTCGATCCACACCTGCGTAGCGGTGATTTCCCAATCGTCCTGCGCCTGGTTCATCAGGGCCAGGCAGCGCTCGGCGTGACGTTCGCGGGTGATGGCGAGTTCGTCGGCAACACTGAGTTTTTCCAGGGCGTAGGTGCGGGTGATGTCCAGTAGGCGATAGACCATCTCGTCATCGCCGGCCTCCACATTGAGCAAGGACTTGGCCACCAGCTGCGTGATGGACCCCAGCACTTCAGTCGGCGCAATCTGCTCCCCGGCGATCACCGCCGCCGCGCTGGCCAGGCTGAACCCACCCCGGAACACCGCCAGGCGGCGCAGGCAAATTTGCTCGCATGCCGTCAACAGCTCAAAGCTCCAGTCCAGCGTGGCGCGCAAGGTTTGATGACGGGGCAGGGCACTGCGCCGACCCCGGGTCAGCAGGCGGAAGTTGTCTTCCATCTGCACCAGCAGCCCTGGCAAGCCGAAGCGTTCGATCTGCGCCGCTACCAACTCGATGGCCAGGGGAATGCCGTCGAGGCGCTGACAGATATCAATCGCCAGCGGCAGTTCGGCCTCGCTCAACTCAAAGCTGTCCTGCTGGGACATTGCCCGTTCGACCAGCAATTGCAGGGCCGGGTAACCGAGCGCCTGGGCGCGATTGCCGGTAGCGGGCGGGCAGGCCAAGGGGTCGAGGCGTTGCACATGTTCACCCTCGGCGCGCAATGCTTCGCGGCTGGTGGCCAGGATGTGCAGCTTGGGCGCGTGGCGCAGCAAGGTTTCGCTGATCAGCGCGATGTCGTCCAGCAAGTGTTCGCAGTTGTCGATCACCAGCAATAACTGGCGCTCTTGCAAGCTGCGCGCAAATGTCGCCAGAGGTTCATGCTCGACTGCGGTGAGGTCGAGCAGGGCGGCGAGATTAGGCAGGATCATCGACGGTGTGCTGAGGGGCGTCAGGTCCAACAGGCGAATGCCGTCGCGGTAATGCCCAATCAGCAGTTCCGCCACGCGCAAGGCGACGGTGGTCTTGCCGATCCCCCCGGCGCCGGTGAGGGTGATAAAGCGGCGCTCGGGCAATTGCTGTACCAGGCTGTCGATCAGGGCCTGGCGACCGATCATCCGCGTACGGCGCAGGGGCAGGTTGTGCCCCTGGCTGGATGGGGCGCCGTCGTTGGGTAGGCTCATCGGTTCGATGCTCAGTGGCGCCACAAAACTGTAGCCACGCTGGGCCACCGTCACGATATAGCGCTGCCCGGCCTGGCCATCGCCCAAGGCCTTGCGCAACGCCGCCATGTGCACCCGCAGGTTGCCGTCTTCCACAACGCTTTTCGGCCAGACGCGGGCGATCAACTCTTGTTTGCTCACCACATTGCCGGCCTGTTCCAACAGGATCAGCAGGATCTCCACCGCCCGTCGTCCCAGGCGCAACGGGCGACCAGCCTCCAGCACCAGGCGCTGGCGCGGATGGATGCGGTAAGGGCCGAACTGCACGGCCTGATCGCTGAGGTCACTCATGGTTGCCCATGCTCTGGGAAAGGATCGGGCAAGCATATTCCAGGTGCAGGTGTACCACTAGGCCGCGATCACGTGAGGCTTGTGACGCATGTGGTGATTTCGCCAGGTCATCGGGTTGACGCCCTCGCTGCGGGTGAACATATGGCAGAAGTGCGCCTGGTCGCAAAATCCACACTCCAGGCTGATTTGCGTGAGGCTCAGGGCGGAACCGGTGATCAGCTCCTTGGCCCTTTGGATGCGTTGTTGGCGTATCCACTCCTGAGGCGACAGCCCGGTGGTGCACTTGAACGCGCGGGAAAAATGGCTGCGCGACAATGCGCAGGCCTGGGCCAGGTCGGCAATTGCCAGGCTTTCGCCGAGGTTGGCCTGAATCAGTTGCTTGGCGATACGCTCGCGCCGGGGGCATAGGCCGCCGGTAGCGGATAAACGGGGAGCCTTGAGTTCAAGTCGGGCCATGACGGATGTCCGCAGTCGATGGGAGCGTTCCCGGTGAATGGATGCAGTGTAGACCGATACATTCTTGGCGCCTGACCGCCTGGCTGACGAGTTAATCGTTGTTAATTTCGCCAGGTGCAGTCACCGAAAAGACAGCACAGCGGTGCAATCGCGGCAGCGTCTGGCGTGCTTTTCTGTGCACTTGCCAACCGTTTGGATAGCCCCATGAACCGCAACGACCTACGCCGCGTCGACATGAACCTGCTGGTGATTTTCGAAGCGCTGATGTTCGAGAAGAACCTGACCCGCGTTGCCGAAAAGCTTTTCATGGGCCAGCCGGCGGTGAGCGCGGCCCTGGGCCGCCTGCGCGACCTGTTCGACGACCCGTTGCTGTTGCGCAACGGGCGGGGCATGGAGCCCACGCCACGTGCCTTGGCGATACTCAAGGAATTGCAACCGGCCATGGACATCATCTCGGGCGCCGTCAGTCGCGCCAAGGATTTCGACCCCTCCACCAGCTGCGCGGTGTTCCGCATCGGCCTGTCTGACGACGCCGAATTTGGCCTGTTCCCGCCACTGCTTAGCCAACTGCGCGAAGAAGCCCCGGGGATTGTCGTGGTGGTGCGCCGCGCCAATTACCTGCTGATGTCGACGTTGCTGGCCAGTGGCGAGATTTCGGTAGGGGTGAGCTACACCACGGAATTACCGGCGAATGCCAAGCGCAAGAAACTGCGGGACATCCCCTGCAAGGTACTGCGCGGCGACGACGGCTCTGAGCCGCTGACGCTGGATGATTACTGTGAGCGGCCCCATGCGATGGTGTCGTTTTCGGGGGACTTGAGCGGCAACATTGATTTGGACCTGACACGTATTGGCCGGGCGCGGCGGGTGGTGTTGGCCGTGCCGCAGTTCAGTGGGCTGCGGGCGTTGTTGGCCGGTACGCAGATTATTGCGACGGTGCCGGACTATGCGGCGTGTGCGTTGACCGAGGGCACCACCTTACGCGCCGAAGACCCGCCGTTCGCGATTGATGCTGCGGAGTTGTCGATGGTGTGGAGTGGGGTGCATGACAATGATCCAGCGGAGCGGTGGTTGCGGGGGAGGATTGGGGAGCATATGGCTCGTGTTTTGTAGTGGGTGTGCATATC
This sequence comes from Pseudomonas cremoris, assembly GCF_014230465.1. The sequence continues at coordinate 486,558 of NZ_JAAXCY010000005.1, forward strand.
CGTTATTTGGGTAACGGCCTCCTATGGTTCCGCCCTTACGGCGGGTCACTTTTGGAAGTGCGCGGCGGCCTTAGAGCCGACCGGTTAGTGTGTGTCGATCACAGCTCCCACATTTGGATCTCCATGTATCAGGCAGACAGCGGTCTGTTCTGGCTCTGGCTCTGGCTCTGGCTTTTGATTTGGCTTGTGATCTTGATCTTAGGCGCCCCGTTAAACCACGCTGGCCGAACGCAGGCTTGAATCCGTGGGTAACCCGGCAGGACGCCGGGTTAGCCGCCCCGCGCCATGGATGGCGCGTGGCGGCGGCCCACGGATTCAAGCCGGAGTGAGGGCACACCGAGCCTAAGCGAGGTGCCGAGTGGTGGGGCGAAGCGTTTTGCTTACTTTTGCGCTCTTCAAAAGTGAGCCGCTGTAAGAGCGGAACCATAATCAGCCGTTACCCAAATATCGGATATGTACCCAACCCAACCCAACTCAACCCCCCTCAAACAGCACATACATCCAATTCCCCCCACCCCACCCCCGTCAAACTCCCCTCATCGCTGAAATCTCGAAGCAGAGGCACACCCCATGGACCCAGCACCCAACACCAGCCCCGACGAAGTCGTCACCCTGGTCGTCAAACACCTCATCAAACAAGGCCACGAAGCCGACTACGAAGCCTGGCTGCGCCGCATCGTACGCATCGCCGGCGAGCGCCCCGGCCACCTCGGCGTCGACGTCGTGCGCAGCAAGCAAAACGGCCTGGCCCTGTTCACTTGTGTGTTGCGCTACCGCTCCACCGACGCCCTGGAAACCTGGCTCGATTCCCCCGAGCGCAAAACCCTGATCGACGAAGCCGCCCCCCTGCTGGCCGACGGCGACAACACCGAAATCGGCGCCGTCAACGAGTTCTGGTTCAACCCCGAAACCGAAAACGCCGCCAAGCCACCACGCTGGAAACAGGCCGTAGTCACCCTGTTTGTGATCCTGCCGCTGACCCTGCTGGTCCCGATCATCTGGGGCCCGATTCTGCGCCTGCATCCGTTCCTCTCCAACTACGTGGTCGCCACCTTCCTGGTCACCCTGACCATCGTGTTGCTGGTGGTCTACCTGCTGATGCCGGCGGCCACCCGCCTGTTCGCTCCCTGGCTTGAAGCCTCTGTAAAGGAAACCCTATGAACGCCGATCTGATTCTGTTCAATGGCCAGTTCCACACCGTGGACCGTGAAAACCCGCGCGCAACCGCCGTCGCCATCAGCCAGGGGCGCTTTGTCGCCGTCGGCACCGACGGTGAAGCGATGGCCCTGCGCGGCAGTGGCACCCAGGTCATCGACCTCAAGGGACGCACCGTGATCCCCGGCCTCAACGACTCGCACCTGCACCTGATCCGTGGCGGTCTTAACTACAACCTCGAACTGCGTTGGGAAGGCGTGCCATCCCTGGCTGATGCGTTGCGCATGCTCAAGGATCAGGCCGATCGCACCCCAACCCCGCAGTGGGTGCGCGTGGTGGGCGGCTGGAACGAATTCCAGTTCGCCGAAAAACGCATGCCCACCCTGGAAGAGCTCAACCAGGCCGCGCCGGACACTCCGGTGTTCGTGCTGCACCTGTACGACCGTGCCTTGCTCAACCGTGCTGCCCTGCGCGTGGCGGGTTACACCAAGGACACGCCGAACCCGCCGGGCGGCGAGATCGTGCGTGACAGCAACGGCAACCCCACCGGCATGCTGGTGGCGCGTCCGAACGCGATGATCCTGTATTCGACCCTCGCCAAAGGCCCGAAACTGCCACTGGAGTATCAGGTCAACTCGACCCGCCAATTCATGCGCGAACTCAATCGCCTGGGCCTCACCAGCGCCATCGACGCCGGTGGTGGGTTCCAGAACTACCCCGATGACTACGCGGTGATCGAGCAACTGGCCAAGGACGAACAGTTGACGGTGCGCATCGCCTACAACCTGTTCACCCAGAAACCCAAGGAAGAGCTCAGCGACTTCCAGAACTGGACCGGCAGCGTGAAGCTGCACCAGGGCGATGACTACCTGCGCCACAACGGCGCCGGTGAGATGCTGGTGTTCTCGGCCGCCGACTTCGAAGACTTCCTTGAACCGCGCCCGGACCTGCCATTGACCATGGAGCAGGAGCTGGAGCCGGTGGTACGCCACTTGGTGGAGCAGCGCTGGCCGTTCCGCTTGCACGCCACCTATGACGAGTCCATCTCCCGAATGCTCGACGTGTTCGAGAAGGTCAACCGCGATATTCCGTTCAATGGCTTGCCGTGGTTTTTCGACCACGCTGAAACCATCACGCCGAAAAACATCGAGCGCGTGCGGGCGCTTGGCGGTGGTATTGCGATCCAGGACCGCATGGCGTTCCAGGGCGAGTACTTCGTGGAGCGTTACGGCGCCAAGGCCGCCGAAGCCACGCCGCCGATCAAGCGCATGCTTGCCGAAGGCGTGCCAGTAGGGGCGGGCACCGATGCCACGCGGGTCTCCAGTTACAACCCGTGGACCTCGCTGTACTGGATGGTCAGCGGCCGCACCGTCGGCGGCCTGGAGCTGCATGCGGAGGGCCTGCCGCGACTCACCGCGCTGGAGCTGTTCACCCATGGCAGCGCCTGGTTCTCGTCCGAACAGGGCAAGAAGGGCCAGATCAAGGTCGGACAATTAGCCGACGTCGCCGCGCTCTCGGCGGATTTCTTCAGTGTCGATGAAGAGGCCATCAAGTGGATCGAATCGGTACTGACTGTGGTCGGCGGCAAAGTGGTCTACGGCGCCGGCGATTTCGAGGATTACGCACCACCGCGCGTGCCGGTGCTGCCGGACTGGTCGCCGGTGGTCAAGGTGCCGGGGCACTGGCGCCCAAGCTCGCCTTTGCAAGCTCAAGTACACCAATGCAGCGGCCCGTGCGGCGTGCATTCACACAGCCACGAAAAAGCCCGCCTTTCCAGCGTGCCGGTCAGCGACTTCCAGGGTTTCTGGGGTGCGTTCGGCTGTTCGTGCTTTGCCTTCTGATTACTCAAACCCCCGTAAGGAGCTGAACCATGGCTAACAACCGTTTGAACAAAGATGACGCCGTCGTCCTGTTGGTCGACCACCAGACTGGCCTGATCTCACTGGTACAGGATTTCTCGCCGAACGAGTTCAAGAACAACGTGCTGGCCCTGGCCGATGTGGCCAAGTTCTTCAACCTGCCAACCATCCTCACCACCAGCTTCGAAAGCGGCCCTAACGGCCCTCTGGTTCCGGAGCTCAAGGCACTGTTCCCGGACGCGCCGTACATCGCCCGTCCTGGCCAGATCAACGCCTGGGACAACGAAGATTTCGTCAAGGCCGTCAAGGCGACCGGTCGCAAGCAGATCATCATTGCCGGTGTGGTGACGGACGTCTGCGTAGCGTTTCCGACCCTGTGCGCGCTGGAAGAAGGCTTTGAAGTGTTTGTAGTTACCGACGCTTCCGGCACCTTCAACGAAACCGTGCAACAAGCGGCCTGGGCGCGCATGACCGCTGCCGGTGCGCAACTGGTGAACTGGTTCGCCGTCGCCTGCGAGTTGCAACGCGACTGGCGCAACGACATGGAAGGCCTTGCCAACCTGCTGTCGCCGCGCATCCCGAACTACCGCAACCTGATGAACAGCTACTCGGCGTTTACGGCCAAGTAACGCGTTCTAGAAAACTGCGAAATACCCCTGTGGGAGCGGGCTTGCTCGCGAATGCGGAGTGTCAGTCAACAGATCAAGTGACTGACCCACCGTATTCGCGAGCAAGCCCGCTCCCACATTTTGGTTTGTGGTGTTGCGACGAACCCGTTATACAACCGTACAAATGTCCACCGAGAAGCGACAATGAACCCTTTTGAAGACATGCGCCTGTTCTGCCAGGTCATGGAGTCCGGCAGCTTCACCGCTGCCGCCGAACAGTTGGGCCTGTCCAAGCAGTTCGTCAGCCGCCGCCTGATCCAACTGGAAGAGCGCCTCGGCGTGCGCCTGCTCAACCGCTCCACGCGTCGTTTGGATGTCACCCCACTGGGCCAGAGTTACTACGAATCCGCGCTGCGATTGCTCAATGAAGTCGAGCAAGTGGAGCAGGGCATCGCGGGCCAGAACAGCGAACCATGCGGCACCATTCGGCTGAGCGCGCCGCTGTCGTTTGCCATGGCCCACTTGGGTTGCCTGTTGCCGCTGTTCTTGCAGCGCCACCCTCAGGTGTCGGTGGAAGTCGATCTCAGCGACCGCCCCGTGGACCTGATCGGCGAAGGCTACGACCTGGTGTTGCGCATCGGCACCCTGGAAGACTCCACCTTGATTGCGCGCCGCATCGCCAGCATTCCCCGCGTGTATTGCGCCAGCCCCGAGTACCTGGCCCTGCGCGGCACCCCGCAAAAACCCGACGACCTCGCCGAGCACGATTGCCTGCCTTACGGCCATGGCCGCCAGGTGCAGTGGCGCTTCAAGGGCAAGTTGCAGGCGTTGAGTGTCAGTGGGCGCATGCGCGTGAACAACGGTGATCTGCTGCGCGACACGGCGATTGCCGGTCTAGGCGTGACGTACTTGCCGACCTTTATCGTCGGCGATGCGTTGAAGGACGGGCGCCTGGTCAGTGTGTTGGATGAGTTCGCCCCCGAAGACCTGACGCTGTCGGCGGTGTACCCGCAACACCGGCAGAGCTCGCGGCCGGTGCAGGCGCTGGTGGAGTTCCTGCGCGAGCGCCTGGCTAGCGGCTGTTGAACAACTGGCGGATCAGGTTTGGAGTACTGCCGGTCCAGCGTTTGAACGAGCGCCGAAAGTTCGCCGCATCGCTGAAGTTCAAATACGCCGCCACCTCATCATTGCTGTAGCCCTTGACCTGATACAGGTGCAACGCCACTTGCTTGCGCACCCGGTCCACCTGCTGCTGAAAGCCGGTGTCGTGCTTGTGCAGCTTGCGCTTGAGGGTGGCCGGGCTCATGGCGAAGGCGTGCGCGGCCTGTTCCAGGCTGGGTGGCTGGCGTACTTGCTCGCGCAGGTAGTCGTAGAGGCCGTCGAGAAAACTGCTGGCAAAGCCCAACTGTTCAATTTGCTCGCGGGCTTGTTGGCGCGCCACCTGGCCGGCGGTGGCCGAAGCGCCCGGCCAGGGGCGGGTAAGGTATTCACGCGGGATGCACATCACATCCAGTGGGCGCGCGAAGCGGGTCTCTTCCCCCAGATGTACCCAGTACTGCTCGACGTAGCGGGGCTCGGGGTGACTGAAACTGCACGCCCAGGGCAGTCGTTCACCGCTGAGCCATTGGCTCATGGCAACCAGTGAGGTCATGCTCGCTTCCAGCAGGAAGCGCCACTGTTCGCCAGCCCCGCAACTGTCCAGCCAGTAGAGGTAAGCGTGGTGCTCATCCAACTCCAATTGCAGTGTGACCAACGGGCTGAGCAGCACCTGTTGTTGGATCAGGATTTCCAGCGCTTGATGCAAATTCTGCGCATGGCCCAACGCATGGCTGGCCGCACCGTAATAGCCCGGCAACAGGCGCTGGCCGAACAGGAAGCTGCTGTCGTCGGCGTCCAACAGCTTGCGGCTGTTGCCGATCAAGGCCAGAAACTGCCGCGGGCTCAGCCGCGCTGTGCCGGCCAGGATGTCTTCATGAAACAGCCCGGTGCCGCGCAGCAGGCGGTGGCTGTCGATGTCCCGGGACAAGGCCAGGTCGATCAAGGTGGCAGGCTGGTAGTGCCCCGGGATGAAGCGGCTGTCGGCTTCATACCCGTTGGTTTTCACGGCCATCTCAGGCGATTTTCGCGAGAGGTTGCTTGGCTTTGGCCAGCGCCAGGTTCAGGCGCTTGAGCAGGTCCTGAGGCGGTTCGTCCAAGGCCATCACCACGGCGGTGGTCGCCCCCAGTTGCAGGCGTTCGCCTTGCTGGCGGGTCTTGTGGGCGAGGGCGCGCACGGCCTGTTGCAACTCCAACGCCAGCACCTGGGCCTGGCGTTCGCCGGTGTTGGGCAGCAGCACCACGAAGCGGTCGCCCGCCAAGCGACAGAGCAAGTCCTGGCGGCGCAGATTGAGCAGCAGTAAATGGCTGAGGGCCTGCAATACCGCATCACCCTCGGCATGCCCGTAGGCCTGGTTGATGGCCGCGAAGTTGTCCAGGTCCAGGGCCAGCAACGACAGCGGTTGCTGCTGGTCGCGGCTGTCTTGCAGGCTGTCGGCCAACTGGCGCTTGAGGTAGTCGGCGCCGGCCAGTGGCGTGAGTTTGTCGAACAAGCGATGTTCACGGAACAGCCGCTCACGCTTTTCCATCTGTGCGCTGATTGCCAGTTGCTCGCGGTGCCAGTGGTAGATACCAATGGTCAGCAGGATCATGCCCACCGGCATCGGTCCGGATTCGAGCCAGTGGTCCCAGGTGATGCTGTCGGGCAGGCGGATGAACTCGTCGAGGCTGTCGATCCACCAGGAAAAGAAGATGCACGACAGGCCCAACGCCAGGTAGTTGGTGACGCGTCCGGCGGGGCGGCTTTTCAGCACCAGGCCCAGCCATACCAAGGCCAGCAGCGCCGAGCCGCCTTCGCCAAAGATATCCAGCCATTCCCACTCGCTGACGCTTTTGAGGTTACCGCAGGCCAGGTGCAGGATCAGCCCGAGGTTGGCGGCGATCAGCAGCAGGGTGAGTTTCCAGCGGTGGGGTTTGAGCACGGAAAACATGGCCGCGAGTCCTTGGGCAAATAAGCGATGGGCGCCAGCACAGCAGATCGATGTGACCGTTGCGTGACGGTGGGGGAGGGTCGAATCAGCTCACGGCATAAACACAATCCACAGGAGAACACCGGTCAAATGTGGGAGCGGGCTTGCTCGCGAATGCGGTGTGTCAGTCAACACACCTGATACTGATACACCGCATTCGCGAGCAAGCCCGCTCCCACATTTTAGCCGAGGTCACTTCAGCTCATTTGTACACTCGAGCCGGCTCAAAACCCCGGTTTACGGGGTTTGCAGCCAACCCCTTTCACAGAACCGTCATCCCCCACCCCTAGCTTGCCCTCCCAGTTGCCGGGCCCCTTGCCTGGCGCCAACGGATTCTTGGGGAGGATTTCATGTACAAGCGCACCGGGTTCGTCAGCTTCACGCTTACCGCCTTGGCCCTGGCGATTGCCAGTGAGCGATTGAATGCGGCCGAGGCGGCCACCACCGAGCATGTCGAGGTGGTTGGCCAGGCGGCCGCCATCGATTCGGCGCTGAAAGAACAGCGCACCTCCGACAGCATCAAGAGTGTGGTGCATGCCGACGGTGTGGCTCAGTTGCCGGATGAAAACGTCGCCGAAGCGGTGCAGCGCCTGCCGGGTGTCAGCGTCGAGCGCGACCAGGGCGAAGGGCGCTTCGTCAGCGTGCGGGGCCTGGGCCCGGACCTCAACAGCGTGACCATCAACGGCACGCTCGTACCGGCCCCGGAAAGCGCACGGCGTGCCGTGGCCCTCGACGTGCTGCCATCGGAACTGGTGCAGTCGCTGTCGGTGATCAAGACCTTGACCCCGGACATGGACGCCAACTCCCTCGGCGGTACTGTCGACGTACAAAGCCTCTCGGCGTTCGATCACAAAGGCCTGTTCTACACCGGCAGCAGCGAAGCCAGCTACGACAAGAACACCCACCAGACCAGCCCGAAATTCTCCGGCGCGGCCAGTAACCGTTTCAGCCTCGGCGACGGCATCGACAACTTCGGCGTGGCTGCCGCGCTGAGCTGGCAGAAGCGCGACTTCGGGTCGGACAACGTCGAAACCGGCGGCGCCTGGGACTTCACAAACGGCGCCAAGCTCAATGAGTTCGAACAACGCGACTACGACATCAGCCGCGAGCGCGCCGGTGGCGGCCTCAACTTCGACTACAAACCGGATGATGTCAGCAGCTATTACCTGCGCACCCTCTACAGCCGCTACAAGGACACCGAAACCCGCAACTCCACCAGCATCGAATTTGCCGACCCGCTGGCAGCCGGAGAGTTGGGCGATGCCGAGGCCAAGTGCAAGCTGAAAAACCGCGAAGAAACCCAGGAAATCCAGTCCTACGTATTCGGCGGCGAACGCATGCTTGGCCTGTGGACTCTGAGTGGCCAGGCCGGCTACAGCCAGTCCAGCGAAGACAGCCCGGGCCATATCGCCGGGGCGACCTTTGATGGCGGTGACTTTGCCAACAGCGGTTTCTACGACAACGGCAAGCCGCGCCCGATCATCGGCGCAGGCTTCTACGACGCCAGCAACTTCACCCTCGACAAAGTCGACTGGGAAAAACAGAACACCAAGGACACCGAGAAAAACCTGCGCCTGGACCTGGCCCGCGACTACGACCTTAGCGGCTACGCCTCCCAGTTCAAGTTCGGCGGCAAAGTCAGCCGGCGCCACAAGAGCAACGACCTGGAAGCCTGGACCTACAAGGACTTCGATACCCTGGGGTTCAGCGCCGACCAACTCAACCTGACCCAGTTCCAGAAGGGTAGCGTCGATTATCGCCTGGGCAACTTCGGCCCCGGCATCAGCCCGAGCAGCATCAAGCAGTTGATCGGCGGCCTCAACGCTGCGGACTTCTATGACGAGACCGAGTCGCGGGTCAACGACTTCACCATCCGCGAAGACATCAACGCCGGCTACTTCATGAACACCATCGACGTCGACGATTGGCGCTTCATCGCTGGCCTGCGTTACGAAGGCACCGAGTTCGATGCCAAGGGCACCGGCGCCACCGATGGCGTGTTCACCGCCACCGAAACCAAGCGCCGCTACCACCACTGGCTGCCCGGCCTGCATGCACGCTACCAGATCGACAAGAACACCCAGGTTCGCGCAGCCTGGACCAAATCCGTGGTGCGCCCGACGTTCGGCCAACTGGCACCGGGTTTTGTGATCGACGATGACGAAGCCACCTTCGGCAACCCGGACCTCAAGCCCCTGGAGTCGAGCAACCTGGACCTGGGCATCGAGCACTTCATGGGCCGCGCCGGGACCGTGTCGGCGTTCGTGTTCTATAAGGACATCAAGAACTTCGTCTACAACACCGACCTGGCCGGTACCGGCGCCTGGATCAACTTCTCCGAGGCCCACACCTACGCCAACGGCGACAGCGCCAAGCTCTATGGCCTGGAACTGGCCTACTCACAGAAGTTCGACTGGCTGCCGGCGCCATGGAACGGTCTGTTGGTCGGCGCCAACACCACCTTCAGCCGCTCCAGCGCGGATATCGAAGGTTTCGACAGTGCCAGCGGCACGAACCGCAAGCGCAACATCAGCCTGCCGAACCAGTCGGACACCGTCGGCAACCTGATGCTCGGCTGGGAAGACGACAAGCTCAGCCTGCGCCTATCGGCCAACTACAAGTCGGCCTACCTGTACGAGCTGGCCTCGATCAACGACAAGGCCCATGACCTGCACGTCGATGCGCAAACCTTCGTCGATTTCAGTGCGCGCTATTCACTGACCAAGAACCTGCAAGTGAGCTTCGAGGCGCAGAACCTTACCGATGAGTCGTACTTCGTCTACACCGGCCACCGCAGCTACAACGGCCAGTACGAGGAGTACGGCCCGACCTACAAGCTGGGCCTGACCTTCACTCATTTTTGAATTCAACACATTCCAAGTGTGGGAGCGGGCTTGCTCGCGAATACGGTGGGTCAGCCAACTGATTTTTCGCCTGATACACCGCTTTCGCGAGCAAGCCCGCTCCCACATTGGATCTCCATTGTTTTTAAAGGATTTAGCCGTACATGAGAATTTCCAAGTTGTACCTGCTGATCGCATTGGCAACCTGTGGTCATGCCGTTGCCGCCGATTTAGCCCTGACCCCTTGGGCACCTAACCTGAATGCCGAAGCCATGGCGTTCCTGAACACTAACCAACGCCTCACCGCCAGCCCCCGCGACGGCCTGCAACTGGTGGACGTCAAAGGCACCGAGCTGGCGCGCTTCAAAGGCAACTTCAGCAGCCTCGACACCCGTGCAGCAGGCAGCCAGGCACTGGTCGCCAGCCTCGACAACGATCGCCAGCAAGCCCTGCTGATCAGCCTTGACCCGTCGACCAAAACCTTCGGCAAACCGCTCTACCTGCCGACCCGCGATTACGCAGTGAACGGCCTGTGCCTGTACCGCGACGCCGCCGCCAACCTGTTTGTGTTCCTGGTAGGAGAAGAGGGCAAAGGCGAGCAATGGTTGGTAGGCAACGATGCGACCTTGTTGAACGAAGCCCAGCGCGTACGCGGTTTGCCGCTGCCACCTTCGGCGCAGTTCTGCCAAGTGGATGATGCCGCCAACCGTTTGGTGGTGAATGAAGAAAACGTTGGCTGGTGGGCCTACCCGGCACACCCGGAGGCCGATGTGAAACGCACGCCAATCGCACTGTTCGACACGCCAAAACGCGAAGCTGGCGCCATGGCGCTGGTGCCGGGCGGTGTGATCGCGCTTGATCCAAAGGCCGCCCGACTGCACCTGTTCCAGCAAACCGGTGAGCGCTGGGCCGAGCAGTCCAGCTTGAGCCTGCCAGGCCTTAAAGAGCCGGAACAACTGAGCATCAATGGTCAGCAGGTACTGGTCCGTGACGACGACACCGGCAAGCTCTATCAGGGCAAGCTGAACTGGCAGGCCACGCCGGTGCTGGTCGAACCGGTGATTCCTGAAGTCGCGGCCGTGCGCCAGACCGACCCAGTCGGTCGTCAGGGCGATGCCGCCGATGACCCGGCGATCTGGATTCACCCCACGCAACCGTCGAAGAGTCGCGTGCTCGGCACCAACAAAAAACAGGGACTGCTTGCCTACGACCTCGACGGCAAACTGCTGCAGGAACTGGCCGTCGGCCGCCTGAATAACGTGGATGTGCGCCCCAACTTTAAGTTCGGCACGCACATCGTCGACCTGGCCGTGGCGAGTAACCGTGATCACAACAGCCTGAGCCTGTTCAGCATCGACCGCACCACCGGTGAGCTGCGTGAAGCCGGCGAAGTACCGACGCCCCTCAAGGCCATCTACGGCATCTGCCTGTTCCAACCCGCCAGCGGCGAGATCTACGCCATCGCCAATGACAAGGACGGCACCTTCCTGCAATACCGCCTGAGCGCGCCGGACGGCCGTGTGCAAGGTGAGTTGGTGCGCCAATTCAAAGTCGACAGCCAGCCCGAAGGCTGCGTGGCCGACGACCAGCGCCAGCGCCTGTTTATCGGTGAAGAAGATGTCGGTGTATGGGCAGTGGATGCCCGTGCAGACCAACCGGCCACGCTCACCAGCGTGATCAAGGTGGGGCCGCAGCTGCATGCGGATGTGGAAGGGTTGGCGCTGTACCAGAGCGACAAGCGCGATTACCTGGTGATCTCCAGCCAAGGCAACGACAGCTACCTAGTGGTGGACGCCGAACCGCCGTTCGCTGCCCACGGTGCCTTTCGCGTCGGCCTGAATGCCGCTGCCGGTATCGATGGCGCTTCGGAAACCGATGGGCTTGAAGTCACGGCGATCAACCTTGGCGGGCCGTGGAGCAAAGGCATGCTGGTGGTGCAGGACGGGCGCAAGCGCATGCCTGAGCAAACCCAGAACTTCAAGTTCGTGCCCTGGGCCGAAGTGACCCGCACGCTGAATTTGCCGTGATCGGTCATTACCCGGTCATCACTTTTTTGTTCGAATAGGAGTTCAACATGCACGCGACGATGGAACATATGACGATCTGGGGCCTGATCAGTGACGCGAGCCTGTTGGTCAAGGCGGTGATGGTCACGTTGCTGCTCGCTTCGCTGACCAGTTGGTACCTGATCATCCAGCGCGGCAGCGTGCTGCGCCGCCTGGAACGCCAGTTGAATGAGTTTGTGCAGCGCTTTCGCTCCGCGCCCGACTTGCAGCCCCTGTACCGCGAAACCGTGCAGGCGGGCGAGGGCGGTATCGCGCCGATCTTTATCGCCGGCGTGCAGGAATACCAGCAACTGCACAGCCATGATCCGGCGGTGTTGGAGGGTGTGGAGCGTGCCTTGCAGGTGGCGATCACCGAGCAGGAAATCGAGCTGGAAAAAGGCCTGCAATTCCTGGCGACCGTGGGTTCGGTCAGCCCCTATATCGGTTTGTTTGGCACGGTGTGGGGCATCATGAATTCGTTCATCGGGTTGTCCCAGGTGCAACAGGCCACGCTGTCCACCGTAGCGCCGGGTATCGCCGAGGCGTTGATCGCCACGGCCATCGGTTTGTTTGCGGCCATCCCGGCGGTGATCGCTTATAACCGCTTTGCAGCCCGTGGCCAGACCTTGCTGACGCGCTACTACGCCTTCGGCAATGAGCTGCAAGTGCGTCTGCATCGCACCCTGCGCGGTACGCCGATCAACCTGGCCGTGGCCGCCTGAACAGGAGCAAGACCATGCTGACCAGGCCGCAACGCAAGCACGGGCCCAAGGCCGAGATGAACGTGGTGCCTTACATCGACGTGATGCTGGTGCTGTTGGTGATCTTCATGGTCACCGCGCCCATGTTGACCCAAGGCGTGAAGATCGAGCTGCCCAAGGTCGCCGCCGAGGCACTGGCCACCGACACCCGCCAGCAGATCCTCACGTTATCGGTGAAGGCCGACGGCGGCTACTACTGGAACCTCGGCGGCGAGCTCGACACCCAGCACCAGACCGACAGCGCCGTAAGCCTGGAGGAAATGGGCACCAAGGTCATGCAGGTGGTGGCGGCGCGCAATGATACCCAGGTGTATATCCGCGCCGACGACAACGCCGGCTACGGCCGTGTGGTCGCGGCCATGGCGGTGTTGCAAAAAGGCGGTGTGAGAGACCTGGGCCTGGTGACCGAGGCCCCGCAATGACGGCGATGATCATGCACAGTCCAATGCTTGCGATGGCGCCCCGGGACACGTCCGGGTTCTGGAGAAACAGCTTGGCCGCCAGCGTCGCGGTGGCGCTGCATGTGGGGGTGTTGGCCGCGCTGATGCTGGGCTGGTCGACGGACAAACCGGTGGCTGAAGCGCCTCGGGTGATGCACACCCAGTTGGTGATGCTGCCGCCGGCACCGGCACCCGTGCCCGAACCGGTGGCCGTTGCAGCACCGCCAGCGGAGCCTGTCGTCGCTCCTGCCCCCGCCAAACCCGTAGTCGATCCACAGATCCAGGCGCAAAAACTCGAAAAAGCCGCTTTGGCCCGCAAGCGCGTCGAGGAGAAAAAGGCTGAGCAGCAACAAGAGCGCCTGGCGGCCGAACAGCGCACTCAGGAATTGGCGCAACAACGCTTGGCCCAGGAGCGCCTGGCCGCTGAACGCGCACGTCCTGCTGCCCCGGCGCCTGCTCCGGCTTTTGATAGCCGCCAATACCAACCCTTGAGCAAGGAGGCGCCGGACTACCCCGAGCGCGCCCTGGACAAAAACATCGAAGGCGACTGCACGGTGGAGTACACCGTCAACACCCAGGGGCGCGTGGAAAACCCCAAGGTGCTCGACGGCTGCCATCCGCTGTTCATGCGCCCGTCACTCGCGGCGGCGAACACCTTCCGCTACCAGCCGAGGATCGTTGAAGGCAAACCCGTTCCCGTACCGGCGGTGCGCAATACCTTCCACTACCGCATCAAATAATTCCGTCAGAGGTCGTAGCGCACCGACAGCAACAGGGTGCGCGGATCGTTGACCGAGTAGTAGCGCGCGCCGCTGGAGGGCACGTAGCCCACCGATTGTGGGTAGGCGCGGTCGAGTAGGTTTTTCACCGCCAGGGTGGTGGTCCAGTGGCCGTCGCCGCTGATGTAGCGGGTGTTGGCGTTCCAGAAGGTTTGCTGCGGCACTTCCTGGATATCGTCGTTCAGCGCGTTGGCGTAGGACTTGGTCTGGAACTGCGCATCGGTGCCCGCCAGCCAGGTGCCCGGCAGTCCGGCCGGAATGGTGTAGTTCAGCCCGACACTGGCGTTCCAGCGTGGCGAGAACACCAGCTGCTTGCCGTTGGCGTCCACGCCGGCACCGCTGGCGTTCTGGAAGTCGTCGTACTGGCTTTCGAGGTAGCCGATGTTGGCGGTCAGTTGCAGGTCACGGCTCAGCGCGGTGAGGGTTTCCAGCTCCACGCCGTACGTATGGGCCTGGCCGACGTTGGTGCGCAGGCTCACACCCAGCGCTGGGTCGTAGGCGTTGGTCTGCAGGTCTTTGTAGTCGTTGTAGAACAGCGCGACGTTGGCCCGCAGGCGCTGGTCGAAAAAGTCACCCTTGAAGCCGGTTTCCCAGGTGGTCACGTCCTCTGGCGAAAACGCCTGCTCGGCCGCTGCGCGGGTTGGCGCACGGTTGTCATAGCCGCCAGCCTTGAAGCCTTTGGCCACGTAGGCGTATTGGTTGAGGTGCGCAGTCCAGGCGTATTCAAAGCCGATTTTCGGGCTGGTGGATTGCCACGACTTGCTCGACTCGGCAGTAAAGTTGGTGCCGGTAATTTCCCGGTTGGTGTTGATCGCGTAGTTGGTGAAGTCGAAATTCTTGTGCTCGCGGGTAAAGCGCAGGCCGGCAATCAGCGACAATTGCGGGGTGATCTTATAGGTGCCCTGGCCGTACAACGCGTAGCTTTCGGTGTTGGTGGTGCTGTATTGGCCCTGGCCGATCACGCGGTTGCGCGCGATGGAATAGGTGAGGTTGTCGCGGTCGGCATCAAAGCGTTCGCGGTACAGGTACAGGCCGGTGCTGAAGCTGAAATCGTCGTAGTCACCGTTGAGCTGGAATTCCTGGGTGGCGTAGTTCTGCTTGTAGAGGATCAGGTTGTTCTGGATCAACGCGGCTTGGCCGGAGTTGTCGTAGTCCACCGGCTGGTTGAAGGACGACCAGGCGGTGACCGACTTGAAGTTCAGGTGGTCATCGATCGCGTAGATCGCCCGCAACACCGAGCTGCCTTGGTCGAGACGGTTTTTCGGGTCGAGGCTGCTGTAGCTCTTGAACTTGTCGAAGTGGCCGTTGGCATCGAACGGTGAATAGCTGGTGGTGTCGCCGCGGTCGAAGGTACCGGCCAGGGTCAATTGCACATCCCACGGCGAGTCTTCGGGTTTGTAGCGCAACTTGCCGCGATAGGACTGGATATCGACGTTGTTCACATCCTTGTCCCGTGTCGGGTTCGAGACGGTGCCGTCGCGTGTCAGGCGGATCGCCGAGAAACTGCCGAACAGGGCGTTGTCCACCAACGGCCCGCTGATCAGGAAGCGGCCGTTCTGCGCGTTGTAATTGCCGGCACCCAGCTCGACGAATCCACGGGTTTCCTGGTTCGGGTCACGGGTGATCACACGAATCGCGCCGGCGCTGCTGTTGCGCCCGTACAGCGTGCCTTGGGGGCCGCGCAGCACTTCGACGCGCTCGACGTCGTTGAAGTCGAGCATCGAGGAAATGGCGCGGGGGATGTAAAGGTCGTCAGCGTAGACCGCGACGGCGGCTTCCTGGATCGGGTCGGTTTCACCAATGCCGCGAATGCCGTAGGTTTGCGCGCTGTAGGAGATCGACTGGCGGCTGAGGGTCAGGTTGGGCACCTGGCCGGACAGGTCGCGCACGCTGCGGATCTGCTTGTCTTCCAAGGTCTTTTCGTCGAACGCGGAAATCGCCAGCGGGGTTTTCTGCAGGTCTTCGCTGCGGTGTTCTGCCGTGACATTCACCACCGGCAGGGCGACGTCATCGGCGTGGGCGTAGACGCCGAACAGGGCGAGGGAAACGGCGAGGGTGAGGCGATTGGGCGCGAGGGTATGGCTCATGGTGGACCCCTGAGAAAGTGATGGTTGGCAAAGCCTCCACCTGGTCAGGGGTCGGTGCTGGAGGTAACAATATGGATATGAAAGGCGTTCGTAAAAGTCCGTTTTGTTATATGTTAAGTATAAATAATATGCATTTTATTGGTGCGTAAAATGCGTTTGGCTGATTATGTTTTAAGGGGTCCGAATGCCCAATGTGGGAGCTGGCTTGCCTGCGATAGCTTTGTGTCAGGCGCTGGAGGGGGTTGCGCGGAGTACATATCCGTTGTTTCGGTGACGGCCGCTATAGGTTCCGCTCTTACAGCGGCTCACTTTTGAACAGCGCAAAAGTAAGCAAAACGCTCTTGCCCCACCACTCGGCACCTCGCCTAGGCTCGGTGTGCCCTCTCTCCGGCCAGCGTGGTTTAACGGGGCGCCTGAGATCTAGATCAAAAGCCAAATCAAAAGCCAGAGCAGACCGCTGTCTGCCTGATAAATGGAGATCCAAAAGTGGGAGCGGGCTTGCTCGCGAATGCGGTGTGTCAGTCAACTCATTCATTGACTGATTCACCGCATTCGTGAGCAAGCCCGCTCCCACATTTTTTTGAATGGCCTCAGGCGTTGGCTAGGTTTGCCAGTTCGCTGCCGCCCACATACCGCTCCAGATTCGCCAAAAACGTATCCGCAATCTCATTGCGACTATTTGTCGAAATCGCCGACGTATGCGGCGACAACCTCACCCTCAGGTGCGTGTACAACGGATGCCCATCCGGCAACGGTTCAGGCTCGGTCACGTCCAGCGAGGCCAGCCCGACTTGGCCGTTATCCAGCGCTTGCAACAACGCTTCCTGGTCCAGCAACCCACCCCGTGCAATGTTGATCAGATGCAGCCCCGGCTTGGCACTGCCCAGTACATCGCGGTTGATGATGTTGCGTGTGCTCTCGGTCAACGGTGCGGCCACTACCAGGTGATCGGCGCGGGCGAACAGGTCGTGGATGTCCTTGGCGGCTTCCACGCCTGCGCTGAACGGCGCCTGGCTTTGGCGCAGCGCCACAACGTTGATCCCTAATGCCAAGGCCTTTTGCGCCAGGCTCTCGCCGATCGCGCCAAAGCCAAGGATGCCCAGCGTGGTGCCCTTGAGCGGCCGCAACGGGGTGAAATTCCACTGCGAATCCTTCACCCAGATATCCGGCAAATGCTTGGACGCCGCGAAGATCGCGGCCAAGGCGAACTCGGCCAGGTTGTCGGCGGCACTGCCGCGTGAGGTGGTCACGGGAGGGCCGTTGAACAGCCACTGCGGGTAGAAGTCGATGCCCGACGACACCAGGTGCACCCACTGCGCACCGTACGGCCAGCCCGGCGGCGGGGTGTCCGGGGCGGTGTAACCGCGCACGTTGATCGGGCGCGCCAGCAGGATATTCGCCTGGGGTGGCAGGTCGCTCGGTACGCCGGCCGGTACGCCGATTACCTGGGCGTCGGGGTGAATGGTCTTGAGGCGCTCGCGGATCACTTGGTTGAAATCTTCGTCCAGCTGGCTGGCGATAATCACCTGGGTCATGTGCGTTCCTTCTGGCGTTGGGCGAAGACGGCCTTGCCGACGCCTTGCAACACGGCGTCGTTCTGTGGGGTATGTACGCGGCTGCAGAGCACGTCGCGGTAATGGCGTTGCAGCGGGTTCAGACGCGACAGGCCGGGGTTGCCCGAGGCTTCGATGGCCAGTTCCACGGCGCGAATCGCGTTGTTGGTCACCAGGTACTTCAACTGCGCGGCATTGGCTGCCGGGGTGTGGCCTTCGGCGGCGGCGTCGAGCAGGCTGCGGTTGGCGAACAGCAACGTGTCGATATGCCCGACGGTTTCCTGGAAGCGCGGCAACGTGGACAAGGCGGCGCCGAGGTTGGACGGTGCGCGTTCTTCCAGCCAGTTCACCAGCCAGTCTCGTGCAGCATGGGCCACGGCGTCGTACACCGAGGACAGCAACACCGACATCCACAGGAAGCCTTCGCCATCCAGTTCCGGTGACGGCGCGCTCCATGGGCTGACGCTGACGGCGTGGTCCAGCGGCACCAGGACATTGTCGAGCACCACTTCATGGCTGCAGGTGGCGCGCATGCCCAAGTGATCCCAGGTGTCGATGATGGTCACGCCGGGGCTGTCTTTGGGTACCAACCAGGCGCCCACCAAAGGGTCGGCGTCATCGCTGCGGCCCCACACGCTGAACCAGGTCAGGCCGTGGCTGCCGGTGGAGTAGATCTTGCGTCCGCTGATGCGCCAGCCTTCGGCGGTACGCACGGCGGTGGTTGCCGGCAGGCCGCCACGGGCCGGGGTGCCGAGGTCGGGTTCAACGCGCAAGGCATTGATCAATGCACCGTTGCGCACCGCGTCTTCGGCCACTTGGGTGCGCAGGTGCGCGGGCCAGGTCTTGCTGTCTTGCAAGCGCGTGTGTTGCAGGTATTGCATCACCAAGATCAGCGCGGTGGAGGGTTCACCCTTGGCAATCGCACTGATCGCCTTGCGCGCCTGGGGCAAGCTGGCACCGCCGCCGCCGAGGGATTTGGGCACGGTGAGCGCGACCAGGCCGTGTTCGTGCAGCAGTTTGAAATTGGCGTGGGGGAAGGCGCCGCTCTCGTCATACAGGTGCGCGGTGCTGGCCAGCTCGGCGCTGAGGCGTTCGAGCAGGGCTTCGAAATGGGCGACTTCCACGGAGCGTAGAGACGGTTGGGTCATAGGAATGTACTCGGTCAAAAAATGTGGGAGCGGGCTTGCTCGCGAAAGCGGTGTGTCAGGCAACTGATTCACTGGCTGGTCCACCGCATTCGCGAGCAAGCCCGCTCCCACATTGGATTGTGGGCTTAGATGGCCAGGCGTACGGGCTGCTCGCCCAGTAGGCGCTCCACCACCTGCAACACCGGCTCAGCCTCCGTACGCACCAACCAGTCCGGGCTCACCTCCACAAACGCCACTGTGCCGTCCTTGGCAATCACCACCACCGTCGGTTGCGGCAACTCCCACGTTCCGGTGCCGGTGGTCTCGCCAATGCTGGTGCCCTTGGCCAGCGCTGCATTACGCGACGCTTCGTCAAAACTGTAGAGAATGCCCAGGCGTCGTCCGAGGTTGTTGTCCTTGTCGCTGGCCACCAGCAATTGCAGGTTATGCCGGGTCTTGATCTCCACCAGGCGTTCAGGCACTTGCGGGCTTACCGCTACCAGCGGCACACCCAGTTCACGCAGGCGCGGGTAAAGCTGGCGCTCGTAATAGGGCAGGGCGATGTTGCACGCCGGGCAGCCGGCAAAGCGGAAGAAAATCAGCACCGCCGGGCCGTCGGCCAACAGCAGCTCGCGGTTGAGTTCGCCGCCTTCCACGTTGAGCAAGGTAAACGGGTCCAGCTCATCGCCCACCTGCACGTAGTCGTCTACCCGTGCTTCATCCACCAGGCGTTGGCGCTGGTCGATGTTGACCTTCAATGACTCAGGGGCCCACGTGGCGACGCGTTCGGCGTGCAGGTCTGCTAACTGACGGTTGAGGGATTCGCTCATGCCAGCGCCTCCTGTTTGTCTTCAACCTCGGCCGCCACGCTGTAGCGGTTGGCCGGCACGTCCAGGCCCAGGTTGTCGCGCAGCGTATGGCCGGTGTATTCGGTGCGGAACAGACCGCGCTGTTGCAGCACCGGCACCACCAGTTCGGTGAAGTACTGCAAGCCGTCCGGCAGCACCGAGTTGATGATGAAACCGTCGCTGGCGCCACGCTCGAACCAGGTCTGGATCGCATCGGCGACTTGCTCCGGGGTGCCGACAAAATCACGCTTGGGCCGTGAGAAACGCAGGGCCACTTCGCGCAGGGTCAGGCCTTCGTCCTTGGCCAGTTGCTTGATGCGGTCGGAGCCGCCGCGCTGGCTGTTGGAGCCCAGGTCGCCCAGTTCCGGGAACGGCGCGTCCAGCGGATATTTGCTGAAGTCGTGGTCGTTGAACGGGCGGCCAAGGGCGACGATGGCGTCTTCCACGGTGACCAGGTCCACGGCCTGCTGATAACGACTTTCCACCTCGGCTTCATCACGGCCGACAATCGGGCGGATACCCGGCAGGATCGACAGGCTCTCGGGGTCACGGCCAAAACCCTTGGCGCGACGTTTGAGATCCTGTGAATACGCCAGGCCTTCTTCGATGCTCTCCACGTGCACAAAGATCGCGTCGGAGTTTTCGGCGGCAAAATTACGCCCGTCTTCCGAGGTGCCGGCCTGGAAAATCACCGGCTGGCCCTGGCGCGAACGCGCAATATTCAGTGGGCCTTTGACCGAGAAGAACTCGCCTTTGTGGTTCAGTGCATGCAGTTTGCTCGGAGTGAAAAACTCGCCGCTTTGCTTGTTGTAGGCAAAGGCGTCGTCTTCCCAGGAATCCCACAGGCCTTTGACTGCGTTCACGTGTTCTTTGGCGATGCGATAGCGCACGGCATGCGGCGGGTGTTCGGCCTTGCCGAAGTTGTCGGCGGTGCCGCTGAGCCACGAAGTGACCACGTTCCAACCGGCGCGACCGCCGCTGATATGGTCCAGGGACGAGAACTGACGTGCCACCTGGTAGGGCTCGGTGTAGCTGACGGTCACGGTGGCGACCAGGCCGATGTTGCTGGTAATCGCGGCGAGGGCCGAGAGGATGGTCAGCGGTTCGAAACGGTTGAGGTAGTGCGGGCTGGACTTGGCGTGGATATGCAGGCTGTCGGCGATGAACACAAAGTCGAATTTGGCGGCTTCGGCCAGTTCAGTCTGCTGCTTGTAGAAACCAAAACTGGTGCTGGCATTCGGTTGGGCGTTCGGGTGGCGCCATTCGCCCCAGCCGTGACCCACTCCGTGGACCATGGCGCCGAGCTTCAAGTGGCGTGGCTGCTGTGACTTGCTCATGTAATGCTCCTTCTAGCGCGATGCTTTTTATCAGCGCGATGCTTGGGAATTGGGGGCACGCTTGGCGTTAAAGCTTTTATCGAAGCCCTGCGACACATCGATGTGCTTGGTCACCAGGCCTTCTTGTTGATAGATGTCGGCGGTCGCTTGCAGGCCGCTGATCACCGAGTCGTCGATGGCGACCGGGCTCAGGCGGGTGTCCTTGGCCACTTCCACATGCACTGCCAGTGGCAGGCCGGTGATCTTGGCCTGGGCGGCGGCGTATTCATTGGGGTGGGTGTTGGCCCAGGCGAAGGCGCGGTCGATGCGCGCGACAAAGTCGTCCAGTTGCGGACGCTTGTCGGCGATGGCTTGGCTAGTGGCGGCGAAGTACAGGTGGTTGCTCAACAGCTTGTTACCGCTGATCAGCACGCGGGCTTGGCTTTGCGAGGTGACCACGGTGGTGTACGGGTCCCAGGTGGCCCAGGCATCGGCGGTACCGTTATCCAGCACCAGGCGCGATTCGCTCGGCAGCAGGAAAATGAACTGCACGTCCTTGGTGCTCAACCCTGCACTGGCCAGGGCCTTGATAGCCAGGTAATGGCCGATGGAGCCGCGCCCGGTGACGATCTTCTTGCCCTTGAGGTCGGCGACGGTCTTGATCGGCGAATCCTTGGGCACCAGCAGGGCAGTGGTGTTACGCCCCTCGGCATGGGTGATGCTGACCACCTTGAGCGATGCACCGGCGCCCAGGGCAAAGACATACGGCGCATCGCCGAGGGCGCCAATATCCACGGCACCGGCATTCAGTGCTTCACCCAATGGCGAGGCGGACGGAAATTCCGACCATTGGATTTCGTAGGGCACATTCTTCGACTCGCCGGAGACATCCAGCAGCGCCTTGATGGTTGATTTCTGATTGGCCACCCGCAGCGGTTGCAGGTCGGCGGCATGGCTGCTGCCGATCAGGCCGAGGGCCAGGGCAGTGCCCAGGAGCAGGCGTTTGAAAGGGGTGGTAAAGACCATGGGATGCAGGCTCCAGGCAGATCAAGAAAGGGTTCGTTACCTCCGCCTGGAGAAGGGGTCGGTGTGTGGGGTTAACGTTATGCCCATAAAAACTCGCTGTGAAGTTCTTTTTGGTTATATGTTAATTATCAAAATAATTCATTTTGCGATGATTGATTATTCAGTTATTGCATTTGGTGGGGTGATGCGAGCCAGGGCGAAGATGCCGTCCATGCGCCAATGCTCATTGCGATGAGCGGGATCATCGGCCCACTCATCCCAGCCCGAGTCGCGACGGTATTGGCCGAGCAGTCCTGCCTCACGAACGGCTACCGGATCGGGGTGGCGCAGGTGCTCGACGTCCGGGTCGACGTACAGCGCGTCGCTGGTGCAATACAGCTCGCACATGAAGCAGGTCTGGCAGGCCTGTTGTTCGGCGATCAGCGGTTTGCCCTGGCTGTCCTGGGCCAGCACATTGGTGGGGCACACGGCGACGCATTGACCGCAGCCGTTGCACAGGTCGGAGTAGATCAGTTCAATCATCGGGGTTGACCTTGATGGATGGGATCGAAACGCGCCTGCACCTGGTCCACGCCGGACACCCGCAAATGCGCGTCATACAGCTCACTCTGCTGCGGCGTATCGCTGCGCTGGTGCATGCCCCGACTCTCCTTGCGCAATGCGGCAGCGGTGTAGCACCAGCGCGCGGTGGCGGCCATGGCGGCGGTTTCGCGGGCGCGCAGGGGGTTGGTGGTGGGTGTTGCGGCGCGCACTTGGTCCCAGATGTTGTCGAGTTCGCTTAAGGATCGCTCCAGTTGTTCACCGCTGCGAAACAGGTTTTTGTCCAGCGGGTGCACTTCGGCCTGGATGCGTTGGATCAGTTCGGCGCTGCCGCCCGCCGCACCGTCAAACCCCCGCAATGCGCCGTGATACGCAAGCTTGTTCCGCGCCAATCTTGCCGCGCCACGGCCCGCCCATTGCCCAGTGGACAACGCCCATGCGGAGTTCTGTGCGCCGCCGCCCGAGGTAGCACCGGCAATCGGCTCACGGCTGGCGGCATCCCCGGCGGCGAATACGCCGGGCACGGTGGTCTGGCAGTCATCATTCACCAGGCGCAAACCACCGACGCCACGGATGGTGCCCTCGGGATGCAAGGTCACCGCAAAGCGCTCGCGATACGGGTCGACGCCGCGCCGGTCAAACGGCAGCATCAGGTTGGGTTGGATGCTCGGCAGTTGCGCACGAACCTGTGCAGGCACCCGATTCAAGCGGCAATACACGGGACCGTTGAGCAGCGCCTTGGCCAGCGTCTCGGTAAACCCAGGGCCGCCACGGATATCCAGCGGGCGGTCCGCCGCGTCGAAATACTCGCCGAAGGTGTACACCATCGAGCGCGTCATGCTGCTGCCTGCCGCCGCGATGCAGTAGTAGTTGGAAAACTCCATGCCCGACAGCTCGGCACCGGCTTCGGCGGCCATCAAGTAACCGTCGCCGGTGTTGGTGTGGTTGCCCAGCAAGCGCGACAGGAATGCACAACCGCCCGTGGCCAGCACCACCGCTCCGGCACGGGTCAGCCAGTCGCCCCCGGCCTGGCGCCGCCAGCCTCGGGCGCCGACCACGTTGCCGTGATCGTCGCGCAGCAGCTCCAGCGCAGGGTGGTGATCGAGAATCGTCACGCCGCTGTCGAGTACACGACGACGCAGGCCGCGCAGGTATTCCGGGCCGCGCAGGCCACGGTATTGGGTCTCGCCCTGTTCGTTCTGGGGGAAGGTGTAGTAGTCGCTCAAACCCGGCAGGCTGGTCCAGGTGGTGTCGATGGCGCGGGCCATCCAGCGCGCGTCGGCCAGGCCATAGGCGGTGGCCAGGCGCTTGTCGATGGCGGCTTCGCGGGCGCCGGGTGGCACCCACCAATGGCCGGGGCCGGCGGTGGCGGTGACGCCGCTGGTGCCGCAGTAACCCTTGTCCACCAGGATCACCTTGACGCCTTCGCGGGCGGCGGCGATGGCGGCCCAGGTACCCGCCAGGCCGCCGCCGACGATCAGTACATCGCAGCTCAATTCAGTCATGTCAGGGCCTCAGAAGTTGTACGCCAGGCGCGTGTAGTAGTACGCACCGCCAAAGCCGAACGGCGAAAACTGGCCGTATTCATAGGCGCCTGCCCAGTCCTTGATGCCCTTTTTGTCCGGGTACACGTTGAACAGGTTATTGGCGCCGAGTGCCACGGTGAAGTGCTTGTTGATGTCGTAGGCCGCGTCCACGTCGCTGATCCATTTGGCGCTGAATTTGCGGTCGTTGATCGGGTTGTTGTCGCCTTCGGTGTAGCTGCCGAAGCGGGTCAGGGCCAGGTTGAGGGTGTAGGCGGTAACCTTCCAGTTGGCCGCCAGGATCAATTTGGATTGCGGCGTGGCAACCGTCAGGTCCTTTTGCAGGCGTCGGTCGAAAATCTGGTAGTTGGAGCCCAGGCTGGCGAGTGCGGGCGGGGTGTCCTGGAGTTTTTCAATCTTGGTCTGGTTCCAGTTGTAGGCCAGGCTCCAGCGCACTTGGCCGTACTCATCCAACTGCTGGCGGTATTCGTTGATGATGTCGACGCCACGGGTGCGGGTGTCGACGGCGTTGGTGTAGTACTGCGCGTACAGCCCTGGCGACAGGCCGTTGGCAGCCAGGATCTGCGACACGGCCGGGCCGCCGAGCAGGCTGGTGGACACGATGCGGTCGCGGATGCCGATCTGGTACAGGTCGGTGGTCAGGCGGTAGTTCTGTGTGGGTTCGTAGGTGAAACCGAAGCTGTAGTTCAGCGACTTTTCCGGCTTGAGCTTCTCTGCGCCCAACGCTTGCGCTTCTGCGGTGTCCACCGGCAGCACCTTGACCGGCACCGACACCTGCTGGCCGTTGACCACGCCGCCGGAGGTGAAGGTGGACGAGGCATAAATGGTCTGGGCCAGCGACGGTGCCCGGAAGCCATTGTTGATGGTGCCGCGCAGGGCAAATTCCGGCGTGAGCTTGAAGCGCGTCGACAGTTTGCCGCTCCAGGTGCTGCCGATGTCCTGGGTGTAGCGCTCGTAGCGCGCGGCGGCGCCGACGTACCAGCGGTCGGTCACGTCCAGGCCCAGATCGACGTAGCTGGCGACGTTGCTGCGGCTGATCTCACCGGCATCCGCCGTGCTGGTGCCGTTGTACGACGCCAGCCCCGGCAACGGCGTTTGCCCGGCGAACGGGCCGCTGGGCAGCACATAGTTGCCCGGCGTATAGGACGCATAGTCGCCGGCTTCGATCTGGTATTTCTCCCAACGGTATTCAAACCCGAACGCGGTTTGCAGCGGGTGGCTGAGGCCGATATCGAAGGTGCGGCTCAAGTCCAGGTTGTTGGTCCATTGGTCGAAGATCTGCGAGGCCAGGTTGAACGAGGTCGGGCTGGTGGGGCCCCAGGACGGGTTAAGCGTGTTGTTGGCGTTGAGGGTGGAATCGTCTTCGCCCCAGGTGGAGCTGATGTCGTAGTCCCAGCCACCGACCAGGCCCTTGAAGCCGCCGGCCACCTGGAAGTCCTTGGTACGGTTGCGCCGTTGTGCGTGGATGCCGTCGGGGTAGGGCGTGTTCGGATCGCCGGCCAGGGAGGTGATCTCATTGGGGCGGTAGTTGCCAGTGACCTTGGTGGTTTCCATGTAGCTGGCGGTGGAGAACGAGTAGAACTTGAGGTCGTCTTGCAGCGGCAGCTCGAGGTTGTAGCTGGCGTTGGTGACCTTCTCGCGGCCCAGTCCGTAGCTGGGGTTCCAGCCGTGGCGGTTGACGGTCTGGTCGCGGCTGTCGGGGGCAGCGGCGGTACCATACAGCCGGCCGGTGGCGCTGCCGGTACGGTTGAAAGGTTCTTGCTCCTTGCTGTCCAGCGCCAGGTTGGCAAAGCCATCGTTGGGCAGGGACAAGCCGTAGTTGACGGTCTGGTGCACGGTGTCACCGTCACCTGCACCGTAGCGGCCGAACGAGGTTTCGGCGCTGCCGCCGCTGTCGTTTTCCTTGAGGATGATATTGATCACCCCGGCAATTGCATCCGAGCCGTATTGGGCGGACGCGCCGTCACGCAGCACTTCGATATGGTCGATGGCCGACACCGGGATCAGGTCCAGGTTGACCGGCACAGCGGCGGTGCCGATGCGCGCCAGGTTGTTGATCAAGGCCGTGTTGTGGCGGCGTTTGCCGTTGACCAGCACCAGCACCTGGTCGCCAGACAAGCCGCGCATGGTCACGCCGCGTACCGACCACGAGGTGCCGCCGCCGTTGATGGCGGGCAGGTTGAACGACGGCAGCAGGCGCGCCAGCAGTTCTTTGAGACCGACCTTGCCGCTGGCTTGCAGTTGCTCGGCGCTGATCACATCGATGGGCGAGGGGCTGTCTGCGATGGTGCGCGCCTGGTTGCCACGGTTGCCGGTGACGACCACGGTGCCAAGGGTTTTGTCGGTGTCTTCGGCGTGGGCCGGGAAATTAATCGCGAGCAGGCTCAGCGCTACTGCGCAGTAGTGAAAGCGCGGTGGAGGCATGGGGTGATTTCCAAGGGACTATTAAACGCTGCAAATCCCCTGTGGGAGCGGGCTTGTGTGGGAGCGGGCTTGCTCGCGAAGGCGGTGGGTCAGTTAATTCATCTGTCACTGACACACCGCATTCGCGAGCAAGCCCGCTCCCACACAAGCCTCTTCCACATTGGATCTGTGTTGGGGTTGAGAGCGGAATCAGGCCGCGTTGGCAGCTCTTACCCGATGCGGAATATCGTCATAGGCAATCAGCACCCGCTCCATGCGACGCGGGTAGTCGCCGTAGTTGTAGACCGGGTAGTGCAGGGTCGAACGGTTGTCCCAGAACGCCACGGAACCTGGACGCCATTTGAAGCGCACCTGGTGTTCGGGCTTGTTGAATTCCAGCAGCAAACGATCGATCAACTGCTTGCTTTGCTGTGGCGTCCAGCCGATTACCGAAGGGTTCTGCGAGAAGTTGATGAACAGCCCGTCTTCACCGGTTTCCGGGTGGGTGCGCACCAGCGGGTGAGCGAGGATCGGGTAGTCGTAGCCGACCTTGTCCAAGGCCTTTTTGAAGTCGTGCACCACGTGCAAATTGTCGATTTCTGCGCGCAGTTCATCGGGCAGTGCGCGGTACACCGCGCCGGCATCGGCCCATAGGGTGTCGCCGCCGACTTCCGGCAAGTCCACTGCGCGCAGCACCGCACCGAGGGTGGGTTGCAGCAGCCAGCTGGTGTCGGTGTGCCAACGGCCGCTGATGCGCGGGCCGTAGAGTTTGCGTTCGTCCTGGGCTTCGATCAGGTGCGCCTGGGGCTGCGTCGGGTCGTTCTGCTGGGTGGTGGGGTGTACGTACAGCTCGCCGAATTCCTTGGCGAATGCAATTTGCTGTTCGGTGTTGATGGCTTGGTCGCGGAAGAACAGCACTTTGTGCTCTAGCAGCAGTTGGCGCAGTTCATCACGTAGCGCAACGGTCAGCGGCTGGCGCAGGTCGATGCCGGCGATTTCGGCGCCGATGGTGGGTTCCAGGCGGGTGATATGCAGGGTCATGCGGGTGTCCTCTCGTGTGTGGGTTCAGCCTCCGCCTGGAGAGGGGTCGGATGTGGAACCTGCACCCCGTGTGGGTGCAGGTGGGTCAGGGGTGATCAGATCACGTAGAAACCGTGGGTGCCGTCGCGGGCCAATTGGTCCACCAGGCCGAATTCCCAGTCCAGGTAAGCCTGCATGGCTTCCTTGGGGTTGTCGGTGCCTTCGTACGGCCGGCGGTAGCGGTCGATACGCGGTGAGGCCAGGTGGGTTTCACCTTCTTCCAGCGGCAGTTGCGCGTTGATCCAGCCGGCCGTGCCGTCTTGCAGCAGGAACACTTGCTTGCCGGTGATGGCTTCCACTTCCGCCACCGCCAAGCGCGCCAGTTGGCTGCTGCCGCAGGTCAGCACATAACGCTCGGCGTCGGGTGTTTTGGCCAGGGCCTGGGGTAACTGCGCACGCAGGGCCCACCAGGCGCCGGGGATATGGCGCTTGACGTAGTTGGCGCTGGCGGTGAAGTCCAGCACCACGGTGTCGCCATGGCCCAGCCAGTCGGCGAGGGTCTGGGGGGTGATCAGCTCGGCTTGTGGTGGCGCTGGTACCGGGGCGACCCAGGCACCTTTCTCGCTGAACTGCGCCGGTTGCAGGCCATCCAGTACGTGCACTTCCCAGCCCAGTTGGGCCAACCAGGAGGCGGACATATTGGCGCGCACACCGTCGTCATCCGCCAGCACCAGGCGTGCACCGCGTACGCTGGCGACGTGGTCGGTTTCTTGCACCAGCTGGCCGCCTGGCGTGGAACGTGCGCCTGGCAAATGCCCGGCTTCAAATT
This sequence comes from Pseudomonas cremoris, assembly GCF_014230465.1. The sequence goes on from NZ_JAAXCY010000005.1 coordinate 514,406, forward strand.
CTTCCGGCGTGCGCACATCGAACAGGTAGGTGGTACGGTTCGCTTCCTGCTGCCAGCCCTGTAGATCGGCCAGGCTGGCGCGACCGACACGGGCCTTGTCGGCAACGCGACGCGCATCCGCTGCGGCCACTTCGCGATGTTCTTCCGAGGTCGGCGCAAAGCGGCGCGACTGGCCGTGGGCGAGTTTCTGCCCGGCCAACGTCCAGCCGATGGTGCCGTTGCGCAGCGCCGACACCGGGTTGGCCACGCCCGCATTGATCAGCGACTGGGTGCCGATAATGCTGCGGGTGCGCCCGGCGCAGTTGACGATGATGCGGGTGGCCGGGTCCGGCGCCAATTCACGGGCGCGCAGGACCAACTCGGCCCCCGGCACGCTGATACCGGTGGGAATGCTCATGGTCTGGTATTCGTCGAAGCGGCGGGCGTCGAGCACCACCACATCGGCATGGCTGTCGAGCAGGGCCTGCACTTCTTCGGCGGCCAGGGACGGTGTGTGGCGCTCGCTTTCCACCAGTTCGCCAAAGGCTTTGCTTGGCACGTTCACGTCAATGAACAGCTCGCCACCGGCCTTGCGCCAACCTTCCAGGCCACCTTCGAGCAGGCTGACCTGGGTGTAGCCCAGTGCAACCAGGCGCTCAGCGGCGCGGGTAGCTAAACCTTCGCCGTTGTCATACACGGTGAGCTGGGTGTCGCGACGAGGAATGCGCGAGTACACCTCCAGCTCAAGCTTGGACAACGGAATATTCGCGGCAAACAGCGGGTGGGACTCGGCAAACGGCGCTTCTTCGCGCACGTCGACCAGGGCGAGTTCTTCATGGTCCAACAGGGCCTGGCGAATCTGGGCGAAGCTGCGGGTGGATACGGTGGTCATAGGGCAGGGCTCTTTTCTTTGGACAAATCCCAGATATTCGGGAGGAAGGCGTTGGAATAACCCGAGATAAACAGTTTCTCGCTGCCGTCGGGTTGGTACACCGCGCGGCGCACCGCACCGATATTGGCGCCGTACACATGGATACTGATGGACACCTGGTCGCTGTGGGCGTTGCTCACCTGATGAATGTCGCCGACCTTGGGCGATACGGCTTCAACCTGGCCCGGCACCAACTGGATCGGCTTGCCTTCGGCCACCAGGCTGCCGTCCGGAGCGCGTTCAAAGCCTTGGGAAAACTCCGCACCGCGCAACATGCCGATCAACCCCCACACCCGGTGGTCATGAATCGGCGTGCTTTGGCCCGGCCCCCAGACAAAACTGACGATGCTGAAACGCTGACGCGAATCGGCATGCAGCAAAAATTGCTGGTAGCGCTCGGGATCGGGTTGGGCGAATTCATCGGGGAGCCAATCATCATGGCTGACCAGTTGCGCCAGTAGCTTGCCGCCACGGTGCAGCAGGTCACCTTCACGTGGATTGCCGTCAATCAATTCCGCCAGGGCGCCAATAAAGGCTCTTAGTCTCTCGGGGTGCTTGGCCTGGGTCATGGCAATTCCATTGGTCTGTGTTCTTGAGCTTATCTAAGCATAATGTTTATAGTTAATATGCTATTTTTTAATGATTAGCTTATAGCCGAAGGTAATTTAGAACTGGTCCGACTAGGGTTAGACGTTATCGATCACAGCGCGGGCTATCCAGACAGCCTTCCTGCAACTATGCTTTGCACACATCTTAATGACTGTTCTCTATGTGCGGCCCAAATGAAAATTGACGATATCGATGCCTTTGTCGAAGTGATTCGTTGCCAGTCCATCAGCCATGCCGCCGAGTCGTTGCAACTGACCCAGCCGGCCATCACCCGTCGCGTGCAGAACTTTGAGCAGGCACTTGGGGTGGAGCTGTTCGACCGCAATACCAAACCCCTCAAGCCTACGCTGATCGGTACTCGCGTTTATGAGCAGTGCCGGCTGATCCTGCGCGAGATGGATGCCTTGCGCGAGCTGGTGGCCACCGATGCACCGCCCACTGGCCTGTTGCGCCTGGGCGTGCCGCAGACCATTGGTGATGTGGTGTTGCTGGATGCGCTCAAGCACCTGCGTACCGAATACGCCGACCTGCGTGCTCAAGTCGCCACCGGCTGGGGCAGCCAGTTGGTAGGCAAGATCGAACGCGGCGAGCTGGATGCGGCGGCGGCGTTGTTCCCGGCAGGCAAGATCTTCCCCGACAACGTGGTTGGCGAGTCCATCGGCAAGATGGAGTTGGTGGTGGTGTGCGCCAAGGCGCAGCTGCCGAAGAAGCCGTGCAAGTTGGCGGATGTGTACCAGAGCGGTTGGATATTGAACCCGGATGGTTGCGGCTTCCGTGCGGGATTGCAGCGCACCTTGTCGGATCAAGGGTTGGCCCTGCGGGTGAACCTGGAAACCTTTGGCACTGAGCTGCAGTTGGGCCTGGTGGCGGATGGTTTGGGCCTGGGCCTGGTGCCGCGACCGTTGCTGGAACGCAGCGCTCATCGCGAGCAACTGGCGGTGATGCCGCTCAAGGACTTCAAGCCGGTGATGGATTTGTGGCTGATCTATCCGCACTTCCTGGGGAACTTGCAGGGGCCGGTGGATGCGTTTGGCAAACTGGTCGCGGCTTCCCTGCACAAAATCCGCGACGCCGCCTGACGCTACATCAAAGGCACAGCCGCATTTGTAGTGAGCGGGCTTGTCCCGCGCTGGGTGGCGAAGCCGCCCCAATAAGGACGCCGCAGTGTTTCCGTAATATCGTGGGGCCTGGTTTTGGGGTGGCTTCGCCACCCATCGCGGGGCAAGCCCGCTCACTACAATGGCGTAGATATTCAGGGCTATCGGGGGTAATCCCGCCTCTCACACTGACCGGTGTAGAAGCTGATGGAGTTATGAAAAAAAATAATAATTAGCTTAGATTAAAATGTGCTTTTTATTATTTTTTTGCATCCCATAGGCTTGCCTGGAAGTCCTTAAGGCCATCCAGGAAGTTTTGCCATGAGCAGCGTCACCTCGATTTCCAGTGTTTCCAACAATGTTCGCCAGCGCGTCACTCCGGAAGAATGGGAAGTGCGCGTCAAGCTGGCCGCCGCGTATCGCCTGGCGGCCTTGTACAAGTGGACCGACCACATCTACACCCACTTCTCCGCCCGCGTGCCGGGCCCGGATGAGCACTTCCTGATCAACGCTTTCGGGTTGCTGTTCGATGAAATCAGCGCCTCCAACCTGGTCAAGGTCGACCTCGACGGCACCATTGTCGATGACCCGACCGGCCTGGGCATCAACTACGCCGGTTATGTGATCCACAGTGCCATCCATGGCGCGCGCCATGACCTGCAAGCGGTGCTGCACACCCATACTCGTGACGGTATTGCGGTGTCGGCGCAGAAGGACGGTCTGTTGCCGATCTCCCAGCACTCCATCGGTTTTTCCGGACGTGTGGCGTACCACGGTTATGAGGGCGTGGCCCTCGACCTGGACGAGCGCGAGCGCCTGGTGGCGGACCTGGGTGACAAGAGTGTGATGATCCTGCGCAACCACGGCTTGTTGACCGCAGGTGTGAGTGTGGAGCATGCGTTTCAGCAGCTGCAGCAGTTGGAGCGCGCGTGCAATATCCAGGTTGCAGCGCAGGCGGCAGGCAATGCGGAGTTGATTTTCCCTCCGGCGGAAGTGGTGCAGAAGGTAGAACAGCAGGCCAAGGTATTTGCCAGTGGCGATGGGCCGGGTGTGGCACGGCATTGGAATGCGTTGGTGCGCCAGTTAGAGCGCACCGATACCGACTACAAAAACTGATCTTGAGCCTAATGAAGATCTAAAAATGTGGGAGCGGGCTTGCTCGCGAAAGCGCTAGATCAGTCGAATTAGCTGTGACTGACACTCCGCTTTCGCGAGCAAGCCCGCTCCCACATTTGTTTTGCAGTGTTTTTGATTTAAGCGACCTGTTTGGACTGCTCGCGTTCGGCAATCAACTGGCGGGTGAGCGGGATCAAGCGTTTGCCGTAATCAATCGCATCGTTCAGCGGATCAAACCCACGAATCAGGAACGTGGTAATGCCCAGGTCGTAGTAATCCACCAGCGCCTCGGCCACTTGGTCAGCGGTGCCCACCAGCGAGGTGGAATTGCCTTGCGCGCCGAGCAAGCCGGCAATCCCGGTCCACAAGCGCTTATCCAACCGCGACCCCTGCGCCGCTGCCGCCAGCAACCGGCGCGAGCCTTCATTCGGCGGTTCGCGGCGTACAAATCCAAGTTTCTCGGCAAGTTCAGTGGCTTGTTGCAGGATGCTGTCGGCACGCGCCCATGCCAGTTCTTCGGTCTCGGCGAGGATCGGTCGCAGCGACAGGCTGAAGCGAATCGTGCGCCCATGCTTGGCTGCCTCGGCGCGCACCTGGGTCACGATCTCGTGGACTTGTTCGTAGGTCTCGCCCCACAGCGCGTACACATCGGCGTGCTTGCCGGCGACAGCGATAGCAGCGGGGGAGGAGCCGCCAAAGTACAACGGAATATGCGGTTGCTGCGGTGACTTCACCGTCGAATAGGCGCCTTCGACCTGATAGTAAGTGCCCTCGAAATCGAACGGCTGCTCGCTGGTCCATTCCTGGCGCACAACACTCAGGTATTCGTCGGTGCGGGCGTAGCGTTCGTCCTTGCCGATATGGCTGCCGTCGGCGCGCAGTTCGCGATCATCGCCGCCAGTAATGATGTGCACGGCGGTGCGGCCGCCGTTGAATACGTCCAGGGTGGTGAACTGGCGTGCGGCCAGGGTCGGCTGGGCAAAACCCGGGCGGTGGGCAATCAGAAATTGCAGCTTCTGGGTCACGCTGGCGGCGTGGGAGGCGATCAGCGTGCTGTCCGGGCTGTTGGAATGAAAGGCCACCAAGGCGCGGTCAAAACCTGCTTCTTCGTGGGCACGGGCCACGGTTTCCACGTAGTCCGGTTGCAGGGTAGGGCCGCTGCGCGGGTGGATCTCGGAGGCGTGGTGGCCGCCGATGTAGCCGATGAATTCAATGCTCATGGTCTGTCCTTGTCGTGTACGGGATGGGCACCTCCACCGGGCAGGGGGTCGGCTATTCGCGTCCAAAAGTAGGGGCAGGGGGCGGGGCTGTAAAATGCCGTTTGGTTCTAACCTAATTATTAAAATGTTGAATCATTAATTGTTCGATGTATCAGTAATTTGCATCTTGTGTGTATTAGGTTATTCCTGGAAAGACTTTCACAGCTGTTTTTTATGCGCTTAGCATGGGGTCCAGTCTAGATAAGGAAGCAAGCCTGATGACCGAGACGCTCTTCATCAACAAGTCCGCCGTTCAAATCAAGGCAACGCGCAACTGGCGCACCCCAGACGCGCTGTTGCGGCTGGTCAGCCCCCTGGTGCTGTTGCTGCTCTGGGAGCTTGCCTCGCAGTTGGGCTGGATACCTTCGCGGGTCATCGCGGCGCCGTCGCAGATCGGCGGCACACTGTGGGCGATGATCGTGTCCGGCGAACTGGGCAAACACCTGCTGGTCTCCCTGCAACGCGCGCTGTTCGGCTTGGGCATTGGCGTGAGCATTGGTGTGGCGGCAGCGTTGATCAGCGGCTTGTCCCGACGCGGTGAGGTGATCCTCGATTCGCCCATGCAGATGGTGCGCACCATTCCATCCCTGGCGCTGGTGCCGCTGTTTATCCTGTGGTTTGGCATTGGCGAATTCACCAAGATTGCCTTGATCGTCGTCGGTACCACTTTTCCGGTGTACCTCAACCTGTTCGCCGGCATTCGCAATATCGACCCCAAGTTGATCGAAGCCGCCAACACCCTGGGCCTCAACCGCCGGGAGCTGATCTGGCATGTGATTTTGCCCGGCTCGCTGCCTTCATTCTTCGTTGGCCTGCGCTATGCGTTGGGTATCTCCTGGCTGGCCCTGGTGTTTGTCGAGCAGATCAACACCACCGCCGGCATCGGCTTCCTGGCCAGCGATGCACGGGACTTCATGCGCACGGACGTGATCGTGATCTGCCTGTTGATCTACAGCGTGCTCGGCCTGTTGATCGACGGCCTGATCCGCACCCTCGAACGCTTCGCCCTGGCCTGGCGCCCATCTTTTGTGAGGAACTGACATGTCGACACTTCAAGCGCCAGTGCAACTGCGCAATGTGGTCCGTCAATTTGGCGAGCAGCGGGTTATCGACGGCCTGGACCTGGACATCGCTCCCGGTGAGTTTGTTGCCTTGCTCGGTGCCAGCGGCTCGGGCAAGACCACTTTGCTGCGCAGCCTGGCCGGGTTGGACAGCATCGACAGCGGCCAACTGCGCGTGCCCAAGGCGCGGGCCGCGGTGTTTCAGGAACCGCGCCTGATGCCCTGGAAACGCGCCTGGAAAAACGTAGTGCTGGGCCTGCGAATTCCCGATGCCAAGGCGCGTGCGGTGCAAGCGCTGACCGAAGTTGGCCTGGCCCATCGCCTCGACGCCTACCCGGCGACCCTGTCCGGCGGCGAAGCTCAACGTGTCGCCCTGGCCCGTGGCCTGGTGCGCGAACCCAAGCTATTGCTGCTCGACGAACCGTTTGCCGCCCTCGATGCCTTGACCCGCATCAAGATGCATCGCCTGATCATCGAACTGTGGCGCAAGCACACGCCTGCCGTGCTGCTGGTGACCCACGACGTGGACGAGGCGATCCTGCTGGCAGACCGCGTGATCGTGTTGGAAAACGGCAAGATTGCCGAGCAGCTGAGGATTGATCTACCGCGTGCGCGCGACACCGGCCAGGAAGGTTTCCAGACGATTCGTGCGCGGTTGTTGGGGGTGCTTGGGGTGGAGGTGCAGGCCAGTGTGCCAGCTGTTTCGGCGCACTGGTCTGACGTCGCCTGAACCCGCGCTCGTACAATAAATACCGATTCGGGTAGCCACCTCCCGGCGCGGGCAGCACACCGTGGCGCAATCCTTTTAGATGGGGGTTTGTGGCGTTGGTGTGAGGTCAAACATGCAAGCGGTGATCGAGACAGCCCCGGTGGTCACGCGGGATTGGCGCATTCTGCAGGTGGTGGCCTGCCTTTACCTGGCCCAAGGGCTGCCGGTGGGGTTGGCGTTCCAGGCTTACCCGGCATTGCTACGCAACATGGGCGCGTCCCTGGATCTGGTGGCGCTGACACCTTTGGCAAGCTTGCCGTGGGTGGCCAAGCTGCTGTGGGCCGCCGCCGTGGAAAACCGCTGGAACTCACGCTTGGGGCGACGGCGCAGTTGGATTTTGCCCCTGCAGGCAGGTTCGGTGTTGATACTGGCGTTGATGGCGCTGCTGCCGTTTGACGTGGCGAATATGGGCTTGTTTCTCGGCCTGATCGCCGCGTTGTCGTTGTTCGCAGCCACCCAGGATATTGCTGTGGACGGCCTCGCGGCAGAGCGTTTGCCGAGTGCGAGCCTGGGTCGGGTCAATATGTTCCAGGTGGCCGGGTTCATGGGCGGCATGTTGCTCGGCGGGCCGGGCACGATGGTGCTGTTCGACTATTTCACGGCGCCACTGGTGTTCGGCCTGCTTGCCGCTTTTGTGTTGCTGTGTGGGTTGCCGGTGTTGTTCTGGCAGGAACCGCATGCAGTGGTCACGCCCAGCAAGGCGCGTCTCAAACACTTCTTCACGCGGCGTTTCGCCGGGCGGCTCACCGCGCTGGTGATGCTGGTAACGCTTGCCGGCTCGACGTTTTTCGGGCTGGCCAAACTGATCCTGCTGGATGCCGGTTGGTCGGTCAGCGCTGTCGGCGGGTTGGCCGGCGTCGGGCAGCTAGTCACCATCATTCTAGGTTGCGGAATGGCGGGGCTGTTGCTGCGTCGGCTGTCCCACTGGGCCGTGCTGCGGGTCGGGCTTGCGCTGGTAGGGTGTGCCGGGCTGCTGTGGATGGGCCTGGTGTTGCTACCGACGTGGGCGGGCGTGCCTTATGTATTGGCGGCGACTTTGCTCGGTGGGTTGGGCATCGGCGTGACCAGCGTCGCGTCCTATACCTTGGCAATGGGCTTTGCGCAGTCGGGGCAACAACCCGGCACGGATTGCTCGGTGCTCCAGGGCTTGCAGACACTGGGGGAGATCCTCGTCTCATCGTTGGCAATCGGCGTGGCCGCACACTGGGGCTATGCCAGTGGTTTGTGGGTCGGAATGGTTGCGCTGGGGTGCGCCCTGAGTCTGTTGGGGTTTGTGCAGCGTAGCCTGGATGAAGTCTGAAGCAAGCCCCGGCTGGCGCTGGATACTGCGGGGACAAGAGGTGCGCCTGGGCCTTGCGGTGGGCCTGGCGATGCTGGCTGCCGCAGTGGAATTACTGCCGTTTTTCCTGCTTGCGCAGGCGGTCGACCGCGTTGTGCAGGGCGGCCCGCAAATGGGCGCAGGCCTGCTCGTGCTGGCGGGTTGGACCGCGTTGGCGCTGCTCAGCAAATACCTGCTCTACACCCTCGCGTATTACTTCAGCCATGTGGCGGCGTACCGGGTCCTGTTCGACACGCGGCGCGCGCTGGTGCGGCATTTGTCGTGGGCGCCGTTACCGTGGCTGAGCCGCTGGTCCAGTGGTGAGCTCAAGCAGCGTGTGATCCAGGACGTGGAGCGCATGGAGCAGTTTATTGCCCATCACAGCGTTGAATGCGTGGCCGCCATCATCAGCCCGGTATGGGTGTTCATTGCCCTGTGCCTACTGGATTGGCGCCTGGCATTGTGCGCGCTACTCCCGGTGCCGCTGGCGTTGCTGGCCCAGGCCTGGATGATGCGTGGGCTAACAGCGCGTATGGCGCAATACGCAGGTGCCGTGGACGACCTCGACGGCGCGGTGCTGGAGTTCTTGCGCAGTGCGCCGCTGATGAAAGCCTTTCGGCAGGACGCCCGCTCGTTCAAACGGATGCGCGAGGCTCTGGCGCGTTATCAATACTTGATCGGGCGCATGATCGGCCTCACGGTACCGGGCTGGTCGGTGTTCGTGGTGTTGCTGGGCGCCAATGTGGCGCTGCTGTTTCCGCTGGGGCTGTGGCTGTTGCGTAATGGGCAGTTGAGCCAGGCCGAGCTGGTGCTGGCGCTGATTCTCGGCACCGGCATGTTGCGCCCGTTGTTGCGGGTGGCGCGGCTTAACTCCCAGCTGCAGGAGATCCTTGGCGGTATCCGGCGGTTTGCGCCGTTACTGGCCTGGCCGCAGCCTGCGCCCGGCGAGGTGCATGTCGTCGCGCGGGGGCAGGCTGTCACCTTCGACGCGGTCTCGTTCAGTTATGAGCAGCAACCGGTATTGGAGCACATCGACCTGCACCTTCCAGCCGGGCAGATGACCGCACTGGTCGGTCCCTCCGGCAGCGGCAAAAGCACCTTGGCGTGGCTGCTTGGCGGCCTGCTCGAACCGGGCAGTGGCAACATACGGATTGGCGGCCAACCCTTGTCGAGTTTCAGCGAAGCCACGCGCGCCGCGACCGTAGGCGTGGTGTCCCAGGAGGCATTCATTTTCCAGGGCTCGCTGCTGGACAACCTGCGACTCGGCCGTCCCGAGGCGACCCTTGCGCAGATCTATAGCGCCTTGCGCGTGGCCCAGGCCGAGGACTTCGTGCGCGCCTTGCCACAGGGCCTGGACACGCTGATGGATGAGCGTGGGGTGCGTTTGTCCGGCGGTGAGCGCCAGCGCATCGGCCTGGCGCGTGTGCTGCTGGCCGAGACACCGGTCCTGGTGTTGGACGAAGCCACAGCGTTCGCCGACAGCCGCACCGAACATCGTTTCTACCAAGCGCTACGCGCGATGTGGCCGGATAAAACCCTGCTGGTGATCGCTCACCGCTTGAGCAGCCTGTGCGACGCCGAACAGATCGTGTGGTTGGAGCACGGGGTAATCCAGGCATGCGGCACCCACCCACAGTTGCTCGCGAGCAACAGTGCCTATGCCACCCAATGGCGGCATCAGTTTCATAGTGAAGACTGGGCCATCCGCGAGCGGGGTACGCTGCATGTCGGGCTTGATTGAGGGGCTGTACCGTGTGGTGCGCCTGGCGGATACGCGTTCGCCGCGCTTGTGGCTGGGGCTGGGCTTGCGCTTGCTGGAACGGGTGTGCGCGATAGCGCCGTTTTTGCTCGGGTTTGTGTGGTTGCAGGGCGATGCGAGCGTGCTGGGCTTGAGCCTTGGTCTGTGCGGACTATTGGTCGCGCAGTTGGCGTGTTCCCACTATGGCCAGCTCAACTGTTTTTTGGGCGGCTACGCGCTGATGCAGGCGTATCGACGCCAGTTGCTCGACCATGTGGCGCGTCTACCCTTGGGCGTGCTGCGCGAGGAACGGATCGGCCAATTGGGCGAACGCTTGACCGAGGACGTCAAGCGCATCGAGAACCTGTTCACCCATGTCGTGGCCGAGTTGCTGGCTGCGCTGGCCGTGCCTTTGCTGTTCATGCTGGTACTGATGTTTGTCGACTGGCGCCTGACCCTGGCATTGCTCGCTACTTTGCCGCTGGCGTTTAGTGCGCTCAATGGCATGCGCCGATTTTTCCTGGCGGCGGCGCGGCGCAAGCAACACAGCTTTATGCAGGCGGCGGGCCTGTTGGTGGAGTTCATTGCCGGCCTGCGTACCTTGCGCCTGTTCAATCGCGCCGCAGCTTGGCAGGCACGGCTGGATGCGCAATTCAGCCAGATCGAGCGCGACAGCCTCGGGGTTGAAGTGTGGGGTGGGAGCGCGATACAGCTGTACCGTTTGGGCGTGGACGCGAGCTTGGTGGTGCTGTTGATCGCGGCGGGCTGGTTGGCCAATGCGGGCCAGTTGTCGGTGCTTACATGGTTGCTGTTTGCACTGGTTGCACCGCGCGTGCTGGACCCGCTGCTGGACGTCGCCGCGTACCTGAGCGAGCTGCGCGGCTTGGCCCAGGCGCAGGCACGCTTGCAAGCATTGTTGGACATTCCGGTGATGGACGAGCCCCTCAAATCCGCAGTATTGAGCGGGCGAGGTGTGCGATTTTTCGACGTCAGCCTGCGCTATCCGCAGCAGCAGGACTGGGCTTTGCGAGGCGTGGACTTGAGCATCGAGCCGGGGCAAATGCTGGCGATAGTCGGCCCTTCAGGTGCCGGCAAAAGCAGTGTGTTGCACTTGCTTGCACGTTTTTACGACCCTCAGCACGGGCGCATCGAACTGGGCGGGGTCGACCTGCGCGCCCTGCGTCTGGAGCAACTCTACGACGCCTGCAGTTTCGTGTTCCAGGACGTACAGCTGTTTGACGCTAGCGTGCTCGACAACCTGCGCCTGGGCCGACCCGATGCCACCCTGGCGCAGGTGATGTACGCCTGTCAGCAGGTGGGTTGCCATGAGTTCATCCAGCGCTTGCCCCAGGGCTATGAGACGCCGGTGGGGGAAAACGGCCAGCGTTTGTCCGGGGGCGAGCGCCAACGGTTGTCCATCGCCCGTGCATTGCTCAAGGACGCACCCATTTTATTGTTGGATGAGGCCACGGCCTCGGTCGATCCTTCGGCCCAGTATGAGATTCAGCGGGCGTTGTCGCGACTGGCCGAGGGACGCACGTTGATCATGGTGGCGCACCGTCTGCGCACGGTGCGCCATGCCGATGTGATCGTGGTGCTGGATCAAGGGCGGATCGTGGAGCGCGGTGACCATGCGACGTTGCTGGCGCAGGACGGACTGTATGCCGAGCTGTGGCGCCAGCAAGCCGGTTGAGCGTTACTCCAGCGCGCCGCGCCGCGCATCCCGTGGCAGCACGCCATATTGTTTGCGAAACGCCACGCTGAAGTGGCTGATATTGCTGTAGCCGAGCATCGACGCCGTATCGGTCACGCCATGCTGCTGCAATAACTCGCGCGCCTTGCCCATGCGTTCACGCTGGAACAGTGCATAGATGCTCACCTCGAACATCGCTTTGAACCCACGCTTGAGCTTGAGCTGGTTAAGCCCGGTCTCCCGCGCCAGTTGCTCGATGGTGGGCGGCGCGCTGAGGTCCATCAACAGGCGCTCGCGGGCGGCAAGCAGTTGCTTTTGCTCGCGACGGCAAATCTGTTCGTGATGGGCGGCCGGATTGAAGGCTTTCAGGTGCCACGCCAGAAACTCCAGGGTCGCCGAGTGCACCAGCAGTGCTGAGGAGGAATCATCCCCGAGCAAACGTTCCAGGCGCAGGGCGGCGTCCTTGATGCGTTGGTTGCCGTGGCTGGTGTGCAGGCAGAAATCGCCCTTGATGCTGTCCCCCAGCCGCTGGTAATCATCGCCGGCCAGTTCGCACAGGCGCTCGGGGGTAATGCGCAGTTCAAGGTTGCGATGGGTCGGGGCCAGTTCCAGTTCGAAGCGTTCGGCGGGTGCGAAGCTGGTCATCACCTGGTCTTTGCCCAGGCGCAATGCCTTGTGGCCCTGGCGAACGTCAATATCGCCGTTGAGCATGCAACTGAAATGCAGGTGGGGGTTGTCGTTGATCGCACTGATGCGCACCTTGTGCGGCGCATCGAAGGTGACGAGCGAGACTTCCAGGCCAGGCTGCACCACCTGCGTTCGTACCTGGCATCCAGGCGGACCGGCGGCTGGGGCGGTTTCATCGAAGAAGGTGGAAGCGCGCAGCTGGTACATGGTCGTCCTCGCAGGCAACTGCCCGGTTGAACCGGGCAGGGGGCAGACGGCTCGCGCTGCATATCACCCTGCGAGCCTTCAAGGTGGCTCGCAGGTTATTACGAGTAGTTCTTATTTGCAAGCTGGTGGCAATGGCCCTCAGAACTCCATCCCGACTCGCACGCCGAGTGTGCGTGGCTGGCCGGCGATGACCATGCCGTTGGACATGGCGCGGGTGAAGTAGGTGGTATCGCCGAGGTTCTTGCCGAACAAGCCGACGCTCCACTGGTTCAAGCGATAGTCGATGTTCGCGTCCCAAAGTGTGTAGGCCCCTTGGGAGACTGTGGCATTCGGGTAGAGAGAGGATGGCCCCTGGCGCGTCAGCCCGGTACCGATGCTGATGTGGTCGGTGGCCGCCCAATCCACCGACATGCCATAGCTGTGCTTGGGCGTGCTGGGGAACTGTTTGCCGGAGTAGTCCACCGTGCCACGGGTGTAGTCGTCGAACTGCGCTTCAAGCAGGGCGGCGTATGCATTCACTTGCACTGATGGCAGCGGGTGCACTGTGGCCGTCAGCTCAAGTCCCTTGTTGTGGGACTTGCCTGCGTTGCTGGTGGAGGTTTGGCCGCCGCCGTCTTCGACGATCACCTGTTGGTCGCGCAGGCGGGTGTAGAACACATCTGCGCCTATCTCCCACGTCTTGCTGGGCGCGCGGTAGCGGTAGCCCAGCTCGGCGTAGTTGCCGTACTCGGGATGGTAGGCATCGCCGGCCGCGCTGGCGGTGGTGGAGTAGGTATTGAAGCCCGAGGCCTTGTAGCCGCGCGCCAACACCAGGTAGGTGAAGTGCTGCTCGTTGGGGCTGTATTCCAGGCTGAAGCGCGGTAGGGCCACGGTCTCGTTGACTTTGCGGTTGTTGAAGGATTCGAGGCTAGAGAAGCTGGCGTCGGGTACGCCGTCGCCATCGCTGTCGAACAGACCGGCCTGGGTGCTGCTCCAATCCATGCTGCGACGGTTATGTTCCACGCGCAGACCCACTGCGGCGCGCCACTGGGGTTGGAAACGCCAGCCGAGCTCGCCAAAGGTGGCCACGGTGTCGCCTTCGACCTTGGCTTTGGTGGCGCTCAGGAAATACGGGCTGAGGTCGAAGGTGTAGGGCGCATTTCGCTGTACGTGGGACAGGAAACCGCCGACCAGCCAGTCGAACGTTCCGTTTTGGCCGTTCAGGCGCGCCTCGCCGGTGTATTGGCGGGTCTTCATGTCGTAACCGGCAGGGCCGCCAAGCAACGATTTGGGCAGCCAATAGTTCCACTCGGTCTGGTTAGCGCCAACGTTGACCACCAACTGCGTATCGTCGGCGAAGCGTTTGCGGTACTCGCCAGTGAGCAGGGTGTATTCGGTGTTGTTGGTGCCCGCGTCGGTGGCATTGGACTGGTATTTTTTCGCCAGGTCGCGGGTGGCAAAGTAATCGTTGTCGCCGTGGGTATTCATATGGTGCAGGCCCACGCGCCACTCGCCGCCATCGTCGTCCAGGTGCAGTAACTTGATGCGCCCGAAAGCGCTGTCCCACCCCGTGGTGTCATGGCGGCCAAGGGTGGAGTTGGCGATCATGCCGTCGTTTTTTTCACCGCCGACGGTAACGCGCACGGCGGTGTTTTCGGTGAGGGGCAGGTTACCAGTGACTTCGGCGCGCTGTTGGTTATGCGTGCCGTACTCCAGCTTGAGCTTACCGCCTGCAGTGAACTCCGGGTCGCGGGTACGCAGGGCCACGAGGCCGCCCATGCTGTTTTGCCCGTACAGCGTGTTTTGTGGGCCGCGCAGGATCTCGACCTGATCAATGTCATACAGTTGTCCCAGTACCAAGGCGTTCATCGGCACGCCGTCGATGTACACGCTGTTGCTGATGCTGTCGCCTTCATCGTCGGAAAACCCCAGGCCGCGAATGGTCAGCGACGGCGTGTGTTGCGTGAAGGTGCTGAAATACAGATTGGGTTGGCGCTGGGCGATATCGCCGAGGGTGTCGAGATGGCTGTCCTCGATTTTTTCGCCCTTGACCACGCTGACACTGTTGGTGGTTTTGAATTGCGGGGTGTCTTGTTTGGTGGCGGTAATGACGGTGGCGTCCAATTCGTCGATCGTCACGTCGGCCGCCAACACCGGTTGCATCAAGGGCAGGCTGCAGGAGATCAGTAGGGCGCCGCGTACGGCTTGGCAAAGGGAAGAACGTTCCATGGGGTCCACGCCTGAAGGAGAGTGGCGCAAATGATACGGTTTCTCATTGCGAGCACTACCCGATTCAGGTCGCAAAACCCCCGAATGCAGAGCAACGTTGTCAGGCGGTTGCCTCCTTCAACGCAATGGTTGCGGGTGACGCCAGGTTCAGTGCCCCTGCACGGTCTGCCAGGTAACGTGCCGGCGGCTGGCCCACCGCTTTGCGGAACATGGTGATAAACCCGCTGGCGTTTTCATAACCCAGGTCCAGCGCCACCCGTTGCACACTCTCACCCTTGGCCAGCCGTTGCAGTGACAGGATCACATGCAACTGCCGGCGCCAGCGCCCAAAACTCAGGCCCAATTCTTCCAGCAACAGGCGGGTCATGCTGCGCTCGCTCATGCCGATGCGCACCGCCCATTGGCTGAGGGTGGCTTTATCCGTCGGGTCGGCCAGCAGGCTGTCGGCCAGGCGCCGCAGCCTCGCGTCTTGCGGCATGGGCAAGTGCAACGCTTCGATGGGCGCAGCGGCCAGTTCATCCAGCAGCGTGTAGATCAGGCGACCTTGTGCGCCATGCTCTTCATACAGCAGCGGGAAGCTCACCGCTTTGCTGATCAGCTCATGCAGCAATCCCGACACCGCCAGGGTGCAGCATTGAGGGGGCAGGGCGCTGGCGGCGTCGGGATCAATCAGCAGGCAATACACCTCCGCCTCCCCGGAGCCGCGCGCCGCATGGGCCGTGCCGCCGGGAATCCACAGTGCGCACTGCGGCGGCACAATCCAGATGCCGGCCTCGATTTCACAGTGGATGACCCCGCGCAGGGTGTACATCAGTTGGCCCTTGCGATGGGCGTGGGGCGTGTGCTCCCAGGTGTCCGAGGTGCTGCTGGCGCCTACGGCCACCACGGCGCGCGGAAACACATCGGCATCCTTGGCCATAAGCGGGTCGTGCAGATCAAGGCGGTGGTGCTTCATGGCGGCGTTCGCAACTTGGCTGAATTGCGAAATAGTCTGGCTATTTTGTGCAATGCCGTCCAGTGGCTGGGTCACTATAGTGAGATCCACTCTCAACAAGGAGCTCTGCCATGCGACTCGACAGTTCAACTTTTCCTGTGGTGAAAATCGTCTTCGACGCCCCGAACGAAGGTGGCGCGGAGGATGCTTTCCGGGTGTTTGAAAACCTGCTGGCGCGCCAGCAAGCGTTCCTGCTGCTGCATGAAAAAGGCGTGGATGAAAACAACCACGAGCACTCTCATGAAGAGCGCAAGCAAGCGTCGATCTGGATGAAGAAGAACAAGCAGGCACTGCGAACCTACGTCCGCGGCATGATCCAGGTGGAACCCAGTGCGGCGCAGCGCCTGGCGCTCAAGCCGTTTGCCGAGATGTTTGGCAAGGCCTGGGGTTATCCATTGCTGGTGGTGGAGTCCAGAGACCGCGCCTGGGCGCTGGCGCGGGATGTGCTGGATGAGCAGGTGTCGGATGTGGCGCAGTTCTGAGCAGTGCTGTTAACCCTTGTGGGAGCAGGCTCCCACATTGGGATTACGGCGCCTATTGAAGTATGCTCCGCGCCCCGCTTATTACCCATTCAAAACCACATGACCGGACAAGACATGCAGGCGCTGCTGGAGTCGATCCTTGACGAAGTTCGTCCACTGATCGGCCTCGGCAAAGTCGCCGATTACATCCCCGCATTGGCCGACGTGCCCGCCAACCAATTGGGTATCGCGGTTTATGGCAATGACGGCTCCGCCTACTGTGCAGGCGACGCCGATACGCTGTTCTCGGTGCAGAGCATTTCCAAGGTGTTCAGCCTGGTGCAGGCCATCGACCACGGTGGCGAAAGCATCTGGGAGCGCCTGGGCCATGAGCCTTCGGGGCAACCCTTCAACTCGCTGGTGCAACTGGAGTTCGAACGCGGCCGCCCGCGTAATCCCTTCATCAACGCCGGTGCGCTGGTGATCTGCGACATCAACCAATCGCGCTTTGCCGTGCCGATCCTGTCGATGCGCGATTTTGTGCGGCGCCTGTCGGGTAACCCGCAGATCCTGGTCAACAGCATCGTCGCCGAATCGGAAGCCCAACACGGGGCGCGCAATGCAGCCATGGCCTACCTGATGAAATCCTTCGGCAATTTCCACAACGACGTGGACGCGGTGCTGCACAGCTACTTCAACTACTGCGCGCTGCAGATGAGTTGCCTGGATTTGGCCAAGGCGTTCAGCTTCCTGGCCAACGAAGGCGTGAGTGCCCACAGCGGCGAGCAGATCCTGACGGCGCGCCAGACCAAGCAGGTCAACTCGATCATGGCCACCAGCGGGCTGTATGACGAGGCGGGCAACTTTGCGTATCGCGTAGGGCTGCCGGGCAAGAGCGGTGTGGGCGGCGGGATCGTCGCGGTGGTGCCGGGGCAATTTACGGTGTGCGTGTGGTCGCCGGAATTGAATGCGGCGGGGAATTCGCTGGCGGGGATCAAGGCGTTGGAGTTGTTGTGTGAGCGGATTGGGTGGTCGGTGTTTTGACGGGCCGGGGATTTAGGGATCACGCCCTAAATCCCCTGGAGATCCACCCCGTCGTTGATCAGTCCATCTCCGTACTCAGCGCTACCGCTTGCTGGCGCTCCAGCGCCGCCAAGCGTTCAGTCAACGCTGCATGCACGCGCTCGTAGGCGCCGCTGCCCAGCAGCAAACGCTTGGGCGCCGGGCTTGCTGCGGCCACGTCCAGCATGGCCTTGGCCATTTTCACCGGGTCGCCTGTCATCGCAAACTCGCCACTGGCCACGGCTCTGCGCACATCGCCGGCAGGCGTGTGCTCATACGCGGCCATGGGGGGAGGGCTGACCAGTGCGGCACCAAAGTTGGTGTGCGTTGGGCCGGGCTCCACCAGTGTGAACTCGATGTCGAACGGCGCCACCTCTTGGGCGACGGACTCGACAAACCCTTCAATCGCCCATTTGCTCGTGTGATACAGGCTGAAATTCGGATAAGCCAACTGCCCGCCCTCCGATGAAACCTGCAGCACCCGGCCACCGCCTTGTTCACGCAGGAACGGCAAGCACGCACGGATCACCTGGATCGAACCCACCAGGTTGGTGTGCAGCTGTTGGTCGATCTGTTCGTCGCTGACTTCCTCTGCCGCGCCAAACAACGCATAGCCTGCGCAGCTGACGACGACATCAATACGCCCCAGCTCGGTGAAGGCTTGCTCGATTACGCGCCGGATCGCCGGTGTGTCGGTCACATCCAGTTGCGCCAACCAGAGCTGGCCGGGGTAACGGGCCTTCAGTTCGTCCAGGGCCTCGGGTTTGCGCAAGGTCGCGGCCACGCGGTCGCCGCGTTCAAGCAATTGTTCTACTAGGGCTTTGCCGATGCCCGAAGAGCTGCCGGTGACTAGCCAGGTGGTGTTCATGGATAAATGCCTCTGCGAGCCGCCGGGGTGGCGAACACTGCACACACCGTACTCCGTGAATACTGCTGCTACTATCGGTTCAATTCCGCATGAATCAGTGAAAATTACCCATGAATAAAGCGCCGCTGTCCCTCGCCGAACTCAATGCCTTGACGCTGATTGTGACCCATCGCAGCTTTCGCAAAGCCGCCGATGAACTGGGGCTGTCGGCTTCGACGTTGAGCCACATGATGCGCACGCTTGAGGCAAACCTGGGGGTGCGTCTGCTCAACCGTACCACCCGCAGCGTGGCACCGACGTCGGCGGGCGAGCGTTTGGTGACGCGCATGGCGCCGTTGTTGCGCGAGTTCGAACTGGCGCTGGAAGAGGTCAACGCGTTCCGTGACTTGCCCAGCGGCAGCCTGCGCATCAGTGCGAGCGAACCGGCAGCGCGGATATTGATGGAGGCAATACTGCCGCAATTCCTGGCGCGCTTTCCCCAAATGAGCGTCGACCTGGTCACCGATGGCCGCCTGGTGGATATCGTCGCCGAAGGCTTCGATGCCGGCATTCGCTTGGGCGAGTCAGTGCCCCAAGACATGGTCGCGGTGGCGTTGGGGCCACCGATGCGCTTTATCACCGTAGCGTCGCCGGGTTATCTGGAACAACATCCTGCCCCGTCGACGCCGGACGATTTACAGCGGCACCGCTGCATTGCTTTTCGCATGCCCAGCGGTAAGCCCTACCGCTGGGAGTTCGAAAAATACGGGCAGGCGCTGACAGTGAATACCTCGGGAAACCTCACGCTGGATAACGTCGAAATCATGGCGGACGCTGCCGTACGTGGTCTGGGTATCGCCTACGTTCCGGAGCACACCGTGGCGCAGCACATGAAGGCCAAGCGGTTGGTCAGTGTGCTGGAGGATTGGTGCCCTCCGGGGCCGGGGTTGTTTCTGTACTACCCGGGGCACCGTCATGTGCCTGTTGGGTTGCGCGCGTTTATTGAGGTGGTCCGGGAGATCGCCGATGTTGGGTGACCTTACCGTTGTGCGGTCTGGCGGGAGCCAGCGCCTACGCTGCCAGTCATACCAAACCAGCGGACAGGCGCATTGAACGAATCACCCGCCAGCAGCCCCAGCCACGCAACGCAAAATAGCCACTCCAGGCTCCGAGCACCCAGGCTACCGTCATCTGTACTGGCCACTGCTCAAGTATCGGAGCGTGCATGGCATGCGCCACACCCAGCGTGTAGCGGGTAAGGAAAATGCCCAGGATAACCAGCAAAGGCACCCAACTGCCCTGCACCAGCAGGCGACTATCGTAAGCGTTGCCGGTTACAAAACTTGGGCTCATCAACCGGGAAAGCAGGGTAGCGCTGACGGCGACGCCGAGCATCCAGCACGCAAGCCCTGCGAGCCAAAGGCTGGTGTACTGCAGCACGCCAGCCACGGACAGGATCAGCATGCCGACGGGCAGCAACAGCGCGAGTGCAGGGCGTACGCGGCGAGTACGGGCTTGCAGTACACCAAAGAGGCACAGGCCGATGAACAGTGCGAATACCCAGTAGGGCGTGTGGGTGATGTAGACCAATTGGGGTCTCGTCCTTGAGAACTGAAGGTCCGCATTCTGCGTCAGGTTATGTGACGAAATGATGAGTGTGTGAGCGAGATTGGCTGTGTACCTGTTTCCCGCGTCTGGCACCGTCCGAAGGTGGGAGCGGGCTTGCCCGCTCCCTCATTGTTTTGTGGTGTTTGTAGGGGGGAGATCAGCTCACGTTGAGTCGATCCAACAGGCTATACCACGCCACCCCCGCGCCGATGTAAAAGCGCTGCAATCCATGCATCGGCAGACGCTGCAATGGTGTGACCGGGTAGGCGAAGTCGGCCTCTCTGTCGCACAACCGCCCAGCCAGTTGCTGGCCCAGGCTGGTACACAACGCGATACCACGACCATTGCAACCCAATGCCAACGTAAGCCCCGGCGCCGGCTCATGCACGTGGGGCATGAAGTCCCGCGTGATCGCGATGCGCCCGGCCCAGCGGTACTCAAATTCCAACGGGCCCAGTTGGGGAAACAGCAGCGCCAACGATCGTTCGAGATGGGCGAAGTCCGCAGGCGCAGTGGGGTCGTTGAACAGCCCGCGCCCGCCCATCAACAAACGGCCGTGGCTGTCTTTACGAAAATACAGCAGCAGGCGCTGTGCGGTGGAAACGGTTTCCCGGCCCGGCAAAATGCTCTCGGCGGCGCGCCCACTCAAAGGCTTGGTCGCGACGATAAAACTGTTGGCTGCCAGGATGCTCTGGGCCATGCCCGGCCACAGGTTGCCGCTGTAGCCATTGGTGGCCAACACTACTTGATCAGCACTCACATGCGCGCCATTTGCGGTCGTCAGTTGCCAGCCCGAATTCTGGCGCTGCAACCCGGTCACCGCACTTTGCCCATGAATCCGCACGCCCGCTGCCAACGCCGCAGCCACCAGCCCACGGGCATACGCCAACGGTTGAATCGCCCCGGCACGGCCATCCAGCCAGCCACCGGCAAACGCAGAGCTGCCCATGCGCGAGGCCACCGCATCAGCATCCAGTCGTTGCACGGGAACGCCGCGCCGGGCCCACTGCTCGGCGCGCGCGTGCAGCCCGGCCACGCCTTTTTCGGTGTACGACACCTGCATCCAACCCTTGCGCACCGGTGCGCAATCGATGCGGTGGCGTTCGATCAAGTTGAACACCAGGTCCGCCGAATTCGACACTGTCGAGATCAACGGTTCGGCACGCTGCGGCCCATACATCTGCATCAGTTGCTGCGGGTCATATTTGAGTGTCGGATTGACTTGCCCACCATTGCGCCCGGACGCGCCCCAGCCCGGCTCATTCGCTTCCAATACGCACACGCTCACGCCGCGCTCGGCCAAGTGCAGCGCCGTCGATAAACCGGTATAGCCGGCGCCGACAATTGCCACGTCCACTTTCACCGATTCCCGCAGCGCAGGTGTTGGCACCGCTGCCGTTGCGGTAGCCGACCATAACGACTTCATGACAGGCTCCGCGTATCGCCAGTAGGGTGCAGCACGCGCCTCAGGAAATCCTGGGTGCGCGGTTGCTGTGGGTTGCCCAGCACTTGCTCGGCCGGGCCGCTTTCGACGATGTAGCCCCCGTGCAGGAAGCACACGCGATCGGCGACCTCGCGTGCAAAGCCCATTTCGTGGGTGACCACGATCATGGTCATGCCCTCGTCGGCGAGGGTGCGCATCACCGCCAGCACGTCGCCCACCAGCTCGGGGTCGAGGGCCGAGGTGGGTTCATCGAACAACATGGCCTCGGGTTTCATCGCCAGGGCTCGGGCGATGGCCACGCGTTGCTGTTGGCCGCCGGAGAGTTGTTCGGGGTAGGCATCGGCCTTGGCGCTCAGGCCGACTTTTTCCAGCAGCACTAACGCTTCTTCGCGCGCCTGTTTCGCCGGCTCGCCTTTGACGTACACCGGGCCCTCCATCACGTTTTCCAGCACCGTACGGTGCGGGAACAAGTTGAAGCGCTGGAACACCATGCCCATGCGGCTGCGCAGGGCGTGCACGGTCTTGCCGGCGCGTTGTACGGTTTCGCCGAAGACGGTGATGGTGCCGCCGTCGTAGGCTTCCAGCGCATTGATGCAGCGCAGCAGCGTGGATTTGCCGGAGCCCGACGGGCCGATCAGGCACACCACTTCGCCCTTGGCCACGTCCAGGTCGGCGCCGTGCAGCACGCGGTGGCTGCCGTAATGTTTTTGCAGTTGGCGGATCTCGATCATGCTTTTTTCCTCCGGCCCAGGTGTTGTTCCATACGGCGCAGGCCATACACCAGCGGCAGGCTCATCAGCAGGTAGAGCAGGGCGACCAGGGTGTAGACGGTCATGTTCTGAAAGGTCGACGAGGCAATCAGCTGGCCCTGGCGGGTCATCTCCGCCACGGTGATGGTGGACACCAAGGAGGAGTCCTTGAGCATCATCACCAGCGTGTTGCCGTAGGGCGGCAAGGCGATGCGAAACGCTTGCGGCAGAATCACCCGGCGCATCATCAGCACTGAGCGCATGCCCAGCGCCTCGGCGGCTTCGCGCTGGCCCTGTTCCACGGCGATGATGCCAGTGCGAAAGTTCTCGGCCTGGTACGCCGAGTAGGCGATGCCCATGCCGATCACACCGGCATAGAACGCGGTGAGGTGCACGCCCATGTCCGGCAGCACGAAGTAGATGTAGAACAGCTGCACGATGATCGGCAGGCCACGGATCACGTTGATGATGGTGCTGGCGGCCCACGACAGCGCACGGATCGGCGACAGTTTAAGCAGTGCCAGCACCAGGCCGATGGCGCTGCTGAGCAGGAACGACAGCACGGTTATCTGGATCGTCACCCACGCGCCTTGCAGCAGGATCGGCAAGAAATCCTGGGCGTTTTGCAGGAATTCGGCCAGGTTCATGGACGCACCTGGGTATCAAGTCCCCACTTCTTGAGGATAGTATCCAGCGTGCCGTCGGCCTTGATGCTGGCGATGGCGCCGTTCAAGCGCTCCAGGGTTTGCGCATCGCCCTTGCGCACCACCAGGCACACTTCGCCGACATTGGTGGGCTTGTAGTCGGTGGCCAGTTTCACGCCTTTGAACAGCTTCTGGCGGATCTGGTAGGCGACCACTGGCTGGTCACCTACGGCCGCCTTTATACGGCCCAGGGACAGGTCGCGGACCATCTCGCCGATGGAGTCGTAGGTGCGGATCTCCTTGAAGATGCCGAGCTTGTTCAGTTGGTCGTAGAACACCGTGCCGGCTTGCACACCGACAATTTGATCCTTGAGCGGCGTCAAGTCCGGGTAGGCCGCGTTGTCGTCGGCATTGACGATCAGGCCTTCACCGTAGGCGTACACCGGGGCGCTAAAGTCGACGACCTTGGTGCGCTCCTCGGTCTTGAGCATGCCAGCGGAAATGAAGTCGAGCTTGCCGGAGGTGAGGGAGGGGATCAGTGCGGCGAAGTTGGTCTGTTCGATCTGGCTGGTGAAGCCGCCAGCCTTGCCCACGGCCTCGGCCACATCGACCATCACGCCTTGAATGCTGTTGCTCTTGATGTCGAGGAAGGTAAACGGCGAACCACTGGCCGTTGCACCGACTTTGTACGAGGACGCACTTTCTGCGTGCACGGCGCTGGCGCAGAGCGTGGCGCAAACTGCAAAGGCGAGGCGGCGAAACAAGGGCGAAAGACTGTTCATCGGGTTACTCCAGAATGAAAACGGATCGTCAGTACCGCAAGCGGCTGGTGATGAAATCGCAAGCTCTGTGCCATTTCGATTGAACAAAATCGTATATCGCTATAGAAAATCAATAAAATGAAGTGTTCGTATCGATATGCGATATTTTGTGGTCTATTTTTGCGATTTGAGGTAGAAATATCGCCACGCCTGAACGATCAAACCCGCGAGTTCGCCATGTCCGAAGAACGCAACAGTTTGCACAACCAATCCCTGGAAAAAGGCCTGTCGGTACTCAAGGCATTTAGCGCACAGCGCCGCAGCATGAGCCTTGCAGAGGTGGCCGAGGCTGCCGGCATGACCAAAAGCTCTGCCCAGCGCATGGTATTTACCCTCGAAAGCCTGGGTTACCTTCGGAAACACTCGCGCACCCGTCATTACCAACTCACACCCCGGGTGTTGGAGTTGGGCTTCAGTTACCTGGATGCGCATTCGTTGATCGAGGTGGCCAACCCGTTTTTGTCGGAGTTGACGCGGTTGACGGGGGAGACGTCGTGTCTCACTGAGCCTGCGGGCTACGACATGACCTATATCGCACGGTTCGTCAGCGCAGGTTTTGTGCCGGTGCATATGCCGATCGGCTCGCGGGTGCCGATGTATTGCACCGCATCTGGCAGGGCGTATTTGAGCGCGTTGCCGCAGGAGGAGGCGTTGGTGTTGATTGAGAACAGCCAGCGCATAGCCCACACCAGCCAGACGCTGACGGACGTCGAGCAGATTCTGGAGTCGCTGCAACAGGTGCGCGAACAGGGCTACGCGGTGAATGGCCAGGAGTTGTTCCTGGGTGATATGACCATTGGCGCGCCGGTGTTGGGTGCGAACGGGCGGCCGGTGGCGGCGGTGCATGTGGTGGCGCCGACCAGCCGGTGGAGCAGGGCGGATGCCGAGAAGCAATTGGCGCCGGCGTTGTTGCAGTGTTCGAGGGCGTTGAGTAATTCGGCGCGGAACTTGGAATAACGCGATATTTCAAATTCACTAGAGATCCCCTGTGGGAGCAGCTTGCTCGCGAATGCGGTGGGTCAGCCAGCCTATTCAATACTGACCCACCGCTTTCGCGAGCAAGCCCGCTCCCACATTTTGTACTTCATTGGTTTCGAGAGTGTTGTTGGGTCAGGCCACCGGATGAGCCTGATCCAATGCTTTGTCTACCAACAATTGCACACCTTCAAGCATGCGGCAGATACCCAGCGCCACATTGCGCTGAGCACCCTCGACTTCAAAGGCGAGATGGGCGGCGATGTCGTTGAGGCAGGCCAGGTCTTGCGAGGCATTGGCCAGCAGAGCTTCGGTGTCCAGGTTGGGGTGGAGGGTGAAGGGGGTGGTTGGGGGATTTGGACTGTCTTTGATCATGGTGGCATTCCTAAGATTAGTGGAGCTGCCAGCGTTCGCGGTCAAGCGAAGAGGGTGGCAGCTGTACGCGGGTTGACCGACCGGCAATCAAAGGAAATCCGGCATACCCGAAGGTATCCCGCGTACAGCCGCCGCAACACGATACCTCAGGCATAAAAAAAACGCCTGAAATAGGTTTTGGCGCAACAGTACTTCAATTAATCGGACGGTCAAATCCGGTCGCTGAATGAGTAGCGACGGCGAAGAGGTTAGCCAGCGAAGTTCCCAGGGACAAGCTGAAAGCCTTGTGGGAAATCTCTGAGCACGACAATGACCCCTGTGGGAGCGGGCTTGCTCGCGAAAGCGGTGGGTCAGAAAAGAATAGGCTGACTGACACACCGCATTCGCGAGCAAGCCCGCTCCCACATTTGGAATTTCATTGAGTTTGAGATGTGTGTTTTCCCAAACAAAAAATGCGCCCCTTGGGGCGCATTTTTTTGTTCGGTCCGCTATCGCCTATCAGGCAATAGCATCCCAGGCACGATCACCGTGCTCGTCCTTGATACGCGTCGGTAAACCCATCACGTCCAGTGCCTTCAGGAACGGCTCAGCCGGCAGTTCCTCGACGTTGGCCATGCGTTGCACGTCCCACTCGCCACGGGCCACCAGCAGCGCAGCGGCGACGGGTGGCACACCTGCGGTGTAGGAGATGCCCTGGCTGTCGGTTTCAGCGAACGCTTCTTCGTGATCAGCCACGTTGTAGATGAACACCTCACGCGGCTGGCCGTCCTTGGTGCCTTTGACCAGGTCGCCGATGCAGGTTTTGCCGGTGTAGCCAGGGGCAAGCGAAGACGGGTCGGGCAGCACGGCCTTGACCAGTTTCAATGGCACCACTTCCAGGCCTTCGGCGGTGGTGACCGGCTTTTCGGAGAGCAAACCGAGTTTGTTCAGTACGGTGAACACGTTGATGTAGTGTTCGCCGAAGCTCATCCAGAAACGCACGTTGGGCACGTCGAGGTTTTTCGACAGCGAGTGCACTTCATCGTGGCCGGTCAGGTACAGGTTCTGCGAACCGACAACCGGGAGGTCGTCGGTGCGTTTGACTTCGAACATGGTGTTGCTGGTCCACTGGCTGTTCTGCCAGCTCCACACCTGTCCGGTGAACTCGCGGAAGTTGATTTCCGGGTCGAAATTGGTGGCGAAGTATTTGCCGTGGGAGCCGGCATTGACGTCGAGAATGTCGATCGAATCAATGCGGTCGAAATGCTGTTGCTGCGCCAGCGCGGCATACGCGTTGACGACACCCGGGTCGAAGCCCACGCCAAGAATGGCGGTGATGTTCTTCTGTTTGCACTCTTCCAGGTGGTTCCACTCGTAGTTGCCGTACCACGGCGGGGTCTCGCAGACCTTGCCCGGCTCTTCGTGGATAGCGGTGTCGAGGTACGCCACGCCCGTGTCGATGCAGGCACGCAAGACCGACATGTTGAGGAACGAGGAACCGACGTTGATGACGATCTGCGATTCGGTCTCGCGGATCAGGGCCTTGGTCGCTTCCACGTCCAGGGCGTTCAGCGCGAAGGCTTTGATGTCCGCAGGTACCTTGAGGCTACCCTTGGCCTTGACGCTGTCGATGATGGCCTGGCATTTGGAGATGTTGCGCGACGCGATAGCAATACGACCGAGTTCGTCGTTGTGCTGCGCGCACTTGTGGGCCACCACCTTGGCGACACCTCCTGCACCAATGATAAGAACGTTCTTTTTCAATTGCTTTATCTCTCCTTTATCCGCCAGCTTACGAAAGGCTGGACAGGTAGTCGTCGTAACCAAATTCCCGAACCACCTCGACTGTACCGTCGAGTTGTTTCACTACGATGGACGGCATTTTCAGGCCGTTGAACCAGTTTTTCTTGACCATGGTGTAGCCCGCGGTGTCGATGAACGACAGCCGATCGCCGATGGCCAGCGGACGATCAAATTGATACTCGCCGAAGATGTCCCCGGCCAGGCAGGATTTGCCGCACACCATGACGGTGTGTTCGCCATCGCTCGGCGCCAGCTTGGCGTTGAGGCGATAGATCAGCAGGTCCAGCAGGTGGGCTTCGATGGAGCTATCTACCACGGCGAGGTTCTTGCCGTTGTAGAGCGTGTCGAGCACGGTAACTTCCAGGGAGGCGCTGTTGGTGATCGCCGCTTCGCCGGGTTCCAGGTACACCTGCACGCCGTACGTCTCGGAGAACGCCTTCAAGCGGGCGCAGAACGCGTCCACCGCATAGTCTTCACCGGTGAAGTGGATGCCGCCGCCGAGGCTGACCCACTCGACCTTGTGCAGCAGCGCACCGAAGCGTTCTTCGATGGTGCCAAGCATCTTGTCGAACAGGCTGAAATCGCCGTTCTCGCAGTTGTTGTGGAACATGAAACCGCTGATCTGGTCGATCACGCCTTCGATCTTCACCGGGTCCCATTCGCCCAGGCGACTGAACGGACGCGCCGGGTCGGCCAGCAGGTAGTCGGAGCTGCTCACCTGAGGGTTCACGCGCAGGCCACGGGTCTTGCCTTCGGAACGCTCGGCAAAGCGCTGCAGCTGGCTGATGGAGTTGAAGATGATCTTGTCGCAGTTATCCAGCATCTCTTCGATTTCATCGTCGGCCCAGGCCACGCTGTAGGCGTGTGCTTCACCTTCGAACTTCTGGCGACCCAGCTTCAATTCATACAGCGACGACGAGGTGGTGCCGTCCATGTATTGCTGCATCAGGTCGAACACCGACCAGGTGGCAAAGCACTTGAGCGCCAGCAGGGCCTTGGCGCCGGACTGCTCGCGCACGTAAGCAATCTTCTGCATGTTGACCAGAAGCTTCTGTTTATCGATGAGGTAGTACGGCGTTTTGATCATTTTTGAGAGCCTGCGGCGGTGCCTGCCAAAAAAGGACACGCATTGTGCCCGCACTTGGATCGAATCGAAAGGTTCGTGGGCGGATTTTGCTGCCCGCTATTAATTTGGCCTGCCAACATGACAGCCCGTCAGTATCATGGGCCGCTCTGATGACGGAACCTGGATGAGGCGACGAGAGGTGGCAATGGACGCATGGACACTGCATTGGCTTGAGGCTTCGGGCTCGCTGGCTGAGTTTCGCGAGGCGTTGGTTGCTGAGTTTGAGACAGCCCATAAGGCAATTTCCCGCTGGATGCCAGCGCCGTTGCTGGATGTGCTGGTCCAGCGATTGCCCGGCGAAACTATCGCGGAATTGGGGTTGGTGGGGCGTGCTTATCGCAGCACGATGTTTTCCATGACCCTGGACCCTGGCAACCCCAATTTTGCCGCCAGCCTCAAGGACGGCGCGGTGCATCGGCATATCGTGCATGAGGTGCATCACTGCCTGCGCATGGCGGGTCCTGGTTATGGCTGGAGCCTGGGCGAAGCACTGATCAGCGAAGGCCTGGCCGGGCAGTTTGTGCGGCACGTGCTGGGCAGCGAACCGGAGCCGTGGGAGCGGGCGCTGAGTCTGGATGAGTTGCGCGCTGCGCCGGTTGATCTCAGTGAGCTTGAGGCTACGTACTACGATCACAGCGCCTGGTTTTTTGGCACGGGTGATAAACCCAGGTGGCTCGGGTATGCACTGGGGTATCAGATGGTGGAGTGTTGGTTGAACTCGGTTGGGGAGGTGGACGCCGATACCTGGGCGAACGTTCCAGCCAGCGATATTTTGGCGGTTGCAGCCGAGCATGGCTTGGTGACGGATAGGCTCGGCAACGACCAGTAACTCTCCACGGACATGCACCTGGCCAATGTGTGTATCGGACTGGGTGCCATCAAACTGTCATCTCCTCACCGCCGAACTGCCACATTCCCCCGTTACTGTCCTCGCCAATGAGATCGATCTCAAGCGAGTGACAATGACTGACCTGAAAGACGTTGCCCGACTGGCCGGCGTATCCCGCGCCACCGCCGCCCGGGCCTTTGCATCTCCTGATCAAGTGCGCCCGACCACCCGTGAGCAGGTGTTCGCCGCCGCTCGTGAGCTGGGTTTTCGCCCCAATCTACTGGGCCGCCAATTGCGCCTGCAGACCACTCAGTTGATCGGGGTGGTGGTGCCCAACCTGCTCAACCCGGTGTTCGCCGAGCAATTCCAGGCCATGGAGCGCGCCGCGCGTTCTCGGGGCTACAGCCTGGTGCTGGCCACCACGGACTACAACAGCGAACGCGAGAGCATCGTGGTGGAAGAGCTGCTGCGCCAGCGCGTCGACGGCTTGGTGCTGACGGTCACCGATGCCGAAAGCAACGCGGTGCTCAGCAGCCTGAATACTGAACAAACCCCTTTCGTATTGGCCTATCACCAACCGAGCAACCCCAACTACAGCGCCGTGTCGGTGGACAACCGTGCGGGCATGGCCCTGGCCACGCGCTATCTGCTGGACGCGGGGCACCGGCGCATCAGCATGGTCGCCGGTCCCGCGTTGCAATCGGACCGTGCTCGCCTGCGCTATGCCGGGTATTGCGATGCGATGAACGAGTACGGCCTGCAACCTCGCCCAGTGATCGAAATGCCGGCCCACACCCAGGCCGAATTTGCGGCTATCGCGCCGTCTCTGCAGGGCGGCGACGCCCCTACCGGGTTGGTGTGTTCCAACGACTTCCTGGCCATCAGCCTGATCGCCGAACTGCGCCGCAATGCCTGGAGCGTCCCCGAACAACTCTCGGTAATGGGCTTCGACGGCATCAGCCTCGGTACCCAGATGCACCCGACGCTGTGCAGCGTGGTGCAACCCATCGCGCTGCTGGCCAGTACCGTGATTGACCAACTGCTGGCGCAGATCGCCGGCAACGAGCCGATTTCCCATTGCCTGCCTTGCCACATCCGGCCGGGCGAAAGTACTCAACCCCATGAGGAGACCCTTGATGCGCGCATTCAGTAAAACCCTGGCCGCCGTGCTGTTGTGCGGCGCGGCCAGCCTGGCCCAGGCCGCCGAGACCGCTATTTGCTACAACTGCCCGCCGGACTGGGCCGACTGGGGTACCCAACTCAAGGCCATCGCCGCCAGCACGGGCGTGCAGGTGCCGCTGGACAACAAGAACTCCGGCCAATCCCTGGCACAACTGGTGGCCGAGAAAGCCGCACCGGTGGCCGACGTCGTGTACTACGGCGTGACGTTCGGCCTGCAAGCGCAAAAGGCCGAGGTGGTCGGTACCTACAAGCCCAAGGCCTGGGATCAGATTCCCGCAGGTCTGAAAGACCCGGCGGGCCACTGGTTCGCAATCCACTCCGGCACCTTGGGCATCATGGTCAACGTCGATGCCCTCGGTGGCCTGCCGGTGCCGCAGAGCTGGGCCGACCTGCTCAAGCCTGAGTACAAAGGCATGGTCGGCTACCTCGACCCGTCCAGCGCGTTTGTCGGGTACGTCTCGGCGGTGGCAATCAACCGTGCCCTGGGCGGCGACCTGGACAACTTCGCGCCGGCCATCGACTACTTCCAGAAGCTGGCAAAAAACGCGCCCATCGTGCCCAAACAAACCGCCTATGCGCGGGTGCTGTCCGGTGAGTTGCCGATCCTGGTGGACTACGATTTCAACGCCTACCGCGCGCGCTACAAAGACAACGCCAACGTTGCCTTCGTGATCCCCAAGGAAGGCAGCATCAGCGTGCCCTACGTGATGAGCCTGGTGGCCAACGCACCGCACCGCGCCAACGCCGAGAAAGTCCTCGACTTCGTGCTGTCGGATGAAGGCCAGGCACTCTGGGCCAAGGCCTACCTGCGGCCGGTGCGCCCGATGCAGATGCCGGCGGAGGTTGCCGCGCAGTTCCTGCCGGACAGCGACTACGCCCGCGCCGGCGTGGTGGACTACGAAAAAATGGCCGCTGTGCAGGAAGCCTTCGCCGCCCGTTACCTGAACGAGGTCAAGTAAGTGGCTGCATCGGCAAAACACGCAGCCTGGGCGCTGGCCCCCGCGTTCGCCGTGCTGCTCGCGTTCTGGTTGCTGCCGTTGGCGCACTTGATGGTGCTCGGCGCCGAGAGTCGTGACAGCAACGGCAGTGGCTACTGGCAGGTGCTGAGCAGTGCGCAGTACCTGGGCAGCCTCGGGCAAACCTTGATATTGGCGGTGGTCGTGACGTTCGCCGCGCTGGTAGTGGGGGGCATCAGCGGTGTGTTCCTCGCGCGGCATCAGTTCTTCGGGCGCTCTGCATTGGTCGCGTTGCTCACATTTCCGTTGGCGTTTCCGGGCGTGGTGGTGGGTTT
Organism: Pseudomonas cremoris; assembly: GCF_014230465.1. The sequence goes on from NZ_JAAXCY010000005.1 coordinate 545,268, forward strand.
CCTGGTGATCCTGCTGGCAGGCCGCCAAGGCCTGTTCGCCGCGTTGGGGCTGCAACTGGCCGGTGAACGCTGGATCTTCGCTTACTCGCTGGCGGGCCTGTTCCTGGGCTACCTGTACTTCTCGATCCCACGGGTGATCCTCACGGTGATGGCCGCCTGTGAAAGCCTCGACCGCAGCCTGGAAGAAGCCGCGCACTCGCTCGGCGCCGGCCCTTGGCGCGTGGTGTGCGACGTGATCGTGCCGGGCTTGGCGCCGGCATTGGCGTCTTGCGGGGCGATCTGTTTTGCCACCTCCATGGGCGCCTTCGGCACGGCCTTTACCTTGGGCACACGGCTGAATGTCACCCCGGTGGCGATCTACAACGTGTTCACCAACTACGCCAACTTTGCCGTCGCCGCAGCGTTGTCGGTGGTACTCGGCGCCGTGACCTGGGCGGTGTTGTTGCTCACCCGGCGCCTGGTGAAAAACGCGGGGACTGTCTTGTGAAACGCTCATCGCTGTTTGTGCTTCAACTGCTGTTTACCTTGCTGGTCTGCGCCTTCATGTTGGTGCCGGTGCTGATGTCGCTGCTGGCCGGTTTGACCCGTAACTTCTTCGTAGGCGTGTCCAGCGGCCTGACCTTCGACTGGCTGATCCAGGTGTGGCAAGCCTATTCGCCCACCGTGTGGTTGTCCCTGCAACTGGCGGTCGCCTGCGCCGTGTGCGTCTGTGTGATAGGCGTACCGGCTGCCTACGCGCTGGTGCGGATGAACAATCGCTTCAGTCGCGCCTTCGAAGAATTGATGGTATTGCCGGTGGCCATGCCCGGCTTGGCCAGTGCGTTGGCCTTGCTGCTGACCTACGGCCAGTTCGGCAGCTTTCGCAGCAGTTGGCTGTTCATCCTGGTCGGCCACGTGTTGTTCACCTTGCCGTTCCTGGTACGCCCGGTGATGGCGGTGATGCAACGCCAGCAACTGCCGGTGTTGGAAGAGGCCGCCGCCAGCTTGGGCGCAGGGCCGATCAAGCGCTTTTTCAGTGTGGTGGTGCCCAACTGCCGCGCAGGCATCCTGGCCGGTGTGCTGATGGTGGTGACCTTGTCCCTGGGTGAGTTCAACCTGACTTGGATGCTCCACACGCCGATGACCAAGACACTGCCCGTTGGACTGGCCGACAGCTACGCCTCGGCGCGCCTGGAAATCGCCAGCGCCTACACCCTTATCTTTTTGCTGATGATCGTGCCCCTGCTGATTGCGCTGCAGGCCATCAGTGCCCGTTTGTCTCGTGGAGAGCGTCGATGACCGCTATCACTATTCGCCTGCAAGGGTGCCGCAAGGCATTCGCCGACGGCACCGTGGCCGTGCATGACTTGAACCTGACGGTTGAAGGCGGTGAAACCCTGGCGATTCTCGGCCCGTCGGGCTGTGGCAAAACCACCACCTTGCGCTTGATTGCCGGCCTGGAACGCCCGGATGTGGGCCAGGTGTTTTTCGGCGATCAGGACGTGACGCGCCTGCCCATCGAGCGGCGTGATGTGGGCATGGTGTTCCAGAACTATGCGCTGTTTCCCAACCTGGATGTGGCGGGGAATATCGTCTACGGCTTGAAGATTCGCGGCATGTCGGCGCTGGAGCGTAACAAGCGCTGTGAAGAGCTGTTGGAACTGGTGGGCTTGCAGGACCACGGCAAGCGCAGCATTCACGAGTTATCCGGAGGCCAACGTCAGCGTGTGGCGCTGGCGCGGGCCTTGGCGCCACGGCCCAAGGTTCTGCTACTGGATGAGCCGTTGGCAGCCCTCGATGCACAACTGCGTGAGCGCTTGCGCAGTGAGCTGAATGAACTGCTGCGTGGCCTCGGCATCACCTCGGTTTTTGTCACCCACGACCAAGGCGAAGCCATGGCCCTCGGCGACCGCATCCTGGTGATGGAAAAAGGCCGGGTTGCCCAGTTGGCGAGCCCGCGAGACATCTACCAGAAACCGGCCAACGCCTTTGTCGCAGGCTTCGTCGGCAACCTCAATGCCTTCGAGGTCATCCAGGCATCGTCCCATGGCTTGAAAGTCTGCGGCGGTGAGTTGCCGTGGCACGGGGCCAACCTGCCGAGCACGGTGTATTGCCGCCCCGAACACCTGCGGGTGATGGAGCGCGAAGGGCACTTGCACGGCCATCTTCTGGCGCAGTTTTTCCAGGGCGCACAAAGCCGCCTGCTGGTGGATGTGGGTGGGCCACAACCGCTGCTGGTAGACAGCAGCGACAACCAGCTCTACGCCGTCGGCGCGCCGATTGCCCTGGCGATTGCGCCGCACATGTTGTTCACCCTGAATGCTTGAGAATCTATGTTGAATCGTCCGTTCCTCGTCGCGCAGATCAGCGACCTGCACCTTAAAGCCGGCCAGCGCCTGACCTATGGCGTGGTCGATACCCTGGGCGCCTTGCGCCGTGCCGTCGACCATTTGAACGCCAGTCACCCACGGCCCGATATCGTGGTGATCAGCGGTGATCTGGTGGACTTCGGCCGTGCCGATGAATACGCCGTGCTGCACCCCGAACTCGCACGCTTGCACATGCCGTGCTACCTGGTGCCCGGCAACCACGACAGCCGCGAGCCGTTGCTCGATGCGTTCCGCGATCACTGCTACTTACCGGTCTCGGCAGACGGGCCTTTGGACTGGGTGGTGGACGAACATCCGCTGCGCCTGATCGGCCTCGACTCCACCATTCCCGGCGGTCACGGCGGCCAGTTGCTCGACAGCCAATTGCAGTGGCTCGATGCGCAGTTGGCCTTGCGCCCTGATGTACCCACGTTGCTGATCCTGCATCACCCGCCGTTCATCAGTGGCATCGGCCATATGGACCGCGAACCCTTTATCAACGCTGCAGGTTTGGAGCGTGTAGTCGCCCGTCATCCGCAAGTGGAGCGCCTGCTGTGCGGGCACTTGCACCGTCCGATGCAGCGCCGCTTTGGCGGTAGCTTGAGTTGTGTCTGCCCCGGCACCTCCCACCAGATCGTGCTGGATTTGCAAGAAGCGGCGCCCGCGCATTTTAACCTGGAGCCGGCGGGCTATTTGCTGCATCGCTGGGACGCGCAGCAAGGTTTGATCAGCCACAACGGTGTGTTCGGGAACTACCCCGGCCCGTATCCGTTTTATGACGCGCATGGATTGATTGACTGAAGGTGTACGGAGGTTCTTTCGCTCAACTAACACCCTGATCGTGAGTTAACGCACCGGCCAACCCGAGTTTGGCCGTGTGCTTCCTGCTGCCCATTTTTTGCGCCCGGAACTTGGATTCCGCGCCGGAGTTCGTCCTGATGAAAGCCACTTTGAATGTTTTAAGCGTATTGACCGGCAGCCTGGGCATTGCCCTGAGCCCCTTGGCTTCGGCTGATTTTTTGAGCGACAGCAAAGCCAACTTGAGCATGCGCAACTTCTACTTCAACAACGACAACCGTGACGGTATCGCCGCACCCTCGAAGACCGAGGAATGGGGTCAGGCGTTTATCCTCAACTACCAATCCGGGTTTACCGACGGCACTGTCGGTTTCGGCCTGGACGCTATCGGCATGCTCGGTGTGACCCTCGACAGCGGCACCGGCCGTCACGTGGGCAGCTCGATGATCCCCAATGACGACGGCAAGGCCGCTGATAACTGGGCCCGTGGCGGCGCGACGGCCAAGGCCCGCTTCGCCCAGACCGAACTGCGCTACGGCTACCTGCGCCCGAACCTGCCGATCCTGGTGAGCAACGATGGCCGGCTGTTGCCGCAGTCTTTTGAGGGCGGCCAGATCACCAGCAAGGACATCGACAACCTGACCCTGATCGGCGGCCAGTTGCAGCACACCACCGGTCGTGGCTCCAGCGACCGCAGCGGCCTGGCAGCGGCGGGCGGTACCCAGGAAAGTAATAAGTTCAACTATGCCGGTGCCGATTACCAAGTGAACAAGGACCTGCTGGTCCAGTACTACTACGCCAACCTTGAAGACTATTACCAACAGCACTTTGCCGGTTTGATCCATGTATTACCGTTGGGCGACTACGGCTCATTGAAGACCGACCTGCGCTACTTCAAGACCACTTCCGATGGCAAGAACAGCAACGCCGCTGGCCGTGCCGAAGGCTACAAGTTCAGCGGTTATACCAAGAACGGCAACGGTGAAATCGACAACAACACCTGGAGTGCGGCGTTCATCTACTCCCTGGGCCCGCACGCGATCACTGCCGGCTACCAGCAAGTGTCGGACGACAGTAACTTCGCCCAACTCAACCAGGGCGGCCTGGTGAATAAAGGCGAGGGCGGCTCCAGCCTGTACCTCTACACCGACCGTACCGTGCAGACCTTCATCCAGGCCGGCGAGCGCACGGCGTTTGCGCAATATGCCTACGACTTTGCCGCGCTGGGCGTGCCGGGTTTGAAGGCGTCGATGATGTACTTGAAGGGTGACCATATCCTCACCACCAGCGGCAGCGATGCCAGCGAATGGGAGCGGGATATTTCCCTGGACTATGTGGTGCAGAGCGGCACGTTCAAGAACGTCGGGTTTGGCTGGCGTAACGGCGTGTCCCGCAGTGAGGTGGCCAGGGACCAGGATCAGAACCGGGTGTTTGTGAACTATTCGATTCCGTTGATGTAAGCCACCTCAGAGTGCGGTTCGCTCAGAACACCAGGCGGCCCGTACTCGCCAACAACCAGGCGAGGCTGCCGATGCCGATCAGGCTGAAAGCAAGAGCAAGGGCGTGCGCCAACAGTACCGTCAACGGGTGCATGGGTGTGCTTCCTGGGTGAGGAGGGAGGCACGATTATGAAAAACGTTGGTGCTTGGATACAGACGCTGGTGGATATTTCAGTGATAAGCAAAAGGTATTCACACAATTTTGTAGTGAGCGGGCTTGCCCCGCGCTGGGTGGCGAAGCCGCCCCAATAAGGAAGCTGCGGTGTTTCAGAAAAACCGAGGTGCCTGGGTTTGGGCGGCTTCGCCACCCAGCGCGGGGCAAGCCCGCTCACTACAGGAAGCCATGTGTTGGCAGGTAAGGAGTGTTCGGCTACACATCCCCCCGGCACCACCAAACGCTATCAGGTATTGGTCTTGAGCTTGGTCCACAACCGCGTCGCCAACCGCGCGATGGCGGGTGGCAGGTCTTCGACGATGAACAGCTTGTCCATCACGCTTTTCGGCGGGTAGATCGCCAGGTCCTGTTTCACCGCCGGGGTGAGGAACTCATCGGCAGCGCTGTTGGGGTTGGCGTAGTGGATGCTGTTGCTGATGTTGGCGATCACCTTAGGGTCGAGCAGGTAGTTCATGTAGGCGTAGGCGTTCTTTTCATGAGGCGCGGCCTTGGGCATCACGACCATGTCCAGCCACAGCGTGGAGCCTTCTTCGGGAATGGAGTAGGCGATGTCGATACCGTTCTTGGCTTCCTTCGCGCTGGCCGCCGCTTGCACCACGTCGCCGTTGAAGCCGATCACCGCGCAGATATTGCCGTTGGCCAGGTCGCTGATGTACTTCGATGCATGGAAATACTGAATGTACGGTCGGATCTTCAACAGCGCCTGCTCGGCCTTTTTGTAGTCGGCAGGCTCGTGGCTGTGGTGGGGAAGGCCCAGGTAGTTGAGGGTGATAGGCAGGATCTGCGTGGGGTTGTCGATGATCGCCACGCCGCAGGTGCTGAGTTTCTTAATCGTGTCTTCATCGAAAAACATCTTCCAGGAGCGGGTCACGTCGGTGTTGCCAAAGATCGCCTTGATCTTCTCGACGTTGTAGCCAATGCCCGCCGTGCCCCACATATACGGGAAGCCGTACCGGTTGCCGGGGTCGTTGGTCTCGAGTTTTTGCATCAGCACTGGATCGAGGTTTTTCCAGTTCGGCAACTGGCTGCGGTCGAGTTTCTGGATAGCCCCGGCCTTGATCATCCGTGACAGGAAGTGGTTCGAAGGGCTGACCACGTCGTAGCCGGTGTTGCCGGTCATCAGCTTGGATTCGAGTACTTCGTTGCTGTCATGAATGTCGTAGGTGGCCTTGATCCCGGTGGCCTGGGTAAAGCGCGTCAGGGTGTCGTCGGCGATGTAGCCGTTCCAGTTGGAGATGTTCACTTCTTCGGCGGCCTGACTGGCCATCGAAAACACGCTGAGCATGACCGCCACGGACAATCGGTTGATGTGCATTGCATTCACCTTTTTTGTTTTAGATTTCGGAACGGGCGCGCACCGCTTCGATGCGCATGCGCAGCAGGGCGCCGAGGTCGAACAAGGGGCGCGGTGGCAGCCAGCCAGGTTGTGCGCGCTGGATCACCGATTGCAGCAATGATGAGTGTTCACCACTGGCCCATTCGGCCATCAGCCGACCCCACAAGGTGCCGCGCGCCACTCCCGAACCGTTGCAACCGGCGATGGCGTACAGGTTGTTTTCGACCCTGGCGAAATACGGCTGGCCGGAGCGCGACGCGCTGAGGTGGCCGGTCCAGGTGTAGTGGATGTCCTGCTCGGTGAGCCACGGAAAACGCCGTTGCAAACCGCGCATGTGGTGCTGGCGGCGCTGCTGCAAGTCATCGTTGGACACGTCGCGCGTGCGGTATTCAGCGGTGTTGCGGATCATCACGCGACGGTCCGGAGTCAAGCGCACGGTGGCCCCCAATGGCCGTGTGGAGAGCACGCCCCATGGCTCGGCGGCGCATTCCTTGGCGGTGAGCGGGCGGGTGAGGCTGGCGCTGAGTTCCATGGGGAAGGTGGCGCTGTTGCCCAGGCCCACACGCGGGATAAAGGCATTCAGGCACACCAGCGTTTGCCGCGCCTCGACGCTCCCGGCCTCGCTGCGTGCGCGGATGGCGCCGTTGGCCATGCGTTCCAGGCCGGTGATGGCGGTGTGTTCAAACAGGCTGACATTCGCCGGCAGCGCCTCCAGCAGGCCTCTTACGTACTTGGCCGGCTGCAACAACGCGTTGCCACTGCCGCACCAGATACCGGCCTGGTAATGCGCGGTGCCGAGGGCTTGGCGCAGTGCATCGCCTTGCAGGAAATCGGCGGACGCACCCAGGGCGCGCAAGGTCGCGAGCTTGGCCTCGACGTGGCTGAGTTTGTCGGAGTCGTGCACGGCGAAGAAATAGCCGTTGTCGCGAAAATCGCAGTCGATGCCGTGTCTGCTGATGCGTTGGCGCACCTCATCGCTGGCAGCACGTGAAATGGCGGTGTCCACTTCAAAGCCGGCGAATCCCGCGCTGCCCATCAGTTCGTTTTCCGCCGGGTGCTCGTGCGCCACCACAAACCCCGAGTTACGGGCCGAGGCGCCTTGTGCGGCATGTTGCCGATCAATGATCACGATGTGCGCTTCGGGGTGCAGCGCCGCCAGGCTGTGGGCAGCGCTGAGCCCGGTGATGCCGGCGCCGATCACCAGCCAGTCGGCCTGCAGCGTGCCTTGCACGGCGGCGCGGGCGGGCAGGGGTTCGGTTTGGGCTATCCAGCCACAGATATTGTCCACGGTAACCTCGGCTGCATGCGCTGTTCGCATGGATGGTTTAAGTCGATGGCTGGAATTTATAGGGGCTTGGGTGATACAACCAACGTTATAAAATCATCCAGCTATTCGGAAAGCGCATGGATAAGATTCGTCACGTGCCGTCGTTGCAGGGCCTGCAAGCGTTGGTGGAAGTCAGCGACAGCGAAAGCTTCACCCTGGCGGCGCAAACGCTGTGCCTGACCCAGAGCGCAGTCAGCCGCCAGATCCAGCAATTGGAAAGCCACTTCGGTGTGGCGCTGATCACCCGCACCAGCCGTCGCCTGCAATTGACGGCTGAGGGCGAGCAGGTGTTGGCCAGTGCGCGCAGTATCCTGGCGCAACTCAAGGGGCTGGAGGACCGTATTTCACCGCACAAACGTCCGTTCCGCATTCGCCTGCATGTGTCGCTGGCGGTGCGCTGGTTGCTGCCCAAGTTGAGTGACTTCTATCGGCAGCACCCGGACATTTCCCTCGCGATTGAGACAGTCGCCACCGAGGTGGTCGAGCCCGCCGGCGACAGTGATGCCTACATCCAATACCTGCCCAAGGTGCCGAACGATCAGGCCTGCCTGACGCTGTTCCAGGAAAAGCTGGTGCCGGTATGCGCGCCCCACCTTGGGCCGCTGGCAACGCTGCAAGACCTGCAGCGCGTGGCGCTGCTGCACCGTTCGGTCGACAAGCAAGACTGGCGCGTATGGCTGGCGGCTCACGGCGCCGAGGCGTTGGAAGATTACCGGCACATTCCGTTCAACCTTGATGAGCTGGCGCTGGATGCCGCTGCGCGAGGGTTGGGCGTGGCGATGACCGACCAGACGCTGGCCGCCGAGTCCATCGAACGCGGTGTGCTGGTAGTGCCTTTCGGTGAACCACTGGAAACGGGCGGTGTGTACGCGCTGTGCCTGCAACCGATGGCGGCGTCTCACCCGGGGTGCAAGGTGCTGAGGGAGTGGTTTACCCGTCAGGCGCAGCGCTGAACTACAAACGTACAAGAATTCGCCCAGCCCGCCTCAGTAGACTCGAATCACTTCCTCTACTGCAGGTTTTTCATGGACATTTTCCTCTACGCATTCAGCGTCATGTACAGCCCGGGCCCGGTGAACTTCATGGGCCTCAATGCCGGGCTTACCGGCCAGTTTCGCCGCTCCACCGGGTTCTTCATCGGCGTTGGCTGTGCGATGTTGCTGCTGTTCGTGTTGTTCGGCTACACCGGCGAGGCGATCATTTCCCAGGCGGCGTTGCCGTACATCTCGTTGATCGGCGGTGTGTACACGCTGTACCTGGCCTATCAGGTATTCACCGCGCGCACGGTGGTGGATGAGGCGTCCTCAACGGCGCCGGCCAAGACCCTCACGTTCTGGAATGGCTTGGTGATTCAGTTGCTCAACCCCAAGGGCATCATGGCGGTGCTGCCGATCACCAGCGTGATGTTGCCGGCGGCGCATATCACCGGTGTGTCCATCGCGGTGGTGTCGGCACTGCTGGCGTTTGGCGCGTTCGGCGCGCCGTGGATTTACTCGCTGCTGGGTGCACTACTGGGGCGGCGTATCAACGGCACGTCGGCGTTTACCGTGTTTAATCGCTGCATGGGGATTGCGTTGGCGGTGTGTGCGTATTTCATGTTTCACGCGTTTTATGTGCACCTGATACCCAGCGTTTAGCACCGTCAACCTGTGGGAGCGGGCTTGCTCGCGAAAGCGGTGGTTCAGTCAAAGATTTATTGCCTGATACTCCGCTTTCGCGAGCAAGCCCGCTCCCACATTTGGATTGTGTGGGGTCAGAGGTATTTGAGCCAGGCAATGTCCCGACGCCTTGCTTTCAGTTCGGCAAACCATTGCACTGGCCAATACAATGCAATCGGCAATACCAGCGCCACCAGCCAAATCGCCCCAATACCTTCGAAGCCAAAATACTTGCCCTGGTTAAGCCCAAACAGCGCTACACACACTACATAAAGAATTTTCAATACATACAGGTGCAGCAAATAAAAGAACATCGGCGCTGCCCCAAAGGTGGCCAGCACGCCAATCCAACGTTTGTGCCCCGCGCGTTCGAACGCCAGCAACAGCAGCAAACCAACCCCCAGCGTCAGCGCCAAAAACAACAGTGACGGCGGGTACTTGGTCACGTTGAAAAAACTCATCAAGGTCTGCACGCCATTGTCATAGGCCTGCCAGGGTTTTTCGCCGTAGCCGTTGAAAGCCCGCAGCACCCAAAACCCAATTAGAGCACCAGCGCCCGACAGCCACAGATAGCGCTGACGCACCGCCGGCGGCATGCCATTGGCAAACCATGGACCCAGCCCGTAGCCCAGGGCGATCACGCCGATCCACGGCAGCACCGGATAGGTGGTGCGCAGGCGCAGAGTGTCACTCACATCGATCCAGCCGCGTTCATGCAGGATCGCCCACAGGTTTTGCAACGCCGACCCCGGCGCGAAGTGCAAACCATCCAGCAGGTTGTGCCCGCCGATGATCACCAGCGCCACGCCCACCAGAAATGCGCGCGGCAACCACACCAGCGCTGCAAGGGCGAGCATGCTCACGCCGATGGCCCAGATCACTTGCATATAGATCACGCTGGGCGGCAACTGGAAGGTCCAGGCGAAGTTGACCAAGGTGAATTCCAGCACCACCAGGAACAACCCGCGCTTGAACAGGAACGCCGACACGTCGCGGCGCCCCTGGTATTTCTGGCCGTACAGCCACGCCGACAACCCCGTGAGCAACACAAATACCGGCGCACACAGGTGGGCGAGGGTACGGCTGATAAACAGCGCGGGCTCGGTGCTGTCGATGTTCATCGGGTCGCTGACCTGGCGGTGCAGCAGGAAGGTTTCGCGCACGTGGTCCAGCAACATGAACAGGATCACCAGGCCGCGCAGGGCGTCGATGGAAAGCAGGCGTTGGCGCAGGGGAACAGCGTCGGTCATAGGGGAGATCGCAGGGCTGAGTGGAAAATTGGCGTTATCCTATAACATTAATTTGTGCGTTGCCGCGTTTCACCCCGACAGATTAGAATGCGATCAATTCTTAATTACTTCCGGGCTCCGGGTGATCTGCATGTCGACTTCGCTCAATCTGCCTGTCCAGGCGTTGTACTGCGAACACCACGGATGGTTGTACCGCTGGCTCGATCGCAAGCTGGGCAATGCCAGTGATGCGGCGGACCTGGCCCATGACACCTTCGTGCGCCTGCTCTCCCGCCAAAACAATGCGGGGTTCGGCAGCGAGCCGCGTGCGTTACTCACGCACATCGCCAAGGGCTTGATGATCGACAGCTGGCGCCGCCAGGAAGTCGAGCGCGCCTACCTGGAAACCATCGCCCACCTGCCGGAGCAGGAGGTGCCGTCGCCGGAAACCCGCTGGTTGATCCTTGAAGCGCTGTACCGCATCGAAGCCATGCTGCGGGATTTGCCGGAGAAAACCCGGCAGGCATTCCTGATGTCGCAGATTGACGGGCTGACCTACCCGCAGATCGCCGATGAGTTGAAGGTGTCGCTGGTCTCGGTCAAACGCTATATGCGCGACGCGTTCCTTGCGTGCCTGAGCGTGGCATGAACCCCTCCATTGATCCGCTGATTCTCGGTGAGGCCGCCGACTGGATGGTGCAGTTGCAATCTGGCAGCGCCACCGATGAAGACCGTCGCGCCATCGCCCAGTGGCAGGGCCGCAGCGCCCAGCATGCCCAGGCCTGGCAGCGGGCGGAGGCGATCTTGGGAGACTTCAACAGCGTGCCGGGCGCGATTGCCGGCGACACCCTCAAGCGCATCGGCCGCAAGAAAGCCCTGGGCCGCCGCCAGGCGTTGGGGCTGTTGCTGCTGGCAGGGCCAGCGACCTGGCTGGCCTACCGGCACAAACCCTGGCAGCCATGGACTGCCGACCAGCACACCGCCATCGGCGAGCAACGCCACCTCACCTTGCCCGATGGCACGCGCCTGCTGATCAATACCGGCAGCTCGCTGAACATCGCTTTCAGTGAGCACGTGCGGCGCATCGAGTTGCTGCAAGGCGAGGTGATGATCACCACCGCCAAGGACCCCGCACCGACCCATCGCCCGTTTATCGTGCAGACCCGCCATGGCACTGCGCGAGCCTTGGGAACGCATTTCAGCGTGCGGGTAGGGGAGCAGGTCAGCCGTGTGGCGGTCATCGAAGGTGCGGTGGAAATGCTGCCACAGCATGCCAGCCATGGCGTGATTCTCAAGGCTGGCGAACAAAGTGCATTCGACAGCGACCGCGTGGCGGCGGTGCAGGCCCTGGATATCAGCGCCATGACTTGGGAGAACGGCATGTTGCTGGCCCAGCAGATGCGCCTGGCCGACTTGCTCGACGAGTTGGGCCGCTACCGTCACGGTGTGTTGCGTTGTCACGACAGTGTGGCCGGGCTGACGGTGTCCGGGGCGTTCCCGCTGCGCGACACCGACGCCAGCCTGCGCCTGTTGCAGGAAACCTTGCCGGTCAAGATCAGCAGCCTGACCGGCTATTGGGTGACCATTGAGCCGCGCTGAATTTATTTGCGGCTTTCGCTGATACCTTTTTTGTTGTCGTGCGGTGTAGGGAAGAACCCTCAACGTTGCACCGCGCCGACAGGAATGCCCCATGACCTCCACCACGCACCCCATCCGCCCCTTCAAGGCCCTGAGCCTGGCCGTTGCCCTGGCCGCCATCGCGCCGCTGCACAGCGCGGTGGCAGCAGACGTGGCGCCTACCAGCGCGGCGCGCAGCTACACCCTCGCGCCGGGGCTGTTGGGCAATGTGTTGGCGCAGTTCGCGGCGTTGTCGGGGGTGCCGTTGTCATTTGATTCCACGCTGCTCAACAACCAACAGAGCCCTGGTTTGCAAGGCAGCTACACCGCGCAGTCGGGTTTCATGAAGTTGCTGCAAGGCAGCGGTTATACCCTGCAAAGCACGGGCGCCAACGGCTATACCGTGGTGCCCGAGGCCACGGGCGATGCGGTGCAACTGGGGGCGACCACCATCAGCGGCGAGAGCGGGGCGCAGGCAGATACCTATGGCGGTGGCCAGGTGGCGCGTTCGGCGAGGCTCGGGGTGTTGGGCAATCGCTCGATCAATGACGTGCCGTTCAGCGTGGTCAGCTATACCGCCAAGACCATTGCCGACCAGCAGGCACGTACTGTCGGTGATGTGCTGCTCAACGATGCGTCGGTGCGCCAGTCGTCGGGCTTTGGCAACTTTTCCCAGGTGTTCACTATTCGCGGCCTGCCGCTGAACACCGATGACATTGCGTTCAACGGCCTGTACGGCGTATTACCTCGGCAGATCATCACCACCGAAGCCCTTGAGCGTGTGGAGTTGTTCAAAGGCCCCAATGCCTTCGTCAATGGCGTTTCCCCAGCAGGTTCGGGGATTGGCGGCAGCGTCAACCTGGTACCCAAGCGCGCTGAAGACACCCCCACCCGCAGCGTCACCCTCGACGCTGCCAGCGGTGGGCAAACCGGTGGTCACCTGGACCTGGGCCAGCGCTTTGGCGAAGACAATCGCTTTGGCGCACGGGTCAACCTGGCCAAACATGGTGGCGACACAGCCATCGATGATGAATTCAAAAGCTCGCAGTTGGTCGCCGTGGCCCTGGATTACCGTGGCGAGCGCCTGCGCGTCTCCACCGATTTTGGCTACCAGAAAGAGCGCATCAACAACGGTCGCTCGGTGGTCTACCCCAACGGCACCCAAGTGCCCAAGGCCCCGTCGGCCAAGCACAATTATGCCCAGGACTGGAGCTGGTCGGAGCTGGAAGACACCTACGGCATGTTCAATGCCGAATACGACCTCAATGAAAGCTGGACCGCCTACGTGGGCGGCGGGGCCAAGCACACGCGGGAAAACGGTCAGTATTCATCGCTGTATGTGGGCAACGACGGCAGCGGGCGCGTGGGCTTTTTGTACTCGCCCCACGACGAAGACAACAAGAGCGCCATGGCTGGCCTTAACGGGCACTTCAATACGGGGCCTGTGACCCATCAGATGAACGTCGGTTTATCGGGTATCTGGGGCGAGCAGCGCTCGGCGTTTGAAGCGATCCTGCAAGCCAATCGCAAGCCGGGCAACCTGTACAACCCGACGCAGATCCCGCGACCGACCGTGACGTATTTCGGCAGTGACATTCATGACCCGCGGGTGGTTGGCAAGAACCGCATCAAGAGCGCGGCGGTGTCCGACACCCTGGGCTTTATCGATGATCGGGTACTGTTGACCCTCGGCGTGCGCCGACAAACGATCGAAGTGGATGCGTGGAACACCACAACAGGTGTGCGCAATGCCAACTACGCGGAGTCGATTACGACGCCGGTGTATGGCGTGGTGATCAAACCGTGGGAACACGTGTCGTTCTACGCTAACCGCATCGAGGGCCTGGCCCAGGGGCCTACCGCGCCGCTGACCAACGTCACCAACCCGGGTGAAGTGTTTGCGCCTAACCGCAGCAAACAGACGGAGGCAGGCGTGAAGCTGGATTGGGATACTTACGGCGCGACGCTGGGGGTGTACCGCATCGAGCAGCCGAACAGCGCCACCAACACCAACGCCAATGGCACCAACACGTTCAGCGTCGATGGCAAGCAAATCAACAAAGGTGTGGAGCTGAATGTCTTCGGTGAACCGGTCGATGGCTTGCGCTTGCTGGCCGGTGCGACCTGGATGAACACCGAGCTGCAGAACACGTCCAACGGCCTTACCGATGGCAATCGCGCCGCCGGCGTGCCGCGTTTCCAATACAACGTGGGGGCGGATTGGGACATTCCGGGCATTCAGGGTGCCGCCGTCAATGCAAGGGTGCTGCGCACAGGTGGCGAATATGTCAACGCCACGAACACGCTGAACATCCCGGCCTGGACCCGCGTCGACCTCGGCGCCCGTTATGGTTTCAAGGCCGACGACAAGTACATCACCCTGCGCGCCAACGTCGAGAACGTGGCGAACAAGGCGTATTGGGCGTCGGCTTCTACGGCCAACAACTACCTGACCCAAGGCGAGCCACGCACCGTGAAAGTCTCGGCCACGGTAGATTTCTAACCGGTGATGGGGGGGGGCGGGACAAACCCGCTCACCACCCCACAAAGGTCTGAGCGCCACGATGACCTATGCCAGCGAGGTCGCTATTCCCCGTTGGAATGCCCCTATAAAAACCGGCCATTGTCTTTCTCTTCTGTGATCTCGTAGCGTGGAGTTTCATCAGAGGAGACCCGCCATGAACCCACCGTTGTTGCGCCTGTACGTCGATGCCCAGTTCACCAGCCCCTACGCGATGTCGGTGTTTGTAGCCCTGCGAGAAAAAGGCCTGGCCTTCGATACCCTGACCCTGGACCTGGACACCGCGCAGAACCGCACAGCCGACTTTGCCAAGCTGTCCCTCACCCAACGCGTGCCGACGCTGGTGGACGGCGACTTTGCAGTGTCCGAGTCGTCGGCGATCACTGAATATCTGCAAGAGGTTTACCCCGAAACGCCGATCTATCCGGTCGATCCAAAGCAGCGGGCGAGGGCGCGGCAGGTACAGGCCTGGTTGCGCAGCGACTTGCTGCCGATTCGCCAGGAGCGTTCGACGCTGGTGGTGTTCTACGGGCAGAAGATGCCGCCGCTGTCGCCGACTGCCGAGGCGGCGGCGCGCAAGTTGATCAATGCGGCACAGGCGCTGTTGGTGGGTAACCCGGCGAACCTGTTCGGTGAATGGTCAATTGCCGATGTGGACCTGGCCGTGATGCTCAATCGGCTGATCCTGAATGGCGACAGTGTGCCCGCCGAGTTGGTGGAATACGCGCAACGCCAATGGCAGCGGCCGTCCGTGCAAGCGTGGGTTCAGCAGCAACGCCCGGCGCTATAAACAACCATTCATCCTCCGCGTGTGGTGGCGCCCTTGACAGGTGTCACCCGGCGGACGAATACTCTCGCCATATTCATATATATGACTAAATAACAAAGTGAATGTGGCCCCATGAATACCTTGTCCAGTGATGCCCGTCTGCCGCTTTATCAACGCCTGCGTGACCACTTGGTTGAGCAGATCGCCAATAACCGCTGGCGTCCCGGCGAAGCCATTCCCACTGAAGCGGTGCTGTCCGCCGAGTACGAGCTGTCCACCGGCACTGTGCGCAAGGCGGTGGATGCACTGGTGAGCGAGGGCATTCTCGAGCGCCAGCAAGGGCGTGGCACCTTCGTGCGCCGTCCGCAGTTCCAGTCCTCCCTGTTCCGGTTTTTCCGTTTTCAAGGCCCATCGGGCGAGCGCCAGGTGCCCGAGAGCCGCATCCTGACGGTTGAGTCGGTGGCCGCGCCGTCAGCAGTCAGCGAGGCATTGGGCCTGGCGTCTGAGGCGCAAGTGATTCGCATCGTGCGTACTCGTTTGTTTGACGTGCAACCGTTGTTGGCCGAAGAAATCTGGCTACCGCGCGCGCGCTTCCAGGCGTTGCTGGACATCGACCTGTCCGCGCAAGGCCCGTTGCTCTACCCGGTGTATGAAAGCGTTTGCGGGCAGGTGGTGGCCTCCGCCGAGGAAACCCTCACCGCCGAATCGGTGAACGAGGTGTACGCGCGCTTGCTGCAGGTGCCGGTCCACAGCCCGGTGGTGGTGATCGAACGCCTGGCCCGCGATTACGCCGGCCAACCGCTGGAGTGGCGACGCTCCCGAGGGCATGCCGAGCACTTCCGCTACCGCGTGGATATTCGCTGACCCCATACCCGCACCGTTAACTGTTTGCCCAACACTGGCCCTGTTCTGGCGCGGTTCGCGCCCGGCTGCCTCGCGTTTGACCTATAAGGATAAAAATCATGTTCAGTTGGTATCGCCAAGTCACTCCTCGGGAGCGCAAAACGTTCTGGGCCTGCTTCGGCGGATGGTCCCTCGACGCATTGGAAGTACAGATGTTCGGTCTGGCGATCCCGGCACTGATTGCCGCCTTCGCCTTGAGCAAGGGCGATGCGGGGCTGATCAGCGGTGTCACGCTGGTCACCTCGGCCATCGGTGGTTGGGTCGGCGGCACCTTGTCCGACCGTTACGGCCGCGTGCGCACCCTGCAGTGGATGATCCTGTGGTTTTCGTTCTTCACCTTTTTGTCGGCGTTCGTCACCGGCTTCCACCAGTTGTTGATCGTCAAGGCGCTGCAGGGCTTCGGTATTGGCGGTGAGTGGGCGGCGGGCGCGGTGTTGATGGCCGAGACCATCAACCCGAAATATCGCGGCAAGGTGATGGGTACCGTGCAAAGCGCCTGGGCC
The DNA here is from genome assembly GCF_014230465.1 of Pseudomonas cremoris. Next base: position 561,951 of record NZ_JAAXCY010000005.1, read on the forward strand.
GTGGGCTGGGGTGTGGCGGTCGGGGTATTTGCGCTGATCTATTCGTTCGTGCCGCAGGACATGGCGTGGCGCGTGATGTTTGTGGTGGGTTTGCTGCCGTCGTTCCTGATCATCTGGGTACGCCGCAATGTCGAAGAGCCCGACAGCTTCCAGCGCCTGCAAAAGGAACAAGCGATTCCACAGAGTTTTTTCAAATCGCTGGCGGGCATTTTTCGCCCTGAGTTGATTCGCGTCACGTTGTTCGGCGGGTTGCTGGGCCTGGGTGCCCACGGCGGTTACCACGCGGTGATGACCTGGTTGCCGACCTTTTTAAAGACCGAGCGTAACCTGTCGGTGCTCAACTCCGGTGGTTACCTGGCCGTGATCATCTTTGCCTTCTGGTGTGGCTGCATCGCCAGCGGCTTGCTGATCGACCGTATTGGGCGGCGCAAGAATATCGTGTTGTTTGCCTTGTGCTGCGTGGTCACCGTACAGGCCTATGTGTTCCTGCCGCTGACCAATACGCAGATGCTGTTCCTCGGCTTCCCGCTGGGCTTCTTCGCGGCGGGGATTCCGGCCAGCCTGGGGGCGCTGTTCAACGAGTTGTACCCGGCAGATGTGCGCGGCGCTGGCGTGGGGTTTTGCTACAACTTCGGGCGAGTGCTGTCGGCGGTGTTCCCCTTCCTGGTGGGGCATATGAGTGATTCGATGTCCCTGGGCTCGGCCATCGGTATCGATGCCGGGATAGCCTACGGCGTCGCCGTGATTGCTGCACTGTGCCTGCCCGAAACCCGAGGCCGGGTATTGGAAGCGACACCCGTCGGCCAGCGCGCCGAGGCGTGAACCCTTTTAACTTTTGAAAGATGAACCCCATGCTTGATAACTGCTCCATCACGGGTATCGACGCCCACGCCCATGTGTTCAGCCGGGCGCTGGCCCTGGCCGGTGAACGTCGCTACACACCCGGCTACGACGCCAGGCTGGCGGACTACCTCGGCCACTTGCATGCCAATGGCCTGAGCCACGGCGTGCTGGTGCAGCCCAGCTTCTTGGGCACCGACAACCGCTACCTGTTGGACGCCTTGCAGCAGGCACCAGAGCGGTTGCGCGGCGTGGTGGTTGTGGAACGCGATATTCCCCGCGACGCGTTGCAGGCCATGGCCCGTGTCGGTGTGGTGGGCGTGCGGTTGAACCTGGTGGGCAGGGCGCTGCCGGATTTTGCCGAGCACGGCTGGAAGGCATTCTTTGAACACATCGCCGAGCTGGGCTGGCACGTGGAGTTGCATCGAGACGTGGACGACCTGCCGCACCTGGTGCGTCAATTGCTGCCGTTTGGGGTCAAGCTGGTGATCGATCACTTTGGGCGCCCGGAGGCGCGATTGGGTGTCGAGCAACACGGTTTTGCGCAGCTGCTGGAACTGGGCCGCAGTGGACACCTGTGGCTGAAAGTCTCGGGCATCTACCGCTTGGCCGGCACGCCCTCGCAGAACCTGGAGTTTGCCCGCCAGGCCATGCCTTTGCTGCAACAGAGTTTTGGCCTGAGCCGCTTGGTGTGGGGCAGCGACTGGCCGCATACCCAACATGAATCGTCTATCGGTTACGCCAGTGTGATCGAGCAGCGCCAGGCCCTGGGTTGCTCGGCGCAGGTCGAGCAAGCGTTGCTGATCGACACACCCCGCCAGTTATTCGGCTTCCAGCACCCTTAGCCAATCCTCTTTTACCCGACGGTCCAGGTCCTCCCAGTCGGCCATGCCCAGCACTCGCGTGGTGTTCAAGCCACGCAGGTAACCGCGCAGTTGCTGGGCGCTGGCAATCACCTGGTCTGAATCTGCGGTGTCGTCCTGCAGCACGGTTTCATAGTCGACCAGGTAATCGGCGACCCGCTCGCGAAACTCCGGCAAGACAGCTTCGCGGATGCGATCGAAGGTTTTCTGGTGGGGCTTCATAGCGGAGTCCTTATAGATTTTATGGGTGCACTATCGGTTCAGATAATAGTCACCATCACGGATCGCAAGTTCTGTTTTTTCAGGAAAAGCGGAAAATCACCTCATCGAAACGCTGTTCAAGGAAATGCGCGATGAGGACGTTTATCCAGCTGGGTTTAATGGTGCTGATGCTTGGCACGGTCATCATGAATAATGCGGCATTCGCCGATGATCTGCGTGATAGCCATTTGCTACCTATCGACGGTAGCGTAGACTCCCTGCAACATGCGCAGTCGGTGGGTGTGTTACTGAGTGATAACACCCGCGACAACCTCAGCTACCTTGAACGCTACCACGACATGGCCTTGAACGGCGCCAAGGATGCCCTCGACGGTCGCATCCGCGAGGCGTTCGTCAACAGCTCCGACCCGGAACTGGCCATTGATTGGTTGATGAGCTCGCTGCAGGGAACCTTTTTGTCGGTTACGGTCTACGACAACCTGGATGCCCTGGTGCAGGCTCACCCCGACGTGGTGGTGATGCTCGATACCCATAACCAACTGCTGACCCAGCGTAATGATGTGGTCGAGGCTCGGTTTATTGCACGGTTCTATGACGCGAACCTGCAATACATCGCCAAGGCCGAAGGCTCGGTGCACAAACAGGTGCCGTCAGTGTGGGTGCATGACAAGGCCGCACCGGAGATTGCCGCGCAGATCGAGCAGCAACGGGATGTACAACTGGACGCCTTGAAGCAGTTTGACGTGTCCCTCAAGGCGTTGGTGCAAGCGGGTTGATGTGAACTTTTATCTTTAATTTCAGGATTTTTTTCATGCGTTCTTTTTTTGTACCAGCCCTGGCCTTCGCTTCCCTGGTGCTGGCCGGTTGTGTGTCCGCACCCAATGCCCCGACCCTGACCCTGCAAACCGATAAAGGCCCTGAGGCCTATGCGCAGTGCGTGGTGACCAAGCTTGAGAAGCACGGGATCACCTCGACCGTGACGCAGAACTCGCGCCACGCCAAAGTGGTGTTGACCAGCAAGATAGCGGCCGATGACGTACTGGAAGCCTACAAGGCCCAGGATGGCGGCAAGGTGTTCCTGTATGAGCGTAAGCCGCTGGCGTCGGCGCTCACGCCGTCGCGGCTGGAGTTGGCTGCGCAAGACTGTAAGTAATATCCCAATACCCTATGGGAGTGGGCTTGTGTGGGAGCGGGCTTGCTCGCGAAAGCGATGGTTCAGTTAGAAGGTCTTTGACTGACACACCGTTTTCGCGAGCAAGCCCGCTCCCACATTTGGATAAGTGCAGGGCTAGGGCTTGGCTTCGTTGCTGAAACTATCGACGACTTTGACCAGCCCTTTGGCAGCCAATCTCACCAACTCCCCACCTTTCTCCACTGTCGCCAGCGCCGGGTCCGAGCCCATGCGCCCGTCAGGGAAGCGCGCGCGGAAGTCCAGCGCTTCACGGATCGGCCCGGTATTGGCGATCTGCGGCGAATACTCGGCGGTCTTGATCGATTCCGGGTACGCCCACTGCGTCACCGCAATCTCCGACGGTGTGGCATGGCTGCCGTGGCCGACCGGGAATTGCTGGTGAGCCAGTTCGTTGACGCCTTCCAAATCCCACCAGTTCACCAGTTTCAAGGCAAACCCGGCCGGGCGACGGGCAAAGCTTGCTTCGGCGTACAGCTCGGAAAACGCCGCTTCAATGGTGGCGATATTGCCGCCATGGCCGTTGAGGAACAGGATCTTGTCAAAACCATGCCCGGCCAGCGAGCGCACCCAGTCGCCAATCGCGGCGATAAAGGTGGAAGGGCGCAGGGAGATGGTGCCGGGGAAACCCAGGTGATGCTGGGCCATGCCGATGTTGAAGGTGGGGCCGATCAGGATGTCGGCGTTGGCCTGCGCCTCATGGGCGATGATTTCCGGGCACATCCAGTCGGTACCCAACAGGCCGGTGGGACCGTGCTGTTCATTGGAACCGATGGGGATCACCACCGTGCGGCTACGTTCCAGGAACTGTCCGATCTCGATCCAGGTGGACTTGTGTAGAAGCATGCGACGTTCTCTTTTTATCTGTCTTTTGTATAGGGAGACAGGCTATCCGCCACGGATTGTACGACTACTCGCCACCTGTTGGGGTTTGCAATTGAGGTACGTCGAGGACTTCAACCAGTGCTGGTCGGGGTACCACGAAAACATGAACTGCCCATCCTTGAGCTTATCCACCACCTGGCGCGCCACCTGCGGGCGTACGGCCGGGCAACCCTGGCTGCGGCCGATGCGGCCTTCGCGCTTGCTCCACAGCGGGCTTACATAGTCGGCGGCGTGGATCACCAGCGCACGGTCGCGTGCCTGGTCATTGAAGCCAGGCTCCAGGCCGTCCATGCGCAGCGAGTAGCCGTGGGTGCCCAGGTAGCTTTCCTGGGTGCGGAACAAACCCAGGCTGGACTGGTGGCTGCCTTCGCGATTGGAGAATTGAGTGGCGAAGTTTTCCCCGGACTTGGCGCCATGGGCCACCAGGTCGCGCAGTACCAGGGTTTTCTTGCGCAAATCGAAGATCCACAGCCGACGGGCGGTCGAGGGCTGGGAGTAGTCAATAACCGCTAGGCGTTCTGAGCGTTCCTCGCCGTTATTGACCGCACACTGCACCGCGCTCAAGGCGCTTTTGAGTACAGTGGGATTGAGTTCTGGAGCCGAGCGCGCGAGGCTGCTATACAAGGTAGGAGGGGTGCCATTGGCGGCGAGCGCAAAATTGCTCAACGCGGTCAGGCTCACGGTGATTAAACCCAACGTGATCATGTTGAGCCGGCACAAAAAAGTCAGCATCTGCAGTACATCCCCCCGCTGCGGATTGGAGTTAAGCCAAGTGTTCAAAAAACACGCATGTTACTTGAGCATTTGCCTGCTCGTTGCACCACTGGTCGCGACAGCTGATGAGGTACCGGTGGCCGTCGCATCGCCTAGCCCTGTGCAACTCGCCCTGGCGCAACTGTCCAGTGTTTGCCCTGGGCTGGCTCCGCACATCGACCCGGGTGCCCAACTGCGCCTGCAAGCGTTCTATCAGCAGCAGGGCGATGTGCCGTTGTGGTCCGCCGACGAGCGCCGCCACGCCTTGCAAACCCAATTGCAGATGCTCGCCGACGACGGCCTGGACCCCACCCACTATAGCCTGCCCACGGCAGACGCCACGGCCAACGTGCTGTGCAGCGATATCGACGTCAGCCGCCAGTACCTGCAAGCCCTGCAGGATTTGCACTACGGGCGCCTGCAGCAGTCGCGCTTCGAGCCGCTGTGGCATTCCCAGCCGCCGACCCGCGACCCCAACACCGAGGTGCTGGCGTTCGCGGCCATCGGCCTGCAAGACATGGCCCAGGCCTTCGACCAGGCACGCCCCAGTGCCGATCTCTACCGCAGCCTGCGCAATGCCTATTCCACGCTGCGTCAGCAACCGTTGCCGCATTGGGACCCTGTCACCAGTGGACCCTTGCTGCGCCCTGGCATGGAAGACCCCCGCGTGCCGGAACTGGCACGGCGCCTGGTCAGTGGCGGCTACCTGGCCAAGGCGCCGAGTGGCAAGCAATACCGCGATGAGCTGGTCAAGGCGGTCAAGGCCTTCCAACTCAGCCACTCGCTGCAAGCCGACGGCGTGATCGGCGCCGGTACCGTGGCCGAACTGAACATCAGCCCGGCGATCCGCCGCGAGCAACTGCGCATCAACCTTGAACGTTTCCGCTGGCTCAGCCAGGACCTCGAGCCGGAAGGCGTACTGGTCAACGTGGCCGCTGCGCAATTGAGCGTGTACCAGAGCGGCATTCCCGTGTGGCAGACGCGCCTGCAGGTTGGCCGCGCAGAGCGCCAGACACCGCTGCTCAAGTCACGCATCACTCGGCTGACCCTCAACCCCACGTGGACCATCCCGCCCACCATCATGCGCGAGGACAAACTCCCGGCGATCCGTTTAAACCCTGAATACCTGCGCCAGCAGAACCTGCAAGTGCTCGACCCGGAAGGTCGCCCGCTGGCCCCCGAAAACATCGACTGGGCGCGCCCTGGCAATATCCTGCTGCGCCAGGAAGCGGGCCCGCGCAACCCGCTGGGCAAGATCGTGATGCGCTTTCCCAACCCGTACTCGGTGTACCTGCATGACACCCCGAGCCAGCCGCTATTTACCAAAGGCCCGCGTGCGTTCAGCTCGGGGTGTGTGAGGGTTGAACAGCCCATGATGCTGCGCGACCTGCTGGTGACCCCGGCCGAACGTGCGCGCACCGATGAGCTGCTGGCTACCGGCGTGACCCATGAATTCAGGCTGGCCACGCCGGTTCCGGTATTGTTGAGCTACTGGACGGTGGAGGTCGACCGACAGGGCGGTTTGGTGTATTCGCCGGATATCTACGGACGCGACCTGGCGCTAATGAAAGCCATGGGCACACAGGCCTTGTAGTGAGCGGGCTTGCCCCGCGCTGGGTGGCGAAGCCGCCCCAAATCCAGACACCTCGGTCTTAAGTGAAAACTATGGCGACTCGATTAGGGCGGCTTCGCCCCCCAGCGCGGGCGGTGCGACGATTCGACAAGCCCGCTCACTACAGGAGCTTGATGACCGTTCGGGCCAGTGACCTTGCCTATTTCACGTAGCACACGTTGATCCAATCCGCCGGATGCTCCGCCAACTGCCTGGCCACGGGTAAGTAACGCCTGTCCAACTGCGCCGCCAGCCAAAACAGTGTCGCGCTGCTCTTAGGTTGCCAGGTGCCGCTGTAACCCGCTTCGCCCACGCGGGCGCGGTCTTTGTCGAATTGCACGCGAGTGTGCACGAATTCCTCGTGGCTGCGCTCGCCATTGGCATACGGCACCAGCCAATCCAGTGCAGCGCTGAGCGAGGTGTCATTGACAGTGGCGTGCAACCAGTCGCCACCGTCGGCTTTGGCCGCCAGTGCGGCTTGCACCAACGGTTCCAAGTCGTAGACCACATAGTGCAGGGCATCGCGGTCGTGGAAGTCGGTTACCGAGCCATCGGCCAGGACGTTGTCGGCGATCTGCTGTTTGAACAACCCGAAAGCCTGCTGGAGCATCGCGTGATCACCCAGCGCGACGGCGGCCACTGTGATCAGTTTGATGCGGTGGCTCTGCCAATTATTGGTCTGGGTGCCTTTTTTCGGCCCATGGAACTGTTGGATATGGGCGATGTAGCCGTTGCCCAACGAGCTGATCAACCGGCCGCTGGCCTCCCGGGTTTCAGGGCTCAGGTCGGCAGCGGTGAGCGCATAGGCGTTGATCACCATATCCAGGTTGGTTTCGTCGATGGGGTTGAAGTCTGGCCTGTAGACGCCGGCCCATGCGGCCAGGTAATTATCGACTTGCTTGAGGTAGCGCCGGTCGCCACTGATGCGCCAGGCCAATGCCGCCTGGCGCAAAATCGGCCAGTCTTTTTCGGCGGCGATGCTTTGTTCGCGAATGCCGTGGTTGGGCAGCGTGCCTTCGGTGTGCAGATGGGGCAGCGGATTCGGCTGATCACCCAGGTGGCGCTGGGCGGCTGCCAGCATTGCTTTGGACGCCGAGGATGCGGCGACAGGCTGGCACAGGTCGGTAGCCATGGCGGCGTGGGTAAACGCTGCCAGCATGACGGTCAGGGCGAGGCGGGTTTTTTTCATGAAGGGCTCAACCGAACAGAAACGCGCCCACGCTAGCACGCGGTCAAATCGGGTTTGATGAAACTCTCGTCACCTCCGTATGCTTGCGCTTCCACCCGCAAGAAAACAGGACTGCCCATGACGTTGTCGTTCGTGAAGATGCATGCCCATGGCGACGATTTCATCATCATCGACCGTCGTGGCCTGGATGATCCCATCACCGCGCACATCGCGCGTCGCCTGGGTAATCGTCATACCGGCATCGGCTTCAACCAACTCGCCGTGGTGCTCGATTGTGACGATGCTGCGGCGCGCATCAAGTTCTGGAACCCCAATGGCACACCGCTTGAAACCTGCGGCAGTGCCACCCGTGGCGTGGCTGATCGCTTGATGCAGGAAACCGGTAGCGACGCCATCGTGTTGCGCACTGATCGCGGCCTGCTGACCTGCGTGCGGCAACCGGGTCGGCAAGTGTCGGTGAACATGGGTGAGCCATCGCTGGAGTGGTCGGCGGTGCCGCTGACAGAGGCGATGGATACGCGTCGCTTGCCCATTGAGGGCGATCCGGCAGCGTGCAGCATGGGTAATCCTCACTGCACGTTTTTCGTCGACGACATTGCCGCTGTCGACGTTGCAGCGGCGGGCCCGGCGCTGGAAGCCCACCCGTTGTTCCCGGCCAAGACCAACGTGCATTTTGTGCAGGTGCTCGACTGTTCCCGTATCCGCCTGCGCATCTGGGAGCGCGGCGGCGGTGTGCCGCTGGGCTCTGGCTCATGCTGTTGCGCAGCGGTGGTCAACGGCATTCGCCGTGGGCTGCTGGATGCCACGGTGCAGGTGCAATGCGACGGCGGCACACTCACTGTGCACTGGGCGGGCGAGGGCGGTGTGGTGTTGACCGGCAGTGTGGAACCGGTGATGCAGGGCAGTGTGTTTGGCATCGGCTAAATAGCGGGCTTGCTCGCGAAGGCGGTGGGTCAGGCAACCGCTTTGTTGGTCATGCCGCCGCCTTCGCAGGCAAGCCACACAGGGGATCGGCGTCTTGTTAAACCTCTGTATGCCCCACGGGAAGGAAGCGCACGCTAAACGTCGTGCCATCTTGTGCGGTGGAAGTCACTGCCACATCCCCGCCATGCACCCTGGCCAACTCCCGCACGATATACAGGCCCAGCCCTACGCTGCGCACGTCGCTGCCTTGGTCGGTGCCACGGGTCATTGGTTCAAACAACCCTAGCAGCAGTGCGGGGGGGATCACCGCGCCGTGGTTGTGCACCGACACTTCGCAAAGGTCACTGCCCAACCGCGAGGTGATGCTGATCGGCCGTTGCAGGTCGCCATAGGCCACGCTGTTGGCCACCAGGTTGCCGATGATCTGCTGCACGCGGTCGGCGTCCAGGTTGGCCACGCCACGGCCTTCGACGTAATGGTCCAGAATGGCATTGGGGAAGGCAACGCGCAGTTCATCCACCGCCCGCCGAGTGACGCCATGCAGGTCCAGTGGCGCCGCCTTGATGGTAATGCCTTGGCCAACCCGGGCCTGGGTGAAGTCCAGCAAGTCGGCGATCATGCGTTGGGCGCGTTCGGACGATTGCCCGATATGCCCCAGCAACTGGCGTTCCTTGGCGGTGCGTTCGCCACGGCTGAGAAAGTCCGACGCCATGCGGATCGCTGTGAGTGGGTTCTTCAAGTCATGGCTGACAATCGCGACCATTTGCTCGGCAAACAGCGCGCGCCGCTGGGCGATGGCGTAGGCCTCGCTCAGTTCGGCCTGGGCCTGCTTGAGGGCGAGTTCGGTGGCGGTTTTTTCCTGCAGCAGCGCCTCGGCGAAATTGCGTGCATTGAGCAACTCGCGTTCGTACTTGTCGCGATCGGTGGTGCCAAACAGCGCCAGGTCATACACCGCACCGTCGGCTTGTTTGCGCTGGGTGCCGTTTAGCAACACGGTGACCTTTTGACCGTCGCGGTGCAGCATGTCGAGCTTCACTTCGGTGACGTTGCCGCGCATGCGCAGCATGGGCGCCAGGTGGGTCTGGTGGAAAATCCGCCCGCCCATGGTCAGCAAGTCCTGGAAGCGTCGGCCGCACAGCTCGGTGGTGCTGAACCCCAGCCATTCGCCGAACCGCGTGTTGGCCTGCAGGATCGTGCCGTCCTCTGCGGTGACGGCCAGGGCGCAGGCGGCGCTGTCGAACAGTTCAGCCGGCATGGGCGATGGTCCATGGCGCCAGGAACGTTTCCATCGCCGCCGCGCAAGCCTGCGGCGCGCTCATGTGCGGGCAATGGCCGACGTTGTCGACCAAACAATAGGTGCTGTTGGGCAATACGCTGTGCAGGTATTCGCCAACGGCCACGGGGGCGATCAGGTCGTCGCTCGATTGCAGGATCAATACCGGGGTGGTGAGACCACTCACGTCCTGGCGGTTGTCCGACATAAAGGTCACCCGCGCAAATTGCTTGGCGATCTCAGGTTCGGTGCGGCAGAAACTGTCGGTCAGTTCTTCGCTCAACGCCGGTTGCCCAGGCGCGCCCATGATCACCGGGGCCATGGTACTGGACCAGCCGAGGTAGTTGCTGTCGAGGGTGTCGAGCAGGTCCTGGATATCGGCGAGCTTGAAGCCGCCAACATAACCGTCGGCGTCGATATACCGTGGCGAGGGGCCGATCATCACGTGGGCCGCGATGCGTCCGGGGGCCTGGCGGTCGGCGAGGGTGCCGATCATGGCACTGACCGAATGGCTGACCAGGATGACCGGGCCGATGGCGAATTCGTCGATCAGCTCGTTCAAGTCGCGGGCGTACCCCTCCAGCGAGCTGTATTTGGCCTTGTCGAACGCATTGAGGTCCGAGAGGCCGGCGCCCACCAGGTCATACATCACCACGCGAAATCGTGCATAGAACTGGGGGGCCAGGTAGTTCCACATGGCCTGGTTGCAGCCGAACCCGTGGGAGAACACCAGGGTCGAGGTTCCGGTGCCCATCACACTGACGTTGTTGCGGAGGCGGAGGTTCATGGGCTTCTCGATTATGGCGCTTTGCTATGCGTGGAGGGAGTTTAGATAGTCAACGGCATGGGGTCACGCGTTATAGCGCTGATAAGTTAAAGTCAGCGCCTTCAGGAAGAACCTTCAGGTAACACAGCATGTTGGCGATTTTGCGGCAATCGGTCTTGAGTCTGCTGGCGCTGGTCTTTATCGGCCTGTCGGGTGCCGCCCTGGCGGACACTTCGCCGATTGGCATCGCCCTCGATCAACGAGTGATCGACCTCACCAACACCCTGGATGCCGAGACCACCACCCATCTGAAAGACCAACTCGCCGCTCTCGAACAGCGCAAAGGCGCGCAAGTGGCCGTATTGCTGGTACCCACGACCGGTGGCGCGAGCCTTGAGGATTACGCCAACAGACTGTTCCGCGCCTGGAAACTGGGGCGCAAGGACGTCAACGACGGCATCCTGTTGGTGGTCGCCAAGGAAGACCGCAAGGTGCGTATCGAAGTGGGGTACGGACTGGAAGGCACGGTCACGGATCTGTTGGCCCATCGCATCATCGAAGAACACATCACGCCGGCGTTTCGCCAGGGCGACTATGCCGAGGGTGTTTCCCAGGGTGTGAATGACCTGGTGCTGCTGGTGGACGGCGGCGACTTGCCCGCGTTGGCCGGGCCGGGGTTTGCTCCCGAAGCCATTGCGGTGTTGCTGGCGTTTATCTTCGGTGCGATTGGCGGTGTGCTGATGGCCGCCGGGAAACTGGGATGGCGCCGCGCATTGATTGCCACTGTTGCGCTCACGGTGCTGCTGGTGGTGTTCGCGGGTGGTCGGGAGTGGCCGGTGTACCTGCTGCTATTGCCGCTGACCCTGCTGATCGGCGGCGCCACCTTTGGCGCGTTGTGGATGGCCCGCACGGTGTTCTACTGCGTGTTGGGGCTGTTGGCCTACATCGTGGTACTGGTGGTGACAAACCGATTTGTCGAGGTCAATTTCATCCACTGGCTGGCGTTTCCGTTGCTGGGGCTGGTGGTATTGGGCATGTACCTCATCCTGTTTGTGATCATGAAGGCAGCTTGGAAGAAAAGCCGGGCGGGGTTTATCGCGCGGCTCTTGGCGGCGGTGGCGGTGTATGTGGCCGCCGGGCTGGTGGCGGACGCGGGTCGGGACGGCTGGTTGCTGGCGGTGCCGATTGCCTCGTTCGTGGCGTTGATCATCTTTGGCAAGGCGGGCAGCGGCTCGGGTTCGAGTTCGGGCGGTGGTTCTCGTTCGAGTTCCAGTGGTTCCAGCTCCAGCAGTTCGTCGGGTGGCGGTGGTTCCAGCGGCGGCGGCGGAGCATCGGGGAGTTGGTGATTGCCGTCACGCTCATTCGTGGTAAAACGTGAGTCCTTTCAACCCTGGGTACGGACGCTCGATGCCTGCAATCATTCTTCGCAACGCCACCCCTGATGACGCGCTGTGCATTGGCGTATTGGGCATGCAAGTGTTCCTCGACACCTACGCCACCCAAGGCATTCGCAACTCGATTGCCAATGAAGTACTGGAGGCGTTCGCACCCTCGACCATCGCCCGTTTGATGGCCGAACCAGGTACCTCGCTGATAGTGGCCGAGTCCCACAACCACCTCGTCGGCTTTGCGCAGGTCAAGCTTAATGCCAGCCACGCCATGATCGAGGTCGCGAACGTTGCCGAGCTGCAACGCCTGTATATCCAGGAGCGCTTCACCGGTTTGGGCATCGGCTATCAACTCCTGCAGGCGGCAGAGCGATGCGCGGCCCGCGCGGGTGCATGCATGTTGTGGGCAACGGTGTGGGTGGGCAACGAGCGGGCACTGGGGTTCTACCCCCGGCGTGGGTATGAGGCATTGGGCTCGCCGACCTATACCTTCCAGGGCGAGACCCATGGCAATCGGCTGTTTGGCAAAACCCTGAGCGTCACAGCACCTTAGACAGAAACACCCGGCTGCTGCCTTCCGGCTCGCAGGGGATCTCACCAAACCGTACCCAACCGTGCTTTTCGTAAAAGCCTGGGGCCTGGAAGCTGAGGGTGTACAGCACCGCATTGCGACAACCCCGGCGCCGAGCCTCATCCTCGAAGGCTTGCAGCAATTGGCTGCCCAAGCCCGTGCCGCGCAAGAAATCGGGCAGATGGAACAGGTCGAGGAAGGCCATGCCCAAGGTGGTCTTGCCAGTGATGCCGCCGAGGATCTGATGGGTGTCGGGGTCTTTGATCAACACGGTCAGCAGGCGACGGTCGTTGTAACCGGTGATGCTTTCATTGAACGCCGCCAGGCCACTGCCCAGGATACCCTCGGCTTCGGGGCAGGGTTGATCGCCGATTTCAATGAGTGGCGCAGTCATCGTTAGAGATCCATCACCATCTCGTGCCACGCCATTCCGCCGTGATCCGACGGCGAAGGCTGCACATAGCGATAGCCCATGCGTTCGTAGAGCGGCACGTGCTGTTGCTTGCACATCAGGTGAATCGTCTGTTTGCACATGCCGTGCATGCGCTGTACAAATTCGGTCATCAGCGTGGTGGAATAGCCCTTGCCCTGATGCGCGGGGTCAACCACGACGGACATGATCACCACATTCGGCGCCTCGGCCGAATGCCCTACCAACTCCTTGAACGCCTCGTCTGACATCACCACATCAAAGGCGCAGCCGCTGTTGATAAAACCTGCGATTTCGCCGTCTGCTTCCAGAATCAGGAACCCTTGCGGGTACTGGGCAATACGCGTCGCGATTTTTTCCAGGGTCGCGGCTTCGTCGCCTTCGTAGGCGGTGGTTTCGATTTGAAAGCAGCGGGCGGCGTCGGTGGGGCGAGCATTGCGCAAGGTCAGGGTGGGCATGGGTATTTCCTGGAGCGTTGAGCGAAGCCGAATATGATAGCGGTGTACTGTCCAGAGTGGGAGAGGGCTTGCACGAAACCGACCCGGCATCGAAACGCACGTGGGGATGTTCTGCGCAATCTTGCTACAACGGGCTTGCATTGGCGCAATGGGACGAGCAGGGGAGGCCTGGTGATTGGTCATCCAGTTGGAACGAAGACTATCGACAAGAAACACGCGCTCTGGCAACTGAGTTGTTAGCGATGTTTTAGGATGCAGATTCATCTGCCATTTGAATACACGAGGTCAATATGGGTTATCACGTTTGTCACAGGTGCGGTGCCATGGATTCGGATCCTGGAATACATACATTCCCGCAGCTTCTTGCCGAGCTGAAAACTCGCCGAGAAGATGAGGAGCATGGAGCGGTTTCGGTGACCAACGATGGGGAGTGGTGTATCTCTGTATCGCTGTCAGGCACTGTCACATTTGAAAACCTGGAGGCTGGGGAGCCTCGGCACATGAAGCAAGTGTCGGAGGACAAGGTCTTGGCATTGTGGCGTTTGTTGGCTGAGGGTGACGTTGCGACCATTGAGCAAGAGACGTGGTTGCCGGGTTACGGATAGCGCTACGTGCCCATCGACTGCTCAAGGTCGAGCGCTCGCTGGCGGACCTTGAACAAGTCGACGGGATCAGGCGCGAACATATGGCCGAGGGGCTGCAATATCGGCCGACAATGCTCCAGCCGGTGTCACCCCTTGGTCAGATCAACCAACGGCGTCTGCCGCACCTCAGTCTCCCGACCATCCTGAATCTCGCTCACTTGCTTCAAGGCTTTATCCACCGCCGCCTCATCTGCCAACAAGCTGTAGCTGATGCGGAACTGCTTGTGCTCCTTGGGCCCAATTGTCGGTACCAGGTTCAGAGGCCGCTGATAACGTCGGTTGTAGGAAAAACTTGTCCCCGGCTCCAGCCCCGTGACATAGCCCTGGCCTTCGGTATCGGTGTTTTTCCACAAGGAAAACACCGGCAGTGTCTGGGTATTGAAGCCGACCGAAACGCCCAGGTTGCCGGCCTTGTTATGCAACACGGTCAACGTATCGCCCTTGGCATCGGCATACGGCACCACGTTGTAAACCGTTTCGTCGTAGTCCTTGGTCGGTGCACGGTAGGTTTGCCAGTCGGGCAGATCGACCTTGGCCTTGTCGTTGAACGGCGACACCTGTTTCACCGGCGCGGCGAAACGAGCGCCCTGTTCCAGGAACGGGGTGCTGAAGTTGCTGTGATACAGCGCCTGGTATTCCTTTGGATAGTCGCCGTTGTTAGTGAGAGTGTCGTTGAGGGCGAACACGACGCTGCCGGGTTCGGTGACCAGTTCGGTCGCGACCGAGAAGTCGACCTTTTTGAACGCCTGCTCTTTAAGTTCGCCGCGCAAAGTGATCGCGTACGGTGGTTTTTCATCGATATGCAGGGTGACTTTGTTCGCAGGAATGTTGGCGGCCCGACCGTGCAGGGTCAGCAGTTCGCCGTTGTCGACGCCGGGATGGCCGACCCATTCGTATCCGCAGCGGGTGACTAGCTCATTGAAACCTTCCAGCCAGCCCAGACCACCGCGGCCATTGAGTTCGATGAAGGATGGATTGACCACTTCCTTGACCGGAGAATCCCAGCCCATGCGCACATTGCCGACCGAGGCCTGCAGGACGTTCATTCCGCGAGTCGGCACTACCGAGAGTTTCATCGTGCCGTTATCAATATCGACGATGCTCACGCCCTCCTGCCGACCGCCGTGCAAGGTGCGCAGGGTAACGCTGAAGGGTTTGTCGGTTTTGATTCCGAGTTGCTGGCTGGTGACCTGCCAGCTCTGGGCGGCTTTGTCGGTGTCGAGCAGAACGTAATCCCAGGCCATGGCGTGGGAGGCAGCGGACAGTGCGCTGAGGGCAACGAACAGTTTGAGCGGGTTCATGACGGCAGCCTTTCTTGGAGTTGTGCCATTTTTATAAACCGGCTGAAACGTTTCATCAAGCTAAAAATCGACCCGATCCCGGCGAGGTAGGCAGCGGGCAGCGAGCGCAGGACAAACGCTGATAGCCGATTGCTGCCATTCGAAAACCACACCCCCTCAAACCACTCCCGAATACTTAACCGCTGTCGCCGCCCTCGACGGCACATCCAACGCGCGCAACAGCGACGACACATGAATCCGCACCGTAAATGGCGAGATATCCAAGGCCTTTGCAATCTCTTTATTCGTCTTCCCCCGGGCAATCAACCGCAACACATCCTGCTGCCGCGCGGTCAGTGTGTGGGTATCCAGCGGCAACAGGCCCGAGGGGGCGAACTTGACCAGCACCTCACCGTCACGGATGGCCAGCAGCGCCTGGCCAATCTCATCGGGCGCGATGTTTTTGCCGATAAAGCCGTCGGCTCCCAAGGCCATCACGTGCTCGATCACCGCCGGGTCGTCCACCATCGACACTACGATCAAGGTGGTGCGCCGTAGTTGCTGACGCAGTTCGGCCAATTGGCTCATGCATGTCAGGCCGGGAAAGCGCAGGTCGAGGATCAATGTGTCGACCTCGCCGGCGTCGTGGATCAGCGCTTGCATCGCGCCCAGGTCGCAGGCCTCATGTACCACTGCCTCGCGAAACATCGGGTGGTCGTCGGCAATGATGATGCAGCCGGTCATTGGGGGCTCCTTCCTGGGGCTGTGCTGTGCGGTTTCATGCTTCCTTAACACCCCATCCAGGCCTGCCTTGGATGCATGACGCAGACGAGGGTTGCCGCACATGGACGTAACCCATGAGTATTGAGACCAACTCCGAACTCGACCAGGCCAACCTGCGCATCGTGGTGGCCGGTATTGCGATTGTCTATATCAGCGTTTTGGGCTTTTTGCCGGGGCAATCGCTGGACACTTATCTGCCGGTGATTCTTTACATCGCGCTGTTCCTGATGGTCTCGATTGCTTTTCGTCAGGTGATCGCCCGTTGGCCTGGGCATTATCCGGCGCGACGCATCTTCGGCATGATCCACGACTACACCGGCACTTCGTTCGGCACGTTGGAGATGCGTTTTACTGGCTCGCCCAGGTTGGTTTCCGACAGCGTCTTGAGGTGGTCTTCACTGGGTTTGATATTGCTGCAGCCGGCCACGCCGATGATCAAGGCGCCCAACAGGGTAAGACGGGTAACAGGGGAGTGCAGTTTCATGGTGCTTCTTCCTTGGGGGTTGTTATGGTTTTTCCAACGCACAACGTGCCCGCGCGCAGTGGGTGCGCGGTGCTGGTGGGGGGCGTTGGAAGTGCCGAGGAATATAGCGCCGCAGCGCAGAGGGGTCGATTAGCACGGGTGTGCTAGTGGCATATTGAGCTCGTTGTAGTGAGCGGGATTGTCGCATCGCTCTAACCCCGTACCGCATTTACCCGTAAGGGCAATAAAAAACCATGAAAAGGAATTTCAATGCTCCACATCAAACGCGCAGCACTGCACGACGCCATTGCTGCTTTTGACATACGCCGCCAAGCCATTCGCAGCCAATGCGTTGGTGCCTACACGGCCGAGCAAATGGCGTTATGGACGCGTGGTAAGGCCGAGGACGGCTACGACGCACTCATGGACAAACCGTTTTACCTGGGTTGGGTAAACGACCAGCCCGTTGCCACCGGCATGCTCGACCTCGACAACAACGAAGTCGGCGCGTTGTTTGTATTGCCCGGCTTCACCGGGCGTGGGTACGGCAAGGCGATGCTCGATCACTTGGAGAACGTTGCGCGGGAACTGGCGATTGAAGAGGTGGTGTTGGACGCAACGTTGAATGCGGCGAGTTTCTATCGCCGGCACGGATATACGGGGGATGAACAGGCGGTTTATCACTCGCCCTCGGGCTTGCAGCTGGCGTGTATCCCGATGACAAAGCGGATTTCCTGACGCATTGATCCAACAGCAATGGCTCGGCTGTACTGTCGGGTTCTCTTCCTCAACCTAGCGCTCACGGAGGTTGCAGTGCCAGTTGAGTCTTAGCGATCTGTATCTCACAAAACTGCGCAATCTGTGTCTATCGCGCGGGATATCAGGTGGATAGCCTCACACCCCCACTTACTAGCCTGCGAGCCACGCATGGACCTCACCGCTGTCCCCTTTGGCACCACCGATTGGTCGACTGTCGAACCTGTCGTTCACCCAGGCATCACGGGCAGTGCGTTATGGCGCACCTGCCACTTTGGCACGACCCGCGTGCGAATGGTGGAGTACACCCCAGGCTACCTGGCGGATCACTGGTGCTGGCGCGGGCATATCCTGCTGTGTCTTGACGGCGAGTTGCACACGGAGCTGGAGGACGGCCGCCAGTTCACGCTGACGGCGGGCATGAGTTATCAGGTGGGCAATGACATGGAAGGGCATCGCTCATCGACGGCCGTCGGAGCAAAGCTCTTTATCGTCGACTGACTTGTAGTGAGCGGGGCAAGCCCGCTCACTACATCAATGCATCTTGCTGTGGTCCATGCCGTTGAGGGCGCGGGCTGGGGCTTTGACTTCAATCGACTGTTTTTCGCCCTTGGCGTTTTCCACGGTGAGGGTCAGCGGCACCTGGTCGCCTTCCTTGATCTGGCCGGTCAGGCCCATCAGCATCACGTGGTAGCCGTTGGGGTCGAGGGTCACGGCCTTGCCGGCGGGCAGGGCGACCGAGTCCACCGGGCCCATGCGCATCACGTCGTCCTTCATGCTCATTTCATGGATTTGCACGTCCTTGGCCACGGGCGACGTCACGCTGAGCAGTTTGCTGTCGCTGTCGGCGGTGACGGTCATGAACGCACCGCTGGACGGCTGGCCCGGCACGGTGGCGCGAACCCACGCGTCGGTCACTTGCACCTGGGCGCTGGCGTGTGCGGCAAGGCCGAGCAGGGCTAGGCCGAAGGTGAGACGCTTGAGGTGTTGAACGGCAGTCATTAGCAGACCTCCATGACGGTGAGCAGGTCTTCTGCGCACTCTTTAGCGGTAAGGGATGCCTGCAGGCCCAGGCGCAGGTTGCCTCGGGTGTCGAACACGAAGCTGGTGGCCGTGTGGGACAGGGTGTAGGTGTCGCCGGCGGGGATCTTTTCATAAAAGATCCCGAACTCCTTGGCGGCCACGGCGATTTCTTCCGGGGTGCCGTACAGGGCCTGGAAGCTGGGGTCGAAGGCCTTGACGTACTTGTCGAGGATCTCCGGTGTGTCGCGCTCCGGGTCCAGGGTGATGAAGATCACCTGCATGATCTTGCCGTCGCGGCCCATCAGTTTCTTGGCCTGCGCGGCGCGCGCCAGGGTGGTCGGGCACACGGCCGGGCATTGGGTGAAGCCGAAGAACACCACCGGCATCAGGCCACGGTAGGAACTGAGGGTGACCGTCTCGCCTTCGGTGTTCTTGAGTTTGAAGGTGCGGCCCATGATCTTGTCGCTCAAGTCCTTGCCGTACTTGAAGTTCAACCTGGGGCTGTTGTCACAACCGGCCAGCAGGCCCAGACCCAACAGGCTCATGCCGGTCAGGACCTTGCGGCGGGTGAATAACGTACTCATCAACTGTGCATCCTGTGAAACGCCTGCATTGCGCGAAATCAAACACGCAGGCTTGGAAAAGGAGTAACGAGGAGGGCGCAAAGTCTACCAACCCTGAAGGGCTCGCGTAACGTGCGACGTTCTGCCACAGGGGCGTGCCGTGCTTCATCTCGGTGCACCTCTGGTGGTAGAGTCGCCGCCATGAAAATGAGCCACCCCGACCGTTCGCTGATCGCCTGGGCCCTGTACTTCTGCGTGCTGATGAACCTGTTTGTCTGTGGTTTGGGGCATGGTCAGATGACGGGGCAGGTGCTCAATGGCATCGGTGGTGCGTTCTGTTCCGTGGACGGCAAGCAGGCTCCACTTTCCGACAAAGGGTTGGGCAGCCCGTCTTCCAGCAACATCTCGAACTACTTTGCTTGCCCAGTTTGCAACGCATTGACCGTTGCGCTGGTGTTTTTGGTCGGCCTGGCCTGGCTGCTGGGCCTCGCACAAACTCCACGCCCAGCCCATGAGCGGCGCAACAAGGCGCCCCCGCGATACTCCTGGCCCTCGGCAAACCCCCGCGCTTCTCCATCCCTCTGACGTGTGCCTTGGGCCTCCTGCCAACAGGAGGCGTTCTATCGTCACGACTGTGAGTGCACTTCATGAACCCTGTATTGCCTGCAGGCGCCAGCCGCCTGGTCAGCAAGGCGTCCCGCCGCTTGCGTGCGGAACCGTTGCGGCCTGACTACCCCAGCAACTCCCGCTGCTTTGTACACCTGGACGCACGCTTGTTGCCGCATTGGCACAGCCTGTTCGATATCTGCCCGGCGCTGCTCAAGCTAGACCCACCCGAAGGCCTGAACCTGTTTCGCAGCTTCATGACCTGGGCCTATCGCAACCAGCCGCCGCTGGATTGGACCTACCACCTGAACGTCTGCCGCTGGCTGCTGGGCTCGACGTACCGCGCCCATATCGATGACGAACCCATCGAGACCTTCATGGCGGCAGCGGCGGCGCGATGGGTCGCCACCGATGACAGCCAGGCCCTCGGTGTCGCCCTGGCCTGGCAAGGTACGCGGGTGTTCGATGGGAAAGGTGTTCTACCCAGCGCCTTCGAACACCAGGCATTGCCACGTTCACCCTGGGACTTTGCCTGGTGCGCCTTGGGCGCTCGCGGGGAATTCAGCGATTGGTTGCCGGTGCCTTGAGGTGCCCGTCAATCCATGCAGCAACGTCTGTCACTGCGATACGTTGCTGAGCGTTGAAGGTCACGGCGGGGTCCCATGCCACGCCGTGGCCCTGAGCGAATACCGCGCGGTATTTTTTGAGGTTGTCGTCGGGATCTTCTACCAACGCTGCCAGCAATGTGGGCACTGACCACGCCTCGCGCTTGAGCTGGATGCCGAGACTGGCGTCGACCGTATCTGCCAGTTGCCCATAGGTCAGGGTGTCACCGGCAGTGAAGACCACCTGGTTGCTCAGTGCCGGTTCCGCGAACAGGATGCGTGCAGTCAGCCGGCCAATGTCCTCAGGCGTAGTGACAGTGACGGCTGTGTCCCAGTCGCCCAGGGCATGCACGGTGTTGTTGGGCAAATCGACCACGCCGAACGATGGTTCGAACAGGAAGCTGGTGAACATTCCGGTGGAAATGATCAGCCATTGCGTGCCCTGTTGAGCGCGCAGCAAGTCGCGCACATCCAGCTGTTCATCGAACGTATCCTGCGGGCTGCCACGGCCGATCACGTCGTAGTCCACGCCAAATTGCCACGGCACATAACGTTGCACGCCGCCCTCAATGACGGCTTGGGCCAGCTTGCGTTGCGTGCCAGGGCCGGCAGCGAAACCGGTGCAGCAGATCACGCTGGCGAAGGGTGCAAAAAGCTTCGCGAGGCTGCTCTGGCTGTCGTTCTGCAGGTCGCCGGGGATCAGCTCGATGCCCATCTCCTGCAGTTTTTTTGCAGTCGCCGAGTGCAGGCTGGCAGGGCGCAGCAGCACGGCAATGCGCGCGTTACGCTGTGGGGCCAACAGGGCCAGTTCCTGCAGCACGGCCATGCCCAGTTCGCCGGCACCGAGTACCAGAATGGAAGAGGCTGTCATGGGGTTCTCCGTCTGTGTTGAAAGTCGTGGCATGCTTGCAGAATTCATCGCCACGCATAAGAAGGCACACCCGTGATACCGAGAACGCACCATGGATAACGACGAAATCATCCGCCGCTCCCAAGCCGCCTGCGATGCCCTCAGCGCGGATGACGATGGCCTCAAACGCGAGGTGCTCACCCACGCAGGAAACCGCTGGTCGTTGGGCATCGTGCACGTGCTCGGCGTGTCCGGTCGTTTGCGGCACGCCGAGATTGGCCGGCGCATGCAGGGCGTCACCCAGCGCATGTTGACCCGCACGCTGCGCCAGCTGGAGCGTGATGGTTTGGTACTGCGCCATGACTTCCAGGAGGTGCCGCCCAAGGTTGAATACGAGCTGTCGAGCCTTGGCACCGAGTTGCTGGTGCACATGATTCCGCTATGGACCTGGGTGGTGGAAAAAGGCGATGCGTTTCGCCAGGCGCGCGAACGGTTTGATCACCCGTAACCGTTGCACTGGATTGTTACGTAATCTGAAAAAGTGATTGACGGTTTAGACGGCTGTTTCCGCATAGCCCGACGCTATACCGTGCGCGCACCCGTTGAATACAGCACCTCCCGACTGACAAAGAACAGGGATGGGCTACGACGGGGTTGCCTCAATTACTTCTCGGAGCCTTCATGAATCACAAGACTTGCCTGGCCCTCGCCGTTTCCCTAGGGGCCGTGCAACACGCTGCTGCATCCGGTTTTATCGATGACAGCAAAGCCAGCCTCGACCTGCGCAATTTCTATTACAACCAGGACACCCGCAACGCCAGGGGCGCGTCGGACAAAGAGTGGGGCCAGGCCTTCATGTTCAACTACCAGTCCGGTTTCACCGAGGGCACGGTGGGCCTGGGACTGGACTTGCAGCAACTGTATGGCCTGCGTCTGGATGCCTCGGGACGTGCAGGCAAGACCGGTGAAGACAACACACCCGGCAGCGTCTTCCCGCTGGACGACGGAAAGGCCGCCCATGATTTCAGCAAGACCGGCGTTACCGGCAAGATGCGTATCGCCCAGACCCAGCTTAAAGTCGGCAACCTGCAGCCCAAGCTGCCAGTGCTCACCACAGAAGACGGCCGCCTGCTGCCGCAGACGTTTCGCGGTTATCAGGTGGACTCCAAAGACCTCAAGGACTTCAACCTGATCGCCGGTAAACTCGAGCAAGTCGTGGACCGTAATTCCAGCAACGGCCAAGGCCTGTCGATCGCCGGCGCCAACGACCCGATCAAGGGCAAGTCGAGCAACCAGTTCTACTACGGCGGTGTGGATTACGCGGTCAGCAAGCAACTGCAATTGCAGTACTACTACGCGAGTCTGGAGAACTTCTACCAGCAGCATTTCCTCGGCCTGGTGCATAACTGGCAATTGCCGGTAGGACAGCTCAAGAGTGACCTGCGGTATTTCTACAGCACCGCCGACGGCAAGAATTCCAGTGCGTCGGGGCGTAGCGAGGGTTACGTCAGCTCGGGTTACTACGCGCCTGGCGTCAACGCAGGCAAGGTCGACAACCGCCTGTGGAGTGCGCTGTTTACTTATGCGCTTAGCGGGCATTCGGTCAGCCTCGGTTACCAGAAAACCACCGGCCAAAGTGACTTTCCCCATATCAACCAAGGGCAGGGCCGTTCGCTCTACCTGATCACCAATTCGCAGTCGCTCAAATTCGTCAATGCCGGAGAACAAGCCACCGTCGGCAGCTATGCCTACGACTTTGCCGGCCTTGGCGTACCGGGCCTGCGCTCTAGCGTGACGTACATTCACGGCAGCCATGTCCGCACTGCGGGTCGCGATAACAGTGAATGGGAACGTGACGTGCGCGTGGATTACGTGATCCCCACCGGTACCCTGAAGGGCCTGGGGTTCACCTGGCGCAGTGCGGTGCTGCGGGGTAATGACACTGCCGACAAGGACGAGACTCGGCTGATCGTCAGCTACAGCATCCCGTTGATGTAACGACTATCAGCTGCCCGACTTTTTCGGCTTGGGTTTGCTGTCTTTAGCGTTATCCGCTGGCTTTGGCGGCTGCTTGTCAGTGTCTTTGGGTTTCTTGTCGCTCTCGGACTGGCCGCTCGGGATAGTACCCGGCGGCAGCGCGTTGGCTGCGGGCGCGGTGTCGTCGCCAAAGGCGGCGAGGGCAGGGCCGGTGAGTAGCGCGCACAGGCCGAGGATCAGCAAAATCCGTTGGGAAAATTTGGTCTTCATGACGTAATCCCCTATCGCAGGGTTATGACCTTCAACGGCTGCGAAGCCCGCAAATCTGCCAGGCTTCGCAGGACCGGGATCAAGCCGCCATAGGCTTGCTGGCTTGAGACTTCTTGTAGGCCGCTTTCATTGCTTCCATCTCTGCACCTAGCGCGTCGAGTGTGGCTTTGCCCAGCAGTTTTTTCGCCTGGGGAAACATTTCGGTTTCCTCTTCCTCGATGTGATGCTCCAGCAGTTCCTTGACCACTTTGACACGGCCAGAGAACTCCGTAGTGGAGGGTTCGGTCTGCTTCAGGTCAGGCAGCACCAGGGAGTCGACAGTGCGGTGCTCTTCCTTGGCCTCGTGGTACATGATGTCCTGCTCCTTGCCCCCTGCTTTTCTGAACGCGGGGTAAAGAATTTCTTCTTCCAGTTTGGTGTGCAAGCTTATTTCTGCTTCCAATTTGGCCAACAAATCGGTGCGTTTTTTTACCCCGCGTTCGGTGGACTCACTCAGTTGAGTCAGCAGGGCTTTCACACGTTCATGGTCAGCTTTGAGCAGGTCAATGGCATTCATGGGGATCACCTCATTCAGGGACGGTAGGCGTGTCTAAAGGCACACCTCTTGAAAGAGTGACTTGCATCAGGTGTACCAAGCTTGGCGAAAATAGATTTCTTTTGTTATTCAATTAGATAGTCAATGCCTCACACGTCTGTTGTCGTGCAGGTTGCATGGTGGGTGCTGTCCAGGCTTGCATTACGCCCAAGCGGTACGCCGCTGCACATTTTAATGAACCCTGGGCTTGAATGATTGACCTAAGGCTTAAGACCTCAGGAGGTGAATCATGCAATTAGAATATGTCTGGATCGGTTTGGCAGTGATCCTGCTGCTGTTGGAACTGTGGGCCATTAACGTCGTGTTGCGCAGTACGGGTGGCTGGGAGACCAAGGGTTTATGGCTGGTGATTTTGATTTTCGTGCCGCTGTTCGGGTTGATCGCATGGGCGATGTTCGGGCCTAAGCGTGAAATGCCGGAACATCGTAGAAGCTGAGGCAAAGACACAATAGAAAAGGCGCCCTGAGGGCGCCTTTTTTATGCGGCAGTCGTTTAGCCTGCGAGGGCTTGCGCAATGGCCTCGCTGAACGCCGGTAAATCATCCGGAGTGCGTGAGGTGATCAACGTCCAGCCATTGGCCGTGCATTGTTTGACCTCGGCATCCACCCAGCCTGCCGCACCGGCGTTTTCCAGGTCGATGCGCACGCTTTTGTAGGAGGTCAACGTTTTACCTTCGATCACGCCCGCATCGATCAGCGCCCACGGCCCGTGGCAGATCGCTGCAACGATTTTGCCCGCCTTGACGAAGTCGTTGATCAAGCGTTGCGCGTCGGGGTCCTGGCGCAGTGTGTCGGCATTGACCGTCCCTCCAGGGATGACCAGCGCGTCAAAGTCGCTGCCCACGGCGTCTGACAATTTCACATCGGACTCGACGGCTTTGTCCTTTTCAGTGTCGCCGACGAAGGTCTGGGTCGTGCCACCTTTGCCGGAAGCGTGGGTGACGGTCGCGCCGTAGCTGCGCAACGCTTGCAGAGGCTGGAGCAGCTCGTCGCGCTCGATGCCGGAGTTGGAGGTGATGAACAGAACGTTCTTGCCGTTGAGTTGCGCACTCATGATCGAGTTTCTCCTGTAATCATAGAGGGGTTAATCGTCGTGTTTGGCTTGCAGTTCCTTGGCCATTTTCAGGTGGGTTCCAAGCGTGGGCAGAGTCTTGGTGGCGTTGGCGATACGCCGTTACCTGAGTGTTGAGCCGGCCGTGATCCGAAAGGTTTAATTTAATTTGCGCTTTTCTCGTCAGTGGCACTGCGCCGCACATTCCTTGAACTATCGATACCCGGCGACCTCTGCTGCTTAAGTGGCCGTTCGTTTCAGCGGCCCTCAACTGCCTGGAGAAACCTATGTCCGATCACAAGACCGCCGATAAAACCCCCGATCCCATTAGCTCCGAACAGGCTCAGAAAGGCGCTGGCAGAGCAGCCAAGGGCGAAACGCTGGAGCGTGCGAATCCAAAGACCGGAACCGTCGACAAGGTCATCACTCCCACATCGGTCAAGGAGGTTGAGCGCCAGACGGATGCGATCAACGAGCAGGCAGCCAAGGCCGAGCGCAAGCTGGGCCACTGAAGATGGCAAGGTCGATTACGGCATCTGAATTAGGCATCGAACTCAAGCCTTTGGATGACAGCAGTCTGTTCAAGTGGTTTATCGCCAGCTTCCTGATGGGCAAGCGTATTCAGGCGCCCATCGCGGCGCAGGCGTACCGGGAGATTGTCGAAGAGCAGGGCCGCGACACGCCGCGCAAGTTGCAACATTGCACGTCCCGGGAGCTGGTCTCGATGTTGGGGCGTGCGCATTACGTGCGCTACGACGAAAGCACTGCACAACGTCTGCTTGACCTTAGCGCCAAGCTCAATGCCGAATATGAGGGCAAGATCACTCACATACGCAGTATTAGCGAAGATCGCCAGGCATTCGAAAAACGCCTGGGCGAATTTGATGGAGTGGGCCCCAAGACCATCGAGATTTTCATGCGCGATGCCGCCAAGGTGCTGTTTTGACGACACCTCTTTACGTGGGGTGCGCGGGTTGGAGTTTGCCGCGTGAACAATGGTCCGCTTTTGTGCGCGACGGTACGCACTTGCAGCGCTATGCAACGCGGTTCAGGGCTGTGGAAATCAACAGTTCGTTTTATCGCCCACACTTGGCGAAGACTTACGAGCGCTGGAAATGCAGCGTGCCATCGGGGTTTCGTTTTTCGGTCAAAGTGCCCAAGCGCATCACGCATGAATTGCGTTTGCAGCACTGCGAGACGGCGCTGGATGAGTTTCTCGGGCAATGCTTGCACCTGGGTGAAACCCTGGGCTGCCTACTGGTGCAATTGCCGCCTTCGTTGAGTTATGAACGCTCCGTCGCCGCAAGATTTTTTAGCGCATTACGCCAGCGCTTTGGCGGGGCGGTGGTGCTGGAGCCTCGTCACCCCACGTGGCTTGAAGCCCAGGTGCTTTTGCAGGATCTACACATTGGCCGTGTGGCCGCCGACCCGCCGGCCGTCGACACCGGTGAGGCGCCTGGCGGTTGGCAAGGCGTGCATTATTGGCGCCTGCATGGCTCACCCCGTATCTATCACAGCGCCTATGGTCCGGAGCGGGTGCAGGCGTATGCGCGGTTATTGAGTCGGTCGGTTGAAGAGGGTATTCCCACCTGGTGCATCTTCGACAACACAGCCGGCGGCCATGCCGTCGACGACGCATTGCATTTACTCGACCTCCACCCGCATCACCTCCACACCTAACTGCTCATACGCCTCCACACTTGGCACATGCCACTCAGTGATCAGGGTGTGGATACGGTTGCACGGCGCCACCACAAACGGCTCTACCGCGCCGAGCTTGTCGGCCATGGTCACGGCGACGACATGGGAGGCACTGTCGAGCAACGCTTGCTTGACCGCCACTTCATCAAAATGCAGCGAACTGATGCCCACTTGTGGATGCAGCGCGCACACGCCTGTGAACAGCAGGTCGGCCTTGATGCTCTGGATCAGTCGCACGGTTTCCTGGCCGCTGGTGGACAGCGTTGCCGGGTTGAGTTGGCCGCCGGCGAGGATCACTTTCACGTCCGGATGGTCAGCCAGGGCGATGGCGATCATCGGCGACGGTGTGACCACGGTAAGGCGTATCGAGCGTGGCAATGACTGTGCGATCTGCAGGGTGGTGGAGCCTGAATCGAACAGCACGATTTGCCCATCTTCCACACGCTCTGCGGCCAGTCGGGCGAGGTGTCGCTTGGCGTCGTTGGTCTCGCCGACGCGGGTGAAGAAGTCCTTGCCGGTGTCCTTCGGACGGGGCAGCGCACCGCCGTGCACGCGTTGCAACAGGCCGGCGGCGGCGAGCTCGCCGAGGTCGCGGCGGATGGTGTCCTGGGACACGGCAAAGTGCTCCACCAGTTCCGAGGCGGTGACTTTGCCGTCGCGCTCCAGCAGCAACAAAATCTTCTGTTTGCGCAAGGAAGGCAGGTCGATGGCTTGATGGGTATTGTGCATGGTTATGCGTCTTTTTGCGGGTTTGTGCGAGATTAGCCCCGCGCTGATTTAAACGCAATGGCTGGTTGTGCAGCCGATGGACGGTTACTCTCAGGGCTCAGTTCAGGGAGAGGTGACCTAGATGCCGTTGATCACAACCATCGAAGATTTACGCAAGCTGGCGCAAAAGCGTGTCCCGCGGATGTTCTACGACTACGCCGATTCTGGCTCCTGGACTGAGAGCACGTACCGGGCGAATGAAAGCGATTTTGCCTCGATAAAATTCCGCCAGCGGGTGGCACGCAACATTGATCAGCGATCGATCCGCGCCCGCATGATCGGCCAGGACATGGCGATGCCGGTCGCGTTGGCCCCCACCGGTTTGGCCGGTATGCAACACGCCGATGGCGAGATTCTCACCGCGCGCGCCGCCGCCGCGTTTGGCCTGCGCTACACCTTGTCGACCATGAGCATCTGCTCGTTGGAAGACATTGCCGAACAGGTGGGCCAGCCGTTCTGGTTTCAGTTGTACGTGATGCGCGACCGCGCGTTTATCGAGCAACTGATCGAGCGCGCCAAGGCCGCCGGTGTGGATGCGCTGGTGTTGACCCTCGACCTGCAGATTCTCGGCCAACGCCACAAAGACCTGATCAACGGCCTGTCTGCGCCGCCCAAACTGACCTTGCCGAATATGCTCAACATGGCGACCAAACCGCGCTGGGTCATGGGCATGCTGGGCACCAAGCGTCGTGGCTTTGGCAATATCGTCGGGCATGTGAAGGGCGTTGCGGACATGAGTTCGCTGTCGTCGTGGACTGCCCAGCAATTCGACCCGAGCCTGAGTTGGAACGATGTGGAATGGATCAAGAAATGCTGGGGCGGCAAGCTGATCATCAAGGGCATTCTCGATGTGGAGGACGCACGCTTGGCGGCCAACGCCGGTGCCGATGCGCTGGTGGTGAGCAACCACGGTGGTCGTCAGTTGGATGGTGCACCGTCAAGCATCAGCCAATTGCCTGCGATTGTTGACGCGGTGGGCGAGCGCATCGAGGTGTGGCTCGATGGTGGCATTCGTTCCGGCCAGGATGTGCTCAAGGCGATGGCGCTGGGTGCCAAAGGCACCATGATCGGTCGTCCGCATTTGTATGGTTTGGGTGCGTTGGGCGAGGCGGGGGTGACCAAGGCGCTGGAGATTATTGCGCGGGAATTGGACGTGTCGATGGCGCTGTGTGGGTATAACGATATACGCGATGTGAATCGCGAGATTTTGTTGCCGGGTACATTTCCCGAAAGCATTAACTGAGCAAAAAAATCGTAAAAAATTAAAAAGAGTTGTCCACGAAAACCGTGGGTATCTCTGTGGATAACTTTGCGAGGCCCCGGCAGGTATGGCGATTTAACCAAAGGTTAATATTTGATCAACTGCCGGCGCGGGCCAGTATGGGCAGGGTTTGCGCTTGACACGCAAGCGCGAACCCAGTGCCGAAAAGCGTTTTCACGAGTCGCCGCTGCGACCTGTGGAGTGCGTCACAACCTGGGCTGGCATCTTCGCTTGCATCAGCTTGTCCAGCGCCTGGCCATAACTGCGACCTGCCAGGCTCATGCTGTTGTTGTGGCTGGCACCGGGCACCAGTAGCAGCCGCTTGGGCTCCTGCGCGGCTTCGAATAATTGCTCGCTGAAACGTGGCGGCACGTAGCGGTCATCCAGGCCATGCACCACCAGCAGTGGCATATGGATATCGGCAATTTTGTCGATGGAATCGAACTTTTGCGACAACAACCAGCGCACCGGCAATGAGGTATTCGCCACTGCCGTGGCCACATCCGCCAGCGAGGTAAAGGTGGACTCGATCACCAGACCACGTACCGGCAGCGGCACTTGTTTGCCCAATTCTGCGGCCAGGTCGATCGCGACCGCGCCGCCCAGGGAATGCCCGTAGATCAGGCGTTTGTTCGGGTCTGGTTGCAGCACCTGAAAGCGTTCCCAGGCAATGCGGGCGTCTTCGTACACGGTGGTTTCCGATGGCAATTCACCGTGGCTCTGGCCAAAGCCGCGATAGTCAATGGCCAGCACCGAATAACCCAGCGCGTGCAATTGCTCGATGCGAAACAGCTGCCCGGTCAGGTTCCAGCGCACGCCATGCAGATAGAGGATCGCTGGTGCGTCCTTCTTGTCCGCCGGGTACCACCAACCATGGATGTTCTGCCCCGATTTGAAGCTGGCAGGCTTGAGTTCGAATTCCTGCACCGCCTTGGGCAAGCCGGTGTACCAACCGGCAGTGCCGGGTTCGATGCGAAACACCAGCTCGCGCTCTTTGTGTTGCAGCACGGCACACCCCACCGGCAAACCGACGACCAGCAGCGCCATGCACAGCAGGGGAAGCCAGCGCAGGCTCAGGCGCGAGAGAAAACGTGAAGACATGAGGGTTCCAGGGCAAAGGTGAAGCAGGGGTTTTAACAGATAGCCCGTACAGGCTGGCATTAATTCGACAGCCGTAAACGGGGATTGCTTGCAAAGTGTTACAGCATTGAACATTGCGTGCAGGGATTGTTAGGGTGGTCGGCCAAACAGGAGGGCAAGCACATGGACTTCACAGGCAAGACAGCCATCGTCACCGGCGGTGCACGCGGATTGGGGCTCAGCTACGCGCGGGCATTGGCCCAGGGCGGAGCACGGGTAGTGATCAGTGATATCGGCGCCGATAAGGTCGGATCCGGCAGCGATGCGACGGTAGCGCAAGCGGCGGCGGAAGCGCTGCAGGTCGAGGGCCTGACAGTGATTGGCCACGCTGGCGACCTGTCCACGGAGGACGGTTGCCGGCAACTGATCCACGCGACGATCGAAGCCTTTGGCCAACTCGACATCCTGATCCACAACGCCGGCTGGGTGGGTTACCAAAACATCGAAGACCTCGACGTAGCGTTCCTGCAACGCGCGATGGACATCAACCTCTATGCACCGTTGTGGCTGTGCAAGCACGCCTGGCCACACCTGCTGCAATCCCGCGCGCCACGCATCATCCTCACCACCTCCGACCGCGCGATGTACGCGCAGTACGAGCAGACCGGCCTGGTGGCCTATAGCGCTGGCAAGATGGCGCAACTGGGGATCATGAATGCGCTCAGCCATGAAGGGGCGCAGGCGGGGATTCGGGTCAACGCAATCTCGCCGGTGGCCAAGACACGTATGTGGGGAGTGACCGAGGAGCCGGACGAACTAAAACCCGAGTGGGTGACGCCAGGTGTGCTGTTCCTCGCATCGCCGCATTGCGAGGACACGGGTTATATCCTGCGGGCCAGTAATGGCCAATTCACCGCCACGCGCTTTACCGAAAACCCCGGTGTGGATTACCCGCGCAACCTTGCACGGATCAAGGCGGGCACCGCAGAAGCCGTCGCCGCAGCCTGGGATAGCATCAAACAATCACTCCCCCTTACCTGAGAAAACCAACGATGGACCACAGCCCCGTGCGCATCACCGCCGAAGAGACCCTCTCGGACAATTGGTACCTGCTGAAAAAATACAGCTTCGACCTGCGCCGCCGCGACGGCAGTTGGCAAACCCAGACCCGCGAGGTGTACGACCGTGGCAATGGCGCGACCATCCTGTTGTACAACCGCGAGCAACGCACGGTGCTGCTGATTCGGCAGTTCCGCATGCCCACGTTCGTCAATGACTACCCCGGTTACCTGATCGAGGCTGCAGCGGGTTTACTGGACAACGCCAGCCCCGAAGAGCGCATTCGCCTGGAGGCGGAAGAAGAGACTGGTTACCGCGTGGGGCATGTGGAGAAAGTCTATGCGGCGTTCATGAGCCCGGGGTCGGTGACGGAGCGGATTCATTTTTTCATGGGTGAGTATCAGCCGGGAGATCGCGTTGGCAGCGGTGGTGGCCTGGAAGAGGAGGGCGAGGATATTGAAGTGCTGGAGCTGGGTTTTGAACAGGCGCTGGCGATGGTGCAGAGCGGTGAGATTGTGGATGGCAAGACGATTATGTTGTTGCAGCACTTGGAGCTACGGATGTTGAAGGAAGGCTGGTAGTGAGCGGGCTTGCCCCGCGCTGGGCTGCGTAGCAGCCCCAACACTGACGACGCCGATCTATCTGAAGAAATGCATCGTCTGGATTGGGGCTGCTTCGCGGCCCGGCGCGAGCAAGCTCGCTCACTACAGGTATGGGGTGCCTTATTTGGTAAATACTGTGAATTCAAGCGTGAACAGATTCAGCCCAAGTCTGGCAAAAGTCATGTTGCTCTTGTATGTCGTTGGTTAGATCGTTTTCTTCATATGTAAAAATGTGCACCAGCTCACCTTCTGGTTGCCCAATGGTCATCTCGTATGCAACTAGCCCATTTGACATGTGTGAAGACATTCCTGAGGTATGAACGTTGATTTTTGCGCCTTTGCATAAAAAAACAATATCGTTCAAGTCGGCCCTTAATAAGCCAAAGCTGTCGTACAGGTCGAGTGCAGTATAAGTTTTCCGCATTCCATCGTTAAATAGAATATGAAGCGACGGCCTACCTCCCTCATATTCGATTAATGCGGTTTCACGCACGCCGTTTTTTATGATGGTTATTTCGCGTGATTTCATGGGTACTCCCGATTGGGGTTCAATATCGTGTATCCCTTATAAGTGCCATCTTCATTGACTGGCGAGGCACCCAAAATATGTTTGGAGTCTATACGGCCTGGAATCGCGATTTCTAATTCATTTTTGTGCTTGGAGCGCGTTCCCAGCTCTTTGTTTACATCTCTTCCAGGAATCCTTTTGAGGGTGTAAAGAAAACCCTCTTCAAACCCAAATCCTGAAGCAAACACTAGCGCCTGCTTTCTTGATGTCGACGTCGGGACAAAGTTGCTAGGTGGGCTGGCATTGTTTACAGAGTGCAAATAAAGATCTGTGCTTTCTCCTCTGCTCTCAAATCCTTTTTCGAATATCTCCTCGGGATCTCTTGAATCTCCACGGTATAGATAGCTTCTATTTTTTTGGGGAGTTGGGGGTGATGGGGAGTGTTCATCAACCTGTAGCTGCTCGGGTGGGTTCTCTATTTTAGATCGTTGGTTACATCCGTCTCCACCTGGACAGGTATTCAAGCCCAGCGGGTCAATCCAACCCGTAGGGTTAGGCACGTACTGATACCCGTTGATCCCACCCGCCAACTTCACCGGATCTGGCGTCAGGTAACGACCAATATCCGGATTGTAGTAGCGATGGCGGTTGTAGTGCAGCCCGCTTTCTTGGTCGAAATACTGGCCCTGAAACCGTATTGGGTTGTCGACTTTTCCGATGTCGAGGCGGCTGATTTCGCCGTAGGCGCGGTAGTGGGCGGACCAAACGATTTCGCCTTCAGGCGTGGTGAGTTCCTGGGGTGTGCCGAGGTGGTCGAGTTGGTAATGGTGGGGCTTTGCTTCTTTGGGGCCGTAGCCTTCCAGCATTATCAGTGGGCGAAAGCTGTCGGGTTCGTAGATATAGCTGCGGTGTTTATCTTTGTGGTGTTCGGCGATGAGTTTGTCGCCTTGCCAGAAAAACTCTGTGGTGATGTCGTCGACGGTTTTGCTGATGCGACGGCCAAACGGGTCGTAGCGATAGCTGGCGCTTTGGCCGTTGGGTGTTGTGACGCCGATCAGTCGGTGTTGGCAGTCGTAGCGGTATTCGGTAACGAGTTGATGACCCTTGCCGCACCTTTCGCGGATCAGGTTGCCGAAGGCGTCGTAGTCGTAGTGGTTGTCACCTTGGCTAATCAAACGATTGCCAGCGACGACATCCGGCCCCGGTCGGTCTTGCATCAGCAGATTGCCCGCCGGGTCGTGGCCGAAACGCTCTTGTACGTCTTGGGAGTGATCGGCGCGGG
>NZ_JAAXCY010000006.1 GCF_014230465.1 Pseudomonas cremoris
AGTAACTTGTGATGCTGATAATCTTGTTGACTATCAGTCTGACCCCACAAGCACCCACACGAATTGCTTGATTCAGTTGTTAAAGAGCGGTTGGTTAAGATCTTTCGTCTCAACCGAGGCGCGCATTCTACAGCAGCCTCATTTGCTGTCAAGTGATTATTTTCAGAAGTTTTCGAAGATTTCTTCAACAACTTCAACCACTTGCGCTTCCGATTACTCGTTAGCGGGAGGCGAATTCTACAGCGTTACACGCTGCTGTCAACACCTCTTTTTCAACTTCTTGCGGGCTTCGATGAACTGAAGCAACTGACTGCCGAAATCTACATAACTCATTGTTTACCAAGGAGTTTTCCGTTTCGACTGCGCCGGAAGTGGGGCGAATTATAGGCCTCCAGAATCTGCCGTCAACCTTTAATTCAGGTTTTCTATCAAACACTTCTGATTGATTAAAAAACGACCAACCCCAAGCCCCACGTATCTATATAGAAGGAACCACTCAGATAACGCCCGCAACCCTCAACGCATCAACACTCGCCACATCCAGCCCCAATACGCTCTGTAGCACCTGAACCGTATGCTCCCCCAACAAAGGTGGCGCACTACGGTATTCCACCGGCGTCTTCGACAACCGTATTGGACTAGCCACCTGGGGCACAGCCCCCGCCAGCGCATGAGGTAGCTCCATCGCAAGCCCGCGCGCCTTGACCTGCGGATCAGCAAACACCTGCGCCAGATCATTGATCGGCCCACACGGCACACCAACCTGCTCCAGCTGTGACACCCACTCAGCCGTTGTCTTGAACACCGTGGCCTGGCGTATCAGCGGAATCAACTCAGCGCGATTAGCCACCCGCACCTTATTAGTCGCGAAACGAGGATCGTCCGCCCAATGCGGCTGACCCGCCACCTCAGCGAACTTACGGAACTGCCCGTCATTACCTACCGTGAGGATGAAGTCGCCGTCGGCCGTAGGAAAGTCCTGATACGGCACAATATTCGGATGTGCATTGCCCAAGCGCTTGGGCGGCACTCCCGTCGTCAGGTAATTCATTGCCTGATTCGCCAGGCAAGCCACCTGCACGTCCAGTAATGCCATATCAATATGCTGCCCGCCCCCATCATGATCCCGATGAGCCAGCGCCGCCAAGATCGCCACGGTCGAGTAAAGCCCGGTGAGAATGTCAGTCAGCGCCACCCCCACCTTCACCGGCCCTGCACCCTCGTCACCCTCAGGCCGGCCAGTCAGGCTCATCAGCCCGCCTAACCCCTGGATCATAAAGTCATAGCCGGCACGTGCGGCATAGGGCCCTGTCTGACCAAACCCCGTGATCGAGCAATAGATCAACTCCGGGTTGATCTGCTTGAGCGACTCATAGTCCAGCCCATACGCCGCCAGACCACCGACTTTAAAATTCTCGATCAGGATGTCGGACTTGGCCGCGAGATCCCGCACCAGCTTCTGCCCCTCCGGTCGCGTGAAGTCGATTGTCACCGACTCTTTATTACGGTTGGCCGACAGGTAGTACGCCGCCTCGCTGGTGTTCTCGCCATAAGCGTCCTTGAGAAAGGGCGGCCCCCAGGCGCGCGTGTCATCACCACTCCCCGGTCGCTCGACCTTGATAACCTCGGCCCCAAGGTCTGCAAGTATCTGCCCGGACCAAGGCCCCGCCAGCACTCTCGACAAATCCAGTACTCGCAGATGCGAAAGTGCGCCCATGCCAGCTCTCCTATTAATAGAACGCTTGAAGACCGGTTTGCGCACGACCGAGAATCAAGGCGTGCACGTCATGGGTACCTTCGTAGGTATTGACCACCTCCAGGTTGACCAAATGACGCGCCACCCCGAACTCGTCAGAGATACCGTTACCACCGAGCATGTCGCGCGCCATCCGTGCGATATCCAGGGATTTGCCACACGAATTTCGCTTCATGATCGAGGTGATCTCGACCGCCGCCGTACCTTCATCCTTCATACGCCCCAGACGCAAGCAGCCTTGCAGGGCCAGGGTGATCTCGGTCTGCATGTCGGCCAGTTTTTTCTGGATCAACTGGGTAGCTGCCAACGGACGACCGAACTGCTGACGATCCAAGGTGTACTGGCGAGCGGTGTGCCAGCAGAATTCGGCAGCGCCCAGCGCGCCCCAGGAGATGCCGTAGCGCGCCGAGTTAAGGCAAGTGAATGGCCCTTTCAAGCCACGCACGTCCGGGAAGATGTTCTCTTCCGGCACAAAGACGTTATCCATCACGATCTCACCGGTAATGGACGCGCGCAGACCAACTTTGCCGTGAATCGCCGGAGCACTGAGACCCTTCCAGCCCTTCTCCAGGACAAACCCGCGAATATCACCGGCATCATCCTTGCCCCACACCACAAACACATCAGCGATCGGGCTATTGGTGATCCACATCTTCGCGCCGGTCAAGCTGTAGCCACCGTCTACTTTGCGCGCACGAGTAATCATCGCGCCCGGGTCCGAACCATGGTTAGGCTCGGTCAGACCGAAACAACCAATCCACTCACCCGAGGCCAGCTTCGGTAGATACTTTTGCTTCTGCGCTTCGGTACCAAACTCATTGATAGGCACCATTACCAGCGATGACTGCACACTCATCATCGAGCGATAACCGGAGTCAACGCGCTCGACTTCACGGGCAATCAGCCCATAACTGACGTAGTTCAAACCGCTGCCGCCGTACTGCTCGGGAATCATCGCGCCCAGCAGCCCGGTTTCGCCCATCTCGCGAAAGATCGCAGGGTCGGTCTTTTCATGACGGAAGGCTTCGAGCACACGCGGCGCCAGCTTGTCCTGGGCGAACTGCTCGGCGCTGTCACGCACCATGCGCTCTTCTTCGGTGAGCTGTTGATCCAGCAGCAGTGGATCGATCCAGTTGAAGCTTGCCTTGCCAGCCATGAATAAGTCCTCGCGAAGATAAATCAGATGTCGTGGATGCAGCCTAGGCCCGCTGACCGAGGAGGGCAAACGAGGTTTCCGCATAGGCTTGTGCTAATTTCTCACTTCGAAACATCCAAAAGCACCGCTGGTGCGCTTTATATGTGAGGACAAGGTACATGCGCAGAAAAATCCCCAGCACCACCGCCCTTGTCAGTTTTGAAGCGGCAGCCCGTCACGAGAGCTTTACCAAGGCGGCGCTTGAACTTTCCATCACCCAAGGCGCCATCTGTCGACAGATAGCCAGCCTTGAGGAGTTTTTAAGTGTCGAGCTGTTTCGCCGCTCACGGCGCGGCGTCAAACTGACGGAAGCAGGGCTGTCCTATAGCCGCCGTATCGCCACACAACTGGATGCGGTGGAGCGCGACACCCTGTCAGTAATGGGCCAGCAGGGCGCTAATGTGATCGAACTGGCGGTGGTCCCGACATTTGGTACCCAGTGGCTGATTCCGCGCCTCAAGGACTTCCAGCGCCAACACCCGGAAGTCACAGTCAACCTTACCAACCGCACGCGGCCCTTTCTGTTTGCCGACACTGAATTCGATGCGGCGATCTACTTTGGCGATGCCGACTGGTCAGGTACTGAATCCCACCGCCTTATGGGAGAAAACCCCGTCCCCGTATGTAGCCCGCGCTTACTCGGCAACCATGTGCAATTCAGCCCCCAGCAAATCGCGGAACTGCCACTGCTGCAGCAAACCACCCGCCCTTATGCCTGGCGCCAGTGGTTCAACGCCCAGCAACTGAATATCCCCCGCGACATGACGGGACCGCGCTACGAGCTATTCTCGATGTTGTCCCAGGCCGCCATGCATGACATGGGCGTCGCGCTGATTCCACCGTTCCTCATCCAGCGCGAACTGGAGGAGCACCAGTTGGTCATCGCGAGCCCCGAAGCGCTGACCAGCTCGAAGGCTTACTACTTGATGATTCCCGACAGAAAAGTCGAATCAGCCTCGCTGCATGCCTTCAGGGACTGGTTGATTGATCAGTCGCAGCGCTACAGCCCCAGCGTTTAAAGGCCAAAAGCCAATTGCTGACTTTGTAGTCAGTTAAATTAAGATCCTACAGATATACGTATATGTCGCATTTAAACAGACTGTACCTGTTGGCTAAAAATCAGCTTCAACGCCATGATTATCATGGCTTGTAGCGACTATCGCAGGTCAATGCACGACTATTCACATTGGCGATGACGAAAGACACCATAAATGCCTACAGCCCTTTAAATCTTTGTATTTGAAGAGGTTATTTCAGAGTGTTGCGACAATCAGTCACAGGGTGACTTGTAGTTAATTTTTCGTCACCCGTCATAATCCCTTGAAGGCCGTAAAGTTCGCCTGCAAAATGCCGCGCCCCGCTGTCATTTCAGCGGGATCGTGCTGATCGGCCGCCCCAGTTGCGCCACTCGCGGTGCACTGGCCTTTTTACAAAAAGATCAAAAGCAAAAAGATCATGCAGGAGATTTGACGTGCACATTGGTGTTCCTCTCGAAACCCAGACCGGTGAAACGCGGGTGGCTGCCACCCCGGAAACCATCAAGAAGCTGATCGGCCAGGGCCATAAGGTCACTGTACAAAGCGGAGCCGGCATCAAGGCCAGCATCACTGACAGTGCCTATGAAACGGCAGGCGCAACCATTGGCAGTGCCGACGATGCGTTTGGCGCCGAGCTGATTCTCAAAGTGGTAGCCCCCAGCGACAGCGAACTCACGCTGATCAAAAGCGGCACCGTCTTGGTGGGCATGCTCAACCCGTTCAGCAACGAAACCATCGCCAAGCTCGCCGAACGCGGCATCACCGCCTTTGCCCTCGAAGCCGCGCCGCGCACCTCGCGGGCCCAAAGCCTCGACGTGCTGTCGTCCCAGGCCAACATCGCCGGCTATAAAGCCGTACTGCTCGCCGCTCATCACTACCCGCGCTTTATGCCGATGCTGATGACAGCCGCTGGCACCGTTAAGGCTGCTCGCGTGCTGATCCTCGGCGCAGGCGTTGCTGGCCTGCAGGCCATCGCTACGGCGAAACGCCTGGGGGCAGTCATCGAAGCGTCCGACGTGCGTCCCGCCGTGAAAGAGCAAATCGAATCCCTCGGCGCCAAGTTCGTCGACGTGCCGTACGAAACCGATGAAGAACGCGAATGCGCCGTCGGTGTCGGTGGCTACGCCCGCCCGATGCCCACCAGCTGGATGCAGCGCCAGGCCCTGGCCGTGCACGAACGCGCCAAGCAAGCCGATATCGTCATCACCACCGCGCTGATCCCAGGCCGCAAGGCACCCACCTTGCTCAGCGCCGACACCGTCGCGCAGATGAAACCCGGCTCCGTGGTCATCGACCTCGCCGCCGCCCAAGGTGGCAACTGCCCGCTGACCGTCGCCGACCAGGTCGTTGTGGAAAACGGCGTGATCATCTGCGGCCCGACCAACCTCGCCGGCGCTGTCGCCGCCGACGCCTCGGCCTTGTATGCGCGCAACCTGCTGGACTTCCTGAAGCTGGTCTTCACCAAGGAAGGGCAGTTTGAAATCAACCTCGAAGACGACATCGTCGCCGCGTGCCTGATGTGCCGCGACGGCCAAGTCATCCGCAAAAACGCCTAAACAGGGATTCAGACGATGGAAGAGCTTATCTCCCCCGGTATCTACAACCTGATCATCTTTGTGCTGGCGATTTATGTCGGTTACCACGTGGTCTGGAACGTCACCCCCGCGCTGCACACGCCGCTGATGGCGGTGACCAACGCGATTTCCGCGATCGTGATCGTCGGCGCCATGCTGGCCGCCGCCCTCACCGTGACGCCGCTGGGCAAGACCATGGGCACCCTGGCCGTGGCCTTGGCGGCGGTGAACGTGTTCGGCGGTTTCCTGGTTACACGTAGGATGCTTGAGATGTTCAAGAAGAAAGCGCCCAAAGCTGTGAAAGAGGTGCAGAAGTAATGAGCATGAATCTGGTAACGACGCTCTACCTGATCGCGTCGATCTGCTTTATCCAGGCTCTCAAAGGCCTGTCGCACCCCACCACGTCGCGACGCGGCAACCTGTTCGGCATGCTCGGCATGGCGCTGGCGGTACTCACCACCGTGGGCCTCATCTATAAGCTCGGCGCTGAGCTCGCAACCGCCGGTATCGGTTATGTGATCGTGGGCCTGCTGGTCGGCGGCACCGCCGGTTCGATCATGGCCAAGCGCGTAGAAATGACCAAGATGCCGGAGCTGGTGGCGTTCATGCACAGCATGATCGGCCTGGCCGCGGTGTTCATTGCGATTGCCGCCGTGGTCGAGCCGCAGTCCCTGGGTATCGTTAAACACCTCGGTGATGCGATCCCTGCCGGTAACCGCCTGGAGCTGTTCCTCGGCGCAGCCATCGGCGCCATCACCTTCTCCGGTTCGGTGATCGCGTTCGGCAAGCTGTCGGGCAAGTACAAGTTCCGCCTGTTCCAGGGCGCACCGGTACAGTTTGGCGGCCAGCATAAATTGAACCTGGTGCTCGGCCTGCTGACGCTTGGCCTGGGCCTGGCATTCATGTTCACCGGCAACCTCACCGCCTTCGCGCTGATGCTGGCGCTGGCGTTCGTGCTCGGCGTGCTGATCATCATCCCTATCGGCGGCGCCGACATGCCGGTGGTGGTGTCGATGCTCAACAGCTACTCCGGCTGGGCAGCGGCGGGTATCGGCTTCTCGCTGAACAACTCGATGCTGATCATCGCCGGCTCCCTGGTGGGCTCCAGCGGCGCGATCCTGTCGTACATCATGTGCAAGGCGATGAACCGTTCCTTCTTTAATGTACTGCTCGGCGGTTTCGGCAATACGCCGGATGCAAGTGCCGCTGCCGGTTCCAAGGAAGCACGCCCGGTCAAATCCGGCTCGGCCGACGATGCGACCTTCCTGCTGACCAACGCTGACACCGTGATCATCGTTCCAGGCTACGGCTTGGCAGTGGCACGGGCGCAACATGCGCTCAAGGAACTGACCGAGAAGCTCACCCACCGCGGCGTCACCGTGAAGTACGCGATCCACCCGGTGGCGGGCCGTATGCCCGGCCACATGAACGTCCTGCTGGCCGAGGCCGAAGTGCCTTACGACCAGGTGTTCGAGATGGAAGACATCAACTCCGAGTTCGGCCAGGCCGACGTGGTGCTGGTGTTGGGCGCCAACGACGTGGTCAACCCGGCCGCCAAGAACGATCCCAACTCGCCGATTGCCGGCATGCCGATCCTCGAAGCCTTCAAGGCCAAGACCATCATCGTCAACAAGCGCTCAATGGCCAGCGGCTATGCCGGTTTGGACAACGAGTTGTTCTATCTGGACAAGACCATGATGGTCTTTGGTGACGCGAAGAAGGTCATCGAAGACATGGTCAAAGCCGTCGAGTAACACTGCTACAGCGCAATACTCGAAACCCCGGCCTCCCGTAGGCTGGGGTTTTTTATTACTCCATGAAACCCGACCAAAGGCTCTAAATCGCTGCCCGGCATTCGACCATGGTAGCGGGCCGAAATTTTTTGAAATCACTAAACTGCGCACCTTGCTTCCGTAGCCTGAGATAAGAATCCATGTACCGTGATCGCATCCGCTTGCCTTCGTTGTTGAACAAGGTCATGAGCGCGGCAGACGCCGCCGCACTGATCGAGGACGGCATGACCGTCGGCATGAGTGGCTTTACCCGTGCCGGTGAAGCCAAGGCCGTCCCCCACGCATTGGCCGAACGCGCCAAGACGTCACCGCTGAAAATCACCCTGATGACCGGTGCCAGCCTGGGCAACGACCTGGACAAGCAACTGACCGAAGCGGGCGTACTGTCCCGACGCATGCCGTTCCAGGTCGACAGCACCCTGCGCAAGGCGATTAACGCCGGCCAAGTCATGTTTATCGACCAGCATTTGTCGGAAACGGTTGAGCAACTGCGCAACAACCAGCTCAAGCTGCCGGACATCGCCGTCATCGAGGCAGTCGCAATCACCGAGCAGGGCCACATTGTGCCCACCACCTCCGTGGGCAACTCGGCCAGTTTCGCGATCTTCGCCAAGCAGGTCATCGTCGAGATCAACCTGGCGCACAACCCGAACCTGGAAGGGTTGCACGACATCTATATCCCAACTTACCGCCCGACCCGCACACCGATCCCGCTGGTGAAAGTCGACGACCGCATCGGCAGCACCGCGATCCCGATCCCACCGGAGAAGATCGTCGCCATCGTGATCACCAACCAGGCCGACTCTGCCTCCACGGTGACGCCGCCTGACAGCGACACCCAAGGCATCGCCAATCACCTGATCAACTTCCTCAAGCAGGAAGTGGACGCCGGGCGCATGACCAACAAGCTCGGCCCGTTGCAGGCCGGCATCGGCAACATCGCTAACGCGGTGATGTGCGGCTTGATCGAATCGCCGTTCGAAGACCTGACGATGTACTCTGAAGTGTTGCAGGACTCCACATTCGATCTGATCGACGCCGGCAAGCTCAGCTTCGCCTCGGGCAGCTCGATCACCCTGTCGGAGCGGCGCAATGCCGACGTGTTCGGCAACCTGGAACACTATAAGGACAAGCTGGTACTGCGCCCGCAAGAGATCTCCAACCACCCTGAGGTGGTGCGTCGCCTGGGTATTATCGGGATCAATACCGCGCTGGAGTTCGACATCTACGGCAACGTCAACTCCACCCACGTCTGCGGCACGCGGATGATGAACGGTATCGGCGGCTCAGGTGACTTCGCGCGCAACGCGCACCTGGCGATCTTCGTGACCAAGTCCATCGCCAAGGGCGGCGCGATCTCCAGCGTGGTACCGATGGTCAGCCACGTGGACCACACCGAGCATGACGTCGACATCCTGGTGACCGAAGTCGGGCTGGCCGACCTGCGCGGCCTGGCGCCACGCGAACGGGCGCGAGTGATCATCGACAACTGCGTGCACCCAGCGTATCGCGATGCGCTGAACACGTACTTCGATGCCGCGTGCGCCATCGGCGGGCACACACCGCACATCCTGCGCGAAGCACTGAGCTGGCACATCAACCTGGAAGAAACCGGGCATATGCTCAAGGCGTGATTGATACAGATCCGAGCTGATGCAAATACAGTTTCATCAGCTCGGCTGCACCTCTAAGCGTTTTGAAAAAAACTGTACTGCTGTACCGGTCATTTCTTACCGAAATATCCTACTCAACTCACCGAAAACGCCTATTTCGCACTGTTTCAGTGCGGACAGGTACAGTTGCCCCATTTCTGTACAGTACAGCACCCTTAAACAGTTAACTGGCCCCTCACAATACAGGTGAACTGTATCTAGAGAGTCTTGCGGCGGAGGAGGATCATTGGCATCAGTTAAACCACTACCTAATCCCGCCACAAGCGGAAGGATGTCATCATGGAACGTACACTCAGTTCCGATCTCTTCTTCGAAGAAAAAGCTGTAAACACCCAGGCCTCCCTGCCTTTGCGCGTTATCGCCAACCTGATGTTGTGGCAGCGCCGCATCTCCAGCCGCCACCAACTGGCTCGTCTGGATTCGCGTCTGCTGGCTGACGCTGGTATCAGCGAAGCTCAACGCTACGAAGAGCTGAGCAAGCCGTTCTGGCGCTAATTGGCGCTCGCTGGCCCTGACCTAACGGGTCCACCGCCAGCAACCAGATTCGTCAAAACAAAGCCCGCCCCGGGTAACCGGAGGCGGGCTTTGTTGTTTCTGGCATCCGGGTTTTGGACGGTCGAACAGAAGCCATTCATAGCGACAGGTACAGTTTAAAAAACAAAACAGTTAGACGGTACAATTTAGATCCGGTGTATCTGTATTGGTCATGGCGACTCCCCCAACATGGTGTTCCAGTAGCTCATGAAAGGTGCTCGCCATGGATACCCAACCCCCTCTCTATAGACGGTTACTAAACAAGACGGGCTGCACGCTGGCACGCTGGGCACGCCAAGCCCATGAGCGACGCCAGCTGGCTCAAATGGATCGTCGGGAATTATCCGACGTGGGCATCAGCCCCAGCGACCGTCTGAGCGAATTGTCCAAGCCCTTCTGGCGTGACTAGGCGGTCAAGAGGCTTTCCGAACGGATAAACGGCGGCTTAATATCCAGCCACTGCGTGGCGAACTGTTTAAAGCAGGCGTCTGATCCACATTGGCGGCCCTGCGCCACGTTATCCGTTCATTTAAAGGAGTCATCCCATGTCCCGTCTTCGCCTGCTGAGTGCCGCTGCCCTGTTGGCCGTGGCTGCCAACGCCAGCGCAACCAGCCTTATCGTGACCACTGACTCGATCGTCGGCGCACTCAAAGCCACCTCCGATGCGACCTCCGATGCCACATCGTCCCTGCGTGACAACAAGGTCGTACGCGCCGCCCGTGACGACGCTGCCAGCTTTGTCGCCAGCGAAGGCGCCATTCGTGGCGTGAAGCTGGAAAGCGCCCTGGCCCAGATCCGCCAACAAGCGCCACAACTCAATACCGCGACTGACGCACAGCTGGCCCAAGCGATCCTGGCTATCTGACAACGGGCCCGATACCCCGGCGCTGGCTCTCGCCCGGGCATTGCGCTAGCCTTGGCGCTCGTTTTCAGTTGTCGAGTCCCATGGCTTTTTCATACCGCCTGTTAATAGTCCCTGTTTTGTTTTGCGCTGGCTGGTCGCCATTGGCTTCGGCCTTTGACGTGACCACCCAGAGCACTGTCGCGAGCGCGTACGCCACCAGCAAGGTGACGTCTGCGCCCTTCGACCGCAAAGTGATCGTCGCTGCCCAGGATGATGCGGCCGCGTTCATTGCCACAGACGGCCAATGGCGGGGGGCAAGGCTTGAGTCGGCGCTGGATTACCTGCGCCGTACCCAGCCAAAACTTAACGCCAGCGACCGTGAACTGGCGCAAGCAATTCTCGTCCAATAATCATCTTTGTATTTCCATCTTTGTATTCGGAGTTATTCCATGCGTAGCCCGCTGATCGCCGCCACCCTTGGCCTGCTGTTGTTGGCCGACGTCGCCCAGGCACATACCCTGGTGGCCACCAGTAACATCATTGTTCGCGCCTCCGGTCGCACCATCGATTTCACCTCGGACACCACCACCTCCATCCGCGACTCCAAGGTCGTGCGTGAAGCCCACGATGATGCCGCCAGTTTCGTCGCCACCAACGGCGAGATCCGTGGCGCACAACTGGAAGCGGCTTTCGACACCATTCGTACGCGCATGCCGGAAACGCGTGACGCCAGCGACCAGAGCCTCGCCGAAGCTATCCTCGCTCTGTGAGGCGCCTCGCCGCCTGGCTCTTGGCGTGGGCTGTGCTGCTCTGTGCAGGCGCAGCCCAGGCCGGCCTGCAACTGCGGCTCAAGACCGATGGCTTGAGCCCGGCTGAACAACAGGCCAGCCA
Source organism: Pseudomonas cremoris (assembly GCF_014230465.1). The sequence continues at coordinate 11,299 of NZ_JAAXCY010000006.1, forward strand.
GGCATTGCTCGACGAGGCGATGCGCTCATTGCCGCCACGCTTTATCGAGCAGTTGGACCGGCGCATCGATGTCGGCTGGACCGACAAGATGCCCAGCAACGCCTACGGCCAGGCGTCCCTGGTCTCCGAGCTGGACCTCAACAGCAACCTGCTCGCCAGCCTCACTGATGGCAGCGCCGCCACCCAGAAAACCAATCGCCCCCACGGCACTGTGCGCCGGGAAATGCTCGCCACCGTGCTGCATGAACTGACCCACATCTATGACCGTGCGCGCCTGTGGTCCAAGGAAGACCGTGCGCTGATCAACCGCTGCAGCCGCCAGAACAACATCACCGGCCTGATCGGCCTGCCCGATCAATGCCGTGGCCAGAATGACCGCCGCTTCACCCTCAGCGACGACCCGCGCCTGCTGGACCTCGCCGGCTGGCCGCAATACGTCGGGCGCCGTGGCGAACGTGAACAGCACAACCATCAGGTCGCCCGCAGCCCGGACATCTACGAAACCACCAGCCCGCTGGAATTCGTGGCGGTCAACATGGAGTACTTCCTGCTCGACCCCAGCTACGGCTGCCGACGCCCCGCGCTGTTTCGTTATTACAAGGAACACTTCGGCTGGGCACCGCCCGAGCAGGACACCTGCGCCAAGACCTATGCCTTCCTGAACGCAGGCAACGACTTTGCCAAGACGCCGCTGGGCCAGATCGACCCGGAGCGCGTCTACGAAATCGACTACCTGCTGGCCGAAGCCAACCAGAATCTGGTCAGCCGCTGGGGTCACAGCATGCTGCGCCTGGTGATCTGCGCCCCCGGTCGCCCGCGTGGTCCGGATTGTCGCTTGGACCTGGACCAGCATCTGGTGCTGTCCTACCGCGCCTTCGTCGGTGACGTTCAGTTGTCGAGCTGGGATGGACTGGTGGGCAAGTACCCGTCGCGGCTGTTTGTGCTGCCACTGGCCCAGGTGATCGACGAATACACCAAGACCGAGCTGCGCGGCCTGGCCTCCGTGCCCTTGAAACTGACGCGCCAGGAAATCAACGACACCGTCGAGCACGCCGCCGAGATGCATTGGAGCTATGACGGCAACTACTTCTTCATTTCCAACAACTGCGCAGTAGAGAGCCTGAAGCTGTTGCGCAGCGGCAGCGCCAACCCGCAACTGACTGGCCTGGACAACATCACCCCCAACGGTTTGTTGGAAGTCCTCAGCGCTCGCGGCTTGGCCGATACCAGCGTGCTCGACGACAAACGCAATGCCCTGCGCCTGGGTTATCACTTCGACTCCTTCCGCGAGCGCTACCAGGCGATGTTTGAAGTGCTGCGCAAATACCTGCCAATCAAACAGACCCAGGTCGAAGACTGGCTGTCCTTAAGCGCCGCCGAACGCCGCCCCTGGTTCGACCAGGCCGACCTGCGTACCAGCGCCGCGTTGCTGCTGCTGGAGCAAGCCAGCTACCGCAAGCAGTTGATGCTGGCCCAGGACGAAGTCAAACAGCGCTACCTCGGTGCCCGCGAGCTGAAAAATGGCGGCATGGAGAAAGCCAATAACACCCTGCAACAAATCCTCGCCAACAGCGGCTTCCTCAGCCGCCCGGCAGAACTGCTGGACAGCGGTGGCTACGGCTTGCCGCAACCGTCGGAAGCCAAGCGCCTGGAATCGGAAAGTGCCGAGCGCCAGAAGCAACTGCAATCGCTGACTGGCGACTTGGATAAAGAGGTGAGGGCGCTGCTGGACCCGTCCCGTGCGGATGAAATTGCTGCGTGTGAGGCCAACCTCAAGCAGGTGGGCGAACACTTGCGCAAGCTTCACAAGGCGGCCGGCGGCCTCGAACTGCCCTGATAAGTCACTGCCAAACACAGTTCAACATGTGGCAGCGGGCTTGCTCGCGAAAGCGGTGTGTCAGTTGATGACGCGCCGACTGACACACCGCTTTCGCGAGCAAGCCCGCTCCCACAGTTGATCTGCGTGTACCTCAAGACCGTGCGTCTTCCCGTCATCACCTGTTTTCCCAGCGAAAGCTGGCTGAAAGCTTTCCCGTCTAGGATCGCCCCCAACTGCCGGCAACAGACCGGCTGTACACAACAACAATGGTGATTCCCGATGTCCGCTCGTACCCGCCTGTTCGCCCCAACTCCACCCGTACGCCTCGTGCCTTTCGTTCTGCGCTGAGCCCCACCCGGTTCGCCATTCCCTAGCCGCGCTACGCCTGGAGTATTCCTATGCTGACTTTCCTTGGCTTTGCCATGGTCATCACGTTCATGTTCCTGATCATGACCAAGCGCCTGTCCGCGCTGATCGCCTTGATCATCGTGCCAATCCTGTTCGCGCTGTTCGGCGGTTTCGCGCCGGAGATCGGCCCGATGATGCTTGCGGGCATCACCAAGCTGGCGCCGACCGGCGTGATGCTGATGTTCGCCATTCTCTACTTTGCCCTGATGATCGACTCCGGCCTGTTCGACCCGGCCGTGCGCAAGATCCTCAAGATGGTCAAGGGCGACCCGCTGAAGGTTTCGGTCGGTACTGCCGTGCTGGCCCTGGTCGTGTCCCTCGACGGTGACGGCGCCACCACCTACATGATCTGCGTGGCCGCGATGCTGCCGCTGTACCAGCGCATTGGCATGAGCCCGCGGATCATGGCAGGCCTGATCATTCTCGCCGGTGGTGTGATGAACATGACCCCTTGGGGTGGCCCGACGGCACGGGCCGCCAGTGCATTGCATGTGGACCCGTCGGACATTTTTGTACCAATGATCCCGGCGATGGCCGTCGGCGTCGTGGCGATCCTGGTGATTGCCTACATGTACGGCCTGCGTGAGCGCTCACGTCTGGGTGAACTGCACCTGCACGGCGATGAGATCGACCACAGCGAAATCAGCGTGTCGCAATTCCCGGACGCCCGCCGTCCAAAGCTGATCTGGTTCAACGGCGCGCTGACCTTCGCCCTGATGTGCACGCTGATCGCCGGCCTGTTGCCGCTGCCGGTGCTGTTCATGGTGGCGTTCAGTATCGCGATGATCGTCAACTACCCGTGCCTGCAGATGCAGAAAGACCGTATCGCCGCCCACTCCGGCAGCGTACTGGCGGTCACCGGCCTGATCTTCGCGGCGGGTATCTTCACCGGCATTCTGTCGGGTACCGGCATGGTCGATGCCATGTCCAAGAGCCTGCTGGCGGTCATTCCCGACGCACTGGGCCCGTACCTGGCGGTGATTACCGCGCTGGTGAGCATGCCGTTCACCTTCTTCATGTCCAACGATGCGTTCTACTACGGCGTACTGCCGGTGCTGGCCGAGGCCGCCAGCCACTACGGCATCACTGCTGTGGAAATGGCCCGCGCCTCTATCGTTGGCCAGCCCGTGCACTTGCTCAGCCCGCTGGTACCGTCCACCTACCTGTTGGTAGCCCTGGCTGGCATCGAATTCGGCGATCACCAGCGCTTCACCCTCAAGTGGGCAGTACTGGTGTGCCTGTGCATAATGTTCGCCGCGTTGCTGATGGGGATTTTTCCGCTGTTCAGCACTCTATAATCCTACCGACTCACCGCGCGGCGCTGCAGCTTGCGCGGTTTAACACTTGCTCAAAGGAATACACATGGAATGGCTGACCAATCCAGAAATCTGGATTGCCTTCTTCACCCTGACGGCCCTCGAGATCGTCCTGGGCATCGATAACATCATCATGATTTCGATCCTGGTCAGCCGCATGCCCAAGCATATGCAGGCGCGCACCCGGATCTTCGGCCTGGCGCTGGCCATGGTCACGCGCATCCTGTTGTTGCTGTCGATCACCTGGGTGATGCAACTGACCGCCGACCTGTTCGTGGTCTTCGGCCAAGGCATCTCCGGTCGCGACCTGATCCTGTTCTTTGGTGGCCTGTTCCTGCTGTGGAAAAGCTCCCAAGAGATGTACCACGCCCTGGAAGGTGAAGACGAAACCCACGATGAGCCGAAGGGCGCCGGTGGCAAGTTCATCTACACCATCATCCAAATCGCCATCATCGACATCGTGTTCTCCCTGGACTCGGTGATCACCGCCGTCGGCATGGTCTCCCATGTACCGGTCATGGTCGCGGCAATTGTCGTAGCCGTATTGGTGATGATGCTGGCAGCCGGCACCATCAGCGAATTCATCGACAAGCACCCGTCGCTGAAAATGCTCGCGCTGTCGTTCCTGCTGGTTGTGGGTACCGTGCTGATCGCCGAAGCCTTCGACGTGCATGTGCCTAAAGGCTACGTCTACTTCGCCATGGCGTTCTCCCTGGCGGTAGAAGCGGTGAACATCAAGATGCGCACCGCCATCGCGAAAAAGAAGAAACAGCAGGATCCTGTGAAACTGCGCAAGGACATTCCGGGTCAATAAACCCGAGCCAGACCAAAAAGGGGCTTAGACAAGCCCCTTTTTTGCATCCGCAAAAAGCTGATTTCATGACAGTTTTGTTTCAATCCCCACTTTAGCTATGCGATGCTGGCGCAGAGCCTATTCGCCAACTACAGCTTAACTACAAGACGTAGAGCGGCACGCGGCAATTCTTATTTGCTCTTCTTTGAGCTAACCCACACGGGGGGCCGAGCATGCTGACCTTGCTCAATCTGCTTTCCGCCGTGACCCTGCTTATCTGGGGCACGCACATCGTCCGAACCGGCATCCTGCGGGTCTACGGTTCCAACTTGCGCCAAGTCATCGGGCAGAACATGTCCAAGCGCTGGCTGGCCTTTGTCGCCGGTATCCTGGTGACGGCCATGGTGCAGAGCAGCAACGCCACGGCCATGCTGGTCACTTCATTCGTCGGCCAAGGCCTGATGGGGCTGACGCCCGCCCTGGCAACCATGCTCGGTGCCGATGTCGGCACGGCGCTGATGGCGCGGGTGCTGACGTTTGACCTGTCATGGCTGTCACCGCTGCTGATCTTTCTCGGCGTGATTTTTTTCCTGTCGCGCAAACAGACGCGGGCAGGGCAGATGGGCCGGGTCGGGATCGGCCTGGGCTTGATCATTCTGGCCCTGCAATTGATTGTCGAAGCCGCGGGCCCGATTACCCACGCCCAGGGGGTCAAAGTTATCTTCGCTTCGCTGACCGGCGATATCTTGCTGGATGCCTTGGTCGGTGCGCTGTTCGCGATGATTTCCTACTCCAGCCTGGCCGCCGTGCTGCTGACCGCCACGCTGGCCGGCGCCGGTGTAATCGGTTTACACGTGGCCATCGGCCTGGTGATCGGCGCCAACATCGGCAGCGGCGTGCTGGCGTTTCTTAGCACCAATATGCAAAACGCCGCCGGTCGCCAGGTTGCCCTCGGCAGCCTGCTGTACAAACTGATCGGCCTGCTGCTGATCATCCCGGTACTCGACCCCCTCGTACGCTGGATGGACGGTTTGGACTACAGCGCCCAAGGCATGGTCATTACCTTCCACCTGCTCTACAACGTCAGCCGCTGCCTGATCTTGCTGCCGAGCATCGGCCCGATGTCACGCCTGTGTGCCTGGCTGCTGCCAGAACAACAGGAAGCCAACGGCAAGGCCAAGCCGCGCCACCTGGACCCCACAGCACTCGACACACCAAGCCTGGCCCTGGCCAACGCCGCCCGGGAAACCCTGCGCCTGGGCGACCTGATCGACAACATGCTGACCTCGATGCAGGAAGTCCTGCGCGGCAAACAAACGGCCATCACCCAGGAAATGCGCAGTCTCAGCGACGACGTCGAAGCGCTCTACAGTGCGATCAAGCTCTACCTGGCGCAAATGCCCCGCGAAGACCTCAGTGAACAGGACAGCCGCCGCTGGGCCGAGATCATCGAGTTGTCGATCAACCTCAAACTGGCCGGTGACCTGATCGAACGCATGCTGCGCAAAGTCCAGCAGCAGAAAACCTCCCAACGCCGGCAATTCTCCGAGGTCGGCCTGGAAGAACTCAGCGGCCTGCACAGCCAATTGATCGCCAACCTGCGGCTGGGGCTGTCGGTATTCCTCAGTGCCGACCCGGAAAGCGCGCGCCAATTACTGCGCGAGAAACGCCGTTTCCGCGCCCAGGAACGGCGTCTGGCCCACGCCCACGTCAGCCGCCTGCAGCGCAAAATCGTCCAGAGCCTGGAGACCAGCTCCCTACACCTGGAACTGATTGCCGACATGAAACGCCTCAACTCGTTGTTTTGCAGCAGTGCTTATGTAGTGTTGGAAACGTCCGACACCGGCGCACTCTCCGCCGAAGATATTGCCGACATCACACATTCGCCCTGAACGGATGATGGCCCGTGAAGTCAGTTAAAACTGACCTCACTCGCCAGGAAGCTTGTTATGCGTCGCCTGTTATTCGCCTGCCTGCTCATGGGCTCTGCCCATGCCTTTGCCTTTGACCGCCTGCAAGTCGAGGGCTACACCTTGCCCAACGGTCTGCAATTGCTGCTCAAACCGGGCACCGAACGCGGGCATGTGGCGATCCGCCTGGTAGTCGGCGTAGGCCTCGACGACTTCCCATGTGAGGAAAAGGAGCTGCCGCACCTGCTTGAACACTTGCTGTTCAGCGGTATCGACGGCGGCGGCGAAGGCGACCTCGAAGACCGCATGCAAGCCCTCGGCGGCGAGTGGAACGCCTACACCAGCAATGCCGACACCACCTTCGTGATCGAGGCCCCGGCGCAAAACCAGCGCAAGGTGCTCGACTTGCTGCTGGCGATCATCACCCGCACCGAGCTGACCGACGCCAATATCAGCGCCGCCAAACAGGTGGTGCAGCGCGAAGACGGCGGCCATTATTCGCACCTGCAACGCCTGCTGGATCGCCAGGACCTGGGCCACACCGCCAGCAACCAACTGGCCGTCGAACTGGGCCTCAAATGCGCTGAACGCGCCGAAGTCGATCATCTGAGCCGCGACCAGCTGGAGACACTGCGCAAAAACTGGTACGCCCCCAACAACATGACGCTGATCATCGTCGGCGACCTCGACAAACTGCTGCCAGCCTACCTGGAGCGTACCTACGGCCAGCTCGATCCCGTCGACCCCACCGAGCACCTGCCGCTACCGGAAATCCAGCACGCCGCCGCCAGCCACCGCGAACTGATCCACGGCTGGGTAGGCAACAGCGCCAAACTGCACTGGCTATTTCCCGAACCGGTGCTGGACGATCAGCACGACGAAACCTACGACCTGCTCAAGGACTACCTCGATTGGGCGCTGTACCGTCAACTGCGCCTCAAGCACGCGTTGTCCTACGGGCCCTGGAGCGAACGCGAAGTACTCGGCGGCGTCGGTTTCCTCAGCTTGAACGCCGACCTTGAGCGCGAAAACCTGCCTGAAGCCGAGCAAGTGCTACAGGACCTGCGAGCCCAACTGCTCAAGACCGGTCTCGACCCCGCCGTGTTCGCCCGCTTGCAGCAAGCCGCCATCGCCCGCCAAGCCTGGGCCGTGCAGGGCAACAGCGCCCTGGCGGATTACTACTGGGGCGCTTCCGGCGACTACAACAATGGCCACTTCAGCGACCCGGTCAAACGCATCAAGGCGGTGAGCCTGGGCCAGACCAACCAGGCCCTGCGCCAAGTGTTCAAGCAACCCGGTTACTGGCGTATCGAGAAACCACTGCTGAGCTACGACGCCCTCAGTTGGATCGGCGCCGGGGTGCTCGGGCTGATCGCGATTGTATTGATCGGCGTGCGGGTTTATCGCAAACGGATCGCGTAATCGAACACCGGACCGAAGGCTAAGACGTTATTCTGTCGGGGATTTTTTCCTACAAAGACTGCGAACCGCCGAATGCAAAACCTGACCCGCATAATCACCCGCGTCCTCGAACTGATGAAGCGCTACCCAGGGGTGATTGCGCTCGGCGGCTTCATCTCGGGTGTGTGCAGTTTCATCCTGGTGGACCGTCAGCAGGGCATGGCCAGCTGGATTGCGGTGATCATGCTGGTGAGCTGGTTGTGGCTGATGCTCGAAAACAGCTTCACCCAGTTGTTCACCAAGGTCTTCAAACGGGAAATCCCCGAACCGCTGTTGCGTTATGCGACGCAGATGATCCACCAGGAAAGTCTGTTTTTTGTGCTGCCGTTCTTTTTCGTCACCACGGCCTGGAACAGCGGCCAATCGATTTTCACTGGCCTGCTCGGTGCGGCGGCGCTGGTGTCGATCACCGACCCGCTGTACTACAAGTGGCTGGCGCCCAAGCGCTCGCTGTTCCTCGCGCTGCACACCCTCACCCTGTTCGCCGCGCTGCTGACTGCGCTGCCGATCATCCTGCACCTGACCACCGCCGAAAGTTACAAACTCGCCCTTGGCGTGGCCATGGCATTGTCGATTCCGAGCCTGGCCGTAAGCCTGCCACTGCGCAGCGTCAAAGGCTGGGCGATGCTGCTGGGGGTTACCGCTGCGATTGGCTGTGCCGGCTGGTTCCTGCGCAGTTGGGTACCACCGGCTACCTTATGGATGACCGAAGTCGCCATCAGCACCACGCTGCAAGACCGCACGCCGGGGGATGACCTCAAGGAAGTCAGCGCCGCCCAACTGCGCAATGCCGGACTGTACGCCTACACCGCGATCAACGCGCCGCGGGGCCTGGATGAACGGATCTACCACGTGTGGAAATTCAACGGCAAAGAGGTCGACCGCATCGCCCTGGATATCCACGGCGGACGCAAGGAAGGCTACCGTGCCTGGACCCACAAGCAGAATTTCCCGCCTGACGCTGCAGGCCGCTGGCAAGTGCAGGTTTTGACCGAAGACGGACAAGTGATTGGCGTGCTGCGATTCAAAGTGACTGACACAGCACAATCGGACAACCCAAAGTAGGCTGTATCGTGCTATTACGTAGGAATTGTGGATAGCCAAACAAGCTCGGAGCTTATGACCAGTAGTTCAACGGCCGGCGCAGCCCACCTCGATACGTCCACTGTTCCTCCGTTACTCAGGATTACGGGGGACTGGACGCTTGCCCACTACGCAAGACTGAAAAAGCTGTCGGACAAACTCGACGGCCAATACGACGCCGGCGCCCGCATCGACCTCAATGGCCTCGGCGCGCTGGACACCGCCGGCGCCTCACTGCTGGTGGAACTGCTGGGGCCGACCCGCATAGAGCAGTCCGCCGAGCAGACCGATTGCAGCTTGTCCGCCGCCGACCGTGCGCTGCTCAAGACGGTCTACCGCTCCCTCAATGATTTCTGCGTACCCGAAAAAGCCCCCGAAGAGGCCACCGGCATCCAGGTGCTGGCGCGCATCGGCCGGGCTGTGGATAAAGTCTGGCAAGACAGCAAGCAACTGCTGGGCTTTATCGGCCTGATCCTCGAAACCTTCGCTCGCGGCATTTTCCGACCCAAACGCTGGCGCATCACGCCGATGGTCGCGCATATCGAACAAACCGGCCTCGACGCAGCGCCCATCGTGGCGTTGCTGACGTTTCTGGTGGGTGCCGTGGTGGCGTTTCTCGGCGCCACGGTGCTCAAGAGCTTTGGCGCGACGATTTTTACCGTCGACCTGGTGGCGTTCTCGTTCCTGCGGGAATTCGGTGTGTTACTTACCGCCATCCTGATCGCAGGCCGCACCGCCAGTGCGTTCACCGCGCAAATCGGCTCGATGAAAGCCAACGAAGAAATCGACGCCATCCGCACCCTGGGCCTGGACCCAATGGAACTGCTGGTATTACCCCGCGTGCTGGCGCTGCTGGTGTCGCTGCCGATGCTGACGTTTTTGGCGATGCTTTCGGGGATTGTCGGCGGTGGGGTGGTGTGCGCCGTGGCGCTGGATATTTCACCGGCGATGTTTTTATCGTTGCTGCAATCAGACATCGGGGTGCAGCACTTTCTGGTGGGCATGGTGAAAGCACCGATCTTCGCCTTCCTGATCGCCGCCATTGGTTGCCTGGAAGGCTTCAAGGTCAGCGGCAGTGCCGAATCGGTCGGCGCCCACACCACCTCCAGCGTGGTGCAATCGATCTTTGTGGTGATCGTGCTGGATGCCGTCGCCGCGATGTTCTTCATGGAGATGGGCTGGTGAGCCGTCTACACCGAGCGCCCACTGAGGCGGTGATTGAAGTGCGCGGCCTGTGCAATCGCTTTGGCAGCCAGAGCGTGCACGAGAATCTCGACCTGGATCTGTACAAAGGCGAGATCCTGGCAGTGGTCGGCGGCTCCGGCAGCGGCAAGTCGGTGCTGCTGCGCAGCATCGTCGGGTTGCGCAGGCCCAGCGAAGGCGAGGTTCGGGTGTTCGGCAAGAACCTGCCGAGCCTGTCGGAGCACGAGCGCTCACTGGTTGAACGGCGCTTCGGCGTGCTGTTCCAGAAGGGCGCGTTGTTTTCCTCGCTGACCGTCACCGAAAACGTCGCGCTTCCGTTGATCGAACACGCCGGCCTCAGCCGTCGCGATGCCGAGCACTTGGCAGCGGTCAAGCTGGCCCTGGCGGGGCTGCCGTTGTCGGCCGCCGACAAATACCCGGCCTCGCTGTCCGGCGGCATGATCAAGCGCGCCGCCCTGGCTCGCGCCCTGGCCTTGGACCCGGACATCCTGTTTCTTGACGAACCCACCGCCGGCCTCGATCCGATTGGCGCAGCGCAGTTCGACCAACTGATCCTGACCCTGCGCGATGCGTTGGGCTTGAGCGTGTTCCTGGTCACCCACGACCTGGACACGCTGTACACCATCACCGACCGCGTGGCGGTGCTGGCGCAGAAGAAAGTGCTGGTGGCAGATGCCATCGATGTCGTCTCGGAAACCGACGACGCCTGGATTCACGAATATTTCCACGGCCCCCGTGGCCGCGCGGCATTGGATGCCGCTCAACCGCTCAACGAGGTATGACATGGAAACCCGAGCCCATCATGTGATGATCGGTCTGTTCAGCGTAATCGTGGTGGTCGGCGCAATGCTGTTTGGCCTGTGGCTGGCCAAATCCAGCGTCGACAGTGCCTTCCAGGACTACGAAGTGGTGTTCAACGAAGCGGTCAGCGGCCTGTCCCAAGGCAGTTCGGTGCAGTACAGCGGGATCAAGGTGGGCGACGTCACCAGCCTGCGCCTGGACCCCAAGGACCCTCGCCGTGTACTGGCACGCATCCGCTTGTCGGGGCAGACACCGATCAAGGAAGACACCCAAGCCAAGCTCGCCCTGACCGGCATCACCGGTACCTCGATCATTCAGCTCAGCGGCGGCACGCCACAAAGCCCGGAGCTCAAGGGCAAGGACGGCAACCTGCCGGAAATCATCGCCTCGCCATCGCCCATCGCACGCCTGCTCAACAACAGCAACGACCTGATGACCAGCATCAACCTGCTGCTGCATAACGCCAACCGCATGTTCTCCCACGAGAACGTCGACCGTTTGAGCAACACCCTTGACAACCTGCAACAAACCACCGGCGCCATCGCCGAGCAGCGGGGCGATATCAAGGTGGTGATGCAGCAACTGATGCAAGTAAGCAAACAGGCCAGTGCGGCCCTGGAACAGACCACCGTGTTGATGCGCAACGCCAACGGCCTGCTCAACGACCAAGGCAAGCAGGCCTTCGGCAGCGCCGAGCAGGCCATGAAGTCCCTTGAACAAAGCACCGCCACCATCAACACCTTGCTGACCAATAACAAGGACTCGGTGAACAGCGGCATGCAGGGCCTCAACGAACTGGCGCCGGCCGTGCGCGAACTGCGTGAAACCCTCGGTTCGCTGCGCGCCATCTCCCGCCGCCTGGAAGCCAACCCCAGCGGTTACCTGCTGGGCAGCGACAAGAACAAGGAGTTCACGCCATGAAGCGTGCTTACCAAATGATCGCCCCTGTGGCACTGGTATTGATCAGTGCCTGCTCGATCCTGCCCAAGCCTGACCCGTCGGATGTGTACCGCCTGGCGTCGGCCCAGACCACAGGCCAAGGCACACCCGTAGCCTGGTCGCTGCGCGTGAACAAGCCACAGAGCAGCGAATTCCTCGACAGCCCGCGCATTGCCGTAGTGCCCAATGGCGACCTGATCAGCAGCTACGCGAATTCACGCTGGAGCGACCCGTCACCGGTGCTGTTGCGCAACCGCTTTATGGATGGCTTCCAGCGTGATGGGCGGGTGACGTTGCTGAGCACCGACGAGAGCAACCTGCAGGCCGACTATGAGTTGGGCGGGCAGTTGCAGGCGTTCCAGAGTGAATATCACGGCAGTGCCGTGGAGGTGGTGATTCGCTTGGACGCGCGACTGGTGCGCGGGAGTGATCAGCGGATTATTGCCAGCCGGCGGTTTGAAGTGCGTCAACCGGTGAGTGACACCAAGGTGCCAGCGGTGGTGGCTGGGTTTGGAGCGGCGGGGGATCAGTTGAATAAACAGGTGGTGGATTGGGTGGTGCAGCAGGGTAATGGTGCTGTGAAACGCTGAGGGCCTCTTCGCGAGCAAGCCCGCTCCCACATTCGACCGTGTTTCGTCAGGATAAACGCGGTCGAATGTGGGAGCGGGCTTGCTCGCGAATACGGTCTAAGCCTCAGCCAAAGAACCAGTAGCACACCGCAATAGCCGCCACCACGCCAGCCAACTCCGCCAACAACGCACACCCCACGGCATGCCTGGCCCGTTGAATCCCCACCGACCCAAAGTACACCGCCAACACATAGAAGGTGGTCTCGGTACTGCCCTGGATCGTCGCAGCCACCAGCGCCGGGAAGCTGTCCACACCCTGAGTCTGCATAGTCTCGATCAACATCGCCCGTGCGGCGCTACCGGAGAACGGCTTGACCATCGCGGTGGGCAAGGCATCAACAAAACGCGTGTCCATGCCGGTCCAGGCCACCACATGGCGAATGCCTTCCAGACCGAAATCCAGCGCGCCCGAAGCCCGCAGCACGCCGACGGCACACAGCATTGCCACCAGGTACGGCAGCAGGTTCTTGGCAACGTCGAAGCCCTCTTTGGCGCCTTCGACAAAAGCCTCGTACACCTTGACCTTGCGCAGCGCGCCGATCACCAGGAAGAGCATGATCAAGCCAAACAACGTCAGGTTGCCGAGGATCGAGGACAAACCAGCCAAGGCCGTGGCCGACAAGGTCGCCAACAGCGCCATGAAGCCCCCCAGCACCAACGCGCCAGGAATCAGATAGGCCAGCACCACCGGGTCCCACAGCCGCAGGCGCTGCATGATCGCCACCGACAGCAGGCCCACCAGGGTCGAGGCACTGGTGGCCAGCAGGATCGGCAGGAACACCAGCGTCGGGTCCGCGGCGCCTTGCTGGGCGCGGTACATGAAGATAGTCACCGGCAGCAGCGTCAGCGAGGACGCGTTGAGCACCAGGAACAGGATCTGCGCGTTACTCGCCGTGTTCGGGATGGGGTTGAGTTCCTGCAACGCCTTCATCGCCTTCAAGCCAATCGGCGTGGCTGCGTTATCCAGGCCCAAGCCGTTGGCCGCGAAGTTGAGGGTGATCAAGCCGATGGCCGGGTGACCGGCAGGCACTTCCGGCATCAAGCGGCGGAACAACGGCCCGAGGGCCTTGGCGAGCCAGTCGACGATCCCGGCTTTTTCGGCGATGCGCAAAAAGCCCAGCCATAAGGTCAGAGTGCCGAACAGCAGCACCATCACTTCCACCGAGAGTTTGGCCATGGCGAAAATGCTTTCCACCATCGCCGCAAAAATCCCGGCATTACCGCCCACCAGCCATTGCGCCAGTGCTGACACCATTGCCACGACAAAGAAGCCAAGCCAGAGGCCATTGAGCATCAGTTAAATCCCCCGAAAGATGGGGCGAATGATAGCGGGGCTGACAGAAACGACAAACCCCGGATTTCCCGGGGTTTGTTCAAATCACGCAAGCCTTAGCCGCGGCTGGTCTCGCCGGCTGGCAGTGCAGTCTTGGTGCGCCAGTGTGGCAGGGAGTTCCAGTAGCGCTCGCCCTTGGCGTCGTCGTACATGCCTTCCCAACGTGCGATAACCAACACGGCCAGGGCGTTGCCAATCACGTTCAGGGCAGTACGCGCCATGTCCATGACACGGTCGACGCCGGCGATGAACGCCAGGCCTTCCAGCGGAATGCCCACGCTGCCCAGGGTGGCCAACAGCACCACGAAGGACACACCCGGCACACCGGCGATGCCTTTGGAGGTGACCATCAGGGTCAGCACCAACATCAGTTGCTGGCCAATCGACAGGTCGATGCCATACAGCTGCGCGATGAAGATCGCGGCGATGCTCTGGTACAGGGTCGAGCCGTCGAGGTTGAACGAGTAGCCAGTCGGCACCACGAAGCTGCAGATCGCCTTCGGCGCGCCGTAGGCTTCCATCTTCTCGATCACGCGCGGCAGCACGGTCTCGGAGCTGGCGGTGGAGTAAGCCAATACCAGCTCATCCTTGAAGATGCGCATCAGCTTGATCACCGAGAAGCCGAACAGGCGCGCGATCAGACCCAGGACCACAAAGGCGAAGAACAGGATGGCGACGTAAACCAGGATCACCAGCTTGGCCAGTGGCAGCAAGGAGGCGAAACCGAAGTTGGCCACGGTCACCGCGATCAGAGCGAAGACGCCGATCGGGGCGTACTTCATGATCATGTGGGTGACTTTGAACATGCTCTCGGACACGCCCTGGAACATGTTCACCAGCGGCTCGCGCAGCTCAGGCTTGAGGCTCGACAGGCCCAGGCCGAACAGCACCGAGAAGAAGATGATCGGCAGCATTTCTCCACGGGCAACAGCGGCAAAAATGTTCGATGGGATCAGGTTGAGGATGGTCTGGATGAACGCATGCTCATGCTGCACTTCCGCCGCAGTAGCGGTGTACTTGGAAATATCGACGGTACCCAGGGTACTCATGTCGATGCCAGCGCCTGGGTGGAACAGGTTGGCCAACAACAAACCAACCACGATGGCGATGGTGGTGACCACTTCGAAGTAAAGGATGGTTTTGACGCCGATACGCCCGAGCTTCTTCGCGTCACCGACACCGGCAATGCCGACGATCAGCGAGGAGATCACAATCGGGATCACGATCATCTTGATCAGGCGGATAAAGATATCGCCCGCTGGCTGCAACACATTGCTGATCCACCAGGCCTTTTCAGCACTGAAATGGTTGAGCACTGCACCGATTGCGATCCCGAGCACCAAACCGATGAGGATCTGCCAGGCGAGGCTTAGCTTTGCCTTCTTCATGTCATTACCCTTACTTCAAGTGGACGTATGGCAAATGCGCCAGCTGCAACGCTCGAGAGCGAAAAAGTGTGTGCATCTGCCTCCATGGAAGGTCACCGCAGCGTGGCCGAAATGGCTTACTGGCAGGCGAAAAAAGGCGCAACTATTCCGATGCAAGAGGACGGCGTCTAATGCCGTAAACGCCTACCCTATGCCGAATCGGCATGGGTTTTTTTCATAATAACTGTCCGAACGGTCAGTTCAAATGCGACATATTGTCCGGCAAACATGCCGTGAACCTGCCAAACCCGGCTCGCTCAGAGAATCAGGACGTCTTGAAGATGCTGGCAGAAATGCCTGAGATAACAGCGACTTTGTGTCGGAAATGTCCTATAGCCAAGGCAAAATTTTATCGATAGATGGTCACCCCGACACACCAAGAAATGGTTGGAGATGAGCAAAAGTGAAATTTGAGGCTATAGGCGGTATGAAGCGCGGGAGATGAGAGTGTTAAGCCCGTCGCAAGTTCAGCAAGCCGTGGGCTTGTGAACCTGCGTCGCAGCTTTTCGCCTGACCCGGCCCTTGCGCAGGCACTCCCTGTGCCCGTAGGTCGCGCCGATCCCAATTGATCAGAGCAACCCGGCCCCTTGGTCATGCACCCCTCTTGGCGAGCGATGCAAACAGAAAGAAGCGAGGGGCTTCTTTCTATGGACGATGGGTTCGCAGGCGCTAGCCGCGTCGCACGAACCTTAGTACCAATTCGGATCTTTCTTCAGCTGCTCCATCAGCAGCTTTTGCATGCCTTCGTCGGGCTTACCGATAAACCGGTAGTCGGCGTGCCGCGTCGGGGACTTGTCTGCCGGCAAACCGGCCGGCACTTGCACCAACATGGCGTAGGCATCTTTCTTGTCGTAGCTGAACGCAACGATCAGGCGCTTGTTCAGGCACGTATCTGCGGTCTCGCAGAGCGGTCCAACCAAGTACTTGTCGCCGTCCTCTTCTACGGCATTCATCTGTTCGGCGGTGCCAGACAGGTTCATCACCCATTCCGGCAAGCGCTCTTCTTTCTTCACCACGCTTTGCCAGGCTTCGCGGTATTGCGGGTCCGCGCTGAGCAATTCGTTGGCCCGAGATTGGCCGTCGTTGGCAGCGATAACCAAGCCGCTGCCGCCTAGAAGCAGGGCGGCAGCTATGGTTTTAAACGACAGGGAGCTCATCTTCAGCCTCGGCCGCGACGGCCAAAGAAGAACGAAGCGATGAACATCACCAGGAAGACGACAAAGAGAATCTTGGCGATACCCGTGGCGGTGCCCGCGATACCACCGAAGCCCAGGACTGCAGCCACAATGGCGATGATCAGAAATGTGATTGCCCAACTCAACATGGTGATTCTCCTTACGCTTTTATAGGGGTAACAGCGGTAGTGCCTTTCGGGCGCCCAACATGAGCGACCTTTTGTTGCTCTTGCCTAGAACACCCAACGTTCTTGGGCTGGCAGCTCGCCCAGGGTGGAATCCTGGTCAGCTACTCTCAATTGCGGGGCCGCAGCATTGGCAGAAACACTGCCAATGGAGCTGAAATGGGTCTGGGTCATCATCGGACGTTCGAACTGCGGGGCTTGCTGCTGACTCTGCTGCCAATGCTGCATCTGCTGGCCGGCAATCAGCGTGACCATCAAGGCCAGGCTGGCAAACAGGCCCTGCTGCAAGCGCAGCGGTGATACACGCAGTTGGCTGAGGCTTTGGCGAGTCATGCTGTTGTTCTCCCGCATTCTGATTATTCGTTGGGAGAGATATTGCAGAGCGCATGCCAGCTTTTTTTCAAAATAAAACCTAATAAAATCAATACGTTATATATTTCAGATCGGCAGATCGCCCAGCATCCTGCACGATGCCCCCTTGGTAGCCGTGCGAAATGCACGATCGCCAGCGGTCGGATCGAAGGATCGAAAATGTTGAGTGAGTTGCCGAAGTGGCAAGACGGCATGAAAACGCTATCAGGCGGGGCTTTGTGGGAAAACATGCAGATACCTGCACGACACTGCCTTTTATCGATCAGAATAAACCATGCAACTTGCCCGATTATTCCGGGACTAAACACCATCATTCATATTAAGGAGCGTGGGACAGATGGAATCAGCCAAGGAACTTCAAGGCCGCATTCTTTTAGTGGATGACGAATCCGCGATCCTTCGCACCTTCCGCTATTGCCTGGAAGATGAAGGCTACACCGTAGCCACCGCTAACAGCGCGGCCCAGGCCGATGCGCTGATGCAACGCCAGGTGTTCGACCTGTGCTTCCTGGACCTGCGCCTGGGTGAAGACAATGGCCTGGATGTGCTTGCACAAATGCGCATCCAGGCGCCGTGGATGCGCGTGGTGATTGTCACCGCCCACTCAGCTGTCGACACCGCCGTGGATGCGATCCAGGCCGGCGCCGCCGACTACCTGGTAAAACCTTGCAGCCCGGACCAATTGCGCCTGGCCACCGCCAAGCAGTTGGAGGTACGCCAGCTATCCGCACGGCTTGAAGCACTGGAAGGCGAAGTACGCCAGCCCAAGGACGGCCTCGACTCCCACAGCCCCGCGATGATGGTGGTGCTGGAAACCGCGCGCCAGGTCGCTGGCACGGATGCCAACATCCTGATCCTGGGCGAGTCCGGTACGGGTAAGGGCGAGCTGGCCCGTGCCATTCACGGTTGGAGCAAGCGCTCGAAGAAGTCCTGCGTCACCATCAACTGCCCGTCGCTGACGGCAGAGCTGATGGAAAGCGAGCTGTTCGGCCATAGCCGTGGCGCCTTTACCGGCGCTAGCGAGAGCACCCTCGGCCGGGTCAACCAAGCAGATGGCGGCACGCTGTTTCTCGACGAGATCGGCGACTTTCCGCTCACCTTGCAACCTAAGTTGCTGCGGTTTATTCAGGACAAGGAATATGAGCGCGTGGGCGACCCGGTCACCCGTCGTGCCGACGTGCGTATCCTCGCCGCCACCAACCTGAACCTGGAAGATATGGTGCGCGAGGGTCGCTTCCGAGAAGACCTGCTGTACCGCCTCAACGTGATCACCCTGCACCTGCCTCCGTTGCGCGAGCGCAGCGAAGACATCCTGACCCTGGCCGATCGCTTCCTGGCGCGCTTCGTCAAGGAATACGCACGACCCGCACGTGGTTTCAGCGATGAAGCGCGCGAAGCGCTGCTCAACTATCGCTGGCCCGGTAATATCCGTGAATTGCGCAACGTGGTGGAGCGAGCGAGCATTATCTGCCCACAGGAAAAAGTCGAAATCACTCACCTCGGCATGGCCGAGCAGCCGACCAATAATGCCCCGCGTATCGGCGCAGCGCTGAGCCTGGATGAGCTGGAAAAAGCGCATATCGGCGCCGTGCTGGCCACCAGCGACACCTTGGACCAGGCCGCCCGAACCCTCGGTATCGACGCATCGACCCTGTACCGCAAACGCAAACAGTACAACCTGTGAGCTGTAGCCTATGAAGCTAGCGATGAAACTGCGCACTCGGCTGTTCCTGAGTATCTCAGCGCTGATCACCGTCGCCCTGCTGGGTTTGATCCTGGGCCTGGTCAGCGTCATGCAAATGGCGAAGAACCAGGAGTCCTTGATCCGTAGCAACTTCGTCACCCTGGATCTGGGGCTCAAGTTGCGCCAGAGCCTGGGCGACCAGTTGATGATGATGCTGGAAGAGAGCCCGGACCCGCAGGCCTTGCAGGCTTCGAAACAACGCTATTTCGAACTGCTGGATCAAGGCATAGCGCATGAGCAGAAAGACGGTGTTGGAACGGGGTTCAGCCGAGCCAAGGACGATTACCAAGACTTGCTCAAGGCGTTTGACGAATCCCAGCAAGCGACACCGCCCCCCGGCAGCAAAGAGCAACTCACCGAAGCCTTCAATGAACTGCGTAACGGCCTGATTACCGAACACAAGCTGGCCCTGCAGAACATCAGCAACAGCGAACACAAATCCCGCGAGCGGGCCCTGCTCATCGCCGGCTTGCTCGGATTGGTGGGGCTGGCGGTGCTGATCATCGGGTTTGTGACGGCCCATGGCATCGCCCGACGTTTTGGCGGGCCGATAGAAGCACTGGCCAAAGCGGCGGACAAGATCGGGCAGGGCGATTTCGAAGTGACACTGCCGATTTCTTCAGCCGCGGAAATGAACCAACTGACCCGTCGCTTCGGCATCATGGCCGAGGCACTGCGCCAGCATCAGGCAACCAACGTTGATGAGCTGCTGGCCGGTCAACAGCGCTTGCAAGCCGTGCTCGACAGCATCGACGACGGCCTGCTGATGATTGACCGCCAAGGCCGCCTGGAACACCTCAACCCAGTAGCACAACGCCAGTTGGGCTGGGACGAGGAGCGTCTAGGCCAGGGCCTTGGCGAAGCACTGGCGCGCCCGGAGCTGGATGAACAGCTGCAACTGGTCCTGCGGGGCGGCAACCTGGAACGTGCGCCCGACGACCTGGAAGTGGAAGTCGAAGGCGAACTGCGCCTGCTGACTTACAGCCTGACGCCTGTCAGCCATACCCAGGGGCACATTCTCGGCGCCGTGATGGTGTTGCATGACGTCACCGAGCAGCGCGCCTTTGAACGGGTACGCAGCGAATTCGTGTTACGCGCTTCCCATGAATTGCGCACGCCAGTGACCGGCATGCACATGGCGTTCGGCCTGTTCCGCGAACGCGCAAAGTTTCCGGCGGAGTCTCGCGAAGCGGACCTGCTGGACACGGTCAATGAAGAAATGCAGCGCCTGATGCAGTTGATAAATGACTTGCTCAATTTCTCGCGCTACCAAAACGGCCTGCAGAAACTCACGCTGGGGCCCTGTGATGTCACTGACTTGCTCGAACATGCCCGCGCGCGCTTTGCAGAACCGGCCAACGCGCAAAACATAGAGCTGCTAGTGGAGGCCCAACCCGATCTGCCCCGGTTGTATGCCGATCAGGTGCAGTTGGAGCGAGTACTCGACAACCTGTTGGGCAACGCCCTGCGCCACACCGCCGACGGCGGGCAGATTCGCCTGCAGGCACGTCGCCATGGTGAGCGGGTGATTATCAGCGTCGAGGACAACGGCGAAGGCATCGCCTACGGGCAACAGGGGCGCATCTTCGAACCCTTCGTGCAGGTAGGTCGCAAGAAGGGTGGCGCCGGCCTGGGGCTGGCGCTGTGCAAGGAGATCGTGCAGTTGCACGGTGGCCGCATGGGCGTGTATTCACGGCCGGGGCAGGGCACTCAATTCTATATGGCGCTGCCGCTTTAGCTGCGATTCAACGCGCGCAGAATCGCGGCACTCTCCGCGTCTGGCGTGCCATCGAACAACGACGGCCGGAAGTGCATCTGGAATGCCGCAATCACATGGCGCGTGGCGACATCCAGTTCACCGGTCTGCGGCGTCTGGTAACCCAAGCGCGCCAACTCTTCCTGGAACCAGGTGATGCTCGGCAACTCGCTGGCGTATTGCACCTGGAACCGCGCAACGGCTTGCGCATCCGGCCAAACGCCTAGCCCTTCAGCCGCCAGACGCTTCCACGGGAACAACGGGCCCGGGTCTAGCTTGCGCAACGGTGCGATGTCGCTGTGGCCAATGATGTTCTTGGGGTCGATGCCATTGCGTTTGCTGATGTCCTTGAGCAACACCACCAGCGACTGCACCTGCGACTCCGAGTACGGGTACCACACGCGGCCGGTCGGCGTATCACGGTAGCCTGGGTTGACGATTTCGATGCCGATGGAGCTGGAGTTGAGCCAGGTGCGGCCCATCCACTCGCTTTCCCCCGCGTGCCAGGCGCGCTGGCTCTCGTCGACCAGCTTGTAGATGGTGCCTGAGGCGTCGTCGCCGATCAGGTAATGGCTGCTGACTTGGCCGTGGGTGAGCAAGGCCAGGGAGCGTTCGAGGTTGGTGGAGGTGTAGTGGACGATAACGAACTGCACGCGGTTGTCATGGTTCACCGAGGGGTGGCTGGTGTCCAGGCGAGGACCGCTGGCGCAGCCGGCGAGCAGAAGAAACAAAAAGGCGAAGCAAAAGGATTTCATGGCGGGCGACGTTACACTGAAGACGATAATGCAACAGTGTAACGTACCGCCCGCGACCCGACGGTCAAATTACAAAATGGAACATCTTTTACGCCGCCTGCACCTGGTTGCGCCCCGCCGCCTTGGCTCGATACAACGCCGCATCCGCGCGTTTGAGCACTAGGTCACTGCGCTCTCCCGGCTGGAACTGCGCCACCCCCATGGACACCGTGATCGTCACCGGCTCGCCCTTGAAGTGAAACGGGCAGGCCTCAATCGCCGCACGCAGCACGTTGCCAACCGCCACGGCATCGGCCAGGGAAGAATTGGGCATCAGCAACACAAACTCTTCCCCGCCAAAGCGCGCGATAAAGTCCGTCGGGCGCAGGCGCTTGCGCAACACGTTGGCAATGATTTTCAGCACTTTGTCACCGGCCAGGTGACCGTATCCGTCGTTGATACGCTTGAAGTGATCCAGGTCCAACATCGCCAGTGACAGGTTGTTGCCGTGTTGGTGCCAGGCGTTGACCTCAAAGTCGAGGCGTTCGCTCCAGGCTGCACGGTTGGGCAGGCCGGTGAGCGGATCAATCAGGGCCTTTTGGCGCTGCACCTCCAAGTGCTCACGATAACCCTGTGCTTCCTGCTCCATATTGGCGACCCGTTCAGCCAGCCCTTTCAGGCGCGCCGCGACTTCCTGTTCACGCTGGTCACGTTGTTGCTGGTGCTCGTCCATGGTGCCGAGCAGGCCTTCAAGGTGGCTTTCCAAAACATGCTTGAGACTGTCCAGGTCGGCCGCCTCCTGGACGCTGCTTTGCAGGCCATCGACCTGTTCGCGAATCTGCGTGTCCAGTTCCCGAGCGGCGGAGCGGCTATCGGCGTGGCCGTCGCTGGCAACCTGCAAATGGCCCTGGAACGCTTCAAGGCGTTCGTTGAGCTGCTTGAGATAGGCTTCAAATTCATGCTGGCCGCTGTCGGTGATCGCCAACATCAACACCGCCAGGTCATCCAGGATCGGCAGCAACTCGTACCAGTTCAAACCGTGGGCCAGGCGTTCGCGCATGGCTTCGGCCTGGGGTCGGTGACGCTCGGGCAGTGACAGCTCCTCCAGCAGCCCGAGGAGCGTGTCTTCGATATGTTTGGCCACGGAGCTGTAGGACGGCTCCGGCGAATCCGGCAACGAATACGGGCCATCAGCTTGCAGCTCGTCGGGATCGGCCTCCTCGACCTCCAGCACGGGCGGCAGCGACAGGCTACCAATGAGCGTTTCGTCCGGCGTCTCGACCTGAGCCTGCGGCACTTCGACAAAGGCGGCGAGGGCGCTTTCCGGAGCAGGCTCGTCCACCTTAGGCTCGGCAGCGGCGGGCTCGATCCGCGCGACAGGCGTTGCAGGCGACGCCGCTGGAACAGGCGCCTCGTAGACGAATGTATCACTGGCCGCCTCGGCGAGTTTTGCTGGCACCAGGATTTCAGGTTGTGGCGCACTCGGCACTGGCACTTGCGGTGCAAAAGCGCGCAAGGCTTGTGTCAATTCCTCGGACTGCTCGGGCTCTTGGGGCTCTGCGACTGGCTTGGCCACAGCGGGCAAGGGTAGCGGGTTGGCAGGCGGCTCGCTGACCACCGCCTCATCCGCAACCTCCTTGGCTCCAAACAGACGCTGCAGCAGCCCCGGCCCAGGGCGCGGGGTTTCGCCGTCCGGCTCCAGGTTATCCAACGCCTGCCGTTGCAGGCTGCTGAGTTCACTGAGCAGCAGTGGGATCTCGCGGGCCTGGCTGACGCGTCCGTCCAACTGCTTGGCGAAGGTTTTCAGCGGACGCGCCACCTCACGGGGTAGCGGCAGTTTTTGCAACTGCGCCACCAGAGAGGTGAGTGCGCTGCTGATCTGATCAACCCGGGTTTCGCGACGCTGCTCCGAATCCAATACGGCCTTTTCCAGGCGTGGCAGCAGGGCGGCGAGGGCGGCATCCATATCGTCGGTACGGACGACGTCGCGCATTTCCTTCATGCATTGGTCGACCGCGCGGTCAGTGCCTTCAGCCGCCAGGGTGCTGCGCACCAGCCCCCGGCGCAACAGGTCGAGGCGGGCAGCCCAACGGCGTTCGAGCTTTTCTTGTTGCTCGATGCTTTTAAGGTATTTCTCTTTCCAGCGCTGGGCGTCGTCGCTCATGCAAGGGGTCCGCGAGGGCCTGGGCTCAACGCGGGTAATGCATCAGCCGTGAGCGAACCCGGCAGACGAATCTCTACCGCGACCGGCAGGTGATCGGAGATGGGCTGCGCCAGCACCTGCACACTCTCGAGTGTGAGGGTTGGACTGAGCAGGATATGGTCAAGACAACGTTGCGGACGCCAACTGGGAAACGTGGCTTCGGCTTGCGGCGCCAGTAGCCCGAGGTCGCGCAACGGGGAATTCTGCAGCAGGTCGCTGGCATGGGTGTTCATGTCACCCATCAGCACCTGATGCTTGTAAGTACCAATCAGCTCACGGATGTAAGCCAACTGCATGGTGCGGGTGCGCGCACCCAGCGCCAAGTGCATCATCACCACCACCAAGGCCTCAGGGCCTTCACCAAAGCGCACGAGGATCGCGCCACGCCCCTTGGGGCCTGGCAACGGGTGATCTTCGATAGCGGTTGGTTTCAAGCGGCTGAGCACGCCATTGCTGTGCTGCGCCAGGCGCCCGAGGTTGCGATTGAGTTGCTGATACCAGTAAGGGAAAGCACCTAGCTGGGCCAGATGCTCCACTTGGTTGATGTTGCCGGAGCGGATGCTGCCACCGTCAGCTTCCTGCAGGGCGACCAGGTCGAAATCATTCAACAGGTTGCCAATCTTTTGCAGGTTGCCGGCACGCCCGGTGTGGGGCAACAGGTGCTGCCAGCCACGGGTGAGGTAGTGCCGGTACTTCTCGGTACTGATGCCCACCTGGATGTTGAAGCTCAGCAGGCGCAGGCGGCTGTCCGCCGGCAGGCCTGTGGATTCCAGGTGGTGTTCGTTGACCTGCGGATCATGCAGGCTAACGACACGTTCGGTACCCCAGCGGCGCATGGTAGGCCCCTTACTTCGCTGCACGCTCTTTGGCAATCAGCTGGTCAGCCACGTTGAGGGTCGCTTCCGGACCACCGGTGGTGCCCAGGTCGAAACGGTACTTACCGTTGACGATCATGGTCGGTACGCCCTGCACGCCGTACTTCTGCGCCAGTTCCTTGGCCTGCTTGATCTGACCCTGGATCGCGAAGGAGTTGAAGGTGGCCAAGAACTTGTCCTTGTCGACACCCTGGGTGGCCACGAAGTCAGCCATTTCGTCCGGTTTGGTCAGGCGCTTGCCTTCTTTCTGGATCGCGTTGAACACGGCGTTGTGGACCTTGTGCTCTACACCCATGGCTTCCAGGGTCAGGAACAGTTGGCCGTGGGCATCCCAAGGGCCACCGAACATGGCGGGGATGCGCTTGAAGTTTACGTCGGAAGGCAGTTTTTCAACCCAAGGGTTGATGGTCGGCTCAAAAGCGTAGCAATGCGGGCAGCCGTACCAGAACAGCTCCACCACTTCGATCTTGCCAGGCACCGCAACCGGAACCGGGTTAGCCAGTTCGACGTAGGTTTTACCGGCTTCAAGCGGCACGTCGGCAGCTTGTGCAGTCATGCCGAAGAGGCTGGCAGTGACGAGAGCGGCGCTGAGGATCAGATTACGCATGCTTTACTCCTGGACAAATAAAGTCGCCTCACGCGACCTTTGTTGTGACAGGTCTACGCGGGCATGAGTTCGTTAGTGTAACGGCACCGGCCACAAAAAAGGGCGGCCTAAGCCACCCTTTTTATGCTTGCATCGATGGATTAATCGAGCGTTAACGTAGCGGCAGGCTTAGTGCAGGCCCTGGATGTACTGGGAAACCGCCTCGATGTCCTTGTTGCTCATTTTATTGGTGATGGTTTGCATGATTTTGGCATCGCCATCATTGGTGCGATTGCCTTCACGGAAGTCCGTCAACTGCTTGGCAACATACTGCGCATGTTGGCCGCTTAAGTGCGGAAAACCGGCAGCAGCGAGGCCTGCGCCGTTAGGCGAGTGGCAACCGATGCACGAAGGCATGCCTTTTTCCAGGTTGCCACCACGGAACAGTTCTTCACCGTGGGCCACGGTTTTAGGATCGGCGGCTCCCACGCTGCCTTTCTGGCTGGCAAAATACGCCGCGATGTCTGCCAGGTCCTGATCGCTGAGGTTGGTCAGCAGGCCGGTCATTTCCAGGACCGTGCGCTTTCCATCCTTGATGTCGTGCATCTGCTTGGTCAGGTAACGTTCACCCTGGCCGGCCAGTTTGGGGAAGTTCGGCGCCGGGCTGTTGCCATCCGGTCCATGGCAAGCACCACATACGGCGGCTTTCGCCTGGCCCGCTGTAGCGTCGCCTGCAGCATGGGCAACACCGGTGATGCCCAAGGTCAACAGCAGACTCACGATCAGTTTGTTCATCAGCTAATCCAACTACGGCTAAGGGGTTTAAGAGTTATCTACCGGGTTTACTCACCATCAACTCAATGACGGCCTGGTAATCCTCAGTACTGCAGTCCATGCACAAACCACGCGGCGGCATTGCCTTGAAACCCTGGGTCACGTGTTGGACCAACGTGTCCATGCCTTGCGCCAATCTTGGCGCCCAGGCTGCCTGGTCACCCCGCTTGGGGGCGTTGGGCAGCTGGCCAGCATGGCAAGCCACGCAAACTCGGTTGTACACCGCCTCCGGATCCTGTGTAGCCTGAGCGCTGTAAAGCGGAATCAGGACACCGATAGCGAGCAACCATCTGGTCATACGTCGACCATTTCAGGGTTTGAGAGCGTTTTGCGTTCTAATGCGCAATAAAGGTCTTTCGCTCCCGTGAATTTCGTCCTTCGCTGGGACAAAACACACACAAAATCTGCGGCATTATATACTGGCGCTACTGAAACGGAAACGACACCGCTTGCCGCACCCTTTCTCGGCATCGCCCACATCGGAAATCTCATGCAACTCAAGAATCCCATCCTTGGCCTGTGCCAACAGTCCACGTTCATGCTCAGCGCCGCCAAAGTTGACCAATGCCCCGATGACGAAGGCTTTGAAGTCGCCTTTGCCGGTCGTTCCAACGCTGGCAAGTCCAGCGCACTGAACACGCTGACCCACGCCAGCCTGGCACGCACCTCGAAAACCCCGGGCCGCACGCAACTCCTCAATTTCTTCAAGCTAGACGATGATCGGCGTCTGGTCGACCTGCCGGGCTACGGTTACGCAAAAGTACCTATCCCGTTGAAGCTGCACTGGCAGCGTCACCTGGAGGCTTACCTGGGTGGCCGCGAGAGTTTGAAGGGGTTGATCCTGATGATGGACATCCGTCATCCAATGACTGACTTCGACCTGTTGATGCTCGACTGGGCAGTCGCCAGCGGCATGCCGATGCACATCCTGCTGACCAAGGCCGACAAGCTTACCTACGGCGCAGCCAAGAACACCCTGCTCAAAGTACAGTCCGAAATCCGTAAGGGTTGGGGCGATGCAATTACCATCCAGCTGTTCTCGGCCCCCAAGCGCATGGGCCTGGAAGACGCTTACACCGTTCTGGCGGGCTGGATGGAATTGGCGGACAAGGGTG
The DNA here is from genome assembly GCF_014230465.1 of Pseudomonas cremoris. Next base: position 38,000 of record NZ_JAAXCY010000006.1, read on the forward strand.
CGGAACTCGCGGAATAACTTTTCTGCAGGCAAAAAAAACCCCGGACTTCTTATGGGGAGGGGAAGTTCGGGGTTCAAGTACTGGACCGCTAGGGCGGGGTCCAGATATCTGCCAACACTTAACACAACATAGGAGCATTGAAGGGCTTCACCACCCATTCAGTAACTCTGAGTAGCACTTCACGGGTTAAGTTCCGGCAGGTTCAAAAAACTATTGGAAATAACTGACGGCGATATCTGATCTAAAGCACTCTGCCACCACCCACAGCGATGGCAGAGCCCACGGAATCAGTGCGCTTCGTCCCAGTTGTCACCAACGCCAACGTCCACCACCAAAGGCACATCCAGTTTGGCGGCCGCACTCATGTGCTCGCGAATCTTCTCGCTGACCTCTGCCACCAGATCCTCACGCACCTCAAGCACCAGTTCGTCGTGCACCTGCAGGATCACCTTGGCGTCCAGGCCAGACTCGGCCAGCCAGTTATCCACCAACACCATCGCCTTCTTGATGATATCCGCCGCCGTACCCTGCATCGGCGCGTTGATCGCCGTGCGTTCTGCCGCAGCGCGCTCCTGAGGTTTGTTGGAGTTGATATCCGGCAAATACAGCCGACGCCCGAAGAAGGTTTCGACATAACCCTGATCAGCAGCCTGGGCGCGCGTGCGCTCCATGTACTCACGCACACCGGGGTAGCGAGCGAAGTAAACATCGATATAAGCCTTGGCCGTCTTGGTGTCGACGCCGATGTCCTTGCCCAGCTTCTGGGCGCCCATGCCATAGATCAGGCCAAAGTTGATCGCCTTGGCGCTGCGACGCTGATTGGAAGTAACCTCAGCCAGCTCAACCTTGAACACTTCGGCCGCCGTCGCCGTATGCACGTCGAGGTCGTTGCGAAAGGCATTCATCAACCCTTCGTCCTTGGACAAGTGCGCCATGATCCGCAGCTCAATCTGCGAATAGTCCGCTGCCAGCAGTTTGTAGCCCTTGGGCGCGACAAACGCCTGGCGAATCCGCCGCCCTTCAGCGGTACGCACCGGGATGTTCTGCAGGTTCGGATCACTGGACGACAAGCGCCCAGTCGCCGCCACGGCCTGGTGATAAGACGTGTGGATACGCCCGGTCCGCGGGTTTATCTGCTCCGGCAGCCGATCGGTGTAAGTGCTTTTCAACTTGCTCATGCTGCGGTACTGCATCAGCACCTTGGGCAGTGGATAGTCATCTTCGGCCAGCTTGGCCAGCACTTCCTCAGCGGTAGACGCCTGGCCCTTGCCGGTTTTTTTCAGCACTGGCAAACCGAGCTTTTCGTAAAGTATCGCGCCGAGCTGCTTGGGCGACCCCAGGTTGAATTCCTCACCGGCGATCTCGAACGCCTGGCGCTCCAGCTCGACCATCTTGTTTCCCAACTCAATGCTCTGAATGCCGAGTAACGCCGCATCCACCAGCGCACCCTGGCGTTCAATGCGCGCCAGCACCGGCACCAACGGCATCTCGATGTCGGTCAGCACACTGGCCAGGCTCGGGATGGCGGTCAGTTGCGCGAACAGTTCCTGGTGCAGACGCAAGGTCACGTCCGCATCCTCAGCCGCATACGGGCCGGCTTGTTCAAGGGCGATCTGGTCGAAGGTCAGTTGCTTGGCACCCTTGCCAGCGATGTCCTGGAAGCTGACGGTGTCGTGGTCCAGGTACTTCTTGGCCAGGCTGTCCATGTCATGTCGGGTTGCGGTGGAGTTCAGCACGTAGGATTCGAGCATGGTGTCGAATGCGATGCCGCGCACGGTAATGCCCTGCGCCGGGTCGCCGCCGATCGCGCAGTTGGCCAGGATATTCATGTCGAACTTGGCGTGCTGGCCGACCTTGAGCTTGGCCGGGTCTTCCAGCAGCGGTTTCAGGGCCAGTAACACCGTGTCGCGGTCCAACTGATCCGGCGCACCGATGTAGGAATGGGTCAGCGGAATGTAGGCCGCTTCGTGTGGCTGTACGGCGAAGGAAACACCGACCAATTGCGCCTGTTGCGCGTCGATACCGGTGGTTTCGGTGTCGAATGCGAACAACTTCGCGTCGTTGAGTTTCTTCAACCAAAGATCGAACGTGGCCTGGTCGAGAATGGTGGTGTAAGCCGTCTCAACCGGAGCCGCGGGAACCGCCTCGGCAACTTCTTCGGCAGGCGCTACCTTGAGCTCAACACGCTTGGCATCGCGCTGAACCTCATCGATCCAGCTCTTGAACTCCAGCAGCGAGTACAGTTCCAGCAACTTTTCGCGATCCGGCTCGATCAGGTGCAGGTCATCCAAACCCACGTCCAGCGGCACATCGCATTTGATCGTCGCCAACTGGTAGGAAAGAAACGCCATCTCCCGATGTTCTTCGAGCTTGGCCGGCAGCGTCTTGGCGCCGCGAATCGGCAACGTCGGCACGATGTCCAACTGCTCATAAAGCTCTTTGATGCCGCCGTTCACGCCGACGAGCAAGCCGGACGCAGTCTTGGGGCCAATGCCCGGAACGCCCGGGATGTTGTCGGACGAATCGCCCATCAACGCCAGATAGTCGATGATCTGCTCCGGAGCGACGCCAAATTTCTCCTTTACGCCTTCGATGTCCATCGCGCTACCGGTCATGGTGTTGACCAAGGTAATGTGCCCGTCCACCAGCTGCGCCATGTCCTTGTCACCGGTGGAGATCACCACCGGGCGATTGGCAGCCGCGCTGCTGCGGGCTAGGGTGCCGATCACGTCATCGGCCTCGACGCCTTCGACGCACAACAACGGGAAACCCAGCGCGATCACGCTTTGATGCAGCGGCTCGATTTGCACGCGCATGTCATCGGGCATGCTGGGGCGGTTGGCCTTGTACTCGGCGTACATATCGTCGCGAAAGGTCCCACCCTTGGCGTCGAACACTACCGCGAACGGACTGTCCGGGTACTGCTTGCGCAGGCTTTTGAGCATGTTCAACACGCCCTTGACCGCACCGGTAGGCAGGCCTTTGGAGGTGGTCAGCGGAGGCAGCGCGTGGAAGGCGCGATACAGATAAGAAGAACCGTCCACCAGGACGAGGGGGGCTTGGCTCATGAGCAGGATCAACCTTTTCGGCGGGTCAGGCGCTAGAATAGCCGGACCAATGACGACAAAGGGACAAGGTTATCATGCGTACAGTAAATCGCCTGTTGTTGACCGGCTTGATTGCACTCACTCCGATCGTGGCCTTGGCGGCAGATACTGCGCCCTCGGGCGACCCGGAAGTTACCATTCGCACGGAAGGCGACAAGACCATTCAGGAATACCGCCAGAATGGCTTCCTGTACGCGATCAAGGTGACGCAGAAAGGCTTTCCACCGTACTTCCTGGTGCGCGCGGACGGAACCGATGCGAACTTCATCCGCTCTGACCAGCCGGATATGCTGATCCCGTCATGGAAGATCTTCGAATGGAAATGACTTCTTAACTTCAATTGGCGCCGCGCACCGCGGCGCCCGTACTGGCAGTTTTAACCATGTCTGTGTTCACCCCCCTGGCTCGGCCCGAGCTGGAAACCTTTCTCGCCCCTTACGGGCTCGGCCGCCTGCTTGATTTCCAGGGAATTGCCGCCGGTAGCGAAAACACCAACTTCTTCATCAGCCTGGAACAGGGCGAGTTTGTCCTGACCCTGGTTGAGCGCGGCCCCGTCGCCGAAATGCCGTTCTTCATCGAACTGCTCGACGTGCTCCACGACGCCGACCTGCCCGTGCCCTACGCCCTGCGCACCACCGACGGCGTAGCTTTGCGCGAGCTGAAAGGCAAGCCGGCGCTACTGCAACCGCGCCTGGCCGGCAAACACATCAAGGACGCCAATGCGCAACACTGCGCCCAGGTTGGCGACCTGCTGGGCCATCTGCACCTGGCAACACAAGGCGAAAAAGTACTGGAGCGCAAGACCGATCGCGGGTTGGACTGGATGCTCAGCGAAGGCGCGCAGCTGATTTCGCACCTGGCAGAAGCACCGCAACGCCTGCTGCAAAACGCACTGGACGAAATTGAGGTCCACAAGGCGCAGATCCTCGCCCTGCCACGTGCCAACATCCATGCCGACCTGTTTCGCGACAATGCGATGTTCGAAGGCACGCACCTGACAGGCCTGATCGACTTCTACAACGCCTGCTCTGGCCCGATGCTGTACGACGTGGCAATTGCCCTGAACGACTGGTGCTCGGACGCCGATGGCGTGATCGATGGCCAGCGTGCCCGTGCATTGCTCGGTGCCTATGCGGGCCTGCGGCCGTTTACTGCGAAGGAGGCCGAGTTGTGGCCGACCATGCTGCGCGTGGCCTGTGTGCGGTTCTGGCTGTCACGCTTGATCGCGGCTGAATCGTTTGCCGGACAGGATGTGTTGATCCATGACCCTGCGGAGTTTGAACACCGCTTGGCGCAACGCCAGCAGGTCACGGTCCAACTGCCGTTCGCCCTCTAAAAAAGTGGGAGCGGGCTTGCTCGCGAATGCGGTGGACCAGTCGACTCATGTATGACTGACACATCGCATTCGCGAGCAAGCCCGCTCCCACATGGGTTTTGTGTTGAGTGTCAGAGCGACTCCAGGCACCCGGCAAGATCATTCCCGAGCTTCTCCAACACCTGCTCATACCCCTGAGCCGTAGCCGGTGTGTACCCGCCCAACGCATCCAACTCCGCCAGCTTCACTGGCAGGCCAGCCACCAGCGTTTCCGCCAAGCGCGGACGCAACGGCGGCTCACTGAACACGCACGTCTTGCCCACTTCCTGCAAACGCGTACGCATGGCGGCCACATGCTGGGCGCCAGGCTGCACTTCGGCGGCAACACTGAACACGCCGGTGTGCTTGAGCCCGTAGGCATCTTCGAAGTAATCGAAGGCTTCATGGAACACGAAGTAAGGCTTGTCCCCAATCGACGCCAGGCGCGCCTTCAAACGCGCATCCAATGCATCCAGACGCTCATCGAAGGCCTTCACGTTGCTCTGGTAACGCGCAGCATTGGCCGGGTCGGCAGCGCTGAGGTCGGAGGCCATGCGCGCGGCGATCACCCGGGCATTGACCGTCGAGAGCCACAAGTGTGCATCCAGGCTGCCTGGGCGGTGATCGTGGTCATGTTCGTCGGCTTCATCGGCGTGGGAGTGGCTATCTTCGGCGAAACGACGCAGCTTCATCCCCGCAAGGTCCTGAACCGCCACGGTCGGCAAGTTACGCCCCTTGAGCACGCGGGGCAGGAAGCTTTCCATGTCCGGGCCGATCCAATACAGCAGGTCTGCCGACTGTACGCGCCGTACGTCGGACGGACGCAACGCGTAGTTATGCGGCGATGCGCCAGGCGGCAGCAGCACCTCCGGAATGGCCACGCCGTCCTGCACAGCAGCGGCAATCAACTGCAGAGGCTTGATGCTCGTGAGTACCTTGACCTCGGCCTGAGCGGCACCTGCGATGAACAAACTGGTGATGAATACGACAAAAACCGGAAAAAGTCGGGACACGATGACCACTCGATGGTGTAGGAACGGGTAACATAATAACGTCTCTATCAAATATCTGTCGCCGCTCATGCCTAAAACACCGCTTGCCAGCCGTCCCCACGACCACTCTCACTGCGTGCATACCGCGCTGTCGGAAGCCGACACCCTGTGCGCACAGAAAGGCCTGCGCTTGACCGCGTTGCGTCGCCGCGTGCTGGAGCTGGTGTGGCAAAGCCACAAGCCGCTGGGCGCCTACGACATCCTCGGCGTGCTCAGCGAGCAAGACGGCCGTCGCGCCGCGCCGCCAACCGTGTACCGCGCGCTGGACTTCCTGCTGGAAAACGGCCTGGTGCACCGCATCGCCTCGCTCAACGCCTTCGTCGGCTGCAGCCACCCGGAACACGCGCACCAGGGTCAGTTCCTGATCTGCCGCGAGTGCCACGCCGCCATCGAGCTTGAACAAAAAAGCATCAGCGACGCCATTATCAAGAGCTCCGCCGACGTCGGCTTCAAAGTCGAAGGGCAAACGGTCGAAGTGGTCGGCCTATGCTCCGGTTGCCAGGGGGCTTGATGAGCAACGCGTTAATCCGGCTGGAACAGGTTGGAGTCACGTTCGCCGGGCAAGCCGTGCTGGATAACATCGTCCTGAGCGTTGAGCCTGGGCAGATCGTTACCCTGATCGGCCCAAACGGCGCCGGCAAGACTACCCTCGTACGCGCCGTACTCGGCCTGCTCAAGCCAGACAGCGGCAGCGTTTGGCGCAAGCCCAAGCTGCGCGTCGGCTACATGCCGCAGAAACTGCACGTCGATCCGACGCTGCCATTGTCCGTGCTGCGGTTCCTGCGCCTGGTGCCCGGCGTGGACCGCGCCCGCGCCCAGGCGGCACTCAAGGAGGTCGGCGCCGAACAGGTGATCGACAGCCCGGTGCAAAGCATCTCGGGCGGCGAAATGCAGCGCGTATTACTGGCCCGCGCCCTGTTGCGCGAACCGGAACTGCTGGTGCTGGATGAACCCGTGCAAGGCGTCGACGTTGCTGGCCAAGCCGAGCTTTACAGCCTGATCACCCGCCTGCGCGACCGCCACGGCTGCGGCGTGCTGATGGTCTCCCACGACCTGCACCTGGTCATGAGCACCACCGACCAGGTGGTGTGCCTCAACCGCCACGTGTGCTGCTCCGGCCACCCGGAACAAGTCAGCGGCGACCCCGCGTTCGTCGAACTGTTCGGCAAGAACGCCCAGAGCCTGGCGATCTACCACCACCATCACGACCACGCCCACGACCTGCATGGCGCCGTGGTCGATGATCCCGCCGCACCTCATACACATGTTCATGGAGATAGCTGCAAGCATGGCTGATTTTCTGCTCTACGCCCTGCTGGCAGGCTTGGCTCTGGCGTTGGTGGCGGGCCCACTGGGCTCGTTCGTAGTCTGGCGGCGCATGGCCTATTTTGGCGACACGCTGTCGCATGCCGCGCTTTTGGGCGTGGCCATGGGCTTCCTGCTGGATGTAAGCCCGACCATCGCCGTGACCGTGGGCTGCCTGCTGCTGGCGGTGCTGTTGGTGACCCTGCAACAGCGCCAGCCGCTGGCGTCAGACACCTTGCTCGGCATCCTGGCGCCCAGCACCCTGTCCCTGGGCCTGGTGGTACTGAGCTTCATGCATGAGGTGCGCATCGACCTGATGGCCTACCTATTCGGCGACCTGCTGGCGATCAGCACCACGGACCTTGCCTGGATCCTCGGCGGTAGCGCCGTGGTGCTGGTTTTACTGGTCGCACTGTGGCGCCCACTGCTGGCGATTACCGTGCATGAAGAGCTGGCCACCGTGGAAGGGTTGCCCGTGCCGACCCTGCGCATGGCGCTGATGCTGTTGATCGCGGTGGTGATTGCTGTCGCGATGAAGATTGTCGGCGTATTGTTGATCACGTCGCTGTTGATCATTCCCGCAGCCGCTGCCCAGCGCCATGCTCGCTCACCGGAGCAGATGGCCATCGGCGCCAGCCTGTTGGGGATGCTCGCAGTATGCGGGGGCTTGGCGCTGTCCTGGTTCAAGGACACGCCGGCCGGGCCATCGATTGTGGTCACGGCCGCCGCCCTGTTTCTGCTGAGTTTTGTCCTGCCCCGTCGAGGGGTGTAGACTTGCTCGCTTTTTGCGCAAATAGAGAGTCGCAGGAATGAAGCCGTTCACCTCCCGTTATCTGCTCCTTGCCGCATTTTCCCTGCTGCTGGGCGCCTGTCAAAGCACACCGCCCGCTGCCACCGAGGCACCGGACGCCCGCGCTGCGGCCATCGCGCAGCTGGAACAAAACCTGGCCAGCAGCGAGTTGGCCACCGCCGAGGACGAGCTTGCCGCCTTGCAGGCCCAGTCGCCCAACGACCCGACGCTGGAGCCTTACCAGCGCCAACTGGCCGAAGCCTACCTGCAGCGCAGCCAGATCGTGCTGCAAAAAGGTGATGTCAACGCCGCAGCCACCGCCCTGAGCCGTGCCCGCGCACTGATGCCCAAGGCCCCAGCACTCACCGGCGGCGTCAACAGCGCCATCAGCCACGCACGCAAAGCCGAGCTGGATAAAGCCGAGGCCGCCTTGAAAGCGGCGGAATCGAAGCCGGTTGCCAAGGTCATCGACCCTGCGGCTGAAAGCACCACCGTGGCACTGAACCTCACCCATATCGAAGAACTGCGCCATCAGTTGGATGCGATTGCCACCGACGTGGTGAATTACCAGTGCGATGTGAGCATCCAGGCGCCGCGCACAGAGGATTACCCATGGCTGGCGACCTTGCTGACCAAGCGGGTGAAGCGCATTGATTCGGCGTATGACCTGAAGATTCACCGGCAGATCTTGAAGAATATCCCGGCGCAAATTGTGCTGATTCCGCGCAAGGCTGAGTGACGCCATTCGCGAGCAAGCCCGCTCCCACATTTTGATTTGTGAATACATTTCAAAATGTGGGAGCGGGCTTGCTCGCGAAAGCGGTCTAACAGCCAACCCGTGATTTAAGCCGGAATCGCTTTGGCCTTAGGCTCACGATCCCAAACCCGATGCTGCCCAATCGCGGCAAAGAACGCCTTGAATGCTTTCGCATCCGATCCCACGATCAACCCCGCATCCGCCTCAAGCTTGAGCAAGTCCAGCAACGACTTCGCCTCACTGGCGACGGCAATCGCCTTAAGGTGCTTGTACGCTTCAAGGACGTAATGCAACGCGACCCCGTCGCCGCTCAGCGCTTTCACCGACTCCTTGCCCCCCGGGATGAACACCGCATCAAACGCAATGGACGGCAATCCTTCCATCGATGCATCCACCGGCAAGCTCTTGCCATCCGCCGTTGTTACGGGTGCCGATGTCGGCCCGAGCAATTTGGCATGCGCACCCTCAGCTTCCAGTGCCTTCTTCAATGCGGCGATAGCCACACCGTCCACGCCATTCGCCGCCAGGATCGCCACCTTGCGCGTTTTGATATCCGCCGGTAGCAAGTTTGCCTGGCTCAACGCAGGCGAGCGTGCCAACGAGGTCTTGTACTCCGCCACCGTGCCTTTTTTCGGCACTGGCAAACCGAGGTTTTCAGCCACGCGCTTGGCCAGTTCCAGGTCAATATTGGCCAGAATCTCGTTCACCTGCCGTGCACGAATAAACTCGCGCTCTACCTTGCCCAGCTCAAAGCTGTAGGCCGCAATGATGTGCTCTTGCTCGTGCTTGCTCATGCTGCGGAAAAACAGGCGAGCCTGGGAGAAGTGGTCACCGAACGATTCACTGCGCTCACGCACCTTGTGGGCATCGATGCGCTCGTAGTACGACTCGAACCCACCGTCTTGCGCTGCCGGCGGCGTTTCTTTCGGCCAGCCGCCATCAATCGAATTGGGCTCATACGCGGCGCGGCCTTTATCGATCACAGTGCGGTGCATGGCATCGCGCTGACCATTATGAAACGGTACTACCGGCCGGTTGATCGGCAACTCGTGGAAGTTAGGGCCACCGAGGCGACTGATTTGGGTGTCGGTGTAGGAAAACAGGCGCCCCTGCAACAGCGGGTCATTGGAGAAGTCGATGCCCGGCACTATATGCCCAGGACAGAACGCCACCTGCTCGACCTCGGCGAAGAAGTTGTCCGGGTTGCGGTTCAGCACCATTTTGCCGAGCGGGGTAATCGGAACCAACTCCTCTGGAATCAGCTTGGTCGGGTCCAGAATGTCAAACTCGAATGCGTGCTCCTTATCCTCAGGAATCACCTGCACGCCCAGCTCCCATTCAGGGTAATCGCCGGTTTCGATGGACTCCCACAGGTCGCGACGGTGGTAGTCGGTATCTTTACCCGCGAGCTTTTGCGCTTCGTCCCACACCAGGGAACAGGTTCCTGCTGTCGGACGCCAGTGGAACTTGACGAAATTGGAGACGCCTTCGGCATTGATAAAGCGAAAGGTATGTACGCCAAAGCCCTGCATGCTGCGCAGGCTTTTCGGGATGGCACGGTCAGACATGGCCCAGATGACCATGTGCGCCGACTCCGGCTGCAGCGAGACAAAATCCCAGAACGTATCGTGGGCCGAACCGCCCGTAGGAATTTCGTTGTGCGGCTCAGGCTTTACCGCATGCACAAAGTCAGGAAACTTGATTGCGTCCTGAATAAAAAACACCGGCATGTTGTTGCCCACCAAGTCGAAGTTGCCTTCGTCGGTGAAGAACTTCACGGCAAAACCACGCACGTCGCGCACGGTATCGCCGGAGCCGCGCGGCCCCTGCACGGTAGAAAAACGCACAAATACCGGCGTCTTATGCCCAGGGTCACGCAGGAAGCCGGCCTTGGTCAGTGCCGAATGGTTTTCATAACTTTGGAAATAGCCATGGGCGCCCGTGCCACGCGCATGCACGATGCGCTCGGGGATCCGCTCATGGTCAAAGTGCGTGATCTTTTCACGCATGATGAAATCTTCCAGCAGCGAGGGCCCGCGTGCGCCGACCTTCAAGCTGTTCTGGTTGTCGGAAATCTTAACGCCTTGGTTAGTGCGCAAGGCTTGGCCTGTGGCGTCCGAGCGGAACTCTTCCAGGGCTTGCAACTTGGCGTTGGTGTTCTCACGGTCCAGGGTGTCGGTTCCGGCAAGTTCGCTCTTTGGCTTTTTCGTGCTCATCAGTCAAAACTCCTTATTCAGACCCAGGCACGGCACCTGGGAAATCGAGTTGCCTAAGTAGTGACTGATGGGGGTTTGGGCCGTTCCTTTTTTATGACCTTTGATCGCGTTATTGCCAAATCGCTGGTGAGATGAGAAATAAATGCTAAATAACGCTATACGGACAGGCTAAAATGCGCGCCCGGCTAACCGCTGATCCCTTTTCCATGCGCCCCACAAGGTTCGCTACGTGATCGAGTTTCATAACGTCCATAAAACCTACCGCGTCGCCGGTAAGGATATCCCCGCGCTGCACCCCACCAGCCTGACCGTCGAAAACGGCCAGGTGTTTGGCCTTATCGGTCATTCGGGCGCGGGCAAAAGCACCCTGCTGCGCCTGATCAACCGCCTCGAAGAACCGAGTGGCGGCCAGATCACGGTTGATGGCGAGGAAGTCACCGCGCTGGACGCCAACGGCCTGCGCCGTTTCCGCCAGCAGGTCGGGATGATCTTCCAGCACTTCAATCTGCTGGCGTCCAAGACCGTCGCCGACAACGTGGCGCTGCCACTGACCCTGGCTGGCGAACTGTCGCGCAAGGACATCGACCTGCGCGTGGCTGAACTGCTCGCCCGTGTTGGCTTGTCCGACCACGCCAAGAAGTACCCGGCGCAGTTATCTGGCGGCCAGAAGCAGCGCGTCGGCATCGCCCGCGCCTTGGCGACCAAGCCCAAGATTTTGCTGTGCGACGAAGCCACCAGCGCCCTCGACCCGCAAACCACCGCCTCGGTGCTGCAACTGCTGGCCGAGATCAACCGCGAGTTGAAGCTGACCATCGTGCTGATCACCCATGAAATGGACGTGATCCGCCGTGTCTGCGACCAGGTAGCGGTAATGGATGCGGGTGTGATCGTCGAGCAAGGCTCGGTGGCCGACGTATTCCTGCACCCCAAGCACCCGACCACCAAGCGCTTCGTGCAAGAGTCCGAGCAGGTCGACGAAAACGAGCAACGCGACGATTTCGCCCACGTGCCGGGTCGCATCGTGCGCCTGACGTTCCAGGGCGAAGCGACCTACGCGCCGCTGCTGGGTACCGTCGCCCGTGAAACGGGTGTGGACTACAGCATCCTCGCCGGTCGTATCGACCGCATCAAAGACATCCCCTACGGGCAACTGACCCTCGCCGTCACCGGTGGCGACATGGAGGCGGCGTTTGCCCGCTTCACCGCCGCTGACGTCCACATGGAGGTCCTGCGCTAATGGAAGTCCTGTTGAGTTTCTTCGCCAATATCGACTGGTCGGAAATCTGGCTCGCCACCGGCGACACCATGACCATGCTGTTCGGCTCACTGTTTTTCACCGTGGTGCTGGGCCTGCCTTTGGGCGTGCTGCTGTTCCTAACGAGCCCACGCCAACTGTTCGAACAGAAAGGCCTGTACGCGCTGCTGTCGCTGATCGTGAACATCCTGCGTTCGCTGCCGTTCATCATCCTGCTGATCGTGATGATTCCGTTCACCGTGCTCATCACCGGCACCTCGCTGGGTGTGGCGGGCGCGATACCGCCGCTGGTCGTAGGCGCTACGCCATTCTTTGCCCGCCTAGTGGAAACCGCCCTGCGTGAAGTGGATCGCGGCATCATCGAAGCCACGCAATCGATGGGTGCCAGCACGCGCCAGATCATCACCAACGCCCTATTGCCCGAAGCCCGCCCCGGCATTTTCGCGGCGATTACGGTAACGGCGATTACACTGGTGTCCTACACGGCCATGGCCGGTGTCGTTGGCGCTGGTGGCCTGGGTGACCTGGCGATTCGTTTCGGCTACCAGCGCTTCCAGACCGATGTGATGGTAGTCACGGTCGTGATGCTGCTGGTGCTGGTGCAAATTCTGCAAACCGTCGGCGACAAGCTGGTGGTGCATTTTTCTCGAAAATAACGGCCATTGCCGGCCACAAGCCGGCACATGCCCGAACAAGGAGCTTGTTGGATGAAAAAACTACTGGTTGCTTTTGCCGCCGTTGCTGCGTTTTCCGCCCACGCCGAGACCCTCACGGTCGCCGCTTCGCCGGTACCGCACGCGGAAATCCTGGAGTTCGTGAAACCTGCCCTGGCCAAAGAAGGCGTGGACCTGCAGGTCAAAGTCTTCACCGACTACGTGCAGCCCAACGTACAGGTGACTGAAAAGCGCCTGGACGCCAACTTCTTCCAACATCAGCCGTACCTGGATGAGTTCAACAAAGCCAAGGGCACTCACCTGGTGAGCGTCGGTGCCGTGCACCTGGAGCCCCTGGGCGCCTACTCCAGCAAGTTCAAGAAGCTGGAAGACCTGCCAAGCGGTGCCAACGTAGTCATCCCGAACGACGCCACCAACGGCGGCCGTGCGTTGCTGCTGCTGGCCAAGCACAACCTGATCACCCTGAAGGACCCGACCAACATCCTGTCGACCATCAAGGACATCACCGCCAACCCTAAAGGCCTGAAGTTCCGCGAGCTGGAAGCCGCCACCCTGCCGCGCGTACTGACCCAGGTCGACCTGGCGCTGATCAACACCAACTACGCCCTGGAAGCCAAGCTGGACCCTTCCAAGGACGCACTGGTGATCGAAGGCAACGACTCGCCTTACGTGAACATCCTGGTAACCCGCGAAGACAACAAAGACTCGGACGCCGTGAAGAAGCTGGTAGCAGCCCTGCACACCCCGCAAGTGAAAGCGTTCATTCTTGAGAAGTACAAAGGCGCGATTCTGCCGGCGTTCTGATGCAACTCGATCTCCCAAACACCGGAGATCAAAAAATGTGGGAGCGGGCTTGCTCGCGAATGCAGAGTGTCAGTCGATAGATCCATGACTGAGACACCGCATTCGCGAGCAAGCCCGCTCCCACATTTGTTTTGTGTGGCTAGCTACTTGCGCTGCAGCAACCCAGGCAACTGCGCCACCAGCTTCTGGTTATTCAACGGCGCCCGGATAAACCCACGCTGCGTCCCATCCGGCCCGATCACCGCCAGGTTGCCGCTGTGGTCCACGGTGTAGTTCGGCTTGCTGGTATCGGCCGGGATAAACGGAATGCTCACCGCATTCGAGACCTTCTGCACATCGTCCACATTAGCGCCAGTCAGGCCTTCAAATTGTGGGTCGAAGTAACCCAGGTACTGCTTGAGCTGGGTCGGCGTATCGCGATGCGGATCGACGCTGACCAGGATCACCTGCAACTTATCCACAACGTCCTTGGGCAACTCGCTCTTGATCTGACGCAGCTGGGCGAGGGTGGTTGGGCAAATGTCCGGGCAGAAGGTGTAGCCGAAGAACAGCAGGCTCCACTTGCCCTTCAACTCGTTGACCACCACGGGCTGGCCGTCCTGGTTCGTCATGGTCACCGGCGGCAGCTGGCGACTTTGCGGCAGCAGGATGATGCCAGCGTCGATCAACGCAGTGGGGTCACCCTGGCCTTTGCCACTGAGTACTTTGTTGACGGTCAGGCCCATGATCAACGCGACGATGGCCACCAGGATAAAGACGGTTTTTTGAGTTCGGGTCATAGGTTCAACAATAAGTAGTGGTCTACGAGCAGCGCGATAAACAGCAACAGCAGGTACCAGATAGAGTACTTGAAGGTGTTGATCGCCGCGTGCGGCTGAGCGCCACGGTACAACACCCAGGCCCATTGCAGAAAGCGCGCGCCCAATACCAGTGCACACGCCAGGTAGAGCAGGCCGCTCATGTGGATGACATAGGGCATCAGGCTCACCGCCAGCAGGGCGAAGGTGTAGAGCAGGATATGCACCTTGGTGTAGTGCTCGCCGTGGGTGACCGGCAGCATGGGAATATCGGCCTTGGCGTATTCCTCCTTGCGATGAATGGCCAGCGCCCAGAAGTGCGGCGGTGTCCAGGCGAAGATGATCAGCACCAGCAACAACGGCTCGGCGCTGACATGGCCGGTGACCGCGACCCAGCCCAACAACGGCGGCGCCGCACCGGCCAGGCCGCCGATGACGATATTCTGCGGCGTCGCTCGCTTGAGAAAGCCGGTGTAGATCACCGCATAGCCCAGCAACGAAGCCAACGTGAGCCACGCCGCCAAGGGGTTGGTGAACGCCAGCAGCAGGGCTAGCCCCGCAACCGCCAGAAACAACGCGAACGCCAACGCTGCCAGAGGTGACACACGCCCCTCAGCCAGTGGCCGCTTGTGTGTACGTGCCATCACTGCATCGATGCGCCGATCCACCACATGATTTACCGCCGCCGCGCCCCCGGCACACAGGGCAATCCCCAGGTTGCCGAACACCAGCACCGTCCACGGCACCCCGGCGCGGGTCGCGAGGAACATGCCGACCAGAGAGGTGATGAGCATCAGCACCACCACTTTCGGCTTGGTCAGCTCCAGGTAATCGCGCCACAGCGCCTGGCGATGACGCGCGCCGATCAAGGCCGCCATGGCATCTCTCCTTTAAGGGTAATCAGGCCCGATACGTGTTTGCGAGGGATAAAGCGCCAGCCAAACGGCAGCTGGTTGCGCACCCGGACCAAGCTGGTACGGGCGTGGTAATTGACCAGCACCAACGTCAATAACAAGGTTGCGCCGCCGGCGTTATGCGCGACCGCCACCGGCAGTGGCAGATGGAAATACACGTTGCTCAGGCCCAGGCAAATTTGTGCAGCCAAGGCGATCAGCAGCAAGCCCGCCAAGCGCGTCATGCCGACCACCTTGAGCTGCCAGGCCAGGCCGAGCAACACCAGCGAGACGATGACGGCGCCAACGCGATGGGTCAGGTGAATTGCCGTCCGCGCCTCGCTGTCCAACTGCCCGCCCAGGTAGTTGGGGCCTATGTGCTGGGTGAGATGAAAGCCATTGGCAAAATCCGCCGCCGGCCACCACTCGCCATGGCAGGTCGGCAGATCGATACACGCCACCGCCGCATAGTTCGAACTGACCCAGCCCCCCAGCGCAATCTGCCCGATCACCAGCACCAAGCCGGCCGTCGCCCAATACTGCAGGCGCTTGGGCACAATCAACGCAGGCAATACGCCGGACAAGCGCAACGTCAGCAGAAACAACAGGCTCAAGGTGGCAAAACCGCCCAACAAATGGCCCGTGACCACTTGCGGCCACAGCTTCAACGTCACCGTCCACATGCCGAAGGCAGCTTGGGCAAACACAACCGCCAACACGAACAGCGGCAACTTCACCGGCTGGCCCGGATCACGCCGATGGCTCCACGAACGCGCGGCTAACAGCACGATCAGCAGCCCCAATGTGCCGGCAAAGTAGCGATGCGTCATCTCTGCCCAGCCTTTGTCGGCCTCCACCGGCGTGTCAGGAAAATGCAGCTCGGCATGCGCCAGCTGGGCTTCGCTTTGCGGCACGCTGATAAAACCGTAGCAACCCGGCCAGTCCGGGCAACCCAGGCCCGCATGGGTCAGACGGGTATAGGCACCCAACAGCACGACAATCAGCGCCAGCAAGGTGGCAAACAACGCGAGGCGAAATCCAGGTTTGGCCATGACGATGCCCTTATCCGATGTTCGACAGTTTCAACAGCAAGCGCAGGTCGTTGAGCAGGTCCTTGCCTTTCACCTTCGCGTCATAGCGCAACACCAAGTTGCCATGAGGGTCGACGATCCACAGTTGCGCATCACCCGGCGCAGCGGCGTTCTTGGTGAAGGTCGTCAGGTCGAGCGGGTAGCGTTGTAGCTGCGGGTATTCAGCCTTGAGCTTGGCCTCGTACTCCGTGCTCACCGGCTGGGCGCTGGCCAATGCATGACTGGCGCGGGACGCATCACGGCCCAGGCTGATTTGCAGTTGACGCGCCAAGTACACCAATTGCTGGCAATCGGCGGCGCACGCGGTGGGCGCGGTCACCAGCAACTGCCAGCGATCCTCATCGGCCTGAACGCCGATGTCGGCGCGGGTCTGGCCATTACCAATCATCTCGCCGTGATAGCTGCGGCTGTCCGGTACCCAGAACTGCAATTTGTACATGAAGGTGGCCAGCGCCATTGGGCCGATCACCATCATCAGGATCAAGATCAACTGCCAACGGCCTTTGCGCCGGTCGGGCACCTCAGACACGTTGAGTGGATTCATGGCCGCTCCCATGGGGCTTCTCCTTTTTTGTGGTGTGCCATCCGAGGTAGAGGTAAAGCGCCAACAGCGCCAGCGACATGGCGAACCACTGCACGGCATACCCCAGGTGTTTTTCCGGGCCCATCGCAACCACGGCCCAGTCGGTGTCGTACGTACCGGGGCCGGGCTCGGCGCGCAGCTCATAGGTAAAACCGCTGCGGCCCAGCTCAGCCCACAGGGCAGCGGGATGCAGTGCAGTAAGCAAACGCGGCCATTGCGCGGTGACCGGATCGGCGTGCAACTGGAAGGTTTCGCCGGGGGCCACGTAGACCCAGGCATCGAGATTCAACGGCTGCTCAGGCGTTGTGAAAGCGGGCGGGGTGCGCCGGTCTGGCCAAGGTAACCAGCCGCGGTTGAGCAACAGCCACAGGCCACTGGCCTGGTCGTGAAATGGTTGCAGCAGCTCGACGCCCGCCTTGCCATCGCGCATGCGATTGTCGAGCAGCACACTGTGTTCGGCGTCGAACTGCCCACGCAGACGGACGCGGCGGAAGGCCGGATCAGCCATCTCATCAAGTTGCGTGCTATTGACCGGCTCAGCCACACGCCGCTGCGCATAGCTGTCCACCAGCAGCTGTTTTTCATGGCCACGGGACAGCTGCCAGAAGCCCAGGCCAACCATCAGTGGCAGCAGCACCAACACCACCAGCGTCGGCGCAAGCCCTGGGCGAAAGCGTTTTGTGGCGCTGGCTATACTTGTTTTCATTGCCTCGCCCTCCCGATAAAAAACCCCCGGAGCCAGACCATGCTCAAAGCCGCCATTGCCCTGATGCTGATCGCGACCGTCGTGAGCCTGTTCAGTGGCTTGTTCTTCCTGGTCAAGGACGAGGGCAACTCCAACCGCCTCGTCAACGCCCTGACCGTGCGCGTGGTACTGGCCGTGATCACCCTGGCACTGATCGCCTGGGGCTTTTTCAGCGGCCAGTTGGTGTCTCACGCCCCCTGGTAACCCCCCTCACAACACATATACGAAGAAAAACAGCCCGATCCACACCACATCCACAAAGTGCCAATACCAACTGGCGGCCTCGAACCCGAACTGGTGCTCCGCATTGAAATGCCCGCGCAGGATGCGCATCAGCATCACAAACAAAATGATGGTGCCTATGGTCACGTGGGCGCCGTGGAACCCGGTGAGCATGAAGAACGTCGCGCCGTACACACCCGAACCCAAGGTGAGGCCCAGCTCCTTGTAGGCATGGATGTATTCCTCGGCCTGAAAGCCCAGGAACGCCCAACCCAGCAACACCGTCAGCGCCAGCCAGATTTTCAGCGCGCCACGATGGCCTTTGCGCAATGCATGGTGGGCGATGGTGATGGTCACGCTGGAGCTGACCAGCAAAATCGTGTTGATCAGCGGCAGGCCCCACGGACTGATGGTGCCTTCCGGTGGCGGATACAGTTTGGGATCGGGGTTGTTGAGCAGCGGCCAGGTGAACTGGAAGTCCGGCCACAGCATGTGGGCGATGCCTTTATGACCTTCACCTCCCAGCCACGGGCCGGACATGTGCCGGACATAAAAAAGTGCACCAAAGAATGCGATAAAGAACATCACCTCGGAAAAGATGAACCAGGTCATGCCCCAGCGAAACGAGCGGTCCATCTGCGGGCTGTACAAACCGGCACGGCTTTCCTTGATCACCGCGCCGAACCAGCCGAACAGCATGTAGGCCAGCAGCAGCCCCCCGACGAAAAAGATCCACGGGCCGTGTGATTCCGGGCGCGCCGCCTTGAGGTCGTTGAACCACACGCCCAGGCCGTACACCGTGATCAACATGCCAAACGTGGCAATTATTGGCCATTTGCTTTGCGCTGGTACGTAGTACGTATCATGAGACGACATGTATTCGCTCTCCTGATTAAGGGGCCAAACAGTAGCTAGCCGCCGGTGTGGACGGCCACCGGCGGTTGGCGCGCAGTGATATCAAACAGCGTGTACGCCAGGGTCAAATGCTTCACATCCTTGGGCATCGCCCGGTCGACGATGAAGCGCACAGGCATCTCGATACGCTGGCCGGGTTGCAACACTTGCTGGGTGAAGCAAAAACATTCGGTCTTGTGGAAATACATCGCCGCTTCGGCCGGGGAAATGCTCGGTACGGCCTGGGCGGTCATGGCCTTGTCGGTGGGGTTGTAGGCCACAAAAAGCATCTCGGTGACGGCCCCTGGGTTGACCACCACTTCGTCGGCCTTGGAATGAAACTCCCAGACCATGTCGATAGCGTTGGTCGACAGGAATTGCACTCGCACCTGCCGCGAAGGGTCGACAACCTGCTCGCCTTCGTATTGCCCGGCGGTCTTGCCGTTGATGCCGAACGCCTTGCACATCACGTCGTAGATCGGCACCAGGGCAAAGCCGAAGGCGAACATGGCCAGCACCAGAATCAGCAGGCGCGTGACCAGGCGTTTAAGCGGCACGGAGTCAGCCATGACACTCACCTACTGTGGGAGCCGGCCGAGCGACCGAGGTGTTCATTTAACCTCCGGCGGCGTAGTAAACGTGTGATAAGGCGCCGGCGAAGGAATGCTCCACTCCAGCCCTTCAGCTCCATCCCACGGCTTGGCCGGCGCAGGTGGGCCGCCACGGATGCACTTGATCACGATGAACAGGAAGAAGATCTGCGTGGCACCAAACATAAACGCGCCAATCGACGACACCATGTTGAAGTCGGCGAATTGCAGGTTGTAATCCGGTACCCGGCGCGGCATGCCGGCCAGCCCCACGAAGTGCATCGGGAAGAACGCCATGTTCATGCCCACGAAAGACAGCCAGAAGTGCAACTTGCCGAGGGTTTCGTCGTACATGTGGCCGGTCCATTTCGGCAGCCAATAATAGGCCGAGGCGAAGATGCCGAAGATCGCACCGGGCACCAGTACGTAATGGAAATGCGCCACCACGAAGTAGGTGTCGTGGTACTGGAAGTCCGCCGGGGCAATCGCCAGCATCAGCCCGGAGAAGCCGCCGATGGTGAACAAAATCACAAAGGCCACCGCAAACAGCATTGGCGTCTCGAACGTCAGCGAGCCTTGCCACATGGTGCTGACCCAGTTGAACACCTTGACCCCGGTCGGCACGGCAATCAGCAGCGTGGCGTACATGAAGAACAACTCGCCCACCAACGGAATGCCCACCACGAACATGTGGTGCGCCCACACGATGAAGGACAGGAACGCGATGCTCGCCGTGGCGTAGACCATCGAGGTGTAGCCGAACAATGGTTTGCGCGAGAAGGTCGGTATGATCGAGCTGACGGCGCCAAAGGCCGGCAGGATCATGATGTACACCTCGGGGTGACCGAAGAACCAGAACACATGCTGGAACAGCACCGGGTCACCGCCGCCGGCCGCACTGAAGAAGCTGGTGCCGAAGTGGATGTCCATCAGCATCATGGTCACGCAGCCCGCCAGCACCGGCATCACCGCGATCAGCAGGAACGCGGTGATCAGCCAGGTCCATACGAACAGCGGCATCTTCATCAACGTCATGCCGGGCGCGCGCAGGTTGAGGATAGTGGCGACCACG
The DNA here is from genome assembly GCF_014230465.1 of Pseudomonas cremoris. The sequence continues at coordinate 58,201 of NZ_JAAXCY010000006.1, forward strand.
TTGATCGCGCCCATGATCGAGCTGATGCCCATCAGGTGAATCGCAAAAATGAAGAACGTCACGCTTTCCGGCGCGTAGGTGGTGGAGAGCGGGGCGTAGAAGGTCCAGCCGAAATTCGGCCCGCCACCTGGCGTGAACAGCGTGGAGACCAGCAGCAGGAACGCCGCCGGCAGCAACCAGAAGCTGAAATTGTTCATGCGCGGCAGGGCCATGTCCGGCGCGCCGATCATCAGCGGGATCATCCAGTTGGCCAGGCCGACGAACGCCGGCATCACCGCGCCGAACACCATGATCAGCCCGTGCATGGTGGTCATCTGGTTGAAAAACGCCGGCTCCACGATCTGCAAGCCCGGCTGGAACAGTTCGGCGCGGATCACCATGGCGAACGAGCCGCCGAGCAAAAACATGGTGAAGGCGAACCACAGGTACATCGTGCCGATATCTTTGTGGTTGGTAGTCAGCACCCAGCGCATCAGGCCTTTGGCGGGGCCGTGGGCATGGTCGGCGTGACCATGGTCATCGATCACAGTGCTCATGGCCGTTCTCCTGCAAGCGAGTGGGCGGGGCGGTTCGGGGCATAGGCTCTGAGCGCGGTCATTTGCTTTCTGCCTGTTTCAAAGCCAGCACATCCTTGGGCGTGACCATGTCGCCTTTGTTGTTGCCCCAGGCGTTGCGTTCGTAGGTCACCACGGCGGCGATATCCACTTCCGACAACTGCTTGCCGAAGGCGGCCATGGCGGTGCCGGGTTTGCCGAAGTAGACGCGGTGCAGGTGGTCTTCCTTAGCTCCAGTGGCAATCGGCGAGCCCTTCAGCGCCGGGAACATCGGCGGCAGGCCTTGGCCTTCAGCCTGGTGACAGGCCACGCAGGTGGTGTGGTAGACCTTGTCGCCACGGGCCACCAGTTCTTCCAGCGTCCACTCTTTGGAGGTCAACTCTTTGAGCTTGGCGGCTTCTTCCTTACGCTCGCCGAGCCAGGTGTCGTAGTCCGCTTTGGACTTGACCTCGACCACGATGGGCATGAAACCGTGGTCCTTGCCGCACAGTTCGGCGCACTGGCCACGGTAGATGCCGGGCTTCTCGACGCGGGTCCAGGCCTCGTTGACGAAGCCGGGGATCGCATCGCGCTTGACCGCAAAGGCCGGCACCCACCAGGAGTGGATCACGTCGGCAGCCGTCACCAGGAAACGCACCTTGGCCCCTACCGGCAACACCAGCGGCTGGTCGACTTCCAACAGGTAATGTTCGCCTTTCACGGCCTGGTTATGGATCTGCTCGGCGGGCGTGGCCAGGTTGCTGAAGAACTCCACGTCCTGGCCCAGGTATTTGTAATGCCACTTCCACTGATAGCCGGTGACCTGGATATCGATATCCGATTCACTGCTGTCGTAGATATTGATCAGGGTCTTGGTTGCCGGAATGGCCATGGCCACCAGGATCAGCAAGGGCACCACGGTCCAGAGGATTTCCACGGTCGTGCTCTCGTGGAACTTCGCCGCCACCTGGCCCGTGGACCGGCGGTGCAGGATCATCGACCAGAACATCGCGCCAAACACGACGATGCCGATCACCACACAAATCCAGAAAATGGTCATGTGCAGGTCAAACACGGCGTGACTGACTTCTGTAGCCCCTGGCGCCATATTCGTTGTCCAGGCGGCGTGCGCCTGGCCGAATACCGACCACAACAGGAGGCCCATCCAAACATGTGGATGTCGCGTCATTGCGGGTTCCCCTTATCGTTCTTGTTATCCCGCCGGTTTGCACCTGCGTCGAAGGGAGCGGCTTCCATACTGCTTACAACCGCTTAGCCTCACCTGCTTATGCAGTCTGGCGTCATCAGCTAATTGCGTACAAACCCGAGTATAGACAGGCTCTGCAACCCCGCAATGTGTAGGGACAAATGAGTAAAAACGGACGGGCGGAGCCAATAAAACCGGGGGCGGAATCGTTTATCCGACGAACGATGGCAATTCGATATAACAGGGGCGCATAACCATGAAATAATTATGACAAATGCGTCTTAGGCGCTCGTATAAACGAGCTACCTTATCCTCTCCCTTTTCCTACGCCTGCATCACTGGAGCCTTCATGAACACCGCCGCATTGCGCGAGCAGATTTCCCGTGCCCATCAACACGAAGCCAGCACGGGCCAGCTTGCCCAGCAACTGGAAACCCAATTGCCGCACCTGCATTCGGCCATCTCCCTGGCTGACGGTGATCGCAACATCGTTATGACCCGCTTCGTCACCGCCTACATCGACCTCGTCCCGGATTTGCTCGACGCCGCCAACGACGTGGCCCGCGAGGCCGGCATCGAAAGCCAGATCAAGCCGGTGCTGAAAATTGCCGAGCATTTCTTCCTGCAACCGCCCGCGATCTTGGCCGGCCATGTAGGGCTCGATGGTCTGCTGGACGAAGCCTACCTGGCTCACCGTTTGGTGGAAGAGGTCAACGATCTGTATATCAAGCACTTCGGTCAGCCGTTGATTCCGGCGGACACTACCGTGGCCAACCTGATCGCCCACCAACTGATCGGCGAAGCATTCGCCAACCAATTGGATGAAGCGGTGCATTTGGCAGTGGATGAGATGCTCAACGAAGACAGCTTTGCGCTGGAGTCGGTGGAGGCCTACCGCGAGACGCTCAAGAGCCCGAATACAGAAGCGGCGTGGAAGCGTTGGCCGTGCTTGTCACGCCAGCTTGGGGTTGAGTTGGCCCTGGATCAGCCGGCCTGATTTTCCAGCCTCATAGCGATCAAATGTGGGAGCGGCGGTGCGAGCAAGTCGAATCGTCGCACCGCCGCTCCCACATTTTTGATCCGGTTTCGTCAGCTAGTCGGGGCCGTGGAACCTATCCCTGTAGTCATACGCACCCGACCTTCCAACCGTCGCTTCAACCCACGCGCCTCGATTACCAGCTTCGAGCCTTTCGCCGCGTTGGCTCGCCCCCATTCCTCCAGCAGCTCCAGGCAGGAATGGTCGATGTAACTCAGGTTGTTCAGCGGCACATGCACCGTGGTCCCCGCCGGTACCGTCGACAGCACCTGGGTCAGTGCCGGCACTTTCAAAAAGGTCGCCGCACCGGTCAATCGCAGCTCCATCTCACCGTTCTGGGGCAAATCAATCAGGCTGACTTTCAAGCGTGAAGCCTTGAACGCCAACTTCACCAACGTCAGCCCGAAGCCCACCAGTACACCGGTCAGCAGGTCGGTGAAGATGATTGCCAGCGCAGTGGCGGCATAAGTAAACATCGGCATCCGCCCATATCGCCCCAAGGCCTTGAACGCTTTGAGGTCCACCAGCTTGATCCCGGTGTACACCAGCACACCCGCCAGGCTCGCCACCGGAATGCTTTGCAGCACGCTCGACAGCAACAAAACGAACGCCAGCAGCCACAGGCCATGGAACATCGCCGACAGCCGCGTGGTGGCGCCCGCCTGTACGTTGGCCGAGCTGCGTACGATCACGCCGGTCATCGGCAACGCGCCGACCAGGCCGCAGAGCATGTTGCCGACACCTTGGGCGGACAATTCCTTGTCGAAATCAGAACGCTGGCCGCTGTGCATGCGGTCAACCGCGGCGGCGGAAAGCAGGGTTTCCGCACTGGCGATAAACGCCACGGCAAAAGCCGCGATCAACAATTGCGGATCAGCCAGGTTCAGCAGGTCGCTGGGGCGCAGCCAGTCGATAGCATCGGCGAGGTTTTCCGGGACTTCCACACGCTTGACCTGCAACGCCAGCAGCAGACTGACCGCAGTGGTCAGGCCCACGCCCAGCAGGGCGCCGGGTACAAAACGCAGGCGTGCCGGGCGCAATTTGTCCCACAGGTACATCACCAGCATGGTCGACAACCCAAGCAAACCTGCCTGCCAACCCAGGCTTGGAATGGCCTGTGCCACTGCCGCCGGAAAGCCTGCCAGGTTATCCAGCCCGGAAGGCTTGGGCGCGCCATCGAGCATCACATGGATCTGCGACAGCACAATCAGCACACCGATCCCCGCCAGCATGCCGTAGACCACCGCCGGCGCCGTAACACGAAACCAGCAGCCCAGGCGCAGGCGCCCCGCCACCAGTTGCAGGAAGCCCGCCAGCAGCAGAATCGGCCCGAGCATCAACATGCCGTGCTGGCGCACCAACTCGAACACCAACACCGCCAAGCCTGCCGCCGGACCACTGACCTGCAAAGGCGATCCCGCCAGCCAACCCACCACCAAGCCCCCGATGATGCCAGTAATCAGGCCCTTGGCCGGCGGCATCCCGGACGCAATCGCGATCCCCATGCACAAGGGCAGGGCGACCAGAAACACAACCACGGAGGCGAGCAGCTCCCGTGGCAGTACAGCTTTCAATTGAGCAGCACGCATGATGACTCTCCCGAGGCATTCGCCGGGCGTGGCAACGCCTGGCTGCTCTAATGGCAGCCATCGCGTTACCCGGCAGGGAAGTGTTTTAGAAGCGCGCTTTAGGCGTCGCGGAAGGAATCGGGCCTTCGCCGCTCAAGGGTCGAAACGCCGATTGATCCGCATCGTAGGCCCGGATCTCGCTGGTCTCGATGTTGTAGATCCAACCATGGATAAACAAATGACCATTGGCCATGCGCGAAGCCACGGAAGGGTGGGTGCGCAGATGTTGCAGCTGGGCGATGACGTTTTCTTCGGTCAGCACCTTCATGCTCTCGCCTTCATTGGCGCAGTCGCAGTTGTCGTGAACCATGGTCTTGGCGACCTCGGCATGCCGCAGCCAAGCCTTGACCGTCGGCATCTTCTCCAGGCTATCGGGGTTGAGCACCGCGCGCATGGCACCGCAATCGGAATGCCCGCAGACAATGATGTGCTGCACGCCCAACGCCAATACGGCGTACTCGATGGCCGTCGACACACCGCCGTTCATCTGCCCATAAGGCGGCACCACGTTGCCGACGTTACGGGTCACGAACAGATCACCCGGGGAGCTTTGGGTGATCAGCTCGGGCACGATGCGCGAGTCGGCACAGGTAATGAACATCGCCCGCGGGCTCTGGGCCGTGGCGAGTTTCTTGAAGAGTTCTTCCTGCTGGGGGAAGACGTCGTGATGGAAATGCAAAAAGCCGTCAACGATATGCTGCAGCGCTGCATCGGCGGATTCCGCCACCTGAGGGGCTGAAGCCGACGCAGCCAACGGCTGTTTATCCTTGTCACTCATGATTCATCCTCTTGATTAATGCAGGGGAGTGTTCAGGTTAGTCCGGCGCCAAGCAGAAAAATTTCCTACAACGACGACGCCGACTCGTCAGTCACTCGATGAACAAGGTAACCGCCGAAACTTAACTCAAACTGAATGAACCGCTCTATAACGCGGCTTTCAGTGATGTCATAACGCGACTATTCCTACAGGAATAGTGCGTTCTTCCCTATCAGTCTACAACAATGCCATCTGCCTGCCCGGAGGGCAGAACGCCGTGCAGTCCAGATTGAAACCCTCCCGACGATTGAGCCCCAACCGCTTGATCGCCTTGCTGAAGCGCTGGGCCAGCAAATCGGCAAACGGCCCCTCGCCACGCATGCGCACGCCGAAGCGACTGTCGTATACCTCGCCCCCGCGTACCTGGCGCACCAGGCTCATCACATGGGCCGCGCGCTGAGGGTAATGCGCCGCCAGCCACTCCTCGAACAGCGGCGCCACCTCCAGCGGCAGGCGCAGCATCATGTACGCCGCACTTTGCGCGCCGGCTGCATGGGCTTCTGCGAGCAGGCTCTCCAGCTCACTGTCGTTGATCATCGGGATCATCGGCGAACACAGCACGCCCACCGGGATGCCCGCCTCACGCATTACCCTGATCGCCCGCAGCCTCGCCTTGGGTGCTGCGGTGCGCGGTTCCAGGATGCGCTTGAGTTCGTCGTCCAGGCTGGTGAGGCTGATCATCACCGCTACCAGGCGCTGCTTGGCCAACTCGATCAGCAGGTCGAGATCGCGCAGTATCAGCGAGCCCTTGGTGATGATGGTCACCGGGTGCCGGTAGCGCAGCAGCACTTCGAGGGTTTGTCGGGTGATCGTGTACTCACGCTCGATAGGCTGGTACGGGTCGGTATTGGAGCCCAGGTTGATCGGCGCGCACACGTAGCCAGGTTTCGACAGTTGCTGCTCCAGCACGTCGGCGGCATTGCTCTTGGCGATCAACTTGGTTTCGAAATCCAACCCCGGCGACATGTCCCAATACGCATGGCTGGGCCGCGCATAGCAGTAGATACAGCCATGCTCGCACCCACGATAGGGGTTGATCGAACGGTCGAACGGCAAGTCCGGAGAGTTGTTGCGGGTGATGATGGTCTTGGCCGTTTCGATGCGCACTTCCGTGCCCTGGGTTGGCGGGACTTCCTGATACCAGCCGTCGTCCTCGGCCACGCTGACGGTAGGCGCAAAGCGATTATGCAGGTTGGTGGCCGTGCCCCGGCCACGGGGCGGCAGCGGAGTAGACATGAAAACGCCTCGATACTGTTTTTATATACAGTATCGAGGCGCACGCCTTCTGACCAGTGCCGTTTGGCAGTCAGGCAAGCATCAGTGCTTTTGTGTCACCTGGCCAAGGTCATCGCCCGAGGTGGTGCGCATATCGTTCTTGCGCAGGTCCGCCACGTCACCGGCCTTCACGGGGGCGCCCTTATTACCCCAACTGCCACGGACGAAACTGACCACATCCGCCACTTCCTGGTCCGACAGGCGCCATGCAAACGCGGGCATGGTGAAGGTGGACGGTGCTGCGTGGGTTGCCGGCAAGGTGCCGCCATTCAACACGATGTTGATCAACGACGTGGCATCCGCCGTCTGCAGCACCGGGTTGCCCGCCAACGCCGGGAACACCCGCGTGTAACCATGCCCATCGGTACGATGACAGGCCGCGCAGTTGTCGATGTACACCGACGCACCCGGCTTGCTGTCATCACCCTTCCACAGCGCCTCAGCAACCTGTTTGTCGTACTGATGCGGCTGATCTTTCGGATCGACCGCCGGCAGGCTCTTGAGGTAGCGCGCGATAGCGGTCAGGTCGTCTTGCGACATGTACTGCATGCTGTGCACCACCACATCGCTCATGCCGCCAAACACTGCGCTGCGGTCACTGCGACCGGTCTTGAGGAATTGCACGAGTTGCTCTTCGCTCCAACTGCCGAGACCGTCCTTGTGATCGCCACGCAAGCTCTTCGCGATCCAACCCTCCAGCGGTGCGCTGCCAGACAGGAAAGCGCTACCGTCGGTCGCGCTCAGGGCTTTTTCCTGCATGGTCAGGGCCCGTGGCGTATGACACGCGCCGCAATGGCCAAGGCCTTCGACCAGATAGGCGCCACGGCTTACGACCGGATCAGTAGCCGCTTGGGCCTGGTGCTCCTCGACCGCCGGCGCAAACATCCAACGCCATGCCGCCAGCGGCCAACGCATGCTCAAGGGCCAGGGAATATCGCTGTCCTTGTTCGCTTGCGCGACGGGCTCCACCCCTTTCATAAAGTACGCGTACAAGGCCTGCATATCGCTGTCGCTGACGCGTGCGTAGGACGGATAGGGCATCGCTGGGTAAAGCGTACTACCGCTTTTGGCGACGCCATGGCGCACAGCCTTGTCGAAGTCTTCAAAGCTGTAGTCACCCAGGCCGGTTTTGTCAGGAGTGATGTTGGTGGAATAGATCACGCCAATCGGGGTTTCCATCGGCAGGCCGCCCGCAAAGGGCTTGCCGCCTTTGGCCGTGTGGCAAGCCACGCAGTCACCGGCGCGGGCCAGGTATTCGCCCTGTTTGATCAGATCGGTGTCGGCGGCGCTGACCGAGCAACTGCTGAACAACGCCAGGGAGGCGATAACGAATGCTTTCATGGTCATCGCTCCTTATGCCTGAACCAGTGGGCCGGGGTTTTTCAGGTATTGCTCGCGGATCGCCCGCGCCGACCAATAGGTCAATGCCGCCACCAAGCCCGTAGGGTTGTAGCCCAGGCCTTGTGGGAAAGCGGATGCGCCCGGCACAAATACGTTGTGTACATCCCAGCATTGCAAGTAGCGGTTCAATGCGCTGGTCTTCGGGTCGGTACCCATGATCGCGCCCCCGTTTAGGTGGGTGGTCTGGTACGACGCAGTATTGAAATGTTCACCGACCTTTTTGCCGAGCAAGGCAATGGCCTTGGGGTTCATCGCTTCGGCGACCTTGCTCATTTTCTCGACCATGAAGCGGTTCATCTTGATGTCATTTTCCTGCCAGTCGAATGTCATCCGTAGCAGCGGCAGGCCGTAGGCATCGCGGTACACCGGGTCCAGATCAAGGTAGTTGCCTCGGTAAGATTGATGCGCACCGTGGGCATCCATCGACACTTGGTGTGTGTAGTAATCGGCGGTGGCGCGCTTCCACGCGCTGCCCCACGCCGGTGTGCCCGGCGGGTTGGATGTACCGGCAATCGGCCGGCTGCCGGCCTGGTTGACCCACATCGGCGAGCCGCCCACAAAACCATGAGGGCCGTGGTCGAAGTTATCCGCGTTGAAGTCATCGATGGCCACGCCATTGCCGCCGGCACCAATAAAGTTATTGGTGTGGGTGTCCTTGTCGAAGAATGCCTTGATGGTGGCCATGTTCTGGTAGGCAAAGTTGCGGCCTACCACGCCCTCGTTGGTAATCGGGTCGTAAGGCTTGCCGATACCCGAGAGCAGCATCAGGCGCACGTTATGGAACTGGAACGCACCGAGGATCACCAGGTCCGCCGGCTGCTCGCACTCGCGGCCCTGGGCGTCGACGTAAGTCACGCCGGTAGCCTTGCTCTTGGTGCTGTCGAGGTTGACCTTGAGCACGTGGGAATTTGGGCGCAGTTCGAAGTTCGGCACCTGGCGCAGTGCCGGCAGGATGTTCACGTTCGGTGATGCCTTGGAATACATGTAGCAAACGTATCCGCTGCAGAACCCGCAGAAGTTGCACGGGCCCATCTGCGCGCCGTAGGGATTGGTGTAAGGCCCCGAGGTATTGGCCGACGGCAAGTTGTAGGGCTTGTAACCCACCTCAGCAGCGGCTTTCTGAAACAGCTGTGCAGAGACGGTGTTTTTCTGCGATTCCAACGGAAACGGATTTGAACGATCCGGCGCATACGGGTTACCGCCACGGCCTTCGCCTACCAACTGGCCCTTGACGGTCCACGCCTGGCCGGAGGTGCCGAAGACTTTTTCGGCGTAGTCGAAAAACGGCTCCAGCTCTTCGTAGCTGACGCCGAAGTCCTGGATGGTCATGTCTTTGGGGATGAAGTTTTTGCCGTAGCGCTCTTCGTAATGGCTGCGCATGCGCAACTCAATCGGGTCGACGCGAAAATGCACGCCGGACCAATGCAGGCCCGCACCGCCCACGCCATTGCCCGGCAGGAACGCACCCAACTGACGATTGGGCAGGGCAACGTCATTCACGCTGTGGCGAATGGTCACCGTCTCTTTGGAAATGTCCTGGAAGAGTTTTTTACGCACGCTGTAGGTCAGTTCGTCGATGACCTGCGGATAGTTGCCGTCCGGGTAAGTGTCCTGCATCGGGCCGCGCTCCAGCGCTACCACGTTCAGGCCTGCTTCCGTCAGCTCCTTGGCCATGATCGCGCCGGTCCAGCCGAAGCCTACGATCACCGCGTCTACTTTCTTCATGATGGTCGCCACGTTTATGCCCTCTCGCCGCGGATGGAAACAGCCGGGAAGGGGTATTGCTCGTTGCGTTCAACCCAGTCCATGAAATCGGCGCGCGCGCCGGGAAAACCGATCATGGTCCAACCGACCATGCCCTTGTTGCCGCCGTGGATCGGGTCGCAGAAGAAGCCTTCCTTGGTGTTTTGCAGCAACAGGTTGAAAAAAATCTTCGGCGGCACCGCCTCGAAATGCGCCGACACTTCACTGCCGCCAGCCTCCAGACGCCGCAGCATATCGTCTCGGGTAGCGCTGTCTTGCGCAGCAAAAGCTTTACCGTTGAAAGCCTTCGACCATGCATCCGTCGCGGCAATACCCAGGCGATAGATCTCCTTGGGGACCAACTTGGACTGCCAGCCCATTTCCGGCGCGGCGTCGGCGTTGAACGGGCCTTGCATGAACCACAACGCGCCGCTGGCATACGGTGTGTTCATCTGGCGGTCGATGTACTCCGGCGCACCGGCTTCCAGAGCGCCAGGGCCTTGGGCATCGGCGGGAATCAGTTGCGCGACAGCGGCGTTGATAAACGCCCATTCTTCGACAGTGAAATAACTCGGCTCATAGGGCTTTTCGCTCGCCACCGGCTTGGCCGGAGCAGCCTGGGCCGGTTCAGGCGTAGCCATCAACATCGAGCCGCCAAGGCCGGTGCTGGCAACCGTGACCACCGGGATCAAGGTCAAGGATTTGCGCAAAAAGTCACGCCGGGGGTTGTCTCGATCTTGATCAGACATGGGTGCACCTCATCATGTGGTCACGGGATTTTTCAGCCGCTTCTGGGAGCAGCGTGAATGTGGCTAGCCAATGGGATAGAACACACCGGCAAACAATAGTTACAAATGATAGCAGCCTAAGAATCGAGATGAATCGGTTCAGCGGCAAAAACACCGGATCAGCTCAGATGATTAACGATTCTTTGACGAGTACCTCACAAGACATTGACCCCCGTTAGACGAACCTGAGGCCCATCAGCCCTTTCCCTATTCGGTCACAACGCGCATGTCCTCGATTCGATTGCTGCCTGCCTTCGGCCTGGCGCTCATGGCAATGTTCACTACCGTCCACGCGCAAGCCGACGACACAACATCCCTGCGCTCACCCGAATGGGCCCAGCCTGTCGGCAATCAATTCAACCTGCACCAAATGACCCCCACGCTGTATCGCAGCGCGCTGCCAGACAGCAACGCAGTGCCAGCCCTGGAAAAGCTCAAGATCGGCACCGTGATCAACTTCCTGCCTGAATCAGACGCCAACTGGCTGAAATCTTCCAATATCAAACAAGTGCAGTTGTCCTATCGCACCAATCATGTCGACGATTCCGACGTGCTGGCGGCATTGCGCGCAATCCAGGACGCACAGGCAGACGGCCCGGTGCTGATGCATTGCAAACACGGCTCTGACCGCACCGGCCTGATGGCAGCGATGTATCGCGTCGTGGTGCAGGGGTGGAGCAAGGAAGATGCGCTGAACGAGATGACCCTTGGCGGCTTCGGCACCAGCAACGGCTTCAAGGACGGGGTCCGCTACATGATGAAGGCCGATATCGACAAATTGCGTACTGCCTTGGCGAACGGCGATTGCAGCACCAGTGCGTTTGCGCTGTGCTCGATGAAAAGCTGGTTGAACCCGGCGAAGGATGAGACAGCAGAAGAAAAAACCGCGTTGGTGATTACCCCCTGAGAATTGATCCCAGGGGGTAACAGATTCAGTCTTTCTTCAGCTTTGGATTAGGAAAGAACTGCACGGCCTGCACCTTCGGGTCCGGCGCTTTCAACGCCGAGGTATTCACCCGGGTGCCCAGTTCCTTGGGCACAGACAGCCCTTGGTCATTCAGCGTGTCGGTATAACCGCAGGCCACGCATTCGCGATGCGGCACGCTGTCTTCGGTCCACATCTTCAACTTGTCCGGCTCGCTGCACGCCGGGCAGACCGCCCCGGCGATAAATTGCTTTTTGGTCATCACAGGCCCTTCACTCATGCTGCTGCGTCCTCACTCAGGCCGCTGTGGCGCAAGAGTGCGTCAATCGACGGCGCACGTCCGCGGAAATCGACGAACAACACCATCGGCTCCTGGGAACCACCACGCGCCAGGATCGCCTCGCGAAATGCACGGCCGGTCTCGGCATTGAGCACGCCATCTTCTTCGAACTTGGAGAAGGCATCTGCCGAGAGCACTTCGGCCCACTTGTAGCTGTAGTAGCCCGCCGCGTAACCGCCGGCGAAGATGTGTGCAAAGCTGTTGGGGAAGCGGTTGTAGGCCGGTGGACGCATCACCGAAACCTCATCGCGCACGCCTTCGAGCACCTGGGCCACGCTGCGGCCATCACCGTGGGTGGCGTGCAGTTCGAAGTCGAACAGCGAGAACTCCAGCTGACGCACCATCATCAGGCCGGACTGGAAGTTTTTCGCCGCGAGCATCTTTTGCAGCAGGTCCTGAGGCAGCGGTTCGCCGCTCTCATAGTGACCCGAGATCAGTGCCAGGCCTTCCGGCTCCCAGCACCAGTTCTCCATGAACTGGCTCGGCAGCTCCACCGCATCCCATGCCACACCGTTGATGCCGGATACGCCCGCGTGTTCAACGCGGGTCAGCAGGTGATGCAGGCCGTGGCCGAATTCGTGGAACAGGGTGGTGACTTCATCGTGGGTCAGCAGAGCAGGCTTGCCGCTGTCGGCCGGGGTGAAGTTGCACACCAGGTTGGCCACCGGGCTTTGCAATACGCCGTCAACCTTACGACGACGGTCGCGCGCGCCGTCCATCCAGGCGCCACCACGCTTGTTGGCGCGGGCGTACAGGTCGAAGAAGAAGCGGCCGACGTGCTGGCCGTTTTCCTTGATTTCAAACAGGCGGACATCCGGGTGCCAGGTGTCGAAGCCCTTTTGCTCGGCGATTTCGATGCCGTACAGACGCTGCACAATAGCGAACAGGCCGCCCAGCACTTTGTCGATCGGGAAGTAGGCGCGCAGGGCTTCCTGGGACACGCTGTAGCGCTGCTCACGGAGTTTTTCGCCGTAGAAGCCGCTGTCCCAGCTTTGCAGATCGGCACAGCCTTGCTCGGCAGCGTAAGCCTTGAGTTGCTGCAGGTCCTGGGCGGCAAACGGCTTGCTGCGCTTGGCCAGGTCACGCAGGAAACTCAGCACTTGGTCGCTGGACTCGGCCATCTTGGTGGCCAGGCTCAGCTCGGAGAACGAGGCGTAGCCCAACAGCTTGGCCAGTTCCTGACGCAGGTCGAGGATTTGTTCCATCACCGGCCCGTTGTCGTTCTGACCGGCATTCGGGCCTTGGTCCGACGCCCGGGTGCAGTAGGCCGCGTAGACTTCTTCGCGCAGGGCACGGTCGTGGGCGTAGGTCATCACCGCGTAGTAACTTGGGAATTCGAGGGTGATCAGCCAGCCGTCGAGGCCCTTGGCCTGGGCGGCGGCAGCCATTTGCGCCTTGGCCGAGTCGGTCAGGCCGGCGAGGGTGGCTTCATCGGTGACGTGCTTGGTCCAGCCCTGGGTGGCGTCCAGCAATTGGTTGGAGAACTTGCTGCCCAGCTCGGAGAGTTTGCTCTGCACTTCGGCGTAGCGTTTTTGCTGCTCGGGCGGCAAATCGATACCCGACAGGCGGAAGTCGCGCAGGGAATGTTCCAGGATGGTTTTTTGCGCCACGTCGAAACCGGCGGCTTCCGGGCTGTTGGCCAGGGCTTCGAAGGCCTGGAACAGCTCACGGTTCTGGCCCATCTCGGTGGAGTAGGCGCTCAATGCTGGCAGGCAGCCTTCGTAGGCTTCGCGCAGTTCGGCGCTGTTGCACACGGCGTTCAGGTGGCTGACCGGGCTCCAGGCAGCGCCCAGGCGGTCATTCAGTTCATCCATGGCCAGCACCAGACCGGCCCACGTCGGATTTTTCCCTTGGCTTTGCAGGATGCCTTCGATGGCAACGCGGTTGTCGGCGAGGATCTGTTCAATGGCCGGCTGGACGTGCTCGGCACGGATCGCCGAGAACGGCGGCAGGTCGTAGGACTGCAGAAGAGGGTTGTTCGCGCTCACGGTGGGCACCTTGGCTGAAGAAACATGTAAGAACAAAGATGGGGCCATCTTAATTACAATCAACGCCCACCGCAGCTATCAGCAGAAGAGAGAGAGGCTATCGTGACCCTTCGCACCTATCAGAACCACACGCCAACCCTGGGCGCCGGGGCTTTTGTCGATATTTCGGCGGTGGTGATCGGCGATGTCGAAATCGGCCCCGACAGCTCGGTCTGGCCGCTGACGGTCATTCGCGGCGACATGCACCGCATCCGCATCGGTGCACGCACCAGCGTACAAGACGGCTGCGTGCTGCACATCACCCACGCCGGGCCCTTCAACCCGGACGGTTTTCCTCTGCTGATCGGCGACGACGTGACCATCGCCCACAAAGTCATGCTGCATGGCTGCACGGTGGGCAATCGCATCCTGATCGGCATGGGCAGCATCGTGATGGACGGTGCCGTGGTGGAAGACGACGTGATCATCGGCGCCGGTAGCCTGGTTCCGCCCGGCAAGAAACTCGAGAGCGGTTTTCTGTACGTGGGCAGCCCGGTTAAACAGATTCGCCCACTGACTGACAAAGAACGTGCCTTTTTCACCTACAGCGCCGCGAACTACGTGAAGCTCAAAGACCTGCACCTGGCTGAAGGATTCGACAGATGACCCTGCACTACCAAACCGTTCTGTTCGACTTGGATGGCACCCTCACCGACCCGCGCGAGGGCATCACCCGCTCGATCCAATATGCCCTTGGCAAATTGGGCATCGACGAGCCGGACCTGGCCAAACTCGAACACTTTATCGGCCCGCCGTTGCTGCAGGCGTTCATGCAGTTCTACGGCTTTGATGAAGCCAAGGCCTGGGAGGCGGTGAATTTCTATCGCGAACGCTTCAAGGTCACCGGGCTGTATGAAAACCACGTGTTCGAGGGTGTGATGCCGCTGCTGGAAGACTTGAGCAGCCAAGGCCGCCAGCTCTACGTCGCCACGTCGAAGCCGTGGGTATTCGCTCGCGAGATTGCCCGGCATTTCGATTTTGCCAAGCACTTCAAGGTGATCTACGGCAGTGAGCTGGACGGCACGCGCACCAACAAAGTCGAGCTGATCGCGCATTTGATGAGCGAAGAAGGCCTGGACCCGACCACCACCTTGATGATTGGCGACCGCAAGCACGACCTGATCGGCGCGCGCAGCAATGGGCTGGATTCCGCGGCGGTGGGGTATGGGTTTGGCAGTTTTGAAGAGTTGAGTGCCGAAGCGCCGACTTGGCATTTCGAGACGTTGGCTGAGATGCATCAGGCGTTTTTGCAGCGCGCTTGAGACCGCTTTCGCGAGCAAGCCCGCTCCCACATTCGACCGCATTCTCATGCTGGAAATCGGTCAACTGTGGGAGCGGGCTTGCTCGCGAAGAGTCCCTAAAGGTCACCCACCTCCAACTGCCTCAACGCAGCCTTTCGCTCCGCCACCGGCAACCCACCCATCTTCTCCACCGCTGCATAAAACTTCACCCAATCCCCATCTACCTGCGCAAACAACGCCGCAAACGCCGGCACCCATTGGTCATACAGCCCAAACGGCAACAACCGTGCATTGTTCATCGGCTGGTTGATCCACACGTCATAACGCTTATCGCCACCCCATCGGCTATCCCGTAACACCTGGTAGTCGCTGCGCAGGCGCTCGAACTCAGCCGCTTTGGCACGCCGCATCACATCGGAGGCAAGGGGCTGGGCATACAGTTTTTCCAGGCGCTGGCGAGTGTCGAGGACCAGTTGGGTAAACTCGTCACGTTGCTGTACCGCCGACAGACTGGCCGGTGCCAATCCCCGCGCGGCACGCCATTGGCGCGTGCCTTCCTGCTCGACGAAGTTGGCGTAGGACTCGTTGAACTCGGTGTCATCCTTCACATAGAAACGCTGGTGCGCCAACTCATGAAAGATCAGCGTGGCCAGGCGCTCATCACCCCAGTTCATCATCGAGTTCATGATCGGGTCGTTGAACCAGCCCAGGGTGGAATAGGCCTCGACGCCGCCAATCGACACGTCCATGCCCTGTTGCTTCAACAACGCCGCCTCGCCGCGTGCGGCGCCCTGGTTGTAGTAGCCGCGATAGGCCACGCAGCCGGCGATGGGGAAGCAATGGTTTTCGGGAGATAGAGAAAACTCCGACGTGGCGAACACATTCCAGACCACATAGGGCCGTCCAATATCGGCGTACAAGCGGTAACTCTGGTTGTCGGGCAAGTGCAGGTGTTCACTGGCAAAGGTGCGCGCCTTTTGTGATTGCACCAGATGATCCCGCAGCAGTTGAGGGCGGGAAGGGTCGGCGATGACCTTGGAAACCGGCTCCCGCGCCCGCAGCAATTGCCACTGGCCGCTGGCCAATTGGCCGTAATAACTGACGCTGGAACAGCCGCTGAGCAGCACAACCATCAACCCTGGAAGAAAACGCCTGACCATGCCACGACTGCTCCTGGGTAATTTGCTCGCCAGACTATCCTGCCCGTACGGAATTTTTCCATGGCGTTGCGTGTTTATACTGATGGAGAGCCTGCTGCATTGGCCGCAAGGCTCAACTTTTTCCAACCTTGAGGCCCGCCATGCGCCAGCTTTTGCTTCCCATCACTGCCCTGTTCCTCAGCGCCTGTGCAATGACGCCCCTACCGCCAGTGGACCCGCAGCAGGCCTGGGTTGACTTCGCCACCCCGACACCCGGCGCCAAACTGGTGATGGCGCAGCGCCTGGACGGAAAGAACCTCAACGATGGGCGCTTTTTCCAAGTCCCGCCGGGCAGTCACGAATTGATGGTGCGCTTTGACTTTGAGGTGCCCACCGGCGGTAGCTTCAGCGGGTTTGGGCAAACGACCGACCGCACGTGTTTCATAACGTTGCAGTACGACCATTTCGAGGCTGGCCAACGCTATCGCCTGGAAGGACGCTCGCTGGCCTACACACCAAACATCCGTTTGTACAACACCACCCGCCAATTGCTGGCCGAAGAGCGCAGCGTCAACTGTCTCTGATCAGTCGTTGTTCTTCTGATAGATGATGGCTTTGGTACCGTTCTCACAGCTGCCGACGACCATGGCTACATCATGCTTGTCAGCTTCTTCCTTGCTGACAACTTCCAAGGTGTAGGACGGCACCGCGTTAGCCTGGATCTTGACCTCGATCTCTTTCCTGAGCTCTTCACAATCTTTCGGCGCGGCCACAGCCGTCGTGGCCAATACGCCGCAGATGATCGCCAAGGCAAAACGTTTCATGTGTGAAGCTCCCTGAATGCACTGCGCACGGGTGTGCGCCTAGGCAGTAATGGCTATTCGACCACAGTTTGTAAACGCGAGTTCTGATTTAACACAAACCAAATGTGGGAGCGGGCTTGCTCGCGAATGCGGTGTAACAGTCACAGATTCATTGACTGACACACCGCATTCGCGAGCAAGCCCGCTCCCACAGGGGTTTTGCTGCGTTAGCTGACTAGGGTGGCATCCAGGCTGATTTTTGCATTCAGCACCTTGGACACCGGGCACCCTTCCTTGGCCTTCTTGCTCAGTTCATCAAACTGCGCCTGGCTTGCGCCGGGGATCTTGGCCTTGAGAATCAGGTGCACGGCCGTAATAGCAAAGCCACCCTCAACCTGGTCCAGGGTCACTTCGGCCTGGGTGTCGATGCTGTCAGCCTTGAGCCCGGCGTCGCCAAGGATCATGGAAAACGCCATGGAGAAGCAGCCGGCATGGGCCGCGCCGATCAATTCCTCGGGGTTGGTGCCCTTACCACCCTCGAAGCGGGCCTTGAAACCGTAGGGCGCTTCGCGCAATACGCCGGTTTCCGTGGAGATGGAGCCCAGGCCTGTCTTCAGGTCACCTTCCCAATGCGCGGATGCTTTTTTCACGATACTCATAGCGGTCTCCTCGAACGGTGGTTTTGCGTCAGTAAGGGTTCTGAGGATAGTCGGCATGGCAAAGTTCATCTTGTCGGAGAAACCTAGCGATCCAGTAGGAAATATCCCGACCTGCTATTGAATCTCGGGTATATGCCCACATCTCATAGAGCATGCACATGAAGCGGCAGGTTTTGGTTCGTCTATAAGCCTGCGCACCTAATGGAGAAGCAGGCTTATGAAATCGCTGTCCGACGTAAAGTTCTCGACCCTCGACCTGGTGCCCGTGCGCGCCAACGGCAGTCCTGCGCAGTCGCTGCGCAATTCCCTGGACCTGGCCCAGCACGTAGAAAAGTTCGGCTACAACCGCTTTTGGGTGGCTGAACATCACAACATGGATGGCATTGCCAGCTCCGCCACCTCAGTATTGCTCGGCTACCTCGCCGGCGGCACCTCGACGATTCGCGTCGGTTCCGGCGGCGTGATGTTGCCCAATCACGCGCCGTTGGTGATCGCCGAACAGTTCGGCACCCTGGAAAGCCTCTACCCCGGCCGTATTGACCTGGGCCTGGGCCGAGCCCCTGGTTCCGACCAGATGACCGCCCGCGCCCTTCGCCGTGAACGCTCTGGCAGCGCCGACGACTTCCCCGAAGACGTGGCCGAACTGATGGCCTACCTGGGCCCGCGCACGCCCGACCAACGAGTGATCGCGGTCCCCGGCACCGGCACCAACGTACCCGTGTGGCTGCTCGGTTCCAGCCTGTTCAGCGCACAGTTGGCCGGCGAACGCGGCTTGCCCTACGCCTTCGCCTCGCATTTCGCACCGCGCCTGATGCATGAAGCGATTCGCGTGTACCGCAACCACTTCAAGCCTTCGGCCGTATTGGATAAGCCCTACGTAATGCTCGGTATTCCTCTGGTGGCAGCGGACACCGACGAGCAAGCCGATTACCTGGCCACCTCGGTCTACCAACGCATCCTCGCGCTGATGCGCGGGCAAAGCCTGGTGCAGCGCCCACCGGTGAAAACCATGGAAGGCCTGTGGCTACCCCACGAAAAAGACGCCGTAGGCAGCTTCCTCGGCCTGGCAATGGTGGGCAGCCCGGCGAAAATCCGCGCCAAACTGGAAGTGTTGATCGAGCAAACCGGTGCCGATGAACTGATCTTCACCTGCGACCTGTATGAGCACGCCGACCGGATTCATTCCTACGAGCTGCTGGCGCAATTGATGAAAGGGTAAAACCATCGGGCATAAAAAACCGACTCACCTGAGTCGGTTTTTTATGTCTGCAACACGGGATTAACCGCGCTTGTAAGCAATTTCCTTGGTACCGGCCTCGCAGCTACCGACTACTTTGTAACCTTCAGCTGCAGCGCCCTTATCCACCACTTCCAGCGAATAATGCGTGGCGCCCTTGGCGTCGATTTTCGCTGCAATCTCGCTTTTCAGCTCTTCACAAGGCTTGCCCGCCGCCAGGGCTGTGCCCGCGATGCTCAACAAACCTACCGCTAACAGGAGCTTCTTCATCCGTTACGTTCCTTGCGCTGATCGAAAAGAGCGTGCCGACGCCTATCGCGTCGGCACCCATTGTTTGTAGCGCAGGTTATGGCAATCGGCCAGTCGGCAAAGTTCAACCGGTGCGATCAACTACTGGCAATTCGGAATCCCACTTTGAGGGTGACTTGGAAATGCGCGGCCTTGCCGTCCTTGATGTGGCCACGGGTATCGACTACCTCAAACCACTCCAGGTGCTTGATGCTCTTGTGGGCTTCGGCCAGGGCATTGTTGATGGCGTCTTCGATGCTGGAGGTCGAAGAGCCAACCAGTTCGACTTTCTTGTAGGTGTGATGATCACTCATGGCAGTTCTCCTAAGGGTCGTTAAGCAAGCGTAGCAGTCAATGTTCGTACTGCTTCTGGCGGCAGTTCCTACGTGAAAGTTCAGATTTACTGCACTTTCTGAAACGGCCGTAGTCGGTATCTACACACGCCACTCAATCACTTCAGGAGAGTCCACATGGCCAACACTTCTTTACGCAAAGCGTCACTGGAAAGCATGGAAGCCGAGATTTCGAGCCTGCTCAAATCTCTGGAAAGCCTCAAGGACGATGCGTCTGACGAGTCGCGCAAAACCTTGAAGGCCCTGAAAAGCAATGCCGAGAATGCCCTCAAGCATTCCCGCCACTTGATCAGCGATGCCTACGAAGAAAGCAAAGTCAAAATCCGCGAAACCGGTGTTGCAACCCGGGACTACGCACAAGAACACCCATGGACTACAGCCGGTGTTGCCGTAGGCGCGCTCGGCCTGTTGGCCGCTTACCTGCTGTGCAAGCGCGGTGACTAAACCGGCTCGCGCAAAAGCTCTGCCTTGAGCCACTGCGCCAGCTGCTGAGCGCGCCCGTCCGCGGCGCGCTTGGGTAGCCACAACGCCAGGTGCGCCGGGGTTTCGCTGAAACCCCATGGCGCCACCAGGCGACCTGCACGCAGGTCTTCTGCCACCAACGGTTCAGGCGCAATCGCCACGCCCAAACCTGCCACCGCTGCTTCCAGTAAATAATACAAATGCTCAAACCCCTGGCCGTGTTTCAACGCGTCGGGCTCGATGCCGTGTTGCTGCGCCCAACTAGGCCAGGCCTGCGGACGTGAGGTGGTGTGCAACAACGCTTCACCGCACAAGGCCTGGGCCGGCGCCTGGCGCAGCCGCTCGTAACCGGCGAAACGCGGGCTCATCACCGGGCCTATTCGTTCGCTGGCCAGTTCGTACACCTGCATATCCGCCGGCCATGGCGGCTCGGCGAACACCAGCAGGGCGTCGAGACCAGGCCGTCTCGGGTCAAGGTCGCCGTCACCCGCCGACAGGTGCAGGCGCAGGTCCGGCAGGTCGGCATTCAAGCGACCCAAACGTGGGATCAACCAGCGCGCCAGCAAGCTGCCCGAGCACCCGAGTACGAACGGCGCATCGGCGCTGGCCTGGGTCAGTTCGGCACACACGTCCCTTAACCGCTCAAACGCATCGGTGCTGGCATCGCGCAGTCGGGCACCTGCATCTGTGAGTTTAAGGCCGCGCCCATCCTTGACGAACAAGCTGATACCCAAATGCTCCTCCAGCACCTTCAACTGCCGACTCACCGCACCGTGAGTCACGTGCAGTTGTTCAGCCGCCTGACTCACGCTGTTCAAACGGGCAGTAGCCTCAAATGCACGCAGGGCATTGAGGGGAGGGAGGTCTCGGCTCATCTGTGAGTTTTCCTGACAGGTTTCGGCGATCTTATCGGTTTTCAGCGTAGACCGTCAGGGGTAGAGTGGCCCTCATTGTTTCTCACCCCTATTCCTTCCTGGAGCGTCCCATGACTCAGTCCCAGACCGATCTACGCAACGGCCCAGACGCCAACGGCCTGTTTGGCGCGTTCGGCGGCCGTTACGTCGCTGAAACCCTGATGCCGTTGATCCTCGACCTGGCCCGCGAATACGAAGTGGCCAAGGAAGATCCTGCGTTCAAAGAAGAATTGGCCTACTTCCAGCGCGACTACGTGGGCCGTCCAAGCCCGCTGTACTTCGCCGAGCGCCTGACCGAGTTCTGCGGCGGCGCCAAGATCTACCTCAAGCGTGAAGAGCTGAACCACACCGGCGCGCACAAGATCAACAACTGCATCGGCCAGATCCTGCTGGCACGGCGCATGGGCAAAAAACGCATCATCGCCGAGACCGGCGCCGGCATGCACGGTGTGGCTACGGCCACCGTAGCGGCGCGCTTTGGCCTGCAATGTGTGATCTACATGGGCACCACCGACATCGAGCGCCAGCAAGCCAACGTGTTCCGCATGAAATTGCTGGGAGCCGAAGTAATCCCGGTGGTCGCTGGCACCGGCACCCTGAAAGACGCGATGAACGAAGCCCTGCGTGACTGGGTCACCAACGTCGACAGCACCTTCTACCTGATCGGCACCGTGGCCGGTCCACACCCTTACCCTGCCATGGTGCGTGACTTCCAGGCCGTGATCGGCAAGGAAACCCGCGACCAGTTGCAAGCCCAGGAAGGTCGTCTGCCGGACAGCCTGGTGGCGTGCATCGGCGGTGGCTCAAACGCCATGGGCCTGTTCCACCCGTTCCTCGATGACAAAAGCGTTGAAATCATCGGCGTTGAAGCGGCCGGCCACGGCATCGAGACCGGCAAACACGCCGCCAGCCTCAACGGTGGCGTACCCGGCGTACTGCACGGCAACCGCACCTTCCTGCTGCAGGACGACGATGGCCAGATCATCGACGCCCACTCGATTTCCGCCGGCCTGGACTACCCCGGCATCGGCCCGGAACACGCCTGGTTGCATGACATCGGCCGCGTCCAGTACACCTCGGTGACCGACGACGAAGCCCTCGACGCGTTCCACAAATGCTGCCGCCTGGAAGGGATTATTCCTGCACTGGAAAGCGCCCACGCCCTGGCCGAAGTGTTCAAACGCGCACCGAGCCTGCCGAAAGATCACCTGATGGTGGTTAACCTTTCTGGCCGTGGCGACAAAGACATGCAGACCGTCATGCACCACATGGAAACCTCTCAGCAGGAGAAACACTAAATGAGCCGCCTGCAAACCCGCTTCGCCCAACTCAAAGAACAAAACCGTGCCGCCCTGGTGACCTTCGTCACTGCCGGCGACCCGGGCTATGACACCTCGCTGGCGATTCTCAAGGGCTTGCCTGCCGCAGGCGCCGACGTGATCGAATTGGGCATGCCCTTCACCGATCCGATGGCCGACGGCCCGGCGATCCAACTGGCCAACATTCGCGCGTTGGAAGCCAAGCAGAACCTGCTGAAAACCCTGCAAATGGTTCGTGAGTTCCGCAAGGACAACCACGACACGCCGCTGGTGCTAATGGGCTACTTCAACCCGATCCATAAATATGGCGTGCCGAAGTTCATCGCCGACGCCAAGGAAGCCGGTGTCGACGGCCTGATCGTGGTCGACATGCCGCCAGAGCATAACGGCGAACTGTGCGACCCGGCCCAGGCCGCTGGCATCGACTTTATCCGCCTGACCACGCCGACCACCGACGATGCGCGTCTGCCGACTGTGCTCAACGGCAGTTCCGGCTTTGTGTACTACGTGTCGGTCGCCGGTGTAACCGGTGCCGGTGCCGCTACCCTGGAACACGTCGAAGAAGCCGTGGCACGCCTGCGTCGCCATACCGACCTGCCAATCAGCATCGGTTTTGGTATCCGCACTCCGGAACAAGCGGCCGCCATCGCACGCCTGGCAGACGGTGTAGTGGTGGGTTCGGCATTGATCGATCACATCGCCAATGCGAAAAATGATCAGCAAGCCATTGATGGCGTACTGGGCCTTTGCGCAGCGTTGTCGGAAGGTGTCCGCGGCGCCCGTAAGTAAACGCCGTGTAGCGGTAGGTAAAGTTCCTGATACAGAGGAATCATCCTGCCGATTCAGTACCTAAACTGACAAGACCAAGGGATTTCGAACCTCGTTCGAAATCCCTTTTTGTTGTTTGTGCAGTTGAGGAACTCCCCGATGAAAATGCCTAAAACCGTGATTGCCAGTATTGGCGTGCTGGTCCTGGGCGCCAGCGCCCTGGTGCAAGCTGCCCCTTATGATCAGGGCGGCCCTGACCGTGGTGGCCCGCAAGGCCAGCACGAGCAGCAGCGGGGCGACGACCATCGAGGCCCGCAGGACAACCGCCGCGGCGGCCCGCCCCAGGACTTTG
The DNA here is from genome assembly GCF_014230465.1 of Pseudomonas cremoris. The sequence continues at coordinate 81,456 of NZ_JAAXCY010000006.1, forward strand.
GTCCGGTGCGGCAGATCATCCATGACAACCACGGCCAGTTCTCCCGTGGCGCACCGCCACCGCCGAATGTGCGCCTGGTGCGTGGCCAGCCGTTGCCACACGGCTACTATGGCGAGCGCCTGGATAACCGCGCCCTGTCGCGCCTGCCGCAATACCCAGGTTACGAATGGCGCCGTTCCGGGCCGGACGTGGTGTTGATCGCCGTGGGCACGGGCATCGTCTACGAGATCCTCGACGGCGTGCTCAACTGACCTGTAGTGAGCGGGCTTGTCCCGCGCTGGGGGGCGAAGCCGCCCTAAAATCAGCCTCCGCGTTATACCTGATACTACGCAGCGGCCTTATTAGGGCGGCTTCGCCCCCCAGCGCGGGACAAGCCCGCTCACTACAGTTCAATACGTTCGACTTTCCCTACCAACAATACGTAGGAAAGCGCCCCAAGCAGCGCCAGCACCGCGATGTAAGTAATCGCTGGCGCAAACGAATCACCGCTCGCCAGAAAGCCAATCACGATCGGTGTGGCAATCGCCGACAAGTTGCCGATGAAGTTGAAAACGCCTCCCGTCAGTCCCAGCAACCGCGCAGGCGCCAAGGTTGAAACGAGCGACCAGGTGATCGACGCCAAGCCATTGCCAAAGAACGCCACCGCCAGAAACGCAATCACCCACGCCGTCGAGTCCACGTAGTTGGCGCCGATGATCGCCGTGGAAATCAGCAACCCGCCAATGATCGGCAACTTGCGCGCAAACCCCACCGACGCGCCGCGACGGATCAACCAGTCGGAAAAGATCCCCGAACACAACACGCCGACAAACGCCGCCAGGAACGGAAGCGACGCCAGCAGGCCGGACTTGATGAAGTCCATGCCGCGATATTTCACCAAATAGGTCGGGAACCACGTCAGGAAAAACCACAGCGTGGAGTTCAGGCAGAACTGCCCCAGGTAGATGCCCCAGAGCTTGCGCTTGCTCAGCACTATTCCTAAGTCGACCCAGCTGAACGGCGCCTTGGCGGCCTTTTCCTGCATATCCACCAAACCGCCGCCTTCACGGATCAGCTCGATTTCTGCCGCGTTGGCGCCTTTGAAATCCTTCGGCTCGCGGTACACCGCGTACCAGATCGCCGCCCACAGGATGCCCACGCCACCGGTCACCACAAACACCATGTGCCAACCGAACGCATGCTGCAGCCACGCCAGCACCGGCGTCAGGAACGCCAGCCCGACAAACTGCCCAGAGGTATAGAAACCAATCGCCGTGGCGCGCTCACGCTCGGGAAACCAGGTGGTGACCACGCGGCTGTTGATGGGATAGGCCGGAGCTTCCAGCGCGCCCACTGCCATGCGCAGCACGAAAAGGGCGATAAAGCTGGCGGCGAAGCCCAGCATCACTGTGGCGATGGACCACAACAGCAGGGCAGCGGTGTAGAGAATGCGCGGCGGCACGCGGTCCACCAGCCAGCCGCCGGGGATCTGCATGGCGGCGTAGGTCCAACCGAAGGCAGAGAAGATCAGCCCGACATGCACCGGGTCAATGCCCAATTCGCTGGTCAGGGCCGGGGCGGCGATCGACAGGTTGCTGCGGTCGAGGTAGTTGATCACCACGGTGATAAACAGCAGCACCATGATGAAAAAACGCTTTCTGGTAGGCGTGACTAAAGAAGCCTGCCCGGTGAAGGATTCAGGATGCATGGGGGGTTGCCTCTTCTTATGTTTATTGAGGACAGGCCTTACTGACGGAACCGGATCAAACTGTGGGAGCGGGCTTGCTCGCGAAAGCGGTGTGTCATTCAACACATCAGTGACTGAAGTACCGCATTCGCGAGCAAGCCCGCTCCCACATTTTTAATCGCATCCCCTCAGGAAAGAATCACCACTCGGCAAAGCTGCCGTCGGCATGTCGCCAGATCGGGTTGCGCCAGCGGTGGCCGATGGCTGCGCGCTCGATCACGTATTCCTCATTGATCTCGATGCCCAGGCCCGGCCCATTGGGGATCTTCACAAAGCCCTGGTCATAGTCGAACACGCCCGGGTCTTTCACATAGTCGAGCAGGTCGTTGCTCTCGTTGTAGTGAATGCCCAGGCTTTGCTCCTGGATAAACGCGTTGTAGCAAACCGCGTCCAGTTGCAGGCACGCCGCCAGGGCAATCGGGCCCAGCGGGCAGTGCAGGGCCAAGGCTACGTCGTAGGCTTCGGCCATGTTGGCGATCTTGCGGGTTTCGGTGATGCCGCCGGCATGGGAAGCGTCCGGCTGGATGATGTCGACATAACCTTCGCTGAGCACACGCTTGAAGTCCCAGCGCGAAAACAGGCGCTCGCCCAAGGCAATCGGCGTGCTGGTCAACGGCGCCAGTTCCTTGAGCGCTTCGTAGTTTTCGCTGAGCACTGGCTCTTCGATAAACATCAGTTTGTACGGGTCCAACTCCTTCATCAGCACCTTGGCCATAGGCTTGTGCACCCGGCCATGGAAGTCGACGCCGATACCGACATTGGGGCCCACCGCGTCACGCACGGCAGCCACGTTGGCCAGCGCCAGGTCGACTTTTTCGAAGCTGTCGACGAACTGCAACTCTTCGGTGCCGTTCATTTTTACGGCGGTGAAACCACGGGCCACGGCCTCTTTGGCGGCGCGGGCGGTGTCGGCGGGGCGGTCGCCACCGATCCACGAATACACGCGGATCTTGTCACGCACCTGGCCGCCGAGCAGATCGCTGACCGACACGCCGAGGGCCTTACCCTTGATGTCCCACAACGCCTGGTCGATGCCGGCGAGGGCGCTCATGTGCACGGCGCCGCCCCGGTAAAAGCCGCCGCGATAGAGCACGGTCCAGATGTCTTCGATGTTGCGTGGGTCCTTGCCGATCAAATAGTCGGACAGTTCTTCGACAGCAGCCGCCACCGTATGGGCACGGCCTTCGACCACGGGCTCCCCCCAGCCGGTCACGCCCTGGTCGGTTTCGACTTTCAGGAAGCACCAGCGCGGCGGGACGATAAAGGTCGTCAGTTTGGTGATTTTCATCTGTTATCTCTCTTATAGATGCGGCGCCTGTGGGCGCAAGACGTTAAGTCAGCTCAGGGCTTTCCAGGCGGCGACGTAAGCCTGGGCGCGGCTCGCTACCTGATCCACTGTCATACCCGGTTTGAACAACCCGGAACCCAACCCGAACCCTTTGGCGCCGGCGTCGATGAACACCTGCATGTTGTCCGGGGTAATGCCGCCCACCGGCAGCAGCAAGGTGCCTGCGGGCAGTACTGCCAGCCACGCCTTGATCACCGCTGGGCCCATTTGCTCAGCGGGGAATAGCTTCAATACGTCGGCGCCTTCAGCCAGTGCGGCAAAAGCTTCGGTGGGCGTGGCCACACCTGGCGACAGGAACAGACCGGCCGCTTTGGCAGCGCGCAACACGTTGGCATCGCTGTGGGGCATGACAATCACTTGGCCCCCGGCAGCCTTCACCTGGCCGACCTGCTCAGGCGTCAACACCGTGCCGGCACCGATCAGGCAATCGGCGGGCAGGCTGTCACGCAGGGTGCGGATGCTGGTGTAGGGGTCCGGCGAATTCAGCGGGACTTCGATCACGCGGAACCCCGCCTGATACAGCACCTGGCCGACGGCTTGGGCTTCTTCCGGGCGAATGCCGCGCAAGATGGCGATCAGGCCGTTTTGTGCGAGTGCTTGCTTGAGCATGTCAGGCCTCCAATACAGGTTGAGTGAGCCCGGCCGCCACCGCCAATTGCCACAGGCCGCGCTCGGTGGCTTCTTGCGCCAGGCTGACGTGGGCAAAACCGCAGAGGGCGAGGGCACGTTGGTAGCGCGTGCAGAGAGGGACGGCTCCGACCAGGATGATGGGGGTCTTTCGCGCGCGCGCCGGTAAGCCGGCGAGTTCATGACCAATCAGCAGGCCAGAGAGGTAATCAGGCTGCTGCTCGGGCGAAAGCTCGGCGGTAAGTCCCAGGGTTCGGGCGCTGAACAGGGTCGACAGCACACCACGCTGGCCATCCTTCGACAGCGCCACGTGCACGCCACGGTCAAAGGCTTCGGCCTGGAATAGGTCGGATTGCTGCTGGGTGCGTCCGAGGATGCTGTGTTTGCTCAACACCGCAAACACCTCGCCGGTCATGAACGTATCGAAGTGCGTGATGCAGCCATCGACCACTTCGACCCATTTGGAATGGCTGCCGGGCAGGCCGATCAATACCTGGGCGCCGAGCCCCTGCAGCACGCCCAGTACCTGGGTTTCTTCGCCGCGCATCACATTGGGCAAACCGGCCTGCTCGATCACACCGGGCACGATATGCACCTGCACACCCCGCACGCTGCGCACTGGGTGCAGCGCCTGGCCGAGGCTGGCGACATCAACGGGGGCCGTTCGATAGGCCGCCTCGCTCCAACCCTGGGCGCTGCCGACCATGCCGCAGGCAATCACCGGCAGGCTTGGCTGCGCGTCGAGCCAGTCGCCGCAGGCCGCATCGAAGGCCAACTCAAAGCCATTGCTGCAGCGCACACCGGCGATGTCTCGAGGCTCAGTGGGCAAGTGCATGATCCCTGAAGCCAGCGAGCGCTGTTCCAGCACCACGCCTGCGGGGCCGAGTTTATAAGCACGAAGGGAGCTGGTCCCCCAATCGAGCGCGATCAATTGCGCCTGCATCGCTTCACCTGAGTTCTGAGCGGATGCAGCGAATATAAACCTACGGGCGCAAAAGTCTCAATATATAAATATCAATCCCATATTTAGGGATGACATTCAAGAAAAGGCTGACAAATTCAGCTCGCGCATCGCTCCCATCCAGACCGCATAGTCGGTGTGATCCTTCAGGTCATCGCCAGTATTGGGGTGCAGGAACACTACGAGTCCATCGCGATGGATCACCAACCACGGCAGTATCACGCCGATGTACTCGGCATCGAACGCCAGCTGGCAGCTCCAGTCCGGGTGCGGCCCTACAGGCCGTTCGTGCACGCGGCCCATGCGCAGGGGGAAGAGTTTGGCGGCGTCTTCGCACAGGGTACGGGCCTGCTCGATAGTGCTCGCGTCGAAGTAGATGTGGGCGTGGTAGCCCTTGATACGTTGCATGACGGACTCCAGATCCAATGTGCGCCAAATCCTAGACCGCAATCGATGGCAGGGCCAGCCCGGTCAATGACTGCGCGCTGCTGGCCTGCTCGGCCACTAGCCAATCGACAAACCGCTCCACCAACTGCCCCCGGCGTTTGCGCTGGGGCTGCACCACGTAATAGCCAAAACGCGAGATCACCGTGTCGCTGACCGGCCGGCACAGCCAGTTCTGCTCCAACAGGTTATCCACCAGGTGACGCCAGCCGATGGCTACGCCCTGGCCAGCAATCGCTGCCTGGATCAGCAAGGTGTAGTTGTCAAAGCGCAGTTGGCCAGGGGTGGGCGCAGCGCTGATGCCCAGTTCGCGGAACACCCCGCTCCAGTCGAACCACTGGCTGTTGTTCTCCTGGCGCAAATGCAGCAAAGGGAAATCGTGCAAATTTTGTACAGTCAGTGGCGTGGCCTGGTCCTTGAGCCACTGCGGGCTGCACACCGGGAACACTTCTTCGTTGAACAGCCACAGGCTGTCGCCCTGCTTGAAACGACCGTCGCCAAACAGCACCGCCACGTCGATATCGCTGCGCAAGGTGGCGTGGTTGCGTTCGCTGGTCACCAGGCTTACGTCCACTTGTGGGTTGGCCTGGTGGAAGCGGTGCAGGCGCGGCATCAGCCAATAGGCGGCGAAGGCAAAGTCGGTGGCCACTTGCAGCACTTCGTGTTGGTCCTGCTGGGTAATGAGGCTCAGGCCGTGGTTGATGCCCTGCAAGCCGCTTTGCACATGCTCGAACAACAGGGCACCGGCGTCGGTCAGCTCGATGCCACGGTAGATGCGGTCGAACAGGCGGATCGCCAGTTGCTCTTCCAGGCGCTTGATCTGCTGGCTGATGGCCGGCTGGGTGGTGCCCAGCTCAATCGCAGCCGCAGTAAAGCTGCGATGACGTGCCGCTGCTTCAAACGCGCGCAGCAAATCGAGGGACACATCACCAAGGGCTTCATACATAAGCTGTGCTTATCCTAGACATTGCTTTTCATGGGCTTTACCCCATTTTCCATGGGCTGCATGCTCATTCGCATAAATACCGCCTATGGAATGCCGAGAACCCATGAAGCGCAAGAACATTCTTTTCATCATGGCCGATCAAATGGCCGCACCGTTGCTTCCGTTCTACGGTTCTTCGCCCATCAAGCTGCCCAATCTGAGCCGCCTCGCCGCACAGGGCGTGGTGTTCGACGCCGCGTATTGCAACAGCCCGCTCTGCGCTCCATCACGCTTCACATTGGTAAGTGGGCAGTTGCCGAGCAAGATCGGCGCCTACGACAACGCGGCGGACTTTCCCGCCGACGTGCCGACTTATGCCCACTACCTACGTCGCCTCGGCTACCGCACCGCGCTGTCAGGCAAGATGCACTTCTGCGGCCCCGACCAACTGCACGGCTACGAAGAACGCCTAACGAGTGATATCTACCCCGCCGACTACGGCTGGGCGGTGAACTGGGATGAACCGGACGTACGCCCCAGCTGGTATCACAACATGTCCTCGGTGCTGCAAGCCGGCCCGTGCGTGCGCACCAACCAGCTGGATTTCGACGAAGAAGTGGTGTTCAAGGCCCAGCAGTATCTGTTCGACCATATTCGCGAAGACGGCGACCAGCCGTTCTGCCTGACCGTGTCGATGACCCATCCTCACGACCCGTACACCATTCCCAAGCCGTTCTGGGACCTGTACGACGACGCCGACATCCCTTTGCCTACAACGCCAGCGCAAGGCGATCTCGACCCGCATTCCCAGCGCCTGCTCAAGGTCTACGACCTGTGGGACAAGCCGCTGCCGCTGAACAAGATCCGCGATGCGCGCCGCGCCTACTTCGGCGCGTGCAGCTACATCGACAGCAACGTCGGCAAGCTGCTGCAAACCCTGGAAGACACCGGCTTGGCCGACGACACGATCATCGTGTTTTCCGGCGACCACGGCGACATGCTTGGCGAACGGGGCCTCTGGTACAAAATGCACTGGTTTGAAATGGCCGCCCGCGTCCCGCTGCTGGTCAGTGCGCCGGGGCAATTTGCGGCAGGGCGCGTCAGCCAAGCCGTATCCACCGCCGACCTGCTGCCCACCCTGGTGGAACTGGCCGGCGGCGAACTGGACCCACGCCTGCCACTGGACGGCCGTTCACTGGTCCCGCACTTGCAAGGGCAGGGCGGGCATGACGAAGTATTCGGCGAATACATGGCCGAAGGCACCATCAGCCCGCTGATGATGATTCGGCGGGGCGCCTACAAATTCATCTACAGCGAAGACGACCCTTGTCTACTGTTCGATGTGCACAACGACCCGCACGAGCGGGAAAACCTCAGCCAGTCACCGGAACACCGGCCACTGTTCGAGGTGTTTTTGAACGAGGCGCGGGCCAAATGGGACATCCCGGCGATCCACCAACAGGTGCTCGCCAGCCAACGCCGCCGTCGCCTGGTGTTTGAAGCACTGACCCACGGCAAGCTGAAGAGCTGGGATCACCAGCCACTGGTGGACGCCAGTCAGCAATACATGCGCAACCATATCGACCTCGACGACCTGGAGCGCAAGGCACGTTATCCACAACCCTGCCAAAACCAATAAAACTGAGGGAAGGCCATGCAAAAGTTAACCGTGGTACTTGGAATGCTGGCGCTAGGCAGCGCCAACGTGTACGCAGACACCAGTTGTGACACGGTGAAAATGGCCGATCCAGGCTGGAGCGATATCGCGGCTACCAATGCCATCACCGGTTTCTTGCTGACGGGCATGGGTTACAAGGCCAAGGTCGACACGCTGGCGGTGCCGATTACCTTTGGCGGGCTCAAGGATGGCCAGGTGGATGTATTCCTCGGCAACTGGATGCCGGCGCAACAGGGCTTCTATGACAAGTTCGTGGCCAACGGCGACGTGGTGCAACTGGCGAAAAACCTCGACGGCACCGAGTTCACCCTCGCCGTGCCCGACTACGTGTGGGACGCCGGGGTGCATGACTTTGCCGACCTGAATAAATTCGCCGACAAGTTCGACAAGAAGATCTACGGCATCGGCTCCGGCGCACCGGCGAACATTTCGCTGCAGGAAATCATCAAGAAGAACGACTTCGACCTCGGCCAGTGGAAGCTGGTGGAGTCCAGCGAACAAGCGATGCTCGCCGAAGTGTCACGGGCCGTTAAGAAGCAGAAATTCGTGACCTTCCTCGGCTGGACCCCGCACCCGATGAACGTGCAGTTGAAAATGCACTACCTCAAAGGTGGCGAGAAATATTTTGGTGACACAGGCAGCGTGTATACCTTGACCCGCAAAGGTTATGCACAGGCCTGCCCGAATGTCGGAAAACTGCTGACCAACCTGAGCTTTACCCAGGAGATGGAGAACGCAATCATGGCCGAGGTGGCCAATAACAAGGTCAGCAATGCGGATGCGGCAAAGGCGTGGATCAAGGCCAATCCGGCGGTGTTGGACAAGTGGCTGGACGGGGTGAAGACCGTGGATGGCAAAGATGCGTTGCCGGCGGTAAAAGCCAAACTCTAACGCCTCACAACACTCCCTTGTGGGAGCTGGCTTGCCTGCGATGCAAACACCTCGGTACTTCAAGTACACACAGGTGATGCTATCGCAGGCAAGCCAGCTCCCACAGAAGCCCGTACCTGCTGATACCCTGAGCCAAACTTTCAAACCGAGTCTGCGATGCCCCGGCCCAACCGCCACACACTCTTCCCCTTCCTCAGCTGGCTCCCGCGCCAAACCCGCGCCAGCGTCGGTCGGGATGCAATCGTCGGCCTCAGTGGTGCGGTGCTGGCATTGCCGCAGTCAATTGCCTACGCACTGATCGCCGGTCTCCCTCCGGAATACGGGTTGTATGCCGCGATCATTCCGGTGCTGATCGCTTGCCTGTGGGGTTCGTCGTGGCACCTGATCTGCGGCCCCACGGCGGCAATCTCCATCGTGCTGTACGCCAGCGTCAGCCCGCTGGCCGTGCCGGGGTCCCAGGACTACATCACACTGATCCTGTTGCTCACATTCCTCGCCGGGGTTTTCCAGTGGTTGCTGGGCATGCTGCGCTTCGGCGCACTGGTGAATTTCGTCTCCCATTCGGTGGTGCTCGGCTTCACCCTCGGTGCCGCCGTCGTTATCGCCCTGGGCCAATTGCCCAACCTGCTGGGGCTGGATTTGCCGAGCCAGGCCACAGCGATCAAAAGTTTGCTGGCGCTGGTGGATCATGGCGGTGAATGGGACCACGCCTCGCTGGCCCTTGGGCTTGGCACGTTGCTGGTGGGCGCATTGCTCAAATACCGGGTGCCACGCTGGCCGACGCTGCTGATCGCCTTGGCGCTGGGCAGCCTGGTGGCGTGGCTGTGGCCGGCGATGTTCGGGCATGTGGCGTTGGTCAGTTCGTTTGTTGGCAAACTGCCGCCGTTCAGCCCGCTGCCGATGGACCTGGACATGATTCTGCGCCTGCTGCCCAGCGCCGTGGCGGTGGGCATGCTGGGGCTGGTGACCAGCCTGTCGATTGCGCGCTCGCTGTCGGCCCGCTCGCAACAATTACTCGATGCCAATCAGGAAGTTCGTGCGCAGGGTTTATCCAATATCGTCGGCGGATTTTTCTCCGGGTACCTGTCAGCCGGTTCGTTTACCCGCTCCGGTCTGAGCTATGAGGCGGGCGCCTGCTCACCCTTGGCCGGGGTGTTTTCGGCGTTGTGGGTGGCACTGTTTGCATTGTTTGGCGCAGCGTTGATCGCCCATATCCCAATCCCGAGCATGGCGGCGAGCATCCTGCTGATTTGCTGGGGGCTGGTGGATCATCGCGGTATTCGCGCGTTGTTCCGCGTGAGTCGCGCCGAGTTTGTGGTGATGGGCCTGACCTGCATCGCTACCTTGCTGCTGGAGCTGCAAACGGCGATTTATGCGGGGGTGCTGGCGTCGCTGTTTTTCTATTTGAAACGCACCTCGCAGCCGCGCGTCCAGCAATGGCGCGACGGGGATGAAGATGTGTTGCGGGTGGGCGGCTCGATCTTTTTTGGTGCCAGCCATTACCTGCAAGTTCGGTTGCAAAGTTTGCAGGGCCAGCGGGTGGTGATCGAAGCGCAGCAGATCAACTTTATCGACTATTCCGGGGTGGAGATGCTGCACCAGGAGGCGCGGCGGTTGCGGGGATTGGGCAGGAGCTTGACGTTACGCCGGGCAAGGCCGCAAGTCGTGGAGGAACTGAAAAAGCTGGAAGGGGCCGAAAAATGCCCCATCCACTTCGAAGACTGAATGCAGTCAAAACTGTGGGAGCGGGCTTGCTCGCGAATGCGGTGGATCAGTCAATAAATCTGGTGACTGATCCACCGCATTCGCGAGCAAGCCCGCTCCCACATTTGGATTTGTGTTAGCTCAGCTGGCGGCGTAATTCGGCCAATACCGGCGTCGACTCCGGGCGCACGCCGCGCCACAGGAAAAACGCTTCCGCCGCCTGCTCCACCAGCATGCCCAACCCGTCCATCGCCACCGCTGCGCCTTGCTCAGTCGCCCAACGGCAAAACGCGGTCGGCTCCTTGGCGTACATCATGTCGTAGCAAAAGGTCTTGCCCGGTTCGATCAGGCTGCCGGCAATCGGCGGTACATCGCCTGACAGGCTGGCAGACGTGGCGTTGATGATCACGTCCACCGGCTCTCGCAACCAATCAAAACCACTGGCCGACACAGGACCCAGGTCGTCGAACAGCTCGGCGAGCAGTTCGGCTTTTTCCACTGTGCGATTGGCGATGATCAGCGAGGCGGGACGCTCGGCCAGCAATGGCTCCAATGCGCCACGTACCGCGCCGCCGGCACCCAGTAACAGAATGCGCTTGCCTTGCAGGCTCACCCCGGCGTTGACCGTGAGGTCACGCACCAGGCCGGCACCGTCGGTGTTATCGCCCAGCAGGCTGCCATCGGCCAGCTTGCTCAAGGTATTCACCGCACCGGCGCGTTCGGCGCGCTGGGTGAGGCTGTTGGCCAAACGGTAGGCCTCTTCCTTGAACGGCACAGTGACGTTGGCGCCACGGCCTTGCAGGAAAAACTCACGGGCACAGCCGGTGAAATCCTCCAGTGGCGCGAGCAAGGTGCTGTAGTCCAGCTGTTCACCGGTCTGTTCGGCGAACATCCGGTGAATCAACGGCGATTTGCTGTGGCCGATAGGGTTGCCGAACACCACATAACGATCCATCAGACAGCCGCCTTGGGCGCAGCAACGCCCAGCCAGTCGCGGTCTTGCAGGAAGTAGTCGGTGAGGCGCGCTTCTTCGCTGCCGGCCTCGGCTTTCCAGTCATAGCTCCAGCGCACTTGCGGGGGCAGCGACATCAGGATCGACTCGGTGCGCCCGCCCGATTGCAGGCCGAACAAGGTGCCACGGTCGTAGACCAGGTTGAATTCGACGTAGCGGCCACGGCGAAATTCCTGGAATTCACGCTGTTGCTCGGTGTAGGCGATGGCTTTGCGGCGTTGCACGATCGGTAAATAAGCGTCGATGTAGGCGTCGCCGATGGCGCGGATGAAGGCGAAGCAGGTGTCGAAGTCCCATTCGTTCAAGTCATCGAAGAACAGGCCGCCGATGCCGCGCGGCTCGTTGCGGTGCTTGATGTGGAAATAGGTGTCGCACCAGGCTTTATAGCGCGAGTAAACATCCGCGCCGAAGGGCGCACAGGCCTGCTCGGCCACGCGGTGCCAGTGGATGCAGTCTTCTTCGTTGCCGTAGTAAGGCGTGAGGTCGAAGCCGCCACCGAACCACCACACCGGCTCTTCGCCTTCTTTTTCGGCGATGAAAAAGCGTACGTTGGCGTGGGACGTCGGCACGTGAGGGTTATGCGGGTGGATCACCAGCGACACGCCCAAGGCTTCAAAGCCACGACCTGCCAGTTCCGGACGATGGGCACTGGCGGAGGGTGGGAGACCGCTGCCAAACACGTGGGAAAAGTTAACGCCGCCTTTTTCGATCACTGCACCGTCTGCAATCACACGGGTGCGACCGCCACCGCCGGCAGGCCGGGTCCAGGCGTCTTCGATAAAGCGAGTGTCCGTCTCGAAGGTTTCCAGGGCGCTGCAAATGCGGTCTTGCAGGTCAAGCAGGTAGGCCTTTACAGCCTCGGTGCGGGTAGTCATGGCATCACCTTGAATCGGGCAAAGCTACGCGAGGCCATTGGGCGTCGGCGGCAAATGGGCGCACAGGATACCACCGCACCCCGTTTCACCGCAGTTGACGAAGATCAAGCTTAGGAGTTCGATAGGCGGCTACGCGAATTCGAACCCAGGAGAAGTGCAGATGGCCAAACGTATCCAGTTCAGCGCCCATGGCGGCCCCGAAGTGCTCCAGTATGTGGACTACACGCCAGCGGAGCCTGGCCCACAGCAGGTTCGCGTACGTAACGAGGCCATCGGCCTGAACTTCATCGACACTTATTTCCGCAGTGGTTTGTACGCGCCACCTGCGCTGCCCTCAGGGTTGGGCGCAGAAGGTGCCGGCGTGGTCGATGCGGTGGGCAGCGAAGTTACCCAGTTCAAGGTCGGCGATCGTGTTGCCTACGGCAGCGGCCCGCTGGGGGCCTACAGCCAACTGCATGTGCTGCCTGCCGCCAACCTGGTGCACCTGCCGGACGAGATCAGCTTCGAACAAGCCGCAGGCGCGATGCTCAAGGGCCTGACCGTGCAGTATCTGCTGCGCCAGACCTACGAGTTGAAGGGCGGCGAAACCATCCTGTTCCACGCCGCTGCCGGCGGCGTGGGCTCCCTGGCCTGCCAATGGGCCAAAGCTCTGGGCGTGAAGCTGATCGGTACCGTGAGTTCGCCGGAAAAGGCTGCCCTGGCCAAATCCCTCGGCGCCTGGGAAACCATCGACTACAGCAAGGAAAATGTCGCACAGCGTGTGCTTGAATTGACCGACGGAAAAAAAGTACCGGTGGTGTATGACGGTGTGGGCAAAGACACCTGGCTGACGTCGCTCGATAGCGTTGCACCCCGGGGCCTGGTGGTGAGCTTCGGTAACGCCTCGGGCGCGGTGGATGGGGTGAACCTGGGGATTCTGGCGGCCAAGGGCTCGCTGTACGTGACCCGGCCGACCTTGGCGACCTACGCCAACAACCCGCAGAACCTGCAGGCGATGGCGGACGATCTGTTCTCGATGATCAAGAGCGGCAAGGTGCGCATTGATATCAACCAGCGGTATGCGTTGGCGGATGCGGCGAAAGCGCAGACAGAGTTGTCGGGGCGGCGGACGACTGGGTCGACCATTTTGTTGCCGTAAGGCGATAGGTTTGCGCTGGTTTTAAGGGCCTCTTCGCGAGCAAGCCCGCTCCCACATTTGACCGCGTTCTCATGTTGGAACTCGGTCAAATGTGGGAGCGGGCTTGCTCGCGAAGGCCGCGCCACGGTCTCAGGAAGGCCGCACCACTTCACCCGTCACCAAATCCCGAATCAAACTCGGGTTCTTGCGCCCACCTAAGGCGCCACCCAATACCAGGTCCACCTGACCCCGGAAATACTGCTCCACGCGAATCCGCGTACGCGCAGCCGGACGGCCTTGAGGGTTGGCTGACGTGGAAATCAACGGCCCCACCAGCGAGCACAAATCCCGCACCAATGGGTGATCGGTAACCCGCAACGCGACCGTGTCATGCATGCCTGTCACCCATTCCGGCAGCAGGTCCTGGTGGGGTACCAGCCAGGTATTCGGCCCAGGCCAGGTGCTAGCCATGCGATCAATCCAGTCTTGCGGGAAGTCTTCGAACAGAAAGTCGAACTGGCGAATGTTGTCCGCCACCAGGATCAACCCCTTGTCCACCGACCGGTTCTTGATGGCGAGCAAACGGTCCACTGCTTCTTCATTCCACGGGTCGCAGCCCAGGCCCCAGACTGCTTCGGTTGGGTAAGCAATCACCGCGCCTGCACGAATTTCCCGTGCGGTTTCCAGCACACGCCACCTGTTGACCATTGCTCACTCTCCAGACTAAAGCTCTGCGCAGTTTACCGATGTTCTTTACAAAACCCAGTTACAAAAGCTGGCCGCGTGCAACCCAGCGCCCGCTTTCGCAGATCACCTGGCCTTCAAGCTCCAACTCCGTGAGGTTCGCCAGCACGTGGGACAACGGCCGTCCGCTGGCAATCGCCAAGCCTTCACTGGTGTGGGGTGCGGCGTGCAGCAGCGCCACCAGTGGGTGGATCACCGGTATCGGCGCCGGTCGGGACAGCGCTTGCCAGCCGCGCAAGCCTTCCAGGATGTGCTCGATGCTCTCTACCAACGTCGCGCCCTCGCGGATCAACTGGTGGCAACCCTTGGCGCCGGGGTGGTGGATGGAGCCGGGGATCGCATACACCTCGCGCCCTTGCTCGGCTGCCAGCTTCGCGGTAATCAGCGAACCGCTGGCCATGCTGGCTTCCACCACCAGCACGCCGAGAGACAGCCCGCTGATGATCCGGTTGCGCCGTGGAAAGTTGCCGGCCTGGGGCGGGGCGTCCAATGGAAACTCAGAAACCACCGCGCTGCCTTGGGCAATCATCGCCTCCGCCAGGCGCCGATGGCGCTGTGGATAAAAATTTTCCAGGCCGGTGCCGAATACACCGATTGTATGGCCACCAACATCCAATGCAGCTTGGTGCGCCGCACCATCAATTCCCAATGCCAGGCCACTGGTGATGACAAAACCGGCGCTCGCCAGGCTTCGCGAAAATGCTGCGGCGGTGTCCATGCCAGGGCGTGAAGCGCGGCGGCTACCGACCATCGCCAGCTGCGGTTTTTCCAGGATCGAAGGGTCACCAGCGACATACAACAACGGCGGCGCATCGTCGATCTGCGCAAGCAATGCGGGGTACTCAGGTTGGTCCCACATCAGCAAATGCTGGGCCGGGCACGCCAACCAAGCCAATGCGCGACTGGCACCCTCGCGCACTTCATGACTGCGCCGCGCATCGGCACTGATGGCGGGCAGCCCCAGGGAACGCCAGGCATTCGCGGGAGCACTGATGGCCTTTGAAGCAGAGCCGAAAGCTTCGATCAGCAAGCGAAAACGCTTCGAACCCAGTTCCGGCAGCCTGTGCAAGCGTAGTCGGGCTTCCAGTTCTGACGGGGATATTTCATGACTGTTTATCGGATACATCTGATCATCCTTGACCGGAACAAGCTGTGGATAACTCTGTTGGTAACTTATTTAGCAGGCTATTTATTGCGTTTGATGGGCAGTCTCGAAACGGTCCATCACCGCCAGTGACCGTGAGGCGCTGAGGACCAGCCCGTAGCTGAGCTTTTCATAGGTACGAAACACCAGCAGGGTGCCAGCGCGCTCATCGGGAAGCTGCACCGGGACGCCGGCGAGGGCATCGCGCACAGTGGCACCGGTTTTGATCACGGTGAGCAGTTGGCCTTCAACCAGGCCGTCGCGTCGGCCTTTGTTGAGCGTCACAGCGTCCAGCACGCCAATCTGGGTAACGCCCTTGGGGATATCGATGATGTGCCCTTGAACCCTGACGGTGGCCGGCGAGATCTGCAGGGTCGCCAGATCAATGGGGGGTTGAGCGCGGAGCAGACGGTCGCCGGGACGAACCTCCCGCGTCACCCGTTGCACAGCCAGGGTGGAGAGGTCGCCGGCCGTGATGAAGCGCGCGGTACCGATGTCGTCGGCATTGACCCCCAGCAACTCCTGGGTCTGGGGGTCGGCGTAGACCTTGCCTCGTCGGAATATTCCGTAACTTAGCTGGGAAGGGTCCAGGCTGCCTCTAGCGTGTACCCGCTCGCCATTGGCGCCGAGCACCCGGCCCGCATCGGCCGCCACAATGTACGGCGCGGTGTCCAGGTCCTGTGGGGTATCAAGAATGCGGTTATGCAGTAAAAACCGTTGGATGGCCTGTTGCGTCGGCAGATCCAGGCGCTGGACGGGCGGGGGTACGAGCGCCAGCGCGAACGGGGCCCACAGCAGCAAGACGAGTAGCGATTTCCTCATGGGGTGAATCTCCTTTATTATGTGCGTTCGCGTGAAATGCCGGAGCCTTCGTGGCTTTCGGACGTTTCACACCGGCTGGCTGGGTCCATCCCACCGCCGATTTGCCTCTACCTCACATGTGCAGCAATTACGCTTATGGCTATTTTGAACATCCTCGAATTCCCCGACTCGCGCCTGCGCACGATCGCCAAACCGGTGGCCGTAGTGGACGACAAGGTTCGTCAGTTGGTCGATGACATGTTTGAAACAATGTATGAAGCCCCGGGCATCGGCCTCGCCGCCACCCAGGTCAACGTGCATCAGCGCGTCGTGGTCATGGACCTGTCGGAAGATCGCAGCGCACCGATGGTGTACATCAACCCCGAGTTCGAACCGCTGACCGACGAGATGGGCGAATACCAGGAAGGCTGCCTGTCGGTGCCGGAGTTCTACGAGAACGTCGAGCGCCCGCTGCGCGTGAAGATCAAGGCCCTGGACCGTGACGGCAAGCCGTTTGAGCTGATTGCCGAAGGCCTGTTGGCGGTGTGCATCCAGCATGAATGCGACCACCTCAACGGCAAACTGTTTGTCGACTACCTGTCCACGCTCAAGCGCGACCGGATCAAGAAGAAGCTGGAAAAAAAGCATCGCCAGCAAGCTTGATGCCCTTCTTCCAAAGGCTTGCTGCGGCAAGCCTTTTTCTTTTGTGACTGCTTTTAACCGAGACCTCCCATGACCGAGCCATTGCGCATTGTTTTTGCCGGCACTCCTGAATTTGCTGCCGAACACCTCAAGGCGCTGCTCTCCAGCCCTTATGACATCGTCGCGGTGTACACCCAGCCGGATCGTCCGGCCGGTCGCGGGCAAAAACTGATGCCGAGCCCGGTCAAACAGCTGGCGCTGGAACACGACATCCCGGTGCTGCAGCCGCCGACCCTGCGCAATGCCGAGGCCCAGGCCGAACTGGCGGCGCTGAAACCGGACCTGCTGGTGGTCGTGGCATACGGTTTGATCCTGCCCCAAGTGGTGTTGGATATCCCACGCCTGGGCTGCATCAACAGCCATGCCTCGCTGCTGCCACGCTGGCGCGGTGCGGCGCCGATCCAGCGCGCCGTGGAAGCCGGCGACAGCGAAAGCGGTGTGACCGTAATGCGCATGGAGGCGGGTTTGGACACCGGTCCGATGCTGCTCAAAGTCACCACCCCGATTACCGCGCAAGACACCGGCGGCAGCCTGCATGACCGCCTCGCCGAACTGGGCCCACCCGCCGTGATCCAGGCCATCGCTGGCCTGGCTGCAGGCACCCTGGAAGGCGAAGTTCAGGACGACAGCTTGGCCACCTACGCCCATAAGCTGAACAAAGACGAAGCCCGCATTGATTGGAGTCGTCCAGCTGTAGAACTGGAGCGCCTGGTGCGCGCCTTCAACCCGTGGCCAATCTGCCACAGCATCCTCAACGGCGAAGCCTTGAAAGTGTTGGCCGCCACCCTGGCCGACGGCAAAGGCGCCCCTGGTGAGATCATCGGCGCCAGCAAGGACGGCCTGTTAGTGGCTTGCGGTGAACAGGCGCTGTGTCTGACCCGTCTGCAATTACCCGGCGGCAAGGCACTGAACTTCAGCGATTTGTTCAACAGCCGTCGTGAGAAATTTGCCTTGGGCACCCTGCTTGGGGTGGCTGCCCAATGAACCCGCGTCTGGCCGCCGCCAAGGCTCTCGCCGCCGTCCTCAACGGCAAGGCTTCGCTGAACAGTTCGCTGCCCACGCAGCTGGATAAGGTCGAAGACCGTGATCGCGGCTTCACCCAGGACCTGGCTTTCGGCACCGCCCGTTGGCAGCCGCGGTTGTCGGCCCTGGCGGCCAAGCTGCTGCAAAAACCCTTCAAAGCAGCGGACGCGGACGTAGAAGCACTGCTGTTGGTCGGCCTCTATCAGTTGCTCTACACCCGCGTCCCGGCCCACGCCGCCATCGGCGAGACGGTCGGTTGCGCCGACAAGTTGAAAAAGCCCTGGGCCAAGGCCCTGCTCAACGCCGTACTGCGCCGCGCCCAGCGCGAAAGCGAAGCACTGCTGGCCGAGCTGGAGCATGACCCGGTGGTGCGCACTGCCCATCCACGCTGGCTGCAGAAATCCCTGAAAGCCTTTTGGCCTGAGCAATGGGAGGCGATTTGCGCAGCCAACAATGCGCACCCGCCGATGATCCTGCGGGTCAACCGTCGCCATCACAGCCGTGACGCGTACCTGCAGCTGCTCACCGATGCCGGTATCAACGCCACGCCGTGCGTGTACAGCGTCGACGGCATTGTGCTCGAAGCCGCTACCGATGTGCGCAGCCTGCCGGGCTTTGCCGAAGGCTGGATCAGTGTGCAGGACGAAGCCGCGCAACTCGCCGCCGACCTGCTCGACCTGGCGCCCGGCCAACGCGTGCTCGACGCCTGCTGCGCCCCTGGCGGTAAGACGTGTCACATTCTGGAAGTCGAAAAAGACTTGGCCGGTGTCGTCGCCGTCGACCTGGAAGCCAAGCGCCTGGTGCGTGTGCGCGAGAACCTTGCACGCCTTGGCTTGAGCGCCGAGCTGATTGCCGCCGATGGCCGCGACACTGCCACTTGGTGGGACGGCAAGCCTTTCCAGCGCATCTTGCTGGACGCGCCATGCTCCGCCACCGGTGTGATCCGTCGTCACCCGGACATCAAGCTCACCCGCCAACCCGATGACATCGCCGCCCTGGCCGTGCTGCAAGGCGAGCTGCTCGACGCGATGTGGCCGACCCTGGAAGTCGGCGGCATCCTGCTCTACGCCACCTGCTCCACCTTGCCCACCGAAAACACCGAGGTCATCGAGGCTTTCCTCGCCCGCACCAGCGGCGCACGGGAGCTGGACCTTGCCACCGCCGCTGGCATCAAGCAGCCACACGGCCGCCAACTGCTCGCGCAGGAAGGCGGACACGATGGCTTCTACTACGCCAAACTGATCAAGATCGCCGCCGCACGCGGCTGAACGGGTTAAAGGGAGTGACCGGATGAAAATCATCATCCTTGGGGCAGGGCAGGTGGGTGGCACGCTGGCCGAACATTTGGCCAGCGAAGCCAACGACATCACCGTGGTCGACACCGACGGCGAACGCCTGCGCGACCTCGGTGACCGCCTGGACATCCGCACCGTGCAAGGCCGCGCGTCGTTCCCGACGGTGCTGCGCCAGGCCGGTGCCGACGATGCCGACATGTTGGTGGCAGTGACCAACAGCGACGAGACCAACATGGTCGCCTGCCAGGTCGCCCACACCCTGTTCCACACCCCGACCAAGATCGCCCGTGTGCGTGAAGCGGCCTACCTGACCCGTGCCGGCCTGTTCGACAACGATGCGATTCCGGTCGATGTGTTGATCAGCCCCGAACAAGTGGTGACCCACTACATCAAGCGCCTCATCGAAATTCCCGGAGCCTTGCAGGTGATCGACTTTGCCGAAGGCAAGGCGCAACTGGTGGCGGTCAAGGCTTACTACGGCGGCCCGCTGGTGGGCCAGCAACTGCGCCAGCTGCGTGAACACATGCCGAATGTGGAAACCCGCGTAGCGGCGATTTTCCGACGCGACCGGCCGATTTTGCCGCAGGGCGACACGGTGATCGAAGCCGACGACGAAGTGTTTTTCATCGCCGCGAAAGCGAATATTCGCGCAGTCATGAGCGAAATGCGCCGCCTCGATGAGACCTACAAGCGCATCGTCATCGCCGGCGGTGGGCAGATCGGCGAGCGCTTGGCCGAAGCTATCGAAAGCCGCTACCAGGTGAAGATCATCGAGATGAACCCGGCGCGCTGCCGACATTTGTCCGACACCCTCGACAGCACCGTCGTCCTGCAAGGCAGCGCCTCAGACCGCAACCTGCTGCTGGAAGAAAACATCGCCGACGCGGATATCTTCCTGGCACTGACCAACGATGACGAGGCCAACATCATGTCGTCGCTGCTGGCCAAGCGGCTGGGGGCGAAGAAGGTGATGACCATCATCAACAACCCGGCCTATGTCGACCTGATCCAGGGCGGCGATATCGACATTGCCATCAGCCCACAGCTGGCGACTATCGGCACCTTGCTCGCCCACGTGCGTCGCGGCGATATCGTCAGCGTGCACTCCCTGCGCCGTGGCGCGGCGGAAGCCATCGAGGCGATTGCCCACGGCGACGCAAAGTCGAGCAAAGTGATCGGCAAGGCCATCCGCGATATCGGCTTGCCGCCAGGCACCACCATTGGCGCGATCATCCGTGACGAAGAGGTGATCATCGCCCACGATGACACAGTGATCACCACCGGTGACCACGTGATCCTGTTCCTTGTGGATAAAAAACACATCCGCGATGTGGAGAAATTGTTCCACGTGGGCCTGAGCTTTTTCTGATTTGACGGAGTGACCGACATGCTCGAATCCCTGGAAAAAATGCTCGCCAAGGGTGTGGATAACTCGCTGCTGCGGTTTGGCTTGGGCAAGGGGTATCTGGACTTGAAGGACAACGCCAAGGCGGCGGAGCATTTGCAGAAATGCGTCGAGTTCGATCCGAAGTATTCGGCGGCGTGGAAGCTGCTAGGCAAAGCGCAAGCGGGATCAGGTGATGTGGCTGCGGCGCGGCAGGCATGGGAGAAGGGCATTGAAGCGGCCCAGGCTCATGGCGACAAACAGGCCGAAAAAGAAATGGCGGTGTTCTTGAAGAAACTCGATCGTTTGAACTAAACGGAGCTCAATGTGGGAGCGGGCTTGCTCGCGAATGCGGAGTGTCAGTCACTGAATGTGTATCTGACATACCGTATTCGCGAGCAAGCCCGCTCCCACATTGGTTTTGCATCGACCTTTATTCAGTGGTGAATCAATACCACCGCTCCTCACCCGGCGGGCGTTTCTTGAAGCGCTTCATGCTCCACATGTACTGGCTCGGGTAGGCCCCCACATACCGCTCCACTACCTTGCTCATCGCCGCACAGGACGTGGCGGTGTCGGTGCTGTACATGTCTTCCGGCGCCGCTTCCAGGATCACCTTGTAGCCCGAACCGTCCGGCAATCGCAGCGCATGCAGAAACACGCCCACGGCCTTGTGGCCTGCGAGCATGTTCGGCACGAACTTGCTGGTCAGCGCCTGGGTAGCAAAGAAAGGCACGAAGATCCCAGCCGATTCGGCCGGTTCCGGGTCCGCAGGAATACCCACCTGGCCACCTTTGCGCACTTCCTTGATCACACTGAGGATGCCTTCCTTGGTGGACGCTGCCACGCGGTTACCCAATTGCACCCGTTGTTTGCGCAGCAGCTCATCCACCGCCTTGAGCTTGGGCGGGCGGTAGAAAATGATCGGTTTGCACTGGCTGCAATAGAAATGGTTCAACACTTCCCAGTTGCCCAGGTGACTGGTGATCCCAACCACGCCTTTGCCCGAAGCCAAGGCTTCGTGCAGCACTTCCAGGCCTTCGACTTCACGCACTAGGTCAATCGACCGTTGGGCCGGCCAGATCCACGCGCAGGCGCTTTCAGTCAGGGACTTGCCAATGTCCATCAGGCTCTGGCCGACCAAACGCTCGCGGGCGGCGGGATCCATGTCCGGGAAGCATTTGGAGAGATTGATCCGCACCGTGTCGCGGGAGCGGTTGGGAGTTTTCCACATGATCCAGCCAATCGCGGTGCCAACGGCCTGGACAGCGCGCCAGGGCAGCAGGGCGAACAACCGAAGAGCGCCTACCAGCAAGGCGCCTTTAAACTTTTCCACAGGTCACTCCTGTTCGTGTGTGGTGCGCAAAGCGGGCATTCTAACCGGCGTTGGCAAGTTCCGCGTAACGGTCGCAGTCCAGGGTGTGGTCCATGACCATGCCCGAGGCCTGCATGCAGGCATAACCTGTTCGTATAGCGCTATGATGCGCTGTATACGGCACAGGAGCCACAGAAATGCACCGTAGCACACCAGTCTATGCCTACATACGCATGTCCACCGTGGAGCAAGCGAAGGGCGACTCTGAACGCCGTCAATTGGGTCAGATTGAGCGCTTCCTGCAAGAGAATAATGGTGAGCTGGTAGAACCCGTTTTCCTTGACCGCCTATCGTCATTCAATGGCAAGAACATCAAAAAAGGCGCTATCAAAGACTTCCTTGATAGAGTCAAGAAAGGAGAAATTGAAAAAGGCTCAATTCTTGTAATTGAAAGTTTTGACAGGATTTCACGCCAAGGTGGCTACATTGCACATTCTGTAATTCTCGACATTATTAACAATGGCGTGGACATTGCGACATTATCGCCATACAAACGCTATTCAATTGATTCCGAAAATCAATTTATTGAAAATATTGAAATTCAAACTTTGCTTTATCGTGCTCACGAAGAGAGCAGAACGAAGTCTGACCGTATCACTCGCCAGCATCAAAACCGAAGAGAAAAAGCAAAGGATAAAAAAGTAGTTTATGGTTCACTGCCGTTCTGGCTTGAAAGAACTCCTGATTGGATTGAGTTTCGAGAACCAGAAGCATCTGATGTAAAATTGTGTCTGTCATTGCTGAAAACATATGGCATGTATACAGCCACAGCGAAAATCAATGAGCAAAGAAAATCCGACAAGGTTTTTTCAAAGGAAACAGTTTCTCATCTTCTAAATCGCTCTTCCGTATGTGGTGATTTGCAGACTCATCGCATTGAATATGATGAGCATGGCAATAAAATCAGAGTGCCCGGCGAAGTCATTCATGACTATTATCCTGCATTGATTAGCCGTTCTGAATTTGAAGAATTACGTGCTGAAATTCAAAACAGAAGAACCACAAAATCAACAGGCAGAGTTTCTGGATTTAAAAACATTTTTCGTAATGTTATGACTTGCACCTACTGTTTTTCTCCAATGCGATTGGCGCATATGAAATGGAAAAGTGGTGGTAAGAAATATCTTGTATGCACGAAGTCAGAAACAAATCAGTGTATCGAAAAAGGTAGGCTGTGGTATGACTACGATGATGTTGAGCGTGTATTTTTCAACGAAATAAATCTGTCAATCCTTAAAAAATCTTTGACTCAAAAAACCAAAATCGACGACGCAGAAATTGAAAAATTAAGATCGAACTTGATAAAAACGGAAGACCAAAAAACAAACATTTTGAACGCCATTGAGATGGGCACTGTCTCAAAAACTCTTGTCAATCGACTTGAAGAACTTGAAAAAAATTCTGATGAAATTCAGAAAAGGATTTATGAACTTAAAGCAGAAAATGCTTTGAAGCGTTCACAAAATGAAGCTGAAATCTTTGACTATGGACAGCTTGATGCGGCGTTAAAAAATGAAGAACAGAGAGCAATAATTAACAAGATTTTGAGAACAAACCAAGCCGATATCTCAATTTCAAAAGGTGAAGAAGGTTGCGATTTTATAATTGAAATTTCAATCGACGATAGGCTTGAAACTGAAATCAGCTACCACAAGCAAGATGATTTTATAAACAGAGTCGAGCATGATTTACCAATAAATCAGACCTCTGATTTAGTAATTCATGAAGACCACACTGACCCTTACGCCGATGAAATTGAAGGTCAGATTTTTGAAGTATTTGACTCTGCATCTATGCCCATAATTGAAATCAATCAGCACAACAAAAAATCGGATTAAAAATCCGTTTTTTTCTTCTGCTATGATTAATGAAATCAAAGAGGTTGTTTACAACTATCACATCAAAAGCGTAATCAAAAGAAGCAAGCAGAATAAAAAGACGGGAAACCTTGGCGGTTTTCCCTCAAACATAACCTTACGGTATGTTTGCTTTTTATGCTTGCCCTCCTATGGTCGGGACAAGGATATTCCCACAAGGGTCATATCCTAAAATGCTTAACGGCGGTTTTGAAAATAAAATATGTTAAGATTAGTGTATAAAATAAATATTCAACACTATGACAACATCAAAAAAATCAACACCAGTAAAAAGAATATGCCCATGCTTAACACAAGTTAATCATGAGATTTTAGAAGACTTCATCGCCAGCTTTAATAGAAATTCAGCCAATGCTTTTTCAATTGCAAAAGCATTCAAGGATTACATACTGCATGGTTGCGCCACATACATAATTGCTAAAAATAACAGCGAAGCTGTATTGAGAAATTATAATCAATATCTTGCAAATCTTACGACTAATTACTCAACGCATCTAAAAGACAATCCTCATCACAGAACACCAGATGCAGATAAAATCATTCGCCAAATAAGACAGTCAAGAGTTGACCTTTCAAAGCTTCTGTTCAGTGCTCAAACTTTTAGAGCAGAGCCATCTTTTAGTGCTAAATGTTTGTCGGAGGCGATGCCAATACCTGATGATGGTTTGAAAACAAAAAAACTAAATCTTACCTACTCGGAAAAAGATTTTTCTCTCATTAAATCTAAGTTCAAGTCATTCAAGAAAGAAAATAAGAAACTTACATTTGATGATTTATTTTATCAATTCATGAGTGAGTTAAAAATTTATCAGTCAGCTTTTGCATCATCTTTTTTTAATTTGAATGCAGATAGATATGCTACTTTCAAAACCTATGCTGATGATGCTCATGACAAATTTTCAAATGCATCAATTCAAGAATTCAACAAATATTTTTTAGAGATTTTTCCTGACCTCCACATGGAGATTTTAAATTCACTCTCGGGTTTGAGAAAAATGATTAGCATGGAGGTGTAATATGCTAATCAAAGAAATACCAAGGGTAAACTCTAATACAAAAAATCTGGCTACCTACATCTTTAATAGAGAAAAATGCACTGCCATTGGCGGTAACATCCCAATTGACGTTAATGATTTGAGGCAATCGGCGCATGATATTCAAAACGATTTCAATAGCAGGTTAACAGCAAAACAGAAATCAAATGAGATGCACTATGTCATTAGTTTTGAAGAGAGCCATAGTGAAATATCTGATGTTAAATTGAAAGCCATTGCTGAACTATTAGTAAAAAATCATTTTGGCTCAAATAGAAATTATGCTTATGCAATCCATCGAGATACTAAAAATCCTCATATTCATTTGTTAATGGAAAATCGAGACTTCGATAGTAAACCATTTTACAAAAAGAACAACTATCGAGAAATTGAAAACCTTGCTCAAAAAATAGAAGAAAAATATGGCTTGCAGAACAAGAAAATAAAACAATCAAGAGAAGATAAAAATCGTATTAACCTTACAGCAGGCGCAAGAAAATATGAGCACCACAGTGGCAAGCAAAGCGATGAAGCAAAATATAAGAACGAACTGAAATCATTACTTGAAAAATCAAAAACAGCACATCAATTTTTCGATTTAATGAAACAAAATGGTTACACCATTAATCTGAACAACAGCAAAAAAGACCCTGCCAAAGTGTCAGGGTATTACATCACCAAAGCCACAACATCAATAAAACCAAGCTCAGTGGGCTTGCAAATTTCAAAGCTTTTACAGCATTTCAAGATCGATGACGAAGGCCGTCTGGTCGAGATTATGCGTAACCATGAGGATGCACCACCAAGACCTGAAACCGCTGAACCGTGTGGCTTTGGCGCTATATCGCCAGAGCGAAATTTTGACAAACCAAACAAGAAAAAATTGCTTTATCAGAAATTCGATAGCCACGATGGCAAGACATTTATAAGCAATAATCCGAAATTCAAATCAAGTTTCGTCATTTCTGACAATTCTTGCAGTTTTCAAAATCCAACAGAAATGTCCATCAAGGCTGGTTTTCAAGCTCTTCAAGAGAAGAATGGAGGCACCAGATACGATCTCTTTGGCGATGATGCGTTCAAGCGTAAAGCGTGGCTTGTAGGCTCTTTGATGGGCCTTGAAATCGAAGGCTACACACCCACAGCCCATGATTTGAAAGAGTTGCTTGAAAGATACGCTCTGCATCCAGAGCGCTATAAAGGCTTTTCACCTGAGCCGTTCCAGGCTCAATTAGAGATGCGAAAGAAGCCAAAACCGCCAGTCATTGAAGCCACAGCCCCCGCCGAACCTGTTCAGCTCGAAAGTCCTCCTAATGTCCCGGCAGATAATAATCCCGCCAAAAAAGAAGAAGAAAAGAAGCGCAGAAATCTCCATAAGTATAAATAAAGAAAAAGTCCCTTAATAGGGACTTGATTTTAATTTTAATTTGTTATACTGAAAGTGCCAACCAACATTATAACAATTGAACTTACATACTTATTATACCGCACCATTTCAAAAAGCAAGACCATTAACAAACTTTTTTGAAAATATTTATGAACCCCTCAACTATCATGTTCAATCCGAACGTGAACTAAAAGACTTCCCAAAATTCGCTAAAATCGCCATATGCTTAAAAGGCGAACAATACAAAAACGGCTTTGAGCAAAAAACATACGAAGTTCAAGATTTAGAAAAGTCTCTTGAATTATATCGTGATGCTGAAAACTGCTATATAACATCTAATCAATTCTCATACGGCAGAAGCGAGAAAAGGCTATGTAATCTCGTTATGTTGTCTTGTGATTTAGACACATATAAGACTGAAAAATATAAAGATACTACGCACGAAAAACTAATTAATGATGTAAAGACAGTTTGTCTTTCTAACGGTTTGCCGTTTCCGACATTTATGTATTCAGGAAATGGCTACTATTTAAAATGGATTTTCAAAGTGAAACAGCCAGTTTTTCAATTGTCTAAAAAGAACAGAAAAGGCAAATATAGAACGCCTTTAAATGTTCAAAAATGGAAAATCGCACAGCGAGTAATCAATAAACTATTCGAAGATTTTGGTTCTGATACAAAAGCGCTTGATGTTGCTCGACTACTTCGATTGTGTGGAACAATTAATGGAAAAACTGGCAGACGTGCTGAATTACTTGAAGTTCACGAAAACCAATCTTTCGATTATCTTCTCCAAGTTCTTGAAAAACACACTACACAAGACGATATAGACAAAGTAATGGGCGTTAAAAAAGAACCCAAGCCCAGGGCTTTGAAAGAGGTTCAACCAGTCATCAAAAAAGCAATGTCATTGCCAGTTGCTAATGAAGAAAAGCAAAAGCCCAGCGTAAATTTTATAGCAAAAAATACAAGAAGCCTTGCAAAAGCACGCTATGAAGACCTCTTGAAATTGATCGAAATGCGTGGCGATGTAGAAGGCGAGCGCATAAATTTCACCTTTTGGATTTGCAATTTTATGTCCATCACTGGTCGAATGAATTTTTCAGAATTTCGTGAACAAGCAGAAAAAATTGGTCAAAAAGTTTTCAAAGACAAAAACTGGCGCTTTACTGATTTAAGCACTCTTGAAAATAGAGTAAGACAATACAATCTTGAAACTTCGATAAATGCGATAAGACCAAATGAATATATCCCCCTATACACACCAAGAAATTCTTATTTAATCAATGTTTTCAATATCACAGAAGAAGAACAGAAACACCTTAAAACCATTATTTCTGATGATGAAAAAAGAAGAAGGGACAGAGAGAAAAAGGAGGTTTTAAGGCGTGAGCAGGGTATGAAAAAACAAACAGGTGAATCCAAATCACAGCCGTGGAAAGCGTTAGGTATTGGAAAAACAAAATACTATGAACTGAAAAAGACAGGATGCGTTTAAATGGCGCACCAAAAAGGTGCGAACTTTTTGTCCTGTTTACCATATGTGTGTGAAAAAAAAATGTGCTTCTTTTTTTAAAGCAAAATCAAAAGCTAAAAAATGTAAAATGCAGATATAACAATCAATTCTAAAAATGAAAAGAAAAATTGAACCATATCAGCCTGACTACAAAAATAATCACCTTCAAGTAATTAATGATGCTTTTTTGTCAGAGATTGTTCGCTCTGCAAAGCATGCAAAAGACTTAAATGCTGAAATAATAGAGCTGAGAAAAATCATTGATGGTAATTATATGTATATTTCTTCTTTGGAGAATGAAATAAAAGAAAACAACCTGATTATCAGGCTTTTTGAAGAATCCACAGATGGAGACAGTCCAGATTTAGAAAAAATTGCCGAAATTAAAGATAAGCATCTCGCTTGGCGTCTGAGTTGCGTAGATTTTGAAGATTTTGGATAAAACCTTATTTAAGGCTTTTTAATTTGCACTACTTTGTCCTGTTTACCATATGTGTGTGTGAAAAAAATGTGCTTCTTTTTAAAGGCAAATTCAAAATGACTTTAATAATCTCACCCTCGACGCCTGTAAGGCGTGAGTTCTTTTTTTCCATAAATATATGTATAATTCCTTTCAATAGTTAGCCATTGGAGGGTTTTTATGAGTAGCGAAAGAGATAGCACTTGTTGTGCATGGGCAGAGAAAAGCCCAATGCTTCGTGCATATCATGATGTGCTATGGGCACCTCGAAATATCCCACGCTCGGATATCCTTTTTGAAATGCTCATTTTAGAAACTATGCAAAGTGGTTTGTCTTGGAGCACTGTATTAGCCAAAAAAGAAAATATTGAAAATGCCTTTTTTGGTTTTGACGCAGAACTAATGTCTACAATGTCAGATGACTATATCGAAAATACTTTGATGAAAGATGCGGGCATTATTAGAAATCGTTCAAAGCTCAATGGTGCAAGACAAAACGCCAAGGCTTGGCTTGAACTTGAAAACCCAAGAGACTTTCTTTTAAGCTTTATCGGTGGTCATCAAATAATTAACGATTGGTATTATGCTGCTGACGTTCCATCTGAAACAGAGCAGTCAATCGCAATGTCAAAGGCTCTTAAATCAAAAGGCTTTGTCCATATTGGCCCAAAAGTGGCCTATGCGTTCATGCAAGCTGCTGGTTTCGTCAACGACCACACAACGAACTGCCACCATCACCCGTTTCACCCAGAGCATCGAAAGCGTTGATCTCAACATACGAATTGACTACGCCAGCATGAACGCGTAGCAAATGGTCGGTCCCACGAAGGTGAACCCGGCTTTTTTCAACGCCTTGCTCATGGCTTCAGCCTCGGGCGTAATCGCTGGCACTTCGCTGCGATCCTTGAAGTGATTGACCTTGGGCACGCCACCGACAAACGACCAGAGCAAGCCCACCGGATCTTCCAATGCCAACCAGGCCGCGGCATTGCGTCGGGTGGCGTTGAGCTTGAGACGGTTGCGCACGATGCCTGGGTCGAGCATCAGCGCTTCGATCTCGGCATCGGTCAGTCGCGCCAAGCGTTGGGCATCAAAGCCAAACAAGACCTTTCGATAATGCTCGCGTTTGCGTAAAACGGTGATCCAGGAAAGGCCCGCCTGGAACCCTTCGAGTAAAAGCAACTCGAACAAGCCCTGCGCATCGCGCAGCGGCGTTCCCCACTCCTGATCGTGATAAGCCATGTACAGCGGATCTTCAGAACACCAAAAGCAGCGTGGCATAAGGCTCCAGGGGATGGTGGCGCGGCCGAATCGGGTATACTCCCGCTCTTTAAATCGCAGCCCAAGTAACAGGTGAATTTCGTGAGCCAGCCTACGCCAGCCGTGCGTACCTTCCAAGACTTGATCCTCGCCCTCCAGCAATACTGGGCCGAGCAAGGTTGTGTGGTACTTCAGCCCTACGATATGGAAGTAGGCGCCGGCACTTTCCACACCGCAACATTCCTGCGGGCCATCGGCCCGGAAACCTGGAACGCCGCTTATGTGCAGCCCAGTCGTCGCCCGACTGACGGCCGCTACGGCGAAAACCCGAACCGTCTGCAGCACTACTACCAGTTCCAGGTGGTATTGAAGCCGAACCCGGACAATTTCCAGGAACTGTACCTGGGCTCGCTGAAACATGTCGGCCTGGACCCGCTGGTCCACGACATCCGTTTTGTCGAAGACAACTGGGAATCGCCAACCCTCGGTGCCTGGGGCCTGGGCTGGGAAGTCTGGCTCAACGGCATGGAAGTGACGCAGTTCACTTACTTCCAGCAAGCGGGTGGCATCGAGTGCTACCCGGTGACCGGCGAAATCACCTACGGCCTTGAGCGCCTGGCCATGTACCTGCAAGGCGTGGACTCGGTCTACGACTTGGTGTGGGCTGACGGCCCGTTCGGCAAAGTGACCTACGGCGATGTGTTCCATCAGAACGAAGTGGAGCAGTCCACCTACAACTTCGAACACGCCAACGTCGACAAGCTGTTCGAACTGTTCGACTTCTATGAAAGCGAAGCCAAGCGCCTGATCGAACTCGACCAGCCGCTGCCGTTGCCAAGCTATGAAATGGTGTTGAAGGCCTCCCATACCTTCAACCTGCTGGACGCACGCCGGGCTATCTCGGTCACTGCGCGCCAGCAATACATCCTGCGTGTACGCACCCTGGCGCGTTCCGTCGCCCAAGCCTACCTGCTGGCTCGCGCCAAGCTGGGCTTCCCGATGGCAACCCCGGACCTGCGTGATGAAGTGTTGGCTAAGCTGGAGGCTGCACAATGAGTGCTCAAGATTTCCTGGTTGAACTGGGCACCGAAGAGCTGCCACCCAAGGCACTCAACACCCTGGCCGATGCGTTCCTGGCCGGTATCGAGAAGGGCCTGCAAAGCGCTGGCCTGAAATTCTCCGCTAAAAAAGTCTACGCCGCGCCACGTCGCCTGGCTGTACTGCTGACCGCGCTGGAAACCCAGCAGCCGGACCGCAGCATCAACCTCGACGGGCCGCCACGCCAGGCGGCTTTCGACGCCGAAGGCAACCCGACTCAAGCCGCCCTTGGTTTTGCCAAGAAGTGTGGCGTCGAGCTGAGCGAAATAGACCAGAGCGGCCCGAAACTGCGCTTTAGCCAAGTTATCACCGGTAAGCCGACCGCCAGCCTGCTGCCGACCATCGTTGAAGATTCCCTCAATGACCTGCCGATCCCCAAGCGCATGCGCTGGGGTGCGCGCAAGGAAGAGTTCGTACGTCCAACCCAATGGCTGGTGATGCTGCTCGGTGACCACGTCATCGACTGCACTATCCTCGCCCAGAAGGCTGGCCGTGACTCCCGTGGCCATCGTTTCCACCATCCAGAAGCGGTACGCATCACGTCGCCGGCCAACTACGCCGCCGACCTGCGTGCTGCCTACGTGCTGGCCGACGCCAACGAGCGTCGCGAGCTGATCAGCAAGCGCACCGAAGAGCTGGCCCGCCTGCAGGAAGGCACCGCCATCGTGCCGCCAAGCCTGTTGGACGAAGTGACCGCGCTGGTTGAATGGCCGGTACCGCTGGTGTGCTCGTTCGAAGAACGTTTCCTCGACGTGCCGCAAGAAGCACTGATCACCACCATGCAGGACAACCAGAAGTACTTCTGCCTGCTGGACGTGGACGGCAAGTTGCTGCCGCGCTTCATTACCGTGGCCAACATCGAAAGCAAGGACCCGCAACAGATCATCGCCGGTAACGAGAAAGTCGTCCGCCCGCGCCTGACCGACGCCGAGTTCTTCTTCAAGCAAGACAAGAAGCAGAAGCTGGAAGACTTCAACCTGCGCCTGCAAAACGTGGTGTTCCAGGAGAAACTCGGCAGCGTCTACGACAAGGCCGTACGGGTTTCCAAGCTGGCCGCCTACATTGCGCCGCGCATCGGCGGTGATGCTGCCTGGGCTGCGCGTGCAGGGCTGCTGTCCAAGTGCGACCTGGCCACCGAGATGGTCGGCGAATTCCCCGAAATGCAAGGCGTTGCCGGCTACTACTACGCCCTCAACGACGGCGAGCCGGACGACGTAGCCCTGGCCCTGAACGAGCAGTACATGCCGCGCGGTGCTGGCGCTGAGCTGCCAACCACCTTGACCGGTGCGGCCGTGGCCATCGCCGACAAGCTGGACACGCTGGTGGGTATCTTCGGTATCGGCATGCTGCCTACCGGTAGCAAAGACCCGTATGCCTTGCGCCGTGCGGCCTTGGGTGTGCTGCGTATCCTGATCGACAAGAAGCTCGACCTCGACCTGACCCAGGCCGTGGTGTTCGCTGTTGGCCAGTTCGGTGCCAAGGTCAAGCAAGCCGGCCTGGCCGAGCAAGTGCTGGAGTTCGTGTTCGACCGCCTGCGTGCGCGTTACGAAGACGAAGGCGTGGACGTGTCGGTGTACCTGTCGGTACGTGCCCTGCAACCGGGCTCGGCACTGGACTTCGACCAGCGCGTACAAGCTGTACAGGCGTTCCGCAAGCTGCCGGAAGCCGATGCCCTGGCCGCCGTGAACAAGCGAGTATCGAACCTGCTGAGCAAGGCCGAAGGCCTGGGCAACGCGGAAGTCGACCCTGGCCTGTTTGCCGATGCCAAGGAGTTCTCGTTGAACTCGGCCATCGCCAAGGCAGAAAACGCGGTGAAACCGCTGATCGCCGAGCGTAACTACGCCGAAGCCCTGGCGCGCCTGGCCACCTTGCGTGAGCCGGTGGATGCGTTCTTCGAAGCGGTGATGATCAATGCCGAAGATGCCGGCGTGCGCAAAAACCGCTACGCCATGCTGGCGCGGTTGCGTGGCCTGTTCGTCAACATCGCCGACATCTCGACGCTGAGCTGACCATGTTGAAACTGCTGATTCTCGATCGGGACGGGGTGATCAATTACGACTCCGACGCTTACATCAAGTCGGTGGAGGAGTGGGTTCCACTGCCCGGTTCGATCGAGGCCATCGCGCAGTTGAGCAAAGCCGGCTGGACGGTGGCCATCGCCACCAACCAGTCCGGCATCGCCCGTGGTTACTACGACATCGCTACCCTGGACGCCATGCACGCGCGCTTGCGCACGCTAGTGGCCGAGCAGGGCGGGGACGTAGGCCTGGTGGTGTATTGCCCGCATGGGCCGGACGAGGGCTGCGATTGCCGCAAACCCAAGCCAGGCATGTTGAAAACTATTGCAGAACATTACAAGGTGCCATTAGCTGGGCTATGGTTCGTCGGGGACAGCCTCGGTGACCTGGAAGCGGCCAAAGCCGTCGACTCTCAGCCAGTTTTGGTTAAGACCGGGAAAGGCGAAAAGACCCAGGCGAAAAACCTGCCGGTAGGCACCTTGATTTTTGACGATCTGGCGGCAGTCGCCGCAGAACTTATCAACAACTAGCCGCCCTCGACTTCCTGACCAAGGACTGTTCGGGAGTGCGCTTTTAACAGGCGGGCGTTGTCCCGCAACGGTAAATGCCGCCATGTCGATTTTGCAGGCCATCAGAACCTTCTTCTTTTACCTGCTGTTGGGCACCAGTTCGTTTCTCTGGTGCACCCTGAGCTTTTTTATCGCGCCCTTCCTGCCGTTCAAGGCGCGGTATCGCTTTATCAACGTCTATTGGTGCCGCTGCGCGTTGTGGCTGACCAAGGTATTCCTTGGCATCCGCTTCGAGATCAAAGGCGCTGAAAACGTCCCAGACCAGCCCTGCGTGATTCTGTCGAACCACCAAAGCACCTGGGAGACGTTCTTCCTGTCGGCATATTTCTCACCGTTGAGCCAAGTGCTCAAGCGCGAGTTGCTATACGTGCCGTTCTTCGGCTGGGCCATGGCCATGCTGCGGCCGATCGCCATCGACCGTGACAACCCCAAGGCCGCCCTCAAACACGTGGCCAAGAAGGGCGATGAGCTGCTCAAGGATGGCGTTTGGGTGCTGATCTTCCCGGAAGGTACTCGCGTGCCCTACGGCACTGTAGGCAAGTTCTCACGCGGTGGTACTGCATTGGCAGTCAATGCCAACTTGCCGGTACTGCCGATTGCCCACAACGCTGGCAAGTTTTGGCCGAAGACCGGTTGGGCAAAACGCGAGGGCACCATCACCGTCGTCATCGGCGAACCGATGTACGCCGAAGGTGAAGGACCGCGTGCCATTGCCGCGCTGAATGACCGCGCTGCTGCGTGGAATGAAGCGCAACAGCGGGCCATGGGATCGCTGCCGCCAGAGCCGGTTGCAGTGGAGACACCGGCAGCTTGAGCTTCTGTGGATAACCTGTGTACGGTTTGTTGGCGAATTGCCTTTTTTGATCCATAAGAAGCTGATTTTCTTACATATTTCTCAAGCTCATAAAATTGCGGAAAAGGTGCATAAGTTTTTCCCGCATTAAAAAACCGGCCCTTGTGGCCGGTTTTTTATGCACAGCATAAAAACGGCTGTGTTCAGTCCTCCAACAACGGTAAATGCAGGCTGAACGTGGTGCCTTTGCCCACTACGCTTTCGCAACGGATTTCGCCACCGTGACGTTCTATCACCGCTTTGACCATCGTCAGTCCCAACCCCAACCCTTCACTGCCTTGGGCCGAATCAAAGCGCCGGTATTGGCTAAACAGTTCCGGCAGATCCTGCGCAGCAATCCCTGGTCCTTGGTCGCTGATACGGCAGACCAACAGACCTTGCGCGGTGTCATGACTTAGCCTGACGGTGGTACCAGAAGGTGAATACTTGATGGCGTTCTCCAGCACGTTAAACAAAGCGCGGGTAAGCAGTGACTGATCGGCGGACACCATGCCCTCGTCGGCCTCATCCAGGTCGTGGACCAAATGAATACCCTTGAGCTGAGCGATCACCGCCACTTGATCAAAAGCATCCATCACCAACATGGCGAACAAGGTGGGTTGGAATTGATAACCGTCGGCCTCGGCTTTTGCCAACTGCACAAAGGATTCGGTGAGGCTCAAGGCACGACGCACTTGTTGCTCTATTTGGGCAAAAACGGGGGACTCACCGTTGTGCACATCCAACAGCGCGAGGATCGCCGAGTGCGGCGCCCGCAGGTCATGAGACAGGAAGCGCAGCATGGTCTCGCGGTGCTGCTGGGCGTCGCGCTCCTTGCTCAGGTCCGTCAGGCTCAGCAGCCAGCCAAGCGCTACGTCACCTTCAGCGGGTAGCAAAGGCGCCAATTCCATACGCAGGCTGCGCTGGTGGATATCTCGAAACTCAATCAGCTCCAGCGCCGAGAGTGCAGGGCGCACGCCGTTGTGCAGTGGCGGATAACCCAGGTCCGCAAGTTGCTCCAACAGGTTTTCACTGACCAGGTCATTGACGAACACTTCGCGGGCAATGCGATTGGCCAGCAGGATATTACCCTTGGGATCGGTGATCAGCGTGGCGACCGGCAGGCACTCCAGGCCATCAGCCATAAAGCGCCGGGTATCGCGGGTGCGGCTGACCGCCTGCTCCAGCGCAAAGATACGTGCCTGCAGCACATCGCCTTTGTTAGCGGGCGCACGGCGGCGTTCGGGCAACACTTTGGGTTCGTTATCCAGGCGTGCCAGTTCCCAACCGAAGTAGGCCAGGATCACACTGAGGCGACGCCAGTTCCAGATCAGGTAGCTGAGCAGCAACCCAATCAAGCACGCGGCAGGCGACCACCAGTGGCCTAACCGCAACAAGGTCAATGAGACGAGCAGTGCCGCGATCATGCAGCCCAAGGTCATCCATAGCGCATAGCGCGGACGATAAAGCAGCGACCCCAGCAGTAACGCCACCAAGGACGTTGCCATCACTGCGGCGAGCCATTGCGGCAGGTCAACAATGCTGCGGCCTTGCAGCAAGCCATTGAGCACATTGGCCTGGATCTCCACACCCGCCGTGTTGCCAACGGTAGAGGAAAGCGGCGTGACATAACGGTCGCCCATTCCAGAAGCCGTTGATCCCACCAGAATCAGGCGGTCACGCAGCAGCTCGGGCGGTACTTCGCCATGCAGTACGCTGGCGTAGGACACGCTGGGAAAATGGGCATGCGCTGAAATGAAAGGGATACGAATCGCATGTTCCCGGTGCCAGTGTTGAGTCATCGGTTCCAATGGCTCCCCAGGCATCTGTGCCTGCTCACCACTCATCTCGTAGGCCAACCACGCCAGTTGCGGCGCAGTGCTATTGGGTGGTCCTTCGCGTAAATACAGACTGCGCACAACGCCATCGTTGTCCGCTTCCACGTTGATATGGCCGACCCCCTTGGCACACTTAAGCAAGGGCTGCATTTGTGCACCGGGTTGGCTGTAGCTCGCCAGGCCTTCACGTACCAGAGGCAGCAAAACGTTACCGGCGTTGCACACCGCGTCGGCCAGGCGCTTGTCGTTCGCAGGGTTGCCCGGCTCACTGAAGATGACGTCAAACAGAATACCGGCCGGCTGCGCAGCGCTCAGGCGATCAATCAGGTCAGCATGCAGGCTGCGGGGCCAGGGCCACTGGCCAAGTTTTTTAAGGCTGGGATCGTCGATAGTCACCAGCAGGATTCGCGGGTCAACCGGCAGCGGTGTCAGCCGGCGAAGGCTGTCGTACAGCGGGTTATTCAATGCCAGGCCAGGGCTCAGGGACAGGTACGCCGTGATGGGCAACAGCAACAAACCGATCCACAACCACTCGCGCACCAAGCCGTGAAACAGGCGCTGGGCATGGGTGGGTTGACGTTTCTCGGCCTTGCCCCAGAGCATCATCGATCAACGCACCTGCGTGGTGGGCGGGTAGTAGAAGATGTCATAAACCCCGGTTTCTCCTTCAAGGCCCTGTTCGTCGTAGGCCGATAAACGCACGTGATAGAACGATGCCTTGAGCCCAGTGAAGCTCATTTTTGGCGCACTGGAAAAGTTTTGCTGCTTGATGTTCATAAAGGCCTTGTCGGTGGCGACCTGGGCCCGATAACGCTGGGCACCAGGCACAGGCCGTACGTACAGACTCCAGACCGGCGCATCGCCTTTCTGACCGTCCTGACCGATAAGCTGGGGCGCGGCGAGAAGCTCCACGGGTTTCAGGTCACCCTGTTTCTTGAACAATAGGCCATGCCTGGCATCGACTTTAACTTCACCTTCCGTCGTGGGTTTTCCAGGTTCTCGGTTCGCCGCCACCTTGCCATCCAATACTTCAAGTACCGATTGCTCATCGTCATTACGTACGCGGAAATGCGTGCCGCGTACGCCCAGTACACCCACCGGCGTCACGATCTGAAAACGGTCCACTCCCGTGGCGCGCTTGATCACATAAGCCTCGGCTTGGCCTTGTTCGAGCACGACCTGGGGGATAGATAACTTCGTTTCCAAGTGCAATCGCACCTGTGATTCAGAGGGCAGCACGACCCGCGAGCCATCCCGCAGCAGCAGGCTAACAAATGCAGATGCCGATGTTTTCACACCTTCCTGCTCATCAATGGTCATACCTTCCACCAAAGGGCTGGTCTTGCCTCGGACATCAAGTTTCCACGCTTCCCCGCTCAGATGCTGGACAACCGCTGGCAATGGCTGCGGGCGGCACAATAAATGATCATCGATGTAAGGCGGTCGAGCCTTGGCAGAAACGCCTGCTGCCAACATCAACAACGAG
Organism: Pseudomonas cremoris; assembly: GCF_014230465.1. The sequence continues at coordinate 118,607 of NZ_JAAXCY010000006.1, forward strand.
GGGAGGGCGTGGCGTAATCGATTGGGGGAAAGGATCATGGTGCTCATCAAGGTTGGGGCCGGAAGGCATCTGACATCAGTGTGCAGGAGATTACGCCAGCGCACGCGTCGGCTGATCCTTTTCCTTACTGCCGGGAGCCGGTATCTTTCCCACATAGGTATCGAGGACTTTCAATGGCTTAACCGTTCATTGATCTCAGCGTACCGAGGATCCAAGGGGTCGATGAATCTGCGCACAATTCTTCAGATTCAAAGACCTCATTTGCGCAGTACGTACCCTTGCAACGGCTGCCGTACTCTCCAAGAAGAAAGGACCACTCATGCGTGTCGCAATACTGGATGACGAATCCGCGGAACTGCGCCGGGTGGAACAGACACTGCGACAAATCCCCAGCACCGCCGAACAGCCCTGGACCCTGCATTGCTTCGAGCGCGGTGAGGACCTGTTGCGCCAACTGCGCCGAGAAACCTTCGACCTGTTGATACTCGACTGGCAACTACCGGACATCACTGGGATCGCCCTCCTGCGCTGGACCCGTGAACACATGGACTCACCACCTGCCGTCATCATGCTGACCAGCCGTGATGCAGAGAGCGATATCGTCACTGCGCTAAACAGCGGTGCCGACGATTACGTCAGCAAACCCTTCCGACCCAATGAATTGAAGGCGCGTGTAACCGCTGTTTTGCGCCGGCATGGCCTACAGAAGTCAGCGACTCATGAAGTGCAAAGCTTCAACGACCTGACCTTTGATGATGCAGAGTTGACCGTCACCCGTGCCGGCAAGCCGATCAATCTCACTGAGAGGGAATACCGGCTGGCTAGCTGCTTGTTTGCCAATTTGGCCCGGCCCTTATCCCGCGAATACTTGTACGAGCGGTTTTGGACCCATGAAGAAATGGTGTCGTCACGACCGTTGGATACGCATATCTACCGCCTGCGCAACAAGCTAGGACTCACGGCCGATCGTGGCTGGCAGTTGCTAACGATCTATGGCTATGGGTATCGTTTAGAGAGTGTGGCGACCGCTTCACAGTAGATGTTCCACGTGGAGCATTTCGAAAAGTAGGTAATCTTCACCCAATAAAAAAGGCCAACGCTTAGCGTTGGCCTTTTTGTTTAGCGGTGTGCCTGAATTGTCGATGGGCAGATTAAGTGTCATGGCAGCCCTAGATTGAATGGGGGTTCAACGTGGAACGCGGGCACAATAAATGTCTCAGATGAGCTGTAATTAATGTCGCATTACAGTTTTTTGACCTTATTAAATGTCGTTTCTACAGCCAGCGTTCTCACGACAATGAAGGCGCTGGGTGGCCGGATCAAAAATAGGGTTCCACGAGGACTGCACTGCTAAAGCAGATCCATTGTGGCTAGGGAGTCAGCCATACGGTAACCCATCGCTTTATACCCCGCCTGCCGCTTATCCCACATCCGCATCAATGCAACGTTACCCGCGTCAACGAAATCGATCACTCGTACATCAGCCTTATCGGCATGCGCTCTATGCAATCGTCCTGCGTATTGCTGAAGAATTCCTTTCCAAGAGATAGGCATCGCAAGTACCAACGTGTCCAATGCTGGATGGTCGAAGCCTTCACCAACTAGCTTTCCAGTTGCGACGAGCACGCGCGGCGCACCAGGAGGCAGTGAATCAAGCTCCTGCATGCGGGAGATTCGCAGTTTTTTTGGTACACGCCCGTGAAGTATAAACAGGTTATGCACGCGCCCCTTCAACTCCGCCTCAAGTGCATCCACATGTTCAGTACGTTCAGTCAGCACCAAGATTTTCCTACCTTGGCTGAACGCTACCGCCACCTCTGAGACGATTTTTGCTGTGCGATCGATATCATCAGCCAAGCATCGAAAGACATCCTGAATTCCTGAACCGTCGGGAAGGACAACAGGCTTGGAAAGCAATCGGGGCACTACAGACAAATCGTGAGGGGCGTTTGTCGGGCGAGCAGCAGTGTGACGGATCGGTCCGCATTGCATAAAGATGATAGGTTGCTGCCCATCACGACGTACTGGAGTTGCTGTAAGTCCCACCACATATCTTGCCGCAGCGCTCATTAGTAAAGTCTCGAACGAAACGGCTGATACGTGATGGCATTCATCTACGATGATTTGCCCGTAGTTTTTTACCTTATCGCTAATTTCACCCTTTCGCGATAAAGACTGCATTACGGCGATGTCGATGACACCTGTGAGTTTTGCCTTCCCGCCACCGATAGAGCCCACGACATCATTACCGACACCTAAAAATGCCTGCAAACGCTCTTGCCATTGCCGAAGCAGCTCTGTCCTATGTACGAGCACCAAAGTGTTAACACTGCGCTTCGCAATCAACGCGGCGGCAGCAACGGTTTTGCCAAATGCAGTCGGCGCACAAAGGACGCCGACGTCGTGACCAAGCATCTCGCTAACCGCAGCTTCCTGATCAGTACGTAGAGTTCCGAGGAAACTCACATCGATGGGGTCACCTGCAAAGCGTTCATCTTGAAACTCAGGAACTATTCCATTCCCCTTCATCAGGTCCAACGCAGCATCCAAACACCCCCGCGGTAATGCAATATATTTCGGAAAATTTTGTGCACAGCCGATGATCCGAGGCTTGTTCCAGACCGACATTCGCATTGCCTGGGCTTTATAGAACTCCGGATTTTGAAATGCCGCGAGTCGGACAAGCTGGTTCGCCAAGGGCTGCGGTAATTCCGACTTTTCAAAGTACACCAGGTTGGCCAGAGTGATACGGAGAGACGCAGGTAACCGACAATTCAACTTATGCGATCTGGAATCACGATCTTTCCAAGGTTCGGCATCCCCACAATCCTCGATATACGCGACGCCTATGGGATCACTGTTACCCATCGCCCGGATAATCGCTGGCTCAATATCCGCTGGGTTCATCCGCTGAATTGAGGCTAGAAAAGACCATTGATCAGAGTGAGGTACCAACGAGTCATCTACAAACACGCTGTTATTTTGGGCTCTGGCACGCTTTTGCAAAGGCAGTGCAATAAGATTTCCAAAACCGCCCTTAGGCATATAGTCCTGATTTGGAAACAGTCGGTCATAAGAACTGAGTGCCAATTGGCGGGTACGCTCACATGAATCAGAAATCCAGGTTGGAAACTGCCAGAGCGTTACTCTCGATGAAGTCACGACGAGGCTCGACCGCATCACCCATCAGGGTGTTGAAGATCTGGTCTGCGCCAATGGCGTCTTCAATGGTCACGCGCAGCATGCGACGCTGGGCCGGGTCCATGGTGGTTTCCCACAGTTGATCCGGGTTCATTTCGCCCAGACCTTTATATCGCTGGATGGTGTGGCGCTTAGTGCTTTCAGCCATCAGCCAATCAAGGGCTTCCTTGAACTCCTTGACCTGCTTCTTGCGTTCGCCGCGTTGGATGTAAGCGCCGTCGTCCAACAGGGTGCTCAGTTGTGCCCCCAAGGTAACCACGGTTTTGTAGTCGTTGCTGCCGAAGAAGTCACGGTTGAAGGTGACGTAGTTCGACAGGCCGTGGGAGATCAGCTCGACCTCAGGCAGCCAAACGTTACGTTCACGGTCTTCACGCAGGCTGGCTTTGTACACCAGGCCAGACTTCTCGGAGGTGCGCAGGCGCACTTCGTACTGGGCCAGCCAATCCTGCATCGCTGCGTGATCACCCAGCTGCTCCAGGCTAACGGCCGGCAGGTAAATGAAGTGCTCAGTCAGCTCCTGAGGGTATAGGCGCGACAGACGCTTGAGGGTTTTCATCACCATGCGGAAGTCGTTTACCAGGCGCTCCAGCGACTCGCCCGAGATGCCCGGGGCTTCGTCGTTCAAGTGCAGGCTCGCATCTTCCAGGGCCGACTGCGTCATGTACTCTTCCATGGCGTCGTCGTCTTTGATGTATTGCTCTTGCTTGCCCTTTTTCACTTTGTACAACGGCGGCTGGGCGATGTAGATGTAGCCACGCTCGATCAGCTCCGGCAGCTGACGGAAGAAGAAGGTCAGCAGCAGTGTACGGATGTGCGAACCGTCGACGTCAGCATCGGTCATGATGATGATGTTGTGATAGCGCAGCTTGTCGATGTTGTACTCGTCACGGCCAATACCGCAGCCCAACGCCGTGATCAAGGTGCCAACTTCCTGGGAGGAAATCATCTTGTCGAAGCGCGCTTTCTCGACGTTGAGGATCTTACCCTTCAACGGCAAGATGGCCTGGGTGCGACGGTTACGACCCTGCTTGGCGGAACCGCCAGCAGAGTCACCTTCCACCAGGTACAGCTCAGAGAGGGCAGGGTCTTTCTCTTGGCAGTCGGCCAGTTTGCCTGGCAGGCCAGCGATGTCCAAAGCGCCTTTACGACGGGTCATCTCACGGGCTTTACGTGCCGCTTCACGCGCGCGCGCCGCATCGATCATCTTGCCGACAACCAGCTTGGCTTCGTTCGGGTTTTCCAGCAGGAAGTCGGAGAAGTATTTGCCCATCTCCTGTTCCACTGCGGTCTTCACTTCGGAAGACACCAGTTTGTCCTTGGTCTGGGAGCTGAACTTGGGATCCGGTACTTTTACCGAGATGATTGCGGTCAGGCCTTCACGCGCATCGTCACCAGTAGTGGCGACTTTGTGCTTCTTGGCCAAGCCTTCGGCTTCGATGTAGGTGTTCAGGTTACGCGTCAGTGCGGAACGGAAACCCACCAGGTGAGTACCGCCGTCGCGCTGTGGAATGTTGTTCGTGAAGCACAACAGGTTCTCGTTGAAGCTGTCGTTCCACTGCAAGGCGATCTCTACGCCGATGCCGTCTTCGCGCTGGATGTTGAAGTGGAACACCTGGTTGACCGCAGTCTTGTTGGTGTTCAGGTATTCAACGAACGCACGCAGACCGCCCTCGTACTTGAACAGCTCTTCCTTGCCGCTGCGCTCGTCCTTGAGAACGATACCCACACCGGAGTTAAGAAAGGACAGCTCACGAATACGCTTAGCCAGGATGTCCCAGCTGAAGTGGATATTCTTGAAGGTTTCAGCCGATGGCTTGAAGTGGATCTGCGTACCCGTTGTTTCGCTGTCGCCGACGATCTTCATCGGTTCTTGTGGAACACCGTGAACGTAGGTCTGTTCCCAGATTTTGCCACTGCGGCGAACGGTCAGGATCAGCTCTTCGGACAGAGCGTTCACCACCGACACACCTACACCGTGCAGACCGCCGGAGACTTTATAGGAGTTATCGTCGAACTTACCGCCGGCGTGAAGCACGGTCATGATGACCTCTGCCGCCGAGACGCCTTCTTCTTTGTGCACATCTACCGGAATGCCGCGACCGTTGTCGCGCACAGTGATGGATTCATCCGGGTGGATGATGATGCTGATGTCGTCGCAGTGACCGGCCAACGCTTCGTCGATCGAGTTATCGACTACCTCGAACACCATGTGGTGCAGACCGCTACCATCATCGGTGTCGCCGATGTACATACCGGGACGTTTGCGTACGGCATCCAAACCTTTCAGCACTTTAATGCTGGTCGAGTCGTACGTGTTTTCTTCGCTCATGCCTTCACTCCCGATGGTCGTGGGTCTGGGTGATACGGCCCTGTTCCACGTGGAACAAAGCGACTGGCGTTTCCGTCTGCCAGCCTTCCCTCAATAATTCATGGTCTACACAGGTGATAAACACCTGGCAGCGTAATTCTTCCAACAAGCGGCATAACGCGCGGCGGTGCTGCTCGTCCAATTCGGACGGCAAGTCATCCACCAGATAAATACACTGACCGCGTCGCGCCTGGCTGACCAAGTGGCCTTGGGCGATACGCAGCGCGCACACCACCAACTTCTGCTGGCCACGGGACAAGATATCCGCAGCATTGTGTGCGCCTAATCTAAGGCGCAGGTCAGCGCGTTGGGGGCCAGCCTGTGTATGACCAATTTGCTGGTCCCGCTGCAAGGATGTGGCGAGCACTGCACTCAGTTCTCGCTCTTTGTCCCAGCCGCGGTAGTAGCTCAATGTCAGGCCCTCAAGGTCCAACAACTCACTCAAGGTCTGCTCAAAAACGGGTTTCAAGGCTTTGATGTACGTGCGGCGGTATTCATCTATTTCGTCGCTGGCCAGGCACAGTTCCCGGTCCCAGGCCGCTTGCGAAGCGGCGTCAAGTGTACCATGCCGCAGCCATGAGTTTCGCTGCCGCAGGGCCTTCTGCAGGCGCTGCCAAGTGGCCATGAACCTTGGTTCCACGTGGAACACTCCCCAATCGAGGAACTGTCTGCGGATTTTCGGTGCACCTTCCAGCAGTCGAAAGCTGTCGGGGTTGATCAGTTGCAATGGCAGGATTTCCGCCAACTGCGCAGCACTACGGGCATTTTGCCCGTCGATGCGAATCTGGAACTCTCCGCCGCGATCACGGGATATCCCCAGGCTGCTGTGCCCACCTTCAGCCAGTTCAACCTGGCCAAATACCGTACACGCCAATTGTTCATACTGGATAACCGGTAGCAGGCGCGCGCTGCGAAAGGAACGAGCAAGGCCCAGCAAGTGAATGGCTTCCAGCACGCTGGTTTTGCCACTGCCGTTGGCGCCGTGGAGGATATTGATGCGGGGGGAGGGGGAGAAGGTCACCGGGTGCAGATTGCGCACCGCGGTGACCGAGACACGACTGAGGGACATCTAGCGTCTATTACAGGCGCATCGGCATAACAACGTAAGCCGAGTCGTCGTTGTCGGATTCTTGCACCAATGCGCTGCTGTTGGAGTCCGACAGAATCAGGCGAACCTGTTCTGTGGTCATCACACCCAGCACGTCGAGCAAGTAACTTACGTTGAAGCCAATTTCCAAAGAACCGCCGTTGTAATCCACGCCCACTTCTTCTTCAGCTTCTTCCTGCTCCGGGTTGTTGGCCTGGATTTTCAACTGACCATTGGCCAGTTGCAGGCGAATACCGCGGTATTTTTCGTTCGAAAGGATCGCAGTGCGGCTGAATGCTTCACGCAGAGCCTGGCGATCACCGAGCACCAGTTTGTCGCCACCTTTAGGCAACACACGCTCGTAGTCCGGAAATTTACCGTCGACCAGCTTGGAAGTGAACGTGAATTCACCGGTAGTCGCGCGGATATGATGTTGGCCCAACACAATGCTGACATTGCCATCCGGCTCAGTGAGCAAACGCGCCAGTTCAAGGATACCTTTGCGCGGCACGATCACCTGGTGGCGATCAGGCTGACCAATATCGGCCTTCATTGAGCACATTGCCAGACGGTGACCGTCGGTGGCCACGGCCCGGATGATGCCCTCTGACACTTCCAACAGCATACCGTTGAGGTAGTAACGTACGTCCTGCTGCGCCATCGCAAAGCTGGTGCGCTCGATCAAACGGCGCAGCTTGCTTTGCTCCAGGCTGCATGTCAGCGAGCCTGGGCCTTCTTCCACAGTTGGGAAGTCGTTGGCAGGCAACGTGGACAGGGTGAACCGGCTGCGGCCAGCTTTGACGACCAACTTGGCGTCATCAACCTTGATATCGATCAGCGCGTCGTTCGGCAGGCTTTTGCAGATATCCATCAGCTTGCGCGCCGGTACGGTGATCTCGCCCGGTTCAGCGGGCTCTTCCAGTTGCACACGACCGACCAGTTCGACTTCCAGGTCAGTACCAGTCAGGGACAATTGCTGGCCTTCGACTACCAGCAATACGTTGGAAAGCACCGGCAAGGTCTGTCGGCGCTCGACGACGCCTGCGACCAGTTGCAGGGGTTTCAACAGGGCTTCGCGTTGAATGGTGAAATGCATGGTCTAGTCCCTTGCCTTAATAAGCTGCGCTGGTGTCATCAAGTTGTCAGTGTACGCAGCAGGTTCTTGTAGTCCTCGCGAATATCCGCGTCGGATTCCTTAAGTTCGTTGATCTTGCGGCACGCATGCAAGACCGTGGTGTGATCGCGACCGCCAAACACATCACCAATTTCCGGCAGGCTGTGGTTGGTCAGCTCCTTGGAGAGCGCCATGGCCACCTGCCGAGGACGAGCCACCGAGCGCGAACGGCGCTTGGACAGCAGGTCGGAAATCTTGATCTTGTAGTACTCGGCAACGGTGCGCTGGATGTTATCCACACTCACCAGTTTGTCCTGCAGTGCCAGCAAGTCTTTGAGTGATTCGCGAATCAACTCGATGGTGATGTCACGGCCCATAAAGTGCGAGTGAGCGATGACCCGCTTGAGCGCGCCTTCCAGCTCACGCACGTTGGAACGAATGCGTTGGGCAATAAAGAAAGCCGCGTCATGGGGCAGGTCGACTTTGGCCTGGTCCGCCTTTTTCATCAGGATCGCGACGCGGGTTTCCAGCTCGGGCGGCTCGACCGCAACGGTCAGGCCCCAGCCAAAGCGTGACTTCAGGCGTTCTTCCAGGCCTTCAATTTCCTTTGGATAACGGTCACTGGTCAAGATGACCTGTTGGCCGCCTTCGAGCAGGGCGTTAAAGGTGTGGAAGAACTCTTCCTGGGAACGTTCCTTGCGGGCAAAGAATTGGATGTCATCGATCAGCAATGCATCAACGGAGCGGTAGAACCGCTTGAACTCGTTAATGGCATTGAGCTGCAAGGCCTTGACCATGTCAGCCACGAAGCGCTCCGAGTGCAGGTAAACGACCTTGGCATTCGGGTTCTTCTTTAATAGGTGGTTACCCACAGCGTGCATCAAGTGCGTCTTACCCAAGCCCACGCCACCATAAAGGAAGAGCGGGTTGTAACCGTGCTTGGGATTGTCGGCAACTTGCCAGGCGGCCGCGCGGGCCAACTGGTTGGATTTACCTTCAACGAAGTTCTCGAAGGTAAACGTGCGGTTCAAGTAACTGGTGTGCTTGAGCGCACCCTCGACCTGCACGGTGCGCTGTTCGGCACGGACCGGAGCTTGCTGGGAGCTGGCGCCTGCCATCGGGTCGAAGCTGTCGCGGGACGGCTCTTCATGCTCTGGCGCGTTCTTCTGCGCAGAGGATTTCGACGGCGCGGGCGCGGGAGCTGGCGTTGTGACGACCGGCGCGGCCGCTGCCTGGGCTTGCGATGCAGCCGCAGCCAAAGGTGCATTCGGCGCAGCGCGGGGCGCGGAGCTACGTTTGCTACCTATTAATAAGGAGAGCACGGGGGCGAGGCCGTTGCCATGTTCGTCGAGCAATTCGAGAACGCGGCTCAGGTACTTCTCGTTGACCCAGTCGAGAACAAAACGATTGGGTGCGTAGACGCGCAACTCGTCGCCTTCGGCTTCGACCTGTAGCGGACGGATCCAGGTGTTGAATTGCTGGGCAGGCAGCTCATCGCGCAAAAGCTCCACGCACTGCTGCCAAAGTTCCACTGACACGGATATCCCCTAAGTTGAAAGCCGGTGAGGCAAAAACAGCCGCCATTGTAGCGGCCAGCCGCCCACTTATCCACATGTAGGTTGCTCACAGGCCAGCCAAAATCAATGCCTTACCCCTAAAAAAAGCGACCGATGGTCTGTGTATAAGCTCTGTGGATAAGCGTACCTAAGCTCGTTGTACAAGTGGGGGCGAAAGTCTGTGGGTAACTGGCCTGTGGATAACAACCCATTCCACCCACAGCTTATCCGACAGCGCAGCACAGGCAGAGCACCGTTTCTCCCCCGTGTTGTCATTCTCTGTACATCACGTGGAACAAGGCCTAAAGGCAGTTATCCACAGATGATCGCCTCACTAGTTTTTATAAGCTTTACAGAAAAGCTTTAAATAACTTCCTTCTTTATTTTTATATCTATGGCATTGCTCGTGAAAGCCGAGCGGATAGAAAAGGGCCGTTTGCGTTATAGAGATCTAATTGAAGGAAAAGCTGGTTGGAAATTGACCTAGAGGCTTGCTTTCTCTAGAATCGCCGGTCTCTTAAAACGGGGGCCATTCCGGCCCGTTGTGGACGAACCAGGTAACAACGCCATGAAACGTACTTTCCAACCAAGCACCATCAAACGCGCCCGTACCCACGGCTTCCGTGCTCGCATGGCTACCAAGAACGGCCGTGCTGTCCTGTCGCGTCGCCGCGCCAAAGGTCGTGCGCGTCTGGCAGTTTGATAATCCGGTACTGGTGGTGAGTCAGGACTTCAGTCGGGAAAAGCGTCTGCTAACCCCCCGACATTTCAAGGCAGTCTTTGACTCCCCCACCGGCAAGGTTCCGGGGAAAAATCTCCTGCTCCTTGCGCGTAACAACGATCTGGATCACCCCCGCCTAGGGTTGGTGATCGGCAAGAAGAGCGTAAAGCTCTCCGTTGAGCGCAATCGCCTCAAGCGTCTGATGCGCGAATCGTTTCGCCTCCACCAGGAAACTCTGGTTGGTTGGGATATTGTTATCGTCGCGCGCAAAGGCTTGGGGGATGTAGAAAACCCCGAATTGATTCAGCATTTCGGCAAGCTCTGGAAACGTCTGGCGCGTACCAACAAACCAGCACCAGCAGTCAGCACCGAAACTGTAGGGGTAGACAGCACCGATGCGTAAACTGGCCCTCGTTCCGATCCAGTTTTATCGCTATGCCATTAGTCCTCTGATGGCCAGCCACTGTCGTTTCTACCCCAGTTGTTCCTGCTACGCGTTAGAGGCCATAGAAAATCATGGTCTTCTGCGCGGTGGCTGGCTGACCTTTCGTCGTTTAGGTCGCTGTCATCCGTGGAATCCCGGTGGTTATGACCCGGTTCCACCTATCCCTACCTCCCGTTCTTCTTCGATGGCCGAGTAATCATGGATATTAAACGCACGATCCTGATCGTCGCCCTGGCAATCGTGTCCTACGTCATGGTTCTTAAGTGGAACCAAGACTATGGCCAGGCTGCCCTGCCGACTCAGAATGTTGCTACCAACCAGGCTGCGCCGGCTATTCCGGACACCCCGCTGGGTAACAATGCGTCCGCGAGTGCCGATGTTCCCAGCGCGAATGGCGAGACAAGCGCCCCTTTAGAAACGCCAGTGGTCACCAACAAAGACCTCATCCACGTCAAAACGGATGTGCTCGACCTGGCTATCGATCCACAAGGTGGTGATATCGCCCAGCTAAAGCTGCCGCTGTATCCACGTCGCCAAGACCACCCGGATGTTCCGTTCCAACTGTTCGATAACGGTGGTGAACGTACTTATCTGGCACAAAGTGGCCTGACCGGCACCAACGGTCCGGATGCTCGTGCTACCGGTCGTCCGGTTTATTCGACCGAACAGAAGACTTATCAACTGGCTGACGACCAGAACCAGTTGAACGTCGACCTGAAATTCAGTCACGACGGCGTCAATTACATCAAGCGTTTCAGCTTTACCCGCGGTTTGTACGACTTGAAGGTCACTTACCTGATCGACAACGAAAGCGACAAGCCTTGGACCGGCAACCTGTTTGCCCAACTGAAGCGTGACAACAGTGCCGACCCTTCTTCCAGCACTGCCACCGGCACCGCGACTTACCTGGGCGCAGCCCTGTGGACAAGTAGCGAGCCGTACAAAAAAGTGTCGATGAAAGATATCGACAAGGGCGCACTGAAAGAAACCGTACAAGGTGGCTGGGTCGCCTGGTTGCAACACTACTTTGTGACCGCCTGGATCCCTAACAAGGGTGATGCCAACCTGGTTCAAACCCGCAAGGACAGCCAAGGCAACTACATCATCGGCTTCACTGGCCCGGCGTTGACCGTCGCTCCAGGTGCCAAGGCTGAAACCAGTGCTACCCTGTACGCTGGCCCGAAAAGCCAGGCAGTGCTGAAAGAGTTGTCCCCAGGTCTGGAACTGACCGTGGACTACGGGATTCTGTGGTTCATTGCCCAGCCGATTTTCTGGCTGCTGCAACATATCCACAGCATTGTGGGTAACTGGGGCTTCTCGATCATCTTCCTGACCATGCTGATCAAAGGGATCTTCTTCCCTCTGTCGGCTGCCAGCTACAAGTCGATGGCGCGTATGCGTGCCGTTGCTCCGAAACTGGCCGCTCTGAAAGAGCAACATGGTGATGACCGGCAGAAAATGTCGCAGGCCATGATGGAGCTGTACAAGAAAGAGAAGATCAACCCGTTGGGTGGATGCTTGCCCATTCTCGTACAGATGCCTGTGTTCCTGTCGTTGTACTGGGTTCTCCTGGAAAGCGTCGAAATGCGCCAGGCGCCGTTCATGCTGTGGATAACTGACCTGTCGATCAAAGACCCGTTCTTTATCCTGCCGATCATCATGGGCGCGACCATGTTTATCCAGCAGCGTCTGAACCCGACTCCGCCGGACCCGATGCAGGCCAAGGTAATGAAAATGATGCCAATCATCTTCACCTTCTTCTTCCTGTGGTTCCCAGCTGGTCTGGTTCTGTACTGGGTAGTCAACAACGTGTTGTCGATCTCCCAGCAGTGGTACATCACTCGTAAAATCGAAGCGGCTACCAAAAAAGCTGCGGCGTAATTTACTCTGTGGATAACCACTCAAGACGCCCCCTAGTGGGGCGTTTTGCATTCCGTCACTTTTGTTCTGGAAACTGTTGATGAGCGCTCCTCGTGAAACCATCGCTGCTGTCGCTACCGCTCAAGGTCGCGGTGGTGTCGGCATCGTTCGAATTTCCGGGCCGCTCGCCGGCATCGCCGCCAAGGCTATCAGTGGCCGGGAGTTGAAGTCTCGTTATGCCCATTACGGTCAGTTTCTGGATGCTGACGAAAGCGTCCTGGACGAAGGCTTGGCCATTTACTTCCCGGGCCCGAATTCCTTTACGGGTGAAGATGTCCTCGAGTTGCAGGGCCACGGTGGCCCGGTCGTACTGGATATGTTGCTGCAGCGCTGCCTGCAGTTGGGTTGTCGCCTTGCCAGACCGGGCGAATTCAGCGAGCGCGCGTTCCTTAACGACAAGCTCGACCTGGCGCAGGCCGAGGCGATTGCCGACCTGATCGAGGCCAGTTCTGCACAGGCAGCGCGCAATGCATTGCGCTCATTGCAGGGGGCATTCTCACTGCGTGTGCATAACCTGACCGAGCAATTGATCAGCTTGCGTATTTACGTAGAGGCCGCTATCGACTTTCCAGAGGAGGAAATCGACTTCCTCGCCGACGGCCATGTACTGGCGATGCTGGATAAAGTTCGTGAAGAGTTATCCACCGTTCTACGTGAAGCCGGGCAGGGGGCCTTGCTGCGTGACGGCATGACCGTGGTGATCGCCGGTCGGCCGAATGCCGGTAAATCCAGTTTGCTCAATGCTCTAGCGGGCCGTGAAGCCGCTATCGTCACCGAGATCGCCGGCACCACGCGGGATATCTTGCGTGAACATATCCACATTGACGGTATGCCGCTGCACGTCGTCGACACCGCAGGCCTTCGGGACACCGATGACCAAGTGGAAAAAATCGGTGTAGAACGAGCGCTCAAGGCAATCGGCGAAGCGGACCGTGTATTGCTGGTGGTGGACGCCACTGCACCTGAGGCGGTGGATCCGTTTGCACTGTGGCCAGAGTTCCTCGAACAACGTCCCGACCCGGCCAAAGTCACGTTGATCCGTAACAAGGCAGACCTGACGGGCGAGGCCATTGCACTGGAAACCAGCACTGACGGGCATGTCACCATCAGCTTGAGCGCAAAATCGGCCGGCGATGGCCTGGAGTTGCTGCGCGATCACCTAAAAGCCTGCATGGGCTACGAGCAGACCTCTGAAAGCAGCTTCAGCGCACGTCGCAGGCATCTGGAAGCGCTGCGACACGCCAGCGCAGCGTTGGAGCACGGACGCGCCCAGCTCACCTTGGCGGGGGCGGGTGAGCTGCTGGCTGAGGATCTACGCCAGGCGCAGCAACTGCTGGGAGAAATCACCGGCGCGTTTAGCTCCGATGACTTGCTGGGACGGATCTTCTCCAGTTTTTGTATCGGTAAATAGTCCCCTCGTTGTCTACAGACAGGTCGTTCGCGCCTGTCTGTTTCTCCTTTCTCAGTGTTCCCCTCCCTTTTTCTGACTCATCACCGCTCTCACGGAGGCTTCTGCGTGGGCGCGATTTGACGGACTACACCGATTTCTGTGGATTAAGCCCTGTGAATAACCGCCCTTGTGCCCAGTTGATAACAGGGCTTGAAAACTGAGCACAGACCACTCTGTGGATAACCAGCTGTTTAATCCACAGGCTTAAAGCACTTATCCAAGGGCCTCATTGGCACATGACCACAGACTTTTGAATCGCTGTACACGACGTAAATAAAGGCCTGTAGAGATTTATCCACAGAAAGTAGGCTCAGTAGAAATAAACATAAAAACAAAGATTTAATAAATTTCTCTCTTTTAATTTCTATTGTCCGTGAGTCATCCACAGCTGGTTAAATTTTGTGCAAAGGGTTCTTTAGGAAGGGCTAAGTCCCTATACTTGCCGCCAAAGCTCCAAAACCCTTTCAACAGACAATTCCTGATTACCTACATAAGCAGGCACGAGGTGCGTGGTGGATTTCCCTTCCCGTTTTGAAGTGATCGTCATCGGCGGCGGTCATGCCGGTACCGAGGCAGCACTGGCGTCAGCACGCATGGGCGTAAAAACCCTGTTGCTGACGCACAACGTGGAAACACTCGGTGCCATGAGTTGCAACCCCGCCATCGGTGGGATTGGCAAAAGCCATCTGGTTAAGGAAATCGACGCCCTTGGCGGCGTAATGGCCATGGCTACCGATAAGGGTGGTATTCAATTTCGCGTGCTTAACAGCCGCAAAGGCCCTGCAGTACGCGCTACTCGGGCACAAGCTGATCGCATCCTGTACAAGGCCGCGGTACGCGAAACCCTGGAAAATCAACCGAACCTGTGGATATTTCAACAAGCAGCGGATGACCTGATCGTCGAGCAAGACCAGGTGCGCGGTGTTGTTACTCAAATGGGCCTGCGTTTCTTCGCAGAATCCGTGGTGTTGACCACCGGTACCTTCCTCGGCGGACTTATCCACATCGGTATGCAGAACTATTCCGGTGGCCGCGCCGGTGATCCGCCGTCGATCGCCTTGGCAAAACGCCTGCGTGAATTGCCGCTGCGCGTCGGTCGTCTGAAAACCGGGACCCCGCCGCGTATTGATGGGCGTTCTGTGGACTTTTCGATGATGACCGAACAAGCCGGTGACACGCCGATCCCGGTGATGTCGTTCATGGGCTCCAAAGAGCAGCACCCGAAACAGGTGAGCTGCTGGATTACCCACACCAATGCGCGTACCCACGAAATCATTGCCGCGAACCTCGATCGTTCGCCGATGTATTCCGGGGTGATCGAAGGGATTGGCCCGCGTTATTGCCCATCGATTGAAGACAAGATCCACCGCTTTGCCGACAAGGAAAGCCACCAGGTCTTCATCGAGCCCGAAGGCTTGACCACTCACGAGCTGTATCCGAACGGGATTTCCACTTCGTTGCCGTTCGACGTACAAATCCAGATCGTGCAATCGATTCGCGGCATGGAAAACGCACACATCGTGCGCCCTGGCTACGCCATCGAGTACGACTACTTCGACCCGCGTGACCTGAAGTACAGCCTTGAAACCAAAGTGATCGGCGGGCTGTTCTTTGCCGGGCAAATCAACGGCACCACCGGTTATGAAGAGGCCGGCGCCCAAGGTTTGCTGGCCGGGACCAACGCAGCATTGCGTGCACAGGGCAAGGACAGCTGGTGCCCGCGTCGCGATGAGGCGTACATCGGGGTGTTGGTCGATGACCTGATTACCTTGGGTACCCAGGAACCGTACCGGATGTTCACTTCCCGGGCGGAATACCGCCTGATCCTGCGTGAAGACAACGCCGACCTGCGGCTGACCGAAAAAGGTCGCGAGCTGGGCTTGGTCGATGATGCGCGCTGGGAAGCCTTCTGCAAAAAACGCGAAAGCATCGCGCTGGAAGAACAGCGCCTGAAAAGCACCTGGGTTCGCCCAGGTACCGAGCAGGGCGACGCAATCGCCGAAAAATTCGGCACGCCGCTGACGCACGAGTACAACTTGCTGAACCTGCTGTCCCGTCCGGAAATCGACTACGCTGGTCTGGTCGAAGTAACCGGGCATGGCGCAGAGGATCCACAGGTCGCCGAGCAGGTTGAAATCAAGACCAAGTACGCCGGTTACATTGACCGCCAGCAGGACGAAATCGCTCGCCTGCGCGCCAGTGAAGACACCAAGCTGCCTGTGGATATCGACTACACCGGGATTTCCGGGCTGTCGAAAGAAATTCAAAGCAAGCTGGGGATAACTCGCCCGGAAACATTGGGCCAGGCTTCACGTATCCCCGGCGTCACCCCAGCAGCCATTTCGCTGTTGATGATTCATTTGAAAAAACGCGGCGCGGGCCGTCAGTTGGAGCAAAGCGCTTGAGTTCGTTGGTCACCTCGCAACACGCCGAAGAGTTATCCACAGGTGCACGCCAGTTGGGCGTCGACCTGACCCCGGCCCAGCACGAATTGCTGCTGGGCTACCTGGCCCTGTTGATCAAGTGGAACAAGGCTTACAACCTGACCGCAGTGCGCGATCCCAACGAAATGGTTTCTCGCCACTTGCTCGATAGTTTGAGCGTGATGCCGTTTATCGAAAACGGTCGCTGGCTCGATGTGGGCAGCGGCGGTGGCATGCCAGGCATTCCTCTGGCCATCTTGTTTCCAGAGTCCCAAGTGACCTGCCTGGACAGCAACGGCAAGAAAACCCGCTTCCTGACCCAGGTCAAACTCGAACTCAAGCTGGATAACCTGCAAGTTATCCACAGTCGCGTCGAAGCCTTCGCGCCTGAGCAGCCCTTCAATGGAATTGTTTCCCGGGCGTTCAGCAGCATGGAGAACTTCAGCAACTGGACTCGCCACCTCGGCGACTGTGATACCCGCTGGCTGGCAATGAAGGGCGTCCATCCAAGCGACGAGCTGTTAGCATTGCCGGCAGACTTCCACCTCGATAGCGAACACGCCTTGGCCGTACCTGGTTGCCAAGGCCAACGCCATCTGCTGATACTGCGCCGCACGGCATGATTGGGAACACAAGCAAGAATGGCTAAGGTATTCGCGATAGCGAACCAAAAAGGTGGCGTGGGCAAAACCACCACCTGCATCAACCTCGCAGCATCCCTGGTGGCTACCAAGCGCCGGGTGCTGTTGATCGATCTCGATCCACAGGGCAACGCCACCATGGGGAGCGGTGTGGATAAACACGGCCTGGAAAACTCGGTCTACGACTTGCTGATTGGCGAGTGTGACCTGGCGCAGGCCATGCACTTTTCCGAACATGGCGGTTATCAACTACTGCCTGCCAACCGCGATTTGACCGCGGCGGAAGTGGTGTTGCTGGAAATGCAGATGAAAGAAAGCCGTCTGCGCAGCGCCTTGGCGCCGATCCGCGAGAACTACGATTACATCCTGATCGACTGCCCGCCGTCATTGTCGATGCTGACCTTGAACGCGTTGGTGGCGGCCGACGGGGTGATTATCCCCATGCAGTGCGAGTACTACGCACTGGAAGGGTTGAGTGACCTTGTGGATAACATCAAGCGTATTGCCGAGTTGCTCAATCCCAACCTGCAGATCGAAGGCCTGCTGCGGACCATGTTTGATCCGCGCCTGAGCCTGATGAACGATGTGTCCGCGCAGCTCAAGGAACACTTTGGCGATCAGCTGTACGACACAGTGATCCCGCGCAACATCCGTTTGGCCGAAGCGCCAAGCTACGGCATGCCTGCGCTGGCCTACGATAAAGCTTCGCGTGGCGCCATTGCCTACTTGGCCCTGGCCGGCGAGATGGTTCGTCGCCAACGCCGCAACTCACGCACCGCTGCCGCCCAGCCAACTTAAGGAATCCCCATGGCCGTCAAGAAACGAGGTCTCGGACGTGGACTGGATGCACTGCTGAGTGGTCCGACTGTCACGTCGCTTGAAGAACAAGCGGTGCAGGCCGACGAGCGCGAGTTGCAACACCTGCCCCTGGACTTGATCCAGCGCGGCAAATACCAGCCCCGTCGGGACATGGACCCCCAGGCGCTGGAGGAATTGGCTAATTCCATCAAGGCCCAGGGCGTAATGCAGCCGATCGTGGTACGCCCAATCGGCGGCGGACGCTTTGAAATCATCGCCGGTGAACGCCGCTGGCGCGCGAGCCAGCAGGCCGGCAAGGAAACCATCCCGGCGATGGTGCGCGATGTACCGGATGAAACCGCCATCGCTATGGCGTTGATCGAGAACATCCAGCGTGAAGACCTCAATCCGATCGAAGAAGCGATCGCTCTGCAGCGCTTGCAGCAGGAATTCCAGCTGACCCAGCAACAGGTGGCCGAGGCTGTGGGTAAATCCCGCGTGACCGTGTCCAACCTGCTGCGCCTGATCGCATTGCCGGAAGTCATCAAAACCATGTTGTCCCACGGCGACCTCGAAATGGGTCACGCCCGTGCTTTGCTCGGTTTGCCGGAAAATCAACAGGTTGAAGGGGCGCGACACGTTGTCGCACGGGGTCTTACTGTTCGCCAGACCGAGGCCCTGGTGCGCCAGTGGCTCAGCGGTAAACCTGCACCGGTCGAAACAGCCAAACCTGATCCGGATATCGCCCGTCTCGAGCAGCGCCTGGCCGAGCGCCTGGGCTCTGCGGTGCAGATTCGCCACGGCAAGAAAGGCAAAGGCCAATTGGTCATCGGATATAACTCTCTCGATGAGCTCCAGGGCGTCCTTGCCCACATCCGCTGAAACATTTGCTTATGTAGCGCGTGATCGGAAATCACTACCCGACAGTTGAATAGGGGCTGAACCGCCCCTATACTCTGCGCGCATTTTGTCGGCACAAATTATGCCAAGTTATTGATTTCCGGCAGCCGACCATTGAGGAGCAAGAGTGATGGAAACCCGCACGCCAAACACGTTGCCGTTCCATCGCTTGGCCGTTTTCCCGGTTTTATTGGCTCAATTTGTCATTTTACTGATCGCTGCTTTGGCGCTTTGGTACTGGCATGGAGTCGTAGCCGGATATTCAGGACTCTGCGGAGGCCTGATAGCCTTGCTGCCCAATATGTATTTTGCTCACAGGGCCTTTCGGTTTTCCGGCGCCCGAGCAGCCCAGGCTATCGTCCGGTCATTTTATGCCGGCGAGGCAGGGAAACTGATTTTGACGGCAGTGCTGTTTGCACTGACCTTTGCAGGTGTGAAGCCATTGGCGCCGCTGGCTGTATTCGGCGTCTTCGTGTTGACCCAACTGGTCAGCTGGTTCGCTCCCCTGCTAATGAAAACAAGACTTTCGAAACCTTAGGGCGTTTGAGGCAACCATGGCAGAAACAACCGCTTCGGGCTATATCCAGCACCACTTGCAGAACCTGACCTTCGGTCAGCTTCCTAATGGCGGCTGGGGCTTTGCCCACTCCGCAGCAGAGGCCAAAGAAATGGGCTTCTGGGCTTTCCACCTGGATACTCTGGGCTGGTCGGTCGCATTGGGTCTGATTTTCGTCCTGATTTTCCGCATGGCGGCAAAGAAGGCGACTTCCGGTCAGCCAGGTGCTTTGCAGAACTTCGTTGAAGTATTGGTCGAATTCGTCGATGGCAGCGTGAAAGACAGCTTCCATGGCCGTAGCCCGGTGATTGCACCGCTGGCACTGACCATCTTCGTCTGGGTGTTCCTGATGAACGCCGTCGACCTTATCCCGGTTGACTGGATTCCTCAGCTCGCCATGGCGATCAGCGGTGATCCGCACATTCCATTCCGTGCCGTATCGACCACCGACCCTAACGCTACCCTGGGCATGGCCCTTTCGGTATTCGCGTTGATCATTTTCTACAGCATCAAGATCAAGGGCATCGGCGGTTTCATCGGCGAACTGACCCTGCACCCGTTCGGCAGCAAGAACATCTTCGTTCAAGCCCTGCTGATCCCGGTGAACTTCCTGCTGGAATTCGTAACCCTGATCGCCAAGCCGATTTCCCTGGCTCTGCGACTGTTCGGCAACATGTATGCCGGCGAGTTGGTGTTCATTCTGATCGCTGTGATGTTCGGCAGCGGCCTGCTCTGGCTTAGCGGCCTGGGCATTGTTCTGCAGTGGGCGTGGGCTGTGTTCCACATCCTGATCATCACCCTGCAGGCCTTCATCTTCATGATGTTGACCATCGTCTACCTGTCGATGGCGCACGAAGAGAACCATTAAGACCAGTCTCGACTAGTCTGATGTCCTTCCCGGTAACACGGGAAGGTGGCCCAACAGGGCTATGAAACGATTTGTTTTACCGCTTTAAAATCTAAAAAACCTAAACCATACGACGTAAAAGTCGGGAGGAAAGATGGAAACTGTAGTTGGTCTAACCGCTATCGCTGTTGCACTGTTGATCGGCCTGGGCGCCCTGGGTACTGCCATTGGTTTCGGCCTGCTGGGCGGCAAATTCCTGGAAGGCGCAGCGCGTCAGCCAGAAATGGTTCCAATGCTGCAAGTTAAAATGTTCATCGTTGCCGGCCTGCTCGACGCCGTGACCATGATCGGTGTTGGTATCGCTCTGTTCTTCACCTTCGCGAACCCCTTCGTTGGTCAACTCGCCGGTTAATCACTCGTTTTTTCGAGTGATTGGTGTGTTGTGCAACGAACGAGCGAGGTATTGGCGTGAACATTAATGCAACCATTATTGGTCAGTCCTTAGCGTTCTTGATTTTTGTCGTTTTCTGCATGAAGTTCGTATGGCCTCCGGTCATCGCAGCTCTGCACGAACGTCAGAAGAAGATCGCGGATGGACTGGACGCTGCAGCACGAGCAGCTCGCGACCTGGAGTTGGCCCAAGATAAAGCGGGTCAACAACTGCGCGAAGCGAAAGCTCAGGCAGCCGAAATCATTGAGCAAGCCAAGAAACGCGGTAACCAGATTGTTGAAGAGGCTGTTGAAAAAGCCCGTATCGACGCTGACCGTGTGAAGGTTCAGGCTCAGGCCGAGATCGAGCAGGAACTGAATGGTGTCAAAGATGCGCTGCGTGCCCAACTGGGTGCTCTGGCCGTCGGCGGTGCTGAGAAGATCCTGGGTGCCACAATCGATCAAAACGCGCACGCGGAGCTGGTTAACAAACTGGCTGCTGAAATTTAAGCGAGGGCGATCATGGCAGAATTGACCACGTTGGCCCGACCTTACGCTAAGGCAGCCTTCGAGCACGCCCAGGCCCACCAGCAGCTGGCCTCTTGGTCAGCCATGCTCGGCCTGGCTGCAGCAGTGTCGCAAGACGACACCATGCAGCGCGTGCTCAAGGCCCCGCGACTGACGAGCGCAGACAAGGCCGCCACTTTTATTGAAGTGTGCGGCGACAAGTTTGATGTGAAAGTGCAGAACTTCATCCACGTCGTTGCCGAAAACGACCGTCTCCTGCTTCTGCCGGAGATCGCCGCTCAGTTCGACCTGTACAAGGCCGAGCAAGAGAAGTCGGTAGACGTTGAAGTGACCAGTGCTTTCGCATTGGACCAAGAACAGCAAGACAAACTCGCCAAGGTTCTCAGTGCACGACTCGACCGGGAAGTGCGCCTGCAAGTTGCGGAAGACAAGTCCCTCATTGGGGGCATTGTCATTCGCGCCGGCGACCTGGTTATCGATGGCTCGATTCGCGGCAAACTCGCGAATCTTGCCGAAGCATTGAAATCTTGAGTTTGAAGGGGCAGCAGAGCAATGCAGCAACTCAATCCTTCCGAAATAAGTGAAATTATCAAGGGCCGCATCGACAAGCTCGATGTGACCTCCCAAGCCCGTAACGAAGGCACTGTCGTCAGCGTATCTGACGGTATCGTGCGGATTCACGGTCTGGCCGACGTAATGTCCGGCGAGATGATCGAGTTTCCGGGCGGCGTCTTCGGTATGGCCCTCAACCTGGAGCAGGACTCCGTAGGTGCCGTTATCTTGGGCGCATACCAGTCTCTGGCTGAAGGCATGAGCGCCAAGTGCACCGGCCGCATCCTGGAAGTTCCGGTTGGTAAGGAACTGCTGGGTCGCGTAGTCGACGCACTGGGTAACCCTGTTGACGGCAAAGGTCCACTGGGCAACACCGAGACCGACGCGGTCGAGAAAGTTGCTCCAGGCGTGATCTGGCGTAAGTCGGTAGACCAGCCTGTACAGACTGGCTACAAGGCTGTCGATGCCATGATCCCTGTCGGCCGTGGCCAGCGTGAGCTGATCATCGGCGACCGTCAGATCGGTAAAACCGCTCTGGCCATCGACGCGATCATCAACCAGAAAGACAGCGGCATTTTCTGCGTCTACGTAGCTATCGGTCAGAAACAATCGACCATCGCCAACGTGGTTCGCAAGCTGGAAGAAAACGGCGCACTGAAAAACACGATCATCGTGGCTGCCAGTGCTTCCGAATCGCCTGCGCTGCAGTACCTGGCTCCTTACGCCGGTTGCACCATGGGTGAATTCTTCCGCGACCGCGGTGAAGACGCGCTGATCGTTTATGACGATCTGTCCAAGCAAGCAGTGGCTTACCGCCAGATTTCCCTGCTGCTGCGCCGTCCACCAGGCCGTGAAGCATACCCAGGTGACGTGTTCTATCTCCACTCCCGTCTGCTGGAGCGCGCATCCCGCGTTTCGGAAGAGTACGTAGAGAAGTTCACCAACGGCGCAGTGACCGGCAAAACCGGTTCCCTGACCGCACTGCCGATCATCGAAACCCAGGCTGGCGACGTTTCCGCGTTCGTTCCGACCAACGTGATTTCCATCACCGACGGTCAGATCTTCCTGGAATCGGCCATGTTCAACTCGGGCATCCGCCCTGCAGTGAACGCCGGTGTTTCGGTATCCCGTGTGGGTGGTGCCGCTCAGACCAAGATCATCAAGAAGCTCTCCGGTGGTATCCGTACCGCTCTGGCTCAGTACCGTGAACTGGCGGCATTCGCCCAGTTCGCTTCTGACCTGGACGAAGCGACCCGTAAGCAACTTGAGCATGGTCAGCGCGTTACCGAGCTGATGAAGCAGAAGCAATACGCCCCAATGTCGATCGCTGACATGGCGTTGTCGCTGTATGCCGCTGAGCGTGGGTTCCTGACTGACGTCGAAATCACCAAGGTTGGCAGCTTTGAACAAGCGCTGATTGCTTACTTCAACCGCGATCATGCCGACTTGTTGGCCAAGATCAACGTGAAGGGTGACTTCAATGACGAGATCGACGCTGGCCTGAAAGCCGGTATCGAGAAGTTCAAGGCCACCCAAACCTGGTAAGCCGCAGCGGGAGCCGCAAGGCTCCCGCTTGCTAACCTGATAGGTGTTACATGGCAGGCGCAAAAGAGATTCGCAGTAAGATTGCGAGCATCAAAAGCACGCAAAAAATTACCAGCGCCATGGAAAAAGTGGCGGTCAGCAAAATGCGCAAGGCACAAATGCGCATGGCTGCTAGCCGTCCTTATGCGGAGCGTATCCGCCAGGTAATTGGGCATCTGGCCAACGCCAACCCGGAATACCGCCACCCATTCATGATCGACCGCGAAGTTAAGCGCGTTGGTTATGTGGTTGTGAGCAGTGACCGTGGTTTGTGCGGTGGTTTGAATACCAACCTGTTCAAGGCCCTGGTCAAGGACATGGCGGTAAACCGCGAAAAAGGCGTCGAGATCGATCTGTGTGTTGTTGGTAGCAAGGGTGCGGCCTTTTTCCGCAACTTCGGCGGTAACGTCGTTGCAGCTATCAGCCACCTGGGTGAAGAGCCGTCGATCAATGATTTGATCGGCAGTGTGAAGGTGATGCTGGATGCATACCTGGAAGGCCGGATTGACCGCCTCTCCGTGGTATCCAACAAGTTCATCAACACCATGACCCAGCAGCCAACCGTGGAGCAATTGATTCCACTGGTGGCGACTCCGGATCAGGAACTCAAGCACCACTGGGACTACCTCTACGAACCAGACGCCAAAGAGCTGCTTGACGGCTTGATGGTGCGCTACGTGGAGTCGCAGGTGTACCAGGCGGTGGTCGAGAACAACGCAGCTGAACAAGCGGCGCGGATGATCGCGATGAAAAACGCTACCGATAACGCCGGTGATCTGATCAGCGATTTGCAGCTGATCTACAACAAGGCGCGTCAGGCTGCGATCACCCAAGAGATCTCGGAAATCGTCGGCGGCGCTGCCGCGGTTTAACGGTTCAAATATTCAGAGGATCCAGCTATGAGTAGCGGACGTATCGTTCAAATCATCGGCGCCGTTATCGACGTGGAATTTCCACGCGACAGCGTACCGAGCATCTACAACGCGCTGAAAGTACAAGGCGCGGACACTACTCTGGAAGTTCAGCAGCAGCTGGGCGACGGCGTAGTTCGTACCATTGCGATGGGTTCCACCGAAGGCTTGAAGCGCGGTCTGGACGTTGTCGACTCTGGCGCAGCCATCTCCGTACCGGTCGGTAAAGCGACCCTGGGCCGGATCATGGACGTACTGGGCAACCCGATTGACGAAGCTGGCCCGATCGACACCGAAGAGCGTTGGGGCATTCACCGTCCAGCACCTTCGTTCGCGGAACAAGCTGGCGGCAACGACCTGCTGGAAACCGGCATCAAGGTTATCGACCTGGTTTGCCCGTTCGCCAAGGGCGGTAAAGTCGGTCTGTTCGGTGGTGCCGGTGTAGGCAAGACCGTAAACATGATGGAACTGATCCGTAACATCGCCATTGAGCACAGCGGTTATTCCGTGTTCGCCGGTGTGGGTGAGCGTACTCGTGAGGGTAACGACTTCTACCACGAGATGAAGGACTCCAACGTTCTGGACAAAGTGGCACTGGTTTACGGTCAGATGAACGAGCCGCCGGGAAACCGTCTGCGCGTAGCACTGACTGGCCTGACCATGGCCGAGAAGTTCCGTGACGAAGGTAACGACGTTCTGCTGTTCGTCGACAACATCTACCGTTACACCTTGGCCGGTACTGAAGTATCCGCACTGCTGGGCCGTATGCCTTCTGCAGTAGGTTACCAGCCGACCCTGGCCGAAGAGATGGGCGTTCTGCAAGAACGTATCACTTCGACCAAGGAAGGTTCGATCACCTCGATCCAAGCGGTATACGTACCTGCGGATGACTTGACCGACCCGTCGCCAGCGACCACCTTCGCCCACTTGGACGCCACCGTCGTACTGTCCCGTGACATCGCTTCCCTGGGTATCTACCCAGCGGTCGATCCACTCGACTCGACTTCGCGCCAACTGGACCCGAACGTGATCGGCCAGGAGCACTACGACACCGCTCGCGGCGTTCAGTACGTGCTGCAGCGTTACAAAGAACTGAAGGACATCATTGCGATCCTGGGTATGGACGAGCTGTCGGAAGCCGACAAGCAGTTGGTAAACCGTGCTCGTAAGATCCAGCGTTTCTTGTCGCAGCCGTTCTTCGTGGCTGAAGTCTTCACCGGTGCCTCGGGGAAATACGTTTCCCTGAAAGACACCATTGCTGGCTTCAAAGGCATCCTCAACGGTGACTACGACCACCTGCCAGAACAAGCGTTCTACATGGTCGGCGGCATCGAAGAAGCGATCGAGAAAGCCAAGAAACTGTAATCCAAGCGCCCGGAAACGGGCGCTCATCAGGTTGAGGCAATCAGATGGCTATGACAGTCCATTGCGATATCGTCAGCGCGGAAGGGGAAATCTTCTCCGGTCTGGTAGAGATGGTGATTGCACACGGCGAACTCGGTGACCTTGGTATTGCCATGGGTCACGCGCCGTTGATCACCAGCTTGAAGCCAGGTCCGATCACTCTGACCAAGCAAGGCGGGGAAAAGGAGGTGTTTTACATCTCCGGTGGTTTCCTTGAGGTTCAGCCGAACATGGTCAAGGTACTTGCCGACACCGTGCAACGTGCTGGCGACCTGGATGAAGCCTCCGCTCAGGAAGCCGTCAAGGCTGCCGAGAAGGCCCTGAACGAAAAGGGTGCGGACTTCGACTACAGCGCTGCTGCTGTACGTCTGGCCGAGGCTGCAGCCCAGCTGCGCACGCTCCAGCAAATCCGCAAGAAGTAAGCGGCCATGCCGTCACGCTTCAAGCGCGATTGATTAAAAAGGGTAGCCTCGGCTACCCTTTTTCTTTTTCTGCACAAAACATCTCTGGTCTGAAGACGGACCTCTCAGGATTGGTAGCCATTCATGTCTCTTGAAATCGTCATTCTCGCTGCAGGCCAGGGCACTCGCATGCGTTCGGCCTTGCCCAAGGTGCTGCACCCGGTAGCCGGCAACTCCATGCTGGGCCACGTTATCCACAGTGCCCGTCAGTTGGAGCCACAACGTATCCACGTGGTGATCGGCCACGGTGCCGATGCGGTGCGCGAACGCCTGGCCGCGGACGACCTGAATTTCGTATTGCAAGACAAACAACTCGGCACCGGGCACGCCACTGCGCAAGCCGTGCCGTTCATCACCGCCGATACCGTATTGATCCTCTACGGCGATGTACCGCTGATCGAAGTGGAAACGCTGCAGCGTCTGCTCAAGCACGTGGTGCCAGGCCAGATGGGCCTGCTCACCGTTGAGCTGGACGACCCCACCGGTTACGGGCGCATCGTGCGCAACGCTGACGGCAAGGTGGCTGCCATCGTCGAGCATAAAGACGCCAGCGATGCCCAACGCGCCATTACCGAAGGCAACACAGGCATTCTGGCGGTGCCGGCTAACAAGCTCGCCGACTGGATGAGCCGCCTGTCCAACAACAACGCCCAGGGCGAGTATTACCTCACCGATGTCATCGAAATGGCCGTGAGCGATGGCCTTCTGGTCGCCACCGAGCAACCCCACGACCCGATGGAAGTGCAGGGCGCCAACGACCGCAAGCAGCTTTCAGAGCTGGAGCGTCACTACCAGCTGCGCGAAGGTCGGCGCTTGATGGCCCAAGGCGTGACCCTGCGCGACCCGGCACGCTTTGACGTTCGTGGCGAAGTCACTGTCGGTCGCGACGTGCTGATCGACATCAACGTGATCCTTGAAGGCCGCGTGATCATCGAAGACGATGTGGTGATTGGCCCGAACTGCGTGATCAAGGACAGCACCCTGCGCAAAGGCGTGGTGATCAAGGCCAACAGCCACCTGGACGGCGCGGTGATGGGCGAAGGCAGCGATGCCGGCCCGTTTGCGCGGTTGCGCCCTGGCAGCGTGCTGGAAGCCAAGGCCCATGTGGGTAACTTTGTCGAACTCAAAAACGCACACTTGGGCGAAGGCGCCAAGGCCGGTCACCTGACCTACCTGGGCGATGCCGTCATCGGCGCACGCACCAACGTCGGCGCTGGCACCATCACCTGCAACTACGATGGCGCCAACAAGCACCAGACCGTGTTGGGCGAAGATGTATTCATCGGCTCGAACAACTCGTTGGTTGCTCCGGTGAAAGTCGGCGATGGCGCCACCACGGCGGCTGGTTCCACCATCAACCAGGATGTGGATAACTTGCAACTCGGCGTGGCTCGCGCCCGTCAGCGCAACATCGACGGCTGGAAACGTCCGGAGAAAATCAAGAAAAGCTGAGTTATCCACAATCTCATCAGCAACAACTATTCAATGTGGGAGCGGGCTTGCTCGCGAATACGGTGTGTCAGACCCGAATGATTTGACTGACACACCGCATTCGCGAGCAAGCCCGCTCCCACATTTACCCTCTGTCACTTCGACATTTTTCTACGCCCCCGCTTGACGACCTTTCGCTAATAGGTTTTGATTGCCTTCGTTATCTTTCGAAGCGAAACTTATCATCACCATGTCGAAACGAAATACACCCCAACGGCGCCACAACATCCTCACCTTGCTCAATGAATTGGGCGAAGTGAGCGTGGACGAGTTGGCCAAGCGTTTCGAAACCTCGGAAGTGACCATCCGCAAGGACCTGGCTGCCCTCGAAAGCAACGGCTTGCTGCTGCGTCGCTACGGCGGCGCAATCACCATGCCGCAGGAACTGGTGGGTGACGCCGCTCAGCCGATCTCGGTGTACAAGCGCGCTATCGCCCGTGCCGCCGTAATGCGCCTGCGTGAACACGCCCGCATCATCATCGACAGTGGCAGTACCACCGCCGCGATGATTCCTGAACTGGGCCACCAGCCTGGCTTGGTGGTGATGACCAACTCCTTGCACGTAGCCCGTGCCCTGAGCGAACTGGAGCACGAGCCGGTGCTGTTGATGACCGGCGGCACGTGGGACCCGCACTCGGACTCGTTCCAAGGCCAGGTCGCCGAGCAAGTGCTACGTTCCTACGACTTTGATCAACTGTTTATCGGCGCCGACGGCATCGACCTGGAGCGAGGCACTACCACTTTCAACGAACTGCTGGGGCTGAGCCGCGTGATGGCTGAGGTCGCCCGCGAAGTGGTGGTGATGGTCGAATCCGACAAGATCGGCCGCAAGATTCCCAACCTGGAACTGCCCTGGAGCAGCGTCCATACCCTTATCACCGATGATCGCCTGCCGCTTGAGGCCCGCGACCAGATCCAAGCCCGCGGCATTACGCTGATATGCGCGGCAATCATCTAGGAGAAACACCATGTGTGGCATCGTAGGCGCAGTCGCTGAACGTAACATTACCCCCATCCTGCTCGAAGGCCTCAAGCGCCTGGAATACCGCGGTTATGACAGCGCAGGTGTAGCTGTCTTCACCAACGCCGGCAAGCTTGAACGCATGCGCCGCCCAGGCAAAGTCAGCGAGCTGGAGCAAGCCCTGGCGGGTGAGCCTCTGGTTGGCCGCCTTGGCATTGCCCACACCCGCTGGGCAACCCACGGTGCGCCGTGCGAGCGTAACGCTCACCCGCATTTCTCCGGCGACCTGGCGGTGGTGCACAACGGCATCATCGAAAACCACGAAGTGCTGCGCGAACAACTTAAGGGCCTGGGCTACGTATTCACTTCGGACACTGATACCGAAGTCATCGCCCACCTGCTCAACCACAAACTCAAGGACCACAGCGACCTGACCACCGCCCTCAAGGCGACGGTCAAGGAACTGCATGGCGCCTACGGCCTGGCAGTGGTCAGCGCCAGCCAACCAGACCGCGTAGTAGCCGCTCGCAGTGGTAGCCCATTGGTGATCGGCCTGGGCCTGGGCGAAAACTTCCTTGCCTCCGACCAACTGGCCTTGCGTCAGGTTACCGACCGCTTCATGTACCTGGAAGAAGGCGATATTGCCGACATCCGCCGTGAAAGCGTGGCGATCTGGGACGTCAACGGTAACGCTGTCGAGCGCGAAGCCGTGCAATACCGCGACGGCGCCGAAGCCGCCGACAAAGGTGAGTTCCGTCACTTCATGCTCAAGGAAATCCACGAGCAGCCATCCGTGGTACAGCGCACGCTGGAAGGTCGCTTGAGCCAGAACCAAGTGCTGGTCAACGCGTTCGGCCCACAAGCCGCCGAGTTGTTCGCCAAAGTGCGCAATGTACAGATCGTTGCTTGCGGCACCAGCTACCACGCCGGCATGGTTGCCCGTTACTGGTTGGAAGAACTGGCCGGCATTCCGTGCCAGGTCGAAGTCGCCAGCGAGTTCCGCTACCGCAAGGTCGTGGTGCAGCCCGACACCCTGTTCGTGACCATCTCCCAGTCCGGCGAAACCGCCGACACCTTGGCCGCCCTGCGTAATGCCAAGGAACTGGGCTTCCTTGCCAGCCTGGCGATCTGCAACGTCAGTATCAGCTCGTTGGTACGTGAGTCGGACCTGACCCTGCTGACCCAGGCCGGTCGCGAAATCGGTGTAGCGTCGACCAAAGCTTTCACCACCCAACTGGTCGGCCTGTTGCTGCTGACCCTGTCCCTGGGCCAAGTGCGCGGCACCCTGGCCGAGGGTGTTGAAGCCACCCTGGTCGAAGAATTGCGTCGCCTGCCAGCCCGCCTCGGCGAAGCCCTGGCCATGGACAGCACCGTGGAAAAAGTCGCCGAACTGTTCGCCGACAAGAATCACACCCTGTTCCTCGGCCGTGGCGCGCAATACCCAGTGGCGATGGAAGGTTCGCTCAAGCTCAAGGAAATCTCCTACATCCACGCCGAAGCTTATCCAGCCGGTGAGCTGAAACACGGCCCATTGGCCCTGGTGGATGACGACATGCCGGTGGTGACCGTCGCGCCGAACAACGAACTGCTGGAAAAGCTCAAGTCCAACCTGCAAGAAGTACGCGCCCGTGGCGGCCAACTGGTGGTGTTCGCTGACGAAAAAGCCGGCATGACCAATGGCGAAGGTACCCACGTCATCAACATGCCGCACATCCACGACACCTTGTCGCCGATCCTCTACACCATCCCGTTGCAACTGCTGTCGTACTACGTCGCCGTGCTCAAGGGCACCGACGTTGACCAGCCGCGTAACCTGGCGAAGTCGGTGACCGTGGAGTAACACGGCATGTCCTGGAGGCCCATCGGGCCTCCAGGTTCAGCCCGACGAAAGGATTCGACCTCGATGCATACCCCTATTTCCCCAATCAGCGACCGTTTGCACGGTCGCCGGTTTGCAGTCGCGAACAACACCCAAGGCCTCTCTGGCGCCGGCACGGTATTTCATTACCAAGTCGACGGAGAGGCCATCTCGGGTACCTATCAAGGTGGCCGGATTCGCACCGGCCAGCAGGTGGGGCGCGTAACAGGCCCGAACACCCTCGAACTGCTTTTCCAGTGCCTGACCACGGAAGGCGAGCTATTGGCCGGCTGGTCGCAAGGAACGGTGGGCGTTGATGAGGCAGGACGTACCACACTGGCCTTCGTGTGGGGTTGGTTATCCGGCGCCACGGGCGGCGGTGAGTCCCACTACGTGGAACTCGCACCTCGCCTGTATTGAGCGGGCGTTCTAAGGTACGAATTCCACCTTCAGCCCCCGACTAACACTGCGTCCCTGATCATCACTGACCCGCAATCGATACTCCCCCGACTTGCCCGGCCGCCAATTCAGCGTGGCTTGCGGCGGGTCCTGGCCGATCAAGGTTTGATCAGCGAACCAATACAGCGTCGCCGCATCGCTGGCCGCGTTGGCAGTCAGCGGGATGCTTTCCTGCGGTTGAGACAAGCGCAGTTGATAGCTCACTTGCGTCAGCGGCGAACGGATTTGCGGCGCTTCGCTCTGGTCGCTGATGCGGTTGGGCTGGCAGTTTCTCATCACATTGGGCGGCGTGCGGCGCGGTAGCCCCGCGGCACGGTATAGGCGTTGCACGTCGCTGGGCCAGAATTCAAAGACCTCCTCACGGGTGTATTGCGCCTCGAACGGCGGGCACGCCGCCTTGCCTGTGCGTGTGTCGATCAATACCGGGCGGTGCAGGTTGGACACGCGAATCGGCGAGACACCGGGGATGTACCAGGTCTCGCGGGTTTGCGGACACCAACGGTTGGGCAACTCGCCGGAGGCGGCACAGACGTCGATACGTACCAGGCCGGCCGGTGGCTTGTCGGGCTTGATCACCACGTTGGGCAAGGCCAGGGGCAGGGCGTCGGCGATACGGAAGAACAACGGTGCGGCAGTCTTGGCGCCGATGAACGCAGGGTTTGGCCGGCCATCGAAGTTGCCTACCCACACCACCAGCACGTAGGGGCCCACCAGGCCTGCACTCCAGGCATCGTGGAAACCCCACGAGGTGCCGGTCTTCCACGCGGTGCGCCAATGGCGGCCCGGCAAGCCATCCGGGCGCGGGTTGCGACGCAGCATGTCGCGCACCATAAAGGCC
The DNA here is from genome assembly GCF_014230465.1 of Pseudomonas cremoris. The sequence goes on from NZ_JAAXCY010000006.1 coordinate 150,110, forward strand.
GCCTGGGGCGTGAGCAGTTGCGCCCCAGTGGATTGCGGCTGCTCCTGCACATAGCGCAATGGCCGTAGATGCCCGTCGCCGGCCAGCATCACATACAGTCGCGCCAGTTCCTCGGGTGTCATCTCGCCGCCGCCGAGTGCCAGGGCCAGGCCGTAATGGCTCTCGTCACGCAGGCCTTTGATACCGGCGCGTTGCAGCAGGCCATACAACGACGGCGACTTCACCTGACTGGCCAGCCACACGGCCGGGATATTGCGACTACGGATCAACGCATCCCGCGCTGTGAGGGGGCCGACAAAACTGCCGTCGAAATTTTCCGGCTGAAAGTAGCCGAAGTTACTCGGCAAGTCCTTGAGGATGCTCATGGGGTGGATCACCCCCTGGTCCAGCGCCAGCCCGTACAGGAAGGGCTTGAGCGTCGAGCCCGGCGAGCGCCGTGACAGCACGCCGTTGACCTGGCCGTGGATGCTTGTGGATAAGTAATCCGCAGAACCCACCAGTGCCTTGACGCTCTGGTCGCGGCCGTCGATCAGAATTGCGGTAGCGTTTTCCACACCGGTGCTGCGTCGCTCGCTGATAAAACCTGTGATCAGGCGCTCAAGCAGCTGCTGCAATGGCAGGTTGAGGGTGCTGTTGAGCTCGTTGCCGGGCTGGGACGCCAGCAGTTGTTCGCTCAAATGCGGTGCCAGGAAGGGGATTTGCTGGCGGTTACGCGCCTCCAGAGGCAAGTCCAGCAAACTGTCGTTACGCGGGTCCTGTGGATAAGTCTCGCGCCAGTCGGCCATCAAGCGCAGCCGGGCGTTTTGCAGCGAGGGCCCGAAGCGCGCACGTCGTCCCGGCTGCTGGGGAATCACCGCCAGCGCCAGCGCTTCGGACAGCGACAACTGCGCCGCAGACTTACCGAAGTAAATACGACTGGCCGCCTCGGCACCTTCGATATTGCCGCCCATGGGCGCCAGGTTCAGGTAGGCCTCAAGGATATCGTGCTTGCTGTAGCGCGCTTCCAGCCACAGCGCCAAGGCCATCTGTTGCAACTTGCCTGGAACCTGGCGCGTGTTCAGATCCCACAAGCGCCGCGCCAACTGCATGCTCAAGGTCGAGCCGCCCTGGCGTTGACCACCGCTGTAGGTGGCCAAGGCTGCGCGCACCAACGCCGGGGGATTCACCCCTGGGTGCCAGTAGAAATTGCGGTCTTCCTTGAGCAACAAGGCTTCGACCAATGAAGGGGATATCCGCTCCAGCGGCAGCCACAGGCGGTATTGGCCGTCATCTGCCAGCGTCATGCGCAGCAGCGAACCGTCATCGGCCAACACCACCCGCGATGAGGTCACGGCGTTTTCCAGCGGGGCATGCGGCCACAACCGCAACCCCGCCAGCAGCACCGCCGCTGCAAGCAGCGGCGTCAGGCGTTTAAGGCTTGGTAATTTCAAGCTGGCCTACTTTGCCGCGCCCTTGCAGGGTGGTTTCGTACATGCCTTCGGCGTAGGCCGGTGGCGTATTGAAGGTGCCTGCGTTGGTGGCGCGCACGCGGTAGACGAAGGTGCCTACATCGCGCAGTGCAGTGCCGTACAACACTACGCGATCATCGCGAACGTCCACGTAGTCCGGCTGCCAGTTGCTCAGCTCGGTTTCGCCAATAGGCGCTTGCCAGGTGTCTTCTTCCTGGTTGTCCTCTACATAGTCGGACTCCTCACCTTCACTCTCGTCAGTGCTGGTTGCTTCCGGCTCTGGAGGCAAGTTATACACAGGCTCGACGCCCCCCGGCAGCAGGTCGACCACGGCCACTTGCTGCACTTGGTCACGGTCGGTGGCCCGCAGGCGCAGGCGCACGAGGAACTCATCGCCTACGGCCACCTTGCTCAACGGCTCGCCTTTGAGGTCGAGGTACTCGTGGATGATTTCCAGGCCATTGGTGATCGGCTTGAGCTTGGCGCCCTTGTCGAAACCGGCTTCGCTGAGCATGTAGAACGCCGCAGGGCCGTCGGATTTTTCCATCACCAGCTTTTGCGTGGCGCTTGGTACGGCAGAGCGAGGCGGTTGGCCGGCCATTTCCAGCAACTGTTGTTGCTTGTCGCCAAGCCAAGCGGTGGCCTTGAGGGTCATGTCGCTTTGCGCACGCTGGCCATAGTTGTCCAGAGCCCGCAGCAACAGCGCAGCCGACAACGAGTTGTAGCGTTGCTCGTTGAGGCGCTTGCCGAGTTTATCCAGCAGCGCCGTGGGCACATCGTCCATCAGCTCCGGGAAATGCCGCGCCAGCAGGTGCAGGTGTTCGGCGTCGTGCACCAGCGGGTCGTAGTACAGGCCGTCGCTTTCCCACTTATCCACAAGGGAACGCCACGGGATTTTGCGGAACAGGGCATCGGCCTGGCGATCCTGCTTGAGCAACTTGTAGCTGGCGGCCAAATAGGCGGCGCCCAGGTCGTTCTGCCAGGTGTCCTTGAAGTAGCTCTCGTAACGCTCGCGGATATCGCTCAAGGCACCGCTTACCAGAATTCCCTGACGGCTCAGCAGGTAACTGGCGTAGGCGCGATTGCGCAATTCCGACAGGCCTTCACTAGGACCGTTGGCCAGGTCTGTCAGATACGCATTCGAGCGCACCAGCAGGTCTTCCGGTACTGGCAAGCCGCGCTCCTTGGCTTCGATCAGGAAATCGGTGGCGTACAGGCTGGCGTACGGCGCCACGTCCGGGTTGGCTGCCCACAAACCAAAGCCACCGGCCTGGTTCTGGCGTTGACGCAGCATGCGCACGGCGCTGCCGAAGGCTTGTTCGGCCTCTGGTGCGTTGCCGCCCCAGATCAACGCCGGCATGGCCTTGGACACCAATTGCTCGGTGCAGGCATAGCCGTAGTCATCCAGGTAATGCTTGAGGCCGTTGGCCCATACCAGCGGTGAGGCCGCGACGCCCAGTTGCACGTCGCGCAGTTGGCTAAACAGCTCGCGGGTGGGTTTCAGCTCTTTGCTGGCGCTGTCGAAGCGGCCCAGGCTCAATGCCACGCGATGCTCACTCAGAGGGCGGATCGAGGTGGTTTCCGCCACTTGAATGCGCTTGCCATCGGGCAGCACTGCGACAAAACGCAGGTCCGCCGAGCCGAGGGTTTCTCCCACCTTGATCTTGAACTCGGCGGTGCCTTCCTTGCGCGGTTGCAGGGACAGGGTGCTGCCTTTGTCGCCCTGCACGTTCAGACCGTCGCTGGTCTGCAGTTCAAACTTCACATCTGCCGCCGCGTCGAGGTTGCTGAACACCCCGGCGCTCACGTTGAACACATCTCCTGGCGCCACAAAGGCGGGCACGTTTGGCGTGATCACGATCGGCCCACGCACTTCGGTGTTGGCTTCGCTGACGCCGACGCTGTCGTTGTCCACCGCCACGGCAAACAGGTGCAGCTTGCCGTTGAAGCTGTCTGGCACTTGGTAATGCAGTACGGTTTCGCCGGCCGGCAGGTCCACCAAGCCGGACCACCAGGCCACCGGCGGCTGGTGTTTACGCTTGAATGGGTTCAGGTGATTGGCCAGGGCGCCTTCCGTATCGCCACCGGGCGCTGCCCCACTGAGCAGTCGGCTGAATTCCGGCAGGATCAGGTCAAGGATCTGACTGGTGCCTACTTCCAACGCACGTTTCTGGAAGAAGAAGCCCAACGGGTCCGGTGTCTGGTAACGCGCGACTTGCAGGATGCCTTCGTCCACCGCATACACCACTGCGCGGCCCGGGCGGTCAGCGTTGACCTTGATATCCAGCACCTGCCCCGGCTCGATCTTCGCCGGGCCTTCAACTTTCAAGGCCATGCGTCGCGCATCCAGGTTGATACTGAACGGCACCACGCCGTAGGACAGTGGGCTCATGTACACCTCGGCCGAGCCCATGTCCCGCACAAACTGCACGTTGACGTAGGCATTGCCTTCAAGCCCCGCAGGCACGCGGATGTGTTGCACGCTGTTGGTGCTGTCGGCTTTGAACCACTGCTGGGTGTAGACCTTGTCGCGCTCAATGGTGATCAAACCGGCGCCGGTGTAGGGCGCACGAATGCTGATCGCAATCTCGTCACCCGTGGCGTAGCTGCGTTTATCCAGGCGCAGTTGCAGTTCGGCGTTGCGCTCCAGGGAGCGCGAGGTGTTGCCGCGCCCGGCCACGCTGTAGTCGATCTGGTTGAGCAGGTTGCCGTTGGCATCCTTGAGTTGCAGGGTGAAATCCCCCGGGGTGCCGGTATTCAGGGCCTGCTTGGCGCCTTCCTGGGTCATCACCAGTGGGGAAGCCGGTTGGCTGATGTTCTTGATGCGCGACTCGTACTTGTAGGTGCCGTTGGATTGTTTCACCAGTACCGACACGTAACGGTGCTCGACCACTTCAGTGGTCAGGCCATCCACCGCCAGCGGCGACAGGTCTGGCGCGACGGCCAGCCATTGCACCTGACGCGGCGCATCCTTGGCTACGTACGACAGCGAATCCTGACTTTTCACACCGATCAGGTAGGGCGCGGACGACACCAGCAACGCACTTTGTGCTGCCACATTACGACCGCCTTCGGCTTCGAATACCTGGGTCATTACCTGCAGGCGGTAGGTGCTGTTGGCGAAGCGTTGCAGGTTGAGGTCGAGCACGGCCTGGCCGTTGTCGTCGACGGTGGTCTCGGCCAGGTCTTCGGTGCTGGCGTCCTCCAGGGAATCGTTGAGGCGGAAACGGTAATCGGGGTAGCGGTCGAATGCCGCGAGCGTTGGGCTCAAGGACATCTTCGCGGTGACACGCCGACCGGCCGCTGGCGCGCCGAACAGGTGCATCGCGGTGACTTTGGCTACCACTTGGTCCGGTGGAATCCAGCCCTGCACAGGGGTGTCATGCAGGCTCAGGCTGACCTTCATGCGGTCTGGTTCAAAGTCGCGGACCTTGAAACTCACGCTGCCCAGATCGGTGCGGGTCTGTTTTTGACCAATCAACTGCAAGGTCGCGGTGTAGTCCCCGGCGGGTGCGACTTCGCTGCTGGGGAAATCAAAGGTTTCAAAACCGCTGGCGGACAGCTTCAATGGTTGGCGAATAACTTCGAGGCCGCGCGGGTCGGTGATCTGCAGCTCAACCGGCAGGCCTTGCAGGGCACCTTTCCAATTACCGGTGCGCACGATCATGCCCAGGTGTGCGGTTTCACCGGGTCGGTACAGGCCACGGTCGGTAAACAGGTAGGCGCTGAGGCGATCGATCGCACCGTCTTCTTCCAAACCGCCTACGTCAAAGCGCGACAAATCCAGCTGCTGGGACTGGCGGGCAATCGGCAGGAACGACTGGTCGTTACCGCGCGTGACTACGTACATCAGTGGTGTTTTCTCACGGCGTAGTTCATCCAGCTTGGCGAAATGCGCATGGCCTTCGGCGTCGGTGCGGCCGCTGCTCACCGGCAAACCGTTGCGGCCAATGATGTCGACCTGTGCATCAGACACGGGCGAACCGTTGCCGATAGATTGCACAAACACATCATGACTACCGTCGCTGGAGCGCTTGGCAATGATGCCGAGGTCGGTCACCACGATGAAACGCAGGTCGCTGGTACTGCTGCGGTCGTATTCGAACGTGCGCGGGGCCGGGTCGTCCTGCGGGCTGAGCTTGAGCACGAAGATGCCGCGCCGACCACCGTTGGCGGTGAGGTAGTGGCTCAAGTCCACATTGTCGTACACGGTTTTTGCCGGATCGTTGGAAGACAGCGCAATATCCAGTGACTGACGTTCAACCATACGGTCGAAGTACTCGTTGCCAAAGTTCGGCCGGGCAAAGCTGCCACTGCTCTGGTCCACCAGGTGCTGCAATTGGTTAGGCAGCAGGCGAGCGATTTCCACATGGGCACCGGGTACACCACGGGCCATGAAGCCCAGGCGTTTTTCACCGTTGAGGCTGAGCAACGCACCGTCAGACAAGAACTGCAAGGTACGCGGATAGGCCGGCATGCTGATCAACGACGCCGTAGGATTCTTCGCCAGATAGCCGCCGATGGCTTCCAGGTTGGCAGGGACGCGCACGTAGATAGCACGACCGGCCGGCGCCTTGAACTTGAAGGCGTGCAAGGTGTTCAGCGGTTCCACGCTCGGTACGTGGGTCAGGTTGACCTTGGTGCTGCGGGCGAGCAGGGCGTCGTCGATGTCGTTGCTGTAATAGGGGCGGGTATCGTCCTGGGCTTTTTCCGGCAGCAGCCAGGCTTGCACCTTACCGGCGATGGTCTCGTCGGCCACGGCACTGGAGCTGCTGAACATCAGTACCGGTTCTGGCTCGCCGCGTTCGTTATCGACAAAGCTCACTTCGGCGCCGGTAAACGTCAGGCGATAGCGACCGGGGACGGTGACTTCCGCCACCAACGGCGCGGTGCTGGCATTGCCACCGTCACGTGCCTTGATACCTTGGTCGAGTTTGGCGCTGACGGGGGTGCTTTCCAGGGGGGTAGCCAGCGCGGCGGAACGGACGTAGGCGTTCAGTCGCTTATCGTCGAACGTGATTTCCGGACGGTTCGGCAACTGGGCGTCGCGGTACGCCAGGCCTTTGCCGAGGGTTACCGACACGCGTTTGCGTAGGCTGTCTTCATCCACCGGATGGGAAAAATGGAAGGTCGCTACCAGCTGTTTCAGCGTCGGGTTGGTCGGGTCTTGATACAACTCGTTTTGCGCCAGCGTGGCGCGGAACGGCTGGGTGGAAAACTGGCTGCTGTATTGGTTGAGCAGTACGCCATCGGCCAGCAGGTTTTTCTTGGCCAGGTCGAGGGTATACCCGGTGTCGATGGGCCAATCTTTGTCCGGCACGAACAGCAGGGTACGGTCATCCGACCAGCGCCAAGTGCCAGCCGCAGTAGGTTTGAGGGTGATGCCTTCGGTTACTGGCTTGCCAATCGCTGCCAGCGGGGCCACGGACTCGGCGAAGCGCACCTGCAAGTTATCCACAACCGGCGTCGGCTGGGTGTAGTCGGTGAGGTTGGGCTTGTGCAGCGAATAACCCACGGTGTGGGGCTGCGGCAGGTTGGTGTACCAGTGCCAGCCGTAGAACCCGGCGGCTGCCAGCAACACCAGGCCCACTATGCCTGCTCCGGTCTGACGCGGATAAGCACGGGCCTTGTGGCCCAGGCTTGCCAGGCCGTTGCCGATAGCACGCAGCCAGAACGGCGGATGCCACTGGCCAAAGACGGCTCCCACCACAGTCAGTAACGCGCCGACAATGCGGCGGCTGATCGCTTTGAACGAGTCGAACATGGTGAGCATCCCTGGCTAAGTGCGGCGTATCTTACACGCGTCTTTGATACAAATTTTCAGGTTTCAACGCAAACCTATGTGGGAGCGGGCTTGCTCGCGAAGGCGGTGTGTCAGCCAACTTATCAAGTGGCTGACACACCGCCTTCGCGAGCAAGCCCGCTCCCACATTTTGATCTTTACCCGGCCTGAAAGTGATGGTGTCAGGTCCACCAGTACCGCACGAGGTGGAAGAAGATCGGCGCCGCAAAACACACTGAATCCAGCCGATCGAGCATGCCGCCGTGACCTTCGATCATGTGCCCCCAGTCCTTCACGCCTCGGTCGCGCTTGATCGCCGACATCACGATGCCGCCGGCAAAGCCCAGCAGGTTGATCAACAGCGCGATCAAAAACGACTGCCAGGGATTGAACGGTGTGGTCCACCACAGTGCGGCGCCGATCAGGGACGACAGCAGGATGCCGCCGACAAAGCCTTCCACGGTTTTGGAGGGCGACAGGTTGGGCGCGATCTTGTGTTTGCCGAACAACTTCCCACACACGTACTGGAGTACGTCCGACAGCTGTACCACGATCACCAGGTAGGCGATCAACAGCAGGTTACGGCCCTCGTAGCCGGGGATGTCGAGGGTGAGCAGGGCAGGCACGAAAGACACGCAGAACACCGCGATCATCAGGCCCCACTGCACTTTCGAGGCGCGTTCCAGGAAGTGTGTGCTGTCGCCGCCCAGAGAAGCGAGGATCGGCAGCAGCAAGAACACGTACACCGGGATGAAGATTGAGAACAACCCGTACCAGTCCGAGTAGATCAGCAGGTATTGCAGTGGCAGTGCCACGTAAAACGCCGCCACCAACGCCGGGTAATCACTGCTGCGAGTGGGCGTTAGGGTGAGAAATTCGCGCAGCGCATAGAACGACACCGCGTAGAACAACAGGATCACCGCGCCGGTACCGAGCCAGAAGGCGATGCCGATGACAACCACCATCACCCACCAAGCGTTGATGCGGGCGTTGAGGTTGTCGATCACCGCATTGGGCGTGCCCCGGGTGCGCAGTTTGAGGATCAGGCCGATCAGTGAGGCGAGCACCAGAATCGCGCCGATGCCGCCGAACAACATTATGGTCTGGCTGTGCATATCAAGCGTGCTCCGGGGCAAGGGCGAGCAGGGCATCGCGGCTGCGGGCGAGGAACACTGCTTTGTCTTCGCCCTCTTCCAATTGCAGCGGTGCGCCGAAGCTGGTGGTGCACAGCAAGGGCAGCGGTAGCACGCGGCCCTTGGGCATGACCCGGTTGAGGTTGGCGATCCACACCGGAATCAATTCAGCCTGTGGGTAACTTTTAGCCAGGTGGTAGAGGCCGCTTTTGAACGGCAGCAGGCCGTCTTCCAGGTTGCGCGTGCCTTCGGGGAAGATGATCAGCGAGTCGCCGCTCTCCAAGGCATTGAGCATCGGCTGCAAGGGGTTATCCACAGGGTCTTTGCGTTCGCGGTCGATGAGTACGCCGTTGAACACGCGGTTGATGATGTAGCGGCGCAGGGCACTTGTGTTCCAGTAGTCGCTGCCGGCCACCGGGCGGGTGAATTTGCGTAGGTTCTGTGGCAACGACGCCCACAGCAGCACGAAATCGCCGTGGCTGCTGTGGTTGGCGAAGTAGATGCGCTGCACCGGCACCGGCGCGCAACCCAGCCATAGGCTGCGGGCGCCAGTCACGGTGCGGGCCATGGAGGTGATCAGCGTGGCAACCAGGGGTTCGAACATGGGAATTCCTTATCCGGCGAAAGGCAGCCAAGGGCTGGCAAGGATCACGCACAGGGTCAGCAGCGCTTGCGCGCCGAGCAGCCAGGCTTGTTTACGCAGCAGTTTGAGGGCGCCGCGACGGCGCTCTGCCCAAGGGCGGCCGGCACGTTTGGGCGATTGTAGACCCAGGGTTTGCATGGCTTGGTCGAAGTCGGCGGTGCGCTCGATATCGCGCGCGAGCAGGTTGAACAGGTCCGCATCGAAGGCCACGCGCAGCGCCCAATACTTTTGCAGCAGCCCGAGAATAATCATCCACAGGGCCAGCAGCAGGCAGATCGTGGAAATGCTCGCCAACAAGAGTTGTGCGAGACCGAACAGTACGCCGAGCAAGGTCAGGCCTGTGGATAACTGATCCAGCGAACGGCCTCGACGCAGCAGGCTGGCGACGACCTGGAGTTCCATATCAGCGGGCATGGGGCAAACCCTCCAACGCTTTACGGTGAGCAGGATGCAGGACCACATCGGCCCGCGCTGTACGAATAATAGTCAGCGCTTGCTCCACTGTGGTGGCGCGGTCGGTATGCAGCAACCAGGCGGCGACGGCGGTGGCGCTGCGCGAGTATCCGAGTGCGCAGCACACCAGCAGCGGGCCGTGTGAGCGCAGGCGCTCGATGGCTTGGGCGGCGTGCAGGCATTCAGTGGACGTGGGGGCGATCAGGTCCAGTACGGGAATCGATTGATAAGCACGACCCTGTGGATTAATCGGCAGTTCGGCGCAGAGATCGACAATTGCCTTGAAGGGTTCCTGCTCACTCTTCGTAGGAATACGACCGAGCCAAATGTTATCCACAATCATGTCGGGCTGTGGATGCTTGCGTGTCCACAGGCGTGAGTTGATCCAGGCAGCCGCCAGATAGGGCGCATACAGCCAGCGCGCCGCAGGGGTTAGCCGACCGTCACTACGTTTTTGAAAACCCGAGGCGCCGAGTACGAAGTAGTTGGCCTTGATCAACGCCAGGGAAACCGCAGGCCACAGTATCCACAGCCACGCGCCGCCCAGTACAAAGGCGAGGATCACCAGGATCAAGGCCCCCAGTCCGTAGCGCACACCGATCTTCCAGCGTGCAACATCCCATGTCAGGCGAGCATTCAACAGCGGGCTTGGGTGCTCCACTGGCCACAACCACACACACATCCAACCGGCGAGGGCGCCTGTGGGTAAGTCGATAAAGTGGTGTTGATAAGTGGTCAGCACCGAAATGCCGATCAACGCGAACCAGCCGTGTACCAGCCAACGCCACACGCCCTGGGTATGGCGTTGGTACATGACCCACAGGATTACCAACAACGCGATGTGCAGTGATGGCGCCTGGTTGAAGGGTTTGTCGAACCCTGCCAGCACCGCAAACAGCCAACCGAACACGCCATCCAGCTCCGGCCGCTCGAAGGTGAAGCGCAGCGGCCAGATCAGGAAGCAGCTCACCGCGATCACCTGCGCGCTCAGCAGGCGCAGCGCATGTTGCTTCAACTCATGCCGGGTGTTCGGCAGCAGCAGGGAGAACCCGTAGAGCAGGTCGATGGACCAGTAGGGCACGATGGTCCAGGCCAGGAACGGCATATGGGTTTCCCAGCCGAACACCATCGTACCGACGTCACTGCGCTGGCTGGTGACCCAGGTGGCAAAACCGTAGGTGCTGAAAAACAGCGGCGCCAACAGCAGCAGCCACAGGACTGCTGGTTTCAATAAGCCGGGTTCGCGCATGTTCAGATCTTCTGTGCCAGGGACACGGTGAAAATGCCCCACTCGTCCACCCGTTGAGTGATCTTGCGGAAACCGGCGGCCTCCACCAGTTGATCCATTTCTGCCTGGCTGCGGCGGCGCATCACCCAGGCTTGGCCTTGGCGATGGCTGGTCAGCGCGCGGGCGATCAGCTCCAGTTGCGGGTGCCACGGCTGGCCGGTGTAGACCAGATAACCGCCAGGCTCAACCGCTTCGGCCAGGCCTGCCAGTGAACCACCGACCATTCCGTTATCGGCAAACAATTCATATAACCCGGACACCACCGCCAGCGTCGGCTTGGGTTCCAGCGCCGCTAGATCGAGGCGATCAAACGCGTCGCCTTTGACGAACTGCGCAATATCCCCCAGGCCTTTCTCGCGAATCAGCGCGCCACCGTCGCGTACGTTGATGTCGCTGTAATCGCGCAGCAGGATCGACTCCGGCAGCGGCGAAACGCCCTGCAAGGCTTCGAGAATGTAGCGCCCGTGACCGGCGGCGATATCGACAATGCGCACTTCGCGATCATCCGCGCGCAGCTTAGCCATGGCCAGGCGCAGCAGTTCCTCGACGTTCAGCTTGCGCTGGCGAATACCACGCCAGCCGATTGAGTTGAGGTAGTTGGTGTCGATCATCCGCCCCAGCCCGCCCTTGCCGGTGGGGGTGTTGCGGTATACGTAGTCCAAGGTGCTACCGGAGTCGAAGCCGGTGTCGAAGCCCAGCTTCACGCCGTCCGACAGATTCTTGCCCAGACCCATGCTGGCGCGGGTCAGGCGCCAGTACAGGTCGCGCAGGGAGTTGCGCGGTAGCGGCGCGGCGAGGGCTTCGGACTCGGCGCAGGTGGCGCCGATTTTGTCGGCGTCGAGCAGCGAGGCACGGTCCAGCGGGTGTGCGAAGTTCTGCAGGATAAAGCGCCTGGCACTGCTCACGGCGGTGGCGCGGTCGCGTTCGCCCAAGGTGTCGTGGAAGAAACCGGGAAGAATGTGCAGCTCTTTTTTCAGGCTGCCGAGGCGGTCGAAAAATTGCTGCTGGGGTTTGCGGTGCACCACAAAGTCCGAGCCGGAGATGAGCAGTTGGGTGGGTACCTGGATCGCCTGTGCATCGGCCACAACCCGGTCAGCGGCTTCGTACAGCCCCAGCAGCACATTCACCGAGATGGCCTTGGTGATCAGTGGGTCATTGTCGTAGGACGCCACGCGCTGCGGGTCATGGCTGAGGAACTTGGCCTTGACGTAACTGTTGACGAAAAAGTTGCCGCGAAACTTGCGCATCAACGCCAGGCCCGGCCGGGCAAACGGTACGTACAGCTTGACCTTGAACGCGGGAGAAGCCAGCACCAAGGCGCGGATCTTCGGTGCGTAATCGTGCACCCAGGTCGCGGCGATGACGGCGCCGACGCTTTGCGCGATAACCGCGAAATTATCTTCCTCAATGCCATAGGCCGCGCCGATGTGGTCGCAAAAGGTCTGCACGTCACGGGCGCTGGTGGCGAAGCTTGGGCTGTCACCGCGTTCGCCGGGAGATTGGCCGTGGCCGCGGGCGTCCCAAGCAAAAAAGTCGAACTGCGGCAGGTCCAGCTCATCCACCAGATGGGCGATACGCCCCGAATGCTCATGGCCGCGATGGAACAACACGATCGCCTTGCGCGGCCCGTCACCCACCGTGGCCGGCCAGTGCCGGTAGAAAAGCTCGACGCCATCATGGGTACTGAAGGTGTGCTCTTGCTGTTCGCGCATTGCAAATTCCTTATGCAGTCGGTGAGGTGTGTTCTTCTTTGAGGCCCTGGCGCACTCGGTTGACCAGGGTGTAGGCGAGCAGGGCAGCCACCAGCCACATCACCCCGTCGACCCAACCCTCGCCCAGCCAGCCCAGCGCTACACCGGTGGCCAGCACGCCCAGCACGAACGCCCGGTCACTCTTGCCCATCGGCCCGTCATAGCGGCGGGATGCCCCTACCATTGGCCCCAGTACGCCGGCGTATTCGCTGAACACCGCCAGCAGCGCCACCAACAGCACTGGCGCCAGGCTGACGTCTGGGATCAGCGCAAAGGGCAGGATCAGCGCGCTGTCGGCGATCACGTCGCACAGTTCATTGAGGTAGGCGCCCAGGCGTGACTGCTGGCCGAATTCCCGGGCAAGCATGCCGTCGATGGCGTTGAGGGCCATGCGCAGGATCATCCACAGCGGAATTAGCGCAAACAGCCACAGGTGTTGGGCGAAGCTGGCGATGAGCAGGCCCACCAGCAGTGAAATCACACCGGCCAGCACCGTAATTTGGTTGGCGGTGGTGCCGTTGTCGTAGAGGCGCTGCACCAGAGGGCGCAGCAGGTTCTGAAAGCGCGGCTTGAGCTGATAGATCGAGATCATGGGGAGTGACGTTTCCTTGTCCGTGGACCCGCGAAAATCTGGCCTGGAGTGTGCCGACTATTCGGCGCCTTCACCAGTGATGGCACGTGTTTATGGGGGGTTGGTCACGCTCTTGGGCACAACGAAGTTACCCTGTGGGAGCGGGCTTGCTCGCGAAAGCGGTGGGTCAGTCAACCGCTGTATCAACTGACAGACAGATTTCGCGAGCAAGCCCGCTCCCACAGGGGATCTGGGTTGTATTCAAAAGCTGCGTTTATCGGACAAAAATTTCACGCCCCGTGTTATATCGTAACTAATTGTGTGTTAACGGGCGTTGAGTGGATGCAAGTGGATCTGGAAGCTGACGGCGCTTCGGTGGAAGGCCTTCCGCGTTTTCAACAGGGGTTGTTTCACGCCCGTCGATTGCGCCAAGCGGGCATCAGCCTGACGGTGCTGGCCGTTGCTGGCTGGGTGCTGGCGTTGTTTGTCGCGCTGTTTGCGCCGTTGTCGATCTGGCCGGTGGTGTTGATCAACGGTGCGTCGGCGTTGCTGCTGCTGGTGGCGGGTTTGCAGTCGGCGTGGTGGGTAGCGGATTGGCGTGCCCAGGCGCTGGAAGAACCGGCGGTTGAAGCGCCGGTTGAAGACTCGGGCCGCTACGCGCGCCTTCTGGAGCGCTTTGGCAAGCAGATCGGCGCGCCGGTGTTGTGGCTTGGCGGTTGGTCGCTGCTGGCGCTGGTCAGCATTATCGAGTTCTGGAACCTGGCGTTACCTGCCGCGCCGTTGGGTCAATCGGCAAGCATCGGTGCCGCGTTGGCATTGGTACTGGCCTTCGGTTTGCTGGTGTTCGAACGTCGCCTGGCCCAGGAAACCGCCGCCCAATGGCCCGAAGCCTCACAACTGGCGCTATTGAGCCGGGTGGCGATTATCTGCTCGGTGGTCAGTGCGATTTGCCTGTTGTTTGCCGGTGCCGAGTCCGTGTGGCCGCTGCGCCTGGCGGTGCTGATCGGTGCACTGCCTGCCCTGGTCGCTGTGGAGTTCTTGCTGCGGGCCGTGCTGTCGCTGTTCAGCCCGCGCCAGCCGCGTCTGGAACCGCGCCTGATGGCGCAAAGCTTTATCGCCGGGCTGCTGCGCTGGCCGCCGCAACCCTTGCTTGCCTTGCAGCACGAATTGTACAACCGCTTCGGCATCGACCTGCGCCAGATCTGGGCGTTTACCTACATGCGCCGTGCGTTCCTGCCGGTGTTGCTGGTGGTGCTGGCGGTAGGTTGGGCATTGACCGGCGTGCACGAAGTGCCCCTGCAAGGGCGTGGGATTTATGAGCGCTTCGGCAAACCGGTCGAGGTCTTCGGCCCGGGCCTGCACGCCGGGTTGCCATGGCCATTGGGCCGTGTAATCACTGTGGAAAACGGCGTGGTGCATGAGTTGGCCACCAGCGTCAGCGAAGCCGCCACCCCGGAGCTGGCGCCCGCTGAAGGCCCGGCGCCGCTGATCGCCAATCGGCTGTGGGACGCCAGCCATGTGAATGACAAATCCCAGGTGATCGCCAGCAGCAGTGGCGACAAGCAGAGTTTCCAGATCGTCAATATGGATGTGCGTTTCGTCTACCGCATCGGCTTGACCGACAAAGCCGCGCTCGCCGCCACTTATAACAGCGCCGATGTGCCAACCCTGATCCGCAGCACCGCCAGCCGCATCCTGGTTCACGATTTTGCCTCGCGCACCCTCGACGAGTTGCTCGGTGAACAACGCACCAGCCTCGCCGATGAAATTGGCCGAGCGGTGCAGGCGGATCTGCAGAAACTCGACAGCGGCGTAGAAATCCTCGCCACCGTGGTGGAAGCGATCCACCCACCGGCCGGTGCCGCCAATGCCTACCACGGTGTGCAAGCGGCGCAGATCGGCGCCCAGGCCCTGATCTCCCGCGAACGCGGCGCGGCCAGTGAGCAAACCAACCAGGCCTTGCTGCAAGCCAGCACTGCCCGCGACCAGGCCACGGCCACCGCCCGCGAAGTGAACGCGGGCGCCCAGGCGGCCGACCTGCGTTTTGCCGCCGAACAAAAGGCCTATGCCGCCGCGGGCAAGGCCTTCGTGCTGGAACAGTACCTCGGCCAACTCAGCCAGGGCCTGGCCCACGCCAAGCTGCTTATTCTGGATCATCGCCTGGGTGCCGACAGTGCGCCGACGATTGATCTGCGTTCTTTTACTTTGCCGGCCGATCCTTCGGTGCCGCGTAAAGCCGTTCAATAAGGAGTCTGTCTGTTGAGCGCTCATTCCCACGATCACGGTCATCATCATGGCCATCACCACCACCATCATCACGGTGACGAACACACCGCCGGCCCGTTCCCGTGGCGACGCATGGCTTGGGCGGTGTTGCTGGTGCTGTTTGCGGTCGCCGCCGCCAGCCTGGTGCAAGTGCGCTCCGGCGAGGCCACGGTGATCACCCGTTTCGGCAACCCGTCGCGGGTGCTGTTGGAACCGGGCCTGGGCTGGCGCTGGCCGGCGCCGTTCGAGGCGGCGATTCCGGTGGATTTGCGCCTGCGCACCACCTCCAGCGGTTTGCAGGATGTGGGCACCCGCGATGGCCTGCGCATCATCGTGCAGGCCTATGTGGCGTGGCAGGTGCAGGGCGATGCCGACAATGTGCAGCGCTTCATGCGTGCGGTGCAGAACCAGCCGGATGAAGCGGCGCGGCAGATTCGCACCTTTGTCGGCTCGGCGCTGGAAACCACGGCGGCCAGCTTTGACTTGTCCAGCCTGATCAATACCGATGCCAGCCAGGTGCGCATTGCCGATTTCGAAGCCCAGTTGCGCCAGCAAATTGATCAACAATTGCTCACTACCTATGGCGTACGCGTGGCTCAAGTCGGTATCGAACGGCTGACGTTGCCGTCGGTGACCCTCACCGCCACCGTCGACCGCATGCGTGCCGAGCGCGAGACCATCGCCACCGAACGCACCGCCGTGGGCAAGCGCGAAGCGGCGCAGATCCGTTCGGCGGCTGAGCGTGATGCACGCATTGTGCAGGCTGATGCCACGGTGAAAGCCGCCGACATCGAAGCGCAATCGC
Organism: Pseudomonas cremoris; assembly: GCF_014230465.1. The sequence continues at coordinate 166,249 of NZ_JAAXCY010000006.1, forward strand.
GAGTGGAAGCCGCGCAGATCTATGGCCGTGCCTACGCCGGCAACCCGCAGCTATATAACCTGCTGCGCTCGCTGGATACCTTGGGCACGGTGGTCACGCCGGGCACCAAGATTATCCTGCGCACCGACGCTGCGCCGTTCCGCGCCTTGGTCGACGGGCCGAAGGACGTCCAGCCATGATCGAGCGTGACAGCCCGGACAGCCCCTGGATCCAGGCAGGGCGTCTGACCTTTCTGGCGCTGTACGCGGTGACCGTATTGGCGGCGTTGGCCTGGGCGTTTTCCAACGTACGCCAGATCGACCCGCAGAACCGCGCGGTGGTGCTGCACTTCGGCGCCTTGGACCGCATCCAGAATGCCGGGCTGCTGCTGGCCTGGCCGCAGCCGTTTGAGCAGGTGGTGCTGTTGCCGGCGGCAGATCGGGTGATCGAGCGACGGGTGGAGAACCTGCTGCGTTCTGACGCGGCAGTCCAGGCCGACCGCGTGGCCACTTTCGCCACGCCGCTCAGCGATGCCCTGGCCGGGTCCGGGTACCTGCTGACCGGCGATGCCGGGGTGGTGCAGCTGGATGTGCGGGTGTTCTACAAGGTTACCGAGCCGTATGCGTTTGTGTTGCAGGGCGAGCATGTGCTGCCTGCGTTGGATCGCCTGGTGACCCGCAGCGCCGTGGCGCTCACGGCGGCCCGCGATCTGGACACGATCCTGGTGGCGCGGCCCGAACTGATCGGTAGCGACAACGGTGCCGCCGAGCGCCGTGAGCGTCTACGTGGCGACCTGGTGCAAGGCATCAACAAGCGCCTTGCACAGTTGACTTCCAGCGGCTTGGGCTTGGGCATCGAAGTCACCCGTGTGGATGTGCAATCCAGCCTGCCAGGCCCGGCGGTGAATGCGTTCAACGCGGTGCTGACCGCCAGCCAGCAGGCGGATAAAGCCGTGGCCAACGCCCGCACCGACGCCGAAAAACTCACCCAGACTGCCAACCAGGAAGCCGACCGCGTGGTGCAAGTGGCCCACGCGCAGGCCAGTGAACGGCTGGCCAACGCCCAGGCGCAAACCGCGACCGTGGCCAGCCTGGCCCAGGTGAAAGACCCAGGCTTGCTGCTGCGCCTGTACCGCGAGCGCCTGCCGAAGATTCTCGGCCAGGCAGGTTCCGTGACCACGGTCGACCCTAAAGACGACTCCCGATTGATCATCCAGGGAGCCGAGCAATGAGCGCACCCATGTTGACCTCCGCCGAGCAGCGTAGCGCTGCGCGGCAATTGACCCTGGCCATGCTGGCCTTGGGGTTGCTGGTGCTGGGCCTGGTATGGCGCTGGCTGGCGCCGGACCAGACCGGTGTGAGCCAGCTGCTGCTGGGTGTCGCTTCGTTGCTGGTGGCAGTCCCGGTAATGCGCTCGGCCTGGTACAGCTTGCGGTTTCCCAGCTTGCACGGCATCACCGACCAACTTATCGCCTTGGCCATGTTGGGCGCCTGGGCCACCGGCGATCTGCTGACCGCCGCGCTGCTGCCGATCATCATGATCTTTGGCCATGTGCTGGAAGAGCGCAGCGTGATTGGCTCCCAGGAGGCTATTCATGCCTTGGGCAAACTGACCCGCAGCCATGCGCGGTTGGTGCAGGCCGACGGCAGCATTATTGAAGTGGACAACGGCGCGCTGAGCACTGGCGATGTCGTCGAAGTGCGCGCCGGCGACCGAGTGCCCGCCGACGGTATGGTGCTGTCGGGGCAAGCGAGCCTGGACACCGCGCCGATTACCGGTGAGTCGGTGCCGTTGGAAGCCAGTGTGGGCGTGCAGGTGTTTGGCGGGGCGATCAACCTTGATGGTTTGTTGCGCCTGCAAGTGACACGCACTGGCAATGAATCGACCCTGGGCAAAGTCATTGCGCTGATGCAGAACGCCGAGCGCTCCAAGCCACCGATCACCCGGCTGCTGGAGCGCTATGCCGGCAGTTATATGGTGTTGGTGTTGCTGTTGGCGGCGGTCACCTGGTTTGTGACCAATGACGCGCAAGCGATGCTCGCCGTGCTTGTGGCAGCGTGCCCGTGTGCATTGGTGCTGTCGGCGCCGGCTACCGCCATTGCAGGGATTGCCGTGGCAGCGCGCCATGGCATTCTGATTCGCAGCTCGGCGTTCCTGGAGGAGCTGGCAGACCTGACATCCCTGGTGGTCGACAAGACCGGCACCCTGACCTTTGGCACGCTGCGTCTGCAATCGGTCGAAACCACCGCACCGGACCGGCAGGTGTTGCTCAACCTGGCGGCCAGTTTAGGTTCGGCCAGCAGCCACCCGGTCAGCCGGGCATTGGCGGGGTTGGCGACGCAGGAACAAATGCTGGCGTTGACCGACATCCGCGAACGCCAGGGCCTGGGCGTGGTGGCACAGACCGAGGACGGTGAAGCGGCGCTGGGGCGGCCGGAGTTGTTCGAGCAATTGGGCATCGTCACCACCCCTGTCCCGAACCATGACGGCCCGATTGCCGGTTTGGCGCTGAACGGAGCGTTTCTCGCCTGGCTGCTGTTGGCCGACAGCGTCAAGCCGGAAGCCCGCCAGGCGCTGCAAGAATTGCGTGAGCTGGGCCTGGGTCGCCAGTTGCTGCTCACCGGCGACCGCCAAAGTGTCGCCGACAGCCTGGCGCTGGACGTGGGCATCAGTGACGTCGAAGCCCAAGCGTTGCCGGAAGACAAGCTCAACCGGGTGCTGGGTGAAATCGCCAGCGGCTTCCGGCCCATGGTGGTGGGCGACGGCATCAACGATTCGCTGGCGCTCAAGGCCGGTGTGGTCGGCGTAGCCATGGGCGCGGGCGGGGCAGACATCGCGTTGGCCTCGGCAGACGTGGTGTTGATCGGCAGCGACCTGCGGCGCCTGGGCACGTGCGTGCGTTTGAGTCGCCAGTGTCGGCAGACGTTGCAGGTCAACGTGATCATTGGCCTGGGGTGGACGTTGGCCATCGTCGTGTTTGCCGCGTTTGGCTGGCTAGGGGCGGCGGGCGCGATGATTGCGGCGGTGTTGCATAACCTCAGTACCTTGCTGGTACTGGGTAATGCCGGGCGTTTGCTGCGCTTTCAGGAACCGCTTTTGAAGCTGGAGGAATAATTTTCAGAAATATTTGCACACAGCTGTAACGCGGATAGGGGGCCTCACTCTAGTGCTGTGTCGAGACTGAACAATCCGTTCAGACCGACACCACTACTGATCATGAGGAATACACGATGAACATTAAATCCGCTGCTGCTGGTGCCGCTCTCGCTATGGCTGCTGCCACTATGTTTGCTGGTGTGGTCACCCAGGCACAAGCCGCAGACGCCACTGTGCATTGCTATGGCGTCAACGCCTGCAAAGGCCAGAACGACTGCAAAACCAAAGACCACGCGTGCAAAGGTCAAGGTTCTTGCAAAGGCCAGGGCTTCCTGTCGATGACCAAATCGATGTGCGACGCCAAGGGCGGCAAAGTCGGCGAATAACCGGCCACCGAGTGCACCCGCAGCGGCAGCCCCCCACCGCTGCGGACACTTTTCCCAGGAGTGTCCTATGCCCACTTCCCTCCCGAACCTCGGTTATGGCCTGGGTTTACGCAGTGAGTACTACCAGCAGATCCTCGAACAGTCGCCCGCCGTGGATTGGTTTGAAGTGATCTCCGAGAATTACCTGGTCCAGGGCGGTAAAGCCTTGTACTACCTGGATGCAATTGCCGAGCGTTATCCGCTGGTGATGCACGGCGTGTCCCTGTCCATCGGCGGGCCGCATGCCCTCGATATCGATTACCTGAAGCAGATCAAGCAGCTCGCCGAGCGTATCCAGCCGGCGTGGGTGTCCGATCACCTGTGCTGGAGCCGTGGCAGCGCCCACCAGTTGCATGACCTGCTGCCGCTGCCCTACACCGAAGAAAGTCTGTACCACGTGGCCGCCCGTGTGCGCCAAGTGCAGGACGTATTGCAGCGCCCTCTGGTGTTGGAGAACGTCTCCAGCTACATACGTGCCAAGGCCGACGAGTTTACCGAGTGGGAATTTCTCAACGCGCTGGCTCACTTGTCGGGGTGCCAACTGCTGCTGGACGTGAACAACGTATACGTGAGTTCGCGCAACCATGGCTTCGACGCCTGGACATTCATTCGTAATCTGCCGCCTGAAAGCATCCGCCAACTGCACCTGGCCGGGCATATGGACTACGGCGACTACGTGGTCGATACCCATGACCATCCGGTGTGCGATCCGGTGTGGGCGTTGTACCAGCAAACACTGGAACACTTGGGGCCGGTCTCGACGTTGTTGGAGCGTGATGATCACTTCCCGCCGTTCGAAGAACTGCTCGCCGAGTTGAGCAAAGCCCGTGAACTGGGCGCAACCGCCTTGGCCCGGAGATCGTTATGCGCCTGACCGATTGGCAATTGGCCTTTGAGGAGCATTTGTTATCGCAAGCCAGTACTGCCAACAGCAGTTTTGCCGCCAGCTTGCTGGGCGGGCCGACGCTGGATGTGCAGACGGGCCTGGCGATTTACCACAACGCTTATCTCTCAAGATTGCAGGAAGTGTTGCGACACGACTTTGGCGCCCTCTGGTACTGGTTGGGTGATGACGAGTTCGCGCAACTGACAGACGCTTACGTGCGCCGCTATCCGTCCGCCCATTACAGCCTGCGTTGGCTCGGTGAGCGCTTGCCGGCGTTTATCACTGAGTGCTTGATGCCTGAACAGAGCCCGCCGTTGGTTGAACTGGCGCGGTTGGAGTGGGCGTTCACCCTGGCATTCGACGCGCCTCAAGGCGAGCCGTTGGGGTTGAACGATATGGCGCAGTTGCCGCCCGAGGACTGGCCGGGTTTGCAGGTCACCCTGGCGCCTTCGGTGCAGCAGCTGCTGTGCCACTTCAATACGGTAGCGATCTGGCGAGCCAGCAAGGGTGAGTCGGACTTCCCCGGCAGCCACGCGCTTGAGCTGGCACACATTTGCCTGGTGTGGCGCCATCAGCAGGTGTGCAATTACCGCACGCTGGATCCTGCGCAAGCCTGCGCGTTAGCGGGCATGGTAACCACCGGCTGGAATTTTTCAGAACTGTGCGCCGAGCTTGCAGTCACTTATGGAGAGGGTGCCCCCCTTCAGGCCGTTACGTGGCTGAAACAGTGGATCCAGGACGGTTTGCTGGAGCGTCGGACGCCATAGACGAACGCTATCAAATCGATAGCCTCCTACTTTGTCTTCTGATGGTCTACCCTCACTCCAGACGTCTGAAACAAGGGGGGACTACTCATGCTCGCGCAACTTCCACCGGCCTTACAGAATCTTCAGCTACCGCTGCGTCTTCGACTCTGGGACGGCCATGAATTCAACTTGGGCCCCGAGCCCAGTGTGACCATCGTGGTGAAGGACCCCACGGTCGTGTCCAAGCTGACCCATCCCACGCTAGATGCGCTGGGAGAAGCCTTCATCGAGGGCAAACTGGAGCTGGAAGGCTCCATCGCCGAGGTCATCCGGGTATGTGACGAATTGAGTCACGCCTTGATCGAAGACGACGAGGGGAGTCGTCCGGTGCGCTCGATCCACGACAAGGCCACTGATGCAGCGGCCATTTCCTACCATTACGACCTGTCCAACGAGTTCTACCAGCTGTGGCTGGACCAGGACATGGCGTATTCCTGCGGTTATTTCGAAACCGGCAGCGAATCCATCGATCAGGCCCAACAAGACAAATTCCGCCACCTGTGCCGCAAATTGCGGCTGCAGCCGGGGGAGTATTTGCTTGATGTCGGCTGTGGCTGGGGCGGGTTGGCGCGCTTTGCGGCGCGGGAGTTCGGGGTGAAGGTGTTTGGCATCACCTTGAGCAAGGAGCAGTTGGCGTTGGCCCGGGAACGGGTGAAAGCCGACGGCCTGGCCGATCAGGTGGACCTGCAACTGCTCGATTACCGCGACCTGCCGCAAGACGGCCGTTTCGACAAAGTGGTGAGCGTGGGCATGTTCGAGCACGTCGGTCACGCCAACCTGGCGGAATATTGCAAGACCCTGTTCGGCGCGGTGCGTGAAGGTGGCCTGGTGATGAACCACGGGATTACCGCCAAGCACACCGACGGTCGCCCCGTGGGCCGCGGTGCCGGGGATTTTATCGAGCGCTACGTGTTCCCCAACGGTGAACTGCCGCACCTGGCGATGATGACCGCAGAACTCAGTGAGGTCGGGCTGGAAGTGGTCGACGTCGAAAGCCTGCGCCTGCATTACGCGCGCACGTTGGACCACTGGAGTGAGCGGTTGGAGGACAACCTGGAAGCGGCGGCGAAGATGGTGCCGGAGCAGGCGTTGCGCATTTGGCGGCTGTATTTGGCCGGATGTGCTTATGCGTTTGCACGGGGCTGGATCAACCTGCACCAGATATTGGCAGTGAAGCCGCACACCGATGGCAGCCATGAACTGCCGTGGACACGGGAAGATATCTACCGCTGATCTTCTGATTATTAGAGATCCAAAGGTGGGAGCGGGCTTGCTCGCGAATGCGGTGGATCAGTTACATCACAAGTGACTGATCCACCGCATTCGCGAGCAAGCCCGCTCCCACAATGGTTTTACGTTGCCTGTTAGAGAATCGGCGAAATCAACCGCGCCACGCGCATGCCCAGTTGTTGCAAGCGGCGCGTCTCGCGGCTTTCTGCCTGGCTGACTTCATGGGCCAGGGCAAAGTCATCCAGCAGCATCTGCTCCACCTCGCTGGCAAACGCTTCATCCACCGTCAGCAACATCACTTCGAAATTCAGCCGGAACGAGCGGTTGTCCATGTTCGCACTGCCGATCGCACTGATCTCGTTGTCCACCAACACCACCTTCTGATGCAGGAACCCGGGTTTGTAGCGGAATACGCGTACCCCAGCGCGCACGGCTTCGATCGCATACAAACTGGAAGCGGCGTAGACGATACGGTGGTCGGGCCGCGACGGCAGCAACAGGCGCACGTCGACGCCGCGCAAGACCGCCAGGCGCAGGGCAGAGAACACCGCCTCGTCGGGGATGAAATACGGGCTGGTGATCCATACGCGTTCGGTTGCTGCATGGATGGCTTCGACAAAAAACAGCGAGCAGGTTTCGTACGGATCAGCCGGGCCGCTGGCGAGCAGTTGGCAGAGCACGCCGTCTTCGGGGTAGGCATCCGGCAGGATCAGCGGCGGTAGCTCACGTGCTGCCCAGAACCAATCTTCGGCAAACGACTCTTGCAAACACGCCACCACCGGGCCGGTGACTTGCACATGGGTATCACGCCAAGGCGCCAGCGGCGGTTTTTTGCCCAGGTATTCATCACCCACGTTATGCCCGCCGACAAACCCGGTCATACCGTCCACTACCACGATCTTGCGGTGGTTGCGGAAGTTGACCTGGAACCGATTGAGCCAGCCGCTGCGGGTAGCGAACGCCTTGACCTGTACCCCCGCGTCGCGCAGCGATTGCACATAGCGATGGGGCAGGGCGTGGCTGCCAATGCGGTCGTACAGCACGTAAATGGCGACGCCTTCGGCGGCCTTTTCCTTCAATAGGGTGTGCAGTTGTTGGCCGAGTTCGTCGTCATGAATGATGAAGAACTGAAACAGTATCGCGGTCTTGGCGCTGCGAATCGCCTCGAAGATCGCGCTGAATGTGGCATCGCCATTGATCAACAAGCGCACTTCGTTGTTGGCCAGGCACGGCATGCGCCCCAGCTTGGGCATGGCCCTCAGGGAGGCGTAGGCACTGGAGTTGCGCGCGGCCAGGGCTTCCTCGACCCAGGGGCGCCAGTTCAGCTCGGTGATTGCGGTGTGCATTTCCTGGTTGGCTTGGCGACGCGCCTGGATGTAGGCGTCGAAGGTGCTACGGCCGAAGATCAGGTAAGGAATCAGCGTCAGGTAGGGGATGAACATCAAGGACAAGGCCCAGGCGATGGAGCCTTGGGCGGTCCTGACGGTCAGCACCGCGTGGATCGCGGCGAGGGTCCCCAGAAAATGCAGCGTGGCAATGAAGTAGGCGAGCAGGTGCGGGCCAAAAAAATCCATGAACGACATGACTCCTGACAGTCCAGTGCCTAACAGACCATGAACGGCTGCGAATGTCGCTATTTTATTTGCCGTGCAACACTGGCGGCTTTGCGGCGTCTAACGCCCAACATTACCCAGGAGTTACCCGATGAATGCTCGTTTGCTCTGTTTAGCCTTGGTGACTGGTTTGGCGCTGCCGGTGGCAGCACAGGCGCAGATGCTGGCGCCGGGCTTGTGGGAATTGACCACCAGCAACATGAAAGTGGATAACCAGGACCTGCCGGACTTGTCGCTGATCCTCGGTCAGCTCAAGCAACAGATGACGCCTGAACAGCGCGCCATGCTGGAAAAACAAGGCATCACCATGGCCGGTAAGGGCGTGCAGGTATGCCTCACGCCTGCCCAGGTCGCGTCCGATTCGATCCCGCTGACCGACCCGCAATCGGGCTGCAAGCAGGAAGTAACCGACAAGACCGGCAACCAGTGGAAATTCCGTTTCAGCTGCCCGAAAGCCCAAGGCACGGGTGTGGCCACTTTCCAAAGCCAGAAGGAATTCACCACCACCGTCAATGGCACCTTCAATGCCACTGGCGTCCAGCAGAAGGGCAGCCTGGACACCCACGCCCAATGGCTGGGCAACGATTGCGGTACCGTCAAACCCCGCGCTTAACGCAAGAAATGCAGGGGCAGTCCCTGGCAGCTGTCGACCACCCGGCCGTTGTACCAGGCCAGGTGGCCGGACACTAACGTGGTGCTGACGCTGTGGCGAAAGCTACGCTCGGCGAAGGGTGTCCAGCCACAGCGGCCGAGGATCGGTTGGCTGCTGACGGGTTTGCCTTCAGGCTCGGGTTGGATCAATACCAGATCTGCCCAATAGCCTTCACGCAGGTAGCCGCGATCAGGAATCGCGAACAGGTCGGCCACGCGATGGCTGGTTTTCGCCACCAGCGTCGTCAGCGGCAAGTGCCCATCAGCCACCAACTCCATTAACGCCGGCAGCGCGTGCTGTACCAGGGGCAAACCCGACGGCGCCTCTCGATACCCCAGCTGTTTTTGCGCCCAGGTATGTGGCGCATGGTCACTGCCAATCACATCCAGACGATCACTCAACAAGGCTTGGCGCAGCGCGTCGCGGTCGGCGCGGGTCTTGATTGCCGGGTTGCATTTGATCTGGTGGCCGAGACGGTGATAGTCGCGGTCATCGAACAACAGGTGGTGCAGGCAAACCTCGGCAGTGATGCGTTTGTCCGCTAGCGGTTTGTCTTCGAACAACTCCAGTTCGCGCTTGCTGGTCAGGTGCAGCACATGCAGGCGCGTGCCGTGGCGTTTGGCCAATTCCACCGCAAAAGACGATGAGCGATAGCACGCCTCGGCATCCCTGATCAGCGGGTGGGCGACGGCGGGGATGTGATCGCCGAAGCGCTCGCGCAAGCGCTGCTCGTTGGCCACTATGCTTGGCGTGTGTTCGCAGTGAGCCAGCAGGATAGTCGGCACTTCGGCAAATAGCCGCTCCAGGATGCGCGGGTCGTCCACCAGCATATTGCCGGTGGACGCGCCCATGAACACTTTGACCCCGGCCACTTCGCAGGGGTCGAGGGCGGCGACGGTGTCGAGGTTGTCGTTGCTGACGCCAAAGTGAAAGCCGTAGTTGGCCACCGAGTGCAGGGCAGCGCGCCGCTTTTTATCGGCCAAGGCTTCCAGATCCAGCGTGGCTGGGTTGGTATTGGGCATGTCCATGAAGCTGGTGATGCCACCGGCCACGGCTGCGCGGGATTCGCTGTAGAAACTGCCTTTGTCCGGCGCGCCGGGTTCACGAAAATGCACTTGGTCATCGATCATACCGGGCAGCAGCCATTGGCCTTGGGCGTCGATGGCCACGGGTGCGTTGCAGTCTTGGATGCTGCTGGCGATCTTCTCGATGCGGCCGTTGGCGACCAGCACATCGGCGTCGAATTCCTGGCCTTCGTTCACTAGGCGGGCATTGCGGATCAGCAGGCGGCTCATGGTTCAGAACTCGTTTTGCAGGGCTTTATAGCCGCGTACCAGGTCGACGTTGGTGCGCGCCACGTCCTCGGAAAACTCCGAGGCGCTGACGCTCACCGGCGGGAATTGCGACAGGTCGGTAGTGGGCCCGATGCGGGTGGTGGAAGGGACGTAAAAGGCGTCGGGCAAGTCGCGGCCATCGACCACTGAGTTGTGGCGTACCACGCAGCCATCGCCTACTGCACAGTTGAACAGCACGCTGTTGAAACCGATGAACACGCGGTCGCCAACGGTGCAGGGGCCATGGACGATGGAGCGATGCGCGATGGAGCTGAACTCACCAATCGTTACTGCTGCGCCAGACTTGGAATGGATGACCACGCCATCCTGGATATTGGAATTGGCGCCGATGGTGATCGGGTCCATGGCGCCGCTGGCGTCGACTTCGTCGGCGCGGATGACGGCGTAGGGGCCGACGAACACATTCTCGCCAATGATGACCTTGCCGCAGATGATGGCGGTCTTGTCGACGTAGGCAGACTCGGCAATCACTGGCAGGTCGCCGGAAGGGTTCTTGCGGATCATGCAGCGGGCTCCGTAATAATGTGGACATGGTCGCCGTCGATGGCGTTGTAGAAACAGGTGGGCCGGCCGGTATGGCAAGCCGGGCCTTGCTGGTCGACGATCAGCAACACCGCGTCGCCGTCGCAGTCCAGGCGGGCCTCCACCAACTGCTGCCAATGGCCGGAGCTTTCGCCCTTGCGCCACAACCGTTGCCGCGAGCGCGACCAATAGCAGACGTGCCCGGTGGCCAGGGTTTCGTTGAGGGCCTGGCGGTTCATCCAGGCCAGCATCAAGACTTCACCGCTGCCGTGTTGCTGGGCGATGGCGGCAATCAGGCCATCGTTGTTCCACGGCAGGGCGTTCAATACGTGTTCGAGTGGAAAGCGGCTGCCAATGGCAGCCCCTTCCAGGTCGAGCATGCTCAGGGTCATGGCTTGCTCAGGGCGGCGCACAGGGTGTTGAGGTTGTATTCGAACAGCCCGGTGAAGGTGCTGGCCGGGCCTTCTGCCGCGAGGGCATCGGAGTACAGCGTGCCGCCGATCTGTGCGCCGCTTTCGTCCGCGATTTGCTTGAGGAGGCGCGAATCCTTGATGTTTTCCATGAACACCGCCTTGACTTTGTCTTTGCGGATCTGGGTGATCAGCGCAGCGACTTCGGCGGCAGACGGTTCGCGTTCAGTGGACAGGCCCTGCGGCGCGAGGAACTCGATGCCATACGCCTGGCCGAGGTAACCAAAGGCATCATGGGAGGTCACGATACGGCGGTTACCCGGTGGCAGCGCGCCGAACTTGGTTTTGGCTTCGGCCAACAGGCGGTAGATTTCTTTCAGGTAGGCCTGGCTGTTGCGCAGGTAATCGGCCTTGTTCGCCGGGTCGGCGGCGACCAGGGCCTTGGTGATGTTGTTGACGTAGATTTCGGCGTTGGCCAGGTTGTGCCATGCGTGGGGGTCGGGGATGGTTTCGCCGTCCTCATCCATGGTGTGGGAAACCACGCCTTTGCTGGCAGTGACGACAGTGGCCTTGGTCTCGGTGCTGGTCACCAAGCGGTCCAGCCACGGCTCGAAACCGAGGCCGTTCTTGATGATGACCTTGGCCTTGAGCAGTGCCTTGGCATCGTCCGGGGTGGGCTCGTAGGTGTGGGCGTCGGCGTCGGGGCCGACCATGTTGCTGATCTGGATGTGATCACCACCGATCTGGTGGGTGATGTCATCGAGAATACTGAAGCTGGTGACCACTTGGAGTTTGTCGGCGGCCTGGGCCATCGACAGCGGTAGCAGAAGGCTGAACAGCACGAGTAAAGCGCGCATCGGGAAACACCTCATTGGGATGACAGCAAGGGCGGGCGGCGCAGCAAGCCGTGCACCGGACCGAAGACCACGGACAGCAAGTACCCGGCGCCAGCCACCAGCACGATGGCCGGGCCGCTTGGCAACGAGTAGTAGAACGACAGCAACAAACCCAACCACACCGACAGGCATCCCAGCACCGCCGATACCGCGATCAACACCGGCAGGCGCCGGCTCCAGAAACGTGAAGCAATGGCCGGCAACATCATCAAACCCACCACCATCAGTGCGCCGATGGCCTGGAAACCGATCACCAGGTTCAGCACCACCAGGGTCAGGAACAACCCGTGAGCCAACGGGCCAAGACGGCTGACGGTTTGCAGGAACAGCGGGTCGAGGGTGTCTAGCAGCAGCGGTTTGTAGATCACCGCCATGGCAATCAGGCTGAACCCGCTGACCCAAAGCATGCCGGTGAGGGTGGTTTCATCCACCGCCAGCGCGGAGCCGAACAGCAGGTGCAGCAGGTCCAGGCGTTTGCCAGCGATGCCGAGGATCAGCACACCGGCTGCGAGGGAGATGGGGTAGATGGCGGCTAGGCTGGCGTCTTCGCGCAGGCCGGTGCGGCGGGTGATCCACGCGGACAAGCCGGCCATGCCCAGGCCGGCGCCGAGTCCGCCGATGGTCAACGCGGGCAGGCTGAGCCCGGCGAACCAGAAGCCCAGCGCGGCGCCGGGCAGGATGCCGTGGGCGACTGCGTCGCCAATCAGGCTCATGCGCCGCAGGATCAGGAATACGCCGAGCGGCGCGGTGCTGCAGGCCAGCACCAGGCCGCCGATGAGCGCGCGGCGCATGAAGACGAAGTCGAGAAACGGCATCCACAGGTGGGCGGCGAAGTGCATCAGGCCACCTGCATGTGCGGTTGCGGTCGGATCAGCGCTTTGCTGTCGCCGAACACGCAGCCCGTGCTTTTGATCTGTACCACTTGCTGGGTGTGATGGCGTACGGAGGCCAGGTCATGGCAGACCACAATCAAGGTTCGGCCCTGCTCGTGCCAGGCATGGATGTGTTTCCAGCACAGCGCCTGGCCTTCTTCATCGAGGGCGGCGTGGGGCTCGTCCAGCAGCAACACCGGCGCTTCGGCCAGGCTCATGCGGGCGAGTAGGGCACGTTGCAGTTCACCACCGGATAAGGCCATCAACGGGCGATGCTCCAGGCCGCTGAGGCACCAGTCCTCCATCACGGCTTCAAGGCGTTGACTGCGCTGTTGCGGGTTGAGTTGGCTGCCCCAGAACCCGGCGGCCACCAACTCTTGCAAACTGATGGGAAACTGGCGGTCGAGGTGCTGTTGTTGGGGCAGGAACGACAGGCCACCACGGCGTGGAACATCCACGGTGACTTTCCCCGCCAGCGGCTTTTGCAGGCCGGCGATAACCTTGAGTAGGCTGCTTTTGCCGGTGCCGTTGGCGCCGATGATGCCGGTGAGGCTGCCTTTTTCCAGGGTGAGGTCGATGGCAGGCGTTAGCGGTTGGCCGGGAGCGCCCCAGCGCAGAGCGGTGCAGGTGATCATGCAGAGTGTCTCGTCCAGCGGCTTTCAGCCACGGCATCGTGCGCGTGCAGGCTTTCGGCGTGGATCACTTTCAGGTGGAAGGCTTTGACGGCATCCGAGCGTTTCAAGGCGAGGTTCAGGCGGCGGGCGGCGTCTTCGCAGAACATCAGGTTCTGCCCGTTGGCCAGGGCGAAGGCTTGTTCGTCCGCGCGTTTCACAGCGGTTTGTACGGCAGTGCCGAGGGCGGCTTCCGCGTCGTTGATCAAGTCTGTCAGCGCCAGGTGCTCGCCTTGCAGATGCACGTGCAACTGCGCGCTGCTGCGCTGGCTGTGGGGCGTGGCGACGATGCCATTGGCACTGCCGAGCCAAGTCAGCACGTCTGCATGTTGCAGCGGCGTGTTGCCAAAATCTTCGAGAAATTGCTGCTGAATCAACTGCCTGGCGAGGGCAGCGGAGCATGGGCAGGTTGAGGAATAAGTAACGTCAATTTTTAGTTCCACGTGGAACATCTGATTTTCCAGGCGCGCCTCGATGCTCACCGGGTAGCTTTTCCAGCCGCTTAATGGGCTGACCAGTGCGGGGCGTTTGAGGAGCAGATGCGTGTGGATACTTAGGTAGGCGTTCTTAGATAAACCTTCATGTGTGTCGATGAAACGCTGCAGTACATTACGCAGAAGTGCAGGCGTAAGAGACTGCTGGTCGAGCATCTCCAGCGCGAGGTACAGGCGCGACATATGAATGCCACGGGCGGTGCCATCGTCCAGGCTCACACCGGCGTCGGCAGTGGCGGTCAGACGCTGACCGTCAATGTGAATCGGCAGGGCGATGCCGCACATGCCTACCCAGTCGAGTGGCAAGGCTTGGCGTGAAGCCTGCGCGGCGATATCCGGCAGAGTCAGCGCATTCATGAGCAGGTCCATCATTGGAAATAAAAAGACATGTTATAGTATAACTATTGTCTCTACGATGGTTTTTCTGCACCCGCCTTTTTTCAGTCATGTCGAGCAGGGACGCTCCTTTATTTGCGGTATTTGTCATGCACAGACGTCAGCTCCTTAACCTGCTTCTGGCCAGCCCGCTATTCACATTGCCTTTTGCGGTGAATGCCACGCAGATCAGCAATGCGCGCCTGTGGCGCTCGGACGACAAGCTGCGCCTGGTGTTCGACCTCAGCGGTCCGGTGCAATACAAGACCTTTTCCCTCACCGCACCGGAGCGCCTGATCATCGACCTGAGCGGCGCCGGCCTCAGCGGTGATTTCTCTCAGTTAGTGTTGAAGAACAGCGGCATCACCTCGATCCGCTCGGGGCATTTCGGCAAGGGCGACACGCGCATCGTGCTGGACCTGGCCGCGCCGATGCAGCTCAACAGCTTTCTATTGCCGCCCCAGGATGGCCAGGGCCATCGTCTGGTGCTTGATCTGACCAGTGCCACCCAGGCGCCTCGCCAGATTGCGGCTGAACCCAAGTCATTGGTAGATAAGGCGCATCCCAAGCGCGACATCATCGTGGTGGTCGACCCCGGCCACGGCGGCAAAGACCCAGGCGCCATTGGCTCAAAGGGCCAGCGCGAAAAAGACGTGGTGCTGTCTATTGCGCAGCTGTTGGCCAAGCGTTTGAAGCGCGAGAAGGGCTTTGACGTGAAGTTGGTGCGCAATGACGACTTCTTCGTGCCGCTGCGCAAGCGCGTGGACATCGCCCGTCAACACAAGGCCGATATGTTCATCTCGGTGCATGCGGATGCTGCGCCACGGCTCACCGCTTCGGGGGCGTCGGTGTATGCGCTGTCTGAAGGTGGCGCGACCTCCGCCACCGCACGCTTCATGGCACAGCGTGAAAACGGTGCCGACCTGCTGGGGGCCACCACGCTGCTTAATCTCAAGGACAAGGATCCGATGCTGGCCGGGGTGATTCTCGACATGTCGATGAACGCCACCATCGCCTCCAGCCTGCAACTGGGCAGCTCGATCCTGGGCAGTCTGGAGGGCATTACCACCCTGCATCAGAAGCGTGTGGAACAGGCCGGGTTCGCGGTGCTCAAGTCACCGGATGTGCCGTCGATCCTGGTGGAGACCGGGTTTATCTCCAACACCCGCGACGCCCAGCGGCTGGTGACGGCGCGCCATCAACAGGCCGTCGCAGATGGCTTGTTCGAAGGTCTGAAAAAATACTTCCAGAAGAACCCACCCATGAACAGCTACATGGCGTGGGTGCAGGAACAGAAGAATAGCCAGGTCTAACAGCCGGTAATACGGCTGCACGTGAATTTGGCGCTGGCCCCACCGGAACTGGAAAACCGGTTGATCGTGGTCCAGCCCACACGCCGCGTGTAGCCCACCCACGCCTCACCATCCGACGCCAACCCGGTAAAGAACGTCAGCTGCCCATAGCGGCTGTTGGTCTGTGCCCAATAGCGTTTGCCGATCACCTCGAAGCCGCGCAAATACGTAGTGCTGCCTTGCGTCGCCACGCTGTAGGCATTGCCCAGTGGGTCTACGCACGCCAGCAGGTTGGCGCTGCGCGTGCAGTTGGCCAGCAAGCTCGGTACTTGGGCGCAAGCCGGTACTGCCGCTGTTAATAACAGGGCGCACACCAGGTATTTCATAGGGGTTCTCTGGGCGGGAAGGCGCTCAAGCATTGCGCCCTTCGTCGTGAGGATCAAGGGGGGATTGGCTTATTTGCATTGTTATACTATAACATAAAAGCACAGCCTGACCCGTGAACCGCTCCCCATGACCGAACAAGACCTGCTGGCCCAACCGCCCGCCGACTACATGAATGAAGCCCAGCAAGGCTTCTTCCGCGAACTGCTGCTGACTCAGCGCCACGAGCTGCAAGCGCGTATCGAAGCCGAATTCCTGGTGCTGCGCGAGCAGGAAACCAACAGCGACCCGGCGGATGTCGGCAGCGCCGAAGAACAGCGCCAATGGCAACTGCGCCTGCTGGAGCGGGAAAAAAAGCTGCTGGACAAGATCGACGACGCCCTTGAACTGCTGGCCCGCGGTGAATATGGCTGGTGCCGCGAAACCGGCGAGCCCATTGGCCTGCAACGCCTGCTGCTACGCCCCACCGCCACCTTGTGTATCGAAGCCAAAGAACGCCAAGAGCTGCGCGAACGCCATAAACGGGCGATTTGACCGGCCAACCCTGATGAGGAATACCTGATGCCCAATCGTCTCCCCGTTACTGTGTTGTCCGGTTTTCTCGGCGCCGGTAAAAGCACGCTGCTCAACTATGTCCTGCGTAACCGCGAAAACCTGCGAGTTGCGGTGATCGTCAATGACATGAGCGAAATCAACATCGATGGCAGCGAGGTCCAGCGCGACGTCACCCTTAACCGCTCCGAAGAAAAACTGGTGGAGATGAGCAACGGCTGCATCTGCTGCACCTTGCGTGAAGATCTGCTGCTTGAAGTAGGAAAACTCGCCAAGGAAGGTCGTTTCGATTACCTGCTGATCGAATCCACCGGCATTTCCGAGCCTTTGCCCGTGGCCGAAACCTTCACCTTCCGCGACGAAAACGAACAAAGCCTGGCCGACATCGCCCGCTTGGACACCATGGTCACGGTGGTCGATGGCATGAACTTCCTGCTCGACTACCAGGCTGCCGAAAGCCTGGCCTCTCGGGGCGAAACCCTTGGAGAAGAAGACGAACGCTCGATCACCGACCTGCTCATCGAGCAGATCGAATTCGCCGACGTGATCCTGATCAGCAAGATCGACTTGATCAGCAGCCGCGAACGCGAAGAACTGATGGCGATTCTTGAGCGCCTCAATGCACAGGCTGAAATCATCCCGATGGTCATGGGCGAAGTGCCGTTGCACAAGATCCTCAACACCGGCCGTTTCGACTTCGAACGCGCCGCCCAAGCACCGGGCTGGCTGCAGGAATTGCGCGGTGAACATGTGCCGGAAACCGAGGAGTACGGCATCGCTTCCACCGCTTATCGCGCACGGCGTCCATTCCATCCCCAGCGCTTCTTCGACTTTATCGATCGGCCTTGGGTCAACGGCAAACTGCTGCGTTCCAAGGGCTTTTTCTGGTTGGCCAGCAAACATCAGGATGCAGGCAGTTGGTCCCAGGCCGGTGGCCTCATGCGTCATGGTTTTGCCGGACGCTGGTGGCGGTTTGTGCCCAAAAGCCAGTGGCCCCAGGACGAAGAAAACATCGCGGCCATCATGGGCAATTGGCAACTGAGCACCGGTGATTGCCGTCAGGAACTGGTGTTTATCGGACAAAACATCGACTTCACCCGCATGCGTGCCGAACTGGATGCCTGCTTGCTCAACGATGAAGAAATGGCCCTGGGCGTCGAAGGTTGGCGCCTGCTGGCCGACCCCTTTGGCCCTTGGTATGAGGAGGCAGCCGCCTGATGCTGGCCCCGGTTATTCCCCTGCGCCCCGTGATTCGCCAAACGTTTGGTGAAACCCCGCTGGCCCTGTCCGACATCCTTGAGGATGGCGTAAACCTAGCGGTGTGGCAGCGCCAGTTGCCGCTGCACATCGCCGAGTTTGGCGCCCTGCTGGTGGCGCTCAACGAGCCGCTGGCGGACTCGATGGTCATTGAACTCAAGACTGAAGACGCTGAGCCGAACTTGCAGGGTTTGGCGTCCAGTTGCCGTGATCTCGAAGGCTATGAAGGGTTTATCGCCGATGTATCGTGGCTGGTCAGCGCATTTGCCTGCCTGCTTGGCGCCAAACGCATCGGCGTGCGTCTGCGGTTGTTGGATAAGGCCATGTGCCCGCGTTTTCATGTGGATCATGTGCCGGTGCGACTGATCACCACCTACGCCGGGATCGGCAGCCAGTGGTTGCGCGAAGGGGTGATGGACCGCCGCAAACTGAGCCAGTCGGACGCTGAACCCCGCGAACGTATCGAACAGATCCACTGCGGCGAAGTCGCCTTGCTCAAGGGCACCAAGTGGCACGGCAATGAAGGCCATGGCCTGATCCACCGCTCGCCGGCGCTCAAGGCCGATGAACGCCGCTTGATCCTGACACTGGATTGGCTCGCATAACCGCGTAGGATCAAGCGTTCTAATCGGTCTGAATAATGCCTCCATGTTGCAGAATATTCCCACCCACGTGATTGCCGGGCCCTTGGGCGCCGGCAAAACCAGCCTGATCAAGCACCTGCTCGCCCAACGTCCGGCCAACGAGCGCTGGGCGGTGTTGATCAACGAGTTCGGGCAAATCGGCTTGGACGCGGCGCTGCTGACCCAGGATGACGATGGCATTGCCTTGGGTGAAGTGGCCGGTGGCTGTCTGTGTTGTGTGAATGGGGCGCCATTCCAGGTAGGCCTGGGTCGCCTGCTGCGTAAGGCCAAGCCGGATCGGCTGTTTATCGAGCCTTCGGGTCTCGGCCATCCGGCGCAGTTGCTCAAACAGTTGCGAGAATCTCCGTGGCAGCAGGTGCTGGCCGTACAGCCATGCGTGATGGTGCTGGATGCCCAGGCGTTAGCGGCGGGTAAACGGTTGCCCCCAGCCCAGCAGGATGCGCTGGCCAGTGCCGGGCTGTTGGTCTTGAACAAGGATGAAACGTTGGAGGGCGCACAACGCCAGGCTGTCGTGCAGCAATTACCCGACTGCCCGCTTTACTGGACCCGCCAGGCGCAATTGCCTCTGCAACAGTTGCCCGGGTTGAGTGCACGCGCGGGGGCGGCTATGGATAAATTCGACGTGCCCAAGGGACTCGCGCAAATGCCGGCGATCTGGAGCGATCCCACGCTGCCCATTTGTTTGAGTCAGGCGCAAGAAGGCGGCTGGAGTGTTGGCTGGCGTTGGCACCCAAGCCAGCAATTTGACCTCCCACGCGTGCATAACTGGCTCAAAAGCCTTGAGTGGCGCCGCGCCAAGCTGGTTATCCACAGCGTCGAAGGCTGGGTTTCGGCCAACGCTGTGGATAACAGCCCGCTCGCCTGGCAACCCAGCGAATGGCGCCGTGACTCTCGTATCGAATTGATTTTCAGCGCACCACAGGACGTGGCCGCGTTGCAGGTTGCATTGGCAGCCTGTCGTCAGTGACGAGTCTTGCTGGCGTGGTCCTGGCGCCACTGGCTTAGCTCGATCACTTCGGCGCTGGGCAGCGGGGCCTTGATCTCGAACGGGTAAGGCGCCAGTTCGATCTGCGCGCTGTGAGCACCGAATTGGGTGATAGTCCCCGGGTGGCGGGCTTCGCCGGTCACGGTGAATTCAAAGTTGTAGATGCGTGCCAGGCGCCGCCGACCATTGGCATCCTTTACAAAACCGATGCGCTTGAGCGCCACCGCGCCGTCCAGCAGCTCGATGTCGAGCTTGGCGCAATGTTGCTTGACCCGCTCCAGTGCTCGCTCGCGCAGGCCGTGGTTGTGCCACACCCAGGCAGCACCGGTGGCCAGCAGCATCAACACGAAGATGTTTCCCAGGGTCAGCATGCGAAAAACTCCAACAAAGTGAGAGCAGCTTAACTGTGTCGCCGGCCTGTCGTACAGGCTGCGTTTGGTCGCATACTGCGCGGCCAGAATTTCATTGGTTTTACGGAAATCCCCTGCATGAAACGCACACCTCATCTGCTTGCGATCCAGTCTCATGTGGTCTTTGGCCACGCCGGGAACAGCGCCGCCGTATTTCCCATGCAACGCGTCGGGGTGAACGTATGGCCGCTGAACACGGTGCAGTTTTCCAACCACACTCAGTATGGCCAGTGGGCCGGAGAAGTGTTGGCGCCGCAGCAAATTCCGGCGCTGGTGGAAGGTATTGCTGCGATTGGCGAACTGGGCAACTGCGACGCGGTGCTGTCCGGTTACCTGGGCAGTGCCGACCAAGGGCGAGCGATTCTCACCGGTGTGGCGCGAATCAAAGCCATGAACCCCAAGGCGTTGTACCTGTGTGATCCGGTGATGGGGCACCCGGAAAAGGGCTGCATCGTGCCTCAGGAAGTCAGTGACTTCCTGCTGGATGAAGCCGCCGCGATGGCTGACTTCCTGTGCCCCAACCAACTGGAGTTGGACAGTTTCGCCGGGCGCAAGCCGCAATCATTGTTCGACTGCCTGGCCATGGCCAAGGCGTTGCTGGCTCGCGGGCCGAAGGCCGTGTTGGTCAAACATTTGGATTACCCGGGCAAATTGCCGGATGGTTTCGAGATGCTGCTGGTGACCGCTGACGGCAGCTGGCATTTGCGCCGACCGTTGCTGGCGTTCCCACGTCAGCCGGTAGGGGTGGGCGACCTGACATCCGGGCTATTCCTGGCGCGGGTGTTGTTGGGCGACAGCCTGGTGGCGGCCTTCGAGTTCACCGCTGCGGCGGTGCATGAAGTGCTGCTGGAGACTCAGGCGTGTGCCAGTTACGAGCTTGAGTTGGTGCGGGCTCAGGATCGTATTGCGCATCCGCGTGTGCGCTTTGAAGCCACTCCGATCGGACTCTAACTCCACAAATCAAAAATGTGGGAGCGGGCTTGCTCGCGAATACGGTGTGTCAGGCCCGAATGAGTTGACTGACACACCGTATTCGCGAGCAAGCCCGCTCCCACATTTTGATTGGGTTTACAGATTTAGATTTACGGCGCTTCAGCCTTTGATTTCCTGGTACCGCTTCTCCAGCTCCTGGCGAATTTGCCGACGCTGCTGGGCCTGTACAAAGCGGCGCTTGTCTTCACTGTTATGCGGCTGCAACGGCGGTACGGCGGCGGGTTTACGCTGGTCGTCCACGGCCACCATGGTGAAGAAGCAACTATTGGTATGACGTACCGAACGCTCGCGGATGTTCTCGGTCACCACCTTGATGCCCACCTCCATCGAGGTATTGCCGGTGTAGTTGACCGATGCGAGGAAGGTCACCAGCTCACCCACGTGAATTGGCTCGCGAAAAATCACCTGGTCCACAGACAATGTCACTACGTAGCGACCGGCATAACGGCTCGCACAGGCGTAGGCCACTTCGTCGAGGTACTTGAGCAGGGTGCCGCCGTGGACATTGCCAGAGAAGTTGGCCATATCTGGGGTCATCAGCACCGTCATCGACAGCTGGGCGTTTCCGGGTTCCATAGCACACTCACGGGTTGTAGGCATTGGTTGGGGGGCACCTCTGCGGGTGCTGGAATCTTTGTTGCGCCTTCCTTAACGGGACGCCGGTAGGCGGCTTGCCGTCACGCCTGCGCCGATCTGTTTCCATATATTGCACCGGCTTTCTGCTGGAAGTCGCGGTGTTAACCTGCAAAAGCCCATCTCAGGGCATTTCTTACGATTTAGGCAGACTTTTCCTTCCGCATTTTGCGACCGTTTAAAGGTGCGCGTGGAAGTGGGAAAAGCGCCAGTACCCTCAAGGAGCCCCTCGCCATGCACGCCATCAGCTTTATCCAGGACTTGGCCGTGATCATGTTGGTGGCAGGGGTTGTCACCATCCTGTTTCACCGCCTCAAACAGCCGGTGGTGCTGGGCTACATTGTCGCCGGCTTTATCATCGGCCCGCACACCCCGCCGTTCGGTCTGATCCACGACGAAGACACCATCAAGACCCTCGCCGAGCTGGGGGTGATCTTCCTGATGTTCTGCCTGGGCCTGGAGTTCAGCCTGCGCAAACTGTTCAAGGTCGGCGCCACGGCGTTTATCGCGGCGTTCCTGGAGATCATCCTGATGATCTGGATCGGCTACGAGATCGGCCGCTGGTTCGACTGGAACACCATGGACTCGCTGTTCCTCGGCGCGATCCTGGCCATTTCCTCCACCACCATCATCGTCAAGGCCCTCAACGACTTGAAGATGAAGAACCAACGCTTCGCGCAGCTGATTTTCGGCGTGTTGATCGTGGAAGACATCCTGGGTATCGGCATTATCGCCTTGCTGTCGAGCATCGCCGTCAGTGGCACGGTCAGCTCCGGCGAGGTGTTTTCCACGGTCGGCAAGCTTTCGCTGTTTATGATCGTTGCGCTGGTGATCGGCATTTTGCTGGTACCGCGCCTGCTGGCCTACGTGGCCAAGTTCGAAAGCAATGAGATGCTGCTGATTACCGTACTCGGCCTGTGTTTCGGCTTCTGCCTGCTGGTGGTCAAGTTGGAATACAGCATGGTGCTGGGCGCGTTCCTGATTGGCGCGATCATGGCCGAATCCCGCCAATTGATTAAGATCGAGCGCCTGATCGAGCCGGTTCGCGACATGTTCAGCGCGATCTTCTTTGTGGCCATTGGCCTGATGATCGACCCACAGATCCTGCTGCAATACGCCTGGCCGATTGCGGTGATCACCGTGGCGGTGGTGTTGGGCAAGATGTTGTCCTGCGGCCTGGGCGCGTTTATCGCCGGCAATGATGGCCGTACCTCACTGCGCGTAGGCATGGGGCTGTCACAGATTGGTGAGTTTTCCTTCATCATCGCGGCGCTGGGGATGACCCTGCAGGTGACCAGCGACTTCCTTTACCCGGTGGCGGTGGCGGTATCGGCGATCACCACATTGTTGACCCCTTACCTGATTCGCGGCGCCGACCCGTTGTCGTTGAAGATTGCGGCGGTGATGCCCAAGCGTATGAGCCGCGTATTCGGCATGTATGGCGAATGGCTGCGCAGCATTCAGCCGCAGGGTGAGGGTGCGATGCTGGCGTCGATGATCCGCAAGATCATCCTGCAAGTGGGGGTGAACCTGGCGTTGGTGGTGGCGATCTTCTTCACCGGCAGTTTTTTTGCGGCGCGCATTGGTGGCTACCTGGAGGGCTGGGTCAGCGATCCAAGCTGGCAGAAGGCGTTGATCTGGGGTGGGGCGTTGCTGCTGTCGCTGCCGTTCCTGATTGCGGCGTATCGCAAGCTCAAGGCGTTGTCGATGCTGCTGGCTGAGATGAGCGTGAAGCCGGAGATGGCCGGGCGGCATACCCAGCGGGTACGACGGGTGATCGCGGAGTTGATCCCGATCCTGTCGCTGCTGGTGATCTTCCTGCTATTGGCAGCCTTGTCGGCCAGTATTCTGCCGACCAACAAGTTGCTGGTACTGATTGCGGTGGTCACGGCAGCGGTGGCGGCCGTGCTCTGGCGCTGGTTCATCCGCGTGCATACGCGGATGCAGGTCGCCTTGCTGGAGACGCTTGATAACCATAAGGATACGGCGGAGCACTAAGGTGTGTTGCTGCCTGGATTGGGGCTGCTTCGCAACCCAGCGCGGGCGAGCCCGCTCACTACACAAGCGTGCTCACCGGCTATTAGCTTTCCAGCCAGACGTCCCGCGCCCAGTGCCACACTGATTCCCAGGTTTCCTCGGTGACGATTTCTTCTTCGCCAGACCACAGCACCACGGTGCCGTCTTCTTCAACGCAGTAGTAATCGTCGCCGTCCTGGCAGATCGGGATCAGGCTGCGGTCGACACCGGCGTCCCAGGCGTTGGCGGCAACGTCCGGCAGGTAGGTGTGGGATTGCGGGTCAGTGACGGTCACTGGCTCCAGGCTGCCGTAGACCACGTCGCTGACGGTCAGCAGGAATTCACGGAAGACAAACGGGATGTCGATGAACAGCTGTTCCTCGATTTCCACCAGCAGGTCTTCGTCAGGCAGTTCCAGAGGAACCGGGACCGGTTCGTTGGCTTCACGCAATTGTTCGATGATTTCTTCCACGGCCGGGATCCTCTTGCTAGATGGCGCGGTTTATAGGGGCGTTTTATACAGTAGCTCGCTATAAGTGCAACCGTGAAATAGAAAACCCCGGAACATGTCCGGGGTTTTTATTACCAGTGGCTCAAACGTGCGGGTATCAGCTGTTCTGGCGGATACCGGCGACCAGCCAAGGCTGGTTCTCGCCTTGCGGACGCTCCATGTTCCAGCTTTCGCTGAACACTTCGCCCTGGTCGAAGCGCGAAGTCTTCGACACACCGCTGAAGGTCAGGGTGGCGATGGTCTTGTCGGCGCGATCATCCACACCTTCCAACTGTACGCGCAGGTCGTCGATGTAGGTCGACTGGAATGCGTCACCCAGTTCAGCGCGTTCGCGCTTGAGGAACTCCAGCAGTTGCGGGGTCACGAACTCGGCGATCTTGTCCATTTCGTTCGCGTCCCAGTGCTGCTGCAGGGACTGGAAGTGGCTGCGGGCCGCTTCGACGAAACGCTCTTCGTTGAACCACGCCGGTGCGTTGATCACCGGGCGGGCTGCAGCGGCAGGCGAACCACCACCGAAGATCGAACCCATGGCTGGCTTTTGCTCGAACACTTCACGCTGCATCGGCGCGCCGGCTGGAGCCAGGTGCTCCTGCTGCTTGCGGCGACGGGCGGCGATAAAGCGGAAGATCACAAAGGCGATGACCGCCATGATCAGGATGTCGAAGATCTGCATGCCCTGGAAGCCGCCGCCCATGAACATGGAAGCGAGCAGGCCGCCGGCCGCGATACCGGCCAGAGGGCCCAACCAGCGCGAAGCACCGCCGGCCTTGGCTGCGGCGCCAGCAGCACCGGCTGCGCCTGCGGTTGCGGCTGCACCGCCCATACCGCCGGCGGAGGGAGCCATTTGGCTGGTCTGGTGAGTCGGTGCTGCACCCGAACTTTTGCCGCCACCAAAGCGTTTGGCGTTGGCGTCGATGCTCATCGTCAGGCCGATGCACAACGCCATGGCGATGCTAAGAAAACGTTTCATAAAGGGAATTCCCATTTGTGGATTGCACGCGCGCCATGTTGCACAGGTGTAGTGGCAGTGGCTAGCGGCATAATGTTTCGGGCTTTTGCGTAAGACCGATTCAGAATGGTCTGTAGGACTTATTACAGATATTGGCCCGCGCTCGTTAAAAACAAGGGCGGGCCGAAAAGCTTCATGTTGGGAAATGTTTCAGACGGCTTCGAGCTTGGCGTAGCCCATCATCAGCCACTTGCTGCCTTCGGCGAAGTTCACCTGCACCCGTGCCTGGGCACCGGCGCCTTCGAAGTTGAGGATCACCCCTTCGCCAAAGATCGCATGTTTGACCTGCTGACCAAGGCTGAACTGGGTTTCCGGAATCTCCGAGCCGGCAAACAGGCTGCTGGCGCTCTGCTGCTGGCCACCGCCGAACGGGCGGCTGACGCTGTTGGACAAGCGCACTTCCTGGATCAGCCCCTTCGGCACTTCACGTACGAAGCGCGACACCTTGTTGTAGGTCTCGCTGCCGTACAGGCGTCGGGTCTCGGCGTAGGTCATCACCAGGTTCTGCATCGCCCGTGTAATGCCCACGTAGGCCAGGCGGCGCTCCTCCTCAAGGCGGCCGGGTTCTTCCAGGCTCATCTTGTGGGGGAACAGGCCTTCTTCCATGCCTACCAGGAAGACATACGGAAACTCCAGGCCCTTGGCGCTGTGCAAGGTCATCAGCTGGATACTGTCTTCATGCTCGTCGGCCTGGGTATCACCGGCTTCCAGCGATGCATGGCCAAGGAACGCGGCGAGCGGGGTCAGCTCTTCGTCTTCCTCGGTGTTTTCGAATGCACGGGCGGCGCTGACCAATTCCTCAAGGTTTTCTACCCGGGCCTGGCCTTTCTCGCCTTTTTCCGCTTCGTGATAAGCGATCAACCCAGACTGCTCGATCACCGTCTGGGTCATCAAGTGCAGGGGCATTTCCGCGCATTTGGCAGCCAGATTCTCGATCAGCTCGACAAACACGCCCAGGGCGCCGGCCGCACGACCGGTCAGGCCTTTATTGGCGATGAGCAAGCGCATGGCTTCCCACATCGACACATCGGCATGACGCGCATGGTCGCGGATGGCTTCGACAGTTTTTTCGCCGATGCCGCGGGCCGGGATGTTGATCACCCGCTCCAGCGCCGCATCATTGCCACGGCCTTCCAGCAAGCGCAGGTAGGCCATGGCGTTCTTGATTTCCGCACGCTCGAAAAAGCGCTGGCCGCCGTAGATGCGGTACGGGATGCGCTCGCGCAGCAGGGCTTCTTCCAGCACTCGTGATTGGGCGTTGGAGCGGTACAGAATCGCGATGTCGCTGCGTGCCAGGCCGGTTTTCAGGGCGCTTTCGATGGTTTCCACCACGTAGCGCGCTTCATCGTGCTCGTTGAACGCGGCGTACAGGTTGATCGCTTCGCCTTCACCGCCGTCGGTCCACAGCTCTTTGCCCAGGCGCCCGGTGTTGTTGGCGATCAAGGCGTTGGCGGCCTTGAGGATGCCAGCAGTGGAGCGATAGTTCTGCTCCAGGCGGATGGTGACCGCGTCCGGGAAGTCTTCGGAATACTGGTAGATGTTCTCGATTTTCGCGCCACGCCAGCCGTAGATCGACTGGTCGTCGTCGCCCACGACCATCAAGCTGTCGCCGCCTTTGGCCAGCAGGCGCAACCAGGCGTACTGCACGGCGTTGGTGTCTTGGAACTCGTCCACCAGGATGTGCCGGAAGCGTTTCTGGTAATGGGCCAGCAAACCTGGGTTGTCACGCCAAAGGTCGAGGGCGCGCAGCAGCAGCTCCGAGAAGTCGATCACACCGGCGCGAACGCAGGCGGCCTCGTAGGCTTCATAAATGCTGCGCATGGTGGCCAGGAACAGATCACCGCTGGCCTGGATATGCTGTGGGCGCAGGCCTTCGTCTTTCTGGCCGTTGATGAACCATTGGGCCTGGCGTGCCGGCCAACGTTGTTCGTCGAGGCCCAGCTCGCGGATCACCCGCTTGACCAAGCGTTGCTGGTCGTCGCTGTCGAGAATCTGGAAGGTCTGGGCGAGGCCCGCTTCCTGCCAGTGCGCTCGCAACAGGCGGTGCGCCAGGCCGTGGAAGGTGCCCACCCACATGCCGGCCGGGCTGATGCCCATCAACTGCTCGATGCGATGGCGCATCTCGGCAGCGGCCTTGTTGGTGAACGTCACCGACAGGATGGAGTGCGGGGACGCGTTTTCGACCTGGATCAACCAGGCGATACGGTGCACCAGCACTCGGGTTTTACCGGAGCCAGCACCGGCCAGGACCAACTGACGGCCAACGGGGGCGGCTACGGCCTGGCGTTGGGCATCGTTGAGGGAGTTCAGCAGAAGGGAGAGATCATCGCGCATCGGCGCATTCTATGGCCCTCGGGGGAGTGGGGCAAACACCAATACCGCTTGGTCGACGGAAAACATTCGGGGTGATGACCGGTCGGTCAATGGCCACAGCCCCCGCAGCGTCTTGCTCAAGCCGTCTAGTCCTTAAGTTTGCGACTAATGACCCAGAGGTTTTTATGACTTAGAGCAGTTTGGCCCAAGCGTTTGCTTGTGTATGCTCCGTCGACGTTTCGGGCTCACCATTATAAGAACACTGCCTATGACCCTTAGCACCGACCTGTTCGGCCCCTCGGTGGCGCCCGCGCAGGTTATCCGCAAACATTACGCCACTGAGATGGCCGTCGAACGCACGCGCCTGCTGTATCAAGGCTCGTTGCTGCCTACCTTATTAATGCTGGTCAATGGCTTGGTCTGCGCCTGGCTGTTGTGGAACCCCAAGCAATACCTGCTCGACAGCATCTGGCTGGTCTGGCTGCTCGCGTTGGTGGCCATGCGTGTGATCCAGGTGGCGGCCTTCGATTCGGCCATGCCCAGCCGCCAGGCGCAGCCGGTCTGGCGACGCATGTTCATGCTGGGCTCGGCGGTCAGCGGGCTGACCTTGGCCATTGCCGCCATTGCACTGGTGCCGGTGGACAGCTTTATGCAACAGGCCTGGGTGTTCGGCCTGATCGGCGCTGCGACGCTGTCGGCCAGCGTGGCCTACGCCGTGAGCCTGCCGGCATTCCTGTCGTTTGCCTTGCCGTGCCTGGTGCCGGCTATCGCCTACCTGTTCTGGAACGGCGCCCCGCAGCAGCAGGGCTGGGGCGTGCTGGGCCTGATTTTGCTGGCCTCCTTGAGCCTGGTGGCGTGGCAGGTCAATCGCCTGATCCAGCGCGGGCTGTTGCGACGTTTTCAGAACCAGGCGTTGATTGAGCATCTACAGAAGGCACAGCAGCGCAGCGAGCAGTTGAATCTGGAGTTGGTGCGTGAAGTCGAGCAACGTCGCCAGGTCGAGCAGGAACTGCGCGATGCACAAATCGGCCTGCAGGACCGCGTAGCGCAACGCAACCAGGAACTGGACGCCGCCAGCCTTGCCTTGAACAAAAGCGAAGCGCGTCTGGCCATGGCCCTGCAAGCCAGCGAACTGGGCCTGTGGGACTGGAACCTGCAGACCGACGAAGTCCACCACACCCAGCTCAAAGAGCTGTTCGGCCTGGAGCCCGAGTACGTCACGGCCATGCTCAGCCATCTCAAGCCGCGCCTGCACCCCGAAGACTTGCCGCTGCTCAAGCGCGCCCTGGTAGAGCACCTCAAGGGTCGCAGCGAGGATTATCAGGTGGAATACCGTGTGCGCCACGGCGATGGCCACTGGGTATGGATCGAAGACCGTGGTCGCGCTGTGGAGCGTGCGCCCAGCGGGCGAGTGACGCGAATGCTCGGCACGCGCCGGGATATCAGTGCCGACAAGGCCCTGGAAGAACAGCAGCGCCTTGCGTCGACGGTGTTCGAGGCCGCCAGTGAAGGCATCGTGATTCTTGACCCGAACTATGTGTTGGTCGCCGTGAACCAGGCGTTCAGTCGCGTGACGGGTTTTGATATCGACGACATGATCGGTCGCAATGTGGTGGAACTGCCTAGTAGCCGCGACGCCCGCCGGCACTTCCCGGTGATCCGCCAGGCGTTGCTCAGCCATGGCACCTGGCAGGGTGAACTGGTGGAAACGCGTAAGAACGGCGAGCTGTACCCGCAGTGGCTGCAGCTGAATGTGGTGCGCGATATTCGCGGGAAAGTCAGCCATATCGTGGGCTTCTTCGCCGATCTGTCGGCGCGTCGCGAGTCTGAAGAGCGCATGCGCTACCTCACGCACTACGATGAATTGACCGGCCTGGCCAACCGCTCGCTGTTCCGCGAGCGGCTGCGCGAGGCTCATGCTCGGGTGCGCCAGGGTGGGCGTAGCTTGGCGTTGCTGCATATCAACCTGGACCGCTTCAAGCTGCTCAACGACAGCCTGGGCCATGAAGTCGCCGACCAGTTGCTGCAGAAAATGGCGCGACGGTTGATCAATGCCTTGCCTGAAGCCGACACCATTGCGCGCTTGTCTGGGGATGAGTTTGCCGTGCTGTTCGACGCCTACGGCAACCTGTCGAGCCTGGCACGGGTGGCCACACGACTGCTGGCCAAGTTGCGGGTGCCGGTGACGGTGGAAGGGCATGAGTTGGTGGTGAGTGCCTCGATGGGGGTCAGTCTTTTGCCGGATAACGCGCGGGAAATTTCCGCGTTGGTCAGCCAATCGAACATGGCCATGCAGCATGCCAAACACCTGGGCGGCAATAACTTCCAGTTCTACACCGACAGCCTGCAAGCCAGCACCCTAGAGCGCTTGCAGCTGGAAAACCACCTGCGCAAGGCCATCGAAGAGCGCCAACTCACGGTGTTCTACCAACCCAAACTATGCCTGGCCACCGGCAAGCTCAACGCGGCCGAGGCGCTGATCCGTTGGGAGCATCCGCAGTGGGGCATGGTGCCGCCAGGCGACTTTATTGGTCTGGCTGAAGAGACCGGGCTGATCGTGCCGCTGGGCGAATTCGTGCTGCGCCAGGCCTGCTGGCAAGCGTGTGAGTGGCAGCGCCAGGGGTTGGCGCCGATCCGGGTGTCGGTGAACCTGTCGGTGCATCAACTGCGCCAGGGCAAGCTGGTCAGCCTGGTTCGCCAGGTGCTGGAAGAAACCGGCCTGGACCCGCAGTACCTCGAGCTGGAACTGACCGAGAGCCAATTGCTCGACAGCGTTGAACACATCATCGCGACCTTCCAGCAACTGCGGGACCTGGGCGTGAAGCTGGCCATCGATGACTTCGGCACCGGCTATTCCTCCCTCAGCTACCTCAAGCGTATCCCCGTGGACTACGTGAAGATCGACCAGACCTTCATTCGTGGGCTGGGTCAGGGTCGCGAGGACGCGGCGATCACTCGGGCAATCATCGCCATGGCTCACGGCTTGGCGCTGAAAGTGGTGGCCGAGGGCGTGGAGGATCAGCAGCAACTGGACTTCTTGCGTGGGGAACGTTGTGACGAAGTGCAGGGCTATCTGATCAGCCGGCCGATGCAGGCGGATGGCTTGGCGGATTTGTTACGGAAAAATGCAGATTTTCCTTAGCGTAGCCCAGGGCGCCCCTGTGGCTACAAAGCCTGCGCCCTTTGATTCAGAGGGCAGCAGGGCGATTTAGTAATGCGTCGGACGGGCAAAACGACAATTCTTGTAGTATAACTACAAGCTTGCTACATCCCTGGCCCTGCCCATAACAAGAGTCCTGCCCTTTGAACCTGTTGCAACATATCGCCCAGTCGCGCCACCTGTTACGCAAATCGGAACTCAAGGTTGCCGATCACGTGCTGCTTGACCCTGCGGCTGTGATGCACAGTTCCATGGCCGACCTGGCCCACAGCGTGGGCATCAGCGAGCCGACCATCGTGCGCTTCTGCCGCGCCATCGGGTGCTCCGGGTTCCAGGACTTGAAACTCAAACTGGCCCAAAGCCTGGCAGCCGGTGCGAGCTTCGGGCAGTTCGCGATCCACGAAGACGATTCCGTCGCCGACTACAGCCTGAAAATCTTCGACACCACGTTGCACACCTTGATGGAAGTGCGCGAGAAGCTTGACCCGGTCGAGCTGCAAAAGGCCGTGACGGCCATGTCCCAGGCCCAGCGCGTCGAATTCTATGGTTTCGGTGCTTCGGGTGCTGTTGCGGCGGATGCCCAGCACAAATTTTTCCGCCTGCTGCTCACCGCAGCGGCCTACAGCGACCCGCACATGCAGGCGATGTCGGCAGTGACGTTGAAGCCTACCGACGTGGCGATCTGCATTTCCCAATCGGGACGTTCCAAGGACCTGCTGATCACTGCCAACCTGGTGCGTGAAAGCGGCGCGACCCTGATTACGTTGTGCCCGAGCCAGACGCCGTTAGCGGAGCTGTCCACGGTCAACCTGGCGATCGATGTGCATGAAGACACCGAGATCTACACCCCGCTGACCTCGCGCATCGCCCACTTGGTGGTGATCGACGTACTGGCGATGGGCGTGGCCATGGCGCGCGGGCCGAGCCTGGTCAACCATCTCAAGAGCGTGAAACGCAGCTTGCGCAGCCTGCGGTTGTCGCCCAAGTCCGTCAAAGCCCTCGACGACTGATTGCAATGTACACGGACCAATGTGGGAGCGGGCTTGCTCGCGAAAGCGGTGTGTCAGTCAAAGATGTTTTAACTGATCCACCGCATTCGCGAGCAAGCCCGCTCCCACATTTGGATCGCTTGCAGATCCGGAAGATTCATCGTCCTGTCATCCCCGCGCCGCCAAACCGTAACTCCCCAAGACCATCCTGAGCTCCCGTACTCGCATTGGGAGACTCGAAATGGCCCGTCCCTACGAAGACAGCAACAGCGCCGTAAAAACCCGTCGTCAGCAGGAAGACCAGCGCCGCATGGCGTTCCGTCGTGCAATCGAAGACCGTTGTGAAGAACGCCAATTGCTCCAAAGCATCAGTGACTACCCGGAACTGCATTGGCAGGCGCCCGTGGCTGCCCAGCGAAACGTTCAGCCAGCGCGCTGATCTGCACCCGCTCGCTGCGGATAAAGCCCAGGAACGCGTGGGCCACCGGTGACAGGCGTTTGGCCTTGGCCTGCACCAGGCACCAGCTGCGGTACAGCGGCAGCTCTTCCACCGGCAGCTCCTTGAGCCCACCGGTGGCCAGCTCCAGGTTGACGGCGTGGCGCGTCATCAAGGCCACGCCCAAGCCTGCGGTCACGCATTCACGTTGGGCCTCGGCCGATGACACTTCCACTGTCTGGGTGAAGTGCACGCGCTTCTCCTTGAAGTACTCCTCGCAAGCCAAACGTGTACCAGAGCCCGTCTCGCGCACAAGCAGTGTGTAAGGCTCCAGGTCCTGCAGGCGCAGCGGACCTTGCAGGCTCAAGGGGTGATCGAACGGCGCCACCGCAACGATTGGGTTGTTGAGAAACGGCAGGAATTCCAGGCCCATGTCCTGGGGCACCATGGACATGATCACCAGGTCATCCCGGTTGTCCGAAAGCCTGCGGATCACCTGGCCGCGATTGACCACCGTCAGGTGCAATTGCACCTCCGGATGCTGGCGCTTGAAGGCGGCAAACAGGTGCGGCACGAAGTACTTGGCGCTGGATTCAATCGCCAGTTTCAACTGGCCCTGCAGTGAGCCCTGCATGTCCGACAGCTGCATATCGAGGTTTTCCAGGCGCCCGAAAATATCGCGACTGGCTCGCTGCAACGCTTCGGCGGCCTCGGTCATGTAGAGTTTTTTGCCGACATAGTCGAACAGCGGCTGGCCGATCAGCTCTTCCAGCTGACGAATTTGTAGGCTTACGGCCGGTTGTGTGAGGGACATTTCCTCGGCAGCGCGGCTGTACGAACGCAAATCGCACACTTCATTGAAGATCTGCAATTGACGCAATGTCATACGCATCAATGACTTACGCATATTTCAATTCCTTTCGCCCGAGGCCGTCCGGCCAACTATAAGTCTTTGCTTATGCACGACCCAATAATTATTGATTTTTGTTAATCCCTCTGCGGGCTTAGTGTGTGTCTCGCGACTGTCATGAAACATTTAGTCACGCGCCGACCCGGGTCTAGCGGGTCGAAGAACGCAGCAATCGGCTCAAGGGAATTTCCAAGTGATAAAAAAGATCCTGATCGCCAACCGTGGTGAGATTGCCGTACGAATCGTGCGTGCCTGCGCCGAGATGGGCATTCGCTCGGTCGCGGTCTACTCCGACGCCGACCGTCACGCGTTGCACGTCAAACGTGCCGACGAAGCCCACAGCATTGGTGCCGAGCCCCTGGCCGGTTACCTGAACCCGCGCAAGCTGGTGAACCTGGCGGTGGAAACGGGCTGTGATGCGTTGCACCCCGGCTACGGCTTCCTGTCGGAAAACGCCGAACTGGCGGACATCTGTGCCGAACGTGGGGTGAAATTCATCGGCCCGTCCGCTGAAGTGATTCGCCGCATGGGCGACAAGACCGAAGCACGCCGCAGCATGATCAAGGCCGGCGTACCGGTGACGCCTGGCACCGAAGGCAACGTCGCCGACATCGCCGAGGCCCTTACCGAAGGCGACCGTATCGGCTACCCGGTCATGCTCAAGGCCACCTCCGGTGGTGGCGGTCGCGGTATCCGTCGTTGCAACAGCCGCGAAGAACTTGAACAAGCCTTCCCCCGCGTCATCTCCGAAGCCACCAAGGCCTTTGGTTCGGCGGAAGTGTTCCTGGAAAAATGCATCGTCAACCCCAAGCACATCGAGGCGCAGATCCTCGGTGACAGCTTCGGCAATGTCGTGCACCTGTTCGAGCGCGATTGCTCGATCCAGCGTCGCAACCAGAAGCTCATCGAAATTGCCCCCAGCCCGCAGCTGACCCCGGAACAGCGCGCCTACATCGGTGACCTGTCGGTGCGCGCGGCCAAGGCCGTGGGCTACGAGAATGCCGGCACCGTGGAGTTCCTGCTCGCCGAGGGCGAGGTGTACTTCATGGAGATGAACACCCGGGTGCAGGTGGAACACACCATCACCGAAGAAATCACCGGGATCGATATCGTCCGTGAGCAAATTCGCATCGCCTCGGGCCTGCCGCTGTCGGTGAAACAGGAAGACATCCAGCACCGTGGCTTCGCGTTGCAGTTCCGTATCAACGCCGAAGACCCGAAGAACAACTTCCTGCCGAGCTTCGGCAAGATCACCCGTTACTACGCCCCTGGCGGTCCCGGCGTGCGTACCGACACGGCGATCTACACCGGCTACACCATCCCGCCGTTCTACGACTCCATGTGCCTGAAACTGGTGGTGTGGGCGTTGACCTGGGAAGAAGCCATGGACCGCGGCCTGCGTGCCCTGGACGACATGCGCCTGCAAGGCGTGAAGACCACCGCCGCCTACTACCAGGAAATCCTGCGCAACCCGGAATTCCGTAGTGGCCAGTTCAACACCAGTTTTGTGGAAAGCCACCCTGAGCTGACCAACTACTCGATCAAGCGCAAACCCGAAGAGCTGGCCCTGGCCATCGCCGCCGCCATCGCCGCCCACGCAGGCCTGTGAGGAATATAAGAATGAGCAAGAAGATCTTCGTAACCGACACCATCCTGCGCGACGCTCACCAATCGTTGCTGGCCACCCGCATGCGCACTGACGACATGCTGCCGATCTGCGACAAGCTCGACAAAGTCGGCTACTGGTCCCTCGAAGTCTGGGGCGGCGCGACCTTTGACGCTTGCGTACGCTTCCTGAAAGAAGACCCATGGGAGCGCCTGCGCAAACTGCGCGCCGCATTGCCTAACACGCGCCTGCAAATGCTGCTGCGTGGCCAGAACCTGCTGGGCTACCGCCACTACAGCGACGACGTGGTCAAAGCCTTCGTCGCCAAGGCCGCCGTGAATGGTATCGACGTGTTCCGTATCTTCGATGCGATGAACGACGTGCGTAACCTGCGCGTGGCCATCGAAGCGGTGAAAGCCGCCGGCAAGCACGCCCAAGGCACCATCGCCTACACCACCAGCCCGGTGCACACCGTCGAGGCCTTCGTGGCCCAGGCCAAGCAGTTGGAATCCATGGGCTGCGACTCTATCGCGATCAAGGATATGGCCGGCCTGCTGACCCCTTACGCCACCGGCGAGCTGGTCAAGGCGCTGAAAGCCGAGCAGAACCTGCCGATTTTCATCCACTCGCATGACACCGCGGGTTTGGCTGCGATGTGCCAACTCAAGGCCATCGAAAACGGTGCCGACCACATCGATACCGCCATCTCCAGCTTCGCCTGGGGCACCAGCCACCCAGGCACCGAGTCGATGGTCGCCGCCCTTAAAGGCAGCGAATTCGACACCGGCCTGAGCCTGGAACTGCTGCAAGAGATCGGCCTGTACTTCTACGCGGTGCGTAAGAAATATCACCAGTTCGAAAGCGAGTTCACCGCCGTCGACACCCGTGTGCAAGTCAACCAGGTACCGGGCGGGATGATTTCCAACCTGGCTAACCAGTTGAAAGAGCAGGGCGCCCTCAACCGCATGAGCGAAGTGCTGGCCGAAATCCCACGTGTGCGTGAAGACCTCGGCTTCCCGCCGCTGGTGACCCCGACTTCGCAAATTGTAGGTACCCAGGCGTTCTTCAACGTGCTGGCCGGCGAGCGCTACAAGACCATCACCAACGAAGTGAAGCTGTACCTGCAAGGCGGCTACGGCAAGGCGCCGGGCACCGTGAACGAGCAACTGCGCCGCCAGGCTATCGGCAGCGAAGAAGTGATCGACGTGCGCCCGGCCGACTTGCTCAAGCCGGAAATGACCAAGCTGCGCGGCGAGATCGGTGCGTTGGCCAAGTCCGAAGAAGACGTGCTGACCTACGCCATGTTCCCGGACATCGGCCGCAAGTTCCTCGAAGAGCGCGATGCTGGCACCCTGGCGCCGGAAGTGCTGTTGCCTATCCCTGAAGCGGGCGGCGTTGCGCGTGCCGGTGGCGAAGGCGTGCCGACCGAGTTCGTGATCGACGTGCACGGCGAAAGCTACCGCGTGGACATCACCGGTGTCGGCGTGAAGGCTGAAGGCAAGCGTCACTTCTATCTGTCCATCGACGGTATGCCTGAAGAAGTGGTGTTCGAACCGCTTAATGAATTCGTCAGCAGCGGCGGCAGCAAGCGCAAGCACGCCACCGAGCCAGGCCATGTCAGCACGGCGATGCCCGGCAATATCGTCGACGTGCTGGTCAAGGAAGGCGATGTGGTCAAGGCCGGCCAGGCGGTGTTGATCACCGAAGCCATGAAGATGGAAACCGAAGTGCAGGCAGCGATTGCCGGCAAGGTGACAGCTGTTCATGTGGCCAAGGGGGATCGGGTAAACCCTGGCGAAATCCTGATTGAAATCGAAGGCTGATCCCTAGCCTTCGACACTACCGCTTAATCCTCGGGGGAGCAGGTGCTCCCCTTTTTTTTGCCTGGGATTTGGCGGCATTAAGGTGGGTCATTGCACCGTCGAGTAGGTCGCGCCTGGCTCGACCTCCATTGAACCGCCGATCTTGCTCTTATTGATCAACGTTGCGCCGCTATAGACCTTGCCCTGCTGGTTGGCCTCCATCGCGCCGGTGAGGGTCCAAGTGCCACTTACGACCCACAGGTGCTGCATCCGCGAGGCGCCGTCGAAGGTGCCGCCACGGGGATCGTCCAAGATGACTTGGTTGGTGCCGCTGCCGCCGTCCACTGCACCTTCGAAACGGCCGCCGTGCCTGACGATCAGTACATCGTCGCCGCCCCCCATCTCCAGGGCCATCCCGTTGCCCCCGGCAATCAGCCCGGCATTGACCACTTCGTCACGCTGGTTTCCACCCAGCTTTAACCCGGTGTCTTTTTTCCCGACGATGCTGCCGTAGTTTTCCAGCCACACCGGTGCAAGCCCGGAGCTGACAAGACCATGGTGTTCACCTGTTGTTGTGGCGGTCGCGCTGTTAATGATTTCAACCCCTCGCAGGGAGGTCGCGGGGCCGGTGGCAGGTGGCGGAGACAGCAGCCGGGTGGCGTTGTCGATGTCCAGGCCTTTGCCGTTGTTGAGGGTGATGCTGACCGAGCTGAAACGCGCGTTGGACTTGGCTGCAGGTTGATCGTCGAGCGCGCTTTCAAGGGCTTTGGCGATGTCAGCTTGAGTCGCAGGGGCATCGCTGGGGCTTGGGGTGTGCGCCGTGCTGGCGGACTGCGCCAAGGTGCGCATGCCATAGCCCATCAGGGCACCGATGGAAGGGATGTACGGGAATACAGATGACATAGTTTCCGGCCTCACGTGTGTAGGAGACCGGAATGTAGCCAGTGATTGTAGGTGGTGGATGTCAGGCCTACAGCTGCTTATATGAGTGAAATGTCCTCACTTTGCCGGGGTTAAAACCGCATCTGCCACTGACCCATCAGGCCCTGGCTGCGGCTGTTGGTGCCGTTTTCAGCGCTGTAGGTCAGGCCGACCGTATGTTGGGGCGACCAGGCGAGGTCCAGACCGGCACTGATGTTGACGCTATTTCGGTCCAGGGCCGTGCCATTGATGTTGAAGCCGTCAATCAACCCAGGGACATAGCGATAGGACTGGCGGACCTGACTTTCGACATCACCGTAAAGACGCTTCCAGCGGGTATCGACGTGTGGGGTGAGGCTGATCTGGTTATCGAAGCGGTACACCGTGGCCAGGCGCAGGCCAAGGGTGCTGCTCAGGTTTTGCCGGGTTTGCGCTTCAACCTTCAGTGCGCTTATCCCACCGCTTTCCTTAAAACCGTCGCGGTGATAACGCTGGTAACCCAGCCCGGCAAAGGGTTCGACACTGTAGTCGGCGTTGCCCAGTTGGTAGCCCATTTCCGAAAACAAAGTTTGGCTGGTGGCGCCGTAGCTGGCCTTGAGTGAGTCCTTGCGATCAAGCACCTCGACGCTGCGCTTGTTTTGTCCGGCGTGGTCGCTATGGATCGCCCCCAGGCGCAGGGCCAGCGGGCCGTCCTGATGCACCGCATAGCCGCCCAAGTGCCAACTGTCCAGGTCGCCGGCAAAGCGTTTGGCATCCAGGTGGCTGTTGGATTTGGCGCCCACCACGCCGATGCGCCAAGCGTCGTCCAGCGCCCAGTCGGCGCCGAGCAACACGCCTTGAATACCGTATTTCAAGCCAGCGCTGCCGCCTTGTTTGTCGAGGCTGCCGTCGTTGCCCAGGCCTTGCACCCAGAAGTGGCCGTCGTCGTCGGTGGGCAAGGTGCGCAGGGTCGAAAGCAACCGGTCGCTGATGTGACCGGTGGTGGCGTGGGCAGCGCTGGCCAGGTTGGCATTCTGACTACCGGCCAACTGTTCGAGGACCGCCCCCATCCCGCCGGGTGCCCGGGCGACGTTGTCACCGAGCTTTTCCAGGTTTTTGATCTGTTCGGAGGTCAACTGACCGGACGTCAGCAAGCGGTCCAGTGCGGGTTCCAGCACCTTGGCGACCTGCCGACCGTTACGGGTAGTGGCTTGGTTGTAGAAATAGCCGTCGATAGGGCCACTCTTAACAACAGGCTCATAAGTCCCATAGTTGTAAGAGGGCAATTGCATCGAAAACTGAAAGGGTGAACCCGCCTGCGCCTGAGTGAGTTGAGCGCTGATCACGCCCACCGCGAACGCAGTGACACGAGCCAATTGCTTGAGTGAAAAGGGCATGAAATCCCGACCTCTTGTGAATGAGGCCGGGAATTTAGCGAGAGGGCGCGGGGTTAACTGTCAGGTGATACGGGCGCGATTTGCGGGAGTTGTCTCTGTTAAGGGGGGAATTTGCAGCCAATGGAGCTGAGCCTCAACTGCGGCGCTCCTCAAGCCGTAAAAACGCGGCCAGCGCGACCGGGTCGTTGAGTTTGCGCAAAAGATTATCCAGCGCTGTCCGGGTCGTGAGCGCTGGTTGAGTGTCGGCGGCCAGTTGCTTCAGGTAGGCGTCGTCGATTTTAAGATGGGCCGCTGTGAACTGATTGGCCGGTGTCTTGAGGGCGGGGTAATGAAAGTGCGCCAGCCATAACGGCTGGTCGCCATTGGCTGAATCAAGAATGAAATACTCCTGGAAGTAGTCGTTGAACTGCGTGGTCTTGATTCTGCCCGCTTGATTGCGCGTGACCCGGACCTGGTCATTCTCCAGCAGCCACAGAAAGTAGCCTTGCTGGGGTTTGCGCAGCTTGAGCAGCGTTGCTCTGATAGTGATGCCCTCTCGACGCAATCGGGCTGCGCCGTCACGCAGTTCTGTACTCAGGCTGGCGACCGGAAGGGCGTTGCCTGTCTGCTTGGCCAACGTGTGCAGCGGTTCGAATGTGTGGAGCGTCTGTTCCAGCTTCAATGCTTGCTGATCGAAGATATCCTGCATGTCTGCCGGTATCCGAAACGGCTTCAGAGCGCTCTTTTTCGTCTCGCTGATAAAACCGTCCAGCTCCCCGGTCAGTTGGAGCCCTTGACTGGTGATGTCGATATAGTCGTTCGTGGGTTTTGGTGCCTGTTTTTTCAACGGAGGGATCAGTGTCAAAGGCGCCTGTTCTGGCACATCCTGCGGTTCTTTGGGCTGATCTCGCGGACGCTTTTTGATGACCCTGGCTTTTATGTGCGGCCTGGACGTCGAGGGCTTGGCAGATGCGCGCGCTGGGGGGGCGACCTGTTGAAGCCGGGTGCCGATATTGCTCTGGGCCAATAGAAGAAATTCGTTGACGACGCTTTTCAGGTTCGCAAGGGCATTGAGGTTGACGCGTTCTGGAAACTCGCCGGGTAGTTCCTCTATTCGATTGCGCACACTCTTGAATGCCTCGACCATTTCACTCAGGGTTTCCAACTGAGCCTCTTGGGGGTCGTCCTTTAACAGTTGCGTCATGCTTCTACTGGCCGCCGTAGCGCGCTCCACCACCGCATAGACGGCATTGCGCGCCTGGGTCATGTCTTGAGCGGCTTGCTCACGTATACACAGTTCGGCGGCGCTGGCGATTTCGTTGGTTTTCAGTTCCCAGCGGGTGTGAAACCGCTCCGATATTTGGATTTGACGGGCGTCCATGGCACCGGCCGAGCCCATGCTGGACAGTGCGAGTTTGGCACCCGCCAGGTCGTTGAGTTTGGCGTCTATTTCCCGGCCCATTTCCACCGCCAGGTGGATGTCTGCCGGGAGTTGCTGGCGAGTGGTCACGTCTTCGGATTCGCGGTTTTTGAGGATGCGCTCGACGGCAGCGTTGTAAGCGACATGTTTGAACGCGGTCCAAGTCATCAGGTAGGTGTTAAAGCTCTTGTACAGCCTGAGCAGCTTGTCCTCATACCCGAGGGTACCGCCTTCATTCCTCCACTGGTCGAGCAGCTTCAATGACGCTTCGCGATTGGCGATCAGCTCCTGGGCTTTGGATAAACTCTGGTCCAACAGGGTCTGCGTGGTGGGGGACTTGAGCAGCGTGTGCATCTCGCCCTTCAGGACTTTTTCACGTTGCTCCAGCGCTTCGCGTTGTTGCTCCAGTGGCAGGAGTCTTTGCATCCTGGCCATCCGTGAGGCCTTCAACTTGCTCTTCAAGCTCTCGTTGCTGCGCAGCAGGCGCAGGTCGGTGTTGATACGCCAGGTTCCCATCGACGTCTTGGCCAGGCAGGGACCGGTAAACGCAGGGTTGTGCGGGTCGAGAATGTGAATGTTGGCATCGTCATCACCCACCACCTGGAACCAGCGCTGATCCACTTGGGCATAGGTGTTTTGCCCCACATCGTAGAGCGGCGGGCGTTGTTGGGGCTGGGCATAGTCGCGCAGGTCGGGGGCCTCGACCTTGAACGCGTCTAGGTAGCTACCCCACTGCGTCGGCGTGCGGCGTGGCACAGCGCCTTCGACAGCCAATATCGAGAACTGGCGATGGGGCAGCGCGCGGCTGTCTGAGGCAAGGGCACGTAGCTGTGGCGGCGCAGGCAAGGGTGGTCTGGAACCTCGAACGTCTGCAGATCTGGCTTTGCCCCTGCGCAGTGGCCCGGCCTTATGGGTGATCACGATGGCCAACGCCATCAGCACGTCGCCCAGGCGCTGCCATTTGATCAAGCCATTGCTTTGCGCCGGCGTATCGAGCACTTGCTGGAGTTGATTGAAGATTTGCCAGACCCACACCGCCGTGGCGACGTAGCCGTTCAGGAAACTTGAAGCGGCATTGAAGATGGCCCACGCGCTGTCTTCCAGCAATGCCCAGCGCCGCTCTGCGTTGGACAGCGACTTACGATCCGCCAGCTGCGCCATGGCCTTCGCGTTGGCCGCAAACAACGCGGCAAAAATATCCCCGGTCAGCTCGGTTTTGGAAAACACAGGGGTGCCGCCCCATTCGAATAGTTTCAACGGTGTATTCGCCAGTTGTGAAATCAGGAAGGCTGAGGTCAGACCGGTTGGGAACATGTACTGGGCGTAGTTGTAGCTCACACTCCGGTTCGGCAGCCACGCCAGGATGGAGTCTCTGATCTCGCCGGGCTGGTGCAGCTCATACTTGAGGTTTTGCAGTGAGGGGAACTGTATCAGCGGGTTTTCGAGCAACGGGCGATACAACAGGCAGGGGCCGTGTTGTAGCGAGCGGGGGCCGATGATGAAGATGTTGAGGACCTCATCGAAGGTCTGGCTGATGCGAAGGCTGGGGCGTATCGACAAGGGGCATATAACGATAGGGTCTGGCGTGTTGGGCGTCGGGGTGACCAGCTCATTGATGAAGCGATAGCCCTGCTCGTCGACATTGCCGGTGTGGGTGAGTTTGCATTCCAGCGCCAGCAGTGGCAGCAGCGATCGCAATTGCTGGATGTAAAACCGTTGTTGCCGGGGGGCTTCAAGCGGGTCGTCAATCAGCTTGTCTTGGATCAGTTTTGGGTACACCTGGCCGATGTCGACCTGCTCTGAAAGGTGCGTCAGGTAAGTGACCGTCAGCCAGTCAGGCACTGTTTGGCCGCCCTTGAAGTTCACGGTTGCGAGGTACGGCGGCGTATTGCTGAGTGCATATTCGCCCAGGGTCTGCGGGTAGCTTTCCAGTGGATTGGCCAGGTTGAAAGGCCCCACCGCAAGGCTTTCCGTGCGGATGATCTGTATCTCATCGAGTGGCAGTGTGTCGGCGCCGGCGTGGTTATCAGCGAGGATGGCGTTGCGCATTTTCTCCTGGGCGAAGGCTTTGATGGGTTGAAGCTGGAACAGGTCGGCCGGTACATCGTTGTACAGCGTGCTCAGGTCCAGCATGTGCTGGCTGTAGTCGTTCAAATCGTGCGGCGAGGCATTGAGCAGCCAGTGGGGGATCGCACCGTCGAGCATGTTCAGGCGTGTTGTCTCCGGGTCGCGGTCCAACGGCTCTGTGGCGGTGGAGGGTGGCTCCGGTTGAGGCACAGTGGTCGCGACGTTGTTCAAACCCTCGGTTTCGATCGCGGTGAGCTGGGTGGCGATGAGGGCCCAGGCCATGTGATCGAAAAAATGACCCTCAGGTTCGACCAGCCGCATGGCCAAGGGGAGCGCGCTCATTGAGGCGCTGAGCCTGGACTGCGCGGCGGTCGCCAAGTCTTGCAAAGAGGGGAAGGTCTCATAACCGTATTCGAGGGTGTACATCATCAGGATGTCGGTTTGTTTGAATGTGCCTTGCACGATGGCTGTGCCCGCCAGCATGAGATGTTTCAGGTGTTTATCATTGGGGCTGTCAATGTCGAGCAAGCACACCTGGATGTTCGCCAGGTCGGGGCGGTGTCTAAATCGTTGCTGCTTGTCGGGGTACATCGAGATCCCCCGCGCGATGTCGCAGTGATCGGCATTCCAGCCCTCGACCTCCTGGATATTCAGTGCGGCGGCGAGCCCGTCAGCCAGTTCTTGCCAGCGTGGCAGGCCAGCCCCTGTGGCGTTCCAGAACGCCAATTGCTGCTCTTTGAAGGCGACGAAAAACACCGACGCCAACTCATTGAGCAGTGTGGCTATCTGCTCGATGTCCACCGGCAATTGAATGGGCTCAGGCGTTGAGGGC
Organism: Pseudomonas cremoris; assembly: GCF_014230465.1. The sequence continues at coordinate 209,028 of NZ_JAAXCY010000006.1, forward strand.
TGTTGAGTGAGGAAGTGCTCGCCTTGCAAATAGTTGGCCTTGGTGTTTTCCAGGGCCAATCGCACCAGGACATGGGTCATGAGCGTGTAATGGATATCGACACAGGTCAGTTCGTCGTCGACGAACGCCCAAATGGGGGTGCCCACCACTGTTCGGTCGAGGTCCGGGTTGAGGTCGGGGTAGAGGATGCTCAGTTCGCTGCGCAGCAGGAGGAAGGCCACTTCATTGCCGGTGGGCCCGTCTTCGGTCAGGCGGGTGAGCAGGGCTTTTTCCAACAGCGGTTTTGGGCTTGGCAGCGAGGGCGCTACGGAGGTTTTAGCATTCATGAGTTTCTCCATGGTCAGGACGGTGCGAGGCGCCGTTGCATGGAGAACCTAAGGGAAAGCCGGTATAGGGCCGGTGGTAGTTAGATAGGCGCGGTGCGACACTCCAGCAGCGTCTTCAACTGGCGATCACCGTTCAGGTTGCCTGGCGACAACCAGGCTTCAAACCCCGCCCCAACCGCCGGCCATTCGGCATCAATAATTGAATACCACGCCGTATCGCGGTTCTGCCCCTTGACCACCATGTGCTGGCGGAACACCCCTTCAAAGCTGAAGCCCAACCGCTCGGCCGCATACTTGGAGCGGGCGTTGGCGTTGTTGCACTTCCACTCCAAACGACGATAACCCTGCTCGAACGCATGCTTGGCCAGCAAGTACACCGCCTCTGTGCTTTTGGGCGAGCGCTGCATCGGCGCGCCAAAGGTGACGTGGCCGATCTCGATGCGCCCTTGGGCCGGCACAATGGACATCAGGCTGAGGATGCCCTGTACCTGGCCGGTCGCGCGGTCGATCACGCTGAAAAAGTACGGGTCGCTGTGGGCCGCGTGGTTGTTGAGCCAGTCATTGAATGCACTGCGCTCGGGGAAAGGACCGTAAGGCAGGTAGTCCCATAGCTTGGGGTCGGCGCCAGGGCCTTGAAGCGCCTGGAACAGTTCGTCGCCATGACGCGCGGGGTCGAGTTTTTCCAAACGGATAAAACGCCCTTCAAGCAGTTGCACGGTCGGCGCCGGGACACCTTTCCAGTCGGCGGGGGAAATGGGCATGCTGTGCTCCTCAAAGGCCTTTACGAAATTGGATGAAACCTGGGCGTTCGGCGATGCGCTCGTAGAGTTGGATCGCAGTGGCGTTGCTTTCGTGGGTCAGCCAATGCACCTTGCAGCAACCATCGGCCTTGGCAGTGGCGTAGACGAATTCGATCAATTTGCGGCCTACACCGGTGCCGCGTTGGGCGGGGTCCACCAGCAGGTCCTGCAGGTAGCAGGAGTTTTCAATGCTCCAGTTGGAGCGATGGTAGATGAAGTTGACCATGCCCACCGCTTTGCCATCCTGCCAGGCCAGCGCCGAGTGCGTCGGCTCACGGTCGTCGATCAGGCGTTGCCAGGTGCTTTGGCTAACGGCATCCGGCAATTCGGTGTTGTAGAACTTCAAGTACGCCTGCCACAGCGGCAACCACGCAGCGTGGTCGGCGGCGGTGACTTGGCGGATATCGATCTGGCTCATTCTGCGACTCCTTGGGGAATAAATCGGGCGAGGTTTTGGTCGCGCACGTCGGCGCTGGCGGCCAGGCCTTCGCGCACACCGGCGATGTCGGCTGGGCTGCGGTTCTGACTGAGTTTGCGCTTGCCGATCAGGCGCTCGATCGGCAGGGCGAAGCCGACAATGGCCTTGAGCATGCCGTCAATGTAGTCGGCCGGAGCGTCGCTGACTTTCCACGGCTGGTCGCGACTGCCTTCGTGGCGGTCGGTGAGGGCGCTGACCAGGTTGAGCAAGCGCTCTGCATCGGTGAACACCTCAGGCGTGCCGTAGGCGTGCACCGCAATGTAGTTCCAGGTGGGCACCACTTTGCCGTGCTCGGCCTTGGCGGGGTAAAACGCCGGGCTGATGTAAGCCTCGGCGCCGGCAAAGATCACCAGGGCGTCGCTGCCGTTCTGCAAGTCTTTCCACTGCGGATTGGCCTTGGCCAGGTGCCCGTAGAGTGTGCCATTCGGGCCTTCGTCGGGGTTGAGCAGCAGCGGTAGGTGGCTGGCCAGCAGGCCTTGTTCGCCAACGGTCACCAATTGCGCCAGGCGAGTGTGCTGGATCAATTGATGCAGTTCGGGCAAGTCGTCGAGAGCAAAGGCGCGGGGTGTATACATGGAAATTTTCCTTGGCGAATGCCTGCATCCTAGGCAGGCTAATGGCTCGTTGAAAGAGCCATCTGGCGTCCATTTCATAGGTCCAATATGCCGCCCATCACACCGCCGTTGTCCTTCAACCCTGCCGGTATCGAATTGGATCGCCGCCAAGGACTGACCCGCCAACTGTATGAAGCCCTGCGCCAGCGCGTGCTGGATGGGCGACTGGTCAGCGGCACGCGCTTGCCCGCCACGCGTGACTTGGCAGCGGCGTTGTCGATCTCGCGCAACAGTGTGGTGCGTGCCTACGATCAGCTGTATGCCGAAGGTTTTATCGAAAGTCGGGTGGGTGATGGCACTTACGTTGCGCAACTGCCCACGGCCAAAAAGTTACCCACAAAACTGTCCACAGGGTTTTCAACAGGCTTATCCCCAACCTTATCCACAAAATGGGAAAAATTGCCGGAAGATTTGGACTGTGAAGTTATCCACAGCGGGGGCTTGGGTCGGGTACAAAACAACCATTTGCCGCAGCCACCGTCCGGGCCGCCGCGGGCCTTTCGCGTGGGTGTGCCTGCGTTTGATCTGTTTCCGTTCGAGGTGTGGGCCAAGCTGAATGCGGCCTTCTGGCGCAAACCGGACCTGGAGCAACTGTGCTACGGCGACCCGGCGGGTGACGGTCGATTGCGCGAGTTGATCGCCGCTTATCTGCGCAGCTCCCGAGGCATGCAGTGCTCCGCTGAGCAAATTGTGATCACCAGTGGTGCACAGCAAGCGATTAGCCTTTGTGCACAGTTGCTGGTGGAGCCCGGCGACGGGGTTGCTGTGGAAAACCCGGGGTATCGCGCGGCAGGTCATGCGTTCGCCCTAGCGGGAGGGAAATTGCACGGTGTGCCGGTGGATGGCGAGGGCATCGACTGCCAAGTGCTCAACACGCTGGATGACTGCCGTGTGGCCTATGTCACGCCGTCCCATCAGTACCCGTTGGGGGTGGTGATGAGCCTGGCACGTCGCCTGGAGTTGTTGGCCTGGGCGGAACGCACGGGCGGCTGGATCATCGAGGACGACTACGATGGCGAGTACCGCTACAGCGGCGCGCCCCTGTCGCCCTTGGCCGCGTTGGATCGCAACGGCCGCGTGCTCTACGTCGGTACCTTCGGCAAGGTGGCGTTTCCGGCCTTGCGCCTGGGTTACCTGGTGCTGCCGCCGGGTTTGGTGGACGCCTTCGCCCGGCGCCGCGCGGTGGACATGCGCCACTCGGAAATCAGCACCCAAGCGGTGATGGCCGAGTTCATGGCAGCGGGGCACTTCCAGCGCCATATACGCCGTATGCGGCGGGCTGCACTGAGCCGGCGCAATGCCTTGCTGGCCGGTTGGCCTGGCGGTCTCGAAGGCATGGGTGAGTTACCCAGCGTAGCGGCAGGGCTGCACATGACGGTGCGCGTGGACAGCCTGGCCCGCGAGCAGCAGTTATTGGCACAGGCGCATGCGGCGGGTATCGAGGTTAACGGTTTGAGCAGCTACTGGCTGGCGCACTCGACCACCCCTGTGGACCAGCGTGCTGGTTTGGTGCTGGGTTTTGCTGCTGTGCCCGAAGACGATATCGCCGTGGCACTGGCGCGGTTGCGCCAGGCCTGGCAAGGCTGATCAGGTGCCCGACTTGATCTTGGTCCACGCTCGCGTCCGCGCGCGTTCCGCATCACGCCCCAACGGCTTCAACGTGTACAGCGTGGCCATTGCCGCCTCGGTTGGGTACAGGTTGGGGTTGTTGCGAATCGCTGGGTCCACTTGCTCGGTCGCGTCCTTGTTCGGGTTGGGGTAGCCGACAAAATCACTGATCGGCGCGATCACCTGGGGTTGCAGCAGGTAGTTGATGAAGGTGTAGGCGTCCTGCGGGTTCTGCGCGCCTTTGGGTATGGCGAGCATATCGAACCATATCGGCGCGCCTTCCTTGGGCAGGCGCATGTCCACGATCACGCCGTTCTTGGCTTCCTTGGCGCGGTTGGCGGCCTGGGAGAAGCTGCCCGAGTAACCCACGGCCACGCAGATGTCGCCGTTGGCGATATCGGCCATGTACTTGGACGAGTGGAAATAGGTGATGTAGGGCCGGATCTTCATCAACAGCGCTTCAGCCTTTACGTAGTCCTTGGGGTTGCTGCTGTTGGGGTCAAGGCCCAGGTGCTGCAGGGCCAGCGGGAGGATTTCCGAGGGTGAATCGAGCAAGGCCACGCCACATTGCTTGAGCTTGCTGATGTTTTCTTCCTTGAAGATCAGGTCCCAACTGTCCACCGGCGCGTTCGGTCCGAGCACCGCTTTGACCTTGTCCGGGTTGAAGCCGATCAGGATGGTGCCGTACATGTAGGGCACGGCAAATTTGTTGCCAGGGTCGTTGGCCTCGATCAACTTCATCAGCTTGGGGTCGAGGTGGTTCCAGTTGGGTAACTGGCTGCGGTCCAGGGGCTGGAACACGCCGGCCTCGATCTGCTTGGCCAGGAACACGTTGGACGGCACCACCACGTCATAGCCAGAGTTGCCGGTGAGCAGCTTGGCTTCCAAGGCTTCGTTGGTGTCGAAGATGTCGTAGACCAGCTTGATCTTCGGGTTCTGCGCCTTGAAATCGTCAAGTGCCTTGGGGGTGATGTAGTCGAACCAATTGTAGACCTTGAGGGGTTTTTCTTCGGCCTGCACAGCGCCGCTCAAAACGGCGGCGCACAGGGCCAGTGAGGTGAGCATCTTCATCGGGTCGCTCCTTGTTGTTCGAAACCTTCGAGCACGTTGACGGCGTTGATGCCGATTTCTTCGACAGCGTAGCCGCCTTCCATCACAAACAGCGTGGGCTTGCCGAGCCGTGCGAGGCGCCGCCCCATGGCCAGGTAGTCCGGACTGTCGAGCTTGAATTGAGAGATCGGGTCGTCCTTGAACGTGTCCACGCCCAGCGACACCACGATGACGTCGGCGCCGTAGCGTTCGGTTTCCTTACACGCCGCTTCCAACGCTACGCTCCACTGATCCCAGCCGGATCCGGCGGGCAGTGGGTAGTTGAAGTTGAAACCTTGACCGACGCCTTCGCCCAACTCGTCGGCATAACCGAGGAAGAATGGGAACTCCGCTTCCGGGTGGCCGTGGATCGAGGTGAACAGCACGTCGCTGCGCTCATAGAAAATCGACTGGGTGCCGTTGCCGTGGTGGTAGTCCACGTCGATGATCGCCACCTTCTTGTGGCCTTGGTCGAGGAACGCTTGTGCGGCAATCGCCGCGTTGTTGAGGTAGCAATAACCGCCCATCAAGTCGCTGGCGGCGTGGTGCCCTGGCGGGCGACACAAGGCAAAGGCACTGTGGGCACCTTGCTGGATGGCCTGTTGTGCAGTGAGCGCCACTTGCGCTGCGCTGTACGCTGCTTGCCAGGTGCCGGCGGTGATCGGCGCACCACCGTCGAAACTGTAGTAGCCCAACTGGCCATGCAGGCTGGTGGGCAATACCCGGCGCAAGGTACGGGCAGGCCAGGTGTAGGGCAGCAAGTCGCCGTCTTGGCCGTATTCAGTCCAGCGGTCCCAGGCACCTTTGAAAAAGTCGAGGTAGTCGCGGCTGTGGATGCGTTGCAGCGGCGTCAGGCCGAAGTCTTGCGGCGCGTGCACGGGCCCCAGATCCCGGTCCTTGACCCGTTGCAGCACATGGTCGGCGCGGGAGGGCATCTCGAAGCAGGGCATCAGTTGCCCGTCCATCAACTCGCAGCGGCCATGGTGTAGGTGGTGATCGTCGGAGTAGATCGTCAGCATTGTTGTTCTCCGCAGGCTGGGTGGGATGCACAGCAGTGTTGCGGGGGGTGGCTTTTCAGAGAATGGCGGCAGCGGCCAAAAGGGGATCGATATGGCCAATGGCTGTGTCCGTTATTCGCCCCTTCCTGGTGCTGGTGTGCCCCGCTCAGGGGCGGAATTGGCTGGGTGCCACGCCGCTCCATCGGACAAAGGCGTGGCGAAAACTCGCGGTTTCGCTGAAGCCCAGTTGCTCGGCGATCCTCCAGATTGGCAACTCATCTTCCGACAGCCACTGCTTGGCCCGTTCGAAGCGCAGTTCATCGAGCATCTCCTGGTAGCTGCAACCCAGCGCGTGCAAATGCCGGCGCAAGGTGCGCGGCGAGCAGTTCAGTTGTTTGGCCAGGCCCTCCAGGCCCGGCGCGGCATGAAGTTGTGTGCCGAGCATCTGCCGCACGCGGCCCAGCCAGACCTGGCGTCCGGTGAACTCGGTGTTTTGTTTACGGCAGCGCTCGGCCACGGCGCGGTGAGTGACGGTATCGGCCAGGGGCAGAGGGTGATCCAGCCAGGCGCGATCGAAGGCAAACGCATGGCTGGCGGCCTGGAACCGAACGGGGCAGTCGAAGCGCTCGGCGTAGCGAGCTTGATAATCCGGCGCCGGGTGTTCGAAGCGCGCTTCCAGCAATGGCAGTGGTTGGCCCAGCAGGTCGTCGCAGATGACTTTCAGCGACACCAGGCAGAACTCCACGTTGAATTGGGCCAGGGCGGGGTTCTCCCGATAATCCCCGGCGGTGAACCAGATGCGCTTGCCATCTTCTTCCAGGCTCAGCTCGAAAAGTGTTCCCAACAGCGCCGGGTAGCGCAGCGCCAGGCGCAAAGCGTCACCGAAGGTGGCACTGGTGAGCAGGGCATACCCGAGCAAACCGTAGGACGACACATGCATGCGCTGGCCCAGGTCCAGGCCAATGTCGCGGCGCAGGGCCACGGCATTGGCGCACACCTGCATCTCCTGGCAGGTGGTGATGCGGGTGTCGGCGTGGCTCAGGTCGGCCACACCGATACCGCTGCCGGCGAGCAGCAGCTCACTGGCCTGGTCTTTGAACGTGGCCAGCACCAGGGAGACTGCATTGAGGGTAGTGAGGTGTGAATGCAACATGGCGTGTCGGCTACCAGAGTGTCCACCCACGCAGCAAGTTGCATGCCGCCAAGCGCGTTACTGACGCTTCTGCCAGAAATGCCGCTGTTGCTTGGGCGCTTCGAAAAACAGTTCCGTGGCCGGTTTTACGCTGATGTCGCTGCGCAAGTAGGCGATTCTTTGCAGTTCGTTCGTGACAGTGCTGGAATCGGTGTCGCTACCTGCAAGGTATTCCTCCATGGTCTTGAGCCGGCCGGACAAATAGCGGTCGGCGGTTGTCCATGATTGGCTGTAGTGGAATTGCGCGTACCAGAGGATGTCCTTGGTCTGTCGGTCGAGAATGATGTATTCGTCAACGAACAGTGGCGTCGGACCTTTTGTGAGCGGTTCCCTGAACTTGATTTTCTTGATGGTAATTGCGTCATGGCGTTTCAGCCACTCGACGGCCGAGACAGTGGGAGAGGACTCCTTTAACAGCTTTAACATATGGGCTTCGCTGCGCTCGTACAGGTCTTTGATGGCAGTTTTCAGTGCGCTGTCGACCGTATTCGCCGAGCCGATATCGATTGGGGTGGGTTTTCCTCGCACACGCGCGCGGCTGATGGCGCTACGGGCTTTTTCCAGTACCAGCGCTTGTTGATGAAACAGATACTCAATGCCGCTGGGCGTTCGTTGCGCTGTATTGGCATGGCGTTCTGCGCGTTCAAGGAAGGCAGGTAACTCGTTCAGCAGTTCCTGGCCCTCACTGGCAGCACTGAATAACTCCAGTACAGGCAGTACGGGTGCGGTTTCCCAATGCCTCAGCCAGACGCCTTCCTTCTCGTGATAGGTCGCTACCACTTTTTCGGTCAGTGGGGAGATGATGTCCACGAAGCCGGTTTCTTGTCGTCCTTCGTCCAGGCGCGGTATGCCAATGAGCAGGCCGCCATGAAGGGTTCGGATTATTTTTCGTTGTACCGGTGGTACCGAGGGCGGCGGTGTCCCGCGGCTGCGCACGCCCTCTCTTTCGGAACTCAGTTGGGACAGGTTGCGCGTGGCGTCCCGTTGGAACACGCGGAGTTCTCCACGTAATTTCTGGATGTTTTCCTCCAAGGCATACGTGGAAAATTGCGTCGAAAAGTCCTCCAGGCGTTCGTCCAACACTTGGAACTGTTCGCTTAGGGTGCTGAGGAGATCGATGCGCTCATCCAGGCGTACTTCGCTGCGTTCGTGCAGGGTGTCGCGCAGGCCGAGGATGGCGAGGTCGGCGGCGTCGACAATCTCGTCAATGGTGCTCCAGGCTTTGGGTTCGGTGACCGTTGTGTTCGCCGGCAGGCACAGGTTGCGCGCCATGGTGACCTGTATGGTCCTGATATCTGTGCTTTTAAAGCGCGGTAGCAATTGCTGGGTGTCGCGCCGTAAATTGGCACCATCTTCGCCCAGTTGCTGTAGCTCAACGAGGCGAGTTTCCATGTAGTCCAAGTGCTTGAGCATCTCTGTGTTCAGCTCGGTCATTTGCCGGGCTTCGTTGATATAGCGCTCTTGCGGGTTGTTGGCCTGACGCGTGATTTTATCCAGGACCTCGCTTAATTTCGGCTTGAACTTTGTGTTGGATTCATCAATGCCTGCCAGGGTCATTTCCGTCTGTGCCTTAAGCACACCGAGGGCGCGTCGTGAGTAGTCCGGCGTATAGGCGTGTACGGTCAGTTGCTTGAGCAATTGCAACTCTGATTCGTACTGGCGGCACTGGTTTTTCAATGTACGCAGGTATGTCTTTCGGCTGGTTTCGGCGGCGGTGTGGGATGAGGTGGAGGGGCCAGTTTCCATGGCATCGCGGGCCGCTTTTAATTGGGTCTGGAGCGTTTTCTTCGATTTCTCGAAGTCGCTCAACTGCTGATGCAGTTGTTCTGCGCGTTGTGCCGACAGTGAAATAGAGCGTTTGATCATGGCTTTTGGCCCCCCTCCACGCAGACGTAGACGTGGATCAACGAACCAATTGCCCTGCTTGTTGTGCATCAGTGGCGGGCCGGTACGCTGCGGGCGAGCCGGGTCGACAATGATGGCTCTGTCATTCTCATCCACCTGCACTTCGAACCAGCGTGAGCCCACCGGGGCGTAGTATTTTTGCCCGCTCTGATACAGGTATTGGTGAGGTCCATCGGTGCTGACGGGGGCGCCAAGTGCGTCCGGCTTATCGATCTTGAAGCTGTCCAGAACGGCACCCAACCGGGCCGGTGTGCGGTGGAGGGCGCCACTGGTGTGCAATGGTCGGGGATGCCCGAGGGGCAGTTCGGTGGGGTTGACGGTAGGCAGTTGCTTGACAGCGGCTGGCTCCGCACGGGGCGAGGGAAGGGGAGACTTGGGGAGCTCGCTGACGGGCTCGGCCTCACTGGTCGAGCGAGGCGCATTGCGGGCCGCGGCATGCAAGGCAATGGCCATGCCGAGGTTAAGCAGCAAGTCGGACAGGGCGGCCCACGGTGAATGCTGCACCGGGTGTTCGGCGGCGTCGGTCAGTGCTTGCAACTGGTCCATGATTTGCCAGATCCAGGCGGCGGTACCCACGGCGCGTCCCAGAAATGGCAGGACGCCATTGAAAATTGCCCAGCCGGCGTGTTTAAGAGTGGCCCATCGGGCCTCGGAATTCGATACCGATTGTCGGTCAGCCAGCGCGATCAAGGCGTTGGCGTTGGCGTCATACAGCGTGGTGAACAGATCGCCACTGATGGCATTCCCGCCCAGTTTCAGCGCCCCGCTCAGGCTTAAGAGCTTGAGCGGGTTAGTGACGACTTCAGCGACTGCCCAGGGTGAAGGTATTGTCGATGGGAACACGTAGTGGCTGTAATCGTTGCGCGCTTCATCGGGCAACCAGGCCAGTACCGACTCGCGCAGGCTTGGGGATTGTTGGATGGCATACACCAGATTGGCGGGCGAGGGGTATTGGCTCAAGGGGGGGGCGAGCAACGGTCGATACAACAAGCACGGCCCGGCGGTGGGGTCTTGCGGGCCGATCACAAACATATTGGCGACGATGTCCGGGGTCTGTTCCAGGCGCAGGCTGGGTACAAACGCCAGCGGGCGCACGACAATGGCCACACCGTCGACCTGGCGGTCGACCGCTTCGTGTTGCATCGCCGCGCTGACAAAACGATATCCCAGCTCATCCAATCCGTTTTGCCCGCGGATCTTGTCTTGCAGCGCCAGCAGCGGCAATTGAATGGCCAAATGATTGGAATAGAGCATGCGACGGCGGTCAGTTTCCTTCGGCTCATCCAGTAGCGTGCTTTTGATCAATTGCGGGTAGGTGCTACCGATATCGATGCGGGTGACCAGCTTTTCGAGGTAATCGACGGTGAGCCATTCGGGTAACGCATACGGGGCTTTCTGGCGCAGGCTCTTGATGCCCAGTGGCACGCTGATCAAATTTTGCAGGGCCAACTGCGTGGCGCTGTATACCGAGATGTCGAACTGCCCTGGGACGGGGAACAAGCCCCAAACTACGGGGCTTTGAACCCTCATCTGAAGGGTTTCCAACGACAGGTTGGTGGCATCGGGATGGTCTTTGAGTATTTCGTCCATCAACCGGTTCGCCGCGTATTGCTCGATAGGGGCAAGGCCATCGTTGTACGTTTTACCCTGGTAGAAATTTTGCAGGGCCGACAGGTTTTTCATATGGCGAGAGTAGATGTTCATGTCTGAAATCGACGCGTTGACCAGCCAGTCAGGCAGCGCCTGTTGCAACCATGCCATGTCTTGAGCCGGGTGTTTGCCCAAGGGAGCTGCGCCAGGCGGACCCGCAAGGGATAGCTGGCTGGCGCCTTCGCCCCGCAAGTCGGAGAAGTTGATGGCGCCGATGGCTTCGATCTGCATCGTCACCAGGGCACAGGCCAGGTAATCGAAAAAGTCTCCGTCGGGCTCCAGCAGTCGCCATTCGATATTTTTATGGGTGATGGCGGTGTCCAGCAGCAACGGTAAATCTTCGCCCAGTGCATCGAGCGTTGCGTACTTGCGAAAGCCCAGCAGCATCGAATGTGCCAGGATGACGTCCCGGCCTTCCTGCTTGCCGATCACCACGCTGACCAGGTGCTCATCGAGGTGGGTAGCCTTACCTGCGTCATCGACTTGATCGACATCGAGCACGTAAGCGTGAGTCTCAAACCGGTCATTGAGTGCTCGTTCCGCCAGGTCGGGCGTCTGGGTGACCTGGCGCGCCATCAGGCAATCCTCGTCGGTCCAGTCGCGTGCCTTGCCGACACTCCAGAGGTTGCGCAGGACCACGGCCAGTTCATGCCAGTGGGGCCCGCTATCACCCAACGTCTGGTCCCAGAATGCCAATTGCTGCTGCTGGTAACCGCGGATCATCACCGGCGCCAGCACATTGATGATCAGTGACATGTCGGCTATGCGCACTGGCAGGTGTACGGCGGGTTCGGCAATCGGTAGCCGGGTGAGGAAGTGAATACCTTCGATAAACAGGGCCGGCACCGCGAGTACGGCCTGCCGCGCCAGGATATCGGTGAGCGCCTGGTAACGGGGGGGCTGGGCGACAACGTCACCGTCGATGATTTCCCAGCTCGGCGTGCCGACCATCACGATATCCGGGTCGATATCGAGGGTGGGGTAGCGTTCCTTCAATTGTAGGCGTAACAGGTGCGCGGCCACTTCGCGAAATGCCGGACCGATGGACAATTGATTGATCATTGAAGATGTGAGGCGCGCGCGTGTTGTGCTGCGCGGCGCTGCGGTCGTCGCAATTGGAGGCATGAGAATTCCTGATGTGCGTTAAGAATGGCAACCACCCGAGGTGGGTGGTTGCCATGCTAGAAAACGCTCAATCAGGAAGGCGGTGCATATCTACAGAATGGGGTTAGCCCAGTTCACCGCACAGGTTGGTTTCCACCAGGCAGCGTATCTCGGCCTTGGCCAGGCCAGCACCGATCAGCGCATTGAGCTTGCCGAACGCTGCTTCGCGGGTCATGCCGCCACCTGACAACACACCCACGCCACGTAAGCGACTGCCGGCTTCGTAGACGTCCAGTTCCACGCCGCCTTCATGGCACTGGGTGATTGCGACCACCACCACACCTTGATCCCGCGCGCGCTGGAGGCTGGCGAGGAAGTCGGGGTTGTCACTGGGGCCGGTGCCGCTGCCGAAGCATTCCAGGATCAGCGCCTGGATACCGCTGCCTATCACTGCGTCCAACTGCGCCGCACCGATGCCGGGTACCAGTGGCAGCACGCCCACGTTGGCCAGGCTTTTTGGCTGGCGATAGTCCAGCGACCGGGGAATGGATTCGGCGCGGGTTACGCCACCTTGGCGGTTCAATGCCGCGAACGGATTACGCCCGAAGCTGCGGATTTTCGCGCAACGGGTCGGAGCCATCAGCGCGCCATGAAAGTGCAGGTGCACGCCCGCTGGCAGGCCGTTGCCAAGGGATTGCAGGGCACCGCTGACGTTTTCCCATGCATCGCTGTCCGGCACGCCGGCCGGCAGCATTGACCCGGTAAACACCACGGGTGCCGGCAGGCCCAACAGTTGGAAGCTCATGGCTGCCGCGCTGTAGGCCAGGGTGTCGGTGCCGTGCAGGATCAGCACGCCGTCGCAGCCTTGGTCCACGGCGTCGATCACCGCGGTGCGCAGGCGCTGCCAGTAGGCGGGGGTCATGTTGGCGCTGTCGATCAGCGGGGTCATTTCCTGGAATTGCCACGCGGGCACAGGCTGGCCGACAAGCTGTTCACGCATGCGCGCTTCGAAGCCGGAAGCCGGGGCCAGGCCGTTGGCGCTGGCTTGCATGCCGATGGTGCCACCGGTGTAGAGCACCATGACGTTGCTAGATGGGGACATCGAATTTTCTCCTGAACGAAAAACGCCGCACGGCCCCGAGCATGCCCAAGGTCGTGCGGCGTGTCATCTCTCTACGCTTAGCGCTGGGCTTGGGCGCTCAGTTCAGCCGATGGCGCTGCGTCCGGCTTTACCGGATTGGCCGGCCAGGCCTTGCGGTCCAGGTCCAGGTCAGGGAACTGGCTGGAGTCGAACACCGGCGTCTTGATGCCTGCGGCGCGCTGGTTGTCGTAGTCATTCAGGATGCGCATGGCGATCTTGAACAGGAACGCCAGGGCAAACAGGTTAACGAACGCCAGCAGGGTCATGGTGATGTCGGCAAAGGCGAACACGGTGCTCAGGTTCTCGATGGAACCCCAGAAAATCAACGCCAGCACCAGCGCGCGGTAGCCCATCAGCACCTTGCGGTTGTTGCCGACCAGGAAGCGCAGGTTGCTCTCGCCGAGGTAGTAGTTGTACATGATCGACGTGAACACGAACAACGCCAGGGCCACGGAGATGAACATGCGGCCCCAGTCGCCGACGACGGCGGCCAGGGAGTTCTGGGTCAGGGCAATGCCGTCGCCTTCAAAGCCTGGAGTGTAGAAGCCGGAAAGCAGGATCAGCAAGGCGGTGCAGGTGCAGATCACAAAGGTGTCGAGGAACACGCTGAACGCCTGCACTACGCCCTGGGCAATCGGGTGTTCTACGGAGGCCACTGCTGCCACGTTAGGCGCACTGCCCAAACCGGCTTCGTTGGCGAACACGCCGCGCTTCACGCCCATGATGATCGCGCTGCCCACCAGGCCACCGAAGGCTTGGTCGAGGCCAAAGGCGCTCTTGACGATGGTCGCGAGCATGGCGGGTACGTGGTCGAATTGCAGCACGATCACGTACAGGGTGACGGCGATGTAGACCAGGGTCTTGACCGGTACCAGCAGGTCGGCAATCGAGGCGATACGCTTGATCCCGCCGATGAACACCAGACCCAGCAATACCGCCAGCGCCAGGCCGGTGTAGGTGGTGTCCAGACCAAAGGCGTTGTTCAGCGAGTGCGTCACGGCGTGGGCTTGCAGGCCGTTGAAGGCGAAACCGAAGGTCACCAGCAGCAGGAAGGCCATGACCATCCCCAGCCAGCGCTTGTGCAGGCCGTGCTGGATGTAATACGCCGGGCCGCCGCGGAAAGTGCCTTCCGCGTCAGTGCGCTTGTACAGCTGGCCGAGGGAGCATTCGATAAAGCTCGACGACATGCCCACCAATGCGGTGACCCACATCCAGAATACGGCACCCGGGCCACCCAAGGTGACGGCGATACCGACACCGGCGATGTTGCCGGCACCCACGCGGCCGGCCAGGCTGAGCATCAGCGCCTGGAACGAACTGAGCTGGTCGGAACTGTTTTTCAGGCTGTCGCGGAATACCGAGAACATGTGGAAAAAGTGACGCAGCTGTACGAAACGCGAGCGAATCGTGAAATAACCGCCGAGCCCGACAATGAGCACGATCAGTACTTTCCCTGAGAGGAAGTCGTTGATGACTTCGAGCATGGAGTGTTCCTCGCTGATTTTTCTAATGGCAAACGCAGGACGGTTCGACGCCATCGCTTAGCACCAGGCAGTGCGCGACAGTTCGACCCCAATCCTTTTGCGGGTTGTTATTCATGCGGTTTCGCGTGTGTATCCGGGCCTCGTTACCGACGGCCGCAGCGCGAAGAGGGGCGGCACTATACCTAGGCGAACGTGATCCGTCTGCCTGGGGCGATTAAAGGTTTCAGCAGGGTGGCGGGCTTGCAGGGCGGTATTGGATTTTTTATGGGCGTCATTTCACAACCTTGAGGCAAAAAAAAGGGCCTGAAGAACGAGCCTTCAGGCCCTCAAAAGGTGAGAGGTGTCTAGTCCCTCAACCTGGTGAGCGGTGCAACAAACGCTTAGGCCTTGAGCGGGACCAAACGTGGGGCAATCATGTTTTCGGGGCGCAGGATGTCGTCGAGCATGGCGTCGTCGAGCAAGCCTTCTTCGCGCACCAGTTCCAGCACGCCACGGCCGCTTTCAAGTGCGATACGTGCGATGCGGGTGGCGTTTTCATAGCCAATGTACGGGTTCAGCGCGGTGACCAGGCCGATGGAGTGCTCCACCAGTTCGCGGCAGCGCGCTTCGTTGGCGGTAATGCCGACGATGCAGTGCTCGCGCAGCATGTCCATGGCGCGTTGCAGCAGGCGGATCGAGTCGAAGATCTTGAAGGCGATCAACGGCTCCATCACGTTCAACTGCAGTTGGCCGCCTTCGGCTGCCATGGTCAGCGCCAGGTCGTTGCCGATCACTTGGAACGCAACCTGGTTCACGGCTTCCGGGATCACCGGGTTGACCTTGCCGGGCATGATTGAGCTGCCTGGCTGACGCGCTGGCAGGTTGATCTCGTTGATGCCGGTGCGTGGGCCGCTGGACAGCAGGCGCAGGTCGTTGCAGATCTTCGACAGTTTTACGGCGGTACGCTTGAGCATGCCGGAGAACAGGACGAAGGCGCCCATGTCGGAGGTGGCTTCGATCAGGTCGGCGGCCGGTACCAGCGGCTGGCCGCTGATGGTGGCCAGGCGTTGTACGGCCAGGGCCTGGTAACGCGGGTCGGCGTTGATGCCGGTACCGATGGCGGTGCCGCCCAGGTTCACTTCGGTCAGCAGTTCTGGCGCCAGGGTTTTCAGGCGGGCCAGGTCTTCACCGAGGGTGGTGGCGAAGGCGCGGAATTCCTGGCCGAGGGTCATCGGCACGGCGTCTTGCAACTGGGTGCGGCCCATTTTCAGCACGTGGCCGAATTCGACGCCCTTGGCGGCGAAGGCTTGGATCAGGCTGTCGAGGCTGGCCAGCAGCGCGTCATGACCCAGCAGCAGACCCAGGCGGATCGCGGTTGGGTAGGCGTCGTTGGTCGACTGCGCCATGTTCACGTCGTTGTTCGGGTGCAGGTACTGGTATTCGCCTTTCTGGTGACCCATGGCCTCCAGCGCAATGTTGGCGATGACTTCGTTGGCATTCATGTTGGTTGAAGTGCCAGCGCCGCCTTGAATCATGTCCACCACGAACTCTTCGTGGAAATCGCCGCGGATCAGACGGGCACAGGCTTCGCTGATGGCAGCGTGCTTGGCTTCACTGAGCTGACCCAGCTCGCGGTTGGCGTCTGCCGCCGCTTGCTTGACCATTGCCAGACCGACCACCAATTTCGGGTAATGCGAAATCGGAACGCCCGAGAGGCGGAAGTTGTTCACCGCTCGCAGGGTCTGGATGCCGTAATACGCTTGTGCAGGTACTTCGAGTACGCCAAGCAGGTCTTTTTCGGTACGGAAAGATGCAGCGGAGGACATGACGGAAATCATCTCGATATGGACCCGGAACTGGCCGGAACGCTGCGAATGCTAGGCTTGTGAGAGTTTTTGGGCCAATGCTGTTAAGCACTGGCCTATGCATAAACGGCATAATGTGCGTGTGACCCGGCTATCATGGCGGGCGTGTGTGCCAAAATGGTGCGTACCCGTGGGAGGAAGTAATGAACCTTGAGAGCAAATGGCTGGAAGACTTCAGCGCCTTGGCGGCTACCCGCAGCTTTTCCCAGGCGGCGGAACGGCGTTTTGTCACTCAGCCTGCATTCAGCCGACGCATCCGCAGTTTGGAAGCCGCGTTGGGCCTGACCTTGGTCAATCGCTCGCGTACGCCGGTTGAACTGACGGCGGCGGGGCAATTGTTCCTGGTGACTGCGCGCACCGTGGTCGAACAGCTCGGTGAAGTGCTGCGCCATTTGCATCATCTTGAAGGCGGGCAGGGCGAAGTCATGCAAGTGGCCGCCGCCCACTCCCTGGCGCTGGGCTTCTTCCCACGCTGGATCGCGCAACTGCGTAACGAAGGCCTGAATATCGCGACCCGATTGGTCGCCACGAACGTCGGTGATGCGGTGCACGCGCTGCGCGAAGGCGGCTGCGACTTGATGCTGGCGTTCTACGACCCGGATGCGGCGATGCAGATGGATTCCGAGATCTTTCCATCATTGCACCTGGGCAATACCGAAATGCTCCCGGTGTGTGCTGCCGATGCCGACGGCAAGCCGCTATTCGACCTGGAAGGCGAGGGCAGTGTGCCGTTGCTGGCCTACAGCGCCGGTGCGTTCCTGGGGCGTTCGGTTCATTTGCTATTGCGCCAACGTGCGCTGCGTTTCACCACGGTGTACGAAACTGCGATGGCCGACAGCCTCAAGAGCATGGCGCTGGAAGGCCTGGGGATTGCCTGGGTGCCACAACTGAGCGTGCGTGCCGAGTTGGCGCGTGGCGAGTTGGTGGTGTGTGGCGGGCCGCAGTGGCATGTGCCGTTGGAGATTCGTTTGTATCGCTGTGCGTTGGTGCGTAAGGCGAATGTGCGGCTGTTGTGGCGCAAGTTGGAAGGTGGGGCCGCACAGAGCACCTGAGGACGACGAAGATCAAAATGTGGGAGCGGGCTTGCTCGCGAATGCGCAGTATCAGTCACTGCATCGGGTACTGATCCACCGCATTCGCGAGCAAGTCCGCTCCCACATGATTTTCCAGTGTCTTGGGCTGACCTCGGAGTCAATAAAACCGCCACTTTGACCCGCTAGACAGATGGTCATCCAAGGGGCTGTTTATCTGGATTATTACGGTATACTGCGCGGCCTTCGGCCGGTTCAACCGGCCTTAATTCGTACAACAAGCCACGCCGGATTTCCCGCGTGGCTTGTTGTTTTTTGACGCGCCTGCGGGCGCCCAGAGAGAAGAGGCACGACGATGAGTGCATTGGTTGGCGTGATCATGGGCTCCAAGTCCGATTGGTCCACCCTTAGCCACACCGCCGATATGCTGGAAAAACTCGGCATTCCGTATGAAGTGAAAGTGGTCTCTGCCCACCGCACCCCGGATTTGCTGTTCCAGTATGCCGATGAAGCAGAATCCCGTGGCATCGAGGTGATCATCGCCGGTGCCGGCGGTGCAGCGCACCTGCCTGGCATGTGTGCGGCCAAGACCCACCTGCCAGTACTCGGCGTGCCGGTGCAGTCGGCGATGCTCTCGGGCGTGGACTCGCTGTTGTCCATCGTGCAGATGCCGGCGGGCATTCCGGTGGCGACCCTGGCGATCGGCAAGGCCGGCGCGATCAACGCCGCGCTGCTGTCCGCCAGCATCCTGGGCGCCAAGCACCCGCAGTTCCACGCGGTGCTGAAAAAATTCCGTGCTGAGCAGACAGACAGCGTGCTGGACAATCCAGACCCACGCATCGCCTGAGGTTGTTGACGATGAAAATCGGTGTAATCGGTGGCGGCCAACTGGGCCGCATGCTGGCCTTGGCGGGAACCCCGCTGGGGATGAACTTCGCTTTCCTGGACCCGGCGCCAGACGCCTGCGCAGCCGCTTTGGGTGAGCACTTGCGTGCTGACTACAGCGACCCGGACCACCTGCGCCAACTGGCTGATGAAGTCGACCTGGTGACCTTCGAGTTCGAAAGCGTCCCAGCCGAAACCGTGGCGTTCCTGTCGCAATTCGTGCCGGTGTACCCGAGCGCCGAGGCCTTGCGCATCGCCCGTGATCGCTGGTTCGAGAAAAGCATGTTCAAGGACCTGGGCATTCCCACACCGGCCTTCGCCGACATCCAGTCCCAGGCGGACCTGGACGCCGCGGTTGCCAGCATTGGCCTGCCGGCCGTGCTGAAAACCCGCACCTTGGGTTACGACGGCAAGGGCCAGAAAGTCCTGCGTACTGCGGCTGACGTGGTGGGCACCTTCGCCGAGCTGGGCAGCGTTGCCTGCCTGCTGGAAGGCTTCGTGCCGTTCACCGGGGAGGTCTCGCTGATCGCCGTGCGTGCCCGTGATGGCGAAACCCGCTTTTACCCGTTGGTGCACAACACCCACGACAGCGGCATTCTCAAGCTGTCCGTGGCCAGCACCGACCATCCTTTGCAGGCCCTGGCGGAAGATTATTCCAGCCGTGTGCTCAAGCAGCTGGATTACGTCGGCGTGATGGCGTTCGAGTTCTTTGAAGTCGACGGCGGACTCAAAGCTAACGAAATCGCCCCGCGCGTGCATAACTCCGGGCACTGGACCACAGAAGGCGCCGAGTGCAGCCAGTTCGAAAACCACCTGCGGGCGGTAGCGGGCTTGCCATTGGGTTCCACGGCCAAGGTCGGTGAGAGCGCGATGCTCAACTTCATCGGTGTGGTGCCGCCGGTGGAAAAAGTCATCGCGATTGACGACTGCCATCTGCATCACTACGGCAAGGCGTTCAAGGCTGGGCGTAAGGTCGGCCACGCCAACTTGCGCTGCAAGGACCGCGCGACGCTGGAAGCGCAGATCCTCAAGGTTGAAGCGCTGATCGCCGAGCAATAAGCCTGGCAGCGGCGGGAACCATTCGGTAACTGCCATCCTCTGATTGCAGGATGCCAAAGCCTGACTAGGCTTTGGCATAGCTCACTTCATTCAGAGGGAAATGCCATGGGTATCATCGGAACCATCTTTATCGGCCTGATCGTCGGCCTGCTGGCGCGTTTCCTCAAGCCCGGCGACGACAGCATGGGTTGGATCATGACCATCCTGCTGGGTATCGCAGGTTCCTTGGTCGCCACCTATGGTGGCCAGGCCCTGGGCATCTACCAGGCGGGCCAGGGCGCAGGCTTTATCGGTGCACTGATCGGCGCCATCGTGCTGCTGGTAATCTACGGCCTGATCAAAAAGAAATGATCTAAGCGACAAAGCCCTCTGCGCTGCGCAGGCGCAGAGGGCTAGAATGCCGGCACTGTTTCCTTGCTGAGCTGCTCCCCATGCGTCGTCTTCTGTTGACTCTTCTTTTGCTGGGCTCCGGCCTTGCGCACGCCGGCGAATTGCCGGAAACCGACTGGCTCGACCTGATGCCGCTTTCTGACCAGAAAGCCCTAGAAGCCATGCCCGAGATCGACCACAACTCCCCCGAAGCCCAGGGCACCTTTACCGACAAGGGCGGGCTCAAGCAGAGCAAAGGCCTGCCGGCGGTGATGTATTCCACCAAGACCGTGGCCGCCATGAACGGCAAGAGCATCCGCATCGGCGGTTACCCGGTGCCGCTGGAAACCGACGCCAAGGGTCGTAGTACGTTGTTCTTCCTGGTGCCGTATCCAGGGGCTTGCATCCATGTGCCGCCACCGCCGCCTAACCAACTGGTGCTGGTGCGTTATCCCAAGGGTTTGAAGCTGGATGATATCTACACGCCGCTGTGGGTTACGGGCACGTTGAAGGTGGAGAAGGTGAATAACGATTTGGCGGATGCCGCTTATGCGTTGGATGCGGGAAAGGTGAGGGTAGTGAAAGAGTCGGATCTCTAAAGTCTAGTGAAGATCAAATGTGGGAGCGGGCTTGCTCGCGAATGCGGTGGGTCAGCCAGCTCATCTGGTTCTGATACACCGCATTCGTGAGCAAGCCCGCTCCCACATTT
Organism: Pseudomonas cremoris; assembly: GCF_014230465.1. Next base: position 229,314 of record NZ_JAAXCY010000006.1, read on the forward strand.
TTAATTGGGTTTACAGGGCAGAACTTGTGATGCTCACACCCAGGGTATGGCTCTCACCCGGTGCCAACGCCACCACATCATCCAGCACATTCGCCGTCTCGATGCACAGCATGCCTGTCCAACCATCGTCTGCCATGTCATCGAAGGCCTTGGCGCGTTCGGTCCAAGGGTTCCAGATTACCGTGGACTTCGAACCCTGGCTGGTGAGCTGGATACGGCGTTGCCAGTCCTGGTCGATGATATTCAGTTGCGCTGGCGTGTCGAGGTAGATGCGGTCCGTCTCGGCGCTGAAATGCAGCAGCCCGCCTTGTTGCTTGGTCGCCCAGCCATCGGCGGTATCGATGTAGGTTCCACCGTCCAGCCCGTCAACCTGTACGTTGCGCACATCGCTCACGGCGAAGTAGGTATGCAGCGCCTGGCTGAGGGTGACGGTGTCGTTGCCACGGTTATGACTGGTCAGGCGGATATGCAGCTGGTCGTCCAGCAGCAGGCTCAGGGTCAGATCGACCTGATGGGGCCAGCCGGGGAATCCACCTGCCGGCACAGGCAACACCAGGTCGATGCGCAAGGCATCGCCTTCAAGCTCGGTTCCGGCCAACTCCCATAGCGCAGTGCGTACAAAACCGTGGGCACCCGCCGGTTGTTCGCTTTGGCGCATCGCCTTGACGCTTTGCGGGTTGCGATCAAACACACCGAACCACGGCCAGCACACCGGCACGCCGGTGCGAATGCCTTTGCCTTTCTTGAACACCGCTTCAGGGTTAGGCCAGATCAGCGGCTGCTCGCCATCACGCTGGTAACTGAAGATATGCGCACCCTGTTGGGCCACCTTCAATTCGGCGCCGTTGTGGCGGATGCGCCAGCAGTCCAGCTCGTCGATTTTCACGGTTTCAACGTGGGGCGTAGGCATGGCAACACTCTTCAATGGCAGGCAATGGGGCAATTGACCGTCAAAACCCGGCGAGGTTTAACGTGCGCGCGACGGTACCGAACGCGTGCGGCCACTGCCATCGATGGCGACGAATACGAACACCGCCTCGGTGACCTTGCGCCATTCGCTGGACAGCGGATCGTCGCTCCACACTTCGACCATCATCTGGATCGAGCTGCGGCCGATCTCCAGGGCCTGGGTATAAAAGGAAAGCTGCGCGCCAACCGCCACCGGCACCAGGAACGCCATGCGATCAATGGCCACCGTGGCAACACGCCCGCCGGCGACCTTGCTCGCCATGGCGGTGCCGGCCAAGTCCATCTGCGCGACCAACCAGCCTCCGAAGATGTCACCGAAACCATTGGTTTCACGCGGAAGCGCGGTGATTTGCAGGGCGAGGTCGCCTTGCGGGATAGGGTCTTCTTGTTCGAGTTCGATCATGCCGAGGGTGCCTCTGACCCGTGACGCTTCATGGGTATTTCAAGTGGATAGCCGTCTTTGGAAAAACGTTTCAGCACCAACATACACCGCGTGATACGTTTCTCGTAAGGCGTACTAAAAGGGAAACTCTGCCAAATCGGCTGGATGGCACCCAACGGCGTTTTGGCACAGCAGCCCCTCAAGACTGGGGTTCTAGCGCTTGCAAGGGCCGAGTATATCGAGACCCTGGCGCCACGACGACCTCCTGAGGCTCATTTGGTCGGCATTTGGCCGCTGTATCGCGGCTTTTTATGGCAACTGTGCTTCTGATGTGCTTTTGCAAGCGATTTGCTATCTTGCCCAACCCGCTATGGCCCTGCCAACACCTCGGGCTTGCCGTTCTGACTAATAAGAGAAGCCTTGCCATGTCCTCCGTGCCTGCAAGCAGTGCGCAACCGTCGCGCCCGCTGACCCGCAACGACTACAAAACCCTGTCGCTGTCTGCCTTGGGCGGGGCGCTGGAATTTTATGATTTCATCATTTTCGTGTTTTTCGCCACCGTGGTCGGAAAACTCTTTTTCCCGGTGGATATGCCTGAATGGCTGCGCATGATGCAGACCTTCGGCATCTTCGCCGCAGGCTACCTGGCACGCCCACTGGGCGGCATCATCATGGCGCACTTCGGCGACCTGCTGGGCCGCAAGAAGATGTTCACCCTGAGCATCTTCATGATGGCCGTGCCGACCCTGATCATGGGCCTGCTGCCGACCTACGCGCAGATCGGCCTATGGGCGCCGATCCTGTTGCTGTTGATGCGCGTCATCCAGGGCGCGGCGATTGGTGGCGAAGTACCGGGCGCGTGGGTGTTTGTCTCCGAACACGTGCCGCCACGTCATATCGGCTACGCCTGCGGTACCCTGACCAGCGGCCTCACCGCCGGCATCCTGCTGGGTTCGCTGGTGGCCACCGCGATCAACACGCTGTACACCCCAGCGGAAGTTTCGGACTACGCCTGGCGCATCCCATTCCTGCTGGGCGGCGTGTTCGGCCTGCTGTCGGTGTACTTGCGCCGCTGGCTGCATGAAACGCCGATCTTCGCCGAGATGCAGCAACGCAAGACCCTGGCCGCCGAACTGCCATTGCGTGCGGTACTGCGCGACCACCGTGGCGCTATCGTGCTGTCGATGCTGCTGACCTGGCTGCTGTCGGCCGGTATCGTCGTTGTCATCCTGATGACCCCGACCGTGCTGCAGACCGTCTACCACTTCACGCCGACCATTGCCCTACAGGCCAACAGCTTGGCCATCGTCACCCTGAGCCTGGGTTGCATTGCGTCCGGTGCCCTGGCCGACCGATTCGGTGCGGGCCGCGTGCTGGTGGTGGGTTGCCTGCTATTGCTGTGCAGCTCCTGGACCCTGTATCACAGCCTCATCGAACACCCGAACTGGCTGTTCCCGCTCTACGCCCTGACCGGTTTGTTCGTCGGTACTATTGGCGTAGTGCCGTACGTCATGGTCAAAGCCTTCCCGCCCGTGGTGCGTTTCAGCGGGCTGTCGTTCTCCTATAACGTCGCCTACGCCATTTTCGGTGGCCTGACGCCGTTGGCAGTATCGCTGCTGATGAAGGAAAGCCCGATGGGCCCAGCCTACTATGTCGCTGCGCTGTGCCTCATGGGGATGGTCGTCGGCGGCTACTTGTGGAAGCGCTCCCGCTAGGTTTTTGATGACGATCGCTCCCGCGCCCTGCGTGGGAGCGATGGCAATTCCCCGCTTTATCCCTTCTCCCGCCGATAGTGGCCTTTCATCTAACTGTCACATTGCGGACATAGAGTGTTCACACGGCCTCCCGATACTTGGCCCCGATCCAACTATCCCTATCTGCTAGGAGCAAGGCATGAAACTGAAACGTTTGATGGCGGCAATGACTTTTGTCGCTGCTGGCGTTGCGACCGCCAACGCGGTGGCCGCTGGTGTTGACCCGGCAATTCCGGCTTACGTTAAGACCACTGGTGTGTCGGGCAACTTGTCCAGCGTCGGTTCCGATACCTTGGCTAACCTGATGACCCTGTGGGCTGAGGGTTACAAAAAGGAATACCCGAACGTCAACATCCAGATTCAGGCCGCTGGCTCCGCCACTGCACCTCCTGCGCTGACTGAAGGCACCTCCAACCTGGGCCCGATGAGCCGCAAGATGAAGGACACCGAACTGGCAGCCTTCGAGCAGAAGTACGGTTACAAGCCTACCGCCATCCCGGTTGCCGTGGATGCCCTGGCTGTATTCGTACACAAGGACAACCCGATCCAGCACCTGACCATGGAACAAGTCGACGCGATCTTCTCCTCGACTCGCCTGTGCGGTGGCAAAGCCGACGTGAAAACCTGGGGTGACCTGGGTGTGACCGGCGACCTGGCCAACAAGCCAGTACAGCTGTTCGGTCGTAACTCGGTATCCGGCACCTACGGCTACTTCAAAGAAGAAGCCCTGTGCAAAGGCGACTACAAAGCCAACGTGAACGAACAACCAGGCTCGGCTTCGGTCGTGCAGTCCATCAGCTCCTCGCTGAACGGCATCGGTTACTCGGGCATCGGCTATAAGACCGCCAGCGTGAAGACCGTTGCTCTGGCTAAAAAGGGCAGCACTGACTTCATCGAAGACAGCGAAGAAAACGCCCTGAACGGTAAATACCCGCTGTCGCGTTTCCTCTACGTTTACGTCAACAAAGCCCCAAACAAGCCTCTGGCCCCGCTGGAAGCTGAGTTCGTGAAACTGGTTCTGTCCAAACAGGGCCAGGAAGTTGTAGTGAAAGACGGCTACATCCCACTGCCAGCCAAAGTGGCCGCCAAGGCCCTGGCTGACCTGGGTCTGAAAGAAGGCAACTAAGTTGCCTGGGCGAGGCCGGTAAACCGGCCTCGCATCCCCCTTTTTTCACCCGCTGCCAGCTCTGCTACGCGGCGGCTTTGTTGCGTCACTGCATTGTCATCTTTCTGTCATACAGGATCGCTAGGGTGTGCGCATGAATGATCTGGCCAATTCCACCATGACGACGACTTCTCCCCCCAAGCGCATTGATTTCAATACGCCTGAGCTGCAACGCAAGCGCCGCATTCGCGCGCTCAAGGATCGCCTGACGCGTTGGTACGTACTGGTTGGCGGCCTCGCCGTCCTCGGTGCCATTACCCTGATCTTCTTCTTCCTTGGTTATGTGGTTGCGCCGCTGTTCCACGGTGCCTCGCTGACCAAGGAAGACACCCTGACGCCGGCCTGGATGCAAGACGCCGGCAAGCCCTTGATGATCTCCATGGAGGAGCAGAACCAGGTCGCCATGCGGGTTTCCGACAAAGGCCAGGCCCTGTTCTTTGCAGTCGATACCGGTGCTGAGCTCAAGCGTGTCGACCTGCCGCTTCCCGCCGGCGTGAGCGTTGCCTCCATCGGTGAAGACCAGCCGGGCAGCCCGCTGGTGATCCTCGGTTTGTCCAATGGCCAGTCCCTGGTGTTCCGTCACACCTATAAGGTGTCCTACCCGGACGGCAAGAAAACCATCACCCCGGCGATCGAATATCCCTACGGCGAAACGCCGATCGTGCTGGATGACGCCGGTCGCCCGTTGGAGCATGTCGCTCTCAACGCCACCGATTCCTCACTGGTGGTCGCCGGTTCCGCCGGGTCGCACTTGAACGTGCTGTCGCTGACCCGCGAAGAAAACATGATGACTGGCGAGGTCACCAGCGAGCAAAAGCGCATCGACCTGCCGCAAATGACTGAACCGGTGAAGGCGATCTTCATCGACCCACGCCAGCAATGGCTGTACGTGATTAACGGTCGCGCCCTGGCAGACGTGTTCAGCCTGCGCGACAAGAGCCTCAATGGTCGCTACAAACTGCTGGAAGACGGCACTGCCGAAATCACCGCCAGCACCCAGCTGGTGGGCGGCATCTCGCTGATTGTCGGTAACTCCAAGGGCGGCCTGGCCCAGTGGTTCATGGCCCGCGACCCAGATGGCGAACAGCGCTTCAAGCAGATCCGTACCTTCCAGATGGGCAGCGCACCGATCGTGGAGATCACAGCCGAACAGCGCCGCAAAGGCTTCACCGCCCTCGACGCTTCCGGCAATTTCGGCGTGTTCCACAGCACCGCCCACCGCACGTTGCTGGTAGACCCAGTGGTCGACGGCCAGGGCGTATTCGGCCTGTCGCCACGGGCCAACCGCGTGATCGTGGAAGCCGGCGGCAAGCTGCAACCGCTGCTGCTCGACAACCCGCACCCGGAAGTGTCATGGAGCGCGTTGTGGAGCAAGGTCTGGTACGAGAACTACGACGAGCCTAAATACGTCTGGCAATCGACCGCTGCCAACACCGACTTCGAACCGAAAATGAGCCTGGCCCCGCTGACCTTCGGCACCTTGAAGGCCGCGTTCTACGCCATGCTGCTGGCCGCACCCCTGGCGGTTGCCGCCGCGATCTACACCGCGTACTTCATGGCCCCGAGCCTGCGCCGCAAGGTCAAGCCGGTGATCGAACTGATGGAAGCGATGCCGACGGTGATCCTCGGCTTCTTCGCCGGCCTGTTCCTGGCGCCCTATGTCGAAGGGCACTTGCCGGGCATTTTCAGCCTGTTGATGCTGCTACCGATTGGCATCCTGGTGGCGGGTTTCATCTTCAGTCGCCTGCCTGAGTCGATTCGCCTGCGCATTCCCGATGGCTGGGAGAGCGCGATCCTGATCCCGGTCATCCTGTTTGTGGGCTGGCTCTCGCTGTACATGAGCCCATACCTGGAAACCTGGTTCTTCGGCGGCGACATGCGCATGTGGATCTCCCATGACTTAGGCATTACCTACGACCAGCGCAACGCCCTGGTAGTCGGCCTGGCCATGGGCTTCGCGGTGATTCCGAACATCTACTCCATCGCCGAAGATGCCGTGTTCAGCGTGCCGCGTGGCCTGACCCTGGGCTCCCTGGCGCTCGGCGCTACACCGTGGCAAACCATGACTCGCGTGGTCATCCTCACGGCAAGCCCGGGGATCTTCTCGGCGCTGATGATCGGCATGGGCCGCGCCGTCGGCGAGACCATGATCGTGCTGATGGCCACAGGTAACACGCCGGTGATGGAGATGAACCTGTTCGAAGGCCTGCGCACCCTCGCGGCCAACGTCGCGGTGGAAATGCCCGAATCGGAAGTGGGCGGCAGTCACTACCGCGTGCTGTTCCTCTCGGCGCTGGTGCTGCTGCTGTTCACTTTCATCATGAACACCCTCGCCGAGCTGATTCGTCAGCGTCTGCGCAAGAAATACTCGTCGCTTTAAGAAAGGTAGAAGTCTGTGAAACAGAACTCCCTGAATGGATGGTTCAAGAGCGGCGCTCCCGGCGTCTGGATCAGCGGTGGCGCGGTGTCCATCGCGGTCATCATGACCATTGGTTTGCTGGCGGTGATTGCCGTGCGTGGCCTGGGCCACTTCTGGCCGGCCGACCTGATCCAGGCCAACTACAATGTCCCCGGCCAGGAAAACCATATCGTCATTGGCGAAGTGGTGCAGAAAGAAGAAGTGCCGCGTGAACGCCTGAAAAGCGCGGGCCTGCCGGTGCCGGACCAAGGCCCGGAATTCATGACCCGCGAGCTGATCAAGGTCGGCAACCGCGACCTGAACGGCAACGACTTCACTTGGATCGTCGGCGAGTGGTTGAAGGACCAGACCAAGCCTGCCGACCTGATGGCCATCGAGCGGCGTGAGTGGGGCAACTTCTACGGCACGTTGGTCAACGTCAAGCAGGATGGCAAGGTCATCGCTGAAGGTGCTGCGGCCTGGCCGGAGCTGCAAGCCCGTGTCGAGCGCGTGAACAAGCTGGCTGCCCAGCTCAAGACGTTGGAAAAAACCGACATCGGTGCGATCAACGCCGGTCTTGAACGCATCCGCCTGCACGGTCGCAAGCTGGAGCTGGAAGGCAAGCTCGACGCCGCCGCCCAAGCTGACATGGATGCCGACCGTGCCGAGCTGAACGCCCGCTACCAGGACATCGAAGCACGCCTGACCGACCTCCACACCCAGTTCAACCGCGACGCGCTCACGGCCCGTGACGGCAATGGAAAGGAAGTGGAAATCGGCATCGGCAAAGTGGTGCACGCCTACCAGCCGAACGCCATGGGCACCTTCACCAAGATCGGCTTCTACTTCAGTAAGGTCTGGGAATTCCTCAGCGACGACCCACGGGAAGCCAACACCGAAGGCGGGATTTTCCCGGCCATCTTCGGCACCGTGATGATGACCCTGATCATGGCGATGATCGTGACGCCGTTTGGTGTGCTGGCAGCGGTGTACCTGCGTGAATACGCCAAGCAGAACGCCCTGACCCGTATCATCCGCATTGCGGTGAACAACCTGGCCGGTGTACCGGCCATCGTCTACGGCGTGTTCGGCCTGGGCTTCTTCGTGTATGTACTGGGTGGCTCGGTTGACCGCCTGTTCTTCGCCGAAGCCCTGCCGGCGCCGACCTTCGGCACGCCGGGCCTGCTGTGGGCCTCGCTGACCCTGGCACTGCTGGCGGTGCCGGTGGTGATCGTGGCCACCGAAGAAGGCTTGGCGCGCATTCCGCGCACCGTGCGTGAAGGTTCCTTGGCACTGGGCGCGACCAAGGCGGAAACGCTGTGGAAGATCGTGCTGCCCATGGCCAGCCCGGCGATGATGACCGGCATGATCCTCGCCGTGGCGCGCGCCGCTGGCGAAGTGGCGCCGCTGATGCTGGTAGGTGTAGTGAAGCTGGCGCCGTCGCTGCCGCTGGACGGCAACTACCCGTACCTGCACCTGGACCAGAAGATCATGCACCTGGGCTTCCATATTTATGATGTCGGCTTCCAGAGCCCCAACGTCGAAGCGGCACGGCCATTGGTGTACGCCACTGCCTTGCTGCTGGTGCTGGTGATCGCCACGCTCAACTTGTCGGCGGTGTGGATTCGTAACCACCTGCGTGAAAAATACAAAGCGTTGGACAGCTAATTGAAGTGAACGCGGACCCAATGTGGGAGCGGGCTTGCTCGCGAAAGCGGTGTATCAGAAACACATGTTCTGCCTGACACACCGCTTTCGCGAGCAAGCCCGCTCCCACACTGGACCGCGTTACACACAGATTTTTGAGTAAACCGCCACAGGCGGTTCAACGAAACGAATTGGTAGCACAGGGAGCATCCCATGCAACACGACACCCACACCCACGGCATCAACATGTCTGCCCTGGGTCGCGACAAGCAGAGCCTGAGCCTGGCCCAGGAAACCGTGGCCATCGAAGTGCCGGGTCTGAGCCTGTACTACGGTGAAAAACAGGCGCTGTTCGACGTCAGCATGAACATCCCCAAGCAGCGTGTGACCGCCTTCATCGGCCCGTCGGGCTGCGGCAAGTCCACGTTGTTGCGTACCTTCAACCGCATGAACGACTTGGTAGACGGTTGCCGTGTTGAGGGCGCCATCAACCTCTACGGCACCAACATCTACCGCAAGGGCGAGGATGTGGCCGAGTTGCGTCGACGTGTGGGCATGGTATTCCAGAAGCCGAACCCATTCCCCAAGACCATCTACGAAAACGTGGTCTACGGCCTGCGCATCCAGGGTATCAACAAAAAGCGCATCCTCGACGAAGCCGTGGAATGGGCGCTCAAGGGCGCGGCGCTGTGGGACGAAGTAAAAGACCGCCTGCATGATTCGGCACTCGGCCTGTCCGGCGGCCAGCAGCAGCGTCTGGTGATTGCACGTACCATCGCCGTGGAGCCGGAAGTCCTGCTGCTCGACGAACCTTGCTCGGCACTCGACCCGATCTCGACGCTGAAAGTCGAAGAGCTGATCTACGAGCTCAAGTCCAAGTTCACCATCGTTATCGTGACCCACAACATGCAGCAGGCGGCGCGGGTTTCCGACTACACCGCGTTCATGTACATGGGCAAGCTGGTGGAGTTTGGCGATACCGATACCCTGTTCACCAATCCGGCGAAGAAGCAGACCGAAGACTACATCACCGGTCGCTACGGCTAGGAAGCTGTGGTTCTCATTGCACTGACGCTGCGGTTCTCCGCACCTTACCGGACGCTCCAAGGACGCCAACATGATTAGCAAAGAAGGCCTTACCCATCACATCTCCGCGCAGTTCAACGCCGAGCTTGAGGAAGTGCGCAGCCACCTCCTGGCGATGGGCGGGCTGGTGGAGAAGCAAGTCAACGACGCCGTCACCGCGCTGATCGAGGCCGACTCGGGCCTGGCCCAGCAAGTGCGTGAGATCGATGACCAGATCAACCAGATGGAACGCAACATCGACGAAGAATGCCTGCGCATTCTCGCCCGTCGCCAGCCGGCGGCGTCCGACCTGCGTTTGATCATCAGCATCTCCAAGTCGGTGATCGACCTGGAGCGCATCGGTGACGAAGCCACCAAGATCGCCCGCCGTGCCATCCAGCTGTGCGAAGAAGGCGAGGCGCCGCGCGGTTACGTGGAAGTGCGCCATATCGGCGACCAGGTGCGCAACATGGTGCGCGACGCGCTCGACGCATTCGCCCGCTTCGACGCCGAACTGGCGTTGTCGGTGGCGCAGTACGACAAGATCATCGACCGCGAATACAAGACTGCCCTGCGTGAGCTGGCCACCTACATGATGGAAGACCCGCGCTCTATCTCGCGGGTCTTGAGCATTATCTGGGTGCTGCGTTCCCTGGAGCGGATCGGCGACCACGCCCGCAATATCTCGGAACTGGTGATCTACCTGGTTCGTGGCACCGACGTACGGCACATGGGCCTCAAGCGCATGAAGGCCGAAGTTGAAGGCTCGGCTGATCTAATCCCTAATGTTCCGGGCGAATCTGACGATAAGTAAGATTGCCCGAGAAAATAACGCCCGGCCTTTGGTCGGGCGTTTTCGTTTGTGGCAGCTGATTTTGCGTCTTGGGCTAAATAAAGTCCGAACGTGACTGCAGAGTTTTTGGCAAAATGCCATCAGTCAGGCGTAGTGCGTGCCGAGGTTTTTATAGGATGAAGGGTCGATGAGCAAAGTCAGTGTATTGGTGGTGGATGACGCCTCGTTTATCCGCGACCTGGTGAAGAAGTGCCTGCGCAACTACTTCCCCGGGATCAAGCTTGAAGACGCGGTGAACGGCAAAAAGGCCCAGGCCATCCTGATGCGCGAGAGCTTCGACCTGGTGCTGTGCGACTGGGAAATGCCAGAGATGTCCGGCCTTGAGCTGTTGACCTGGTGCCGCGAGCAGCCTCACCTCAAAGCCATGCCGTTCGTGATGGTGACCAGCCGTGGCGACAAGGAAAACGTGGTGCAGGCCATCCAGGCTGGGGTTTCTGGCTACGTCAGCAAGCCGTTCACCAACGAGCAGTTGCTGAACAAGGTCAAGCAGGCCCTGCACAAGATCGGTCGCCTGGACGCTTTGGTCGCCAGCGCACCGACCAAGATGAACTCCGCGTTCGGCAACGATTCGCTGAGCGCCTTGACCGGCGGCAAGCCCGAAGCGGTCAAGTCCGCCCCTGTGGCGGCCGCTGCTCCGGCACCCAACAAAGGCCTGCTCAACAGCCCGCCCGTACAGGCACCTGCGGTATCGCCAGCGAGTGGTCGTGGCCAGGGCCAGTTGCGGCTGTCCAGCGGTAACCAGCAATGCGTGATCAAAGGCTTGAGCATCAAGGAAGCGCTGCTGGTGGTGCGTCGCGGTGAAGTCCTGCCCCAGGTACTGGAAAGCGCCGTACTCGACCTTGAGCAAGGCGACAACGCCGAAGTCGCACGTCTCAACGGCTACCTGCACGCCGTTGTGGCCTACGAGCCCAAGCCCGACAGCGACTGGCTGCAACTGACCTTCCGGTTTATCGACCAGGATGCGCAGAAGCTCGACTACATCTCCCGCCTGATCGCACGCGGTACCGCACAGAAGCATTTTGTGCCGGGTGCGTAAGCCCCTGAATATCGGGAATCAACCGGCGGTCTGATTCCCGGTGCTGGGCTTGATTTATATCTGTTTCGATATAGCCTTCCGTTAACGCCTCTGCGTTATCGAGCCTTTGCTATGCCTTGAAACAAAGCCCCGATCCCTGTGGTTGAATCGTCGATTACGCTTTTTCTTTCCAGGAAAGGAGAAGCCGATGCCAAGGCACAAGGATGTGGTGTTTCTAGGAAGCTCGCTCAAGGATCTCAAAGCGTTCCCGCTTGATGCCAAAAGGGCAGCAGGTTTTCAGTTGGATCTCTTGCAGCAAGGTGAGCAGCCCTTTGATTGCAAGCCGATGAAAACCATTGGGCGGGGCGTCAGTGAGATTCGGATTACAGAGGAGTCGGGAGCGTTTCGTGTGTTCTATGTGGTCAACCGGCCTGAAGCCGTTTATGTGCTGCACGCGCTGCGCAAAACCACACAGAAAACCGAAGGGCGGGATATCGAATTGGCTCGCGCCAGATTGCAGGAGTTAGGGTAATTCCATGAAAAATCAAAAATTTGACGGCGAACGCTTCAGTAACGTTTGGGATGCTCTGGAAGAGTCACCCCAGCAAGCCGCCAATATGCGGCTGCGTTCGAAACTGCTCAGGGAATTGTGCCAGACCATTCGTAGCTGGGAGCTTTCTCAAAAAGATGCAGCGTGCAGGCTGGGCATCAGTCAGCCCCGACTAAACGACGTCCTCACTGGCAAGATCGACAAGCTCTCTCTGGATGCCCTGGTCAATCTGTCAGCGGCTGCCCAAATGGACGTGGATATTTGTTTCAACGGGCTGCCGGCCTAAAGTTGTCATCAAACCTCGTTAACCTGCCGTTCAGTCATCCCGGCAGGTTTACGCCATGCTCATGCGCTTTTCGCTGTGTTGCGCACTGGTGATCGTCGCTACCACGACCCAGGCCATGACCCTCTACAAATCCACCGATGCCAATGGCGTGGTGTTTTTCAGCGACCGGCAAACGCCCGGCGCCCAGGCGTTCGTGATCCAGGAGCGCAAGGTCCAGCGGCCTGTTTTCGACCGGCCAAAAACCGCGTATCCACAGCAAGCCTACCGCTACGCCTTCCCCTGGCGCGGCGGCCCTTTCCGCCTGACCCAAGGCCCCAACGGCAGCTTCAGCCACACCGATGCCAAGAGCCGCTACGCCATGGACATCGCCATGCCCGAAGGCACGCCGATCATTGCGGCACGCAGCGGCGTGGTGGTGAAAACCGAAAATGAACAGAGTGGGCGCGGCAGTGATGCGTCAGGGAATTTCGTGCGGGTGAAGCATGATGACGGCACCGAGGGCGTGTACCTGCACCTCAAGCAAGGTTCGGTCGGTGTCAGGGTGGGGCAGCGTGTGGCGGTAGGCAGCCCGCTGGGGTTGTCGGGCAATACCGGCAACAGCAGCGGGCCTCATTTGCATTTTGTGGTACAGCGCGCCACCGAGGCGGGGCTGGTGTCGATCCCGTATGAGTTCAACCAGCCGGTGGGGGCATTGCCCAACTTTGCGTTGGGCAATTAAAGGTCAGTTCAGCAGCAGGACTTTGGCCAATACGATCTTCGGCCCTTTCATCTTCTTGATGATGATGCGCAAGCCTTCCACTTCCAGCACTTCTTCCTCTTCCGGCACCCGTTTCAGGGTTTCGTAGATCAGTCCGGCCAGGGTCTCGGCTTCAATGTGGTCCAGGTCGATGCCCAGCAGGCGTTCCACCTTGAACAGCGGCGTGTCGCCACGTACCAGCAGCTTGCCCGGCTGATAGGCCAGGATGCCGCGCTCGGCCTTGCGGTGTTCGTCCTGGATATCGCCCACCAGCACTTCCAGCACGTCTTCCATGGTCAGGTAGCCGATGACCTTGCCGTCGGCTTCTTCCACCAGGGCAAAGTGCGCGCCGCCTTTGCGGAACTGCTCCAGCAACTGCGACAGCGGCATATGCCGCGACACGCGCTCCAGCGGGCGGGTCAGCTCGGCGAGGTTGAACGATTCGGGGATGTGATCCAGGGCCGCCAGTTCCAACAGCAGGTCCTTGATGTGCAACAGGCCCACGAACTCGTTGCGCACCGCGTCATACACCGGGTAGCGGCTGAATTTGTGACGGCGGAACAGCGCGAGGATTTCCTTGAGCGGGGCGTTGAAGTCCAGGGTCACCAGGTCTTCCCGAGAGTTGGCCCAGTCCACCACTTCCAGCTCGCCCATTTCCACGGCCGAAGCCAGTACGCGCATACCTTGGTCGCTCGGGTCCTGGCCACGGCTGGAGTGCAGGATCAGCTTGAGTTCTTCGCGGCTGTAATGGTGTTCGTGGTGCGGGCCAGGCTCGCCTTGGCCAGCGATGCGCAGGATGGCGTTGGCACTGGCGTTGAGCAGGTAGATCGCCGGGTACATGGCCCAGTAGAACAGGTACAGCGGCACAGCGGTCCACAGCGACAGCAGCTCGGGCTTGCGAATAGCCCAAGACTTGGGCGCCAGTTCACCGACCACGATGTGCAGGTAGGAAATCACGAAGAACGCCGCGAAGAACGACACGCCCTTGATCACCTCGGGCGACTCGACGCCCACGGCACCCAGCAACGGCTCAAGGATGTGCGCAAAGGCCGGCTCACCGACCCAACCCAGGCCCAGGGAGGCGAGAGTGATACCCAGCTGGCAGGCCGACAGGTAGGCGTCGAGCTGGCTGTGTACGGTGCGCAGGATCTGCCCGCGCCAGCCGTTGGTGTGGGCGATGGCCTCGACCCGGGTGGAGCGCAGTTTGACCATGGCAAATTCCGCCGCAACGAAGAAACCGTTGAGCAGTACCAGGATCAGTGCAAAAAGAATCATGCCGAAGTCGGCGAAGAGTGTAGCGAGGGTAATACCAGGGGAAGGGTCCATGATGGGGTTTTGCAGGTTCCGTGTGTTCAATAAGGGGTGACAGGAGGGCCTGAAAGGCAGGCGCAAGTCGGCCAATGTAGCGGCTGATGGGGCGCTTGCCTAGTGCCCACTGCTGGGCGGAGACAGCAAAGTATCAGCAGCTCCCACATTGGGTCGTCGTTACTTCAGGTTATTCATCATTCCCGACCAGCCGTGTGCGCGTCACTTGAGCCGGCGGAAAATGGCAGGTGAACGTACTGCCATGGCCCAGCACACTGCTGATTTCCAAGCGCGCGCGGTGGCGCAGCAGTACATGCTTGACGATGGCCAGGCCCAGCCCGGTGCCGCCGGTGTTGGAGTTGCGGCTGGAGTCGACGCGGTAGAAACGCTCGGTAAGGCGCGGCAGGTGCTTGGCGTCGATGCCGATGCCGGAGTCCTGCACGCTCAAGTGCGCGCCGTGTTCGTCGGCCCACCAGCGGATGCGAATATTGCCTTTGTCCTGGGTGTACTTCACCGCGTTGAACACCAGGTTGGAGAACGCGCTGCGTAACTCGCCCTCGCTGCCCTTGAGCAACACCTGTGGGTCGGCTTCCAGGGTGATCTGCTGGCCGCGCTGGCCGGAGAGGGCCTGGGCGTCGTTCTTGATGGTCTGCAACAGGCTTTGCACGGTCACCGGATGGTTGTCCGACGGGTAGTCCGTGGCTTCCAGTTTGGCCAGCAACAGCAGGTCATTGAGCAGGGTTTGCATGCGTGAGCCCTGTTGCTGCATCTGCTGCAGGGCACGGCTCCAGCGTGGGTTGATCTCTTCGACGTTGTCCAGCAGCGTTTCCAGGTAACCGCAGATCACCGTCAATGGCGTGCGCAACTCATGGGAGACGTTAGCGACGAAGTCTTTGCGCATCTGTTCCAACTGATGGATGCGGGTGACGTCGCGTACCAGCATCAAGTGTTCATTGTTGCCGTAGCGCGTCAGGTACAGCTGGATGCGTACGCGGTCGTTGGTGGGCGAGGGAATTTCCAGCGCTTCTTCGTAGTTCTCCTGTTCGAAGTACTCCTTGAAGCGTGGGTGGCGCACCAGGTTGGTCACCGGCTGGCCGCTGTCCTGGGGCGTCTTGAGGCCCAGCAGGGTCTCGGCGGCGCGGTTCCACCATTCCAGGTTGCCATCGCTGTCGAGCATGATCACCGCGTCTTTCAGCGCGGCGGTGGACTCTTGCACCCGGTCGATCACCGCTTGCAGGCGCCCGCGTACTCGTTGGTCGCGGCGCTGCAAGTGGTAGATGCTGTCGAACACCTCGCCCCACAAGCCGTAGCCGTCAGGTGGCGCTTCATCGGGTTTGTGCTGGCGCAGCCATTCGTGCAGGCGCAGTAGCTGCTTGAGGGTCCAGCCCAGGTACAGGCCGATGCCGATGGCCAGGCTCCAGCCGTAGTAGCCGCTGATCAGGCCTACCAGCAGGCAGCCGGTGATCAGCAAAAGCATGTGGCGGATCAGGGTGCCATGCCAGTTTTGGTTCACTTGAACACGCGTCCTTTCAGCTGTTAAGTCAGGCTCTTGAATCAGGAAGCGGCTGGCTCAGCCCTTGGTGGAGAATCTGTAGCCAGTACCGCGCACGGTTTGTACCAGATTCTCGTAGGCATCGCCCAAGGCTTTGCGCAGGCGACGGATATGCACATCCACGGTGCGTTCTTCTACGTACACGTTGCCGCCCCAGACCTGGTCCAACAACTGCCCACGGGTGTAGGCGCGTTCCTGGTGGGTCATGAAAAATTGCAGCAGGCGGTATTCGGTAGGGCCCATTTCGGCGGGCTTACCGTCGATGGTCACGCGGTGGCTGATGGGATCGAGCAGCAGGCCGCCGACTTCAATCGGCGCTTCGCCATCGGTAGGGCCGGCGCGGCGCAAGACGGCTTTCAGGCGGGCCACCAGTTCCCGCGGGGAAAACGGCTTGGTGATGTAGTCGTCGGCGCCTACTTCCAGGCCCTGGATCTTGTTGTCCTCTTCGCCCTTGGCGGTAAGCATGATGATCGGGATATCCCCGGTCAGTTCGTCACGCTTGAGACGGCGGGCCAATTCGATACCGGAGGTACCGGGCAGCATCCAGTCCAGCAGGATCAGGTCCGGTTTACGGTCGACGATAATGGCATGGGCCTGCTGGGAGTTTTCCGCCTCCAGGCAGTCATAGCCGGCCATTTCCAACGCGACGGCGATCATCTCGCGAATGGGCGCTTCGTCGTCAACGATCAGAATGCTCCTGCCAACCATGCCTAAATCCTCTTGTCATTTAACTGTCTTGCGCCGCATTAGATAACGGAATTATTGCAGTCGTGTGACAGTAATTTAGTCGCTTAGGCAATTCACGCCTCTGTGGACTACGCTTTGGGTCCGAATCCTTACAACCAAAAAAGGAAGGTTCCGATGACTTACTTCACTGTTTCCTGGAAAGCCCTGCTGGTCACGGCGGCGTTGACGCTGCCGACCCTGGCGTTCGCGGCGGAGCCCGCCATGACGCAAGACGGGATCTTGGTGGATCACAAGGGCCTGACCCTCTACACCTTCGACAAGGACGCCGACGGCAAGTCTGTGTGCAAGGACCAGTGCGCGACCAACTGGCCGCCGCTGAAGGCTGAGTCTACCGACAAACCTGCGGGCGACTGGACCGTCATCACCCGCGATGACCAGACCAGCCAATGGGCCTACAAAGGCAAGCCGGTGTACACCTACAAGGATGACAAGAAGGCCGGGGACAAGACGGGTGATGGCAAGGGTGGGGCGTGGCACGTCATCAAACCTTGAGTCCGAGGCGCCGCTGAGACCTTCGCGAGCAAGCCCGCTCCCACAGGGGTACGCATTCCAAATGTGGGAGCGGGCTTGCTCGCGAAGGCGTCAGTCCATACACCACAAACCTCAGCGCAACGCGTAATCCAACACAATCCCCACAAAAATCGCCAACCCCGCCCAGTGGTTATGCAGGAACGCCTTGAAGCACTTCATTCGGTCCTTGTCCCGCGTATACCAGAACTCCCAGGCAAAACACCCCGCAGCCGCCAACAGCCCCAAGTGGAACCAGCCACCGAGCTCAAACCGCGACCCCGCCAGCAACAGGCACACCAGCGATAGCCCTTGCAGGGTCAGGATGATCACGCGGTCCGCATCGCCAAACAGAATGGCGGTGGACTTCACGCCGATCTTCAAGTCGTCGTCACGGTCGGTCATGGCGTAATAGGTGTCATACCCCACCGTCCACAACAAGTTGGCGATATACAGCAGCCACGCAGCGGCGGGCAGGCTGCCGGTCTCGGCGGTGAACGCCATCGGCATGCCCCAGGAAAACGCCGCGCCCAGCACCACCTGCGGGTAATAGGTGTAGCGCTTCATGAACGGGTAGCTCGCCGCCAGCGCCAAACCGCCCAGGGATAGCAGGATGGTGGTCGCGTTGGTCAGCAGCACCAGCAGGAAGCTGATGCCCATCAGCACCGCAAAAAACACCAGCGCTTCTTTCGAACTGATCTTGCCGCTCACCAAGGGGCGTTGCTCCGTGCGCTTCACATGGCCGTCGACCTTGCGGTCGGCCCAGTCATTGATCACGCAGCCGCCGGCACGGGTCAGCACCACGCCGAGCACGAAAATCAGGATGTTGATGAGTGAGGGCGAGCCCTTGCCAGCAATCCACAACGCCCAGAGCGTCGGCCACAGCAGCAGGTAGATGCCGATGGGTTTGTCCATGCGCGTCAACTGAATGAAATCCCAGGCCCTGGGGTTCAGGCGGTTCAAGGACTTGAGCAGACGTTGATACATCAGCAGTTCTCCGGGTGGCCGTGCAGCGCGTGCCAAAAGCTTGGCAGGAAGATCTCCGCGACCAGCACGCTCAGCGCACCGCGATCGAAGCGCGAGCGACGGCCCCACAGCCCGTCGGCCTGGTCCGCCGTGGGCAACCACTGTCGCGGGTAATGGCACACTTCGATTGCCTGGCGGGTGAATGCCTGGTCACAGAACAGCAACTCCCCCAAGGAGCGGCTGCCCAGCTCATCCATGTGCAAGCCGTCGCCCTGCAACGCACTGCGGGACGCCACGCTGCGGGCAAACACCCACGGCTGGCCATGCCCGCGCAAATACACCTCGCGTACCCAGCCGACAGTGGCTGGTGCCAGGTTCAGGGCGGCGCATTCGTCGTCTCGCAGCGGCTGCCAACCTTCAAACAGCGGCGTCACGCTGAAACCGTCGTTGGACAGCCAGGTCAGCCGCCGCGTCAACGAGTCTTCGTTGAACAGCCAATTGAGGGTCAGAGGCGCGGGCGCGGGGGCCAGAAGGCTCTGGGTCAGCCATTGGCAAGCAGCGGGAAGGGCGGTTGAGTGCGGCACAGTGAGTCAATATTGGCAGCAAAAGAGGCGGCGAGCTTACCATGACGCCCCGGACTTTTGCCGCGGGGACCCGGCCGTTTGCGTCGATCGTGCTTGCATCTGCACGCCCCGATCAGTACAAAACGCCCTGAGCCGAACGGCAACGCTGGATCTATCGACTGTCGGCCAAGATGCCTGGACTCCCTGAGGAAGCAAGTAATGAAGAAGTGGCAATGTGTAGTCTGCGGCTTGATCTATGACGAAAAAGACGGCTGGCCGGATGACGGAATCGCTCCAGGCACCCTGTGGCAAGACGTTCCCGAAGACTGGCTGTGCCCGGACTGCGGCGTGGGCAAGATGGATTTCGAAATGATCGAAATCGGCTGATCTGAATTTTTAAGAAACGTACTACAAGGAGAAAGGAATGAACGCACCTGTCGTGATCATCGGCACAGGACTGGCCGGTTACAACGTAGCCCGGGAGTTTCGCAAGCTCGACAGTGAGACCCCATTGCTGCTGATCACCGCGGATGACGGGCGCTCCTACTCCAAGCCCATGCTCTCCACCGGCTTTGGCAAAAACAAGGAAGCCGATGGCCTGAGCATGGCTGAACCCGGTGCCATGGCCGAGCAACTCAAGGCTGAGGTGCGTACCCACACCCGCGTCAGTGGCATCGACCCTGGCCACAAGCGCCTGTGGATTGGCGAGGAGGCCGTGGCCTACCGCGACCTGATCCTGGCGTGGGGTGCCGAGACCGTGCGCGTACCGGTGGAAGGTGATGCGGCAGAGCTGATTTTCCCGATTAACGACCTCGAAGACTACGCGCGCTTTCGCGCTTCCGCAGCGGGTAAGCGCCGCGTGCTGTTGCTCGGCGCGGGTCTGATCGGCTGCGAATTTGCCAACGACCTGATCCTTGGCGGCTATGAAATCGACTTGGTGGCGCCGTGCGAGCAAGTCATGCCGACCCTGCTGCATCCGGCGGCGGCTGCTGCGGTCCAGGCTGGCCTGGAAGGCCTGGGCGTGCGCTTCCACTTGGGCCCGGTGCTCAATCGCCTGCAACGTACCGCCGATGGCCTGGAAGCGCAGTTGTCGGACGGTGAAGTGATCCACTGCGACCTGGTGGTCTCGGCCATCGGTCTGCGCCCACGGGTTGACCTGGCTGCCGCCGCTGGCCTGCAGACCAACCGTGGCGTCACCGTGGACCGCCACCTCAAGACGTCCCACGCCAATATCTACGCCCTGGGCGACTGCGCCGAGGTCGACGGCCTGAACCTGCTGTATGTGATGCCGCTGATGAGCTGCGCCCGCGCCTTGGCCCAGACCCTGGCCGGCAACGCCACGGCTGTCAGCTACGGCCCGATGCCGGTCACCGTGAAAACCCCGATTTGCCCACTGGTCGTCTCGCCACCCCCACGGGGTACAGAAGGCGTGTGGAGCGTCGACGGTCAAGGCGCCGACATCAAGGCCCTGTGCCGCGACGCCAGCGGTCGCCTGCTGGGCTACGCGTTGACCGGCACTGCAGTGATGGAAAAACTGGCCCTCAACAAAGAACTTCCGCCGCTGCTGGCGTAAATACCGGTCGTTCTGTCGGAATAAGCACGTTTTTGCCTCCAGAAAGGTCGCCGCGAGACTGGCGCAGCGCCTGAGGGCATGCCATCCTCACTCCCGTCTGCCGCAGAGTAGAGCCTGCGGCGCCTTGGGCGCTGCTCCGTAAGAGAGCAGCACGGACATAACAACAAAAAACCGTCAAAGAGGCTTCACTCATGCGTAAACCAGAACTCGCAGCCGCCATCGCTGAAAAAGCGGATCTCACCAAAGAACAGGCAAACCGCGTCCTTAACGCCGTTCTCGAAGAAATCACCGGCGCCCTGCACCGCAAGGACAGCGTCACCCTGGTTGGCTTCGGCACCTTCCTGCAGCGCCACCGTGGCGCCCGCACCGGCAAAAACCCGCAAACCGGCGAACCGGTGAAAATCAAGGCAAGCAACACCGTTGCTTTCAAGCCGGGCAAATCGTTGAAAGATACTGTTAACGAGTAACCGGTAGTACCGTCCCGAAAGGGCTCGGGGCGGTAGAAAAGATGGGCACGCCAACTGGGTTGGGTGCCCATTTTTTGTGGGGCCAAAATCGTCTCGGCCTAGGTCATTGGGCGGCTATTGGGGGCGCAAGGTTTAAGTAACATGCCGCTATAAGCGTCAAACGCCAGCCGATCTTCCGCCAATGCGCAAGATCGGTGGCGTTCTTTTAGCAAATCGTTACACTGCTGCGGCCACTCAATAATTACACCGAGGCCGTGTGCATGAAATTTCGTCTTCTCCTCTGGGTGCTGGGCCTGATGATGGGCAAAGCCAGCCGCACCAATCCTGCGTTCCAGCAACAGCTGGGTGACAAAGACCTGGCGTTCCAGTTGCAGACCCTCGACGGCAAGGTCGCTCGTCACTTCATCGTCAAAGACCAACGCATCACCAGCCGTTCGGGTGTTCACCCGTCGCCTGCCTTTGCGATCGCGTTCAAGGATGCCGCCTACGGCTTCGCCACGATGCAGGCGAAGAACAAGCAACTGGCGTTCATGACGGGGATTCAGGACAAGTCGATCCAGATCAAGGGCAACCCGGCGCTGGTGATCTGGTTCCAGGGGTTGACCAAGTATTTGAAGCCGAAGAAAAAGAAGTAGGCCTGAGGCCGCTTTTGTGGCGAGGGAGCTGGCTCCCTCGCCACAAAAATCAGTTCTGGCTGAACTGCGAGGCCAACTCGCGCAACAACACCTCGGCATCCAGTACCTTACCCACCACTTCCTCAGCCTTTTCACGGCTCAGCCCCAGGCGCTCAAGCAGGGCGTCCGGGATGGCTTCGTCTGGCCCGGAGCCAATGCCACGGCTGCGCAGCAGGCGTACGGCCAGGCAGACTAGGTTCGGGTACTCGGCGTACTGGCCGTCGTAGGTCGGGTCATGCTGGAAGCGCAGGGCTGTGGATAACTCATCCGGCATGTCCCAGTAGCGCATCAACCACGCACCAATCTGCTCGCGGCTGATGCCTAGCAGGTGTTGTTCCACGTAGCTGTGGCACAGGTGTGGGTTGACCTCCAGGTGACGGCAGATCAGCGAAAAATGCGGCGGGAACACGTGGGCCAGCAGCAAATAGCCGAAGTTGTGCAGCAGGCCGGCCAGGTAAGTGAGGCCGGCTTCCGGACGCTGGGCGCGTGGCATGGCACGGGTGAGGCCTTCGATCACGGCGGCGGTGTAGATCGACTGGTGCCAGTACGGCGTAGCCTGGTGTGGGTGGTCCTTGGGCAGGCTCAAGGTTTTGCCGAGGGCCAAGCCGAGGGCCAGGTTGATCACCAGGTCGAAGCCCAGCACGCGCACGATGGCGTCTTCCACTGAACGAATCTTGCCCGGTGATGCGTAGTACGGCGACGCGGCCCAACTCACCACTTGGGCGGCCAGCGCTGGGTCTGTTTCCACTACGCCAGTGATGTCGTCGATAGTGGCGTTGGGGTCGACCCGCAACTTGATGATCTTCTGCGCCGTGTCGGCCAGCGGTGGAATCTCGATGGTCGCTTCCAGGCGTTGCTGGATGCGTCGGGCGGTAAACGCCTGCATCGCTTGGGTGATTTCCTCGCGGTCATCGTTGGGACGATCGAGGTTGGGGCGGATGTTGCTCAGTGGCTCGCCAAAGTGGCCGGCGCTGGCCTTGGTGAGCATGGTCTTGAAATCGGCGCTGGAAATTTCCAGCAGCAACCCGGCTTCGCCAGAGTGCACCAACAGGCTCGGCTCGTTGAGCAGGCTGCCTTCGTACAGGCAGGGCGAACTGGTAAGGGCTGGCAAGCCTGGCAGCAGGCTCAGGTCGTGCTTGCCGAGCATGCGCTCGACGCGGTCCGGCGATACAGCCGTGAGGCGGCGCCCAGTGAGTTCGGCGAGGCGGTTGAGGTCGAGCAGTTGGTTCTGCGGGAACAGCACCATCAGTGCGCCCACCGCATCTTCCAGCAACACAGCCTGCACCTTTCGTGCGGAATTCAGGCCAGGTTGTTCGGCGACTTCCGTGTAGCTGATGGCGAGTTTTGCGAGCAGAGCCCGAATAACCGGCGGGGCGGTCAGTGGGGCTGTAGCGAGAGCAACTTCTGACATGGCCTGATCCAATTTCCTACAATCACCGAAGTATAACCAGCTTGATACATATGTTGGTCGACTAAGTGAGTCAGGCGTCACACTTGGCCGTATTGCTGCCCGTGCCTTAGCCAGCGATCCAGCAAGGGGCTGACATGCTCCGGCCAACGCTCCAGCAGCGCTTGGGCGGCATCGCGTACAGCGGGGAGAAGGTCGGCGTCACGCATCAGGTCGGCGACCTTGAATTGCAGCAGGCCGGTCTGGCGGGTACCGAGCATTTCACCGGGGCCGCGCAGTTCCAGGTCCTTTTCGGCAATGACAAAACCGTCGTTGGTCTCGCGCATGATGCCCAGGCGTTGACGGCCAATCTGCGACAACGGCGGGTGATACAGCAGCACGCAATGGCTGGCGGCACTGCCCCGGCCGACGCGGCCTCGCAACTGGTGCAGTTGGGCCAGGCCCAGGCGCTCGGGGTTTTCGATGATCATCAGGCTGGCGTTGGGTACGTCCACACCGACTTCGATCACGGTGGTGGCCACCAGCAATTGCAGGTTGCCAGCCTTGAACTCGGCCATCACCGCGGCTTTTTCCGCAGGCTTCATGCGCCCGTGGATCAGGCCGACCTTGAGCTCGCCCAGAGCACTTGTAAGGTCCTCATAGGTCGTCTCGGCGGCCTGGCAGGTCAGTTCTTCGGACTCCTCGATCAGCGTGCATACCCAGTAGGCCTGGCGTCCTTCAGCACAGGCACCGCGCACCCGCTCGATCACTTCGACACGCCGGGTGTCGGTGACCAGCACGGTATTGACCGGAGTACGGCCAGGGGGCAGTTCGTCGAGGATCGAGGTGTCTAGGTCGGCGTAGGCGCTCATGGCCAGGGTGCGCGGGATCGGCGTGGCGGTCATGATCAACTGGTGCGGGTTCATGCGCCCGCCCACGCCTTTTTGGCGCAGGGCGAGACGTTGTTGCACGCCGAAACGGTGCTGCTCGTCGATGATCACCAGGGCCAGGTTCTTGAACCTGACTTCGTCCTGGAACAATGCATGGGTGCCCACCACCATCGGGGCGCCGCCGGCGATCTGTTCCAGCGCGGCAACGCGGTTCTTGCCCTTGAGCTTGCCGGCCAGCCACGCCACTTCCAGGCCCAGCGGTTCGAGCCAGCGCTTGAACGTGATGAAGTGCTGCTCGGCGAGGATCTCGGTGGGTGCCATCAGGGCTACTTGGTAGCCCGCCTCCAGCGCCTGCAAGGCGGCGAGGGCGGCAACCACGGTTTTGCCGGCGCCTACGTCACCTTGGATCAGGCGCAGCATCGGTTCTTGCTGGCTGAGGTCGTAGGCGATTTCATTTCCCACGCGCTGTTGGGCGCCGGTGGGTGCGAAGCCGAGGTTAGCCAGGTATTGCGCCGGTAACCGCGTGGCCTTGGGCATCGCGGGTGCGCGCAGGGAGCGCATGCTTTCGCGCAGGCGTTGCTGGGACAGTTGGTGGGTCAGCAGCTCTTCGAAGGCCAGGCGGTGCTGGGCCCAGTGATGACCCAGGGCCAATTCGTCCACATCGGCATCGGCCGGTGGGTGATGCAGGTAGCGGATTGCGTCGTCCAGCGGCGCGAGTTGGTAGTCGCGGGCCAACTCCAGCGGCAACCAGTCGGGGAGGCTTTTCGGGCCAAGCATCGTCAGGGTTTGTGTGCACAGTTGGCGCAGGCGCTGTTGGGTCAGGCCTTCGGTGAGCGGGTAAATCGGTGTCAGGGTGGTGTCCACTGGCGGCGGCTCGTCGCCGGTGATGGCGCGGTACTCCGGATGGTAGATCTCCAGGCCCGACGCGCCTGGGCGTGCTTCGCCGTAGCAACGTACGCGGGTGCCGCGCTTGAGGCCTTCCTTCTGCGCATTGCTGAAATGGTAGAAGCGCAGGCTCAGGCCGCCGGTACCGTCCTGCAAGCGCACGACTAAACTGCGGCGCTTGCCCATTACCACATCGGCGCCGCTGACGGTGCCTTCGACCACCGCGTCCTGCCCGGGGCGCAACTGGCCGATGGGCACCACGCGGGTGCGGTCCTGATAGCGCAGGGGCAGGTGGAACAATACGTCCTGAAGATTTTCCAGGCCGACCTTGGCCAATTTCTCGGCCATGGCTTCACCGACACCCTTGAGTGCCGTCACCGACACCTGTGACAGCTCAGTCATACGTCTACTTAGCTCGCAGCGGGCGGCTTGGCCACCGAACACAGGCGGATCGAGTCGGCGAGGATCTCAATGGCTTTCGGCCGTGGGAAACTGGCACGCCAGGCGATGGCCACGGTACGGAACGGCACCGGCGGCGTCAGCGGACGCACTTCGATCACGCCAGGGGCGTAGTGATGGCTGTCGACTGCCGACAGCGGCAGGATCGAAATGCCCAGGCCGGACGCGACCATGTGGCGGATGGTTTCCAGGGAACTGGATTCCACGGTGGTGTGCTTGGCGCCGTCGTTGCCCTTGGTCAGGGTCGGGCAGGCTTCGAGTACCTGGTCGCGGAAGCAATGGCCTTCGCCCAGCAGCAGCAGGCTCTTGTCGTTGAGCAGGCCGGCGTCGATGGTGTCTTTTTGCGTCCACGGGTGGGATGCAGGCATCAACACGTAGAAAGGCTCGTCGTAGAGCGGCAAGGTGAGTACATCCGCCTCGTTGAACGGCAGGGCGATGATGATCGCGTCCAGCTCGCCGTTGCGCAGTTTGTCGCGCAGTACGTGGGTGAAGTTTTCTTCGATATACAGCGGCATCTGTGGTGCGACGCGATGCAATTGTGGGATCAGGTGCGGGAACAGGTACGGGCCGACGGTGTAGATGGCGCCGACTTTCAGCGGAGCCGTCAGCTGGTTCTTGCCGGCCTGGGCCAGCTCGCGAATGCTTTGCGCTTGTTCCAAGACCTTCTGGGCCTGGGCAACGATGCCTTCGCCCACGGGGGTGAGGCGCACGGCGCTTTTGCTGCGCTCGAAAATCAGCACACCGAGTTCGTCTTCAAGCTTCTTCACGCCCACCGACAGCGTCGGCTGGCTGACGTGGCAACGCTCGGCCGCATGGCCGAAGTGCTGCTCTTGGGCGAGGGTAACGATGTAGCGTAATTCTGTAAGAGTCATAGCGGGCGTCCATGAGGTTGCGAGCCAAGCATACCGGCTGCAATCGATAGACGCACGTTATCAGAACTTTGTTGGGGATTGAGCGGGGACTTGGAGAGTTGTACGCAATTAAATGTGGGAGCGGGCTTGCTCGCGAAGGCGGTATGCCAGTGATGAATGTATCAACTGACACTCCGCTTTCGCGAGCAAGCCCGCTCCCACACAAGCCCGCCTTCAGGCTTTTAGCGGCGACGCTTCTCGATGTTGTACACAAACGGTGCAACGATCTCGATGCTGCCACCCTTGAGCATGTCGGCCGGCGGCTTGGGCAGCGGCTGGGCACGACGGATCATGTCCAGGGTGGCGCGGTCCAGGTCGGCGTTGCCGGAGCGGCCCACCAACTCGTAGGACAGCACGTTGCCGTCAGCATCAACCACGAACCGCAGGCGGTTCAGGCCTTCCTTGCCACGGGCCTGGGCACCTGGCGGGTACTTCTTGTACTTCTGCAAGTGCGCCAGCAGGGTGCCTTCCCAGGATGCTTTGGCCGCGACCTGTTGCGGCGATGGGCCGGGCACGGGCTGGGCCGATTTTTCAGCCGGCGCGTTGGTCGGCGGAGCGTCGCTCGGCGGGTCCTCGGAAGGTTTCTCCTTGGGCGGCTCGATCTTCTTCTCTACCGGCTTGGGCGGTTGTGGTTTCGGCTTGGGCTTGACCGGCTTGGGCACCTGGATCGTCGGTTTGGGCGCCTCTGCCAGCTTCGGCAGGGGCAGCTCTTCGACCGGCGTCGGCGGTTGCGGCGGCGTGATCACCTTGGGCGGTGCCGGCGGCGGCGGCGCTGGCATCGGCGCCAGGTCGATGACCATGGCAGCCGGCGGCAACTGCACCGTGTGCGGCGCTGACCAATGGAGCGCGATAGCAATCGCGACGGCATGCACGCCCAGCACGACGGCGAGGCTGGTGCCATAACGCGTCAGTTTGTGGCGCGTCGTGATCATTTCTTGGCTGCCGTCTCAAGTCCGACCAGGCCTACCTTGAGGTAGCCGGCTGCCCGCAGGGCATCCATCACGCTCATCAGGTCGCCGTAGTCCACGCCTTTGTCGGCCTGGAAGAAGATCGTCGTATCTTTCTTGCCTTGGGTCTTGGCGTCCAGCACCTGGCCCAGGGTCTCGGATTTGACCTCTTCTTCGCCCAGGAACAGACGTTGGTCCGCCTTGACGCTGAGGAACACCGGTTTCTCTGGCCGCGGCGCCGGCTTGGCGGTGGAGGCGGGCAGGTCGACCTTGATGTCCACGGTCGCCAGCGGAGCAGCCACCATGAAGATGATCAGCAGCACCAGCATCACGTCGATAAACGGCGTGACGTTGATTTCGTGGTTCTCGACGAGTTCGTCGTCGCCTTGATTCAAATGCAGGCCCATGGCCGATTACCCCACTTTCACCATGTGCGGTTGCGAGCTGCGCTCGGTAGGCAGGTGGTCGAGGTCGCGGCTGACCAGCAGCAGGACTTCTGCCGACGCGTCCGATACCTGTGCTTTGTAGCCGGCGATCGAACGGGCGAAGACGTTGTAGATCACCACCGCAGGAATGGCCGCGACCAGGCCTAGGGCCGTTGCCAGCAGGGCTTCGGCGATGCCTGGGGCAACGACGGCAAGGTTGGTGGTCTGGGTTTTGGCGATGCCGATGAAGCTGTTCATGATGCCCCACACGGTACCGAACAGGCCGACGAACGGCGCGGTAGAACCGATGGTTGCCAGCACGCCGGTGCCGCTGCTCATGTTACGACCGCAGGCCGCAACCAGGCGCTCCAGGCGGAAAGCCACACGCTCCTTGATGCCTTCTTTTTCGCGGGTGTTGGCCGACAGGCGCATTTCTTCCAGCGCATCGTGCACCAGGGTATTGGCCAGGGTGCCCTTCTTGGTCGCGGTTTCGCTCGCTTCCTTGAGGGTGGTGGCCTTTTTCAGGTGGACGATTTCAGTGCGCAGGCGGCGCTTGGCGCCCAGCAGCTCAAAGCCTTTGGCGATCCAGATGGTCCAGGTGATGATCGAGGCGATGGCCAGGCCGATCATCACGGCTTTCACCACCACGTCAGCATTCTGGTACATGCCCCACGGCGACAGGTCGTGGGCCATGCCCAGGGTGTTGTCTTCTTCCAGGACTACGCCGGTGTCGTCAGCGGAGGCCGGGTCGGCAGCCAGGGCTGGATCGGTAGCGGCTGGAGCAGCAGCCGGGGCTGCAGTGCTGTGCTCGGCAGCAGCCGGGGTGGCCGGGGCGGTGGCGTCAGCGAAAGCGGCGGTCGGCGCCAGCAGCACGCTGAACAGCACTACGGCAATCGCGCGCCAGGCGCGGAATGTGGTTGGCGAAGCGGGGTTTGTATTACGTGTCATGCTGGCCGGACCTGAGAGGAAAAAATGAGTGATCGTCCTTCCAGACCTGGGAGGCCGAGGACAAATGGGCGGTTATTATTGCAAGTAATTCTTGTTAACAGAAGTAATACAGTTACTTTATTTGCCCTTTTTCTGGCCGCCTGTCATCTGCGACGGCTAATCTAGACCTTTAAGTACGGAGTTTTGTGATGTCTGCGCCTTCTGTTGTGATTGCTGGCTGTGGCGATGTGGGGAGCCGGCTGGCCAGCCAATTGCTCGCCTCGGACTGGGAGGTTCACGGCCTGCGGCGTAATATTTCGCGGCTGCCCGAAGGGGTGATCGGCATTGCTGGCGATCTGTTCAACAAGGATTGCCCTGACACCTGGCCTATTGGTGGGGTGGATTACCTGGTGTATTGCGCAGCCGCCACCGACCACGACGAAGCCGGGTATCGCGCGGCTTACGTGCAAGGGCTCAAGCATGTGCTGGAGTGGCTGCAGGACTACGGCCAAGAGCCCAAGCACCTGATCTTTGTATCCAGCAGCAGTGTGTATGGGCAGCAGAATGGCGAAAAGGTCGACGAAACGTCCGACACCCAGGCGAAGGGATATTCAGGGCAGGTGATGCTGGAGGCTGAGCAGGTGGCGCTCAATAGCGGCATCCCGGCAAGCATTGTGCGTCTCACCGGCATTTATGGGCCCGGTCGCGAGTCGCTGTTGACCCGGGTTCGCCAAGGATACCGCGTGGCGATTGACCCACCTTTATATGGCAATCGCATTCATGCGGATGACGCGGCGGGGCTGCTGGCGTTTTTGCTGCGGCATGTGGAAAAGGGTGGTTCGTTGGACAAGATTTACATCGGCGTCGACGATGCGCCCGCGCCGTTGGCCGAGGTGGTAGGTTGGTTGCGTGAGTATCTGGGCGTGACCGAGTGGGCTGAGGATGCCAGTGTGCGACGGGCTGGGAGCAAGCAATGCAGTAATGCGCGGGCTAAGGCTTTGGGTTGGATGCCGACCTATCCAACCTATCGCGAAGGGTATGCAGCAATCCTCAAAGGCTGAAATGCGTTCGAAAATGTGGGAGCGGGCTTGCTCGCGAATGCGGAGTGCCAGTCACTGAATGTGCTTCTGATACACCGCTTTCGCGAGCAAGCCCGCTCCCACAATTGGATCTCTGTTTGGGTGGTTATTGCTTTTCAAGCAACCATTGGCGAGGGCCGGGGGTGAACTGAGGCACCTCATCCGTCTGCGCTGTGTTGACTGCTTGGAAGATTTCCAGCTGCTTGCCCTTGCGCACAAAGATCCACGGGTTGCCCTGGCCATTCAGTTGCAGCCAGATACTGTCATAGCCGCCGCTCATGGACGCGCAATCACCCGCCAGGCACAACGAGTACTGGTCAACATTGGGCAGGCCGGCAACTTTGCCGTTGGCCTGGAACTGCACAATGGCGCCGCTGCCGAAGCCGTCGGTGATCTTCCAGTCGCCGCCCATGTAGGCCGCATACAGTGCACGCTCGAAGTTGGCGCCCAGCGGCGCGCCTTCCGGCGCTGGCTCTTTGGGGCGTGCAAACAGTTGCTCAGGCTCATTGTCGTTGGCCACTTGCAGCAGTTGTTTGCCCTTGCGCTTGAGTTCGGTGGCGGAGCTGCCGTAGAAGTCCACGCTCCAGGCGCCGGATTTTTCACCCAGCAACTTGCCTTCCGCTACTTCAAAACCGTTGTAGTAGCGCGCCTGCGATGCCTTGGGGTTGACCTCCCATTCGAGGTTCGGGCCAAAGCTTTGCAGGGCTTCACGCAAAGGGCCGCCTTTGGCAGCCGCATCGATGGCGACCTGGTTGATCCAGGTGCCGCTCACGTCCAGGTCGGCGGGGTTGCTGGCGCAGCCGCCGAGCAGCAGGGTGAGCAATGATGAGGCTACAAGCGCTTTGCGCATTACGAAATCCTTCTGAAACAGGGTCGGCGCAGCCTGGGGAAAGCTGCGCCGGGTGTTTTACTCGATGACCAGAATCGCGTCCATCTCAACCTGTGCGCCCTTTGGCAGGGCAGCAACGCCGATGGCGGCGCGGGCTGGGTATGGCTGTTCGAAGTACTTGCCCATGATCTCGTTGACCTTGGCGAAGTGGCTCAGGTCGGTGAGGAAGATGTTCAGTTTGACGATGTCCTTGAACGAACCGCCGGCAGCTTCAGCCACGGACTTGAGGTTCTCGAAGACCTGTACGGTCTGGGCTTCGAAGCCTTCCACCAGTTCCATGGTCTTTGGGTCCAGCGGGATCTGGCCGGACATGTAGACGGTGTTGCCCGCCTTGATGGCCTGGGAGTAGGTGCCGATGGCAGCCGGGGCCTTGTCGCTGGTGATAACAGTCTTGGTCATGAATGACTCCTTGTAATGGATCGGCTATGCACGCATGCGGGTGATGCGGATCACACCGGTCAAGGCGCGCAGTTTCTTGATCACGCGGGCCAGGTGCACACGGTCGTGTACGCTGACCACCAGTTGGACGACGCTGATGCGACCATCGCGTTCGTCCATGCTGATTTTCTCGATATTGCCATCGGCCGCGTTCACGCTGCTGGCCAGCAGGGCGATCAGGCCGCGCTGGTGTTCCAGCTCTACACGCAGCTCGACGTTGAATTCGCCGGTGACATCCTTGGCCCACGAGAGCTGGATGCATTTTTCCGGGTTGTGGCGGATTTCGGTGATGTTGCGGCAGTTGTCCAAGTGCACCACCATGCCTTTGCCTGCGGACAGGTGGCCAACAATCGGGTCGCCTGGAATCGGCGTGCAGCACTTGGCGTAGCTGAGTACCAGGCCTTCGGTGCCGCGAATCGCCAGCGGGCCTTCGGGGCTCGGCAGCTGTTCGCCTTCGCCCAGCAGGCGGCGGGCGACAACGTAGGCCATGCGGTTGCCCAGGCCGATATCTTCAAGCAGGTCTTCGATGGTTTCCTGGCGGTACTCGTGGAGCATTGCTTGCACGCGCTCGGCCGGGATCTTGTCCAGGGCGCTGTCGAAGCCGTTTAGCACTTTGTTCAGCAGGCGTTCGCCCAGGCTGATGGACTCGGAGCGACGCTGCAGTTTCAGGGCGTGGCGAATGTGCGTACGCGCCTTGCCGGTGACTACGAAGTTGAGCCAAGCCGGGTTCGGACGTGCGCCCGGTGCACTGACGATCTCCACCGTGGAGCCGCTTTGCAGTGGTTCCGACAGCGGGGCCAGGCGCCGGTTGATCCGGCAGGCGATGCAGCTGTTGCCCACGTCGGTGTGCACCGCGTAGGCAAAGTCGACCGCCGTGGAGCCTTTGGGCAGCTCCATGATCCGGCCTTTGGGCGTGAACACGTAGACCTCGTCCGGGAACAGGTCGATCTTCACGCTCTCGATAAATTCGAGTGAGTTGCCGGCACGTTGCTGCATTTCCAGCACGCCCTTGACCCACTGGCGCGCGCGGGCGTGGGTGCCCTTGGGCTGCTCGTCGCCGCTGGATTTGTACAACCAATGGGCAGCGATGCCGTTGTTGGCCATCTCTTCCATTTCGCGGGTGCGGATCTGGATCTCGATCGGCACCCCGTGCATACCAAACAGCGTGGTATGCAGCGACTGATAGCCGTTGGCCTTGGGAATGGCGATGTAATCCTTGAAGCGGCCCGGCAGGGGTTTGTACAAATTATGCACAGCGCCCAGCACGCGGTAGCACGTGTCGACCTTGTCGACGATGATCCGGAACGCGTACACGTCCATGATCTCGTTGAAGGCCCGGCGCTTGCCGCGCATCTTCTTGTAGATGCCGTAGATATGCTTCTGTCGGCCGCTGACTTCACCTTCGATCTCATCGATCGCCAGGCAATGGCTCAGGGACTCTTCGATCTTGTTGACGATTTCCTTGCGGTTGCCCCGGGCGCGCTTGACGGCCTGGTAGATGCGCGCCGAACGCATCGGGTGCATGGCCTTGAAACCGAGGTCTTCAAATTCGATGCGAATGGCGTGCATGCCCAGCCGGTTGGCGATGGGCGCGTAGATTTCCAGGGTTTCCTTGGCGATGCGCCGGCGTTTTTCGCCGGACAGCACTTCCAGCGTGCGCATGTTGTGCAGCCGGTCAGCCAGCTTGACCAGGATCACGCGAATATCGCGGGCCATGGCCATGGCCATCTTCTGGAAGTTTTCCGCCTGGGCTTCGGCCTTGGTCTCGAAGTTCATCTGGGTCAGTTTGCTGACCCCGTCGACCAGTTCGGCCACGGTCTCGCCAAATTGCGCACTGAGCGCTTCCTTGGCGATGCCGGTGTCTTCGATCACGTCATGCAGCATCGCGGCCATCAGGCTCTGATGGTCCATGTGCATGTCGGCAAGAATATTGGCCACCGCAAGAGGATGGGTGACGTACGCCTCGCCACTACGGCGGCGTTGGCCGTCGTGGGCTTGTTCGGCGTAGAAATACGCTCGGCGGACCAGGTTGACCTGGTCTGGGCCGAGGTAGGCCGATAAGCGATCGGCGAGGGCGTCTATGCTCGGCATAGGATTGACTCCTGCCGCATGCGTTGACCCCGCGCCGTGCTACGTCGACCAGGCATAGGCTTAGACGGCCTCGTTGGACTCGTCCTCGAACGCTGCAAACAGCGGTTCGTCTTCAACGATTTCGGCGTTGGCGATGAACTCGTAGCTCATCAGGCCTTCAGCGATTTCACGCAGGGCTACAACGGTAGGCTTGTCGTTTTCCCACTGGACCAGGGGCTCTTTGCCGCCAGTGGCCAGTTGACGGGCACGCTTGGTAGAGAGCATGACCAGCTCAAAGCGGTTATCCACGTGTTCTAGGCAGTCTTCAACGGTTACGCGGGCCATGGTATTCCTCGGAGCGAATGCAAGATGCGCGCTGCCCGGTTGGGCGAGCGGACTGAGCAGTTTAAAAAATCACCAGCGTTTAGGGAAGCGCTGATTTTCCGCGAGCCCTCGTCAAACCGCTGCAAGCACCAATGTAAAGCCCTTGCAGCGGTTTTGGGAAGAGCCAATCAGCCCAGCAATTCGGCGAGCAATTTGCCAAAACGCTGTTGTTGGCGCTTCTGCTGGAGCTGATTGGTGCGGAAAATCGCCTTCAGATCATCCAGGGCGTGGGCGAAATCGTCGTTGATGATCAGGTAGTCGTAGTCGACGTAGTGGCTCATTTCGCTGACGGCTTCGCGCATGCGGCCTTCGATGATCTCGTCGCTGTCCTGGCCACGGTTGGTCAGGCGCTGATGCAACGCTTCAAGCGATGGCGGCAGGATGAAGATCGAACGCGCCTTTGGCATCAACTGGCGCACTTGCTCGGCGCCCTGCCAGTCGATTTCCAGGATCAGGTCGTGGCCTTCATCCAGGGTCTGCTGCAGGTGGCTTTGCGAGGTGCCGTAGAGGTTGCCGAACACTTCGGCGCGCTCGAGGAAGTCGCCGTGTTCGATCATCTTGACGAACTCGGTGCGCTCGACGAAGTGATAGTGCACGCCGTTCACCTCGCCCGGGCGCATGGCGCGGGTGGTGTGCGAGACCGAGATGCGGATCTGGTCGTCAGCGTCGGTCAGGGCCTTGACCAGGCTGCTCTTGCCCGCGCCCGAAGGGGCGGAAATGATGTAAAGGGTGCCGGTGCTGTGGGTCATGGAAGTTGCCTTACTCAATATTCTGTACTTGTTCGCGCATCTGCTCGATCAACACTTTGAGGTTGACCGCAGCCTGGGTGCTGCGCGGGTCAAATGCCTTGGAGCCCAGTGTATTGGCTTCGCGGTTGAGTTCCTGCATCAGGAAGTCCAGGCGCCGACCGGCGGCACCGGCAGACTTGAGCACACGACGTACTTCAAGAATGTGGGTGCTCAGGCGGTCGAGCTCTTCGGCGACGTCACTCTTCTGGGCGAGCAGCACCATTTCCTGCTCAAGGCGCGTCGGGTCGAGGTCGGCCTTCATGTCGGTAAAGCGGTCGAGGACCTTCTGGCGCTGGGTGGCGAGCATCTGCGGTACCAGTTCACGCAGGGTGACCACATCCTCTTCGATGGCGGTCAGGCGTTCGTTGATCAGGCGGGCCAGTTCGGCGCCTTCGCGTTCGCGGCCAGCCTTGAGCTCCTTCAAACCCTGGTTGAACAGGGCGAGGGCTTCGGCGTTGAGGGCTTGCGGGTCGGTGGCGTCGGCCACCAATACGCCCGGCCAGGCCAGTACTTCCAGTGGGTTCAGTGCTGCGGGCTGTTTGATCAGGCTGGCGATGGTCTCGGCGGCGGCAACCAGTTGCGCGGCGCGGTCGCGGTCAATCTGCAAGGCCTTGCCGGTGGTTTCTTCGGTAAAGCGCAGGGTGCATTCCAGCTTGCCGCGGGAAATGCCTTGGCGCAGCGCTTCACGTACGGCGCCTTCGAGGTCGCGGAATGATTCCGGCAGGCGCAGGTGCGGCTCCAGGTAACGGCTGTTGACCGAGCGCAGTTCCCAGCTCAGGGTGCCTTGGACGCCGGCTTTTTCGACGCGGGCGAAGGCGGTCATGCTGTGCACCATGGAGGTACCTCGCGTTGCAGTCCCGCAAACACGGGCTGATGGTTAAGAAGGCGCAGGATTGTAGCGCAGTGGGGCGAGCGCGCCCAAACAATGGGCGTCAGCCCGGCCATTCGTAACCGAATTTTTAGAAGTGCCCCGAATCGGCTCGCGGCTCTATAATGCTCGGCAGTTTTTGTCCTCAGTACAGGTATCCCCTATGAAACGTCCAAGTGGTCGCGTTGCCGATCAGCTCCGCTCGATCCGCATCACCCGCAACTACACCAAACACGCCGAGGGTTCTGTACTGGTCGAGTTTGGCGATACCAAGGTTATCTGCACCGTCAGCGTCGAAAATGGCGTGCCACGCTTCCTGAAAGGCCAGGGCCAGGGCTGGTTGACCGCCGAATACGGCATGCTGCCGCGCGCGACCGGCGAGCGTAACCAGCGTGAGGCCAGCCGTGGCAAGCAAGGCGGGCGCACCCTGGAAATCCAGCGCCTGATCGGCCGCTCCCTGCGTGCAGCCTTGGACATGTCCAAGCTGGGCGACGTGACCCTGTACGTCGACTGCGACGTGATCCAGGCCGATGGAGGCACCCGTACCGCGTCCATCACCGGCGCCATGGTGGCCCTGGTTGACGCGCTGAAAGTGATCAAGAAGCGTGGCGGCCTCAAAGGCGGTGACCCACTCAAGCAAATGATCGCCGCCGTTTCGGTGGGTATGTACCAGGGCGAGCCTGTGCTGGACCTGGACTACCTGGAGGACTCGGCCGCCGAGACCGACCTGAACGTGGTAATGACCAGCACCGGTGGTTTCATCGAAGTGCAGGGCACCGCCGAAGGCGCGCCATTCCAGCCGGCCGAACTGAACGCCATGCTGGCACTGGCCCAGAAGGGCATGACCGAGATCTTCGAACTGCAGAACGCCGCACTGGCCGACTGAACCGGCTTCAAGGAGAAACGCCATGAGTGACAGCCAATTGCCTGTGTCTACGCCTTCCTATGAAGCGCGCCAGGGTGCGATGTTGTGTCACTTCGCGGCGTTTCTGGGGTTTGTCTTCCCCTTCGGCAGCGTTATTGGGCCGCTGATCCTGTGGCAGCTCAAGAAGGAAAAAGATGCGTTCATTGACGACCAGGGCAAGGAAGCGCTGAACTTCCAGATCACCGTGGCCATCGCCTGGATGGCCTGCGTGGTACTGGCGTTTGCCGTGGTGGGTTTTTTCCTGATGATCGTCCTGGTGATCGCAACCTTGGTGTTGACGATCATTGGCGGCATCAAGGCCAATAAAGGGATCACTTATCGCTATCCCTTTACCTGGCGTCCGGTCAAATAACGGGCGCCCACAAAAAAACCGACAACGATGTCGGTTTTTTTGTACCTGGAAAAAGACCTTAGATGGTCAGTGTCCAGTCGTAGTCCACGATCAGCGGCGCGTGCTGCGAGAAACGTGGCTGGCGCGGCAAGCGTGCACTGCGAACGAACCGGCGCAGACCTGGGGTCAGCAACTGGTAGTCGAAACGCCAGCCCAGGTTGAGCATCTCAGCCTGTTCGTTATCCGGCCACCAGCTGTACTGGTCGCCTTCGCGGCTGACTTCGCGTAGGGCATCTACATAACCCATGTTGCCGACAATCTCGTCCATCCAGGCCCGTTCTGGCGCCAGGAAGCCCGGGGATTGCTGGCTGTCGCGCCAGTTCTTGATATCCAGCTTCTGTTGCGCCACGTACAGCGAGCCACAATAAATGTACTCGCGACGTTTGCGTCGCTGTTTATCCAGGTAACGGGCGAAATCGTCCATTAGCTTGAACTTCTGGTTCAAGTCTTCATCGCCGTTCTGCCCCGAAGGGAGCAGCAAGGTCGCGATGCTGACCTTATCGAAATCGGCTTGCAGGTAGCGCCCGTAGCGGTCGGCTGTCTCGAAGCCGAGGCCGCTGATGACCGCCTTGGGTTGCAACCGCGAATACAAAGCCACGCCACCTTGGGTGGGCACTTCGGCATCGCAGGCATAAAGGAAGTAGCCATCCAGTTGGAAGGCTGGGTCGTCCAGTTCAAAGGCGGAGGCGCGGGTATCCTGCAGGCAGATGACGTCGGCATTCTGGGCTTGCAGCCAACTGAGCAAACCACGCTCGACTGCAGCCTGAATACCATTAACGTTCACACTGATGATCCGCATAAATGGCCCCAAAAATCGCGTGCGTGTATGATACACGCCGTCTACCTAATTAGCTAAATCCGTGGTATCTGAGGCTTTTTTCATGCAGGCGTATCAACGCGATTTCATTCGTTTTGCCATCGATCGCGGCGTTTTGCGCTTCGGTGAGTTCACTCTCAAGTCCGGGCGCACCAGCCCGTACTTCTTCAATGCGGGCTTGTTCAACTCGGGTTCGGCCCTGGCTCAGCTGGGTCGTTTCTATGCGGCAGCCATCGTTGAAAGCGGTATTTCCTTCGACGTACTGTTCGGTCCGGCCTACAAGGGCATTCCCCTGGCGGCTGCGACGGCCGTGGCGCTGGCCGAGCATCACGGGCAGGATCTGCCGTGGTGTTTCAACCGCAAGGAGGCCAAGGCCCATGGCGAAGGCGGTAGCCTGGTGGGCGCGCCGCTCACTGGCGATGTGCTGATCATCGACGACGTGATCACGGCCGGTACTGCCATCCGTGAAGTGATGCAGATCATTGCCTCCCAGGACGGCGCCAAGGCTGCGGGCGTGCTGATCGCGCTGAACCGCCAGGAGCGCGGCAACGGTGAGTTGTCGGCCATCCAGGAAGTGGAGCGTGATTTCGGCATTCCGGTGGTGAGTATCGTGTCGTTGAACCAGGTGTTGCAGTTCCTGGAAGATGATCCACAGCTCAAGCAGCATTTGCCGGCTGTTCGCGCATACCGCGAGCAATTTGGCGTCTGACACACATCCTCTGTGGGAGTCTCTATTTTTCTGCAGAGCCAATGTGCATAAAAAAGGCCCCGCTCAATCAGGTTGAGCGGGGCCTTTTTGTTTGCAGCGGTTAAGGACGCTTGCGATTACTGATCAACGTGCCCATGCCGGTATCGGTGAAGATTTCCAGCAATACCGCATTCGGTACGCGGCCGTCGATGATCAACGAGCTGCCCACGCCGCCTTGCACCGCTTCCAGCGCGCAACGGATTTTCGGCAGCATGCCGCCGTAGATGGTGCCGTCGGCAATCAGCTCGTCCACTTGTTGAGTGGTCAGGCCGGTCAGTACCTTGCCTTCCTTGTCCATCAGGCCGGCGATGTTGGTCAGCAGCATCAGCTTTTCAGCCTTCAGTGCTTCGGCCACCTTGCCGGCTACCAGGTCGGCGTTGATGTTGTAGGACTCACCGTTGGCGCCCACGCCGATCGGTGCGATCACTGGGATGAAGTCACCTTTGACCAGCAGGTTCAGCAGGTCGGTGTTTACACCCACCACTTCGCCCACCTGGCCGATGTCGATGATTTCCGGCTGGGTCATTTCCGGCGTCTGACGGGTCACTGTCAGTTTTTTCGCGCGGATCAGCTCTGCGTCCTTGCCAGTCAGGCCGATGGCGCTGCCGCCGTGGCGGTTGATCAGGTTGACAATGTCCTTGTTGACCTGGCCGCCGAGGACCATCTCCACCACGTCCATGGTTTGCGCGTCAGTGACGCGCATGCCATCGATGAAGTGACTCTCGATCGACAAGCGCTTGAGCAGGTCGCCGATTTGCGGGCCGCCACCGTGCACTACCACCGGGTTGATCCCTACGGCTTTCATCAACACGATGTCGCGGGCAAAGCCGGTTTTCAGCTCGTCGCTTTCCATGGCATTGCCGCCGTATTTGATCACCAGCGTCTTGCCGACGTAGCGTCGAATGTAGGGCAACGCTTCGGAAAGGACCTTGGCGGTGTTGGCAGCGGCTTCGCGTTCGAGGGTCATTCAGGGCTCCGGTAAAAAATCAGAACGGTAATTGGAGATCAGGGGCAACACGTTTCAACTGGGCGTGGAACACGTCCTTGATGCGCTGCAACTCAGCCTCGGTATCCGCCTCGAAGCGCAGGACCAGCACCGGTGTGGTGTTGGACGCGCGCACCAGGCCCCAGCCTTTGGCGTAATCGACTCGCACACCATCAATGAGGGTCAGGTCGGCGCTTTCGCCCCATTGCGCATCGTGCAGTGCGTCAATGATGCTGAATTTGCTCTCCTCGGTCACATGGATATTGATCTCTGGCGTAGAAATATCATTCGGGAAGGTCTGAAACAGCTCTTCGGCGGTGGATTTTTCCTTGCTGAGGATCTCCAGCAGACGAGCGGCACTGTAAATGCCGTCATCAAAGCCGAACCAGCGTTCCTTGAAGAACACGTGACCGCTCATTTCGCCGGCCAACAGGGCGCCGGTTTCCTTCATTTTCTTTTTGATCAACGAGTGACCGGTCTTCCACATTAGCGGGCGACCGCCATATTCCTTGATCAGCGGGGTGAGGCGGCGGGTGCACTTCACGTCGAAGATGATCTCGGCGTTGGCGTTGCGCGCCACCACGTCACGGGCGAACAGCATCAGCAAGCGGTCCGGGAACACGATCTCGCCGGTTTCGGTCACCACGCCCACGCGGTCGCCGTCACCGTCGAAGGCCAGGCCGACGTCGGCCCCGGTTTCCTTGACCTTGGCGATCAGGTCCACCAGGTTTTCAGGCTTGCCCGGGTCCGGGTGATGGTTGGGGAAGTTGCCGTCCACTTCGCAGAACAGCGGGATCACTTCGCAGTTCAGGGCTTCGAGCAGTTGCGGGGCGATCACACCAGCCGCGCCGTTGCCGCAGTCCACCACCACCTTGAGGCGGCGCGCGAGTTTGACGTCGCGGGTGATCTCATCGGAATAGCGCTGCAGGATGTCGACCTTGGTGATGCTGCCTTTGCCGCTGGTCAGGTCGTTGGTTTTCAAGCGGTCGTGCAGGGCCTGGATCTGCTCGTTGGCGAGGGTGTCGCCGGCGATGACGATCTTGAAGCCGTTGTAGTCCGACGGGTTGTGGCTACCCGTGAGCATCACCCCGGATTTGCCGGCCAGGACGTTGGCGGCGTAGTACAGCGCAGGCGTAGGCACCAGGCCGACGTCGCTGACGTGGCAGCCGCTGTCGGCCAAGCCCTGGATCAATTGCTCCACCAACTCGGGGCCGGAAAGCCGACCGTCACGACCGACCGATACGTTCGGCTCGTCCTGCGCCAGGCTTTGGGAGCCGATGGCGCGGCCAATCCAGTAGGCAGTTTCGGCGGTCAGGGTCTTGGGCACCACGCCACGGATGTCGTAGGCGCGAAAGATGCTGTCGGGGAATGTCGGGGCTACTCGGGCTGCGGTACTCATCGCGGGGGGAAACTCCATCTGAAGGGGGCAAAGCTGGCCTTAATGTGGCTGACCGGCAGGCTCAAACTGAAGGGTATGACGGTGTTTTCGGCAGAGAGTTCGTGGTGCAAAAATGCCATCGGAGCGTGCGCTCCGTCTTGTCGCTTGCGTAATGCATTGATTTCACTGGGGAAATCTCGCTTGTAAAATCCGCGCATTCTTCGTCCTGAAAAGCCTTGCGGTGGCGTCGAGCCGGGCAATAGCACCCGGCCAGATTCAGCTTAGTCAGTGACTGCCGGAATGCCCAAAGCCGCCTGCGCCGCGTTGGGTTTCGTCGAATTCCTGCACCAGTTCGAAGTGCGCCTGCACGACTGGCACCAGCACCAACTGGGCAATACGTTCGCCAACGGCGATGTTGAACGCGGTCTGGCCACGGTTCCAGCACGACACCATCAACTCGCCTTGGTAGTCCGAATCGATCAGGCCCACCAGGTTACCCAGCACGATGCCGTGTTTGTGGCCCAGGCCCGAGCGCGGCAGGATCAGAGCCGCCAGGCCCGGATCGCCGACGTAGATCGACAGGCCGGTGGGGATCAGGATGGTCTGGCCCGGCTCAAGGACGGTGTCTTGCTTGAGCATGGCGCGCAGGTCCAGGCCGGCTGAGCCTGGGGTGGCGTAGGCCGGCAGTGGGAATTCGTTGCCGATGCGGGGGTCGAGGATCTTGGCTTGCAAAGCGTGCATGGAAATTAAACCTGGTTCAGCCGTTGGGCGATAAAAGAGATCAGTTGGCGGGCAATCTTGCCCTTGCTGGTCTGGGCGAAAAGGGTGGCGTGCAGGTCACGGTCGATCACGCTGCAGGCGTTTTCCTCGCTGTTGAAGCCGATGCTCGGGTTGGCGACATCATTGGCAACGATCAGGTCGAGGTTTTTGTCTTTCAGTTTGCGTGCGGCGTAGTCCAGCAGGTGCTCTGTTTCGGCGGCAAAGCCGACGCTGAACGGACGGTCCGGGCGAGTGGCGATGGTGGCCAGAATGTCTGGGTTGCGCACCATTTGCAGGAGCAGGCCGTCGCCGCTCGTAGGGTCTTTCTTGAGCTTTTGCGGCGCAACGACTTCCGGGCGGTAGTCCGCAACCGCAGCCGAGGCGATAAACAGGTCGCAGGGAATGGCCGCTTCACAGGCCGCGAGCATGTCGCGGGCGCTGACGACGTCGATTCGCGTGACCCGATCGGGTGTCGGCAAATGCACTGGGCCGGTGATCAGGGTGACGCGTGCGCCTGCCTCGACCGCCGCTTCAGCCAAGGCAAAGCCCATTTTTCCTGAGCTATGGTTGGTGATGTAGCGCACCGGGTCGATGTTTTCCTGAGTCGGGCCGGCGGTGATCAGCACGTGCTTACCGGTCAGGGCCAGGTGCTGGAAGCACTCGGCGGCGCACAGTGCGAGGTCGGTGGCTTCAAGCATGCGGCCCATGCCGACGTCGCCGCAGGCCTGGCTGCCGGATGCCGGGCCGAACACCTTGAGGCCACGGCTTTGCAGGAGTTGGGTGTTGGCCTGGGTGGCAGGGTCGCGCCACATGGCCTGGTTCATGGCCGGCGCAATGGCGACAGTGGCGTCGGTGGCCAGTACCAGCGTGGTCAGCAGGTCATCGGCGATACCTTGGGCGAGGCGGGCGATCAGG
Organism: Pseudomonas cremoris; assembly: GCF_014230465.1. The sequence continues at coordinate 270,753 of NZ_JAAXCY010000006.1, forward strand.
TCGGCAGTGGCCGGGGCGATCAACACCAGGTCGGCCCACTTGGCCAGTTCGATATGGCCCATGGCAGCCTCGGCCGCCGGGTCCAGCAGGTCCAGGTGAACCGGGTGGCCGGACAAGGCCTGCATGGTCAGCGGGGTGATGAATTCACTGCCGCCGCGTGTCATGACCACGCGCACTTCGGCGCCTTGGTCCAGGAGCCTGCGAACCAGCTCTGCGCTCTTGTAGGCGGCAATGCCGCCGCCGACGCCGAGAACGATGCGTTTCCGATACAGACGCTGCATTGGTTTGCCTTTCCAGTTCAGTGATGCCAGTTCAATGACGCCTGCGATGCCCCCTCCCCAGGTGAAATCGCACGCAAAAAAGAGGGCCTACGATAACACAGCGCCCGCCAGGCTACAGCGGTGCGCATTGCGCACATGGAGAGGGAGGTGGGATGAGTATTCGTGATTGGCCAGCGGCAGAGCGGCCACGGGAGAAGCTGTTGGAGTGGGGCGCGACGAGCTTGTCCGACGCAGAGCTGCTGGCGATCTTCCTGCGTACCGGGGTGACCGGCAGGAGCGCGGTGGACTTGGCGCGCCACCTGTTGGCGCAATTTGGTGGCTTGCGACCGTTGTTGGAGGCCAGCCAAACGGTGTTCAACCAGCAGTTGGGCCTGGGGCCAGCAAAGTTTGCCCAGTTGCAGGCGGTGCTGGAAATGTCCCGGCGTCATCTGGCGGAACGGTTGCGCGTTGATTCGGTGCTGGAAAGTCCGGTGGCCGTGCGTGATTACCTCAAGGCGCTGTTGCGTCATGAGCCCCATGAAACCTTCGGCTGCCTGTTTCTTGATTCAAAGCATCGGGTGTTGGGGTTTGAGGCCTTGTTCCAGGGCACTATCGACGGTGCCGTGGTTTACCCACGGCAAGTGGTCAAGCGTGCGCTGGCCTACAACGCGGCGGCGCTGATCCTGTGTCACAACCATCCTTCCGGAAGTGTGGAGCCCAGCGCAGCAGATCGAAAACTGACCAAGACTCTGCAAAAAGCCTTGGAAGTGGTGGATGTGCGGGTGCTCGACCACATCATCGTGGGCGACGGTGATCCCTTGTCGATGGCGGAATATGGGTGGATGTAACCCCGCCCGGTCCGGGCGGGGCGGGTGTTCAGGGCTTGACGCTGACCTTGGAGAAGTCTTGGCGTCCGAACGGGCTCACCTGATAACCCTCGACATTCTTGCGTGCCAGGGCGAACGCCGTCGGGTGTGCCAGCGGCAGCCACAGTGCCTGCTGCTGGATCTGCGCCTGGGCCTGCTGGTACAGCTTGCTGCGCACCCCTTGCTCACTGGTGGTCTTGCCGGCACTGATCAGCTTGTCCAGCGCGGGGTCGCAGTAGCGGGCGAAGTTGGTGCCCGATTTGACTGCCGCGCAGGAGAACTGCGGCGTCAAGAAGTTATCCGGGTCGCCGTTGTCGCCGGCCCAGCCCATGAACAGCAGGTCGTGCTCACCCGCCTTGGCGCGGCGGATCAACTCGCCCCATTCGATCACACGGATCTCGGCCTGGATGCCGACCTTGGCCAGGTCCGCCTGCAACAACTGCGCGCCGAGGTTCGGGTTGGGGTTCAGCAGGCTGCCAGTGGGGCGTGTCCAGATAGTGGTCTTGAAACCGTCCTTGAGCCCGGCACGGTTCAGCAATGCCTTGGCCTTGGCCAAGTCCTGTGGATAACCCGGCAAGTCCTTGGCGTAGCTCCAGGTGTTGGGTGGGTAAGGACCGTTGGCGGCTTCGGCGGTGCCTTCAAACACGGCCTTGAGGTAGCTGGCCTTGTCGAACGCCAGGTTGATTGCCTGGCGTACTTCGGGCTTGTCCAGCGGTGGATGCTGGCTGTTGATGGCGACGAATGCCGTCATGAAGGCGGCGGTTTTTTCGACCTTGAGCGCTGCGTCTTTCTCGGCTTCGCCTACATCCAGGGGTTTTGGCGAGAGGGCGATCTGGCATTCATCGCGGTGCAATTTCTGCAAGCGTACGTTGGCGTCCGGGGTGATCGCGAAGATCAAGTTATCCACAGGTGGTTTGCCTGCGAAGTAGTCCGGGTTGGCCTTGTAGCGCACCACGGCGTCTTTCTGGAAACGCACGAAAACGAACGGCCCGGTGCCGATGGGCTGGCTGTTGAGTTTCTCGGGCGTGCCGGCTTTGAGCAGTTTGTCGGCGTATTCCGCCGGGTAGATCGAAGCAAAGCCCATGCTCAACGCGGCGAGGAAGGTGGAGTCGGCGTGATCAAGGGTGAAGCGCACGGTCAGCGGGTCGAGCGCGTCGATCTTCTTGACCAGCGTCGGCAACTGCAGCGACTGCGCGTGGGGAAAGCCGCTCTGGGCGATCTTGTGCCAAGGGTTGGCCGGGTCGAGCATGCGCTCGAAGCTGAAGCGTACGTCTTCGGCGGTCAGGGAGCGGCTTGGGACGAAATAGTCGGTGCGATGGAATTTCACATCCGGGTGCAGCTTGAACGTGTAGGTCAGGCCATCCGGCGACACTTCCCAGCTGTCTGCCAGGCTGGGCACTAGCTTGCCGCTGGCCGCGTCATAGTCCACTAAGCGGTTCATCAGCACATCGGCCGAGGCATTGGTGGTGGTCAGCGAATTGTATTGCACCACATCGAACCCTTCGGGGCTGGCCTCGGTGCAGACGCTCAAGTTGCTGGCGGCAGAGGCCAGCGGCGCGATAAATAGAGGGGCGAGCAACAGCGGTAGGGCAGCGAGGCGCATGTTCGGTTTCCTTTGCAGATCGAAGGCCCATCTGCGAGTGCAGTCTGGAAAAGTCCTACCGTAGTGCTCAGATTGCCAAATGACTAGCCCATTTTTGCCTGTGCTTTTGCCTCAAATGCTGTTTTGATGGCGCCTCAGCGTATTTCGCCGAGCACTTCACCGTGCGCGCAGGCGCTGTAAATCATTCTGTGCGACGAGCGGTCGGCTATTCCGGCGGCCCCTCCTGGCAACGGTTCAGGTGTGTTTTACCTAGAATTAGGTCGGTAAAAACACACGGGCTGTTGTTGCACTGGGGTCTTTCTGGTATAAAGCAGCGCTCTTTTCTAGGGGCCCGGTTCCTTCGCTTGTAGGTGTAGCCGGTAAGACCCTAAAGAAACGCGGCGCCTGGCGCCAAATGACTGAGAGATTAAGCGGCCAACCCATGCCGGGTTGGGCATGTGGTTTTAGAGGGCTGAGGCATGTCGAGAGTCTGTCAAGTTACCGGTAAGGGTCCGGTGACTGGGAATAACATTTCCCACGCAAATAACAAAACCCGTCGTCGTTTCCTGCCGAACCTGCAGCATCACCGCTTCTGGGTTGAAGAAGAGAAACGTTTTGTTCGCCTGCGTGTATCTGCCAAAGGCATGCGTATCATCGACAAGCGTGGCATCACTGTCGTGCTGGCCGAAATCCGCGCCGCTGGCAAGATCTAAGGAGCTCTATCATGCGTGAATTGATTCGAATGATCTCTAGCGCCGGTACTGGTCACTTCTACACTACCGACAAGAACAAGCGTACTACCCCGGACAAGCTCGAAAAGAAAATGTTCGACCCGCGCGTTCGCAAGCACGTGATCTACAAAGAAGGCAAAATCAAGTAATTGATTTTCTTCCTTGTGAAAAAAAGCCCGTATCTCACGATACGGGCTTTTTTTTGCCTGCGATTTGCTGATCAGGCCTTTTGTTCAAACACCACGTAGATCTTGCGGCACGGCTCCAGCACTTCCCAGGTGCCACTGAAGCCGGCGGGGATCACGAAGCGGTCGCCGGCGCGCAAGGTCTTTGCGTTACCCTCGGCATCGCGCAATACCGAAACACCCTGCACGATCTCGCAGTACTCATGTTCGCTGTAGTTGACCTTCCAGTGCCCGACTTCACCTTCCCAGACCCCGGCACTCATCTGCCCGCACGGGCTGTTGTAGTGGTTGTAGATCGTTTGTTCGGGATCGCCCTTGAGGATTTTTTCTGCGGCAGGGCGGTAGCGTTCGGGGGCGGTGTTGGCTTGGCTGAAGTCGACGATGTCCTGGATGCTCATGTGCGTGTCCCGTCTGGCCTGCGGTTGGAGAGCCCAAAGTCTATGTTTATTAAAATGAACATCGCAAGGGAGTTTGCTGGCGTTATGTCAAATATATTGAAACATCCCCAGCGGCTGGTTTAGGGTGGCAGCTGCCTTGAGCCGAACAGCAGGCTGGCCGGGCAAGAATTCTTTGAGGCTGCCGGGGGACATCGCCTGGCCCTTGTATTCAATAAGAGGAGGACACTCGCATGACCACCCTGACCCGTGCCGACTGGGAACAACGCGCCAAGGATCTGAAGATCGAAGGCCGCGCCTACATCAACGGCGAGTACACCGCTGCTGCTTCCGGTGACACCTTCGAATGCATCAGCCCGGTCGATGGCCGCTTGCTGGCCACCGTCGCCAGCTGTGACGTGGCCGACGCCCAGCGCGCCGTGGAAAATGCCCGCGCTACCTTCAATTCCGGTGTTTGGTCGCGCCTTGCGCCGGCCAAGCGCAAATCCGCCATGATCCGATTCGCCGCACTGCTCAAGGCCAATGCCGAAGAGCTGGCGCTGCTCGAAACCTTGGACATGGGCAAGCCGATCAGCGACTCCTTGTACATCGACGTGCCTGGCGCAGCCAACGCGCTGAGCTGGAGCGGCGAGGCTATCGACAAGATCTACGATGAAGTTGCCGCCACCCCGCACGACCAGCTTGGGCTTGTGACGCGTGAGCCTGTCGGCGTGGTTGGCGCCATCGTGCCGTGGAACTTCCCGTTGATGATGGCCTGCTGGAAGCTGGGGCCGGCGCTGTCTACCGGTAACTCCGTAATCCTCAAGCCATCGGAAAAATCCCCACTGACCGCCATCCGCATCGCCGCATTGGCGGTTGAAGCGGGCATTCCGAAAGGCGTGTTCAACGTGCTGCCTGGTTATGGCCACACCGTGGGCAACGCGCTGGCGCTGCACATGGACGTCGACACGCTGGTGTTCACCGGTTCGACCAAAATCGCCAAGCAACTGTTGATCCGCTCCGGCGAGTCGAACATGAAGCGTGTTTGGCTGGAAGCCGGTGGCAAGAGCCCGAACATCGTGTTCGCTGACGCGCCGGACCTGCAAGCCGCGGCTGAATCCGCCGCTGGCGCCATAGCTTTCAACCAGGGTGAAGTCTGCACCGCCGGCTCGCGTCTGCTGGTCGAGCGTTCGATCAAGGATAAATTCCTGCCGCTGGTGATCGAGGCTCTCAAGGCCTGGAAGCCAGGCAACCCGCTGGACCCGGCGACCAACGTTGGCGCTTTGGTGGACACCCAGCAGATGAACACCGTGCTGTCCTACATCGAGGCCGGCCATGCTGACGGCGCCAAGCTGGTGGCGGGCGGCAAGCGCACCCTGGAAGAAACCGGTGGCACCTACGTAGAGCCAACGATTTTCGACGGCGTGACCAATGCCATGAAGATCGCCAAGGAAGAGATCTTCGGCCCAGTCTTGTCGGTGATCACCTTTGATAGCGCCGAAGAAGCGATAGCCATTGCCAACGACACTATCTACGGCCTGGCCGCAGCGGTGTGGACAGCCGATATCTCCAAGGCGCACCTCACCGCCAAGGCACTGCGCGCCGGTAGCGTGTGGGTCAACCAGTATGACGGCGGCGATATGACCGCACCGTTCGGTGGCTTCAAGCAGTCGGGTAACGGCCGCGACAAGTCGCTGCATGCGTTCGACAAGTACACCGAGCTGAAGTCGACCTGGATCAAGCTGTAACTTTCAGGTCTCACCGCAGCTAAAAATGTGGGAGCGGGCTTGCTCGCGAATGCGGAGTATCAGTACCAGATGAGCTGGCTGACCCACCGCATTCGCGAGCAAGCCCGCTCCCACACTGTTTTGTGTGCTCTCAAAAACTATCCACAGGAGCGTGGAAATGCGTTGGGCGACTTATTTCGCCGTGCTGGCCTCGGTCCTCAGCGTCGGCCTGGCGCTGGGTGTCAGCATGCCGCTGGTGTCCCTACGGCTTGAAGGCTGGGGCTACGGCAGTTTCGCCATTGGTGTCATGGCCGCCATGCCGGCGTTCGGCGTGTTGCTCGGGGCGAAGGTTTCCAGCCGCATGGCCTCTTGGCTCGGCACTGCCAACCTGATGCGCCTGTGCCTGTGGGCGGGTGCAGTGTCCATTGGCTTGCTGGCGATTTTGCCCAGCTATCCGGTATGGCTGGTGCTGCGGCTGATGATCGGGGTGATCCTGACCATTGTGTTTATTCTGGGCGAAAGCTGGATCAACCAATTGGTGGTGGAGCAATGGCGTGGCCGGCTGGTGGCGCTGTATGGCTGTAGTTATGCCTTGAGCCAACTGTCGGGCCCGTTGCTGTTGGGCGTGCTCGGTACCGATCATGACTACGGCTTCTGGGTGGGCGTAGGCCTGCTGGTGGTGGCACCAGTGCTGTTACTGGGCCGCACTGGCGCACCCACTGCCGAGTCGTTCAGCGTGACTTTCGCAGACTTGTGGCGCTTCTGCCTGAGCCTGCCGGCGATTGCTTGGGCGGTGGCTTTATTCGCAGCGTTCGAGGCGATGATTCTGACGTTGTTGCCGGTGTATTGCCTGCAACAAGGCTTCACTGCCGAGGTCGCGTTGGCGATGGTCAGTACGGTGGTGGTGGGTGATGCGTTGTTGCAATTGCCCATTGGCGCACTGGCCGACTACCTGCCGCGACGGACGTTGTTCTTGGCTTGCGCGGTGCTGTTGTTGGTGTCGAGCCTGGCGATTCCGCTGTTGATGCATACATCGCTGATCTGGCCGGTTTGGGTGTTGTTCGGCGCCAGTGCCGGCGGGTTGTTCACACTGTCGTTGATATTGATCGGCGAGCGTTATCGTGACGATGCATTGGTACGTGCCAACGCCCACGTGGCACAGCTGTGGGGGATTGGCTGCTTGATCGGGCCGTTGGTGGCCGGTGCGGGCAGCCAGTGGATCAGCGGGCATGCGCTGCCGTTACTGATGGCGGCGGGTGCGTTGGGGCTGGTGTTGTTGTTGCTGCGCCAGGGCGCGTTCGGGATCGCGCAGCCAACCTGACCTTGAAATGCCGCTCCCACTAGAGCATGCGTTCCAAGCCAACGCTGGTGGCGAACCACGCATTGAACCGCCGCCACCAACTGCCCGGCTCGCGGTCCAGGGTGTGGAGTTGGCCGTTATCCTCGGTCACCCACACCACTTGGCCGTCCTGCAATTTCGCCTCATAGCTCAACGCGGGGGCCATGCCTTCCAGCGCCAGGTTGCGCACATGCTCCGCCAGCTCGGGGCTGTCTACCAGCACGCCGACTTCGGTGTTCCACAGCACGGAGCGTGGGTCGAAGTTGAACGAACCGATAAACGACTTCTGCCGATCAAAGATCATCGCCTTGCTGTGCAAGCTTGAGTCCGAGCCGCGGAACGTGCCGCGCCGGAACAGGTGCGGGCCACTACCGCCGCCATCGCCGGGCTGGCGGCGCAGTTCATAGAGTTTTACGCCATGCTCCAGCAGCGCCTTGCGGTACGGCGCGTACCCTCCGTGAACGGCCGGAACATCGGTGGCCTCCAGGGAGTTGGTCAACAGGCTGACCGACACGCCCGCGTCCGCGCGCCCGGTCAGGTACACCAGCCCCGGCTGGCCCGGCACGAAATACGCCGAGATCATCATCAGTTCGTGGCTGACCCCTTCCAGTTCCGGCTCCAGTTGAGTGGTGAGCAATAACCTGGGGTCTGGTTCGGCGGTGGCCAGTACTTTGCTGGGTGCATCCCACAATGCCTGGTTCCAGGCCCAGATCAGCTCACTGCGCCAGATGTCCATGCGCGGCTGGGTTTGATAAGTGCGCAAGCGGCTGTAGAGGGCGTGATTCTGCTGGCGCGATTCGGCGAGCGATGCTTCCAGGCGTGTGCGCGCAGCGTTCAGGTCGCCTTTGGAAGGGCTGTTTGAGACAAAGTCATCAATCGGCTTGCTCAGGGCGCTGTTCCAGTACTGGTCGAAGCTGTGGCCGAGTTGCTCCGCCACCGGGCCCACGCTGAGCATGTCGATATCGGTGAAGTTGAGGTTGGGCTCGGCGTCGAAGTACTCATCCCCCAGGTTGCGCCCGCCGACAATCGCCACGCTGTTGTCCGCCAGCCACAGTTTGTTATGCATGCGCCGGTGCTGCAGCGACAGGTTGAACAAACGCCCCATGGCCCGCGTCACACCCGTGCTGCGCCCCAGGTGCAGCGGGTTGAACAAGCGAATCTCGATCTTGGGGTGGGCGGCGAGGGTGGCGATGATCTGGTCGAGGCCGTCGCTGGTGGTGTCGTCCAGCAGGATGCGCACCCGTACGCCACGGTCGGCGGCCTTGAGCAATTCATCCACCAGCATGCGCGTGCTGATGCCGTCGTGGACGATGTAGTACTGCAGGTCGAGGCTGGTTTGGGCGTTGCGGATCAGTTCGGCGCGGGCCATGAACGCTTCGCTGCTGTTGGGCAGCAGGCGAAAGCCCGAGCGTCCTTGGTAAGGCGCGGCCTGGGCCTGGATCGAACGGCCAAAGGAAGACTGCGCGGCAGGCAGGGCATCGCTGGGGATGCGCGGTGTGCTCACCGTGGCGCAACCGCCCAGGGTCAGGGCTCCCAGCAGGAAGAGCGGTAATAGCCGTCGAATCATCAAAGGGTTCGCTTCCAGATCAGGGCGGTTGTCGGCATATGACGGCTATTTCCCGCGAAAGGTCAGTCCACTGTTTCGGCCAGCAGCTTGATTGCGGCAGTCCCCACTTTGCGCACAGCCTCTTCTATCTGCGGGGTTGGCTTGGCAGAGTAGTTCATGCGCAGGCAGTTCCGGTACTTGCCGGATGCAGAAAAGATGCTTCCCACAGCGACCTGTACGCCTTGTTCCACCAGGATGCGATTGAGCTTTAACGTGTCAAAACCTTCCGGCAGCTCAACCCACAGCATAAAGCTGCCTTGGGGCCGACTGGCGCGAGTGCCGACCGGAAAATAGCGGCTGACCCAGTCGAGCATCAGGTCGCGATTGCGCTGGTATTGAGTGCGCATCCGGCGTAAATGCGGTTCGAAATGGCCGCCTTTCAAAAACTCGGCGATGGCAATCTGCGGTTGTGTGGCGGTGGAGCCGGTGCTGATGTATTTCATGTGCAGCACCCGTTCCAGGTAACGGCCCGGCGCAACCCAGCCGATGCGCAGGCCTGGCGCGAGGGTTTTCGAGAAGGAACTGCACAGCAGCACGCGACCGTCCTCGTCGAAGGATTTGATGGTACGCGGGCGCGGGTAGCTGTAGGCCAATTCGCCATACACATCGTCTTCGATGATCGCCACGTCAAAACGCTGCGCCAGGGTCAGCAGTGCCCGTTTGCGCGCCTCCGGCATGATGTAGCCCAAGGGGTTGTTGCAGTTGGGGGTCAGCTGAATGACTTTGATCGGCCACTGTTCCAGCGCCAGTTCCAGCGCTTCGAGGCTGATGCCGGTGATAGGGTCGGTGGGGATTTCCAGGGCTTTCATGCCCAGGCCCTTGAGGGTCTGCATCGCGCCATGAAAGCTGGGGGAGTCCACCGCGACGATATCACCGGGCTCGCAGATGGCATGGATGCTGGCAGACAGTGCCTCATGGCAGCCGGTGGTGATCACAATGTCATCGGCGGTCAGTTGGCAGCCGGAATCCAGTGACAGTCGGGCGATTTGCTCGCGCAAATCCATACAGCCGAGGATGTTGTCGTAATACAGTCCCGGCAGGTCCTGGCGCCGGCTCACGCGCGCCAGGCTGCGCAGCAGGGGTTTGAGGGTGGGCGTCAAAACATCCGGCATGCCACGGCCCATCTGTATGACGTCTTTGCGCGGCACCGCGCGAATCAGCTCCAGCACCTGGTCCCACTGGGAAATTTCCACTGGGCGCTGTGCCGGACGGCCAACCTCCGGCAATGCCGGCAACTCACGCCCGACGGGTACAAAGTAGCCGGATTTTGGCTTTGGCATCGCCAGGCCGTTGTCTTCCAGCAGCCGATAAGCTTGCTGCACGGTGCTCAGGCTAACCCCATGCTCGATGCTCAGGGCGCGTACAGAGGGCAGACGATCGCCAGGACGGTAGAAGCCTTGTTCGATGCGAGTGCCCAACAGTTCGGCAAGGTTGACGTAGAGGGTCATGGCGGTCGCTCCCAAGGGACCAGTACAGATAGGGCGAAAATACAGGATTCAGCGGCACATAGGCAGTGTCTGTATGGATTTAATAAAGAAGGGTTGAATCTGTAACGGTTTGGCGGGCACGCCCATTCTAGTCACTCATGGCAACAGGCAAATGAGGGACGGTAAAATGAGCGGCATGAGCGATGTGCGGTTGGCGTTACACGGTCAGGAATTGGAAGCGGGGCAGGGTTCGACAATGTCGGCAACTACCAGCAGCCGGTGGACGCTGTTCTGGCGCCGCAGCCATACCCGAAAGGCCCTGCTTGATATGAGCGTCGAGCAACTGCGCGACATCGGCCTAACTGCAGAGCAGGCGCGCCGGGAAGGCGTAAAACCTTTCTGGCGCGGCTGATCACACCAGCTCTTTGAACCGGTGCCACAACATCCCCAATGCCAATAGCGGCGAACGCAGGTGTATGCCGCCAGGGAAGGTGATGTGGGGCACCCGGGCAAACAGGTCGAAGCGACCCTGCTGCTGGCCGCTGATGGCTTCGGCCAGTAGCTTACCGGCCAGGTGCGTGGCATTGAGGCCGTGGCCTGCGTAAGCCTGGGCGTAATACACGTTGGGTTGATCGGCCAAGCGGCCAATCTGCGGCAGGCGATTGGCGCCGATACCGATCATGCCGCCCCACTGGAAGTCGATCTTCACGTCAGCCAGTTGTGGAAACACCTTGAGCATTTTTGGCCGCATATAGGCGCCAATATCCTGGGGATCGCGACCGGAGTAGTGGCAGGCCCCACCAAACAACAGGCGGCGGTCGGCGGACAATCGGAAGTAGTCCACGGTTACCCGTTGATCACACACAGCCATATTCTGCGGCAGCAGGCTGGCGGCCTGGGCTTCGCTCAACGGCTCAGTGGCGATGATGTAGCTGCCGGCGGGCAGCACTTTGCCGCCCAGTTGCGGGTTCAGGCCATTGAGGTAGGCGTTGCAGGCCAGCACCAGCGTTTTGGCGCGCACATGGCCTTGAGCGGTGTGCACCTTGACCTCAGGGCCGTAGTCGATGCGCGTCACTTCGGATTGTTCGAACAGCTTTACGCCCAGTTGCTGCGCGGCGCCCGCTTCGCCAAGTGCCAGGTTCAATGGGTGCAAATGGCCGGAGCCCATGTCGATCATGCCGCCCACATAACGGTCGGAGCCGATCACGCTGCCCATTTCGCCAGCCTGTAGCAGGCGTACTTCGTGGTGATAGCCGAGGCTGCGCAACTCTTCGGCGTCCTCGGCCAACTCCTGCATGTGATGGGGTTTGTTGGCCAGGTCGCAGTAACCCCAGGTCAGGTCGCAAGGAATCTGGTAGCGCTCTACGCGCTCGCGCACGATCTCCACCGCTTCCAGGCCCATCAGCTTCATCTGGCGCACACCGTCGGTACCGATCACGTTGGTGAACTGGTCCAGGCCGTGGCCAACGCCGCGAATCAGCTGGCCGCCATTGCGCCCGCTGGCGCCCCAACCGATCTTGCGTGCTTCCAGCAACGCCACGCTGAAGCCGCGCTCGGCCAGTTCCAGGGCGGTGTTCAGCCCCGAATACCCGCCGCCAATCACGCACACATCGGCAACCACTTCGCCGTTCAACACCGGGTAATCGGGTTGCGGCACGCTGCTGGCGGCGTAGTAGGAAGCGGTGTGCCGGGCGCTGGCAGTCATGGGGAGCATCCCTGTTTGGAAAATTTGACGCAGGATACAGCGGTCGGGCGAAGCTGTCTCATTGCAGGCTTTTGCGGCAGAATCCACGCCTATCCGCCGTTCGGTACCCGTTTCGATGAGTTGCAACAGCCAGAAAATCAGCGCCCTGCGTAGGCAGATTCCTTCGTTCGAATGCGTGCCCGGCTGCCACGACTGCTGTGGGCCAGTGACTACTTCGCCCGAGGAAATGTCGCGCTTGCCGCGCAAGACTGCTGCCGAGCAGGACGCGGCCATGGACGAGCTGAACTGCGTGCACCTGGGCCCCAACGGTTGCACGGTGTACGACGAGCGTCCGCTGATTTGCCGGCTGTTCGGCACCACCAAGACCCTGCCATGCCCGAATGGGCGCCGGCCTGTGGAGTTGATTCATCCACAGGTGGAGAAGCAGATCCATGAGTACATGGCCAGTACTAGGCAAGTACTGGTCTGACAGATGTAGCCGCCTGTCAGTCCGGAATGGGCAGGTTCAGGCTCTCCTTCACCTCTTCCATCACGATATAGCTCTTGGACTCCCGCACATGGGGCAGCTTGAGCAGGATATCGCCAAGCAGTTTGCGGTACGACGCCATCTCTGAGATGCGCGCCTTCACCAGGTAGTCGAAGTCACCCGACACCAAATGGCATTCCAGCACGTGAGGCAGTTTGAGCACGGCGCGGCGGAACTCTTCAAAGGTGTCGCCGGATTTGTAATCGAGGCTGATCTCGACAAATACCAGCAAACTTCCCTTCAAATGCTGCGGATTGAGCCGCGCGTTGTAGCCCATGATGATCCCTTCACGCTCCAGTCGGCGCACGCGCTCGGTGCACGGCGTGGTCGACAGCCCGACCTTTTCTCCCAGCTCCGTGAACGAAATTCGCCCGTCGGTTTGCAGGATACGCAGGATGTTGCGGTCGATTTTGTCCAGCTCCCGCTTGGTCTGGGTGTTGGTACGCATAGGGGATACGCCTCTGTAAAAAGGGTTTTTGCCGAGAATTGTCGCCAAATATAGGCACTTATATAGTGAAATGCACTGGCAATAATTTTTTACACTGCGCCCATCATTGCTCGAATAACACACGTCAGCGGCCATGCCCGCGATGAGGATATAAAAATGCGCGTTCTGGTCTTGGGTAGCGGCGTCATTGGGGTGACCAGTGCCTACTATTTGGCTCGGGCCGGCTTTGAAGTGGTTGTGGTCGACCGTCAGCCCGCCGCTGCCATGGAAACCAGCTTCGCCAACGCCGGCCAGGTGTCCCCGGGCTATGCCTCGCCTTGGGCCGCGCCGGGCGTGCCACTCAAAGCCATCAAGTGGCTGTTGGAGCGTCACGCACCCTTGGCCATCAAAGCCACCGCCGATATCGACCAATACCTGTGGATGGCGCAGATGCTGCGCAACTGCACCGCTAGCCGTTATGCGGTGAACAAAGAGCGCATGGTGCGCCTGTCCGAATACAGCCGCGACTGCCTCGACGAACTGCGCGCCGAGACTGGCATTGCCTACGAAGGCCGCAGCCTCGGGACTACCCAGCTGTTCCGTACACAGGCCCAGCTTGATGGCGCCGCCAAAGACATCGCCGTGCTGAAAGAATCTGGCGTTCCCTTCGAACTGCTCGACCGCGCTGGTATCGCCCGCGTCGAACCGGCCCTGGCCAGTGTCACCGACATCCTCGCCGGTGCTCTGCGCCTGCCGAACGACCAGACGGGCGACTGCCAGATGTTCACCACCCGCCTGGTCGAGATGTGCAAGCAACTGGGCGTGGAATTCCGCTTCGAACAAGATATTCAGCGCCTGGACTACGCTGGCGACCGCATCAACGGTGTGTTGATCGACGGCAAGCTCGAAACCGCTGACCGCTATGTACTGGCCCTTGGCAGCTACTCGCCGAAGCTGCTCAAGCCGCTGGGGATCAAGGCGCCGGTGTACCCGCTCAAGGGTTACTCGCTGACCGTGCCGATCACCAATCCGGCAATGGCGCCGACGTCGACCATTCTCGACGAGACCTACAAGGTTGCGATCACCCGTTTCGACAACCGCATCCGCGTCGGCGGCATGGCTGAAATAGCCGGTTTTGACCTGTCGCTTAACCCGCGCCGACGCGAAACCCTGGAGATGATCGTCAACGACCTTTATCCTCAGGGCGGCGATCTGGCCCAGGCTTCGTTCTGGACCGGCTTGCGCCCAACCACGCCTGACGGCACGCCGATTGTTGGTGCCACCCCGTTCAAGAACCTGTTCCTGAACACCGGCCATGGCACCCTCGGTTGGACCATGGCCTGTGGTTCCGGGCGTTTGCTGGCGGACCTGATGGCGAAGAAAACGCCGCAGATCAGCGCTGCAGGTCTCGATATTTCCCGTTATGGCAACCACCAGGAGTCCGCAAAACATGTCAATCCAGCGCCAGCTCACCAATGAGCGCATGAGCCAGATCGTTGTCCACAGCGGTACCGTGTATCTGGCAGGGCAAGTCGGCGACGACATGAGTGCCGGGATTGAAAAGCAGACCCGTGAAACCTTGGCCAACATCGAGCGTCTGTTGGACCTGGCCGGCACCGACAAAAGCAAGTTGCTGTCGGTGACGATCTACCTGAAAGACATCGACGCCGATTTTGCCGGCATGAACGCGGTGTGGGACAAGTGGCTGCCCAAAGGCGTCGCCCCGGCTCGCGCCACGGTCCAAGCCAAGCTGTGCGAACCGGAAATCCTGGTAGAGCTGTCCGTCGTGGCCGCGCTGCCTTAAACATAGATCCCTCTCCCGGCGCCGACGTTGTTGGTCGGTGCCGGTTTTTCTTCACTCTGCCGCCTAGAAGCCTGCCGCCATGCGTCCTGCCCGTGCCCTGATCGACCTTCAAGCCCTGCGCCACAACTACCAATTGGCCCGTGAAGTCACGGGGGCCAAGGCCCTTGCCGTGGTCAAGGCCGATGCCTACGGCCATGGCGCCGTGCGGGTGGCCCAGGCGTTGGAAGCCGAGGCCGATGGCTTTGCCGTGGCGTGCATCGAAGAGGCGCTGGAACTGCGTGCCGCCGGCATTCGTGCGCCGGTTTTGTTGCTGGAAGGCTTTTTTGAAGCCGACGAGCTGCCGCTGATCAACGAGCATGACTTGTGGTGCGTGGTGCATTCGTTGTGGCAGTTGGAGGCGATCGAGCAGGCCAAGCTGAGCAAGCCGCTGACCATCTGGCTCAAGCTCGATTCGGGCATGCACCGTGTTGGCCTGCACCCCAAGGATTACCACGAGGCGTACCAGCGCCTGCTGGCCAGCGGCAAGGTAGCGAAGATCGTATTGATGAGCCACTTCGCCCGCGCCGATGAGCTCGATTGCGTGCGCAGTGACGAACAGGTGGCCGTGTTTGAAGCGGCGCGCCAAGGCCTATCGGCTGAGGTCAGCCTGCGCAACTCGCCGTCGGTGATGGGTTGGCCGAATGTTTCCAGCGACTGGGTACGGCCGGGCATCATGCTCTACGGCGCCACGCCGTTTGGCGAAGACCAGGCCGTGGCCGCGCGTCTGCAGCCGGTGATGACCTTGGAATCGAAAGTCATCTGCGTGCGCGAGCTGCCGGCTGGGGAACCAGTGGGCTACGGCGCCCGGTTCATCACGCCCAAGCCGATGCGCATCGGCGTGGTTGCCATGGGTTATGCCGATGGTTACCCGCGCCACGCACCGACCGGCACCCCCGTGCTGGTTGCCGGGCAACGCAGCCAACTGCTCGGGCGTGTGTCGATGGATATGCTGTGCATCGACCTGACGGACGTGCCCCAGGCCGGCCTGGGCTCCACGGTGGAATTGTGGGGTAAAAACATCCTTGCCAGTGACATTGCCGTCGCCGCCGAAACCATTCCCTACCAGATCTTCTGCAACTTGCGCCGCGTGCCAAGGCTCTATTCCGGCGCTTGATCGCCAGGAACGAACACAGCTGCCCGGGATTTAGGCCCAAGTGTTGTAAATACTGAACGCTGTCGCCATGATAACGCTCAATTACAACAAAGCCTGAATCCTAGGAGGCTCCTGCATTGGACGTCGGCGAACGACTGCAATCCATCCGTAAACTCAAAGGTCTTTCCCAGCGTGAGCTCGCCAAGCGTGCGGGTGTCACCAACAGCACCATTTCGATGATCGAAAAAAACAGCGTCAGCCCCTCGATCAGCTCCTTGCGCAAGGTGCTGGGTGGCATCCCCATGTCCATGGTCGAGTTCTTTTCCGAGGAGATCCTCCAGGAAATACCGACGCAGATCGTCTATAAAGCCAATGAGCTGATCGACATCTCTGACGGCGCCGTCACCATGAAACTGGTTGGTCGGGCGCACCCCAGCCGGGCGATTGCGTTTCTGAACGAGATCTACCCGCCGGGCGCCGATACAGGCGAAGAAATGCTCACCCACGAAGGCGAGGAAACCGGGATTCTGGTGGAAGGGCGTCTGGAATTGGTGGTCGGTCTTGAAACTTTTGTGCTCGAAGCTGGCGATAGCTACTACTTTGAAAGCACCAAGCCCCATCGTTTTCGCAATCCGTTCGACGTGCCGGCGCGACTAATCAGCGCAGCCACACCCGCGAACTTTTAAGAAAAGAGGCGTCCTGCCAGCGTTGCAGAGACACCCGTAGCAGTAACCGTGCGGCCGAATCTCCCTTTATTTAATAGGGTTGTTTCGGCCCGGCGGGCTAACCGTTATACTTTCGCCGCCTGCGAAACCGTGGCCGCAGGCGTGAATAGCCACCATTGAGGGTGAACGCGTGAACCTAATTATGAAAATGCTGGCTGCACCAGCAACCGTACTGGCCCTATGGGCTGTCAGCGCTCAAGCTGCGACCAATGACGAAATTGCCAAACGCCTGGAGCCTGTTGGCCAGGTGTGTGTCCAGGGCCAGGAATGCAAGGGGATGGAAGTGGCCGTGGCAGCCGGCGGCGGCGGGGCGAAAACCCCGGACGACATCATCGCCAAGCACTGTAACGCGTGCCACGGTACTGGTTTGCTGGGCGCTCCGAAAATCGGCGACACCGCCGCCTGGAAAGACCGCGCCGACCACCAGGGTGGCCTCGACGGCCTGCTGGCTAAAGCCATCACCGGCCTGAACGCCATGCCGCCCAAAGGCACCTGTGCCGATTGCTCGGATGACGAGCTCAAGGGCGCAATCGAGAAGATGTCGGGGCTTAAATAAACCGATCTTCGCCAAAAAGCCGCTGACCAGCGGCTTTTTTGTGCCTGCGATTTGTGTTTCCAGGCTGTTCTTTGCAGCAAACACCGGCCACTCTCTGTCCAACCCCTAATCACGGAATGTTCAGGAGGGTCGGATGGTGCAGTTGTGTTCAATCGAGCAAGCAGTTGACGACGTACTGGCGCGTTTGCCAGCGCATATCCACATGGGCATGCCCCTGGGCCTGGGCAAGCCCAACCTGTTTGCCAATGCGTTGTATCGGCGTATCGCCAAATTGCCGGAACGGGCGCTGACGATTTACACAGCCCTCAGCCTGGGCCGCCCGACCATGGGCGACGGCTTGCAGAAGCGTTTTCTGGAGCCCTTCATCGAGCGAGTGTTTGGCGACTACCCCGAATTGGACTTCCTCGCCGACCTGCGCAAAGACAGCCTGCCGGCGAATATCCACGTGCAACAGTTCTTCATGCAGCCCGGCAGCCTGCTTCACAGCACCTCGGCCCAGCAGGACTACGTGAGCAGCAATTACAGCCACGCCGCCCGTGATATCAACGCTGCCGGCCTGAACCTAGTTGCGCAGCTGGTGGCCAGTAGCGCTGAGCATCCTGATCGCCTGAGCCTGAGCTGCAACCCGGATATCACCCTCGACCTGTTGCCGATGATCGCCAAGCGCCGCGCCGCCGGGGAAACCATCCTGATAGTCGGTCAGGTTCACACCGATTTGCCCTACATGCCCGGCGACTCCGAGCTGGGCATGGATGCCTTCGATTACCTGTTGGACGAAAAAGACAGCACCACGTTGTTCTCCACGCCGAACATGCCGGTGGGGTTCCAGGACCACTTTATCGGTCTGCATGCGAGCACTTTGGTACGCGATGGCGGCACCTTGCAGATCGGCATCGGCTCCATGGGGGATGCGCTGACCGCCGCGTTGGTGGCGCGCCAGGCGGACAACGAGGCCTACCGATTGCTGCTGACTGACCTCGATGTTTACCAATGGGCACCATTGATCAGCCATGAAGGCGGTGTCGCGCCCTTCGCCCGTGGGCTCTATGGTTGCAGTGAGATGTTCGTCAACGGCCTGCTGGTACTGGCGGATGCGGGGATTGTGCGGCGCAAGGTCTACCCCAATGTGGCGACCCAGGCGCAGGCGAATGCCGGCACGCTGGATGATGCCGCGCAGCCCGACGGTGTTTCGATCCATGGTGGCTTCTTCCTTGGCCCGCGCAGCTTTTACCAGAGGCTGCAGGAAATGACCCACGGCAAGCGTCTCGAATTCAACATGACCCGCATCAGCTACATCAACGAGCTGTACGGCCAGGAAGAGCTCAAGCGCCTGCAACGCCTGGACGCACGCTTTATCAACAGCGCAATCATGGTGACCTTGCTCGGTGCTGGCGTGGCTGACCAGTTGGAAGATGGCCGCGTGCTCAGTGGCGTAGGCGGGCAGTACAACTTCGTGGCCCAGGGGCATGCGCTGGAAGGGGCGCGGTCGATCCTGATCTTGCGCAGCTGGCGCGAGTCGGCGGGGGAGGTCAGTTCCAATATCGTCTGGGACTACGGCCATTGCACTATTCCCCGGCACCTGCGGGATATCGTCATCACGGAGTACGGCATCGCCGATTTGCGTGGTCAGACGGATGCCAAGGTGATCGAGGCATTGCTCAACATTAGCGATTCACGCTTTCAGGACGATCTGATCGAACAGGCGCAAGAGGCGGGCAAGTTGCCCAAGGATTTCAAGCTTGATCCGAGTTTCAGCGACAACACGCCGGAACGGCTCCAGGGTATCCAGGCGCGGCATCGCCGTTTGTTCCCGGAGTATCCGCTGGGCAGCGATTTCACGGATGAAGAACGCGACCTGTTGCGGGCGCTGAACTGGCTCAAGAGCAAATTCAAGCTGACGGAGATTCTGGAGTTGGGCAAGGCGGCGTTGGATGCACCGGAGCCGGAGGTGTTTCCAGAGCATCTGAGGCGGATGCGGTTGGATAGCCCTGAAGGGCTGAAAGAAGACCTGTATCAGCGTTTATTGCTCGCGGGCCTGCAGGCCACCGCGCACTGACAAACACCATAAACCCAATGTGGGAGCGGGCTTGCTCGCGAATGCGGTGTGTCAGTCACTGAATTTATTGACTGATCCACCGCATTCGCGAGCAAGCCCGCTCCCACATTTTGATCTGTGTTCGCAGCCAATTACTCGATGAAGGTCACTACGCCACCGGCCAGCGATTTGACCCGCGCCAACGACTCAACACGATACCCTTGCGCATCCAACTCCGCACGACCACCCTGGAACGACTTCTCGATCACGATCCCCAAGCCCGCAACGGTCGCACCGGCTTGCTTGATGATCGAGATCAGCGCCTGGGACGCCTTGCCGTTGGCCAGGAAGTCATCGATCACCAGCACGCGGTCGCTGCTGGTCAGGTGGCGTGGGGAGATCGCCACGGTGCTTTCGACTTGCTTGGTGAACGAATACACGGTCGCCGACAGCAGGTTTTCAGTCAGGGTCAGGGACTGGTGCTTGCGCGCGAAGATCACTGGAACGCCCAGGTTCAAGCCGGTCATGATCGCCGGTGCGATGCCTGAGGCTTCGATGGTGACGATCTTGGTAATGCCCGAGTCCTTGAACAGTTCAGCGAATTCGTCGCCAATCAGTTTCATCAGCGCCGGGTCGATCTGGTGGTTCAGAAACGCGTCGACCTTGAGTACCTGATCGGAAAGCACGATGCCTTCTTCGCGAATTTTCTTGTGCAGTGCTTCCACGGAAAGCTTCCTCTGTTGGCGCAACGCGCGCCGAAAGTAGATTAAAAAGTAGTCGATTCTAGCGCTTTAGCATCGCGCGTATATCCGCCAAGGCAGTGTTGCCGCGCACGGCTTTTACCTCGGTCGGGGTGTCGTCATTGCCTTCCCAGGCCAGGTCGTCCGGCGGCAGTTCATCCAGGAACCGGCTGGGGGCACAATCGATGATTTCGCCGTATTGCTTGCGCTTGGCGGCAAAGGTGAAGGCCAGCGTCTGACGCGCACGGGTAATGCCCACGTAGGCCAGGCGGCGTTCTTCTTCGATGGTGTCGGCTTCGATACTGGAGCGGTGCGGGAGGATCTCCTCTTCCATGCCCATGATGAACACGTAGGGGAATTCCAGGCCCTTGGACGCATGCAAGGTCATCATTTGCACACCTTCGGCGCCGTCTTCCTCTTCCTGCTGGCGCTCCAGCATGTCGCGCAACACCAGCTTGCCGATGGCGTCTTCGACGGTCATCTCGCCGTCTTCGTCTTTTTCCAGGGTGTTCTTCAGCGCTTCGATCAGGAACCAGACGTTGCCCATGCGGTAATCCGCGGCCTTGTCGCTGGAGCTGTTGGTGCGCAGCCAGTTCTCGTAATCAATGTCCATGACCATGCTGCGCAGGGCGCTGATCGGATCTTCGCCGGCGCATTGCTCGCGCACCTTGTCCATGAAGCGCTTGAAGCGCGACAGGCGATCGGTAAAGCGCGTGTCCAGGTGTTCGCCCAGGCCGATCTCGTCGGTGGCGGCGTACATCGAGATCTTGCGCTCGGTGGCGTAGTTGCCGAGCTTTTCCAGGGTGGTGGAGCCGATTTCCCGGCGCGGCACGTTGATTACGCGCAGGAACGCGTTGTCGTCGTCCGGGTTCACGATCAGCCGGAAGTAGGCCATCAGGTCTTTGACTTCCTGGCGTCCGAAAAAGCTGTTGCCACCGGACAGGCGATACGGCACTTGGTGGTGCTGCAATTTCAGCTCGATCAGCTTGGCCTGGTAGTTGCCGCGATAGAGGATCGCGAAATCGCTGTAGGGCCGGTCGGTGCGCAAGTGCAGGCTGAGAATTTCCACGGCCACGCGCTCGGCTTCGGCGTCCTCGTTGCGGCAGCGGATCACGCGGATCTCGTCGCCGTGGCCCATCTCGCTCCACAGTTGTTTTTCAAACTCGTGCGGGTTGTTGGAGATCAGCACGTTGGCGCAGCGCAAAATACGGCTGGTGGAGCGGTAGTTCTGCTCCAGCATCACCACTTTCAAGGAGGGGTAGTCGTCCTTGAGCAGCATCAGGTTTTCTGGGCGCGCACCACGCCAGGCGTAGATCGACTGGTCGTCGTCGCCTACCACGGTGAACTGGTTGCGGGTGCCGATCAGCATCTTCACCAGCAGGTATTGGCTGGCGTTGGTGTCCTGGTATTCGTCCACCAGTAGGTAGCGCACCTTGTTCTGCCATTTTTCCAGGATGTCGGCGTGTTCTTCGAACAGCTTCACGGGCAGCAGGATCAGGTCGTCGAAGTCCACCGCGTTGAACGCCTTGAGCGTGCGCTGGTAGTGGGTGTAGACGATGGCGGCAGTCTGCTCCTTGGGGTTACGCGCGTTTTCCAGTGCCTGGGGCGGCAGGATCAGGTCGTTTTTCCAGGCGCCGATCATGTTCTTGATCTCGTCCACGCCGTCGTCGCCCGCGTATTCCTTTTGCATGATGTCGGTCATCAGGGCCTTGACGTCGGTCTCGTCGAAGATCGAGAAGCCCGGTTTGTAGCCCAGCCGCACATGCTCCTTGCGGATGATATTCAGCCCCAGGTTATGGAAGGTACACACAGTGAGGCCACGGCCTTCGCCACCTTTGAGCAAGGTGCCGACGCGCTCTTTCATTTCCCGCGCCGCCTTGTTGGTAAAGGTCATGGCGACGATGTACTGGGCGCGGATGCCGCAGTTCTGGATCAGGTGCGCGATCTTGCGGGTAATCACGCTGGTCTTGCCGGAGCCAGCACCGGCGAGCACCAATAGAGGGCCGCCGACGTAGTTCACGGCTTCTTGCTGCCGGGGATTGAGTCGGGACATACAGAGTTCAGGGGGTCATTGATCAAAAGGGCGGGCATTTTAACAGGCTGGCAGGATTCTGCTCTCTCAGAACGACAGTGTGACGTACCACTCGATCTAAATTTGCCGGTTTTGATACTTTGCCGCAGGATGTGCAGGCATTTACGGCTAATGTTTGTAATCTGCGTATTTGATAACCCCTATCATTGGTGATTGTCAGCTCGCACGTCATAATGCCCGCCGCCAACGAAATCTTGCAGAGTCTAGGGAGCTAGCTTGTCTACG
Source organism: Pseudomonas cremoris (assembly GCF_014230465.1). The sequence goes on from NZ_JAAXCY010000006.1 coordinate 292,817, forward strand.
CCTGTCGAACCCTTGCGTTTGCTGCTATTGGCCGATGCGCCTGAATGGGCAGCGTTGTTGCGCGAGTGCCTGGCGCCGATGGGCGATGGGGCTGTGCTGATCAGCGCGCCAAATTGGGATTCCGTGAGTCGTTTGTTCGATGACGACCACAGCGCCGTGCTATTGACCACGCCCAGCCTGCAACCCGGCCCTGGCCGTTGCAGCTTGCCGTGCGTTTTATTGTTGGAGCAGGAGCCTCTGGTTTCACCGTTGGGTGTCAGCGATTGGCTGGTGCGGGATGTATTGGATGCCGATACATTGCGCCGCTGCCTGCGTCACGTTCGCGAGCGCGGCCTGCTGGAAAACACCCTGCAACGCCTGGCCGAACAGGACCCCCTCACGGGCATCGCCAACCGCCAAGGCTTCCAGACCTTGCTGGCGGCGCGCCTGGCCGAAAACGAAGGCCGTGGCTTGGCCCTCGGTCATCTGGACCTCGATAATTTTCGCCATGCCAACGATGCCCTCGGTCATCAGGCCGGCGACCGGTTGATCTTGCAAGTGGTGTCGCGGCTCAAAAGCCAGCTCGAAGCCGGCGACCAATTGGCGCGCCTGGGCAGCGACGAATTTGCACTGCTGATCGATACTCGCCGTGCGCCCCAGCGCGCCGAGTGGATGGCCGAGCGCATCACCGAAGTCATGGCCGAACCCTACTGGGTGGACGGCGAAAGCCTGCTGATCGGTTGCAGCCTCGGGGTGGCACACGCCCGCGCCCGTGCCGGTGCCGACCCGCTGATGTGGCATGCGCATATCGCCATGCAGCAAGCCAAGAGCACCCAGGGCTGTACCTTTCATATCTTCAACGAACGCATCAACCGCAACGCCCGCAGCCTGGCCGACCTGGAAACGGAGCTGCGCCGCGCCTTGCGCCGTGATGAACTGGAATTGCATTACCAGCCGCGCCTCGACCTGGACGATGGGCATATCGTCGGCCTGGAGGCTCTGGTGCGTTGGCGTCATGGCGAGCGAGGGCTGTTGCCGCCTAGCGAGTTTGTGCCTTTGGCCGAGCAGAGCGGCCTGATCGTACCGTTGGGTTACTGGGTGATTTCCCGGGCCCTGCGCGACATGCAGGCGTTGCGTGAACGCGGCCTGCAGCCGTTGCACATGGCGGTCAACCTGTCGTTCCGCCAATTCCAGGATAGCCAGTTGCTCTCGACCCTCAGCCGGTTGATCGCCGAGCGTGGCGTGGATGCGCGCTGGCTGGAGTTCGAACTGACCGAGACGGCCGTGATGCGCCGCAGCGATCTGGTCAAGCAGACCATGGATGCCCTCGGTCGCCTGGGTGTGCGGTTTTCCCTGGATGACTTTGGTACTGGCTTCTCATCGTTCGTGCACCTCAACAGCTTGCCGATTGCCTTGTTGAAGGTCGACAAGAGCTTCGTGGGCGGCATGGAAGAGCGCGAAGAGAATCGCAAGTTGGTACACGCCATGATCAACCTGGCCCACAACCTGAACCTGGAAGTGGTGGCCGAAGGGGTGGAAACCCCTGAGCAGTTGGCGCTGTTGCGGTTGTTTGGGTGTGACCAGGCCCAGGGGTACCTGATCAGCAAGCCGCTGCCGTTGCCCGAGTTAGTGGAGTACCTGACCTTTGGCAAGAGCCAGCAGGCGTTGCTGGGCTGAGTTGTAAGCCCGGTCAGTGTGGGGGCTGGTTTGCCTGCTCCCACATTGACCGCGCACATTTTCTAGTCCGGCTGCATCGCTTGGAATTCAGCGCGAACCTCAGGCTCCCGCCGAATCATCCGCTTCATCTTCGCTTCAAACGCCCAAGTCAGGCTCACCGCCGCACACGCCAGGCCTAGCGCCAAGCCCCACCACACACCGGTCGGGCCCCAACCCAGCGTGAACGCCATCAGCCAGGCGGACGGCGCGCCGATCAGCCAGTAGCAACCCGCACCGATCAGGAAGGTCGTCTTGGCGTCCTTGAGCCCGCGAATACAGCCCATGGCGATGGTCTGCACGCCGTCGAACAGCTCGAACCAAGCGGCGACGGCGAGCAGGCTGACGGCCAGGACAATCACATCGTGGAACGCCGGGTTGTTGTGGTCGATGAGCAGTCCTATCAGCGGGTCGGAATAAAGCCACAGCACCGCGGCAAATCCCAACATCACCGCCGCACCAAAGCCGATACCAACCCGACCAGCCATGCGCGCCTGCAGCAATTGCCCCGCGCCGTAATGCTGGCCGATGCGCATGGTCACCGCGTAGGACATCCCCGCCGGCACCATGAACGCCACCGAGACGATTTGCAGGGCGATCTGATGCGATGCCAATTGCGTGCTGCCCATGGTGCCCATGCACAGCGCCGCAAAGGCAAACAGCCCGACTTCCACGGCGTAGGTGCCGCCAATCGGCAGGCCCAGGCGCCACAATTCACGCAGGTACTGGGTGTTCAGGCGCAGCAGGCCGTTGCCCAGCGGGTAGGCGGCGTACGCGCGATTGCTGCGGATGTACCACATCAGCGCCAACGCCATGCCGTTGGCGACGATGGCCGTGACCAGGCCGATACCCATCAGGCCGAGTTTAGGGAGGCCAAACATGCCTTCGATCAAGGCGTGGTTGAGCAGGTAGTTAAGCACGGTGCCGCACAGGCTGATCACCATCACTGGCGTCGCCTTGCCGATGGCGCTGGTGAACCCGCGAAGGGCCATGAAACTCAGGTAGCCGGGCAGGGCGAACGGCAGGATCGTCAGGAATTGTCCCGCCGAATGCACGTTGGTTTCGGTCTGGCCAAACATCAACAGCAGCGGCTTGAGGTTCCACAGCAGCAAGCCGGCGGCCAGGGCCATCAGCCAGGCGAGCCACAGTCCCGCCTGGGTCAGGCGGGTGGCGCCCTCGATATCGCCTGCGCCATGACGGATCGCCACCAGGGTGCCCACGGCAGCGATCACGCCGATGCAGAAGATCGACACGAACGAATAACTGGCCGCGCCCAAGCCGCCACCGGCCAAGGCTTCGGGGCTAAGGCGCGCCATCATCAGGGTGTCGGTCAGCACCATCAGCATGTGCGCCAACTGTGAGGCAATCAACGGCCCCGACAGCCGCAGAATGGCCCAGAGTTCGGTACGTGCCGGATGCTGCATGATCATCACGCTCAAATAGTCAGAGGGTTGTGGAAGGGTTGATTCTCGGCGCTTACGGCCCGTTACACAAAGGGATAAAAGCGATCGTTCACATGATTAAAACTCATGCCTGATTGATTCTGGTAGGGTTTCGCTATCCTGCTGTCGGAGTTTTCCCCATGTCTCGTCGTCTTCCTCCTCTTTATGCCCTGCGGGCATTTGAAGCCGCGTCTCGACACAACTCGTTCACCCGTGCAGCAGAAGAACTGTCGATTACCCAAAGCGCGGTAAGCCGGCACATCCGTACGCTGGAGGAGCATTTCGCCTGCCGTCTGTTCCAGCGCAGCGGGCGTACTCTGCAACTCACCGAAGCTGCTCGCCTGCTGTTGCCCGGCGTGCGTGAGGGGTTCGCCGCGCTGGAGCGCGCCTGCCATACCCTGAACGCCGAAGATGACATCCTGCGCATGAAGGCGCCGTCCACACTGACCATGCGCTGGTTGCTGGCGCGGCTCAGCCGCTTTCGGGCATTGCAGCCGGGCAATGAGGTGCAACTCACTAGCGCCTGGATGAGCGTGGACGAAGTCGACTTCAACCAGGAGCCGTTCGACTGCGCAGTGCTGCTGAGCTACGGGCATTTTCCGGCGGACTGGGAGGCCTGCTACCTGTTCCCCGAATTATTGATCCCCGTGGGCGCGCCGAACCTGTTGGAAGACGGCCCGTGGGATGCCGAGCGCCTGGCAACCGCCGAGTTGCTGCACCCCACGCCGGATCGTCGCGATTGGCGCAACTGGCTGGAGCGCATGGGCCTGTCATCGCAGATATCGCTCAAGGGCGGGCAAGTGTTCGATACCCTGGAATTGGGCATGATCGCCGCTGCGCGGGGTTATGGCGTGTCCATGGGGGATTTGCTGATGGTGGCCGAAGACGTTGCCCAGGGACGGCTGAGCCTGCCTTGGCCAACCGCTGTTGCCAGTGGGGAAAACTATTACCTGGTGTGGCCGAAAACCCGCCCCGGCGGCGAGCGATTGCGCCGGTTGGCGGACTTTCTCCAAGGTGAAGTCAAGGCGATGGAGCTGCCCGCGGTCGAGCGCCTCGACTGAGTGCCTGTGACCGTTCGTGCAATCGTTTGCGCGATAACCCTGTGATTCGCTCAAGTATTGATCGCGCGCGCCGAAGTAGGTGTGTTGGAACCATCGTGCACCAACGCTTCCCACTAGATAATTTGCCGAGTAGCGCTATGAGATCAGGATGATCCTGGCCTCGGCCAGGAGCTGTCATGTCTCAACCTCGCGCTCGGATCGCCTCCCAGCTAGGCCTCGCGTTAGCCGTGATTCTGGCTGTCGTTATCAGCGGCAGTACCGTGTTTGCCTTGCGTTCCCTCGACTCCGCCAACCTCGATACCCGTGAGGAACACCTGGCCAGCGAGGCGCGCTTGCTTGCCGACCAACTCAATACCTTCCACAGCACCTTGCGCGAGAGCACCCAGCGTTTGAGCGGGCTGTTTGAAAAGCGCTTCGGCGCCGGTTTGAGTGTGCGTGCGGACCAGCCGGTGACGGTGGCAGGCGTACAGACCCCAAGCCTGTATTTGGGCAGCGACGTGTTGAACAACGATTTCGATGAGGTCGATGAGTTCAAGGACAACTCGGGCGGCGTAGCCACTGTGTTTGTGCGCAATGGCGAGGACTTTATCCGCGTCAGCACTTCGCTGACCAAGCAGGACGGTAGCCGCGCGATCGGCACCGCGCTGGATCACCAGCACCCGGCCTATCAACGTTTGTTGGGCGGGCAAGGCTACGTTGGCCGCGCGGTGCTGTTCGAACGCTCTTACATGACCCAATACACACCGGTGCGCGATGCTGCTGGCAAGGTCATTGCGGTGCTGTTTGTCGGCTTCGACTACACCGATGCGCAGAACGCCCAGTTCGACAACCTCAAGCGGTTCCGTATCGGCAAGACCGGCTCGTTGGCTTTGCTGGATGAGCAAAAGCATTGGCTGGTGCCGCCGGCGGGCGTGCAGGCGTTGGACCAGGCGATCCCGCTGATGCTCGACCTGGCAAAAACGCCGGGCAAGGGGCGCTTCTGGAGTGACAAGAACGAAGATTTCTACAGTGTCTCGGTGCCGTTCGAAGGGGGCCCGTGGTCGGTCGTAGCGAGTATGCCGAAGTCGGAGATCCGCGAAGTGACGTGGGCGGTGGGCATCCGCTTGGTGATCGGCAGCGTATTGGCGATGTTGTTCGCGGTGGGTGCCGCCGTCTGGCTACTGCGCAGCAAATTGCAGCCCTTGAGCGACTTGGTGCGTCAGGCCGAGGCCTTGGGCGCGGGCGACCTGAGCGTACGTCTGAATGTGTCCAGCCATGATGAAATCGGCCAGCTGGCGCGCAGCTTCAACCAGATGGGTGAGGCGCTGTCGACCATGGTCTCGCATATTCGCAAGGCGGCCGAAGAGGTCAACAGCCGGGCAAAGGCGTTGTCCGGGTTGTCCGGTGGTGCGTATGAAGGCATGGAGCAGCAATCGGGTGAAATCACCAGCATGGCCGGCGCAGTGGAGGAGTTCAGCGCCACCTCGTTGAATATCGCCGACAACATGGGCAACACCGAACGCTTGGCACAGGAAAACGCCCAGCAAACCCGTATCGGCCGCACGTCGATGCAAGAGGCGTCGTCGTCTCTGGAGCACATCGCCACGGCGCTCAATAGCACCGCTACGGTGATCAACACCTTGGGCCAGCGCTCCCAGGAAATCGGCGGGATCGTCGGTGTGATTACTTCCATCGCCGAGCAGACCAATTTGCTGGCGCTGAACGCCGCGATCGAGGCAGCGCGTGCCGGTGAGCAAGGCCGTGGGTTTGCAGTGGTTGCTGACGAAGTGCGCAACCTGGCGTCGCGCACTCGCCAAGCCACCGACGAAATCTCCGGAATGATCCAGAGCATCCAGCAGGAAACCGGCAACGCCATTACCACGATGGAACACGGCAATGTGTTGATGCAGGAAGGTCTGTCGCGCAACGCAGACGTGGCTTCGGCCCTGGCGCGCATTGACGAGCAAAGTCGTTCGGCAGGGCAGCAATTCGCCGCCATCACCACCGCCACCCACGAGCAGAGCAGCACCGCAACCTTGCTGAGCAGCAACTTGCAGAGCATTGCGTTGGCCAACAGTGAGCAGCGTGAAGTGGTGTCGAATTTGGCGATCACGGCCAAAGAGTTGGAAACGTTGGCGGCGGGCTTGCGTCAGGAGGTAGACCGCTTCCGCTGACGCGCCTCGGATCAAGTTTGTATAGCAACGAAGTGCGATAACATTGTAGTGAGCGGGCTTGTCCCGCGCTGGGCTGCGAAGCGGCCCTATACCCAGACTACTCGGTTTTCCTGAAACGCCGCGGCGACCTTATTGGGGCCGCTGCGCAGCCCAGCGCGGGGCAAGCCCGCTCACTACAGGCATGCGATCTTTTGCTGGTCAGGCTTAAGTAATCGCCGCCGGGCGGTATTGCAGGGCCTCTTGCAGATGGTGGCGAGCGATGGCGGCAGCTTGCTCCAAGTCTGCCAAGGTGCGCGCCACCTTCAACAGCCTGTGAGCCGCCCGCAGCGACAGCGTCAGCCGCTCACAGGCGGCCTCCAGCCAGCCTTCATCGATCTTCGACAGCTGGCAGTGCTTGCGCAGCCCGGGTAGATCCAGGAATGCATTGGCGCAGCCTTGGCGCCGTTGCTGGCGTTCACGGGCATCGGCCACGAGTTTTGATGCACTTGCCGTATCGTCACCGGCCTGCGGTGTTGGATTCAGCGCAGTGCTCTCCCGTGCAACGGTCAGGTGCAGGTCGATGCGGTCCAGAAGCGGCCCGGAAAGCTTGTTGCGGTAGCGCTGGATCTGCTCCGGCGTACAGCGACAGCGCCCGCTGGGCTCACCCAAGTAGCCGCAAGGGCATGGGTTCATCGCCGCCACCAGTTGAAAACGTGCCGGGAAACTCACCCGGTCGCGGGCTCGCGAGATGACGATATGGCCTGACTCCAACGGCTCTCGAAGCACCTCCAACACCTTGCGATCAAACTCCGGCAACTCATCCAGAAACAGCACGCCGTGATGGGCCAGGGTAATTTCCCCCGGTTGGGGTTTTGATCCACCGCCCACCAATGCGGGCCCTGATGCTGAGTGGTGGGGCTGGCGAAAGGGTCGATGGGGCCAGTGGCTCAGCGGCGCGAGGCTGACTACGGACTGAATCGCCGCCACTTCCAACGCCTCCTGCTCGCTCAGCGGTGGCAGCAAACCCGGCAAGCGGCTGGCGAGTAGGGTCTTCCCGGTCCCCGGCGGCCCGCTGAATAGCAGGTTGTGCGCGCCTGCCGCCGCAATCAGCAGTGCGCGCTTGGCGGCTAGCTGGCCCTGTACTTCACTCAAGTCCGGATAAGGCTTGTTGAGATACAGCAAGCCATCGGACTTGTAAGGCTCAATCGGCTGATGCCCGTTCAGGTGCGCGACCACCTGTAGCAGGTGGTCCACCGCAATCACTTTCAAGCCCGACGCCAGGCACGCTTCTTCGGCATTGGCACGGGGCACTATCACGGTGCGCCCGGCCTTGCGCGCCGCCAGCGCGGCTGGCAACACACCTTTCACCGCCCGTACTTCCCCCGACAGCGCCAGTTCACCCAGGCATTCCACATTGTCGAGCATCAACGCTGGCACCTGTACGCTGGCCGCCAAAATCCCCAGCGCAATCGCCAGGTCAAACCGCCCGCCGTCCTTGGGCAGGTCGGCTGGTGCGAGGTTGAGGGTGATACGGCGGGCAGGGTATTGCAGCGCGGAGTTGAGAATGGCGCTGCGTACGCGGTCCTTGCTTTCCTTGACCGCCGTTTCCGGCAAACCCACCAAGGTCAGGGACGGCAGACCATTGGCCATGTGCACCTCGACGGTGACGGCAGGGGCTTCGACGCCGACCTGGGCGCGGCTGTGGACAATAGCGAGGGACATGCGTGTTCCTTGAAAAAGAGGCCGCTTCCTGCGGGTTTTTCAAGGGTAGGCGAGGCGGGGAAAAGCGAGGCAGAGAGGTTTTACAGAACGTATCCAAAGAGCGGAGCAAGACAAATGTGGGAGCGGGCTTGCTCGCGAAGGCGGAGTGTCAGCCAGCACATAGCTAACTGACCCACCGCCTTCGCGAGCAAGCCCGCTCCCACATGGACTGCGTTTATTCAGCAGGTTGCGGTGTCAATCGCGCTTCCAGCTCGGCGACTTTCGCTTCCAGGCTCTCAAGCCGCGCACGCGTGCGCGCCAACACCACCATCTGGCTATCAAACTCTTCCCGGCTCACCAGATCGAGTTTGCTGAAGCCACTTTGCAGCAATGCCTTGAACTGGCTTTCGATTTCGTTGCGGGGCAGCGGGGTGTCGCCGCTGAACAGGCGAGAGGCGTGGCCGCTCAGGGCGTCGAGGAGGTCTTTGGGCGCGAGCATGGGAAATAGTCCGGAAAACTGTTGGCCGGCAGTGTATCACGCGGCGTCTATAGTCTTTTTCACGGCCTTGGGCGCACGCTTTTCGCGCAAAGTGCCTGGCGTGCGCGCACCGTTTTTGTGCGCATTGCCGTCGCGAAAAAGCCCCGCAGGTGGGCTTAGGTGGGCAAAGGACTGATTTCAGTGATTTTTACGGAGCTGGCAAGGTTTCTGCTTAGACGATCATGACCCATGCACTGATGCAGTCGCTGTGACGAATGCAGTGCGCCGACGGATCAGGGGTACAGGTTTCGTCACCAGTGGTTCGCTGGCGTCACAACGGCAATTGCCTTTGCGACGACGCGTTACAAAGCCAGGCACTGCGCTTAGACTTGAGACGGGTTTGTTTTCCTGGGGCAAGTCCACCAATTCGGGAGAGAGTTTTCATGAAGCTAGTCACTGCCATCATCAAGCCGTTCAAGTTGGACGATGTACGCGAGTCGTTGTCCGAGATCGGCGTGCAGGGCATTACCGTTACTGAGGTCAAAGGCTTCGGTCGGCAGAAGGGTCACACCGAGCTGTATCGCGGCGCGGAATACGTGGTCGATTTCCTGCCGAAGGTGAAGATTGATGTCGCCATTGACGACAAGGATCTTGACCGGGTTATCGAGGCGATAACCAAGGCCGCCAACACCGGCAAGATCGGTGACGGCAAGATCTTCGTGGTCAATCTGGAACAGGCTATTCGCATCCGTACCGGCGAAACCGATACCGACGCAATCTAAGCCGCCAAACCCCAACGCCCCAGGAGAAAACAATATGACTCTGCGTAAATTCGCAGGGCTCGGAGCCCTGTTGTCCATCGTAATGCCAAGCCTGGCCATGGCGGCAGACGAAGTGGCTGCTCCAGTCCTCAATTCCGGCGACACCGCGTGGATGCTCACATCCACCGCGCTGGTGCTGTTCATGACCATTCCAGGCCTGGCGCTGTTCTACGGCGGCATGGTGCGCTCCAAAAACATTCTTTCCGTGATGATGCAGTGCTTCGCCATCACCGGTCTGATCACCATCTTGTGGTTCGTCTACGGCTACAGCATGGCGTTCGACACCACCGGGATGGAAGCGGGCGTCGTCAACTTCAACTCGTTCGTGGGCGGCCTGTCCAAACTGTTCCTGTCGGGTGTGACCCCGGCGAGCATTACTGGCCCTGCGGCGCTGTTCCCTGAGGCGGTGTTCGTCACCTTCCAGATGACGTTCGCCATCATTACCCCTGCGCTGATCGTCGGTGCTTTCGCTGAGCGTATGAAGTTCTCCGCGATGCTGATCTTCATGGGCGTCTGGTTCACTCTGGTCTACGCGCCGATTGCCCACATGGTGTGGGGCGGCCCGGGTTCGCTGCTGGGCGACTGGGGCGTGCTGGACTTCGCAGGCGGCACCGTGGTGCACATCAACGCCGGTGTGGCGGGCTTGGTAGCGTGCATCGTGCTCGGCAAGCGCAAAGGTTTCCCGACCACCCCAATGGCGCCGCACAACCTGGGCTACACCCTGGTGGGCGCGGCGATGCTGTGGGTTGGCTGGTTTGGCTTCAACGCCGGTTCCGCAGCTGCTGCCAACGGCACTGCCGGCATGGCGATGCTGGTCACCCAGATCGCTACCGCTGCTGCGGCATTGGGCTGGATGTTCGCCGAGTGGGTCACCCACGGTAAGCCAAGCGCGCTGGGCATTGCCTCGGGTGTGGTTGCAGGCTTGGTGGCAATCACCCCTGCCGCTGGCACCGTAGGCCCGATGGGTGCCTTGGTGATCGGCTTGGTAGCCGGTGTGATCTGCTTCTTCTGCGCCACCAGCCTCAAGCGCAAACTGGGCTACGACGACTCCCTGGACGCATTCGGCGTGCACGGTATCGGCGGTATCGTTGGTGCGATCCTTACTGGCGTGTTCGCGGCCCCTGCACTGGGCGGCTTCGGCACCGTGACTGACGTGGCTGCACAGGTCTGGATCCAGGCCAAAGGCGTCGGTTTCACCGTGATCTACACGGCCATCGTGACCTTCATCATCCTCAAGGTGCTGGATGCGGTCATGGGCCTGCGGGTTACCGAGGAAGAGGAAGCGGTTGGCCTCGACCTGGCACAACACAACGAACGCGGCTACAACTTGTAAGTACGCGTAAAAAAAGATGCCCGGCTTGCCGGGCATTTTTTTGCCTGGTGTTTGTCAGTCTCAGAATGCTGTAACGGTTTTTCCCTGGAGTTTGTGCTGGTACGCGCGGGGCACTTTTCGCCCTGCGAATGTCTTACAGGCATGTAGGCGTATTCGACACTTTGTTTTTTCCCAGAGCGCGCTAGAATGCGCGCCGATGGGCGCAGAACTGAAGGCGTGCCACGTGTTATCTGGACGAGCACCGTGATCATGACGGTGCTCGTAAAGTCCTCGCCACCGTGCACGGTGATGGGGCATAAGCCACTGGTTATCCAGTGGATGTTGATTTTTTTCCGGCGGCCTTCGACAGTTGGCGAAGCTGGGCTATAACTAATCTGCTTTTCGCAAGTCATGAGGTAGAACATGAGCGACGATGATCTGGAAAACGACGAACTCGAAGTAGGTGACGAAGACGACACCGAAGAAGGTCTTGAAGCGGCGGCGGAAGACGTTGCTGACGACGACGGTGGCGATGATGCACCTGCTCCGACTGCCAAAGGCAAAGCCAAGGCTGCGGTGTCGGTAGATGAGCTGCCAAGCGTTGAAGCCAAGAACAAAGAGCGTGATGCCCTGGCCCGCGCGATGGAAGAGTTCCTCGCTAAAGGCGGCAAAGTGCAGGAAGTCGAGGCTAACGTGGTAGCAGATCCACCGAAGAAGCCGGATAACAAGTACGGCAGCCGACCTATCTGAGGTCAGCCACCTGCTTGTAAGAAAAAGCCCGCCGTCGCTGCGGGCTTTTTCATGTCTGGAACGAATACCTTAAGGCTCACCGCATACCAATGTGGGAGCGGGCTTGCTCCCACAGTTTTGATTCGCGGTGTTATTGCCAGCTGCGAAGCAACTCTGGCAACTCTGACAGGTTACGAATCTCGGCATCCGGGCGCTTATCCGTATCCCACACCTTACCCGTCGGGTTAAACCACGCCGCCCGAAGCCCCGCCTGCTGCGCCCCGGCAATGTCATCCCCCGGGTGATCACCAATATGCACCGCCGCACTCGCATCCACCCCACCGCGCTGCAACGCCTCTTGGAACAGACGCGCATCCGGCTTGGCAATGCCGATATCTTCGGCGCGCAGGGCAAAGTGGAAGTAGTGCGACAGGCCAACACGTTGCACATCCGCATTGCCGTTGGTGATCACACCCAGCAGGAAGTGCTGGCGCAATGCTTGGAGCATCGGCTCGGCTTCGGGAAAGGGCGTGAGTTGATGGCGTGCATGAATGAACGCCTCAAAGCATACATCCGCCATTTCCGTGGCTTGTGGCTGTGGATAACCCGCTTCTTCGAACGCGTGCATCAAGACCCGGTGGCGCAAGATGCTGATACGGTTTTTGAGCTCCGGATGACGCTCCAGCACCTGCTTGCGCAGGGCGGCGAAGTGCTCCAGCGGCAAGTCGCCGACCTTGGACGCATGGGTCGCCAGCCATTCGCGCATCGACGCTTCGGCGCTGATGATGACGGGTACGTTGTCCCAGAGCGTGTCGTCCAGGTCGAAGGTGATCAGCTTGATACTCATGAGTCGCCGCCCTTGATGCGTTTGGCCCGTGGATGGGCGCTGTCGTACACCGTTGCAAGGTGTTGGAAGTCCAGGTGGGTGTAGATCTGCGTGGTCTTGATGTCGGAGTGGCCGAGTAGTTCTTGCACGGCGCGCAGGTCCTGGGAGGACTCCAACATATGGCTGGCAAAGGAGTGCCGCAGCATATGCGGGTGCAGGTTCTGCCCCAGTTCACGCTCGCCGGCGGCCTTGACCCGTACCTGGATAGCCCGTGGGCCCAGGCGGCGGCCTTGCTGGCTGACAAAGACGGCATCGTCCGCCGGGTCGGTCAGAAGACGCAACGGCAACCATAGCTGCAAGGCTTCCCGAGCCTTTCTACCCACCGGGAGTACGCGCGTCTTGCTGCCTTTGCCGAGTACCTGCACCAGGCCGTCCTCCAGGTCCAGTTGATCGAGGTTCAACCCGGTCAGTTCTGAAAGGCGCAGGCCCGAAGAGTAGAACAGCTCCAGGATTGCCTGGTCACGATGGGCCAGGAAGTCGTCCTCTACCGCGCCGTCCAACAGTTGCAGGGCGCGGTCGGTGTCCAGAGTCTTGGGCAGGCGTCGCTCGCCCTTGGGCGGCGACAGGCCATTGGCTGGGTCGTGGTCGCACAGGCCTTCACGGTTCAAATAATGATAGAGGCCACGTACCGCAGAAAGCAGGCGCGACAGGCTGCGCGAGGATTGGCCAGCCTGGTGCAAACGCGCGATCAGGCTGCGCAGGCTCTGGATATCCAGGGCCTTCCAGCTGCTGATCTGCTGTTTTTCGCAGTACGCCAGGACCTTGTTCAAGTCCCGTCGGTACGCTTCCAGCGTATGGGGCGACACTTGGCGCTCGTTGCGCAGGTGAGCGCAATAAGCGTCCAGTTGCCGTTCCATGGCTAGCGCACCGCGCGAAGGGCGGTGGTGAAGCGTGGCAGGACGCGGCCCAGCACTTCGGCGATGTAGGTCAGGAACAGGGTGCCGACCGAGCTTTTGTAGTGCGCAGGATCGCGGCTGGCGATGGCAAGCACGCCATGCAGGCCCTGATGGCTGAGGGCGACCACGGCGGTGGAGCCGATCTGCTTGCGCTGTTCGGCGCCAAACAGGAAGTCCAGTTCATGCTCGCGCAACGTGCCGCTGATGGTCTTGCCTTCGGACAGCAAGCCGCCAATCGCGGTTTGCGCTTCGCTGCCGCTGACCCAACGACCCACCGGCATCGGGTTGTCGCTGAACAGGATCAGGCTGACAAAGGGTACCTGGAAGTCCTGGCGCAGGCTGTCTTCGACGGCGATTACCGTTTCTTCCAGGCTGGAGGCGTCCATGAGGGTCAGGATCAGGCGGCGGGTTTTCTCGAACAGGCGGTCGTTGTCGCGGGCCACGTCCATCAGGTGCGAGAGCTTGTGGCGCATTTCGATATTGCGCTCGCGCAGGATCTTCATTTGCCGCTCCACCAGCGAGACGGTGTCGCCGCGCTGGTGGGGAATGCGCAGGGCCGGCAGGAGTTCTTCGTGATCGACGAAAAAGTCCGGATTAGCCTCAAGGTACGCCGCGACGGCAGCGGCCTCCAGACTTTCGCTCGGGGACGCTTCTGCGGGTACTTGAGGCTTATCGGTCATTAGCTTCGCTCACTCATAGACGGACCTGTCCTTCGTATACGCGCGAGGCCGGCCCGGTCATCATCACCGGGTGGCCTGGGCCTGCCCATTCGATGGACAAACGTCCACCGGGCAGGTCGATCAACAGCGGCGAATCCATCCACCCCTGGCTGATCGCGGCCACGGCAGCGGCGCAAGCACCGGTACCGCAAGCCTGGGTTTCGCCAGCGCCGCGTTCCCACACGCGCAATTGCGCACGGGAACGGTCGATCACCTGCAGGAAGCCCACATTGACCCGTGCCGGAAAGCGCGGGTGGTGTTCGATTTTCGGCCCCAATTCATGCACGGGCGCGTTGTTGATGTCGTTGACCCGCAGCACCGCATGGGGGTTGCCCATGGACACGGCTGCCAGGTCGACGACCTGGCCGTCGACGTCGACCGCATAGCTGGTGGCCTGCTCGGTGGCCTGGAACGGAATGTCCGCCGGCACCAGGCGTGGCGCGCCCATGTTGACGCTGATCTGGCCGTCGCTGCGGATATCCAGTTCGATCACGCCGCTTTTGGTCTCGACGCGGATCTGCCGCTTGGCGGTCAGGCGCTTGTCCAGCACAAAGCGCGCAAAGCAGCGTGCACCGTTGCCGCACTGTTCCACTTCGGAACCGTCGGAGTTGAAGATCCGGTAACGGAAATCCACTTCCGGGTTGCTCGGCGCTTCGACGATCAGCAACTGGTCGAAACCAATGCCGGTGTGTCGGTCGCCCCACTGTTTGGCGTGCTTGGGCAGGATGTGCGCGTGCTGGCTGACCAGGTCGAGGACCATGAAATCATTGCCCAGCCCGTGCATCTTGGTAAAACGCAGCAGCATGGCTTACTCCGGCAGCAGGCTTTCGCCAGCATACAACTCGGCTACCGTCTCGCGGCGACGCACTTCAAACGCTTGATCACCGTCCACCAGCACCTCGGCGGTACGGCCGCGGGTGTTGTAGTTGGAGCTCATGACAAACCCGTAGGCACCGGCCGAATGCACGGCCAGCAGGTCGCCTTCTTCCAGGGCTAGCTGACGATCCTTGGCCAGGAAGTCGCCGGTCTCGCAGATCGGGCCGACGATGTCGTAGGCGCGGGCTTCGCTATTGCGCGGCGTCACGGCAGTGACGTTCATCCAGGCCTGGTACAGCGCCGGGCGAATCAGGTCGTTCATCGCCGCGTCGACGATGGCGAAATCCTTGTGCTCGGTGTGCTTGAGGTATTCAACCTGGGTCAGCAGCACGCCGGCGTTGGCAACGATATAGCGGCCCGGCTCGAACATCAGCGTCAGGCCACGGCCTTCGATGCGCTCGCGCACGGCGTTGATGTAGTCAGCGATCTGCGGCGGTTCTTCATCGCGATAACGCACGCCCACGCCGCCACCGAGGTCGATGTGGTGCAGGTAGATGCCGCATTCGCCGAGGCGGTCGATCAGCGCCAGCAGGCGGTCGAGGGCATCGAGGAACGGCGGCAGGGTGGTCAGTTGCGAGCCGATATGGCAATCGACGCCCAGCACTTCCAGGTTCGGCAGTTGGGCGGCGCGGATGTACACGTCTTCGGCGTCGGCGATGGCGATGCCGAACTTGTTCTCTTTGAGACCGGTGGAAATGTACGGGTGGGTGCCGGCATCGACATCCGGGTTGACGCGCAAGGAGATCGGCGCGCGAACGCCCATCTCGGCGGCCACGACCTGCAGGCGCTCCAGCTCGTCGGTGGACTCGACGTTGAAGCAATGCACGCCAACTTCCAGGGCGCGGCGCATGTCTTCGCGGCTCTTGCCGACGCCCGAGAACACGATCTTGTCAGCCTGGCCGCCAGCGGCCAGCACGCGTTCCAGCTCGCCACGGGAAACGATGTCGAAACCGGCGCCCAGACGCGCCAGGACATTCAGTACACCCAGGTTGGAGTTGGCCTTGACCGCGTAGCACACCAGGTGTGGAACGCCGTCCAGTGGGTCGGTGAAGGAGCGATATTGGGCTTCGATATGCGCACGGGAGTACACATAGGTCGGGGTGCCAAAGCGCTCGGCAATCGCGGACAACGCCACGCCTTCCGCGAACAGCTCGCCGTCCCGGTAGTTAAAAGCGTCCATGGGTTTCCCTTAGTAGGTGTCGTGCTTATGCGCTTTGGATTGCGATGTTTGCGCCTGGTCGTTCGGGTCTTTGCTGTCATCGGGCAGGTACAGCGGGCCTTTTTGACCACAGGCACTAACGAGGCAAGCGACCGCGACGAGCGCAGCAAGGGAAGAGATCAGGCGCTTCATGGCGAAATCCTTGAATATGCATTAATTGCGCCCGAGTATACCGACCACCCGCCAGCTTGCCTATGCGCTGAAATACCCGTCCGGCGGGGGTTTGCCGAGATAGTCGAGAAGCGGACTAAGCCGGCCGGGGATATTTCATACCGCCAATCGTGATGAAATCGGTATCCTTTGCAATCGGCGAGGCTCGCCCGTATCGTGCGGCGCTTGAGCAAAACCAGACACTTTTGAGGTTGCCACAATGAGTTTGACCGAAGCCCGTTTTCACGACCTGGTGGATTCGACCCAGCAGGCGCTGGAAGATATTTTCGACGACAGCGGCCTGGACGTGGACCTGGAAAACTCGGCCGGCGTGCTGACCGTCAAGTTTGAAAACGGCACCCAACTGATCTTCAGTCGCCAGGAACCTCTGCGCCAGTTGTGGCTGGCCGCACGCACCGGTGGTTTCCACTTCGATTACGACGAAGAAGAAAACCGTTGGGCGCATGACACCACCGAGGAACTGCTGAGCGAAATGCTTGCTCGCCTGACCAAGGAACAGTCCGGCGCTGACCTGGATTTCGACGAGATTTGATCGTGACTCAGCCTGCACCTGTACGCCCGCCCAAGCCGCTGTTCAGCAATGTCAGCCCGGCGGTGCCGTCACCTTGTATCAGTTTGTGTCGCCTGGACGAGGAGAAAGTCTGTCTCGGTTGCTTCCGTCATGTGGAAGACATCCGGGAATGGCGCTCCGCCGACGATGCACGGCGCCGGGTGATCTGCGCCGAGGCCGAGCAGCGCAGGGCTCGCGCCTGAGGTCGTCTTGTTTATTTGTGACGCTGTGGTAGTGTCCGGCTACGCCTCAACTCATCGAGGCTCGTGAGAACCCCGCCTTTTTCTGGCGGGGTTTTGCTTTTTTGTGCAGAAAAAAGGAGTCTGCCTGAATCATGACCACCGCACCGTCCATCATCCTCACCCGCCTTGACGTGCAGCGTCTGGAGCAACTGATCGACCGCCTGGGCGACGAGTCTCCCGGTGTCGAAGCGTTGCAAGCCGAACTCGACCGCGCCGAAGACGTGGTTGGCCACGATGAAGTACCTGCGGGTGTCGTGACCATGAACTCCAGCGTGCATTGCCGTGAGCAAGGCAGTGGCAAGGACTACCACCTGACCCTGGTCTACCCGAAGCACGCCAATGCCGACGAAGGCAAAATTTCGATCCTGGCCCCGGTGGGCAGCGCGTTGCTCGGCTTGCAAGTGGGCCAGCACATCGACTGGCCGGCACCCGGTGGCAAGACCCTCAAGCTGGAATTGCTCAGCGTGGAAGGCCAGCCCAAAGACGGCGGCGCTTTCCCTCTTTAAAGCTGGCTCAACGCCTCGTTGAGCGACAGCTCCAGCTCGGACTTGTAACGCAGGTACAGGTTGCTCGGGCTTTGCACATCACCGAGCAGGCCCGACAGGTCCAGGTCGGTGATGTAGCAGCGGTAGCGTTCGGTCTCCTGGCGCTGCCCGACGATCTCCTGGGCGACCACGGCAAATAACTGGTCGCCAAACTCCAGCTCGGAGAACTCTCGCTGATTGCAGTACAGGGTAATGCCCACCTGGCCCGGTGCGGCCTTGCCGATAATCGCCTGTACGTCATAAAACGGTTTGTTCGCCGGATTCTGCGGCGCTGGCCGAGGCTCGATGCCGCGCGCGCGACTGCTGCCCGATGGCAACAGTTGGTAATACAAAGTTTGCACCGCGCCCAACGGTTCTTGTGGGTCCAGCGGTGACAGCGCATCCCGACGGTAGATGATCGACTGTAAAAACCGCTGCAGCGGCGCCAGCAAGCTCTGCTCATCATGAAACGGCAGGCGCTGTTGCCAAAGCGCGTTGAACTCATCCAGCACGTACAGCTCGGCGAAGCCTTCATTGACCCGGTAGAACACTTGCACGCAATCGGCCATGCCCATCGGCAGCAGCAGCGCCAGGTCGTGGTCTTCCAGGGCCATCGCGTCCAGGTGCAGCGGGCTGTAGCTGGCCTGTTCTTCGCTGAGGTAGGCGATCAGCGCGTCTTGGGTTGCCAGGGAGACATGGGTGGCTTGGCCGGGTACCAACTCCATCACGTGATAGTGCTGCTGCACTTGCAGCAGGTAACGGTGGTTGGACTGGCCCAGCAGTAGGTTCTGCGCGGTGTCGAAGATCTCTTCCACGCGTTGGGCAATGAACTGCGCGCGGTTGTGGCAGAAGCAGCGCACCCGCAGGCGCGGCAAGTGATCAGGCGGGAGTTGATTGAGGTAGTCACGCAGGCAGTCGAGCAGGGCGTGGGGGCCGTCATACCGACTGACCATCACCTCGTTCCAGCTATTGAGAGTGACCTGGTCCAGGGTCAGTACCAGGTTGTCGCGCACACCGGCATAACTCAGGGAGTCGGTGCGCTCGGTGGTCATGAGGATATTCAGGTCGCGGTGATGCTTGAGCGGGTCGACGCCGACGTTGATCAGCAGCAACACGTCCTCGGGCACTGCCGAACGCAGCAGGCGTTCTTCATCGACGCTGGCCAGGGGCAGGGCGATGGTCTGTTGCAGGCTGCCCAACAGGTTAAACAGCTCGAATTCAGTCATGTCGCTGGTGCCTGGATGTAGTGCCAGGCGGGTGCTGCTGTCGATCACGCCGTTGCGATGGCACCACGTGAGCATTTCCAGCAGGTCTCGGCTGCGTTTGATCGGCGCGAAGTGTTCCGACTCCTGGGCCGTCAGGTTGCCGTTATACAGGCCCCAGTAATGTTGGCCGGGCTCCTTGCGGTTGGGCGATTGCACCAGGGTCAGGGTGTCTTCGGCCAGGTCCGGGGCGATGCCGGGGTTGATGAACTCGACCTTGCCCGCCTTGCGTTCAAAGGCGGCGTACAAGCGCCGGCCCAGTACGTTGAGATCGCGCTTGTTGATCAGGCTGACGGTCTGCTCGGTGCGGGCGAATTGGGTCAAGAAGCGATAGCTGTAGTTCAGCTCATTGACCAGCGCGCGCCGTTCGGAGGCCACTTGGCGCACTTTCCACTGGCTGCGACTATCGAGCAACGCCAATTGGCGTTGGTCCCAGCCCCATTCGTGGGCCAGGCGCTCCAGCAGCAAACGTTGCCAACTGGTACTGCGCTGACCGGCACTGAGCTTGCGGTTGACCTTCAGGTAGAGCGCGCGCCGCACCAGTTCAAGGCGTTCTGGCTCATTGCGCGCCTTGAGGTATTCCTCGATGCGGCGGTACACCACGATGTACGGGTCCAGCTCGTCCAGGTCCATCTGGTTGGCGAACACCGCACGCTTGAAGCGCAGGCTCAGGCAATGCACGTTGGGATGTTCGCTCGCATAGACCTCGGTAAGCAGCAGCTTGAGCACCGATTTGTAGGGCGACTCGATGCCCTTGAACAGTTGCCACAGCCCGGCACCAATGAACTCTCCAGGCGGGATGCGCGCCAAGTGGCCGAGGTCGAGGGTTTCATCGGCGCGGATAAAACGTTTGGAGATCAGCGTGTGGGTGAACTCGGCATAGCGGGTTTCTTCATACACCGGCACCAGCCACCAGATTGGCGTGCGTCCGGCGAGCCAGATGGCGGTGCGGTAGAACTCGTCCAGCAGCAGGTAATGCTGCGTGGTGCCGCAATCGTCGGAGCTGAGTTGGGTGTCGCGCTCGCCCAGCACAAAGCGTGTCGGCTCGATCAGGAAGAAGTGCGCCTCGGCGCCCATGCTCAGGGCCCAGGTTTCCAGCAATTGGCATTTTTTGCGCAGTTCAGCCAGCTCGTTCTCACCCAGATCCGGTGCGTGGCATACCCACACATCCATATCGCTTTGGTCAGCCTGGGCCAGGGTGCCGAGGCTGCCCATCAGGAACAGTCCATGGATCGGCCGTGGCGGGTTGCCATGACGCGGCTTGTAGGAGAACGAACGGGTCAGGCGCTGGGCTTCGGTCAGGGCTTGGGCGTCGGGTTCGAAGTTCGACAGCCCGGCGGGCGTGCTACCGGAGACATAACCGGGCAACAGCGGATGGTTGACGTGAAAAAACAGCGGCAACAGGGTCAATACGCTTTGCTGGCGCGGTGTCAGCCCTTCGATTGCCCGGGCCATGCGGCCTTCATTAAGCGCCATGAACCGCGCGCGCAACTGGGCCAGCACCTTGCGGTCGATGCCTTCGTCCAGGTCGGGGCGGATTTCATGGGTGCGGGTCATGTCGAATTCGGTGGCTCGCAGAGCCCGACGTGGGCGGCCGTGTTGGAGTTTACAGCCAGTAGCGTAGGAGGTTTAGCGGGAAATGGTTTTTGACGTCAGAATTCTGTGCCGCCCACAGCAACGCCCTCGGAATCCGCAATCGGCGGACTCCATGGGCGGGATCGGGTGTCAGGCAGCTTCTTTGGTATTGGCGGTAGTCAGGATCGTCAGCAGGGTTTGGGCCTGCTCTGCCGCATCGCGACCGAGGCTGGTCAGATAGCCCCCGTCCGGCTGGTCAATAAGACCTTTTGCATGGAGACGTTTGGCAGCGGCGATGGCAGTAGGGGCGGCGGTCTGGTGGACTTTCAGACCTTCCTTGGTGCTGTCCAATGGGAAGAGTACAAGGATTTCCAGTTCGGCAACCAACTCAGGGGTATACGACATAAGGACTCCAGACTTTCTAAGAATTTATTAGAGGCTAGCAGGCCATAAGGTGAACGCACTTTGCCGAACTGTCCAGCGTGTAACTGCGGGCCGGGATTATTGCTTTTCGGGCGGCAGTGTCGGCAGGGCGCGCAGCGCAGTTTCATACCATTCGGTATTGAACGCGCGGTCCTCTTCCAGCAGCGCATCGATCTCGACGGCAAGCACGTGGGCCATCAATTGCAGGATCTCTTCACGTTCATAACCGACAAGGGTCAGTTTGTTGAACGTAGCCTTGGCCGCTGGCGGGTTTTCGCTCTCGATCTGGTTTTCGATTGCTTCGATCAGGGTGGTCTCGGCGAATTCTTCTTCGTCGTTGTCGATATCGGTCGGCTCGCTCATGGCAGGCTCCTCAAGGAAAGGGCGCCAGTCTACCTCCATTCAGGCAGGTGATGCTGCTGGTCAGGTGGAGCCTTGGGATCTATAACTCTTGCAGCCAACCCCATTCCCGGCCTGGAGGCAGACGCAATGCTCAAGCTCTACGGATTCTCGGTCAGCAACTACTACAACATGGTCAAGCTGGCGCTGTTGGAGAAAGGGCTGCCTTTCGAAGAAGTGCCTTTTTATGCCGGGCAAACCCCGCAAGCCTTGGCGGTAAGCCCACGAGGTAAGGTGCCGGTGCTGGGGGTCAAGCAAGGGTTTATCAACGAAACCAGTGTGATCCTCGAATACATCGAGCAAACCCAGGAAGGCCCCTCGCTGCTGCCGGCGGACCCGTTCCAGCGCGCCCAGGTACTGGCGCTGTGCCGGGAGATCGAGCTGTATATCGAGCTGCCCGCCCGCGCCTGTTTCGCCGAAGCATTTTTTGGCATGCCGGTACCGCAGGCGATCAAGGACAAATCCAAGGCCGAGTTGCTGCTGGGGGTTGGCGCGTTGGCTCGGCACGGCAAGTTTGCGCCGTATGTGGCGGGAGAGAGCTTTACGCTGGCGGATCTGTACTTCATGTACAGCGTGAACCTCGCCTGTGGTGTGGGCGAGAAGCTGTTTGGGTTGGATTTACTGGACGGGTTGCCGGCGGCCAAGGAGTTGCTGGAGAAGCTGCATGCCCTGCCCAACGCGCAAAAAGTGGCGGCGGACCGCGAAGCGGCAATGCCGGCGTTTATGGCGATGGTTGCGGCGAAGAAGTAGTCAGGAGTGTGGTAAATCAAAATGTGGGAGCGGGCTTGCTCGCGAAAGCGGAGTGTCAGTCGACGAATGTATCGACTGACACTCCGCTTTCGCGAGCAAGCCCGCTCCCACAGGTTTAACCGAGTTGTTGCTGAATGCTCGGTTTAGCGGCTAGCGAGCAACGCCTGGCCGCGCACCACCGCTGCCTTCACCTGCGCCGGCGCAGTGCCGCCGATGTGGTTACGGGCATTCACAGAGCCTTCCAGGGTCAGCACGGCAAATACATCCTGCTCGATCTGGTCGCTGAATTGGCGCAGTTCTTCCAGGCTCATTTCCGCCAGGTCCTTGCCGGTGTCCACGCCGTACTTCACGGCATGGCCGACAATTTCGTGGCAGTCACGGAACGGCAGGCCACGGCGCACCAGGTAGTCCGCCAGGTCCGTTGCGGTGGAGAACCCGCGCAGCGCCGCTTCACGCATGATCGCGTGCTTGGGCTTGATCGCCGGGATCATGTCGGCAAAGGCACGCAACGAGTCGCGCAGGGTGTCGGCGGCGTCGAACAGCGGTTCCTTGTCTTCCTGGTTGTCCTTGTTGTAGGCCAGCGGTTGGCCTTTCATCAGGGTCAGCAGGCCCATCAGCGCGCCGAATACGCGGCCGCTCTTGCCACGTACCAGCTCGGGCACGTCGGGGTTTTTCTTTTGCGGCATGATCGAACTGCCGGTGCAGAAGCGGTCCGGCAGGTCGATGAACTGGAATTGCGCGCTGGTCCACAGCACCAGCTCTTCCGAGAAACGCGACAGGTGCATCATCGCGATGCTGGCGGCGGCGCAGAATTCGATGGCGAAGTCGCGGTCGGACACGCCGTCCAGGGAGTTGCCGCCCACGGCATCAAAGCCCAGCAATTGCGCGGTGTATTCGCGGTCGATCGGGTAGGTGGTGCCGGCCAATGCGGCGCTGCCCAGGGGCATGCGGTTGGCGCGCTTGCGGCAATCTACCAGGCGCTCGTAGTCGCGGCTGAGCATCTCGAACCAGGCCAGCAGGTGGTGGCCGAAGGTCACAGGCTGCGCGGTCTGCAGATGGGTGAAGCCGGGCATGATGGTGTCCGATTCGCGCTCGGCCTGCTCCAGCAGGCCTTTTTGCAGGCGGGTGATTTCGGACAGGATCAGGTCGATTTCGTCCCGCAGCCACAGGCGGATGTCGGTAGCGACCTGGTCGTTACGGCTACGGCCGGTGTGCAGCTTCTTGCCGGTCACACCGATGCGGTCGGTGAGGCGGGCCTCGATATTCATGTGCACGTCTTCCAGGTCGACGCGCCAGTCGAACGTACCGGCTTCGATCTCGCCACGAATGGTGGTCAGGCCGTCGATGATGCTGTCGCGCTCGGCGTCGGTCAGCACGCCGACCTTGGCCAGCATCGTTGCGTGGGCGATGGAGCCCATGATGTCGTGGCGGTACAGGCGCTGGTCGAAAGTGACGGAGGCGGTGAAGCGGGCGACGAAGGCGTCGACGGGTTCACTGAAGCGGCCGCCCCAGGACTGGTTGGTCTTGTCGGTGCTCATGGATTCGCTCGTGATCTGCTTAATAAAGAGGCATGGAAGTGTGCCGGCGATAATAACAGGGTTGCCTGGGCACGCGGTGCTGCGGGTCGTCGGCATTTTTATTTGTGCAAAGGATGGCTAAGTGCCTTGCCGTCGACCGCGTCCAGGACGAGACTGGAGATAGAGGTACATTGAAACGATATTTGACGATTGAGCAATGCCGTCTCAGTGAGCGTCTACAGTTGGACTGATAGTGTGTGAATGCACCAAAGTCGGGTGATGCGGTCATAGCCCAGACTAACCATTTAAAACGGGGGGTATTCGGATTGTGTATCAGCAAACCCTATGACGGTGCCCGAAGGCAGCAGGTCTTGGGCGTTATTGAACAGGTCCGGGTAAATATGGGTGCCACTTCGAGGGCACTTTTTACCGCTCGCGCTAGTCTTAGCGTGGATCGCTGTGACGCAAGTCACCGCACCTGTCTACGCTATCCTTGTGCGAGACTCACGCAGGAATCCAGCGCAATATGAATGTCCTGATCGTTGATGACGAACCCCAAGCCCGCGAGCGACTGAGCCGTTTGGTCAGTGATCTCGAGGGTTATACAGTCCTTGAGCCTAGCGCCACCAATGGCGAGGAGGCGTTGACCCTGATCGACAGCCTCAAGCCAGATGTGGTGTTGCTCGATATCCGCATGCCGGGCCTCGATGGCCTGCAAGTTGCTGCCCGCCTGAGCGAGCGAGAATCCCCGCCCTCCGTGGTGTTTTGCGCAGGCCAGGACGAGTTTTCTGCGGAAACGCTGGAAGCCAGCGGCGTAAGCTTCCTGGCCAAGCCGGTGAGCGGCGAAGCGTTGCTCAAGGCCCTGAAAAAAGCCGAGCGTCCCAACCGCGTACAACTCGCCGCCCTGACACAGCCGGCCGCCCAAAGTGGCAACGGGCCGCGAAGCCATATCAGTGCCCGCACACGTAAAGGTATCGAGCTGATTCCCCTGAGCCAGGTGGTCTATTTTATTGCCGACCACAAGTACGTGACCCTGCGTCATGAGGCTGGCGAAGTCTTGCTCGATGAGCCGCTCAAGGCCCTTGAAGATGAGTTTGGCGACCGTTTCGTACGCATCCACCGCAATGCGCTGGTGGCTCGCGAGCGCATAGAGCGCTTGCAACGCACGCCCCTGGGACATTTCCAGTTGTTCCTGAAAGGGCTGAACGGCGACGCCTTGATCGTTAGCCGGCGCCATGTCGCCGGTGTGCGCAAGATGATGCAGCAGCTTTAGCCCAAGGGCTGTGGCGCGGTCTGCATTGCATATCCCGGTGCGGCGTGGCCAGGGAGGCCCCGCACTTGCTGATTCAAATCAAAGCGCATTTGCCTGAGCTGTTATTATCTGCCGTATCTATTCAGTACGGATTGATCCATGTCCTCTCGCGAAATCCGCATCGCCACCCGTAAAAGTGCCCTGGCCTTGTGGCAGGCCGAATACGTCAAAGCACGCCTTGAACAGGCCCATCCTGGGCTTACGGTGTCCCTGGTGCCCATGGTCAGTCGCGGCGACAAGCTGCTGGACTCGCCGCTGTCGAAGATCGGCGGCAAGGGTTTGTTCGTCAAGGAACTGGAAACCGCGCTGCTGGAAAACGAAGCCGACATCGCCGTGCATTCGATGAAAGACGTGCCCATGGACTTCCCCGAAGGCCTGGGCCTGTTCTGCATCTGCGAGCGCGAAGACCCGCGCGACGCCTTTGTTTCCAATACCTATGCATCCCTGGATGAACTGCCTCTGGGCAGTATCGTCGGCACTTCCAGCTTGCGCCGCCAGGCACAGTTACTGACTCGCCGCCCGGACCTGCAGATCCGTTTCTTGCGTGGCAACGTCAACACCCGCTTGGCCAAGCTGGACGCTGGTGAATATGACGCGATCATCCTCGCTGCCGCCGGCCTTATCCGCCTCGGCTTTGAAGATCGCATCACCTCGGCCATCAGCGTCGAAGAGAGCTTGCCGGCAGGCGGTCAGGGCGCCGTGGGCATCGAGTGCCGCACCGCCGACACTGAAATCCACGCCCTGCTCAAGCCCCTCGATCACCACGACACCGAAGTGCGCGTCACGGCGGAGCGCGCCCTGAACAAGCACCTCAACGGCGGCTGTCAGGTACCGATTGCCTGCTATGCGGTGCTTGAAGGTGAAAACCTGTGGCTGCGTGGCCTGGTGGGCGATCCGGACGGTGGCACCCTGCTGACCGCCGAAGTGCGTGGCCCGCAACGTGACGCCTCGGCCCTGGGTATCCAGGTTGCCGAAGAACTGCTGGACAAGGGCGCCGGCGCGATCCTGCAAAAGGTCTACGGCGAGGCCGGCCCGCAGTGACCGAATGGCGAGTGCTGCTGACGCGGCCTGCCGAGGAGTCGACGGCCTTGGCGGCGTCGCTGTCCGACGCTGGTATTTTCAGCAGCAGCTTGCCATTGCTGGATATTCAGCCGCTGGCGGTCACGCCTGAGCAGCAAGCCATTTTCCGTAACCTGGGCCGTTATTGCGCGGTGATCGTGGTAAGCAAGCCGGCCGCGCGCCTTGCGATGCAACAGTTGGATCAACCCTGGCCGCAACTGCCGTGGTTCAGCGTCGGCGCGGCCACCGCACAGGTACTGGCCGAACACGGTCTCAACGTTCACTATCCGCAAACTGGCGATGACAGCGAGGCCTTGCTTCAATTGCCTGCGTTGCGCGAGGCTGTTGCGCGCCCCGGCGCGCGGGTATTGATCCTGCGGGGCGAGGGCGGTCGAGAGCTGCTGGCGCAGCGTTTACGCGAGCAAGGTGCTAGTGTCGATTATCTGGAGTTGTATCGCCGTTTCCTTCCGGCCTACGAAGCGGGCGTCCTGACGCAGCGCATCCAGTTGGAACGCTTGAACGGCGTAGTGGTCAGCAGTGGGCAGGGTTTTTTACATCTGCAAACCCTGGCTGGCGCCGATTGGCCCCAGGTGGCACAGCTGCCGTTGTTCGTGCCCAGCCCGCGAGTCCAGGAGATGGCGCAGGCTGCTGGCGCAGAAAAAGTTGTGGATTGTCGTGGCGCGAGTGCCGCGGCTTTGTTAGTGGCGTTGCGTAGCACGACCTTTTAAGGAAAGCCGCCGCCACTCTCTGATACGCAAAGGACGGATACGTGAGCGAAACAGCCTTGCCTAAAGATGAAACCCAACCCGCACTCGATGCGCCGGTTGAGTCACCGGTCAGCACGCCGCGCCGTGGCAATGGCCTGGCAATTATCGCCTTGTTGTTGGGCGCCGCCGGTGTTGCCGCCGGCGGTTGGGGGATCTGGCAGGTCCGTGCCCTGCAAGCCAGCAGCCAGCAGCAGTTGGGCCAGGTGCAGACCCTCGACGATCAAGCCCAATCCCTCAAACAGAGCCAGCAACAGTTGGCCGCGCGTTTGGCGCAGTTGCCGGGCGCGGATGAGCTGGAAGAGCGCCGTCGTCTGGTCGCCCAACTGCAGGGTGACCAGCAGCGGCTGAGCCAGCGCCTGGAAACCGTGCTAGGCGCCAGTCGCCAGGACTGGCGCTTGGCCGAAGCCGAGCATTTGATCCGACTGGCGAGCTTGCGCCTGTCAGCGCTGCAGGACATCAACAGCGCCCAGTCGCTGGTGCAAGGCGCTGACGAGATCCTGCGTGAGCAGAGCGATCCAGGCTCCTACGCAGCCCGCGAGCAACTGGCCAAGAGCCTGGCCGCGTTGCGCAGCACCGAGCAGCCGGACCGTACCGGCTTGTACCTGCAACTGGCAGCGCTGCGTGACCAAGTGGTGCAACTGGCGGCCATCGCCCCGGAATATCAGCTCACCGATCCCGCTTCCCAAGGGCGTCCGACCACGGATACGGACAGCCGTTGGAGCCAGTGGTGGGAGCAGATTTCCCGCTACTTCCGTATCGACTTCAACCCCGACGACAACATCCGTCCGCTGCTGGCTGGCCAAGGCTTGAATCAGGTGCGCCTGGCCCTCAGCCTGGCGCTGGAGCAGGCGCAATGGGCGGCGCTCAATGGAGAGTCGGCGGTGTATAGCCGCTCGCTGGGTGAGGCGCGCAGCGTACTGCAAGACAACTTCAACCCGGATAACCCGCAGAGCAAGGCGATGCTCGCACGTATTGCCGAGCTTGAGCCCAAGGCCGTCTCGGTGGTGACTCCGGACCTGGCTGCGAGCCTGGCTGCGGTGCAGGCCTACCTTGAGCGTCGGCATCTGTCCGCCGATGAGGCCAAGGCGTTGGCCACGCCGGCGGCCACGTCGCCGAAGCAGGAGTAGAGCCGATGAAGCGTTTCTATGTGATCCTGGTGTTGGCGATTGCGATCGCCCTGGCACTGGCTGTGGGCATTTCGAAACACACGGGCTATGTGCTGATCACTTACCCGCATGTGCTGCATTACGAGTCGAGCCTGTGGGCCACTCTGGTGGCGGTGTTCGTCATAGGCATGGCGATCTATCTGGTTCGCGTGCTGCTGAGCCTGGTAACCACCTCCGGTGGGGTGGTCAATCCGTGGTCGCGGCGCAACCGCAGTCGTCGTGTGCAGATCGCCATCGAGCAGGGCCAGATGGACCTCGCCGAAGGCCGCTGGGCGAGTGCCGAACGCCACCTGCACCGTGCCGCCGAAGCCGAGCGCCAACCCTTGCTGTATTACCTCGGCGCAGCCCGTGCGGCCAATGAGCAGGGGCGTTATGAGGAGGCGGACGGCTTGCTGGAGCGCGCCTTGGAGCGCCAACCCCAGGCTGAACTGGCGGTTGCCTTGAGCCACGCGCAGCTGCAATTGGATCGCGGTGATACCGAGGGGGCCCTGGTCACCTTGCAGGCCATGCACGAGCGTCACCCTCACAATGCCCAAGTATTGCGCCAACTACAGCGTCTGCATCAGCAGCGCGGCGACTGGTCGGCGGTGATCCGCCTGTTGCCGGAATTGCGCAAGGACAAGGTGCTGCCCGCCAGTGAATTGGCTGAACTGGAGCGCCGCGCCTGGGGTGAGAACCTTAGCCTGGCGGCCCAGCGTGAAGAGCAGGGCGAGGCCGGTCTGCAGTCCCTCGAGCGTGCCTGGCAACAACTGACGTCCGCCCAGCGCCAAGAGCCGCAACTGGTCCTGGCCTATGCCGAGCAATTGCGCCAATTGGGCGCCGATGCCAAGGCCGAGGAGGCGTTGCGTGTTGCTATCAAGCGCGATTACGACAGCCACCTGATCCGTCTCTACGGTCTGCTGCGTGGCAGTGACCCGG
Organism: Pseudomonas cremoris; assembly: GCF_014230465.1. The sequence goes on from NZ_JAAXCY010000006.1 coordinate 321,416, forward strand.
CCCGGCAACTGAAATTTGCCGAAGGTTGGCTTAAGGACCATCCCGGCGATGCCAGCTTGCTGCTGACGTTGGGCCGCCTGTGCCTGCAGAACAGCCTGTGGGGCAAGGCGCGGGATTACCTGGAAAGCAGCCTGCAAGTGCAGCGCAACCCTGAGGCCTGTGCCGAGCTGGCACGCTTGCTGGCCCAGTTGGGTGATACCGAACGCAGCAACCAGCTGTTCCAGGAAGGTCTTGGCCTGTTGGATAGCCGCTTGTTGGCGTCACCGCTGCCAGTTCCCGCCCGAGCTTGATGTAGGGCAGAGTTGAAGGGTTGGATCAGAGGTGTCTGAAAGCCAACTCTTCGATGGTCCCGAAAGTGCTGGGGCTGGGTCGGCTATCAGTCAAATCCTACGCTGTATTGTTCGACGTCTTCCATGTTTTGACGGGATGTCCCTGGCCTCTCGCGGAATCGTCTGCTGCGGTGCGTGTTGAAAGGGATTGGGCCTTTCCTCTAACGTAGCGGCCTGTCTTTCGCGATGCGGATAAAGCATGTCTTTGGCCCCTTCACGTTCATTGTTTTTCCTGGCGTTCATGGCGGGTGCGCTGACGCTGGCTGGGTCTTTTTACCTTGAGTTCGGTGCGTCGTTGCGTCCTTGCTTCCTGTGCCAGATGCAGCGTGTTTTCCTGGCGGCCTTCGTACTGATCAATCTGGTCGCTGCCTTTCATAATCCCCAGCGCTCCACCCTCTATTGGTATGGGACGGCAAGCATGGGCTGTGCGGTATTGGGTGCCATAACCGCAGTACGCCAGGTGCTGCTACAAAACGTCGCGCCAGACCAGGCATCCGACTGTTGGCCCAGCCTGCATTACATGATCGAAAACCTGTCGTTTTGGCAGGCGTTGCAGTTGACCGTCAAGGGCACTGTCGATTGCGTGGAAATCAACTGGACCCTGTTTGACTTGAGCCTTCCCGAGTGGAGCCTTTTGTTCTTCGTAGCGATGCTGATCCTGGGAATCATGCAGTTTTCGCGATTGTTCTTTAGCCAGCGTTTACACCTCACGAGGCGTTAAACGCAGTGGGCAGTTTGTAGGTCGGGATTAAACACTTGTATGAACTTTCTCTCCTGCGTACCTTGAAGCCATAGTCATGCGGGCATAATCTGGCCCGCACGCGCTACAGAAACCATTTTTCAGATGCGGCCTTGTCCGGCTGCTGCTTTATCCTTGAAGTGTTGCGCGGGCACCAGGCGGCAGCGCCCCTACTAGGGAAGAGAGATCATCATGCTGGAAAGTTGTCAGAATGCTCAGGAACGCTGGGGTGGGGGGCACAAGCTGATCGACAGCTGGTTGAAGGCACGTCACGAACTGGTTCGGGCCTTTGATGCTCTCGGCGCCAAGCCCGAAGCACTGGCAGAGAACCGTGAACCGCTGCAGGACTTCTGCGGTGTGTTGGTGGACTACGTATCAGCCGGTCATTTCGGCGTCTACGAACAACTGACCAAGGAGGCGGAAGCCTTCGACGATCAGCGTGGCCTGGACTTGGCTGAGACGATTTACCCGCGCATCGATGTCATCACCGAAAAGCTGCTGGCGTTCACTGACCTGTGTGATGCCGGAAAGTGTGTTGCCGAAAAGTTCAAGGAGCTGGGTGGCTTGCTTCATGAGCGTTTCGAGTTGGAAGACTGCCTGATCGAAGTGCTACACAACGCTCACAAGGAAGAGGCGGCCACCCAGGCCTGACCTTTGCGGTGAGATAAAAAAACGGTGCGCATTGCGCACCGTTTTTTATTGCGTCAGTGACGAGTGCCGAGCAACTCGATCTCAAAAACCAACGGTGTGTAGGGCGGGATCAGCTCACCGGCACCGTCGGCGCCATACGCTTGGGCTGATGGAATCACCAGGCGCCATTTCGCGCCTACTGGCATCTGCTGCAATGCGCTGCCCCAGCCACTGATCACACTGTCTAGACGAAACCACTGCGGCTGAGTGCTTTGATCGAAGACGGTGCCATCGGGCAGTCGACCCACATACTTCACCTGGACTTGGTCACTGGCCAACGGCTTGTCGCCCGTGCCCGCGGCAAGTTCGGTGAGCAGAATTCCACCCGCCAGCTCGCGTACGCCTTTTAGGGCTTTTTCCTTGCTCAGGAATTGTTGTTCGGCAGCCAATGCTTTTTCACTTTGAGGGGCCTGCGCGTCGGCTTCGCCCTGGGCTTCGTGTTGAGCAAGAATCTGTTCGATGCGGGTGTTTTCCAGCGCCAGGGGTTTGCCTTGATAGGCCTGCTTGAGGCCGTCGATCAGGGCCTGGATCTGCAGGTCCGGAACCTCTTGGCGCAGGCGTTCACCTAGACTCGCGCCTAGGCTGTAGGCGAGGTCGTGCTGATCCTGCGAAGGGGTTTTGGGTGGCGATTGCTCGCTCGCATTGGCCATCGAAATCGCCAAGCCCAGCACCAGAAAAACGTAACGCGACATGGGGCATTCTCCCGCCGAAAGTGCGACGGATTATGCCAGTGTGAGTAGGTAAAAAGTGCCGCGTATTTTCGTTATATCGATAAGAATTTTCGTACGTTGCAACGCAAGGCAAACGATACTGTCAACATGCCCTAGCGGCGGTAAGAGCAGAGGGCTAGTATGAGCCGCACCCACGTCAGCCAGGAGGTAAACCATGTCGGCCAAACAGAAGCCTGTTAATACCCCGTTGCATTTACTCCAACAACTCTCGGGCAGCTTGCTCGAACATCTGGAAAGCGCTTGCTCCCAAGCCCTGGCCGATGCAGAAAAACTGCTCGCCAAGCTGGAAAAGCAACGCGGTAAAGCGCAAGAGAAGCTGCACAAATCCCGCACCAAACTGCAAGGCGCCGCCACTGCCGGCAAGGCCAAGGCACAAGCCAAAGCCAAAGACGCCGTCAAAGAACTTGAGGACCTGCTGGACGCCCTCAAGGATCGCCAAGCCGAAACCCGCACCTACATTTCCCAACTCAAAAAAGATGCTCAAGAAAGCCTGAAACTGGCTCAGGGCGTTGGCCGTGTGAAGGAAGCCGTAGCCAAAGTGTTGGGTGCTCGTACCCCGGCAAAAGCTGCTGCCAAGCCAGCTGCTAAAACCGCTGCTGCAAAACCAGCCGCCAAGCCAGCTGCTAAAACCGCTGCTGCAAAACCAGCCGCCAAGCCAGCTGCTAAAACCGCTGCTGCCAAACCAGCCGCCAAGCCAGCTGCCAAAACCGCTGCTGCCAAACCAGCCGCCAAGCCAGCTGCCAAAACCGCTGCTGCCAAACCAGCCGCCAAGCCAGTTGCTAAAACCGCTGCTGCAAAACCGGCCGCCAAGCCAGCTGCTAAAACCGCTGCTGCAAAACCAGCCGCCAAGCGAGCTGCCAAACCTGCTGCTGCAAAACCGGCCGCTAAGCCAGCTGCTAAAACCGCTGCTGCAAAACCGGCCGCGAAGCCAGTTGCTAAAACCGCTGCTGCAAAACCAGCCGCCAAGCCAGCTACCAAGCCTGCTGCTGCAAAGCCGGCCGCTAAGCCAGCTGCCAAACCTGCTGCTGCAAAACCAGCCGCTAAACCAGCCGCCAAACCAGCTCCGGCCAAGCCTGCAGCCCCTGCTGCAACCCCGGCAGCGTCCACCGCTCCAACCGCATCGGCCAGCAGCTCGCCTGCACCGGTCGCACCAAGCACCACCCCAACCAGCGCTTCCTAAGTGCCGGTGGCCACGACGCGCAGCAGCTGCAGCGCGTCGTGGTCAAGGTTGGCGGCATCCTCAGCCGCCAATCCTTCCATCCATTGTTGTTGACCTTTCATCCCCGTCGGCCATCCCTGTGCCAACGCTTCCAGACGCACTAGTAACTCTCGTTCGGCATCCAGCTCCAGGGCTTTGATCCGCTCCCGTAACGCTGCCAATTGCTCATCCTGCTGCGCCATGGCGCGCCATTGCACCCGAACCTGCCGTAACGGTTCGATCACGTCGACTCGCCATGGCCGGGCAAGCTGCTGCAACGCCAGCAGACGCCGCGGCTCAAGCGCGACACCGCGCTGTTCCAACCAAGCGCCACAGAGCAACAGGCACACATCCGCACCTTGCTCCTGAAGACGAAGGCAAGCGGCTTCGACGCCCGGACGGGCGTAAGTCGAGAGGGCAAAGCTCCACAGGTCAGCGCACATATTCACACTCAAGCCAGCGGGCAACGAAGCTGGTAGACTCCGCCGCCATTATGATCCGACTTCAAAGCCTAACATTACAGCGTGGCCCGCAACGTCTTCTCGAAGACGCCGAGCTGACCCTGCACGCCGGTCACAAAGCCGGCCTGATCGGTGCCAACGGCGCCGGCAAATCCACGTTGTTCGCCCTGTTGCTGGGTGAGCTGACCCCGGACTCCGGGGACTGCTTGCTGCCAGCCGACTGGCGCATCGCCCATATGCGCCAGGAGATCGACACCCTGGACCGCATCGCGATCGACTACGTGCTCGATGGCGACCTGCGCCTGCGCCAGGTGCAACACGACCTGGCCGAGGCCGAGAAAGCCCAGGACGGTGCCGCCCAGGCGCGCCTGCACTCGGAACTCGACAGCGCCGACGGCTACACGGCTGATGCCCGCGCGCGCAAGATGCTCGCCGGCCTTGGCTTTACCAACGAACAGATGGACCGCCCGGTCGCCGACTTCTCCGGCGGCTGGCGCATGCGCCTGAACCTGGCCCAGGCGCTGATGTGCCCTTCGGACCTGTTGCTGCTCGACGAACCGACCAACCACTTGGACCTCGATGCGATCCTGTGGCTGGAGGACTTCCTCAAGAGTTACCAGGGCACCTTGCTGCTGATTTCCCACGACCGGGATTTCCTCGACGCCGTGGTCGATAACATCGCCCATGTAGAACAGAAGAAAATCACCCTCTACCGTGGCGGCTACACCGCGTTCGAACGCGCCCGTGCCGAGCGTCTGGCCCAGCAGCAACAGGCCTACGAGAAGCAACAGGCGCAGCGTGCGCACATGGAAAGCTACATCGCCCGATTCAAGGCCCAGGCCACCAAGGCCCGCCAGGCCCAGAGCCGGATCAAGGCGCTGGAACGCATGGAAGAACTGTCGGCGGCCCACGTCGATTCGCCGTTCGACTTTGTGTTCCGCGAGTCGGTGAAAATCTCCAGCCCGCTGTTGGACCTCTCGGATGCACGCCTGGGTTATGGCGACAAAACCATCCTGGAGAAGGTCAAGCTGCAGCTCACGCCGGGCGCACGCATCGGTTTGCTCGGTCCCAACGGCGCGGGCAAGTCGACGCTGATCAAGAACCTGTCGGGTGAGCTTGAGCCCCTGGCCGGTCGCCTGACCCGTGGCGAGAACACCGTGGTGGGCTACTTCGCCCAGCACCAGTTGGACTCCCTCGACTCCAAGGCCAGCCCGTTGCTGCACCTGCAGCGCTTGGCGCCGACCGAGCGCGAGCAGACCCTGCGCGATTTCCTCGGTGGTTTCGACTTCCGTGGTGCGCGCATCGATGAGCCGGTACTGAATTTCTCTGGCGGCGAAAAAGCTCGCCTGGCCCTGGCGCTGATCGCCTGGGACCGCCCGAACCTGCTGCTGCTCGACGAACCGACCAACCACTTGGACCTGGAAATGCGCCTGGCGCTGACCATGGCCCTGCAGGAATTCAGCGGTGCGGTACTGGTGGTGTCTCACGATCGTCACTTGCTCAAGAGCACCACTGACAATTTCTTGCTGGTGGCCGATGGCAAAGTCGAAGAGTTCGACGGTGACCTCGATGATTACGCGCGTTGGCTGACGGATTACCGCCTGCGCAACGCGCCGGTCAGCAACACCCCGGTCAACCCGGACAAGACCGACAAGAAAGCCCAGCGCCAGGCCGCTGCTGCATTGCGCCAACAGTTGGCACCGCACAAGCGTGAAGCCGACAAGCTGGAAGCCGAACTGGGCAAGGTGCATGAGCGCTTGGCCAAGATCGAAGCCAGCCTGGGTGACAGCGCCGTGTATGAAGCCGCCCGCAAGGATGAGCTGCGCGACCTGCTGGCCGAACAGGCCAAGCTCAAGGTGCGTGAAGGGCAGTTGGAGGAAACCTGGATGGAAGCCCTCGAACTGCTGGAGTCCCTGCAAGCGGAGCTGGAGGCGCTGTCCTGATGGAAGCGCTGCAGCTGCCGTTGCCGGCCCAATGGATCGAGCCCGTGTGGATCGGTGTGCAAATCCTGCTGATCTTGCTGGCCGGCTACCTCGCCCAGCGCTTCGTGGCCAAGGGTCTCACGCGCTTGGGTGAGCGTTACCCGTTTCCGCCGCAACTGCTGATGCCGCTGCGCGGTGGTTTGCGTTGGTTGATCATGGGCAGTGCGCTGATCTTCGTGCTGGGCCGTCTGGGTGTGTCGGCCACGGTGCTCTGGACCGCGTTGTCGGGGTTTGTCGCGGTCGCCGCGGTGGCGTTCTTTGCCATGTGGTCGGTGCTGTCCAACCTGCTGTGCGCGATCTTGATCTTTACCGTGGGGCCATTTCGTCTTGGCGATATCGTCGAACTGGTGGACACCGTCGACAAACCGGGTGTGAAGGGGCGGGTGGTCGCGATCAATCTGCTGTACACCACGCTGATCGAAGTAGCCGAAGCCGGTACCGACAGTGCGATGGTGCAGGTGCCTAACAGCCTGTTCTTCCAGCGCTCGGTGCGGCGTTGGATCACGCCTGCGTAAAAATTCTATAGCCAGGCCTCGGTGCTCGGAGTTAGCTTACTGCTTACGACGAATTTGATACGAGGTGTGTAATGGCACTCGATACATGGCTGGCCTTTTTCGTGGCCAGTTGGATCATCTCCCTTTCTCCCGGCGCAGGCGCCATCGCGTCGATGTCCAGCGGCCTGCAGTATGGCTTTGTGCGCGGCTACTGGAACGCCATCGGCCTGCAAATTGGCCTGGCAATGCAGATTGCCGTGGTCGCCGGCGGCCTGGGTGCCATTTTGGCCACGTCGTCTACCGCGTTTTATGCGATCAAATGGTTTGGCGTCGCGTACCTCGTGTACCTGGCGATCAAACAGTGGCGCGCGTTGCCCATGGACATGACCGATGACGCGGCCGTGCGCCCGATTGGCAAGCCGATGGCGATGATGTTCCGCGGTTTCCTGGTCAATGCCAGCAACCCCAAGGCGTTGGTGTTCATGCTGGCCGTGTTGCCACAGTTCGTGAACCCACAGGCGCCGTTGCTGATCCAGTACGTGATCCTGGGCGCGACGATGATAGCCGTCGATATGATCGTGATGGCGGGGTATACGGGGTTGGCGTCGAAGGTGCTGCGGTTGTTGCGTACGCCTAAGCAGCAGAAGCGTATGAACCGCACGTTTGCCGGGTTGTTCGTGGGGGCTGCGGGGTTCCTCGCCAGCCTGCATCGCGCCACGGCATAAATCGCGATTTGGCTGAAGGAACCCAATCAAAATGTGGGAGCGGGCTTGCTCGCGAATGCGGTAGATCAGTCGGTACATCTGGTGACTGACACTCCGCCTTCGCGAGCAAGCCCGCTCCCACATTGGTTTTGTGGTGTTTGTGAGATCGCGATTCAGCGCAAAATCTTCGGCGCTTCATCCCTTGGCAGGTTATTGCGCAACGCAGGTTTGCCTGGCTCTTGATAGCCACCACCCAACTGCTCCGCCAACTGCCGCGCCACGTCCTCACCCAACGCTTTCGACACTTCCTTGACCACACGCGGCCGGTTCAGGCTCACGCGCACGTCGCGGCTGTTCACCAATTTGGTGTCCTGACCTTCGCCCATGGCGGTAAACGCTGAGGTGATCTCGTAGGTGCGGGTGTTGATCAGGCTGAAATCCGCCACCAACGTCAGGCCCAGTACCGCCGAGTAGCTGTTGGTGCGATCGAGGGCGTTGATGTCCTGGGTGAAGTCGATGTCCGACAGCGTGCCGAACAGCACGTAGTCCGCGCCCTTGAAGTGACCGGCCTTGATGCGCTTGATCACGTCGTAGACGTCACCCTTGGCATCGGCGGTGTAGGGCGTGCCCTGCACCAACTGGAACTGGCGCGACTTGAGGATCTCGCCCTTGATGTCACCGCTGAACTTACGCAGTTCGGTCTGCTCGATGTAGCTGGTACGGCTTTCGTACTCGCTGTAGTTCGACGCGCCGCTGGCGTTGTAGGCGCTGGCCTGGAAGTTGTTGCCGGCCGAAACCATGTGAATGTATTGCTCGACCCGTGCCTCGTAGGCCAGGTCGGTCACCGCGATCTTCGGGGCGGCCGAGGCGCCAAAGGCGCACAGCAGGCCGATCATGCCAATCCATGCACGCATTGCTTAGCGCTCCGTGGTCTTGCGGATTTCTTTTTCGTCCATCCATTCAGCCAGGCCGCTCTCGACGTCCACCAGTTGCAGGCTGAACTTGTAGAACACGTCCTTGTAGTCCGCGCTGCGCTTGACGATGGAGCTGATGGAGCCTTCCAGGCGGTACTTGGCGGCGACCATGTTGCCGGTCTTGCTGACCGTGGACTTCTTGTACAGGCCGCTCTGGTTTTGCAGCTTGAGCTGGTCGACCTGGCTTTGCATGTCGGTGTTGTCGCTGGCGAAGCGTGCGGTGCCGGTCTTCATCAGTTGGGTCTTGATCGACGTGGTGATCTCGCGGGTATCGATGTACTCGCTGGTCTTGTTCTTCACGTCATACACCTGTACCACCGGGCGGCCTTGCAGGATGCCGGACTGGGCCAGGGAGCGGGTCATGGTTTCGGCGATCATCTGCAGGTCGGTGGATCCGAACTCGTTGGTCACGGTTTCCACGGCCTTGGTGTCGCCGTAGCTGATGTTCTTGCTGCCCAGGACCGGCGAAGTGTTGGAGCAACCGCTGGCCAAGACGGCGACCACGGCGAGGATCGAAAAGCGTGCAAACATGGGGATATCTCTCCAGAGCTGAATAGGGGTGGGCGTCAAGGCGTCTTCACTTCAAGGCGGAAGTCCGCGGCCTGAGGCAGGTTGGCGATGGCCGGCAGGAAGGTCGCCTGGTTGGCGTACAGGTTCAGCACTTTCCAGGTTTCTTCGTCGCCCACCGGGAAGCCGTCGGCGCCCAGCCAGGCGAAGCGGTAATACATCGTCTGGTTGCTGCTGGTGATGTTGCTCAACTGCACCTTGGCGGTGAGGAAACCGTTCTCGCGTGCCACGCGGATGGCGCCGACGGCGATGCCCTTGAACTTGCCCATCACCACGACTTTGCTCGCGGCGCTGCCGGGCTCAGGCGGCGGCGGGGTGGCGCAGCCGGCAAGCAGGACCAGCGCCAGGGCGCCGAGGATGAAATGACGCATAGCGTGCTCCTTAAGGTTGTTTGAGGGCGATGGCTTGAGTGGCAGGGCTCGGCACTACATGGGCCGCAAGGCCGCCGGCGAACACCTGGTTGCCGACCACGCGCAGGGTGATCACTTGGTAGCGCTGGTCGGCCTTGACTGTTACCAGCGTGCCGCCCAGGGCGTTGGGCAGGCTGACCTGGTGGTCGCCACGTTTTAGGCGCAGGCGGGTCACCTGGGTCATGTCTGGCAGGGTGCGCCAGGTACGCGTGTCGGCGCCTTCGGTGACCGCCGAGGCGATCCCCAGCACCAGGCCTGCCATGGGGTTGGTCTTGTTCAGGTTGTTTTGCGCCACGCCACGTGAGACTGCCCGCACGGTGGTGCGCAGGATGATCCCCGGCATGTCATCGCGCAGGGCGCGGCGGGACATGGCGGTGGTGCTGTTGAGGGCGGTGAGGTTCTGTTGCTGGCCGTCGACACCGATCTGGGCGAACGTCGCCGTGGACGTGTCAGCCTTGATCACTGGGAACGACAGCGGGGTGATGACCAGGTGGCCGTCGATTGGGATCGGCAGTGGCAGGCGGATCGAGTCGCGGGCCGGGGCCAGGCCGCTCTGGACCACGATCAGTACGTCGGTCTCATCGGCGCCGACCTTGGCGTTGTCCAGGTCCAGCAGCGCCTGCTCTAGCAACGGCGTATTGGGGCGCAGCTCGGCGGCTTTGCGATAGCCGGGCGCGGCCAGGTCTTTTTCACCCAGGGCTTCGTAGACGAAGCCGGCCAGGTAATGGCTGAACGCACTTTGGTAGCTGTTTTTCAGGCCGACCACTTCCGGCGCGTCCAGGGCTTCCACTGGGTAGCCACGCAGGTCTTTCATCTGGGTGGTTACGCCTTCGCGCTCGGCCTCGTGTTCGCGCTTGAGGTATTCCTTGTCCCGCAGGTCGGCGATGACGGCTTCGCGTTCGTGGGTCTTCTTGATCTCGGTGCGGGCGCCGTCGAAGTCGTTCAGGGCCAGCAGGTTCAGGGCCATTTGGGTGGTCAGCATGACTTTTTCGTAGTCATAGCCTTCGTAGCGACGCACCTTGTCGTTGACCAGGAAGCTGCCGAACTGGGCGAGGTACTTCTCGCTGTCGAACTTGACCGACTCTTCCCACTTGTAAACTTGCAGGTCGGCGCTGCGCCAGGCGGTCTGGCTGCCCGTCAGGTCTCCCTTAGCGCGCAACAACTCACCTTTTTCGAAGAAATAGAGCAGGTCTTTGTCGTCGCCGGTGTTGTTCTTTTCCAGCAGGGTCAAGGCGCCGTCGACATTGCCCGTGGCCAATTGCTGGTTAGTGGCTTGCAACTCGGTGTCATAGCTGCGAAACATCGAACAGCCGGAGAGCAAGGTAACCGCCGCTAGCGCGAGCGGAGGTAAGGTGCGTAAAGCCATGCAGCTTCTTCCCTGAAAGTGTTCAACCGGTGTGGTGATTCCTCATAAAAACGAGGAATGAAATTCCCTTTCGCACTAACAGGGCGCGGCATTATAAACACCGCTAGTGGCAAAACAATGGCTTATTGCTCAGTGCCCTCGACAGAATGGCCATCATTCAGCCCTTAAAATTCCGCGATCTTCCACACACCAAATCACTTACGCCTTGAGTCAAACCCCTTAAGGCTCAACAATGTGTTACTTCGTATTTCCCTTTGAGATTCATTCATGACTGCCCCCTTCCGTTTTCTCGCCTGGCTGCTGTTGCCGGCGCTGATGTCGTGCAGCTTCAATCTGCTGGCCGCGACTGCCGAGGGCGCCCCACAAGCCCTGCATTTGCTGGACTACATTGGCGCTGACTACCCTCCCACGGTGGAGGCGGGAAAGGTTATCGATGAGTCTGAATACCGTGAGCAGGTGGAGTTTCTCGGGGTTTTGCAGGGTTTGGTCGCTGACCTGCCAGAGAAGCCTGAACGCGCTGAGTTGGTAAAAGGCGTTGATGAGTTGCTGGCGGCAGTGACAGCACGCGCGGAGGGTGCGACGGTCGCGCACCACGCCCGGCAGTTGGGCGCTCAGTTGGCGGTGGCCTATGAAGTCAGCCAAGCCCCGGCGATCACCCCAGACCCGACGCGCGGCGCACCGCTCTACGCTCAGCATTGCTCGGTGTGCCACGGCACAGCCGGTGCGGGTGATGGCCCGGCCGCCACGGGCATGACACCGCCACCTGCCAACCTGACGGATGCGGCGCGCCTGGACCGCCTGAGCCTGTATGCGATCTACAACACCCTCGGCCTGGGCGTCGAAGGCACCGACATGCCGTCCTTTGCCGACCAATTGGACGACCGCCAGCGCTGGGACCTGGCCACCTATATCGCTGGCTTCACCGCCGAGCCGGCCGCTGCGAAAAGCGAGCAACCCTTCAACCTCGCTGACCTGGCCCGTCAGACCCCTAATGAAGTGCTGGCTGCCAGCGGTCCGGCCGCCGCCGCGACCTTCCGCGCCCAACGTGCGCAACCGCCGCAGGTCAAGCGTGGCCCCGCGCAGTTGCTCGATTACACCGCGACCACCTTGGACAAGAGCCTCGCTGCGTTCCGCAACGGTGATCACGAGCAGGCCTATGACCTGTCGGTAGCCGCTTACCTGGAAGGCTTCGAACTGGTCGAAAGCTCCCTGGATAACGTCGACGCCAACGTGCGCAAGGACACCGAGAAGGCCCTGATGGCCTACCGGCAGTCGTTGCAGGACGGCTTGCCAATCGAGCAAGTGCAGCAGCGTCTGGATGTGGCCAAGGCCAAGCTCACCGAATCCGCTGGCCTGTTGGGCAGTGATGGCCTGAGTTGGTCGTTGAGCTACGTCTCCGGCTTGCTGATTTTGCTGCGCGAAGGCCTGGAGGCGATCCTGGTGCTCGCGGCGATCCTGGCGTTCCTGCGTAATACCGGCCAGCAATCGGCGGTGCGCAGCGTCAACGTTGGCTGGGGCCTGGCGCTGTTGGCCGGTTTGGCCACCTGGGCGTTGGCGGCGTATGTGATTGATGTGAGCGGTGCGCAGCGTGAGCTGCTTGAAGGCTGCACCGCGCTGTTCGCCAGTGTGATGGTGCTGTGGCTGGGCGTGTGGATGCACGACCGTCGCCATGCAGCAGCTTGGCAGGACTACATCAAGAGCAGCCTCGTGGGCGGCGGCGGGCGCTTTGGTTTTGCGATGCTGGCCTTCTTCTCGGTGTACCGCGAGCTGTTCGAAGTGATCCTGTTCTATGAAACCCTGTGGTTGCAAGCCGGCCCAGCCGGGCACAACGCGGTGTTGGCGGGCGGCGCAACGGCGCTGGTGCTTCTGGTGGGCCTGGCGTGGGTGATTTTGCGCGGTTCGGCGAAGCTGCCATTGGCGTTGTTCTTCGGCATCAACGCAGCACTGCTGTGCGCGCTGTCGGTGGTGTTCGCTGGCCATGGTGTGAAAGCGCTGCAGGAAGCCGGCATCTTCGGCACACGGCCAGTGGCGTTCTTTGACTTCGACTGGCTGGGTATTCACGCCGATGCGTATTCGTTGAGTGCGCAGGCGGTGGCCATCCTGGCGATTGTGGTGTTGTATGGCCGCAGTCGGCTGGCCGAAAAACGGCGTGTTACTGCTTAAGCGGGCACGGTCAGTGTGGGAGCGGGCTTGCTCGCGAAGACGGTGTGTCAGTCGCCAGATTATTTGACTGAACCACCGCCTTCGCGAGCAAGCCCGCTCCCACATTTGGATTGGTGGTGTGTTGTAAAGGTGAGGAGTGTTTATGCGCGTATGGATCGATGCCGACGCCTGCCCTCGGGCAGCCAAGGACCAGGTGGTCAAGTTCGCCCTCAAGCGCCAGTTCGAAGTGGTGCTGGTGGCGGGGCAGAGCCAGATCAAGCCGAGCTTTTCGTGCGTGAAGCTGATCGTGGTCCCCAGCGGTCCGGACGCGGCGGATGACTACCTGGTAGAGCATGCCGTGCCCGGCGAGCTAGTGATTTGCAGCGACGTCCCCCTGGCCGATCGCCTGGTGAAGAAGGGCGTGACCGCCCTCGACCCACGGGGCAAGGAGTTCAGTCCGGCGAACATGAGCGAACGCCTGGCGGTGCGCAACCTGTTCACCGACCTGCGTGAACAGGGCCAGATGGGCGGCGGGCCCGCGCCCTATGGGGAGAAGGACAAGCAGGCATTTGCCAATGCCCTGGACCGGATCCTCACACGCCTGATGTTGTAGTGAGCGGGCTTGCCCCGCGCCGCGGTGTGTCAGGTAAGCGTGTTGCGCCTGGTATACCGCAGCGCGGGGCAAGCCCGCTCACTACATTCAATGGGTTGCTCAGTCGTTTTCGTGGGTCAGTTCAAGTACTCGATCCACCAGCTTGTTGATGCCTGACGCCACCTCGCTGATGCGCTTGCCCACCATATAGGCCGGTGTGCTCACCAATTTGCGTGCCCTGTCCTCAACGATATCTTCCACCGAGCACTCCTGGTGAGTGGCACCCATCTTGTCCAACGCCGCTGCGGTCTCGGGGCAGTTGCCAATGGTGCAGGTCACACCTGGGCCGTAGATTTTCGCCGCCAGCGCAGGCGAGATGCAGATCAGCCCCACCGGTTTACCGGCTTCGGCAAATGCCTCGGCCAATTCCAATACCTGAGGGTTGACGCTGCAACCGGCGCCTTCCACGGCAAAGTTCGACAGGTTCTTCGCCGCGCCAAACCCACCGGGCACGATCAGCGCGTCGAAGTCATCGGCGTTGGCGTCACGGATGTCTTTCACTTCGCCTCGTGCGATCCGCGCCGACTCCACCAGCACATTGCGTGACTCGGGCATCTCCTCGCCGGTGAGGTGGTTGATCACGTGCAACTGGGCAATGTCGGGGGCAAAGCATTGGACCTGAGCGCCGCGCTGGTCCAGGCGCAGCAAGGTGATCACGCTTTCGTGGATCTCTGCGCCGTCGTACACGCCGCAGCCGGAAAGGATCACTGCAATCTTTTTGCTCATGGGCATTTCTCCTGGGGTCATGGCGTTAAATGTCTACTAATTTGTCACCTGTTGCCAATGGGGTCTGGCGCCGCTACACCTAATCTAGATGTAACAAAAACAAACCGGACCAGACCATGGACTTCGTGCCTTACGCGGTACCGTTTTTCATCGCCTTGATCGTGGTGGAGCTGCTCGCTGACCGCTGGCGTGGCGAGCGCAACTACCGAGTGGCGGACGCCATCAACAGCCTCAGCACCGGTGTGTTGTCCACCACCACGGGGCTGTTGACCAAAGGCGTGGGGATTTTGACCTACGCGTTCGCCCTCAAGCACCTGGCGCTGATCGAGCTGTCGGCCCACAGCGTCTGGACCTGGGTGTTCGCCTTTGTGTTCTACGACTTCTGCTACTACTGGCTGCACCGCATGGGCCACGAGCGCAATATCCTCTGGGCCGCGCACTCGGTGCATCACCAGAGCGAGGACTACAACCTCAGCACGGCCCTGCGCCAGACCAGCACCGGCTTCCTGCTGAGCTGGATCTTCTATCTGCCGCTGGCCGTACTCGGCGTACCACTGGTGGTATTTATCAGTGTGGCGTCCCTTAACTTGCTGTACCAATTTTGGGTGCACACCCGTCATGTGCCAAAGCTCGGTTGGTACGAGTGGTTCTTCGTCACCCCGTCCAATCATCGGGCTCACCATGCACAAAACGCTCTCTACATGGATCGCAACTACGGTGGGGTGTTCATTATTTGGGACCGGCTGTTCGGCACCTTCCAGGAAGAAGATGACAACGAGCCGGTGATTTTCGGTGTGACAACACCCCTGGCCAGTTGGAACCCGCTGTGGGCCAACCTGCAGTTTTATGCACAACTGTGGAGTGATGCGCGCCGTACTGAAAGCGGGTGGGACAAGTTGCGCATCTGGTTCATGCGCACCGGTTGGCGCCCGGCGGACGTGAAGGCCAAGTACCCGCTGGCCAAACACGATCTGAGTCAGTTTCGTAAATTCGAGGTACCGCTGGACGTGCGCCAGCAGGTGTACATCGCCCTGCAATTTGCGGCGTATGTAGGCTTTGGTAGCTACCTGATGAATTTCGGCGAGGGGTTGCCCACGGCGGCGCTGGTCCTGGGCTGGAGTGCGATGGCGTTGGGGCTGTTTACCTTGGGCGTGGCCCTGGAAAATCGCCCGTGGGCGCTCAAGGCAGAGCTGGCGCGCCTGGTGCTGAACGTGCCGCTGGTATGGCTGGCGCCGCTGGTTGGGCTATGGCCGGCCAGCAACTTGGGCTGGCTGGGCCTGGTGAGTTACAGCTTGCTCAGCGTAATCGGTCTCTACTGCTGCAGGGACCGGCTTACTCGATTGGCGTCTTAGGCGCTTCGACCGGGGCCGGCTCGGCAGCGAGCCGGGCCTTGGCATCGGCACAGGCTTCACGGGCGATGCGCGCGTTCTTGAAACGGCGGCGCAGCCACAAGCCGAAACCCAGCACCAGCAATGCGCCCAGTACCCACAGTTCGTACTTCTTGACGCTGCCCAGCATGCCTTCCAGCACCGCGCCGAAGTGGTAGGCCGCAGCGCCCAGTGCCAGCGCCCAGATTGCAGCGCCAATACCGTTGAGGATCAGGTAGCGCAACGGCGGGTAGCCGGAAAGCCCGATGGCCACGGGCATGACGGTGCGTAACCCGTAGACGAAGCGGAAGCTCAGCACCCAGATATCCGGATGTTTGCGGATATGCTCCAGGGCCTTGTCGCCCATCAATTGCCAGCGCGGCTTGCGCGCTAGCAGCTTGCGGCCGTGCTTGCGGCCCATGTAATACCAAAGCTGGTCGCCGGCGTAGCTGCCGAAGAAGGCAACGACCACCACCAGATTGATATCCATGTACCCACGGAACGCCAGGAAGCCTGCGAGAACCAAGATGGTCTCGCCTTCGAAGAACGTGCCCAGGAAGAGCGCAAAGTAGCCGAAGTCATGCAGAAATTGTTGAAGCATGGTCTGGGGTGCTGGCGAAATGAACGCGCAGCCTACGCCTTCGTGAACATTCATGAAAGTATCGAGATGTGTCACGAAGTGAACAATTCCTACATAAACGACGAATGCGACTACAGGTCGCATCGGCAAGCACAACTGTCATACCTTCGTCATAATGGCCGCTTATAACTGCAACGCTCGCCCGTATTACGCGGGCTCAGGAGTCTGTCGTGAGCTTTACCCCTGCCAATCGCCTCTTCCCCGCAACCCGCCTGCGTCGCAATCGCCGTGATGATTTTTCTCGCCGCCTGGTGCGTGAAAACGTGCTGACGACGAACGATCTGATCCTGCCGGTGTTTGTGCTCGACGGTGAGAATCGGCGCGAAGCCGTGACATCGATGCCGGGTGTAGAGCGCTTGACCATCGATCAGCTATTGATCGAGGCGGCCGGTTGGGTCGAACTGGGGATTCCGGCGCTGGCGCTATTTCCGGTCACGCCGCCTGAGCTCAAGTCCCTCGATGCCGCTGAAGCCTGGAACCCGGAGGGCATCGCCCAGCGCGCCACCCGTGCGTTGCGCGAGCGTTTCCCGGAGCTGGGGGTGATCACTGACGTGGCGTTGGACCCGTTCACCACCCACGGCCAGGATGGCATTCTTGATGAAGACGGCTATGTTCAGAACGACATCACCGTTGATGCACTGGTCAAGCAAGCCTTGTCCCACGCCGCAGCGGGCGCCCAGGTGGTTGCACCGTCGGACATGATGGACGGCCGCATCCAGGCGATTCGCGAAGCCCTGGAGCTGGCCGGCCACGTCAATGTGCGCATCATGGCCTACTCGGCCAAGTACGCCAGCGCTTATTACGGCCCCTTCCGTGATGCGGTGGGTTCGGCCCTGAACCTGGGCAAGGCCAACAAGGCCTCGTACCAGATGGACCCGGCCAACAGCCACGAAGCCTTGCACGAAGTGGCGGCCGACCTGGCCGAAGGCGCCGACATGGTGATGGTCAAGCCCGGGATGCCGTACCTCGACATCCTTTATCGGGTCAAAGAGGAATTCAAGGTGCCGACCTTTGTCTATCAGGTCAGTGGCGAATACGCGATGCACATGGCTGCAATACAGAATGGATGGCTGAGTGAAGGGGTGATCCTTGAATCCCTGACGGCCTTTAAACGTGCCGGCGCTGATGGCATTCTGACCTACTTCGCCGCCCGCGCTGCCCAATTGCTTAGAGAGCAACAATAGCCCTCACAGGAACACTCGATGAATACCGAAGGACTCACAGACGTTGCCGTAAAAGACGCTCACCCGGTGGTTGAACAAGTCACCGAGACCCCGCCGGAACTGGAGCCCGCCGCGCCTGCCGTGGTGGCCGAGCCGCCTGTGCCGGCGCCGGTGGCCGCGGTGACCAACCTGGATGACAGCAGCCTGTACATCCACCGCGAGCTGTCCCAACTGCAATTCAACATCCGCGTGCTGGAGCAGGCGCTGGATGAGTCCTATCCCTTGCTGGAACGGCTGAAATTCCTGCTGATTTTCTCCAGCAACCTGGACGAGTTCTTCGAAATCCGCGTGGCCGGCCTCAAGAAGCAGATCACCTTCGCCCGTGAACAAGCCGGTGCCGACGGCCTGCAACCGCACCAGGCGCTGGCGCGCATCAGCGAGCTGGTGCACGGCCATGTGGACCGCCAGTACGCGATCCTTAACGACATCCTGCTGCCGGAGCTGGAAAAACATCAGGTCCGCTTCATCCGTCGCCGTCACTGGACCACCAAGATCAAGACCTGGGTGCGCCGTTATTTCCGCGATGAGATTTCTCCGATCATTACACCTATCGGTCTCGACCCGACGCATCCGTTCCCGTTGCTGGTGAACAAAAGCCTCAACTTTATCGTCGAGCTGGAAGGTATCGACGCCTTCGGTCGCGATTCCGGCCTGGCGATTATCCCGGCCCCGCGCTTGTTGCCACGGATCATCAAGGTACCGGAAGAGGTGGGGGGCGCAGGCGACAATTATGTATTCCTCTCGTCGATGATCCACGCGCACGCCGATGACCTGTTCCAGGGCATGAAGGTCAAGGGTTGCTACCAGTTCCGACTGACTCGTAACGCCGACCTGGCGCTGGACTCCGAAGACGTCGAAGACTTGGCTCGTGCCCTGCGCGGCGAGCTGTTTTCGCGTAGATACGGCGATGCGGTGCGCCTTGAGGTGGCCGACACTTGCCCGAAACACCTGTCGGACTACTTGCTCAAGCAGTTCAACCTGGCGGAGTCCGAGCTGTATCAGGTCAATGGTCCGGTGAACCTGACCCGTCTGTTCAGCATCACTGGCCTGGACAGCCATCCGGAGCTGCAATACACCCCGTTCACCCCGCAGATCCCGAAACTGCTGCAAAACAGCGAGAACATTTTCAGCGTGGTGAGCAAGCAGGACATCCTGCTGCTGCACCCATTCGAGTCCTTCACCCCGGTGGTCGACCTGCTGCGCCAGGCCGCCAAGGACCCGCACGTATTGGCCGTACGCCAGACGTTGTACCGTTCTGGCGCCAACTCGGAAATCGTCGATGCCTTGGTCGACGCTGCGCGTAACGGCAAGGAAGTCACCGCAGTGATCGAACTGCGTGCACGGTTCGACGAAGAGTCCAACCTGCAACTGGCCAGCCGCCTGCAAGCGGCCGGTGCGGTGGTGATCTACGGCGTGGTCGGCTTCAAGACCCACGCCAAGATGATGCTGATCCTGCGCCGCGAAGCCGGTGAGATCGTGCGCTACGCCCACCTGGGTACCGGTAACTACCACGCCGGCAACGCCAAGCTGTACACCGACTACAGCCTGCTGACTTCCGACGACGCGTTGTGTGAAGACGTCGGCAAGCTGTTCAGCCAGCTGATCGGCATGGGCAAGACCTTGCGCATGAAGAAACTGCTGCACGCGCCGTTCACGCTCAAGAAAGGCATGCTCGACATGATTGCCCGCGAGACCCAGTTCGCCCTCGACGGCAAGCCGGCGCACATCATCGCCAAGTTCAACTCGTTGACCGATCCGAAGATCATCCGCGCGCTGTACAAGGCCAGCCAATCGGGCGTGCGTATCGACCTGGTGGTACGCGGCATGTGCTGCCTGCGTCCGGGCATTGTCGGCGTTTCGCACAATATCCACGTGCGCTCGATCATCGGCCGCTTCCTGGAGCACACGCGGGTGTTCTACTTCCTCAACGGCGGCGAAGAACAGATGTTCCTCTCCAGCGCCGACTGGATGGAGCGCAACCTCGATAAGCGCGTAGAAACCTGCTTCCCGGTTGAAGGCAAGAAGCTGATCATGCGGGTCAAGAAGGAGCTGGAAAGCTACCTCACCGACAACACCCACAGCTGGAGCCTGCAGTCGGACGGCCGCTACGTGCGCAACACGCCAACCGGCAACCAAAACCCGCGCAGCGCGCAGGCGACGTTGTTGGAGCGGTTGGGCAGCCCAATCCTGACGGTGAACTAAACCCGCCTCCGATCCTGTAGTGAGCGGGCTTGCCCCGCGCTGGGTTGCGCAGCAGCCCTAAAACCAAACGCCGCGTTCTGTCTGACAGAACGCGGCGTTTTTATTGGGGCTGCTGCGCAACCCAGCGCGGGGCAAGCCCGCTCACTACAGCACGTGTTTTCTGAGTCCTGTAGATCGAGTCAGCGCACGTTCAGCGTGAACCCCACCCGCGTCAACCATTCCGCTTCCTGGGCAAAATCCGCCTGGGTCAGTTGGTTCTCATCCAGCCAATCTTTCGGGAACACCACGTCCAGGCTTTCGCCGTTGGCGCGCAGGGTCACCTGGGGCATTTCCTGGGTGCCACGGATGTGGTGGAACAGGATCGCAAAGCGCAGCAGCACGCACAGGCGAATCAGCTTGATGCCTTCATCACCGAACTCGGCAAACTTGTCCTTGGGGATATTACGGCGATGGCCGCGCACCAGCAGGGCGAGCATCTGTTGGTCTTCACGAGAGAAACCCGCCAGGTCGGAGTGCTCGATCAGGTAGGCGCCGTGCTTGTGGTAATGGTAGTGGGCGATATCCAGGCCCACCTCATGCACCTTGGCAGCCCAGCCCAACAACTCGCGCCACACGCCGTCTTCCAGGTCCCAGTCCTCGGCCACTTGGTCGAACGCGTGCAGGGCTTTGCGCTCAACGCGCGCCGCTTGTTCCAGGTCAACGTGATAACGCTCCATCAGCGAGCTGAGGGTGCGCTCACGCACGTCTTCGTGGTGATGACGACCCAGCAGGTCATACAGCACGCCTTCGCGCAGGGCGCCATCACAGTGGTCCATGCGTTGCAGTTCGAGGGCATCGAAGATCGCTTCGAGAATCGCCAGGCCCGCCGGGAAGATAGTGCGACGGTCGGGCTTGATGCCGTCGAAGTCGATCTTTTCGGCGTCGCCCAGCTTGAACAGCTTGCGCTTGAGCCATGCCAGGCCTTCGGCATTGACCTCGCCGGTGCCATGGCCGCCGGCCTTGAGCGCCAGGCCGATGGCACGGATGGTGCCGGAAGAGCCAATGGCTTCATCCCAGGTCAGGCGGTGCAGGGCATGCTCGATGCTCATGATCTCCAACCGCGCCGCTGTATAAGCCTGGGCGTAGCGCGCCGGAGTGATCTTGCCGTCCTTGAAATAGCGTTGGGTATAGCTGACGCACCCCATCTGCAGGCTTTCGCGCAGCAATGGCTCGAATCTTTGCCCGATGATGAATTCGGTACTGCCCCCGCCGATGTCGGCGACCAAGCGCTTGCCGGGCGTGTCGGCCAGGGTGTGGGACACGCCGAGGTAGATCAGACGCGCTTCTTCACGGCCGGAGATGACTTCCACCGGGTGCCCGAGGATCTCTTCCGCACGGCGGATGAATTCGCCACGGTTGCGCGCTTCACGCAGGGCGTTGGTACCGACGATTCGTACGGCGCCCAGAGGCATGCCGTTGATCAACTGGGCAAAACGCTTGAGGCAATCGAGGCCGCGCTGCATGGATTCTTCATTGAGCTGACGCTCATCATCGATGCCGGCAGCCAGTTGTACTTTCTCGCCGAGCCGCTCAAGGATGCGGATTTCGCCGTTCTGGGCCTTGGCCACGACCATGTGAAAGCTGTTGGAGCCCAGGTCGATGGCGGCGATCAGGGACAGATTCTTGGCTTGGGATTGCGGCATGGTTTGGGGGTCTCGGTCGATAACCTGACCATCGTGCCACGATCGACCGCTGGCGCCAACGCGTAGTGCTAGAGGATTTCCACTTGGCGATTGAGTGGGAATAGCCGGCGCAGGCTGTAGGAATTTTTTATGACGTTTGTATTACAGCTTCAACAGTTGTTGTAGTCCGCATTTTCGGAAGCCTTTAATTCCGGGGTTGATGGTAATTTCCTACTTCTTTTTGTATTAATCCACTTGGTGCTTATTGTAATTCGTACATCCATTACCTGCATCGGCAGCGGCGGTTGCTGATCGCTCTTACAAAGATTGATATTTTTTCCGGCTTTTTTACTGGGGTGAAGTGTTAATACTTCGGGTCGTCGCTTATGGCGTGGTGTTATTTATTTATCGAATGGGTTCTTAAAGAGCAGGTTTTTTGGCGGATATGCACCAGGCCGACAGTTAATCTCACTCTTTACTGATTATCGGGTACGTGTTTTCTGTGAGAGGTGATGCTTCATGAGAAATAAAATACCTGCGGTGACGTTTTCCGTGCTTGCGGTGTTCTTCTGCTTGAGCGCCCAGGCGGCGGACTTGAATGTTAAAGGCTATATAGCACCGGCTAGTTGCAGCTTTACAATCACCAACTCGGTTATCGACTATGGACGAATCGACCCAAATACCTTGAGCCCTACGAGTTATACCAAACTGGGGAAGAAGAGCACCCCCTATGCGATCCGGTGTGGCAGTACAGCGCACGCTAAAATTGGCGTGAAGGTTGTGGATAACCGTTCGGGCAGTCGAATTGCTGGTCTTATGACTTCGCAGTTCGGCAGTAGTTATAGGGACAACTACAACTATGGACTGGGTGCCACCGCCAAAGGGCAGAAAATCGGCGGGTATGTTGTGCATTTACGAAACTCGGTTGCTGACGGCAAGCCTGCTTATGTCATTACAGACGAAGGTTATGGCGGGACTTGGGACCCACGAAGCAGCGAAGCACTGGGTCATACCGCGAATATATCCAGTTGGCGCACAGGCGCGGCGTTCACACCGGCTCAGGTGAATACCGTGACCGGGAACTTGGAAGTTCAAGCTGTCATTAACAAGACCGCTGAGCTCGATTTAAGTAATCAGGTAAACCTGGATGGTCAGGCAACGCTGGAGCTTCGTTATCTGTAGGGCTTCTCCTCTCGGACTGTTCTCTAGCTGCGCGGGTACAGGCCAGCGCCCGTCGGGCTCAGTCCTTTTTTCTTAAGCAACCAAATATGAGTAAGGGTGAATATATGCGTTATAAATCTTGCGTTATAGCAATGACGGGAGTTTGTGTGGCGCTGTTCGGGGTAACTGCCCAGGCAGCTGATGTTCGTGTGAAAGGAACTATTGCGCCTGCCAGCTGCAGTTTTACTATCACCCAATCTGTTTTTGATTATGGTCGCATTCAACCGAGCTCATTAAGTGCGACGCAGTATACAAAGTTAGAACGCAAGAGTACCCCGTTTGCCGTTAAGTGTGACGCTGCCACCTTGGTCAGTATCAGAACGCAAGATAATAGGGCTTCAAGCAAAGTGCCTGGCATGATGCAGGCGGCTTTTAACTCAACTTATAATGATATGTTCAATTACGGGTTGGGTGTTTCCACTAAGAATGAAAAGATCGGTGGTTATGTCATGCTCATGAGTAACACGGTTGCTGATGGTAAAGCAGTCCGGGTTAATGGGTCGAGCAACAACGGTGCTACTTGGACGGTCGGAGATGGTGCATTGGCACAGCCGCCACACCTAACCAGTTGGGCTTCATCGGCCAGTACAGCGCCAGTAGCGTTAAGCACCGTTTCCGGAAACCTGCTGGTACAGGCCGTCATAAACAAGACGTCTGCCTTCAGCGTGGGCAGTGGTATCAGTTTGGATGGCCACGCAACACTTGAGCTGCGCTATCTCTAAGCAATGATATTGGGTTGGCGCACGTTGATGAATTCGGTTGACGCCTGCGCCGACTTTTTCCAGCTCCGCAACAAAGGAAAACCAGATGGTCGCTTTTTCACGGCTTAAAACTGCGCTGCTGTTGTCAGTGTTCATCAACTTAGTGTGGTGCGGCTTGGCGTCAGCCGACGGTATGGAGCCTGAAACTACTGTCATTGTGCTTAATGAAGCGGATGGCGAAGCGAGTATCAACGTCAAGAACACCGATCCCACCCCGGCGTTACTTCATTCGGCAATCGAAAATATTCCAGAAGACGGTGAAACACTGGTTGTCATCACTCCCCCAGTGGCACGTGTCGATGCTGGCGAGCGGCAAATGGTCCGATTCCTTTTAATTGCCGAGGAACCCCTTAAAACCCAGCGCCTCAAGCGCGTGACATTTGAAGGTATCCCCCAGGCGCGGCCTAGTTCTGGTGCGACGATTGGTATCAGTCTTCGGCAAAACCTGCCGCTGATTCTGCACCCCAAAGACCTTCCGCAGCATAACACGCCCTGGGAATTACTGACGTGGCATCTGCAAGGCACGACCTTGAGCGTGCGTAACGACAGCGCTTATGTCGTCCGATTGGCTGATGAGGTGGTGCTGAGTCCTCAGAAGCAGAAGGTCTACCTCCCCCGCACCTACATACTGCCCGGTGAAGCGCTAAGTGTGCCAATGAGCGCTGCATCGATGAGGGCCACTTCGGTCTCGATTTCTCCCGCGACCGTCTATGGATTCACGGTGGAAAAATACGATGCGCAGATCGTCGCGCACAAGCCGTGACCGACTATGAAAACTATCAATGGAGTCAGGGCTTCCGCTCGCTACGGTGAGGGTTCACCAAAGCCGGAAGAGCTTTTCAGGCGCAGTGGGCTGAGCCTTTCAGTATGCATGGCCATGATCTCGGGCGCCGTTGCGAGCGCGCATGCCGCGCCTGTCACCACCACCATTGTCGGCTTCGACTTGGCAACCTTGCAGGCGCGTGGGATCAGCCCTTCGGTTGCCCAATACTTTCGTAGCGCTCCACGTTTCAGCGAAGGTGCTCGCGTGGTCGACCTCTCGGTCAATGGCGAGCGCATTGGTTTGACGGATGTTCGCTTTGATCACGACGGCGAGCTGTGTTTTACCCGCAGTTTGCTTGAGCGTGCAGGGCTGCGAATGCCGGCCTCGGTGGTCGACAAAAGCGCTGCGCCCGAACAAGCCTGCCATGACCTGCGCGCTGACTACCCCAAGGCGATCATTACATTGCGCCCGGGCAATGAAGAGGTGTCGTTGGTGGTACCCACGGATGCACTGCGCGATCCACAGCGCAGCACAGGCAGTTATGCGCGGGGTGGGACTGCGGCGCTGCTAAATTACGACATCCAGGCTATCAATAGCCATTCGCGGGAGGATACCGGTCGGTATCTCTCGGCCTCGACAGAAGTGGGTTTCAACGTTGGCGATTGGATCGCCCGCAGCCGTCAGCTCTACGTTTCCAATGATGAGCGTTCAACGGCCGAGCATTTGTATGCCTATGCGCAGCGCGACTTCGTGTCTTTGGCCTCGACTTTTCAAATCGGCCAGATCTCTGGAAACAACCCGGTTTTTGGCGGCGTTCAACTGACAGGCGCGCAATTGTTTCCCGATGGCATTGAAAGCACCGTTGCCAACAGCGGCGTGGTTGTCGAGGGGCAAGCCTTGAGCCAGTCACGGGTGGAGGTGAGGCAGTCCGGTGCGTTGATCTACACCACTGTGGTTCCGGAAGGCCCATTTTTCCTGACCAATCTGCCTTTGCTCAATGGTACCAGTGACCTTCAGGTCACGGTTATCGAGACCCGTGGCGGGCAGCGCAGTTTTGTGGTGCCGGCGGCCACGTTTCGTGGGGCGGTGCCGGTGAAGTCCGGCTACACCGCGTCTTTGGGCAAGGTCCGGGACGTAGAACGTCGTGGGGGCGGGGAGCCTTTGCTGGCGATGGGCAGCGGAACGTGGGCAGTAGGCAAGGGCAGTGCACTCAGTGCGGGTGTGCAAGGCACCGATGACTACACCTCGCTGGGACTTGCATTGGATAGCAGTTTTTCCGAGCGCTTTTCCGTTGGTGTGCGAAATAACCTGTCTCGCGATCACGCAAAGAAGGTCCAAGGCGCGCGCAACAGCATTTCCGTCAGCGCAGGGTTACCTGCAAACCTGCAGATGGCGTTGAGCGCGACCACACAGACACCGGGCTACCGTGACGTGCTCGATACGGTAAATCCTGATGTGATAGCGGTACAGAACGCCCGATTCAAAAACCAGTACACCGCAGGATTCAGTTGGGCAGACCCGCAACTGGGTGGATGGTCGATTGGCTACACCCGAGGCGCCCATTTCAACAGCCGTACCAGTCAACATGTCTACGGAGCATGGAACAAGAGTTTCCAGCACGCCAACGTAGGCGTCACGGTTGAGTCCCAGGTAGGCCAGTCGAGCCGTGCCGGTGACAGGGAACGCGACGACGATGGCCTGGGTATTCGATTGCAGGTCAGCGTGCCGTTGGGGGGGGGGACGTAGTCTTGGTTCCTATGCTCGACGCCAGGGCGAGCGTTCCAGTATTGGCGCTACGTATGACGAGCGTATCGACGAAGCGTTGAATTACCAGTTGCGCACCGATCAGGACATGGGGGCGCGACGGGAAAACACAGTAGGCGGCACGCTCAACGCCACTTCCCGTTACGCCCAAGTAGGCTTGGGGCTCAATCGGGATTCGTCCAGCACCAGTTACTCCGGCCAATTGCAAGGCGGGGTCGTCGCCCACGCTAGCGGGGTAACGTTGTCGCCCTACCGGGTAGAGGACACCTTTGGCATTGCCTCGGTCGGCGATATTTCGGGGGCCCGAATCATCACACCTCAAGGGCCGGTTTGGACCGATTTGTGGGGGAACGCGGTGATTGCCAGCCTTCCGGCGTATCAAGCCAGCCTGTTGGAACTGGAAGGTAAAAGCCTGCCACGGCAGGTGGACATCAAAAATGGCACCAAGATGCTGGAGGCCGGGCGCGGCTCATTCAACAAGGTCGACTTCGACGTGATCAAGGTACGTCGTGTATTGCTGCGGGCCACGGATGTGGACGGCAAGCCCTTGCCCCAAGGCGGAGCTGTGCTGGGAGGCGATAACGCATTGCTGACTACGGTGGTGGGGGACGGGATGATTTTCCTGAGCAATGTCGACGCGCCACAAGCCCTGAAAGTGTCGTCATCGAACGCAACGACGTGCGTACTGCAACTCGACCTGCCGGAGCAAACTTACGATGGTCAATTCTATGAAACCGCTGCGGCGATTTGCCGTTAAAAGGGCTGGCGGGTACATCGTGGCGCTGGGCGTGCTGCTGGTCGGCCTGATTCCGGCTGCGCCAGCGGCCAACGCAAGTTGTCGCCTGTTCTTGAGCCAGCCTCTCATCGACTACGGCCAGATGCGTCCGAGCGAGAAGTCAGCAAGCCTGGGCAGGCGCATGGTGCGTTTGAGCGTGGTCTGCCCTGAAAACAGCGTTATTGCACTGCGTTTTCAAGGGGGGGCGGCGGACGGGCAAGGGTATCGATTCGGGCAGCGGGGCTCATTCAGCCTGACGTTCCAGCATCCTCAGTTGGACGGAAAACCCGTCGAGATGGCCCAGTTGCATAACCACGCAGAGCGCAGTGGCCAGTTGCAGCCAGGCCAATCACTGGTGGCGTTGGTGGGGGGATTGCCCGCCAAGGGGCGTACCTTTTCGGCGCAGGTGCATATCGACACCTGGCTGCCGAGCGCGGCGATCGCTGTCCGCGATAAAACCCTGTTGGAAGGCAGCGGGCGTTTCGAGCTGGTGCCCGCTGGCTGAACGGTCAGGCTGTCGCTTCGGTGGTACGGATAAAGTTGGCCAGTTCCGGCGTCTGCGGCTCGGCGAACAGCACCTTTGGATCACCGACTTCATGCACCTTGCCCTGGTGCATGAACACCAGCTTGTCCCCCACCTCCCGGGCAAAGCGCATTTCGTGGGTCACCATGATCAAGGTCATGCCGTCCTTGGCCAATTGGCGCACAACGCTGAGCACTTCGTTGACCAATTCCGGGTCGAGGGCCGAGGTGATTTCATCGCACAGCAGCACCTTGGGTGACATGGCCAGGGCGCGGGCAATCGCGACGCGTTGCTGCTGGCCACCAGACAGACGATCGGGGAAGGCGTCGAATTTCTCTCCTAGCCCGACGCGCTCCAACATTTGCTTGGCCAATTGAGCAGCCTTGGCCTTGGACACTTTTTGCACCACTTGGGGCGCGAGCATCACGTTTTCGCCCACGGTCAGGTGCGGGAACAGGTTGAACTGCTGGAACACCATGCCGACTTTCTGCCGCAGGCTGCGCAGGTCGGCGCGGGCCGCGTCGAGGTATTCGCCGTCGACTTCGATCACGCCGTCATTGATCGACTCTAGGCCATTGAGGGTACGCAGCAAGGTGGATTTGCCCGAGCCGCTGCGGCCGATGATCGCCACCACCTGGCCTTCTTCGACGGTGAGGTCGATGCCCTTGAGGACGTGGTGATCGCCGTAATACTTATGCAGGGCGGAAATTCTAAGCAGAGGCATGCAGTCTCCTTTCCAGGTAGCGCGCACTGAGGGACAAGGGGTAGCAGAGCAAGAAGTAACCAAGGGCTACCAGGCCGTAGACCATGAAGGGCTCGAACGTGGCGTTGGCGAGCATGCCACCGGTCTTGGTCAGTTCGGTAAAACCGATAATCGAGGTCACAGCGGTGCCTTTGACCACTTGCACCGAGAAACCCACCGTCGGCGCCACGGCAATCCGCAGCGCCTGGGGCAGGATCACATAGCGCAGTTGTTCAAGCGGGTTCAGCGCCAGGCTGGCCGAGGCTTCCCACTGCCCATGGGCGATGGAATCGACGCAGCCACGCCAGATCTCGGCGAGGTAGGCGCTGGTAAACAGGGTCAGGGCAATCGCTGCGGCCAGCCACGGCGAGATATCCACACCCAGCAGGGCGATGCCGAAAAACACCAGGAACAGTTGCATCAACAGCGGCGTGCCCTGGAACAGTTCGATATAGGTGCAGGCGACATTACGTGGGAAAGCCTTGCTGCTGATGCGCATCGTCATCACCAGCAAGCCGATCACGCCGCCGCCGATAAACGCCACCAATGACAACAACAGGGTCCATTGCAGGCCGGTGAGCAGGTTGCGCACGATGTCCCAGAACGAAAAATCACTCATCGACTGTTCCTCATCACAAACCGGCGGCCGATCCAGTTGAGCAACTGGCGAATCATCAACGCCATACACAGGTACACCAGAGTGGTCAGGGCATAGGTTTCAAAGGCGCGAAAATTGCGCGATTGGATAAAGTTGGCGGCAAAGCTCAGCTCTTCCGTGGCAATCTGCGAGCACACCGCCGAGCCGAGCATCACGATGATGATCTGGCTGCTCAGCGCCGGCCACACTTTGCCTAGCGCTGGCAGCAGCACCACGTAGCGAAACGCTTCGAAGCGTGTCATTGCCAGCGCCGCAGCGGCTTCCAGTTGCCCACGTGGAATGGCCTGGATGCCGGCGCGGATGATCTCGGTTGAGTAGGCCCCCAGGTTGATCACCATCGCCAGCACAGCGGCTTGCCACTCGGTGATCTTCAAGCCCAACGACGGCAAGCCGAAGAAGATGAAGAACAACTGCACCAGGAACGGTGTGTTGCGAATCAACTCGACATACACGCCGAAGAACCAGGCGAACGGCTGGACCTTCCACGCCCGCACCACGGCGCCGACGGTGCCTAGCGCCACGCCGAGAATCGCGCCGATGGCCGTCAGCTCAAGGGTGAACAGCGCGCCGCGCAGCAGCAGGTCGGTGTTGGCCAGTACCGGTACAAAGTCAAATTGATATGCCATGAATCAGCCCCGCGTTCAGAGATCGGCAGGCAATGGTTCTTTCAGCCATTGCAGCGCGTTCTTTTCCAGGCTGCCGTCCGCCTTTGCCGCGACGAGGATCTGGTTGACCTTCTCCAGCAACGCCGGCTCGTTCTTGTTCACGCCCACGTACACCGGCGAATCCTTGAGTTTCACTTTCAGCGCCGGCACGCGTTTCGGGCTGCGTTCGCTGATCGCCACCATCACCACGTTGCCGCTGGCGATCAGGTCGACCTGGCCTGCCAGGTAGGCCGCGATGGTGGAATTGTTGTCTTCGAAACGCTTGATGGTGGCTTCCTTGGGCGCGACGGCAGTCAGCTCGATGTCTTCGATGGCGCCACGGGTCACGCTGATGGTCTTGCCCTTGAGGTCGTCGAGGTTGGCGATGGCCGCATCAGGCGGGCCGAACACGGCGAGGTAGAAGGGGGCGTAGGCCTTGGAGAAGTCGATGACCTTTTCCCGCTCGGCATTCTTGCCCAGGCTGGAGATCACCAGGTCGACCTTGCCGGTGGTGAGGAACGGGATGCGGTTGGTGCTGTTTACGGGCGTAAGCTCCAGTTTGACCTTGAGCTGGTCGGCCAGCAGTTTGGCGGTGTCGATGTCCAGGCCGCGTGGCTTCATGTCAGGGCCGACTGAGCCGAACGGCGGAAAGTCCTGAGGCACGGCGACCTTGAGGGTGCCACGGGCGACGATATCGTCCAGACCGTTGGCCTGGGCGGGTGCCTGGCTCAGCATCAAGCTGGCAAACAGGGCAGTGAGCAGGGCGCTGTAGCGCTTGGTCATGGCAACTCTCCGAGAAGGGCGAAGGAAATTTCTGATTTTGCTCAGTGCACAGCCCATGCCAGCACCTTCAAGATCGTCTGCAACACAGGGTTTTGTTGAGTTTTGGTGGTCTTACTGGTCTGAACAGTGGTTTGCGTTTTCGCACCCTTTTCGAGCGCCGCTAAAACCGCGCGAGCCCCTTTGGGGCGTGGCTTGCCGCCGACCTCGAATAGCATTACAACTAGCCGCTCAGTTGACTGAAACCTTGAGTTTTTTATGAATTCCATCGCCCAAGCCGTACCGGAAGCGGCCCTGCAGGCCATCCGCAAACTGATCAAGGAGCAAGGCTTTGGGCCGGGTGATGCGCTGCCGTCGCAGCGCGACCTGGCGGTGCAACTGGGTGTGAGCCGGGCGTCGCTGCGCGAAGCGTTGTCCTCCCTGAGTGCCTTGGGTGTGGTCAGTGTGCAGCCGGGCAAGGGCGTATTTGTGCAGGCTGCCGAGGAGTCGCCAGGGTTTGCCTGGCCGTTCGCAGCCCAGGCCACACCCCTGGATATCTTCCAGTTGCGTTATGCCCTTGAAGGTTTCGCGGCGGGGTTGGCGGCGGTGACGCTGACGGTCGATGAGCTGGACAGCCTGCAAGACAATGTCGAAGCGATGCGCCAAGTGCTCAAGGCGGGCGATTTCGAGGCGGCAGCCCGGTTGGACTTCGAATTCCACCAGCGCATCCTGCTGGCCAGCGGTAACCAGGCGATGGTGAGTATCTTGAGTGCCAGTGCCGAGGTGTTCCTGGAGAGCCAGAAGCTACCGTTCATCCGACCGGAGCGGGCCATGGAGACCTGGCAGGAACACCGCAAGATCCTGCGTGCCCTGGCCCGGCGCGCCAGTGGCGCGGCGCAGAAAACCATGCAGGAACACGTACGTAACGCTGCGCTGCGTACCGGCATCGCCTTCGTGACCCCTGTGGCGTCGTGAGCCGGGCGATACCCAAACTCATGCACCACCATAGCAAGACTCAATCAGAGGCGGCTTCCTGAACGGGGGAAGGGCGGCTATGATGGGCCACGTTTTTTTTGCTTACAATCCGGAGACATCCATGAGCAACGATCTTATCAAGCACGTCACCGACGCGACCTTTGAGGCCGAAGTACTCAAGGCTCAAGGCCCGGTGCTGGTTGACTACTGGGCTGAATGGTGTGGCCCTTGCAAAATGATCGCTCCTGTTCTGGACGACATTGCAACCACTTACGAAGGCAAGCTGACCATTGCCAAGCTGAACATCGACGACAACCAGGAAACCCCGGCCAAGCACGGCGTGCGTGGTATCCCGACGCTGATGCTGTTCAAGAACGGCAACGTCGAAGCAACCAAAGTGGGCGCGCTGTCGAAGTCCCAGCTGCAAGCTTTCCTCGACGCGAACATCTAAGCGTCGTTTAAAAAAGCCCCGCAAATAGCGGGGCTTTTTCGTGAAACAGGGCTAGACGCTCCGAAACTCAGGTGGTACATTCGGCCCCGCACTGGTTTCTCCACTGCCCCCTGCAAGCCGTCGCCGACGCATTCCTTTTCGATTAGTACGCGATCCTGTCGCCTTCTCCGCGGCGCGGCCTCATTAAGCCAAAAGCTTAATTTCCCCCCTCCATAAATGATTACGTCATTCCTATATGAATCTGACTGAACTCAAGCAAAAGCCGATTACCGACCTGCTCCAACTGGCCGAAGAAATGGGCATAGAAAATATGGCCCGTTCGCGCAAGCAGGACGTGATTTTCTCCCTGCTCAAGAAGCACGCGAAAAGCGGCGAGGAAATCTCCGGTGATGGCGTGCTGGAGATTCTCCAGGACGGCTTCGGCTTCCTTCGCTCTGCAGACGCTTCCTATCTCGCCGGCCCAGACGATATCTACGTCTCGCCGAGCCAGATCCGTCGCTTCAACTTGCGCACCGGTGACACCATCGTTGGCAAGATCCGTCCTCCGAAGGAAGGCGAGCGTTATTTCGCCCTGCTCAAGGTCGACACGATCAACTTTGATCGTCCCGAGAACGCGAAAAACAAGATTCTCTTCGAGAACCTGACCCCGCTGTTCCCGACCGTGCGCATGAAGATGGAAGCCGGCAACGGTTCCACTGAAGACTTGACCGGTCGTGTTATCGACCTGTGCGCCCCGATCGGCAAAGGCCAGCGTGGCCTGATCGTCGCACCGCCGAAAGCCGGTAAGACCATCATGCTGCAGAACATTGCAGCGAACATCGCGCGTAACAACCCTGAAGTTCACCTGATCGTTCTGCTGATCGATGAGCGTCCGGAAGAAGTAACCGAAATGCAGCGCACCGTGCGCGGCGAAGTGGTTGCCTCGACGTTCGATGAGCCGCCAACCCGTCACGTACAGGTTGCCGAAATGGTGATCGAGAAGGCCAAGCGCCTGGTCGAACACAAGAAAGACGTGGTGATCCTGCTTGACTCCATCACCCGTCTGGCCCGTGCCTACAACACCGTGATCCCGAGCTCCGGCAAGGTATTGACCGGTGGTGTCGATGCCCACGCCCTGGAAAAACCGAAGCGTTTCTTCGGCGCCGCGCGGAACATCGAAGAAGGCGGCTCGCTGACCATTATCGCCACCGCACTGGTTGAAACCGGTTCGAAGATGGACGAAGTGATCTACGAAGAGTTCAAGGGTACCGGCAACATGGAGCTGCCCCTGGACCGTCGCATCGCGGAAAAACGCGTGTTCCCGGCGATCAACATCAACCGTTCCGGTACCCGCCGTGAAGAGTTGCTGACCGCCGACGACGAACTGCAGCGCATGTGGATTCTGCGCAAGCTGCTGCACCCGATGGATGAAGTTGCAGCCATCGAGTTCCTGGTCGACAAGCTGAAAACCACCAAGACCAACGACGAGTTCTTCCTGTCGATGAAGCGTAAGTAATACGACGTTTCAGGTCCGAAAGAATGGCGCCCTCAGGGGCGCCATTTTTTTTCGCCTGTTTTTTAAGCACGTTCGGCAGCCAAATGCGCCGCGATAAGCTGCCAGCCGACGCCAGAGCAGGTAGGATGTACGCCTATTTTACGGGTGGCATGGTTAATGAAATTCAAGGATCTTCGGGATTTCGTGCAGCAGCTTGAGCAGCGCGGAGAGTTGAAACGTATCCAGATGCCGATTTCCCCGGTGCTGGAAATGACTGAGATTTGCGACCGTACCTTGCGCAACAAGGGCCCGGCGCTGCTGTTCGAGAACCCGACCGGCTTTGATATCCCGGTACTCGGCAACCTGTTCGGCACCCCTGAGCGCGTGGCGTTTGGCATGGGCGCCGAGTCGGTCAGCGAGCTGCGTGAAATCGGCAAGCTGCTGGCCTTCCTCAAGGAACCCGAGCCGCCCAAGGGCTTGAAGGACGCCTGGTCGAAACTGCCGATCTTCCGCAAGATCATCGCCATGGCCCCCAAAGTGGTCAAGGACGCGGTGTGCCAGGAAGTGGTCATCGAAGGCGATGATGTCGACCTGGCCATGCTCCCGGTACAAACCTGCTGGCCCGGCGACGTCGGCCCGCTGATCACGTGGGGCCTGACCGTCACCAAGGGCCCGAACAAAGATCGCCAGAACCTGGGTATCTACCGCCAGCAAGTGATCGGCCGTAACAAGGTGATCATGCGCTGGCTGAGCCACCGTGGCGGCGCCCTGGACTACCGTGAGTGGTGCGAAAAGCACCCCGGCAA
This sequence comes from Pseudomonas cremoris, assembly GCF_014230465.1. The sequence goes on from NZ_JAAXCY010000006.1 coordinate 354,990, forward strand.
GCCGTTTCCGGTCTCCGTGGCCCTGGGTGCCGACCCAGCCACCATCCTCGGTGCCGTCACCCCGGTGCCGGACAGCCTGTCCGAATACGCTTTTGCTGGCCTGTTGCGCGGTAACCGCACCGAGCTGGTGAAGTGCCGTGGCAACGACCTGCAAGTGCCGGCCACAGCAGAGATCATCCTGGAAGGCGTGATTCATCCCGGCGAAATGGCTGATGAAGGCCCGTACGGCGATCACACCGGCTACTACAACGAAGTCGACAGCTTCCCGGTGTTCACCGTCGAGCGCATCACCCACCGGATCAAGCCGATTTACCACAGCACCTACACCGGCCGTCCGCCGGATGAGCCGGCCATCCTCGGCGTGGCGCTCAATGAAGTGTTTGTGCCGATCCTGCAAAAGCAATTCCCGGAAATCACCGACTTCTACCTGCCGCCCGAAGGCTGCTCGTACCGAATGGCCATCGTGACCATGAAGAAGTCGTACCCGGGGCACGCCAAGCGGGTAATGCTCGGTGTGTGGTCGTTTTTGCGACAGTTCATGTACACCAAGTTCGTTATTGTCACCGACGACGACATCAATGCCCGCGACTGGAACGACGTGATCTGGGCCATCACCACGCGCATGGACCCCAAGCGCGACACGGTGATGATCGACAACACGCCAATCGACTACCTCGACTTCGCCTCGCCGGTGTCGGGCTTGGGGTCGAAGATGGGCCTGGATGCCACTCACAAATGGCCGGGTGAAACCACCCGCGAGTGGGGCCGGGTGATCGTCAAGGATGAAGCCGTCACTGCCCGTGTCGATGCGATCTGGAAAGAATTGGGAATAGATTGATGCGTGTAACCCTGCAACCTTCCGGCGCCGTGCTGGAGCTGGTCCCTGGCGAGCGAATCCTTGAAGGCGCGCGCCGCCTGGGTTATGAGTGCCCCCAGGCGTGTCGCAACGGTGTGTGCCACGTGTGCGCCGCGCTACTGGTGGAGGGCCGGGTGCAGCAAGCCGGTGAGGTTCGCGACCATGGTGAGTTCTACACCTGCATCGCCGAGCCCCTGGAAGATTGCATTGTGTTGTGGGATGGCGTGTTGGCGCCGGGAGAGTTGCCGTTGCGCAAGTTGTCGTGCCAATTGAGTGAATGCGTGGACGTAGGTGGTGATGTCTGGCGCGTTCGACTGCGGGCTCCGGCCGGCAAGGCAGTGCGTTATCACGCTGGGCAGTACCTGATGATCGAGCGGGAAAATGGCGAGAAGTCGGCATTTTCCCTGGCCTCGGCGCCCCATGCCGGGCGCGAGCTGGAATTACACGTGCTGGTCCGCGAAGACAGCGCACGCAGCCTGCTTGCGCAACTGCAACGTAACCAGATGGCGCGCATCGAGCTGCCCTATGGCGACACGCACCTGGCCGAGCTGCCTGACGGGCCGTTGGTATTGATCGCTGCCGGCACCGGTATGGCTCAGATGCACAGCCTGATCGAACATTGCCGCGCTTCCGGTTTCAAGCACCCGGTGCACCTGTACTGGGGCGTGCGTCGCCCGGAAGACTTCTACGACATCGAGCACTGGGACCAGTGGCAGCAACTGCCTAACCTGTTCCTGCACAAAGTCGTCAGCGATCTGTGCGGTTGGGAAGGGCGCTGCGGGCTATTGCACGAGGCCGTGTGCGAGGACATCAGCGACCTCAAGGCCGTGCACGTCTACGCCAGTGGTTCACCGGCGATGATCTACGGCACCTTGGATGCGCTGGTCGAAGCCGGTATGGATGCGCACCAGATGCGTGCCGACGTATTCGCCTACGCGCCTCGCCCATAAGTCGCTGACGTACGCCGATCAAAATGTGGGGGCGGGCTTGCTCGCGAATGCGGTGATTCAGTCAGCATATGTGTGGCTGACACAACGCTTTCGCGAGCAAGCCCGCTCCCACATTAGACCGCGCTGTGTCAGTGTCAGAACCGCACGCCAGTCGTCACCATCGCCGCATTGAACCCCAACAGCACCACTTCAGCCGCCACCGGCCCGTAGTGGGTGCCCACCGACGGAATGATCACCGGCGCCACGCCGAAACGGTTCAACGGGATCTTGTCGCGGTACTTGCCGCGATAGCCCTGGATCGCCCCGCCCGTCAGTTTCAGATACACCGGGTAGTGCGTCATGTCATAACGCTTGCCCGCATAGGCGTAGTACGAACGCTGCCTGAACGAGTTGCGAAACGTCGCGCCGCCGTACACAAAGCCTGACGCTTCGTTGCGCTCCAGGCCAATCAGGTCCTGGTTGTTGTTGTGGTCCGGGTCAGGTGCAAAGTGACGGGTATAGACACTGGTCTGTGCATACCAGAAGCCTTTGTCGTCCTCGGTAGCCGGCGTTTCGCCCGCCAGCGCGGTGGTGGCCTGGGCCAGGAACAACAGGCTAGGCAGTCGGAATTTTTTCATGGGTGCGACCTCGATAGTCGATTTGATGGGCGGCTAGTTGGGTCGTGATGTGTGCCCCATTTTGAAGGCTCTTGGCGGGCCCAGGCTGAACCAAGGCTGAAATTAGCGGGATTGGCTGGCTCAATCCTGACGAGCGGGCGCCTGGCTTATACTTTTACTTATGCTTTTAAGGTATTTAATTCGGGCACATCAGTGTGTTCCATTGCGCTAAAGTTACTCACAACCCGTAATAACTCCCGCAGACACGAAGGAGACCTCAGCGATCCGCCATGACTGTTATTGAATCCGATCTTATGCAACTGGCTTACCCTCCGCGACTCGATCTGGGGCCGCAACTCACTCACGAACAATTGATGAGCTCGATGCAGGCCACCATGGGTCGGCACAAGGGGGGGCCGGTCTGGCTGTTTGCTTATGGATCGCTCATCTGGCGCCCGGAATGTTCGTCCACCCAGCGCGTGCGGGCGCGGGTGCATGGTTATCACCGGGGCCTGTACCTGTGGTCTCACGAGCACCGGGGCACGCCGGAATTACCGGGGTTGGTCTTCGGCCTGGATCGCGGCGGCTCTTGCAGCGGGTTCGCCTACCGCCTGCCGGAAGATCAATTGGAAGCCTCGCTGTACGCACTGTGGTGCCGCGAAATGCCATATCCCTCCTACCGGCCGCATTGGCTCAGTTGCCGTCTTGAAGATGGCACCCAGGTGCAGGCGTTGGGGTTTGTGTTGGAGCGGCATTTGCCCAGCTACGCGGGTAACTTGCCCGACCAGGTATTGAACCATGTGCTGGAGAGCGCTTGCGGGCGCTACGGCACCACTCGCGATTATGTCGAGCAGACCGTTAACGCCCTGCGTAGCCACGCCATGCCAGATAAAAACCTGGAGGCGCGGCTCAAGCGTTGTGCGAAGGGCTGTTCAGGCGGCGATTAACGCGCCGCGCTGACGCTGTTGGTGTGCCACAGCGTAGGGATCAGGAACGCGATTGCCAGCAGACACGCGCCCACTAGCAGCACAAAGCCGCCGTCCCAGCCAAAGTGGTCCACGGTGTAGCCCATGGCTGCACTCGCCGCCACCGAGCCGCCCAGGTAACCGAACAGGCCAGTAAAACCCGCGGCAGTACCGGCGGCTTTCTTCGGTGCCAGCTCCAATGCCTGCAGGCCGATCAGCATCACCGGGCCGTAGATCAAGAAGCCGATGGAGAACAGCGCGATCATGTCGACCATCGGGTTGCCCGGCGGGTTGAGCCAGTACACCAGGGTCGCCACGGTCACCAGGGCCATGAACACCACGCCGGTCAGGCCGCGGTTGCCACGGAAGATCTTGTCCGACATCCAGCCGCACAGCAGCGTGCCCGGAATGCCTGCCCACTCGTAGAAGAAGTACGCCCACGAGGTTTTATCCACGTCGAAGTGCTTGGCTTCCTTGAGGTAGGTCGGCGCCCAGTCCAGCACGCCGTAGCGCAGCAAGTAGACGAACACGTTCGCGAAGGCGATGTACCACAGCATTTTGTTGCGCAGCACGTACTTGACGAAGATTTCCTTGGCGCTGAACTCTTCTTCGTGGCTGGCGTTGTAGCCTTCTGGGTAGTCGTTCTTGTATTGCTCGATCGGCGGCAGACCCACCGACTGCGGGGTATCGCGCATGGTGATGAAGGCAAACGCCGCCACCAGCAAGGCAACGGTGGCCGGCACGTAGAACGCCGCATGCCAGTCGTTGAACCACGCCATGCCGAGCAAGAACAGCGGGCCGATCAGGCCACCACCGACGTTATGCGCCACGTTCCATACCGACACCACGCCGCCGCGTTCTTTCTGCGACCACCAGTGCACCATGGTCCGCCCGCTTGGCGGCCAGCCCATGCCCTGGGCCCAGCCGTTGATGAACAGCAAAATGAACATCATGGTCACGCTGGACGTTGCCCAAGGTGCGAAACCGAAAATGAACATCACCCCCGCCGACACCAGCAGGCCGAAGGTCAGGAAGTAGCGCGGGTTGGAGCGGTCGGACACCAGGCCCATGAGGAACTTGGACAAGCCGTACGCAATTGCGATGGCCGACATCGCCAGGCCCAGTTCGCCACGGGTATAACCCTCGTCGATCAAGTAGGGCATGGCCAGGGAGAAGTTTTTGCGCAGCAGGTAGTACCCGGCGTAACCAAAGAAAATACCGGCGAAGATCTGCCAGCGCAGGCGTCGGTAGGTACTGTCTATTTTTTCTTCAGGCAGGGGCGCCTGGTGTGCGGCAGGACGAAAGAAAGCAAACATTCAAGAACTCCAAATTTCTTGTTTTGACTGCGGATGCGAATGTTACAGTTTCGTTACCGAAAATAGCATCGCCTCTTATCTGCAAGCACAAGAAATGAGAGCAATCGCATGTTCTTTTACGAACATGTCGCTTAGGGGTAATTCGAGGACGTTTTATTAACGCAGCGAAGCGATATCGCCGGGGAGCAGATGCTCCTGGACTTTCTGGCTGCGGGACTCGATCAGTTGGCCCTGCTCATCAAAGCGCAACACGATCAGCCAGTCATACACGCTTTCCGGCCATTTCGGCAGGCCGGTCAAGGCTGGGCCGTCGCCGCCGAACGCGGCGATCAACTTATCGATATGCCCATGGTGCCAGGCGATCAGCACCGTTTGCGCCTGGTTGGACTTGCGCAACGATTTGACCAGCTTGTCGACTTCATTGTCGGCATACGGCTGCTCGATGGGCAGTTGCAGGCGTTGCGACAGCGGTGTGAGTGTCAGGCGCGGGCGTGAACTGTCCTTGCTGTCGCTGGTTGCGATCAACCGTTGCGGTACCACAGAGACGCCATTGAGCTGCAGCGGGTCGAAATAACTCGCATACGCCGCTGCGCGCTGTTCGCCACGGGCATTGAGCAGCGGGCCTTGGGCGGGTTTTTCGGCGTGGCGCACGATCAACACCGTGACATTGCTGAGGCCGAGGGCTTCGTCCTTTTTATGGGCACATGCTTGTACCGACAGCAGCATCAACATGCCCAACAGCAACGTCTTGACCATAACCCTTCCTGCCTGTGAATAAGTGCCTGGGCGCGATCATGCACCCAGGCACTGCGTGGGCAAAATGAAACTACGGTCAGCGTAGCTGAACCACCACCTTGCCGACGGCTTTGCGTTGGCCGAGGTCGTTGATCGCCTGGGCGGCGTGTTCCAGCGGGTAAACCTGCGACACCAGCGGCTTCAACTTGCCTTCGGCAAACCAGCCAAACAGCTGTGCGAAGTTCGCCGCGTTGTCCTGGGGCTGGCGCTGGGCGAACGAGCCCCAGAACACGCCCACTACCGCCGCACCCTTGAGCAACGCCAGGTTCACGGGCAGCTCCGGGATGCGCCCACTGGCAAACCCGACCACCAGCAAGCGCCCATTCCAGGCGATGCTGCGGATGGCCTGGTCAAACAGGTCGCCACCGACAGGGTCATAGATCACATCGGCACCGTTGCCGTCGGTGAGGCGTTTGATCTCGTCTTTCAGGTTGGTTTCGCTGTAGTTGATCAACTCGTCGGCACCGGCCGCCTTGGCCACTGCGAGTTTGTCGGCACTGCTGGCGGCGGCAATCACGCGGGCGCCCATGGCCTTGCCGATTTCCACGGCAGCCAGGCCCACGCCGCCCGAGGCGCCGAGTACCAGCAGGGTTTCGCCGGGTTGCAGGTTGGCGCGTTGTTTCAGCGCGTGCATGGAGGTGCCGTAGGTCATGCTGAAGGCGGCGGCGGTGTTGAAATCCATGCTGGGCGGGATCGGCAGCACGTTGTAGCCCGGTACTGCAACCTGCTCGGCAAAGCTGCCCCAGCCGGTCAGGGCCATGACCCGGTCACCGACTTTCAGGTGGCTGACCTTTTCGCCCACTTCATGGATGACCCCCGCAGCCTCGCCACCTGGCGAGAACGGGAAAGGGGGCTTGAACTGATACTTGCCTTCGATAATCAGCGTGTCGGGAAAGTTGACCCCGGCGGCATGCACGTCCAGCAGGATTTCGTTCTTCTTGATCGCTGGGCTCTCGATCTCTTCCAGCACCAGGGTTTCGGCGGGGCCGAAGGCTTTGCACAGCACAGCTTTCATCGGACTATTCCTTTTGGCGTCGTGGCCGATAAGTGTAGGAGGGTACGCTCGTGGGTCAACGAGCATGCCCAGGCCTGATAAGCCGCCATAAGCTTGTGCTCAGCCTTGCTAGCGTTATGCTACCGGGCAACCGAATTTGAGGAATGAACTGTGAAAGCGTGGATCCTGTTGATGCTGGCCCTGACCTTGCCGATGGCAGCCCAGGCCGAAGAAGCCAAAGAAGGCGAGGCGCCGAAGATCAGCTATATCAGCCTCAGCCCGCCGTTCGTGGGTAACTACGGCCTGGACGGCACGGCGAAACTCAAGGTGTTCAAAGCCGACATCGCCCTGCGCGTGACCGGCCCCGAAGCAGCCACTGCCGTCAAAGCCAACGACGCGCTGATCCGCAACCAACTGGTGGCGCTGTTCACCCAGCAGACCAACGAGACCATGAGCACGGTGGAAGGCAAGGAGAAACTGCGCCAGGAAGCCCTGAAGCAGACTCAGCAAGTGATGAACGACGAAACCGGCAAGCCGGTGGTGGAAGACCTGCTGTTCAACAACCTGATCATCCAGTAAACCAGCCGCTTCGCGCCATTCGCGAGCAAGCCCGCTCCCACATTTTGATGTGTGAACCCATTCAAAATGTGGGAGCGGGCTTGCTCGCGAAGACGGCCTAACAGGCACCTCAAGACGCCAAGCTCTTCCTGAACCGCCCCAACGCCACCAAGAAAAACACCAACCCAATCCCCGCCAGCGCCAGCAAGTCCGGCCACACCACGCTCACCCCCGCATCCCGAAACAGAATCGCCGCGCTCAGGCTCACAAAGTGCGTCGACGGCGACCCCTGCATCACCCATTGCAACCATTCGGGCATGCTGTCGAGCGGTGTACTGCCGCCTGACAACAGCAGCATCGGGATGATCACCGGGATCGCCAGTAAGCCGAACTGCGGCGTCGAACGCGCCAGCGTCGCGAGGAATATCCCCAAGGCCGTACTGGCAAACAGATACAGCGCTGTCACAAACAGGAACAGACTCAGCGACCCCGCCAGCGGCACGCCAAGCAACCCCTTCACCACCACTTCCAGCGACAGCCAGGTACACAGCACCACCACCAGCATGTTGCTCCAGATTTTCGCCAGCATGATCTCCAGCGCAGTCAGCGGCAGCACCAGCAAGTGATCGAGGGTGCCGTGCTCACGCTCGCGCAGCAGTGCGGTGCCGGTGAGCACGATGGCGAGGATGGTGATGTTGTTGACGATCTGGATCACCGCCAGGAACCAGCCGCCCTCCAGGTTGGTGTTGAACAGTGCGCGGGTGGTGAGCAGGGCGGGCGTGTTGCTGGCGGCGTCAGTTTGCCCGCTGTAGCGGAGTAACTCGCGCTGGAAAATCCGCCCGATATAGCCTGCGCCCATAAACGCTTGGCTCATCGCCGTCGCGTCCACGTTCACCTGCACGTCGGGCTGGCGGCCAGCCAGCAAGTCAGCCTGGAAGTTCGCCGGCACGTTGATCACGAAGGTGTACTCGCCGCTGTCCATGACCTTGTCCAACTGGTCATAGGCCAAGGGCGCTGGCGTTTGAAACTCAGGCGGTTGCAGGGCTTCGGCCATTTGCCGCGAGAGCGCACTGTGGTCTTCATCGACAAACGCCACGCTGGCGTTGTGCACCCCGATCACCGAGCCGGCCGCAGGCATATAGATGGCCACGGTGAATGCGTAGAACAGAAACAGCAGTAGAACGCTGTCGTGGCGAAGGCTGGTCAGTTCCTTGAGACCCAGCCGCAGAATGTGCGCGAACTTATGCATCAGGCCTCCTGCTTCTTGAGCATGATCAGGCTCAAACCGGTAAACCCGACGAAAAACCCGAACAGCGCCAGGCATTGCGGCCACAGTTGGCGTAGGTCCAGGGCCTTGGTGAAGGTGCCCACTGCAATATCCAGGAAGTGCCCCGCCGGAAACAGCGTGCCCATCAATGCGGCTGCGCCTTCCAGTGACGAACGCGGCACGATCAGCCCGGAGAACTGGATGGTCGGCAGGCTGGTGATGATCATGGTGCCGAGGATCGCCGCGATCTGCGTGCGGGTGAACGCGGAAATCAACAGGCCCATGCTGGTCGTGGCCAGTACGTACAGCAGGCCGCCGAACGCCAGCGTCACACCGCTGCCCTTGAACGGCACGCCGAACAGCCAGCGGTTCATCGCCACCAGCAGTGCCAGGTTGACCAGGCTGACGGCTAGATACGGCGCCTGTTTACCCAGCAGGAATTCCAGGCGCGTCAAGGGCGTGGCGTAGAAGTTGGTGATCGACCCCAGCTCCTTCTCACGCACGATGCCCAGCGCGGTGAGCATTGCCGGGATGAACGCCAGGATCAGCGCCATGACCCCCGGGCCGATGGCGTTTACGCTGACCACGTCCTGGTTGTAGCGAAAGCGTGTTTCCAGCTTGGCCGCAGCCTGACTGCTCTGCGGTCGACTGCTCAATTCGGCCAGTTGCTGAAGATTGCCCTGGTGCACGGCTTCCACATAGTTACGGCTGGTCTCTGCGCGAAACGGCATGCCGCCATCGAGCCACGCAGCCACGGTGGGTTGGCGCCCCGCGTACAGATCGCGGCCAAAGCCTGGCGGAATCTCCAGGGCCAGTTTGATCTCCGAGCGTTGCAAGCGCCGGTGCAGTTCGTTGGCGTCGCGGATGGCCGGTTGCTCGGCGAAATAACGTGAGCTGCGAAAGGCTTCCAGGTAGGCGCGGCTTTGCGGGGTCTGGTCCTGGTCGTACACGGCGAAGGCGAGCTTTTCCACATCCAGGGAAATGCCGTAGCCAAAAATCACCATCATGAACAGCGCCCCAAGCAGAGCGAAGGCCATGCGCACTTTGTCCCGCAGCAGTTCCTTGCTTTCGCGGCTGGCCACTGCCAACAAGCGGGCCACGCTGAAACCGCGCTTGCTCTCCGGCGGTGCAGTCACTTCGCTGACGGTAGCCGAAGGCGCGCTGGGCTCGGGCTCGCCTTGGGCCTGTTCCAGGCAGGTCACAAATGCAGCTTCAAGCGTATCGCCATGGAATTGCTGTTGCAGCGCGTCCGGCGTGTCGCACGCCAGCACCTCTCCCGCATGCATCAAGGAGATGCGGTCGCAGCGCTGGGCTTCGTTCATAAAGTGGGTGGACAGAAAGATTGTCACGCCTTGTTCGCGGGACAGCTCGATCAGCAGCCGCCAGAAGTCATCCCGCGCTGCCGGGTCTACGCCCGAGGTGGGCTCATCGAGGATCAGCACTTCCGGGCGATGCAGCACCGCCACGGCCAGTGACAAACGCTGGCGCAGGCCGAGGGGCAACTCGCCAGAGGGTTGTTCGGCGACCTCACCGAGATCGAAGCGCTGGATCAGTTCATCAATGCGCGGGCCGCTGTCGGCCTTGGGCAAGTCGAACAGTTGCGCATGCAGCACCAGGTTCTGGCGCACGCTGAGCTCGCCATACAGCGAGAAGCTTTGCGACATGAAACCCACGCGCTTGCGGGTGGCCAGGTCCTTGGCGTTCACCGGATTGCCCAGCAGCTTCGCACTGCCCTCAGTGGCCGGCATGAGGCCAGTGAGCACCTTCATGGTGGTGGTCTTGCCGCAGCCGTTGGAGCCGAGGAAGCCAAAAATCTCGCCTCGGCCAATGGCGAAGCTGACCTTGTTGACCGCTGTGAAATCGCCAAAGCGCAGGGTCAGGTCGTGGGCTTCGATGGCGATATCGGTGGTGTCGCTTTCACGCGGTGGGATCACCAGCGGCTGGTTGTTGTGGGCGCTGTCGCCCTGGAAGTGGGTGAACGCTTCATCCAGTTTGCCACTGGGTGTTACCGCTGCCAGTTCACTGCTCAAGCCGTCGGCGATCAGTTTGCCGCGGTCGAGCATCAGGCAGTGTTCGAATTGCTCGGCCTCTTCCATGTAGGCCGTCGCCACCAGCAGCGTCAGTTGCGGGCGCTCCTGGCGTACGCTTTCTACCAGCTCCCAGAAGCGCCGGCGTGACAGCGGGTCGACGCCGGTGGTGGGCTCGTCGAGGATCAACAGGTCCGGGTCGTGGATCAGTGCGCAGCACAGGCCGAGTTTTTGTTTCATGCCGCCGGAAAGCTTGCCCGCCGGGCGTTCGGCAAAGCGTGCGAGGTCGGTGGCCAGCAGCAGGTTGTGCATGCGCTGGTCACAGTCGTCCTTTGACAAACCAAACAGCGTGGCGAAGAAGCGGATGTTTTCGCTGATGGACAGTTCGGGGTACAGGTTGCCGCCCAGGCCTTGCGGCATGAAGGCGATGCGCGGGTACAGGCTGTTGCGGTGGCGGCGGTCGTCGATGGCGCCGCCCAGAACATCCAGTTGGCCGTCCTGCAGCTTTTTAACCCCGGCGATCAACCCCAACAGGCTCGACTTGCCCGCGCCATCCGGGCCGATCAACCCGCAGCGCGTGCCGGCCGGCAGGCTGAAGCTGATATCGAGCAGTGCCTGTTGCTTGCCGTAGCGGTGGTTGATCCCGGTGGCGTGCAGCGCCAGGCCGGTCATTGCAGGTTGGCCGGCCAGTCGATGTCAGCCGTGCGCACGTAGCCAGCGCCGGGCATGCCGGGTTTGGCTTGGGGCACGGCGCTGGGTTGGGTCAGCCGCAGTTTGACGCGGAACACCAGTTTCTGGCGTTCGTCGCGGGTTTCCACTTCTTTAGGGGTGAACTGCGATTTGGCAGCGACAAAGCTGATCTTGGCCGGCAGCGGCTGTTGGGGCAGTGCGTCGAGCAGGATGCGCGCGTCGCTGCCAACGGTCAGGCGACCGGTGACGGAAGCGGGCAAGTAGAGGTTCATGTACTGGTCATTGGGGTCGATCAGCAGCAGCACGCGTCCACCGGCGCCGAGTACTTCGCCGGGCTCGGCCAAGCGTAGTTGGATGATCCCGTCGATAGGCGCGCGCAGGCTGCTGTCGTCGATTTCGCTGGTGAGTTGGGCCACTTGGGCCTGGGCCGCACCGATGGCCGCCTTGACCGAGTTGACTTGGGCTTGAGCTGCGATCACGGCGGCGTTGCCGGTGTTCTGCCGAGCCTGCTGCTGGTCGATCAACTGGCTGCTGGCGAAGCCGCGCTTGTACAGCTCCTGGGTGCGCTTGAGTTCCTGGTTGGCCAGCAGTTGCTCACTCTGGCGCAGTTGCACGTTGGCTTCGGCGGCGGCGAAGTTTTCCTTGGCGCGCAGCACTTCGGCTTCGGCCTGGGCGCGCTGGGCTTCCAGGGTGCGGGTGTCCATGCGTGCGAGCAGTTGGCCCTTGAGCACCTTGTCGCCTTCGTCTACGCGCACTTCGGCCAGACGCCCGGGGATCTTGGCGGCGATCTGCACTTCGGTGGATTCCAGGCGGCCATTGCCCATGCTCAGGCCTTCGGGCAGGCGATCCTGGGTGGAGCGCCAGTAACCGAAGCCGCCGGCACCCAACAACAGGGCGATCAATGCGAAGGCGAAAAGGCGTGAGGCGTGGTGGTTCGTCGACATGGCGGCTTCCTGCGGCATTAGCGTCCTAGTTTGACCGGTCAGCGCCCGAAGGCGGTTGATGCCGGTCAAATGAAGCGCAAGCCTAACCCGACTGGCGCACAGATGCATGCGTCAGGCGCGTGACCGCCGGGTTCTGTCGTTATTAACGCAGGGCGAGTACTGCCGCCCACTGCTCTGCGGTCACCGGCATCACCGAGAGTCGGCTGCCTTTTTGCACCAAGGGCAGTTCGGCGAGTGCCGTTTGTTGTTTCAGGTAGCCCAGGCCCAGCACCTTGGGGAAGGTTGCAACGTGGGCCACATCGATGGCGCTCCACGGGTTTTTCTCTGGGCTGGCCTTGGCGTCGAAATAGTGGCTTTGCGGCTCAAGGGCGGTGGGGTCCGGGTACGCTGCCTTGATGATTTTCCCGATGCCGGCGATACCGGGCTCCGGGCAACTGGAGTGGTAGAAGAAAAACTCGTCACCTTCGGCCATGGCCCGCAAAAAGTTGCGCGCCTGATAATTGCGTACGCCGTCCCAACGGGCTTCGCCAAGCTTTTCCAGGCCCTGGATCGAGAGTTCGTCGGGCTCGGATTTCATCAGCCAGTAGGCCATTTTTGGTCTCCTGAAAAAGGCAGTGGGCAAGTTGTCTGGCAATTTTATGACAAACCGACAGTCGGTTGGCGCCAAGGTTTGCGTGTTGGTTCACGTTACCGCAGAATGCCGGCTTTTAAAGCTTGACGCAGCTGCAACGGACTACTTTGGAACGTTGTTGTCATCGTGTACGAGGTGCCTGAAGGGGGGCAATCGATGCAACGTAAACCGGATTTACTATGGATTTTGGTTATTTTGTTTGGTCTGGGCGTCGTGACCACCGGGTATGCGCAAAGCTTGTGGTCGAACAAGACCGATGCGCCGGTCGAACTGGCTCAGCAGCAGCCGCAACCGTTCAAGCGTTAACCCTTCTTCAAGACGCCGCTTTTTCCAGCGGCGTTTGCGCGACATACCACTGCTTATCGGTGACGGTGCCTGCCAACGGCACATCCCAGCTCGCCTGTACCAGCCGTTCGACTTTCTGACATTCATGGGCCAGGCCCAACAGCGTCGGCTTGCGCCAGCTTTGGCGGCGCGCCAGGTAAGCGAGGCTGCGATCGTAGAAACCGCCGCCCATCCCTAAGCGTCCGCCCGCATCATCGAACCCCACCAATGGCAGCAGCACCAGGTCCAGCGCCCACACCTTGCGTTGCTGGCTGATATTGACCCGTGGCTCCAGGATACGAAAACGATTGGGCAGCAGCTTTTCCCCAGGCCGCACGCGTTGGAACACCATCTTGGTCCGTGGCCAGGCGCTGAGCACCGGCAGGTAGGTGGCCTTGCCCCGGCGCTGGGCAGCACGCAGCAGCAGGCGCGGATCGATTTCACCGTCCGTCGGTAGATACAGGGAAATGTGTTTGGCCCGGCGAAACAGCGGGTGCTGTGCCAGTTGCCGATACAGGCCAAGGGCGGCCTGGCGCTGCTCGCTCGGCGTGAGAGCACGGCGGGCTTTGCGCAACATGCGTCGAAGTTGCGGACGGGAAAGCGGCGCAGGTTCGGTCATGGTTTTTCGGCTCATAAAACAATGCCAGTCCTAAGACTGGCATTGAGTTTGGGAATTCAGGCTCCCCGACAGAGCCGCTGTCGACTTAGCCCTTGAACCCGAAAGTTCAAGGTGGAAGAAGCAGTAGGCTTTAAGGCTTTCCGTCTAGCGGACATGCACACCAGCCCAACGTGCAACTTCCAGGGTAGTGCGAATCGGCTCAGGGACATCGCCGACTGGCAAACACGCCAGGGAGTGGGGCGAGTATACCTTAAACAGTCGCGGCAATCAGCCCTTGGGTGCGTCTGAATCGCTGGAAAGCACCAAGTCCACACGTTCCAACAGGTCGCGCACCTGCTCGCGCGTCGAGCCGCTGGCCTGTACGTCAGGGCGTTCCTGCTTATGCAGCAAATCGTGGGTGATATTCAGCGCGGCCATCACGGCGATACGGTCGGCGCCGATCACTTTGCCGCTGCTGCGGATTTCACGCATCTTGCCATCCAGGTAACGGGCGGCGCTCACTAGGTTGTTGCGCTCTTCCTGGGGACAGATGATCGAATACTCTTTGTCGAGGATCTGCACGGTGACGCTATTGCTTGAACTCATGAGTCTTGCTCCAGGGCCTTCAGGCGCGAAATCATCGATTCGACCTTACGCCGGGCGATTTCGTTTTTTTCAATGAGGTGAGCGCGTTCCTCGCGCCAGGTCTTTTCCTGAGCTAATAGGAGTCCGTTTTGACTCTTAAGTTGCTCGACCCGAGTAATTAGCAATTCGAGTCTGGCCATCAGCGCTTGCAGGTCGGTGTCTTCCATTGGGTTCCACTGGATTTGTCTGATGAATGGCAACTTCAGGATAAACGATCTGACGCCCTTGATAGTCTTGGTACGTCTGCCGGTGCTAGGATACAGCGCTCCATTCTAGACATTGCGCCGTCTGGCGCCTAGCTCACCATGCCCATTCAGAACTCCCCGTACGACGCTTTTTCCAAACTGCTGAGCACCAGCGGCCACCCATGCTCGCCTGCCGAACTGCACGGCGTGTTGCTGGGCCGCAGCTGCACCGGCGTTGGCTTTGATGCCGACAACTGGCTGGCCGATGTGGCCGAGCTGCTGGAAAAAGAACCCGAAGACAACGTGCGCAACGCGCTGATCGGCCTGCAGGAAATGGTCAAGGGCGAGCTGACCGGTGATGACGTCACCGTAGTCCTGCTGCTGCCGACCGATGACGCGCCGCTCACCGAGCGTGCCGCCGCCCTGGGCCAGTGGTGCCAGGGTTTCCTCCACGGTTTCGGCGTCAACGCCGGCGGCCTGGAACTGAGCACCGACGCCAAGGAAGTGCTGCAGGACCTGGCAGCCATCTCCCAGGTGCAAGACGCCCTGGAAGAGTCCGAAGACGGTGAAGGCGACTACATGGAAGTCATGGAATACCTGCGCGTTGCGCCGCTGCTACTGTTCACCGAGACGCGCAAGTCCGCTGAACCTGCTGCGCCAAAGCCGTCGCTGCACTAAGTAAGGAAGCCCATCTGCCCATGATTCATATCCCCAGAGCGGAATACACCCGGCGTCGCAAGGCGCTCATGGCGCAGATGGAACCCAACAGCATCGCGATCCTGCCGGCCGCCGCCGTGGCGATCCGCAACCGTGATGTCGAGCACGTGTACCGCCAGGACAGCGACTTCCAGTACCTGAGCGGCTTCCCGGAACCGGAAGCGGTGATCGTGCTGATGCCCGGCCGCCTGCACGGCGAGTACGTGCTGTTCTGCCGCGAGCGCAATGCCGAACGCGAACTGTGGGACGGCTTGCGCGCCGGTACCGAAGGCGCGATCCGCGACTTTGGCGCCGACGACGCATTTCCCATCACCGATATCGACGACATCCTGCCCGGCCTCATCGAAGGCCGCGACCGGGTGTATTCGGCCATGGGCAGCAATGCCGAATTTGACCGTCACCTGATGGAGTGGATCAACGTGATCCGCTCTAAGGCGCACCTTGGCGCCCAGCCACCGAACGAATTCGTTGCCCTGGATCATCTGCTGCACGACATGCGCCTGTATAAATCGGCGGCAGAAGTGAAGGTGATGCGCGAGGCTGCGCGAATCTCCTGTGCCGCCCATGTACGGGCGATGCAGGCCAGTCGTGCGGGGTTGCATGAGTTCAGCCTCGAAGCCGAGCTGGACTACGAATTCCGCAAGGGCGGCGCGAAAATGCCGGCCTACGGCTCCATCGTCGCCGCCGGACGCAACAGCTGCATCCTGCATTACCAGCAGAATGACGCGGTGCTCAAGGACGGTGACCTGGTGCTGATCGACGCCGGTTGCGAGATCGACTGCTATGCCAGCGATATCACCCGCACCTGGCCGGTCAACGGCAGGTTTTCGCCGGAGCAGAAGGCGATCTATGAAATTGTGCTGGCTTCCCAGGAAGCCGCCTTTGCCGAGATCGCCCCGGACAAGCATTGGAACCAGGCTCACGAAGCGACGGTGCAAGTCATCACCGCCGGGCTGGTCAAGCTGGGTTTGTTGCAGGGCGACGTCGACGAGTTGATCGCCAACGAAGCCTACAAAGCCTTCTACATGCACCGCGCCGGCCACTGGCTGGGCATGGATGTGCATGACGTGGGCGAGTACAAGGTGGGCGGTGAATGGCGGGTGCTGGAAGTTGGCATGGCGTTGACCGTGGAGCCGGGCATCTACATCGCACCGGACAACCAGAACGTGGCAAAGAAATGGCGTGGCATTGGCGTACGCATCGAGGACGACGTGGTAGTGACCAAGCAAGGCTGTGAAATCCTGACCGGCGGTGTACCCAAGGCGGTTGCCGAGATCGAAGCGCTGATGGCGGCTGCTCGATGAGCCGCGTCAATCTGGCCATTATCGGTGGTGGCCTGGTAGGCGCCAGCCTGGCGCTGGCGTTGCAGGCCGGGGCCAAGGCCCGGGGCTGGAAGATCGTGCTGATCGAGCCGTTCGCCCCGGGTGACAGCTACCAACCGAGCTACGATGCGCGCTCATCCGCGCTGTCCTACGGCGCCAAGCAGATTTATCAGCGCCTGGGCCTGTGGCAGGCCATCTCCCACCGCGCCGAGCCGATCAAGCAGATTCACGTGTCGGACCGTGGGCGTTTCTCCACCGCACGGTTGTCTGCCATGGAAGAGGGCGTGCCGGCCTTGGGTTATGTGGTGGAAAACGCCTGGCTCGGCCAATGCCTGTGGCAGGGCCTGGACAAGGACGTGGTCAGCTGGCGCTGCCCGGCCGAGGTCACGCGCATGGAACCGCTGCCCGATGGCTATCGCCTGACCCTCAACGATGAAACCGTGCTGGAGTGCGACCTTGCAGTTCTGGCTGACGGCGGCCGCTCCGGCCTGCGCGAGCAACTGGGTATTGGCGTGAAAACCCGCCCGTACAACCAGAGCGCGCTGATCGCCAACATCACCCCGAGCGAAGCCCACAACGGCGAAGCCTTCGAGCGCTTTACCGACGACGGCCCGATGGCGTTGCTGCCGCTGCCGGATAACCGTTGTGCACTGGTGTGGACACGTATCGGCATGGACGCCCAGCGCCTGGCCAACCTTGACGAGCGCGCCTTTCTCAGCGAATTGCAGGGCGTGTTCGGCTACCGCCTGGGCACGCTGAAACAAGTGGGTGCACGTCACCTGTATCCGCTGACCCTGGTGGAAGCCGAAGAACAAGTACGCTCGCACCTGGCGATCCTCGGCAACGCCGCCCACAGCCTGCACCCGATTGCCGGACAGGGTTTCAACCTGTCCCTGCGCGATGCGAATGCCTTGGCCGAGGCCCTGCTGGCCGGGCCTGCGGTGCCCGGCGACTTGGCAACGCTGCAAAGCTATCGCGAGCGCCAGCGCCTCGACCAAAAACTGACCGTAGGCTTTTCCGACCAGGTCACACGGCTGTTTGGCAGCGCCCAACCGTTGGTCGCGCTAGGCCGCAACATGGGCCTGCTGGGGCTGGACTTGTTGCCGCCGGCCAAGCGTTGGTTCGCCCGTCAGGCCATGGGCCTGGGCACGCGCCCCGATGCGTAACTGGCTGACCCAGCGCTTGGGCAAGGCGCGGTTGTTGCGTTGGTTCCTGACCTTGTACCCGCCGTACCTCGGCGCGGGCGTGCGGGTACAGGAACTCAGTGCGGATTTTCGCCATGTGAAAGTGCGCATGGGCCTGGGCTGGTACAACCGCAATTACGTCGGCACGCAGTTTGGCGGCAGCCTGTATTCGATGGTCGACCCGTTCTACATGCTGCTGTTGATGGAGAACCTGGGGCGCGACTACATCGTCTGGGACAAGGCCGCGAGCATTGATTTCATTTCGCCGGGCAGAGGCCCGGTGTACGCCGAATTTTCTATCGACGATGCCTTGCTGGACGAGATTCGCAGACAGACCGAAGGTGGTGACAAGTACCTGCCCCACCTCAAGGTACAGATTCATGACGGCTCCGGCACCCTGGTGGCGCGTGTCGACAAAACCCTTTACGTGCGGCGCAAGCCGCCAGCGAGACAGGCTTAAAGCATGGACATGCGCGCAGATGTGCTGATTGTCGGGGCCGGAATGGTCGGAAGCGCCTTGGCGCTGGCGTTGCAGGGCAGTGGCCTGCAGGTGCTGCTGCTCGACGGCAGCCCGCTGAGCGTCAAGCCGTTCGACCGTGACGCAGCGTTCGAACCCCGCGTAAGCGCCTTGTCGGCCGCCAGCCAGCGCATCCTGGAGCGTCTTGGCGTGTGGGACGGCATCGTCGAACGGCGCGCCAGCCCGTACGGCGAAATGCAGGTGTGGGACGGCAGTGGCACCGGGCAGATCCACTTTTCAGCCGCCAGTGTGCACGCCGAAGTGTTGGGGCATATCGTCGAGAACCGCGTGGTTCAAGACGCCTTGCTTGATCGCCTGCACGACTGCGACCTGGGCCTGCTGGCCAACGCACGCCTGGAGCAGATGCGCCGCTCCGGCGACGACTGGCTGCTGACCCTGGCCGATGGCCGCAAGCTGCGTGCACCGCTGGTGGTGGCGGCCGACGGCGCCAACTCCGCCGTGCGCCGCCTGACCGGCACCGCAACCCGCGAATGGGATTACCTGCATAACGCCATCGTTACTAGCGTACGCAGCAGCCAGCCGCACCAGCGCACGGCGTGGCAGAGGTTTACCGACACCGGCCCGCTGGCGTTTTTGCCGCTGGTGCGCGATGGGCAGGAGGATTGGTGTTCGATCGTCTGGTCGACCACGCCGGCTGAGTCGGAGCGCTTGATGGCGCTGGATGATGAACGCTTCTGCCGTGAACTGGAACGCGCCTTTGAAGGGCGACTGGGGACGGTGATCAGCGCCGATCCACGTGTTTGCGTGCCATTGCGTCAACGTCACGCCAAGCGCTACGTGGCCGAAGGCCTGGCGTTGATCGGCGACGCCGCCCACGTGATTCATCCTTTGGCCGGGCAGGGTGTGAACCTGGGCTTCCTGGATGCGGCGACCTTGGCAGAGGTGCTGTTGTCGGCAGCCGAACGCGGCGAGCGCCTGGCGGATGTGAAAGTACTGAGCCGCTACGAGCGTCGGCGCATGCCCCACAACCTGGCGTTGATGGCGGCGATGGAAGGGTTTGAGCGGTTGTTCCAGGCCGACCAATTGCCGCTGCGCTGGTTGCGCAACGCCGGCTTGAAGCTGGTTGATCAGATGCCCGAAGCCAAGGCGGTGTTCGTGCGACAAGCCCTCGGCCTGTCTGGCGATCTCCCTGACCTGGCAAAACCCTAAGTTTGAAAAGCGTTCACCTGTGGGAGCCGGGCTTGCCCGCGATGGGGCCGTCAGTCCCACCGCAAAAACAGCCCATGCAACATCTGGTAACGCCTCCACCGAGCGTTACCAAATGTGAGTCCTTATCATTTGCTCTCTTTTTGCAAATGAGAGACCGCACCCATGTTGGCACCCAAGCGCCTCCTGACTGCCCTGGCACTCACCCTTATCGGCAGCACCACCGCGCAGGCGGCCGACGAAGTCGTGGTCTACTCATCGCGCATCGACGAACTGATCAAGCCGGTATTCGACGCCTACACCCAGAAGACCGGCGTCCAGATCAAGTTCATCACCGACAAGGAAGCCCCGCTGATGCAGCGCATCAAGGCCGAGGGCGAAAACGCCACCGCTGACCTGTTGCTCACCGTCGATGCTGGCAACCTGTGGCAGGCCGAGCAAATGGGCATCCTGCAACCGTTCACCTCCCCGGTGATCGACAAGAATATTCCCCTGCAATATCGCTCCTCGAGCCACGCCTGGACCGGCTTGAGCCTGCGTGCACGGACCATCGCCTATTCCACCGATCGCGTAAAACCGGGTGACCTCACCACCTACGAAGCGCTGGCCGACAAACAGTGGGAAGGCCGCCTGTGCCTGCGTACCGCGAAGAAGGTCTACAACCAGTCGCTGACCGCCACCCTGATCGAAACCCATGGCGCGGCCAAGACCGAAGAAATCGTCAAGGGATGGGTCAACAACCTGTCTACCGATGTGTTCTCGGATGACATCGCAGTGCTGGAAGCGATCAATGCCGGGCAGTGCGACGTGGGCATCGTCAATACCTACTACTACGGCCGCTTGCACAAGCAGAACCCAAACCTGGCAGTGAAGCTGTTCTGGCCGAACCAGGGCGACCGTGGCGTGCATGTGAACCTGTCGGGCATCGGCCTGACGAAGAATGCGCCGCACCCGGAAGCGGCCAAGGCATTGGTGGAGTGGATGACCACGCCTGAGGCGCAGAAGATCTTTGCCGATGTGAACCAAGAGTTCCCGGCCAACCCTGCCGTACCGCCGTCAGCCGAAGTGGCGACGTGGGGCAAGTTCGTGGCAGACACCCTGCCGGTGGAAGTGGCGGGTAAGCGCCAGGCCGAGGCGATCCGCTTGATGGATCGCGCCGGCTGGAACTAAGTACAATCTACAGGGCGCCGCAGATCTAAATGTGGGAGCGGGCTTGCTCGCGAAGGCGGTGTATCAGTCGATAAATAGGTGACTGATACACCGCCTTCGCGAGCAAGCCCGCTCCCACATTGGTTAGTGGTGACTTCAAGATACCCTTTCACTGAGAACTGACTTTGGCCCACCCCGCTCAACGCCGCTGGTACCTGCCGGTGTTCACCGTCGCCGCCCTGGTGCTACTGCCGCTGAGCGTGCTGCTGCTGTCCTGGCAAAGCATCGATGCGCAAATCTGGTCCCATCTCTGGGAAACCCAGATGCCACGCTTGCTGGGCAACACCCTGACCCTGGTGCTGGGCGTGGGCGTCGGCGTGACCTTGCTCGGCGTGAGCCTGGCCTGGCTTACCAGCCTCTGCGAATTCCCCGGGCGGCGCTGGCTCGATTGGGCGCTGATGCTGCCTTTTGCGATCCCCGCTTATGTACTGGCCTTTGTATTTGTCGGCCTGTTGGACTTTGCGGGCCCGGTGCAAACCCTGCTGCGTGAATGGTTTGGCACAAGCCTGCGTTTGCCACGTGTGCGCTCTACCAGCGGTGTGATCATCGTCTTGGTGCTGGTGTTTTATCCCTACGTCTACCTGCTGGCGCGTACCGCGTTCCTGGCGCAGGGCAAAGGCTTGATGGAAGCTGCACGGGTGCTCGGGCAATCGCCGTGGCAGGCGTTCTGGCGCGTAGCCCTGCCGATGGCGCGGCCGGCGATTGGGGCGGGCGTGGCGCTGGCGTTGATGGAAACCCTGGCGGATTTCGGCGCGGTCTCGGTGTTCAATTTCGACACCTTCACCACCGCCATCTACAAGACCTGGTACGGCTTTTTCAGTCTGTCCAGCGCGGCCCAACTCGCCAGCCTGTTGCTGCTGGTGGTGATGCTGGTGCTGTATGGCGAGCGCCGCGCCCGTGGCGCCAGCCGCCCGAGCAATGAACGGCCACGGGGCAAGGCGCTGTATCACCTGCGCGGTTTCAAGGCGGTAGCGGCCAGCACTTGGTGCGGTTTGGTATTCGCCTGTGCCTTTGTCATCCCGATGCTGCAACTGGTCGCCTGGTTCTGGCAACGTGGTCGCTTCGATCTGGATGAGCGCTATTCGGGCCTGATCCTCCACACCCTCTACCTGGGCGGTATTGCAGCCCTTATCACCGTCAGCGTGGCGCTGGTGCTGGCGTTTGCCAACCGCCTGGCACCCACACGGGCAATCCGCTCTGGCATTAGCCTGGCCAATGTTGGTTACGCTTTGCCGGGCTCAGTGCTGGCTGTGTCGATCATGTTGGCATTCAGCTACCTGGATCGAGAGCTGGTAGTGCCGCTGTCAGGTTGGCTCGGCGGGGCGGGCAAGCCGTTGCTGCTGGGCAGTCTGTCAGCGCTGGTGCTGGCGTATCTGGTGCGCTTCCTGGCGGTGGCCTATGGACCGCTGGAAAACAGCCTGGCGCGAATCCGCCCATCGTTGCCGGAGGCCGCGCGCAGTCTTGGTGTGAGCGGACCGCGACTGTTTTGCAAAGTGTATCTGCCGTTGTTGCTGCCGGGGACGCTGAGCGCAGCGCTGCTAGTCTTTGTCGATGTGCTCAAGGAAATGCCCGCAACCCTGCTGATGCGCCCGTTCGGCTGGGACACCCTGGCGGTTCGCATCTTTGAAATGACCAGTGAAGGCGAGTGGGCGCGGGCCTCATTGCCGGCGTTGACCCTGGTGTTGGTAGGCCTGCTGCCAGTGATCGGGCTGATTCGACGCTCCGCACGGCAAATCGGTTAGGTGCCAGTCCTACGGCTTGCGGCTACAATGCGCGGCATTCGGTGCGCTCCGTCTTTCGGATCGGGTTGCTGCATGTGGCTGCAAGCCTTGTAAATCAAGGCGTCCAGCGCAAACAGCAACGCTGCGCACCTTCGCCAAGCCCGGAAGGAGAAACCCATGGGACAGCGTACGCCTCTGTATGACCTGCATCTCGCCCTCGGCGCGAAAATGGTCGATTTTGGCGGTTGGGATATGCCCCTGCATTACGGCTCTCAAGTTGAAGAACACCATCAGGTGCGACGCGACTGCGGGGTGTTCGATGTATCCCATATGACCGTGATCGATATCACAGGCCACCAGGCCAAGGAATGGCTCCAGCACTTGCTGGCCAATGATGTGGATCGCCTGCACAGCTGCGGCCGTGCGTTGTACAGCGCCATGCTCAACGAAAAGGGCGGCGTCGTGGATGACATGATCGTCTACCGCACCGACGCCGGTTACCGGTTGGTGGTCAATGCCGCCACCCGCGACCAGGACATGGCCTGGATGCAGGCGCAGCTGGGTAACTACCAGGTGCAACTGCACGAGCGACCCGAGTTGGCGATGCTGGCCATTCAGGGGCCCCATGC
The DNA here is from genome assembly GCF_014230465.1 of Pseudomonas cremoris. Next base: position 377,797 of record NZ_JAAXCY010000006.1, read on the forward strand.
CCGGCAGAAGATCGCCGAGTTGGTCACCCAATCGCGCAGCACCCTGATTCACCAGCTCAAGCCTTTCGAGGGCCAGGCAGACGGTGACTGGTTTATCGCCCGCACCGGCTATACCGGTGAAGACGGCCTGGAAATTGTCCTTCCGGCCGATCAGGCGCCAGGCTTTTTCAACGATCTGGTGGGCGCGGGTATTTCGCCCATCGGTCTCGGCGCCCGCGACACCTTGCGTCTGGAAGCCGGAATGAACCTGTACGGCCAGGATATCCACCAGGAGGTTTCACCTCTGGCTGCCAATATGGCCTGGAGCATCGCGTGGGAACCTGCTGGGCGCAATTTCATCGGTCGCACTGCACTGGAAGCCGAACTGGCGGCGGGCGTGCAGTTCAAACTGGTAGGGTTGGTGCTGGAAGAGCGTGGGGTTTTACGCGCTCATCAGGTGGTTCGTATCGCCAATGTTGGCGAAGGAGAGATCACCAGTGGTAGTTTCTCTCCCACGCTGAGCAAATCCATTGCCTTGGCGCGCGTTCCGACGGCGACGGCCGACCGGGCCGAAGTGGAAATCCGCGGCAAGTGGTATCCGGTTCGAGTGGTCAAACCGACGTTCGTGCGCCATGGTAAAACCTTGATCTAACCTATTTCCGGCAGGCCAAAGGCCGCTGACATTTCTTCTTGAGGACACAGACTATGAGCGATATCCCTGCCGACCTGCGTTTTGCCGAAAGTCACGAATGGGCTCGTCTGGAAGCTGACGGCACCGTGACCGTCGGTATCTCCGACCATGCCCAGGAAGCGTTGGGTGATGTGGTGTTTGTTGAACTGACCGAAGTCGGCAACGTATTTGCTGCGGCTGATCAGGCCGGTGTGGTTGAGTCGGTGAAGGCTGCTTCGGATATCTACTCGCCAATTGCTGGCGAAGTGATTGCGGTCAACGATGCCCTGAGCGGCGAGCCTGAGCTGTTGAACTCCGACCCTTACGGTGCGTGGATCTTCAAGCTCAAGCCAAGCAACCCGGCTGACCTGGAAAAACTGCTCGATGCTGCTGGCTACAAAGCCGCCATCGGCGAGTAAACGCACGTCCCCTGTGGGAGTGCTTGTGTGGGAGCGGGCTTGCTCGCGAATGCGGAGTGTCAGTCACCGACTTTACTGACTGATCCACCGCATTCGTGAGCAAGCCCTCTCCCACATGTAACTGCACCAGCCTTCAATATTCAGCTCGTTTTCAGCACCGCTTTGACGGCTGCCACCGACCGCTCAACATCCGCCTCAGTCATCGCCGTAAACATCGGCAACGACACGATCAAACGCCCCACCTTCTCCGCAACAGGGAACATGCCTTCCTTGAACCCCTGTGCCCGATAAAGGCTCAGCAGGTGGATCGGCGGGTAGTGATAGCCAATGCCGACGCCATGGGCCTGCATCTGCTCCATGAAAGTAGCGCGGGCGGGCAAGCCGTCCTGACGCTCAGGCAGCACCAGTTGAAAGAGGTGCCAGTTGCTGTTTTCGAAATCCGCCGGCGGCAGTTGTGCGCCGTAGTGTTCTTCAAAATCGGCACCGAAGCATTTGAAGTAGTGACGCGCCAGGTTCTGGCGATGGGCAGTGATCTTCTCGATATGGGCAAACTGCCCTAGGCCGATGGCGGCGGCGATGTCCGTCATGTTGAACTTGCCACCCAGCACATCCACATCCAGGCCGTCGAAACCGGTGCGGGTCACGCCTTGCAGGCGATATTTCTCGGCCAGACGAGCTTCTTCGGCGTTGTTCAATACCAGGCAACCGCCTTCGGAAGAGGTGATGTTCTTGTTGGCCTGGAAACTGAACGACACGAAGTCGCCGGTGGCGCCGATACGCTCGCCATCCCAGCTCGATCCCAATGCCTGGGCGGCGTCTTCGATGATGCGCAGGTTGTACTTGTTGGCCAGCGCGTAAAGCATCGGCATGTCCAGGGGCAGGCCGGCCAGGTACACCGGAATGATCGCCTTGGTCCGTGGGGTGATCGCGGCTTCCACTTGGGCCAGGTCGATATTGCGGGTCACCGGATCGATATCGGCAAACACCGGCGTGGCGCCAACCTCCAGGATCACATTGGCCGTTGCGACCCAGGAGATCGGCGTGGTGATGACTTCATCCCCAGGCCCGATACCTGCGATGCGCAAGGCAATCTCCATGGTGCAGGTGCCCGAGTTGAACGTGCGCACCGGGCGCCCGCCAAAGTATTCCGACAGCTGAGCTTCGAATGCCTGCACTTTTGGCCCGCTGGTAATCCAGCCCGAGCGCAGTACATCGCCGACCGCCGAGATGGTGGCTTCATCGATGGTGGGTTTGGAGAACGGCAGAAAGGGCTGTTGGCTCATGACGACGAAGGCATCCGTTTCAGATTGGCGATGAGTAAAAGACGAATCAGTACCGGCATGGTTGCACGGCACGACTGAATATAGCCTGTCACCCGTGAATGAATCGTCATCGTGCAGACAAAAAAATGCCGCTTGGGAAAGCGGCATTTTTTAGAGCGTGTGGAATCACTCGGTAACAGCGTTTTTCGCGAGGATGGCGTTGGCCAGTTCCATGTCGGTGGCTTGCAGGCCAGGGTTGTCGGCCCGGACTTTCTGCATGGCGGCTTCCAGGTATGGGCCACGGATACCACCGTCGCTGGCAACAAAGCTGCCGGCGTCGTCCTGTGCAGCGACTACCAACTTGTGATCCTTGAAGGTCAGGTACGTCGAGCCAGTTGTGGCACCCGACGAGATGACGTTGCGCCAGAAACTGTCGGCCATCGCTGAACCGACAGGAAGGGAAAGCACAGCAAGGGTTGCGACAGCATATTTAAGACGCATGATGGGTGACTCCGGTTGGGTGATCTGTACTTTATGATTGTAGTTAGCCCAACCGAGTTCCATCGCCGACTAAACAGTTTCAACCTTCAAAACCGCGCCATTCTGACCAATCACCCGTACTTGAGCGCCTACAGGAGTGTCGGGGCCGGTGACGATCCAGACGCCATCACCTACTTTCACTTTGCCTCGGCCTTCGATAATGGCCTGATGCACCACAAAGGTGCGCCCGATCAACTCCGACCCTCGCTCGTTGAGCCCCGGCTGGTCACTGGCCTTGGCACTGCTGCGCTGGCGCTTCCACCAGTACACCGCGGTCAATATCGACAACACGGCGAACAGCAGCAGTTGCCATTCCAGTCCCAGGGGCGGAACCAGAAACTTGATCACGCCCACGGCGGCTGCGGCGATGCCCATCCACAGCAGGTAACCACCGGCGCCGAATACCTCAAGAATCAGCAACACCGTGCCCAGTGCCAGCCAATCCCAGAACGACAGGTGCTGCAGGAAGTCCCACATGGCTTCAGCCTTTCTTGCTGTCGAAGGTGGCCTTGACGATCTCGCCGATGCCGCCAACGGCACCAATCACCTGGCTGGCTTCCAGTGGCATCAGGATGACCTTGCTGTTGTTGGCCGACGCCAGCTTGCCCAGGGCGTCGATGTATTTTTGTGCGACGAAATAATTGACCGCCTGCACGTTGCCCGACGCAATGGCTTCCGACACCACCTGGGTGGCGCGGGCTTCGGCCTCGGCCTGACGCTCACGTGCTTCGGACTCCAGGAACGCAGCCTGACGGCTACCTTCCGCCTCAAGGATCTGCGCCTGTTTCTTACCCTCGGCGGTCAGGATCGCCGACGCGCGCAGGCCTTCTGCTTCGAGGATTTGTGCACGCTTGATCCGTTCGGCTTTCATCTGCCCGGACATGGCGGCCATCAGGTCGGCGGGCGGGCTGATGTCCTTGATCTCGATACGGGTGATCTTGATGCCCCACGGCGCGGTGGCTTCATCGACAGTGCGCAGCAGTTTTTCGTTGATACCGTCACGTTGGCTGAGCATGGCATCCAGTTCCATGGAGCCAAGCACGGTACGGATATTGGTTTGCAGGAGGTTGCGGATGGCGTGCTCGAGGTTGTTGACCTCGTAGGCGGCCTGGGCGGTGTTGACCACCTGGAAGAAGCACACGGCGTCGATCTGTACGGTGGCGTTGTCAGCGGTGATGACTTCCTGCGGCGGGATGTCCAGCACGCTTTCCATCACGTTGATCTTGCGACCGATGCGGTCCATGACCGGGATGATGATGTTCAGGCCGGGCTTGAGGGTGTTGGTATAGCGGCCGAAACGCTCGACGGTCCACTGGTAGCCCTGAGGTACCACCTTGAAGCCCATGAACAGGATGGCCACGGCCAAACCCACGAAAAGAAGCAGTACGGTTCCGATCTGCATAACGATTCCCTATCTAATGGTGTCAGTGAAGCGACGGTCGCCGATTGTAACGGTCTCGTCACGGATAAGAACGGTTTCACGCCCCGGTAATCAAAGCATTTGTTACTGAATCCCCAGGCGTTACTCGCAAGACCTCGGTCATCGTTGTCAGGCCGGCGTCAACCTTTTGTGCGCCGGCCATTCGCAGGCTGCACATGCCTTGCGCAACCGCTGCCTGACGCAGTAACTGCACATCCGTACCGGGGGTGATCAGTGCCTTGAGCGTCTCGTCCATGAGCATTATTTCGTAGACCCCTGCGCGCCCCTGATAACCGCTGTTACGGCACTCCACGCATCCGATGGCTTCATGGGCGGTGCCTGTTGCGCGCTTGCAATGGGGGCACAAGAGCCGCACCAAGCGCTGTGCCATCACTCCTATAAGCGTAGCTTTGATCTAATAATGAGCAATTCCCAGCTCCTGCAAACGGCTGATGGCACTGGGCGCGTCGTTGGTGTGCAGGGTCGAGAGCACCAAGTGCCCCGTCAGCGCGGCCTGAATTGCCATCTCGGCGGTTTCCTGGTCGCGTATTTCGCCGATCATGATGATGTCCGGGTCCTGGCGCAGCAGGGCGCGGATGCCGCTGGCAAAGCTCAGGTCGATATTGTGTTGCACCTGCATCTGGTTGAAGGCGGGCTCCACCATCTCGATAGGGTCCTCCACCGTGCACAGGTTGACCTCCCGGGTCGCCAGTTGCCTGAGCGTGGTGTAGAGGGTGCTGGTCTTGCCCGAACCAGTCGGGCCGGTGACGAGGATGATGCCGTTGGTTTGGCGCGTCATGGCGTGCCAACGCTGCTGGTCTTCACCGGACAAGCCCAACTCGTCGAAGCCCTTGAGCAGCACCTGTGGGTCAAAGATCCGCATCACCAGTTTTTCGCCGAATGCGGTGGGCAAAGTGGAAAGGCGCAATTCCACTTCCGCCCCTGCCGGGCTCTTGGTCTTGACCCGGCCGTCCTGGGGTTTGCGTTTTTCGGCCACGTTCATTCGCCCGAGGCTTTTCAGGCGGCTGACCACTGCCATCGTTACCTGGGGTGGAAACTGATAGACGTCATGCAGCAACCCATCAATCCGAAAGCGCACGCGGCCTTGTTCCCGACACGGTTCTATATGGATATCGCTTGCCCGTTGGCCGAAGGCGTATTGCAGCAACCAGTCGACGATATTGACGATATGCGCGTCGTTGGCATCCGGCTCCTGGTCGCTGGTACCTAAGTTGAGCAGTTCGAAATTGCCGGGCGCGGCGATCTTCTGGTCGGCGCCACTGACCGATTTGGCCAGCCGATAAAACTCGTCGATGTAGCGCCGAATAGCCTGGGGGTTGGCCACTACGCGTTTGATCGAACGCTTGAGCACCTGGGCCAGCCCGGCTTCCCAGGCGCTGACGTAGGGCTGGGCGCTGGCGATGGTAACGGTGTGGGTGTCCAGCGCGACCGCAAGAATGGCATGGCGTTGGGCGAACCCATGGGACATCAGCGGAACCACCGTGGCCACATCGATCTGCAATGGGTCGATACGCAGGTACGGTTGCCCCGCATGCTGGGCAAGCCATTGCGTCAGGGTTTCGAGGCAGACGTTATGGGCGGCGATGCATTCCAGCGGATGCTCAGTGTCCCTCGCCGGCAGCACCGACAAGCGTTTTGCAACATCAGCGGGTACCAGTCCGGCCTCGATCAAGGCGGGTAATAACGCCTGCAGTTCCAATCGTTGATCACTGGGCATCGAGTTTTCCTGGGGGGAGCGGACGTAGTCCCAGGCTAGCCAGCGCTTGGATTTCCTCCTCCCAGCGTGTATTGCAGGCTTTTACCGAGCAACCGCCAACATCTCCTCAGGTCCCACGGAATCAGCCGGCCACATCTCCAGCGAGCACACGCTGATCAGGTTTCTAATCTTTTCACCGATCACCTGGGCGCGGTGCCAACTGAGACCGTCCATCACGATATCGATGTTCATCAGGTCATCTTCCCGGTTCACCGCTACCTGCCGAGGTGTGAGGAATTGCAGGGCGAAATAGTTGAGTACCCGACACAGCACGTCCGGCTCTGCCTCGGCGACGATTTGGTAATGCGCCTGGCAGTGGGCGCTGTTGACGGCCCACGCATCGACGCGGGTCACGGAGAGAGTAGTTTCGACGGCATGCATGGGCGTTCTCCTGATTCGGTGGAGAAATTTTTACATTCGCCACGGGAGATTTCTTATCTAAGATGAGCATTAATAGCAGATGATTGAATCGTTTAATCCAAGTTAAGCAATTTCATAGGTATTTTTATGCATAGCGAGTTGGACGCCTACGACCGCCGCATCCTGGCCCTTTTGCAAGAAGACGCCTCGCTGTCCAGTGCACAGATCGCCGAACAGGTGGGCCTGTCTCAATCGCCATGCTGGCGGCGGATTCAGCGGCTCAAGGAGGAGGGGGTGATTCGAGGCCAGGTCACCCTGCTGGACCGCAAGAAAATTGGCCTGAACACGCAGATTTTCGCCGAGGTCAAACTCAACGCCCACGGGCGTTCCAACTTCACTGAGTTCACCGACGCGATTCGCGGGTTTCCGGAAGTGTTGGAGTGTTATGTGCTGATGGGGGCAGTGGATTTTCTGTTGCGCATCGTGACGGCGGATATTGAGGCGTACGAGCGGTTCTTCTTTGAAAAGTTGTCGATGGTGCCGGGGATTCAGGAGGTCAATTCGATTGTGGCGCTTTCTGAGATCAAGTCGACCACCAGCCTGCCAGTGTTGCGCTGAAACTGTGGGAGCGGGCTTGCTCCCACATTTGACCGAGTTGCCTGATATTACAGACGCAGCAACGTCTTCCAGGCCCGGTTCTGATACACCGCAATCGCCTGATGCATCCGCGCATCCAGCGACTCATCGGTGATCGGCTGGTTGGCCAATTGCGCCAGCTTGTTCAACTCACCGTACAAACGGTCCAGCTCCGGAATGTCCACCACGTGACGCGCATGGTGCAGCCACGCCTGGATACGCTCGATACGCGGCAGTTGCTCAGCCAGGTCTTCCGGCTGTTGCTGGTAGCGCGGCAGTTGCAGGGCGACGGCGTCGTCGGCCAGCAGGCGCGGCAACCAGTTGGTGATTTGCGCGGCGCCCTGGCGGTTGCCACGCACATTGCGGTCGGCGGTCCAGGTGCGGGCCAGCAGCCAACGTGAAGCGTTCAGCGAGAACAGGCCCCAGCGCACATCTTCCAATTCTTCGGCGAATTGCTCCGGTGCGGCTTTGCGGATGTCTTCGTCGTCGTCACCGGCTTGCACCAGTGGACGCCAGTCTTCCAGCAGGGCATCGAGTGCGCTGCGCAGTTCGCTGGTGGATTGACGCGGTGCGGCCTGGCCGAGGCTGCCGACCAGGGCGCGCAGTTCGCCGAGGTTGTCGACCCAGTCTTGCAACAGGCGCCAGTGGCCATTGAAGCGGTATTGCTCGGCGAGGCGCTGGCTGCTGCCCAGCAGGTGCCACATGATCGCGGCGAAAGCATCGTCCAGTGGCATTTCGGCGTGGATCTGCGGCGCTGGCAGGCTCAGTGAATAGCTGCTCGCGTCGTACAGGCGGTAGCCGCGCTCGGCCTTGCTGATATCGCACGGCATCAGCGCCAGGGTGGCGGCCAGTTCGGTGGCCAATTCCAGCAGGGCTGCCGGTTCGCCTTCGCGCAGTTCCAGTTCCAGCTCGCAGATTTCTTCCTTCTGCTTGCCGACCACCACGTGGCCCAGGTCCAGGGCGGCTTCGATCACCACCTTGGCCTTGCCGCGACCCCAGGCGATTTCGGCGCGTTCACGCACGAAGTCGGTGGTGAAGATCGGCTTGAGGGTCTTTTTGTCCAGCTCGGCCAGTTGCTCGGGCCAGCATTCGCCGTCGAGTTTCTTCACGTCGAGCTTGGCTTTGGGCAAGTCCCAGTTGTACTCGTTCCGCTCCGACAAGCCAGCGATGCTTTGGCCGCGGGTCTTGAGGGTCTGGATGATGTCGTCACCGTCCTTGCGCAGGCGCAGGGCGACTTTGGCCTGGGCCAGGTCGCGCTCGGGGGTGTCGAAATACTGGTTCATCAACTCACGGCGTTCCCAGCCACTTTTGTTGCGTTTTTTCAGTAACGGGTGCTCACGCAGCGCGGCGAGTGTTTCGCGGCTGACGCGGAGCTTGATTTCGGTTTCTTTCTGCATGGCCGGAAAATCCAGGATCGGGAGCGCAGCCGGGGAAAAGTGTGGCTGCCAAGGTCGTGCAGTGTACAGGACTGAGCCCGGCAACGTGCCGCAACGGTTTATTGTGTCGTGCAGATGGCTCTATAGTGGGGCTCATCCGGGAAGTTGAGAGACCGCGCATGCCGTTACCGTCCATGAAAGAGCAGTTCGCCGCGCTGATTGCCGCGCCATCGGTCAGTTGCACCCAAGCGTCTCTCGACCAGAGCAACCGCCCGGTGATCGATTTGCTCGCCGGCTGGCTGGGAGATCTGGGTTTCGCCATCGACATCCAGCAAGTCAGCCCCGGCAAGTTCAACCTGTTGGCCAGCTTCGGCAGCGGTCCCGGCGGCTTGGTGCTGGCCGGTCACAGCGACACCGTCCCGTATGATGCGGCGCTGTGGAAGACCGATCCGCTCAAGCTGACGGAAGTCGACGGCCGCTGGGTAGGATTGGGTAGTTGCGACATGAAGGGCTTTTTCGCGCTGGCCATTGAAGCCGTGTTGCCGCTGCTGGACCAGCCGTTCAAGCAGCCGCTGCTGATCCTTGCCACCTGCGATGAAGAAAGCTCCATGTCCGGCGCCCGTGCGCTGGCCGAGGCGGGGCGCCCGCTGGGTCGTGCGGCAGTGATTGGCGAGCCGACGGGCCTCAAGCCGATCCGCCTGCATAAAGGCGTGATGATGGAGCGCATCGATATCCTTGGCCAAAGCGGCCATTCGTCAGACCCAAGCCTGGGCCACAGCGCCCTCGAAGCCATGCACGATGCCATCGGCGAACTGCGTGGCCTGCGCCTGGCTTGGCAGCGCGAATACCGTAACCCGCAATTCAGCGTGCCGCAGCCTACGATGAACTTCGGTTGTATTCATGGCGGCGACAACCCCAACCGCATCTGCGGCCAGTGTTCGCTGGAGTTCGACCTGCGGCCGTTGCCGGGCATGGACCCCCAGGTGCTGCGCGATGCCATTCGGCAGAAGCTGCAACCCTTGGCCGAGCGCCATCAGGTCAAGATCGACTACGCGCCGTTGTTTCCCGAAGTACCGCCGTTTGAGCAGCCCGAAGACGCCGAGTTGGTGAGGGTTGCGGAACGATTGACCGGTCATCGTGCCGAAGCAGTAGCGTTCGGCACCGAAGCGCCTTATCTTCAGCGCCTTGGTTGTGAAACCCTGGTGCTCGGCCCCGGCGATATTGCCTGCGCCCATCAGCCGGGCGAGTACCTCGAAATGTCACGCTTGACGCCTACAGTGCGTCTATTGCGAGAACTGATCGAACATTACTGCCTGAAACCTGCATAAATTAACCCCTGCCTGTTCGTACATAGAAGGAGAGCGAGCGTGTCGCCAAGCCTGTTCCGACGATAACCATCAGCCCGCTGTGCGTTTTCACGATTCATCCTTTTTCGGCTGCTTTTTATTACAGGCCCAGGTGTTATGCCCGAATACGTCAATTGGCTTCGTCACGCTTCCCCTTACATCAACGCTCACCGGGACTGCACCTTCGTGGTCATGCTGCCCGGCGACGGTGTGGAACATCCCAACTTCGGCAATATCGTCCACGACTTGGTGCTGCTCCACAGCCTGGGCGTGCGGCTGGTGCTGGTGCACGGTTCGCGCCCGCAGATCGAAGCGCGTCTTGAAGCGCGTGGCCTGGTCCCGGCTTACCACGAAGGCTTGCGCATCACCGATGCGCCGACCCTTGAATGTGTGATCGATGCGGTGGGCCATCTGCGTATCGCCATCGAAGCGCGCCTGTCCATGGATATGGCCTCGTCGCCGATGCAGGGTTCGCGCCTGCGGGTGGCCAGCGGCAACCTGGTGACTGCGCGCCCGATTGGTGTGCTTGAGGGCGTGGATTATCACCACACCGGCGAAGTGCGCCGTGTCGACCGCAAGGGCATCAACCGCTTGCTGGACGAGCGCTCCATCGTGCTGCTGTCGCCGCTGGGCTACTCGCCGACCGGTGAAATTTTCAACCTGGCCTGCGAAGACGTCGCTACCCGTGCCGCCATCGACCTGGGTGCCGACAAGTTGCTGCTGTTTGGCGCTGACATGGGCCTTATCGATGAGCACGGCCGCCTGGTGCGTGAGTTGCGTCCACAACAAGTGCCGGCGCACCTGCAACGCCTTGGCAAAAGCAACTACCAGGCCGAACTGCTCGATGCGGCCGCCGAGGCCTGCCGTGGCGGAGTAGGGCGCAGTCATATCGTTAGCTACGCCGAAGATGGCGCCTTGCTCACCGAGCTGTTCACCCGGGACGGCGGCGGTACGCTGGTGGCCCAAGAGCAATTCGAGTTGGTGCGCGAAGCGGCGATTGAAGACGTGGGCGGCTTGCTGGACCTGATCAGCCCGTTGGAAGAGCAGGGCATTCTGGTGCGCCGTTCGCGGGAAGTGCTGGAGCGCGAGATCGAGCAGTTCAGCGTGGTAGAGCGCGAAGGCATGATCATCGCCTGTGCGGCGCTGTACCAGATCGCGGATTCGGATGCGGGCGAGCTGGCGTGCCTGGCGGTGAATCCCGAGTACCGCCATGGCGGGCGCGGGGATGAGTTGCTGGAGCGCATCGAAACCCGTGCGCGGGCGCAGGGTTTGAAGACGTTGTTCGTCCTTACCACGCGTACCGCCCATTGGTTCCGCGAACGCGGCTTTGTGCCGAGCAGCGTGGATCGCCTACCGTCGGCGCGGGCGTCGCTATACAACTATCAGCGCAATTCGAAAATTTTCGAGAAGGCCCTGTGAGTCGGGCCTAAAAATACACGCGGTCTAAAATGTGGGAGCGGGCTTGCTCGCGAAGGCGTCGTGTCAGTCAATACATGTGTTACTGACACACCGCCTTCGCGAGCAAGCCCGCTCCCACATTGGATTGCGTTTAGTCTCGGGCAAATTTGTCCGTCACATAAGCCGAATAATCCGGCAGCACCGTTTCAACCTTCCCCTGCTCCTTCAAGAACTTCGCCGTCTCCCCAATCGCCTTCGCGGTGCCCCCTTTAAGCAGCGCATCGGTTTGCTGCGCCTGGGCATCCGGGAACGTGGTGCCAGCCAGCAGTTCGGGAATGTCCGCAGCATTTGAACCTGTCAATTTGGCGATTTTTTGCACCGGTTCAGAATCCACTGTCCAGCCGTCTTTATGGGCGGCGTATTCAGCGAAGGCGTCCAGCGTGACCTTGGCAAACTTGGCCACTACGTCAGGATGTTTTTCCGCGAAGTCCTTGCGTGCCACCCACACCTCGAACGTGGGCGCGCCCCACTGACCCACCTGGGCCGCGTCTGTCAGGGTTTTTCCGGTCTTGCGGATTTCGCCAAGCGCGGGCGACCACACGAACGCGCCGTCGATATCGCCACGTTTCCACGCGGCAGCAATTTCGGCGGGTTGCAGGTTCACCACTTTGACTTTTTTGCTGTCCAGGCCCCAATGCTTCAAGGCGCCGAGCAGGCTGTAATGAGAGGTCGAAACGAAAGGTGTGGCGATGGTCTTGCCAATCAGGTCTTCGGGTTTGTCGATGCCGCTGCCGTTGCGCACCACCAATGCTTCAGAAGCATTGATCTGCGCCGATACGATAAACGCCACGATCGGTAGATTGCGCGAAGCCGCTGCTGCCAGAGGGCTGGAGCCGAGATTGCCGATCTGCACGTCGCCGGAGGCGATAGCCGTTACGACTTCTGGCCCACTGTTGAATCGACGCCAGGCAATTTTCTCGCCAATCGCCTTTTCATAGAGGCCGTCGGCCTGGGGAACCTTGCTTGGATCGATGCCGGTTTGGTAGCCGATAGTTAAATCGGCCGCTTTGACACCAAAAGAAAGTATTAGTGACACAAAAACTGTAACAAATTGACGGGAGGATGTGCCTTTGGCCATGATGGCGTCGCCTTTTTGATCGTGGGTGACGTGTGAAACCCTACGGCCACACTAATCGATCTAAAAAAGCGCTAACAAATACCCTTTAGGCATTAGCTTATGGAGCGGTTTGTCCCCCCCCCGGACCTTCCCGCCTCATGGAAAGTCTTATGCCTAAATCGTATGAAAAAGAATGAAACAATTCTTTTTGGGTGTATGAAAAACTCATTACCCTGCAGGGACCAAATTAACTGCGATTAGACGAAGGTAGTAGACACACAAGGTTACGATTGACTTGGTAGTCACTATCCGGTGCTAATCGCGCATCTGTGGATCAAGGGCGTCAGACCCGAGACCAAAGAAATACAAAAATTAGAAATGAGAGGAGCGGTACATGAAGAAGTCAACATTGGCGCTGGCTGTGGCTGTCGCTGGCATTGCCCAACAGGTCAGCGCTGCTGGTTTTATCGAAGACAGCAAAGCCACCCTGGGTCTGCGTAACTTTTACATCAACACTGATAACCGTGATGGTCACCGCGGCACATCCAACTCGGCTAGCAAAAACGCCGAGTGGGGCCAAGGCTTCGACCTGCGTTTCATCTCGGGTTACACCCAAGGTACTGTCCAGTTTGGTGTTGATGCGATCGGCCTTTACGGCGTACGCCTCGATTCCAGCCATGCAGAACACGGTAACTACACTGGCACCGCTTCCGGTGGCACCGTGTTCCCAAGCGATGGCAACACTGCGGTCAATGATTTCGCCAGCCTGGGCGTGACCGGTAAGGTCAAGATCTCCCAAACCGAACTGAAGCTGGGCACCCTGCAGCCTAAGCTGCCGGTTATCGTGACCAACGATGGTCGTCTGCTGCCACAAACCTTCCAAGGCGGCCAGATCACCACCAACGACATCAAGGATTTGACACTGGTTGCCGGCCAGATCGAAAAAGCCAAGGGTCGTAACTCCAGCAACAACGAAAACCTGTCGATTGCTAGCGCAAACGCCAGCTCGAACTACAGCGCTGGCAAGTTCAGCAACAAGTTCTACTACGCCGGTGGTGACTACAAGCTGACCAAAGACCTGACTGCCCAGTACTACTACGGCAATCTGGAAGACTTCTACAAGCAGCACTTCCTGGGCCTGACCCACAACTGGGCAATCGGCCCAGGTGTATTGAAGTCTGACCTGCGTTATTTCAACAGCTCTGACGACGGTAAAAACGGCAACACCGCTGCTTACTACACCAGTGGTAACTACCAGGGTTTTGCATCAGGCAGGGGTAAGGTTGATAACAACCTGTACAGCGGCCTGTTCCTGTACACCGTTGCCGGTCACACCTTTGGTGGTGGTTACCAGGTGAGCAATGGCAGCAGCGACTTCCCTTGGTTGAACCAGGGCGACGGTTCGTCGGCTTACATCACTACCGACATGCAAATCCAGAAGTTCGCCCGTGCTGGCGAGCGCACCTGGCAAGCACGTTACGCTTACGATTTCGCTAAAGTCGGCGTACCTGGCCTGACTGCCGGTGTTGTTTACCTCAAAGGTACCGACATCGACACCGTCACCTCCACCCGTGCTGAGCTGACCGGTCAATCCGAGTGGGAACGTGACATCACTGTTGCCTACGTAATCCCGGAAGGCCCGCTGAAAAACCTCGGTGTTGCCTGGAAAAACGCTATGTGGCGTACCGACCTGGCGAACACCCGTTCCCAGGACGAAAACCGCCTGATCGTCAGCTACTCGCTGCCACTGTTCTAGTAGCGTGAAGCTGTTGTAAGTCTGTAAAACCTTGCCCGGCCTTTGCCGGGCAAGGTTGCTTTACTTTCAAGTCGGGCTAAACCCCCGCAAGCCCTTCCTGAATCCCTCTTGTACAGCGTCTCAAGGCCTTCTCGAACCTTGAAGCGGATGTTGCTCCTCGCCCGCTGCGGCGTCCAATGAACAGATTTTTAATATTCCTTTATAGTCTAGATAAATCGATATTTATTCTTTTTAAATAAACTCCAATGCATGCACAGTAGGCTCCATAAGCACTCACCAGGAGCCACACCATGAGCCTAAGACTGGGCGACATCGCCCCCGACTTCGAACAGGATTCCAGCGCCGGCAAGATTCGTTTCCACGAATGGTTGGGCGATAGCTGGGGTGTGTTGTTTTCTCACCCGGCGGACTTCACCCCGGTGTGCACCACGGAGCTGGGTTTTACCGCCAAGCTCAAGGACGAATTCGCCCAGCGCGGCGTCAAGGCCATCGCGCTGTCGGTAGACCCCGTGGACTCGCACCACAAGTGGATCGAAGACATCAACGAAACCCAGAACACAATCGTCAACTTCCCGATCCTGGCCGATGCCGATCGTAAAGTGTCGGACCTCTACGACCTGATCCACCCGAACGCCAATGACACCCTCACCGTGCGCTCGTTGTTCGTGATCGACCCGAACAAAAAGATTCGCCTGACCATCACCTACCCGGCCAGCACCGGCCGTAACTTCCACGAAATCCTGCGTGTGATTGATTCGTTGCAGTTGACCGACAACTACAAAGTCGCCACGCCCGCCAACTGGCAGGACGGTGATGAAGTGGTGATCGTGCCGTCGCTCAAGGACGAGGAAGAGATCAAGAAGCGCTTTCCCAAAGGTTACCGCGCAGTGAAGCCGTACCTGCGCCTGACCCCGCAGCCAAACCGCTGATACCGTCATTACAGGCAACACAAAATTTGAGTAGGACCCGTCTCACAATGCAGGGGTTTTCAGGCCGTTTTCACGGCCTTTTTTTTCGCCTGGCGATTAATAAGCCTTATATGCATTTAAAGAATAAACACATGAAAAAATGAGATTTAAAGATATATAAATCAACTGATATGGTCTGTTCCATCTTGGCGCCATCGCCACACAGCGAACCGCCGGCACTTGCTCAAGGAATTCCTGCATGTTGGTCGTAACACTTGGAGGCAGTCCCAGCCAGCGCTCCCGCTCCGGGGTCCTGCTGGAAAAAACCCGTCAGTGGCTGCAAGACAAAGGTGTGGAAGTGGTGAGTTACCAGATACGGGACTTCCCGGCTGAAGACTTGCTGCATGCACGCTTTGACAGCCCCAAGGTCATTGACCTGTTGCAGCAAGTGGCCAACGCCGATGGCCTGGTGATCGCTACGCCGGTGTACAAGGCCTCGTTCTCCGGTGCACTGAAGACCGTGCTGGACCTGCTGCCCGAACGCGCCCTGGCCCACAAGATCGTCTTGCCGATGGCCACTGGCGGCAGCATCGCCCACATGCTGGCGGTGGACTACGCCTTGAAACCGGTGTTGTCGGCCTTGAAAGCCCAGGAATTGCTCCACGGCATCTTTGCCGAAGACAGCCAGATCGCTTACGCCGAAGGCAGTGCCCAGGCGCAATTGGTGCCGGTACTTGAACACCGTTTACACGAGGCCCTGGAGACGCTGTACGGCGCCATGGCCCGCCGTCCTAAACCGCTGGACCCCCATGTGTTGAATGAACGTTTGTTGAGTGCTCGCTGGAGCATTTGAGCCTTACCGTTTTGTAGAAGCACTCACCTTACTCAGCCGCCAACGGCCAAGCAGGTGCAGCCAACCCCCTTATCGCACTATGTGGAGAGAGCGCCATGCGCACTGTCATCTTGCGTCGTGGTCTGGTCGCACTGTTTGCTGCGGCTGTGTCCTTCGGCGCCATTGTTCAAGCCCAAGCCGCCGAGACCCTGCGGATCGGTTATCAGAAATACGGCACCCTGGTGCTGCTCAAGGCCAAGGGCACGCTTGAAAAGCGCCTGGCCGCCCAAGGCGTGAACGTGCAGTGGACCGAGTTCCCTGGCGGCCCGCAATTGCTTGAAGGCCTGAACGTCGGCTCCATCGACTTCGGTGTCACCGGCGAGACGCCACCTGTGTTCGCCCAGGCTGCCGGCGCCGATCTGCTCTACGTCGCCTACGAGCCGCCGGCACCCACCAGCGAAGCGATCCTGGTGCCGAAAGACTCGCCGATCAAATCCGTGGCCGAGCTCAAGGGCAAGAAAGTCGTGCTCAACAAAGGCTCCAACGTTCACTACCTGCTGGTGCGTGCGCTGGAAGATGCCGGCCTGAAATACACCGACATCCAGACGGTGTTCCTGCCGCCCGCCGATGCCCGTGCCGCGTTTGAACGTGGCAGCGTGGACGCGTGGGTGATCTGGGACCCGTACCAGGCCGCCGCCGAGAAACAACTGCAAGCCCGCACCCTGCGTGACGGTACTGGTATCGCCGACAACCATCAGTTCTACCTGGCCACCAAGCCCTACGCCGAAAAACACCCGGAAGTGATCAAGGCGCTGGTGGAAGAAGTGCGCGCTGTGGGCGAGTGGTCCAAGGCCAACCCCCAGGAAGTCACCGAACAAGTTGCTCCGCTGCTCGGCCTGCCAGCTGACATCACCCTGACCTCGGTGAAACGCCAAGGCTACGGCGCGCTGTTCCTGACCCCGGAAGTGATCGCCGCCCAGCAAAAAATCGCTGACACCTTCTACCAACTCAAATTGATCCCCAAACCCTTGAGCATCAGGGACGTGATCTGGACTCCACCCGCCGCCGTTGCCAAAGCGCCGTAATCCGACTTCTTCAGGAGACAACTCCATGAGCCTCAATATTTTCTGGTTCCTGCCTACCCACGGCGACGGCCATTACCTTGGCACCGCCGAAGGCGCTCGCGCCGTTGATCACGGTTATTTGCAGCAAGTGGCCCAGGCCGCTGATCGCCTGGGCTTTGGCGGGGTGCTGATTCCCACCGGTCGCTCCTGCGAAGACTCGTGGTTGGTGGCTGCGTCGCTGATCCCGGTGACCCAGCGTTTGAAATTCCTTGTCGCCCTGCGCCCCGGGATCATTTCCCCGACGGTAGCGGCGCGTCAGGCTGCGACCCTGGACCGTTTGTCCGGCGGTCGTGCGCTATTCAACCTGGTAACCGGTGGTGACCCAGAAGAATTGGCCGGCGATGGATTGTTCCTGAGCCACGAGGAGCGCTATCAAGCCTCGGTGGAATTCACCCGCATCTGGCGCCGTGTGCTGGAAGGCGAAACCGTGGACTACGACGGCGAGCACATCAGCGTCAAAGGCGCCAAGTTGCTCTATCCACCGATCCAGCAGCCGCGTCCGCCGCTGTACTTCGGCGGCTCCTCCGACGCGGCGCAGGACCTGGCAGCCGAGCAGGTGGAAATGGTACTGACTTGGGGCGAGCCTCCGGCCGCTGTGGCGGAAAAAATTGCACAAGTGCGGGCCAAGGCTGAAAAGCTCGGGCGCACCCTGCGCTTTGGTATTCGCCTGCATGTGATCGTGCGCGAAACCAACGAAGAGGCATGGAAAGCCGCCGACAAACTGATCTCCCATGTGGACGACGACACCATCGCCCGTGCCCAAGCCTCGCTGTCGCGCTTTGACTCAGTGGGCCAGCAACGCATGGCTGCCTTGCACGGCGGTAGCCGCGACAACCTTGAAGTCAGTCCAAACCTCTGGGCTGGCGTAGGCTTGGTGCGTGGCGGGGCCGGTACTGCGTTGGTAGGCGATGGCCCGACCGTTGCGGCACGGGTCAAGGAATACGCCGACCTGGGTATCGACACGTTTATCTTCTCCGGTTATCCCCACCTGGAAGAGTCGTATCGGGTCGCTGAGTTGCTGTTCCCCCACCTGGATATCGAGCGTCCCGAGCTACCCAAAGGCGCTGGGTATGTGAGCCCGTTCGGCGAAATGGTCGCCAACGATATCCTTCCCAAAGCTGCGTCGGCGAGCTGAGGCAGCCCATGAACTATGAAAAATTGAGCCATCGCGTGGCGCCCTGGGTGCTGCCGATCTTATTGCTGGCGATATGGCAGTTGTCGGTGTCGGCGGGTTGGTTGTCGACGCGCATTCTGCCAGCGCCCAGCGCTGTGATTGCAGCCGGGGTTCATCTGGTGGCCAGCGGCGAGATCTGGACTCACCTGGCCATCAGCGGTTGGCGTGCGGGCCTGGGCTTTGTGATCGGTGGCAGCATCGGTCTGGCCCTGGGCTTTATTACGGGCCTGTCGACATGGGGTGAACGCCTGCTGGACAGCTCGGTGCAGATGATTCGCAACGTGCCGCATTTGGCGCTGATCCCGCTGGTGATCCTGTGGTTTGGCATTGACGAGACGGCGAAGATTTTCCTGGTCGCACTCGGCACGCTGTTCCCGATCTACCTGAATACCTACCACGGCATCCGCAACGTCGACCCGGCGTTGGTGGAAATGTCGCGCAGCTATGGCTTGTCCGGGTTCAGCCTGTTTCGTCAGGTGATCCTGCCGGGCGCGCTGCCGTCGATCCTGGTGGGCGTGCGGTTTGCCCTGGGCTTTATGTGGTTGACGCTGATCGTGGCGGAAACCATCTCGGCCAGCTCCGGCATCGGTTACCTGGCGATGAACGCCCGTGAATTCCTGCAAACCGACGTGGTGGTACTGGCCATCGTCATGTACGCCATCCTCGGCAAGTTGGCCGACCTGGCCGCCCGTGGCCTGGAGCGTGTGTGGCTGCGCTGGCACCCGGCTTATCAAGTAAAAGGAGGTGCGGCATGACTGCTCAACAACCTCCACGCCTGCTCAAAGGGATTCCGCTGGCGGTACGCAAATTGCGCAAAGCCTTTGGTGCGCGTGAAGTGCTCAAGGACATCGACCTGCATATTCCGGCAGGCCAGTTCGTGGCCGTGGTCGGTCGCAGCGGTTGCGGTAAGAGTACCTTGCTACGCCTGCTGGCCGGCCTCGATAAAGCCAGTGGCGGCGAGCTGCTGGCCGGCTCCGCACCGCTGAGCGAAGCGATTGAAGACACGCGGTTGATGTTCCAGGAAGCGCGCCTGCTGCCGTGGAAAAAGATCATCGACAACGTAGGCCTGGGCCTTAAAGGCAACTGGCGCCCCAAAGCCTTGGAAGCGCTGGAAGCGGTCGGCCTGGCCGAGCGTGCCAATGAGTGGCCGGCGGCGTTGTCCGGTGGCCAGAAGCAACGTGTGGCCCTGGCTCGCGCGCTGATTCACCAGCCGCGCCTGCTGCTGCTCGATGAACCGTTGGGTGCATTGGATGCCCTGACCCGCATCGAGATGCAGCAACTGATCGAAAACCTCTGGCAGAAGCACGGTTTCACCGTGTTGCTGGTGACTCACGACGTCAGCGAAGCCGTCGCCATTGCCGACCGGGTGATCCTGATCGAAGACGGCGAAATCGGTCTTGACCTGATTGTCGACCTGCCACGCCCACGGGCGCGTGGCTCGTATCGCCTGGCTGCGCTGGAAGCCGAAGTGCTTAATCGTGTGTTGTCGTTGCCCGGCACACCACCTGAACCCGAACCTGTTTCACCGCTGCCTACGCAATTGCGTTGGGCTCAATAACTCACTTGTCCTACGAAGAGAGAACGACATGACTATTAAAGCGATCAACGTACGTAACCAGTTCAAAGGCACCATCAAGGAAATCGTCGAAGGCGACGTGCTGTCGGAAATCGACGTGCAGACCGCCTCGGGCATCGTGACTTCCGTGATCACCACCCGCTCGGTCAAAGAGCTGGAATTGGTGATTGGCAGTGAGGTGATTGCCTTCGTTAAATCCACTGAGGTGTCGATCGCCAAGTTGTGATTGAGATTGGCGGTGCTCTTTAGGCCGTCTTCGCGAGCAAGTCGAATCGTCGCACCGCCGCTCCCACAGTTGACTGCATTCCAAAGTTGGAACTCGGTCAAGTGTGGGAGCGGGTTTGCTCGCGAAGAGGCCAGCCCAGCCACCAAAAGACTCAACGCTTGGGCAGATAAGCCGGTAAATACAGCCCCACATACGCATCAAACACCCGCATCCCTTCCTCCGCCATACGCGGCGTGATCAGCCCATGCTGATGCACCGAGCGCGCATACACGCGGTCACTGAGCTCCAGCGCCAACGCAAACACATCCACATCGCTTGGCAGTGTCGGCACTTCAAAGTGGCGGTTGAATACCGCAAGCATCAAATCACCCAACTCCAAGTCATGCTGACGGTCAGCCTGAGTCACCTCGGTCAGCCCATGTTGCGCCAGGATCAACTGGCGGGCGGCGGCGTCCTGGTCATAGATGGTGAGCATGCGGTGCTCGACGATGTAGGACAGGTCCCGCCAGTGCTTGAGTGATTCGTGGTCGATAGGTGCCTGGATGGCCGCTCGGAAAGCGGCATGCACATCGGCGGTCAACGCCTCTAGAAGCGCCGGCACGCTGGCGAAAAAGTGGTACACCGACGACGGTGGAATCTGCGCCCGCTCGGCCACGCTGTAGATCGACAAACCGGCCACGCCTTCGGCGGCCAGCAAGGTGCGGGCGGCGTCGAGAATCGCGTCGATCCGGGCCTGGCTGCGGGCGCGGGGTTTGCGAGGGGCGGCGGGACGGGTGGTCATGGAAGTCTCCTACAAGGCAGCGGGCATTGTATGAGCAGGAATCTGTGTTGTCTGCCAGGCCGCCTTCGCGAGCAAGCCCGCTCCCACATTTGACCGCATTCCCATATTGGAAATCGGTCAAATGTGGGAGCGGGGTTTGCGAAGATGCCACCTCGGTCTCTTGGTAAAAACCCAAAAAAAACGCCACAGACCAAAAGCCTGTGGCGTTTTTTATTGCAGCCGCCGTTTAGACGGTATGCAAGTACCAGTTGTACTCAAGGTCGGAGATGGAGTGTTCGAACTCCTCCAGCTCACTTTCCTTACAGGCGACGAAGATATCGATGTATTTAGGATCGATGTACTTGGCCATCACCTCGCTGTCGTCCAACTCGCGCAAGGCATCACGCAGGTTGTTCGGCAGGCTCTGTTCGTTCTGTTCGTAGCTGTTGCCTTCCACCGGTGCGCCAGGCTCGATCTTGTTGGTCAGGCCGTGGTGCACGCCTGCCAGGACCGAAGCCATCAGCAGGTAAGGGTTGGCGTCGGCACCGGCCACACGGTGTTCGATACGTACGGCGTCGGACGAGCCGGTCGGTACGCGAATCGCCACGGTGCGGTTGTCCAGGCCCCAGCACGGCGAGTTCGGCACGTAGAACTGTGCGCCGAAACGACGGTAGGAGTTGACGTTAGGGCACAGGAACGCCATTTGGGCGGGCAGGGTCTCCAGCACACCGCCGATTGCGTGACGCAATGCGGCGTTCTGCTCGGGATCCTCGCTGGCAAAGATGTTCTTGCCGTCCTTGTCCAGAATGGAGATGTGCACGTGCAAACCGTTGCCTGCCTGGCCTGGGTAAGGCTTGGCCATGAAGGTGGTGTCCATCTCATGGTCGTAGGCGATGTTCTTGATCAGCCGCTTGAGCAATACCGCGTAGTCGCACGCCTTGATCGGGTCGGCGACGTGGTGCAAGTTCACTTCGAACTGCGCCGGGGCACTTTCCTTGACGATGGCGTCGGCGGGAATGCCTTGCTCCTTCGCACCTTCCAGAATGTCCTGGAGGCAGTCGACGTATTCGTCGAGGTCGTCGATCAGGTAGACCTGTGTCGAGTGCGGGCGTTTGCCGGAGATCGGCGAGCGGGGCGGTTGTGGGCGGCCGTTCACGTTCTCCTGGTCGATCAGGTAGAACTCAAGCTCGAAGGCAGCGCAGATGGTCAGACCGAGGTCGTCAAATTTGCTTACAACTTGGCGGAGCACTTCGCGCGGATCGGCGAAGAAAGGTTCACCTTCAAGTTCGTGCATGGTCATCAGCAGTTGCGCGGTAGGGCGCTTTTGCCAAGGTTCATTGCACAGGGTGTCAGGGATCGGATAACAGATTCGGTCAGCATCACCGATGTCCAGACCCAGGCCGGTGCTTTCCACCGTCGAGCCGTTGATATCCAGGGCAAATAAAGAGGCAGGCAGGTTAATGCCCTTCTCGTAAACCTTGTGGAGGCTGGTGCGTTCGATGCGCTTGCCGCGCACCACACCATTCATATCCGCAATTAGAAGGTCTACGTACAGAACCTCAGGATGATCCTTAAGGAACGCGTTCGCTTCGTTAAGCTGAACGGCACGCGGGGGTACCGACATGATGCAACACCTTTGTTGTTAAAAATATCAATCATTGATCTTTTCTGGTTTCAGTCAACCCGAACGGCATGCCGAAGTCAAGCGAGGCCTTTTTTGCCCTAAAAAAGCGCCTCGGAGGCTTTTTTGGGGCTTTTTGGGGCAGTTTTTTGGGTTTGAGGGGCTTGGGACTCGCAGGCTTGAGCGGGCCGTGTTGTATTTTTTACGGGGGTGTTGTGTAAAAAAATGAACAAGGCTAAGCTCGATTCAAACCCATAACAGCAATAATACCGGGGTGCTTCATGTCTCGCCTGCCGTTAATCGGCGTCACCGCCTGCTCCAAACAGGTTGGTCTGCATGCTTATCACATCAGTGGCGACAAATACGTCCGTGCAGTGGCCACCGCTGCCAAGGGCTTGCCATTGATCATTCCGTCCCTTGGGGATTTGTTCGAACCGGCCAATATTCTTGACGGTCTGGATGGCATCCTGTTTACCGGCTCTCCCTCCAATATCGAACCCTTTCACTACGACGGTCCGGCCAGCGCGCCCGGGACTGCTCATGATTCTGCACGGGACCAAACCACCCTGCCGCTGTTGCGCGCCGCGATTGCCGCAGGCGTACCGGTGCTGGGCATCTGTAGGGGTTTCCAGGAGATGAACGTGGCCTTTGGCGGCAGCCTGCACCAGAAGGTTCATGAAGTGCCGGGCATGATGGATCACCGTGAAGACGACACCCAGCCGCTGGACGTTCAGTACGGCCCGGCGCATGCCGTGGCGATCTCCCCGAATGGGGTATTGGCAAGCCTGGGGTTGCCGCCGACGATTCAAGTCAACTCGATTCACAGCCAGGGCGTTGACCGCCTTGCGCCCGGCTTGCAAGTCGAAGCCACGGCGCCCGATGGCTTGATCGAAGCTTTTTCTGTGAAGGCGGGCAAGGCTTTTGCTTTAGGAGTGCAATGGCACCCCGAATGGCAGGTAAGCTCTAACCCGCACTATCTCGCGATCTTCCAGGCATTTGGCACCGCCTGTCGAAAGCGGGCGATGCAACGCGACGCGGATGCTGCGTCAACCAACGCCTGACCTTTAATGGATGTCAGGAAACCCAGCCCAGAGGCATTTATGAGTAACAACCTCGACCAGCTCACCGATTGGTTGAAAGACCACAAGATCACAGAAGTCGAATGCATGATTGGCGACCTCACGGGCATCACCCGTGGCAAGATCTCGCCGACCAACAAGTTCATCGCCGAAAAAGGCATGCGCCTGCCCGAGAGCGTTCTGTTGCAGACCGTGACCGGCGACTATGTCGAAGACGACATCTATTACGAATTGCTCGACCCGGCCGACATCGACATGATCTGCCGCCCCGACCAGAACGCGGTTTACCTGGTGCCCTGGGCCATCGAGCCCACCGCCCAGGTGATCCACGACACCTACGACAAGCAAGGCAACCCGATCGAGCTGTCGCCACGCAACGTGCTCAAGAAAGTCCTCCAGCTCTACGCCGATAAAGGCTGGCAGCCCATCGTGGCGCCGGAGATGGAGTTCTACCTGACCAAGCGCTGCGAAGACCCGGACTTCCCGCTGCAACCGCCGATCGGCCGTTCCGGTCGCCCGGAGACCGGTCGCCAGTCCTTCTCTATAGAAGCCGCCAACGAATTCGACCCGTTGTTCGAAGACGTCTACGACTGGTGCGAACTGCAGGAACTGGACCTCGACACCCTGATCCACGAGGACGGCACCGCACAGATGGAAATCAACTTCCGTCACGGCGATGCGCTGTCCCTGGCCGACCAGATTTTGGTGTTCAAGCGCACCATGCGTGAAGCCGCGCTCAAGCACAACGTGGCCGCCACCTTCATGGCCAAGCCCATGACCGGCGAGCCCGGCAGCGCGATGCACCTGCACCAGAGCATCATCGACATTGCCACCGGCAAGAACGTCTTCTCGAATGAAGACGGTACCATGAGCCAGCTGTTCCTCAACCACATTGGCGGCTTGCAGAAGTTCATCCCTGAATTGCTGCCGTTGTTTGCCCCCAACGTGAACTCGTTCCGCCGCTTCCTGCCCGATACCTCGGCGCCGGTGAACGTGGAATGGGGCGAAGAAAACCGCACCGTCGGCCTGCGCGTACCGGATGCTGGCCCGCAGAACCGTCGTGTGGAAAACCGTCTGCCGGGTGCCGACGCCAACCCGTACCTGGCGATCGCCGCCAGTTTGCTGTGTGGCTACATCGGCATGGTCGAAGGCCATAACCCGAGTGCGCCGGTGGTGGGTCGTGGTTACGAGCGGCGCAACCTGCGTCTGCCGTTGACCATCGAAGACGCCCTGGAGCGCATGGAAAACAGCAAGACCATCGAGAAATACCTGGGTCAGAAATTCATCACAGGCTACGTCGCGGTCAAGCGGGCCGAGCATGAAAACTTCAAGCGCGTGATCAGTTCGTGGGAGCGGGAATTCCTGCTCTTCGCCGTCTGATGCGCCGGGCGCGCCCTTTAAACGGCGCGCCCTTCACTGAAAAGTCTAGGAGATTGGTATGTCCAGCAACAACCCGCAAACCCGTGAATGGCAAGCCTTGAGCAGTGATCACCACCTGGCGCCGTTCAGCGACTTCAAGCAATTGAAAGAGAAAGGCCCGCGCATCATCACTAAAGCCCACGGCGTTTACCTGTGGGATAGCGAAGGCAACAAGATCCTCGACGGCATGGCCGGCCTGTGGTGCGTGGCGATCGGTTACGGTCGCGATGAACTGGCTGACGCCGCCGCCAAGCAGATGAAAGAACTGCCGTACTACAACCTGTTCTTCCAGACCGCTCACCCGCCGGTGCTGGAGCTGGCCAAGGCCATTTCCGACATCGCACCTGCCGGCATGAACCACGTGTTCTTCACCGGTTCCGGCTCCGAAGGCAATGACACCATGTTGCGCATGGTCCGCCACTACTGGGCGATCAAAGGCCAGCCGAACAAAAAAACCATCATCAGCCGCAAGAATGGCTACCACGGCTCCACCGTGGCCGGCGCCAGCTTGGGCGGCATGACGTATATGCACGAACAAGGCGACTTGCCGATCCCGGGCATCACCCACATCGCCCAGCCGTACTGGTTTGGCGAAGGCGGCGACATGAGCCCGGAAGAATTCGGCGTGTGGGCCGCCAACCAGCTGGAAGAGAAGATCCTGGAACTGGGCGTGGACACCGTCGGTGCCTTTATTGCCGAGCCGATCCAGGGTGCCGGTGGCGTGATCGTGCCGCCTGCCACTTACTGGCCGCGCATCAAGGAAATTCTCGCCAAGTACGACATCCTGTTTATCGCTGACGAAGTGATCTGTGGTTTCGGCCGTACCGGTGAGTGGTTCGGTAGCGATTTCTACGACCTCAAGCCGCACATGATGACCATCGCCAAGGGCCTGACCTCGGGTTACATCCCCATGGGCGGTTTGATCGTGCGCGATGAAGTGGTGGATGTGCTTAACGAAGGCGGTGATTTCAACCACGGTTTCACCTACTCCGGTCACCCGGTGGCCGCAGCGGTGGCCCTGGAAAACATCCGCATCATGCGCGATGAAAAAATCGTTAACCGCGTGCATGACGAAACGGCACCGTATTTGCAGAAACGTCTGAGGGAACTGGCTGATCACCCGTTGGTGGGTGAAGTGCGCGGTGTGGGCATGCTCGGTGCGATTGAGCTGGTGCAGGACAAGGCCACGCGCAAACGCTACGAAGGCCGTGGTGTTGGCATGATCTGCCGGACGTTCTGCTTCGAGAATGGCCTGATCATGCGCGCCGTGGGCGACACCATGATCATTTCGCCGCCGCTGGTGATCAGCAAGGCTGAGATCGACGAGCTGGTGACCAAGGCTCGCCAGTGCCTGGACCTGACTTTGGCGGCATTGCAGGGCTAAGTGCTAGGCTCAGGACGCAGCAGCTTTCGGGCGCTGCGTCCTGAGCAGTGATAAATGAGGCTTTGGTTGAAAGCCGGCCTCAGAACTTGCCAGACTGTCGCCCTGTTTTGTTGCCCTTTAGACGGGCCGCAGAACCTAGTAAGAATGTGGCCCAAAAAAGAAAAATTGGAGCATCACCAAATGAAGGCATTAGGTTTGAAGAACGCTGGCAAGACCCTCCTCGCCTTGTCCCTGATGGGCGCAATGGCGGGCGCGGCCCAGGCAGACAATAAAGTACTGCACGTCTACAACTGGTCCGACTACATTGCACCGGACACCATCGCCAACTTTGAAAAAGAGTCGGGCATCAAAGTGGTGTACGACGTTTTCGACAGTAACGAAACCCTGGAAGCCAAGTTGCTGGCAGGCAAGTCCGGTTACGACATCGTCGTACCGTCGAACAACTTCCTGGCCAAGCAGATCAAGGCGGGTGTCTACCAGGAGCTGGACAAGTCCAAGCTGTCCAACTACGACAACCTGAACAAGTCCCTGCTTAAAGCCGTGTCGGTCAGCGACCCGGACAACAAGCACGCCTTCCCGTACATGTGGGGCTCGATCGGCATCGGCTACAACCCGGAGAAGGTCAAGGCTGCGCTGGGCGTGGACAAGATCGACTCGTGGGACTTCATCCTCAAGCCAGAAAACCTCGCCAAGCTCAAAAGCTGCGGCGTGAGCTTCCTCGACTCGCCTACCGAAATGCTGCCAGTAGCGCTGCATTACCTGGGCCTGCCGACCGACACCCAGAAAAAAGCCGACCTCAAGCAAGCCGAGGACCTGTTCCTCAAGCTGCGTCCATCGATCGGTTACTTCCACTCGTCCAAGTACATCTCGGACCTGGCCAACGGCAACATCTGCGTAGCCGTGGGTTACTCGGGTGACGTGCAACAGGCCAAGTCCCGCGCGGCTGAAGCCGGTGGCAAGGTCAAGGTTGCCTACGACATTCCGAAAGAAGGTGCCGGTAGCTTCTACGACATGGTCGCCATCCCTAAAGATGCCGAAAACGTCGAAGCGGCCTACAAGTTCATGAACTACCTGCTTGAGCCAAAAGTGATGGCCGGGATCACCAACAGCGTACGTTTCCCGAACGGCAACGAGAAAGCCACAGCACTGGTGGATAAAGACATCACCAGCGACCCAGGCATCTACCCGTCGGCGGAGGTGCAAGCCAAGCTCTACGCGATTGCTGACTTGCCGGCTGCGACCCAGCGTGAAATGACACGCAGCTGGACCAAGATCAAATCCGGTAAGTAACCGGTCTTTGTCCGCCACCGCGAATGCCGCGGTGGCGGATGACATAAATAAATGACAGAAAGTTTTGCCGGATCGGTTTATCGAGGGTAAGTTGCGCGCCGGTTTTGTTGCCGGGCAACAACTTTAAGGCCCAACTATTTAAGAGGACCTCCACTTGCCAATTTCTTTATTTCGCAAAGCCATGCTGGTGGGTGCAGGTATCACGCTGACATTGAGCGTGCAGGCCGCACCGACGGTGCATATTTATAACTGGTCGGACTACATCGGCACCGACACCCTGGCCAACTTCGAAAAGGCCACCGGTATCAAGCCTGTGTATGACGTGTTTGATTCCAACGAAACCCTGGAAGGCAAGTTGCTGGCCGGGCGTACCGGTTACGACGTGGTCGTGCCGTCCAACCACTTCCTCGGCAAGCAAATCAAGGCCGGGGCGTTTCAGAAACTCGACAGGTCGTTGCTGACTAACTATTCAAACCTCGACCCGGCGCTGCTCAAGCGCCTGGAAAAGAACGATCCGGGTAACCAGTACGCCGTGCCGTACCTGTGGGGCACCAACGGCATCGGTTACAACGTCGATAAAGTGAAAGAAGTGCTGGGCGTCGACCATATCGATTCCTGGGCCGTGCTGTTCGAGCCGGAGAACATGAAGAAGCTGGCGACGTGCGGCGTATCGTTCATGGACTCGGCCGATGAAATGCTGCCGGCGGTCCTCAACTACATGGGCCTGAACCCTAACAGCGAGAACCCCGAAGACTACAAGAAGGCCGAAGCAAAGCTGCTTAAAGTGCGGCCCTACGTGACCTATTTCCATTCTTCCAAATACATCTCCGACCTGGCCAACGGCAACATCTGCGTGGCCGCCGGGTTCTCCGGCGATGTGTTCCAGGCCAAGGCCCGTGCGGCCGAGGCTGGCAAGGGCGTGAACATCGCCTACGCGATTCCGAAAGAAGGCGGCAACCTGTGGTTTGACGTGCTGGCGATCCCCAAGGACGCCGCCAACGTCAAAGAGGCTCACGCCTTCATCAACTATTTGCTGCAACCTGAGGTGATCGCTCAGGTCAGTGATTACGTCGGTTATGCCAACCCTAATCCAGGGGCGGACAAACTGATGGAGCAATCGATACGCACCGACGAAGCGGTTTACCCACCGCAGGCGGTTCTCGACCGGACGTTCGTCAACTTCGAGTTACCCCCGAAAGTGCAGCGTTTAATGACCCGTAGCTGGACCAAGGTCAAGACGGGCAAGTAAGGCTCAAACTATCCAAGGTTCGCCCGCCTCGGGCGCACAGAATTTTTTGTTGGGAGTTTCGTAAATGGCAGTTGCCTCCGGCGCCTATAAGAAAGCCCTCGAGGGCGACCAGACACCGAAAAAGGTGTTGGTCAAAATCGACCGGGTCACGAAGAAATTCGACGAGACGATTGCCGTGGACGATGTGTCCCTGGAAATCAAGAAAGGCGAGATCTTCGCCTTGCTCGGCGGTTCGGGTTCGGGCAAATCCACCTTGCTGCGCATGCTCGCAGGCTTCGAGCGCCCAACGGAAGGTCGCATCTACCTCGACGGCGAAGACATCACCGATATGCCGCCCTACGAGCGGCCGATCAACATGATGTTCCAGTCCTACGCCTTGTTCCCACACATGACCGTGGCGCAGAACATCGCCTTCGGCCTGCAACAGGACAAGATCCCCAAGGCCGAGATCGACGCCCGTGTGGCCGAGATGCTCAAGCTGGTGCAGATGAGCCAGTACGCCAAGCGCAAACCGCACCAGTTGTCCGGTGGCCAGCGTCAGCGTGTGGCGTTGGCGCGTTCCCTGGCCAAGCGTCCGAAACTACTGTTGCTCGATGAGCCCATGGGCGCCCTCGACAAGAAGCTGCGTTCGCAGATGCAACTGGAGCTGGTGGAGATCATCGAGCGCGTCGGCGTGACCTGCGTCATGGTGACCCACGACCAGGAAGAGGCCATGACCATGGCCGAGCGCATCGCGATCATGCACCTGGGCTGGATCGCGCAGATCGGCAGTCCGATCGACATCTACGAAACGCCTACCAGCCGCCTGGTGTGCGAGTTCATCGGTAACGTCAACATCTTCGAAACCCAAGTGGTAGACGACGCCGAAGGCCACGCGGTACTCAAGTGCCCGGACCTCGACCGCGACATCTACGTGGGCTACGGCATCGCCACGGCGGTGGAAGACAAGTCGGTGACCTACGCCATCCGCCCGGAAAAACTGTTGGTCACCTCCGAAATGCCGACCTGCGAGCACAACTGGTCCAGCGGCAAGGTGCACGATATTGCCTACCTGGGCGGTCACTCGGTGTTCTACGTGGAGCTGCCGAGCGGCAAGCTGGTGCAGTCCTTCGTCGCCAACGCCGAGCGCCGTGGCCAGCGACCGACCTGGGGTGACCAGGTGTACGTGTGGTGGGAAGACGACAGCGGCGTGGTACTTCGCTCATGAACATGAAGAAGCTCAAGCGCCAGTTGCAACGAATAACACCCGGTGGCCGGCACGTGGTCATCGGGATCCCTTTCCTCTGGTTGTTCCTGTTCTTCATGCTGCCGTTCTTCATCGTCTTGAAGATCAGCTTTGCCGAAGCCGACGTAGCGATCCCGCCTTACACCGAGATCTACACTTTCGTTGAGCAGAAACTGCAGTTGGTGCTCAACCTGGCCAACTACGCGATGCTTGGCGACGACGAGTTGTACATCGCCGCGTACCTGGGCTCGCTGAAAATGGCGTTTTTCAGCACGCTGTTGTGCCTGTTGATCGGCTACCCGATGGCCTATGCCATTGCCAGTGCGCGCAAAGAGATGCAAACCGTGCTGGTGCTGCTGATCATGATGCCGACCTGGACGGCGATCCTGATCCGCGTGTATGCGTGGATGGGCATCCTCAGCAACAACGGTTTGCTCAATGGCTTCCTGATGTCCATCGGGTTGATCAACGAACCGCTGCAGATCCTCAACACCAACATCGCGGTGTATATCGGCGTGGTCTATTCGTACCTGCCGTTCATGATCCTGCCGCTGTACGCCAACCTGGTGAAGCACGACCAGAGCCTGCTGGAAGCGGCTTCCGACTTGGGGTCGAGCACCTTCAACAGCTTCTGGAAAATCACCGTGCCGCTGTCCAAGAACGGCATCATCGCCGGCTGCATGCTGGTCTTCATCCCGGTGGTGGGCGAGTTCGTGATCCCGGAACTGCTGGGCGGCCCGGAAACCCTGATGATCGGTAAAGTGTTGTGGCAAGAATTCTTCAACAACCGTGACTGGCCGGTGGCGTCTGCCCTGGCGGTGGTGATGCTGGCGATCCTGATCGTGCCCATCATCCTGTTCAACCGCAGCCAAGCCAAAGAGATGGAGGGCAAGATATGAAGCGCGTCAGTTTCTCAAGCTTCATGCTGGTGGCGGGGTTGCTGTTTATCTACCTGCCGATGCTGATCCTGGTGATCTACTCGTTCAACGAATCCAAGCTCGTGACAGTGTGGGGCGGTTGGTCGATCAAGTGGTACGTGGGCCTGCTGGACAACACCCAGCTGATGGGCTCGGTGGCGCGCTCCCTGGAAATCGCCTGCTACACGGCGGTGGCAGCGGTGGCGTTGGGTACGTTGGCGGCATTCGTGCTGACGCGCATCAGCCAGTTCAAGGGCCGCACGCTGTTCGGCGGCCTGGTGACCGCGCCGTTGGTAATGCCGGAAGTGATCACCGGTCTGTCGCTGTTGCTGCTGTTTGTGGCCATGGCGCAGATGATCGGCTGGCCCCAGGAGCGGGGCATCGTCACCATCTGGATCGCCCACACCACGTTCTGTGCGGCGTATGTGGCAGTGGTGGTGTCGGCACGTTTGCGTGAGCTGGACCTGTCGATTGAAGAAGCGGCGATGGACCTGGGCGCACGGCCGTGGAAGGTGTTCTTCCTGATCACCATCCCGATGATCGCGCCCTCGTTGGCGGCGGGCGGCATGATGTCGTTCGCGCTGTCCCTCGATGACCTGGTACTGGCCAGCTTCGTGTCGGGCCCGGGTTCGACCACCTTGCCGATGGAAGTGTTTTCCGCGGTGCGCCTTGGGGTTAAACCCGAGATCAACGCCGTGGCCAGCCTGATCCTGTTGGCGGTGTCGCTGGTGACGTTCCTGGTGTGGTTCTTCAGCCGTCGTGCCGAAGAGCACCGCAAGAAAGCGATCCAGCAGGCGATTGAAGAAGCGGCGGCGGACGGCTGGCAACAGCCGGACAAGCGTCGGGCGCCTGCACCTGTCTAACTGATGCAGCGTGGTTAAAAAATGTGGGAGCGGGCTTGCTCGCGAATACGGAGTGTCAGTCACCAGATTTGCCGACTGATCCACCGCATTCGCGAGCAAGCCCGCTCCCACATTTGATTGCATTTCAAGTCAATGACTATGCAATCCAGGGTGATGTACGAATCACCTCCACAAAATTCATCGGCTTGAACCCCGGTTCCTGATCCACCAGCACATCGGTCTTCACGTTGCCAAACGTGGTCTGCGGACGATGACGCAAGCCATCGGCAAACGCGCAGATGATGCACTCCTTGAACCCTTCACCGCGTGGATGCGCATGCACCACCGCTTCGCGCTGCACGGTAGAAAACGCCGCGTAGTCCATGCCCAGCACGTCCATTTCCACGCCCGCCGTGACCAGCGCGACGGTGGGGCGCAGATGTTGCGGCACGCCCGGTGTGGTGTGCAGGGCGATGGACAACCACACCTGTTCGATATCGTCATCGCTCAGCCCGTAGGGCTTGAGGAACGCCGCCGCTGCATTGGCGCCGTCCACTTCGAACCGTTCGTTGTCACTGCGATGGCCTTCGACCAAGCCCAGGTCATGGAACATCGCGCCGACGTAAAGCAGTTCCGGGTTGTAGGCCAGTTGTTTGCGTTCACCGCTCAACGCGCCGAACAGAAATACCCGACGGGAGTGGTGGTAGAGCAGGTCTGATTCGACGTCGCGGATGTATTCGGTGGTGGCCTTGGCCAAGGCGCTGTCGGGGATCTGGATGCCGGCGATGGTAGTGGTCATGGTGGTGCTCCTCTGGAAAGATTCCAGTCTGGTCGCGTGCCCGCGAAGGGGCTATCGCGGCGAGGGAGCGATCCCGGCCAATGTGCCTTCACATCGTGCCAGCTGTATTCGTCTCTCAAAGCCTGAGCAGATCGAATGTGGGAGCGGCGGTGCGACGATTCGACTTGCTCGCGAAAGCGGTATACCCGTTAATGCTTGTGTCGACTGAACAGCCGCATTCGCGAGCAAGCCCGCTCCCACAAGGGTTTGCATTTATTCAGTTAGAAAAAGGTGTTTGTGAGCATGAGCAAAACCGTCGCCATCCTGATCTTCCCCGGCGTCCAGTCGCTGGACGTGACCGGTCCCATGGACGTGTTCTGCGAGGCCAATCGCTTTCTACCGCCGCAAGACCATTACCACTTGGAAGTCATCGGCCTCGACCATGGCAACATGGCGGCCTCCAACGGGCTGTCATTGCAAGCCCATCGGCATTACAGCGAAGACCTGAACGCCTATGACCTGCTGCTGGTTGCCGGCGGCCCTCAGCTGCCGTTCGAAGATTTTGGTGCCTCGTTCGATGACTGGCTACGCGGCGCAACTCAAAGAGCACAGCGCTTCGGCTCAATCTGCAATGGCGCCTTCATGCTCGCCCGCGCGGGGCTGTTGGACGGTAAAACCGTCACCACTCATTGGAACGATGCCGCCGACCTGGCGCGCCTGTGCCCCACGGCCCAAGTCGAAGCCGACCGCCTGTATGTGCAGGACGGCAACCTCTACACCTCGGCGGGTGTGACGGCGGGCATCGACCTGTCGCTGTACCTGTTGGCTCAGGACCACGGCCCGGAAGTCGCGCTAAGCGTTGCCAAGCGCCTCGTAGTGTTCACTCAGCGTTCGGGCGGGCAGTCGCAGTTCAGTCCATTTCTGACACCCCACGCCGAATCCACCTCGGCGGTGGCGCTGGTGCAGTTGTACGTATTGGCGAACCTGACGGGGGACTTGACCATCGCCGACCTGGCCAAGGCGGCGAACATGAGTGCGCGCAACTTCTCCCGGGTGTTTGCCCGCGAGGCACGGATCACTCCGGCGGAGTTTGTCGAGCGGGCGCGGGTAGACGCGGCGCGGGTGATGCTCGAGAGCAGCCCCGCACCGCTGAAAACCGTGGCCTACCAATGCGGCTTTCGCGACGCCCAGCACATGCGCAGTGTGTTCAACCGTCGGCTGGGCGTGACGCCGCAACAGTTCCGGCTTAACTTTGCGGCGCCGGTTTGAGCGTGTCGTAGGCTTCCAGCGCGCGCAGCGAGTAGATATACGCCGCGCCTGCGTTCAGCGAGATTGCGGTGGCCAGGGTCGCGGCGACTTCTTCGCGAGTGGCGCCGGCCTTGATCGCCGCATCCGCGTGCACACCGATGCAACCGTCGCAACGCGTGGTAATGGCCACCGCGATGGAAATCAACTCACGGGTCTTGGCGTCGAGGACGTTGTTTTCCTCGGCAGCTTCGCCCAGCGCCATGTAGGCTTTGACCATCTTCGGGTTGCTCTTGCCCAGCGCGCCAAAGGCTTTCTTCACGGTAGGCAGCAAGTCGGACCAGTTATTGAACATTGCGGTAACTCCTGAACAGGGTGGGGTGTGAAACCAGTCTGTGCCGTTCAGGACCGGCATTCTTGTTCAATCCGCTCATCTTTTTGACCGATGCTCGCAAATGAATTCGATCGACACCCTTATCGCGCTGGCCAACCTGCGCGGCAGCCTGGATGTGCGCTGCCAGTTCCAGGGTGACTGGGCGCTGGACCATGCTCCCGAAAACCTGGGCGTGGCGCCTTATCATATCGTGCTCAGCGGCACATGCCGCGCGGAGTTGTCCGGCGGGCAACAGGTGGTGCTGGAACCGGGCGATATCTTGCTGATGCCCGGCGGCGCTACCCATTTGCTGCGCAGCCAGGGCGCGCGCAGTGCCCCGATGCAGCCGCAGGTGATTGATGGCGGCCTGTTGCAGGTGCACCGCCTGGGGGGCGATCAGCCGGATGTGGAAATGCTCTGTGGCAGCTTCCACTACAACCCTCAATCCTTGCTGTTTGGTGCGTTGCCGGAGTACTTGGTGGTCGCCAGCCGCGAGTGGCAGGGTGATGGGCAATTAGCGGCATTGATTGCCTTGTTGCGCAGCGAGGCGGATGGGCAACAGGTCGGCGCTCGCACGTTTATCGACGCGCTGTCATCGGCACTGTTCACCCTGATTTTGCGCACCTGGCTGAGCCGCCAAGCGCCGGTGGCCGGTACGTTTGCACTGTTGGCCGACAAGCGTTTGAGCAAGGCCTGGCAGGCGATGCTGGCCGACCCCGGCCATGAGTGGACCATCGACAGCCTGGCAGTTGCAGCAACGATGTCGCGGGCGACGTTCATGCGTGCGTTTGTGAGGGTGGCGGGCGTATCGCCGTGGGTGCTGTTGACGCAGTTACGCATGGAGCTGGCGTTCAACCTGTTGCGCCAGTCGCGCCTTAGCCTGCTGGATATCGCCGCCCAAGTCGGTTACCAGTCCCAGGCGGCGTTCAGCAAGAAGTTCAAGGACACCTATGGCGAGACGCCGGGGCGGTTGCGCGGCCGGTAGCGGCCACACCACTGATCAAAATGTGGGAGCTGGCTTGTGTGGGAGCGGGCTTGCTCGCGAATACGGTGGATAAGTCAAAGACTCTGGTGACTGACACGCCGCATTCGCGAGCAAGCCCGCTCCCACACTTATTTTCGGGAGGGCAGCAGCTTCAGCGTACCGCGCGTATTGGCCGTCACTTCCTCATCACTGAAATGCGCCTGCTCATAACCCCCTTCGATATAGGTTTGCGCCTGATCCCCATAGTGTGAGTCAAACGGCACACCGCTTTCCCCCACGGGGTTGATGGTGAGGGCGTGGGCCGGGTCGGCGAAGTCGATCAGGCGGCGGGTCGATGGGCCGTAGGTGACCGGCCAGGGTGCCGGGCCGATCATGGCCGACTGGTTGTTTGGTACTTCGTGGGTGCCCGGCGCGGGGAACGGGCCGACGTTGAACACCTTGTCCAAGGGCTTTTGCGTGCCCAGCGGATGGCCGTGGGTCAGGGTGTGCGCCTTGCCCCATTGCCACTGGCTCGGGTCATCGCCGAAGGTCGCCTTGAGGTGCGCCAGGCTGTTGTCCCAGGCGAGCTTGACGGTTTCAGCACGCTTGCCGTCCCACCACGGCGAGTCCGGTGACGCGGCCAGGCGTGGCAGGGCCGCGTCGATAACGCGGGTGGTGAGCAGGGTCTTGAACATGCCGTCGCCGAGCTTCGGGTGGAAGGCGGCATCGGTCAGGTTGAACAGGAACTGGTTGAACAGCGTCGCGCTGGTGGAGTCCAGCGGGTAGTCGCCTTTCCAGGTGGCCAGTTGTTCCACCAGTTTGAGCTGTGCCGGGTCCTTGACCACGTCGCGCAGCACCGGCAACAGCGGGGCCAGCAAGCGTGGGCCGTAGGCGGTGGTGGTGCCCAGTTGCAGGGCCTGGCTGTTGTTCACGTCCCACTTCACGCTTTTGTCGCTCAGTTGCATATTCAACTGCTGGCCCCGGTCGGCCAGGTTGTAATAACCGGGAATCTCCATGCCGGTGGGCGACACGGGTTGTGCGTTGGCCGATACCACATAGCCACGCGCCGGGTTCTCTTCCTGGGGGTTGGCGCTGAACGGGTAGAAGCCCAATTTATCCGCCTGGGCAGTGCTGCCGTCGAGGATAAAACCGGCATTGACCCCAGCCGGGCGGATCGGCAACTGCGCCGCTGCCCACCAGCCGATATCGCCCTTGGCATTGGCCCAGACGATGTTCAAGCCCGGCGCAGAAACCTTGGCCGCTGCCGCACGGGCCTTGGCCAGGGTGTCGGCACGGTTGAGCTGGTAGAAACCTTCGAGGATCGGGTTCTGGGTGTCGAGGAACGCCCACCACATGGCGATGGGGGTCTTGCCGGCGTTCTCGCCGAGCACGTCATTGATGATCGGACCGTGGGGCGACTGGCGCAGGGTGAGGGTAACCGGCGTCTGGCCCTTCACCGCGATCTGTTGCTCGGTGCGGGTCATGTCGACCCACTGGTCGTGGTACCAGACCTGGTTGGGGTTGGCCGGGTTGACCTTCTCGGCGATGAGGTCGAGGTCATCGTTCTGGAACATGGTCAGGCTCCAGCCGAATGCCAGGTTGTGCCCCAGGAACGCCACCGGTACCAATGCGTTGTGATAGCCATACAACTCAAAACCTGGCGCCGACAGCTGGGCTTCGTACCACACCGATGGCACCGAGAAGCGGATATGCGGGTCGCCCGCCAGCAAGGGCTTGCCGCTCTGGGTACGGCTGCCGCTGATGGCCCAGGCGTTGCTGCCTTCGAACTGCGGCAGGCCATTCTCGGCCAGGGCCTGTTCGCTCAATGAGGCGAGGGCGCCGAGGGTCTTCCAGTCACTGGCGGCCAGGTTGAGCGCGCCCTTGGGCTGCCAATCCAGGTCAAACACCTTGAGGTAATCGCTGCCCAACTGATCACGGACGTAGGTCAGCAGTGGCTCGGTACGAAACGCGGCGGCAAAGCTGTAGGCCATGTACCCGGCGACGCTGATGGTGTCCTCGGCGGTAAACGGCCGCTTGGCGATGCCCAGTACGTCGAACTCCATGGGGCTGACGTGGCTGTCCTGATATTGGTTAATGCCGTCCAAGTAGGCTTGCAGGGCCTTCCAGTGCGCCGACTCATGGTCTAGCTGCGCCACATAGCTGGTTGCGCGCTCGCGAATGCGCAGGCTGCGAAACAGCTTGTCGGTCTCCAGCAGCTTGGGCCCGAGCACCTCGGCCAGCTCGCCACGGGCCAGGCGCCGCATGATCTCCATCTGGAACAGACGGTCCTGGGCGTGCACATAACCGAGGGCGCGATACAGGTCGGTCTCGTTCTCGGCGCGAATGTGCGGCACGCCACGGTCGTCGTAGCGCACCGTGACCGAGCCTTGCAGGTTGGCCAGCGTCACCGTGCCCTGGCGCGTCGGCTGCTTGCTGTACACGTACCAACCGGCGCCCAAGACGACCAATACCAGCAGCACCGCGAGAACCTGCAAGACGCGCTTCATGAACTTTCCTTAGCAAGAATGGGTAGCGAACTACTGACCTTTAGGCCACGAACAATAGCAGCCCACCGCCAAGGTGTGCGTGGCATTCACTTCGCGCCCGTCTTCAAGTGCCTTGAGGATCGGCTCGATAAAGCTGTTGCTGGAATTGCACGTCAGCCCTTCGCTGTACGGCCCGAAATACGCGAGCTTGCCGGTGCGGTCCCAGATTCCCACGGCCGGGCTGGCCGGCACCTGATCGGCGCCGGGCAGGGCGGTGAGGGTTTTCATTTTGTGCAGGTTGCTGGGCAGTTGGCCGTGGCTGCCGGCTTTTTGCAGGGCGTAGAACTCGACCCCTTGGGGCGCGTAGTGCTCAATCAGCTCGCCCAAGTGTTGCTGGTTGCCGACGTTGCAGGGGCAGGCCGGGTCCCAGAAGTGCACCAGTCGGATCGGCCCTGGGCCACTGAGTTCGGCCGGCAGGCGCAAGGCATCGCCGGAGAACACCGCCGTGTGTTCGCTGAACGCCCGCAGGTAGCGGCCTTGGAACCAGTCATACGCCGCCCACAGCACGCCGGCGCAGATGACCAGGATCAGGCTGGCGAACAGGGCGGTACGGTAGGGCGGTCGCATTCAGATGTATCCTCGAAGGTCGCGTAGCTTGCCATGCTTGTCCTGACAGATGAATATCGCAGCTCGATATTCATCTTCGCCGTAGTCTGGAAGCCTTTATGCCCGTCACCTTTGACCCTGATCATCTGCGCGAAAGCTTGCGGCCTTTGGTGGATGCGCAACCGCTTTCAGTTGAGGCACGGGTCTATCAGCGTTTCTACGGGCTGGACCAGGCCGTCAGCCGCCTGGGGCGTTTCGAGGTCGACGGCTTCGAGGTTGTGGCCCAGGTGTGGTGGCCAGCTGTGCCGGTGGCGACGATGTTCATGTTCCACGGCTTCTACGACCATATGGGGCTGTATCGCCACGTAGTGCGCTGGGCGCTGGACCAGGGCTTTGTGGTGATCGCCTGCGATTTGCCGGGGCATGGGTTGTCCAGCGGCCCGCGTGCCAGCATCGATGATTTTGCGGTGTACCAGCATGTGGTGCAGGCGCTGTTCGCCCAGGCATCCACGCTGCAATTGCCTCAACCCTGGCACCTGTTCGGGCAAAGTACCGGCGGCGCGGTGGTGATCGACCATTTGCTCAACCATGGCGCCGACAGCCCGGCCCAGGGCAAGACGTTCCTGCTGTCGCCGCTGGTACGTCCGCGTTCGTGGGGCTGGTCGCAAGTCAGCTATTACCTGCTGCGGCCGTTCGTCAAAGGCATTGCGCGGCGGTTCAGCGATAACACCCATGACCCTGCGTTCAAGCCGTTCCTTGAGGCCGACCCGCTGCAGCCACGCCAATTGCCCACTGCCTGGGTGGGCGCGCTGGCGCGGTGGATCAAACGCATCGAAGCCTCACCGCAGAGCCTGCGGCGGCTGGTGATTGTGCAGGGGGAGGAAGATATGACTGTGGACTGGCAGCACAACTTGCACGTGCTGCGGGGCAAGTTCGATCAGCCTGAGGTGTTGATGTTGGCGCGGGGCAGGCATCACCTGGCCAATGAGATTCCGGAGATTCGCGAGCAGTACTTCAGTTTTCTCACGGATCATCTGAAGTAACCCAATCCAAATGTGGGAGCGGGCTTGCTCGCGAATGCAGGGTGTCAGTCAATGAATCTGTTATCTGACACGCCGCATTCGCGAGCAAGCCCGCTCCCACATTTTCTATTGCGTCAGGCTGGAAGTGCTTTGTCCGACAGCTAAACCGGCGCGGATCGCCGCCAACGCAGCCTGGTAATACGCCTTACCCTCCGGCGACTCCGCAAACGTTGCGAACTCTTCCAACTCCGGGTCAGACAAATCCCGATAGACATACAACAGAGTGTTGTTCAGGTCCTTATCAATCTGCTGCATCAACCGCTCGCGCTGGCCATTCAGCATGCCCTGCGCCTGACCGCCGCCCAACAGGCCGGGAATCATCTGGCTCAAGCTATCAGCAGCCACGCCGGCAATCGCCAGGCTCACTTCCGCCCCGGCTTCACGCGCAGGCAGCGCTTGAGCCAGGTGGCCGATGATCAGGCTGCGAGTGGCGTCGGCTTCGATCTTCGGCAGGCCTTGGGCGTTCTTCGCCAACTGGTCGCGGCGCGTGGCCAGCAGCTCGGCGGCGACAATCTTGCGGCCCAACGGCGATTGGAAAAACGCCAGGGCAGGTTTGGGGTCCGCCAGGTTCTTGCGCAACTGCGCCTCGGCACGCTGGTCCACGGCCTGGGCGGCGAAGCGTTTGTTGCTGTTGTCCACCAGCGCCTGGTACACCGCTGGCGGCAGGCTGTTGCGGTAGCGCTGTTGGGCGGCACTGAGGGCGTCATTGAAATGCGCACGTTGTTCGGCCCAGCCGGCGACCTTGTACAACTGGTCATGGCCGTCTGCCCAAGCGGGCAAAACGCAGAACATCAGCATGGAAAAAAACAAACGACGCATATGGACTCCTGTCAGTCGGCCACTATTGTCCGTGTCGGGCGTAGGATTTGTCGAGAAATCCTATCGGCTACCTGATTAAAGTGTATTCGGACGCTCGGCGGCTCTGTCGGATTCACAGGCGTATGGATACTATGCGCGCCATGCAAATACCCCTTGATCACCCGCTGTTGCAACGTATTGTCGACGACCTGGCTGAAAAAGGCTGGTCGCGGCAGGACGGCTTCCTGCCCCAGGCTCTGACCCTGGAACTGGCGGCTGAGTGCCGTAAACGTGCAGCCGAAGGTGAACTGGCCCCGGCGGCGGTAGGACGCGGCCCGGCCCAGGAGATCCGCGAGGGGATTCGTGGTGATCATATCCAGTGGCTGGAAGAGGGCGATGCAGCGGTCTGCGACACCTACATGGCGTTGATGGACAGCCTGCGCCTGGCGATGAACCGCGGCCTGTTCCTGGGCCTGGAAGATTTCGAAAGCCATTTCGCGATGTACCCGCCGGGGGCGTTTTACCTCAAGCACCTGGACCGTTTCCGCGACGACGACCGCCGCATGGTCTCGGCGGTGATCTACTTGAACGACGCCTGGCTGCCCGAACACGGCGGGCAGTTGCGCATGTACCTCAAGGACGGCGTCGAATACGACGTGGTGCCCGCCGGCGGTTGTTTGGTGGTGTTCCTGTCGGGCGAGGTTCCCCACGAAGTCATGCCCGCTACGCGCGAACGCCTGTCCCTCACCGGCTGGTTTCGCCGGCGGGGCAACGAGCCTTTTTGAGCATGGAAAAGATTCTGATCAGCCGCTGCCTGCTTGGGCACAAAGTGCGCTACGACGGCGGGGCCAGCGGGCCGTTCGATCAACTGGCGGCATGGCAGGCCGAGGGCCGTGTGGTTGCGATCTGCCCGGAGGTCGCCGGTGGGTTGCCGACGCCGCGCCCGCCCGCAGAGATTCCTGGCGGGCAGGGCGTGGATGTGTGGGAGGGGCGAGCCCAGGTGCTGACGGCCGAGGGGGAGGACTTCAGCGAAGCCTTCCTTGATGGCGCGCGGCAGGCGTTGGCGTTGGTGCAGCGCCACAACATTCGGATTGCCGTGCTCAAGGCCAATAGCCCGTCGTGTGGGAATTTGCTGACCTATGACGGGACCTTTTCTGGTGTAAAGGTCACGGGCGAAGGGGTGACGGCGGCGTTGCTCAAGCGCCATGGGGTGCAGGTGTTCAGTGAGTTGGAGCTGCCTGAGGCGGCAGCGGCCCTGGCCCATCTCCCAAGCCATACCTAGATTAAAATGTGGGAGCGGGCTTGCTCGCGAAAACGGTGGGTCAGTGACCTATTCGGTGACTAACACTCTGCATTCGCGAGCAAGCCCGCTCCCACATTTGGATTTACTGTGCCTTGGCTACCGGTGTTTCACCTTCAAGCCACTTCTGCGCCAACGCCTTCAACCGTCCATCCGCCTTCACCCGCTGCAACGCCTTGTCCAGGCTCGCCTTGAACGCCGGGTTACCCTTCTGGAACGGAATCGCCAGTTCTGGTTTCTCGTTATACGTCTCACTGAAATCGAACCGATCCTTCAGCTCAGCAGTCATAGCGATATGGTTGATGGCCACGTCGTACTTGCCGGTTTCCACCCCTGGCAGCAGGTCGGCGTCATCGGTGGTAATGAACGAGGGGCGCACGTCCATCTCTTTAGCCAGTTGTTCACCCAACTCCACTTCGAAACCGGTTAGCTTGTCGCCTTCCTTGAAGTTGAACGGCGGGGTATTGGCTTCAAGGGCGATACGCAGTTCGCCACGGTCAAACACATCATCGACCAGTTCGGCGTGAGCCAAGGGGCTCACAAGGGGAAGCAAAAGTAACAGGCCAGGCGAAAAGCGCATGGTCACTCCTAGAGAATTTTTATGTGCGAGGCGCCGTTCAGCATCGCTTTGCTATGGTGTTGAGTGCCTTGGACAGCAATTTGTCGCGAAGTTGTCATAACCCTACAGATTTCCTGGAAAAACTGGAGAAGCGAATGAAAGCCCTTTTGTCCCATGCAACGATTGCCAGCCTGCTGCTGGGCGCCTCAATGTTGGCGAACGCCGCCGACCTGCCGCGTACCCCTGCGCCTAAAGGCGCCGAAGTGTTTATCGTGTCGCCCAAAGACGGCGCAACCGTCGATAAAACCTTCACCGTCAAATTCGGCGTTAAAAACCTGGACCTGGAGCCTATCGACAAGCAAGTGCCTAACGCCGGTCACCACCACCTGTTGGTAGACCAGGACGTCACCTCGCTCAAAGCCGACGAAGCTATTCCGGCTACCGCCACGTCGATTCACTTCGGCAAGGCCCAGACTGAAACCGAATTGACCCTGACCCCAGGCAAGCACACCTTGCAACTGGTGGCGGGCGACAACGTTCACCGTCAGTTCGAACCTACTGTAGTCTCGAAAGTGATCACGGTTAACGTTAAGTAAGATTTGTTCAGATGAAAAAAGGGAGCCCCGAGGGGCTCCCTTTTTTGTGGTGCGGTTGAAACCTTAGAACAACACGCGGCTACGGATAGTGCCTTTGATGTGCTGCAGCTTCTCTTGCGCCAGGTCGGAGTACTCGGCGTCGACGTCGATGACCACGTAGCCGACCTTCTCGTTGGTCTGCAGGAACTGACCGGAGATGTTGATGCCGTTTTCTGCGAAGACCT
The DNA here is from genome assembly GCF_014230465.1 of Pseudomonas cremoris. Next base: position 420,490 of record NZ_JAAXCY010000006.1, read on the forward strand.
TGTTGATCTCCATCATCACGCCAGGGATGTTCTGGTGGATGTGCAGCAGACGGTGCTTGCCAGGGTGAGCCGGCAGGGCCACTTCCGGGAAATTCACGGACGATACCGAGGTACCGTTGTCGCTGTACTTGACCAGCTTTTCCGACACTTCCAGGCCGATGTTGGCTTGGGCTTCAGCGGTGGAGCCGCCGATGTGCGGGGTCAGGATCACGTTGTCCAGGCCACGCAGCGGGCTTTCGAAGATGTCGTCGTTAGAGCGAGGCTCTACCGGGAACACGTCGATGGCAGCGCCGATCAGGTGCTTGTCCTTGATCGCGTCGGCCAGGGCGTCCAGCTCGACCACGGTGCCACGTGCAGCGTTGATCAGGATGCCGCCTTTCTTGATGGCGCGAATTTCCTTCTCGCCGATCATCCACTGGGTCTCAGCGGTTTCCGGAACGTGCAGGGTCACGATGTCGGACATGCCCAACAGTTCGGTCAGGCTGGCGACTTGGGTGGCGTTGCCCAATGGCAGTTTGGTCAGGGTGTCGTAGAAGAACACCTGCATGCCCAGGCCTTCAGCCAGTACCGACAGCTGAGTACCGATCGAGCCGTAACCGACGATACCCAGCTTCTTGCCGCGGATTTCGAAGGAGTTGGCTGCGCTCTTGATCCAGCCGCCACGGTGGCAGGAAGCGTTCTTCTCAGGAATGCCGCGCAACAGCAGGATGGCCTCGGCCAGCACCAGCTCCGCTACGGAACGGGTGTTGGAGTACGGTGCGTTGAACACCGCGATGCCGCGCTCTCGCGCTGCGTTGAGGTCGACCTGGTTGGTGCCGATGCAGAAACAGCCGACCGCCACGAGTTTCTTGGCGTGGTCGAAGATATCTTCGGTCAGCTGAGTGCGGGAGCGAATGCCGATAAAGTGCGCGTCGGCGATCTTTTCCTTGAGTTGGGCTTCCGGCAGAGAACTGGTGATGTACTCAATGCTGGTGTACCCGGCGGCTTTCAGAACGTCGACAGCCGATGGGTGGACGCCTTCCAGAAGAAGGAACTTGATCTTGCTCTTATCGAGAGAAGTCTTGCTCATCTGCGTAAACCTGTATCCCGGAGAAAAATGGCAGGGAATCGAGCAGCACAGAGCTGACCCGGACGGCAGGAAAGCCGTCACCGCAGAAACGCCCTTGGGCTCTGTCCTGCGGGGGCGGTATGCTAGCATACGCGCCCCGCTAAACACCTATTCCTGCGACGTGAAGCGTTCTCAGGATGACCATGAATTGTTCGAGAGTTCTGTCGATGACCCATCCTGCCCTGATTGATGAGCTAAAGACCCTGGTTGAGCCCGGCAAAGTGCTGACCGACGCCGACTCCCTGGAGGCTTACGGCAAGGATTGGACCAAGCACTTCGCACCCGCGCCGACCGCCATCGTCTTCCCCAAGACCATCGAGCAGGTCCAGGCGATTGTGCGTTGGGCCAATGAACACAAGGTGGCGCTGGTGCCATCGGGTGGACGTACCGGCCTGTCGGCCGCCGCTGTAGCCGCCAATGGCGAAGTGGTCGTGTCGTTCGACTATATGAACCAGATCCTCGACGTGAACCTCACCGACCGCACCGCCGTGTGCCAGCCGGGCGTGGTCACCAAGCAATTGCAGAACGTCGCCGAAGAGAAGGGCCTGTACTACCCGGTAGATTTTGCTTCGTCCGGTTCCAGCCAGATTGGCGGCAATATCGGCACCAATGCCGGCGGGATCAAGGTGATTCGCTACGGCATGACCCGTAACTGGGTGGCCGGCATGAAAGTCGTCACCGGTAAGGGCGACGTACTGGAACTGAACCGCGACCTGATCAAGAACGCCACCGGCTACGACATGCGCCAGCTATTCATCGGCGCTGAAGGCACCCTGGGCTTTGTGGTCGAAGCCACCATGCGCCTGGACCGTGCGCCGAAAAACCTCACCGCCATGGTGCTCGGTACCACCGATTTCGACTCGATCATGCCGGTATTGCACGCGTTTCAGAGCAAGCTGGACCTGACCGCCTTTGAGTTCTTCTCCGACAAGGCCCTGGCCAAGGTCCTCGGCCGTGGCGACGTACCAGCGCCGTTTGAAACCGAATGCCCGTTCTACGCCCTGCTGGAATTCGAAGCCACCACCGAAGAAGTCGCCAACCATGCCCTGGAAACCTTCGAGCATTGCGTGGAGCAGGGCTGGGTGCTGGACGGTGTGATGAGCCAGAGCGAAACCCAGCTGCATAACCTGTGGAAACTGCGCGAGTACATCTCCGAGACCATTTCCCACTGGACGCCGTACAAGAACGACATTTCGGTCACTGTCTCCAAAGTGCCAGCGTTCTTGAAAGAAATTGACGCGATCGTCGGCGAACACTATCCGGACTTCGAAATCGTCTGGTTCGGCCACATCGGCGACGGCAACCTGCACTTGAACATCCTCAAGCCGGAAAACCTGAGCAAGGACGAGTTCTTCGCCAAGTGCGCCACCGTGAACAAGTGGGTATTTGAAACCGTTGAGAAGTACAACGGTTCGATCTCCGCCGAACACGGCGTGGGCATGACCAAGCGCGACTACCTGACCTACAGCCGCTCGCCGGTTGAAATCGAATACATGAAGGCAGTCAAAGCGGTGTTCGACCCGAACGGGATCATGAACCCTGGCAAGATCTTCGCTGTTTAATCGCCCCTGAAGGAGTCGTTCCATGAGCTACCAGCACAAGTATGTCGACGGCACCAACATCCACTTTCCGGTCGGGAAAGTGGTGTGTATCGGGCGTAACTACGCCGAACATGCCAAGGAACTGGACAACCCGGTGCCGACTGAACCGTTACTGTTCATCAAGCCGGGCAGCTGCGTGGTAGCGTTGGAAGGTGGTTTCGCCATCCCGACCGAGCGCGGTTCGGTGCACTACGAAGCGGAAATTGCGGTGTTGATCGGCAAGCCGCTGTCGACCAAGCCAAGCCGTGAAGAAGTGCTGGACGCCATCTCCGGCTTCGCTCCGGCCCTGGACCTGACTCTGCGCGACAAGCAGGCCGAGCTGAAAGCCAAGGGCCTGCCGTGGGAAATCGCCAAGTCCTTCGACGGCGCTGCGGTGATCGCACCGTTCGTCGTGGGCAGCACCTTCCCGGACCTTACCGACATCGGCATCCGCCTGACCATCAATGGCGAAGTGCGCCAGGACGGCAACAGCTCGCAGATGCTCAACCCGATCATCCCGATGATCCAGCACATGGCCGGCTGCTTCTCGCTGCAGGCCGGTGATGTGATCCTCACCGGTACGCCGGCTGGCGTGGGCCCACTGAATGTGGGGGATGAGTTGGTGTTGGAGTTGGCGGGTGTGAATAGCTTTGAGAGCGTTGTTCGCTAAGCACTGACTAAACGCGGTCAAAAATGTGGGAGCGGGCTTGCTCGCGAAGGCGGTGTGTCAGTCGAAGATTTTTCAACTGAACCACCGCCTTCGCGAGCAAGCCCGCTCCCACATTGGTTTGTGTGTGTCCAAAAGATCCAGTCCTTTGCATTTTTTTCACACACCATCCGGATAATTCCCAGCCTTATTGCGCGCGGGCCTCTTGATCCTGTGCTATCACCTAACGCTGACTTCCCGGAAAAAAGCCCCCAATGGCCGTCACTCTGCCTACCGTCACCCCCAAGCCGCGTTCCCGCTTTGCCCTGCGCTGGTATTCCTGGCTGCTGCTGGTCGGCGTGATTGCCTATGGCGTTTCGTGGGCCATGCATTGGGATGATCGCGGCTTGCTGTGGGTCGCCGAGCGCTTCGAAAGCCCCGCCGAGCGCCAGGAAAGTGTATGGCTGCCCGACTACCAGGCAGTCATCGACGCCAAGGTGTTGCCGGGGATGGAGAAGGATGAAGCCTCCGACGTCTCCTACAACCCCCAGACCAAAACCCTGTTTTCCGTGATGGGCAAAAACCCGTTCCTGGTCGAGTTGAGCCTGCAAGGCGACGTGCTGCGCAAGATGCCGCTGAACGGTTGGGACAACCCAGAAGGCGTGACGGTCATGGAAAACGGCCTGATGGCTGTGGTCGACGAACGCCAGCACCTGATGACCATCATCAAGGTCGACGCCAGCACTGCCCAACTGAACAAGGCTGATTTCCCCAGTTACGACCTGGGGCCATCCAAGAACCAGAACAAAGCCTTTGAAGGCGTTACCTGGGACAAGCGCAACCAGCAGATCATCCTGGGCGAAGAGCGCCCACCGGCGTTGTTCACCTGGAAAAGCGATGGCAGCCAGACACTCGTTGGCGACAAGCAAAAGCTGACCAGCACCGAGCTGGATATGCGTAACCTATCTGCCCTGGCGATCGACCCGCGTACCGGTCACTTGCTGGTGCTTTCTGCCGACTCCCACCTGCTGCTGGAGTTGGATGAAAAGGGCGAGCAAGTCAGCTTCATGACCTTGCTTGGTGGTTTCAATGGCCTCAAGAACACGATTCCCCGCGCCGAAGGCGTGACCATGGACGAAAACGGCACGCTGTACATGGTCAGTGAGCCGAACCTGTTCTATCGCTTCGAAAAGCAGAAATAACGCACCGGTTACGTCGGATAGTTCTCAAAGAACGGCATTCGCCAGACATCCGGGCGCGTTTAAGTTTAAATTCAGACGGGCGTGATATTCCTTCGCCACTTTTTGCTCTTGAGCCCGTCCGATGCGTCGATTTTCCCGCCCCAAACCCATCCTGATTATGCTTGCGCTGATCGCCCTGATCAGTGCCGGGGCCGTTGCGCAGCACTTTCGCCTGTTCGAGCGCGCCTGGTTCAACTTTCAGGCGTGGCGCCAGCCGACCGATGAGCGTTCCATTGGCCTGGGCGAATACCGTGTAGCCCTGGAAGCCAAGGTGATCGATGGATTGAACGACGACGTCTCGGCTCTTACCTACGACCCTGTGCGCAAAAGCCTGTTTACCGTCACCAATAAAAACCCCGAGCTGATCGAATTGTCCTTGGAAGGCGATATCCTGCGGCGTATTCCGTTGGTGGGGTTTGGCGATGCGGAGGCCGTCGAGTTCATCAGCGACAACATCTATGTGATCAGTGATGAGCGTCAGCAGCGGCTGATCAAGGTGCATGTGGACGACGACACCCAGTTCCTCGACGCCGCCGATGCAGAGCAAATGACACTGGGCCTGCATGTCGGCGGCAACAAAGGCTTTGAGGGCCTGGCTTACGATTCGGTGGGCAAGCGCCTGTTCGTAGCCAAGGAGCGCGACCCGATGCTGATCTACGAGGTCCACGGGTTTCCCCATTTCAAGCCGGAAAAAACCTATTCGGTGCACGTGATCAACAATCCCAAGCGCGACGCCGGGTTGTTTGTGCGTGACCTGTCGAGCCTGCAATACGATGAGCGCAGCGGCCATTTACTGGCGCTGTCGGATGAGTCGTTTCTGGTGTTGGAGCTGGATATCGACGGTCGTCCGTTGAGCAGTTTGTCGCTGCTCAGTGGGCGTCATGGCTTGAAGAAGCGGGTGCCTCAGGCGGAAGGGATCGCGATGGATGATGACGGTAACTTGTACCTGACCAGCGAGCCGAACCTGTTCTACGTGTTCAAGAAACCTGAAACGACGCAAAATTAATGTGGGAGCGGGCTTGCTCGCGAATGCGGTGTGTCAGTCAAAGCATTTCCAGCTGAACCACCGCATTCGCGAGCAAGCCCGCTCCCACCAAAGCCCACTCCAACTTTAGGCGTGCATTAGGCCTTGAGGGTTTTTACGCCTTCCGAGGTGCCCAGCAGCAGTACATCCGCCGGACGTGCCGCAAACAAACCGTTAGTCACCACGCCCACGATGGCATTGATCTGCGTCTCAAGCTCCACCGGGTTGGTGATCTGCATGTTGAACACATCCAGGATGATGTTGCCGTTGTCGGTCAACACACCTTCACGGTAAACCGGGTCGCCGCCCAGTTTCACCAACTCGCGGGCCACGTGGCTGCGGGCCATCGGGATCACTTCCACCGGCAGTGGGAACGCGCCGAGTACCGGCACCAGCTTGCTGGCGTCGGCAATGCAGATGAAGGTCTTGGCCACGGCTGCGACGATCTTCTCGCGGGTCAGGGCTGCGCCGCCGCCTTTGATCAGGTTCAGGTGCTCGTCGCTTTCATCGGCGCCGTCAATGTAGAACTCCAGGTCGCTCACGGTATTGAGCTCGTACACCGGAATGCCATGGCCTTTAAGGCGCGCGGCGGTGGCTTCGGAGCTGGCCACGGCGCCGTCAAACGCGCCCTTGTGCTGGGCCAGCGCATCGATAAAGCAGTTGGCGGTGGAGCCGGTGCCGACACCGACGATGCTCTTGTCGTCGAGTTTTGGAAGGATTAAATCGACGGCGGCTTGGGCCACTGCCTGTTTGAGTTGATCCTGGGTCATGCGGGCTCCGGAACGGGCGGGGAGTTATCGAGGGGCGCGAGTATAACCCAACAAAACCTCTGGATTCGTGTGGTCGCCCGGCCAAAAGCCGGGTTAGACTCCTTGGCCCTGCCAAACCGTGAAAGTAGATGCCCGCCGATGCTTGAACAGTACGTCAAAAAGATCCTCACCTCGCGCGTCTACGACGTTGCCGTAGAAACCCCGCTGCAGACCGCCCGCCAGCTCTCCGAGCGGCTGGGCAACAAGGTCTGGCTCAAGCGTGAAGACTTGCAGCCGGTGTTCTCGTTCAAGATTCGCGGCGCCTACAACAAGCTGACCCAGCTGACTGCCGAAGAGCGTGCGCGCGGCGTGGTCACGGCCTCGGCGGGTAACCATGCGCAGGGCCTGGCCCTGGCGGCCAAGGTGTTGGGCGTAAAAGCCACCATCGTGATGCCCAAGACCACCCCCGAGATCAAGGTCGAAGGCGTGCGTTCCCGTGGCGGCAAAGTCGTGCTGCACGGTGATTCCTTCCCGGAGGCCTTGGCCTACTCGCTCAAGCTGGTCGACGAAAAGGGCTACGTCTACATTCACCCCTACGATGATCCGCACACCATTGCCGGGCAGGGCACCGTGGCGATGGAAATCCTGCGCCAGCACCCGGGGCCGTTGGATGCGATTTTCGTACCGGTGGGCGGCGGCGGGCTGATCGCCGGTATTGCGGCCTACGTGAAGTACCTGCGCCCGGAGATCAAAATCATCGGCGTTGAGCCGGACGACTCCAACTGCCTGCAAGCTGCGATGGCGGCGGGTGAGCGCGTGGTATTGCCAACCGTCGGCATTTTTGCCGATGGCGTGGCGGTGGCGCAGATCGGCCAGCACACCTTTGATATCTGCAAAGACTATGTCGATGAAGTGATCACCGTGAGCACCGATGAAATCTGTGCGGCGATCAAGGACATCTACGACGACACCCGCTCCATCACCGAACCTGCGGGCGCGCTGGGCGTGGCGGGTATCAAGAAATACGTGGAAACCCGTGGCGTGACCGGGCAAACCCTAGTGGCCATCGACTCCGGCGCCAACGTCAACTTCGACCGCCTGCGCCACGTGGCCGAGCGCGCCGAGTTGGGTGAGGGGCGCGAGGCCATCATCGCCGTGACCATCCCCGAGAAACCGGGCAGCTTCAAGGCGTTCTGCGAGGCCGTGGGCAAGCGCCAGATCACCGAATTCAACTACCGCTTCCACTCCGGCAGCGAGGCGCACATTTTTGTCGGCGTGCAGACTCACCCGGAAAACGACCCGCGCAGCGCACTGATCGCCAGCCTTACCGGCCAGGGCTTCCCGGTGCTGGACCTGACCGAGAACGAACTGGCCAAGCTGCACATCCGCCACATGGTTGGCGGGCATGCGGCGCACGTCAGCAATGAAGTGGTGTTTCGCTTCGAATTCCCGGAGCGTCCAGGCGCGTTGTTCAACTTCCTGCACAAGTTGGGCGGGCGCTGGAATATCTCGATGTTCCACTACCGCAACCACGGCGCGGCGGATGGCCGCGTGGTTGCCGGCCTGCAAGTGCCGGCAAACGAGCGCCACCTGGTGCCGGCTGCCCTGGAGGCCATTGGCTACCCGTATTGGGATGAAAGCGATAACCCGGCCTACAAGCTGTTCCTCGGTTGAACGACTACGCTGATGGGGCGGCCTTTAAGGAAGACGACACATGGAAACCCTGACCACCCTGAAAGTTATCCACATCGCGGCCACTGTCTTGCTGCTGCTCAGCGGCCTGGGCCTGGCAATACTCGCCTGGCGCAAGCGCAGCGCCGGTCCAGCGTTGACGGTGCAGCGTCCGTGGGCGTTCGTATGGTTGTTGATGGGGGTTTGCGTGGTCAGCATGCCGTTTACCGGCTGGTGGCTGGTGCACCTGATTGGCTGGCCATTGGGGCAGACCTGGATCCTGGGCTCCAGCATCCTCTATACCGTGGCGGCGCTGGCGTGGTTCTGGCTGGTGGCGCGGCTTAATCGCCTACGCAGGGGCGAGGGCGGTAGCTTGAATTTCACCCTGGTGCTGGCGGTGGTCAGCCTGGTGGGGTTTGTGGCGATTGCGGGGCTTATGGGCGCCAAGCCGGTTTAGGGCGTTAGACCGAGTCGCTTTCATTCGCGAGCAAGCCCGCTCCCACACTTGACCGAGTTCCAGCATGAGAATGCGGTCGAATGTGGGAGCGGGCTTGCTCGCGAAGAGGCCATCAGCTACGCAAAGTAATCACCGGCCATCCGCGCTTTTCAGCCTCAGCCCGCAAATTCGGGTCCGGATCCACCGCTACCGCGTGGGTCACCTGCTCCAACAACGGCAAGTCATTCATTGAGTCGCTATAGAAGTAGCTGTCTTCCAGGCTGTATCCCGTTTCTTCCAACCACCGGTTCAAGCGCGTCACCTTGCCTTCACGGAAGCACGGCACGTCAGTGCTGCGCCCGGTATAGCGGCCGTTTTGCATCTCGCATTCAGTGGCGATCAGGGTTTCCACGCCCAGGCGCGCGGCGATCGGCGCGGTAACGAAACGGTTGGTGGCAGTGATGATCACCAGCTTGTCGCCGGCGGCGCGGTGTTTGGCCAGCAGTTCCTCAGCCAGGGGCAGCATCAGCGGGTCGATGCAGTCGCGCATGAAGTCACGGTGCCACTCCTCCAACTGGGCCATCTCGGTGCGGCCGAGGATTTCCAGGGAAAAGTTCAGGTAGGCGGCGTTGTCGAGTTTGCCGGCCAGGTAATCCTGGTAAAACTCGTCGTTGCGGGCCTTGTAGGCCACGGGGTCGAGAATCCCACGTTCACAGAGGTAATCGCCCCAAGCGTGATCGCTATCACCGCCGAGGAGGGTGTTGTCCAAGTCGAATAAAGCCAGGCGCATTGCAGTTACTCGCTGAAAAGTCTGTAAAAAGGCGTCCAGAATACGGTCTTTTCACAAGAGTGCACATAAGGTAAGAAGCCTCGTTGCCGCTTGATCAACCTTTGTGGAACAATGCGGCGACATGCGTTTGCGAGGTTGTTGCCGTGATCGACCCCGATGGTTTCCGTCCTAATGTCGGGATTATTCTTACGAATGATGCCGGACAGGTGCTATGGGCTCGCCGAATCAACCAAGATGCCTGGCAGTTTCCTCAAGGCGGAATCAACCCCGATGAAACCCCTGAAGACGCCTTGTACCGTGAGTTGAACGAAGAAGTCGGCCTTGAGCGCGAAGATGTGCAAATTCTGGCCTGTACCCGTGGCTGGTTGCGCTATCGTTTGCCGCAACGCCTGGTGCGTACCCACAGCCAACCGCTGTGTATCGGCCAGAAGCAAAAATGGTTTCTCCTGCGCCTGATCTCGAACGAGCAGCGGGTGCGGATGGATTTGACCGGTAAACCGGAGTTCGATGGCTGGCGTTGGGTCAGCTATTGGTACCCGTTGGGCCAGGTGGTGACATTCAAGCGCGAAGTTTATCGTCGCGCTCTTAAAGAGCTTGCCCCGCGCCTTTTAGTGCGCGACTGACGACGGAGTTCGACCCCGAGCCATGCTCAATACGCTGCGCAAGATCGTCCAGGAAGTTAACTCCGCCAAGGATCTCAAGGCGGCGTTGGGGATTATTGTGTTGCGCGTCAAGGAAGCCATGGGCAGCCAGGTCTGCTCGGTTTACCTGCTGGATCCCGAGACCAACCGTTTTGTGCTGATGGCCACCGAGGGCTTGAACAAGCGTTCCATCGGCAAGGTCAGCATGGCGCCCAATGAAGGTCTGGTGGGCCTGGTGGGGACGCGTGAAGAACCCCTGAACCTTGAAAACGCGGCCGATCACCCGCGTTATCGCTACTTTGCCGAAACCGGCGAAGAGCGTTACGCCTCGTTCCTTGGCGCACCGATCATTCACCACCGCCGCGTCGTCGGCGTGTTGGTTATCCAGCAAAAAGAGCGCCGCCAGTTCGACGAAGGTGAAGAAGCCTTCCTCGTGACCATGAGCGCGCAACTCGCTGGGGTTATCGCTCACGCCGAAGCCACTGGCTCGATTCGCGGCCTGGGGCGTCAGGGCAAGGGCATCCAGGAAGCCAAGTTCGTCGGCGTGCCGGGTTCGCCGGGTGCGGCGGTCGGTACTGCGGTGGTCATGCTGCCGCCGGCCGACCTCGATGTGGTGCCGGACAAGACCGTCGACGATATCGACGCTGAAATCAAACTGTTCAAGACAGCCCTGGAAGGCGTGCGCGCCGACATGCGCAACCTGTCGAACAAGCTGGCCACCCAGTTGCGCCCCGAAGAGCGCGCGCTGTTCGACGTGTACCAGATGATGCTCGACGACGCGTCCCTCGGGAACGAAGTCAAGACCGTGATCAAGACCGGCCAGTGGGCCCAGGGCGCGCTGCGCCAGGTGGTGACCGATCACGTCAACCGTTTCGAAATGATGGACGACGACTACCTGCGCGAGCGGGCCTCGGATGTGCGCGACCTGGGTCGCCGTCTGCTGGCCAAGCTGCAGGAAGATCGCACCACCAACCTGGTCTACCCCGACAACACCATCCTGATCAGTGAGGAACTGACCGCCACCATGCTCGGCGAAGTGCCAGAGGGCAAACTGGTGGGCCTGGTCTCGGTACTCGGTTCGGGCAACTCTCACGTCGCGATCCTGGCCCGAGCCATGGGCATCCCGACGGTGATGGGCCTGGTGGACCTGCCGTATGCCAAGGTCGATGGCATCGACATGATCGTCGATGGTCATCGCGGTGAAGTGTTCACCAACCCCAGCGACGTGCTGCGCAAGCAATACGCCGAAGTGGTTGAAGAAGAGAAGCAACTGGCGCTGGGCCTCGACTCATTGCGCGAGCTGCCGTGCGTGACCACCGACGGCCACCGCGTGCCGCTGTTGGTCAACACCGGCCTGCTGGCGGATGTGGCCCGTGCGCAACAGCGTGGCGCCGAGGGCGTGGGGCTGTACCGCACCGAAGTGCCGTTCATGATCAACCAGCGTTTCCCGAGTGAGAAGGAGCAGCTGGCGATTTATCGCGAGCAACTGCAGGCCTTCCACCCGTTGCCGGTGACTATGCGCAGCCTGGACATCGGCGGCGACAAGTCACTGTCGTATTTTCCGATCAAGGAAGACAACCCGTTCCTGGGTTGGCGCGGTATTCGTGTCACGCTCGACCACCCTGAAATTTTCCTCGTACAAACCCGCGCCATGCTCAAGGCCAGCGAAGGCCTGAACAACCTGCGCATCCTGCTGCCGATGATCTCCGGCACCCATGAGCTGGAAGAGGCGCTGCACCTGATTCACCGCGCCTGGGGCGAAGTGCGCGACGAAGGCGCCGACGTACCGATGCCGCCGATCGGCGTGATGATCGAAATTCCGGCGGCGGTGTACCAGGCCAAAGAGCTGGCGCGGCAGGTGGACTTCCTGTCCGTGGGCTCCAACGACCTGACCCAGTACCTGCTGGCCGTGGACCGCAACAACCCACGGGTGGCCGACCTCTACGACTACCTGCACCCGGCGGTGCTGCAAGCCCTGCAACATGTGGTGCGCGACGCCCATGCCGAAGGCAAGCCGGTGAGCATCTGCGGTGAAATGGCCGGTGACCCGGCGGCGGCCGTGCTGTTGATGGCGATGGGTTTTGACAGCCTGTCGATGAACGCCACCAACTTGCCGAAGGTAAAGTGGATGCTGCGCCAGGTCGACCTGGGCATGGCCAAGGATCTGCTGGCGGAGTTGATGACCATCGACAACCCGCAAGTTATCCACAGCTCGTTGCAGTTGGCGCTGAAGAACCTGGGGCTGACGCGGATGATCAACCCGGCCTCGGCGAAGACTTTATAGTCGACACCGATCAAAATGTGGGAGCGGGCTTGCTCGCGAATGCGGTGGAGCAGCCAATACATATGCAAGCTGACCCACCGCATTCGCGAGCAAGCCCGCTCTCACATTGGTTTGCGGTGATGCTAGAAGTTGAGTTCGACTTCGCCCAGCCCCCCACCCTGC
>NZ_JAAXCY010000007.1 GCF_014230465.1 Pseudomonas cremoris
CGCTGCCCATGTCCAACCAAACCATCAAAACCCCCTGCGTAGGCCTGTGCTCCACGGTTTACGGCGATCTCGTGTGCCGTGGCTGCAAGCGTTTCCACCACGAAGTGATCCAGTGGAACGGCTACAACGAAGAAGAAAAACGTGCGGTCTGGCTGCGCCTGGAGCAGCTGTTGGTGCAGGTGATGGCCGGTAAAGTGGAGGTTTTCGACCCCAAGACCCTGCGCGGGCAGCTGGAGCAGCGCAAGATTCGCTTCGTGCCGCACCAGTCCGAGTACTGCTGGGCCTATCAGTTGATCGCCCGCGGCGCGCGGGTGATCTCCAATCTGGAAGCGTATGGCATGGTGCTGTTGCCAGAGTTTCGTGATTGGGCGCTGCCGGACCTGCGTGATGCGATTGATCGGGAGTTCTTTATCTTGTCCGAGGCGCATTACCAGCGCTACATCGCGCCGGGGTTTCTTAAGGATGCATTTGGCGCCTGACACCACATAAAACACCTGTGGGAGCGGGCTTGCTCGCGAATGCGGTATTTCAGCCAAAGATGTTTCGACTGATCCACCGCTTTCGCGAGCAAGCCCGCTCCCACATTTTGATCTCCATCACTTTCAGGGTTTGTTGGCCAATTCTTCCAGGTGATCCATCAACGCCTGAGGCTTAAGCACCAACACATCACTCTCCACCGCATCCAGCACCACTTCCGCCGTATTGCCGATCAACGCCCCGGATATCCCGGTACGCGCGACCGTGCCGATAATGGTCACCGCCGCCTCCAGCTGGTGCACCGTATGCGGGATCAACACGTCCGCCGGGCCTTCCATGATGTGCAGGTGCGAGTCGTCCACATCGAATTCGGCCTGGAACGCCTGGCACTGTTCGCGATAACGCGCCTCGATGGTCTCCTTGAGCTGAAAGGTCGGGTCCGCCGCCGACAGCATCGGCGACGGATGGGCGCTGATCACATGCAATTGCGCCTTGGCCAGGCTGGCAATGTCAAAGCCATGGTCGATGATCGAGTTGTGCAGCGAACGGTGGTCACTGTCGCTGTTACCCACGTCGATGGCCGCCAGGATCACCCGGCCAGCCCACGGGGCGGAGGTCTTGACCAGCAGCACCGCCGTCGGGCAGTAGCGCAGCAGCTTCCAGTCCGCCGGGGTCAGCAGGGCTTTTTTCAGCGGGCTGTCGGGGAAGTGCTGTTTGATCACCAGGCCACAGCCCTCGGCCTGCTGCACATCGATGATGGTTTCATGCAGGCTGTCATTCCAGGCCTGCTCGGTGGTCACGCTGTAGCCGTCCTCCTGCAAGCCTGCCTTGAGCAGGCTCAACAGCGCCGAGTGCTCATGTTTCTTGTCGCACACCAGCAAATGCAGGTGCGCGCCCGTGACCCCGGCGATCAGCTTGGCGCGCTTGAGGGCCAGGCTTTCCGAATGCTCGGGCTCGATGACCACCAGGATGCTGCGGATAGCTTGCATAGTCGGGATCTCCAGAAAGTAGGGGCATTGAACAACTATAGTTGCTGCCCGCCAGACGGCATGTTGATGCACATCAAGGGCGGTGGCTGGTGGTCTGCGGCGCGGTCGGTATAATCGGCGCCCTTTTGTGATTCTTTTGCCCGTGAGCCCGATGAACCTGCCAGAAATCCACGAATTCCTCGGTTGCCGCACTCCCGACGCCTGGGTCCAGGCCGCGCTGGCTGATCAGGACACCCTGCTGATCGACCACAAGAACTGTGAATTCAAAGCCGCCAGCACCGCCTTGAGCCTGATCGCCAAGTACTACAGCCACGTTGACCTGATCAATATGATGTCGCGCCTGGCCCGTGAAGAGCTGGTGCACCACGAACAAGTCATGCGCCTGATGAAAAAGCGCAAGGTTGAGCTGCGGCAACTGAACGCCGGGCGTTACGCCTCGGGTTTGCGCAAAGTGGTGCGTACCCATGAGCCCGTCAAGCTGGTGGATACGCTGGTGGTGGGCGCGTTTATCGAAGCGCGCAGTTGCGAGCGTTTCGAAGCGCTGGTGCCGCATTTGGACGAAGAACTCGGCAAGTTCTACTTTGGTCTGCTTAAAAGCGAGGCGCGGCACTATCAGGGTTACCTGAAGCTGGCCTACCAGTACGGTGACGCCAAAGACATCGCCCAAGTGATCGAGCGGGTGAGGGCTGCCGAGCAGGAACTGATCGAGTCACCCGACGTCGAGTTCCGCTTTCACAGTGGCGTGCCAGCCTGACGCCACGGCCACGCCGATCAGCACGGTGATCCCGGTCAGTAGCAGGATCACCGTTTGCGTGCCCAACGGCGCGGCCAGCACTGCAATCACCAAGCCCGCCAGCGGTTGCGGCAAGTTGTTCAGCAACGTGATCACGCCCACCGTCTTGCCGAAGTCCTGCACCGGGATCACCTTTTGACGCACGCTGCGCATGTACACGCTGTACATCTTGTCGAAGCCGATCACCAGCAGGAAACCCAGCGCGTAAACCCACAGGTTGGGGCTGATCGCCATGATCAGCGCGCCGACGGTAATCAACCCATACGACACACCACCGAGCAGCTTCAACGGCAGGGTGGCACGGGCCAGGTAAAACAGAATCACGATAGTCACCAGCGCGCCCGCCGCTTGCAGCAAGGCGTAGGCATCCTTGCCCGCGCTGAATTGGCCTATGACAAGGGCGGCGGAGGTCGCCAGGGTGACGCCGATGATCAGGTTCACGCCCACCGTCAGTGCAATCAAGCGTTTCAACCCGGCCAGGTTGCGAATGTGCCCGAACGCAACCCGTAGCGGTTGCAGCCAGATATCCCGATGTTGCTCATACACCTCCAGATTGACCGTGCAGGTGCGCTGCCATACCCGCATCGCCAGGTCGGCCAGCATAAACAGTCCGGCCACCCCCACGACCACCCAATGCCACGGCCACACTTCCAGTATCAGTGCCGCCGCCAGCGGGCCCAGCACCAAGCCGCTCTGGTCGGCGATCTGCGAATAGGACAGGGTCTTGGCATAGCTGTACTGCTGGAAGACATGCGGCATCAACACTTCGCGGGACATGATGCCCTGGGTAGTCAAGATCCCGCACAGCGCCGAGAGCAGCACGATCCAGTAGACCCCGTCGAACACGCCGTACAGCAACACCGCGATCACGCAAGCCAGTGCACGATAGACCTGGCTGATGTGCAGCACGCGCACCGCAGGGTACTTGTCGCACAATGCGCCGCACACCGGGAACGCCAGGAAGCGTGGCAGCGACTCGACAAAAAAAGCCAAGCCGGCCCAGGAAACACTCTGGGTGGTCTGAAACACGATCAGCGGTACGATAAACAGCAGGATCTGATCCGCCAGCCGCGACAGGAACAGCGAAACGAAGAACGCCAGGTAATCCTTGCGCATACAACTCCCTGTGAATGGCGTTAAAGATTGCAGGCTAATTGTTAAAAACTCTTAAAAGCATGAAGCTTCGTCGGTCGATGCTGGCCAACCGCTTCTGCCAACCAGCTTGCCACCTATAATGCCGGCACTTCAATCTGCGTCGCACACTGAGAACTTATGGAAAACCTGGGGCTGGGCAAGGTGTTGCTCGTTGAGGACGACGAAAAGCTGGCTGGGCTGATCGCGCATTTTCTGTCGCAGCATGGTTTCGAGGTGCGGGTGTGTCATCGGGGTGATGAAGCCTTGGCCGCGTTCGAAGCCTTCAAGCCGAAAATCGTTGTGCTCGACCTGATGCTGCCGGGTCAGAGCGGCCTGCATGTGTGTCGTGGGATTCGTGCGGTGTCCGACACGCCCATCGTGATCCTAACCGCCAAGGAAGACGACCTGGACCACATTCTTGGCTTGGAGTCGGGCGCGGACGATTACGTAATCAAACCTATCAAGCCACCAGTGTTACTCGCACGTCTGCGCGCCTTGCAACGCCGCCAGATGCCCGAGCCGACCGTGCGCGGCTCGCTGGAATTTGGCCGGTTGTCGATAGATCGCAGTTGCCGCGTGGTGAGCCTGGGCGGTGAAAAAATCGACCTCACCACCATGGAGTTCGAACTGCTGTGGTTGCTGGCCAGCAGTTCGGGAAAAATCCTTTCGCGTGACGACATTCTTAATCGCATGCGCGGCATTGCGTTTGATGGCCTCAACCGCAGCGTCGACGTGTATATCAGCAAGCTGCGCGGCAAGCTCAACGACAATCCTCGTGAACCGGTGTGCATCAAGACCATCTGGGGCAAGGGTTACCTGTTTAATCCGTTTGCGTGGGAGGTCTAGATGCTGCGGTTATTTTTGCGCCTGTATGTGATCCTGGCGCTGGGTTTGGCGGGCGCGATCTGGCTGGTCAACTACACCTTTGACGAACTGCTCCCCGAGGCCAACGAAGTCTATAACCGCGAAGCGGTGCGCGGCCCGGCCTATGGCCTGGTTGAGCAATTGCGACCGTTGCAGGGGGAGGCACGCGCCGCACGCCTGGCCGAGTTGCAACCCCATTACGGCTTGCGCTTGCAGTTGGTGCAGCGTGACGCACTGGCGTTGAACCCGCGTGAGCAAAAACTCCTGGCAGACGGCCAACTGGTGGTGCGGGGCGACTTCATGGAGTTCCTGGCCACCATCGATGACGGCCCGCAACTGCTGGAAATCAAACTCCCGGAAGAACCCAAGTGGCTGTACTTGTGGGCTTACGGGTTTCTTGGTGTGAGCTTGGCTATCGTCCTGTACTTCTGGGTGCGCCCGCATTGGCGCGACCTGGAGCATATCCGCCTGGCCGCGCAACGCTTTGGCGACAACGATCTCGGTTCACGCATCCTGTTGCCACGCCGCTCCACCGTGCGTGAACTGGCCGGGCACTTCAACCAGATGGCTGAGCGCATCGAAAGCCTGATCGCCAACCAGCGCGAATTGACCAACGCCGTCTCCCACGAACTGCGCACGCCGATTGCGCGTTTGTCGTTTGAGCTCGACCAGCTCAAGCAACAGGCTGACCCACGCCAAAGCCGCGAGCTGATTTCCGATATGTACGCCGACCTCGGCGAGCTGGAAGAAATGGTTTCCGAACTGCTGACTTACGCCAGCCTGGAGCGCGGCGCGACCCAGGTGACCCGGGAAAGTATCGAGGCCCACAGCTGGCTCGACAGCGTGATTGGCAGTGTGGCGCTGGAAGCCGAGGCCGCCGGCGTGCAGTTGTCGCTGCGCACTTGCGAGGTCGATTTTATCCAGATCGAACCTCGTTTCATGGCGCGCGCCGTCATCAACCTGCTGCGCAATGCCATCCGTTACGCCGAACGCCGTGTGGAAGTGTCGTTGGTCAAATTCGGCAGCGGCTACGAAGTGCGAGTCAATGATGATGGCCCTGGCGTACCGTTGGACGGCCGGGCAAAGATCTTCGAGCCCTTCATGCGCCTGGATGCCAGCCGTGATCGCCGCACAGGTGGTTTTGGCCTGGGCCTGGCGCTGGTGCAGCGCGTCAGTCAGTGGCATGGCGGGCAAGTGGAAGTGTTGGATTCGGAATGGGGCGGGGCGTCGTTTCGCATGACGTGGGCGTATGCCGAATAAAGAATCCCGCGCCAATGGCGCGGGATCAATTAACGATTAGAACGTGTACTCGACCATTCCCATGACCGACGTCTGCAACCGTCGCTCTACAATCGGGCTCTTGCCTGCTTCGTCCGCCAGGTACTGTACATCCAGCAAGGTAGAGAACTGGGTGTGTTCGCTGATCGGCAGGCTCCACACCAGGTTCATGCCATTGCTGATGTTGCCGGCACCGGCCTTGTATTCCTTGAAGCGGCTTTGCGCGGCCTGGCCGGTGGTAACGCCGTACCAGGTCTGCAGGTAGTTGCGGTCGCCAAAATGGCTGGTGAGGCTGGCGTCGATGGACCCGTAGTTGCCTTCATACAGATTAGTGCCCAGGCTCAGTTCGACGTGGGTGAATGCCTTGCCGTTTTCCTTATGGTCATCGTCCTTGAGAGCGTGTTCCAGGGTTGCGCCGACAATCACCCCACCCAAGTTGTAACTGGCATTGACGCCTACCTGTCCGCGCGCCTTGATCTCGCCCATGCCCTTGAGGCGTTTTGAGCCGGCATGCATGCTTTCATTTTTATCCTTGCGTGAACCGCTTACGCCCACGTAGGTGCTGAAGCTCAGCGCGTTGCCTTCGTAGCCCCAGCCCAGTCCTTTGCTGGAGTCGAGGAAAATCCCCCATGGGCTGACAATTTTGCCGCCCAGCAATGGCGCGGTCATGCGTTCGTCGCTACCGCTGTAGCGCGGTGCGTTGCCGACACCGGCCTTGAGGCTGTACTGCCAGTCTTCGGCTAGTGCGCGTTCGGCACTGGCCAACAGGCACAGCGAGGTGAGCGACAGGCAAAGGTTTCTAGAGCGCATGAAGGTGTTCGTCCATTTTAAAAAAACAAAGGTTTGTGGGGGGATTGCGTACGTTTGAAGGAGTAGCCGGAGGCACTGAGCCCATTGACCTGCCGGCTCACGGTGTCGCCCAGGCCATAGCCGTTGCCGGCGAGCACCGCATGAGCGTTATCGACTGGCAGCAGGATGTAGTCGGTCAGCGGCTCATCGTGCAGTTGGCCGCGAATCATCAGGAAGCCGTCCTCCAGGCGCACACTGATGCCGCTCAGCGGCGCATCGGGTTCATGGGTGTTGAGCACTTGATAGGTGCCGATGGTGTCTGCCCAGGCCAGTGGCAGGGTTGGTGGTTCCACGCGTTCGCCGATGGCGATGCGCTGGCCATGGCTGCGGGCGGTGAGCATTTGTCGGCCGTGTACGGTGACCACGTCCAGTTGCACACGGCCCAGTTCGCCGAGGTCCTTGAGCCAGAAGCCGAAGACTTTTTTCTGCGCGCGCAGCCAGCCCTGGTCGTCACGCAGCAATTGGAACTGAAGGCCGGCCAACTCGCCGGATAACCGATCGTCCTCATCCTTGATGCGGAACACGCCCCACGCGGTGGCGTAAAAGCCAGACAGGCGCCGGCGGTCGATCGCAGCGGGCACATGGCGCAGCTTCAGGCCCAGGCTCGGCGCCTGGCAGTCGTCGGCGCACACCTGCTCGCCAGTTTGTGCCTGGAGCATCAGGCGCAGCGCGTCGGTGGACAGCGAGACCACCAGGTCTTCGGCATTACTGTCGTTGGCCATGATGATCACGGCCAGTTGTTGGTCTGGCAGCACGGTCAACTGCGCTGCAAAATCATCGCCACCGCCGCTGTGTTGGTAGGTGCGGATGCCGGGGCCGATTGGCTCGTCGCCACAGGGTGCCAGAAACCAAGCCAGGCCTATCTGGCAGTCGAAGTCCAGGGCATTACCGGTGTTTTGCTGGGTGAACATGTCCTCGATCAACGGGTTACCCAGCACCCGGTTGCCCTTGTAGACCCCGTGGGCGAAGAGCATCTGCACGTAGTGGCTGAGGTCTCTTGGGCTCGTCCATAAACCACTGGCGGCGAGGTCACGCACCTGCGCGTCGGTACTGGCAGCGCCGTCTTCGTAGCCCGTGGCGCGGTAGCCCAGTTCGCTGCTCGTGCCAACAAAGCTCGACTGGGTCATTTCCAGTGGTTGCAGCAGGCTGCGTTGCATCTGGGCTTCGAAGTTTCTGCCGGTGGTGCGCTCAATCGCTGCGCCGACCAAGGCATAGCCCAGATTTGAGTAGGCCACCTGGCTTCCGGGCGCGGTGCTTAGCCAGACCCCAGATACACGCGTCGGCATCTGGCCCATGGCAAAGGTGCTGCGCAGGTCGCGCAGGTGTTCGCTGGGCAAGCCCGATTGATGGCTGAGCAGCCGGCGCAACGTGATATCGCGGTCGGCAGTTGCCTGGTCACTGTGGAAACGCGAGCGCACGTAGAACTCGCGCAGCGTGTATTGGATCGGGGCATCCAGTGCCAGGTCGTGGTCTTCCACCCGTTGCAGCGCCGCCGTGGCGGTCAGCAGCTTGGTGATGCCGCCGGCGCGAAACGCTGTGTTAGGCGTTACCGGCACGCCATGGGCCTTGTCGGCCAGACCGAAGCCTTGGGCCCAGATCAGTTCTTGGCCGTTGACCAAGGCAATGGAAAGCCCGGCGACATTTTGCCGTGCGATCTCTTGGGGAATACGCGCCTGCAGGTAACGGATGATCGCGCCGTAATCACCCTTGGAAATCGGCGGCGGGGCAGACGGTTGAACATGGCAACCGATGCTGCCCAGCAGGCAACCCACTAGCGGAATACCGCGCAATGTACGAAACATGAGGAGCACCCGGAAGGCGATGTGGATGCTCAAATGTTAGGGATGGGGGCCCTGGGGGTCTTTGACAGCTTTGTCGGGAAACTGTCAAAGACTGTTAACGGCTCAGCCCCAGCCGCGCATGCCACTGGGCGATGGACTCTTCGGGGTATTCGTCGAACTGCAAATCGCCCTTGCGTACGCTGACCTCAACCCATGGCGCCTTGGAGCCGAGCATCAAGTGCGTGTGCTCCGGCGGCACCGGCAACGGCGTGTCGATGGCCGAGGCGAACGGGTGAATCAGCTCCGGCCACTCCGGGCTGAACAACCACAAGGCGCTCCCGCACTGGGCGCAGAAGTGTCGCTCGGCGGTACTGGCGTGGGCTCGGCTGGCGCCGTCCGGCTTGAGCCGGGCGTGGTAGATCGAAATCTGTTTGCGCCCACGCACCTTCAAGCTGGCAGTGTCGCCGGCCAGGTTGATCGCATAACCACCCCCGCCCTGAGTCTTGCGGCAGATGGAGCAGTAGCAGCGTTGGTAGGGGTAGGGGTGGGCGCTGGTCAGGCTGAACGTGACGGCGCCGCAGTGGCAGGATCCTTCTAAGAGCATGGCAGTCTCCTCTGGCAAGGTGACTGTTGAGCTTAGGCGCTATCGGGCATCAGGGTGGTCATCAAAGCGGGGCGTTTCACCACCCCGCGGCTCGACGCTTGCTCACTGGCCCAGCGCTTCCAGGATCTTATGGGCGATCTTCACCCGCTCCGCATTCGGGTAATTTTTGTTCGCCAGAATCACCACCCCCATGTCCTTGCTTGGCACATACGCCACATAGGCGCCAAAACCACGGGTTGAGCCGGTTTTGTTATACAGCACGTTGGCCGGTTGCGATTGTGCCGGCGTGAGCCATTGCGCCTTGTGCGGTTCCATCGCCATCGGCGTGGAGTTGCCGTCGATCAACGCTTGCAGCTTGATCGGGTAGGGGTAGTACTCCCAGCCCAGGCCCTGGGTCATGCCGTTCACGCGGTAGTAACCGGTGTGCGTGGTGGCGATGGCTTGTTGCAGGGGGCTCTCCAGGGTTTGCGGGTGCAGGTTGAGCATCACGTAGCGCGCCAGGTCCTGGGGACTGGTCTTGATACCGTAGGCCTCGCTGTCCAGCGCACCGGGGCCCACGCGAACAGGGTTCTGGTCTTTGTCATAGCCTTGGGCGTAGCGGTTGGCCTGGTCGGCGGGCACGCTCAGGTACGTGCTCTTCAAGTCCAGTTTGGGCAGCAGGGTTTGTTCCATGGCTACATTGAACGGCTGGCCCAGGCTTTGCGCGCTGAGGTAGCCAAAGAGGCCGATGCTCGGGTTGGAATAAAGACGTTGTGCGCCGGGTGCGTACGCAGGTTTCCAGTGCTGGAAGTAGTCGAGCATGGTCGCGGCGCTGTCGGCGGCGTCGGGAAATTGCAGCGGCAAGCCTCCCGGTGTGTAGGTAGCCAATTGCAGCAGGCTGATGCGGTCGAAAGCGCTGCCCTTGAGCGCTGATAGGTGCTCACTGGCGATGTCCGACAGCTTGAGCTTGCCGCTCGCCTGGGCGTAGCCACCGAGCGTGGCCGTGAAGGTTTTACTCACCGAGCCGATCTCGAACAGCGTGTCCTGCGTGACGGGCTGCTGGCTGGCCTTGTCGGCGACGCCGTAGTTAAAGTATTGCACCTTGCCCTTGTTTACCACGGCCACCGACAGGCCGGCGATGCCCTGTTGCTGCATCAGCGGTTTGACGTTGGCGTCTACGACCTGGCGCAGGTCGGTGGCAGCCAAACAAGTGCCGGAGCTCATGAATAAAGCAGAAATCAGGATGTTTCTTAGAGTGGGGTTCATGCTTGTTCGCGTCCATGTTGATGTTGCACTGACGATGAGAGCCTGCGCAGGCGCCGCAAATCTAGGTGGATTTTGTGCCTTGGACAAACGATCATATCTCGCACCAGCCATTAGAAAAATTTGGGTAAAAGCATGCTGCGCTCACATTTGCCCTTGAATGCCTTGCGCGCCTTCGAGGCCTCAGCGCGCCATTTGAGCTTTACTCGGGCAGCTATCGAGTTATGCGTCACTCAGGCGGCGGTGAGTCATCAGGTCAAAAGCCTCGAGGCGCAACTGAATGTCAGCTTATTCAAGCGCCTGCCCCGTGGCCTGATGTTGACCCGCGAGGGCGAAACCCTGCTGCCGGTGCTGCGCGAGTCCTTCGACCGCATCGCCCATACCTTGGGCCAGTTCGAGGGTGGGCATTACCGCGAAGTGCTTTCAGTGGGCGCAGTGGGTACGTTCGCGGTGGGTTGGCTGTTGCCACGCCTGGCGGAGTTTCAAAGCCGCTACCCGTTCATCGACCTGCGCTTGTCCACTCACAACAACCGCGTGGACGTGGCTGCCGAAGGCCTGGACTACGCGATCCGCTTCGGCAGCGGCGCCTGGCACGGCACCGACGCCTGTCAACTGCTGGAAGCACCGCTCACCGTACTGTGTGTGCCCTCCATTGCCGAGCAACTGCGCACGCCCGCCGACCTGCTGAAACACACCCTGCTGCGCTCCTACCGCGCTGATGAGTGGAACCTGTGGTTTCAGGCTGCAGGCTTGCCCGCCGATACCCTGGTGCCCCGCAGCATCGTGTTTGATTCGTCATTGGCGATGATGGAAGCGGCGCTGCAAGGCACTGGCGTGGCCCTCGCGCCGCCGATGATGTTCTCGCGGCAATTGGAAGCGGACGTGATACGCCAGCCGTTCGACATCGGCATCACGATCGGCAGTTACTGGCTGACCCGCCTGCAATCGCGGGCCGAGACGTCGGCGATGCTGGCGTTCAAGGGCTGGCTGAAGGAAGCGACAGGGTAGGGCTGATATTTTTATTCTTGAAACAAAATGAAACATTCGCCGCGGGCTACCCTCTACCGTATCCCCCATCCGAGTGCATTCATGAAAAGCCCGCGCCCCTCCGCTCGTATTCCCCACCTCACGCAATTGCGCAACTTGAAAATGGCACGCTCCGCCCACGCCTACGTGCGTGGCAGCACCGTGCAGTTCTACGAATGGCTGCACAGCCTGCCGGGTCGCCGTCTGCCCCATGGCCCGGCGATCTGGATCTGTGGCGACTGCCACGCGGGCAACCTGGGCCCGACGGGTGATACCAAGGGACGTATCGACATGCATATCCGCGACCTGGACCAGACGGTAATCGGCAACCCGGCCCACGACTTGGTGCGCCTGGCGTTGTCTTTGGCCACTGCCGCACGCGGCTCGGATCTGCCTGGGGTGACCACCGCGCGCATGCTTGAAGAAATGATGGTGGGTTACGAGCAGGCCTTTAAAGACAAGCCCGACGCCGCGCCGCCGCGTCCGTCCCAGGTCAAGGCCGGCATGCGCAGCGCGGTGGAGCGCACCTGGAAAAACCTGGCCCGCGAGCGTATCGAAAGCGCGCGCCCGACGATTCCGCTGGGCAAGCATTTCTGGTCGTTGTCGCGGGCCGAGAAAAACGCGCTGGAAACCGTGTGTGCATCGGATGAACTCCATCAGTTGGTCACCTCCCTCAAAGGCCGCCCCAAGGACGCCAAGGTCGAACTGCTGGACTCGGCCTATTGGGTCAAGGGCTGCAGCTCGCTGGGGCTGTTGCGCTATGCCGCCTTGCTGGGCGTGGGCGACAAGGACGATCAGGAGTATTGCTTGATCGATATCAAAGAGGCGGTAGGCGCGGCGGCACCTCGCGCGGCACGGGCGAAGATGCCGAGGGACAACGGCCGCCGGGTGGTGGAAGGCGCACGGCAGCTGTCACCGGGACTGGGCGAGCGCATGGTAGCGACGCGGTTTTTGGATCATGGTTTCTTCATCCGTGAGCTGTTGCCCCAGGACATGAAACTGGAACTCGACGAACTGAGTGAGATCGATGCGATGCATGCCGCCGGTTACCTGGCCCGCGTGGTCGGCATTGCCCATGCCCGGCAGATGGACCGGGATACGCGCAAGGACTGGATGGCGGTGCTGCAGGAGAATCGCTCCAGACAACTGGATGCGCCATCCTGGTTATGGACAAGCGTGGTGCAGTTGGTGGGTAGCCATGAGCAGGGTTACCTCAACCATTGCCGGCGGTATGCGCTGGAGCACTGACCTCAACGTAATGAAGATCAACTGTGGGAGCGGGCTTGCTCGCGAATACGGAGTGTCAGACCCGAATGAATTGGCTGACACACCGCATTCGCGAGCAAGCCCGCTCCCACACACGCCAGCTCCCCCCGTTTGACCGGGGCTAGGCGAGGTATTTGCGAAACCACCCCAACGTACGTTCCCACGCCAGATTCGCCGCCGCCTCGTCATACCTCGGCGTCGAATCATTATGGAAACCATGGTTGGCGCCCTTGTAGATATACGCCTCGTAGGTCGTGCCCGCAGCTTTCAACGCCTGTTCATACGCCGGCCAGCCTTCATTGATCCGCGTGTCCAGCTCGCCGTAATGCAGCATGATCGGTGCCTTGATCCGTGCCACATCCTTGGCCTCTGGCTGGCGACCGTAGAACGACACCGCTGCGCCCAGTTCCGGGTAGGCCACGGCCGCCGCATTGGTCACGCCGCCGCCATAACAAAAACCGGTAATGCCAACCTTGCCGGTGCTGCTGTCGTGGTGCATCAGCCATTCGATGGCGGCGAAAAAGTCGTTCATCAGCTTGGTCGGATCGACTTTCTGTTGCAGTTCCACGCCTTTTTCATCGTTGCCGGGGTAGCCGCCAACGGAGGTCAGGCCGTCTGGCGCCAGGGCGATAAACCCGGCCTTGGCCAAGCGTCGGGCGACGTCTTCGATGTAGGGGTTGAGGCCACGGTTTTCATGCACCACGACCACCGCCGGCAGTTTGCCGCTGGCCTTGGCCGGGCGTACCAGGTAGCCGCGTACGGTGCCGTTGCCTTTGGGCGAGGGGTAGGTGATGTAGTCGGCGACGATGTCCGGATCAGTGAATTTCACTTGCTCGGCCAGCGCGTAATTGGGGCTCAGGGCCGCCAGCAGGGCCGAGGCGGTGAGGCCGCCGAAGGTGAACAGTGCGGCGCGGTCGAGAAATTCACGGCGGTTGATCTTGCCGTGGGCATAGCCGTCATACAGTTCCAGCAATTCGGGAGCAAAGTCTTTCGCGGTGAGACGAGTCATCGGTGCAATCCTCGATTAGCGGTGGCAGACACTGTAGACCAGGTTCAACCCTCGCGACCATGGGCGGCGGCGGCCAATTGGCCAGTGTCGACGCGCACGAACAGTGAGTCGCCGATGGCCGTCAGCACGTCGTCGGCGTATACCTCGCAGACCACGCGGCTTTTGCGCCCTACCTCGCCTTCGACGCGGGCGCGCAGGGTCAGGGTGACACCCATGGGGGTCGGTTTGATGAACTTGATGCCCAGGTTACCTGTGACGCAGTCGATACGCGGCAGGCTGCCGGGCTCACGCTGTTCGGCGCGGTAGTGGTAGGCCATGGCGGTCCAGTTGGAGTGGCAGTCCACCAACATGGCGATCAGGCCGCCGTAGACCAGGTCGGGCCAGCCGCTGTATTGGGCCTCAGGCAGATGCTCGGCGACCAGGTGCACACCGTCAGCGTCCCAACGGCTCTTGATGTGCAGGCCGTGGGGGTTGCTGGCGCCGCAGCCGTAGCAAATGCCTTCCGGCGCGGTGGTGTCCTGCAGAGAAGGGGTGTACATGCAAAGTCCTTGTTGTTCTTGGGCGACTACCCTGTGTAACAGGACATGGGCAAGATGGGAATAATGTGTCCTTACTTCTTGTGGAGCGCTGCATGAACTGTCGAACGTTTCCTCTCGTGCTGCTGGCACTTGTCCTCGGTTTTACATCCGGCGCACGGGCCGTCGAGTACAAGGACGTCAACCGCGCCGCCAGCCAGATCAGCTTCACCTTCCAACAGTTCGGGCAGCGGGTGTATGGCACCTTCAGCGACTTTGAAGGCACCCTGAGTTTCGACACGCAAAGGCCTGAGGCGGCCCATGCGTTGCTCAAGATCCAACTCGCTAGCATCGATGCCGGCAGTGAGGACGCCAATACCCAATTGCAGCTGCCGGCCTGGTTCGATACGCAGGCCTACCCGGTGGGCATGTATGAATCCAGCGGCGCCACCGCGTTGGGTGGCAACCGCTACAAGATCACCGGCAACCTGACGATCAAGGGCATCACGCGGCCGGTGGATATCGACGTGCTGCTCAAGGAACAGGGCGGGATCGGCGTGTTCGACGGTGAGTTTGTGCTCAAGCGCGGCGACTTCAAGATTGGCGATGGCGAGTGGGCGGGCAACAGCGTGGTGTCGGACGACATCCACATTAAATTCAAGATGGTGGCGCCCCAACGCTAGCGCGCAAATTTTTTCGCCCCCGCCACGCAGCCGATCACCGCGACGGTCACCAGCACCATGCCCAGGCTGACCTGCTCATGCAGCAGGCCCGCCGCCAGCGCCAAGCCGAAAAACGGCTGCAGCAATTGCAACTGGCCAACAGCCGCAATGCCACCTTGGGCCAGGCCGCGGTACCAAAATACAAAACCGATCAGCATGCTGAACAACGCTACATAGCCCAGGCTAAGCCAGGCGGGCAGGCTGATGCCGCTGAAAGACGCCGGTGCGAGGGTCACGCTCAGCGGCACCACCAGCGGCATCGACACCACCAGTGCCCAGCAGATCACCTGCCAGCCACCCAGGCTGCGCGAGAGTTTGGCGCCTTCGGCATAACCGAGGCCGCACACCAGCACCGCCAGCAGCATCAACAAGTCTCCGGCAGGGGCGGCGCTCAGGCCTTGGGCAAGCGCGTAACCCATCACCAGTGCACTGCCCAGCATCGAAAGCAGCCAGAACACCGGGCGCGGCCGTTCGCCACCGCGCAGCACGCCAAATAGCGCCGTGGCCAGCGGCAATAAACCGATAAACACGATGGAATGGGCGGAGGTCACGTATTGCAACGCCAGTGCGGTGAGCAGCGGAAAGCCGATCACCACGCCGAGGGACACAATCGCCAGGGGCACCCACTGGTTGCGGGCGGGGCGTTTTTCCTTGAACCACCCCAACAACGCCAGCCCTACAGCAGCGGCGATGGCGGCGCGGATCATGGTGAGGAACACCGGGTCGAACTCCATCACCGCCAAGCGCGTGGCAGGCAATGAACCGCTGAAAATCACCACACCGATAAAGCCGTTGATCCAGCCTTGGGTGCTGTTGTCTAGGGTGTTGAATCGTGAAGTCCGTTCCATGAGGAATGCCCGAAAAAGAAAGATTGCGTGCCGGTCATCCTAGGGTTGAAGATTAAGACAATCAAAAAATTGTCATGGATACATCCAATATGCCGCGCGCTCGTTATAAGTCGCTGGTCGACACCTTTGCCGAAGCCATCCGCAGCGGCAAAATGCCCCCCGGTACACGCCTGCCAACCCACCGGCAACTGGCCGCCGAGCATGGCCTGGCGCTGGTCACCGCGAGCCGGGTGTATGCAGAACTGGAAGCCATGGGCCTGGTCAGCGGCGAAACCGGGCGCGGCACCTTTGTGCGGGAAATTTCATTGCCGCCGGGGCAGGGCAGTGGGCAGATGACGTTGGCGACGGGCATGCTCGACCTCAACTTCAACTACCCCTCGTTGCCGGGGCAGGCGGAGTTATTGCGTAGGGCGTTGCGCCAGTTGGCTCTGTCTGGCGACCTGGAGGCATTGTTGCGCTACCAGCCCCATGCCGGTCGCCTGCATGAGCGTACCGTGGTGGCGCGCCACCTGTTGAGCCGGGGGCTGACGGTAGCGGCCGAGCAAGTGCTGGTGGTCAGCGGTGCCCAGCACGGGTTGGCGATCACCATGATGGCGTTGCTCAAGCCCGGGGATGTGATTGCAGTGGATGCGCTGACGTACTCGGGGTTCAAAGTGTTGGCCGAGACCCTGCATCTGGAAATCGTCGCCATCCCGGCCACCGCCGACGGGCCGGATCTGGATTACCTGCACAGCCTGTGTCGCAAGCGCCCCGTGCGGGCGGTCTATAGCATGCCGACCTTGCACAACCCGTTGGGTTGGGTGATGAGCCTGGCGCAGCGTGAGCAGTTGGTCAGCATCGCCCGCCAGCACAACCTGATGATCATCGAGGACGCGGCCTACGCGTTCTTGGTGGAAAACGCACCGCCGCCCGTGGCCATCCTCGCGCCGGAGCGTACGGTGTATGTGGGCGGGTTGTCGAAAAGCGTCGCCACCGGCCTGCGCGTCGGGTTTGTTGCAGCGCCTGCAGCGTGGATGGGCCAGTTGGAGCGCACCATCATGGCCACCACCTGGAACGTCCCCGGGGTGATGAGTGCGATTGCCGTGGCATGGATCGAGGACGGCACGGTGGCGCGGCTCGAAGCACAAAAGCGCGAGGATGCCCAGGCGCGTCAGGTGTTGGCCGCGCAGGTATTGAGCGGGGTGGACTACATCAGTCACCCCTCGTCGTATTTTTTATGGCTGCCCCTGGCCGAGGACGTGCGCGCCGATCAGGTGGCGATGACCTTGCAGCGTGACCACGTCTGGGTTTCCACTGCCGAGCCGTTCGCTGTCTCGACGCATGTGCCCCACGCGTTGCGGCTGGCGTTGGGCTCGGTGGATACCACCGCACTGCGCGAAGCCTTGGGCAAGGTCCGCCAGGTAGTGTCGTGGTAAGCCGGCCTCAGTACTTGTAAGCCTGACGCCCGATCAGCAGCCACTTGCCTTTCTGTTTCTGCCAGACCTGGAAGTTGTCGATATCGGTAGGCACTTCGACGCCGCTGTTCACCGCCAACGCATGGAAATGGTTGCGCACCAGGGCAGTGTCACCGTTGAGGGTGATGGTCTGGTTTTGCATTTCCAGGGTCTTGAATGCACTGGTGTGGGTTTCCAGGTCGGCAATGAATTGCGCCTTGTCCTGCACCTTGCCGCTGGAGTGGCCGTAGGTCAGCTTGTCGGAGGTCAGGGCATGCAGTTGTTTGAGATCCAGGTGCAGCATGGCTTGGGTCAGTTGGTCGACTGCTTGGGCCACGTCCTTTTCGGCAGGAGCAGGCGCGGCTGCGACGTAGCCGGAGAACAGGCACAGAAAACCGATCAACACTTTGACGTTGGGCATAGGTGTTTCCTTATTGTTGTTGGGTATGTACGACGGTTGTAGTCGTCGTACAACCATGCAATATTTTAAGGTGCCTAGGAAAGTGAAATTTGAAATATCTTGAAAAGATTAGGCATCTAGTCGTTTTAAAGGTCTATTTTTCTTGTATGACGTCCCAACACATCAAGCGTAAATCCGGCTTCTTCCTGCCTAGGTGGCATATCGCTATGCTAGCGCCCAAACAACAAGATGCTTGAGGAACACAATGGTTTTTGATTGGCACAGCGATCTCATCACCCGTAGCACTCCCGTCACGCCAGGCTATAAAAACACCCAGAACGTGCGCCGTTTCATGCTTGAGCACTGCGGCCCAGGGTTCAGGTTCGACCGGCCGTTCATGGCCTGGATTCGCAATGACTTGCCCAAGACGCTGGGCGATGTGGTGGATGAATGGCAGCGCCGCAACCCAGACAGCCAGGCGAGCGGAAGATGATCATCGAAGGCGTGCGGGTGCTGGCCAACTACGCCACTCACCTGACACCCGGCTTATTGCTGTTCGGCCTCTGGTTTGCGCTCACGCCTAGGACGCTGACCGTGATACGCATCGTATTGCTGTTGATGGCATTTGTGCTGATGCGCGATGTGATGACACCGCTCGGCCTGTGGGCGCTGGGCAGCGAGGTGCAGATTGCATTCAGTGAGAACGCCTTGGTGCTGGCAGCACTGGGCGGCTTGTCGGTGCTGACGATAATGTTGCTTGCACGCGTCGCACCGGACCTGTGGTCGCTGATTCGCTGGTTCATCGGCAACCCTGGGATTGGCTTGCTGGTCGGACTGGGCGTTGGGTGCCTGATCGGCGTGCCGTTGCGGGTGTACCAGGGGATCGATACGTCGCAGATTCACGGCTATTGGGTGTGGCTGCCGGGTTTGGTGGTGTTGGCATATGGCGCCAATGCGTTGGAAGAAGTGCTGTTTCGCGGGTTTTTGCAGGGGTACCTGGAACAGCACACAGCGCCGTTGCGTGCAGCGTTGATCAGCGGGGTGGCGTTTGCCGCCTGCCATACCTTCCTGGCGTTGAGCGTGACCCAGCTGGGCTGGCCAATTTTGGTGTTTACCTTGATCGAAGGGTTGGCGTGTGCGCTGGTGCGCATGCGCTATGGCGTTCTGCCAGCGACGATTGCGCATGGCACGGCGATACTGCTCATCTCTGTGCCCCACATGGCTTGATTTGAAAAGCGGACGAAAAATGTGGGAGCGGGCTTGCTCGCGAATGCGGTAGATCAGTCAGCGTCTCTGTCACTGAAAAACCGCATTCGCGAGCAAGCCCACTCCCACAGGGTACCGCGTTTATTCAGTGGGCAATGGCGGCGTTCGCGGCGGTACCTGGCGCTTGTTGCCGGTGGCCTCAAAGGCTGCAGCAAACGTCAGCAGCGCCGAATCATCGTAGGCACGCCCGGCAAACGTCAGCCCCACCGGCATGCCAATATCCGCCATCACGCCCATCGGTACGGTAACGGTCGGTACGCCCAAATGGCGAATCGCAAGGTTGCCGTTGGCTACCCATACACCGTTACTCCACGCGATATCAGCCGAGGCTTCATTCACATCGGCATCCGCCGGGCCTACATCGGCTACGGTCGGGAACAGCACGGCGTCGAGGCCGAGCGTGTCCATCCAATCTTCCAGGTCGATGCGCCGGGTGTGTTCCAGGCCGCGCAGGCCATCGGGCACGGTGCTGATTTCATTCCACGGCGTGATGCCGCGCTGGGCCATGCGCACGTATTCGTCCATGCCGGCGGCCAGGTCGTCCTCGCGGTTGGGCAGGGTGCCAGGGTCGTGGGGGAAGATCTTCGGCCCGTCCACGTCGGCCAGGCGGTTGAGGTTCGGGTCATCGTTGGCACGCAGGAAGTCATCGAAGGCCCACGCCGACAGTTCCCATAACTCATCGTGCAGGAATTGCTTGGACACCAGGCCACGGGTGAACACGGTCGGCGCGCCGGGGCGGTCGCCTTCGCAGTTGGACACCAGTGGGAAATCCACCTCGATCACTTCGGCGCCGTAGGCTTCCAAGGCCCGACGGGCGTCTTGCCACAGGTCGATCACGCTGGCGCGGGTGTTGATCTTTTGCCCGGTCGGGCCGCCGATGCCGGGTTTTTCACTGGTACCAGCCTCGTCGTCGGCGTTGATGTACATGCGCGGTACGCCAAAGCGCTTGCCCGCCAGGGATTCGGCGGTGACCGCCAATTGCGCATAGGCAGTCGGGCGCACCGAGGCGACGCTAGGGATCGGCACCCAAGGCTGCAGGCGCCACAGGTCGCCACGGGTGTGCGGGTCTTCGGCGACCACCACGTCGAGCACTTCCAGCAGGTCGGCCATGGTGCGGGCGTAGGGCACCACCACGTCCATGGTCGGCGTGAGCGGCCAGTTGCCACGCACCGAAATCACACCACGGGAGGGGGTGTAGGCGCATAGGCCATTGTTGGAGGCTGGGCCGCGGCCGCTGGACCAGGTTTCCTCCGCCAGGCCGAAGGCCGAAAAGCTCGCAGCGGTGGCAGTGCCCGCGCCATTGGACGAGCCGGAGGCAAACGGGGCGGTCAGGTAGTTGGCGTTGTACGGGCTTTCGGCACGGCCATACACGCCGCGCTGCATCCCGCCATTGGCCATCGGGGGCATATTGGTCTTGCCCAGGCAAATGGCGCCACCGGCGCGCAGGCGCTCGATGGTGAAGGCGTCACGCTGGGCGACCAGGTTCGCAAACGCCGGGCTGCCGGATGCAGCGGTCAGGCCCTTGACCAGGTAGCTGTCTTTGGCGGTGTAGGGAATGCCATCCAGTGGCCCCAAGGTGGCGCCCTTCGCCCGGCGCGCATCGCTGGCCTCGGCTTCCTTGAGGGCTTCGGGGTTACGCACTACTACGGCGTTCAACGCAGTGGCAGTCTGCGGGCCGTCGTAGGCATCAATGCGTGCCAGGTAAGCCTGGACCAGTTCAACGGCCGTGGTCTGGCCGGATTCAAGCGCCGCGCGCAATTGGGCAATGGAGACTTCGGTAACTTGCATCACGTTTTTTTCGCCGCCTTCAAGTGGGGGTATGGCGGCAGTCTACGTACAGATATTTCACAAAACCAGCGCCGCATAATCGGCATAGGCGCCGCGCATTACTTGCCACGTGTGCGCATCAGCAGGAATCAGATGTTCGATGCGCAGGGAGGCGAGGGTGATGTCCTGGGGCATGCCAAAGGTGGTGAAGGTGGACAGGAAATTCAGCTCGCCTCGCTTTGAGCGCAAACGGGTCATCACCAGCAAAGGCATTTCTACGGGCAGGTCGGTGCAGGTGGGCACAGGCAGTCCTGCCAGCACTGTTGCCAATGCGGGGTTGCCCATTGCTTCGCGAGTCGCCCGTTGCCACGCCAGGGTGCGGATCTCTTCGGCATTGACCAGGTGGTCGCCGAGACCACCGGGTTGCAGCAGGGTGGCCAGCAAATTCACGCCGTTGGCGGCGTCCGGCTGGATGCCGAGCAAATCAAATAGCACGCCGGTGCTGGCATTGGCCGCCAGCACGTGCCACTGGCTGTCCAGCAGAATCGCTGGCGCGGGATTGTGGGCGTGCAGCACATGGTCGACCGCTTCACGAACCGCCTCCATGGCCGGTGCGGCCAGTGGGGTCGCGGCGTAGCGCGGGGCAAAACCGGCGGCAAGGAACACGCGGTTGCGCTGCTCCAGCGGGACCTCCAGCGCACTCAACAAATGATGCAAGGTGGCGGGGCTCGGTTTGGCGCGCCCGGTTTCGAGGCAACTGAGGTGACGCTGCGAAACACCCGTGATCAGCGCCAGCTCGAGCTGGCTGAGTTTGGCGTCCCGGCGCAACTGGCGCAGGTGTTCGCCAGCAGTAGAAGGCGTGTCCATGACGTGTTCATGACCTCCGAGGTCATTGCGAGGGGCAGAACCTTATCACTAACGTAGGCCTTCATCACGCCAAGGAAGCAAGCATGCCAAAGCCCTATTTCGCCCTGATCGGATTGCTCGGATTTTCGTTGTACACCCTGTTCACGCTGCTGACGGCCGAGCAGTCGCTATGGGCATTTGGACGGGAACTGATGTCGCGTCCGGACACGGCGCAGGTGGTCATCGACTTGTATTTGATGGCGGCGCTGGCGTGCGTGTGGATGTACCGCGATACGCGGCGGCGCGGGCATTCGCTGGTTTCGCTGGTGCCGTATGTGGTGCTCACGGCGGTGTTCGTGTCGGTAGGGCCGTTGCTTTATCTCGTTGTGAAGGGGTTTCGGGATGAATGACCTTATGCCTGTCTATGTCGCGTGCGTACTGGTGCTGGGCCTGAAGATGTTTGCGATCTCCTGCTATCAAGGGTTCTTCCGAATCCGGGGCAGGGCGTTCACAAATCAAGAGGATGCCGCTTACTTCAACCGTGCCACGCGCCCAGAAGAATTGCCGCAGGTCGTGAGAGCGACCAAGGCCTGGGCCAATGACCTGGAAAATATTCCACTGTTCTTTGTGTTGGGCGGCCTGTGTGTGGTGCTGGAGGGTTCCAGCGGTGTTATCGCGTGGTTGTTCTGCGCTTTTACCCTGGCGCGGGTGGCGCACACCGTTACCTATTTGATGGGATGGCAGCCCTGGCGCACCGTTGCCTATGCCGTGGGCACGCTCTGCCTGTCAGGACTGGGTGCCACGCTCGCCTACCTGTTGTAGTGAGCGGGCGGTGCGACGATTCGACAAGCCCGCTCACTACAAACACCGTTATGGGTTGAGGAAGGCTTGGTAGTTCGCCTTGGTAATCTGCTGATAAGGAATGGTCAGTTCAGCGTCATACGGCTCCTTCTTCACCATCTTCACCGCCAGGTCGATCGAGCCCACGGCCTGGCCTTTGTTGTCCTGGTAAGCCGTGACCAGCAATTGGCCCTTTTTCACCGCATCCAACCCCGCTGCACCGCCGTCGCTGCCGGCGACCAAAATGTCCTTGCCCGGTTGCATACCCGCCTGGCTGATCGCCATGGCCGCGCCGATGGCCATTTCATCCGCGTTCGCCGCCACCGCGTCGATCTTGGTGCCCGACACGATCCAGTTGTTCATCAGGTCAATCGCCTTGCTGCGCTGCCATTCGGCGCTTTGTTCCTCGACGATCTTGATGCCGGGATAGTCCTTGAGCACGTTCTTCACACCTTGGGTGCGGTTATGGGTCGCGTTGTTGGAGAGCAGCCCCAGCATGATCGCCAGGTTGCCCTTGCCGCCCATTTGCTCGGCCAGGTAGCGCATCTGGATTTCACCAGCCTTGATCTCATCCGAGCCCACATATCCCACGCCCGGCGGTACCTCCTTGAACTCGGGGCGGCGGTTGACGTACACCAGCGGGATCTTGGCCTGCTGGGCATTGACGGTCATTTTTGCCGTGGCGGCGGTGTCCACCGCGTTGACGATAATCGCGTCCATGCCCTGGGCCGTGAAGTTCTGCACCTGGTTGAGCTGGCGCACCACATCGCCCTGGGCGTCTTCGAATTGCAGGGTCACACCGGGCAGTTCCTTGGCATGGGCGGCCATGTAGTCACGCATCTGCGCCAGGAACACATCGTCAACCTGGGCGATGCTCACGCCGATACGCATATCGGCCAGCGCCCAAGGCGTCACAGCGAGGGTAAAGAGTGCCGCAAGGAGTTGCTTCTTCATGGTGTTGCTCCGTTATTTTTGTTGTTGTTAAAACAGAGTGATTCACGCTTGGCGCTTCTCCCGCATCTGCTTGACGGCAGCGGCGAAGTCCGAGAAAGGCCAGCTCTCGTTAAGGGCCTGCACCATCAGTTGTTGCCCGGTTTGTGGCGCCAACCCCTGCAAGGGTGGGTCGGTGTCGAGGTTGGTGGGGAAGGAATAGCCGTCTGCCGTGCAGCCGATCACCGCCTCTACGGCCTGGGCATCCAGTGCGGTGTTGGCCAGCAGCACCGGGTAGATCGCCAGCATCATGCGGTCGCGGTCGAGCGCTTCCATGGGCTTGCCGAACGCCGACGAGATTTGCAGTAGGTTGGCCATGCGCTGCCGGTCTGGCGTGCGGTTGGTGCCGGCGGCATGAAACAGCGCCGGGTTGAAGAACAACAGGTCACCCTTGGTCAGTGGCAATTGCACGGCGTGTTGCTGGAAGTAGTCGATAAACTCCGGGCGCCGCCACGCCAGGTAGCCTAAGGCGTACTGCTGGGAAAACGGCAGCAACTGGGTGGGGCCGGTTTCCAGCGGCATATCGGAATGCGCCACCGCGCCTTGCAACGTCAGGTACTGGGACAGCACGTGCAAGGGCAGGGGAAAGCGCTCCACCACATCATGGGTCTGGAAGCCCAGGTGGTAATCCCGATGCGGCTGCTGCGCCTGGCCGCCGGGGTGCACCACGTTGACTTGGGCGGTTACTTGAAAGCTTGGCCCCAGCCACGCCTCGGCGATCAGCCCGAGCAACGGGTTGGCGTAGTACTCGACAAAGGACTCTGGCGACTGCAACGCCGCCTTCTGCAATGAATTCCAGATACGCCCGTTGCTGCCCGCCTTGGCAAAGTGATCGGCCGCCACGCCTTGGGCGGCCTCATGGGCGAAGATCGCCTCAAACACCTGGCTATGGCGGTCCACCACTTCCAGGTCCTCATAAGCGCGGCGCACCACCATTACCCCCGGTCCATCGCGGAACAGCTGATGCAGTTCATTCATCACGACAAGGCGGTCACTGTGGCGCAAGGTGTGGGCGTCATAGATCACCACATTGCTCACCACCTCGGCGCACAGTGGGTAGTCTTCTGCGTGGGCCTGTTGTGCGCAAAGCCGGCTGAAATCCGCTAGTTGTACGTCATCGCGGGTGACAAACGCCGCCATCACACACCTCCCGGCAGGCTCAGCGCCTGATGCGGCTGCGGGCTACCGCCGTCAGTGCAGCCGACCACGCCTTGTTCCAGGTCGATCACCGAACCGGTCATCATCCCCGACTCGCTGGACAGTAGGAACGCCACGCTGCGGGCCACTTCTTCGGGCTTGAGCAGGCGCCCGAAAGGCTGTGCGGCTTCGGCCTTGGCCAGCCAGCCGTCCTCGGCCCCGTGGTATTGGCGTTGAATGTCATCTTCGTGGGGGGTGTCCATCCAGCCGATATTCAAGCCATTGACGCGGATCCGGTTGCGCAACGCGCTGAATGCCACGTTCTTGGTGAGGATCGCCAGTGCGCCCTTGGAGGCTGCATAAGCGCTGAGGAATGATTGCCCGCCGTGCCCGGTGATGCTTTGGATGTTCACCACGGCGCCTTCCACGCCTTTACTGATCATCAGCTTCAAGGCTTCCTGCATCAGGAAGAACGGTGCCCGCACATTCACCGCAAACAGGCGCTCGAACAGCTCCGGCGAGGTATCCAGGATCGTGCCGCGATCCGACATGCCGGCGCAGTTCACCAGCCCGTGCAAGGTGCCAAAGTGGGTGCGCGCCGCCTCGATGATTGCGCGGCAATCCTCGACCTTCTCAAGATCCGCCTCGACAAAGAATGCCTGGCAATCGAGTTGGGCCAGCTGCCGCACCTGTTCTTCGCCCTGGGCGCGACGACGCCCGCAGATGATCAACCCGGCGGCCCCGCGCTGGGCCAAGGTGTGGGCTACCGCAGCGCCCAGGCCTTGAGTGCTGCCGGTGACGACGAAGTATTGGCCGCTGAAAGTGCTGGCGAGATCGGTGTTCGGCATGGGGTTCTCCTGGATTTTTGTTGTTGTGCATCGCCCGACTCGACGGCGGGCAAAACTGAGACTAGCATTGCGAAACCTCAGTAACGCCTAAAAAACACCTCAAAAAGACATCAGGCCCATGCCCATGCTCGAGCGCGCCAAACACTTCTCCATCAAGCAACTCGCCACCCAGGCCGGCGTCAGCAAAGCCACCGTCGACCGCGTGCTGCACCAGCGCGGCAGCGTGCATGCCCAGACACAGCGGCGTATCGAACAGGCGCTGGATGAGTTGGAGTTACAGGAGAAAAACGGCCTGGCGGTGGGGCGCACGTTCCATGTCGACGTGATCATGCACACGCCCAAGCGTTTCAGTGCGGCGGTGCAGGCGGCGATCACTGCGCAGTTGGCGAGCCTCGCGCCGTTTCGGATTGCCCCGCGCTTTCACCTGTTCGAAGAGATCGAGCCCCAGGCCATGCACGATCAGTTGCTGCGCTGCCTCGACACCGGCAGCCAAGGCGTGGTGCTCAAGGCCGCCGACGAGCCGGCGGTGAACCAGGCGGTCAAGCAACTGATTGCGGCCGGTATCCCGGTGGTGACCCTGGTCACGGATTTGCCGCAAAGCGAGCGCATCGGCTATGTCGGCATGGACAACCGCACCGCAGGCCAAACGGCCGCCTACCTGATGTCGCGCTGGTTGCCCTCAGCGCCGCAGGACGTGGCAGTGGTGATCGGCAGCGAACTGTTCCGTGGCGAAGAAGAGCGCGAGATGGGCTTTCGTGCATGGCTGCGCGGGCGTGCGCCGCATCTACGGGTGCTGGACATCAGCGGTGGCTACGGGGTGTATGACCGCACCTTCGAACGGGTCACCCAGGCGCTGAAACAGCAGCCCGAGCTCAAGGCAGTGTACAGCGTCGGCGGTGGCAACCGGGCGATTGTCGACGCCTTTGCGGCCCAAGGCCGTGCGCTGGACGTGTTTATCGGCCACGACCTCGACGAAGAAAACCGCCAGTTGCTGCTGGAAGAAAAAGTCGCCGCGATCATCGACCACAACCTGCAGATCGATGCGCGCCATGTGTTCCTGCACATCCTGCACTACCACCGGCTGTGGAAGGCCGGGCCGATTGCGCCATCTCAGGTGCAGATTGTTACGCCGTTCAACTTGCCGGACTGAATCTCCCTCAACAACACATCCAGGAGTTTTCACCATGCTACGAATCGCCGTTCTAGGTGCCGGGCGCATTGCCAAGATCCACGCCGCCAACGTCGCCGCCCATCCCAACGCCACGCTGGTGCTGGTCGCCGACCCCTGGCGCGAAGGCGTCGATGCGTTAAGCACCCAATTGGGGTGTGAGGCGGCCTACGATTGCGCCGCCGTGCTCACGCGCAAAAACATCGACGCGGTGGTGATCGGCACACCCACCGACACCCATATCGACCTGCTGCTGGCGGCGGTGGCGGAAGGCAAGGCGGTGCTCTGCGAAAAGCCTATCGACCTCGACATCGCCAAGGCCCGCAGCGCCGCCCAGACGGTCGAGCGCCAAGGCGGCAAGGTGATGCTGGGTTTCAACCGGCGTTTCGACCCCGACATGCTGCGCCTGCGCCAGGCACTCGACGCCGGGCAGATTGGTGTGGTGCGCCAGGTGATCATCACCAGCCGCGACCCCGGCCTGGCGCCGCGTGACTACCTGAAACACTCCGGCGGCATCCTGCGCGACATGACCATCCACGACTTCGACACCGCCCGCCACTTGCTCGGCGAAGAACCGGTGGAAGTGACCGCCATCGCCAGCCGCCTGGTGGACCCCAGCCTTGCCGAGATCGACGACTACGACAGCGTGATGGTCTTGCTGCGCACTGCCTCGGGCAAGCAATGCCATATCAACTGCTGCCGCCAGGCGGTGTATGGCTATGACCAGCGGGTGGAAGTGTCTGGCGCCAGCGGCGTACTGCTGACCGACAACCATCGCCCCAGCACGCTGCGCCACTGGAGTGTCGAGCACACCGAAGCGCTGGAGCCGCTGCAGCACTTTTTCCTGGAGCGCTATGCCGATGCCTACCGCAATGAACTGACCCAGTTCATTGATGCGCTGAACAACGGGCAACCGCTGCCCACCAACGTGCGCGACGGTTTGTACGCGCTGCACTTGGCGGATTGTGCGTTGGAATCGGTGAAGACCGGGCGCAGTGTGGCGGTCAACTACGACCTCTAGCCGTAGGAACTGACCCCGGTTCGATCCACCAGTCGAATGCTGTCGCGGCCACCACGCTTGGTTTCATACAGCGTGGTGTCACCTTGTTCGATCAAGGCGCTCAGGCTGGCGGGTGGTAGGTCGAACAGGTTGGCGCCGATGCTCAAGGTCACCGGCTCCGGGGTGGCAAAGGTTTGCGAGGTGAGTTGAAAAAATTGTTCGCGCAGGCGGCTGCCCAGGTCGACGATCTGCTCGGTCGAGGCGGTGTTGAGCAGGATCACGAATTCGTCACCGCCCAGGCGTGCGGCGAGCGCGCCATGGGGGACCACGGCGCGGATCATTTCGCTCAGGGCGATCAGCAGGCGGTCGCCGGCGGTATGGCCGAACAGGTCGTTGACCGACTTGAAGTTGTCGATATCGATCAACAACAGCGCACCCGGCTGTGCCGGTGACACTTGGGCCAGCAGGCGCGGTGCGCGCAAGTCCAGTGCGCGGCGGTTGTACAGGGCGGTCAGCGGGTCGCGGGCGGCGAGGCGGGCGATTTGCTGCTCGCGGCGGTAACGTTCGGAGCCGGTCATCGACAGGGCAATCAGCATGATCGCCATCGCGCCTTCCACCAGGGACACCTGGATGATTTCGCCCTTGAACGAGGCCAGGTCGATCAAGGTGCCGGGGATCAATACCGACAGCGCCTTGGCCACGTAGAAAGACCCATGGAACAACAGCACATAACGCAGTTGCACCGCGCCGATGCTCAAGGATTTGCCATGTGGCCGCAGCAGGAAACTGGCACGCAGGGTGGGCAGGGCGACGAGCAGCGACTGCACCCCCAGCATGGCCTTGGACCACGGCAGGTCGGTGGGTAGCATCAGCATGCCAAACCAGATAATCACCATCAGGGCCCAAAGCCGCGATACGCGCACCTGGGTAAACCGCGCCACCCCCAGCAGAAACAGGAAGTGCGCGGTCACCAACAAGCCATTGGCGAACCAGATGCCAATCATCAGGAAACCGTTGGTGCGCAGCAGGGCCAGGATTGAGCCGAGGGTGATGGTGGCGAAACCCGCACTCCAGAACAGCAGCGAAGGTTCGCGCACACTGCGCCATTCAATGGCCAGGTACAGGGCCGCAGCGGCGGCGAGCGCCACCGTGAGGGCTAAAATCGTTGGAGGATCGAGCGTCATGTGCTGCCAGGCGTGCGTTGAAAAACGCGATTGTAAGCGTTCACAGAGCGTTTTCGGAGCCTTACTGGCGAACGGCTATCTTTGTTTTCAAGCGGCAGACAACGGCACGCTCACCTGAAACACCGTACCGGTTTCTGCGCAAGACTCCACTTCTATCGAACCCTGGTGGGCCGAGACGATTTCCGAGGCGATAAACAGACCCAGTCCAAGGCCCGCTGTAGGACCATGCTCAATCACCGAGCGCTGGGAAAAGCGCCCCATGGGATTGAAGATAAACGGCAGCACATCGACCGGAATCGGCTCGCCCAGATTGTGAACCGTGAACACCACCGTCTCAGCCGTGGCCGTCAGCTCTACGTTGATCGGTAAGCGAGCGCCGCCGTGTTGCACTGCGTTGCTGATGATGTTGGAAAACACTTGCTCAATGCGCGGGCCGTCAAACAGCCCAAACGCCTGGGTCTTGGTGTGAAGGATGATCTCTGCGTCAGGATGAAACGCCCGGATTTCCTCGACGATGCGCTCGCAGATGGGTGCCAGATCGACGGCCACCCGTTTCACCGGAATGCCGGGGCCCATCTGGCAACGGGTCAAGTCCAACAAATCGCCGACAATCTGACTGGCGCGCTGCACACTCGTGTAGATCTGCGTGGCGACGCGGGTGCCGCGCTCGCCGATGCTCTCTGAGCGCCGGAGCATGTCGGCGCCCAGCAGAATTGCGCCCAGCGGTGTACGCAAATCGTGGCCGAGGATGCCTAGGAATACGTTTCGCGAGGCCTCGACCGCCCGCGAATAACTGGCGATCGACTCGGCCAGGGCCTGATCGATGGCCTCGTGAAAGCGGTTCATGTCGTCGACTTCCAGCGGCGTGCCGTGTTTGACCTGGTCGAGCCACTGGCTGAGCACACTGGTGCGCAACGCGCGGTATTCAGACACCATTTGATCGATGGAAAACCCGGCCATCAAACGCGTCATGGCGTGGGTTTCAGCCGGCGTTTCATCGTCATGCTGAGGGGCCAGACCTTGGGCCTTGTCGATTTGTTCCTGCACGGTCTGGGTGGTACGCAGGTCCAGCACAATAGCGCGCAACATTTGCTCGGCGTGATCGCGCAGGCCCTCGCGGTCCAAATCGGTGCCGGGGGTATGGATGGTGCGGGCAAAGTCTTCCCAGGCCTGCAGGATCGGCTCAAGGTTTTGGAGGATGAAGTCTGGCAGGCGCATGGGGGAAGTCCTTGAGGGGCGGCGAGCACAGACGCTTGCGAAGCTGCCAAACAAGGATTTAAGCATGGATCGGTGTGTTGCATGCTGAGCGGACGTGTGAGACGGAGTCCCGACATAACATTTGGCTAAAAAACCTGCGAACACGCCGCCGTTGCTTTGCTTTGCTTTGGATCTTGATCTTGATCTTAAGCGCCCCGTTAAACACGCTGGCCGAACGCAGGCTTGAATCCGTGGGTAACCCGGCAGGACGCCGGGTTAGCCGTCCTGGGCCAAGGATGGCCCATGACGGCGGCCCACGGATTCAAGCCTGCGTTCGGGCACACCGAGCCTAGGCGAGGTGCCGAGTGTTGGGGCAAGAGCCCTTTTGGTTACTTTTGGGGCTCTTTTCCAAAAGTGACCCGCTGTAAGAGCGGAACCAATAGTAGCCGTCACCGAAACAACGGATATGCACTCCGACCAAAAAACTCCAGCGCCCAACACAAAGCCATCGCAGCGATGCGGCGACCCGGCAAGCCAGCTCCCACAGACGAGTGCGGTCAGATGCCCTTGGTCGAAGGCAGCAAGATCGTCAGGATGCCCACCAACGGCAGGAACGAGCACAGCTGGTATACGTACTCAATGCCGTGGCTATCGGCCAACAAGCCCAGCAACGCCGCGCCAATACCGCCAAAGCCGAACATCAGGCCGAAAAAGATCCCGGCGATCATGCCCACATTCCCCGGCACCAGTTCCTGGGCAAATACCACAATGGCCGAGAACGCCGACGAGAGGATGAAACCGATCATCACGCTCAGCACCGCCGTCCAGAACAGGTCCACGTAGGGCAGGGCCAAGGTGAATGGCGCAGCACCCAGGATGGAGAACCAGATGACCTTTTTACGGCCGATCCTGTCGCCAATCGGCCCGCCCGCAAACGTACCGACGGCCACCGCGCCCAGAAACAGGAACAGGTACATCTGGGAACTGGCGACGGACAGGTGGAATTTTTCAATCAGGTAGAACGTGAAGTAGCTGGTCAGGCTGGTCATGTAGAAGTACTTGGAGAACACCAAGACTGCCAACACCACCAGGGCAAACGTCACGCGGCCTTTGGACAGGCCGTGGGTGGCCTTGCTGCCTTGCTTGAGCTTGAACAGGTTGAGGTGGTTGCGGTACCAGCGGCTCAAGCCGTACAGCACCATGATCGCGAACACTGCGAAAAGCCCGAACCAGGCGATATGGCCTTGGCCGTAGGGAATGATGATCGCTG
Organism: Pseudomonas cremoris; assembly: GCF_014230465.1. The sequence goes on from NZ_JAAXCY010000007.1 coordinate 30,744, forward strand.
CCGCCAGCAACGGCCCGAACGCACTGCCGGTGTTACCGCCCACCTGGAAGGTCGATTGCGCCAGGCCATAGCGACCGCCGGAGGCCAGACGCGCAACACGCGAGGTTTCCGGGTGGAAGGTGGATGAACCCACGCCCACCAGGCCTGCCGCCAACAATATCAGCGGGAAGCTGCCGACAAACGCCAGCATCAGGATGCCGATCAAGGTGCACACCATGCCCGCCGGCAGTAGCCAAGGCTTGGGATGACGGTCGGTGTGGTAGCCGATCCACGGCTGTAGCAGCGATGCAGTCAGCTGGAACGTCAGGGTGATCAGGCCGACCTGGGCGAAGCTCAGGCCATAGTTGGCCTTGAGCATCGGATAGATAGACGGCAGCACGGCCTGGATCAGGTCATTGATCATGTGGGCCAAGGCGCAGGCGCCAAGGATGCGCATGACCAAGGGGCTTGTCTGGGGTGTACTGGTTGCAGCAGCGGGTGACGCAGTGAGGGTCGACATGCAGGCATTCCATACAAGGCAGCAAACAAAGATGGCGAGTACTTGAGCCCGCCATCTATTTCAAAATGATTCGGCGTTCATGCTAGATTTGCAGCAAATGCCTGTCTCGCGAAATTCGGGCAGCAATCATCGCAAAAAGGGCGAAATGATCAAATCACTGGATATATTTTTGCAGGAGATCAATGAAGGCGACTGGGCTGTCATCAGTTCGGCCACCGACTACCCCGAAAACTGGGTGATCCCCGACCACAGCCACGAAAAGCACCAACTGCTCTATGCCATTGAAGGCGTGATGGTGGTGTATTCGGCGCTGAACCAATGGACCGTGCCGCCCAATCGCGGCATCTGGATGCCCAGTGGGCAGGTGCATTCTCTGCGCTGCGTGGGCACCCTGAAAATGCGCAGCGTGTTCGTGCGCCCGGACCGCTTCCCGAACATGCCGAGCGAGCCCAAGACAGTGAGTATTTCGCCGCTGTTGAGCGAGCTGATCAAGGCGTCAGTGAGCTTGAAACCGCCGTATGCCGAAGACTCGCGCGACGCTCGGATCATGCACCTGATCCTCGATGAACTGGCCATTCTGCCGGCCTTGCCGCTGTCGTTGCCGCAGCCCGCCGACGCGCGGGTGAACCGCATTTGCCAGGCGTTGCAGCAAGATCCCGGGGATGCCTCCACCGTGGCGGACTGGAGTGAGCGCCTGGGCCTGGACCAGAAAACCATCCAGCGCCTGTTCCGTAAGGAAACCGGCATGACCTTCGGCCAATGGCGCCAACAGGCACGCTTGCTGCTGGCCTTGGAGCGCATTGCGGTGGGGGAGAAGATTATCGACGTGGCCCTGGAGTTGGGCTACGAAAGCCCCAGCGCCTTTACCAGCATGTTCAGGAAACAGTTTGGCAAGACGCCGAGTCATTTCTTCCGCTAGGAGACGTTCTGTAGTGAGCGGGCTTGTCCCGCGCTGGGTGGCGAAGCCGCCCCAACCGAGTCACCGCGGTATTTCAGCAAAACCGAGGTGTCTGGGTTTAGGGCGGCTTTGCCCCCCAGCGCGGGGCAAGCCCGCTCACTACAAGGCTCGTATCAGGGCGTCAGTTAATCCTTGGGTGCTGTTGTACGAGGTTCTTGCGCTTGGCCTCCAACTCGGCAATCTCGGCATCGATGTCTTCGATTTTCTGCTCGATATTGTCGTGATGTTCCTGCAGCAATTCCTTGGCCTCCTCCATGTCCGACGCCGCGGGTGCGGCGCCACGCAGTGGTTTGTTGGCGGTTTCCTTCATGGTCAGGCCAGTGATCAGGCCGACCACGGCAAACACCATCAGGTAGTAAGCGGGCATGTACAGGTCGTTGGTGCTTTCCACCAGCCAGGCCACTGCTGTTGGGGTTACGCCAGCGATCAATACCGAGACGTTGAACGCACTGGCCAGCGCGCTGTAGCGCAGGTGCGTGGGGAACATCGCCGGCAGGGTTGAAGCCATCACGCCGATAAAGAAGTTCAGCACCACGGCCAGGATCAGCAAGCCGGCGAAGATCAGGCCGGTCTTGCCGCTGGTGATCAGCATGAACGCCGGGATAGCCAGGAACAGCAGGCCGATGCTGCCCGCAATGATGAAGGGCTTGCGGCCGATCTTGTCGCTCACAAAACCAATGAATGGCTGTACGAACAGCATGCCGACCATGATCGCGATGATGATCAGCACACCGCTGTTTTCGGCGTAGTGCAGGTTGTGGGACAGGTAGCTCGGCATGTACGTGAGCAGCATGTAATACGTCACGTTGGTGGCGGCGACAATACCGATGCAGGTCAACAGGCTGCGCCAGTGCTTGGTGGCGATCTCCTTGAATGACACTTTTGGACCGTGGCTCAGGCCTTCGCGGTCGCCTTGTTCGAGCTTGTCGACATGCTGTTGGAACGCCGGGGTTTCTTCCAGCGCATGGCGCAGGTACAAGCCGATGATGCCCAGCGGCAGGGCGAGGAAGAACGGCAGGCGCCAGCCCCATGCTTCAAATTCGGCTTCGCCCAGCACACTGGAAATCAGCACCACCACGCCGGCACCCAGCACGAAACCGGCGATGGAGCCGAAATCCAGCCAACTGCCCAGGAAGCCGCGCTTGCGGTCTGGCGCGTATTCAGCGACGAAGATCGAGGCGCCGGTGTATTCACCTCCGACCGAGAAGCCTTGGGCCATTTTGCACAGCAGCAACAGGATCGGTGCCCAGATGCCAATCGACGCATAGCCGGGGATCAAGCCGATGGCAAAGGTGCTCAGGGACATGATCACGATGGTGGCGGCGAGGACTTTTTGCCGCCCGTATTTATCGCCCAGTGCGCCGAAAAACAGGCCGCCCAGGGGACGGATCAGGAAGGGCACGGAGAAGGTCGCCAGTGCGGCGATCATTTGTACGCTGGGGGACGCGTCCGGGAAGAACACCTTGCCGAGGACGTAGGCGACAAAACCATAGACGCCGAAGTCGAACCACTCCATGGCGTTGCCTAGTGCAGCGGCGGTAATTGCCTTGCGCATCTTGGCGTCGTCGACAATCGTGATGTCTTTCAAGCCGATGGGGTTGACGCTTTTCTTACGTGATTTCATGCGGACCACTCTAAATCTGAACAGGGGAGGTGCCATCGCCGCGATGGCACCGCTCTGTCAGTTCAGATACAAGCGGACACGAAATAATTCACCACTCATTTCGATTTTTTGCACCGCACGTTGGAACGGGCCTTTGTAGTGAGCGGGCTTGCCCCGCGCGGCGTCCTTCCTGGTGAAATCCGCGTGACTGTATTGGGGCCGCTTCGCAGCCCAGCGCGGGGCAAGCCCGCTCACTACAATAAGTGGCGTCATCCTACAACTGAGTTTCTTGCCTTCCAACAAAACTGAATCTTTCCGATTGACACCGCTCAGGCGCCTCGATATAAAAGCCATAGTTGTACGACGACATATGACGTTACATATGTCCTACCTAACAAAAATAAAAAGTGATGCCATGAACTTGAACGAGCCCATCAACGCCCATCGCGTTGGCCAAGCTGTAGGCAACTATCGCTGGACCATCTGCGCGATGCTGTTCTTCGCCACCACCGTCAACTACCTCGACCGCCAAGTGCTCAGCCTCCTGGCGCCGCAGCTGTCCACGCAATTTGGCTGGAGCAACACCGACTACGCCAACATTGCCGCGGTGTTCCAGTTCGTCTACGCCATCTCGATGCTGTTCGCCGGGCGCTTTGTCGACAAGATCGGCACCAAGGCCGCCTACGTCGTTGCGATTGGCATCTGGTCCACGGGCGCCATCATGCACGCGTTTTCGGTGCAGATGGGCGAGGGCATTGCTGCCGTGAGTACCGCCGTCGGACTGGCGGTGATCCCGGTGTCGATTGCCGGTTTCATGCTGTCCCGGGCGGTACTGGCGATTGGCGAGGCGGGTAACTTCCCGATTGCGATCAAGGCCACTGCCGAATATTTCCCGAAGAAAGAGCGCTCCCTGGCCACCGGTATTTTCAATTCCGGTGCCAACGTCGGTGCGATCCTGGCGCCGATCTGCGTGCCGCTGATTGCCGGCATGTGGGGCTGGGAAGCGGCCTTTATGGTGATCGGCATGCTGGGCTTCGTGTGGGTCGCAGTGTGGGCGGCCATCTACGAAAAACCGGATCAGCAAAAGCGCCTGTCGGCCGAAGAACTGGCCTACATCCGCAGCGACCAGACCGTACAGCCTTTCACGCCACCGGTTGCAGGGGCGGTGCAGAAAAAGGTGTCCTGGTTCAAGTTGCTCACCTACCGCCAGACTTGGGCCTTCGCCTTCGGCAAGTTCATGACGGACGGCGTGTGGTGGTTCTTTCTGTTCTGGCTGCCCACCTACCTATCGGCGCAATACGGCATGAAAGGCGCCGATATCGTGATGCCGCTGGCGGTGCTGTACAGCATGACCATGGTCGGCAGTATCGGTGGCGGCTGGTTCCCCAGCTATTTCATGGCACGCGGTGACGCTCCGTATGACGGCCGCATGAAAGCCATGCTGGTCATCGCGCTGTTCCCGCTGGTGGTGCTGCTGGCGCAGCCGTTGGGCTATATCAGCTTCTGGGTGCCGGTGTTGCTGATTGGTGTGGGCGCTTCAGCGCACCAGGCGTGGTCGTGCAATATCTTCACCACCGTGTCCGACATGTTCCCGCAGAAAACCGTTGCCTCGGTGGTCGGTATCGGCGGCATGGCCGGTGGCTTGGGCGGGGTGGTAATGACCAAGATCGGTGGTTGGGTGTTTGACTACTACAAGTCCATCAACGATATCCACACCGGCTACATGATCATGTTCGCGATCTGTGCGCTGGCCTACCTGGTGGCGTGGAGCGTGATGAAGACGCTGGTGCCGCGCCACAAGGAAATCACTGACTTGTAAGCAATGCTCTCCCGCGCTGACGGCAGCGCGGGAGACGGTCAGAGGTCACGGGTCCAGGTTTCACTGATCAGCGTCTTGCCGAAGCTCACCGTAGCTTCCTCTTCAACCAGCTCGAACCCGGCTTTTTGGTAGAGCTTGCGCGCATCGGTCAGGATGTTCACCGTCCACAGCATCATGCTTTTGTAGCCCGCCTGCCGGGCAAACCGCAGGCACTCGTCCACCAATCGTTGGCCGATACCCATGCCCCGCGCGCTGGCATCCACATAGAGCATGCGCAACTTGGCGGTGCTGTCGTCATGACGTACCACGAACACCGAGCCCACCACCTCGCCATCCTTTTCGGCGATCCAGCAGCGCTCGCGCGTCGGGTCGAACTCCCTCAAGTACTTGGCGACAATCTCCGCTACCAGCGCTTCGAACTCCCAATTCCACTGGTACTCACGGGCATACAACGCCGATTGCTGTTGCACCACCAGGCCCATGTCCCCCGGCTGCGGATCGCGCAGCAGGTAGCTGGGCGGCGTGCCTTGCAGCAGGGCCTGGATGCGTTGCATGGAGGCAGCCAGTTGTTGCTGCTGCTGTTCGGGCAAGGCTTGTAGCAGGGCGATGACTTCCTGCTGGGTCTGCTGCTCCAACGGGGTCAGTACCGAGCGGCCCAGGTCGCTGAGGTGCAGTTGCACCGCACGCGCATCGGTGACGGAGCGGACTTTCTGGATCAGGCCTTTCTTTTCCAAACCGCCCACCAACCGGCTCAGGTAACCCGCGTCCAGGCTGAGCATCTGGCACAGATCGGCACTGGTCAGGTCGCCCCGTGAAGACAGCTCATACATCACGCGGATTTCCGTCAGGGAGTAATCGCTTTGCAGCAGGTGTTCCTGCAGCACGCCGATCTGATGGGTATAGAAGCGGTTGAAACCGCGCACGATGCCGGCGCGTTCGACAAGCAGAGGAGTGGACATGGGAGATGCTCGGTATGGTTGCCTGAGGCAATTATATTGTTGCCTCAGGCAAGCATGTCAAACATTTTGCTTAGTGGTTCCGCGTCACCCGCCAAATGGTATTGGCCAGGTCATCGGCAATGATCAGCGCGCCTTTCGGGTCCACCGTCACACCCACCGGACGGCCACGGGTCTTGCCATCGTCACCGCGAAAGCCGGTGGCGAAGTCGATGGGTTCGCCGGAGGGCTTACCGTTGCTGAACGGTACGAAGATCACCTTGTAACCCACGGGATTGTCGCGGTTCCAACTGCCGTGCTCGCCGACAAATACGCCATCAGCGAATTTTTCACCCATTTGCGGGATGGAAAAGTCCACCCCCAGCGCCGCCACGTGGGAGCCGAGGCTGTAATCGGGCTTGACCGCCGACGCGACTTTGGCCGGGTTCTGCGGTTGCGCGCGCGGGTCGACGTTCTGGCCCCAATAGCTGTAGGGCCAGCCGTAGAACGCACCTTCACGCACTGACGTCAGGTAGTCCGGCACCAGGTCGGGGCCCAGTTCGTCACGTTCGTTGACCACCGTCCACAGTTGCCCGGAGTCGGGCTGGATAGTCAATGCGGTCGGGTTGCGCAAGCCCGTTGCGTAGGGTTTGTGCGCGCCGGTCGCGGCGTCGATCTGCCAGACCATCGCCCGGTCGATCTCCACTTCCATACCGCGCTCGGTAATGTTGCTGTTGGAGCCGATGCCCACGTAAAGCTGGCTGCCATCGGCGCTGACGGCGAGGGACTTGGTCCAGTGGTGGTTGATTTGCGCTGGCAGGTCGGTGACTTTCGACGGCGGCCCGCTGGCCTTGGTCTGCCCATCGGCGTAGTCGAAGCTCACCAGGGCGTCCTGGTTGGCGACGTACAACTTGCCATTGGCGTAGGCCAGGCCGTAGGGCGCATTGAGGTTGTCGGCGAACACGGTTTTCAGTTCATAGGTGCCGTCGCCGTCCGCATCGCGCAGCAAAGTCAGGCGGTTGCCACTCTTGACCTTGGTATTGCCCTCGGCCTTGATCAGGCTGGCGATCACGTCCTTGGGCTTGAGTTTGGCCGCGCTGCCGCCACGGCCTTCAGCCACCAGAATGTCGCCGTTGGGCAGTACCAGGGTCTGGCGCGGAATCGCCAGGTCGGTGGCGATGGCGGTAACACTGTAGCCCTCCGGAACCTTGGGTTTCTGCTCGCCCCACGGCGCGGGCTCGGCGATTTTCATGCTCGGCAGCAGGCTGCTTTGCTGTTCCGGCAATTTGGGGTCAGGTCCGCGCGACTGGGTCTTGTCGCCTTCGCCACCGCAGGCAGTCAGCAGCAGTGCTGCACTCAATAGGGTCAATGTGCTGGACGTTTTCATTTGGCACCTCCGCTGCGCAGGCCGGTCCATGTGGCCGCCAGTGTCAGCAGCAAGACGATGGCCGACAGCACCAGGCCGCCGGGCATCGCGGCGTAGGCGTCCTTGGCATGTTGGAAGGCATTCACCAGGCCCAATACCCAGGTCACCAGCAACAGCAGGACATAACGAGCCGGTTGCCCGGCCCTGAGTCCGGTGCGGAACAGATTGATCAGTGCAAACAAGAATGCGAACCCTGCAAACACCAGCGCCCCGGCAATTAGCCAGGACGCGAAGTTGGCCCACTGAATCTGGTAGGTCTGGGTGTAGGCAATGTCGCTGAGCAACGCACCGAGAAACAGCGGCACGGTGCCGGCCAGCAAGGTCGTATGCAACGGGCCTGGATGGGTTCGATAAACGGGAAGGGTAGTCATAGGGACGGCGGCTCCTTGTTGTACAACGCCCCTGGGCGGGGCAGCGCATAGGAGATGAACGCACCGCGTGTCAGAAAGTTCAGCATGAATCATGTCGAAATATTATGAACCCCCTGGGGCGGCCCCGGCCTAACGCCGTATCATCCCGCACTTTCCTATCGCCAGGCGCTTCCATGACCCACCCCCGCATCGGCTTCGTGTGCCAATACAAGCATCCCGAGCGCCTGCTCTCGGCCAGCGCCCTCAAATTGATCGAAGGCCCGTTAAACCCGCGCACCACCACCTTGCGCTGGATGGAAGGGGTCACGCCGCAAGTGGCGCGTGACAAGCTGGTTGAAGTGGTCACCCACAACCTGGCGGCGCAAATGCGTCTGCTGGCCTATGTCGCCACGTTGCCTGCCGCGCTGCGCATGCTGCGCCTGAGCAGTGACCTGTTGCCGTTCTACAGCCACCCGAAAGTCGCTGCTGTTTATAAGGACCCGGCCATCGAGCGTCAGTTGGTGGAAGGTTTTGCCGCCATCGGCGAACTGGCACGCGCATCGGATATCCGCCTGTCATTCCATCCCGGCCAGTACTGTGTGCTGGGCTCGGAAAACCCAAGTGTGGTGGAAAACAGCGTGGCCGAATTCGAATACCACGCCGACATGATCCGCATGATGGGGTACGGCCAACGCTTCCAGGACCTCAAATGCAACGTGCACATCGCCGGGCGTCTAGGTGTTGAAGGCACCCGGGCGGTGTGGGCGCGGCTGTCGGAGGTGGCGCGTAACTGCATCACCTTCGAGAACGATGAAAAAACCTACGGCCTCGACGACTGCCTGCAAATCGCTGACCTGGCGCCCGTGGTGCTCGACATCCACCACTGCTGGATCCATGAAAACGACTACATCGACCCTCACTCTGAGCGGGTTGCCCGAGTCATTGACAGCTGGCGCGGCGTGCGCCCGACCTTGCATTACTCCCAGCCCCAGGAAAGCCTGCAAGAGTTGGGCTTTGACGCCGAGCACAAACTGGAAATGGACGCGCTGATGAAGGTGGTGTCCAAGCGCGACCTGTATGGCCACAGTGCGCAAATGTGGAACCGCTGGACCAACGACTACGCGCTGCAGTTTCTTGATCGCTTCGACATCATGCTCGAAGCCAAGGACAAGAACGTCGCGTCCCTGGCGTTTTACGAGCATTGGCAACGGCGTAAGGCATGAGCCCGGCTATTTCTTGCCTTCCAGCGGAATCACCAGGGTTGCCCACAGGTTCCAGCCATCGGGACGGTTTTTTGCGTCGAATTCGTAATAGCCCTTGATGTTGGCGTACCACTGTTCATCGCCCACCTTGAAGAAGTGCCCCACCTGCGGCCCGATCCCCGCCACGCGTGACTTGAAGTCACCCAGTACCGCGCCGCTGCCGCTGTCACCGGTGACTTGCTCGAAGTAATAGCCAACCAGGCCGACCAGGGTCTGCGAGGTCAGGAACCGTGACGCGCTCAGATCAATGTGGGCGTCGATGCCATTTTTATAGTGGGTGTCGGTGTTTTCCCAGTTGTAGGTCATGCCGGCCACGGCGGAGAACTCGTAGGTCTTGTCGAAGTAGGTGTAGCCACCCCCGGCATCCAGGGCCGCATGGCCCAGGCCAATGTTCACCAAACGGTTTGGGTCGTAGGCGCCAATGGGGATGTTGCCCATGGAATAGGCCATGAAGTTGTGCACGCCATGGTTCCACTTCAGGGTGCCGAGCAGGTAGAGATCACTGCCGCCTTTGAGGCTGTCGTTAGTGCTGCCGGAGAATGAACGTCCGCGTGGCCCGGTGATGGTCGCGTCGATACTGGCTTCGGAACGTCCAACGGCGGCGACGGCGGAAATCGCCGCCTGCGCACCGCCCAGCACCGGGGTTTCGAAGGTGTAGGTGGGGCTTGCGAACAACAAGTCGGCCTTGGCGTCCAGGCCAACCACCGTGCGCCCGCCACGGGGTACGACGGCGTTTTTGTTATCGCTGGCGCTGACGTGGTAATACACCAGCGGCAGGCTCCAGCCGGGTGCGACCGGCGCGGCGGCCAGTGCGCCAAACTGTCCGGGCAGCCAAAAGCTGATGCCGCCGTCGTCTGCCTGCGCCATGGCGATGGGGAGCAGGGTAAGCAGGCTCAAAACACGGGTTGTCGTGGTCATAGGACTTCCTATCCAAAGGGCCGAACCGTGCGCTCTGGGGTGGGGCGCCCCACAGGCTGCTTGAGCATAGTCCAGGGATGGCAGAGTGTTGTGTTCTCGAACTTCTGCCTGCATTCTCCCAAGCCCGACACAAGGAACCGTCCCATGCCAACCCTGCATCTGCTGTGCGGCAAAATCGCCTCCGGCAAGTCCACCCTGGCCCAGACCCTCGCTGCACAGCATGGCGCTATTGTGTTCAGCGAAGACCACTGGCTCGCCACGCTCTATCCGGCTGAAATCCGCTCCATCGCCGATTACCTGCGCTGCGCCCAGCGTGTTCGTGGAGTACTGGGGCCATTGGTCATCAAGGTGCTGCAGTCGGGTGTCAACGTAGTACTGGACTTCCCCGCCAACACCCTTGCCAATCGCGAGTGGCTGTTGGGCTTGGCGCACGCAGCCCAGGTTCCCCACTGCCTGCATTACCTCGAGCTGGACGACGCCACCTGCCGTGCGCGGCTGCATGCGCGCAATGCCCAGGGCGAGCATGACTTTGCTGCGACCGATGCCGAGTTCGACCTGATCACCCGCCACTTCAGTGTGCCGGGTGAGGAGGAGGGATTGGTGATTGAGGTGCATCGTCCACAGTGAACGCCGTCAGTGCGCCACAGGTTTCAGGACTTGAACCGCCCCACCAACCCATTCAGTTCATCTGACAGGTTGGACAAGCGCCCCGAGTCGTCCTGGGCCGAATTGGCCAGGCTTTCCACCAGCCGTGCTTCGTCGTAGATCTGCTGGATGTGCCGGTTGATCTCCTCGGCGACGCTGTGTTGCTCCTCGGCGGCGGCGGAGATTTGCAGATTCTGGTCGCGGATCTCGTTTACCGAGGTCTGGATGCCTTCAAAGCTGTCCCGTGCGCTTTCGATGGACGACACACTGGCCCGTGACAGGTCCAGGCAACTGCCCATTTTTTGCGTGACTTCCTGGGTTTTGTTTTCCAGGGTGCCGAGCAGTTGTTCTATTTCGCCAGTGGAGTCGGAGGTGCGCTTGGCCAGCGCGCGCACTTCGTCGGCGACCACCGCAAAGCCGCGGCCTTGGTCGCCCGCGCGGGCGGCTTCAATGGCTGCGTTGAGTGCCAGCAGGTTGGTCTGCTCGGCAATCGCGCGGATAGTGCCGAGGATCTGGTTGATGCTGCGGCTACCGGCTTCCAGCTCGACCATGGCCTGGGACGATTCGGTCAAGCGACGCCCCAGGCGGTTGACGTTATCGGTGGTCACTTCGATCTGCTGCTTACCCTCGGCCACACGACGGTGGCCGTTCTCGGCTGACTCCGCCGCGCCGCTGCACGAGCGCGCTACCTCGTTGGCGGTGGCGACCATTTCATTGAACGCGGTAGACACCAGCTCCACTGCCTCACGCTGGCGCCCAGCGGCTTCGTTCATGTTGTGCGCCACTTCGCTGTTGACCTTCGACGCGTTTTGCAAGTTGGTCGAGGCCGCGCCGATGTGCTGGATCAGTTGGCGAATCGCTGCGAGAAACTTGTTGAACCAGCCCGCCAGCTCAGCGGTTTCGTCCTTGCCTTGCACCTGCAGTTCATGGCGCAAATCGCCTTCGCCCTGGGCGATGGACTGCAAGCCCGTGCTGACCTGGCCGATGGGTTTGACGATGACTTTGGAAAACGCCGCGGCGATCAGCCCGAAGATAAGTACCAGCACGCCGACGATGATCGCGGTGAGGTAGGTCATGCGTGTGGCTTCGGCCATGACTTCGCCGTGTTCGATCAAGCCGATATAGCGCCAGCCCAGGCCGGGCGAGGTCCAGATATTGGCCATGTATCGCACGCCGTCGATGACCACTTCGGTGGAGCCCTCTGGGGTCTGCGCCAAGTGTGCATACGGCGCCCCCAGCTCCTTGAGGGGCTTGAAGCTGTGGGCAGCGTCGCGCGGGTCCACCAACACCACGCCGTCTTCCACCAGCATCACGTAGCCGCTTTGCCCCAGCTTGATGCTCTTGACCAGTTCGGTGAGGTTTTTCAGCGACACGCTGACCACGAACACACCCTTGGCCTTGCCGGCGTTATCCAGCAGCGCCCGTGCGGTGCCCACCAGGGCCACGTCGTCCTTGTCGTAGTAGTAAGCCGGCGTGCGCACGGTCTTGCCGGGGCTGGCCATCGCGGCCTTGTACCACGGGCGGGTGCGCGGGTCGTATTTGGACAGCTGCGGGTCATCCGGCCATTTGGCGTAGGTGCCGTCTTCCATGCCGATAGACAGAATCGCCGCTGCCGGGTGTGTGGCGCCGAAGCGGGCGAAACGGTCGATCACGTCCTGCGCGGCCGCTGGCATCGACTGGCTGGCCGCGTCGGCAGGTTGGTAATTCTTGAGCGTGTTGACGGACGTGTATACAGGATCGGTGGCCATTTGATCGACGTTCTGCAACGTGCCATCGAAGAATTGGCGGATATTGCCGTCGATCTGGCGAATTTCTCGCGTGCTGCCGTCGATGAACTGGTCCACCGCCTGGGTCCGTGTGTTCATGACGGAGATCACTGCCACCAGGCTTACTGGAATAAAAGCGACAGAGACAAAAGCCAGTACAAGCTTATTTTTTATTTTCATCAAGACGACCATCAGCTAGAGGGCGGCCAGACCACCGAAGACTTGGCGATCTGCTATCACTGCTGTTTCGGCTCGACGCCGGCAAATCTTTAGGGTTTTTTGTACACAATACAAATAGGTGATTGTTCTGTATCCAATCAGTACACATCACGCAGATAACGCTTTTGCTCGCTCAAGCCCCGCCAATACTCCACGGCGCCTTCAACGCCAAGCCCGCCGTGGCTTTGCGCGATTTCACGGAGTGCCTGGTCGACGTCCTTGGCCATGCGGCTGGCATCGCCGCAGATATACAGCCGGGCGCCGTCCTGCAGCCAGCGCCACAGCTCGGCACCGTATTCGCGAAGGCGGTCTTGTACATAGATTTTCTGTGCCTGGTCGCGGGAAAACGCCAGGCTCAGGTGGGTCAGCAAGCCGTCGCGCTGCAGTCCTTGCAGCTCGTCCTGGTAGTAGAAGTCGCTGGCGGCGTGCTGCTCGCCAAAGAACAACCAGTTACGCCCCTGATGGCCCAAGGCACGGCGCTCTTGCAAGAACCCACGAAACGGCGCCACGCCGGTGCCGGGGCCGATCATGATCATTGGCACGTCACCGTCGGTGGGCGTACGGAAATGCTTGGAAGGCTGTACGAATAACGGCACGTCGCCGTCGTCCGCGCGGTCGGCCAGGTAGGTTGAGGAAACGCCCTTGCGCTTGCCATACCGCACGGCGGCCACTGTGAGATGCACCTGCTGCGGGTACGCCTTGGCGCTGGACGCGATGGAATACAGGCGCGGTTGCAGGCGCTTGAGGGTGCCGAGCAACTCATCTGCCGCACATTCAATGGGGTATTCCTGCAGCACGTCCGCCAACTGGCGGCCCCACAGCCAGTTCTTCAGGTCTGCCTTGCGCTCCGGTTCAAGCAATTGTTTAAGCGCGGGATTGCGGCTGCGCTCGGCGATGAACGCCAGGGTGTCGCTGCTGGGCCGGGCGATTTCGAAGTGTTGGGTCAATGCCTGTTGCAGCGGTACGTCGCCGAAGGTGTCGATGTTCACGTGGGTGTCGCCACCCAGGCGGGTGAGTTCAAGCAGTTCGCTGACCAGTTCCGGGCAGTTGCGCGGCATCACGCCAAGCGCGTCACCGGCTTCATAGCTCAGGCCGGAGTCGGTAAGGTCCAAGGCGAATTGGCGGGTTTCCTTGTGCAGGCTGTGCGGGTTCAGGTGCCGATTAAGCAGCAGGCGTGACCCGTGCAGTTTGGTTTTGCCGGCGGGCGTGGCCGGGGTGATGGCTTTTGTCGGGCTGAGGGTTTGTTGGAGTCGCGCCAGCCAGGCATCGGCAGCGGCTTCGAATTCGGTGTCGCAGTCGACGCGCTCTAGCAGTCGCGTAGCGCCCAATGCCTGGAGGCGCTGATCGAGTTGTTTGCCGTGATGGCAGAACTGATCGTAGTTCGGGTCGCCCAAGGCAAGCACCGCAAAACGCAAGGATTCCAAACGTGTTTCGCTGCTGTTCAGGCCGCGCCAGAACCCTTCGCCATTGTCCGGCGGATCACCATCGCCAAAGGTGCTGCTGATCAACGCGAGGGTGTGCGTGGTCGCCAGCTTGCTGAGCGGGAAGTCGGCCATGGCGCTCAGTTCCACCGCAATACCGGCATCGCCCAGGCGTTTGGCGAAGCGCTCGGCGAGGGCTTCTGCGTTACCGGTCTGCGAGGCCCATAACAGCGTGACTGCCGGGGAGTGCGCCGGTAAGTACTGCGCGCGGCTGAACAAGCCGCCGAGCAAGCCGTCCAGCCACAAGCGCGAGACCTTGGCCAGCGGTGCGCTGTCCGGCATCACTGGTACGCCTAGCGTAGCTGCGCTCGATTGCAGGCCGCTCAGGAAACCGGCGAGGTAGGTGCGTTCACTGTCGCTCAATTGCGGCGGTGGCACGTTGCGGATGCCGGCGATGTCGGCGAAGGCGTCGAGGCGCGACAAGGTGGAGTCCTCAGTATTAGGGGCAGGGCGGTCGAGAAACTGATGGTCGATCAACTCGACCCGCGCCAAGGCAACGGCGCAAAACTTGAATTCTGGCTGCAAGGAAATCGGGTCCACCGCATCGTTGGTCACTGCGTTGATGGCCAGGTGTTCGCCGAACACATCGTTCCAGTGAAAGGGTGCAAAACAGTTGCCTGGGCGCACCCGGTCGGTGACCACGGCGGGCAGCACGGCGCGGCCGCGTTGGGAGCGGACCTCTACCGAATCCTGGGTCTTGATGCCCAGGCTCGCGGCGTCTTCGGGGTGCAGTTCGATGAACGGGCCGGGGTTGAGTTTGTTCAGGGTGGCAACCTTGCCGGTCTTGGTCAGGGTGTGCCACTGGTGTTGCAGGCGACCGGTATTGAGGACGAAAGAGAAGGCGTCATCGGGCATTTCCGCCGGCGGCATATGTGGGCGAGCGAAGAAGCGGCCCTTGCCGGTGTCCGTCGCGAATCTGAGCGCGCCGTCATTGAGGTAACGGATCGGATTGCGGTCCGCGCCATCGTCGGATGCGCAGGGCCATTGCAGCGGTTGCTCGCGCAGGCGTGCATGGCTGGCGCCGCGAATGTCGTAGCCGGTCTTGGGGTTCCAGGCGCGCTTGATCTCATCGAATACGTCGGCGGCCGAGGCGTAGCTGAACGCGTCGGCAAAGCCCATTTCGCAGGCGACCCTGGCGATGATCTGCCAATCCGGCAGGGTTTCGCCCGGTGCGTCGACGGCCTTTTGCATCAGCGTCAGGTTACGCTCGGAGTTGATCATCACGCCTTCGGCTTCGGCCCACAGGGCGCCCGGCAACAGGATGTCGGCGTAGCGGTTGGTCTCGGTGTCGAGGAAGGCGTCCTGGGTGATCACCAGTTCGGCGGCTTGCAACGCTTCGATGACGGTACGGCGGTTGGGCACGCTGGCCACTGGGTTGGTGCAGATGATCCAGCACGCCTTGATCTGCCCGGCGGCCATCTGCTCAAACATCGCCACGGTGCCGCCGCCCACCTGGTGCGGCAGGCTGTTCTGGGGCAGTTGCCACAGGTCTTCGATAAATGCGCGGTCGGCGTCCACCAGCACTGAACGCTGGCCTGGCAGGCCCGGCCCCATGTAGCCCATCTCGCGACCGCCCATGGCGTTGGGTTGGCCGGTGAGGGAAAACGGCCCGCTGCCGGGGCGGCAGATGGCGCCGGTGGCCAGGTGCAGGTTGCACAGCGCGTTGGTGTTCCAGGTGCCGTGGGTGCTTTGGTTGAGGCCCATGGTCCAGCAGCTCATCCATTCGGCGGCTTGGCCGATCCACTCGGCGGCTTGGCGGATATCGGCTTCGGCGAGGCCAGTGAGTTCGGCGACGGTGTGCGGTGGGTAGTCGTCGAGGAAGCCGGGCATCGCCTCCCACCCTTCGGTGAAGGCGGCTATAAAGACGGGGTCGGTGTGGCCGTTTTGCACCAGCAGGTGCAGCAGGCCGTTGAGCAGGGCGAGGTCCGTGCCGGGCTTGATCGGCAGGAACAGGTTGGCCTTGTCTGCCGTGGCGCTGCGCCGGGGGTCGACCACGATCAGCTTCGCCCCGGCCTTGACCCGGTCCATTATGCGCAGGAACAGGATCGGGTGACAGTCGGCCATGTTCGCGCCGATCACGAAGAACAGGTCGGCGCGGTCGAAGTCTTCGTAAGAGCCTGGCGGCCCGTCCGCGCCCAGTGAAAGCTTGTAGCCGCTGCCGGCGCTCGCCATGCATAACCGTGAGTTGGATTCGATGTTGTGGGTGCGCACAAAACCCTTGGCCAATTTGTTGGCCAGGTATTGGGCTTCCAGCGACATCTGCCCCGATACGTAGAATGCCAATGCATCCGGCCCATGGTTGTCGAGGATCTGACGCAAGCGCGTCGCGGTCTCGCTGATGGCGTTGTCCATGGCGATGCGCACCGGGTCGTGGTCCCGGGCGTGGCGCAGATAGGCATGTTGCATGCGCCCGGAGTCGGCGATGGCCTGCCCGCAGGTCGTGCCCTTGGTGCACAAGCGGCCGAAGTTGGTGGGGTGGGCTTTGTCGCCGATCACCTTGACCACTGTGTTGTGCTCGACCTGCATGACGATGCCACAGCCCACACCACAATAAGGACACACACTGCGTACGCTGTTGCTTGCCATCCGACATCCTGTAGACAAAAAAAGGCGCCTTGCGACCTTCCGTTGAAAACGGGGATCGCACGGCGCCTTTGTCGTGAGAGGGCAGTCTGCGTTGACTGCTTGATGGGAGTGTTGCTCGCAAGTCACGTGCCACCTTGTGTTGTAGTGAGCGGGCTTGCCCCGCGCTGCGGTGTATCAGGCACATCACGCTAGCCTGACACACCGCAGCGCGGGGCAAGCCCACTCACTACACGTGCACATTTATGAGGCGAGGTGCACCAGGGAGAGGCGCCATGTGAGGTCGTTGGCAGGTTGGAGTATCACCTGAAGCTGCCGACACGGGTCTTAGGCCAATTGGCACGCCGCCTGCAAGCTCTCCAACCATCCCACCTCGGTCAACGACGATCGACAGGCCAACACCGGTCATGGGCATAAGCGGCAAGACCGCATAAGAACAGGCAAAGACGCCTGGAACCGCAAGGTTTCAGGCGTTTTTTTTTGCTTTTTTTAAACCGTGATGAGCTTTGTCAGGTGCTAACTATGAACACTCTCAAAACCCTGATCGTCGTCGGCAATGGCATGGTCGGCCACCACTGTGTGGCGCAATTGATCGAGCGCGGCGCGCTCGATCACTACCGGCTGCATGTGTTCAGCGAGGAGCCGATGCGTGCCTATGACCGTGTGCACCTGTCGGAGTACTTCACCGGTCGCGATGCGGAGTCGCTGGCGTTGTCCGAGGCGTCGTTGTACCAGACGCCGGGCGTGACCTTGCACCTGGGCGTGCCGGTGCTGGAAATCGACCGCGCCCGTGGCGAGGTGATCACCGCTGACGGGTGTGTGGCCTATGACAAGCTTGTGTTGGCCACCGGCTCTTATCCGTTCGTGCCGCCGATCGAAGGCGCCGAAGGCGATTCGCGGTTGGTGTATCGCACCCTGGAAGACTTGGACGCCATCCGCACCGCCGCTGCCAATGCACGCCGGGGTGTGGTGGTGGGCGGTGGCCTGCTCGGGCTGGAAGCCGCCAACGCGCTGAAAAGCCTGGGCCTGGAAGCGCATGTGGTGGAGTTCGCGCCGCGCTTGATGCCGGTGCAGTTGGATGATTTCGGCGGTTTGGCGCTCAAGGCACAAATCGAACGACTGGGCGTCGGCGTGCATTTGTCCCGCGCCACCCAGTCCATCAGCACGGGCGAGCAGTACCGCTACCGCATGAATTTTGCCAATGACGAATTCCTTGAAACCGACCTGATCGTGTTCTCCGCCGGTATTCGCGCCCAGGACGCATTGGCCCGTCAGGCGGCGCTGGAGATCGGTCCGCGCGGCGGTGTGGTGATCAACGATGAGTGCAAAAGCAGCGACCCGAATATCTACGCGATTGGCGAGTGCGCCTCTTGGAATGGCAGCCTGTTCGGCCTGGTCGCGCCAGGCTACCAAATGGCCCGAAGCGTTGCCGCGTTGTTGTGCGAGCAGGCCGCCGAGCCCTTTGTCGGCGCGGACATGTCGACCAAACTCAAGCTGCTCGGCGTGGACGTGGGCTCCATCGGCGATGCCCACGCGCACACCCCCGGCGCACGCAGCTATCAATTTATCGACGAGGCCAGTGCCAGTTACCGGCGCCTGGTGGTGAGTGCCTGCGGCAAGCATGTGATCGGTGCGGTGCTGGTCGGTGATAACAGCTACTACGACACCTTGCTGCAATACATGCAGAACAGCATCGCGCTGCCCCCGGAACCGGCCAGCTTGATTCTGCCGTCGTCTGGCGGTGCACCGACCCTCGGCCCCGGCGCCTTGCCGGACTCGGCTACCGTGTGTTCCTGCCACAACGTGACCAAGGGCGCGATCTGTTCGGCCATCGACGGCGGTTGCAGCGACCTCGGGCTGCTCAAGACTCAGACCAAGGCCTGCACCGGCTGTGGGGGCTGTGCCGGGTTGCTCAAGCAAGTGTTCGAGCATGAGCTGATTGCACGTGGCGTCAGCGTCGATAAAAGCCTGTGCGAACACTTCGCCTACACCCGCCAGGAGCTTTACGCCCTGGTGCGCGTGGAAGGGCTCACGACATTTGATGAGCTGCTGGCCAAGCATGGCCGTGGCCATATCGGTTGCGACGTGTGCAAACCCGCGGTGGGGTCGATTCTGGCATCGTGCTGGAACCAACCGATCATGGACGCGTCGCTGGTGCCGTTGCAGGACACCAACGACACGTTCATGGCCAATATGCAGAAGAACGGCACCTATTCGGTGGTGCCGCGCATTCCGGGGGGTGAGATCACCGCCGACAAACTGATCGTGATTGGCGAAGTCGCGAAGAAATACGACCTCTACACCAAGATCACCGGTGGCCAGCGCATCGACCTGTTTGGCGCACAGTTGCATGAGTTGCCGGACATCTGGGGTGAGCTGATCGCAGCGGGGTTCGAAACTGGCCACGCCTATGGCAAATCCACGCGCACGGTCAAATCCTGCGTGGGCAGCAC
Source organism: Pseudomonas cremoris (assembly GCF_014230465.1). The sequence continues at coordinate 49,661 of NZ_JAAXCY010000007.1, forward strand.
CTGGTGCCGCTACGGGGTGCAAGACAGCGTCAAAATGGCCTTGCTGATCGAGGACCGCTACAAAGGCCTGCGTTCGCCGCACAAGCTCAAGTTCGCAGTGTCTGGCTGCACCCGTGAGTGCGCCGAAGCCCAGAGCAAAGACGTAGGCGTGATCGCCACGGAGAAGGGCTGGAACCTCTACATCGCTGGCAACGGCGGCATGCGCCCACGCCATGCCGAACTGTTCGCCACCGACCTGGACGACGCGACGTTGATCCAGTACATCGACCGCTTCCTGATGTTCTACATCCGCACCGCCGACAAGTTGCAGCGCACCTCGGTGTGGCGCGAGAGCCTGGAGGGCGGGTTGGACTTCCTCAAGGACGTGATCATCCACGACAGCCTGGGCCTGGGTGCCGAGCTGGAAGCGCAGATGCAGCTGGTGGTGGACCGCTACGAGTGTGAATGGGCCAACGCGCTCAAGGACCCGGAAAAACTCAAGCGTTTCCGCACCTTCGTCAACGATAAACGCGCCGATCCAGACATCCAGTTTGTCCAGGAGCGTGGCCAGCGCCGGCCCGTCATGGCCAACGAACTGCCCCTGATTCCAGCCGTTGAGGAGATTGCCTGATGAGCCAGACCACTTGGAAAACCGTGTGCTACGAGCAGGACCTTGTCACCAACTCCGGCGTGGTGGTGTGGCTGGACGGCGCGCAGGTGGCGCTGTTTTACCTGCCCGCTGCCGGGCATCAGACCCTCTACGCCATCGACAATCACGACCCGGAATCCGGCGCCAATGTGATCGGTCGCGGGTTGATTGGCAGTATCAAAGGCGACCTGGTGGTGGCCGCGCCGATCTACAAGCAGCATTACCGGCTGCACGACGGGCAATGCGTGGAGACGCCGCATCAGCGCTTGCGCGTATGGCCGGTGCGGCTCACGGCTGGGGTAGTGGAGGTGGCGGTAACGCGTGCGGACGAGTCCGACATCGAGGCCTGGGCCAAGGGAAGCAACGTGCATGGGGCGATTTCCACAGTCGAAATGGTTGGCACTGATTAGCGCCGATCCAATGTGGGAGCGGGCTTGCTCGCGAAGAGGGTGTGTCATTCAGCAAATGCATCGGCTGAAAATCCGCTTTCGCGAGCAAGCCCGCTCCCACAGGGTTGACCGAGTTCGGCTTACTATGCCGCCTGTATTTAGCAACTGCCGCATGCCCCAGCATGGGCCCTCATGGGCGATATTAACGACTTAGATACCGAAGCCCGCGCCGTCTGCCTGCGTAGAAAAAATCTCTGTGTTGTTAAACGAGCATCAACCCGCCGTGAACTGAGCCAGGATTTCTTCGGTCTCCACCACCTTGGCATAGTCCATCGCCAGGTTGCTCAGCGACAGCGCATGCACGTCTTCTGCCGGCCAGAGGCGTCCCGACAGATCGGGTTGATCAAAGGTGTAGCAGGCATCGGCGACCACGCTCACGTCAAAGCCCAGGTTACCTGCGGAGCGTGCGGTGGACTCGACGGAGTTGTTGGTGATCACCCCGACAATCACCAACTGCCTGATCGCACGCGTATGCAGCCACCGCTCCAGCCCGGTGGCGGCGAAGGCATCCGGAACGTTCTTCTCTACTACATGCTCATGGGGCAGTGGGGACAGGGCGGGCTGGAATTCGCATCCGGGTTGTCCGGGCCAGAATACCGAGCCGTGCGTGCGGGAGATGTGTCGGATATGGACGATGGGCCGACCGGCATGGCGCCAAGCGTTCAGCAGGTGCTGCATCTGCACCTCGGCGCCCAGGTTATTGCGTCGTCCCAGCGTTGGCTGATTCATGCCTTGCTGCATGTCGATGATCAGCAAAGCGGGGTTTACGACTGACGGTTCCATGGCACATCCCTAGGCTGGAAAGGCCTGGAACATATCAGGTTTATCTGGAGCGCCAACAGCGGGATAAACCCGCTCACTACAAAGTATTGCAAGCAATAGGGCACCGTCGACTTCCTGGACGGCCAGGCACTTATCCGTTCAAAGCATTTACGTAAGCATGAAACATATCGGCCATCCCATTGGCGTACGCCACAATCTCGGCGGGCGTCCTGGGGCTTGAGGAAAAATCCTTGCCCGCCGAACTCAGCGTGCCGAGGATCAAATCACACGCCAGTGCGCGTGCGTCCGGCAGCACGTCGGGCAGTAACTCCAGCATGAACACTTCAAAGGCCTGCTGCCCGGTTGCACGTACTTCCTGGGCTTGCGGTGCGTCCCGATACAGCGGCGCGGCGTCGTTTAGTGCGCCGCGCATTTGCGCTTCTTCGCACTCTGATTGAATGAAGGCTTGCACCAAAGTGCGCAGCCGATCCAGGGGCGCAGAGTCGGTTCTTTCCAGGATGGCGCATAGCATTTGCGTGGTTTGTTGCCATTCGTCACTTTGCAGGCGGAACAGTATTGCGGCTTTGTTGGGAAAGTACTGGTACACCGACCCCACGCTCACACCGGCCTTTTCCGCGACCCGTGCCGTGGTGAAACGCGTAGCGCCTTCCTTGGCCAAAACCTGAATAGCCGCTTGCAGGATCGCCGCCACCAGCTCTGTGGAGCGGGCTTGTTGTGGGTGCTTTCGCGAGGTAATACGCGGGGGCTGGCGCGCTGTCATGAGTGGCTCCGGGGGTGGGGCGAATGCGAATAGCGAAGGCTGTGAATCACTCGCATACTTTTAATGCGACGAATTAGTCGCATCTTAGCCCTAACCTGACGGAAAACCATTATGTCCAGCCTGACTACCGCGCCTTTGGCGCCCCTGATCGAACGTCTTTACGCCCAAGCCAGCGCCGCCACCAGTCCGGTACTGGCCTCGGTCTCCAGCGAAGAGCGAGACCGCCTGATGCACAGCAAAACCGAATACCTCGCGCTCTATTCGATGCTCAAGGACCTATGGCTGCCGGTCTCGCGGGAGACCGGTGCCTTGCTTTACATGTTGGCGCGCAGCACCCAGGCACGGACGATTGTGGAGTTCGGTACCTCCTTCGGCCTGTCCACCTTGCACCTGGCCGCCGCGCTGCGGGACAACGGCGGTGGGGTGTTGATCGGCAGCGAATTCGAAGCCTCGAAGGTCGAGCTGGCGCGCGAGCATTTTATCGAGGGCGGGGTGAGCGACCTGATCAATATTCGCGAAGGCGATGCACTGGTCAGCCTGGCCAGCGACCTGCCAGACCGCGTGGACTTGCTGCTGCTCGATGGTGCGAAGGCGCTGTATGGCGATGTGTTGAACCTGGTGGAAAGACACCTGCGCCCCGGTGCGTTGGTGGTGGCCGACAACACCGATTACTGCCCTGAATACTTGGTCTATGTGCGCGCGCCCGAGAACGGCTATCTGTCGGTACCCTTTAGCGACGACATCGAGCTTTCCATGCGCCTGGGCTAGTCGGGGTTCCATTTCATGCAGGCCTTTTGGGCATGCCGGTGGAGCCCCTGTCGATTTATCGCTTGCTGAACGCCAACCGAGCCGCAAACAACACAAAGATCATCCCGGTGGTGCGGTCCATCCACTGGATGACCTTTTCGCGGCGCAAGAACCCGGACAGCGGTTGCGTGGCGCCAATCAGCACCAATGACCACAACAGCCCAAGCACCACATGGATGCTCACCAGGCCAAACGTCCACACGATCAACGAGCTGCCCTGGGGAATGAACTGCGGCAGGAAGGACACGTAGAAAATCCCCACCTTGGGGTTGAGCACATTGCCCAGCATGCCTTTGATAAACCAGTTGCCGGCGCGCTTGCCGTCGGTTTCGGCGGGTGCCAGTGAGCGACGCGGGCGCAGCAGCATGTTCAAGCCGAGCCAGGCCAGGTACGCCGCGCCGCAATACTTGAGCAGGTTGAAGGCTACCTCCGACACGGCAATCAACGCACCCAGGCCGAAGGCAACGGCAGCGCCCCAGATCAGGCAGCCTGCGTTGATGCCGAGGGTAGCCTGCAAGGCCTGGCGCTTGCCTTCTACCGTGGCAGTCCTGAGGACCAAGGCGGTATCGAGCCCCGGTGTCAGCGTCAGCAGGGTGGCGGCGAAGGTAAAGGCGATGAGGTTATCGGCGATGGACATGGGCGCGGGTATCCAAGGGAAGGCGAGGGTGGACGTTAGCGCAAGCCGAGGCGCCCTGTAAAAGGGCGCGTGATGAGTGTGGATCAGCGATTGAAACGTTCAACCAACGCATATTGGGTGGACGCGGTGTTGGTCAGCTCTTTGCTCAAGTCGGTGGATTGATGGGCCTGGATCGAGGTCTGGTCGGCCAGTTCGGCGATGGTGGTGATGTTGCGGCTGATCTCCTCGGCCACCGCGCTTTGTTCTTCGGTGGCGGCGGCAATCTGGGTGGTCATGTCGGTGATATGGGACACCGCTTCACTGATGCCCACCAGTGCCTGGTCCGCTTCCAGCACCCACGCCACGCCTTCCTGGGCTTGGCGTTGACCGTGCTCCATGCATTGCACGGCATTGTTGGATGAGGTTTGCAGTTGAAGGATCAGCGCATGGATCTGCGTGGTGGATTGGGCGGTGCGCTGTGCCAGTTGGCGCACCTCGTCAGCCACCACGGCAAAGCCACGTCCTTGTTCGCCGGCGCGGGCGGCTTCGATGGCCGCATTGAGGGCCAGCAGGTTGGTCTGGTCGGCGATGCCCTTGATCACGTCAACCACGCTGCCGATTTCGTCGCTGTCCCGTGCCAGTTGCGCCACGGTGGCACCGGTTTCGCCGACAACCGTCGACAGGCGCTCAATGGCTTCTCGGGTGTCCCGCGCTACCTCACGCCCGCGACCGGTAAGCGCGTTGGCCTGCTGCGTCGCGTCGGCGGTGCGTTGTACGTGGCTGGCGACTTCCTGGGTGGTGGCGGCCATCTGGTTGACCGCAGCCGAGACCTGTTCGGTTTCGACGCGCTGGCGGTCGAGGCCCCTGGCGCTGGCCGTGGCCAACAGATCGGACTGCCCGGCCAGGGCGCTGAGTTGTTCGGCGCTGTCCTGCAGGCGGGTGAGGCAGGTCTTCAGGCGTGCGGCCTGGCTGAGGAACGCGGTTTCCAAGCGTGCCTGGGGGCCACTTGCGTCACTGTACATCTGGGCGATCAAGGCGTCCGATGTCGAGGGTTCTACTCCGTCGAGCAGGCGCAAGGTGCGACTGTGGCGCGCGCGTGAGCAAAGCACACCCACGGGGATCGCAACGGCCACGGCCACCGCGAGGGCTATGGGAGCACTCAGGTAGAGTCCGGCGAGGGCGCCCGCGATACCGGTTGCCGCATACGGTACGCAACTCAATACGGCCGGCAGCCAGGCGTCCTGGCGCGGCACACCGGGCTTGCCTTGGCTGATACGTTGATACAGGGCCTGGGCGCGGCGGATCTCATCGGCGCTGGGCTTGACCCTCACCGATTCGAAGCCGACCACCGTGCTGCCGTCGAATATCGGCGTGACGTAGGCGTTGACCCAATAGTGGTCGCCATTTTTCGAGCGGTTCTTGACGATGCCCATCCAGGGCTGGCCTTGCTTGAGCGCATTCCACATATGAGCAAAAACGGCGGGGGGCACATCCGGGTGCCGGACGATATTCTGCGGTGCACCGATCAGGTCGGCGCGGTCAAAGCCGCTGATATCGACAAAGGCATCGTTGCAATACGTGATCACCCCCCGAACATCGGTGGCAGAGATGAGTTTTTGCTGCGGCGCGAGTGAAATCTCGCGCTGGGTTACTGGCTGGTTGTTGCGCATTCGAGTACTCCATGATTGCACTCAGCCAATCGGCGCCAACTGCGAAAAGATTAATGCACTTTTGTCATTTCGCCAGCCGCCGGTCAAAAGCCTGAAACTTCCCGATGAAAAACCCCATAATGGCGGCCATTTTTGTTTAGCCCGTTATTCTGGTGTGCCCGCATGGAAATCAAGGTCAACTTTCTCGACAACCTTCGACTTGAAGCCAAGTTCGATGACTTCACGGTGATTGCCGACCAGCCCATTCGCTACAAAGGCGATGGCTCGGCACCGGGACCGTTCGATTACTTCTTGGCTTCGTCGGCGTTGTGTGCGGCGTACTTCGTGAAGTTGTACTGCCAGACGCGCAATATCCCCACGGACAATATTCGTCTGTCCCAGAACAACATTGTCGACCCGGAAAACCGCTACAACCAGATCTTCAAGATCCAGGTGGAGTTGCCGGCGGACATCTCCGATAAAGATCGCCAGGGCATCCTGCGTTCCATTGACCGTTGCACAGTGAAGAAAGTGGTACAGGCAGGCCCTGAGTTTGTTATCGAGGAAGTTGAAAACCTCGACGCGGATGCACAAGCCCTGCTGATGCCCAACTCTACCTCCGAGGGCGGCACCTACATTGCCGGCAAGGACCTGCCCCTGGAGCAGACCATCGCCAACATGTCCGGCATCCTCGCCGGGCTGGGCATGAAGATCGAGATCGCGTCGTGGCGCAACATCGTGCCCAACGTCTGGTCGCTGCATATCCGCGATGCCCATTCGCCGATGTGCTTCACCAACGGCAAGGGCGCGACCAAGGAAGGCGCGCTGGCGTCGGCACTGGGCGAGTTTATCGAGCGGCTCAACTGCAACTTTTTCTACAACGATCAGTTCTGGGGTGAGGAGCTGGCCAATGCGCCGTTCGTGCACTACCCGGACGAGCGCTGGTTCCAGCCGGGCCCCAAGGATGAATTGCCGGCTGAAATCCTTGATGCCTATTGCCTCAAGGTCTATAACCGCGAAGGCGAACTGCGTGGCTCGCACCTGTTCGACACCAACTCCGGGAATGAAGAGCGCGGCATTGTCTCGCTGCCGTTCGTGCGCCAGTCCGATGGCGAAGTGGTGTATTTCCCCTCCAACCTCATCGAAAACCTCTACCTCAGCAACGGCATGAGCGCGGGCAATACCCTGGCAGAAGCCCAGGTGCAGTGCTTGTCGGAGATTTTCGAGCGGGCGGTGAAGCGCGAAATCATCGAAGGTGAATTTGCCCTGCCGGATGTACCGGCCGACGTACTGGCCAAGTACCCAAGCATCCTCGCCGGCATTCAAGGCCTGGAAGCCCAGGGCTTCCCGGTATTGGTCAAGGATGCCTCCCTGGGCGGTGAATTCCCGGTGATGTGCGTGACCCTGATGAACCCGCGCACCGGCGGCGTTTTCGCCTCGTTCGGCGCCCACCCAAGCCTGGAAGTGGCGTTGGAGCGCAGCCTCACCGAGCTGCTGCAAGGCCGCAGCTTCGAAGGCCTGAACGACTTGCCGCAACCGACGTTCGAAGGCCAGGCCGTGACCGAGCCGAACAACTTCGTCGAGCACTTCATCGACTCCAGCGGCGTGGTGTCGTGGCGCTTCTTCAGTGCCCAGTCGGACTATGAGTTTGTCGAGTGGGACTTCACAGGTGAAGGCGAAGATTCCAATGCCCAGGAAGCCGCGACGCTGTTCGGCATTCTGCAAGGCATGGGCAAAGAGTCCTACATGGCGGTGTACGAACACCTTGGCGCAACCGCCTGCCGCATCCTGGTGCCGGACTACTCTGAAATCTACCCGGTGGACGACCTGATCTGGGACAACACCAACAAGGCGCTGTTTTTCCGTGCCGACATCCTCAACCTGCACAGCCTCGACGAGGAGGCGTTGCAGGCGTTGGTCGAGCGTTTGATCGAAAGCGAGCTGGACGACTACACCGACATCACCACCTTGATCGGCATCGAGTTCGATGACAACACCGCTTGGGGCCAACTCACCATCCTGGAGTTGAAACTGCTGATCTTCCTGGCCCTGAAGCAATATGAAGAGGCCAAGGAATGCGTGGAGATGTTCCTGCAGTACAACGACAACACCGCCGAACGTGGCCTGTTTTACCAGGCGATGAACGCCGTGCTGGAGATGGAACTGGACGACGACCTGGAACTGGCCGACTACGAGACCAACTTCCGCCGCATGTTTGGCAACGAGCGGATGGACGCAGTGATTGGCTCGGTCAACGGTGACGTGCGCTTCTACGGCCTGACGCCGACCAGCATGAAGCTGGAAGGCCTGGACCGGCATCTGCGGTTGATCGAGAGCTACAAGAAGCTGCACGCAGCTCGGGGCAATGTAGCGTCAAGCTGACACAAGTCCTCTTGTGGGAGCGGGGTTGCTCGGGAAAGTGGCGTATCAGTCAGCAGATTTATTGACTGACCCACCGCATTCGCGAGCAAGCCCGCTCCCACAGGTTGTCCGGTGCAGGTCGCTAGATTTTCCTGAGGGCCTGGGCCAAATCTGCCCTCAAATCTTCCACATCCTCAACCCCCACCGACAACCGCACCAACCCATCACCTATCCCCAACTGCGCCCGCGTGGCGGCTGGAATACTCGCGTGGGTCATGATGGCGGGGTGTTCGATCAGGCTTTCCACGCCGCCGAGGCTTTCGGCCAGGGCGAAGATTTGCACGTTTTCCAGAAACCGCGTGGCGCCGGCCAGGTCGCTGTTCAGGTCGATCGAGATCATCCCGCCAAACCCGCGCATCTGCCGGCGGGCCAGTTCGTGCTGTGGGTGAGACGCCAGGCCTGGGTAGTAGACCCTTGCCACTTGCGGCTGTTGTTCCAGCCAGGTCGCCAGGTCGAGGGCGTTGCTGCAATGGCGCTCCATGCGCAGTGCCAGGGTTTTCACGCCGCGCAGGGTGAGGAATGCATCAAATGGCCCGGCGATGGCGCCGACGGAGTTTTGCAGAAAACCCAGGCGTTCAGCCAACTCGGGGTTGTCGCCGACAATGGCGATTCCGCCGATCACATCCGAATGGCCGTTGAGGTACTTGGTGGTGGAGTGCACTACTACGTCGAAGCCCAATTCCAGCGGGCGCTGAATCCAGGGGCTGGCAAAGGTGTTGTCGGCCACGCAGATAATCCCGCGCGTCTTGCAGATACGGGCAATAGCGCTCAGGTCGGTCAGGCTCAGCAGCGGGTTGCTCGGGGTCTCGACCCAGACCATGCGCGTATCGTCTTGCAGGCTCGCTTCAAACGCCGACAGATCGCTCAGGTCGACAAAGCTGAAACGGTGCCCGGCGCTGCGTTGGCGCACCTTGTCGAACAAGCGGAACGTGCCGCCATACAGGTCGTTGCCGGACACGATATGCGCACCGGCGTCCAATAACTCCAGCACCGTCGAGATCGCCGCCAGCCCGGACGCAAAGGCAAACGCCTGGCTGCCGCCTTCCAGGTCCGCCACGCAACGTTCCAGGGCAAAGCGCGTCGGGTTGTGGGATCGGCCGTAGTCGAAACCCTTGTGCACGCCGGGGCTGTCTTGCAGGTAGGTGGAGTTGGCGTAGATCGGCGGCATCAGCGCCCCGGTGGTTGGGTCGGGGGATTGCCCGGCATGGATCACACGGGTGGCAAACGCAGCTTTATCGGACTGACTCATGCAAGGGATCTCCGTAGGTGGTTGAGCAGGTCGACGCGGGTGATCAGGCCATGGAAGCCGGAGGCGTCGGCGATGATGGCGACCAGGCCGCGATCCAGTTCTGCCTGCAGTTCCGCCAGGCTGGCGCTGGGGTCCAGGGTGTGCAGGGTGTTGGTCATGGCGCTGGCGACAACCATTTTGAAATCCGCCGCGTCGTGGTGCAGGCCCAGCAGGATGTCGGATTCGTCGATCACGCCGACCAGATCCACACCGTCGACCAACACCGGCAGTTGTGACACATCCGCCAGGCGCATGCGCTGGAAGGCCGTGAGCAACGTATCGTCGGGGCTTACGCTGATCACGCGGCCGTCTTCAAAGCGGCGGGCGATCAGGTCGCGCAGGTCGCCGTAGTGTTTGTATTGCAGCAGGCCCGCGTCATTCATCCACTGGTCGTTGTAGACCTTCGACAGGTAGCGCGTGCCGGTGTCGCACACGAAGGTGACCACGCGCTTGGGCTCCGTTTGCTCGCGGCAATAGCGCAGCGCGGCGGCTAACAGGGTGCCGGTGGACGAGCCGCCCAGAATGCCCTCGGCGCGCAGTAGTTGGCGGGCATGGTCGAAGCTTTCTTCGTCGCTGATGGAATAGGCGTGACGTACGCTGGACAGGTCGGCAATCGAGGGGATGAAGTCCTCGCCAATGCCTTCCACTGCCCAGGAACCGGGGTTGATCAGCTTGCCGCTGCGGCTGTACTCGGCCATCACCGAGCCCACCGGGTCAGCCAGCACCATGGCCAACTCGGGTTGCACGCGCTTGAAGAAGCGAGTCAGGCCGGTGAGGGTGCCGGCGGAGCCTACGCCCACCACAATCGCGTCCACATCATGCTGGGTTTGTGCCCAGATCTCCGGCGCGGTGCTGGTTTCGTGGGCGAGGGGGTTGGCCGGGTTGTTGAACTGGTCGGCGAAGAATGAATCCGGAATGTCCTTGGCCAGGCGCGCCGCCACGTCCTGGTAATACTCGGGGTGGCCTTTGCCCACGTCGGAGCGGGTGATGTGTACTTCGGCGCCCATGGCCTTGAGGTGCAGCACCCTTTCCGTGGACATTTTGTCGGGCACCACCAGCGCCACGCGGTAGCCCTTGGCACGGCCGACCAGTGCCAGGCCCAGGCCGGTATTGCCGGCGGTGGCCTCGATGATGGTGCCGCCCGGACGCAGGCGACCGTCACGTTCGGCGGCGTCGATCATGGCCAGGCCGATGCGGTCCTTGATCGAGCCGCCGGGGTTTTGCGATTCAAGTTTGAGAAACAGCGTACAGGGGCCGGTATCGAAGCGGCTGACCCGAACCAGTGGCGTGTTGCCGATCAGTTCAAGTACGGCGGGACGGGGGAGGCTGGGCATGGTGTCACCTGGTACGGGTTGGCGTAGGTGGGACAGCAAAGTGCAAAGCATGCCTTGGACCATAGGCCTGGATCGCACCGCTCGCAACCGGGCAGTCGGCTGTCTGTCTGTTTTTGGCGCATTGCCTGTCAGGGTGGGTTTGGTGTTCTTGGCAAGGCTGATAAAGCCGCTTGCATTACACGGTCCATGACCTGGGCCTGCCAGTCGAAGTAAGGGTTGAACGTGAGCCGTGCGTGCACCTTACCCGCCTCGCGGTAGCCCCAGGCCGAGTACCAGAGCGGGTCGCCCGCCCGGCAACGTTGAAAGTCTTCATCGGTTTGGCCGTTGAGGCATACGGGCTGGCTGCCATTGCGGCCGTACAGCGGATTGTCAGGGGCGAACAACACGCCCATATGGGAAAACTGGCTGATTCGCTCGGCGGGCAGGTGATCGCTGCGCGCCAGTAGGCGGGGTGATTGCTGCACCGCTGGCAGGTCGCCATACCAAATCATCCGTGAGTCGGGATGGGTGAAGCGGTCGGTAAATACCTCTCTCACAAATTGCACGTCCACCACGGAGTCGTGGGCGGCACTGACGACCAGCACCGGGCGGTCGAAGGTCGCAGTGGCGAGCTTGTCGCGCACCGCTTCACTGGTTCGGTAGAACTGGGCAAAGCCGTTGGTGGGAACGTTCTGGTAGCGCAGCGGTGTCTGTTGCTGCCGGGGGCCGTCGGGGGCGCGCAGCCAGGGTTTTACCTGCGCCAGCCAAGGCAACAGCCAGATAAAACGATTGCGTGCCCTGAGCGCAGGAGAAAACATCAGCAGCCCGGCAATGTCCGGTTCGTCCATCGCGTATTCCAGCACCAGGTTGGCACCGGTGGAGAAGCCCCCCAGGTAAACCTGATCGACTTCCTGACGCAACAGGGCCACTTGCTGCGCTACCGTCGTGCGCCATTCGTCGATATCCACATCCAGCATGTCGGCCGGCTGCGTGCCATGCCCCGGTAACAGCAGTGTTCGCACCCGATAACCGCGCGTGGCCAATTGCGCGCCGATATCGCTGAAAGAGCCCGGTGAATCGCCCAGCCCGTGTACCAATAGAACGCCATGAGGCGTTCGCAGAGTGCAGCGACCTTACGCGGCTGCCCGGACTGCATCCAACCGCCAAGTGCCCGAACGGCAGGGAAATATATGACGATTAGTAACGGCCGTTAGAGGCGGTCAGGCGATGTGCCGAACGCCTCTGTCAGCACCGTCCTACAACCGCTGCAGCCGGGCGACAACCGCTGCACTGGCGGGCTGCATCGGCGCCCGCAACTCGCTGCTGGTCAAACCTTGCAAAGCCAGTGCGGCTTTTACCGGTGCAGGATTGGGCTCCACAAACATTGTGTTGATCAATGGGAGCAAACTGAAAAACGTCGCCCGCGCCTCGGCCAGCTGGTTGTCCCGTACTTGCTGCCACAGCGTTACAAACTGCTCGGTACGCACATGAGCAGATGCCGCAATTGCACCGCTGGCGCCCAGGGTCAGTGCGTTGAAGATCTGGATGTCCTCGCCACACAACACATCCACTTTGCCACTGGCCAGCAGCGCCAAGGTATTGCCGAGGTTGCCGCCGCAATCCTTGATCGCCACGATCCGCTCATGGGCAACGATGTTCAGTAAGGTGGCCTGTTCGAAGGTTGCGCCGGTGCGGTAGGGAATGTCGTACAGAATGATCGGTGCACTGGAGGCATCTGCCATCGTGCGAAAGAACGCTTCAAGGCCGGCCTGGGACGGGCGGATGTAACTGGGGGCGGGCACCAGTAATCCGGCGACCGGGCGCTGCAGGACTTCACGTTGAAACTGCAGCAATTCAATCTGGTTGTTGCCCGCCAACCCCATCACCACGCGATGTGCCGGCACCCATTGCAACACGGCATCCAGCACCGCCAGTTGCTCCTGGCGACTCAGCGACGCTGCTTCTCCGGTGGTGGTGCACACCATGATCCCCGCCACGTGTTTTTCCAGCAGGTGGCTGACCAGACGGTGCAGGCCGATAAAGTCGATGGCACCCTCATGGAACGGTGTGACCACGGGAACCCAGATACCTTGAAACGCTGACATGCACTTTCTCCTGATGATTGACCGTATAAGTCACCGTCAGAAGGGCAGAGGGAATTGTGCAAGGGAGGGAGACCGTCGCGCTCAATGTCCTGTCAGCTCATCTGACGGGACAGCGCGCCCCGGTCACATGAGCGACTGTTTCTTCGATTTGAGGGCGTGCGCAACGCAACCTTGCGCCTTGGCAATCAAGCCAATGACGGAAAGGTTAACGAAAGAGGTTGCGGACATTGGCTGATACACCCTGAAGAAGGCGTTCATCTTCAGGGGATGTAAGAGCGTGTGTCAAGCCCGCCGCAGGTGTTGACGCACAAATTGCGCGACTTCTGCTGCTAGCTCCCTGTCTTCCGGTGCGCCCATGAAACCGCCGTGGGGCATGGCTTCGAAAACATGCAGCACCGCTGTCACCTGTGCCTTGCGCAAGGCGCGGTGCAGACGCACGGTGTTGGACAGGAACAGGTCCCGTGTGCCGCTTTGCAGGAAGGTGGGAGGGAATCCCAGTGTGAAATCACCAAACAGCGGCGAAAGGTACGGATGGCACACATCTGCGCCAGCGGCATACAACAGATTGGCGCTTCTCAGCGAGTTGGGTAGCACCACGTCGACGGTACGGTTGACCTGGAAGCTATCACCGGATTCGGTCAGGTCCACCTCCGGCGACAACAGCACCAGCGCCGCCGGCAGCGGCAAACCTTCGTCACGGGCACGCAACACCATCGCCGCCGCGAGGTTGCCACCCGCCGAACGGCCGCCGATCACAATGTGTTCCGGGGCGTGGTGCTTGAGCACATGACGATAGGTGGCCATGCAATCATCCAGCGCCGCAGGGTAGGGATGATCGGGTGGCATGCGGTAATCCACGCCATAGCAGACCACATCGTGCAAGTCGGCCTGTTTACCGGCTGCGATACGGCAGTTTTCACCCCCGCCGAACACCAATGCGCCGCCATGCAGGTCGATGTAGGCAAAGCCCGTACCCGTCGTTGGGGTTGCCACGTGCACGGTGGTGCTTTCAAGGTGCAGCGTGTGAAGGTTGGCGCGCAGGGTTTCGGCCTGACCGGCGTTGGCACTGGCGTAATGCTGGGCCACGGCGGCTTGCATCTGACGCCAGCCAGTGTGGTCCTCGGGTGCGGGCAGGGCGTGCAAGGCGTTGAGTGGTACGCCGTCCGCCCCGACCAGGCGTTGAAGAGTTGCCTGGGCTTCGGGGCTGATGGACGACGGGACCGGAATCGTCCGTGAGTCTAGTTTGACGCCTGTGTTCATGGGCTGACAGCTCGCGTTCGACGACTGGGGGGCGTAAGCATGCCAGCCCTGATATGCGGCTCGCAATGGGCGTGAGTTCAGTGCCCTGCGACAGCTGCCTTAATGGCGGCAATGTCGATTTTGGTCATGGTCATCATCGCCTCGAACGCCCGCTTGGCCGTGGCCGGATCGGAGTGGGTCACTGCGTCGGTCAACACCCGTGGCGTAATTTGCCACGACAATCCCCACTTGTCCTTGCACCAGCCGCAGGCACTTTCCTGGCCGCCGTTGCCGACGATGGCGTTCCAGTAGCGGTCGGTTTCTGCCTGGTCGTCTGTGTGCACCTGAAAAGAAAACGCCTCGGTGTGCGTGAACATCGGGCCGCCATTCAAACCCAGGCACGGGATGCCCAGCACGCTGAACTCCACGGTCAACACATCGCCTTGTTTGCCTGACGGGTAGTCACTCGGAGCCTGATGCACGGCTTTCACCTGGCTGTCAGGGAAGGTCATGGCGTAGAAGGTAGCGGCCTCCAGGGCCGTGCCGTTGTACCAGAGGCAAAGGGTGGTCTTGTGGTTCATGGTTACTCTCCACAGAAAATGGGTGTGTGGAGTCTAGTCAACCAGTTGCTGTTCGATGGCTGCCTTGTCGATCACCGACCACACGTGGGCGAATCTGCCGTCGACGCATTCGTAGAACACATTCTCGTCAAACGTGACCCTGCGGCCATTGATCGGCAGCCCGAAAAATTCGCCCCGTGGCGTGACTTTGAAGTTCAAGCGACTGGCAACAGTGGGTGGGTGGGCGACCAGCAAGTGGATGCGGAACACCAAGTCGGGGATTTCACGGAAGTCGCGCTCCAGCATCGCGCGGTAGCCGGCGAGGCCGACCCGGGTGCCGTTGTAGGTGACGTCCGGGTGGACGAAGTGACCCAGGTGTTCCCAGTCCTGGCGGTTCAGGCAGGCGATATAGCCTTGGTAAAGGGTGGCCAGTTCGTCTCGGGTCATGTCGCGATCTCCTTCGTTAAAAACGCTCATCCAGAATGGCCGGCAAGGTGATGTCCTTGACGAAGCTGGCCGAGGACAGGCTCAACGCCATACGCACCACCTGCACCACATCGTGCACGGGAATCGAGTGGCCTTCATCGCGTTGCTCGGCCTGCGCACGGGGTGTGCTCAACGGGTCTTCGGTGTTGAGGTAACCCAGGTTCAGGCACGTCACACCAAGGCGGTGCTGGCGATAGCCTTCGCGCAAGGCATCGGCGATACCTCGCAGGGCGAACTTGGACGCGCCGAAAGCAACTTCCGGTCGACCGCTCTGGGGCAATCCGGAGGTAGAACCGGTGAGGATGATCCTGGGGTTGGCGCTTTTGAGCAGCAGAGGTAACAGGCGCTTGATCAACAGCAGGGTCGAGGTGATGTTGCAGGCGACGATGGCTTCGATCTGATGATCATCGTCTGAAAGGAAGTTGTAGGCCGGATCGAAAGCAAACTCTTCCCAGATACCCAGGTTGTAGAGCAGCGTGTCCAACCCGTCCGCCGCCACCGCTTCCTCAATGATATGCGCAGCCTTGGCAGGTTCACCCAGGTTAGCTTCGACCCAATGCACCTCAACGCCGGGCGCGTGGTCCAGGTGTTCCGGGCGGGTGCGGGAGACGCCGATCAGGGTATCTCCGGGTTCACCGAGGCCTTCGATCAGGGCTTTGCCCAGGCCTTTGCTTGCGCCGATTACCAACGTTCTCATTAACGTGTCTCCTTGACCGGGGGTTTGTGTTCAAAGTGGCTCTTCGTGGGTTACATCACCAAAATGCAACAGCACACGGTGCCAACGATACGTAAGCGTCCGCCAAATACGCCTCGCGCAATCTGCCGGGCGCCCATCTAACCGTCTCGGTACCTTTATTCTCGTTTTACTATCAGTTGCTTCTCAAAACGAACGTCACCTTCGGGTAGGTTCTTTACGGGCTGCCAGCCAAGGTTTCTATAGAATCCGCTCGCACGGCTTGCTTCAGCGGTTTCTAACCATATCTTCTGATGGCGTTGAAATAGAAAAGACTCTGCTTTGTGCATCAGAGTGCGCCCCAACCCGTACCCTTCGAATTCCGGCAAGACGAAAACCGCGAATACGCAACCATCTTCAATATCGGCCATCGAAAAACCGACTGCAACACCACTGACCTCCGCGACCCAAGCGCACGGAGTTTCTGAAATTGCCTGACTTATCGCTTCAGGCGTTATGCCTATCTCCGTTAACTGATGTTGAGATAAATGATTTTCCCGAACACTGGTACGAATCTTAAAAATCGAATCGATATCGGCAAGTTTGGCAAGCCGGATGACTGCGTCCATGGCACCTTCCTTTTTTCTATCCGTGTGATGAAAGCATCCTTACATAGCCTGGCTATCAAGGGTGATTCCAATTGCATGGCGACAACTCGTTGCCCTAGAACCGCTTCTCGCAAAGCATCAACCAGTGCCTGAAGCGGTACACCGGTCTGTCCGGCCCATTGGGCCAGGTCGGCCGCGTTATCGCCATGGCGCAGGCGTTTGCGCAACCAGCTCGGCAGCCAGGTGTGATGATCGATATGTAGCGCACGGATATCCGCGTGAGGGGCTGGAGGAGTGGATGGCGACGACACTGAAAGCCTCTGCAAGAACAAAGTGCATTTGAGAAGTTATCGAGTTTTTGTGGTGGTCGGACGTGGACAGCAAGTAGGAGAGGTGTTTATTCCTCGCCCGCCTGTGACTTATGCCCTACGCGCCATCAACAACACCGTCGCCGCTGCCGACAACAACCCCGCGCAGCAACGATTGAAAATCCGCTTGCCACGCGGCTCGGCAAACCAACGACGCATATGCAGGCCCATGTAGGCGTAGGCGCTGATGGCGATCCACTCCAGCGCCAGGAACATCGCGCCCAGCAACGCAAATTGCGGTGTGATCGGCTGACCGGGAACCACGAATTGCGGGAGGAACGCGGTGAAAATCAGGATGGCTTTCGGGTTGCCCGCCGCCACCAAAAACTCCTGCCGCGCCAACGCCCATAACCCCACCTTGGCCGCCGTCGCTTCCGCCTCCGCTTGCGGGTTCGCTCGCCACAGCTGATACGCCAGGTAAAAGAGATACGCCGCCCCCAGGATCTTGATCCCGTAGAACAACAACTCCGAGGTTTGCAGTACCACCGCCAACCCCGCAGAGGCGAGGGCGATCATGCCGGCAAACGCCAGCAGGCGACCGATACCGGCCAGGCACGAGGTGCGATAGCCGTAGCGCGTGGAGTTGCTGACCGACAGCAGGTTGTTCGGGCCGGGCGCCATGTTCAGGGCGAAGCAGGCGGGGAGGAAGAGTGAGAGGGTGGCGAGGTCCATGGCGGCTCCGTGTGCGCAGGGGGACGGGTAGGGGGAGGATAATGGGAGTGGAGTGGGTTGGACAATGTGTGCGTTGGGTTGGCGAACCGGTATCGGAGACCCGGCAGACCCGAACGTCTCCCACGCACAGCCGCTATATTCGACCGAATGAACAGGTTCCTCAACGAACACAAGATTCGTCCCGTGATCGATCAGGTATACCCGTTTGAGAAAGCACGAGAAGCTTACGAGCATCTCGCCAGGGGCGCATTTGGAAAGGTGGTGATCAACGTTGCAACACAGCCTTTGTAGTGAGCGGGCTTGCCCCGCGCTGGGCTGCGAAGCGGCCCTAAAAACGCACGCCGCAGGGTGCCTGACGCAACTCGGCGTGCTTATTGGGGCTGCTTTGCAGCCCAGCGCGGGGCAAGCCCGCTCACTACAAATCTGTGTGTGAAGCGGGTTGCGTGTAGATAAATTTATAATCGGAAATGTAGGAGCCGATTTTATTGCTGTGCGCAGTGACCCAGACGGCCTGCATGCCAGGGGTGATTTGGTTGTGCAAATCAGATTTGGTTGTGCACAGTTGGATGCGTCGTTCAGTCGTTAAGTCCTTGATCCACAAGCCTGCCTCGCAGCGGTTGGATTTACCAATGGCCGGTCCCGGGAAGGTTGTTTCATAGGCTGATTCGTAATGGACCGTGTCGCCAGGCAACAGGTAGACGCCGACATTGCAGCTGTTTATGGACAACACAAAACCAGCGCAAAAACCACTGAGAAAGGCATCTGAAACGCGCTTCAAGGCTTTCTCAGTTGGGCGTTGATAGAGCGCTCTACCTGCGAAGACCAGCCCCACCAAAACGCTGACGGCCACATAGGTGGTCCACTCTGGAATCCACGGCATCAAAACGGTTTGTCTTGCAATGCGAGTCGCCCACAGCATGTAGGAAAACAGCGTTCCAACCACCAATAGGGTGATGGCCAAGACCGTTATTTTCTTGCCTGTGCTCACGGGTAAGTGATGTTTCATTGATTGCTTCCGTGCAATTGAATCCGTCGCTGACAATGTGGCGAGAAGCCCCGATTTACATCTCAAACGCTGAGCTGATGGAACAGCGCTTGCAGAAATACATCAGCCGCAGCGGATTCAGAAAGCAAGTAGTGCCCAAACCAGGTGTCCCACCCGGCGGCAAGACTAAACTGCGCGCACGTGAAACCTTGGTGAATGGTTTCGTCAAAGCCGAAGACGGGTGAGCCTACTCGTTTGAACCCTTCGTGTTTGACCAGATCCTCAGCCAACGATAGCCAATAATCATCCGGACACTCGTTGAGATTGAATTTCAGATGACCATTGGCTGCGGTGGAGAGAGTGGGTTTCATGGCTCACCATTTGATCTGCTGTCGAGCTACCGCGATATTTGCGAAAGCGCCTGAATCACATCAGCTGCCATCTGCTCAGCAGTGTTCGTCCCGTCGATCCGCAGGATCGGCGCGGTTTGCCTGGACAGCCACGCTTCGTGCCAGGCCCGGTTGCGTCCAGAAAAACTCGGGTCGTCATACTGCGAGGCCCATTCCCTGAAGGCCAGGTGTATTTCATGCATGTCGCCACCGGGGGCGATGCGATCGCCAAAGCGTTGCGTTTCTCGTGCGGTCAGCCGCTCAAGGCGAACGGGTGTGGGCGTGGCCACGAACACAATCAGGTCCGCACGGGTAATCAGCGCATCACCCCAGCCCATGCAGGATCCGGTCAGCAACCAGTCGCCGTCACCGAATGCTTGCTGAATCAGCGTCACCCGGTCATCAGGAGGACGTTTGGTGGTGAAGGGCGGGTTGGTGGGCATCCAGTAAAAATCATCGACGTCGAGGTGTTTTACGCCGAGCAACGTCGCCAGGTTTTGACCCAGCGTGGTAACGCCCGCACACGAGGCGCCTGTGATGTAAATGCTCAATTTTTGCTCCATCGGGAGTTATCGAACGGCCTCCAAGGGCGGCCCTTTGATCAGCGCCTTTAATCGTTCATCCCTCACATACTTTGCCACCCTCATGAAATCTTCGCGGCAGCCTTGTGCAAACGCCAAATTCAGGAAGTTCACTCTTTGCTCGTCGATCTCGGTACGCATGGCGAGGATGTAATACCCTTCTGCGCGAAAATCGCCGGCACTCAAGGCCAGGGGGCGAGCATTATCAATCACCCATTGAATCGCATCTTCGTCCGGTTTTGGTGGGGGCTTGTGCTTGGGGAAGCAGCTGGGAAAGGCGGTCAGCAATGGGTACTCCGATTCGTAGTAGTCATGACCCTGGACTGTCGCTTGAAGAAGGGTAAGGCGCCTCTCGTACTCAGCACTGGGGGGATAGAAGGGTATGCAATTAACGTACTCCACAGCCCCTGCAATCAGGCCTTGCTCGGCGGCCCGGCCGTAGAACTCGCAGGCGGATTGTTTATTCTTGAGAATTGATGCCGCCAACAACACCTTGGCTTTTTGGTACATGGCGACGGCATGCCCACCCGCGATTGCAGTGTCCAGGTGCGCGTTGAGTCGACTCATTATTTGCGCGCTTTCAGTCGCTAACGCCTCTGGCTCGGCAGGGTCCACGGGTTGATCGGTTTTGACGATTTCGAGCACGCGGTCGGACACGCGCTTTGCATCGTCCAGCGCGTCCAGGGCGGCGTGATAGTGCGTGACAGCTTCGGGCGTGGGGGGCTGGGCGAGTGTGTTCAGCGGGAAAAAACAAAGCCCTAAAACGTATATGAAGCGCAGGGTCAAAAGGACCTCCTTGTTTGTCGCCATGGCCCGTTCCATCAGGTCTGATCCATCAAGTACGCCAGCGGCATTAATGTTCCTATTTGAGCGTATCGCCTTTGTGCGTCCGAACTTTAATCACTGCAGGTCGAGCAAACTCAGGAGCGGGGCAGGCGCTATCACCCTAGCGCGCAAAAACGGCAATCAACAAAACAACTGCTTGCATGATACATGTGGATATCCGTATATTCGTATTTCCAAATGTAAGGAGCCGTCATGATCACCCCCCCCGAGGTCTTCAAAAGCCTGGCCGACGAAACCCGCACCCGCGCCACCCTGCTGATTGCTGATCAGGGCGAGCTGTGTGTCTGCGAGTTAATGTGTGCCCTGGACGACAGCCAGCCAAAGATCAGCCGCCATTTAGCGCAACTGCGCAGCAGTGGCTTGCTGCTCGACCGCCGACAGGGCCAGTGGGTGTATTACCGCCTTAACCCGGACCTACCGAAGTGGGTTCACGAAATCCTGCAGGTGACGTCAAAAGCCAACACCGATTGGCTCAAGCAAAACGCTGCTCGCCTGCGGTGTATGAACGGCCGGCCTGTACGGGAAGCCGATTGCATCTGATCCTCAAACGTCCGCCAAAAGCGGCAGGAGCAATCCATGCGAGTCCTGTTCATGTGCACCGCCAACAGTTGCCGCAGCATCCTTTCAGAAGCGGTTTTCAATCACTTCGCGCCGCAGGGCATCGAGGCGATCAGTTCCGGGAGTTTCCCCAAGGGCCAGGTGTTGCCACGCAGCTTGTCCACGTTGCAGCAGGCCGGTATCGCTATCGATGGCCTGTACAGCAAAGGCAACGACGCATTCGAAGGCAACCCGCCAGACATCGTGATCACCGTGTGTGACAAGGCCGCTGGCGAAAGCTGTCCGGTGTATTTCGGCCCGGCGCTGAAAGCCCATTGGGGGTTGGAAGACCCCTCGGATGTGACGGGAGACGAGGCCGCGATCGACGCAGCGTTCAACGCCACATTGGCGCGCATTGAAAAACGCTGCCAAGCCTTCCTCGCCCTGTCCCTCGGCACCATCAGCCGTGACGCGCTCAAAACTGAGCTTGAACGAATTGCCACGCTCTGAGGAGGATTTATGTCTGACTATCTACCCAATGTGGACCTGAGCCTGTTCGACGATGTACGACCGTCGACGCTGGACCCACACAAACCACGCATTCTGTTGCTCTACGGGTCGACCCGTGAGCGCTCGTTCAGCCGCCTGTTGGTGGAAGAGGCCGCGCGCCTGCTGGAACATTTTGGTGCCGAGACACGCATCTTCAACCCCTCCGGTTTGCCGTTGCCAGACGACGCCCCGGTCGATCACCCCAAGGTGCAAGAGCTGCGCGACCTGGTGTTGTGGTCGGAAGGGCAGGTGTGGTGTTCCCCGGAGCGACACGGCGCGATGTCTGCAGTGTTCAAGGCGCAGATCGACTGGGTACCGCTGGAGCTGGGAGCCGTGCGCCCGACACAGGGCAAGACGTTGGCGGTGATGCAGGTCTGCGGCGGCTCGCAGTCGTTCAATGTGGTGAATCAGCTGCGGGTACTGGGTCGCTGGATGCGTATGTTCACCATCCCCAACCAGTCATCGGTGCCCAAGGCTTATATGGAATTCGACGAGGCTGGGCGGATGAAACCGTCGCCGTTTTATGATCGTGTTGTCGACGTGATGGAAGAGTTGGTGAAGTTCACCGTGCTGCTGAGGGATCGCCAGGCGTTCCTGGTGGACCGCTATTCGGAGCGCAAAGAGTCGGCTGAGCAACTGATGGCGCGAGTAAACCAGCGTTCCATTTGAGCGGCAGCGTGACTCGCTCTCCGTTATGCGCATTTATGCGTTTTTGATATCAGTCCTATACGACTTACCCCATTTATCCATCAATGCCGGACCCGTTAACGTGCTCCCCACGCCATTACTCAATGATCGACCGGGAGCACTCACACGATGCGAACCACCCTGAAAGCCTCTTTCATGGCTGCCATGATCGGCATGTCGGGCGCCGAACTCCAGGCGGCTGACTACAAGCAAAACCCCTTCACCCTGGTCTACGACGGCGCGTTGAAAAAGAACGAGCCGGGCAAGGTCAACATTCACCCCGTGAGCTACACGCTCAACGGCCTGGTCATCGCCGCCAACGTCTACACCCCAGCTGGCTATGAGGCGAGCAAGACGTACCCGGTGATCGTGATCGCGCACCCCAACGGCGGGGTAAAGGAGCAGGTCGCCGGGCTGTATGCCCAGCGTATGGCCGACCAAGGCTACATCACGATCACGGCAGATGCGGCGTATCAAGGCGCCAGTGGCGGTGAGCCGCGCAATGTCGACAAGCCGGCCTCACGCATCGAGGACATCCATGGCATGGCCGACTTCATCGCCAATTATCCCGGTGCCGACGCTTCGCGCCTGGGCCTGTTGGGGATCTGTGGCGGCGGTGGATATTCCTTGGCGGCCGCGCGCACCGACAAGCGTTTTGCGTCGATTGCTACCGTGAGCATGTTCAACTCGGGGTTGGTGCGCCGCAATGGCTACCAGGACTCACAAGTGGACACGATCCAACAGCGCTTGCAGCAGGCGTCGGCAGCACGTGCGCAGGAAGCTGCGGGTGGCGCGGTGGTGTACACCGGCGATGTGCAGCTGACTGACGAACAGGTCGCCAAGCTGCCGTTCGACCTGTATCGCCAGGGCTTTGAGTACTACGGCAAGACCCACGCCCACCCGAATTCCACCTTCAAGTACACCCTGAGCAGCCTGCTGGATTTGATGAGCTTTGACGCCACCGACCAGATCGAACTGATCGATAAACCGTTGCTGATGATCGCAGGCAGCAAGGCCGACAGCCTCTACATGAGCGAGCAGGCCTTCGCCAAGGCAACCGGTACCCAGGACAAGCAGTTGTTCAAGATCGACGGCGCAACGCACATCGAGACGTATTGGGTGCCCGCGTATGTGGATATTGCCATCGCGCAACTGAGCGCCTTCTACGCCAGAACCCTTTGATTCGGAGAGCCCGCACCATGAATAAGACCCTTCTTGGCCTCGCGATGTGCGCGACGGCACCGTTTGCCGCAGGCGCGGACAGCCTTGCCGAATCCCAGCAGATTCGCCGTGCCAACAGCCAGGCTTCGGTGGCCGGCCCCGAGGACTATTTCTCTGGGCAGGTGCGCGTCGATCCACTGTTTCCGGCCACGGATGAGCTCAGCGCTTCAGGTGCCTACGTCAGCTTCGAGCCGGGCGCACGTTCGGCGTGGCACACGCACCCGGCGGGTCAGCGGCTGGTGGTGATGTCGGGCGTTGGGCTGACTCAGGAGTGGGGCAAGCCGGTGCAACGGATCTTGCCGGGCGACGTCATCGTTTGCCCGCCAGGCGTCAAGCACTGGCACGGCGCGGCGCCGAACAGCGCGATGACGCACCTGGCGGTGACCGGCACGGTGGGCGGTAAAAACGTCGACTGGCTGGAAAAAGTCACCGACGCCGAGTACGGCGCCTCGCTAAACAGACCCGCCAGCAGCGAGACCGCGCTGTCGGCCAAGCAACAGTCGATACCCTTGATTGCTGCAGCGATGGCCACCAGCAATCTGCCCGCACTTAATACGGCACTGAATCAAGGTCTGGACGCTGGGTTGTCCATCAGCGAGGCGAAGGAAATTCTGGTGCAGCTTTACGCCTACGTCGGCTTCCCTCGCAGCCTGAACGCGCTGGGTGAGTTGATGCGGGTAGTAGAGGCGCGCAAGCAACGGGGGATCAAGGATGAGCAGGGGCGCGAGCCGATGGCGGTTATTCCCGTCGGCGAGCAGTTGCTGGTGCTGGGCAAGGCCAACCAAACGAAAATCGCCGGCGCAGAGGTGAAGGGCCCGTTGTTCGATTTCGCCCCGGTGATCAATCAATACCTGCAGGCGCATCTGTTCGGCGACATCTTTGCCCGAGACAACCTCGACTGGCAGAGCCGCGAGTTGGCGACGGTTGCCGCGTTGGCCGCCACACCGGGTGTAGAGTCGCAGTTACGTTCCCACGTCGCCGCCAGCCTGCGGGTGGGGGTGACGGTGGAGCAATTGCGCCAACTGGTGCGATTGCTCGAAGAGCAGGGCAACGTCGAAGCGGCCCGACGTGCCAGCGCAATGCTGGAATAGTTATTCCGGTAGTTTGTAGTGAGCGGGCTTGCCCCGCGCTGGGTGGCGAAGCCGCCCTAAACCCGGCCTACGCGGTTTTGCAGTAAGAACTGCGGTGACTGGATTTAGGGCGGCTTCGCCACCCAGCGCGGGACAAGCCCGCTCACTACAAACCCGGCATTAGTGACGGGGGGTAGCGCAAGGTCTCGCGCAGCAAGGTGAATGCCGGTGAGCTCTGGCGCCGGCTCGGGTAGTACAAGTGGTACCCCGAGAACGGCTCGCACCAGTCTTCCAGCACCCGCACCAGACGGCCCTGCGCCACATGTTCCAGCACCAGGTCTTCGGGCATATACGCCAAGCCCAAGCCCTGCAGCGCTGCTTCCATGCGCATGGCGATGGTGTTGAACACCAGTTGGCCTTCGACGCGTACGTTCAATTCCTGTCCGTTCTTTTCAAACTCCCATACATACAAGCCGCCATGGGTCGGCATGCGCAGGGTGATGCAGTTGTGGGTCATCAAGTCGTTGGGAATTGTCGGCAGCGGGTAGCGGGCGAAATACGCTGGCGAGCCGACCACCGCCATGCGCATGTCCGGGCCGATGCGCATCGCGATCATGTCCTTGGCCACTTGCTCCCCCAATCGCACGCCTGCATCGAAACCTTGCGCCACGATATCGGTGAAGCCGTAGTCGACGATGATCTCGATATTGAGGTCGGGATTGTCCGGAAGCAGCTTGGCCAGCACTGGATGCAGCACGCTGATTGCACAATGTTCGCCTGCCGTGATGCGCAGCTTGCCCATCGGCTTGTCGCGGTATTCGCTGAGAGAGGCCAGCTCGCTGTCGATCTCCTCGAACCGCGGCGCGATCACCCGCAGCAGATGCTCACCGGCCTCGGTCGCCGACACGCTGCGCGTGGTGCGGGCCAGCAAGCGCACGCCGAGGCGCTCCTCGAGCTGGCGCATGGCGCGGCTCAAGGCGGGCTGCGACATGCCTAGCCGAGCGGCCGCGCGGGTGAAGCTGCGCTCCTGGGCCACGATGGCGAAGAGTGCCAGTTGGTCGTAGCGTTCGGTGGTCATTGATGCGTCTCTGGTATGAACAGAGTGTGATTATGCCTGTTGTAGCGAGGTGCTCTCACAATTTGTAGGCCTTGGGTCACTCGGCGGACGAGCCTTCCTTCAACATCACCAGTGCCCCCACGATCAGGGCCTGCATCCCTTGTTCCAGCTCAATTTCCATCTCCGCTTCTTCGGTAGCGCGATCCGTTTCCACCACGGGCTCCCGTTGGGTGACCGTATACACCGTGTCGGCCACGGCCATGCAGTGGAACGCCACCGTGGCGAGCAACCAGCGCGCCTGATCCTGGCTGACGCCAAATGCCTGGGCGATAAGCGCTTGGTGGCCGTGGATCTTGGCCAGCATCGGCTCAGTCGCGGCCGCCCTGCGGATGACGAAAGGCGTGAGCCCCGGGTGCGCCTTGACGAACTCCCGGACCGAGGTGGCGAACACGATCAGGTACTCGCGCAAGCCACCGTCCTTGTCGCCGCAATCCTGGGGAATCTGCCAGCGCGTGAAGATTTCCTCGGCGACCAGCGCTTTGAGCGCCTCGAGGTTGGCCACGTGTTTATACAGCGCCATATGGCTCACACCCAGCGCCGCCGCGAGGCCGACGAAGGTGATGTTGGGCAGGCCCATCTCTATACCGGCTTCGACGATTCGCTCCCGTGTGATGCTCGGCGGGCGTCCGCGGGTGGCCGGTTTTTTTGCGGGTTCCATAGGTATTCCTTAATCACTGAACACAAGGTTGTAGCTGTCTTGTCGGGTTTACGCAAATTAGTTTATAGTCATGCAACTAAATATGATTCTGATTCTCAAACGGACCTTTTCTCGCAATGGACTCTCCTGACACGGCCTCGGCCAACCCCACTGTCGAAGGCACGCTTAGCCGGGTATTGACGCCTATCCGTGGGCGCCTGATGGTTGCCGCGCTGTTGGCCGCCGTCGGTGCGATGCTGACCCTGGTGCCCCTGGCCGGTATCGCCCATATCGCTCGACGCTTGCTCGGCGATGCTGGCAGCATATCCAGTGAACTGTGGTGGGTGGCGGGCTTGAGCATCGCGAGCCTGTTTGTGGGCATGGCGCTGATTTTTGCGGGTGAACTGCTGGCCCACCTGGCCGACAACCGCCTCACACACCACTTGCGCCAAGCCATCACGCAACGCCTGAGCCGGGTGCCGCTGGGCTGGTTCAGCAGTCGCGCGTCGGGTGAAATCAAGCGGGCGGTGCAGGACGACATCAACACCCTGCACAGCCTCACCGCGCACTTCTATACCACCACCGGGCGAGCAGGCGGCGCCGTACTGATCTCGATGGTCTACCTGTTCGCCATGGACTGGCGCCTGGCGCTGATTGCACTGCTGCCATTCGCCGGTTATTTCCTGTTCCTTAAACGGGCCATGCGCGCCAGCGGCGCGAGTATGCAGCAATTTATCGGCGGCATGGACCGCATCAGCAATGCGGTGGAGGAGTTCGTCAAAGGCATTCCGGTGGTCAAGGCCTTCGGTGTCAGTGGCAAGGCGCACAGCGCTTACCGCCAAGCGATCGATGCGTTCGCCGAAGCGTTCATCGACTTCACCCGTCCGCTGGTGGCTTCGATGGCGAATGCCAACGCGATGATTGCGCCGGTCACCGTGCTCTGCGTGGTGCTGGTGGCGGGCACGCTGTTTGTCAGCCTGGGTTGGATAATGCCGCTGGATCTGCTGCCGTTTGTGCTGGTGGCGCCAGGCTTGAGTGCGCCGTTGTTGCTGTTGCACTACATCACCCACGACCTCAACAACGCCACGGGCGCCGCCCAGCGTGTGCACGCGCTGCTCGACACGCCAACGCTGTCGCAGCCATCGGTGCACACACAGCAACTGCCGAGGGGCAGCGAGATCCGCTTCGAGCAGGTCGGTTATGGCTATGGGCCCGACAATCCGGTGCTGACAGATATCAGCTTCACGCTGCAACCGGGTACCACCACAGCGGTTGTCGGGCCGTCGGGTGCCGGCAAGTCGACACTGGCGCGCCTGCTGCTGCGTTTCTTCGACCCCGGCTCCGGGCGTATCACCCTCGGTGGCGTGGACCTGCGAAACATCGAGACCGAGCGGCTTTACCAACGCATCGGGTTCGTGTTGCAGGAGGTACGCCTGATCAACGCCAGCGTGCGCGACAACATCGCCCTCGGCAGGCCCTCAGCTACAGCGCAAGACATCGAAGACGCCGCACGCACCGCGAATATCCACGAGCGCATCCTGTGTCTGCCCCGGGGCTATGACTCGGTCATCGGCGAAGACGCTCAGCTTTCCGGCGGCGAGCAGCAGCGCGTGAGCATCGCCCGTGCGGTGCTGGTGAACCCGCCGGTGCTGATCCTCGATGAGGCCACTGCCGCTGCGGATGCCGAGAACGAAGTGGCGATCCAGCAAGCCCTGTCGCGCTTCGCCCAGGGCCGCACGTTGTTGGTCATCGCCCATCGGCTCGACACCGTGATGCACGCCGACCAGATCCTGGTCGTTGATCAAGGCCGCGTGGTTGAGCAGGGGCGGCATGCCGACTTGCTGGCTCGTGAAGGGCTCTACGCACGCCTTTGGCACCTGGGCGACTACGCCCGCGACGAACAACCGGTGGTGCAACCATGCTGAAGACGTTTGTGCGCCTGCTGGGCGAAGACGCCCCGACCTTACGTCGCTATGCCTGGATGGCGGCGTTCTATGGCCTGCTCTGCGGGCTGACCATTACCGCGCTGGTGCCGGTGATCAGCCGCCTGCTGCGCGGCGATGTAAGCGGCGCCGCGTGTTGGCTGGTTGCGCTGCTGGTGGGCATGCTTGCCTGTGGCATATGGCGGCGCAGCGTGGACAAGGCGGGTGTGGCGGTCGGCGTCGCAGTGCTGCAAGGCGCACGCCAGCGTATCGGTGATCACGTTGCGCGCCTGCCCATCGGCTGGTTTACCCCACAAAACAGCGCTCAGCTCAGCCATGTGATTACCCAGGGCATGATGGCGGTGGCCCAGTTACCGGCCCACGTGTTCACCCCGGTGATCAGTGGCGCGGTGACGCCGTTGGTGATCGTCGTCGCACTGTTTACGCTGCACTGGACGTTGGGGCTAGTCGCATTGCTGGCACTGCCGCTCCTGGTCGTCGCGATGTTACTCACGGCCCGTCTGGGCCAAGCGACCGACGCCACTTATCAGCAGCACTTCGCCTACACCAGTCAGCGTATGGTCGAGTTCGCCCAGGCCCAATCGGTGTTGCGCGCCTTCAATGGCGAGGGCGGTGGCCTGCGGCTGCTGGGGCAAGCCATCGACCAACAGCGCCAATCCGGCATGCGCTTGATCTATCAGTCGTCATTGTCGGCGGTGCTCAACGCGTGGGTGGTGCAGGCGATTTTCTGTGCGCTGCTGGTGGCCGTGGCGCTGTGGGCCGAGCTGCTTGAGCAGGACGCCGCGATTGCTGCCTGTGTCGCGCTGGTGCTGGTGTGTCGCTATATCGAACCGTTGCTCGACGTGGCCAGTTATGGCGAAATCCTGCGCAGCGCCAACGGTCAGCTTGACGCGGTCCAGAGCATCCTGGCGGTGCAGCCCTTGCCAGTGATGGAGCCAGCGCAAACGCCGGCGGACAACACGGTGGAACTGCGCAGCGTGAGCTTTCGTTATGGGCCCGACGCGCCCCAGGTGCTGCGCGGTGTGAACCTTGAAATCGCTGCGGGTAGCATGACGGCATTGATCGGTGCGTCCGGCTCGGGCAAGACCACGCTGGTGCGTTTGCTCGCGCGTTTTTTCGATGCAAGCCGGGGCAGTGTGCTGATCGGTGGCGTGGACGTGCGGCAACTGTCCGAGGCGGATCTTGCGGCGCAGGTCAGCCAGATTTTCCAGGACACCTACCTGTTCCAGGGCAGCATTGCCGACAACATCCGGCTCGGCAAGCCGACCGCCACTGAGGCTGAACTGGTTGAGGCGGCGCGCCAGGCCGGCGTGGCCGAGATCGTCGCACGCTTGCCCCAAGGCCTGGACACGCCGGTGGGCGAGGGCGGTGCGCGGCTATCGGGTGGCGAGCGGCAACGCATCGCCATTGCCCGTGCCTTGCTCAAGGGCGCACCGATTCTGCTGGTGGACGAAGCCACCGCCGCGCTGGACGCGGAAAACCAGGCGGCCGTTGCCGAGGCGTTGGCCAGGCTGCGCGGCCAATGCACGTTGATTGTGATTGCACATCAGCTGTCCACTGTGGCCATGGCCGACCAGATCGTGGTGCTCGATGAGGGCCAGATTGTTGAGCAAGGTACCCCGGCGAGCTTGGCGGCCAGTGGTGGGCGTTACGCGCAGTTCCTGGCTCAACGGCAGGCGGCAACGGGCTGGCGCATTGCATGATGCGCTTAGCTTGGAGTGGGCTGTTTGCGGTGCTGTGCGGGGTTTCGCTACTGGTCGGTGCGCGTGAAATCGACGTGTGGACATTCTCCGGCGACGCCTGGCTGACGCTGACCGCCAGCCGCTTGCCGCGCCTGGCCGCGTTGATACTGACCGGCGTGGGGTTGGCGGTGTGCGGGGTGATCCTGCAGCACATCCTGCGCAACAAGTTTGTCGAGCCGGGTACCACGGGCGGGCTGGACGCGGCCAAGCTCGGCATCCTCGTGTCGCTGGTGCTGATGCCCGCCGCCAGCCCCATGACGCGCATGCTGTTTGCATTGATGTGCTGTTTCGCCGCGAGCCTTGGGTTCCTGGCGATCATCCGGCGCATTCGCTTTCAGAACACGCTGCTGGTGCCGGTCATTGGCCTGATGTACGGCGGGGTACTCAGTGCCATCGCCGAGTTCTTTGCCTACCGCCACAATATCCTGCAAAGCATGCAAGGCTGGTTGCTGGGTGACTTTTCCAAGGTGGTGCAGGGCAATTACGAAATCATCTATTTGATCTTGCCCATTGTTGCACTGACCTACCTGTACGCCCATCGCTTCACGGTGCTGGGCATGGGCGAGGGCATGGCCACCAGCTTGGGGCTGAACTACGCGGCGACTGCCGCGCTGGGGTTGTTACTGGTGGCGGTGACGGTGGCTGCGACGGTCATCACCGTCGGTTCGATTGCGTTTGTCGGGCTGGTGATCCCTAACCTGGTGGCGCTGCACTACGGCGAAAACCTGAGCCGCACGCTGCCCATCGTCGCCATGGGCGGCGCCGCATTGCTGCTGGCCTGCGACATTCTTGGCCGGCTGTTGATCTTTCCGTTCGAAGTGCCGATTGGCCTGACCGCCGGCATCGTCGGTGGGGTGCTGTTCCTGGCGCTGATCGTCTGGAGGCACCGATGAAGCGCCTGTGGGCTTTGGTGCTCGGCTTGGCCGTGGCGTTTGTGCTGTATGGCTCGGGCCTGGACTTCGACTACGTGATCCCCAAGCGCCTTATCCGGCTCTCGGCCATGTGCATTGGCGGGGTATGCGTGGCGTGGTCGTCGATCATCTTCCAGACCCTCACCGGCAACCGCATCCTGACGCCGGCAATCATGGGCTACGAAGCGGTTTACCTGTTGTTCCAGGCGCTGCTGGTGCTGGTGCTCGGCACCGCCAGCCTGGTGTTGCTGGGCAGCCAGGGCAACTTTGTACTGTCGGTGTTGTTGATGCTGGGTTACTCCTGGGCGATTCATCGCTGGTTGCTGCGCGACGGCAAGAACAACGTGTATTTCCTGCTGCTGTTGGGCTTGGTGCTGAGCATGGTGATCGGCACCATCACGCAGTTCGTACAGCTCAAGGTCAGCCCCGGCGAGTTCTCGATTTTGCTCGGGTTCAGCCAGGCTTCGTTTGGCCGCGTGCAACCCCAGCAACTGGTGTATTCGGGCCTGCTTGTGGCGCTGTTGTGCCTGGCGTTTGCGCGAACCTTGCCAACCTTGGATGTGCTTGCGTTGGGTCGCGATCAAGCGGTGTCCCTGGGTGTGGACTACCCGCGCACCGTGCGTCTGCAACTGGCCCTGGTCGCCACGCTGGTGGCGGTGTCCACTGCGTTGCTGGGGCCGACGGCATTCATGGGCGTGTTCGTCGCCAACACCACGTATGCGCTGGCGCGTACGTTTCGCCATCGGGTCACGTTGCCGATGGGCAGCGCGGTGGCCATCGCCATTTTCATCACGGCCCAGCTGCTGGTGGAGCACGTCTTCAACTACAAGACCACCGTCGGCATTCTCGTGAATCTGCTGTGCGGCGCGTATTTCCTCGCACTGATGCTGCGTACCCGAGGCACCCCATGATCACTGTGCAAAACCTCAGCAAGGCGTACGGCGCCAAGACCGTGCTGTCCAGCGTAAGCACTGGCTTTCCCGCGCAGCGGCTGACGTCGTTGATCGGCCCCAATGGCGCGGGCAAAACCACGCTGTTGATGATGATCGCGCGGCTGATGCAACCCAGCGGTGGCGACATCTTGCTCGAAGGTCGCAGGGTGGGTGACATCCCCCTCCGTGACTACGCCAAGCGCGTGGCCACCTTGCGCCAGGCGCCGGATTTCAACCTGCGGCTCACCGTCGAGGAACTGGTCGCCTTCGGGCGCTTTCCCTACAGCCGTGGCGCGCTCACGGCAGAGGACCGACGCGTTATCGACGAAGCCCTGACATTCCTGGAACTGCAACCGCTGCGCCACGCCTACCTTGAGGAACTCAGTGGCGGGCAGCGCCAGATGGCGTTCCTGGCCATGACCGTCGCCCAGCAAACCGAGTGCCTGTTGTTGGATGAGCCGCTCAACAACCTCGATATCAAGCATGCCGTGCACATCATGCGTGCGCTGCGAAGGCTGTGTGACGAGCAGGGCCGCACGGTGATCCTGGTGGTGCATGACATCAATTTTGCCGCCCATTACTCGGACCACATCGTCGCCATGAAAGCGGGCGCAGTGCACTGCACCGGCAGCGTGGCCGAGGTGGTCACCGAAGCGCGCTTGCGCGAACTGTACGACCTCGACTTCCAGATCACCCACAGCGCGCGCGGGCGCCTGTGCAACTACTTCAATCCCGCATGAGAGAACCCATGAAACGTCATCACACCCCCTGGGCGTTTGCCCTGTTGCTGAGCGTGTTCGTCACGGGGCAGGCAGCCGCTGCGGCGCCAATCAGCGTGACCCACGCGCTGGGCACCACACAGATCCAGCCACCGGTGCAGCGCGTGGTTGCCCTGGACATGAATGAAGTCGATTTCCTCGACCAATTGGGCGTGCCCGTGGCTGGTATGCCCAAGGACTTCGTGCCGCAGTTCCTGCAGCGCTACAAGGACGATGCGGCGGTGGTCGACACCGGCGCCATCGTGCAGCCGAACCTGGAGCGGGTGCACGCGGCCAGGCCGGACCTGATCCTCATCACCTCGTTGCAGGCCCAGCATTACGGCGAACTGAGCGAGATTGCGCCGACCGTGCATTTTGACGTGGATTACCGCGACAGCGAGGCGCGGCATATTGAGGTGATCAAAAACCACCTGCTGACGTTGGGGCAGGTCTTCGACAAGCAGGCACTCGCGCGCCAGCAGGTCGCCGCGCTTGACGCAAAAGTCGAGCAGGCGCGGCGTATCACCCAGGCGCGGCCCGAGCGCGCACTGGTGGTGCTGCATAACAACGGCGCGTTCAGCTCGTTTGGCGTGCAGTCGCGCTACGGCTTTGTGTTCACCGACCTGGGCGTGAAACCGGCAAGCCCGACCGCCGAGACCGGCTTGCATGGGCAACCGATTTCCAGCGAGTTCATCCAACAAGCCAACCCGGACATCCTTTACGTGGTGGACCGCACCGCCGTGATTGAGCGCCGACCGACGCTGGACGCGCAAAGCCTGGGCAACCCGTTGTTGCGCCAGACCAATGCCTGGAAGAACGGGCGCGTGGTGTTCGTCGATGCCCAGGCCTGGTACGTCATGGCCGCCAGCCCGACGTCGATCAAGCACGTGATCGACGATGTGATCAAAGGTTATCAGCCCTGATTCCAGGCGTTTAACCCGCTACACACTGCCAACACTAAAAAATACACACACCCTTACGGAGCCTTCCATGACTCACCGTACACGTACCCCTGTGCCCGCTCGTCCAGGCTTTGCCCTCAAACGCAGTGCCGCTGCCGTACAGATTGCCTTGCTGGGGCTGGCGATCAGTGCCGCGCCGGTGTTCGCCGAAGAGGCGGAACGCACTGAAGAAAAAACCGTCTCCACCTTGCCTTCCATCCAGGTGGACGGCGAAATAGCCACCGCCGAATTGCCGCCCACCTATGCCGGTGACCAGGTGGCGTATGGCAGTCGTATCGGTCTGCTGGGCAACAAAGACTTTATGGAAACGCCGTTCAGCACCATCAGCTACACGGAAAAATTCATTGCCGACCGCCAGGCCCAAACCGTCACCGATGTGATCGCGGCCACCGATCCAGCGGTGTTCAGCAATGGTTTGAAAGGCACCTACAGCGAGAACTATTCCATCCGTGGTTTTGCCACCAGCATCAGTGACGTGACCATCGGCGGGCTGTTCGGCGTTGCGCCGTACTACCGCATCTCGCCGGAAATGTACGAGCGCATCGAAGTACTCAAGGGCCCATCGGCGTTGCTCAACGGCATGCCTCCCGGTGGCTCGGTAGGCGGCACCGTCAACCTGGTGCCCAAGCGTGCCGGTGCCGAGCCGCTGACCCGTTTCACCACCACCTACAACTCCGATGCGCAATACGGCGGCCACCTCGATGTGGGGCGTCGGTTTGGCGAAGAGCAGCAGTTTGGTGTGCGGTTCAACGGCGTTTATCGCGACGGCGATACGGCCACCGATCATCAACAACAGAAAGCCCAGTTGAATGCCCTCGGCCTGGATTGGCGTGGCGAACGTGCACGGTTGTCGGTGGACCTCTACAACAGCGAGGACCGCGTGCGCGGGCAGAACCGTGGGATCAGCCTGGCGCCTAACGTGTCGGTGCCCAAGCCACCCAAGTCCGACACCTTGCTGAACCCGGACTGGGCGTTTGTCGAGACCAAGGACAAAGGCGCGATTGTGCGCGGCGAGTTCGACTTGAGCGACCAGTTACTGGCCTACGCGGCGTTTGGTGCCAGCGAGACCCACTATCGCTACAGCGGGGCGATGTCGGCGACGGTCATCAATAACGCGGGCGATTTAAGCACCACCATGGGCCAATTGAAGATGGATATCGAAAAGACCTCAGGCGAGGCCGGGCTCCGTTGGCAATTGCAAACCGGGCCGGTGGCACACCAGTGGGTGGTGAACGCCACGCGCTATGCGGACAAACAGAAAGACTACGGTCGTCGTTCGGTGCCAGGCGCCAATTGGGTCACCAATATCTATCACCCGACCTGGGGGCCGCAGGCGGCACAAAGCTTCCCGGCAGTGGCTCACACTGAATCCGAGCTGACCAGCTATGGCGTGGCCGACACCCTGTCGATCCTAGACGACAAGGTGCAACTGACCCTTGGCGTGCGTCGCCAAAACGTTGTCACCGACACGTTCAGCGTCACCACCGGCGCCCGCAACAAACCCGGTTATGACGAGGGCGCCACCACTCCGGCTGCCGCGCTGGTGGTCAAGGTCACAGAGCAGGTGTCGGTGTACGCCAACTACATCGAGGGCTTGAGCAAGGGTGCCATGGCGCCGATGACAGCGGCCAACTACGGTGACGTGTTTGCGCCGTACAAAACCAAGCAAAAGGAAGTGGGCCTCAAGCTGGACCTTGGCACGTTCACCCACACCCTCAGCCTGTACCAGATCGAACGCCCCGGCAGCTTCACCGACCCGGTCACCAACGTGTTTTCGTTTGGTGGCGAGCAACGTAACCGTGGGATTGAGTGGGGCTTCTTCGGTTCGCCGCTGGATGATGTGCGCTTGATGGGCGGCGTGGCCCATGTCGACCCCAAAGTGACCAAGTCGGTCGGTGGCCGCTACGACGGCAACACAGCAACCGGCGAGCCCAAGCTGCAAGGCAAGCTCGGCGCCGAGTGGGACACACCAGTCCTGCGGGGGTTGACCTTGACCGCCAACGCCACCGCGATCTCGCGGCAATACATCGATGCCGACAACACTCAGACCATTCCCGGCTATACCTTGTTTGACGTCGGCACGCGCTATGCCACGCAAATCGCCAGTCGCCCGGTGACCCTGCGCGGCACGGTGACCAACGTGACGAACAAGGCCTATTGGGGCATGCCGTTGACGTCGAGCCTGGGCCTGGGAGCGCCACGTACGTTTGAGCTGTCGGCGACGGTGGACTTCTGAGGGCTGGGCGGGTCGCTATAGTTGTTTTTACACACCGCCTCGTTTAATCATGCGCGGCGTTTCCTAACCTATAAGTCAAGAAAGGAGCTCCTCCCATGAAAGTCAGTGCCCGCAACGTGTTCAAAGGCCAGGTAAGCCAGGTACAGGAAGGTTCCGTCAACGCCGAAGTCGTCCTGACATTGCCAGGTGGCGAGCAGTTGGTTGCCGTGGTGACCCTGGAAAGCGTGCGCAACCTGGGCATTGCCGTGGGCAAGGAGGCTGTGGCGTTGATCAAGGCGCCGTGGGTAATGCTGATGACTGAATCCAGCGACATTCGCTTGTCGGCGCGTAATTGCCTGGAAGGTAAGGTGCTCAGCGTGAATGACGGTGCGGTGAATGCCGAAGTGGTGATCGAGTTAGCCGGTGGTTCGAAGGTGTACTCCATCGTTACCCGCGATGCCGTGGCCGAGTTGGGCCTGGTGCCGGGTGTCAGCGCTACTGCGGTGATCAAGGCATCGCACATTATCCTGGGTGTGCCAGCCTGATAAAAAACGCGGTGGTCCGGTTACTCCCGGACCACCGCGCTAGGTTTGAAACGTTGTTCCAGCCAGCGAATACCCTTCCAGTACAGCCATGCGCTGAGCATCAAGAAGCACGCTCCGCCCAAGGTCGGCACCAACAGGAACGTCCAGCCCGGTTGTGTCATGAACACAATCACCGGGTTACCGCCTGCTGGCGGATGCACCGTCCGCGTGACCACCATCAATACCGTCGCCAGCCCTCCCGCAAACGCCATGGGCAGCAGGCCAGGGCCCAATACCTGCAAACAGCAAAGCCCCACCAGTGAGGTCAGCACATGCCCACCCACCACGTTGCGTACCTGGGAAAACGGTCCTTGCGGGTAGGCAAACAGCAGCACGCCGCTGGCGCCAAACGAACCGATTACCCAAGGTTGCCCGCTACCCTTGGCAATGGCACCCAACCCAACCAGTGCCAGAAAAGCCCCAAGCCAGATCCATAGCAAGGACAAGGCCAGCAGCCGCCGAAGTGGGCCAGTTGCCTGGCCCGTCTGCGCTGGGCTCTGTTTCATTTCTTGAAGCGCGCCGCTTCTTCCGAACCTTTGGTGGCGTTGCCCGCGCTGTAGGAGTGCGCGCCCACGCCGGCCAAAGCGCCACCCTGCACGATGAGGTATTCATCGCGGATCGGTCGGTTGTCGAAATAACATTCGAGAATTTCCCGCGTACCCGCCGCATAACGCGCCTGGGCCGACAGGCTGGTGCCGGAGATATGCGGGGTCATGCCGTGGTGCGGCATGCTGCGCCATGGGTGGTCTTCCGGCGCGGGTTGCGGGAACCACACGTCACCGGCGTACCCGGCGAGTTGGCCGCTTTTGAGTGCTGCAGCGATTGCATCCCGGTCGCACAACTTGCCGCGCGCGGTATTGATCAGGTACGCGCCGCGCTTGAAGTGCTTGAGCGAATCGGCGTTGATCATGTGCTCGGTTTCAGGGTGTAGCGGGCAGTTCAACGTCACCACATCGCAGGCTTTAGCGAGGCTTTCGAGGGTTTCGTGGTAGGTCAGGTTCAGCTCTTTTTCCACCGCTTCCGGCAGGCGGTGACGGTCCATGTAGTGCAGGTGCATGTCGAACGGCTTGAGCAGGCGCAGTACGCGCAGGCCGATGCGCCCGGCAGCCACAGTGCCCACGTGCATGCCTTCGACATCGTAGGAGCGTGCCACGCAGTCAGCGATGTTCCAGCCGCCATTGAGCACCCATTGGTGCGACGGCAGGTAGTTACGTACCAGCGCCAACACGCTCATCACCACGTGCTCGGCCACGCTGTTGCTGTTGCAGTAGGTGACCTCGGCCACGGTGATGCCGCGGTCCATCGCGCCCTGCAAGTCGGTGTGGTCTGAACCAATGCCTGCGGTGACGATCATCTTCAGCTTCGGCGCCTTGTCCATGCGCTCGGCGGTCATATAGGCCGGCCAGAACGGCTGGGAGATGACGATTTCAGCGTCGTGCAGCTCGCGCTCCAGCACGCTGTCGGCGCCGTCCTTGCTGGAGGTCACCACCAATTGATGGCCGTTGGATTCCAGGTACTTGCGCAGGCCCAGCTCGCCGGAAACGCTGCCGAGCAAGGTGCCGGGCTGGAAGTCGATGGCCTTGGGCGTGGGTAGGGTCTGGCCATCGGGGTAGCGCTCAAGATGAGGCAGGTCATCGCGGGCATAGGTTTCGGGTTGTCCAGTGATGGGGTCGTCGTAGAGCACACAGATAATCTTCGCCATGGGACCTTCCTTCTTATTGGATTGAGGCAGATCTGTACTGCCTGATCCGCATATTCCAGCGTCGGGAAAGCCACGGCCAATCGCTTGGGCTGATCTATAGATCAGTTGCGGTTATCAGCAGTGCAGGAAGGCGTCGACCCGGCGTTGCAGGTCCAATGTGCTGAAAATCGCCAGGGCGCTGCCCAGCAGCAACGGTTGCGGATTGCGCTTGAGCATCACCAGGCCGATCTCTCGTTGCAGCTCCGGCATGATCGGCACAGCGGTAATCTCCTGGCGCATTTCGATCAGTGACAACGCGCTATGGGGCACCACGCTGCACAGTCCCGAACAGCGCACGTGGGCGTAGAGCACGGTCATCGAGTCGGTTTCCACCCGGGGCGAGATGCGTACGCCAGCCTTGGCGAACGCCGCGTCGATCCCTTGGCGGCACTGCATATTGGCGGTGAGCAGGCACAAGGGCAGGGCGGCGACGTCTTCCCAGGTCAGCTCGGTGGCGCCTTGCAGCAGGCTGTCGTCGCGGGTGATCAGCACGTAGCGTTCCTTAAACAGCGGCAACGTCTGGAACTCGCGTAGACGCCCGTCCGACAGGTAGGTCATGCCCAGGTCCAGCTCGAAATTGGAGATTTTCTGCAGCATCTGCGAGGTGGCCAGGGTGTAGACCTCGTGGCGCATGTCTGGGTACGGGCGCAGGCAATAGTCCGTGAGCATTGGCACCATCGACAGGGTCGTGGGAATTGCGCCGAAACGCAGCACACCGCTGGGGTGATGCTCGCCAGTGCCGACCTCTTGGCGCATCGAATCGCAGTCCGACAGGATGCGCCGCGCCCACGCCAGCACCCGCTCTCCGTCGGCTGTGAACCCTTCGAAGCGCCGGCTGCGCTGGACCACACACACGCCCAATTCCTGCTCAAGGCTGCGGATGGCACCCGACAGCGCCGGTTGGGAGATATTGCAGCGTTCGGCGGCACGCCCAAAGTGTTGCTCCTGGGCCAGGGTCACGAGGTAGTTGAGTTGGCGCAGCAACATGGGCATCGGGCTCCTTCGGCGGGGAGCCCTAAGCTACGCAATTGATCGCTATGTAGTAAAGGGTATAGCGATGCGCTCACAGATGATCCGCATCAATCACTGCCTTGGCGAACGCTGCGGGTGCTTCCTGCGGCAGGTTGTGGCCGATGCCGCCATTGATCTGGCGGAACTGGTATTTGCCGGTAAAGCGTTTGGCGTAATCCTCGGGCAAAGGGTGCGGCGCGCCGTTGGCGTCGCCCTCCAAGGTGATGGTCGGTACACGAATGGCCGGGGCCTGGGCGAGTTTCTGCTCCAGCGGCGCGTAGTGGGGCTCGCCTTGGACCAGGCCCAGGCGCCAGCGATAGTTGAACACCGTGATGGCGACGTGATCCGGGTTCTGTAGGCCCTTGGCGCTGCGCTCGAAGGTGGCGTCGTCGAATTTCCATTGAGGCGAGGCGGTTTGCCAGATCAGCTTGGCAAAGTCATGGGTGTTTTTCTGGTAACCGGCGGCGCCCCGCTCGGTGGCGAAGTAGAACTGGTACCACCATTGCCGCTCGGCCTCTGGCGGCAGTGGATTTTTACCTGCGGCCTGGTTGCCGATCAGGTAGCCGCTGACGGACACCAGCGCCTTGACCCGCTCCGGCCACAGTGCCGAGACAATGTCCGCCGAGCGTGCGCCCCAGTCGTAGCCGCCGAGCACCGCTTGCTTGATCTTCAGCGCGTCCATGAAGTCGATCACGTCACTGGCCAAT
The DNA here is from genome assembly GCF_014230465.1 of Pseudomonas cremoris. The sequence goes on from NZ_JAAXCY010000007.1 coordinate 89,211, forward strand.
GCCGCCGGTTGCCCATTGCGCAGAGTCTTGTCCGAGAGGAAATGCGTGTCGCCATAACCCCGTGCATAGGGGATCAGCACGCGATAACCCTTGGCTGCCAGCAACGGCGCAACCTGGGCGTAGCTATCGATATCGTAGGGCCAACCGTGCAGAAGGATCACCGCCTGGCCGCTCGCTGGGCCGACTTCGGCGTAGGCCACATCCAGCAAGCCGGCCTTGACGTGCTTGAGCGCGCCGAAGGCCGATTGGGTGACGGGGGCGGGGATGTTGATCTCCGGCATTTCGGCGCTGGCCCTGCCGATGATGCCCAATTGAAATAGCGCAAAGGCCAGGAAGAGGGGACGTTTGGAGCGGCGATTCAACTGAGCGTGCATGGCGAGCCTCCTGCGGCTTGATGTGTGCCTGGCCGTCAGTTGAACGCGGTGCTGTGTCTGCTCTGTTTCAAAAAAGCGCGAGAGTTAAAGGCTCTGTATCGCAATGGTCTGCGTACACACTGCGATACAGACGGGGGGTCAAAACTGCATTCGCAACCCCACTGTGCCCTGGCGACCGTTGAAGGTATTGCTGTCCAGGTTGCGGTTGTAGCCGACCTCGCCGTACAGGCTGATACCGGATGCCACTTTAAGATTGGCGCCAAGACTGACCCCCATCGTGGTGGATTTCTGCTCGGTCACGATGTCTGTAACGTCTGCAAACGTCACCGTATTTTGCCCACCTTTTGTATGCCAGACGTTGGCACGCGCATAGGGTTGCAGGAGCATGCCACTGAGTGGGTAGTCGCCGCTCAGGCGCACGCCCAGCCGGGTGGTCACCAGAGTGTCGGCGTCGTAGGACACGTCGGAGATGCCGTCGTTTTGGCTATCCAGTTTGGTCTTGCTGACGATTACCTGGGCCTGGGGCTCGATCATCCATTGCTGTGTGAGCGGCAGCGGCCAACCCACCTCAGCCGAAGCGGCCACGTTATGGCCACGTGTCTTCATTTTTACACCACGGTCTGACTCGTTGTGACCGTCGAAGCGGGTACCCATCACGACCAGGTCCAGGTAGGCCCGGTTGGGGTTGATCAGCGTCCAATACACGCCCAGGCTATCGCCGCGCAAGGTGGTGCTGCCAGCGTCCTTGTTTTGCCAGCCGCCGTTGAAACCCTTGATGTCACCGGTTAAACGGCTATGGCCGACGAAGAACCCGACGTGTTGGGTCAGGCCGTTGCCCAGGGTGTTGGCAAACACGTCACTGCCCACCTGAAACCCGGTCATCGAGCTGTCCAGCGTGGGGTTGACCGTGCCTGCAAAGCTTTGCCGGCTATTGCTGCCATACACCCGTCCCCAGCCCGCCGTGAGGGGGCTTGTCTGTAGCTGTTGGCCCTGGTCGCCCATGCGTTCGTGATAAGTCCCCAGCATGGCCTGGACGACTTGTTGTGCGGCTGGAAACACCGCCGCGTAGATCGGTACTTCCCGGCGGTAGATTGGAAGCGGTGTGACGCCCGGGTTCGGTGGCAACGGCGGCGTTCCCTCCACGGGCGTCGGCAGTGGCACGATAATCGTAGGGTCAGGGTCGGGCGGCGGGACGACAGGCACGGTAGAGCGCAAGTAGTAGTTTTCTGCGGTACCGGCAGTGACTCCGCCCTTGAACAGGTAGTAATCAAACGCACCGGCCGAGGCGGGTGCCGCCAGGGTGAAGGCGCTTGCGCCACCGGTAGCACCGTTGGTGGCGAGCACGACTTGAATACCGTCCTGAAGCGTCGCCGCCCCAGTGCCCCCGAGGTTAGTGATATTAATCCCCGTATTGCCTTGGATCGTGCCTTGGCTGACCACCAGTTTGTCGCTGGCCGAACCATCGGCGCCCAGCACCGTTTGCAAGGCAAGCGTGCCGCCGGTGCCGTTGTAGTTGCCATTGACGGTCAGCGTATCGGTAGCGGTGGAACTGCCGGTGGTCATGTCGATGCTGCCGCTGTTGTTCAGCGTCACCAATTGCCCAGCGGTGTAAGCGCTGAGAATGCCGGTGTCGACCAGCAATTTACTGCTGCCGCCAAGCGTCATGGTGCCCGTGCCTGTGCCTGGGTCACCGAGCACAAAGGTGCCGCCAAGTCTGAAGCTGGCGTTGTTTTGCAGCGTCACTTGCTCCCACTGGGTATAGCGTCCCGGTGTATCAGCCTGGGTATTGTCGAGTATGAGCGTGTCGGTCCCCAGGCCGCCGTCAATCAGCGGCGTCGTGGACAGTTGGGTTGCAGTCAGGTTCTGGAGAAGTGCGGTGTCAGTACCGTCGCCCATCAAAATAAGGCCCCGGATGACACCGCCGCCGATCCAATTGAACTGGTCGTTACCGGTGCTGGCAAGGATCTGCCCCCCGATAGTGCCACCCGTGACGGTGATAACGTCGTTGCCACCACTGGTGCTGACGTTCCCGACGATAAGGCTGGTGCCCGAGATCAGAATCGTATCGTCGTCAAAGCCGGTCACCAGGTTGCCGAGGATCGTCCCGCCGCGCATATCGAACAGGTTTTTATCCAGCCTCATGTCGACGCGGCCAATGGTGCCGCCAGTCATCAAGGCGTCATCCCCATTCAGGAAGGCCCCGGTGATGGTGCCCGCGTTCATGACAAACGTGTCGTGGGCGTCGCCCTGGTCCAGCGATGCAATGGTGCCCCCGCTCATTGAAAAGCTGTCCCTGCCGTCTCCCTGAAACACGTCGCCAATTTGCCCGCCACTGATCTGCACAATATCCGCGCCCGAACCCTGTGTTAGCGATCCGCTGATCGAGCCGTTGTTCATCTGAAAAATGTTGTTTCCGTTACCCTGATTCAGGGAACCGTTGATGTGCATGCCTGTGCTGTTGGCGTCAAGGAAGGTCACGACGTCGATACCTGCACCAAACGTGACATTTCCCGCGATGGTCCCGGTTCCCGACATGCTCAGCGTATTGTTGCCGCCATTGTCAGTGAACCCGGCAGCGATGCCACTGTTGCACGTATAAGTGTCATCCCCGGCGGTGGGGACGATAATACAGGCACCCTGGCTGATAGCAGGCCAAATGAAAATGGCTACCGAGCAGGCGAAATACAGGGAGAGAGAGGGTGTTGTCGGTGCGCGCATGATCCGTCCTTGTTCAAGGGGGATGTGTCCTGACCGGCATAAGCAGGGCTCGGACCAGACCATGACAACGTTATGCGCAGTACGGATCAGGGACAGCGGGTTACCTGTTTCGGAAAACAGCGGCCAATGCAGAGAGTTGGCATGGATTTCTCGACTGCACATCAACCAGTGCAGGGCTTTTTGCACCTTAGACGCTGTTCGATAAGGCCGCTACTGTCAGAAGTAACAGGTACAGACGAGTGGGAGCGTTCTACGAAAGCACAATCTCGTAAGGTTCGCGCATCCGCTCCAGCAGCACCTGCGCCAACATCGGTGCGAGGCCGATTTGCGGGTCACCCACCAGTTGGCTGGCGTATGCATGCACTGCGTGAAGCTTGCGTGCCACGCTCCAGGTGTCCAGGCGCACTTTACGCGCGCGTTGCCAGGGGATCACCGCGCCTTCACGGGCCGGCCAGTGCCAGGCCCAGATCGGCAACTCATACAGCTGTGCGCCCACCAGGCTACAGGCTTTGGCACTGGCCCGGCCCACGGCGTCGTGGTCTTCATTGCCGTCATCGCGCCAAGTGGAAAACACCACATCGCCGGGTTGCAGGTAACGCGCAATGAACTGGCTGAGCTGCGGCTCACGAGCGGCCAGGGCGTTGTCGCAAAAACCGCCACGAATCCACTTCAAACTGTGCAACGGCATACCCAGGCGGCGCAGTGCTTCGGCACTTTCCTGTGGGCGTACCACGCTCAGCCGGCTGACCGGCCACACCTGGGAGCCCGGATGGCTGGCGCTGCCGTCAGTGATGGAGATCAGTTGCAGAGGGTGTTCCAGGGTACTGAGCAGTTGTAGCAAACCGCCGCAGGCCAGCACTTCATCACCGGGGTGGGGAGCGATAATCACCACGCGCGCACCGGGCGGTACCAGTGAGGAAGTCGAGATAGGGGGGATTTGCGCCAACTGCGGGGCGCTGTTCCAGATTTGCGCCGGGCCGCGGCGGCCTTCGCTTAACGAGGCAGGCTTCATGGGTGTCACATCCTTGTCGATTGATGCGGGGTCGTGCCCCGTTGACGGGACGACTCTCTTTTTTCCACTACAGGCTCCGCTGCGGTGGTTGCGTGGCACTCCAACCCTGGATTACCAGCAAGGCGTTGTCAGCATAGACAAGGTTCCGTTGCTTTCACATGACGTAACGTCGTTTTTTTACGACGCCTGCACCAGGCTCTTCAAATAATCACCAAACCCACCTTGGGCCCGCGCCTCCAGCCGCGCGCTGGTGACGACCTGCGGGCTATGGCTCCAGGCGATCAGTGCGCCGCAGCGTTCGAGATCGCGCACCAATTGCACATCTTCATGGCACGCTAACGGTTCAAAGCCACCGGCACGTATATAAGCACCCGCGCTGATACCGAGGTTGGCGCCGTGGATGTGGCGATGACCATCGCACGCTTGATAGCCCTGCAGGTAACGGATCTGCGCCGCCGAGTCGAAGCCTTCGCTCCACGTATCGACGGTGACGGTGCCGCACACGGCGTCGGCGTTCAGTGCAAGCTGCGCTACCAGCCAGTCCGGCGCCACGCGGCTGTCGGCGTCGGTGCAGGAGATCCAGCGCGCCCCCTGGTTAAGCAGATGCCGCGCACCCACACCACGCACGTGCCCGACATTGCGCGCCTGTACTTCCAGGCGCTGAACGGCAAAGGTTTGGGCAATTGCGCCGCTGGCGTCGCTGCAACTGTCGAGCACCACCAGAATCTGCACCGATTCGCCCAACAGTCCCGGATGGCGGGCGGCGATCAGCGCTGCCTCAAGGCATTCGCCCAACAGCGCTTCCTCGTTATGTACCGGGATCAGTATGCCGATCATCGCAAGCCCTCAAGGGTGGCAACCGAAGTGCCGTCGCGGCCCCACAGGTCGAGAAGAAAATCAGCTTCGTGATGGCGGGCTAACAGTGGCATTTCGAGCCGCTCCTGAAGTAACCCGTGCACGTGTTCGCCGGTTTGCGGACAACCCGCAATGGCGGGGCGCCAATGGCAGGCGAGCAATTGGCCGTCGTCGGTCAAGCTGTCGAGGGCGCGGTCGATCAATACGTTCAAGTCGTCTGGGTCGAGGTAGTAGCAGAGTTCGCTCAATACGATCAGGTCGAAGCGGCCCGCTGGCCATTGCGCCGGCAAGTATCCTTGCTGCACCTCGGCATGGGGGAAACCCAGGAGGCGGCCGCGCGCCAACGCGACGGCTGCGCAGGCCGTGTCACAACACATCAAACGATCACAGCGTGGCGCCAGTTCAAAGCTCAACTCGCCATTGGCGCAACCCGGCTCAAACACCGACGTATAGCGGGGACGGGTCAGCATCGCCATGGTCAACGCACGCTTGCGGCGCTCATACCAACGTTGGCGAAAAGCCCAAGGGTCGTCGTTATCGGCAAACAGTTGGTCGAAGTAGGGCGTGGCCACGCTCATACAAACACCACTTCGAAAGGTTGCAAAAGACGCTCCACCACATAGGGCGCCAGCACGGGCGGCAGGCCGATCTGCGGGTCGCCCTCCAGTTGGCTGGCAAAAGCATGGATGGCATGACGCTTGCGTGCCACGGCGTCGCAACTCAGTGGGATTTTTCGCGCGCGGTGCCAGGGCACAAGGCTGTCCTCGGGGGTCGCCCAATGCCACGTCCACACGGGCAGTTCATACAGGGTGGCGCCTGCCGCCAGAGCAGCCTGGGCACTCGCGCGACCGACGGCTTCATGATCACAGTGACCGTCTTCGCGCCAGGTGGTGAATACCACGTCGGTGGGCTTGAGGTAGCGTTGGATAAATGCGGCTAACTCTTGCTCTCGAGCGGCGACCTGGCTGTCGGCAAACCCCGCCCGCAACCATTTCAATCGGTTCATTGGCACACCAAGACGGTGCAGGGCCTGGGCCGACTCCTGCGGGCGCACCACGCTCAAGCGCTCCACCGGCCAACGTTGCGAACCGGGATGGCTGGCGCTGCCATCGGTGACCGAGATCAGCTGAATCGGCCGGTCCAGCGCCGTCAGGCCTTGCATCAGGCCGCCGCAACCCAGCACTTCATCATCCGGGTGCGGCGCAATGATCACCGCCCGATGGCCTTCAGGCACCAACTGCTCAATGCTGATGGGGGCCAGTTCGGCGATCAGTGCCGAGGCCTGCCAGCGATGCAACGGCGTGCCCTGGCCCACAATTGGATTGGGTTTCATAGCTGCCACCTCCCTGTGGAATCGTCGGCGACCTGTTCGCCCAAGGCCGCCAAGTCGCGTTCGGCGTGACTCTGGCGCACATACACCGGCAGGTCCGCCATCAACTGCGCAAAGTGCGGATCCTTGCAATAGGGACCGGCGCCCACGGCACGGCCGACATGCCGCATCACTTGCTCGACCGTGTCTTCAATGCTGGCGCGTGCCTGCTGGGCCAGTTGCCTGGCATCGGCCTTGGGGTCGCGGTCGATGTGTTCTGCACTTGCCCGCAACACACAGGCAGCGCTGTTCAACGCACTGTCGACGGCCCCCAGGTGAGCAAGGGCATGGGGCTCAGGACGCTTGCTGCATTGTTCGCGCAATACCTCTGCCAGACGCTGCGCCGCGCCGTACCAGCAGGCTGCGATGCCGATGCCGCCTTGCCAGAATCCGGGTCGCGCCAGGTAATCACCCGGTGCGCCCACTGCAATTGCACTCACACCCTCGAATACCACCTCGACGCTGCCGGTGGCGGCCATGCCCACGGCATTCCAACCCGTGTTGGTAACGGTGATGCCCGCCTGATCCATCTGTACCGCCATCAGTTGCTGGCGATCCTGCTCATCCCATGCGGTCAACAAACCATGGCTGACCACTGCCGCGCCGGAGCACCAGGCTTTGCGTCCGTCGAGGATCCATCGATGACCGTCGTGCCGCGCCCGCACCTTGGCATTTGGCGGCTCGGCGGCCCACATGCCCCACGTGCTGCCCAGCGGCGGCAGCGGACTATGGAGCTCGGCGATGATCGCCAGCGCGTCGGTGTGACCTTCGAACAATTTGCACAAGCGCAAGTCGTGCCCGGCGACCTGGGCCAGGCCACTGAAGCGTTCCAACGTCTGGCCGCTGCCGGGCAACGGTAGTTGGTCCAGGCCTTCTTCCTGAAGCGCCTTCAGGGCCTCGCCCAGGGCCTGCGTGTCCGCGTAGCCCCGGTAGCCTTGAAGGAATCCATGCAGTGCCATGTCACACCTCTTCCTCGTATTGCAGTTCAAACAGCAACAGTGAGCGGCCGGTGACGGCGTACTCGTGATCGAACTCAAAGCGCTCCTGGCCACGTACCGACGGTTGATTGGTGTCGAGCATGCAGGTCCAGAAACCACCTTCAGGCACCGGCGGCAGACGGAAATTGACCATGTCATGGTGGGCGTTCACCACCAACAACAAGGTTGCATCGGCGCCTGGGCGGCGAATCCCGGTTTCCTGGGCGCGGCCATCCATCAGCATGCCCAGGCAACGTCCGTGACTGTCTTCCCATTGTTCAGTCGTCATCTCGTCGCCCGCAGGTGACAGCCAGGTGACGTCTTTTACACCGATATCCTCGTTATAGTCGCCAACCAGGAAACGGCCACGACGCAGGATCGGGTAAGCCAGGCGCAGCTTGATCAGGCGCTTCACAAACTTGAGCAGCGCTTTGCCGTCATCGTCCAGGTCCCAGTTGACCCAACCGATCTCGCTGTCCTGGCAATAGGCGTTGTTATTGCCGTGCTGGGTGCGAGCGAATTCATCACCCGCAACGATCATCGGCGTGCCTTGGGCCAGCAGCAGGGTGGCGAAAAAGTTACGCATCTGGCGCAGGCGCAGCGCATTGATTTCCGGGTCGTCAGTGGGGCCTTCAACGCCGTGGTTCCAGGACAGGTTGTTGTTGCTGCCGTCCTGGTTGTTTTCGTCGTTGGCTTCGTTGTGCTTGTCGTTGTACGAAACCAGGTCGTGCAGGGTGAAACCGTCGTGGGCGGTGATGAAGTTCACCGAGCTGTAGGGCCGACGGCCACGATGGTTGAACATCTCGCCCGATGCGGTCATGCGCCCGGCAAAGTCCGCAAGCTGACCATCGTCGCCTTTCCAGAAGGCCCGTACGGTATCGCGGAAGCGGTCGTTCCATTCCACCCAACCCGGTGGGAAGTTACCGACCTGGTAGCCTCCAGGGCCGCAATCCCAAGGCTCGGCGATCAGTTTGAGCTGGCGCAACACCGGGTCCTGGCGGCAGGCAACGAGAAAGCTGTGGCGCTCGTCGAAACCGTCGCGGTAGCGGCCGAGAATGGTCGCCAGGTCGAAGCGGAAGCCGTCGACGTGCATCTCGTTGGCCCAGTAACGCAGAGAGTCGGTGACCATTTGCAACACGCAGGGGTGGCTCAGGTCCAGGGTGTTCCCGGTGCCGGAGTCATTGATGTAGAAGCGCTTGTCGTCAGGCATGAGCCGGTAGTACGAGGCATTGTCGATGCCGCGCATGGACAGGGTCGGCCCGCGCTCGTTGCCTTCGGCGGTGTGGTTGTAAACCACGTCCAGGATCACTTCGAGCTTCTGCTCATGCAGGTGCGCGACCATCTCCTTGAACTCGGCGATCTTGCCGCTGGCCAGGTAACGCGGGTCGGGGGCAAAAAACGCGATGCTGTTGTAGCCCCAATAGTTGGTCATGCCTTTTTGCAGCAGGTGCTGGTCGTTGACGAAGGCATGCACGGGCAACAGCTCAACGGATGACACGCCGAGCTGGCGGATATGCTTGAGCACATCATCTTCCATCAAGCCGGCACAGGTGCCGCGCACCGACTCACCCACCGAAGGGTGGCGCATGCTGATGCCGCGCAGGTGGGTTTCGTAAATGATCGTGCGATCCCACGGCACGCGCACCGGTTGGTCATTGCCCCAGGTGTGGGCAGGGTCGATCACCTTGCACTTGGGCACGAAAGGCGCGCTGTCACGTTCGTCGAAACTCAGGTCGTCATCGGGGTGGCCGATGGTGTAGCCAAAGAGCGCCTCGGACCACTTGAGCTCACCGACCAGTTGCTTGGCATAGGGGTCGATCAGCAATTTGTTGTGGTTAAAGCGGTGACCATTGGCCGGGTCATAGGGACCGTACACACGGTAGCCGTAGATCAGCCCTGGGTGGGCGTCGGGCAAGTAGCCGTGGAAGGTCTCGTCGGTGTACTCGGGCAGCTCGATACGCTCCAGTTCCACTTCGCCGGAGTCGTCGAACAGGCACAGTTCAACTTTGGTGGCGTTGGCCGAGAACAGTGCGAAGTTGACGCCCAGGCCATCCCAAGTGGCGCCGAGAGGGAAGGGCAAACCTTCACGAATCCGCGACGGCTCGTTGCTCGGCGTCGCTTGGTTTTTGTCGGGTTTGCTCATTGAAGTGCTCCTGCAAGGGTGTTTTTTCGGGCCGAACGCGGCCGTGCCGACTGAGTGTCAGTGAATGATCTAGTTCGGATTGCGATACCCCTGTGGGAGCGGGCTTGCTCGCGAAGGCGGTATATCAGTCAGCGCATGTGGTAGCTGACCCACCGTATTCGCGAGCAAGCCCGCTCCCACAGGAGAGAAGTGTTCAGCTAGCAGGCTTGCGTGGGGCCTTGGGCTTTTTCTCGGCGGCCGGCTTGGCGGGCGCTGGCTTGGGCTTCGGCGCGGCCTTGGGCTTGGTTGGTGCCTTCGGTTTACTCGGCGTCAGCGCCTCGGCCTCCGCCAATTTACGCGCCATCGCCCAGTGACGCGCATCCTCACCATGAGGTTTACCCTCAGACTCCCAGATCTGATGCGCCAACTCGCGTATACGTTTGTCTTCAGTGCTCATCACAATGCTCCTCACAGAAAATTTCAGCTTTCTTGATCATCAGGATTGATAAAGACATTGACCGGGAAATCCCCCAGGGCAGTGCTGACCAACAGCTCCTTGTTTGGTGTGACTGCGCCCGTATGAAAAAGTCCCTTCCAGTTTTGTGTTGGCACGGCGAACGGTAATTTCACCCGAGTATCGCCCCAAACCTGCGCATTGATCTGGGGGTACACACCGTTTTCCAGCAAGTGATGGGGCCAGCGCGGCACCACCACCCACAGCGTTTTGCCTTGGTGCTCGCGACTGAACGCGACCACCCGTTCCGCATATTTTCCCACCACTTCCAGTGGTGTGTAGGTACCGCTGCGGAACACTTCGGGATAGGCCTTGCGCAAGGCCAACACCTGGGCAAGCAATGCCTGCTTGATACGCCCGTCACGCCAGTTGAACAACAGTTCACCGATATCCGGCGGGATATTCAACGCCTGTTGCCGCGCGTTGAAGCCCACCGGACGACGGTTGTCCGGGTCGACCAGGCTGAAGTCCCAGAACTCATCGCCCTGGTACAGGTCTGGCACACCCGGCACAGTGTTACGAAGCAAGGTTTGCGCCAGGCTGTTGAGCGCACCCGCTGGGGCGATGATTTGGGCGGCGTGGCCGATGGCCGTGCGCAGTGCGTGACCTGTGTCGCTGAGCAACAGGCGTGACAGGAAACCCTCGACACCTTGTTCATACGCCTCGTTGGGCGCGCTCCAGCTACTCTGCAACTTGGCTTCACGCAGGGCTTTTTGTTGCCACTGCCAGAGGCGCTGTTGGTAGCCGTCGAAGTCGTCTGTCTGGTCCAGCGGCCAACTGCCCAACAGCACTTGATACAGGATCAATTCATCGCCGGCCGACGGGCTGCCTTCGGCGCGCAACGGCTCGGCAAGGGTACGCCACTGCTCCACCTGCTCGACAAACCACGGTGCACATTCGCTGAGCACCGCCAGGCGTGCACGGGTGTCTTCGCCGCGTTTGTGGTCGTGGGTGGCAGTGGCCAGCAGGTTGTCCGGGAAGGTCTGCAAACGCTGTTGATTGACCGCGTGAAAATCCGCCAACGGCGCGCTGAACTGTTCGGTGCTGAACCCCACATCGTTACGCGACAACAGTACCGCCGAGCGATAGAACGCAGTGTCCTCCACGGCCTTGGCGGCGGCGGGCGAAGTCAGCTGCTGGAAGCGTACGCAGGCATGCTTGAGGATCTTGCGCTCGCGGCCCACCGGGCGATTGCGCCAGGGTTGGCCACCCAGCCAATTCGCCAGGTGGTCGAGCACCGGCCAGTCGCCTTCGCCCAGGGTGCTGCGTGCACCTTCCATGGCTTGCTGGAACAGTGCGTCGTCGGCGGCGCTGCGGCCACGGGCACTGATATAAGTGCGATACACCGGGAAGTGCACGATCAGTTCCTGCAACGCCCGACGGATCGCGCCCAACGTTAGATCGCGGGTCATCACGTCGTCGCGGGCCACTTGCAGCAGGGCTTGGGCGACGCTTTCAAAGTCGCCACCGAGGGAGCCATTGAGGATTTGCTGACGGGCCAACCGGGCCTCTTCGATAAACGCCGAGGGGCGTTCGCTGTGGCGTGTCCATAAGTCGGCCAGTGGTTCGAAGCCATCCGGATGATGTTGCAGCAACGACAGCTGGTTCATGAATTCGTAGCCGGTGGTGCCGTCCACTTGCCAGTCTTCACGCAGGGTTTCGCCTTCGCCGAGGATTTTCTCGACGAAGATCGGCAGGTGGCGGTCAGGCACCAGCGAATCCACGCGGCGGCGCAATTTGCGGCAATACCCACGTGGGTCGGCCAGTCCGTCGATATGGTCGATGCGCAGGCCATCCACCAGGCCTTCGCTGATCAATTCGAAGATCTTGCCGTGGGTGGCTTCGAACACCGCGCTGCGCTCCACGCGCAGGCCGCCCAGTTCGTTGACGTCGAAGAAGCGCCGCCAGTTGATATCGTCCGCCGCCGTGCGCCAACTGGCCAGGCGGTAGGCCTGTTGCTCCAGCAACCGATGCAGGCGGTCAAAGTCGAAGGCCGCCACTTGGTGCTCGATGGCTTGGCGCACATCGTCTTCGGTCGCGCGCTCGGCCAGCGCCTGTTTGAGCCACGCCGCCTCGTGGTAAGCGTCGTCCTGATAAGCCAGGGCGCTGAAACGCTCGGACAACGGCTTCAGTAATTCATCCTGACCCAGGATCTGCGCGTAATCCCTTGGACAGATCGGGAAGCGGTGCTCGTAGTGCTCGACATGAAACGCGCCTTGGCTGGCGTCGAAGCGCAGGGCCACGGTGCCGGTCTGCAACGCTTCGCCATAATCGCTACCCAGGAAGGGCATCAACAATTGGCCCTTGAGCAGCGGGTCGGGCGAGTGCCATTGGATGTCGAAGAACTCGCTGTAGGGACTCAACCGGCCCCATTCCAGCAGGTCCAGCCACCACGGGTTATCAGCGCCACCCACGGCCATATGGTTGGAGACGATATCGAGGATCAGCCCCATATCGTGTTCACGTAGCGCAGCCACCAGACGGCGTAATGCCGGCTCGCCGCCCAACTCCGGGTTGACACGGGTCGGGTCGACCACGTCGTAGCCGTGCATGGAGCCAGAACGAGCGCTGAGCAGTGGCGAGGCATACAGATGGCTGATACCCAGCTGGGCAAAGTACGGCACCAGCGGCACCGCATCGTCCAGGGTAAAACCCTTATGGAATTGCAGGCGTTGAGTGGCACGTAGCGGCAGCGCCTTCATCGGTCACGCTCGTGGGCCTGGTTGCGCGCAACGGCCAGCAGTTCGAGGCGGCGTGCGGCATTGTCATTGTCGAGCAGGGCAGAGGCCTCACCCGGCAGGCGGCGGCGCCAATTGGGATGCGTGTCGAGGGTGCCGGGCAGGTTGGCCTGTTCTTCGATGCCCAATGCATCTTCCAATGGCAGCAGTACCAGCGGCGCACGGGTGTGGCCGAGGTAGCGCACGCTGGCGTCGATCATATGGTCGGTTTCATTGCGGATCTCATCGACGAAGTTCTGCGGGTCTTGGCTTAGCGCCTGGCGCAGTGCCTGGCGTTCGCGCAGGCGGTGTTCGCTCCACTGTTCGACGGTGGGCGCATCGATCAGGCCTAGCTGGATATTCCATTCGATATCGCGGCTGTGCCACCACCCATTGAGGGTGGGCAGGTCGTGGGTGCTGGTGGTGGCCAGGGCGTTGTCCGGCCAATCGAGAATCGGCTTGAAATGACCCTCGTGGTTTTGTTCGAACAGCAGCACGCGCATGCCGAGAATCGAACGCGCGATCAGCTTTTCGCGCAGGCCGTCGGGCACGGTGCCGAGGTCTTCACCGAGCACAATCGCCTGGTGAAGATGGGATTCCAGCGCGAGCAAGCGCAGCAGGTCGTCCACCGGGTAATACAGGTAAGCGCCTTCACGTGGCGAGGCGTCCATGGGGATGACCCACAGGCGTTGCAGACCCATCACATGATCGATACGCAGGCCACCGGCATGCGCGAAATTGGCGCGCAGCATTTCGATGAAGGCACGAAAACCGTGGCGTTTCAGGCCTTCGGGGGAAAATGCCGAGATGCCCCAACCTTGCCCGGCACGGTTGAGAATATCCGGTGGTGCGCCCACGGTGAGGTTGGCGAGCAATTCATCCTGGCGACTCCAGGCCTGACTGCCACCACCATCGGCGCCCACCGCAAGGTCGGCGATCAGGCCGACGCCCATGCCGCTGCCCCGCGCCGCCTGTTGCGCACGGTCCAGGCAACGAGCGATCAGCCATTGGCAGAAGGCGAAGTAGCCAATCTGCTCGGCGTGCTCTTCGGCAAAATGCACGAGGGCAGGGCTTTGAGGGTTACGCCATTCTTCGGGCCAGTGGCGCCAGTCAAGGTCTTCACCGGCCGCTGCACGTAGCGCTTGGACGGCTTCGAAGCGGCAGTGGTTTTCCAGGGCTTCACCGCCTGCCTGGCGAAAGCTCAGGAAGTCGGCGTGTTGCGGGTGGTGGCCGTGGCGGAAGTCTTCATAGAGTGCACGCAGCAGGCGTTGCTTGGCCTGGGCAGCAGTGGGCCAATCAATCAGGGTGTGTTGTTCGAGGTTGTGTAGTTCGTCCGTGAGGCCGATGGCTTCAATGGCGTTACGCACTTCGCGTTCGCCGAGGATACAGCCCGGTGAGGCATACAGGCTGTTGAGAAACAGCCGGCTGGATGGGGAGTACGGGCTGTAACGCCCGGTGTCAGCGCTGAACATCGCGTGCATCGGGCTGATCGCCAAGGCATCGGCGCCGCGCTCGGCAGCCGAACGGGCCAGGTGTTCCAGCGCCAAGGTGTCACCGAAGCCACCATCGCCCAAGCGGCGCAGGGCATAGAGCTGGGCGCTGAGGCCCCATGCGCGGGCGGGGTGGCTGTCGACGGCTTCGGCGACGCTGTAGCAGTGAGTGGGGGCGACTGCCAACGTGAAGGTTTGCCCGTTGATATGCACTTGGTGGTAACCCAGCGCAACCACGCCGGGCAACACACCGTCGCTATCAAGCCGCAACTCAAGGGTGTCGCCGCCTTCCAGGGTGACCCGGCACTGCGTATCGGGCTCGAAGTAGCGGGCCAGGTCGAGGCCTTCGCCGCTGTCGATGGTCAATAGCGGCGGCAGGTGCTTGTCTTGTTGCGCCTGCTCCAGTTCCAACAGGCTGGCGTCGATCTCTGCATCGCTGTCGGCCGGGTGGCCCAGGCCTTTGAGAACGGCGCGCAAGGCGTCGGGTTTCACTCGTTGCGGGCGGCCGTTTGCGTCGATCCAATCGACGGCCAGGCCCGCTCGGCTGGCGAGGATTTCCAGGTTCGCTTCGCTCAAAGGTGCTCTCCAACAGGGGATAGGGTGACGCGTGCGCTATAGGCCGGCAGGTGTGCGCCTTGATGGGCAGGCGTTTCGAATAACACGTGTGCAGACGTTGGATGGTCCAACGCGGCGGCGCTCAGGTTCAGGTCGATCTGCAGAACGCTGCCGTCGCCCAGGCGCCAGCGCGCAGTGACGGCGCCGTCGGCCAGCACCCGCGCGCCCAGCGCCATGCTACCGGGCAGGTGCGGCACGATATGCCGGTGGCGCAGGCTTAATAGCTGGCGGTAAAGCCGGGTGTGTTCGCTGTCGGTAAACGACGGTGCAGAGTGTTGAAAGGTGGACAGGGCGTTGGGGTCGGGAATGCGTTCACGCCGCTCGGGGTCGTGGAACGCTGCAAAGTCGGCAAATTCGCTGCGCCGGCCTTCACGTACCGCTTCGGCGAGTTCGCCGTGATGATCTGTGAAGAATAAAAACGGTTCGCTGGCGTTCACTTCATCACCCATGAACATCAGCGGAATCATCGGCGACATCAGCAATAACGTGGTCGCCGCCGCAAGCGCCTGGGGTGAGCAGAGCTTGTGCAGGCGTTCGCCGAGGGCACGGTTGCCAATCTGGTCATGGTTCTGCAAGAACAGCACGAAAGCAGTGGGCGGAAGATGGCCGCTGGGCTCGCCACGGGTGTGCCCATGGCGGGTGGTATCGCCCTGGTAGATGAAACCCTCGCTTAGGCAAAGGGCCAGCTTGGCAGTGGTGTCGCTGGCGAAGTCACTGTAATAGGCGTCGGTCTCGCCGGTAAGCAGCACGTGCAGGGCGTTGTGGCCGTCGTCATTCCACTGCGCGTCAAAGTCGTGCTCCAGCAGGTTGGCCTGGTTGAATTCGTTTTCCAGCACCAGCCAGACGTGGCGGCCGATATCGACTTGCTGGCGTACCCGTTGGGCCAGTTCCTTGAGGAAATCGGGGTTATCGATGGCGTGTACTGCGTCCAGGCGCAGGCCGTCGAAGCGATACTCCAACAGCCACATGAGCGCGTTATCAAGAAAGAAATCGCGGACTTCCCGACGATCAAAATCGATGCCCGCGCCCCAAGGGGTGTGTACGTCTTCGCGGAAAAAGCCTTGGGCGTATTGACCCAGGTAGTTGCCGTCGGGGCCGAAGTGGTTGTAGACCACGTCGAGAATCACCGCCAGGCCATGTTCGTGGGCGCTGTCGATCAGGTGCTTGAGTTGCTCGGGTGTGCCGTAGGAGGCTTGGGGGGCGTAGGGCAGTACGCCGTCGTAGCCCCAGTTGCGCTCGCCGGGGAAGTGCGCCAGTGGCATCAGCTCAATGGCGGTGACGCCGAGCTCGGCCAAGCGTGGCAAGTGTTTTTCGACCCCGGCGTAGCCCCCCAGCGCGCCGACGTGCAGTTCATAGATCACCGCTTCGTGCCACGGGCGGCCTTGCCAATGGCTATGGCGCCAGGAATAAGCGAGCGGATCGACCACCACGCTCCAGCCGTGGACGTCCGAGGCCTGGGCTCGGGACGCCGGATCCGGAACATCCTGTTCCCCGTCGATATTGAAGCGGTAGCGCGTGCCCGCCGGGCACGCCAGTTCTGTTTCAAACCAGCCTTCCGGCTGGGGGAGCATGGCGACGGACTTGCCGTTTTCCAATTCAACGCTGACATAAAACGCGTCTGGCGCCCACAAGGCAAAACGCGTGTGTTGCGCGTCCAGCATGATTGCGCCGTGGGGCCAGGTTTCCAGAGTCCGTGACGGCATCTACAGAGACCTCCCTTGGATTATTTAGCGGATTTCCCCTGTGCTTTAACCACCAGTTGTTCATACAGTTCGGCGTAGGGTTCTACCGCCTGGCACCAGTTGAAGGGTTGGGTCATGGCACGGCAGCGCATGGCGTTGAGCAAACGCGGGAAGGCGAACACCTTGAACGCACGGCTCAGGGCTTCTTCATAACTTTCCACGGTGGATTCGTTAAACAGGAACCCGGTGACGCCATTCTCGATGGTGTCCGCCAGCCCGCCGGTATTGCGCGCTACCGGCAGCGAGCCGAAGCGTTGCGCGTACATCTGGCTCAAGCCGCAAGGCTCGTAGCGCGAGGGCATCAGCAGGAAGTCGCTGCCAGCGAACATACGGCGCGCGTCGGTCTCGTTGAAGCCGATGCGCACACCGACCTGGCCGGGGAAACGCAGGGCCAGTTCGCGCATGGCCTGTTCTTCTTCCGGCTCGCCACGGCCGATAATCGCGATCTGGCCGCCATTTTCGACGATAAAGCGGGCAACGGCTTCGGTCAGGTCCAAACCTTTCTGATAGACCAGGCGTGACACCACAGCGAACAGTGGGCCGGTGGAGTCATGCAGGCCAAACAGCTCGCGTACATGCGCGGCGTTGATCGCCTTGCCGTCCCAATCGCCGATGTTGAAGTTGTGGGTCAGGTGCGTGTCCGTCGAGGTCTCCCAGCTTTCATCGATACCGTTGGGAATACCGCTGAGCAAACCTTGCTGGGTCTTGCTGGCCAGGAAGCCATCAAGGCCACAGCCGAATTCCGGTGTGGTGATTTCCTGGGCGTAGGTAGCGCTCACGGTGGTGATATGGCTGGAGTACGCCATGCCAGCCTTGAGGAACGACATCTTGCCGTAGAACTCCATGCCTTCCTGTTGCAAGGCATGGGGTGGAATGCCCAGCTCCGGCGTCGAGGCCAGGCTGACCACGCCTTGGTACGCCAGGTTGTGGATGGTGAACAGGGTTGGGGTGCGTGACCCACGCCAGTGCATATAAGCGGGGGCGAGGCCTGCTGGCCAGTCATGGGCGTGCACCAGGTCCGGGCACCAGTGGATCTGTGCCAGGTTGGCGGCCATGTCGGCGGCGGCCAGGCCCAGGCGGGCGAAGCGAATGTGGTTGTCCGGCCAGTCGCGACCGTTGTTGGCGCCGTAGGGCGTGCCTTCGCGCTCGTAGAGTTCAGGGCAGATCAGTACATAAATGACCAGGCCGTCCTTGAGGTCCATGCGCCCGATCTTGCACGGCGGCAGCGCTGCATGGCCGCCCAGTTCGCCGATGATATGGATCGGGTTGTCGCTTTCCATCACTTGCGGGTAGCCGGGGATCAGCACGCGCACATCATGCAGGTGCGCCATGGCGCGGGGCAGGGCGGCAGAGACGTCGCCCAGGCCGCCGGTTTTCACCAGGTCGGCAAATTCCGAGGTCACAAACAGGACTTTTTTGCGATTAGGGTTCTGACTCGCGATCGGCCGCACAGTGGTGGGCAGGTCGACCAGTGAAGATCCCCCTACCGGCTGACTGACACGCTCTCCCTGAATATCTACAGCGGCACTGATCATAGTTCTCTCCCACATGTTGGTCGGCTAATGGCCCGCTGCCATCAGCTCCGATGACCGCATCCTGCGGCCAGGCGCACAAGCACTGTACAAACTGGCAAGGCGTATGCCAGTTGCACGGTTAGCTGAAAAAGATTGGATGGACGGGCATTGGGCGTGAACGCCGGCTGCTCGCCTTACCTTAAAACTGGACCTACGGCAGAGTTGGAAAGTTTCGATTTTTTGCGGGGTTTTTGTTTTCGATCGGACCCATCGGTCATCAGTCTAGGACAGATCCTAGAGCCTGTAGGGTTTGTGAGAAGATTTTGTAGGACAAAAAACTTGTAACCATATGCAGCTTTGAAAACATGCGTAGATTTGTAGTGAGCGGGCTTGCCCCGCGCTGGGGTGCGCAGCAGCCCCAATAGGGGCGCTGCGGTATTTCCAGAAAAACTGCGTTGCTTGGTTTGGGGGCGCTTTGCGCCCCAGCGCGGGGCGAGCCCGCTCACTACAAGGGCATTGCGTGCGTTAGGCAAGCACGCGAATGGGCGCGCCGTTGGCCCAGGCTTGGATGTCTTCGATCATCTGGGCGTAGAACTGCCGGTAGTTCTGCTCGCTCACATACCCCACGTGAGGTGTGGCCAACACGCTGGGCAGGCGGCGGAACGGGTGATTCGCGGGTAACGGCTCTTCGGCAAACACATCCAGTGCTGCGCCGGCCAGGCGGCCACTTTCCAGTGCCTGCACCAACGCTTGCTCATCCACAATCGGTCCGCGGGCGGTATTGACCAAACGAGCGCTTGGTTTCATCCAGCCCAACGCTTCGGCATCCACCAGGCCGCGGCTGCGGTCGCTGAGTACCAGGTGCACGGTGAGAATATCGGCCTGTTCAAACAGCTGTTTTTTGCTGACCCACGTCACGCCGGACTCGGCTGCGCGCTCCGGCGTGAGGTTTTCACTCCAGGCAATCACACGCATGCCGAACACGTGGGCGAATTGCGCGACCTTCTGACCGATGCTCCCCAACCCCAGGATCCCCAGCGTCTTGCCATGCAGGTCGCCCCCCAGTCCAACCTGCCAACCGCCGGCGCGCAGGGAATTGGCTTCCGCCAGCAGGTTACGGGTCGAGGCCATGATCAATGCCCAGGTCAGTTCCGGCGCTGCCTGTTTATAGCTGTCGGTACCGCAGACCGTAATGCCCAGTGCCTTGGCGGCGGGGAGGTCGATGGCTGCGTTGCGCATGCCTCCGGTCACCAGCAACTTGAGCTTGGGCAGTCCTTGCAACAAAGCCTTGCCGAAGGTGGAGCGCTCGCGCATCACGCAAATTACCTCGAACCCCTGCAAACGTTCGACCATCGTGGCAGTATCTGCCGGGTAGTCGTGCAGGAAATGCACCTGGCCTACCGACTCAAGGGCTGACCAGTCCACCACGCCACTGGCCACATTCTGCCAATCATCAATGACTGCGATCTGTACCGACATTTACGCGTGCCTCGAAAAAGGTTGGATTAAAGGGCGTTCAAACCCTGCAACAGCGCTTTATGGAACTGAGCCGGTTCTTCCATTTGCGGCGCATGCCCCAATCCCGGGAATTCCACCAGGGTTGCATGGGGGATCAGCTTGGCGGCTTGTTTGCCCAGTACCTCGTAGCGCCCCAACTTGGCCTTGACCGCCGGCGGCGCGATGTCGCTGCCGATGGCGGTGGTGTCGGACGTGCCGATCAACATCAGGGTTGGCATCTGCAAGTCCTTGAACTCGTAGTACACCGGCTGGGTGAAGATCATGTCGTAAATCAATGCCGAGTTCCACGCCACCTGGGTATGACCGGGGCCGCTGTTGAGGCCGGCGAGCATGTCGACCCAGCGCTCGTACTCGGGCTTCCAGCGGCCGACGTAATAGGTGTTGAGCTCATATTTGCGGATGCCGTCGGCGCTCAGTTTCAATTCACGCTCATACCACTGGTCCACACTGCGATAGGGCACGCCCAGGGCTTTCCAATCTTCCAGGCCGATGGGGTTCACCAGTGCAAGCTGTTCGGTTTGTGCGGGGTAGAGCAAAGCGTAGCGGGTGGCGAGCATGCCGCCGGTGGAGTGGCCGACAATCGTCGCTTTTTGAATGCCGAGCTTTTCCAGCAATTGATGGGTGTTGATGGCCAGTTGTTGGAAGCTGTATTGGTAATGGTCGGGCTTGCTGGAGGTGCAGAAACCGATTTGATCGGGCGCGATCACGCGGTAGCCAGCGTCGCTCAGGGCTTTGATCGAATCCTCCCAGGTGGCACCACAGAAGTTCTTGCCGTGCATCAGCACCACGCTGCGGCCGTTGGGTTTGCCTTTGGCGGGGACATCCATGTAGCCCATTTGCAGGGATTTGCCCTGGGATTGAAAGGCGAAGTGTTCGACGGGATAGGGGTATTGGAAGCCTTGCAGCTCGGGACCGTAACTGGCAGCGAAGGCAGGGGCGGCAGTGGCGGTTAGCAGGCCGGCAATACAAAAGGCACGGATCAGAGGCATCGGCAGGGCTCCGGGAAAGATGCTCGGATGCTGTTTCGGGGGGATTAAGCAGGGATTAACACCCAGTGCAGGGTCAAGGCTGCGAGCACGCCATAGCGCACGCTTTTGGCCAGGGTCACCAGGAGCAGGAACCGCCACAGTGGCTCGCGCATCACGCCAGCCACCAATGTCAGTGGGTCGCCGATAATCGGCACCCAACTGAGTAACAAGGTCCAGTGACCCCAACGGGCGTAGTGGCGGCGGGCTTTATCCAGTTGCTTGTCACTGACTGGAAACCAGCGCCGCCCCTTGAAGTGCTCCAGCCAGCGCCCCAGCCACCAGTTCACCACCGAACCCAGCACATTGCCCAAGGTGGCGATGCCCAGCAGTAGCCACAGGCTGTAGTGCCCGCTGACCAGCAGGCCCACCAGCACGGCTTCCGATTGCAGGGGCAATAAGGTCGCAGCGCCAAACGCCGCGACGAACAGCCCCAGGTAGCCCATCAGCACGGGTCAGTGGGCCGGGTAGTCGGCCACCACTACGTCTTTACCGTCACGCGTCAGGCCGATGACTTGGTAGGCCTCACTGCGACCTTCCACTTCCATCCCCGGCGAGCCCATGGGCATGCCCGGTGCGGCGACACCCAGCAGATCATCACGCTTGCGCAGGGCCAGCACTTGCTCGGCGGGTACATGGCCTTCAACGAACTTGCCGTCGATCACGGCGGTATGGCACGAACCCAGGCGTGGCGCTACGCCGAGGCGTTGCTTGACGACGCTCATGTCGGCTTCGACATGGTCATTGACCTTGAAACCGTTGCTTTCCAGATGGCTGATCCATTTTTTGCAGCAGCCACAGTTGGCGTCGCGGTGCACGTCGATGGGGATCAGGTCGGCGGCTTGGGCGAGGGTGGTGGTGAAAAGGGCGCAAAGCAGGGTCAATCGCAATGGGGTTTTCATGGGCTGGCTCTTGACGAGGGAGAGGTCATTCGGATCGGAGGCGATCATGACGACCTCATCGCAGGCAAGCCAGCTCCCACAGGGTGGTAATGTTTCAAGATTATACGAAAGGCGGGTTTTCCAGGCGGTGCTTGAGCTGATCCAACGCGATGGTCGAGAGTTCGATCATGCGCTCATGCAACGTGGCCAGTTGCAGTTCGGTTTCGTAGGTCAACACGCGTTTGAACAGCGTGCCGCCTTGATGCTCGCGCAAAAAGTAATGGATGGAGCCATCGACGGCCAATGAGGTAAACACAGTCTTGAATTCTGCAGGACGCCGGGCGACCTGCACGCGGTAACTCATGGGAACCCGCACGCCCAGCAGGTCAATGAACTCTGTAAATCGGGTGCCGGCGGGGAGTGAGCCGGTGGTGCCCGTGTCGGCACTGAGTGACGTGGGGTGCCACTCGTGCCAACGGTCCGGCTGGGTCACATAGTCATAAACGGCATCGATGGGGGCCTTGATAAAGCGTTCCTGGCTGATCCGCTCCAAGCGGACCGACTGCTCGGCTGCGCGCATGGCACACCTCCTTGTGGCGACTAGGAGTTGTCAGAATAGTCCTACTCCCGTGCTTTGCACGGGAGTGTTCCAGCCATTTATCAGCGCACCTTGAATCGACTCATCAATGAAATCACCCGACCGTTCGCCGCCAGCAGGCTTTGGGTATTGGTTTCAGTGGCGTGGCCGCTCTGCACCAGCTCCTCAACCATTTGTCGGATCTGCACCATGCTGCGGTTGATCTCCTCGGTCACTGCGCTCTGCTGTTCGGCGGCCGTGGCGATCTGGGTGCTGAGGTTATTGATATGGCTGACGGAGCCGGCCATCTCATCCAGCCCGCTGTTGACTCGCGCCGTGGCGTCCGCCGCAGACTGGCAACTGGCCTGGGTGTTTTCCATGGCCGCCACCGATGAGCTCACGCCCGTGGTCAGGCGTGCCAGCATCTCGTTGATTTGTGACGTGCTGGCCTGAGTGCGAGCGGCCAATGCGCGAACTTCATCGGCCACCACTGCAAAACCACGGCCTTGTTCGCCGGCGCGGGCCGCTTCGATGGCGGCATTGAGGGCAAGCAGGTTGGTCTGGCCGGCAATCGCGCCGATGACGCCGAGGGTTTCGGTGATGCGTGCAGCGTCCTGGCGCATGTTTTCAACGGTATGGGTTGCGCTGGACACTTCGCCGATCAATGCGCTGACGCTGCTGGACGCTTCACCCACTACCACGCGGGAACGGTCGGCATGCTCATTGGCACGCTGGGTGAAGGCTGCGGTTTCGGCGGCATTTTGCGCGACGGTGTCGGCGGTGGAGCTCATTTCGGTGATAGCGGTGACGGTCTGATCGGTTTCAGAGGCGTGGCGCACCAGGATGCGGTTGGTCTGTGCCGAGGTGTGTTGCAACTGCTCCAAGCCCGACGACATGGCGCCCGTGGCCTGGGTCACCTCGCCGATCATGTTCTGCAGGTAGACAATAAACCGGTTAACCGAGTGACCGATGGCTCCCAGTTCGTCTTCGGCGCGGATAGTAATGCGTCGCGTCAGGTCGGCGTCGCCGGCGGACAGCGCGTCGATATTGGTTTTCAACGATTGCATGCGCTGCATCAATTGGCGGATCGCATACGCCGCGAGCAGTACCAGCAGCAACACCATGGGAATTTGCAGCAGGGCCAGTGTGCCGAGCACGTCATCGCGCTGGGCGGTGATCAACGTAGTGGGCAGGGCGGTCGCAAGCAACCAGGGAGTGCCTTCGATGGGGCGCATATAGAACGTGCTGGCCACGCCGCCATTGTCGAACTCGCTGCGTTGCAGTGCCTGGTCGCGGTGGGCCAGGGCTTTGCTGACCTGGCCTGCAAATGCCGAGGTGCTCGTCAGTTCGCTGATGTTCTTCAACACCACCGGACCACTGATGCGCGAGCTGTTGCTGATGATCTTGCCGTCGCCTTCGACGATCAGCATTTGCCCGCCGATGTCTTTTTCCTTGCTGGCCACCAGGTCATTGAAGAAGCCCAGGGTCACGTCGATGGTGGCGACGCCATACGGCACGCCGTCGCGCTGGATGGCCATGGCGCAGTTGGTGCGTGGTTCCTGGCTGGCATCGTCTTTGTAAGCAGCGGCCCAGGCGCATTGGCCGCGCGGTGAGGCGAGCCCGCCTTTGTACCAGCTCTGGTCGTAATAATTAGGCGCAGGGTCGCTGTTCCAGAACGTATTAACGGCGAGCTTGCCCGAAGCGTCGCGGTGCCAGAACGTGCTGTGTTTGTTGCGCCCCGGCGTGCGTTGGTTCGGCAGCGGCCAGATACCTCCGCCGAAGACTTTCAACTCGCCGTATTGGTCGACCAGGCCGGGCAGGACCTTGTCGATGGCATCGCTGTCGAGCAGCGGGATGGTCTGGGTGATGCTGCGTTGCTGGGCCTGAACCTTGTTCAGTTCGCCCTGGATCTGTTCGGCCACTTCGGCGACGCGATTGAGCACCACCTGTTCTTCGGTTTGGCGCAGTTTGGGCGCGACCAATTGGCCGATACCCACCACGGTCAACACAAATAACACCAGGACGAACAGCACCAGAAACAATGTGTAACGGGCTTGGATAGAGCGCAGTGGGGGCATGAAGGGTCGTCCTTACGAAGCGTTTATTGTCGACGCGGCTGTGTTAGAGCTTCGTCGGGCTATCGGCTTGGCAAGGAGGAGCTTTAGGTACGTTCGTGCAAGAAAATAATGGCGCCTTTGCAGGCGCCTTCTTGCTAGATGTCGAGCATCGCCATCACGGCTTGCGGGTAGCGCAGGCCGGCGGTTGCGTCGGCGGGGAAGATCGCGTCCAGTGCCGCCAACTCTGTCGGGCTGAGGCTGACGGAGACGGCTGCTACGTTTTCTTCCAGGTACTTGCGTTGTTTGGTGCCGGGAATCGGGATGATGTAGTCGCCTTGCGCCAGCACCCACGCCAGTGCCAGTTGCCCGGCGGTGACGCCTTTGTCGTTTGCCAGGGTCTGGACTTGCTTCACCAATCGGAGATTCTTTGCGAAGTTCTCACCCTGGAAACGCGGACTGAATCGACGGTAATCGTCGGCCGCGAAGTCGTCCGGACTTTTCAACGCGCCGGTCAGAAAGCCCCGGCCCAGCGGGCTGTAGGGCACAAAGGCGATGCCCAGGCGTTGGCAGGTTGCGAGGCAGCCGTTGTCGTGTTGGTCGCGGCTCCACAACGAGTATTCGCTTTGCAAGGCGCTGATGGGGTGCACCTTGTGAGCACGCTCCAGTGTGGCAGCCGAGGCTTCGCTCAGGCCCAGGTAACGTACCTTGCCTTGTTG
The DNA here is from genome assembly GCF_014230465.1 of Pseudomonas cremoris. The sequence goes on from NZ_JAAXCY010000007.1 coordinate 114,004, forward strand.
CACCAACTCGGCCATGGCGCCGACGGTTTCTTCGATGGCCACCTCGGGGTCGATGCGATGCTGGTAGTACAAATCCAGGGTTTCAATGCCCAGGCGTTGAAGGGTGCCGTCGATCGCGTTGCGGATGTACTCGGGGCGCCCGTTCACGCCGCGCAGCGCGGGGTTGGCCGGGTCGCGCACGATGCCGAATTTGCTGGCGAGGAACACCTGCTCACGCTTGCCGGCAAGGGCCTTGCCGATCAGTTGTTCGTTGGTGTGAGGGCCGTAGATGTCAGCGGTGTCGAGGAAATTGACGCCCAGTTCCAAGGCGCGGTGCAGGGTCGCGATGGCTTCTTTGGTGTCGCTGCCGGTGGTGTAGAAATCCGTCATGCCCATGCAGCCTAGGCCGATGGCGGAAACGAGAGGGCCGTTGGTACCGAGTTGACGCGTTTGCATGGGTTCAGCTCCTAGTGGATTAGGGCTTCATTGTTACCCTCGACAAAAACTGGGTAAACCGGCTAAAAGCACTATCACTATTTGTAAAATCTAAACAATCAATAAGGAGCCACTCCTTGGACCGCTTCAATGCGATGCGCGTTTTTACTCGGATTGTCGAACTGGGTGGGTTTGCCAAGGCTGCCGACAGTCTGCAAATGCCCCGCGCTTCAGTGACCATCCTGATCAAGCAACTGGAAGCGCACTTGGGTGTGCAACTGTTGCAGCGCACCACGCGCCAGGTCAGCCCAACGCTGGACGGCGCCGCGTATTACCAGCGTTGCGTGCGTTTGCTCACGGACCTGGAAGAGACCGAAGCGGTGTTTTCCACCCAGCGTCAAAACCCACGCGGGACCTTGAACATCAACATGCCGTCGGGGATAGGCCGTTTGATCGTGATTCCTGCGCTCCCTTTATTCACCGAGCGCTATCCGCAGATCGAGTTGGAGATAGGCCTAAACGACCATCCTGTCGATTTGATTCGCGAAGGCGTGGATTGCGTCTTACGGGGTGGCCTGGCGCTGGATGAGTCGTTGGTAGCGCGGCCATTAGCCATGATGGACCAGGTCACCTTGGCCAGCCCCGCTTACCTTGAACGCATAGGGCTCCCCGCATCGCTTGACGATCTGGCCCATCACGAAATGGTCGAGTACGTTTCCAGTACCAGTGGCAAGCGCTTTGGCCTGGAATTTCAGATAGGGGCAGAGCTGCGCGCTGTCAACCTGCCCAAACGTGTCGCGGTCAATAGTGCCGATGGTTACTTTGCCGCGTGCGCAGCCGGGTACGGTTTGATCCAGGCACCGTACTATCACGCGATGCGCCAACTGGAGGAGGGCACGCTGGTGCAAGTGTTGCCACACCAGGCGGTGCCCCAAATGGCACTGACGGCCCTGTATCCGCCTCACCGTCAGTTGTCACAGCGCGTGAGGGTGTTTGTCGACTGGCTTGTCGAGTTATGCGGCCAGCCGGGTAATGGGTTACGTCGCCAGGCGTGCGCTGAATCTACGGAGCTTTGACATAAATCCGCAGATCCCCCGGCTGATCGTGGGATGTCAGCGGTTTGGACGGATCGGGAGGCGTTGATTTGGGACCGAACCCAGAGCTGGGCGGTAAGTTTGTCTTGTTGTGCTCAAATACCCCAATGGCCGTACTGCGGGTCATTTCGGCAAGTCCCGGTACACCCTCCGATGTCTTCATGTGTGACATACCTACCAAGGCCACCCATTTCTCGCCGTTGGATGTCGACTCGATGGTCTTGGATGCGTAGTAGTTGAATTCCTCAAGTCGTCGTACAGAGCCATGTCCGGTGTGGGTTGCGCCGACGATATGTCTCACGTCTTTGTGACGCGTCAGGTAGTAGTGGTCAAGGGGGACGATCTCGATGCCGTTCAACTCAAGCTTGGCTTTCAGCTCGTCGAAGCTTGGGTGCCTACGGGGCCTGCGTGTCGCACCCAGCATGCTGATGCCGTCGTCTTGAAGCCCACCTGGCAGGTCCGGGCGAGAGAGCAACCCCTCAAAATACACGCGCTTTACACCGGATTTTTTTAGCGTGTCAGCGTTATCGAAAAGCGTCTTGAAACTGGCCATCTGATCGTGACGCTCTCCAAGCACTACACCATCGGAGGTCTTTAAGACATCGCTGAGCATAGTGGATGTCGGTATCGACGTAGGGACTAGCGGAATAACAGGGCGTGCCGGCGAGGTCTTCGCCACATCGTTGTAGTGGCTGCGCAAGTCGTCGTTGAACTTTTGCAGGGTGGCGTGCTTGGTGTCGGCCTTGAAATGATCCGCTTGCAGCTTACCTTTCATTTGCGCTGCGTATTCCCCTTGGGGCAGAGGCGTGCGTACACGTCCTGGGCGCGCACCCAAGTTGTAGGGCGTATGCCTCACACTGTGAGGGGCCAGGCTATTCGATTTGGGCGATTTGGGCTCAAGGGTGTACGCAGGATTGAAGTCATCTATAGGTGCTCCAAACGGTTGGTTTTTTACCTCGTCATAGGCATACCACCGGTGGTTATGGCGAACAGCCACGCCCTCCACGGTCTCATCTGCCACCTTAAACGTGCCGATTGATGCAACGCCGTGGTGTTTGCTGGCCTTTATCAGGTCGTAGCTGCCGGCTGTGCCTTTGAGGGTGTTGATGCCATCGGCCACCAGGGATAAACCCGTACTCCCTGCCACCTGCACTCCTCTGGCAACGGTGTTGGCAGCCCTCTTGGTCACCTTTACAGCCCCGACCAACAAATCCCCTACGCCATCCACGGGGTTAAGTGCGCCTATCGCGGCAACCCCAATGACTTTTGCCCCCTTGATAAATTTCGCGCCCGTCGAGATGGCGCTTGCCCCCACTTTCGCCAGTCTCGCAGCAGTGCCGGCTCCGGCGGTGACAAAACTGAAGATGTCCATGCCCAGGTCCAGTACGCCTTCTGCGTAGTTTCCGGATGAAAAGTTGACGATAGCGGACCTGAAGGGAATCAGATTGAGAAAAAACTCTCCGGCGTTCTTCTGGCTTTGTAGCTGTCTTTCATGGGCGGTTGAGCCTTCGGCTGCTTGCTTGATAGCTGCATTATCAACGTCCAGATGCTCGACAAAGGCGTCTGCGATCATGTTGCTGCGCAGGCTGGCAAAGCTATTGGGCGAGGTATCGCCTACCGGTTCGCTTTCGCTTTGTCGCGCCTGTCCGCCAACAACCGGATTGAAGGCTTCGCGTCGGCGTTCCAGATGCGCATCCTGCCAACTGGTTTCGACTAGGTTGATGTAGTTGTCCCGTCGTTTGATCGACAAGCTTTGGATGTCTATTTCATAAATCGTGCGCTGGCCCCCTTGCTCGACTTTGAAGCTCAACACCATGTCTTTGGAATCAAGCCGTTTTGGGACGTAGGTTGTGTCGTAGGCGGTTTCGTGGAAAAAACTGATCTTGCCATGCTCGATTTTTTTGCGGTCCTCCAACGGGAGTTGGGAAATAAGATGGCGGACAGTGGTGGAGAGCGCATTCTTGCGTGCGTCCATCGCAGTGGCGAACTGGCTGTTGAATGCGCCCAGAATACCCAGTGCCGGGCTCTGATTCAGCTTGTCGATCGGAATCCGCGGGTCGTCGGTTTTCCATTTACCCAACGTGCTGGCGCCCATGAACACGTCAAGCATGGAGTGAAAGCCCTCAGGTGGCAGATTAGGGTCGTACAGCGGCGTCAGGCCACTTTGTTTATGTGGTCGGTCCGGCAATAACACCGGCGCTTCGAACACACCGGGTTCGAGTTCGGGAAAGTGTGCCTTGAGTTTTTCCAGGGCCACTTGCCTACGTGTAGGCAGTTCGGTTTTGAGGACCTCGCTTGCTGTCAGACGTTGACTCTGTTGGTCATTGAACCTCGTCCGCACGACCTCAACTTCGGACGCGCTATAGGCTTCAGGCGACTGTCTGGAGATGATCCCGTTGGCAACGCCCCAATCGATTAACGCTGCGCGTTGCACCGACTCCGCGTCAGGGGTGTCGATCTGATCAGCGCGCTGCATGACTTGCGTAAATGTCATCTTCGAGGCTGTACCGGGCGCTTCGTCCTCCACTTTGGCCACCGCGATGCAGAAGTTGGCCCAGGCCTGACTGCCAGGCGCTACCTGATTCGGTACGTCCTTGACCAGGAACTGCGGTGCAACACGCCTGAGTAGTAGATGGGCGGCCATGTGCGCCGTGGCCTGGTTGGTTTTTCCGGTGACAACCAGGTGAGCTTTGAGAGCGTCGAACACCGCTGATGCGGGCTTGCCCCAATGCTGCGATTGCGCCAGGTCAAAACCAGCCACTGCATTTCTGTGCGGCCTCTCGATGGACTCGCGATCAAGCCCCAGATGGATCGCACTCAGTACATATTCGTATGTGCTGGCAGGCGTGCCTATACCGTTCAGATCCTTTTGGATGGCCAACCCCAAGGCTTCCCCTCTGGGCGAGGTGAGCAGCTTTTCAAGTGCCTTGTCTGGGTCGTTCAGGTCATCAGCCAGCAATGGCATGGCATCCAACAGATAGCCCAGGGCTCCCATGCGGGGGGCGGCAAGCGGAAGGCCTGGCAACATCGCTGTGTTGCAATCAAGCGTGTCGATGATTGTCCGCTGCTGCGCTGTGCTAAGCGGCAGCGGCCAGGAAAGAGCGCCGCCTGAGTTGCCTAGGACTGGTGCTAACGCTTTTTGATCCAGAGTGTCTCGCAGCGCGATAGCTTGGGTTTTGGTGCGAGGTATTTCGAAATCCAGTCGGGTGATGACCTCCGCCAGGTTTGGATCATTGACTCCTTCAACAGTGTAGGAAGAGCCTGGCTCGATCGGCATTTTCCAGTTGTTCAGCGCGCTGGAAATCACACTTTCAGACGTGGATTCGTTCCACAGAAGTGCAATGCCGCGTAAGTGATTGGCCAATGTATGCAGGTTTTTCTGATCCGCTGCGGCGAGTTTCAAGCCTGCGGTGGATGGGAAATTGCTGGAGGGCGGAGTTGGGGGCGGGCCATCACTGGCGAGGGTCGTCGTTTTTTCGAAGCTAGTGGCAAAAGTCGGAGTATCCGAGGGGATGGACGCTTTTATCATGGTGATGACTCGCAAGCGGGGTGCCCGATCATCCTTAGTGCTTATGCGGTCGACGCAATTCCTTAACGGGCGTCAGGTGTGTATCGCTTTTGGTGTAGCGCGTTCCTCTGGGTGTGTGTGGGCGCATTGCAGGCGTCCCGCTCCGTTTATACGGGACGTCTGTCAGATTAGGGCGTGATCAGCGATGGTAGTAGCCGGGGCCGCCACCGTCGTACCGGTGGTCATGCCAACCACCACCGCCACCATGAGGGAAAAAGAAGCAGCCGCTCATGCTCAACATGATCAGCAATGGAATCAGCAGTGTGATTCGACGGAACATTTCAAAATCCTCCAGGGTTCTCACAGGGTCTATCAGGCGCGGGACAAGCCAAATTTTTTCATCGCCTGTAACATGAGACCCTGCCGACCCTGCGTCATCCCCTTCACTGGGTATGTGCTTGGCATGTTCGGCGATACAAGGTGGATACATTCTTCAGGTTCAGGAACCCGTCATGACTCAAAAGCAACGTTTGAAATATTCGATTCTGATTGCCCTGGCTGTACTGGCGACGATGTTTGGCCTGTCCTACTTGCAGAACACTGGGGTTATCAGCGAGAAGACGTTCCAGACCATCGCCATTGCTGTCGCGGTGGTCGTGGTTGTGATCAACGGCATCATGCGTCGTAAAGTCAAACTCTGACTCAGTCGCGACCGTCGAGCACTTTGGCAGCCTCTTCATGGAGGCTGTAGCTTTTATCCGCGTTGAGGGTGATCACACCCTCGCTGCACAGGCGTTTGAGCACCTCGCGCACGCTGAGAAACGACAACGGAATGCCCAGCTCCAGCAAATGGCTGTGCACACCGCGCACCCCGAGGGTGCGCTGGTTGTCGGCAGCGGTGAGCAAGGCGTCGATGACCTTCAGCCGAATCAGGCTGGTGCGCAAACCGAAACACTTGAGCAAATGGCGAATACGCTGGTTGCCTTGCTGTTCGGGCGCTTTGCCGAACGTTTGTGTGCCGCTGCCGAACTTGGCATCGGCGGCCGGTGAATGTCCATCCATGGGCAGTTGCGAGTTGTACATGCAAAAACTCCTTATCAGAGCCTGATCAGGAAAATGAGTGCTCTTAGTTAATAAGACGAACGAGCGAGCGAAATCATGAAGTGCCGGATGTAGAAATTTTGTCGGTATCGGTTTTGTCACACCAGGATCGCCTTAAATAAACGGTCATCACCGCTAAATTGTTCCCGGTTTTTTGCGTCCTTACGGTGGGGGAATTACCCCAGGTGAGGATGTTCAATTTGACTGTGGAGTCGGCGTGATTATTTCCAACGGGTTGTCCAGGGTGTGTGTGGCGGGGATGTTGCTGGGATTGAGCCTGGCCGCATCGGCGCGGGAGTCGGTGACGCAGGCGTCGGCCGATATCCGCCGTACCAGTTTCGGCGTGCCGCATATCCGCGCCAGCGATGAGCGGGGCCTGGGCTTTGGCATTGGTTACGCGTATGCCCAGGACAACCTGTGCCTGTTGGCCAATGAAGTGGTCACGGTGAACGGTGAGCGTGCACGTTACTTCGGCCCCGAGCAGGCCACACTGGAAGAACGCAACAACTTGGCCAGTGATGTGTTCTTCACCTGGCTCAATACCCCGGACGCCGTGGCGGCGTTCTGGAGCGCGCAAACCCCACAGATCCGCCAGCGCATCGAAGGTTATGTGGCCGGTTACAACCGTTACCTGAAAGAGCAGGGCGCACCGGCGCAATGCCAGGCCGTCTGGGTGCGGCCACTGGTAACCGGGGATCTGGTGAAGTTGACCCGCCGGTTGCTGGTCGAGGGTGGTGTTGGCCAATTCGCAGAAGCGTTGGTCGGCGCGAAGCCACCACAGGCAACCGCAGGTGTAGAACCCAGCCTGAAGTCCTTTGAACTGGCTGCCGCCAATCAACAGCGTTTTAGTTTTGATCGTGGTAGCAACGCCGTTGCGGTAGGCCGTGACCGCTCATTCAATGGTCGCGGAATGCTATTGGCCAACCCGCACTTTCCGTGGCTGGGCGGCATGCGCTTTTATGAGATGCACCTGACTATCCCAGGTAAGTTGGACGTGATGGGGGCCGCGTTGCCGGGCTTGCCAGTGATCAATATCGGCTTCAACCAGCATGTGGCATGGACCCATACGGTCGACACGTCCAAGCACTTCACCCTGTATCGCTTGACCCTCGACCCCAAGGACTCCACGCGCTACCTGCTCGACGGAAAATCCTTACCGCTGGATAAAACCACGGTAACCGTACAGGTCAAGGGCGCTGACGGCAGCCTCAAGCCACAATCCCACACTGTCTATAGCTCGCAGTTCGGCCCAGTGGTGCAATGGCCTGGCAAGCTCGATTGGGACAGCCACTACGCCTTCAGCCTGCGTGACGCCAACCTGGGCAACGATCGCGTGCTGCAGCAGTGGTACGCAATGAACCGCGCCGCCAGCCTCAAGGAACTGCAAACCTCAGTGCACACTCTGCAAGGCATCCCGTGGGTCAACACCCTGGCGGCCGATGACCGGGGCCAGAGCCTGTACATGAACCTGTCGGTAGTGCCCAACGTCAGCGAGGCCAAGCTGGCGCGATGCAGCGACCCGCGGGCGGGCCTGCAAATGATCGTGCTCGACGGCGCCCGCAGCGCCTGTGCCTGGGATATCGACCCGAGTGCCGCCCAGGCCGGGATCTTCCCCGCCGATAAATTGCCGCAGCTGGAACGTACCGACTACGTGCAGCACTCCAATGACTCGGCATGGTTGGCCAACCCCAAGGCGCCATTGGCCGGGTTCTCCCCGGTGATCAGCCAGGACAACATCGCCCTTGGGCCACGCGCACGTTTCGCCCTGCAACGGTTGCAGTCCCTCGACAAACAACCTATCGGCGTGAGCGACCTGCAAAGCATGGTAATGGACAACGAGGTATACCTGGCTGGCCAAGTCATGCCTGACCTGCTGGAATTCTGCGCCAAGCACCTGGGCACTGATGCCGCCGCGTTGCAGCCACTGTGCACCAGCTTGAAAAACTGGGACCAGCGCGCCAACCTCGACAGCGGCCTGGGCCTGGTGCACTTCATCAACCTGGCGAAACAGCTGCGACAAATCCCCGATGCCTGGCGCGTCGCCTTCGATCCGGCGCAACCGTTGACCACGCCACGCGGCCTGGCCATCGACCGCGAGCCTGTGGCCAAGGCCTTGCGCGAAGCCATGCTGGCCTCCACCGCCGACGTCGCCAAACGTGGCCTTACCGCCAACAGCACCTGGGGCGACATCCAAGTCAGCGGCCAAACCCCCATCCACGGCGGCCCGCAGGAACTTGGCATCTACAACGCCATGCAAACCGTGCCCCGCGCAGATGGCAAACGTGAAGTCATCAGCGGTAGCAGCTACCTGCAAATCGTCACCTTCGACGACAAAGGCCCGCATGCCCAAGGCCTGCTCGCGTTCTCCTTGTCCAGCAACCCAGCCTCCCAACACGCCAAGGACCAAACCCACGCTTTCTCCCAGAAAAAGCTGAGCCCGCTGCCGTTCACCGAAGCGCAGATCAAGGCCGATCCGCAGTACCAGCTGCAACGGATCAAGGAGTAGGGCAGGTGCGCAACCCCTTGATGCCAATACGAAATATTTTTGAAATCAAGGGGTTGCACGCTTTGGCAAATACGTACATAATGGCGCCCATCGAACGCAACGAAGCATTAAAAACTTCAATGTATTCAATGATTTATAGTAGAGGCAGGGTTTTATAGCCCGCTCAAGTTTTTATGCGGTGAGTGTCAGTTGTTTGGACATTGATCGTTTGAGGCCGAGTAGCAAAATGGTTATGCAGCGGATTGCAAATCCGCCTACGCCGGTTCGATTCCGACCTCGGCCTCCACTCTTGAAAACCCCGTAGATCAACGTCTACGGGGTTTTTTATTGCGCGCAGGATAAGCGGGCGTAGCGCTATTATTTCGGCGGTTCCAGCCGTAGCCCCATTCCCACCATCCCGATTTCCGTCAAATCCGTGCTGAAAGGAATCTCCCCCAGCGCTCGGAAACCAACTGCCTCATAGAAGCGCTGGGCATTTGCGTTGCTCTTGAGTACGTCCAGCCACAGCAGGCGTTCCCCACGCTGCACGGCACGATGGCTGATGAATTGAAGCAACTGCTTTCCATACCCCAGCCCTGCGGCTGATTTGAGGAAGTAGATTTTTTGCAGTTCGGCACCCATTTCACCCGTGATGGGAGCAGGTGTTGACCAATTGACTTTGGAAAAACCCACTACCCCCGAGTCTTCGTCCGAAGCGATCAGCCACAGGTGGCGCTCGGTTGATTCCAGCGACGATTGCAGCATGCTGGGCGCAAAGTCCTGATCGAGAAACGCCTGCAGCCCGGCGGGCGACCATATTTGGGCAAAGTGCTGCCGGTAGGTCTCGCAGCCGACGTCGCGGAGTGCATCAAGGTCGGCTATTGTCGCTTCGCGAATGTAGAGCTTATTTTTAAAACTCATTAAATCACCACGTTAACAGCGCTTCTTCGGGATGAATCACTCGCTGATTAAACTGAACATCCATTCGGTTGGCTGGCTTGCTTCCCACCACCTGCGTGACGGGATACGCGTCCTTTGCATACTCACCCTTAACCCGCAAAAATTCCGCGCGCGAAACGCGGATGGCAAAGCGTTTGGTCCATTGGGTCTCGCCTGTCACGCTATCGGTGATCGGCAATTTGGTGGCGATGTAGCTTTCATCGAGGGCCTGGACGATGAGGTACCAGCGGTTGTTTCGTTCAACCCAGGGGTCGGTCCCCAGTCTGTCGATGACCGAGAGGGTGAGGTGCGACGTGGCCACTTTCAGCGAATCGCTCAGGCTGTCGAGTGTTTCCTCTGCCTGCTGCTCATCGAAGTGGTTCAGGTGGTTTTTGGCACGCGCTACCAGTTCATAAAAACCTTTCTTCTCGTTTTCTGGCACGGCGATGTCGGCGATGGCCTGGTTCAGCGGTGCGAACCTGACGGTCAATGGTTCGAGTGGCTGGGTCTTTTGTAGCGCTTCTTCCAGCAGCACGATTTGCTGTTCGGCATTGTCGATGCCCAGCGTATCGGCATTGGCCAGTGCATCGTCAGCTTTGGCTGCCTGTATCGCGAGTGCGTTGAACACGTCAATTGCAGCGAGGTAGGCCGGCTTTTTTTGCATGCGCACCAAGCGTTCGCGTGTGTTGAAGATTGCCAGGCTCTGGTTCAGGGCCTGTTCGCTTTGGCGCAGTAAGGGGTTTACCTGCGCCGGCTCGGCGACAAGAGGCGCAGCCTGGTTCAGCCACTCGTCAGCACGGGTGAGCAATCGCTCTGCGCCGGGTTCGTGCCGTGCTGAAAGGAATTGTTGGGTCGACCTGAGGCGGGCTTTCAAGGCCCGCCACTCGGACTGGCGCTCTACAGTCTCGGCGTCAAGCACAAGGGCGGCCTGGCGCGTCTGACCATACGCGGTAAACATCCGCGCGCCTTGTACCGCCAATGCTCCAACGATCACGCACAGCATTATCAGAAGGACCCAGCGCCGATTGAGCAGCGCTGTACTCACCCAGCCGTTGAGCATTCCCTGGGGCGGCGCGTCGAAGGTCAAGCGCTTGTCGAAAAACTCGCGTACACCCTGGTCGATCTGGGCATCGGTGAACGCGATACCGTTGTTCTGGTAATACTCGCGGATGCGCGCGGCGACGGCGGTGCGTCGCTGCGGCATGTTCAGGTGTTCTTCCACCTCCATCTGCTGGTGACGCAACTGGTCCACCAAGGCCATGGCGCCTAGTTGTTCGGAGAGCAGCGATTTGCTCATCAAGCGTCCTTTCGTGATGGTTACGGCAAAGGACGCAAGTATACCGATCAGTGAAGGCAAACCAATGGCAGGTTGCTGTCTGGGTTACAGCGTCCACCCCAACCCCAGCGCCTTATGCAATGACGCAAAATCCTTCAGCAACTCCGCATCCCCTGAAATCCGGCTTTCCTGTGCCTGATACCGCGTACGCTCAGCATCCAGCCAGTCCAGCGTGCTCGCGGTACCTGCGCGATAGCGTTGGCGTGTCAGGTCTGCGGCACGCACGGCTGATGACTCGACGCTGCGCAACAACACGACGTTTTGTCGCTGGTGGCCGTATCGCGCCAAGGCCACGTCGGCATCACGCAGCGCCCCCAATACCGTACTTTTATACTGGGCGAGTGCTTCGTCGCGTCCGGCTTCGGCACCTTTGACGCTGGCGGCCACGCGGCCGAAATCCAGCACGTTCCAGGTCAGGCGCGGCAGGATCAGCCAAGTGCCGTTGTCTTTGCGGGCGAGGTGGCCGGGGTCGCTGGCGGAAAATGAGAGGTCGCCCATCAGGCTCAGTTTGGGGAACCAGTCTGCGGTTTTTTCGCCGATCTGCGCGTTGCTGGAGGCGAGTTTGCGTTCGGCGATGCGGATGTCGGGCCGGGCTTTGAGGAGGGCGGCTGGGTCTGCGATTGGCACCACGTCGGGAATCGTCGGCAAGGCTTTGGCTGTGGCGAGGCGGTTATCGAGCTCCCCCGGTTCCAGGCCGCAGAGTAGGCCCAGTTGATCCAGGGATTCGACGATGGACGCTTGCAAGGGCAAGCGTTGCGCTTGGGTGTTTTCAGCCTGGGTCAGTACCTGTTCAAGTTGCAGTTGGGATGCCACGCCACGTTCGCGTCGTTGTTGGGTAAGGTCCAGGGCCTGGTTTTCGATGTCGACGCTGGCGTCTACCAGCGCCAGTCGCGCCTGTTGGTCGCGCAGGTCAGTGTAGGTTTGCACCACCTCAGCGGCCAGTTGCACCTGGGCGTCCGCAAGCTGTGCCTGGGAGGCGTCGGCTTCGGCTTGCGCCGCTTCCACCGCACGGCGTGTGCCGCCGAACAAATCGGCCTCCCAACTTGCATCGAAGCCGGCAAGGTACAGGCTCAATGGGCCGCGACCGCCGCCGCTGCCGCCCAGGGCCGAGGTGTCGGGTGAGCGCAGTTTCAACATCGCCGCGTCGCCGGTTACCTTGGGCATGCTGTCGGCACGAGCGCCGCTGAGGCTGGCGCGGGACTGTTTCAAGCGCGCCTGGGCGGTGGCAATGTCCGGGCTGTTGTGCAGGGCCTGGTCGATCAATTCATTCAGTTGGCTGTCACCCAGCGTGCGCCACCATTGGGCGACCGCGGGCGCACTCGGTGCGGTGCTGTCGGCATGCGCCAACTGCCTGGCCGCCAGAGTTTTTGGGGCGACATCCGGTGCGCCTCGATAGTCCGGGCCCACCGTGCAGGCGGACAACAAGCCGACCGTGAAAAACAGGGGAAGGGAGCGAAGAGTCATGACTGTACCGTGCGCTTTTTCAGGATGAAGATCAGGGGCAGGCACGCCAGCATTGCGAGTCCCAGTACGTAAAACGCGTCGTTGTAGGCCATGACCGAGGCCTGGCGCGCGATGTCGTTGGCCAGTTGGGCCATCGCTTGCAACGAGGCGGTGGTGGCATCGCCGGTTTGCGCGAGGTAGCTGGCGGTGTTACTCGCCATCTGGTCTTGAGCCAGTTGGCTGTTGGCCAGGATGCCCTCGCGCAGCCGGTCGTCATGGAAATGACTGCGCCGGTCCATCAGCACGCCAAGCAATGCCAGGCCGATGGTGCCGCCGAGGTTGCGCGACATGTTGTAGAGCCCGGACGCATCGCCGGCGTCCTTGGTGTCGACCGAACGCATGGACAATTGGCTGAGGGGCATCATCACCAGGATCTGCCCGAAGCCGCGCAGCAACTGCGACCAGATAAAGTCATGGCCAACGCTGTCGGCAGTCAGCTGTGTGTCGACAAAGCAACTGGCCCAATACAGCAGCAGGCCCGCGCCGACCATCCACCGCAGGTCGTAACGGCCGAGCATGCGGGGCAGGATCGGCATCAGCAGGAATGCCGGAATACCCGACAGCAACATGATCGACCCCGACTGTTGCGCGTTGTAGCCAGACAAGATCCCCAGGAACTGCGGTACCAGATACGCCGTGCCATACAGGCCTGCGCCCACGGCCGTGCCGATCAGTAGCACGCTGCCAAAGCTTTTATTGAGCACTAACTGCAAGCGCAGGATCGGCGTGGCGGAGCGGAATTGCCCCACGGCAATCAGGAAAAATCCGACCACTGTGGCGATGCTCAGCCAGGTGATCAGCAGCGAGTCAAACCAATGCTCACGCTGGCCTTCCTCCAGCACCACGGTGAGCGAACTCAAGCCCATCGCCAGGCCAAGGATGCCCAGCCAATCGGCGCTGATGAACCGTTGCAGGTTCATGCGCTCGCTGGGTAGGCCGGTGATCAGCAGGGTGATCAGGGCGATGCTGATGGGCAGGTTGAGAAAGAAACACCAGCGCCAGTTGATGTTTTCTGTAAGCCAGCCGCCAATCACTGGGCCCAGCAGCGGGCCGAGGATGACGGTCATGCCGAACATGGTCATGCCGATCGCCATCTGATGGGGCGGCAGGCGGGTGCGCACGATGGTTTGCGCGGTAGGAATCATCGCACCACCGGCAAACCCTTGGCCGATGCGCCCAGCGATCATCGCGCCGAGGCTGGCGGACAGGCCGCAGAACATCGAAAAGAACGTGAACATCAACGCCGTGCCGATCAGGAACCGACGCAGGCCAAAGACTCGCGTCAGCCAGGCGGCGAGGGGGATCATCACGATTTCCGACATCAGGTAGCCGGTGGCAATCCAGGTGCCTTCGGTGCCGGTTGCGCCGATCTGGCCTTGAATCTGCGGCAATGCGGAGTTGGTGATCGACACGTCCAGGGTCGCCAACAGCGCACCCAAGGCGCCTGCGGCGACGGCGATCCAGTCGGTCAGCGAGGCGTTGCGCGGTTTGTCCGCTGCGACGCCGGTCATTGTCGCTTCAGCCATGGTTGGCGTCCGCGCCGTGGGTGCGAGTGTCTACCTCCACCGTTGCCGATAGGCCAGGCATCAACGCCGCGCGCAGGTCGTCCGGCACGTCGAGGGCGATGCGCACCGTTACGCGCTGGACGATCTTGGTGAAGTTGCCGGTGGCATTCGATGGCGGCAACAAGGCGAACTGTGCGCCGGTGCCGGGGGCCAGGCTGTCGATATGGCCTTGCAGGTCGCGGCCGGGCAGGGCGTCGACATGCACGGTGACGGTCTGGCCAGGGCGCATGGCACCGATCTGGGTTTCCTTGTAGTTGGCGGTCAGGTAGATCGAGCTGATGGGCACCACGGTCAACAGACGTGTGCCGGGCTGCACGTATTGGCCGACACGCACGCCACGGTCGGCTACGCGGCCATCCAGCGGGCTGCGGATGACCGCGTCGTCCACATCCAGTTGGCTTTGCGCTTCGCTGGCCTTGGCCACGCCGAGCTGTGCCTGGGCTTGCTTAAGTTGGGCCTGCAGTGTGCCGTAGCGGGTTTGACTGGAACGCAGTGCAGCTTGCTTGGCCGCTACCGTGCTGCGGGCTTGGGCCAGTTGGTTGTTCAACTGCGCCAGGCGTTCTTCCGGCTCGGCACCGGAGCGGGCCAGTGGGGCGTAGCGTGCTACTTCGGTCTTGGCATGCTGGGCATCGGCTTCGGCACCCTGCAGTTGGGCGCGGGCTTCGGCGATGGTCGAATCCTGTTGCACCAGGTCGGCTTCGGCCTTGGCGAAGTCGGCATTGCGTGCGGCAATCGTCGCGGTGGCTTCGTCACTCACGGCTTGGTATTTGCGCGCATCCAGGCGTACCAGCACGTCGCCGCGCTTGACCTGTTGATTGTCGGTCACCAGCACTTGCTCAACGTAGCCATTGATCTTCGGCGCCACGCTGATGCTGTCGGCTTGCAGGTAGGCGTCATCGGTGGTCTCGATAAAACGCCCGGTAATCCACCACCAGGCGCCCCATGTAACGCCGATCACCGCCGCAATGGCCGCCAGGGTGAGCAGGATGCGTCGGGCCTTGCCGCGTTGGCCGTTGACGGTTTCTTCAGGAATGACCTGAGGGGAGGGCAGTGCAGCGGACATCGAGGTCACTCCAGATTTATATCGGATGGAATAAATTCCTTTTTTCGCGAATTTTTGTCAACTGGTATATTTTGGTCCGAGATCTGAAAGGAGTTGCACATGGCACGACATAAACCCGCTGCCGAGGGTGGATACCAACGCGGCGAAGAAACCCGCGCGAGAATCATCGAGGCCGCCGTTGTGGTCTTTGGCGAGCGTGGCTACGACGGCGCATCCACCCGCGATATCGCCACCGCCGCCGGGGTCAACGCGCCCGCGCTCCAGTATTACTTCGACGGCAAGGAAGGCGTGTACCTGGAATGTGTCGAGCACCTGATCACTTTGCTGTGGCGCAAGATGGCGCCTAGCGTTGAGGCGGCCGAACACGCGCTGGCCGATGACAACTGCCAGGACAACAGCCTGATCGAGGCGTCATTGGGCATTTTGGGTACGGTGGTGTCGACCATTCAGGACAGTCCGGAGGCGACGGCCTGGCGTGCGTTCCTCGACCGCCATCAGGCCGGGTTATGCCCGGAAAGCGCGACGAAGGCGTTCGATGAGCGGTTCAAGGCGCGTATCAGCGGCGTGATCCGGTTGTTGATTGCGCGGTTGTCGGGCTTTGCCGTGCAAGATGAGCGCACCGTGATCCACTCGATGGCGCTGTTTACCCAAGGGTTGGCGTTCCGCGTGCAAAAGCCCAAGTTGCTTGCCGCACTGGACTGGGCGCAGATCGGCGAGAAAGAGATGGAATTGGTGCGCGAGGTGGTGCTGACGCAGGCGCGTTTCACGTTGGAAGGCCTGGTGCAATTACGCAATCAGCGTTAGGGCACGGTCACTAACGCGGTTTTAAACGTTGCACGGTGTACCGTTATGCATACAAACCCTACCATCAAGTTACACGAAAGCCGTGACGCACTTGAGTTTGTACTGTCTTACCCAGCGAGAAGTTAATCTCGTTGAGTAGAGAGTGTGGTCATGAAGTTGAATTACCTAACTAAGGCGGCGGTTGTTGTCGCGTTGTTGTCGTCCTTGTCGGGCTGCTGGATGTTCATGCCACCACCGGGTGGTGGTGGTGGTGGTGGTGGCGGGCACGGACAAGGCGGTGGCCCTGGCGGCGGTGGCGGCCCGCGCTACTAATTAGGGAAAAAAGAGGCAAGTCACGTGCAGTGGCTTGCCTCTTTTTTTGCCCGCGACAAATAGCGGGCAAAAGAAAGCCCGCAATGGGGAGTGCGGGCTAAAGGGATGTTCATTAGGAGCTGGGCCCACCATAGGCCCGCGTCTGTGAAAGGTTTGTGAAAGCGTTCCGGTTAAATTAACGCTTTATCACACTGTAGGGCACACCCAGATCCCAGCGCGATTGCCAATGCGCAACGTATTGGCTGGCGACTTCGGGCATGTCACGAATGACCAGCACATTCTCGGAGTTGGCGGTCTCGGCAGACGGAGCGTAATTGAACGAACCGGTTTGCACGGTATTGCCATCGACGATGATCAGCTTGTCATGCTGCAAGTGAAAATGGTCGCTGGTACGCAGTTGCACGCCATTGCGTGCCACGAAATCCATCGCCGACTTGCTGGCTTTGCCCAGGTTGCGCCTTTTGTCGATGACCACTTTTACATCCACACCGCGCTGCCTGGCTTCCACCAACGCCTGAGTGATGTCACGCGCCTGAAACGCGTAGGCGAGCATTTGGATGCTGCTTTTGGCGCTGCCGATGGTGTCCAGTACCAGTTGGCGTGCCGACCCCTCGGGTGAAAAACCCACTTGTACCTTCGGCTCCGCGAGCACTGCGCAAGGCAGCCCGAGCAGGGCAGTCAAAGCGACGTATCGAAACAGCCTCATGGTTCTAGCCCTCCAATGGCACGGCACTCAAAAGCCGTCAGATTTCCCGGCTGCGTTGCTAGCCGTTACGGTGGTCGTGGTGAAGCTGTACGAGGTGGTGGTCGCGCTGACGAAACCACGCTGCGCCGCCGCCTGGCTGCGCCTTACGATCGTACGGGCCTGGTTCAGCGCATCGATCAACCGTCCCAGCGTCACGTCGCCTTCCATGTAGCGCGCCATCAACTCCTCGAAGTCCGTCGACAGGTCGAAGTAGACATCGCTGCCGGTAAACGCCTCGTTGCGCAGCTTGCGTTGCAGTTCTTTGGCGCGCTCGTAGCGGGTTTGCAGCGCTTGTTGATGCTGTTTCAATGCCGCCTGGTCCGCCTTCATGCTCACCAGGCGAACATGCAGGGTTTGCAGTTGCTCGACGATTCGGTCATCGGCGGTATCCGGGGTCTGGCTGGCGAGGTCCACCAGCTCACCGAGGCTGCGGGTCTTCAACTGTTCGGTGAGCAGCTCGCGGGTACGCAGGTAATGCGGGTCTTGGTTGAGTGCATAGTCGGCCAATTGTTTTTGCAGGGTATTGGCACGAGCCTTCGCCGTATCGATAGCCGCCTCGGTGGCACAAACGTCGCCGTGCAATGCGGTGAGGCCCAGCTGTTCGCGCGCTTGCTTTAGCTGCGCGTCGATGCTGCTACTCAACTGTTCGATAAGCGTTTGGCGCTCCAATTGCAGCGATTCGTTGCGCTCGCCCATGGCGATCAGGCTCAGTTCATTCTTGCGGTTTGCCGCGTAGTTCACTTGCTTGGCCAACCAGCGGTCCATCGCCAAATGCAGGCGGTTGCGCTGGTAGTGCTCGGTGCCAAAACGATGGCTGCGCAGGTAGCAGTAGATCGGGTCAACGTCGAACGTCGGGCGTTTCTTCGCGTATTCCTCGCGCAACTCCAGGTAGCCGCTGATGTGTTCGCGGTGTTCGGCCTGCGTTTGGTCGAGCTGTGCGACTTGCCGCGCATATTCCGCGTCCTGCTCCAGCCGCTCACGGGCTTGCTGGTCGATACCCTCGTAGCGGGCCTGTGCAGCCTGCTTGGCGGACAAGGCATCGGCAACCTGTTGCTCGGCGGCTTGCAGTTGCTGGTCCAACTGTTCGCGGGCGTCTTTACGGGCTTGAAGGGCAACGCTGACCTGGCTGTCGGCAGCGTTGCCATGCTCCAGGTGCAGTGCCGCGATGCTGCCCAGGCGCGTGGAGATATCTTGCTCGAGCGCCAGTTGCTGCCAGGTCAGGTCGGACAGCTCTTGTTCGGTGGTGCGTTTCATCAGTTCGACATTGCGCGAATTACGTTCGGCGAGGCCGATCAGGGTTTCGGGCGTCATGGTTTCACCGCTTCGGAAACGCTTTGGGTCGCTTGCTTGTGTTGGCTGTCCTGCAACACCACGCGCGTGCATTGCACCGCCAGCGCGGCAATCGCCAGGTACTGCAGCAAGCGAATACCCTTGCTGCGGTTGAGCAGCACCTTGCTCCACAACCGCGTAAGCGGCCCTAGTGGTGGTGCCTCGAACACCAGCCGACCGGCGAAAAACTCGCGCACACCCTGGTCGATCTGCGCATCAGTGAACTGTACGCCGTTGTTTTGGTAGTACTCGCGGATACGCGCGGCGACTTCAGCGCGGCGCTGGGGCAGGCTCAGATACTCGTCTACTTCGTTCTGGTGTTGGCGCAGTTCATCCACCCGCGCCATGGCACCGAGCTGTTCGCTAAGCAGCACTTTACTCATCAGGCGGCCTTGCTCAGCAGGGCAGCAAACTTGCGTTTGGACTCCTCGACCGCGTCGGCGATGTCGCGTGAAGCGTTGCTCGATTCCACGCGGTAGGTCTCGGTCAGGCCATGCATGTCGGTCTGGAAACTCAAGGTGGCGTCTGCCAGCGCGCGCACCGAATCGACCTTGATGGTCGAGCCATAACTGGCTTTTACAGCGGCTTCCAACTGTTGGTTGCCGGTGCTGCCCAGGGCTTCAAGGCCTTTGCTGATGCCGTCGGTGGTGGCGTTGAGCGTGTGGGTGGCTTCGGCCAGGCCACTGTTGCTGGTGAACGACACGGCCAGGCCGGTGAGCACCACTTCATTGGTGGAGAAGAACGACACCATGCGCTGGTATTGGCGCTCCTTGATCACATGCACCTGGTTGATTCGTGCAAAGACCATTTCGGCAGTGTTGTAGCCCACCTTGAGGTCGTCGGCGATGTCCTTGACGATCTGGTAGCGCTTGTCCTCGTCTTGCAGCGCGCGCACGGCTTCGTCGCGACGCAGTTCCAGGGCCGAACGCTGCGCGGGTTGAAGCTGCTCGGCGGCAGTGACCTGAGCGTTGGCATCGTTCAGCGCCAGCGTGCGCTGCTCCAATGCCTGGGCTGCCACGCTGAGCACGTGCTGGGCGTCGACTTCAGCGGCTTTCATGGCCATGCGAAAGTCCATGTAGGACTCCAGGATCACGCTTTCCCGGGCGATCTGGTCGTTGGCCGATTTGCACACCTGCAGGTAGTTGTCGCGGATGTCATTGAACCGGCTGGGGATCGAGCCACGGCGCAGGTTCATCCAGCTCAGCTTGAGTTTTTCCAGGGTGTCGAGGCGGCCGTCGTCCATCCAGCCGGCCATCGCGGCGGCGTCTTCGCGGATCGACGTAAAGCGTTGGGTGATGTCCATGAAGCGTGCGGAAATATCCATGCCTTCAATCTGCTCGCGCACCATGCTGTTGAACGCGGTGGACTGTTGCAATACCGCTGCGATGGCGGTGACTTTGCTGGTGTCGTACTGGGCGACGCGGTCGAGCAGGACCAGCACCGGGGCGTCTTGGACAGGTTGCAGCAGGTTGATGCCAAGCGTGCGCAGGCCAGTGATTGCCCGTTCCAGGTAGTTGCTCATCGTGCGTCCTTTCGTGATGTGTTCAGCACAGATTCAAGTTAAGTGGGCGAGTATACCGATCAGTGAAGGCAATCCAATGGCTCTTGGCCTGAGACGCGCTGTTATAAGCCAAATCCGTCGTGCTTCGAACGCACCGCAGTGCTGTGCCGGGCGTTTCTGGACTGCGTAAAGTGTACGCCTCGATCCGCGCTTAGCTGTACGGGGCGGCGGGGGCGGCAACCCACTACTGTCACAGGCACTTCACCCTGTTTGGATGCCGCACCATGTTCATGTCTACCAGCCTGCTTTCGGCTTTTGTGCTGTTCGCCTTCGTGTCCTCGATCACGCCTGGCCCCAATAACACCATGTTGCTCGCATCGGGGGTGAACTTCGGGTTTCGCCGCTCGATGCCCCACGCCCTAGGCATCAGTGTGGGGTTCATGTTGTTGGTGATTTCGGTGGGGCTCGGCCTGGGCGAGGTGTTCAAGGTGTTTCCGTGGGCCTACACGGTCTTGCGCTACGTGGGCGCGGCGTACCTGCTGTACCTGGCGTGGAAGATTGCGACGGCGGGCGGAATGTCCGATAGCAATGATGAGCATGGCAAACCCATGACCTTCCTTGGCGCGGCCGCGTTCCAGTGGGTCAATCCCAAGGCGTGGATCATGGCGCTGGGCGCCATCACCACCTACACGCCAGCCGAGGGTTACGTCACCAACGTGCTGGTGATCGCCTTGGTATTTGCAGTGGTGAACTTGCCCAGCGTGTGCGTATGGGTTGGCTGTGGCACGGGCTTGCGCAATGTATTGCGCGAACCGCGCTGGCTGCGGCTGTTCAACTGGTCGATGGCCGGCTTGCTGGTGCTGTCGCTGTATCCGATGTTGTTTGCGAGCTAAGTGTCAGACCGGCGAAATGGTTGCCAGCAGGCCGATGCCGATGGTCAATACCAAAAAGCCGAACAGGAAAAGTGCCATCTTGGTCATAAGGCCTCCGAAGGGAAGGGGAGCGACAGGGACATTCCTGTCGCACTCGACAAGCGTGTCGGGCATGACGCTATTGTCCGCGCAGTGCAGATTTCGGTACAGGCGCAGATAACACTCAAAAAACCGTATCAGATGTAGCTGTGACTGCTGTACCAAGGGTTGCGCGTTGGACCGGGTTTCTAAAGATCAGCCAGGTGGGCGGTGTTTTAGTCGTTGTATGGCGCCCGACAACCTGTAATCTTCCTACGCAACAGTGAGAAATAGCATCAGGCTTCAGGCCGCTTTCGTCGTGCGAGGACATATGCAACGTTGGTTGAGCAAATACCGTTACGTCATTATCTTCTGGCTGTGCTTCGGCATGTTCCGAACGTCCCTGGCCGACTGGAACCCTATTCCGTCCGGCTCCATGCGCCCGACCCTGGTCGAGGGGGATGTGGTGTTGGTGAACCGCGTGGCCTATGACCTCAAGCTACCCCTCACCGATATTTCGCTGGTCAAGCTGGATAACCCGCAACGCGGCGATGTGGTGACCTTTACCTCGCCCAAGGACGGTGTGCGCCTGATCAAGCGCATCGTCGGCATCCCAGGTGACACGCTGCAAATGAAGGACGAGGTGTTGTGGGTCAACGGCGTGCCGGCCAGCTACGCCGACGCGCAATCCTTCAGCGAGCGCGTGGCGCCAGGCCAATTCATCCCCGCGATCAAGCTGACCGAGCAGGCCGCGTCCAGCCAGCGCACGGTGCAAATCATGCCGCAGGTACGTGCAATGCGCGACTTCGGCCCAGTGGTGGTGCCTGCCGACAATTACTTCATGCTGGGGGACAACCGCGACAACAGCGCTGATTCGCGGTACATCGGCTTTGTGCCGCGCCGGTTGCTGATCGGGCACGCGCACCATATCCTCGCCTCCGCGCAGATCCTGGATCACTGGATGCCACGATTTCGCCGATTCGGGGCGCCAATCCTCTAAGATGGCGCCCACTGCATCAACAATAAAAGTGGGCTGACCCTCGATGGAAAGACGTCAATTCAGCGGTGGCATGAAGGGTAAGAACCTGCGCTACCTCAACGAAACCCAGCAGCCGACGTCAGTTACCCGCGTCGGCTTCTTGCTGCTCGAACACTTTTCCCTGCCGGCATTCACCCAGACCCTCGACACCCTCATTACCGCCAACCTGTTGCGCCCCGACCTGTTTGCCACACGCACCTTCGGTTGTGGCGACGGTGAAGTGATCAGCGACCTGGGCCTGGTCATCCGGCCCGATGCGCGCCTCGACATCACGGCGCTGCAAGACCTTGACCTGCTGGTGATCTGCGGTGGTTTCCGTACCGAACTCAAGGCCGGCGAAGACTTCATCCACTTGCTGCGCAGCGCTGCCGAACACGGCATCAGCCTGGCCGGCTTGTGGAACGGCTCATGGTTCCTCGGCCGCGCCGGCCTGCTGCAAGACTACCGCTGCGCCATCCATCCCGAACATCGCCCGGCGTTGGCGGAAGTGTCCAAGGCCGCCCAGGTCACCAGCGAACCTTACGTTATCGATCGCGACCGGCTGACCGCCTCAAGCCCTTCGGGCGCGTTCCACATGGCCCTGGACTGGATCAAGAGCCTGCACGGCAAAGCCCTGGTCGAGGGCATCGAAGATATTTTGGCGTTTGAAGAGTCGCGCTACCGGCGCATCAAGCCCACCGAAAACGTCAGCGTCAGCGCGCCCTTGCGTGAAGTGGTCAAGCTGATGGACGCCAACCTTGAAGAGCCCCTGGAACTGGACCAACTTGCGGTCTACGCCGGCCGCTCGCGCCGCCAACTCGAACGGCTGTTCAAGGAACAACTGGGCACCACGCCGCAGCGCTACTACATGGAACTGCGCGTCACCGAGGCCCGGCGGTTGCTGCAGCACACGGAGTTGTCCCAGGTGGAAGTGTTGGTGGCATGCGGTTTTGTGTCGCCGAGTCATTTCAGCAAGTGCTACAGCTCATATTTCGGATATCGCCCCTCGAAGGAGAAGCGGTTGGTGAAGTAGCCAATCACAGGGGATCGGTGTTTATACCCGTACCGCGCCCGGTGAAGTTCCAATGTGTGAGCTGGCTTGCTTGCGATGGCCATAGGCATCTACACATCTATCGGAGGCACAAGTGCAATCTGTAGTGAGCGGGCTTGTCCCGCGCTGGGTGGCGAAGCCGCCCCAATAATGTGCCTGGTTTCTGGGCGGCTTCGATACCCGGCTGGGCGGTGCGATAATTTAACAAGCCCGCTCACTACACAATGGTGTGGCAAGTCTTGCTGCAATGGCGGAGGGTCAGGTACGAAACTCATCACCTTTACCGCCTCCATCGCCAGCGCTACGACCGAGAGCACAGGACTGGTCATTCAGCCCGGTTGAAACTCAGTGATGAAACCTGTGTTGCCAAGTAGGCATGTGCAGGCGCAACGGCAGAGCTGGCGAGTACCAGCAGGCTAAGCGTGTCACCCATCAAATCCAATACGCCACACAATGTGCTCACGGTTGCTTTAGCCGTATCGGCAAAGACGAGGCTTACGGATTGACGTGTGAGCTTGCTGCCTACCGCATTGATATCCGTGAATCCCGTTAACTCGCAGCGCGTGCCAACGCAGGTGAAAGTACCTCGCACACTACCCACTTGCCGTTTGCTATCGCTGTACACATTCAAGACTAAAGAGTGCCCATCGCTTGTGACCCATCTGCCCGCGAGTGCGCTCTCAATTGGCAGAGGTTGGTTGTCGACGCTGGGCGTCAGTAGTGATTGTTTTTTAATCCGTCGATACACCAACTTGTCGATATAGCTCCCTCGGTTGGCGAGTTCAGGGAAGTCGCTGGTTGCAACCAGCAGGTGGGACAGTGTCAGCGCATCGCCTTGGTCTGTGATGCTTAGCTGTCCGCTCAAGCCGGAGACCCAATTCCAACTGGGGTCTTGTTTTGAGTCGCCAAGGTCATGCCAATTAATAGCCAGCGCCAGTGGTTGGTTCCTTGTGCGGGAAGCCCCTGCGCCCATCAGGCAACCTGTGATCAAGTAATGGCCGGTTGATCCGGTAGAGGATTGATAGCGGCCGTTGACCTGCTGCCCGGTCACTTCCAACGTCATCACCGAACCGTAGTCATTCGTCCAGGTGCCCGCGACACACGCGCTTTGAACATTAGGGCCTGGCAGGCTGACGCTTCCACTCAGTACTGCTCTTGTGCCCGGCACAAACAGTTTTGACGATGATCGAGTGATGATCTGTGGTCCATCAGGGCGATTGAATAGCCAGATACCCACGGGTGCCAACGAATACACCTCGCTGTTGCACTTCACCACTTGGTATTCATACACGGTGTAGCAATGCTCCATCACCAATGACCCCACCAGCGCCAGGTCCTTTAGGCCCAGCGGTGCGAATTGAGGCAGCGTCTGGCCTTTTTGAGGGCCTTCCTCTATCAGGGTGTTGTAGAGGTCAGCACCCAGAGTGAGTTCACCGTCCGAAAAACCCAACACGATATCGGGTCGTCCGCCCGCCGCAATCCGGGCCAGGGTTTGGCGCATCAACGTGTCGTCACCCTTGAACTGCGATGAGCCCGAGTCGAGAGCAAACTTGATATCGGTCGCCAGTGTTTCTTCGCCTATCGAATAGGACTTTAAGTCGGTCGACCAGATGTACTCCACACCGGGCAGCGTGCTGTAGACAGACCAGGGCAAGAAGAGGTGGGAGCCCTGGGTTTTTGATGGGTCGACAGCGCCCATTTGGCAAGTGCCGTTGCGTTTGCCGGCATCCCAGTCAAACGCTACAAACGGATGAGCAGGGTCCAGTTGCCCGTCACGCATCAACGTCTGGAGCACGAAGGAACTGCGACCCTCCACATAAGCACTGCTGCATGGCAGGCCAAGGCCTCCATCCCAATCCAACTGCCTGAATTGCTCGCCAGCGTACGCTGCCGCTAGGAATAGTTGGGTATCTAGGCGCGCACCAGCAGGTGTCGTCAGGACGTCCGAGGCTGACTCGACTTGCATTGTGCCCCAGGGTCCAAAGCTGTAGGGCCGACGCAGGCAGTCGGTATAGGTAAAGGTACTGGACGCCTCGATATCAAAACGTCCACCGGCGAAGTGTGTGCATTCATCGGCGGTGCAAAGTGTCGAAGTGATCCAGCTCATGTTCGTACCCGAATCGAGTGAGAACTTGAGCGATTGGGCAGGGGTTCCAAGCGCTATCGTGCAATACCAGGGCGAAGCACCATTGTTTTGGAAAGGTCCGCGCTGCATGGGGAACACCAAAGTGGCGGGTAACGATTTACTGTTCATGAAAACTCCATTTTCGTAGAGAACGCAGGGCTCGCGACAGACATCGCGTGCCCTGCACGGAGCGCTTGAGTACGCCGCGTCCCATTCGGCCTGGGTTTTCGGTCTGCGACTGCCAGGGGTGTACGCTGGAAACGGTTGGATTTGTCGCGCAAGCGGGCCAGTCTCAGCGCAATGCCTTGCCCTCCGTTTCAGGAATGAACACCACTACAATCACCGTCACGAGCAAAAACACGTTGATGATGGTGGTCGTCAGGTTAAACGACGAACCATAAGCAATCAGGGCGCCAATGAGCGACGGAGCGAGTACGTTCGCGATGCGCTGGGCAAAAATCGCCCAGCCGTAACCGACGGTGCGTAGCGGGGTAGGGTAGAGCTCTCCAATCCAGGCACCCCATACGCCCCAAGCGCCAAGACTGAAAAACGCCAAGGCGAAGTTGCTCAGATAGAGCATTTCCAGCGTGTGGGCATTGGCAAACCCATAGCCAGCCAGTACAGAGGCGCTGATAAAGCCCACGACGACTTTTTTGCGTCCAAAGCGTCCCGTCAAATACGACGCAGCCATGTAGCCCGGGATCATGCACAGGGCTGACAGCGCGATAAAACCATAGCTTTGGGGCAGGCTCAAACCGCGCTGTTGCAACAGCGTCGGTAACCAAGTCTGCAAACCCCAATAACCCCAGGAGAAAGTGAAATTGACGGTGATTTGCAGCGCACTGATCTTGAGCCATGCACAGCTGAATAGCTCACGCTGACGGCCCGACACACTGCGATCCACCGTCAACGTGCATTCATCAGACACGTGCACCGCGCCATCGCTCAACGTGCAGATCGTTCGCCTGGCTTCTGCCTGGCGCCCTACTGAGGCGAGCCAATAGGGCGACTCCGGCACCCAACGCGCCACGGCTATCGCCCATAACCCGCCGAGTGAGCTCAACACAATGATTGCGCGCCAACCGTAGGGCAGCAGCCATACCGTGGCGCCCAAGGCGAGCAGCATGCCTATAGGCCAGCCAGCGGCTAGATAGACCGTCAACGCGCCCCGTTGACTGACCGGTAACAGCTCCTGAAAGTGTGCGAACGTCACCACCATCATGCCCACCGCCGCAATTCCGGAAAGCAGCCGCAACGCATAAAGGGTCGAGTAGTCAGGTGCAAACGCGCTGGCCATGGAAATCAGTCCGTAAGCGCCTAGGCTCCAGACAATCGCCCGCTTGCGGCCAAATCGTTCGGCAAGTCTGCCCCAGCCCAATGCCCCCAAGAGCATGCCGATAAACATTGCGCTGATCAGGTGACCCACGGCCAGTGCATCCAGGGCAAACTCAGCGGCAATCAATGGCGCGGTGTAGACGATGATCATCATCTCCCACGCTTCAATCGCAAAGACAAAGAACAACACCAGGCAGCACTGTAAATGGGCGCGGGTAAGGGGGACGTCTCTGAAGAGATCACCCACCTTGCGGGTGCGCCCCTCGGCATCCGGTTCCGAGTGGGCAGGGTGGAGCATTGGAGGTGTATCACTCATGATCGCAATCCTTTCAAAGTCAGGCTGTGACACGATTGCCAATTGGCACCGGGCTTTGGAACAAACCGAATCGCTCGATTTCGGCTTCCGGTGGCGGTTCACAGCTGCCGACTCTGCTAGGGCGCCAACCAAACCTGCGCTTCATGCCAGCCATGGATTCTGCGACTTTGAACGCGGCCACCACTGGGTCAATCACTGGCACTCCGACTTCTCGCTGTACCTCCTCGAAAAAGCCGAATTCGATGGTGCAGCCGAGGATGATGGCTTCGGCACCGTCATCCTCCACGGCGCGATGGGCCTGCTCGATGATCCTGCGACGGGTGACGGCATGGTCCAACTGAAACTCGTCCACGCCCATGCCCAGCGGCCTTAGTGACGCCAATCTGTCAGCTGCGCCGTAGCCTTGAACACGTGCGCGCATCTGCTCCATCCACTTGGTACGCCCGACGATGATTGAAAAACGGTTGGCCAACTGCTCCACCACCTGCAGGCTTGCCTGGCACGGTCCTACTACCAGGGTCTCCCCGGAAATTTCCCGGGCGTCCTCAAGCGTTGGATCGTAAAAACAGCCAATCACCAAGGCATCGACACCTGCGCGTGCGCTGTCTCGCGCAATGTGCACGGTACGTTCATGGGTGAGCGCCTCGTAGGCACGGTATTCCAGGTGCGAGGGACTGTGGGGCATGTCAAACGACACCACTTCAACCTGGGTCGAAGGTAGTTTGATGCTATGCAACAGATGGGCAATGGGTTCGTCGAACGTCGGGCAGCCAATGGGGTTGAGCCAGCGCACGGTGACCGAGATGTCTTGTGGTGCGATGTTGAAAGGTGAAGGGTTCATGCATATTCCTCGACAGATGAAGTGAACGGCCTTAGAAAAACTTCACCAGGGCCATGGTCAAGCTATTGGAATAGGGCAGGTTGTCGCTGTGGTAGTAATCGAAGTTCAGGTTTGCCGACACGTAGAACTTCTGTTTGGCGAACCCGGTGTAGGTCATCGCCGGGCCGAGCTTGCCTTGACGCGATTCTTTGAAGTCCGAGGCCGAGCGATTGTTGATGTGGTAGGAGTGATGCACGCCGAGCCATAGGTCGTCGGTTACCAGGTAGCCTGCGGCAATGTCCGCGAGCCAAAAACTGATACCGCCGCGAAGTTTTACCGGGTCCCCATTGCCCAGGTCGGTTGAATGGCGATTGCGAGAGGCGTAGTGGATGCCCGCCGGTGTAAAGGTGGCGGCAAAACGCCCTACCCGCAGATAGTTGGCGACGCTGAAACTGGCGCCGTAACGATTGGCAAATGCGCCATAACCGGTGCCCTCATCGTTTCCGTTGGGAAACTCCAGGGATAGCGTGGGGTTGACCCAAAACGTGGTGAAATCGTCAGCACCGTAGGCGCTGGTGGGTTCGACCACGTTGTAGTAATAAGCCAGGCCCAAATTAGGCGAAGCCACATCCCAGTCGCCGTTGTTGCGCGACCCATTGCTGGCGGTGTAGCCGGCGTCTGCACCGACCCAGAATTGCACCTGGTCGCGCTGCGTTCCGGTGATACCGGTTTCGGAGAAGTACGCGAGCACCGTGTTGCTACCGGCCCGCACGTCGCCATTGCTGGTGCGATTGAATACAGGGAAGGATTCCAGGGCCCACTTGCCGGGTTCCCCTGGCTGGGCAAAACCGATGAATTGATCGCCATGCGCTGTGGGGGCAACCCCCAAAATCAAGGCAAACGCGGGCCCTACCCATAAACGAGATGAGTGCTGAAGTTTCATGGTGATGCTCTCTTTTTTGTTGTTCTTCTTAAAGGTGTTGCGGCGAGGTCAGAACGTCAGGCCATACACCGTACGTGCGGTCGTGGCGTCCACGTAGCCGTTCTTCACGTCTTCACGTACCGCAGCGGGATCGCGTTGGCTTGCCGGGCCGTAACCCCCGCCAGCCCCTGTGCGCACCCGAACCAGGTCACCGGCATTCAGCGGGACGCCGCTGGCCATGCTGTAGCGTTGGCGTTCGCCATCATTTCGGATGACTTCCACATAATTGGGCGTGCCTTCGGCGCCTTGTTCCAGGCCCCAAGGTGGAATGACTGATCGGGTGTAGCCGCACGTCATGAAGCTGCCGTCAGCGCGAATGCGATAGTCGATACAGACACCGCGGCCGCCCCGATACTGGCCATGGCCACCGGGTTCGTCATTGAGCGTCAGTTGTTCGACATACAGCCCGTAGCGGGCCTCGCAGACCTCAACGGGGCAGTTGTAGGTCTCGCCATGTAGCCCGGAATAAACAGCATTGTTGCCGTCGCGTCCGGGCTCTGCACCCCAGCCACCGATTTCCGGCTCCACTAGGGTGAACATGCGCCCGGTATCCGGGTGAATACCGCCAATGATCGTTGCGCACACCGAGGCAAAATTGCCGGCAGGCAAACGTTCTGGAAATTGCTGTGCGAGGCAGCACAGGATCAGGTCCTGCACCCGAATCAGGTTCTCGAAGTAGAAACCTTCAGCGGCGGGCAGTTGGGCGTCAAACAGTGAGCCTGGACGCGTTAGCACACGCAGTGGGCGAAACGTGCCGCCATTGGTGATGCCTTGTGGTGCAGTCAGTGCCTTGAACGCCATTTGCGCGGCGACCACCGCACCGTCACGGCTCAGGTTGGTGGGCCCGAGGCATTGGTCCGGGTTGTCTCGCAGGTCGATCAGCAATTCGGTATTGCGTATGTCGATCCGTACCTTGAACAGGCTGCCATCATCTTGCAGTTCTTCCAGGTTGAACTGCCCGGTGGGCAACCCGGCTAGCGCTTTGAGCGAGACTTTTTCGCCCAGGTCCATGAAGTCATTCATCGCTTGCAAAAACACACTGCTTCCGTATTTTTCCGTCAGCTCACGCAAGCGCGTTGCGCCACCCCGTACTGCCGCTACACCGGCCCACAAGTCACCTTCCATAAAGTCCGGCATACGTGTGTTGGTGCGCAGAATTTGCAACACCGAGCGGATCGGATGGCCCCTGCTGATCAGCTTCACCGAGGCCAGGCGCAAACCTTCCTGGAAAATATCCGTGGCATCCGTCGATAACGAACCGGGTACTCTGCCGCCAACATCGTTCCAGTGCGCGATATTGGCGGTCCAGGCGACCAGTTTGCCGCTGGCGAACACGGGCATGGCCAGCACCACATCGTTAAGGTGGGTCACGGCTCCATCATGGGGGTCGTTGCTGATGAACACGTCGCCGTCTTCAATGTCCTGCGGCAACGGATGGTGCAGCAGAATTTTCTTCACCGCTTTGTCCAGCACGCCGACAAAGGCCGGAATACCAGCACCCGAACTGGCGATCTCGCCCTGGGCGTCGGTAATCCCCGTACCCATGTCCAGCACTTCATAAATCACCGGGCTCATTGCGGCATTGCGCATTGCGGTGAACATTTCGTCGGCAATCGCCTGGAGCGAGTTCTGGATGATGTCGCGGGTAAAGATATCGAGGGTAGTCATGGCAGCGCTCCTTTATCCGTTGATCATGATGTGCAGGTTGCCAAGGCGGTCCACGTGTACGCGGTTACCGGGGTGAACCACTACTGTGGTACCGGTATCTTCAACGATGGCCGGGCCAAAAAACGTCATCAGTGGCTCAAGCAAGTCGTAGTCATAAAGGCTCGCCTCGTGGATGCCGTCCTGGGCGTAATCCACGCGTCGCGTCCCCTTACAGGCCTCATTAACTCGTCGACCGCTAATCGGGAGTGCCTGGGGCGTCAACTTGCCGATTTGGGCAACCGCCACCAGGTGAAAACCAATGATTTCCAACGGCGCTTGCAGGCGGTAGGTGTAGTGCTGTTCGTAGAGACTCTGGAAGCGTTGTTCGATTGCAGCCCAGTCCGCGTCCAGGCGCTCGCCTGGGTTGAGCAGTACTTCCACCGAGTGTTCCTGATTCTGGTAGCGCAGCTTGCAATGCACCTGCAGCTCAACCTGCTGTGGGGGGACTGCCTCCGCCACAAATTGTTCGCGGGCGGAACACATCAGTTCTGCAAGGAACAACTGGGTTTGTTCAAGGTTGTGTGAATGCGACGTTTCCACGAAGCGGTTGATGAACAGGTCGCGGCGCAGGTCTGAAAGGGTCATGCCCCAAGCTGAAAACACCGAAGCGTTGCGTGGCACGATGACTTTTTTCACACCCAGTTCCTGGGCCAGGGCCACGGCATGCATCGCGCCACCACCGCCAAACGCCATCAAGGTCAGCTCCCGTGGGTCGTGACCACGGCTCAACGACACCAGCTTCAATGCGTTGACCATGCTGTCGTTGGCCAGGCGCACGATGCCCCGTGCGACCTCATCCGCAGTCAAGTGCAGGCGCTGGCCAAGGGCGTCCAGCCCCACGGAAACGCTAGCTAAGTCAGCCACCACGTTACCGCCGCAAAAATAGTCCGGGTTGATACGCCCAAGCCTGAGATTGGCGTCGGTGGTGGTGATCTGCGTCCCACCATTGCCATAGGCTGCGGGCCCGGGCACGGCGCCAGCGGACCGAGGGCCGACATGTAGTTTTTCGAAGTCGTCGACCCAGGCGATGGAACCACCGCCGTTGCCGATTTCGACCAAGTCCACTACCGGCACCATGATCGGATAACCCGCGTTGATCCGGTTACGCTCAATCCAGTAATCGGTCTTGATCGACACCTGCCCATTTCGGATCAGTGCACATTTGGCCGTCGTGCCACCAATGTCGAGGCCCAACACGTTGGGCTCGTCTATCAGGCGCCCCAGTTCAGCCGCGGCCCAGAAGCCGCTGGCGGGCCCGGATTCGACCATGGTGATCGGGATTTCTCGCGCATGCTCCACGCTGTCCACACCGCAGTTAGACTGCATGATGTACAAGGGGGCCTTGTAACCAGCGTCGCGCAAACCGCTGGCCAAGTCGTCCAGGTAACGTGCGGCAATGGGTTGTACATAGGCCGACAGTACAGTGGTACTCGACCGTTCGTACTCTCGCCATTCTCGAGTGATCTGATGGGAAGCCACCGCTGAAACGTCTGGCCAGAGCCTGCGTACTTCAGCCAATACCGCTTGCTCATGGGCCGGGTTGGCGTAGGCGTGCAGTAAACAAATGGCGATAGCTTGTACGTTGTCAGCACGGAAGGCCTCGATGATCTCGGCAACGTGCGCAAGCTCCAGCGGTTGGCGCTCCTGGCCATTGGTAT
Organism: Pseudomonas cremoris; assembly: GCF_014230465.1. Next base: position 145,665 of record NZ_JAAXCY010000007.1, read on the forward strand.
GGAGGCGGCCTGCTACTTCGCGACGCAAATAGCGCGGTACAAATGGGACAGGCTTGACCCATTTCAGATTGAAGTAATCCGGGCGATTGGCGCGGGCAATTTCCAGTACATCGCGAAAGCCCTGGGTCGTGATCAGCCCGGTTTTTACGCCCCTACGCTCGGTCAAGGCATTGATCACTACGGTGGTGCCATGAGCCAGGAAATCGACGGTTTCCAGGCTGACGTCGGCTTTGCGGATGACGTTCAGTACGCCTTGGGCAAAGTGTAGGGGAGTGGTATCCACTTTGGCGGTGCGAATCGTCTGCTCGCCAGTGGCTGGATCGCTTTCGAAGTACACCAGGTCGGTGAAGGTTCCACCGACGTCGGTGGCCACACGTACTGTTTTTTTGCCGTGCATACCCACTGGACATCTCCTGCTTTTATCGTTGTCGGAGCCAGCGGAGCACCTCTCGCTGGGGTGGGAGCAATCCTAGAAGGCGTTGCCCGGCGGTAGCCATCGGCAGCGCGGGTAGGTCGGGATGATCAGGGGTTATCCGCTACCCACACGGGTAGGTTGATGGGTCGGGGGAGGGGGTCCACAAACCAAGGCGCAAGGTGGCCGCGATTGCCGCAGTGCGGTTATCCACGCAGAGCTTGGCAAAGATGTGCTTGAGGTGGAATTTCACGGTGTTTTCCGAAATGTCCATGCCTTGGGCAATGGCCTTGTTCGATTGACCTTCGGCCAGCAGGGTGAGGATCTGCATTTCCTTAGGGCTGAAGGGCAAGCGCGGGCGAACCGGATGAGCACGCCATCCGCGCAGACGTGTGATGATCGCAGGTAGGCTGCCGTTGCTTTCGGCGCAGGACTCCAGCGCGGGCAGCACACCGGGCCCAGCCTCCAACAGCAGGCCGGGTAATACCTGTGCAGGAACCGAGACCAGGATGACGTCTTGCGTCAGTGGAAAGCCTTTGCCAAAAGCAGTGAGGGTCAGGATCTGAAGGCGCCATGCCGGGAACTGTAAGCCACGTTCCTGCAGTGCGCGCGCGCCCTGCAGCAGGCGGTTGAGCGCAGCGCCTGAGGCTCCCGTGGCGAACTGCAGCCGCGCCAACGCCACTATTGCGGCCTCCTGGTTGCGCCAGTCGTCGGGGTTGTCCGCGGCACGTTCAAGGTTCGCTGCGAGCGCTGCCTGGCGGGCTTGGCTCAATGAGCCAGCTTGCACCAACAGGTCGACGCGCCAGGCGCTGACCAAGCGTGCCAGCCGCTCCCAATGACGTGCGTCGGCCAGTTGGGTGACGTGCTCAAGCTCAAGCAACGCCGGCTGTAGGCCGAGGGTACGCAGGGACGTTCGCCACGCCACCTCGGCGGTGACGGCAGCGATGTCCAGCCAGCCATCGGTGTGTTTGAGCGAGGCCCAGCCGTCGCGAAACCAAGGTGTGGCCTCGGCCCAGGCACCTTGCCAATACAGATGCTGCGCTTTGAGGCATCCCACCAGTGCCCGCACTGAGCTTTCAGTGCCAAAATCGCGATCGGCAACGGCCAACGCGCTCTTAACCAGATGAGCGAAGGCGGGTATATCGCCCGTCAGCGCAACAATTTGCGCTTCATGGACCCGGCAATAATTTTCGCCACGTGGGCTGGCAACCAGGCGCATCTTGATATGGGCCGAACGAATAATCCGCAACGCAGATGTCAGTTGGCCCTGAGTCAGCGCCTGCAGGGCATGGACACACTCCAGCGTGCCCTCGGCGAGCAAGTTACTGCCTGTCGCGCCAGATGAGGTAGGGACATCGAAGCAATCAACATAGGCACAGGCCAAGGTCTGGATGATATGAAAGTCTCGCGACAGGCGCGGATCCTCTTGCACACGATCCTGGACCAGGTTGAGCAGTTGGCTGGCGAGGGCATGTTCGCCGAGCTTGGCATGCAAGTAGGCCTGGAGCAGCAGCAGGTCCGGTTCTGTACCGAGGGTCTTCTCATCAAACAGTTGCAGCAGGCTTTGGGCATAGCGAATGCCGTTATACAGCACCACTTCCCAACTGCCGGCGCGCACCACCAGCGTTACTGCCAGCCGAGTGTCGCGGGCGCGCAAGGCATAAGCGATTGCTTGCGCCCAGTCCTTCTCATCTGCCAGCCACAGGGCTGCCGCGCAGTAGATATCCCGTGCTGCGCTGGCATCGATGCCTTGGTTGAGAAAATCCTGCAGCAGCCGATGATGGCGGAACCAATGGCGGCCTGCGTCCAAAGGCACCAGAAGGGCGTCAAGATGAGCCAACTGCACCAGTAATTGCGCACTGTCGTTACGCCCGCGCACTGCATCGGCCAATTCAGCGTTGAAGCGCTCCAGCAGCGCCATGTCGCGCAGGAACGCCTGGCATTCCTGAGGCAAGCGCTGAACCACTTGCCCGGTGAGGTAGTCGGCAATATCGGTGACCCGGCCGGAAAACGCAGTGAGCCCGTACAGCGAAGCGTCGCCGCTGGCCCGCCACAAACGAGCCAGCTGTACAGCTACCGGCCAGCCTTCAGTGGTTTGGTGCAGGTGTTCGAGCTCGGCCGGCAGGACATCAGGCCCCAGGATGGCAGCGGTTTGCGCCTCCGAGAATATCAGTGCCTGTGCAGACACCTCGTTTACCCAGCCATTGGCTTTCCACAGCGCGAGTGGCCAGCTCGGACGCACGCGTGTGGACACCACCCATTCAAGCCACGGTGCCGCCTGTTCCAACAGCGCCTGCACGAGTGCATCGAGTTGTGGGTTGGCCGCGCAGTGGTAGTCGTCAAGAAATAGCGTGACCCGACGATTATCCCGGGCAAGTGCATGGAGCAGGGCGGTGAGTGTGCGTTGCGGTTGTGCGTCCAACGCCTGGGATTGTGCGAGTCGCGACAGATGCCCCAGGTCCAGGCCGGCCCGTTCTAACGTTAGGATCAAGTAAGACAGGAAGCGGTTGGGGTCGCTGTCGGCTTCATCCAGTGACAGCCAGGCAACGATGCCTGGGCTCGTCGTCGAGAGCAGGGTTTGCCGCCACTGCATCATCAATGTGGTTTTCCCGAAACCCGCAGGTGCAACCACCAGGATCAACGGGCCTTTGAGACGCCGTTGAAGGGATTCGAGCAGCGACTCTCGAGGTAGCGAAGTTAACAAGGTCAACGGTGGCGTGAGCTTGCCGACCCAGAACCAGGTGCCAGCGGTGGCAGTAGAAGGCAGTTTATTCACGGTAGCGGTCTCGTGCAGGAGGGGCCGCTTCTGGTTTTATCAGCTCGGTTTTGCGTAGCGCCGGGATGAATCGTCACGCGATGTTTATGAGACTTACTGCATGCCGCGTCGACCGTTGTTGCAGCGGGTACGCAGAGGGAGTCCTACGAGTTTCGTAGGACTCGTCTGATTCTATTTGAATCGGCTCAAGCGATAGGGCACGTACGTTGGATGGTTCACGGATGATGCCAACTGCCCCACCATCTCCGCCGTCACCGCCGCCTGCGTCAACCCCAGATGCTGATGCCCAAACGCAAGCAACACCTTGCCCTCACACACCCGATCAATAATCGGCAACGAGTCTGGCAATGAGGGCCGGAACCCCATCCATGGCGTCGCGTCTTGCGCACTCAATTCCTCGCGAAATAACCCGCTGCTCAACCGGTGCAACTGCCAGGCACGCTTCATATTCGCCGGGCGCTCCAGGCCCGCGAACTCCACGGTGCCTGCCAGGCGCAGGCCGCCGGACATCGGCGTCATGATGAACTTGCGCTCCAGTGAGGTGACCGCAAACGGCAGGCGATTGTGTTCGTGGGGCAGCATCAGGTGGTAGCCGCGCTCAGTGTCCAGTGGCACGTTTTTGCCGGTCAGCGCAGCGGTGAGCTTGGCCGAATGGGCGCCGCAGGCGATCAGCACCTGGCCTGCCGTCACACGGCCTTGATCTGTGTTCAGCGATACACCGTGCGCTTCTACCCGGCCATCAAGTACGCGACGTTTAAGAAATTGCACGCCGTGCGCCTTGGCCGCTTGCACCAGCTCGCACACCACGTGGTACGGATCGAGAAAATGCCCGGTAGCGGGAAAAAACAGTCCACCTTGAATGTTGTTGCTCAGTTGCGGTGCAGCTTGGCGAATAGTTTCACCTGACCAAAAATCCACAGGCACTTGCTGCTGGCGCATGCGTTGTTGCAAGGCATCGAGCGCCGCTCGCGAGTCGGGGCGTTCAAACACCAGCAGTGAGCCGTCCTCGCGCAGCAACTGCGGGCGTTCGATGCTGTGCAGCAGGCGTTGCCAGGCACCCAGGCTGCCTTCGTTGAGCGCGCGAATGCCCGCCACCGTGCGCTGATAATGCGTCGGACGCAGGTTCAACAGCAGGCGGATAAACCAGGGCAGGGCGCGGGGCATGTATTTCCAGTCCAGGCGCAGCGGGCCCATCGGGTCCAGAAGCATGGCGGGCAGGCGCTTGAGGATCGACGCGTCGGCGATGGGAAACACTTGCTCGGTCGCCAGGTGACCAGCGTTGCCATAGGACGCACCCATGCCCGGTGCTTGAGCATCCATTACCACCACCTGCTTGCCTTGGCGAGCCAACTGTAGGGCGCAGGCGACACCGACAATACCGGCACCGACCACTACAATTTCGGGATCGGACATGGCCTAGGCCTCTCTCTGGCCATCGAGCAAACGCCGCAGCAGCAAGGGATTGCCGTGTTGCAGCGCACTGGGCAGCAGCGCATCCGGAAAGTCCTGATAGCACACTGGCCGCAGGAAACGGTGGATGGCGGCCGTGCCCACCGACGTGCTGCGTGAGTCGGAAGTGGCAGGGAAAGGCCCACCGTGAACCATCGCGTCACTGACTTCAACACCCGTAGGCCAGCCGTTGACCAGCAGCCGACCGGCCTTGCGTTCCAACACCGGTAGCAGGGCCTTGGCGCTTGCCAGATCGGCGTCGTCGAGATGCAAGGTGGCGGTGAGTTGGCCTTCCAGGTGTTCGCTGACTTGGCGAACTTCATCCGCGTCGGCACACACCACAATCAACGACGCCGAACCAAATACTTCGGCGTGCAGGTGCTCGTTGGTCAAAAAGTCTTGGCCTCGGGTGATGAACACATGCGCCTGGCCCTGGTTCGGAGCGTCTGCCGCCTGACCTTTTGCCGCGACATGCGCGTGCTGGCTCAAGGCGCTGACGCCAGACGCGTATGCACTGTAAATGCCAGCGGTAAGCATGGTTTGCGCTGCGCAGCCCGGCAGGTGCTCACTGACTGTGCTGATAAAACGATCAAGCGCCGGCCCTTTAACCGCAATCACCAAACCGGGGTTGGTGCAGAACTGCCCGGCACCTTGGGTCAACGAGGCTACAAAACCCTGGGCCAGTGCCTCGGCTCGTGCTTCGAGCGCTGCCGCAAACAGATACACCGGGTTGATCGAACTCATTTCCGCATACACCGGAATGGGCTCGGGCCGCGCCTGTGCGGCGTGAGTCAGTGCAACACCACCGCTGCGCGAACCGGTAAACCCCACCGCCTTGATACGTGGATCGGTGACCAACGCAATGCCTACTTCGCGGCCCGAGCCATACAACAGAGAAAACACGCCCTCCGGCAGGCCGCAGGCCTTGATCGCCTGTGCAACCGCACGGCCCACCAGTTCACTGGTGCCGGGATGGGCGCTGTGGGCCTTGACCACCACCGGGCAACCAGCGGCCAGCGCCGACGCGGTATCACCGCCCGCCACCGAGAACGCCAGCGGGAAATTACTCGCGCCAAACACGGCCACTGGGCCCAACGCAATATGGCGCTGGCGCAGATCCGGGCGCGGTAGGGGCTGGCGCTCCGGCAGCGCCGGGTCCACGCGCACATCCAGCCATTCGCCGGCACGTACGGTGCGGGCGAAGGTGCGTAACTGTCCGCAGGTACGGCCGCGTTCGCCCTGGATGCGCGCACGTGGCAGGCCGGTTTCGGCAACAGCGCGGTCGATCAGTTCATCGCCCAGCGCTTCGATCTGTACCGCGATGGTTTCAAGAAAGGCAGCACGTGCCTCAAAGGGGGTTTCGCGGTAACCATCAAAGGCGGCCCACGCCAATGTGCAAGCCTGTGCAACGTGCTCGCCGTTGCCGCCCAGGTAGGCCGGCTCCAGAGCGGCATCCGTGGCGGGATTGATCGCCCGAATCGCCTCGCGATTGCCGGTAAGGGGGTGCTGACCGATCAGCATCTTGCCCGTCAGAGTCATGGGATCGTCCTGGAAAAAAAGGGTTGGCCGCTGTGGAAGCCACAGCGGCGCGCAGTGCATCAGTCGACGTTCTGCTCGGCCGACCAGTTGGCGTACCACTGGCGGAACAGTGCGTATTGGTTTTCGGCGTAACGACGCTGGGCATCGCTGAGTACGTCGGTCTCGTTGAAGTGCAGGGCGTATTCCTGGTCGCCGTTGAGCACCATCAGGTGTTTGTAGTACAGCACCAGGTCACAGCCTTCATCGAATGACGACAGCACGGCCAGTGCGGCTTCGAGTTCACGGGCCAGGCGGCGCGCTTTGGCATCGCCCTTGGCGGCTTTTTTGCTCAGAGCCACCAGTTGCAGCACTTCGCGAGGCAGGGCGTTGCCGATACCGGTGATCGCGCCGGTGGCGTTGCAGTTGACGAAGCCGTGCACCACTTGGGTGTCCACGCCGACCATCAAGGTCACGCTATCGTCCTGGGAGGTGATGTGTTCAGCGGCGTAGCGCAGATCGGCACCACCGCCGAATTCCTTGAAACCGATGAGGTTCGGGTGTGCGCGACGCAGTTCGAAGAACAGGTCGGCGCGGGTGGCGAAGCCGTAGTAGGGGCTGTTGTAGATCACCGCCGGCAGGTTCGGTGCGGCGTCGAGAATCGCGGAAAAGTGCGCCTTTTGCGCGGTAGCCGAAGCGCCACGTGACAGCACGCGCGGGATTACCATCAAGCCATGGGCACCGACTTGGGCGGCGTGCGCTGCATGGGCCACCGCCTCACGGCTGTTCACCGCACCGGTACCGACGATGGTGGGCACGCCGGCCGCCACCAGGCGTGCCACGCCTTCCTGGCGCTCGGCTTCGGTGAGCAACGGCCAGTCGCCCATGGACCCGCAATACACCACGGCGCTCATGCCTGCATCGATCAGCTGGCGGCCCTTGGCAACCAGCGCGTCAAAGTCCGGCGTGCGCTGCGGGGTGCACGGGGTCATCAGGGCCGGGATGCAACCGGTGAAGATGTTATCGCTCATTGTTCTAACTCCTTGGAACGTTCAGTCAAATTGAGAGGGGCTCAGATGCCCCAGGCGAAGGGGTCTTGCTCGTCGATCAGCAAGGTGCTGTCGGCGGTCATGTAGGCGCGGCCAGTGATAAAGGGGCGTACGTGCTCGCCGTCCCATTCATAGCGGCCTTCGAACTGGCTGCCGGTGATGCTGGCTTGAACCCAGGTTTCACCGGGTGCGAGTTTTCCGTCGGCCGCCAGGCATGCCAGCTTGGCGCTGGTGCCGGTGCCGCATGGCGAACGGTCGTAGGCTTTGCCGGGGCACATCACGAAGTTGCGGCTGTGGGCGTGGGCGTCGTCGGCGAACAATTCGATATGGTCGATCAGTGCACCGTCGGCACCGCGAATCCCTTGATCTTCCAGGGCCTTGAGCATCGCCCAGGTGTAGTCGGTGAGGGCGTCGACGTCTTCCATCTGCAGGCGTTTACCGTGGTCGGACACCAGGAAAAACCAGTTGCCGCCCCACGCGACGTCGCCCAGCACCGCACCGTGGCCTGGCACGTCGACGGACACTTGTTGGCGATGACGGTACGCAGGCACGTTGCGCAGCGTGACTGAGCCGTCTGCATGCAGTGTCGCGGCAACCGGCCCCACGGGTGTGTCGATGGTGTGCACGCCGGGCGCGATGCGGCCCAGGTGGTGCAGCGATGCCACCAGGCCGATGGTGCCGTGGCCGCACATGCCCAGGTAGCCAGCGTTGTTGAAGAAGATCACGCCGCACGTCGCGCCAGGGGTCACCGCCGCGCAGTACAGCGCGCCCACCAGTACATCGTTGCCACGGGGCTCCAGCAGGCAGGCGCGGCGCCATTGGTCGTGGTCGGTGCGCAGGCTGTGCAACTGGTCGGCGATGGTGTTGCCGGTCAGCTCAGGAAAGCCGTTGAGTACCAAGCGCGTCGGTTCGCCGCCGGTGTGGGAGTCGATCACATGCAGTCGCTTCATAAAACGCTCCAATCAGTGGGTGGCGGGGGACAGCGGGACGCTGTAATGCGCGTCGCTGACGGCTTCGCTTTCGTCGTCTTCGGTTTCCAGTCGCACCAGGTGCGCCGGTACGCCAGTGGCCGCGCCCCAGTAGTAGATGCCCAGTGCGCAGACGGCGACGACAACGGTGTCGAAGGGGTGGCTGATAGCGCCGATGCCGCCAAAACTGCCGAGCTTGGACAGCAGGATCGTTACGGCGTAGAAGCCGATCAGCCAGGCTGACGAGCGCACCTGTTGCTTGAGGTTGAGGTGTGCCGTGGGCACCCAGCGGGCGCACAGCAGGTACACCACAAACATCAGGATTTGCAGGCCGAGCAGCCAGGACACGGTGCTCCAGCCCGACCAATACACAATCAGCGCTGCGATGATGAACGACAGCGGGCCCAGCACTGCCATGCCCTTGACCCGGAACGGGCGCACCATGTCGGGGGCGTTGCGGCGCAGCGCAGCAACAGTGACCGGGGCCACGGCGTAGCTGAGGATCAGCGCGGCGGACACCACATTGATCAGCGCTTCCCAGGACGGAAACGGCAGGGTCCAGAACACCGACAAACCAAAGGTCAGCCACAGCGCCGGGCGCGGGATACCAGACTTCTCGTCGATCCGCGTGAAGATCTTGAAGAACGTGCCGGTCTGCGCCCAGCCGTAGACCACACGCGGCGTGGCATTCATGTAGATATTGCCGCAGCCGCTGGGTGAGATCACCGCATCGGCCACCACCAGGTAAGCCAGCCAACCCACGCCCAGCGCCAGGGCGATATCGCGATAGGGCAGCGCCAACTCCTTGCTGATTCCAGCCCAGCCATTGGCGAGCATTTCCGTAGGCACACCGCCGAGGAATGCGGTTTGCAGCAGCACGTAGATTGCCGTGGACAGCAGCACTGAAAGGATCAACGCGATGGGAATCGTGCGCTGCGGGTTCTTCACTTCACTGGCCACCGAAATGATCGGGGTCAGGCCCAAGTAGGCAAAAATCACCCCACCGGCCGATACCGCCATTTCGATGCCTGAGAGGCCGAACGGCGCGAAACCATGCACCTGGAAGTTCGCCGGTTTGAAGAAGGTGAACAGCACGCCAATCACCAGCAACGGCACGATGAACTTGAACACGCTCACCAGGTTGTTGGCGATGGCGAAGGTCTTCACGCTGCGGTAGTTGAGGATGAAGAACAGGCACAGCAGGGCGAATTGCACCAGCCAGCCCAGGGTGGTCGGGTCGCTGGAGCCGGCCTTGGTCAACTCGGGAAACCACGCCGCCGCGTATTGGCGCGAGGCGACCACTTCAATCGCGACCAGGCTGGAAAATGCGATCAGCGTGATAAAGCCCATCAGGTAGCCCAGCAGCGGGCCGTGGGAGTACACCGGGTAACGCACCACGCCACCGGCGCGGGGCAATGCAGCGCCCAATTCGCAGTAGACGATGCCCAGCAGCAGCACCGCGAAACCGCCGAGCAACCACGAGAAAATCCCGGCCGGACCGGCGATGGCCGACACGTGGCTGGCCGCGAATAACCAGCCTGAACCAAAGATGGCACCCAGGCCGATAAAGGTGAGGTCCATCAATGACAGCTGTTTCTTAAATTTGCCTTGACCTGACATAGCGTCGCCTTCTTGTGAGTTATTGGATAGGCATGCAGTGGCCATAGAGTGAACGTGCGGAAGGCGCCGCGATTGATGTTTTTTGCCGGCAGTGATGACGAAATCAGCACAGTTTGCTCTGCTCGACAGCGGTTATGGCATGGTGCAATCTGCTACGCGTCGAGGGTTCAGCGAAGGGGATAAACCGTCATGATGCAAAGCGCGTTTGCGACCCTTTGCTGTGGGTGCGAAAGCATCGAGCAACTGATGACCGGCGTGGCGCAGTTGTTGCCGATGCTGGATGTGATCCCCAATGCAGCGATCTTTATCAAAGACACCCAGGCGCGCTATCTGCTAGCCAACCGCACGCTGGTGCAGCGTTGTGGGTTGAAACAGCTGCAACCACTGCTGGGCAAGACCAGCGCCGAGGTGTTTCCTGCGCAGTTGGGCCCTGGCTACACCGAACAGGACCGGCGCGTGCTGGAACAAGGTTTCGTCCTGGAAGACCAACTTGAACTGCACCTCTACGGCACCCGCGAACCGGGCTGGTGCCTGACCCACAAATGGCCGCTGTACGACCACAACGGCGCGATCATCGGGCTGGCGGGCATTTCGGTGGATCTGCAAACCGCCAGCGAAACCCATCCTGCGTACCAACGCCTTGCCGCCGTAGACGCGCACATCCGTAGCCACTTCAACCGCCGCGTCACCCTGGGTGAACTGACGAAAATCGCCGGCATTTCAGTGGCGCAGCTGGAACGCTACTGCAAGCGCGTGTTCCATCTGACACCCCGGCAAATGATCCAGAAAGTGCGGCTAGAACATGCCCACCGGTTGCTGCACACCGACATGCCGATTACCGAAGTGGCGTTGCAATGCGGGTATACCGACCACAGCGCGTTTACACGGCAGTTCAAGGCCTCAACAGGGTTTACACCAAGGCAATACCGCGAAACGTAGCAATGGAGAGCTAAATGGGTGGAACGGGCTTGCCCGCAAACGCGGAGTGCCAGGCAAAGCTGCTCCAGCCGAACCACCGCCTTCGCAGGCAAGCCAGCTCCCACAGTTACATTGCGATGCAACGAATGGCCCCCATGCCCCTCATATGTCTACAAGCAACTTTTCACGACCACGGGGACAGGGCTTATGACGGCGGCTGAAAACAACCATGTGAACTGGCTGGTAGAACAATCGATGCTTTACGCGGCACGCCAGCGCGCCAAGCTCTACTCGGGCCAGGGCCGGCTGTGGCAGCAGCCCTACGCGCAAACCCGGCCACGGGATGCCACGGCGTTGTCGTCGGTGTGGTTCACCGCGTATCCGGCGTCGATTGTGACCCGCGAGGGTGGGACTGTATTGGAAGCCCTGGGGGATGAAAGCCTCTGGCACGCGCTGTCGAAGATCGGTATTCAGGGCATTCATAACGGCCCGTTGAAGAAGTCTGGTGGCCTGAACGGCACGCGTCATACCCCCACCATCGACGGCAACTTCGACCGCATTAGCTTCGAGATCGACCCTGAACTAGGCACCGAAGCGCAGTTGCAGGCCATGACGCGCATGGCCGCTGCGCACAATGCGGTGATCATCGACGACGTGATTCCGTCCCACACCGGCAAGGGCGCGGATTTCCGCCTGGCCGAGATGGCGTACGAGGATTACCCGGGCCTTTACCACATGGTGGAAATCCGCGAGGAAGACTGGCCATTGTTGCCGGACGTCGCCGCAGGTCGCGATGCGCAGAACCTCAGCCCGCTGCAGGTGGATGCACTGCGTGACAAGCACTACATCGTCGGCCAGCTGCAACGGGTGATCTTCTTCGAGCCGGGCGTGAAGGAAACCGACTGGAGCACTACGCCGATTGTGATCGGCGTGGACGGCAAGCCACGACGCTGGGTGTACCTGCATTATTTCAAGGAAGGCCAGCCGTCTTTGAACTGGCTGGACCCAACCTTCGCCGCGCAGCAGATGATTATCGGCGATGCGCTACACGCCATTGATGTGATGGGCGCGAAGATCCTGCGTCTGGACGCCAATGGTTTTCTCGGTGTGGAGCGCAAGGTCGATGGCACGGCGTGGTCGGAGAGCCATCCGCTGTCGATCACCGGCAACCAGTTGATCGGCGGGGCGATCCGCAAGGCTGGCGGGTTCAGCTTCCAGGAGTTGAACCTCACGGTGGACGATATCGCTGCCATGTCCCACGGCGGCGCCGATTTGTCCTATGACTTCATCACCCGTCCGGCCTACCAGCACGCGCTGCTGATGGGTGATACCGAATTCCTGCGGCTGATGCTGCGCCAGATGCATAACCTGGGCATCGACCCTGGATCGCTGATCCACGCGTTGCAAAATCACGATGAACTCACCCTGGAGTTGGTGCATTTCTGGACGCTGCACGCCAATGACACGTTCCTGTATCAGGGCCAGACCTTTCCCGGCAACATTTTGCGCGAGCACATCCGCGAGCAGATGTACGAGCGCCTGGCCGGCGAGCATGCGCCGTATAACCTCAAGTTCGTGACCAATGGGGTGTCCTGCACCACCGCCAGCATCATCACGGCGGCCTTGGGGATTCGCGACCTGGAGGCGATTACCCCGGCGGATATCCAGCAGATTCGCCAGATTCACCTGTTGCTGGTGATGTACAACGCCATGCAACCGGGTGTGTTCGCGCTGTCTGGCTGGGACCTGGTGGGTGCGCTACCACTGGCTGCCGATGAGGTCTCGCACCTGATGGGGGATGGCGATACGCGCTGGATCCATCGTGGTGCCTATGACCTGGTGGACTTGAACCCCGACGCCGAACTGTCGGCAGGGATGATGCCGCGTGCCAGAACGTTATACGGCAGCCTGAACAGCCAACTACAAGACCCGGACTCCTTCGCCTCACAACTGCAAAAAATCCTCGCCGTACGCCGCGCCTACGACATTGCCGCCAGCCGCCAGATTTTGGTGCCGGACGTGCAACATCCGGGGTTGTTGGTCATGGTTCACGAATTGCCGGCCGGCAAAGGCACGCAGATCACCGCACTGAATTTCGGTGCCACGCCGATTACCGAAACCTTGCACCTGCCGGATGTGGCCGCTGGGTTGGTGGTGGACATTATCAATGAACGGGTCGAGGGGGATTTGACGGCAGAGGGAGCATTCACGATTACGCTGGATGCGTATGAAGGCCTGGCCTTGCGAGTGGTCAGCAGTACACCAATGGCGTGATCGAACATGGTCAACAGTGTAGGGGTAGGTTGACTTCACAATTGGAAGCGGTAACCCACCCCATACAACGATTCAATCGGCGTCTCCCCAGGACACGCCTGTTCCAGCTTGCGCCGCAGGTTGCGGATATGGCTGTCCACCGTTCGGTCGGTGACCACACGGTGGTCGGAGTAGAGGTTGTCCAGCAACTGGTCACGTGAGAACACCCGGCCAGGGCTGCGGGCGAAGGTGTTGAGCAGGCGCAGTTCCAGGGGGGTGAGGTCCAGGGTGATGCCGTCGAGCGTGGCCAGATACTGTGCCTCGTCGATCACCAGGCGCGACGCAGCGCTATTGAGCAGTTGCGGGCCGCGGCGCAGGATGGCCTTGACCCTGGCCACTACTTCGCGCGGGCTGAAGGGCTTGCAGATATAGTCGTCGGCGCCCAGTTCCAGGCCCAGCAGGCGGTCCACTTCTTCGACGCGGGCGGTGATCATGATGATCGGCACGGCGCTGAAACCCCGCAGGTCCTCGCACACTTGCATACCGTCGCGACCCGGCAGCATCAGGTCCAGCAGGATCAGCTTGGGGTCATGGGCGCGCACCGCCGGCACCACTTGCAGGCCGTTGTCCAGGCACAGCGTGCGGTAGCCCGCCGCAGTAAGGTAGTCGTGCATCAGTGCAGCGAGCTTGGGTTCGTCTTCAACGATCAGAATCGGGCGTTCATCGCTCATGGCTTACAAGCTCCTTGGCAAACGCAGGGTCAGCTGCAAACCGCCCAGCGGCGAGTGGGCCGCTTCCAGGCTACCGTCGTGGGCGAGGGCGATGCTACGGCAGATCGCCAAGCCCAGCCCCGCACCGCCACTTTCACGGTTGCGCGAGGCTTCGCCACGGTAGAACCGCTCAAACAACTTCGGCAGTTGGTTCGCTGAAACCCCAGGCCCGGAGTCGAGAAAGTCGATGCGCACCAAGTCCCGCTCCACCCCGAGGGTGATGCGCAGCGTTCCGTTGACGTCGGTGTAGCGCACGGTATTTTCCAGCAGGTTGGAGAACAATTGCTGCAGGCGGTTTTCATCCGCCAACAGCTCTACAGGCTGACTCGGCAGGTCCAGTTCGACCTGCAACTGCCGCGCGTTGAAGCGTTCCTGGTACATCGCCACAGTGTTTTCCAGCAGTTGATTGAGCACGCAAGGAGCCTTGCGATAGGTGAGGGCGCCGATATCTGCCAGGGACAACTCATACAGGTCGTCTACCAGCTTGCTGAGCATGCCGACTTCACCTTGCAGCGACTTCATTGAGGCCTGGTCCAGGGTGCGCACGCCGTCCTCTATCGCCTCCAGCTCACCCCGCAGCACCGACAGCGGTGTGCGCAGTTCATGAGACACATCGGCCATGAATTCGCGGCGCATCTTCTCGTTGCGCTCCAGGGTGTAGGCCAACTGGTTGAAGTCCCGGGCCAACTGGCCCACTTCGTCATTGGACGCCACCGCGACGCGGCTGCTGTAGTCACCGCTGGCCAAGCGGTGGGTGGCAGCGGCCACGCGCTTGACCGGCTCCAGCAACGTGCGGGCGATCCACCAGGCAATCAGCATCGCCATCAGCAACGAGAACACACCCATCACCAGGCTGGTGCGCAACTGATATTGCTGAAAACGTTCACCGCCGGCTTCGGTCACGCTCTGGAAGGGGGTGACGGCCAGCCAGCCGACGGTCTCACCGGCCACGACGATGGGCAGCGCCAGGGCGTCATCGCCAATGGCGGGGTAGCCGGTGACACGTTTCTTGTCTTTATCGAGCAGCGCGATACGAAACAGTGCACCGGTCAGGTCGGAGATCTGCGGTGTCTTCAAGTCCCGTATCAACGGCTTTTCTCCCGGTTCCGGGCGCATCACCTCGAACCAGCGATCCGGTTGGTTGCGAAAATACTCCCAGCTGCCTTCGCGCTCATAGGTGGCGACCAGGCGTGGCAATACCGGGGCCATGCGTTCCAGCGCCTGTTCATTGATATAGCCCAGGAACCCACGGCCAAAACTCCAACTGGTGGCGATGCCCATGCTGAGGATCACCAGCAACACGCCCGCCAGTACCGCAACAAACAACTTGGTGGAAATACTCAGCTTCATGAACTGGGGCCGTAAAAAAGAGACCTGACCATTTAGGCCCCCAGGCGCAAAACATTCAACCCAGGCGGGCAATCTTCAATTTTCCTGCACATTTGCCTTGCAGCATTGGGATAAGGCTTGCGCCATCCCGTCTTGCAGAGGCAGATATGTCGACCAAATACTTCGCCAAATACCTGGTAACCGCCGCGGTGTTGCTTTGCGTGATCATCCTCGCCGTGCTCGGTGGCTGCTCGGCCGGTGACCCGGCTCCGCAGGCCGTCGCGCCCACCGTGACGGTGCTGACAGTGCAACCGAAAAGCCAGGTGCTGACCACCGAACTGGCCGGACGCACTCAGGCGTTCATGGTCGCCGAGATTCGCCCTCAGGTCGGCGGCATCGTGCAGCAGCGCCTGTTCGTCGAAGGTGCCGAGGTCAAGGTCGGCCAGGCGCTGTACCAACTGGATGCCGCGCCCTACAAGGCAGCGCTGGCCCAGGCCGAGGCCACGTTGAGCAAGTCCCGCGCCACCCTGAAATCGGCGCAAACCACCGCCAAGCGTAACGCGCAACTGGTGAAGATCGACGCCATCAGCCAGCAAACCTTTGAGGATTCCGAGGCCACGTTGTTGACCGCCAGCGCAGACGTGCAGGTCGCCCAGGCCGACGTTGACACCGCACGCATCAACCTGGCCTATACGCGCATCAGCTCACCCGTCGCCGGGCGTATCGAAACCTCCACTGTCACCCCCGGCGCCCTGGTGGTGGCCAACCAGGACACGGCGCTGACCACCGTGCAGCAACTCGACCCGCTCTACGTCGACGTGACTCAATCCACCAGCGAACTGCTCGGCCTCAAGCGCGACCTGGCCAGCGGCGTGTTGCAGGCCAATGACGACGGCGAAGCGCGCATCAGCCTCAAACTGGACGATGGCAGCACCTACAACCACGAAGGTCGTCTCACATTCAGCGGTGTCAGCGTCAACCAGAGCACCGGTACCGTGACCTTGCGCGCGGTATTTCCCAACCCCGAACACCTGTTGCTGCCGGGTATGTACGTACGCGGCGAGCTGGAGCAGGCCCGCGATGAACAGGCAATCCTCGTCCCGCAAAAAGCCGTCACCCGCAGCGCCAGCGGCGTGACGTCGGTGTTGGTGGTGGTCCACGGCAAGGTCGAGCAGCGTGTGCTTACCGTCGACCGTACTGTGGGCAACCAGTGGTGGGTGACCGCCGGTTTGCAGGCCGGGGAGCAGGTGATCGTCGAAGGCGGGCAGAAGGTGCGCGTCGGCGCAGAGGTGCAAACCCAGACCGTGGATAGCAGCGCACTGGCGAAGGAGGGTTGAGCATGGCGCGTTTCTTTATCGATCGACCGATTTTTGCCTGGGTGATTGCCATCGTGATCATGCTTGGCGGCGCGCTGTCGATCAGCCAATTGCCGCTTGAGCAGTACCCGGACATCGCACCCCCCACAGTGCGCATCTCGGCCACCTACACCGGCGCCTCGGCCAAGACCGTCGAAGACTCGGTGACCCAGGTCATCGAGCAAGCACTCACTGGCCTGGACAACCTGACCTACATGTCGTCGTCCAGCAGCTCGGCGGGCAGCGCCAGTATCAACCTGACCTTTGGCGCCGGCACCGACCCGGACGTCGCGCAAATGCAGGTGCAGAACAAGCTGCAACAGGCCGAATCACGCTTGCCGCAGTCGGTACAAAGCGAAGGCTTGACGGTGACCAAGGGCGGTTCGGACTTCCTGATGATCGCCGCGTTGGCCTCGGATAATCCCAGCGTCACTGGCACCCAGATTGGTGACTACATCTCCAGCACCTTGCTCGACTCCATCAGCCGTATTGACGGGGTGGGCGAGGTGAGGACCCTGGGCTCAGGTTATGCCATGCGTATCTGGCTCGACCCGGCCTTGCTGGAAAAGTATGCACTGATGCCTTCGGACGTCAGTACTGCCCTGGAAGCGCAAAACACTGAGGTGTCCGCCGGCCAACTCGGCGCGTTGCCGGCTGCCAAGGGCCAGCAGCTCAACGCAACCATCACTGCGCGCAGCAAACTGCAGACCGTCGAAGAGTTTCGCCAAGTGGTGGTCAAGTCCAGTAGTGACGGTGCTGTTGTGCTGCTGGGGGATGTGGCCACGGTCGAACTGGGCAGCGAGAGCTACGACGTAAATTCGGCCCTTAACGGCAAGCCCGCTGCCGCCATGGGCGTGCAGCTGGCAGCGGGCGCGAATGCGCTCAAAGTCGGCGAGGCAGTCAAGGCCAAGCTCAAGGAGATGGAACCGTACTACCCGACCGAAATGCAGCTCAACAATGTGATTGCCTACGACACCACCCCGTTCGTGAGCCTGTCCATCGAGGAAGTGGTCAAGTCGCTCGGCGAGGCCATCGTGCTGGTGGTGCTGATCATGTTCCTGTTCCTGCAGAACCTGCGGGCCACGCTGATCCCGGCGATCACCGTGCCGGTGGTGTTGCTCGGTACCTTTGGCGTGCTGGCGTTGTTCGGGTACTCCATCAACACACTGACCATGTTCGCCATGGTGCTCGCCATCGGCTTGCTGGTGGACGATGCCATCGTGGTGGTTGAGAACGTTGAGCGGGTGATGAGCGAAGAGGGGCTGTCTGCCCTCGAGGCCACACGCAAGTCCATGGCGGAAATCACCAGCGCGCTGGTGGGTATCGCGCTGGTGCTGAGTGCAGTGTTTATCCCGATGGCGTTTTTTGGCGGTTCCACCGGCATCATCTACCGGCAGTTTTCCGTGACCATCGTTTCGGCCATGGTGCTTTCGGTGCTGGTGGCGATGACTCTCACACCCGCGCTCTGCGCGACGATGCTTAAAGCCACGGATGCCCATGGCACGCAGCGCGGCTTCTTTGGCTGGTTCAACCGTGGTTTCGAACGTTGCTCGGCACGCTACGAAGGCCTGGTCGGGGCCGTATTGAAGCGTGGCAAACGCAGCCTGGTGGTGTACGCCTTGGTGGTCTTGGCCATGGCGGGCGGTTACGCCAGCTTGCCGACTTCGTTTCTGCCGGATGAAGACCAGGGCATCCTCATGGCGCAAATCCAATTGCCGGTCGGCGCCACCGACAGCCGCACGCAAGCGGTCATGGCGCAGTTTGAGGCGTACATGCTCAAGCAGCCGGAAGTCGAGGCGATGATCAGCATCAGCGGCCTGGGCATCGTGGGTAACAGCCAGAACACCGGACGTGCGTTCATCCGCCTCAAGGACTGGAGTGAGCGTACGGCCAGCGGCCAGGATTCGGCCTCGATTGCCCAGCGTGCCACCTTGGCGCTGTCGAGTATTGGCGATGCCAATGTGTTCGTCATGCTACCGCCAGCGGTGCGTGGCCTGGGGCAGAGCTCGGGGTTTGACCTGCAGCTCAAGGACCTGGGTGGGCTGGGCCATGACGCCTTGGTGGCGGCACGCGAACAGTTTATCGAGCTGGCAAAAAACGACCCGCGCCTGCTTGGCGTGCGCAGTAACGGCCTCGATGATTCGCCGCAGCTGAAAGTCACCATCGACGACCGCAAGGCCGGTGCCTTGAGCCTCAGCACCAGCGACATCAACAGCACCTTGTCCACCGCCCTCGGCGGCAGCTATGTGAATGACTTCCTCAACCAGGGCCGTGTGAAGAAGGTGTACGTACAGGGCGCAGCCGACTCGCGCATGCAGGCGGCGGACCTGGACCATTGGTTCGTGCGCAACAGCAACGACGAGATGGTGCCGTTTTCATCCTTCGCCAGCAGTTCGTGGAGCTACGGTTCGCCGTTGCTGGAACGCTACAACGGCAGCGCGTCATTGGAAGTGGTGGGCGACCCTGCGCCAGGGGTGAGCTCTGGCGTTGCAATGGATGTGGTTGAAGCGATTGCCAAGCAACTGCCCCAGGGCATTGGTTATGAGTGGACCGGGCAATCCTACCAATTGCGGCTGTCCGGCTCGCAGGCGCCGCTGTTGTACGCGGTGTCGGTGCTGTTCGTATTCCTGTGCCTGGCGGCGTTGTACGAGAGTTGGTCGGTGCCGTTTTCGGTGATCCTGGTGGTGCCGCTGGGTGTGATTGGGGCGGTGTTGGCCACACGCTTTACTGGCCTGAGCAATGACGTGTATTTCCAGGTGGGGCTGCTGACCACCGTGGGGCTGGCGGCGAAAAACGCGATCCTGATCGTCGAGTTTGCCAAGCACTTGCAGGAACAGGGCAATAGCCTTCGCGAAGCCACACTGATTGCCGTGCGCCAACGCCTGCGGCCGATCCTGATGACCTCCCTGGCGTTCATGTTTGGCGTATTGCCGCTGGCCCTCAGCAGTGGCGCAGGTTCCGCAGGGCGCCGCGCCATCGGTACGGGCGTGCTGGGCGGCATGTTCAGCGCCACGGTGTTGGGGATCTTCTTTGTACCGTTGTTCTTTGTGCTGATCCGCCGCCGTTTCGGGCGCACCAGTACAGCGACCCAAACCGCGCAGAAAGGTGACGCATGATTAGGTTTTATTGGCCGATCCTGGCCACACTGGCCCTGAGTGGCTGCATCAACCTGGCGCCGGATTACCAGCAGCCCGAGGCCCCCGTACCGACCGAATGGCAAGCAACGGTCAGCGGTGACGTCGCGGCGGATATCCAGTGGCAGCAGTTCTTCACCGACAGCCGCCTGGCCAAACTGCAAACCCTGGCCCTGGCGAACAACCGCGACCTGCGCCTGGCTAGCCTGAACATCGAGAAAGCCCAGGCCCAATACCGCATCCAGCGCGCGGCGGCGTTTCCAACGATTGATGCAGGTGTCAGCGGCACCCATGCGCGTACCGCCAGCAGCGGCACCACGCACGACTACACTGCGCAGCTGGGGTTGAGCAGTTACGAAGTGGACGTGTTTGGTCGTGTGCAGAACCTGCAGGACGAGGCGCTGGAAGCCTACCTTGCACTGACCGAAACCCGGCGCAGCACGCAAATCAGCCTGGTGGCCGAGGTGGGCACCGCCTGGCTGACCCTGGCCGCTGACAATGAGCGCCTGCAATTGGCCGAGGACACCCTGGCCAGCCAGCAGGCCACCTACGAACTGACCCAGCGCAGCCATGCACTGGGCGGCTCAGCGGCGTTGGCCGTTGCCCAGGCGCAAACCACCGTGGAATCGGCACGGGGCGACGTAGCGGAGTACCAGAGCCAGATCCTCCAGGACCGTAACGCCTTGCGCCTGTTGGTGGGCAGTGACATTCCCGACGCCTTGTTGCCAGGCAGCCGCCTGCAATCGGCGGCTGCGCTGGTGCAAGTCCCGGCTGAGTTGCCGTCGAGCCTGCTGCAGCGACGCCCCGACGTGCTGGCGGCGGAACACAACCTCAAGTCGGCCAATATCGATATCGGCGCGGCCCGTGCGGCGTTTTTTCCCAGCATCAGTTTGACGGCGAACGCCGGTTCGGCGAGTTCTGCGTTGTCCAGTCTGTTCAAGGCCGGTAGCGGTGCATGGACCTTTACGCCAAGCATCAGCGTGCCGATCTTCGACGCCGGCAGTCACCGCGCCACGCTGGATGCGGCCAAGGTGGAGAAGGAAATCCAGGTGCAGACCTATCAGCAGACCCTGCAAACCGCGTTCAAGGAAGTGGCGGATGCCTTGGCCGTACGCAGCACCCTGGACCAGCGGCTGGCTGCGCAGCAAGCGCTGACCGACGCCAGTCAAAAGAGCTTCGAGCTGTCTGATGCGCTCTACCGCGCAGGCTCCCAGAGCTATCTTGAAGCCCTAGATTCGCAGCGCTCGCTGTACAGCGCCGAGCAGGACCTGATCACACTGCGCCTGGCGGAGCAGAGTAACCGAGTAACCCTGTACAAAGTGATGGGCGGCGGCTGGCAATAAGTAGTGAGCGGGCTTGTCCCGCGCTGGGGGGCGAAGCCGCCCCAAAAACAGACACCGCGGTTTGCCTGAAACACCGCGGCGTCCTATTTAGGGCGGCTTCGCCCCCCAGCGCGGGGCAAGCCCGCTCACTACAAAGCTGCCGACTGTGCGGCCTGTAGCACCCGCAGCAAATTCCCGCTCCAGATATTCCCCACCTGCTGCTCGGTATACCCAGCATCCAACAACCGTTGGGTGATCACCGGCAATTGGCTCACATCCTCCAGGTCGCTAAGGCCCCCTCCGCCATCCCAGTCCGCCCCGATCCCCACATGCTCCGGCCCGGCCACGTCAAGCAAATGCAACAGGTGCTTCATGAACACATCAAGGTCCGCCTTGGGTTGGGCGAAGCGCTCGTTGATCGTGTCGCGCTCCTGGTACAGGTCCTTGACCTGCTCCGGGCTCAGCGCGGCCAGGTTGTGGAAGTGTGCACCCAGGGCGGCCATGGCTTTGTTGCGTTCCGGGTTTTGCTTGAGCGGGATCAGGTAGTCGCTGTAGGCGTTGACCTGGATCACGCCGCCCTTGGCTGCCAATTGGCGTACGCGGTTGTCGTCCAGGTTGCGCGGGTGCGGGTTGACTGCACGGCTGCTGGAGTGGGACGCGATAATCGGTGCGGTGGACAACGCCAGCATCTGGTCGAACACCGCGTCGCTGGCGTGGGACACGTCCAGCAGGATGCCCAGGCGGTTGGCCCGTTGCACCAGGTCACGGCCCTTGGGGCTAAGGCCTTTCCATTCCGGCAGGGCGGTGGCGGAATCCGCCAGGTCGTTGTTCATGAAGTGCACCAGGCCGAGCATCCGCAACCCTTGGCGGTAGTAGGTGTTCAGCAGTTCCGGGTCGGAACTCAGCGGGTCAGCGTTTTCCATGCTGATAAACACCACGCGCTTGCCCTGGGCTGCGATGCGCCGGGCGTCGTCGGCGGTAAGGGCGAGGGCGAAGCTGTCGGGGTTGCGGTCGATCACATCACGGATGCGCGTGAGCGTGGCCAACCCATAAGCGCTGGCGTAGGCGCGGCCTTCTTCGGTGCGTGGGCCTTGTGGGGTGTAGACCGCGAAGAAGCCGCCATCCAGGCCGCCTTCGCGCATACGCGGCAGGTCGACCTGGCTACCGTCCTGGCGATAGTCGTGGCGCTCGGTAATGTTCCAGCTGGGGCGGGTCAACGTGAGGGGTGTGTCGAGGTGACTGTCCAGCACCAATAGGCGTTGGTGCAGGGCCAGGGTGTTGGGGCTGACGGTGGTTTGGGCGTTGGCCAGCAGTGGCAGCAGGGCGAGTAACAGCAGGCGCTTGGTCATGTTCAGAACTCCATGCTCAAGGTGCTTTGGAAGGTGCGCGGCGAGCCCGGGCGGAACACGGCGGGGCCGCTGGTGCTGGTGAGGATGTAGCCCAGGTAGTCCTTGTCGAAGATATTGTCGAGGTTGAAGCGCAGCTTCACGTTTTTCAGCGGGCCGTAATGCAGCTGCTCGCCGCCCAGGTCCAGGTAGGCGTTGTACAGGGTGTAGCCGGGCACCGATTCGCTGTTGGTGAAGTTGCTGTAGCGCTCGCCGATGTAGCGTGCCGAAAAATTCAGCAGCGCCCACGGCGCCAACTCGTAGGTGACCCCGGCCTGGGCCAGCCAGCGCGGGCTGTCGGGCACGTCGTTGTCGCGGATCGACAGGCCGGCGGCATCGTTCTGGAACGTGGACTTGTTATAGGTCAGGTTGCCGTTAAGCACGATCTTGTCTGCTAGCACCGGCGGCTTCCACTGTCCGCTCAACTCGGTGCCATAGGCCTGCACCTTGCCAACGTTCTGGTAGTAGGTTTCCACTTGGCTGCTGCCCGGCACCGGTGAGGCGAAGGCTTGCAGGCGGTTGTCGAAGTCAGTGCGGTAGATCGCCCACGAGGCGTTGAAGGTCGGGCGATTGATGCGGTAGCCCACCTCATAGTTCTTCGCCCGTTCGGCATCCGGTGGCGGCGCGCTGGGGCTGGCGGCGCGGAAGATATCGTCGGCGCCACGGGGCAGGGCCATATTCTCCGAATAGGAGGCAAACACTTGGGTGTCGTCGGTCAGGTTGTAGACCAGCCCGGCCTGGGGTAGGAACGCGTCGTTCCACTGGGTGCTGATGCGCGGCTCGCGGTTGTTGATGTAGTCGCCCGCGTTGCGGTAACCCTCGATACGGTACTTGAGGTTCAGGCTCTTGAACCCGAACTGCAGGCGCAGGCGATCATCGAGCAGGGTCCAGGTGTCCTTGAGGTGGTATTGCAGCGAATTGCGCGTGGAGCTGAAATCCCCTTGCAGGTGCACTGGCTCGTTGAACAACGGCGTGCCGTCCGGGCTGCCATCGGTGAGGTTGTAGCGACCTTGCTGGCGGTTGAACACATCGGTTTCGGCCCACAGGCCGGTGTCTATCTGGTGCTGGCCGATGTCCCATTGCAGCCCGGTACGCCCGCCGAAGCGATGCCCGCTGAGGGATGACAGCCCGTACTGCACGCCCTTGGGCGCGAACAATCCATCCACATTGCTCTCGGCGTTGTGCAGCGCCAGCGAGGTGGCGTAGGCCTCGGGGGACACACCAAAGCCTTTCTTGGCCTCGTAGTACAGGGTGGTGTAGTTGAGCAGGTCCGGACGGATTTCGAATTGGCCGCCCAGGCTGTAAAGAGTGTCGCGCCGCTGGTTCACCGCCTGTTTGTAGTACTGGTTGTAATTGGTGTTGCTGTAGCGCACGCCGGGCACGGTTTCGGGCAGGTCCGGCAGGCTGCCGAGGTAGGCGAAGTAACGACCCGAGCGGCCAAACGGGTCATTGGCGGTGCCCTCGTACTGGGCGATGCTGACGTAGGGCGAGTCGTAGTCATAGAACGAGTTGTGTACCGCGCGCAGCCACACCTCATCGCGATCGCCGAAGCGGTAGCGCACCTTGGCTTCCAGGTGCTCGCGGTCGATGGTGCCGGGGCCGCGCCACAGGTCGCCATCGATTTTTGAACGGCTGAAATACGCCGACAGGCCCTGGTACTCGCCACTTTGCAACTTGACGAAACTGCGCCGCAGACTGTCACTGCCCAGGGTGTAGGACAGGCTCACGCCGGGCTCCACCGTGGGGTTGCTGGTTTGGTAATCCACGTACGGGCCCAACGATGCATAACCCGATTGCGACACATCGCCGGCCCCCGTCGAGGCGGTGACGCGCTCGGTGTTTTCGTTGTCGACATAGCGATAGATCGGGCTGCCACCGAACTGGTCGGTGCGGCCCAACGGTACACCGTCGATGGAAAACCCGATCTGTTGCAGGTTGAACGCGCGCACAAACACCGAGTTGCCGAACTCGTACAAGCCCAACGCATCGTTGACCTGTACGTTGAAACCCGGCAGCGCTTCGAGCATTTTCAGCCCGGATGTGCCGGCCGGGGCCGATTGCAATGCCTGGTGCGAGATCGCCAGGGTATTGCTGATCTTGTCTTCGCCGATGGCGGCGCTGGCTTCGGTCACGCGAGCGCCGACCACCTCGACTTTGCTCAGTTGCGGTTCGGTGGAACTGGCGGCCTGTGCCGCCCAACTTGTATCGGCCACCAGCAGGCTGGCGAGCAGGGTCTTGCGGTACTGAGCAATCATTGTCTGTCCTTGGCAAAAGTGCGGCTTCAGAGCCCGGCGTGGGCTCTGGCGAGAAAGTCGGGTTGGGCCCATTCGTGCACGCTGAAATCGTTCTGCAGGAAGCCGCGTTGCACCAGAAAGTCCTTCTTCAACTCCAGGGCCGCAAGGTTCTGCGGGCCCAGCTGCGGCACAAAATCCAGCTCGCCGATGGCGCTGCGGATAAACGCGGCATCCGGCAAGAAGGTGACCCGGGTGAAGAGTTCGGCCGCCGCGTCACGGTGGCTGTTGATCCAGCGTCCGGCACGGATGGCGGCGCGCAGGAAGGCCACCACCACGTCCGGGTGTTCTTCGGCGAAGGCGCGGTTGACCGTGGTGGCGTAGGGGCCGTTGTGGTTCTTGAGGGTCCAGTCCGGGTAGCGTTCCAGGTCCTCGATCACGGTGAATTCACCGCTGGCGAGCAGCGCGGGTACATGCCCGGCGGCGATATGCACTGCGTCCACGCGGCCTTCGGCCAGGGCGCGTACCTCATGCCCCGGCTTGCCGTGCAGGCCATGCAGCTGCGACCAGAACGCCGAAGGCCGCACAGCAGGTTGCAAGGAGTGGGGGTCGCCTTCGTCCTCAAGCTCGATCAACCGCACTTGCGACGGCTCAAGCCCCGCCAGTTGCAGCGCGTTGAACAGGCCGTGTTCGGCCAGGGCCTTGAGCACATCCACCCGCGCTTTGTTGCGGCTCACCGGCACGCCGATGCGCTTGCCGAACAAGTCCGGGACCTGGCGGATACGTCCATCGGCACGCACCAGTACCTGGCCGGCACGCTGGGTGGCGGTGGTGGCCACCAGCAGCGTATCGGCCTGGTCGGCACGGGCCCACAACGCCGGTACTGCACCGCCGTCGCGGACCAGGCGTGATTCGCCGTGGGTGAAGTGGGGCAGCCAGCCCTGGTTGTCGGGCAGCGAGCGCAGGTAGATCGCCTCGGCGCCGACGCGTTGGTATTCCTCTTCCAGCCAGCCGAGTTCCACGGCGAGATTGGATGCGACCAGCAGCGGGCAAATGCTGTAGTGGGTGGGCAGGGCTTGGCTCATGGCAGACTCCTTGACGATGGTTGGGTGACACTCAGGTGTTCCAGACCTTGTTGCAGGTCGGCGATCAAGTCCTCGACTGCCTCAAGGCCGACATGCAGGCGCAGCAACACGCCGTCGGCGATCTGTGCCGAGGGATGGCGTTGCTGTGTGCGGATCAGGCTTTCGAAACCGCCCCAACTGGCGCCCATGGCAAACAGGCGCAGGCTTTCGAGGAAGGTGCTGATCAGTGGCTCGGGGGCGGGCTTGAGCACTACGCCGAACAAGCCGGTGGAACCGAGAAAATCGCGTTGGAAGATCGCGTGCCCCGTGGCTCCAGGCAGTGCGGGATGCAGCACCTGGGCGACCTCCGGGCGCTGTTGCAACCAGCGCGCAACGGTCAACGCGCTGCTTTCGTGCTGACGCAAACGCACGCCGAGGGTGCGCAGGCCGCGCAAGCCGAGATAGGCGTCATCGGCACTGGCGATGTAGCCCAATTGGCGCACGGTTTCGCGCACACCGGCGTACAACGGCTCAGTGGTCACGATCACGCCAAGCATGGCGTCGCTGTGGCCCACCAGGTACTTGGTGGCGGCGTGGATCGAGATGTCCACGCCGTGTGCGAACGCCTTGAAAAACAGCGGCGTGGCCCAGGTGTTGTCCAGCATCAGCAGCGCACCGTGGGCGTGGGCAGCACGGGCGAGGGCGGGAATGTCCTGCACTTCAAACGTGCTGGAACCGGGGGCTTCGGCATACACCAGGCGGGTATTGGGTTGGATCAATCCGGCGATGTCCTCGCCCAGCATCGGCGCAAAATACGTGGCCTGGATGCCGTAGCGCGGCAGGATCTGGTCGAACACCTGGCGCGCATGCCAGTAGCAATTGTCGGTCACCAGGATGTGGTCGCCGGCCCGTGCCACCGCCAACACCGCGCCGACAATCGCCGCCAGCCCGCTGGGCATGATCAGCCCACGAAAACCTCCCTCCAACTGCGCCACCGCGTCTTCGAACGCGGCGGTGGTGGGGTTGCCGTTGCGCCCGTAGATATGGCCGCGGTAATGCGGGTCATCGGCGTTGTGCAGGTGGTTTGGCAAAGTGCTGGTGTCGGGCCAGATGAAGGTGGAACTGCGATACACCGGCGTGTTCACGCTGCCTTCGTGGCTGGCGGGATCGCGTCCCAGGTGGGTCAGAAGAGTGTCGTCACGCATGCGTTGGGTGCTCATGAGCGCTCCAGCCGTTTGGCCAGGCGGGAGAGGGGGTAGATGTAAAGAAAGAACGCGATGAAGACCAAACCGTAGGCAGGCAACAGCAGGTCGCTGCGCAGTTGGGTGGAGAGGTGCGATTGCACGGTGGTCATCAGCTCTTCCACCCCGAGCAGATTGGCCAGGGAAGTGGACATGGTCACCGCGCAATACAGGTTCACCCACGGCGCGACCAGGTTCGGCAGGGTCTGCGGGATGATCACGTAGCGCAGCGCCTGGCCGTGGCTCAACCCCAAGGCGTGGGCGGCTTCCCACTGGCCTGTGGGCACTGCACGCACAGCGCCGCGCACGATCTCCGAGACATAGCCGATGGCGGGCAACGCCAGTCCCAGGGCGACCTTGAGCCAGTCCGGCAACTGCCACCAACGCCCGGCCCAATGCACTTCATAGGGCAACAAGTAGGCCACGTAGAACATCACCACCAGCCACGGCAGGTTGCGCAGTAGACGGCTCAGGTAGCCGGCGCTGCGGCGCAGGTTTGGCTGGGCGCTGACCTGCAAGCTGCCGAGCAACACACCGGCCAGCGTCGCCACCAGCATCGCCGTGACGCCCATCAAGATATTCAGGCCAAAGCCTTGCAACAGCGCCGGCGCCCACTGCCACAGCAACAGCAACGGTTCAGGCAGCATCGGGCAACTCCTGGCCGGGCAAGCGCAGGTGCGCTTCCAGGCGGCGCAGCAACCAACTGCTGACGCCGATCAACACCAGCCAGACCACCAGCAGCACCTGCATCATCTCGGCGACGTTGAAGTTGTCGGACCAGATCCGGTTGCTCGCATAGAGCAGTTCCGGTACCGCAATCGCGTAGGCAATCGAGGTGGACTTGATGGTCTGCACCACCGTATTGCCCATCGCCGGCAGGCTGTTGCGCAGGGCCAGCGGCAGCACGATATGCACTAACACCGTACGGCCCTGCAGCCCGAGGGCGGCCGCCGCTTGCAGTGTTGAGTGCGGGACGGCGTCGATCCCGGCGCGCAGGTTCTGCGCCTGGAACGCGCCGTTGTGCAGGCCGATCACGATGATCGCCCACTGCGTGCCATTGAGCAGGCGCACGCCGTCCACCAAAGGCAGTAGCGCACCGACGCCGAAGTAGAAAAAGAACAACTGAACCAGCAGTGGCGTATTGCGAAACAACGCGACGTAAGCGCTGCTGATGCCGCGCCACAGCGGGCGACGCGAGCCAAGGCCAGCCGCGCCGAATACCCCGAGGATCAGCGACAGCCCAATGCTTGCCACCGACAACCCCAAGGTCAGGCCCAGGCCCAGCAGGAAGCGCTGACGGTCCATCGGGTCCCACACAATGCTCAGCAGCAAGCCATGCTGCTCCAGCCACAGACGCAGACTGATCTCACTCATGCCGTGCCTGCGAATGCTGCTGCGCCACCCAGGCATTTGGCGCCAGGCCGTAACGCTGTTCCAGTTGGATGATCAACCCGTTGGCGTGCCAGCCTTCGACAATTTCCGACACCGCCGCCAGCAACTCAGGCTGACCCTTGCGCAAGGCAATACCCCACTGTGCGGGATCTTGTCCTGGAAGCTTCACCTCGTAATCGGCCCACTCGGGCTGGCGAGCGAGCGCGCTGTACAACGCATCGTCGCCCATCGCGCCCAGGCATCGGCTGTCGGCCACAGCCTTGCGCACCTCGGCGGTACCGTTGAACGAAGCGAACTGCACCCCGTAGCGGTTTTCGAACGGGCGTACCCACACACTGGTGGCGGGCGCGCAAAGGGTCTTGCCTCTCAGGCTCTCCCAATCGGGTACAGCCGTGGACTTAGGCGCGAAGACCGTGGCCGCCGAGCTGTAGAAACCGGGGCTGGCAAAATCCACTTCGCGGCGGCGTGCGGGGGTGTCGAGCAAGGACGTGACCAGGACTTCGCAGCGGCCTTGGTTGAGGAACAGCAAGCGGTTTAGCGGATTGACCTGCACCAGTGACAGCTTCAGCGGCTGGCCGACACGGGCGGAGAGCTGCTGTTGCAAGTCGACGATCAAATCCATGATCAGGCCGGAGGGTTTGCCTTGGGCGTCCAGCGTTTTGAAGGGTGGGAATTCATCGCTGGTGCAAACGTTCAAGGTGCCGCGCGATTGCGCACGTTCCAGAAGCGGCTCCGCAAAAGCGGGGAGTGTGCTAAAGGCAAACAAAGCAACCAGCGCCAAGGAGGCATGGATATGTCCTTGGGCTGATCCAACAGACGCGGCGGCTTGAAGGCCGTCTTCGCGAGCAAGCCCGCTCCCACAGGTGGATCGCGGGGCGGCAATCAGGTTGCATCCCATCCCTACAACCTGCAAACGCGCACGCTTGAAAACACCGGTCGGCTCTAAGGCCGCCGCGCTTTGCTTTTGATCTAGGCGCCCCGTTAAACCACGCTGGCCGAACGAAGGTTTGAATCCGTGGGTAACCCGGCAGGACGCCGGGTTAGCCGCACTGGGCCATGGATGGCCCATTGCGGCGGCCCACGGATTCAAGCCTTCGTTCGGGCACACCGAGCCTAGGCGAGGTGCCGAGTGGTGGGGCAAGAGCCCTTTGGTTACTTTGGGGCTTTTCCAAAGTGACCCGCCGTAAGGGCGGAACCCATAGTGGCCCTGACCAAAAAAATGGATATGAGCGCGGTCTGATCCAGCAATCCGGCCGGCTCCAAGACCGCCATCGCAGGCAAGCCAGCTCCCACAGTAGGATCGCGGAGCCGCCATCATGGGGCGCTCCAGCCCAGGCGCGAACGCTGTGCTGCGCCTGCGGGAAACGGCTGCGGCGTGCCGAGCTGGGCCGCCAGGAACGTCAGGTACGCGGCTTCTTCCAGATTGATCAGCAGCCGCGTCGCCGCCAACACATCGCGTTCCGACCAGGCAAAGGGTCCGTGGTTTGCCAGCAGCGCCGCCGGCGCACGCGGGTGTTCATGCAAGGCCGCCACAACGGGCTCCGGTGCGTAACGTGGGCCCCATGCGGTCAACGGGATCTCCTGGTCCTCATCAAGCACGCCCAACAGTTGCGAGGCGTGCGCCCGCAATGGCCGCCCGGCAATCGCAAACGCTGTCAGGTACGGCGAGTGCGTATGAATCACCGCATTCACTTGTGGCCGTTCGCGGTAGATCGCTACATGCAGCGCCGCCACTTCCTTGAGGTTGTCGGTCAGGCTGCCCTGGCTGTGCTGCAAGTCGAAATCCACGATCGCCGACACGCCACTGTCCGCACCGCTCAGCGAGGCAATCACCAGCCGCTGCTCGCCGGGAATGCGCAGGCTGATATTCCCCGCCTCATTGGCCGACAACACCTGGTGCTTGATCAATAACTGCTTGGCTTGGGCAAAGTCATGTTCGAACACTTGGATAAAACGCACAGGATCAAAACTCATGGGAAGTCCTCAGAAGCGGTAGTCGGCTTTCACGTAGTAGAAGGCGCCTTCGGCACCCGCCGGGGAGATGCTTTGGTACGCCACGCGCCCGCCGACAAAGCGGTTCGCCACGTCGATCTTGTCCGGGTAGCTGTCAAAGATGTTGTTGCCGCCCAGGGTCAGGGTCAGTGCCTGGTTGATGTCGTAGGACACGCTGGCGTTGCTCACCCATTGCGCGGAAAAGGTCTGGTCGCGGGCTTCGCCGAGGTTGGAGTCAAGGGTGTAGGTGCCGTAGCGAATGGTGTTCCAGCTGGCCTGCCACGCACCTTTGCGCCAGTCGGCTCCGAGGATCAGCTTGCTGTTGGGCGATGCGCTTTCCACATAGCTGAGGGCTTCGCGGTTGATCAGGGTGATGCCGGTACCTGCCAACGGGCCGGGGTTGTCCTTGATATCGGTGACCTGGGTCTTGCTGTAGTTGAAGGCGCCGTTGAGCGTCAGTTGGCTGGCGTCCGCCAGGTCCAGGCGATAGTGGGCGGCCACGTCGACGCCGCTGGTCTTGGTGTCCAGGGCATTGGTGAAAAAGCTCACGCCGGAGTAGTTGCCATAGCCTTCATTGGCCAGGATCTGGCTGACCTGGGTGCCGCTGAGGGTTTCCGACAGGGCGATACGGTCCTTGATGCGAATGTGGTACGCATCCACGCTGACGCTGCCCCGCTCAGTCGGCTGCCACACCACGCCGAGGGACAGGCTGGTGGACTTCTCCGGTTTCAGGTCGCTGGCGCCGAGCGCACGCGCAACGGGTGTGTTCACGCTGACGGTGCCCACTTGATACGCGGTGGGGTCGCCGGCCTTGAACTCGGTCTGGGTCGCCGAGGTGCCGATCTGGCCGAGCGTCGGGGCGCGATAGCCGCTGCTCAGGGTCGAACGCAGACCCCACTGCGGCGTGAAGTCATAGCGTGCGGAAAATTTGCCGGTGGTGGTGGTGCCGAAGTCATCGTAGTGCTCGCTGCGCCCGGCCAGACCCAGTTGCAGTTTCTCGGTGACTTGCTGTTCCAGGCCCAGGTAGCCGCCGAACACATGGCGCGCATACCGGCCTTCGTCACTGTCCTGGGTGCCGGGGAAGCCCTGGGCGCCGCCGGCGCGGGTGGGCAGGGCGGTGCCGTGGGTCCAGGAGGCGAGGTCGCCGGCAATCACTTCATACGATTCGTTGCGCCATGCCAGGCCGCTTGAAAATACCAGCGGGCCCGCCCCCCAACCCACTTTGAATTCCTTTACGTGATCGAGACCGACGTTGGTTTGCTCATTGACCAGCGCACCGGCATTGAAGCTGGTTGGGCTGGTTGGCCCGAGGCTAGCGTTGAGCGAGTCACTGAGGTGATAGTCGATGCGGTTGCGCCCATAGTTGGCGCTGAGGTCGAAGGTGCCGAGGCTGTCATCGCGGATCTTCACGCCGCCGGTAACCGAGGCGTCTCGCGAGCGTACGTCCAGCAGCGGCAGAAAGCCGTTGGGGTACACAGCGGTCAAGTTGTTGGGGTCGATAGGGCGCCGAAAGGTGGCTTGGGATTCGCCGGTACGGTCCTGGTAGGTGGCGAAGCCGTAGAGGTCGACGCTGTCGTTCAATGACAGGCCGGTATTAAGCGCCAGATTCCAATCCTCAAGGCCCGGCGAACCGTAGCGCCAGTGCCGGTCGGCGTCTGCTTCGCGGGCATCGCCAGTGGGGTAGAACTGGCGGCCATCGGTGCCGCCGGTGGACGTGCGTTCGCTGCGCAGGCCTTCGCCGCTGAGGGTGAGGAAGCCATCGCCGGGCAAGGTAAAGCCGGTCCAACCGCCTACCGAACGGCGAAAACCGTCGCCCTTGGTGTACTTGCCAAAGGTGCTTTGCACTGCGCCGCCGTGGTCCTCCTCCTTGAGCACGATGTTGATCACCCCGGCAATCGCGTCCGAGCCGTATTGGGCCGAGGCGCCATCGCGCAACACTTCGATATGGTCAACGGCGCTCACGGGAATGGTCGACAGGTCAACCGACTGCGAGCCACGGCCGATGGTGGCCTTGGTATTGACGAAGGCCGAGGCATGCCGACGCTTGCCGTTGACCAGCACCAGTACCTGATCGGCCGCCAACCCGCGCAACGACACCGGCCGCTGCGATGACACGCCGTCGGTGCCGTTGACCTGCGGGTAGTTCACCGAAGGCACCAGGGTTTCCAGGGCCTTGGCCAGGTTGTCGGTGCCGGCGCGTTCCAGCTGTTCGCTGCTGATCACATCCACCGGGGCCGAGCTTTGCAGGGCGGTCACGTCACTGCGCCGGGTACCGATGACCTCGACAGATTTAAGCCTTGGCGCCTGGGGCTCGCTGCTGATTGCCGCCGCCGGTGCGGTGCTGTTGGCCAGCCGGTGAATCAACACTGCGCCGCTGGCAGTCTGGCTGAAACCCAACTGCGAGCCGCTCAAGGCAATCCCCAATGCCTGTTCCTGGCTCAAGCGCCCCTGGATCGAACGACTCGCGTGGCCTTCTACCAAGGGTGGGTCGAACGCAATCGGATGGCCGCTTTGTTGCGAAATGCTCAGCAGCACTTCGTCCAGAGGGCCTGCGGGGATATTGAAGTCGATGACGCTTTGCACCGACGCCGCATCCGTCTGGGCCAACGCCAGTGTCGGCAGCGCCAGGCCGCCCAAGGCCAAAGCGCAGGCCAGCGGCGCCAGGGTGAATCCTGTTTTCAACATGCAAA
This sequence comes from Pseudomonas cremoris, assembly GCF_014230465.1. The sequence goes on from NZ_JAAXCY010000007.1 coordinate 178,530, forward strand.
TCTGCTCCGGGTCGTGATGTTCTTTACGACCTTGAGCAACTTCGCCGGCAGATTTTCAGTACTAAGTTAGAACACTTAGTTCGGTGGCTAGATGATTTTGTTGCGCGCATAAGCTTCGATCAAACTGATCTAAGTGCGCAGTGAAAATATAAGGGACTATCTGCACAAGGGTACTGACAGCCAGCACCGGTTGTCCGCGCAAAGCCTGCAAAGTTCGAAGCATCGAACTTGTTGAGCGGTCTGCACGCTTACGGAAAAGCTCATCAGGAGACAGATACCCATGTCTATAGTGCCAGTTCGACGGGGTCATGCCCGCTTACCTAGCCGTTCGGTCAGTAGCGGAAAAAGGAAACCTCTGCGTAGTCTTTATTCCCTGGTCATTGTTGGAGACTGCTATGTCTGAAGCCTTGGCTATTCGTTGTGAAAACACCGTACCCCGCAGCATGGTGCACCGTGCTGCGGTCAGCGAGGTGTTCCTGACCGCTGCTGAATTTGTGAAAGAAGGACACTTTCGCTGCACTGCACAACTACCACGAACCCACAGTTACTTCAGTGAACATACTCACCGTGCCGCGCACTACGACATGTTGTTGTTGCTCGAAGTATTCCGCCAAGCGTCGATCTATATTTCCCATGCGTTCCTGGATGTCAGTGCCCAAGACAAGTTCATCTACTTGGACAGCGTCACCCGCGTTATCGAGCGTCGTCTGCTGGTAGTGGGTGACCGTCCGGCGTCGGCGGAAATCGATGTGTATGTGGTCGATGAGTACTTGCGCCACGGCGAACGGAGTGGCGTCACGCTGAACATGTCGCTGAGCATCAATGGCGAAGTCGCGGCACGCCATGAGCGCATGAGCATCCGCTGGATGAGTACGGCTGCGTGGAACAAGATGCGCGCCCGTGGCCTGGCGGCCATACCGGCCGACGCCGACCCGTTGGCACAGCTGCCAGCGCCGTTGAGTCCCGCTGCCGTGGGCCGTCACTGGTTGAACAATGTGGTGCTGGGCCACGACTTGGAGCAGGGCGCCGAAAGCCTGGTGGCCCCGCTGATTGTCGACCTGAACAACCCGGCGATCTTCGACCACCCGCTGGACCATATCCCCGGCATGTTGCTGCTCGAAGGCTTCCGCCAGGTCGCCCTGGTGGTGGCTGACCGGCAGCTGCAGACCGGCCCCGAGCAATTGCTGTTGTCCAGTTGCCACGTGGTATTCACCCGGTTTGGCGAGTTTGGTTTGCCGACGCGCGTGCGCGCCGATCTCAACCGCCTGGCCCGTGACGAACACGGTCGTATCACCCTGGCATTGGATGTGGAGCAGGGCGGGGCCGTGATCGCCACCGCCGAGCTGGAGTTGCTGCCCGTGGTTGCCAACCCGCCATTGGCGCTGGTAGCAGGGGGTGTGCGATGAGTGACTTGCAGTTTGTCTGGTTTGATTTTGGCGGCGTGCTGTCGCCACCGATTCCGGCGTTGTTTGAGCAGTACCAGGTCAAGACCGGTCTTGCGCCACGGGTGTTGCAACAGGCCATGAGCGATGTGGCCGATGACCTTGGCGTGCCGATGCTGGCGCCGGTGGAGAGTGCCTTGCTGACCGAGCAGGACTGGGGGCAGCGGCTGGAGCTGGCGCTGCGGCGCCGTGATCCAAACATCGACCTGAGCCGCGCCCGCTTGCAGTCTTTCGGCGAACAATGGTTTGCAGGCGTGCCACCCAATGCGCCCCTGATTGCCGCCGTACGGGCACTCAAACGCGCCGGTTTTCGTGTCGGCATCCTCACCAATAACGTGGTGGAGTGGGAGCAGCACTGGCGTGCCATGGTGGGCCTGGACGCGGTGGTCGACCTGATTGTCGACTCCAGCAGGGAACGCACCCGCAAGCCGGAGGCGGCATTCTTCCAGGTGGCCATCGAACGCTCCGGCGTCGCCGCCAGGCACAGCCTGTTGATCGACGACGTGGCCGAGAACATCGAAGCCGCCGCCGCTTTGGGTTGGCAAGTATTGCACTTCACCGACAACCACCAGGCCCTTTCCCAGTTGCAGCGCCTCACCGGCGTCAGCCTGTTGCAACCCGCCGTGGAGACTGCTTGATGAATATTGCCGTGAGTGCCGAACCCCAGGTCACCGTTGCGCGCATTCCCAACCTGGATGCGCCGCCGGCTTATCAACTCGCCAGCCCGGCCAATGGCTTGCCGAGGATACTGCTGCCCAGCGGTCACCTGGCCTTTCACTTGACCCGCTACGAACATGTGCAGGCCTTGTTGCTGGACAACCGCGCGATCCGCGCCCCGTGCAACGAAGAGGACGGCGCGAGTTTCCTGCCCACCATCACGCCACCGGAATTGCTGCTGAACAACGACATTCCCGATCACGGTCGCCTGCGTAAGGTAGTCGCCCGGGATTTCAGCCCCAGTGGCGTCGCGGTGCTGCGGGAAAAAACTGAGCAAGCCACGCACGAGCGCCTCGACGTACTGCAACGCCAGGCCCCTGGCGCGGACCTGTTTGCGCAGGTACTCGACCATATCCCGGCGACCGTCGACTGCCAGTTGCTTGGCATTCCCTTGAGTGACCGCGAGTACTACCGGCCCTTGAGCCACACCGTGCAGGTGGCGTCGGATGCCGATGTGCCGGAGCTGTTGAACCAGTTCTGGGGCGTATACAACTACCTGACCGACCTGGTCACTGGCGCACGGCCCACGGACCCGGATGGCCTTATCCAGCGGTTTGTTGCCACCCGTGCCGACAGCGAACCGCCGCTCGATGACAAGGAACTGGTGGGCATTCTGCTCGGGGTGTTGATCGGCGGTGACCAGAACATCCTCACCGTGCTGACCAAGGCGGTGTACACCCTGTTGGCCGCGCCGCAGTTGTGGCAGCAATTGGTCGACGATCCGGCGCTGATACCCAGCGCGGTGGAAGAACTGCTGCGGGTAATCCCGTTGGGCACCATCTCGACCTTCCCGCGCCTGGCCAGCGTCGACCTGGAAGGGCCGTGGGGGCTGATCCCCGAGGGCAGTATCATCTATGCCGATGCATTTGCCGCCAACCGTGACCCGTCGGTATTCCCGGACCCTTTGGTGATACGCCTGGACCGCAACGATGCGCGGCATTTGCAGTTCGGCTACGGCATGCACAACTGCATGGGCGCGGCGCTGGCTCGGCTGGAAATCACCACGGTGTTGCAGATTTTGCTGCAGCGCTTTCCCAACCTGCGCCTGGCGGTGCCGGCGGACCAGGTGCCCTGGGTCGACGGCATCATCTTGCGCCGTCCTGCCCGTTTGCCGGTGCACGGCTTCACCTCAACTTGACCCTGGAAGGACCCATGAAAAACTCGTTTGCCGATACGGCTCTACTCAGCATCATCCTGCTGGCGATCTTCGTCGTGCCCAGTTCCATCTCCGGCACGGCCCTGGCGCTGCCGGCGATTGGCGCGGATATCCAGGCGCCGCTGACCAGCCTGCAATGGGTGGTCAACGCCTTCAACCTGGCGTTTGCCTGCTTCACCCTGGCGTGGGGTGCGCTGGCGGATCGGCTCGGGCGCAAGCGCTGCTTCGTGGCCGGCGCGTCGCTGTATGTGGTGGCGTCGGTGCTGTCGGCAGTGGCCGAGAACGCCTGGTTGCTGGACGTGGCGCGGGGGCTGGCGGGCATTGGGGCGGCGGCGATTTTCTCGTGCGGCATCGCCATTTTGTCCACCCACTTTGACGGCCCGGCGCGGCTGCGGGCGTTCGCGTTGTTCGGCACGGTGGCAGGGCTGGGGGTGAGCCTGGGCCCGACCTTGTCCGGGCTGCTGCTCGACAGCGTCGGTTGGCGCGCGATTTTCTGGGCGCATGCGGTAACCCTGGTGATTGTGTTGCTGGGTAGCCCATTGATCACCCGAGACGGGCAACTGGCTGAGCGCACCGCACGGTTCGACGTGCCGGGCGCGACGCTGTTTGTACTGGCGTTGTTGGCGTTGATGGTCGCTATCGTGCAGGGCTCGCAATGGGGTTGGACCAGCCCGGGCGTGCTCGGCCTAGTGGCTGTGTCGGCGGTGTTGCTGGCGGTGTTCACCTGGCAGGAGCGGCGTCACTTGCAGCCAATGCTCGACCTGTCGCTGCTGTCGAGTGGCCCGTTCGTGGGGCTGGCGCTGGTCACCGTGGCGGCGTCGTTTGGCTTTGTGACGTTGCTGACGTACCTGCCGAGCTACATGTTCGGTGTACTGCAATTGAGCGCGACCCATGCGGGCCTGGCGATGCTGCTGCTGACGGTGCCGATGCTGTTTTGCCCGATCCTGGCGGGCAAGTGGGCGGCGCGTGGGGTGTCGGCGATCGGCATTCTCAAGGCCAGCCTGATTGCGTTGCTGGTGGGCGTGGTGGCGTTGGCGTTGGTCAGCCAGGTCGGCGTGACCCTGTGGCAATTGGCGTTGCCATTGTTGCTGGTGGGCATCGGCATGGGGCTGTCGGCGGGGCTGGTGGATGGCCTGGCGTTGAAGACGGTGCCGGAGCAGAAGGCCGGGATGGCCGCCGGTTTGCTCAACACCTTCCGTCTGGGCAGTGAGGCGATTGCGGTGGCGTTGTATGGCTCGTTGTTGGCGACCTTGCTCGATAGCCAACTGCGCGGCACGTTGAGCCGCCTGGCACCGGATCCAACCACCTTGCAACGCTGGATCGATGAAGTGGCTGCCGGCAATCTCACCGGTTCGTTGCAAGCCTTGGGCACTGAACAGGCCGGCACTGTGCACAGCCTGTTTATCGGCGGCTACGACAGCGCCTTCCACGGCGTGCTGTGGGCGTTGGCATTGATCCTGCTGGTGCTGACCGCGGTGGTGACCTGGTTGGTGCGACCGCTGCGCCAGCAGGAACGCGTCGAGGCGCAATTGGCCACACGCTGACCGCGTTTCGTCACCGCCTGCGACGGCTGCAGGCGGTGCTTCGTCGTGCCCGTAAGCCCGATGAAGGTTATGCAAAAAATGCAGTTTGTTAACTTTTTTATTCTTTTATCTGGTGATGCCCACTGGGGCAAACTGGATTCACCTGCCTGGATGCAGGTCTACCTCAACCCGACAGGCCCACCACCACTTGTCCGCTGGCGTGTGCAGTCCATGAAGATTATGGACCTATGGACCCGAATGCCTTGCTCAAGACCCGACTTATCGGGCAGATCTTCCAGCAGCACTACAGCTGGCTGTGCGCGCGCTTGTCCTACCGCACCGGTTGCAGCCACAGCGCAGAAGACATCGCCGCCGAGACCTTCCTCAAGGTCTGGATGCTGCCCGACCCGACGGCTATCCGCGAACCGCGCGCGCTGTTGACCACCATCGCCCAGCGCCTGATGTACGAGAGTTGGCGTCGGCGTGATTTGGAGCGGGCCTACTTGCAGATTCTTGCCGAAGTGCCCGAGCACGTGCATCCGTCACCCCAGGAACAGTTGATCCTGATCGAGAGCCTGCTGGCCATCGACCGCCTGTTGGATGGGTTGTCGGGGCAGGCCAAGGCCGTGTTCGTGCACAGCCAGTTGGATGGCATGACGTACACGCAGATCAGCGAACGTTTGGGCCTGTCGCTGGGGCGTATCCACCAGTTGATGACCCAGGCGTTGCGCGCCTGTTACCTGGGGTTGAGCGAGTGAGCAAACACCCGTTGAACGACCCGGTGGCCGAGGAGGCCATCGGCTGGCTGGTGCAGATCCAATCCGGCGAGTTCACGCCCGCGCAGCAGGAGGCGCTGGATGAATGGCGCAGCACCTCGGCCCATCACCGCCAGGTGTACCAGCAGCTTATTGCCGGCCTTGACCAGTTGAAGGCCTCGCCATGGCGCGGGCGTTCCAGCGCGCAGTTGTTGCGCAGCCTGGAGCAACCCAGCAGCCGGCGTGCGTTCTTGCGCACCAGCCTGTGTGCGGTGGGGTTGGCGGCGGGAGTGGGTTGGGTGTCACGCTTTGAAGAGGCGGGGCAGACCTACGCCACGGGCACCGCCGAACGCCGCACCTGGCAACTGGCGGACGGCAGCACGCTCAAGCTCAATGCCCGTAGCCAGGTAGTTTCCAAACTCTCAGCCGACCCACGCAGCCTTGAGTTGCGTGCAGGTGAAATGCTGGTGGACGTGCTGCGCCCGTTGCAGGTCAACACCCGCGCCGGTCGCGTCAGTGCTACCAGCGGCCGGCTGATGCTGAGCGAGCAGGGCAGTGCTATGCGCCTGGTTACCCTCGACGCCGACGCGGTGCTGCACTTTGAGGGTGGCGCCCAGCAACGGATCGGCATGCACCAGAGCACGTTGTTCGACCACCAACGAGTCCTTACCCAAGTGCCCATGGCGGCAACGGAGACCGCTTGGCTGGACGGCTGGCTGGTGGTGCGCAACCAGACGTTGGCCACGGTGGTGGACGCGATCCGGCCGTATCGCAGTGGCATCGTGCGGCTGGATGCCAAGGTGGCGGGCTTGCGGGTGACGGGGCGGTTTCCGTTGGATGATGCGCGCCAGACCCTGGAGGCGCTGGAGCAAAGCCTGCCGATCCGAGTGACGCAATGGGGCGGGGTGCTGGTGCTGATCGGTGCGCGCGCCTGACCGAGTTTCTCCCCTGAAATGCAATCAACTGTGGGAGCGGGCTTGCTCGCGAAAGCGTTGGATCAGTCACCTCATGCGGTGGCTGACACTCCGTATTCGCGAGCAAGCCCGCTCCCACAGGGATTAGCGGTGTGTTCCCCTCAGTCCCACAGCGTGTTCGGATCAGTACAGCTGCGGCACGATCAGTTCAGGCGGTGTGGGGCTGCGCGAATATTCCTCATGCCGCACGCGTTGCGGCAGCTCAATCACTGGCAGTTCCACTTCTTCGTAGGGCATCTGGTTCAACAGGTGGTTGATGCAGTTGAGCCGGGCCTTCTTCTTGTCATCGGCCTGCACCACCCACCACGGTGCTTCGGCGATATGGGTACGTTCCAGCATGACTTCCTTGGCCTTGGTATAGGCCTCCCAGCGTCGACGGGACTCAAGGTCCATGGGGCTGAGTTTCCACTGCTTGAGCGGGTCGTGAATGCGGCTTAGAAAGCGCAGGTGCTGTTCCTGGTCGGAGATGGAGAACCAGTACTTGATCAGTTGGATACCGGAGCGGGCCAGCATGCGCTCGAATTCCGGCACGGTGCGGAAGAATTCCTCGTACTGGTCGTCGTTGCAAAAGCCCATCACCTGCTCGACACCGGCGCGGTTGTACCAACTGCGGTCGAACAGCACGATTTCGCCGGCGGCCGGCAGGTGCGAGACGTAGCGCTGGAAGTACCACTGGGTCTGTTCACGGTCATTCGGCGCGGGCAGGGCGGCCACGCGGCACACTCGGGGGTTGAGGCGTTGGGTAATACGCTTGATCACGCCGCCTTTACCGGCGGCATCGCGGCCTTCGAACAAAATCACGACTTTGTGGCCGGTCTTGACCACCCAACTCTGCAATTTCACCAGTTCGCCCTGCAGGCGGAACAGTTCGCTGAAATAAATCCTGCGGGCGGCTTTTTCGCTGCTTTCACCGACGTGTTCATCGAACAGCGCGTTGAGGTCATGCCCGTCTTCGGACAGTTCCAGTTCCAGCTCTTCGTCGCTGTGATCCAGCAATTCGCGGTGGATGCGCTGCATCAAGGCGTCTTCTACTGAGGACATGGGCGTAGCTCACGTGGGGGGAGATGGCAAAGTCTTAGTCGCATTCTGTTACCAACCAATGACATCAAAATGCCTTTTTGCGGGGGTAGAAGGGGACAAGACGGCGTTTTGCCATTCCACGTTCATAAAAGCGTAACAAGAATGTTGCAGAGTGCCCGAGCCCGAAATCACAAGGATTTTCCTGAATGAAACGTCTGATGAAGTCTGCTGCACTCGCCGTCGCGGTTTCTCTTAGTGCCTCCTCGGTGTTTGCTGCCGAAAGCATCCGCCTGACCGGCTCTGGCGCAAGTTTTCCTGCCCCGATCTACCTCACCTGGTTCAAGGATTTCAGCAAGAAGACCCCAGGTGTGACCGTTGACTACCAATCCAAGGGTAGTGGCGCGGGTGTGCAGGACTTCCTGAACAAGACCGTTGATTTCGCGGCCAGCGACTCGGCCATGAAAGACGAAGACATCGCCAAGGTTGCTGAAGGCGCGCAGTTGCTGCCGATGACCGCCGGTGAAATCGTATTGGCCTACAACCTGCCGGGTAACCCTAAAGGTCTGAAGCTGCCGCGCGATGTGTACTCCAACATCTTCCTGGGCAAGATCACCAAGTGGAACGATCCGCAGATCGTCGCCGCCAACCCAGGCATCAAGCTGACTGACACGCCGATCACCGTTGTCGTACGTGCTGACTCCAGCGGTACCACTGCGGTATTCACCAAGCACTTGGCAGCCATCAACGCCGAGTTCAAGACTGAATTGGGCGAAGGCAACACCGTCAACTGGCCTGCCACTGACAAATTCATTAAATCGCCGAAAAACGACGGCGTCACCGCCACCGTTCGCCAGACCCCAGGCGCCATCGGTTACATCGAGTACGGTTTTGCCAAGCTGGCCAAGGTCGACTTCGCCGAACTGCAGAACAAGGCTGGCCACTACGTAGTGCCTAACGCTGAAAGCGGTGCCGAAGCACTGGCTGCAGTGACCATGCCGGAAAACTTGATCGCCTGGCTGCCGGACCCGGCCGGTGCCAAGTCCTACCCGATCACCACCTACACCTGGATGATCTTCCGCAAGGACAATGGCAACCCAGCCAAAGCCAAGGCCATGCGTGAAATGGTCGAGTACAGCCTGACCGAAGGTCAGAAGATCGCTGACTCGATGGGCTACATCCCGCTGCCACAGTCGGTAGTCGATCAGGTTCGCAAAGCGTCAGCCAACATCAAGTAAGGCTCGCGAGACCTCCATCGGCGTGTGCTGACCGCCACGCCGATGGAGTTTCCCCCCTGTTTCGGAACTAGCCAATGAACACACCTTTTGTCGTACCGGTTAACCCGGACTCTGCTTGCCAGCCACCGTCTACCAAAGACTTCCTGGTTGATCGCACCTTCCGTGCGCTTGCACGCATAGGCGTAGTGCTGGTGTTGGCACTGGTCTTCGCACTGGTGTTCGAAGTAGGTCGCAAGGCGCTTCCAGGTATGGAAAAGCACGGCCTGGACGTTATTTTCGGTAGCGTTTGGGACGTTAACCAAGGCAAGTACGGCATTTTGCCGGCCATTTGGGGCACGCTGTACAGTGCCTTTATCGCGTTGTTGATCGCGGGTTTCTTCGGCGTCAGCATGGCGATTTTTCTCACCCAGGATTTCCTGCCGGCAAAACTGGCGGCGGTGTTTCGCACCATCGTCGAACTGCTTGCAGCCATCCCCAGCGTCGTCTACGGCCTGTGGGGTATTTACGTAGTGATCCCGGCCATCCGCCCGCTGACCGCGTGGCTGAACTCCGAACTCGGCTGGATCCCCTTTTTCGGCACGTCCCTGAGCGGGCCCGGTTTGCTGCCGGCCGCGCTGGTACTGGCCATCATGATTTTGCCGACCATCGCTGCCGTTTCCCAGGACGCCCTCACGGCGGTCCCGATGAAAACCAAGCAAGCGGCCTACGGCATGGGCACCACCCACTGGGAAGCGATTCTCAAAGTGATGGTGCCGTCTGCGGCCACCGGCATCTTTGGTTCCCTGGTACTCGGCCTCGGGCGCGCATTGGGCGAAACCATGGCCCTGGCGATGCTGGTGGGCAACGCGAACAACATCTCCTTGTCGCTGTTTGCACCGGCCAACACCCTGGCAGCCTTGCTCGCGCTGAACTTCCCTGAAGCCGGCCCGAACGAGGTCGAGGTGTTGATGTACGCCGCTCTGGTGCTGATGTTTATCACGCTGTTGGTGAACATCCTCGGTTCGATGATCATGCTCTACGCACAACGGGGTCAAAAATAATGACGAACCTGACTTCCCCCATCAAGGCCATGCCGAGCTTGCAGCGCAAGTTCGAAGGCCGAGCCCTGCGCAGCCTGGTTTTGACCACGTTGGTATGGGCTGGCGCATTGCTGGCCAGCGTGCCGTTGATTTCCGTGCTGTACATGCTGATCACCCGGGGCGGCGCACGCCTGAGCCTGGAAGTGTTCACTGAACTGCCGCCCACCGGTTTCGAGACGGGCGGCGGTTTTGGTAACGCAATGGCCGGTACGTTTGTGATGGTCGGCATCGCCGCCGCCATCGCCGTGCCCGTCGGCATCATGGCCGCGATCTTCCTGGCCGAACTGGGCCCGGACAGCAAGCTGGCCAACGCCGCGCGGTTTGCCGCGAAGATGCTCACGGGCCTGCCGTCCATTCTGGCCGGTGTATTCGCCTACGCCCTGGTGGTGATGACCACTGGTACCTATTCGGCCCCGGCAGGCGGTGTGGCGCTGGCCGTGCTGATGCTGCCGATCGTGGTGCTGACGGCGGAAGAGTCGATGCGCATGGTGCCCAAGATCATGAAGGACGCTGCCTACGGCATGGGCTGCACCCGCTCGCAGGTGATCTGGAAGATCGTCTTGCCTACCGGCATGCCGGCGATCCTCACCGGTGTGATGCTGGCCGTGGCACGTGCCGCCGGCGAAACCGCACCGTTGCTGTTTACCGCGTTGTTCAGCAACTACTGGATCTACCACGACGGCAGCCTGGCGGTGATGAATCCGACGGCGTCACTGGCGGTCCTGATTTACAACTTCTCCGGCATGCCGTTCGACAACCAATTGGAGCTCGCCTGGGCGGCCTCGTTGGTGCTGGTAATGATCGTACTGGTCGTGAATATCGTGAGCCGTATCTTCGGCAAGCCAAAGTATTAAGAAAGGGAGCATCCGTATCTTGAACGCCTCTACTGCGCAAATAGCCGCTCCGTTTATCACCGAATCGCCTGTGGTCATGGACTGCAAGCTGGACAAGATTTTCTACGGCAACTTCATGGCAGTGCGTGACAGCCATGTGCCGATTGAAAAGAACAAGATCACCGGCTTTATCGGCCCGTCGGGTTGCGGCAAGTCCACGGTGCTGCGCAGCCTCAACCGCATGAACGACCTGGTCAAGGGCTTCCGTTTCGAGGGCCATGTGCATTTCCTCGGGCAGGACGTGTACGGCAAGGGCGTTGACCCGGTAGTGGTGCGCCGCTATATCGGCATGGTGTTCCAGCAGCCCAACCCGTTCTCGATGAGCATTTTCGACAACGTGGCCTTTGGCCTGCGGTTGAACCGCTACAAGGGCGACCTGGGCGACCGCGTCAAGCACGCCCTGCAAGGCGCCGCGCTGTGGGATGAGGTCAAGGACAAGCTCAAGGTCAGCGGCCTGTCGTTGTCTGGCGGTCAGCAGCAACGTCTGTGCATCGCCCGCGCCATCGCCACCGAGCCGGAAGTGTTGCTGTTGGACGAACCCTGCTCGGCACTCGACCCCATCGCCACCCGCCGTGTCGAGGAGCTTATGGTCGAGTTGAAGAAGGACTACACCATCGCCCTGGTGACCCACAACATGCAGCAGGCGATCCGTGTGGCCGATACCACGGCGTTCTTCTCGGTGGATATTTCCCAGGGCACGCGTACCGGTTATCTGGTGGAAATGGGCCCAACGACCCAGATCTTCGAGAACCCACGTGAGCAAATGACCGGGGATTACATCAGCGGCAAGTTCAGCTGATCCAACCATTCATCGTTTTTCAGGAATGCCAATGACTGCAACACGTCGTCTTGATCTGGCCGCGATTGAACGCGCACTGCGTGAGGTGCAGGGTCGTTTTGCCGCGCTCAGCCGGGACTTTACCGAGCCCCGCGACCCCTTGACCGACGAGGTGTTGCAGAATGTACTTGAAGGCTATGCCCTGATTGACGACTATGTCGCGCGGGGTGTCGACCTGTTCGATCTGCAGCAGTTGAACCTGCTGCTGGAGATCAACGCCACCGTGCTGTGCGGCAAGGATCCGGTGCGTCGGCTGGAATACGCCCCGCACCTGGCTGCAACCGAGGAACGCTTTTTCAACAACGTGGAAGGCGGCATCAAGGACTTGCACAGCTGGTACTGCAAGCACCACAACGAGTCGGTGTGGAAGCGCGCCGCCGGTGTGTATGTGCGGGTACTCAGCAAGCCGCAATTGTTTATCGAAGGCAATCACCGCAGCGGATCGCTGATCGTCAGCTATTTGCTGATGCGTGAGGGGCTGCCGCCGTTTGTACTGACGCTGGACAACGCCGAGGGCTACTTCAATCCGTCCTCGGTGATACGCAACTCAGCCAAGCATGGTGTGAAAGCTTTGTACGAATTGCCCAAGATCAAGAAAAAATACGCGGCATTCCTGGAAGATAACGCCCCAGACCCGGCGGAATTTTTCCTGGCAGATGCAAAGGTTACCGCGTACCAGGGTGGCCATTGATGGGAAGCAATCCAGTGCTCGACACCATGAACACCGTTTTCAAGGGACAGCGCGTGCGTATTTCGTTTGATATCGATGACACCCTGGCCTGCCAGCCGCACCACAGTGCGGCTGAAGACAGCAAATTGCCGGAGTGCGTGCATCGCTGGTTGGGCGAGCCGTTGCGCAATGGCACCCGCGCCTTGATCCGCGAACTGCGCCGCCAGAATTGCAGTATCTGGGTCTACACCTCGTCGGGCCGCACACCGGCCTACATCCGCCGTTGGCTGTTGCTGTACGGCATCCACGTTGACGGCGTGGTCAACAGCGTGCGCCACGGCCACGCCCTCACGGCACGCGGGCTGTCGAACGCGCCCTCGAAACTGCCGACGGCCTTTGATATCGACCTGCATGTAGATGACTCCGAAGGCGTACAGATCGAGGGTTACGACCACGGTTTCCGCGTGGTTGTCGTACGCCCCGACGATGAGCTGTGGGCACAGAAAGTGCTGGAGGCTGTCGCCCGTGTCCAAGCGCAGCTCGCCTGGCAGCAGCAACCGCGTCGGCACAAGGTGCCTGCACCCACCTATTCGGGCATCACGCTTAACGGCTGAACGGATTGTATGCGTAAAATTCATTATATATTTGTGAATTATGCGCTTGATGAATGTCCCGTGCAGGATTAGCTTAATGATCAGGGCCACCGATGTGGCCTGGCCACTAACCTGCCCAGGATTTTCCCATGCCTCTCGTTCGAATCGACCTCGCCGCCGACACCAGTGCTGAAACCGCCGCCGCCATCGGCGATGTGGTGTATGCCGCCATGACCACTGTGGCCAACGTGCCTGAGCACGACAAATTCCAGATCATCAACCGCCATGCCCAGGATGAACTGGTGTACCCGGCTGCGGGTTACCTGGGCGTCACCTACACACCTCGGATTGTGTTTATCCAGGTCACCTGGAATACCGGTCGCACGGTTGAGGTGAAAAAGGCCTTCTATCAATTCATCGCCGACGGCATTCACGCCAAGACCGGGCTGCGCAAGGAGGATGTGTGGATAAGCCTGGTGGACGTGAAACGCGAGGATTGGTCGTTCGGCAACGGTGAAATGCAGTACGCGCCGACTGAATGAGCCAGGCAGGAAGGGGCGACTATTTCGAGTAGTCGCCCTTTTTTTTATTGGGTTTTCAACGCTTCCAGGAACTGGTTGTGTTTCAGTGTCTGGGAAAACATCGGCAGCGTGAAGTTCTCTGCCGCGTGTTGCTGCTCGTCAGTGAAGGTCGCCGTGCAGTCGGTCAGGCTTACCACGTTGTAGCCTTTCTCATACCCCGAGCGAACGGTACCTTCGACACAGCAATTGGTGAGAAACCCCGCGACCACCAGGTTCTGGATTCCGTTGTTACGCAACACCAGGTCCAACCCCGTGGTGGCAAACCCATCCAGTCCGCGTTTGCCTTCAACCAGGATATCGCCCGCTTCACGGCCCACGGCCTCCGTGATCTCGGCGCCCCAACTGCCGGCGCGGAAGGCGCTGCCATCGGCGACGCCCTTGAGAATCCCATAATCGCGCGTGGTCAACTCCGGGTAGCCCTCGGCAAACTGGATCGGCAGGTGGATGATCTTCACCCCCAGCTTGCGCGCCTGCTGCACCGTGGCTGCGGTGTTGGCCAGCATGTCAGAGGTGCGCATGACGTCTTTGACGGCGTCGTGGAACACGCCACCGGGCGTGGTGAAGTCGTTCTGGAATTCGATCAGGACAAGCGCGGTGCTGTGCGGGTTCATGGTGGACCTCCGTTCAGTGGGTTGGCGCAGGCTGGTCTTACGGGGCAGGCTGCACCGGCTTAGCATAGACCGCTTCGGTGCCACTCAACTGGCCCTTTATGGCGCTTGCTCTGCCGAGACGGTGCCATCAAAGACAAATTCAGTTATGTTCCGCCGCTGGAAAACGACTTACCTAAAAGGCGAAACGGAATGCCGCTTGAACTCTCGACAAAACCTGCAGCACTGGCAGCGTTATTCATGAGCATGCTGTTGGCAGGATGCTCAACTCAACAAAGCTCACCCTCTTCAACTCACCTAACCGGCGCACAACATACGTTGAAACTCGCTGAGCAAGCCGTTTCGGCGTACCAGCGAGGCGACAAGGCGCGGTGGCAATCATTGTTATGCCTCAAGTCAGTGGATGATCCGCTTGTTGGGTGGAACCAGGTTCGGTCTCTGGTGGGTGATATTTCAAACGTCAAATTGGTCAAGATAGCCGAGGCTTCAACGGCGGGGAATGGCTCTGACGCGGACAGTTCTACTACCGTTGCCTACGAGGTGCACTCGCAGAAGTACCCGCTTAAAACGCTGCTCCTGAAGTTTTTCCCGGTTGAAAACGATCAATGTGTCGGCTTGGTTTATTAATCTGAAACAGAGTGTGTGTCAGGCTGACGTTCCACTGGACAGCAGCGTTTGAAGAAGGACCACCCCCATGATTCGCAAGGCGTTACCCTCCGACGCACAGGCGATTGCCCAGGTGCACATCAGCAGCTGGCAAGCGGCGTACCGCGACCTGATGCCGGCCGAGTACCTGGATGCGTTGCAAGCAACCCTGGCCCAGCGTGAATCATTCTGGGTTCGCTCAATTGAGTCGAGCGATGCCGGCGTTTGGGTTGCAGAGCGGAACAATCAGGTTGTCGGTTGGATATCCGTTGGCGCCAGCCGTGACGACGATGCGGCTGGGCAAAACATCGGCGAGGTCATGGCCATTTACGTGTTGGCGGGACATTGGCAAACGGGCGTGGGGTTGGCCCTGTGGCAAGCCGGCGTGCAGCACTTGTTGGAACAAGGGTATGACCGACTGACGCTTTGGGTCTTGGCTCGGAATGAGCGGGCTATCCAGTTTTACCGCAGGGCAGGATGTGTTGAGGAGGCGGGCAGTGAGCGCAACCTTGAACGGGGCGGCGTAGCACTGGTCGAGGTGAGGTATGGCATTCAATTAAGCGCCTGACAATAGAGCCACCCACAAAATGTGGGTGGCTGTCAGTCTGAGAGAATGTTGTCGATGGGCGCGGGGTCAGTGCGGACGGCGAGCGGCGGTTACCCCGCCAAGTACAAATCTCCACGATGGGCGATATGCACCTTGTTGCCATCTGGATCACGCAGGTACGCACCGTAGTAACCGTCACCATAGTGGGAGCGTTGGCCCGGCTCACCTTCATCAGTTCCACCCGCAAGAAGCCCAGCGGCATAGGCGGTATCTACCGCATTTGGAGAGGGGGCGCTGAAAGCCACCATGCTGCCATTCCCTGCTCTGGCTTCACTGCGGTCATAGGGGCTGTAGACATAAAAGCGAGGCAAAACGCTATCTGGCTTGATCCAGCAGGCCGAAGGTGGCCCGCCATCAGGGGTGACAGGCCTACGAGCGAGCCCCAGCGGGATCAGCACCGCGTCATAGAAGGTCGAGGCCTTATCAAGATCGTTTGTCCCAACGGTGACGTGACTGAACATCCTGTATTCCTACTTACAAAGGCGGAGCGTTATCGTGTCATTGTGAAGGTGGGCGTGTATAGCGGTCGGCAGGACGCCGGAGATGGGAATTGCGGAGCAAGCTTGGAAATTGCGGAGCGGAAAAGATAAGGGCCTGCATGAAGTTCATCACGCAAGCCCTTGATATCTATGGTGCCCGAACCCGGAATCGAACCGGGACGCCCTTACGAGCGGGGGATTTTAAGTCCCATGCGTCTACCAGTTTCGCCATTCGGGCGGTAGCGCGTTGTTGCAGGGTTGGGAATATATAGGCCCAGACGCTTCGGTGCAAGGCCGAAGGGCAGCTTTCTTATACAAACATGCAGGCGAAAAAGCTCGATAGATCAGTGATCTACGTAGGCTTTTAGAGAAAGGGCTGAGGCTTGCTACTGCGCGGGAACAAGATTCATAAATGACAGTCATAGCGATATGCCATCCCGGCAGTCTGGAAAGGAATCAGTTGATGCTCAGTGTTCGCAAGCGTTCTTGGATGATTGCTGCAAGCGTTGTGGGGTTGTTGGCCGGTACGGCTCAGGCGAGAGAGACGGTGCAATGGGGGGATTTTAGTCCGTCAGGCAGTGACAGGTTGACCGGCGCCTCGCTGGAGGCGGGGAACCTGTACGTATTGAAGACCACCAGTATCACGGTGAATGATATCGACGGCTTGAAGTCCAGCCAGAAGCGAAACGACACCGAGCTGCAAAGCCTGAAAAGCAAACTGGACGCTCAGGATCGGGCGTTCGATGAGCTCAAGCGCAACAACGGTTCCAGCTCCAGCGCTAGCGACAGTCAACTGTCAGACCTCAAGCGCACGGTAGCTGATCAGAAAAGCACCATTGAACGCCAGAAAAGCGATATAGACGGTTTGAAACGCAGCCTGGACGACCTCAAACGCAGCGTTGATAGCCTGAGCAGCAAGGTGAAGTAAACCGTGCGGGAGCGAGCGTGCTCGCTCCACGCCAGCCCTAGTAGGCACCCGCCACCGCAGCAGCACCGCTGACAATTGCAATGCCGGAACTGCTGCCCAACCGTGTGGCACCGGCCTCAATCATCGCCAGGGCAGTCGCTACGTCTCGAACGCCGCCAGAGGCTTTCACGCCGATCACCGGGCCGACCACTTCACGCATCAAACGCACATCGGCCAGGGTTGCGCCGCCATGACCGAAGCCCGTTGAAGTCTTGACGAAGGCGACGTCCAACTCCCGACAAATCACGCAGGCCTGGGTCTTCTGTTCATTATTGAGCAGGCCGGTCTCGAGGATCACTTTCAGCGGCACCGCGCCGCAGGCCTTGAGTACTTGGGCGATGTCGTTGCGGACCAAGTCCAGCAAGCCGTCGTTTAGCCACCCAATGTTCAGCACCATGTCGATTTCCCTTGCGCCGGCCTGGATTGCCAGTTCGGCCTCATGGGCCTTGGCGGCGCTGAGGCCTGCGCCCAAGGGGAAGCCGACCACGGCGCACACCAGTGATGGCGCTCCCGCCAGGCACTCGACCGCTAGCGGTACATTGGCGCTGTTCACACAGACCGACTTGAAGCCATACGTACGGGCCTCATCGCACAATTGGCGGATGCTTGCCTGGGAGGCATCGGCCGCCAAAAGCGTGTGGTCGATATAGGCGGCGAGGGACGAGGTGTCTTGGGGCATGGCAGAAGTCCTGTGGGAGAGGGTGCTGGCAAAAGCCGGTTTGTGTTAAGTTGGATGCATTAAATGTGAAATAAATAACATTGTAAATGGATTTTGTGAGCCGTTCTGTCACTCGGCCGCATTCAATCAGGGTGAAAGCGCAGTGGATTCAAAGAAAACCGAACGAATCAAAGCCATGCACCGGGCCTTACAAGGCGAGGCGGCGGTGCATCTGCGGAACATGGCGGCGTTGCTTGGGGTGTCGGAAATGACCCTGCGCCGCGACCTGGTGGACAACGCCCAGGGCCTGCGCCTGCTGGGCGGGCATGTCACCCGCAGCGGCGCACCAGAGCCGGACTATCAAGTGGCTGAGCAAGACCTGCGTAACATTGCCGAGAAGCGCCTGATCGGCCAGCGTGCCGCCAGCCTTGTGCGTCCCGGCGATACGATCTTTATCGATTGTGGGACGACCACGCCGTTTATTGTCGATGCGCTGCCCGACGATCTGGAGTTCACCGCGCTGTGCAACTCCCTCAACGTGCTGCTCAAACTCCAGCAAAAGCCGCTGTGCACGGTGATTCTGTGTGGCGGCATGCTCGACCGTCGCAACCTCGTGTTCGAAAGCCGCGCCGAGGCTGGGATTATCGATGGCATCCGCGTCGCCTGGGCGTTCATCTCCGCCGCAGGGGTCAGCGCCGCCCATGGCGTGACCTGCTACAACCTCAACGAAGTGGACGTGAAACGGCGCGTCATGGCGCGAGCGCAGACCTGCGTGCTGGTGGCCGACCACAGCAAATTCGAGCAAGTGCGCGCCGCGCATTTTGCCGAGCTGGCGGATTTCCAGCGGGTGATCAGTGATCCAGCCCTGTCCAAGGCCCAGCAGCACATGATCGAGGAGGGCGGCGCTATACTGATGTTGTGATTTTTATATCGTATGTTTGGATTTTAACAAAATAGCCTTGACACCCTCGGGAACAAGGCATAGTTTTTCAAATGTGATCGCGGTTCACATTTGTGAGCACGGCCTCCCTGAAGGTCGCGCCCGAATCCAGACAACAATAAAAATAGGAATCACCATGCTACAGATAGCCCGTAAACCTGTTCATGTGCTGTCCCTTGCTCTGGCTGTCGCGGCCTCGGTTCTGGCACTGAACGCCCAGGCCAAGGACCTGAAGATCGGTTTCAGCCAGGTCACCCTCCAATCCCCCTTCTATGTGCAGCTGCGTGACGGCGCCAAGGCCGCTGCGGCCAAGGACGGCGACGAGTTGATTTTCCTTGATGCCAACGGCGACATCAGCAAGCAGAACAACGATATCCAGGACCTGCTGACCCGCAAGGTTGACGTGCTGATCATCAATGCCGTCAACCCGGATGCGGTCGGCGCCTCCCTCGATGCTGCCAAGCGCGCCAAGGTCCCGGTGATTGCCGTGGACCGCGCCATCAATGCCCCGGTGGCGGCGACCATCGGCCGTAACAACGCCAAGATGGGCGAGTTGTCCGGCCAGGCGCTGGTGGCAGCGCTCAAGCAAAAAGGCGTGGTCACCGGCAAGATCATCGAGATCCAGGGCGACGCCGGCGGCACCGTGATGCAAGAGCGGCGAAAAGGCTTCCACACGGCGCTGGCCGGTACCGACTTCAAGATCATCGAAGGCCCCTACAGCGAATACATGCGC
The DNA here is from genome assembly GCF_014230465.1 of Pseudomonas cremoris. The sequence goes on from NZ_JAAXCY010000007.1 coordinate 197,643, forward strand.
GCCAATGCGGTGACGGCGATGCAAGACCTGCTGCAAGCCCACCCCGACCTCAAGGCCGTGATCGCCCACAACGACGACATGGCCATGGGCGCCCTCCAAGTGCTTAACGAAAGTGGCAAGAAAAACGTACTGGTTGCCGGTGTGGATGGGCTGTCCGAAGCCATCAACGCTATCCAGAACGGTGACCAGTATGTTGCCACCGCCCTCAACGACCCGCGCTACCTCGGCGAAGTCGCGATTGAAGCGGCGCGCGGCCTGGTGAGCGGCAAGACCATCCCGGCGTTTGTCGATGCCGGCACCAAGGTCGTGACCAAGGCCGATGCGGCCGAGATCAAGCACGACGCCACCTTCGGCGAATACCGTCCAGGCGCGCTCTGATACGCGCTGAACACTTGCATTGCCTATCCAACAGGGGATTTCACTGTGAAAGCTGCCGTCATGTACAAACCGGGTGATATCCGGGTCGAAGACGTTCCAAAGCCTGCTGTAAAACCTGGCCATGCGTTGGTACGCGTTGCCGCGTGCGGGGTGTGCGGTTCGGATATTCCACGGATGCTGAGCAAGGGCGCCCACGTGATGCCGTTGATCTGCGGCCATGAGTTCGCCGGGTTTATCGAAGAAATCGGCAGCGGCGTCGAAGGTTATTCCATTGGTGAACTGGTCACCGTGCCGCCGATGATCCCGGACGTCACCAGCGACCAATACGCCCGTGGTTTTCCGTCGCGCTCCGAGCAATACGACTACTTTGGCAGCCGCCGCGATGGCGCCTACGCCGAGTTCGTCAATGTGCCGCTGAGCAACCTGATCAAGGTGCCGGCGGGCATGGACCCGATTGCCGCGTCCCTGGTGGACCCTGCGGCGATTGCCCTGCACGCCATCTGGAAGGCCGAATTCAAGGCCGGGCAGAGCGGGGCGGTGGTGGGCTGTGGGCCGATTGGCCTGTTTGTGATCCAGTGGCTGCGCATCATGGGCGCCAAGGACATCGTGGCCATCGACATCGCCGAAGAAAAGCTCGCCATGGCGCGCCAGGCCGGTGCCACCCATACCTTGCTCAGCGGCGCCTCGGATGCCGACTTGCCGCGTTGCCAATTGGTGATCGAAGCGGCGGGCCACCCAAGCTCGATCAACCAGGCCGTGCAGTTGACCAAGGCCGGCGGGCATGTGGTGTTCATCGGCATCCCGACCGGCGAAGTGCCGATCAGCACCGCCACGTTCTCGCACTTCCTGCGTCAGGAGATCTCCCTGCACGGCGCTTGGAACTCATTCTCCGCGCCGTTCCCGGGAGATGAATGGACGGCTTCCATCGACAAACTGGCCTCGGGTGAATTGCAGTGGAAATTCATGATCACCCACGACCTGCCGCTGGATGAATTGCCTTCGATGTTCCAGCGCTACGCGGACCGCAGTGAAGTGGCCGCCAAGGTCATTTTCCGTCCGTGATCCAACGCCTTAGGCTGTGATTCGCCCAGCCCTGCAATGCACGCCGTTGCAGGGCTAAAAACAAAAAGCGTCGGCAACCCAAGACGCAGGAGGACTACCGATGACCTTGTTGTTGGGACTGGATTTCGGAACAGGTGGGGTGCGGGCGGGGTTATACGACCTGCACAGCCACAAACTGGTGCAGGTAGCCGAGGCGCCCTACACCACGCATTACCCGCAGTTGGGCTGGGCCGAGCAAGCGCCTGCTGACTGGTGGGCGGCACTGGGCAAGGCGTGCCGGCAGTTGATGAGCCAGGCCGGGCACCCGGCCGTGGCGGCTGTGAGTGTTGCAACCACGGCCTCCACGGTGGTGGCGGCCCAGGCCGACGGCCAACCCCTGGCCCCGGCGTTGTTATGGATGGACTGCCGCGCCGCTGTCGAGTCGGCGCGCACCGCGCCTATCAGCCACCCGATGATGAACCAGGGCGGCGACGCAGTGGAGTGGTTGGTGCCCAAGGCCATGTGGCTGGCCGAGCACGAGCCAGAGGTGTACCGACGCGCCGCACGTATTTGCGAAGCGGTGGACTGGATCAACTTCCAGCTCACTGGGCGCTGGGTTGCATCCCAGCTCAACGCCAGTTGCAAATGGAACTACGACACCCTGCAACAACGTTTCCCCGTGGAGTTGTATGCCGAGCTTGGCATCCCGGAATTGGCGGAAAAACTGCCGCCGGACGTGATCAAGGTAGGCGGGCGCATCGGGCCGCTGACTGCCGAGGCTGCCAGTCACCTGGGCCTGAGCCGCGACACGCTGGTGGCGCAGGGCGGCATCGACGCCCACATGGCGATGCTCAGCGCCGGCACCACGGGCGCTGGCGAACTGCTGTTTATCGGCGGTACGTCGGTGGTGCAGCTGATGCACACCCCCAAGCGTATCGACGTGCCGGGCATCTGGGGCCCTTACCCCGATGCATTGCTCGACGGCCAGTGGTTGATGGAGGGCGGGCAGGTCTCGGCCGGTTCGATCCTCAACTGGCTGGCGCAGAAGATGTTTGGCTTGGACGATGCCGGCCACCAGCAACTGATTCGCAAGGCCGCTGCGCTGCAACCGGGTTCCACCGGCTTGTTGGTGCTGGATTACTGGATGGGCAACCGCACACCGTATCGTTCGCCGGATATGCGCGGTGCAATCATGGGCCTGTCGCTCAACCATGACCGGCACGACCTCTACCGCGCCTCGGTGGAAGCCATTGCACTGGGCTCGGCGAATATCTTTCATACCTGGCGCAGTGAAGGCATCGAGATCACCCGCGTGGTCGCTGCCGGCGGGTTCCAGAAAAACCCACTGTGGTTGCAGGCCACCGTTGACGCCACCGGCGTACCCTTTGAAATGGTGCCCCACGACAACCTCACCCTGATCGGCACCGCCGCCGCTGCCGCCTGTGCCCTCGGCGAGTTCAGCGATTTGCAGCAAGCCGCCACCGACTTCACCACGGTCGGCCGCCTGATCGAACCCGACCCCTACGCCCACGAGCAATACATCGAGCTGCTCGGCCGTTACCGTGCTGCCACCGACAGTGTCGCGCCTATCAGTTGCAAGCCGCCGGCGAACCGTGTGCTCGGCGTAAGGCCGGCAGCATGAGCGCCGAATCGCTGTCACCCAAACTCACCGGGGACGCCCAGCGTGATGACCTGATGGTGCAGGTTGCCAAGCTGTACTTCGACCTGGAAAAGACCCAAAGCGAAATCTCCAAGGAAACCGGCCTGACCCGCTGGCAAGTCAGCCGTTTGCTGCGAGAGGCGCGCGATTGCGGGGTGGTGCGCATCGACATCGTCGCCCATTCTGCCCGCGTGCCCGCGCTGGAAGTTGCCCTGCAACGCCGTTTCGGCCTGCGTGAAGCGCTGGTGCTGGACGTCGAAGACGAAGACGCCCTTAACGTGGTGACCCAAGCCGCAGCGCGCTACCTGTGCAACCTGCAACCGATGCCTGCGCTGATCGGTGTGTCCTGGGGCCGCACCTTGACCAAGATGGCCCAATGGCTGACGCCGCGTTGGAACGAAGGGGTCAATGTGGTGCTGCTCAATGGCGCGATCAATACGCGCTCGACCGGCGAACCCAACCACAACGTTGCCGAACGTTTTGCCCAGGCGGCCCGTGGCCAGGCCACCTTGCTGCCGGTACCGGCCATTTTGGGGCACGCCCATACGCGTGAAGCGCTGGAGCAAGACCCGGTGATCGCCCAGGTCATGCAGCTTGGGGAGCAGGCGCCGGTCGCGTGTTTCAGCTTGGGAGAGCTGTCTGATCATTCGGTGCTGATGGAGTCCGGCTATATCGACCGTCCCCTGCTGGCCGAGCTGGAACGTCTCGGCGCAGTGGGCGACATCATGGGCCGATTTATCGGCATGGACGGCGAGCCAGTGCTGCCGGAGCTGGATGCGCGCACCCTCGGCCTGCGCCTGTCGGCCCTGCGTGAAAAAACCTGGTCGATTGCCGTGTGCGTCGGCACCCACAAGCACCGCATCGTGCACGCCAGCGTCAAGGCCGGTTACGTGAATGTGCTGGCCACCGACGCGGCGACCGCCCGCTACTTGCTGGAGCAGGATCATGAATGAGTTGGCCCTGGAAATTCGCCACGTCAGCAAGCGCTTTCCGCCGAATGTGATTGCACTCACCGACGCCTCCCTCGACGTACGGCCCGGCGAAGTGCATTGCCTGCTGGGCGCCAATGGCGCTGGCAAAAGTACGCTGTTGAAAATCGTCGCCGGTGCCCATCGCCCGGATGGCGGTGACATGTCGATTGCCGGCAATCCGGTGGAGTTGAAAAACCCGCAACAGGCGCGCCAGGCCGGGATCGCCATGATCTACCAGGAGCTGGACCTGATCCCGCAGATGACGGTCGAAGAGAACCTGATGCTCGGCTATGCGCCACGGCGTTTTGGCATGATCGACCGGCGCAAGCGCAGCGCCATGGCCAAGGCTGCCTTATTGCGCGTAGGTGCAAACTTCGCCAGTACCGACCGCGTTGGCAGCCTGTCGATTGCCAACCAACAATTGGCGGCGATTGCCCGTGCCTTGACTTGCGAGGCCAAGGTGGTGGTGATGGATGAGCCCTCCGCCGCGTTGAATGAAACCGAGCTCAAGCAGGTGTTCCAAGTGATTCGCGAGATCACCGCTGCAGGCGTTGCGGTGTTGTATGTGAGCCACCGGCTCAATGAAATTCGCGAGATCGGCGACCGCGTCACCGTGCTGCGCGCCGGGCGCACCTTGCAAACCCACGAACTGGCGCAGATCGATGACCAGGCGTTGATCGCGGCGGTGGTCGGCGAGCACCGCGATTTGCTGGAACGCAGCCCGCGCCAAGCGCCGCGCGATGAGTTGGCCTTGAATGTGCGCCGCCTGCAAGGCGCCCAGGGCCTGGACGTGCGTGAGTTGCAAGTGCGCCAGGGTGAAATCGTCGGCCTGGCCGGGCTCAATGGCGCAGGCCGCAGCACCTTGCTCAAGGCGTTGTTCGGCGTGGGACGCAACGACAGCGATGTAGAGTTGTTCGGCGAACCTTATCGCCCGCTGACCTCACGCCAGGCGATCCGCCAGGGCGTCGGCCTGGTCCCGGAAAACCGCAAGACCGAAGGCCTGCTGCTGGACGCGCCGATTTATCGCAATGCGTGCCTGGTGCATGCGCGGCACCTGCGCTGGTTCTCTCATCGCCAGGCCAAGGACCGCGCTGGCCCGGTGCTGCAACGCTTGCAAACCAAGCTCGACAACCTGGAGCAACCGGTGCGCCAGCTCTCGGGTGGCAACCAGCAGAAAGTGGTGATGGCCAAGTGGGTGATCGACGGTGCGCGCTTGTTGTTGCTCGACGAGCCCAGCCGTGGTCTCGATGTGGGCGCCAAGGCTGACCTTTATGCCCTGGCGCGTAGCCTGGCGCAGGAAGGCGCGGGCGTGCTGGTGGCCAGCAGTGAGCTGGATGAGTTGTACGTCAATTGTGACCGCATCTGGGTCATGCACGAGGGGCGCAACGCCGTGTGTTTCGACCCATTGAGTGCCAGTCGCGACCAGATCGACCAGGCCATCCTTATTGGTAAAAGAGTGTAGAACCATGACTATCGCCAGTAACCCGACACCCGTGTTCGACAAGCCCGTCGCCCTTGCCGCCAGCCGCCGTAGCGCGGTGCTGGAGTGGGTGATGCGCTACAACTTCGTGTTTATCTTCCTGTTCGCCGTCGTCGTGGCGACGTTCCTGTCGGATGACTTCCTGACCTTTGGCAATATCGCCAACCTGTTCCAGCAAGGGGCTATCGTCGGGATTGTCGCCATCGGCATGACCTTTGTGATTCTTACCGCCAACATCGATCTGTCGGTCGGCAGCTTATGCGCGTTCGGCGGCATCCTGGTGGCCGTGCTGTTGCAAAACCAGGTCAGCGGCTGGCTGGCAGTACCGGCGACCTTGCTGGTGGGGTTGGCGATTGGCACGCTGATGGGCAGCCTCACGGTATTCGGCAAGGTGCCGAGTTTTATCATCACCCTCGCTGGGTTGGTGTCGCTGCGCGGGGCGACGTTCCTCGCCTCCGACGGCGCACCGATTGGTGGTTTGCCCGCGAGCTTTACCGGTTTCGGTTCGTCGATGATCGATATCCTGCCGAGTGCCGGTATTGCGTTCCCGGTGCTGGGGCTGATCTTTATCCTGATCACCGTGGTTGCCTGGCTGGTGCTGCGCTACACCGTGTTTGGCGAGTACGTGCTGGCCACCGGCGGCAACCTGGAGGCCGCCCGTTTGTCCGGTGTACCGGTCCGTGCGGTGACCATCGGGGTGTTTGCGATCTGCGGCGGGCTGGCGGCGTTTGCCGGGCTGTTGATGACCTCGCGCTTGCACGTTGGCCAACCCACCGCTGCCCAAGGCCTTGAACTGGACGCGATCGCTGCCGTAGTACTCGGTGGCACCAGCCTGTTCGGCGGGCGCGGCAGCGTGGTGGGCACCGCAGTGGCGGTGATGCTGCTGCAGGTGCTGCGCAATATCTTCAATTTGCTGGGGCTGGGTTCGTTTTATCAGATGGCAATTACTGGCGTGATCATTGTGTTGGCGATTTTGCTCAACCGTTTGATCGACCATTACGCTGGCCGTACCTGAGGATAAAAGCGGATGAATGCACCACAGATCAAGGCCGTGATCTTCGATATGGATGGCCTGTTGCTGGACACCGAGGGCGTTTATACCGAGGTCACTCAAATCATCTCCGACCGTTATGGAGGCCGGGCATTTGACTGGCAGTTCAAGCAGAACACCATTGGCCTGGGCGCGTATGACCTGGCCAGCTACATCGTGGGCGCGCTGGAATTGCCGATCAGCCCCGAGACGTTTCTGGAACTGCGTACGCCGCTGATGAACGAACGTTTTCCTCACGCCAGCGCCATGGCCGGGGCGGAGCGGTTGGTGCGGCACCTCTCGGCCAAAGGCGTGCCGATTGCGGTAGGCACCAGTTCTTCGCGGCATTACTTTGACCTGAAGATAAGCCGCCACCGGGAGTGGTTTGCGCTGTTTGATGCGATTGTCACGGCGGATGACCCGCAGGTGGGCGCAGCCAAGCCAGCACCGGATATTTTCCTGGTGGCGGCTGCGCGTTTAGGTATCGCCCCGGTGGACTGCCTGGTGTTTGAAGATTCACCGTTCGGTGTTACGGCGGCGAAGGCGGCGGGGATGTTTGCGGTGGCTGTTCCTGATCCGGCGATGCCGGATGCGAAGTTCACGCATGCTGATTGTCGCCTGCCGAGCCTCGAAGCCTTCGAGCCGCAAGCCTGGGGCTTGCCTAGATATTAAAAACTCAGCAAATCCAATGTGGGAGTGGGCTTGCTCGCGAATGCGGTGGTTCAGTCGCCCTGTACATCAACTGACACACCGCATTCGCGAGCAAGCCCGCTCCCACACAAGCCCGCTCTCACTGGAATTGGGGGCCTTCAGACAAACGGCTGCCCACTGAACCCACGCGGCAAACGCTGCAGCCCTGGCAGGTCGGTGAGGCGTTGCGTCCAGGCGCTGCGCCAATCGACGGCGGTAGAGGTCTTGGCTTTGCGGTTGGCTCGGCGTGCGGCATTACGCTGTACGCGGCGCGCTTCCTTATAGGCATCGGTGTTGCGGCAGGTGCGGCACTTGACCCGGTTCAGCTCGGTGCTGGAGGGGAGGTTGGTGCCGTGGTGACCACAGGCCAAGTGGCCGGCGACCTTGAAGTGAATGACCATCTGAGCATCTCCTTCTTATGGGGGAGGGCGGAACGGTTTTTTCCGACACCTCACGTTTTGTGACCCCATCGGCTCAGCCGCGTTCGCTTTTGTTCATTGCCCTGCCGCGTTCAGTCGATAAGCGCCAACAGGTCGGTGTCACCCACATCCACACCCGCCTGGGTCAGCAGGGTTGTCGCCTGGCCGCGGTGGTGGGTCTGGTGGTTGAAGAAATGCACCAGCAGGCTGAAAAAGGGCTTGTCCGCCGCCATGCCGCGCATGTTGTGGTAGTGCAGGCGGTGATCCAGGTCGGCCTCCTGCACGGTCGGCACCCAAGCGATGATCAGTTGATCCAGCCAGGCGCGGCGGACGCCGAGTTCACGGATGTCGGCAAAGGCCAGTTGCTTCAAGTCAGTCGGGGTGGCGATGGCATCCAGCGGCGCCAGTACCGAATAGCCTGCAGGATGCAGGGCAAAGCGCTTGAGCCAGACGGTATCGCCCAACGCCAGATGATTCAGGGTGCCGAGGATCGAACCGAAAAACGCGTTACGGTCCATGCCTAGCTCTGCATCGCTCAGCGTGCCAGCCGCGTCGTAGAGCTTGCGGTTCATCCATTGGTTGTAGCTCGCCATCAGGGCGATATGCTCGATCCGATTCACCTGGTCCTTCCTCGAAGACGCGACGCCTGCATGATAGGCCGTGCCCGCCCGGCGGTCATGGTGTTCCGGCAGGCGCGGGCTATGGTTGTTAGACGCCAACATTGCGCCCTCGGAGGGTGACACCATGAACACCAGTGATCTACTCGAACAACTGCTGCGCGCCGGGCAACCGGGCGGTGCGGCCTCAGGTGGTGGCCTGGGCGGGCTGCTTGGCGGGTTATTGAAAGGCACCAGCAATGCCCAGGCCGGCGGTGGCCTGGGCGGTTTGTTAGGTGGCCTGGGCGGATTGCTGGGCGGTGGGGCGGCGGCACGCCCTGCGCAAGGGCGTTCCGGTGGTATGAATTACGCGGCGCTGGCCTCCTTGGGAATGATGGCCTTTCAGGCGTATCAAGCCTGGCAAAGCCAACAGGCAACTCAGCCGCAGGGCGCCTTCCAGACCGCCGACCAGCTCGACGGCCCGGAAGCCGAGGCCCATAGCCACGCGGTGTTGCGCGCGTTGATCGCCGCCGCCAAGTCGGATGGGCGCATCGATGAAAAAGAACAGCATATGATCTCGGACGAGCTGGCCAAGCACACTGACGACCCGCAGTTGCAACAGTGGCTCGACGCCGAAGTCGCCAGGCCATTGAATGCTGCGGATTTTGCCGAGTACGCCCACGACCCGGCCCTGGCGTCGGAGATCTACCTGGCCAGCGTCCTGTTGGTCGACGATCAACAGGACGCGGAACGCAACTACCTGGATGAGCTGGCAGCGCAATTGCAAATCGACCCGCAGCTGCAACTGCACCTGGAGCAACAGGCCAAGGGCTAGAACCGCAGGGTGGCGCCCGTGGTCAGCCATTGCTTGCGATCTCCATTCAGGCTTTGCCCGACCACAAGGTCCACGTCGACAAATTTACCGACATGCAAACGCGGCCCGGCTTGCCAAGCCTGGTCGCCACCTTCCTGGCCGTAGCGTTCACCGATCAGCGTGAGCGCATCGATCAGTTGGTATTCGAACCCCGTGCCCCAGGTCAGACGATGATTCTGCTCACCGCCGTTGTAGGCGTGGGTCCAGCCGCCATTGAAGTTCAGGCGCAGCGCTTCAACGGGTTGCCAGGTCAGTGGCACGTTGAAGTCGGCGCCATCAAACGCATGCTCGCGGTCCAGCGCAAAGTGGCTCGTAGCGGAAACCGCCAGTTGCAATCCCACGTCTTGCTGCGACCACACTTGCGCTTTGATTTGCGGGCTGACCTGCGTCTCGGCATCCCCGGCATTGCTGGCGCGGGACAGCGCCGCACTCCACTGCACCGACGGCAATGCGCTAAAAGTGCAGGCCGGGTTCAGGGTTTGGTTGTTGATGTTGCCTTGGTGCCGGTTGGCGGTGTACCAGGCGTCGACATTGCACTCTCCTGGATCGTTGACCGCACCATCGTCCACGACATAAGCGCCGCCGGCGGCGTACGCCTTGGACAGCACCGCCGTGACCAATACAAGGGCCAGGGTCAACCCGATGAAAATCAGGTTACGCCGCAGTGCTCGACGTTTTGCCGGTGGTAGTAGCAACAGGGTGTGGTGTGCGCCGCGATAGTGACGCGCACGGTATTTGGCAAACCCATCTATAGGTTTCTGGGTATGTTTTTTGTGCATGATGCACCTCGCTTGAATTCAGCTTTCTACGGTCAGCACGGAAATGCCGCTGGCTTTGGCCTGACACACCAGCTCCGAAGTGTCGTCACCACCCGGCAGGGCGATGACCACGTCGGGGCAGCTGTCGGTCAGCATGAAATGGTTGCGCTGGCGTTCGGCTTGCTTGCCGTGGCGTTGCCAGTTCGGCGGGTAGCGCACCACATCAATGCCCAATTCCCGTGCCCAGTCCTCGACATCGCTGCCCAGGAACTGGTTGCCGCCATGGATCAATACCTGCACCGGGCGCAGGCGGTGGTAAGCGTCCAGCACTTGGCGGGACTTTTTGGTGTCGGCGTAATGACGACCTGCACAGATCAAGACGCGCATATTCGAATCCTTGTGATGCACGGTGACGGCCGGGCGACCGCCACCGTTTGAACGGCGGGAAAATCAGTACCACTGCTTGAAGCGGCGGATGTAGATCGTCTTCATCAGTTGGGCGACGCAGCAGTAAGCGAGCAAGGTGCCCACCAGCCATGGGAAGTACGCCAGCGGCAACGGCTCCAGGCCAACCAGGGTGCCCAGCGGCGAGAACGGTACGTAGATCCCCAGCACAATCACCACGGCTGTCATCATCAACACCGGCCATGCCGCCGTGCTCTGGAAGAACGGGATCTTGCGGGTGCGCAGCATGTGCACGACCAGGGTTTGCGAGAGCAGCCCTTCGATAAACCAGCCGGACTGGAACAGGGTCTGCATTTCCACGCTGTTGGCGGAGAACACGTACCACATCAGCGCAAAGGTGGTGATGTCGAAGATCGACGAGGTCGGTCCGATCCAGATCATGAAGCGGCCGATGTTTTTCGCATCCCACTTGCGTGGCTTGGCCAGGTATTCCTTGTCCATCTTGTCCCACGGCAAGGCCAGCTGGGAGATGTCGTACATCAGGTTTTGCAGCAGCAGGTGGATCGACAGCATCGGCAGGAACGGGATAAACGCACTGGCCACCAGCACCGAGAACACGTTGCCGAAGTTGGAACTGGCGGTCATGTTCAGGTACTTCATGATATTGCCGAAGGTTTCGCGGCCCTTGAGCACACCTTCTTCCAGCACCATCAGGCTCTTTTCCAGCAGGATGATGTCGGCCGATTCCTTGGCAATGTCAGTGCCGCTGTCCACCGAGATGCCCACGTCGGCGTCGCGCAGCGCCGGAGCATCGTTGATACCATCACCGAGGAACCCAACGGTATGTCCGTTGGCTTGCAGGGCCTTGAGCACGCGAGATTTCTGCAGCGGCGTGAGTTTGGCGAACACCGTGCGTTCTTCGACGCGGCGCAGCAGGGTGGCGTCGTCCATCGCTTCAATTTCCACACCCAGCAGCGGCTGGCCTGGGTCCAGGCCGACCTGGCGGCAGATCTTGCTGGTGACCACGGCGTTGTCACCGGTGAGTACCTTTACCGCCACGCCAATCTGTTGCAGCGCGGCAATTGCCGGGCCGGCGGTTTCCTTCGGCGGATCGAGGAACGTCAGGAAGCCCTGGATCACCAGGTTGCGCTCATCGACGGTGGTGTACTGCTGGCGGGCCAGCGCCTTGGGAATGTTGCGGGTGGCCACCACGAGTACGCGGAAACCGTCTTCGTTGTAGTCGTTGGCCAGTGCCAGCAACTCATTGCGGCGACGTTCATCCAGCGGCACGGCTTCGCCATTTTCCATGACATGGGTGGAAATGCTCAGCATCTCTTCCACGGCGCCCTTGCACACCAGCAACTGGTCGTCGGCAGCATCCTTGACCACGATCGACAGGCGACGGCGTACAAAGTCGAAAGGCAATTCATCGACCTTGCTGTAGGCAAACGGCACCTTGAACTTGGGGTTTTGCTCCGAGAACTGCACCACGGCCTGGTCCATCAGGTTCTTCATGCCGCTTTGGTGAAAGCTGTTCAGCCAGGCCAGGGACAGCACCGCGTCATCTCGCTGGCCGAAGGCGTTGACGTGATGCTCAAGGATGATCTTGTCCTGGGTCAGGGTGCCGGTCTTGTCAGTGCACAGCACGTCCATCGAACCGAAGTTCTGGATTGCGTTGAGGCGCTTGACCACCACCTTGCGCTTGGCCATGGCCGTGGCGCCCTTGGCCAGGTTGGCGCTGACGATCATCGGCAGCATTTCCGGAGTGAGGCCTACGGCAACCGCCAGGGCAAACAGGAAAGCATCGCCCCAGTCACCCTTGGAGAAGCCGTTGAGGAAGAACACGATCGGCACCATCACCAGCATGAAGCGAATCAGCAACCAGCTGACGCTGTTCACGCCACGGTCAAACGCGGTTTGCACCCGTGAACCGACAATCGCCTTGGCCAGCGAGCCAAAGTAGGTACGCGGGCCGGTGGCGACGACCACGGCTTTGGCACGCCCGCTGACGACGTTGGTGCCCATGAAGCAGATGTTGGGCAAGTCCAGCAAGTTGCCTTGATCGGCAGCAAAGGCAGGAGTGGCGGACTTTTGCGTGACGTCGCCCAGGGTGTCGTACTTTTCTACCGGCAAGGCTTCGCCAGTCAGCACCGCCTGGCTGATAAACAGGTCACGGGACTCGATCAGGCGAATATCTGCCGGGATCATGTCGCCGGCGGACAGCTGCACGATGTCGCCGGCCACCAGGTCGCGCATCGGCACTTCGCGCAGAGTGGGCTGGGTGCCGACTTGCTCACGACGCAAGACGGTCGCGGTGGTGCGCACCATGGCTTTCAAGGCTTCGGCGGATTTGGCCGAACGGTGTTCCTGCCAAAAACGCAGCAGGCTGCTGAGCAGCACCATGGTCATGATGATGATGACTTTGGTGGGGTCGGCTTCTTCGCCGGCACGCATCGGCAGCCAGCAATCGGTGACGAAGCTGATACCGCCCAAGGTCAACAACACGTAGATGAACGGGTTGTTCAGTGCTTGCAGGAACTGGACGATGGCGTGTGGCGGCTTGTCGTGGGCCACTTCGTTGTAGCCTTCGCGTTGCAGGCGGGCGGCGGCGTCCAGTTCGGTCAAGCCGTCCTGGGTGGCACGTACGTTGGCCAGGGTGGCCGAAAGGCCGTTCTGGGCTTCCCGGGCGGCACGCATCGACAGCTTGGTATCGGCGTCGGTTGCGGTTTTCTTGTGCAGTGGCGTGTTTTTTACGGCGCTCATTGTGTGTACTCCTGTCGCCAATTTTCGACAAAACATACCCGGTACTTACCTGTTTTCAGGCGAGCGAAAGCATGCCGAGCCGCTAACTTCGCGATCGGTTTAAATAAGGTGCTGATATAACTTTTGCGGGCGCGCTAGTTAACTTGCGCGCAGCACGCTACAACTGGAAGTGTTCATAGGGAACTCCAGGGTGTTTAACGGAAAGTTGCTGTTTCCAGCAGGATTAAGAGGCGCGCGCGCTCAGGTAAAGACCGAGCAGCAAGCCGGCTTGCACCAGGCTGGAAACCTTCGGTCTCTGTGGGTCCTGAGGGTCGGCGTGATCCCATTGCTGGACCAGTTGGCCGCTTTCGGGGCAGACACGCCAGTGCGCCAGCGGGGGCGCCGGACGCACTTGGTGGGAGGATGTGGCAAAGGCCGAGCGGGTAGGGGAAAAGCCTACGGGCTCGCGGCACAGCTTGGCGCGCAGGGCTGCGGCTAGCTGGCGAACATCTGTTAAAACAAAGGTTTGGAAGGTCATAACACACCTCGGGACCGGACGAGCGACCGGCGAGGCAGTTACGGTGGAGCATCGAGCTCTAGCGCAGCTTACCGGACCTGGAAGGCGAGTCCTGTCATATTCTGGGTTTGGCGCCCGATGCCCGCAAACGCGGTGCTCGGACAGCGACTAGATACTGTGTCCATTGGCTTCTTTTGTGAGGTTTAAAAAAGGCCCCAGTTGCGGGCACGGGCAATCTACTCAGCCAGTTACAAAATGTCAACGCATGATTGATTAAAGTGCCTGGCGTTCAGAGTTCATTCAGACAAGCAGCATCGGAAAGTTATGGGATATATAACTTCATATACCGTTGGCGGCGAGCACGGCGAGATAGATCAATACCAGCCCGCAAGTACCGTAACTGATGCGTTGCCAGAACGGCGATGCGTTCTTGCGCAGCAGATTCACCAGCGCTGCGATCAGGAAGCACGACAACACGGAGGCCAACATGAAACCTGCGAAAAACATCAGGGTTTGCCCGTGGCTCGGCGTAGCGCCGACGATACCCGACAGCGCGCTGCCCAACGCCCCCCAGTAAACAATGTTCTTAGGGTTGGCCAGGGAAATCGCGGCGCCCACCGCGAGTGCGTTTTTCCCGGAGCTGGCCGGCGCGTCCTCGGTTTGGGGCAAACGCCAGGCATCGCGCAGGCTTTGCACACCAAGCCAGGCCAGGTAGAGCGCGCAAACGATGGTCAGCGGTACGCGCACGGCGTCGTGCTGGATCAACAGGGCGATGCCGGTAAGGCCAATCACCGCCCATACCGCATCGCCCACCAGCGAGCCGATTTGCACCAACAGTGCCGGGGTGAAGCCGTGGAGCAAGCCACGCCGCAGAGTCTCCGCCAGCACGGCGCCAGGGGAGAGGCAAAACACAAAACCGAATACCAGTGCATAAAAGAAGATCGTCAGCATGCCCGCGTTCCTTCAGGAGATGGCGGGCATTGTGATGATCCAAGGGCCCTGCGTCTTGAACCAGATTGCGCTGTTCAGCGCTTCACCACGCTTTGATAGCGCCCCGGGGTGATGCCGTAGGCGGCGCGAAAGTGTCGGTTGAGGTGGCTTTGGTCGGCAAAACCGAGGTCGTGGGCCACTTCGCCAGCCGCCCTGCCTTGGCGCAACAGGCCTTTGGCGCGCCGTGTACGCAACTGCATGGCCCACTGTCGGGGGCTCAGCCCGGTTTCTTTCTGGAAGGCCCGCAGCAAATGGAATTTGGACAACCCCAGTTCATCGCCCAACTGATCCAGCGGCAAGGACTGATGCAACTGTTGGGCAAGTAACTCCTGGGCGCGGCTGATCAGGCTTTTACCGACCGCGGCGCTACCCGGCAAACGCACGCCGCTAAGGCTGACGACTTCGCCCAGCAGCACGACCAACGCATCTTCATTCAATTCACGGATCCGAGCGTCAGCGCTCAATGAGCCAGTCACTGCAGCGGCCAGGCGTTGGGCGAGGTCGGGCTGAAAACAGAGCGAGCAATCGAACTCCAGGTGCGCCAAGCCCAGGTCGGCGGCCAGTTGGTCTGCCGTCACGTACAGGCTGACAAACTGCCATGGTGCACCGTCTGCCGCGCCGCCGCCCTGAATCTGCCCAGGGTTGTACAAAGTGATCGATCCCGGGCCTGCCTGGAACTCTCGTCGGTCCAGCCACACCTTTTCCTCGCCCAGCAGGTTGACCCCAATCACGCATTCGTCATGGCTATGGCGCGCAAAATTGAGGCCGGTGCAGGTGGTGCTGCTCAGCTCGTAGTTGCCCAGCCAGGCGTGTTGCATGGCGCTCATCGAATTGGCTCATGGCAAAGGAGAGCGCCGAGCATAACTAAATACTCAGGCGCAAGGCGAGGGCGGCCAGGGTGACTAACAGCACCGGCAGCGTCAGCACAATCCCGACCTTGAAGTAGTAACCCCACGTAATCGTGATGCCCTTGCGCGCCAGGATATGCAACCACAACAACGTTGCCAGGCTGCCAATCGGCGTGATTTTCGGGCCCAGGTCACTGCCGATCACGTTGGCGTAGATCATCGCGTCCTTGATCACGCCCACTGCATGGCTGGACTCGATGGAAAGCGCGCCGATCAACACCGTCGGCAGGTTGTTCATCACCGATGACAACAGCGCTGTCAGCACACCGGTGCCCATGGCCGCGCCCCACACGCCGTAAGTGGCGAAGGTGTCGAGCCAGGTGGCCAGGTACGTGGTGAGCCCGGCATTGCGCAAACCGTAAACCACCAGGTACATGCCCAGGGAGAAAATCACGATCTGCCACGGCGCTTCCTTCAATACCTTGCGCGTGGAAATCTTGTGGCCCTTGGCGGCGATGACCAGCAGGAGTAGGGCGCACGCCGCAGAAATCGCGCTGATGGGGATGCCCAATGGCTCCAGGGCGAAGCAACCGACCAGCAGGATGCCCAACACCCACCAGCCAGCGCGAAAAGTGGCCCGATCGTGGATTGCACTGGCGGGGTCGTCTAGGTCGGCCGGATCGTACGTTTGTGGAATGTCACGGCGAAAAAACCACATCAGCACCGCGAGCGTGGCTGCGATGCTGACAAAATTGACCGGCACCATGACGGCGGCGTATTCGTTGAAACCGATCTTGAAGTAGTCGGCCGAGACGATGTTCACCAGGTTCGACACCACCAGCGGCAGGCTGGCGGTATCGGCGATGAACCCTGCACCCATCACGAAGGCCAGGGTGGCCGCCGGCGAAAAGCGCAGGGCCAGCAGCATCGACATCACGATCGGCGTAAGAATCAGCGCCGCGCCGTCATTGGCAAACAGCGCCGACACCAACGCGCCAAGCAGCACCATATAGGCAAACAACCTACGGCCGCGCCCGCGCCCCCAGCGCGCCACATGCAGTGCGGCCCACGCGAAGAACCCGGCTTCATCCAGCAGCAGGCTGATGATGATCAACGCGACAAAGGTGCCGGTGGCATTCCAGATGATGTGCCACACCACTGGGATGTCCGCCAGGCTGATTACGCCACAGGCCAGGGCCAGGATCGCCCCCAGCGTGGCGCTCCAACCCACACCCAGCCCCTTGGGCTGCCAAATGACGAGAACGATAGTGAGCAGAAAAATGCCAGCGGCAATAAGCATGAATGTCCCCGGTAAGGCAAAAAGAGCCTAAAGATTGACCTGCAGCAACGTCTATTAATTCAGCCACAAGTGACTGAAATTAAAATGAAACACGAGTGTCCTAAAGTGCCCGACCATTGGTGATAAAGGAAGTAACCGCGTGACCCGTGCCACTCGCAACCTGCGCAAGACCCTCGATTCCGTCGCGGACAATAACGAAACCGCTGCGTTTGATCTGATGCGCGCCGTCGAAAAGCTCGGCGATGAAGTGCTGCGCCAGCGTTTGCTCAATACCATTCACCGGCTGAACCAGGATGCCTACGAGTTGCGCGAGGCGCGCGACGCGGTGGAGCGGGTGTCGGTCAAACTGGCCTGAGTAGGTCAATCGCATGAAGAAACGGTTTCCCGGGAACGGCTGAAAGGGCCAACGCAACTCAGTGTCAGGATGCTTATCAAATTCCTGACCGACTGAGGTGCCAGCATGTTTCCAACGAGAGTAATGGGGTCGTATTTTGATGCAACAGCGCGCCGCATTGAAGCCAATTTGCCCGAACCCCAGCCCCCGGTCCGCACACCTGAACAAACACCGACCGGGATAGAGGGCACTCCAAAAACCATCAGTTTGCTGCCGCCTACCGTCACGCCTGCACTTGGCGACTATATCAATACGATCACCCCAAGCTTTCTTACCCCCGCACAAAACACCGCAAACATCGTCAAGGCAGCGATCAAAAGCACTTGGAAAGTCGATATCGATCCAGGCAAGGCGCGCATCGCGACGTTCAACTATCAAATCGGCGAAGCCAAACCGGCTGACGGTAAATTACTGAATAGCATCACGTTGACGGATGCCGCGCTTAACAATATGCGTGAAAAAAATCCGGAAGATGAATCACTCAACGCGCAACAGCCGTGGTGGCGCAAGATGCTTGGCGTAGTAGAAAAAGGCTCGCCGTTGGCTGGCGCCATCATGCACACCCAAGGGATTATTAATGACGCGCATACCCATGAGTACATTATTCCGGCGTTTAGTCCCGATCCAAAGCATGCCTATCAAAACGATGAAAAACTGCACCACACGCCCCAGTCTTTCAGGGATTTGATGAGGCAGACTGAACTCAGTGCACCCTACAAGGCGCATCTGGATAAGTTCTGGCCGGCCAACGAAGCGCATTACCTGCAACTCAGCAAGCTTTCCTTTGCGACCGCTGCGCAGGCTCAGCACAAAGAGGGCAGCCTGAACGATCATGAGGTTGACATGGTTATGCGGGCTATAGGGGTCGGCAGTGGCAAGCGTTTGTCGAACTTGACGGTGGAGGAACTCAAGGCACCCTTCAGCAAGGATCCCCTTATCGAAACCGGGTTTTTGTCGGTCAATGGGACAGCGTCCACCGATCTTGTCTATGTGACCGACAAGCAGGTCTCGCGCGATACCAACAACAAAGAAGTCAACGCTACATTGCTATACATCCCCGGTAACTCCTCGCCGATCCACCGGTTTGACAGCGTCGCTCAAATGAAAACATGGCTCGCTGATCAGGCGGCAGATCCCGTCAAGCGCGCACAGTTATGCACGCACTTCAGTGAAAATGCCCAGGACGACAAGGTTTTTTCCGATGGGGTCAAACAGTCCCTGATTGGTCTTGGCGGTTGGACTGAGGCGCAAAAGCCCAATAAGTTGGGGTTCACGTCAATCAATGAGTGGAACCCGCAGACCTATATAACAGCTGACGCTGTGAACGCAGATCCGTTCGCGGCCATGACTCAGCGGCATAAGGCCCGCTCCTATATGGATGCGGCCCATGAAATCATCACAGATCGCGATGTCGTGAAGTCACGGCTCATCACCCTTGCCGAAGCGGCAACAGTCGCGGCGCTGATGCTGACACCGTTGGCGTTGGTGGTGCCCGAGGTAGCAATGGGTGTGGACGCCGTCTATGTGGCTGCTGGAGTCGCTCAGGCAAGTATCGGCATTGACGATGTCAGGCATGACAAGTCAGCGGGTACCGATCGGATTGTATTTGGTGCGTTGAACGCCGCCCCGGGGATCGCGCAGGGAGCTTCCAAGCTTGTCGCCGGCCAGTTGGAAGAGGCGACTAGCACGGCCATCGAGCTTGACGGCATGAGCGACTCAAAGAGTGTCGACTTGAACCTTGAGGAAGTGTTCAGCGACGAAGCGAAGCAAGAGGGTGTTCAGCGTGTCACCTTGGATACCAGTGTCCGAGACCTGCAGTATGTGGACGAAACGTTCTTCACCTTTGTTGATACCTACAAAGGTGCCGATCGATTGAATATTGTTGTGCATGGGCGGGAACTGGGTTTTCTGGAGAAAAAATACCAGTTGCCCACCGATGCCATGCTCAACGGCTTTGCTTCCACGCCCGAGGAGTTGCAGGGGCGGCTATGGGGAGATGGAATTGAAACGGACGATTACGACAACGTAAGGCTGATCATGTGCTATTCGGGCAGTGGCGGCGACGAGTCCTTCGCCGCAAAGTTTCATCAACTGATTGGTAAGCCTGTGAAGGCCTACGTTGGGCCTGTCGACGCCCTGTTCAATTCGAAAGAAATTGAGCGCCTCTATAAAAAAGCACTCAAGAGCAAGTCGGGGGTGGAAGGCCTGGAGCGACGGCTGACTGCGGAAAACCAGCCCGTCATCATTAAAGACAACCCCTTCTCTTCGGACCCGACTTCCCCCGAGTATCAGCAATATTTGGGTTTCAAATATCGCCCTGTGCATTTCCCGGCGAGAATCGGTTGAACCGATAGCTTTGCTGCTTGCAAGATCGTTCAAGACAACGCTGGTGGCGTGCTGGCATGCTTATCGACTGTCTGTCGATGAGCCGTGTCCATGTCTATTGCCCTACCTCATTACGCGTTCGCTCGCGGCGCAATCGCCGTGATTCCCTTATCCCTGGCGTGTGCGCCGTGGGGCCTGCTGGCAGGTTCCATGGCCATCGACGCGCAATTCACGCCGCTGCAAGCCCAGGGCTTGTCCGCCATTGTGTTTGCCGGTGCGGCGCAGTTGGTTGCGATTGGCATGGTCAAGAGTGGCGCCAGCCTGATCTCCATCGTATTGACCACCTTGCTGCTGACTTCCCAGCACTTGCTCTACGGCATGCACATGCGTCCAACGCTGTCAGCGCTGAATGCCCGTTGGCGCATGAGCTTGGGCTTTCTGTTGACCGACGAATTCTTTGCCCTGGTCAGCCACTACGACCGCGAGACGTTTAACCGCTGGTACGCCCTGGGCGTTGGGTTGACGTTCTATATCGCCTGGAACCTGTTCACCCTGGCTGGCATCGTGCTGGGTAAAAGTATTCCGGGGCTGGACCAGCTGGGCTTGGAGTTTTCCATCGCGGCGACCTTCATTGCGCTGATCACACCCGTGGTGCGTGATATCCCGACGGTGGTGTGCGTGGCCGTGTCGCTGCTGTTTTCGGTGTGGCTGAGCTTCCTGCATTGGGAGTCGGCGGTGGTGGTGTCCGGCGTGCTGGGCATGAGCGCAGGGTATGCCTGCAAACGACTGGGGGTAGGGCAGCAATGATCTACATCATGATTGTGGTGATGGGCTTGGCGGTGTTTCTCAACCGTTACCTGTTTATCGAGCCGCGCCTGCCGGTGCGCCTCAATCGTGGCGCGCGAGAGTTTCTCGGGTTTGCAGTGCCGGGGATGCTCACCGCGATTTGCGGGCCGATCATTTTTCTGGCTGACCACCAGCACCTTAACCTCAGCCCGGCCAACCCGTACTTGCTGGCCGGAATCAGCGCTGTGGCCTTGATGTACTGGACGCGCAACGTATTGCTCACCGTGTTGTTGAGCATGGCGGTGTTTTATCTGTTCCGTTGGCTGCTGTGAACGCCAGGCAAAAAAAAGCCCGCGGGAGGGCGGGCATCAAGGGAGACTTCATTAAAAATGAGCCTGCCCACTATAGGCGGCGCATTCTCCCTTTACAGTGAAACTAAATTCATCCAACGCAGAGCAAGGCAGCCCCAATAGAGGCTGCCTTGTCGCATCAGCTTTTCGCGTTGAGCTTGCGCAGTTCTTCGTAGGTGGCCGACTGGACGAACCAGAAACCGGAAATGATGCACCACGTCAACGTACCGCCCACCAGCACCGCCAGGCCCGACAGGAAGCTGGCGCTGAACATCGAGACCAGGCCGATCAGCCATACGAAGGCCAGGGCGATGTAGAGCACGGAGTTATTGACGCTGATGACGAAATCTTTCATGACGCTTCCTTGTAGAGAATATCCCGTGGCCTCCTCAGTGAGACCAGCGGCGCCATCATAATGCCATGTCTGCCGCCCGCGCCACCCTGAATGCTCCTTGTGTATTGCGCGATGGCCAGGGCCGGCAAATGGTAAAGTCGCGTTTTTTCCAACGGAGCAATGGCATGCACAAGGTGGTAATTGGCGCATTGGTACTGGCCGCACTGGCCGGTTGCGCAGGTTCGAAGATGAAAGACGCGCGGGCAGGCACGCCTTACAAAACCCTGGCTTCGGACAAGGCCACCCTGGTGGTTGCCCAATGCATCCAGTTTGGTTGGCAGGACGAAACCGTGTTTGGCGTAGACGCCGGCGGCTTCAAGGAGCCTACCGAGGCGGGTGGTTTTACGGTGTACACCACGGGCGGTGATTACTTTGTCGATGTGCAAAGCACCGGTGCGGGTTCGACCGTCAAGTACTACGCCGCCGAAGACAATATGCCGGCCAAACGCCGTTTGGCGGCGCTGGCAACCTGTCTGTAATCCAATGCCTTAGTGCTTTTAGGAAATGCCCGGCACGACAGGCGCTGGACATTCGCTTATGATTCACATCGCTCGCCCGACATGATGGCTCTTTACCAGTACACGGATGTCGAGGCTGGACAGTCGGGCGAGCATCCTTTTCCCTTAGCGGGGCATGAATCCCAAATGCCAGCGCCTTGGAATACTCAGTGACACCACACCCAACACTCCCGCCAATACGCCGCTGACCGCCAGCGCCTTGAGGCCCATGTGCTGCTCAAGCAGCGCGCCCATCACTGCGCCCACGAACATTCCTGCCCACGGCACCAGTTGCACCCGCCAGCCGTTGCGGCGTTCTCCCAAGACCCAGCGTCCCAGGCCTCGGCCAAAGCGTGATAACGCACCCGTGACATAGGTAAGCCCCACCGGCAAACCGTTGACCTCTTCCACGGCCGCATTGAGCATGCCCATTGCAATGATCGCGGCGAGCAACGCCGGCAAGGCATCGGTTACGGGCAATAACGCGCCGCCACACAGCAAGGCTGCAATGCACAGCAGCAAGGGCAGGGCATGCCGTCGACCGAGCCGGCTGATCACCACGCCCAATGCATTGCCGACGACAAACGTGGCGACCAGCAACGACAACCGCCCCGTCAGCCCCACATCGCCCGCGCTGATGGCCACCGCGAGCCGTGTGGTGTTGCCGCTCATAAAAGACACAAAATCGCCACTGGCCATAAAGCCGATAGCGTCGGTCATGCCCGCCAACACCGAAAGGCTGGCCACCAGCATCATGCCCACTCGGCCACGCCAGCGCTGGCGGTGGGCGAGTACGGCGTTGGCAAACGGTTTGCGGGGCAAAGGCAGCATGGGGCCGGTGTCCTCGATGAGATTATCCGGCCACTACCGTAGGACGCTTTGCTGGCCTGCGCAATGACCTCAGGCACCCTCCAAGTGCCACTGCGCGTTTTCCCAGCTCAACACATGCGTCGGTTTGACCGCCCGGATGAACGCTTCATCGTGGGACACGAGCATCATCGCCCCGGTAAAGCCTTGCAGTGCGTGTTCAAACGCGATCACCGACTCCAGGTCCAGGTGGTTGGTGGGTTCGTCCAGTAGCAGCAATTGCGCAGGGGTTTGGCGCCATAGGGCAACGGCCATCGCCGCTTTAAGGCGCTCGCCGCCGCTGAGTTGCCCCGCAGGCTGGGTCACCCGCAAAGCGTCCAGTTGCAGCAAGGCCAGGCGCGTACGCAGTTCGGCTTCGGCCAGCGGCGTGTCGAGCAGGTTGAGCTGTTCGACGATGGAACGCTGATTGTCGAGCAAGCCGAGGTGTTGATCGATATAGGCGCAGGGCACATGGACACAGCAGTCGCCACTTACCGGCTGCGATTGGCCTGCCAGCAACTTGAGCAGTGTGGATTTGCCGCAACCGTTAGGTCCACGCACCGCGATGCGCACGGGGCCAGCAAGGTGCAGGTTAAGGCGGGACGCGGGCAGCCACGGTAATTGCACATCCATCAACGTGAGCACTTGGCGCCCGTTGGGCACTGCCGAGGCTGGCAAGGCCAACAAGGTTGGGGTTTCATCCTGTATGCGCTCGTAGGCTTGGCGAACCTGGGTGTCGAGGGTGTGTTTGTGCTCCCGGTGTGCACTGCGCACGGTGCTGACGATTTCGGTGGCGGCGCCTTTCCAGCGTGCCTTGGTAAAGCGATCGACGTTCGCGGTTTGAGCATGTTTACGTGAGCGGGCGGCATTGCGTTGCAGGCTGTCATGGTCTTTCTGCAGGCGCCGATGTTCGCGGCTGCGCTCCAGGCGCGCGTGCTCCAAGGCGTTGACTGCTGCCTGTTGTTCGGCGTCACGATGGATGCGGTAGGTATCGTAGTTGCCGCCGTAGACCTGAGCGCCCTGGGGGGTGAGTTCAATGATGCGGCCGAGGGTGTTGAGCAGTTGCCGGTCGTGGCTCACCACCAGCAGGCCGCCCTGCCAATTCGCCAGCACCTGCAACAGCCAAGCACGACCGCTGCTGTCGAGGTGGTTGGTGGGCTCATCCAGCACCAGCAACTGAGGCGCGGCCAACAGGGCGCCGATCACTGTGACGCGAGCCAGTTGGCCGCCGCTGAGTTGGTCGGCCGGGGTGTCAGTTTTCAGGTGATCCAGCCCAGCGCTATCCAGGGCATTGCGCAAGCGCTCGGCCAGGTCCCAGCGGTCGTCAATCAGTTCAAAGTCGTCCTGTTGTGCGGTGCCGTTGGCCATGCGTTCAAGCGCGGCCAGGGTCGGGGCTGTCCCGGTGATGTCGGCGACGGTGTCTTCCGGCATCACCTCCACACGTTGCGCGACGTAAGCCACGGTGCCTGTTCGCGTCAGTGACCCCGAAGAGGGTAAAAGCAAGCCCGTGATCAATTGGGCGAGGATCGTTTTACCGCGACCATTGCGGCCCACAATGCCGGTGGGGGTGTGGTCGATGGACAAGGTGAGGTTGTCCAGCAGGGTTTCGCCATTGGCGAACTGGAAACACATGTGTTGCAGGGAAACGAGTACGGGCAGCCGGTTGACGTCAGTCATCAGCACCTCCAAAAAAATGTCGAACAGGCCAACAAGCGCGCCAGGCGGCTCGTTGCAGATACATTTTGGAAGGCTTAGTTGTTCACGTCGGCGGTCGTCCCGAAAGTCAGAAGGGGCGCAAAGCCTAACGCGCCTTGGCTTTCTTCGGCAAGCCTGTTGCCAATTGTTCCAGAAACATCGCCAGCGCCACCTCTTCCGCCTTGAGCCCCTTGCGTACCCTTGGCTTGGGCAGTTTCGACAGCTCCCCCAGGCTGAAATGCTCCAGCACGGCGGGGTGGATGTAGCACTTGCGGCACACCGCTGGGGTATTGCCCAGTTGCCGGGCGACGTCCTTGACCATCGCCACCACATGCCGCTTGGCATCGGATTCGGGCTGCCATTCCAATTCACGCAATACCGCAAGTGCCAGGGCGGTACCCGCCCAAGTGCGGTAGTCCTTGGCGGTGAAGTCGGCGCCCGTGAGGCTGTGCAAGTAGGCGTTCACATCGTGAGAGCTGACGGTATGCCGCTCGCCGTCCTCGTCCAGGTACTGGAACAGGTTCTGTCCCGGCAACTCCAGGCAGCGCCTCACCACCGTGGCCAGGCGTCGGTCCTTGACGCTGACCTGGTGCTCGACGCCGCTCTTGCCGCGAAACTGGAACTGGATCTCGCTGCCCTTGATATCCACGTGGCGGTTGCGCAGCGTCGTCAGCCCATAGGATTTATTATCCCGTGCGTACTGCGTGTTGCCGACACGGATCAGCGTGGCGTCTAGCAGCATCACCACGGTCGCCAACACTTTTTCTCGGGTAAACCCAGGTTCGGCGATTTGCGCTTCCAGTTGCCTGCGCAGCTTTGGCAGGGCGTCGCCGAAGGCCTGCAGACGCGAGTACTTGTCGCTGTCGCGCACTTCACGCCAGCGTGCGTGATAGCGGTATTGCTTGCGCCCCCGTGCGTCACGGCCAGTGGCCTGTAGATGGCCACGTGGGTCGGCGCAGATCCACACATCGGTGTAGGCGGGCGGCACGGCCAGGGCGTTAAGACGCTGGACTTCCTCGGGGTCCTGGATGCGCTCGCCCTTGGCATCGAAGTACTGGAACTTGCCACGCAGCGTCTTGCGGCGGATGCCGGGCTGGGTGTCGTCTACGTAATGCAGGTCACGAGGCAGATCGGCGTCGGGCATGGCACAAGCTCCTTGGGCATATCTGATTGACCGCAGCGCTGTGCGGTCGTGCCAAAAGGTTTTTACGCCAGTACTGCTACCGCCTTGATCTGCGCCCACAGCGTTTGGCCGGGGTGCAGTTGCAACTGATCGCGTGAGAAACGAGTGATGCGCGCCAACAGCGGCGTACCCCCGGCATCCAGGCGTACCAGCACGTGTGCGTTGTTGTCTGCGCAAATGTCCTGGGTGACGGTCACCGGCAGGCGGTTGAGTATGCTGCTGTGTTCCTCGGCCTGCAGGCTAAGGCTGACGTCCCGTGCCTGCACCTTGATGCGCAACGCCTTGCCCACTGCCAGCGGTGCATGGGCCACGCGCATGTGCAGGGCACTGTCGGGCAATTGCAACGTCAGCAACTGGTAATGCTCGTCGTAGGCGCTGACGCTGCCGTTGATCACCACGCCGGCATCGTCGCCCAACGCCATAGGCAGGTCGAGCCGCGCCAGGGTTTCGCCGATAGGGCCGCTGGCCAGGGCCTTGCCGTCGCTGAGCAGCACGATGTGATCGGCCAGTCGCGCCACTTCATCCTGGGCATGGCTGACGTACAGCACCGGGATGTCCAACTCGTCGTGCAGGCGTTCCAGGTAGGGCAAGATCTCGCTTTTGCGCTTGCTGTCCAGGGCGGCGAGGGGCTCATCCATCAGCAACAGCCTAGGGCTGGTGAGCAGGGCACGGGCGATACCAATACGTTGGCGCTCACCACCGGAAAGGTGTTGTGGATGGCGGTCGAGCAGATGGCCGATACCCAGCAGTTCGGTGGCCTGCGCCATGTCGACCCGGCGTTGTTCACGGGGGATGCGTTTGAGGCCGAATTCCAGGTTGGCGCGCACCGACAAGTGCGGGAATAGGCTGGCTTCCTGGAACACATACCCCAACGCGCGTTTATGCGGCGGTACGAACAGCCCTTTGCGGCTGTCTTGCCAGACCTCATCGTTGATCTGGATAAACCCATGCTCGGCGCGCTCAAGCCCGGCAATGCAGCGCAGGCAAGTGGTCTTGCCAGAGCCGGAATGCCCATACAGCGCGGTGACGCCACGGCCGGGCAAATGCAGGTCTACATCCAGTTCGAACCCAGAATATTTGAGTTGCAGGCGTACATCGATCATCGACATCAGCTCCAGCCCATCTTGGTTTTACGGCTGGAGTACAGCGCCAGCAACACGAGGAACGCGAACACCACCATGGAGCCTGCCAGCCAGTGGGCCTGGGCGTATTCCATGGCTTCTACGTGGTCGTATATCTGCACCGAGACCACGCGGGTCTTGTCTGGGATGTTGCCGCCGATCATCAGCACCACGCCAAACTCACCGACGGTGTGGGCGAAGCCGAGAATCGACGCGGTGATAAAACCTGGGCGCGCCAGGGGAAGGATCACTGTGAAAAACGTGTCCCAAGGATTAGCGCGCAAGGTGGCAGCCACTTCCAGGGGGCGCGTGCCGATGGCGGAGAAGGCGTTTTGCAACGGCTGCACCACAAATGGCATGGAATAGATCACCGAGCCGATGACCAGCCCGGCGAAACTGAAGGTGAGGGTGCCCAGGCCCAGCCATTGGGTGAACTGGCCGAAGTAGCCGTTAGGGCCCATGGTCAACAGCAAGTAGAAGCCGATTACCGTGGGTGGCAGCACCAACGGCAAGGCGACGACGGCGCCAATGGGGCCGCGCCACCACGAACGGGTGCGCGACAGCCACAGGGCAATCGGAGTGCCGATGACCAGCAGGATCACGGTGGTCAGTGACGCCAGTTTGATGGTCAACCAGATAGCGGAAAAATCGGCACTCGATAGCGGCATTTAGAGCTCGTAACCGTAGGACTTGATAACGGCAGCGGCTTTTGGCCCCTTTAGGTACTCAACCAGTGCCTTGGCAGCCGCGCTGTCCTTGCCTTTGTTGAGGATCACTGCGTCCTGTTTGATCGGGTCGTGCATCGACGACGGTACGATCCATGCCGAACCGCTGGTGACTTTGCCGTCTTTGTAGATCTGCGACAAGGCGACGAAGCCCAGCTCGGCATTGCCGGTGGACACAAATTGATAGGCCTGGGTGATGTTCTGGCCTTCGACAATCTTGTCCTTGACCTTGTCGGTCAGGCCTTCTTTGGCCAGCACTTGGGTCGCGGCCAGGCCGTAAGGCGCGGCTTTCGGGTTGGCGATGGAGAGGTGCTTGAACTCGTTTTTCTTCAACACGTCGCCCTTGGCATCCACGTAGCCTTCTTTGGCCGACCACAGCGCCAGGGTGCCCACGGCGTAGGTGAAGCGCGAGCCTTTGACGGTGTCGCCTTCGCTCTCGAGTTTTTGCGGGGTGGTGTCGTCGGCGCTGAGGAACACTTCGAACGGCGCGCCGTTCTTGATCTGGGTGTAGAACTGCCCGGTGGCGCCATAGGCCGCGACCAGCTTGTGGCCGGTGTCTTTTTCGAAGTCAGCGGCAATTGCCTGGATCGGCGCGGTGAAGTTGGCAGCCACCGCTACCTGGACTTCATCGGCGTGGGCCGAACCAAAAGCGAGGGCGGCGACCAGCGCGGCCAGGCGTGAGACACGAATCATCATGAAGCAGCTCCTTAGGGGGTGTACGGCTTGTTATAGGTAGAAGGCTTAACCGCTATCTACGGGAATATATAGCGGTTGGCCATTGCCGGTACAGTGCAAAGTTGCCCCAGGTGTCAGTTCTTGTGCAGCTTGGCTAACGCCTGCTCGGCCAAATGGCGGGTCAGGTCATACGTGGACAGCTCTTTACCCAGGCGCAGCGCCTGGCCCGACCATAGGTTGCTGAACCCCGCTTCATCTTTAGCCTTGAGTGGCATTAACGCGCCGCCGGAGGTGGGAAATGCCGGAGCCGCCGGGTTGATTGGGCCTAGCTCACGCATGACCCGGTTGACGATGCCCCGTGCCGGACGGCCTGTGAACAGGTTGGTCAGCGCGGTTTGGCTGGCTTGGGCGTGGCGCAGTGCGTGGTGGTGAGAGGGGGTCACATTGGCCTCGGGAGTGAACAGATACGCCGTGCCAATCTGCACCGCCGAAGCCCCCAAGGCAAAGGCTGCGACGATCCCGCGCGCGTCGCCAATACCGCCGGCGGCAATGACCGGCACGCTGACTGCATCGACAATTTGCGGTACCAACGCGAACAAACCGATTTGTGTGTTCAGGTCGTCGCTCAAAAACAACCCACGATGCCCACCCGCCTCAATGCCCATGGCGATAATTGCGTCGCAGCCATGCTGCTCCAGCCAGATGGCTTCTTCCACCGTCGTTGCCGACGACAACACTTTCGCGCCCGTCGCCTTTACTCGGTCGAGCAAGGCCTTTTCGGGCAAGCCAAAGTGGAAGCTGACCACCTCTGGGTGAAACTCTTCAATCACCTGGCACGCGGCTTCATTGAACGGTTCGCGGTTGGAAACGGGCGTCGGTGCATCATAGTCAGCACCCAGTTCACGGTAGTAGGGTTGCAGGAGCTCCTTCCAGTGGCGGTCGCGTGCCGCGTCGGGTGCAGGGGGTTGATGGCAGAAGAAGTTGACGTTGACAGGACGCGAGCTGGCCTGGCGAATGGTGGTCAACGCCTCGCGCAATTGATCGATGCTCAACGCTGCCGCCGGCAGCGAGCCCAATGCGCCGGCCTTATTGGCCGCAATGACCATGGCGGTGGTGGTGCCCACTGCCATGGGCGCTTGAATGATGGGAACTTCGATGTTCAGCAGATCAAGCAGACGGGTGTCTGGCCAGGTGCTCATAGCATGCGTCTCCAGCGTTAGTCAGTCTTTTCGCTGTTTTAGCAGGGCCGTTGGCACCCGGCCAGTCTGTTTTATTCACTGGACGGGACGATTGATTCGTGCACGTTTTCAGTCAATCGTCTGTCCCAGCACCTCGTGAATACGCTGGGCGATATGGGCCGCATGGGTTTCCAGGGCGAAGTGACCGGTGTCCAGCAACTCCACCACGGCGTTGGCGTTGTCGGTCTTGTAGGCGTGTGCGCCCGGCGGAATGAAGAACGGATCGTTTTGGCCCCAGATCACCAGTGTTGGCACTTGCGTGGCCTTGAAGAACGCCTGGAACGCTGGGTACTGCGTGAGGTTGTTGCGGTAGTCGAGGAACAAGTCCAACTGGATCTCTTCGTTGCCCGGCCGTTGCATCAACAACACGTCGAGCATGTAGGACTCCGGTGCTACCAAGTCCGGCTGGTTCACGCCATGCAGGTATTGGTAACGCGTGCCTTCGAGGCCAAGTACGCCGCGCCGAACCACGTCGCGATTGGCGGCGCTAGGGTCGGCCCAGTAGGTACGGATCGGCGCCCAGGAATCCCCAAGCCCTTCCAGGTAGGCGTTGCCGTTCTGCGAGACCAGCGCGCTGACTCGTTCTGGATGGGCGACGGCCAGGCGCAGGCCCACCGGCGCACCGTAATCGAAGACATACAGCGCATAACGGCTCAATTCCAGCGCATCGACAAAATGCCCCACGGTGATCGCCAGGTTATCGAAGCTGTAGTGGTAATCGCGTTCTGCAGGTACCTCGGTGAAACCGAAGCCTGGCAGGTCCGGTGCGATCACACGAAAGCGGGTCGCGAGCAGAGGGATGAGGTCGCGGTACATATGGGAAGAGCTGGGAAAACCGTGCAGAAGCAGCATCACCGGAGCGGTGGGGTCGCCGGCTTCACGGTAGAACATGCGCACGCCATCGGCATCGATAAGGCGGTAGTGAACTGCGGGAGCTTGGAGGGTCATGGTTGAAATCACCTTTTATGTAACTTGATAACGTATTTATACGGGTTACCTCTTTCAAAAGCTGCGCTCAATTAGGTAACCTGTCAAACGTTTTATATCGGTTAGCATTTTGTCGGCTGTAACTACCATTTCGTTTGATTGGCGGTTACGATGCCAGCGCATTCAAGAGAACTGACCATGACTATTTCCGCGCCGCCCGCTACACCTCTGGAGCCCTACGTCCTGGCCGACGACCCGGTACTGGACATGCTCAACACCTTGGCGAATATCGACGGTGTGCCGTGGGATTTTTGGCAGGTCGATGCCGACGTGCAAGCGTGGCTGGTGCGCCTGAGTTGGGTGCCGAGTGATAGTCTTCCGGCGCTTGAAGAAGGTGCACTGCTCAATGCGGCACGCGAGCTGCGCGAGGTGATCCGTGAGTTGGTAGCCACGCGCAAGGCCGGGAGACCTGGCAATCCAGCAGCGCTCAACAGCTTTTTACGCAAAGCCGTCAGCCATCCGCAGTTGGTGTGGCCGTCAAACGAGGTGCCACGGCTGGAGCGCTTGCGCAAGGTACAGACCGCCGAGCAGTTCCTGGCACCGATTGCCGAAGCTGCCGCAGGCTTGTTGGTGGACGGCGATTTCAGCTTGATTCGCCGCTGCGAGCATCCAGAATGCATCCTGTGGTTTTATGATCGCACCAAGGCCCACAAGCGCCGTTGGTGCAGCATGGCGTTGTGCGGCAACCGGCATAAGGTGGCCGAATTTCGTAAACGCAAAATTCGTTAATCGCTGAGGGTGTGCTCGCGGGCGAGTAACTGACGCTTGCGCTCCACACCCCAGCGGTAGCCTGACAAGTCGCCATTGCTGCGCACCACGCGGTGACACGGAATGGCCACCGCCAGGCAGTTGGCGCCACAGGCCTGAGCCACCGCGCGAAAGGCCTTGGGCGCCCCGATACGTTCGGCGATTTGCCCGTAGCTGACTGTGCTGCCTAACGGAATATCACGCAACGCTTGCCAGACCCGCTCCTGAAAAGCAGTGCCACGCAGATCGAGTGGCAAGTCCAGGCCCAGGGCAGGCGCTTCGATAAACCCGACGACCTGGGCCACCAATTGTTCAAAGCTGTGATCGGCGCCTACCAGGCTGGCCTTGGGAAATTGGTCCTGCAGGTCGCGCACCAGTTTGTCCGGGTCATCCCCCAGCAAAATCGCACATACGCCGCGAGTGCTTTGCGCCACCAATATCGCCCCCAGCGAGCATTGCCCGACGGCAAACAGGATTTCGTTGTTGGTGCCTCCGGCCCTGTAATCACTGGGCTTCATGCCGAGTAACTGGTTGGCCGATTCGTAGAAGCGGCTGTTGGAATTGAAGCCCGCGTCGTACAGCGCATCAGTGACTGAGTGCTGGTCCTTGAGCCCGTCACGCACCTTGCGTGAACGGTGTGCGCTGGCGTAACCCTTGGGCGTCAGGCCGGTGACGGCCTTGAACACGCGGTGGAAGTGAAAGGGGCTGAGGCCGGCTTGCGCGGCAAGTACTTCCAGGCTGGGTGGAGACTCGGCCTGCTCGATGTGTCGACAGGCGTTGGCGACCAATTGCGCGTGGTGAGCTGCGACTTGGGTGCGGTCGCCAGTGGCGCGTTTACTCGCACGGTAGCCAGCGGCTTCGGCTTGGGCCGGTGTGTCGAAGAATTCAATGTTCTGCGGGCGCGGCAGGCGCGAGGCGCTGCTGGGGCGGCAATACACGCCGGTGGTTTTTACGCCATAGACAAACAACGCGTCGGCCTTGGGGTCGCGGGCCAGGATCGCGGCCCAGCGGGGGTCTTGTTCGATAGTCATGGTCGGCACTCTTTACAGGTCCTGTGCAGACTAGCGGTGTTGCAGGCGCCTGACACTCCGAAGCTTGCGGTCAAATCAGCCGGCGGTGCGGAAGGTGAGGTTGATGCGCTGTGGGCCCATGATCGGGTGCACGCCCTCCTTGATGGGCATCACGCCGTGAAAGCGCAGGCGATCCACGCCGCCCCAGACCACCACGTCGCCATGAAACAGGGAAACTTTTTGGGTCTTGTCGCTGCGCTCATGGCCGCCAAACAGAAAAACTGCCGGCAAGCCCAAGGACACCGACACCACGGGCGCATTGTAACGGCGCTCATTCTTGTCTTGGTGCAGCGACATCTTTGCGCCCGGTACGTAACGGTTGATCAGGCAGGCGTCGGGCGCAAAGTCGATGAAGCCTGCGTCTGTCGCTGCCTCGACGGCCAGTTGGCGCAGCGCGTCGGGCATGTTTGGCCAGGGCTGTTGGCTGCGCGGATCCAAGGGGCTGTAGCGATAGCCGCCGGCATCGGTGGTCCAGCCCAAATCGCCGCAACTGCTCAGTGCGGCCGACATGGTAAAGCCGCCGGGAGTGATCATTTGTCGAAACGGCGATTGCGCCAGCACCTGCCGGAGTTCTGGAAGAAGGCGATCAATCCAGGGCAGGGCGTAGCCCCTCAGTACGTACGACTCTTCGCCAATTTGTTCACGCCCTGCGGGTTGTTGCAGGGCGTCATCGGCGAACAGGTCGGCAGTGGGGCCGTGCATGGGCCTACAGTGCCTTGCTCACGTTGATGTCGGTGATTTCATCGGTGGCATCGTGAATTTTTGCCAGCGCTTGCTTGGCTTCTTCTACGCTGTTGCTCTGCAACTGGGCAAATTCGAAGCGGCGTTCGCCGTTGAGTTTGTACTTGATGACGTATTTAGTAGTGGAAGTCACGGCGATGTCCTGTTGGGTGTTCAGCTCAGTTTGGAGCTGGTACGGCGCACGATACGGATCTTGTGGGACAGCGTCGGCTTTTTGGTCACGCTGATCGCGCGGCGGGTGACCACGTCCAAGGTGATGTTCCAGAACCCGGTGCTGGGTGCGGTGATCTTGGCCGGGAACTTGTCGAACGCGCCGCCGTGGTAGGTATGGCGACCGCCGTTCTTGAAGCTGCGAAAGTTCGCATCGCTCATCAGGCGGATGTTGCACGTTTGCGAGCATTCGATGACGACAATGTCTCCCTCGTTGAGGTGCTCGCGCTGGTGGATGAATTTCATGGGGTGTCTCCAGAAGGGCTTTTTCTGAAAAATCAGAACGATACGTAGGTTAAGATGGAGTTTATCAGCCCCAGCGCGTTTATTATCGGGTCGTCTTCACTGACGTCGACAATTTAAAACAGTTATTTACCGAGTTATCAGGGATAAATCCTACGTGGGCGGGAGAAAATTACCATCCCCGCTGTCGTAGGGTCTTTATCGGAGGTTTTGTATGAAGTGGAGTGTGTTGGTTCTGGCCTTGGCGATAGGTGGGTGTGCTTCGGTTGCAGATATCAAGCAGACCCCGCCGACACTGGCGGTCATTTCCGGGAAAAAACCCCAAGAATACGCGGCATGCGTGGTGCGCAAGCTGTCGACAACCCGTCGCCCGCCGCAGATCGAGCCGCATAAAGATGGCGTGCAGGTGATCGTGCCGCAAAAGTTCTCGGCTGATCCATCAGCTATCTTTGAAATTGAAGAGCGCTCCAGCGGCAGCAGCATCAAGCTCTACGAGAGCATGTCCAACGTGCCAATCCGTCCGGGTGATGTGAAGAAGGCCGGGGAAGACTGCATTTCCGGCTGATGCCGTGATGGAACAATCAGATATGAAGCGCGAACACGTCAAGGCCCGCCAGGCCGAGGGCCAGATCTCGGCCACCCATGTCATCCAGAATCCCGCCGACCTTGGCGAGTGGATCGTCTTTTTCAAGAAAAGCGGCGGTCGCAGCTTTTTCCTGGTGGACGATCATGATGAAGTCGAATCCTTTTCAAGTCTTGATGAGCTGACCGAGACCCTGCGCGGGTTAGGGATCAAGTTCGCCGAGATCCACCTGTAGCCTTCGGCTACTTGCAGACCACCACCACGCTGCGACTTTTGTAGTTGCCCACGTCTTTGCCCAGGGTCTTGTCGGCTTCCTTAAGCGACGGCGTACCCTCAGTCCCCACTATTCGATAGCCGGTGCCCGCGCAGGACGCATCGGCCTTCTCGTAGCAACTGGCCCAGGAATTGGCTTCGCCCGAGCAGTCGATGGTCAAGCCTTGCTCACCGTTTTTCAGGTAAATGTCAGAAGTGGTGGTGCAGCCAGCAAGCGCCAGTACCGCAGTCAGTGCCAGGGTTTTGTTCATGGATAGGTCGTCGTCGAGGGTGTAGGAGGAGGGCGCTGACACTGTCGTGGGGCGTCTGCGGGAGATTATAGCGAACCGCCATCAAGGTACAGGCAAACACAAAAAAAGCCCCGTCCAACGGGGCTTTTTACGAAGCCTTCGAGGCTTACTTGCCTTTAGGCCGCTTGCTCGATGCGTGGCCTGCTTCATCCACGAACACTTCAGCGACGGCGATCGCTTGGCTTTCGCTCGCGAATGCCCCGGCAACGCTGTCGCCGTGGAAGTTGATCAAGTGCCAGCCGTCCGCTCGCTTGGTGATCAGGTAGCCGTTCACGCCTTTTGGTTCTGACATCTATTAAGAATCTCGTGGTCTGGTTCAAGGGCGTAATGATAGCGCCAAATGTCGCAGGGACGCGCAAGTTATTCTAGGTCAGTGTTCTGGCGGCGAAAGCGTGCTAAAAAGGTTGCAGCCCTCTGAAACTGGGAGGTGCAGGCTTTTTTGCCGTGCCGGCGAGGCTGCTCTTCGTAAGATCAGCGGAACTTACGCCGACATTTTTTCTCTATGATGACATCGCAACGCCAGCAGGACCCATTGTAAGGTGACTGCGGCCTGATTAGACTGCGCCGAATTTCGTACGCACAGCCCTTTGTAAGGACTTATATGATCAAGAAATGCTTGTTCCCAGCAGCCGGTTACGGCACTCGCTTCCTGCCAGCGACCAAAGCCATGCCTAAAGAGATGCTGCCGGTGGTGAACAAGCCACTGATTCAGTACGGCGTCGAAGAGGCACTGGATGCCGGCCTGAACGAGATCTCCATCGTGACTGGCCGTGGTAAGCGCGCACTGGAAGATCACTTCGACATCAGCTACGAGCTGGAAAACCAGATCAAGGGCACCGACAAGGAAAAATACCTGGTCGGTATCCGTAAGCTGCTGGACGAGTGCTCCTTCTCCTACACCCGTCAGACTCAAATGAAAGGCCTGGGCCACGCGATCCTGACCGGTCGCCCGCTGATCGGTGACGAACCGTTCGCCGTGGTGCTGGCGGACGACCTGTGCGTCAACCTGGAAGGCGACGGCGTGCTGACCCAGATGGTCAAGCTTTACCAGAAATACCGCTGCACCATCGTTGCCGTTCAAGAGGTTGACCCTCAGGAAACCAACAAGTACGGCGTGATTGCTGGTGATGACATCGGCGATGGCCTGATTCGTGTGCGCGACATGGTTGAAAAACCGGCGCCGGAAGATGCTCCATCGAACCTGGCGATCATCGGTCGTTACATCCTGACCCCGGACATCTTCAAGTTGATCGAAGAAACCGAGCCAGGCAAAGGCGGCGAAATCCAGATTACCGACGCCCTGTTGAAGCAAGCCAAAGACGGTTGCGTGATTGCCTACAAATTCAAAGGTCGTCGTTTCGACTGCGGCGGCGCTGAAGGCTACATCGAAGCCACCAACTTCTGCTACGAGCACTTCTACAAGACTGGCAAGGCTTACTGACCCACGGTAGCCAAACCTGTTTTAAGAGAAAGCCACCTTCGGGTGGCTTTTTCGTTTTTCAGTCCCATGTAAGTCGGTATGCTGATGGCCTGCCGAGGAGAGTGAAATGGCCTACGATTTTGACCTGTATGTAATTGGCGCCGGTTCTGGCGGTGTTCGCGCAGCACGCTTTGCTGCGGGCTTTGGCGCCAAAGTGGCGGTGGCGGAAAGCCGCTACCTGGGGGGCACCTGCGTGAACGTGGGCTGCGTGCCTAAAAAGCTGCTGGTGTACGGCGCACACTTCGCCGAGGACTTCGAGCAAGCCAATGGTTTTGGCTGGTCGCTGGGTGAAGCGAACTTCGATTGGGCGACGTTGATCGCCAACAAAGACCGCGAGATCAACCGTCTCAACGGCATCTACCGCAACCTGCTGGTCAATAGCGGTGTCACCCTGCACGAGGGCCACGCGCGCGTAGTTGACCCGCACCAGGTAGAGATCAATGGTGAGCGCTTCACCGCCGAGCACATCCTGATCGCGACCGGCGGCTGGCCACAGATCCCGGAGATTCCAGGGCGCGAGCACGCCATTGGCTCCAATGAGGCGTTCTTCCTCAAGCAATTGCCCAAGCGTGTGTTGGTGGTGGGCGGTGGTTACATTGCCGTCGAATTTGCTGGCATCTTCCACGGGCTGGGTGCACAGACCACATTGTTGTATCGCGGCGACCTGTTTCTGCGCGGTTTCGACGGCTCGGTGCGCACGCACCTGAAAGAAGAGCTGACCAAGCGCGGGCTGGACCTGCAATTCAATGCCGATATCGAACGCATCGACAAACAAGCCGATGGCAGCCTCAAGGCCACCCTGAAAAACGGTCGTGTACTCGAAGCCGATTGTGTGTTCTACGCCACCGGTCGCCGCCCGATGCTCGACAACCTGGGCCTGGAAAACACCGGGGTCAAACTCGACAAGCGCGGCTTTGTAGAGGTAGACGATCTGTACCAGACGGCTGAGTCGTCGATCCTGGCCATTGGTGACGTGATCGGTCGGGTGCAACTGACGCCGGTTGCGTTAGCCGAAGGCATGGCCGTCGCGCGTCGCCTGTTCAAGCCTGAGCAATATCGTCCGGTGGATTACGCGATGATCCCGACGGCGGTGTTCAGCTTGCCGAATATCGGCACGGTGGGTCTGACCGAAGAAGAAGCGAAAGAGAAGGGCCACAGCGTGCAGGTCTTCGAAAGCCGCTTCCGGCCGATGAAGCTGACCTTGACGGAGTGCCAAGAGAAAACCCTGATGAAGCTGGTGGTCGACGCCGACACCGACAAAGTGTTGGGTTGCCACATGGTCGGCCCGGACGCCGGCGAGATCGTCCAGGGCTTGGCGATCGCGCTCAAGGCGGGCGCGACCAAGCGGCACTTCGATGAAACCATCGGCGTGCACCCTACGGCGGCGGAAGAGTTCGTCACCATGCGCACGCCTGTGGCGGGCTGATCAGTCTTGTGGTGTTGCCTCTGGCGCCGTTGCAATGATGGCCGCCAGGCGCAATGCCTCGATACTGGCCTGGGCCTTGATCAGGTCCAGTTCCAGGGTTTTGTTGATGTGCTGGTGTTCGGTCAATGCCGTTTGGCGTGACTGACCTTCCAGCACGGCAACCCGCAGCCGCTCCTGAAGCAAGGTGCGCTCGCTGTCTATCTGGCTCACCTGTTCGCTGAGCTTGAGTTGCTGGGCCTGGTCTTTGCGGGCTTGCTCCTGCAGTGCCGCCAATTCCTTCATCGTTACCCGATGTTCAATCAATAGCCGTTCGTTGTCGCGATGCAGTTGGGTGATTTCATCCTGGCGCACCAGTGCGCTTTGCTGGGCTTGGCGAAGCTCGGCCTGGACTTGCTGTAGTTGGCCTTCGTGGCGGCGCTGCTCCTGCTCACGCTGATCCTTGATTGCAGTGCGGTAATGCTCCAGCGCATCGCGGGCGTGCAGGTGCTTCTCTTCCAGTGAGCGGATCTGGTCGTCCTTGTCATTGATGCGCAGCTCGTAATCGCTGCAGGCCTGGCTGAGCCCCGCATTGCGGGTTTGTTCGGTTTGCAGGCTGGTGCTGGCTGTTTGCAGTGCGGCGCTTTCTTCTGCCAGCGCGGCGGCCTGGATATCAAATTGCTGCTTTAGCTGCCCGTGAACCTCTTCCAGGGTTTCCAGCTGCGTGAGGAGGGCTGCCTTCTGTTGTTCGAATTGCGCCAAGGCCAGGTCGATAGGCTCTTGGGCTTTCTCTTTCAGTCGTTGGGCCAGTCGTGAGACCAGCTCGCCAAGCTCGTCGTCAATGGGCGCTTCGGTGATGGTTAGCCGGGTCTCGCTGTCGTCCAGCTCTTTTAAATAGCGGTGAATCGTGGTTTTCGAGCCGGTATTGCCCATTTCGATCCGTACGGCATCGATGCTGGGGTTTTCGCCGCGGGCGAGGATCGCCAGGCGGGCCGTTTGAACGACTGCTTTATTGATGCCACCGCGAGCCATGGGGTCTCCGTCGATTTAGTACTGTGGTACGTAGTATGTATTTACATACTATATCACGAATATAAATCCTTTAAAATTCATGATTTAACAGATGGGATATTGGCGTATTATCCCGTGTGATAATCGTTTTGACCGTGCATACACCCTCCAGCAGTACGAATAGGCCCACCCATGAGCGATCTGGACCGATACCTGAATGCCGCCACCCGCGATAACACGCGACGCAGTTATCGTGCGGCGATCGAGCACTTCGAAGTGAGCTGGGGAGGGTTCCTGCCCGCGACCAGCGACAGCGTGGCGCGTTATCTGGTAGCGCACGCTGGCGTGTTGGCGGTCAACACCTTGAAGCTGCGGCTCTCGGCATTGGCGCAATGGCATACCAGCCAGGGCTTTCCCGATCCCACCAAGGCACCGGTGGTGCGCAAGGTGCTCAAGGGGATCCGCGCCGTGCATCCGGCACAAGAGAAACAGGCCGAACCGTTGCAGCTCAAACATCTGGAACAGGTCGTAGCGTCCCTTGAGGCTGAGATGAATGACACGCCCCACGACCCAGCTCGACTGTTGCGCGCCAAGCGCGACAAAGCCTTGATCCTACTGGGCTTCTGGCGTGGCTTTCGCAGTGATGAACTCTGCCGCTTGGAGATCGAGCATGTGCAGGCCACGCCCGGCACCGGCATCAGCCTTTACCTGCCGCGCAGCAAAAGCGATCGTGACAACCTCGGCAAGACCTACCACACCCCGGCGCTGCTGCGCCTGTGCCCGGTGCAGGCCTATAGCGAATGGCTCAGCGCCTCGGCATTGGTGCGAGGGCCGGTGTTCCGCGGGATTGATCGCTGGGGCAACCTGGGGGAGGAGGGGTTGCACGCCAACAGTGTCATCCCGCTATTGCGTCAGGCGCTTGAGCGCGCAGGCATCCCCGCCGAGCAATACACCAGTCACTCACTGCGCCGGGGCTTTGCCACCTGGGCTCATCGCAGCGGCTGGGACTTGAAGTCGTTGATGAGTTACGTCGGTTGGAACGACATGAAATCTGCCATGCGCTATGTTGAAGCGACGCCCTTTCTTGGCATGACACTGGCGACACAACCGCTGCTTTGAGATTTCTTCTATTAATACAGTCACCTGATAGGGAAAACCAATCGTCAGCATCAGGTTTGCCAATGAGCCATCGACGCGAAGAGTGGGTAGGATTCACTTCATCAACTTGTAACCCTTTCTACAAACCTGACGGAGAGTCAACGATGCCTATCATCAACAGCCAAGTAAAACCGTTCAAAGCTACCGCCTACAAAAACGGCAATTTCGTAGATGTGACCGACGCTGACCTGAAAGGCAAGTGGTCCGTAGTGTTCTTCTACCCAGCCGACTTCACCTTCGTTTGCCCAACCGAGCTGGAAGACCTGGCTGACAACTACGCCGAATTCCAGAAGCTGGGCGTCGAAATCTACAGCGTTTCCACCGACACCCACTTTGCCCACGCTGCCTGGCATAACACTTCGCCAGCCATCGGCAAAATCCAATACACCATGATCGGCGACCCAACCCTGACCATCTCCCGCAACTTCGACGTGCTGATCGAAGAAGCTGGCCTGGCAGACCGCGGTACTTTCGTGATCAACCCAGAAGGTCAGATCAAGATCGTTGAACTGAACGACGGCGGTGTTGGCCGTGACGCTTCCGAGCTGCTGCGCAAAATCAAGGCAGCTCAGTACGTAGCTGCCCACCCAGGTGAAGTGTGCCCAGCCAAGTGGAAAGAAGGCGAGGCTACTCTGGCTCCGTCCCTGGACTTGGTTGGCAAGATCTAAGTCTGTGAGTACCTCAGGGCGGAATACACCGCACCTTAAGTAAGCTGCATCCGCCCTCAAAACGCCCGGGCGAGATTCGCTCGGGCGTTTTTTTTACCGAATTAAAAGGAATCGCCCGTATGTTGGACGCCAATCTTAAAG
Organism: Pseudomonas cremoris; assembly: GCF_014230465.1. The sequence goes on from NZ_JAAXCY010000007.1 coordinate 237,575, forward strand.
CTCAGTTGAAGTCATACCTGGAACGGGTCACCCAGCCGATCGAGATCGTCGCCTCCCTTGACGACGGTGCGAAATCCCAGGAAATGCTTGCTCTTTTGCAGGATGTGGTCAGCCTCACCACGCTGATTACCCTGAAAACCGATGGCAATGATGCGCGCAAGCCATCTTTCTCCATCAACCGCCCAGGTGCCGAGATCAGCCTGCGTTTTGCCGGCATCCCCATGGGCCATGAATTCACTTCGCTGGTGTTGGCCCTGCTGCAAGTCGGTGGCCACCCGTCGAAGGCCAGTGTCGAAGTAATTGAACAAATTCGCGCCCTGAAAGGCGAGTTCAACTTCGAGACGTACTTCTCGCTGTCTTGCCAGAACTGCCCGGACGTGGTCCAGGCGCTGAACCTGATGGCCGTGCTCAACCCGAACATCCGTCACGTCGCGATCGACGGCGCGCTGTTCCAGGCTGAAGTGGATGAGCGCCAGATCATGGCGGTGCCGAGTGTGTACCTCAATGGCGTTAACTTTGGCCAGGGTCGCATGGGCCTGGAAGAAATCCTCGCCAAGCTCGACACCAGCGGTATCGAAAAAGCCGCCGAGAAAATCAGCGCCAAAGAGGCGTTCGATGTACTCGTTGTCGGCGGTGGCCCAGCCGGTTCCGCAGCCGCCATCTACGCAGCGCGTAAAGGCATCCGTACTGGTGTGGCCGCTGAGCGTTTTGGCGGACAAGTGCTGGACACCATGTCCATCGAGAACTTCATTTCCGTACAGGAAACCGAAGGGCCGAAACTGGCCAGCGCCCTTGAAGCGCACGTGCGTCAATACGACGTGGACATCATGAACCTGCAGCGCGCCAGTAGCCTGATCCCGGCGAAAAACCCGGGTGACCTGCACGAGATTCGTTTTGAAAGCGGTGCAACCCTCAAGTCCAAGACTGTGATCCTGGCCACCGGTGCCCGCTGGCGCGAAATGGGTGTGCCGGGCGAGCAGGAATACAAGGCCAAGGGCGTGTGCTTCTGCCCGCACTGTGACGGTCCATTGTTCAAAGGCAAGCGTGTGGCGGTGATCGGCGGCGGTAACTCCGGCGTCGAAGCGGCCATCGACTTGGCCGGTATCGTCAGCCACGTGACCTTGCTTGAGTTCGACAGCAAGCTGCGCGCCGACGCTGTACTGCAACGCAAGCTGTACAGCCTGCCGAACGTAGACGTGATCACCAGCGCACTCACCAGCGAAGTCAAAGGTGATGGCCAGAAAGTCACTGGTCTTGCCTACAAGGACCGTGACAGCGGCGAATTCAAGACCGTCGACCTGGAAGGCATCTTTGTGCAGATCGGTTTGTTGCCCAACACTGATTGGCTCAAAGGCACCGTGGAGCTGACGCCTCGTGGCGAGATCATCGTTGATGCCCGTGGCGAGACTTCACTGCCAGGCATTTTCGCCGCCGGCGATGTGACAACCGTGCCGTACAAGCAGATCGTGATCGCCGTAGGCGAGGGCGCCAAGGCCTCCCTGAGCGCTTTCGATCACCTGATCCGCACTTCCGCTCCGGCGTAAATTCGGACCCAGAAATGAAAAACCCCATGAGTGATCATGGGGTTTTTTCCGTTCCCACGTTCCGCGTGGGAATGCATCGTGTGACGCTCCGCGCTTACAGCGGCGCTGGCTGAATGATCTCAACCCAGTACGCATCCGGGTCCTTGATGAACGCCAGGCTTTTCATGCGGCCATCGCTCAAGCGCTTCTGGAAGTCGCAGCCCAACGCTTCGAAACGTTCGCATGCCGCGACAATATCCGGCACCGAGATGCAGATATGGCCAAAGCCACGAGGGTCGGTATTGCCGTTGTGGTAGGCGAAGTCGGCATCGTTTTCGGTGCCGTGGTTGTGGGTCAGTTCCAGGATGCCCGGGATGGATTTCATCCACTGGGTACGCTCGGCGGCGTCGGCCGGGATCAGGGATTTGTCTACCAGGGCCAGGAAGTACAGGCTGAATTCGGCTTCCGGGAAGTCGCGCTTTTCAACCAGGGAGAAACCCAGGACGCGGGTGTAGAAATCCAGGGATTTGGTGATGTCCTTGACCCGCAACATGGTGTGGTTGAACACGAAGTTAGAGGTAGCGGTGTCAGGTTGGGCGGTAACGCCCGGGAAGGTGTTCAGTTCGTGCAGGCTCATGGGCCCTCCAGAAAAAAATGGGGCAAACGCAGCTCTAGATGAAATGAGCGGTCCCTTGGCTTGCGGCCGGCATCCGTGCAGCCCGGCCATGATACGCAAGGGCTGCGCGCCGCGCCAAATGAAAAAGGTCACGCAGGCCTTGCGACCAACGGGGTCGGGCCTCAGACTTTGTGGCTTGAACCTTGAGTGTTTTTCGCAATGATCGAATTTCGTAAACCGCTGTTGACCTCTGTGTGTTTGCTGCTGGCCAGCCCGATGCTGTTGGCGGCTGACCCGGAAATCCATTGGCCCAGTGGCTGGCAAGTCGAGGAAGTTGTCCCTGATGGTGACGCGCCCGCAAAACCTCAGGCCGTGTCTCGCCAGCGGGCAATCAAGAATGATGAAAACGGCGCAACCTTGATGGTGATGGAGTTGACCGGCACGCCGATCGAAGCCGGGCACACCGTTAATCTTCAAGGCGTATTGCTGGAGATGCGCAAGTCTATTCAGAAAGATTTTGCCCAAGGCGGGTATCAAAGTGTGTGCAGCAAGATGCGCCCTACAACATTGAGCCGCCTTGACGCGTTGGAAACTACTTGTGTGATTACCGAAAACGGCCGGCACGTGCTTTCGCAAACATTGGTGGGGGCTGTTGATGCCGATAAAGCGTATGTTTTCTCATACGCCGGCCAGACCGATGCGTACGAATCGAGCAAGGATGAAGTCAGCTCGGTGCGCGACAGCCTCAAACTTTAAATGCGTTGCTCGCGTCGATTCTGAACGAAGTGAAATGTTATTTAAGTTCGACGCCGAACACGCCAATAAAAAAAGCCCCGCGAATGCGGGGCTCTTTGTTAGTGCAGTGTGATCACTTACGCAGCCAGGAATCTACAGTGGCCGCGCCGTGCTGTTCTTTCCACGCTTTGAGGCCACGGTGGTTGCCACCTTTGGTTTCGATCAGCTCGCCGGTGTGTGGGTTTTGGTAAACCTTGACCACGCGGGCACGGCGTTGTTTTGGTGCGGCGGTGGCCGCTGCGCTGGACTTGCCCGGGTTGGGGTCAAGGATCGAGATGATGTCCCGCAGGCCTTTGCCGTAGGTTTTCATCAGCGCTTGAAGCTTTTCTTCGAATTCGATTTCTTTCTTCAGGCCGGCGTCGTTCTTCAAGGATTCCAGTTGGGCAAGCTGCTCTTGAAGGGCTTTTTCTGCTGCGCGAAATTCGGCGAGTCTGGACAAAATCTGTACTCCAATAGTGTATTTGGCTGATATCAACTGCAGACAAAGCTATAAGCCAAAAGCTTTAGGCGACTCAAAAAAAGAAGTCGTCCTGCGAGTTCTGCACAGGCAGGAAAAATTGTAGTAGTTAATCCGCCACGAGTAAATCATGTCTTTAATCTAAATAATCCGATTTCAAGCGCCCTAGTGCGTGGCTAATCAATGGCTGGCCAGCGATTTAATGAATTCATCGACGGGCAATGGCCGCCCAAACAGGTAGCCTTGCAAAAAGTCTACGCCTTGCGCTGCCAGGTATTCGCATTGCTCTACGGTTTCAACGCCTTCCGCAACGACGCCCAGGTCCAGCTTGCCCGACAGTTCAATGATGCTGTCCAGGATATGTCGCGAGAGCGCATCGGCACCGATCATGGCGACAAAACTTTGATCAATCTTCAAGTAGTCGACATTGAAGTTACGCAAGTAACCCAGGCTGGAGTGGCCGGTGCCAAAGTCGTCAATGGCGATCATCACTCCCAGCTCATGCAAGGCGTCGAACAAGCGACGCGTGATGTCGGTGGGCTCGATCAACTCACGCTCGGTCAACTCCAGCACCAGCGTTACCTGGCCGGGCGCAAAGGCGGCGAGGAATTCCCGGCAATCCTCCACCAACGCCAAATCCTGGCAATGGCGCGCGGTAATGTTCACGCCAATATGAAACCCCGGATGGAAGCGGCCCGAGTGGGGTGCTAACTGAGCGGCGGTCTGGCGTAGCAACGCGCGAGTCATCGGCACGATCAGTCCGGAATGTTCGGCCAGCGGTATAAACAGGTCAGGCCGCACCAGGCCCTCCTTGGGGTGCTGCCAGCGCATCAACACCTCGCAACCGGCCCATTCGCGGGTATCGCCACGCACTACGGGTTGGTAGTACGGGACGAACTCGTTGGCGCCCAGCGCCCGCCGCAACTCATGAGTCGGTGCTGAGGAACGTTTCTGGAGCCAGTGCGCAAGGACGCCGGCCAGCACGCCAAAAAACACCAGCAGACTGAACAGCGCCGGGTAGCGGGCTTCCATGTACCGCCACGTTTCACCGGCCGGCATGCCGGCTTCGACGCTGTAGTCATAACGTTCGGAGGCTAAATGATGATGCGCCACGGCAAACGTCGGCACGGCAGAGTTTTGCACCTTGCCGTCGTCACTCATCCAATTGGGCCCCACTTGCAGGACCAGCTCCGCGTATCGACTGATCAGGCGCAAGGCGTTGGCCAGGTGGTAGCCGTCAATTGAGGCAAACGCCGCCTTGTCGCCGTCGACCAATCGATAAACCAGCAGTGCGGTGTCGGGGGTAACCGGGTTGCCGTTCATCAGCCACAGGCGGCCATCAACGTAGTCGTCCGGGTTGACCTTCGACTCGTATTCACCGCCGAACAACGAGCTGCAATAGATGTTTCTTTGCCAGGACAACGTGGTCGCCCGCACAAACGGCCGGCGGGTGACCTGCTCGCGCAGTGCCAGTTGTGCACCGTTATCACACGGCTGACCCGCCAGCGGTATCAGCGCCTGGGCGGCGAGGGCGGTGTTGTCGAGCATCAGGTCGACTTGGCGCACCGCTTCCTGGGCAGTTTGGGCGGTGCTTTGATCAAGGGAGCGCTCGGCCTGCCAGTAAAGGATGGCAACGCCTAATACGATAGGCAGCAACGCGCTGAGCGAAGTGATTAAGTAACGTGTGGCGCGTTTTCGCGGGCCGTTAACGGTCAGGGGCATTGGAAACGGCCTGTTGCGATGTGGGAAAAGCGCCGGAGGGCAAATCAAAGTTAGTTCGATGATAGATGGCTCGGCTGGTTTTAGCTCGTTGTACCTGGCTGTTCGGCCAGTAGGCCTGTCAGACGATTACGCAGGGTCACGAGGAGCGGTTATGAACACTCTGTGCCAGTTGGACAAATGCCAAGGTAGCGGGGGAGGCCTGCCGGCGGTCCAGCACCGCCAGCCCAATGGTGCGTGCAACGGCCGGTGCCAGGGGGCGTTGCACGTAGCGTGTGTCCGCCACTTGCGGCAGCGAAGCCTGGGCCACCAGGCTCACGCCATCACCTCGACACACGGCTTCAAGGGTGCTGAGCAGTTGGGCGCAGCGAAAGCGTACTTTCGGGCTTAGCCGTGCGCTGTGGAATAGCCGCGTCACCAGCTCCGAAGAACCCGCTTCAGTGAGGATAAAAGGATCGTCGCACAGCGCTTCAAGGCCAATGGCGGGGTGAGAAGCCAGAGGGTGATCGGCCGGCAGCAGCGCCACCAGTTGATCCTCGAAGAGTGCAAAGGTGTCGAAGCGTTCTTGTTCCAGGACCACGAACCCCACGTCGATACGCCGCTCGTCCAGCCATTGCAGCACCTGGCGATCCGGGCCCTCATCGATATGCACCTCGATCCCCGGATACGCCAGGCGAAAGCGCTCAAGAATGGGTGGTAAAAGCCGATTGGACGAGGTCGGCCCAAACGAGCCAATGCGCAGCGTGCCGCGTTTCATGCCACGGGCATCGGCGGCCTCTTGTTGCAAGGTATTGGCCAGGCCGAGCATCGCACGCGCGCGCAGCAACAGTTGTTGGCCGATGTCGCTGAGTTCCACTTGGGACTGATGGCGCCGGAACAGATCTATCCCGAGTTCCTGCTCCAGTGCCTTGATGGCATGGGACACCGCTGATTGGCTGATACCCAGGCGGTGGGCTGCACTGGTGAAACCTTGCAGTTCGGCGACCAGGGAAAAGATTTCAAGTTGGGTCAGGGTCATGAGCAATCACTCATTTTACGATGATCAAGTATTAGCAGAAGAATACGCCTGTCCTTCTTCTTGGAGAGTGCTCAGTGATGAATTTATCCGCAGACCACCGTACGTACCTGAAACTGGTGGCCGTGACCATGATCTGGGGCGGTACCTTTGTCGCGGGCCGCTATGTGGCGGCGAGCGTCGACCCGTTACTGGCAGCCAGCTTGCGCTTTGTGCTGGCCAGCCTGGCATTGCTGCTGTTCATGGCGTTTACGCGTACACCGCTGGTGCGCCCAAGTTTCAGGCAACTGGCGCAGTTGGTCACGCTGGGTGCTTGCGGGATCTATGCCTACAACCTGTGTTTCTTTTATGGTCTGCAGTACATCAACGCCTCGCGGGCCTCGCTGATCGTCGCCTTGAACCCGGCGGTGATTGGACTGGCGTCCTGGCTGTTGTTTCGTGAGCGCCTTGGCGGGTACAAGTTGCTGGGCATTGCTCTGTGCCTGGGCGGTGCGGCGACTGTTATCGTCAGCCGTAACCCGCAACTGCTGCAAGGCACCGCCAATGCCTGGCGCGGTGACCTGTTGATATTTGGCTGTGTAGTGGGGTGGGGCGTGTACTCGTTGTTTTCACGCGGGCTGAACCAAAGCCTGGGGCCGTTGCAGACGGTCACCTGGTCGATCCTGTTGGGCACGTTGATGCTGGTGGTCACCACGCTCACTACCGGTCGATTTACGATGCAGGGGCTGGAAGCAATTCATAGGCCGCAACTATTAAGCCTGCTTTACCTCGGCGTGTTGGGGTCGGCCCTGGCGTACATCGGCTATTACGATGGCTTGCGTCGAATCGGTGCCACCCGTGCCGGGGTGTTTATTGCGCTCAACCCGTTGACGGCGGTGGTCTGCGGTGCGCTCTTGCTGGACGAGCCATTGACTTGGCCAATGCTCTGCGGTGGCGGGGTGATCCTGCTGGGTATCTACCTGTGCAACAAACCCCTTGCGCCGGCCAAGGCATTGGGGATTTGATAAGAGTACGGACAAACCTGGTTACGCTGTGTAGAATCGATTTACGCATACAAGAATATGGACTTGCGCTCACGCAAGCCTAGGCCGTCAGAGACTGATGACACCATGAAGCTACTCGGCTCCCCCCTCATCTTTGGTGACTTTCTCGCCCGCAGTGTGCGAGGTCTTTCCTGTGCGCCACCCTGCAACCTCATCCTTGCTCGCAACTGACACTGTGTCTATTACAAGAATGATGAGGTGCCACCATGGCAGATCTATACGAAAACCCAATGGGCCTGATGGGCTTTGAATTTATCGAATTCGCCTCGCCGACGCCGGGCACCCTGGAGCCGATCTTCGAGATCATGGGCTTCACCAAAGTCGCGACTCACCGCTCCAAAAACGTACACCTGTACCGCCAGGGCGAGATCAACCTGATCCTCAACAATGAGCCCCATAGCATCGCCTCCTATTTTGCGGCCGAGCATGGCCCGTCGGTGTGTGGCATGGCGTTCCGCGTCAAGGACTCGCAAAAGGCCTACAACCGTGCCCTGGAACTCGGCGCCCAGCCGATACACATCGAAACCGGCCCGATGGAATTGAACCTGCCAGCGATCAAAGGCATCGGCGGCGCGCCGCTGTACCTGATCGACCGTTTTGGCGAAGGCAGTTCGATCTACGACATCGACTTCGTGTTCATCGACGGCGTGGAGCGCAACCCACAAGGTGCGGGCCTCAAGGTCATCGACCACCTGACCCACAACGTCTATCGCGGGCGCATGGTGTACTGGGCCAACTTCTACGAGAAGTTGTTCAACTTCCGTGAAGCGCGCTACTTCGACATCAAGGGCGAATACACCGGCCTGACCTCCAAGGCCATGAGCGCGCCGGATGGCATGATCCGCATCCCGCTCAACGAAGAGTCGTCCAAAGGCGCAGGGCAAATCGAAGAGTTCCTGATGCAGTTCAACGGTGAGGGCATCCAGCACGTGGCGTTCCTCACCGACGACCTGATCAAGACCTGGGACGCGCTGAAGAAGATCGGCATGCGCTTCATGACGGCGCCACCGGACACGTACTACGAAATGCTCGAAGGCCGCCTGCCAAACCACGGCGAGCCGGTGGACCAACTGCAAGCACGTGGCATCCTGCTGGATGGCTCGTCCATCGAGGGCGACAAACGCCTGTTGCTGCAGATCTTCTCGGAAACCCTGATGGGCCCGGTGTTCTTCGAATTCATCCAGCGCAAGGGCGATGATGGGTTTGGCGAGGGCAACTTCAAGGCGCTGTTCGAATCCATCGAACGCGATCAGGTGCGTCGTGGCGTGTTGACCACCGAATAAGCATAAAAAAGCCCGGCCGAGGTTACCCCGGCCGGGCTTTTTATTGTCCGTGAATCAGGCTTTACGCTGGCGCACCAAGTGCTTGAAACCTTCGTACACCAACACCATTACTGCCAGCCAGATCGGGATGTAGGTCAGCCACTCACCGCCCTTGATCCCTTCACCCAATATCAGCGCAACGCCTAGCAACAGCACCGGTTCAACGTAGCTGAGCAGCCCGAACAGGCTGAACGCCAACAAACGGCTGGCGATGATGTAGCTCACCAGTGCCGACGCACTGATCAGGCCCAGCAGTGGAATCAACGCGTACAGCTTCGGATGGGCGTCCATCACGGCAAACCCCTGTTCGCCGCTTTGCACAAACCACCAGGCCACCGGCAGCATCAGCGCCATGTCCAGCCAGAGTCCGCCCAGGTGATCGGTCTTGAGGTATTTGCGCACGATGAAATAGATCGGGTAGCCGATGATGACCACCAGCGTCGCCCAGGAGAACCCGCCGGCCTGATACAGCTCGTTCAGCACGCCGAGGGCGGCAAATACCACCGCAATCTGTTGCAGGCGCGATAACCGCTCGCCGTACACCAGGCGACCGGTCAGCACCATGGTCAATGGCAGCAGGAAATACCCCACCGACACATCCAGGCTGCGCCCATTGAGCGGGGCCCACATGAACAGCCACAACTGCACACCGAGCAAGGCCGAAGACAACACCACCCCGCCAATAAACGCAGGCTTGATCGCCAGCATCCGCAGCAATTCCCACACCCGCCGCCATTCACCGCTGACGATCATGAACACCGTCATGCACGGCACGGTCAGCAGCATGCGCCAGCCGAAGATTTCCAGGCCGCTCAATGGCGTGAGCAACGATGTGAAGTAATACATCACGGCAAACAACACCGAGGCCAATACCGATAACACAACACCTTTAGACACGCTGTCCTCGCGAAAACCGATTGTTACAAAGAGGAGAGGATTATGGTGCTTTTAGCGGGAAAGGGTTGCGCTGTTTTGGGGCGATTTTCAGCAAATTTTCTTGCTGATGCACAGTAAGCGCGAGGGTTCTGTGGCGAGGGGGCTTGCTCCCGCTGGACTGCGCGGCAGTCCCCAGGTTTTTTGGGGGGCGCTTCGCACCCCAGCGCAAGCAAGCTTGCTCACTACAAAGGGGCTTTATGGGCGGGGAATGCGGCCCGACACAAAATGGCCCACATCATTAAACCCCGGGGTGGACGAATGCCCCGGCGTTACCAGTGAGTCGATAAATGCTTCATCTTCAGCCGTAATCCTTACGTCCAGCGCACCGGTATAGGCATCCCACTGCGCTTCGGTACGCGGCCCGACAATCGCCGAACTTACCGCGCCGTTGTTCAACACCCAGGCAATCGCGAATTCGACAATGCCCACGCCACGCCCTTGGGTGTACTGCTGGATCTGCTGTGCAATGCGCAGCGATTCCACACGCCACTCGGTTTCAAGGATGCGCTTGTCCTGGCGCGCGGCGCGGCTGCCAGCCTCAGGCGTAACGTCCGGTGCATATTTGCCACTGAGCACGCCGCGAGCCAGCGGGCTGTAGGGCACCACGCCCAACCCGTAGTTGGCAGCGGCGGTGATCTGTTCCACTTCGGCCTGTCGGTTGACGATGTTGTACAGCGGTTGGCTGATCACTGGTTTGTCCACGCCCAGGCGCTCAGCCACGCGAATCACTTCGGCAATGCGCCAGCCCCGGTAGTTGGACAGGCCCCAATAGCGGACCTTGCCCTGGCGGATCAAGTCGCCAATCGCCGACACCGTGACTTCCAGCGGGGTGTCGTGGTCTTCGCGGTGCAGGTAGTAGATGTCGAGGTAGTCGGTATCCAGACGCGTAAGGCTCGCCTCCAGTGCGTTGAAAATACGTTTGCGGCTCAGGCCGCTGCGGTTGGGGATGCCGTCGACAGGGCCGATGCCTACTTTGGACGCCAGCACCCAATCCGAACGGTGACGGGCGATGGCTTCGCCGACGATCTCCTCCGAACGCCCGCCGGTGTAGACGTCCGCCGTGTCGATAAAATTGATGCCCTGGTCCCAGGCCTTGTCGATGATGCGCAGCGAGTCCTCGGTGTTGGTCTGTTCGCCAAACATCATGGTGCCCAGGGTCAAGGCACTGACCTTCAACCCGGATTGGCCCAATGTGCGGTAAATCATGGATAACTCCTCAAGGCTGGGAAACGTGAGTCATGCAATACCAGACTCGAAGGCTCTGGAACAAGCCCTGGGCGCATTTCTTCATGGATCGAGCAAGGCCTGGCAGCGCGCCTGCACAAATCGATGCAGCACCTTCACTCGCTCCGACACTTGCAGGCGGTGCGGGCACATGAGGTTGAACGGCGTGGGTTCGCCTTGCCACTCAGGCAACAACGGCACCAGGCGTCCGGCCTTGAAGTCACGGGCCACGTCCAGGTTGGCTTTATAGGCAATGCCATGCCCGGCCAGTGCCCAGCGGCGCACGATTTCGCCGTCATCGCTCAGGTAATCCCCGGTCACCTCGACCTCCTGGCGCAACCCGCTCTGGTAGAAACTCCACGTGCTGTTGGCTTGCCCCCGGCGCATGTAGCGCAACGTGCTGTGCTGCGACAGTTCTGCCGGTGTGCGCGGCGTACCGTGCCGCGCCAGGTAGTCGGGGCTGGCGCAGGGAATGCGATGGTGGCCAGGCACCACCGGCAGCGCGACCAGGCTAGAGTCCCCGGGCACCCCAAAACGCAGGGCGATGTCGACGGTGTCGCGGAACAGGTCGGCGTTGCTGTCATTGAGCAATAGCTGGATGCGGATGTCGGGATGTTCCTGCTTGAACTCATCCAGCCAGCCCAGCAGCACATTGCGTCCAAAATCCGAGGGCGCCGACAGCTGCAGCAGCCCGCTGAGGCTCTGACCCTGCTGCTTGATTGCTCGCTCACCTTCGGACAACGCCTCCAAAGCCAACCGTACGCTGCCCAGGTAACGCGCGCCTTCTTCGGTCAGGCGCATGCTGCGGGTCGAGCGGGCGAGCAGACGGATGCCCAATCGGGTTTCCAGGCGCTTAAGGGCGATACTCGCCGCTGCCGGCGTCAGGTTGAGGCCACGAGCCGCTGCGGAAAGGCTGCCGGTGTCGGCGGTGCGCACGAAGACTTCAAGGTCGAGTGTCGAGCTCATTTGTAAAAATCCTTTAAAGATCTTGTCGTTTTACCGGGATTTTTTGCCGATTGCCAAGCTGGGAGGATGAACGCTCACTTTCTCACCCAGGAATACTCATCCATGACTTCTTCCCTCAACGGCAAAACCGTCATCGTGATTGGCGGCAGCAGCGGTATCGGCGCCGCCGTGGCCAAGGCCGCAACCGAGCGTGGCGCCCACGTGGTATTGGCCGGACGGCGCCTGGCGTCGGGTATCGATAATGGCCTGCGTAGCGAGCCGGTGGACGTGACCGATGCCACCTCGTTGCAACGCCTGTTCGAAACGGTTGGGCGTTTCGACCACCTCGTCTACACCTCCGGCCCGTCGGTGCGCGCAAAAAACCTCGTCGAGACGGACCTGGATGAAGCCCAGGAAAACTTCAACGTAAAACTCTGGGGCTCGCTACGGGCGATCCAGCTCGCGCTGCCTTACCTTGACGAGCGCGGCAGCATCAGCCTCACGTCCGGGCAGTTGGGGCGCAAGTTGGCGCCTGGCCAGTTCATCAAGACCGGTATCAACGCGGCGACCGAAGCACTCGGCAAGCAATTGGCCAAGGAACTGGCACCGCGGCGGGTCAATGTGATCAGCCCAGGCGTGATCGATACACCGGCGTATGCGGGCTTGGCTGAGGAACAGCGCCAAGCGATGTTCACCAAGGCGAGCGGGCTGTTGCCTGTTGGGCGGGTAGGGCAGGCAGAGGAAGTGGCGGCGGGGTATGTGTTGGCGATGGAGAATGGCTTTATGACCGGCGCCGTGATTGATATCGATGGCGGCGGCCTGCTGTAAACACCGGGCAAAAGTGTGGGAGCGGGCTTGCTCGCGAACGCGCAGTGTCAGTCACTACTTCTGTGACTGAACCACCGCATTCGCGAGCAAGCCCGCTCCCACATGGACTGAGTTACACCTTCAAGGTACGGGTCATGCGCAGAGCCAGAACGCTACCCGCCACAATCACCGCCGCCAGCAGGTACAACGCGATATCTGTCGACCCGGTGGCATCCTTCACAAACCCGACGATATACGGGCTGAGGAAACCGGCCATCTGGCCCATCGAGTTGATCAACGCCAAGCCACCCGCCGCAGCACCCGCGCTGAGCATGGCGGTCGGCACCGGCCAGAACATCGGCAGGCCGGTGAGGGCGCCCATGGTGGCAATCGTCAGGCCGAGAATCGCAATTGCTGGAGTGGTGGCGAAGTTCACCGCAATCACCAGACCAATCGCGCCCATCAACATCGGCACCACCAAGTGCCAACGACGCTCTTTGCGCAAGTCCGCCGAGCGGCCCACCAGCAACATGAACACCGCCGCCAGCAGGTACGGGATCGCACTCAGCCAGCCAATCACCAGGTTATCGCTGAACCCCAGGTTTTTGATGATCGACGGCAGCCAGAAGTTAATGGCGTAGACGCCACTCTGGATGCAGAAGTAGATCAGGCCGAACGCCCAGATCGCTGGGTTCTTGAACACTTCGGCGAGGGAGTCGGTGGTGGTTTTCGGCTTGTTGGCGAGGTCCGTCGCCTGGTCGGCTTCCAGCACCGCACGCTCATGGGGCTTGAGCCACTTGGCGTTGGCGAAGCTGTCACTCAGCAGGAAGTAGGCGAGGAAGCCCAGGATTACAGTCGGGATGCCTTGCAGCAGGAACATCCACTGCCAACCCGCGAGGCCACCTTGCCCTGCGGCGAAGTGGTTGAGGATCCAGCCGGAGAACGGGCTGCCGAGCAAACCGGATACCGGGATCGCCGACATGAACAGCGCCATGATCCGCCCACGGCGGAACGTCGGGAACCACTGCGAGAGGTACAACACCACGCCCGGGAAGAACCCGGCTTCGGCCGCACCGGTAAACAGGCGCAGGGTGTAGAAGTGGGTGGGCGTGGTAACGAACAGCAGGCAGGTGGACAAGGTGCCCCAGACGATCATCATCAACGCAATCCAGCGCCGTGGACCGAACTTGGTCAACGCCAGGTTGCTCGGCACGCCACACAGCACGTAGCCGATGAAGAAAATCCCGGCACCCAGGCCGTACACGGTTTCGCTGAACTTCAATGCATCGAGCATCTGCAACTTGGCAAAGCCAACGTTTACCCGGTCGAGGTAGTTGAACAGATAGCAGATAAAGATGAAGGGGATCAGGCGCAGGGTAATGCGCTTGTAGATGGCGTTTTTATCGTCATCGGTGGCCAGTGTGGCAGCGGCGCTCTGTGACATGGCGGTCTCTCTTTATTATGATTTTTCGCGATGCGAGGGTAACGTTGATCGCCCAAACAGTCTCGGCGACGCGATGGGGTACTGTCTTTGTGCTCGCGCACAGTGAAGCACCCTTTGCGCTGTGCTGGTGAACAACCACCTTTTAGGAACTTAGCCCCATGTTCGAGCTGGATCATGACCTGGCGCAGGATATTGTCGATCGCACCATGGCGATCCTGCCCTACAACGTGAATGTCATGGACAGCCAGGGGTTGATTCTTGGCAGCGGCGAACCGGAACGCATCAACACCCGCCACGAAGGCGCGCAACTGGTACTGGCCAACGGGCGGGTGGTGGAAATCGACGGCCAGACCGCCAAGCACCTCAAGGGCGTGCAACCCGGCATCAACCTGCCGCTGCTGCACGATGGGCGCCTGATCGGTGTGCTGGGCATTACCGGCGAACCAGAAGGCCTGCGCACTTATGCGGAACTGGTGCGCATGACCGCCGAAATGCTGGTGAGCCATCGCCACCAGCAAGCCGAGCAGCAATGGCGTCGGCAACGCTGCGACGATCTACTGGCCCTGCTGCTGGCCGAAACGGGAGACTCGCCGCGCCTGGTGGACGAAGCCCAGCAACTGGGGCTCAAACCGCAGATGGCACGTACGCCGTATTTGTTCGAACTCGGTGCGGGCCAGTCGGCGGAGGCGTTGAGTGCCTGGTTGACCTCGCGTTACCCGGACAGTTGGTGTGTCAGCTCGGCGCAATTCTCGTTGTTGTGGTGCCGCCCGGCGGCAGTGCAAGTGGACAATCCACGCCTGTTGGAAAAACTCGACGGCTTGGGCTGGAACATCCTGCGGGTAGCGGTGGGCGGGCAGGCCGATGGCTTGGCCGGGTTGCGTCGCTGTTATCGCCGCGTCGGTGACCTGCTGGCCTACGGGCGGGACATCCTGCCGCACTCCAGGCTGCTGACCCTCAACCGCTATCGCCTGCCAGTGATGCTCTGGCGTCATCGCAACGACGATGCCCTCGATGAGTTGCTCAACCCCTTGCGCAAAGTGCTGGCAAAAGACGGCAACGGCCAACTGCTGGCTACGTTGCGCAGTTGGTGCGAGCACGACGGGCAAAGCCAGGCGTGTGCCGATGCCCTGGGCATTCACCGCAACAGCCTGCGCTACCGCATGGAGCGCATCGCCGAACTCAGTGGGGTCGACCCGCTGAGGCTGGACGGCATGCTCGCGCTGTATCTCGGTGTGCAGCTATTGCCCCAGGCTTTGTCGGAATGAACAACAAACCTTTCCCGCACTTGTGCATCGGACCGGCGTCAATGTCGGTACCAACTGGCAGCATGGGCGTTATAAAAACCGGAGAAAGCCCATGAAAATCATCATCGCCCCCGACTCATTCAAGGACAGCCTGAGCGCTGAAGGCGTCGCCCAGGCCATTGCCGAGGGGCTACGCCAAGTCTGGCCAGATGCCGAGTTGGTGCAATGCCCTATGGCGGATGGTGGTGAGGGCACGGTTGAGTCAGTACTTGCCGCGTGCAACGGCGAATTGCGCAGCCAGTCGGTGCGCGGGCCGCTGGGGGCAACCGTTGAAGCCCATTGGGGCTGGTTGGCCGACAGCCACACCGCAATCATCGAGATGGCTGAAGCCAGCGGCCTGCAACTGGTGCCGCCTGGGCAGCGCGACGCCTGTTCCAGCAGCACCTACGGCACGGGCGAATTGATCCGCGCCGCCTTGGACCTCGGTGCCCAGCGCATCATCCTGGCCATTGGCGGCAGCGCCACCAACGACGGCGGCGCGGGTGCGATGCAGGCCCTTGGCGTGCAGTTGTTCGACGCTCAAGACCGAGCGTTGCCACCGGGCGGCCTGGCCTTGGCTCGCCTGGCCCATATCGACCTTGAACAACTCGACCCACGCCTAGCCCAAGTCCGCTTCGAAATCGCCGCTGACGTGAACAACCCGCTCTGCGGCCCGCACGGCGCCTCGGCGATTTTCGGTCCGCAAAAAGGCGCCAACCCCGATCAAGTCCAACAACTGGACGCCGCCCTCGGGCACTTCGCCGACCACTGCGCCAAGGTGCTGCCCAAGGACGTGCGCGAAGAGCCCGGCAGCGGTGCCGCGGGTGGCCTTGGCTTTGCCGCCAAAGCCTTCCTCGGGGCGCAGTTCCGCGCTGGTGTAGAGGTGGTGGCCGAACTGGTCGGCCTGGATGCGGCCGTACGCGGCGCCAACCTGGTGATCACCGGCGAAGGTCGCTTCGACGCCCAGACCTTGCGCGGCAAAACCCCCTTCGGCGTGGCGCGCATCGCCCAGCAGCACGGTGTACCGGTGATTGTCATCGCTGGCACACTGGGCGACGGCTACGAGCAGATGTACGCCCATGGGGTGGACGCCGCATTTGCCTTGCCCGCCGGGCCGATGAGTCTGGAGCAAGCCTGCGGTGAAGCGCCGCGCTTGTTGCGTGAGCGGGCGGCAGATATCGCTCGGGTGTGGCGAGTGGCGGCGTTGCGCGCGCAATAGGCGCGCCCCTACACTGGGCGGCCACTTGTCTTTCAAAGGATGAAACACAATGCACACGCCTGAACCCCATATCGTCATCCAGCGCTTCACCGAGGCCCACCTTGAAGGTGTCGCGGCGCTCTATAACGAACCGGCCGTCTGCCGTCAGGTGCTACAGATGCCGTTCCAGTCCGTTGAGGCCTGGCGCAACAAGCTGGTGCTGGACAACGAACGGCGCCTACAGCTGGTGGCGGTGCATGGTGGGGAAGTGATCGGGCAACTCGGCCTTGAGCAACAACTGCGCGTACGCCGCAGCCATGTTGGGTCGTTCGGCATGGGCGTGGCGACTGCCTGGCAGGGCAAGGGCGTAGGTTCCCGGCTACTGGCCGCCGCGCTGGACGTGGCCGATAACTGGATGAACCTGCACCGGGTTGAACTCACGGTGTATGCCGACAACGAAGCCGCGCAGAAGCTGTACCGCAAGTTCGGCTTTGAGGTCGAAGGCCTGATGCGCGACTACGCCGTGCGCGATGGCCAGTTTGTCGACACGGTGAGCATGGCCCGCCTTCGCACCTCGGTTTAGTCTTGCAGGGCAAATGCCACCGCAGCTTGCGCATGCAGCTCGGTGGTATCCAGCAGCGGCAGGTCGCTGTGTTCCGGCTTGATCAGCAAGCCGATTTCCGTACACCCGAGGATGATCGCCTGGGCGCCGCGTGCCGCCAGCGACTCGATAACCCGTTGGTAAACCTGGCGTGACGCATCGCTGATCACGCCAACGCACAATTCCTCGTAGATAATTCGGTGCACGGCTTGGCGCTCATCGGCTTCGGGCACCAGCACGTTCAGGCCGTGGCCCGCGAGACGCGCCTTGAGAAAATCCTGTTCCATGGTGAACGCAGTACCCAGCAAACCCACCGTCAGCGTGCCGGCCTCAACCGCTGCCAGCCCTGCGGCATCAGCAATATGCAGGAACGGAATCGACACCGCGGCCTCGATACGCGGCGCCACCAGGTGCATGGTATTGGTACACAGCACCACACACTCGGCTCCCCCGGCTTGCAGGCGGCGGGCGGCATCTTCCAGGATCAGCGCGGTGTCGTCCCAACGCCCGGCATGCTGGGCTTGCTCCACCGGCCCGAAGTCCACGCTGTACATCAGCAGTTGCGCCGAGCGCAGCGGACCGAGTTGGTCGCGCACGCGCTGGTTGATGATGCGGTAATACTCGGCGCTGGACTCCCAGCTCATGCCGCCAATAAGGCCGATGGTGCGCATGCGATGCTCCTGACAAGGAATGTCGCGTCACCTTACCCATCGGCGGTGGATTAGTCATACGCAGTTAGCCGCCAAATGACCGGTGCAGTTTCACATGTCCAGGTTCACCCAGCCCGGCTCTGCCTCTTGCGGTGCCACTGCGTCGATGCGCTTGCCGGTCGCCAACTCCACGCGTCTCGCTACGTCCGGATCGTCGGCAAAAGGGATCAAGCTGGCATCGTCCAAGCTTTTGTCGGACAGCCCCTGCAAGCAATACTCCACCGCGCCGTACAGGCACACCACCATCAGCACGCCCCACATTTCAAACGATCCGAGCGTCAAGCTGGGCCCGTTTCATGTCGGCCACCCGCACCGTACGCCACGTGTTGTAGGCCATCAGCACCATCCCGGTAAGAAAGAACACACCACCGGCAAAGCGCACCACAAACCCCGGATGGCTTGCCTGCAAGGCCTCGACAAAGGAATAGGTGAGGGTGCCGTCATCGTTCACGGCCCTCCACATCAGGCCTTGGGTAATGCCGTTGACCCACATCGAGGCGATGTACAGCACCGTGCCGATGGTCGCCAGCCAAAAGTGCAGGTTGATCAGCGGCACGCTGTGCATCTGCTCGCGGCCAAATACCTTGGGAATCATGTGATACAGCGAGCCGAATGTGATCATCGCCACCCAGCCCAAGGCGCCGGCGTGTACGTGGCCAATGGTCCAGTCGGTGTAGTGGGAGAGCGCGTTGACGGTCTTGATCGCCATCATCGGGCCTTCAAAGGTCGACATGCCGTAGAACGCCAACGACAGCACCAGAAAACGCAGGATCGGATCGGTGCGCAACTGATGCCAGCCGCCGGACAAGGTCATCATGCCGTTGATCATCCCGCCCCAACTCGGCGCCAGCAGGATCAGCGACATCGCCATGCCCAGTGATTGCGCCCAGTCCGGCAGCGCGGTGTAGTGCAAGTGGTGAGGGCCGGCCCAGATGTACAGGGTGATCAGCGCCCAGAAGTGCACGATGGACAGGCGATAGGAATACACCGGCCGTCCGACTTGTTTCGGCACGAAGTAGTACATCATCCCCAGGAAGCCGGTGGTCAGGAAAAAGCCCACGGCGTTGTACCCGTACCACCACTGCACCATCGCATCGGTCGCGCCGGAATACACCGGGTAGGACTTGAACCAATCCACGGGAATCGCCAGGTGATTGACCACATGCAACATGGCGATCACCAGGATGAATGCGCCAAAAAACCAGTTGCCCACGTAGATGTGCTTTGTCTTGCGGCGTACCACGGTGGTGAAGAACACCACGGCATAGGCCACCCACACGACGGTCATCCACACCGCTCCGGAGAACTCGATCTCGGCGTATTCCTTGGTGGTGGTGTAGCCCAGCGGCAGGCTGACCAGCATGATCACGATCACCGACTGCCAGCCCCAAAAGGTAAAGGCTGCCAGGGTGTCGGAAAACAGCCGGACCTGGCAGGTACGCTGTACCGCGTAATAGCTGGCGGCAAATTGTGCGCTGCCGGCAAAGCCGAAAATCACCAGGCTGGTGTGCAACGGTCGCAAACGGCCAAAGGTGGTCCAGGGTAGATCAAGGTTCATTTCGGGCCACACCAATTGCGACGCGATCCACACGCCCATGGCCATGCCTACCACGCCCCAGACGAGGGTGGCGATAACGAATTGCCGCACGACTTTATAGTTATAGGCCTGCCCGATTGTTGCTGTGCTCATGCTCAGCCCTCCCACGGTTCCAAGTGGCGGCACTGTAGGAAGCATGGGCAAAACAAAACAGGCTCAGAAAAAACTCATTCATGCGGATCAGTTTTATCAGCCTGAAATAGCTGCTTCTAGACGCTCTGATCTGCTTTTTAACGCCGGACCTGAATCTTCAACGTGCTGCGCCGTAGCTGCATAGTGGGCCCAGAGAAGACGCGCCCGCTGTCTCGCCGGCGTTAGTTACACGCCACCCCCGTGCATCTGCCATGATCGAGCTTCGCAACCTGGCTCACCCAAGGAACGCCGCAATGGACGATGTACAGCAACTGGGCGAGATGCTTCGTCATTACGCCGATAGTGAAGCGCACAAGAAACAGCAATTCGACGTGCAGTCAGCGCGCTGGGCGCAAAAACTCGGTGAGCTGTTCGGGCAGATCGAGCAATGGCTGGAACCGGTCAAGTCGGTGGGCTTGCTCGAAGTCCATCGTGAAGCCTATGTGGCCAGCGGCCCAAGCGTGCCGGTGGAGACCTCGACGTTCAAGACCGAGAAGCTGACCGTGCACATCACCGGTAAGCCCGTGGAATTCGTCCCGGATGTGATGGGCGTGGGCGGTTTCATTTCGGTGGCGGTGATGGGCCTGACCGCCGCACGTCATGGCAGCGTCTCGCTGGTGCTGCCGGCGGATAAAAACGACTGGCTATGGAAGAAAACCAATGGCCTCAAGGACCCCGACACCTTCAGCTTTGACGCCAACTTCCTCGCCTCTCAGCTCCAAGGCCTGATTCCACGGGAACGTTTGTAGTGAGCGGGCTTGTCCCGCGCTGGGCTGCGAAGCCGCCCTGATTCGGCAAACGCATTCTTCCAGGAAGAACCTGATTGCCCGATTTTGGGGCCGCTTCGCAGCCCAGCGCGGGACAAGCCCGCTCACTACCAATGCTTATTTCAAGGCAGGGTCACCTGGGTTGAGCTTTTTCCAGCTTTGCATCACCACCTGCGCCTTGGGCTCCTGGCCGTTCTCCAGGTAGTACTGGATCAGCGACAGCCGCGCGTTACGGTTGTAAGGCTGGCGTTGCAACAGGTTTTCCAACTGTTGGGTGGCTTCATCGACCTTGCCGCCGTCGTGCAGGGCTACGGCGAGTACAAACGCGTACTGCGCGTTGGCGGGATCCAAGCGCACAGCGTTGCGTAAGTAGGGCATGGCATTGGCCGTACCGCCCGAACGAATCAGCATCAGCCCTTGGGTGTGCTGCAACAGCGCCGCATCCGGATGTTGTGCCAACTGCTCGGTGATCAGGCTGCGAGCCTCCTGCGCGCGGCCGTTGGCTTCAAGCCACTGCGCGAGGGTGACCAGCGCAGGAAAAAAGTCCGGGTCACGCAGCAACGCCGTGCGCAACTGACCTTCCACTCTGTCGCCACGGCCACTGGCCTGGTACAGCATGGCAAGGTTGAGGTTGGCTTCGGCGCGCTCCAGCAGGCTCATCTGCACCTGTTCATACTCGGCGATGGCGCTGTCCCAGGCCGGGCCTTGGCCGGGCACGCTCAACAGGTCGCGCGCGGCGATGATGCGCACAGCCCGCACCGGGTCTTTGAGCAAAGTACCGTAAAGCGCCACGCGTTCTGCGGGTGGCAGCAGGGCGCTGACCGCACGCACGGCGCTTTCCCGTACTTGCGGGGCAGGGTGGGAGAGGTCCTTGGTCGCCAACGCCAGTGCCTGCTGGCTCGGGTAGTTGGGCAACTCCACCAGCAACGTGGCACGCTGGATCGCCGGCAGGTTGCCGCGCGCCAACTGGTCATAGAGCGCCTGGGCTGCACCAGGCTCGCCACCGCGAATCAACACCATGCTCTCGGCGTAAGAAGGCGCCTTGAGCACGTCACGCGCTGCCGCTGGGATGCTAAAGCTGTGGTCATGGCGCAAGTCATTGCCCATGTAGACCTTGCCTGGCATGTGGCAATCGACACAGAACGCACCGGCCTTGCCCATGTGGTCGGCGGAATCGTACTGCTTGGCCTGCAACCCACGCCCATCCACCGTGGTGTACGGGGTTTTGCCCGCCGGGTTATGACACTGCGCGCACACGGCATTGCCGGGTGCCTTGAGTTCATTGCTGTGGGGGTTGTGGCAGTTGCTGCAGCGCACGCCTTTTTCGGCCATTTTGCTTTGCGCGAAGGAGCCGTGCTCGAATACTTCGTCCTTGATCTTGCCGTCCAGGGCGTACAGCTCGCGGGTCAATACGCTGGGCAGGTAGTCGTCCATCAAGCGTTTGCCCACGGTGAAACCATCGCCCAAGGGCGCACGGCGCGCATGACAGCGCGCACAGGTTTCCAGCTCGACGGTGGCGTCTTTGTCTTTGAGGTCTACGGCGAAGCCGGCATGCAGCAGGTCGCCCTTTTTAGCCGCCCATTGCAGGTGGTTGGACGCCGGGCCATGGCAGGCCTGGCAGCCGACGCCGAGACTGTTCCATTGGCTGTCGAAGCTGTTTTTAACCGCGTCGAAATTGCGCTTGTAGCCGGTGGTGTGGCACTCCACGCACATGAAGTTGGCGTTCTGGCTGGGTTTGCTCCAGTGCAGCGGGTTCTTGAAGTTCACGCCTTGGCCGGGGTAAAGGTGAAACCAGCGGTGCTGCTGCGTATCCCAGGCCACGCCGAGGGCTTGCAGGCGCCCCTCGCCAACCTCGATCAGGTATTGCTGCAACGGGGCAATGCCAAAGGTGTAGGCCACCTTGAAGTCGGCCGCCTGGCCGTCGCTGCCGGGGGTATTGACCCAATATTCGGCGCCTCGGCGAAAAAAGCGCGTGGTTTCGCCTTCGCCGGTAAAGCTTGCGTCATTGAAGTCTGCCGGCACCGTCTGCGCGTTGGCCTCCTGCATCGCCAGCTGATGGTGGGAGCCTTGCCAGTCCTTGACCTGCGCCTGGTGGCAACCCTGGCATTGCTGTTCATCGACCATCTGCGCCGGGGCGATGGCCGCCGGTTTCACTGCAACCACAGGTGCCGGCAAGCGAGGTGTGCCGGCCTGCAGGAAAAACCAGATCCCGGCCATGGCCAACAACAGCAACACAATCAATACGAGGTAGAGGTAACGTCGGGGTGAATCACGGTGGGGTACGGCTGGTTCTTTTTTGGGCTTGGGCATTCCGACTTCCGTTGTCTTGATGCATGGACGCTCTACGGCGTGCTTAAGCTTCGTGCAGCTTTGACGCTGTGCTCAAGTCTGTCAAACGCACAGCGCGAAATAGCGGCTATTTCTCCAGAGTTGGCTATACCTACAAGCTCAATGTTTCAGTGATGACCGCCAGGGAGTTCAATGATGAAACTAAGGCTAACGATCAGCGCGCTGTGCTTCGCCTCAATCGCAATGGCAGGTTGTGCCAGCAAGGTCACGCAACCCGAGGAATACTCCGGGTTTCTCTCCGACTACAGCCAACTCAAGGAAGCCAAGTCCCCGTCGGGTGCCGAGGTGATGCGTTGGGTTGATCCCAAGCTGGACCTTAGCCGCTACACCGCGGTGTACGTTGAACCGACCCAGTTCTATCCCAAGCCCCAGGCCACCGCCAAGATCCCGGAAAGCACCCTCAACGGCATCAACACCTACTACAACCAGGCGCTCAAGCGTGAGCTGGAAAAATCCCTGCCCTTGGCCAACGCGCCTGGCCCCGGGGTGATTGTGGTGCGTGCGGCGATCACCGCTGTCAGCAGCAAGACCGAAGCCCTCGCGCCGTACGAATACATCCCCGTTGCGCTCGTCGTGGCGGCCGCCAGTACGGCGACGGGCCACCGTGACCAGGAAACCACCCTGGGCACCGAGGCGCAGTTCCTCGACGGTGCCAGCGGCAAGGTGCTGGCCCAAGTGGTGCGCAAGGGCACCGGCAAGCCACTGTCCAACGACGCCCAAGTGATGAAGGCCGACGATGTGAAAAGCGTCATCGACGGTTGGGCGTCAGACCTGCATCAGTCGTACGTGAAGCTCAAAAAGCACTAGAACGTATTACGCGCCTGCCGGTTGTAATAGCTGAGCAGGGCGTCGTAGCGGCGGGTGACGAGGTAATAGTCGTCACTCAGCTGCTGCGGCAGCGCGCGGGCGTGCCAGTCTTTCTCCAATGTGCGTAACGCCGCCAGGTAAGCCTCGGCAGGCGAGGTGATGATGTACCACATGTACTCGGCGTCCTCATCCCGCTCCGGGCTGGTGGGCGTGCGGATGTAGGCCTTGGTGCCATCGGCGGCCTGTTGCACCGCTTCGGCCAGGGTAGCGACCGCCTGCGGTGTGAGGCTCGCATCACGCATGCCGAGCTCGATCTGGTTCACCGCCTCACGCGCCGCGATCATGTAGTTGAGAATGTGCCAATGCACGTCACGACCGAACCGAGCCTCCAGCAACGCCAGTTGCGCAGGCCGCATGCGCAGGTCCTCCACTTCCAAATCGTTACGCAGCTCGGCAGAGACGCGCCAGTAGTCCTCGCCTTTTTTCTCCAGCTCTTGCGCCAGGTGCTTGTTCATCACCTCTGCGACCATTTGCTGTGTGCTCGGCGGTATACCGTTGGCGCGATAGGCCGGTATGACGGTGTCAGACAGTGAGGTGAATTTGTTCAACTGGTAGGCGTACACGCTGGCCAGCCCAACCATGCGACTGCCAGGGTCCTGGCGCTCCAGCTTGAGGGTGTAGAGCTGCGAGCAGACTGACGCCTGGATCAGGCGCGGTTCGGGCTCGGTACGGTCGCCATAGTTATCGGTATCAGGCGCTACCGGCTGGGTTGAGCGCTTGCGGTAATAGGCCAGGCGCGTATCCCGGTCGATGCGGTTCACGCAATCAATGATCGGCGCCAGGGCGCTGGCGGCTGCGGTGTGGGGGCTGTCGTGCTGGTCCAGCCACAACTGCACTTGTTGCAGGGGCTTGGTGGCGCCGGCCATGCCGAGCAATCCCAGGCCCAGGAAAATGCCGATGGGGAATAGCAGATTCGGATTCATCTCTTGGCCTCCTGGCCGTACCACTGCGCTTCGGTGGCGGGTGCCTGGCATTCGGGAGCAGTGCGCGGCATGCGGCTGCACAGGCGTTCGGCCCACTGTTGCAGGCCTTGGTCGCGGGTGACCAAGTACTGCCTGTCGAGCAGCAACAGGCCGGCGTAGAGCGCAATCACCACGAGGACGGCCAGCACCATGCCCCCTGTGGTCCAGCGGGGATGACGGACAGTCCAGGGGGTGTGGTGGTTGTTGAACGGTCGCTTGATCAGACCGATCAGTGCCAGAGCGCCCACCAGCGTCAGGCTGGCGACGGGGCTGAAGATATACCCCAGCGCGCCCGCCAGCACCACCCCGGGCACCAGGTCGCGTATTGGCAGTAACTTCAGGGGCATGCGCTCGCTGAGTCGTTCATCCAGCACACGGTATTGGTGGGCCAATGGGCGCCACACTTGCCAGGCCAGCCCAGCACCGATCACGGCGGCCAGTGCCCACAGGATCCCATAGCCCATTGTCGGTATCACGTGACCGGCCAAGCGCTCGGCCTTGACCAGCACGCCCACCAGGCAACCCAGCACCAGCGCAACGATCCAGGGCCAAGTGTCGGTAGCCGTGTCCCAGCCTTGCCAGAAATACACGGTGCCGCCGGGCATCGCTTCGGCGAGGGCCACGTGGTCGGCATAGATATCGGCGCTGAGCGCCTGGCAGGCTTTCCAGTCGTCTTGATCCAGGCGCTCGGCGAACGCACGGCGCTGATTCAGGCTCATCGGTGCCAGCAACAGGCGTGCAGCGCGTTGTTGCGGGGTGAAGGGCGGCTCGGCGGCCAATGCCCGTTGGCGTGCGATAAAAAGTGGCCCTTGCTGGCGTCGCAACAACAGCGCCCAGTCGCCGGGCGGGCACGTGTGGTCGGCGCCACCGTGCCAGTCCTGGCCAGCACACACCGCGTCGAACACGGCGCAGGACCAGTAATGACTCTGGGCCAACAGCCTGGCCAGCCATTGGTTGAACCACTCGGCATGCGGGTGGTTATGCACCCACGCGTGTTGATCACGCGCCGCGTAGGCGGCCAGGAATGCCGCCTCGTCCTTGTGCGCAAGGGCCTCGCGTAACGGTTGCTGCAGAGCGGCACGGTGTTGGCGTTCGAGCTTCTCGACCAGCTCGGCGGGCAGCTCGAGGCGTTGCCAGGCCGTAAGCCAGTTGAACGTTTCGAAGGCCCAGCGCGTGTCTTCGGCGCTGAGTTCGCCTTCGATGCTGCGATGCAGCAGGTGCACTTCGAAGAACAGCGCTGTGCCGTCCTGCATTGCGGCTTGATAGCGTTGGTCGAGGGTTTCACCCCGGTGTTCAACCACGACTTCGACGGTTTCCTGCGGAGCCTGGCTGCGCTCCAGCGCAGCCTCGTAGGCTTCGCGCAGGCGCTGGAAACCCTCGGGATCTTCGTCCGGCCGGGTCTTCTTCAACAGCGCGGCGTATTGGCGCTTGATCGTGCGGCTATCGGCATCCGGCGTAAGGCCAAGGACATTCCAGCAAGTCATGTGCGGTGCAACTCCCTAAACAATCGGGCGCACATTACCTGTTTTAGGGGGTGATAAACCAGCGGTAGTACGGGTTGGCGCTGTCCTGCTGCAACACCTCCCGAATATCCCGCCCCCATGCATCACGGTCGCCGTCGTAGGCATGCAGGCTGGCGCGGTAGAACTGCATCAGCCGTTGCTGCTCGGCGCTGAGGGTGCGGGTGAACGTTGCGTCTGCATTGACCAGCGGCACCGGCGTGCGCAGGTCGAGCAAGGCCGGCAGCACCCGGGTGATTTCCTTGGCGCGCACCCACGGTGCGTACTCGATGTGCGGCTGGTCATCGGTGACGGCGGGCGCGTCGGCGGCAAAATGTTCCAGGCCCTGGCGATCGGTGACCCAGGTGGCCAGCAGCGTCGCGGCTGAATCGATACCGACGTCGGACAGCGCACTGCGCACGCCGGGCTGCTCGAAGCGCTGTCGGATGCGGTCTGCATCCAGGTTGATCGGTTCAAGGGAACCCACCAGCAGCATCTCGTGAAACTCACTGGTCCACAGCGATGCGTAGGGGAATACGTCAAGAAAGCTGCGCACCAGCGCGCGGGAGTCGTCAATGTTTTGCGTCGGCAACGGCAGCCATTGGGCGAGCAGGCCGTTTTTCTCCAGGCGCGTGGCGGCCAGTCTGTAGAAGTCCTTGGAATAGAGATTAACCACACCAGCGGCGGAGGGCGGTGGGGGTTCCAGGGTGATCAGGTCGTAGGCCTGTGGATTGCGCAGCAGTTCCTGGCGACCGTCGCGCAGGCGCAGTTCTACGCCAGGGTCGCTGGCAGCGTTGTAATTGCCTTTGAACAACGGCGCCGCCTGCACCACCGACGGCAGCAATTCGGCAACGACGCGGTGTTCCAGGCCTGGATAACGCAACAAGGCGCCGGCGGTTATGCCGGTGCCAAAACCGATCACCAACGCCGACTTGGGCTCGCCGTTGTGGATCAGCAGCGGCAATAACGCCTGGATACGCATGTAGCGCAGCGACGGCATGGCGTCGCCGGTGTTCGATACACCTTGGATATACAGACGCTGGAAAGTCCGCGCGCCCTGGCCTTGGGTGACCACGGCCACCGTCGCCCCACGTCCTTCCTGATAAAACGCCAAGCTGGCATTGCGTGCGCCCGGCAGTAATTTGGCCAGGCGATCCACTGGAGTCAGCAGTGCCACGGCCAGCGATACCAGCCCCAGCGCCACCACGGCCTGGCGCCGACCTTTTTTCACGCCATGGCCACGCCGCACGGCCAGGTAGCCCACCACGCCCGCGATCACGGCCAGCAGGCCCAAAGTCCGCACCAATCCCAGCCACGGGATCAGCACAAACCCGCAGAGCATCACGCCGACAATCCCACCCAGGGTGTTGAACGCCACCACGGCGCCCACGTCGCGGCCGACATGGCGGTTGCCCACGCTCAGGCGCAAGGCCACGGGAAACGCAGCGCCCAGCAACAGTGTCGGCACAAACACGATGCACAGTGCCGCCACTGCAAACCGTGCACTCATACCGGGCAGCTCACTGCCGCCCAGGCTCAGCACCAGCGACTCGGCCTGGGTTTGCAACAGCACCAGCCAACGGCCCAGCAGGGCGATTTCCAGCAGGGCTACCAGCCCGGCACCCGCGATCAACAGGCCGAATATGCCCCAAGGGTCACGCAGGCGCTCCACGCGGCGGGACATCCATTGACTGCCCACATACAAGCCGGTCAGGTAGGTGGCGAGTACCACCGCAAACGCATAGGTGCGTGTGCTCATGAACTGCACGATGGATTGTGACCACACCACCTCGTAGCCCAGCGCCACACCTCCCGCAATGGCGTAGAGCACCAGCGCCAATCGAGCGGGTTGTACCGCATGAGCCGCAGCCACAATGGCGGGCGGTCGATGACGCACCGCCAGCATTGCGCCCGCCGCGGCGGCCAGGTTCAACAGCGCCGCGACCAACGCACTGCCGCGCACGCCAAATTGCGCGATCAAAACGAATGCCGTCAGCAACGTACCGGCAATTGCCCCGGCGGTGTTGGCGGCATACAAGCGTCCGCCAGCCTGGCTCAAGCCTTTGGCGTCGATGTTCAGCGAGCGCACCAGCACCGGCAGCGTGCCGCCCATTAGCAACGCTGGCAGCCCCACCAGGGCAAACGGCAGCGCCCAGGCCACCGGGCCAATGCGTGCCTCCAGCCAAGCGAAGGGTTCGGCGGCCGTACCCAGCGCCAGCGTGGCGCCGACGCCGAAAACGGCCACCAGTAATTCCAGACCTGCGTACAGCAGCAATGGCCGCGAGAAACGATCCGCCAAACGTCCAAACAGCAGCCCGCCCAGAGCCAGCCCGGCGAAAAAAGCACTGATGCCGGTGGTGATTGCATACACCTCCACGCCGACCACCAAGGACAACTGCTTGATCCACAGCACTTGGTAGACCAACGCTGCGCCGCCGGAGATGAACAGGAGGAGGGCGGGGAGCAGGATTGAAGTGGTCGAATGAGTTTCTATTGTTTTGCTTGCAGCGTGTGAGGTCATTACCAAATTCCAGAGCTTTCAGAGAACTCCTGTGGGAGGAGGCATGCCCTACCGCAACACTGCCTCTGTAGTGAGCGGGCTTGCCCCGCGCTGGGTGGCGCAGCCGCCCTAAAACCAGACACCTCGGTCTCGCTGAAATACCGAGGCGTCCCGTTTAGGGCGGCTGCGCCACCCAGCGCGGGGCAAGCCCGCTCACTACAAGAGTGCGGCGGGCTTTTTGTTCCCACATTTGCCTTGTGTTGTATCGGTTATGAGCCCGGGGCAGCCTTCATTTTCGCGTCAATTTGCTTGTCCACCGCGCCGCGAATCTGGTCGATGCTGAAGCTCGCCGGTTTCTGGCTGGGCGGGTACTCGACAAAGGTTTGGAGGAACTTGGCTGATTTGGTAACGGCTACCGCAACCAAGTAAACGTTTTTGGTACTCCAGTCGTAGTACTGGTCAGAAACCACGTCCGCTCGTTCATAAGGGTCCATGCGCAGGTTGAAGATCTTCGGCACCCTTAGGCACACGAAGGGCTCGCTCCACACCGCAAAGCCACCCGGCGCACGTTGCTCGCAGTACACGGCCTTCCAATTGCCAAAGCGCGCCGAGACCAGTACGCCGTCATCGTTGAAATAGTAAAACTCGTCGCGGGCACCCTTGGGTTGCTGGCCGGTCAGGTAGGGCAACTGGTTAAAACCATCCAAATGTACTTTGAAGTTCTGGCCACCGGATGTCGGTGCCCAGCCCTTGAGCAGCTTGTCTTTGACGTCGGCATCGCCTGCTGCCGCCAATAGGGTGGGGAACCAATCCATGCCCGAGAACATTTCGTTGGAGACCTCCGCCGGCTTGATCTTGCCGGGCCAGCGGATCATCGCAGGCACGCGGTACGCGCCTTCCCAGTTGGAGTTTTTCTCGTTACGGAACGGTGTAGTCGCCGCGTCCGGCCAGGAGAACTGGTTGGGTCCGTTGTCGGTGGTGTAGACCACGATGGTGTTATCGGCGATTTTCAGGTCGTCGAGGGTTTGCAGGAGTTTGCCCACATCGCCGTCATGTTCCAGCATGCCGTCTGCGTATTCGTTGCCGGGCATGCCGCTCTGGCCCTTCATCGAGTCACGCACATGGGTGAATAGATGCATCCGCGTCGTGTTCATCCAGACGAAGAACGGTTTGTTGGCCTCGGTTTGTTTTTTGATAAACGCTTGGGCTGCGGCCGTGGTTTCGTCGTCGATGGTTTCCATGCGCTTGGTGGTCAAGGCACCGGTGTCTTCGATCTTGCCATCGGCGAAGCTGTGGATCACGCCACGGGGCGAGTTGGCCTTAACGAACTCGGGGTCGTCCTTCGGCCAGTACGGGCGTTCGGGTTCTTCTTCAGCGTTGAGGTGATAGAGGTTGCCGAAGAATTCGTCAAACCCGTGGTTGGTCGGCAGGTACTCGTCTTTATCACCCAGGTGGTTCTTGCCGAATTGTCCGGTGGCATAACCCAGTGACTTCAGCGCTTGGGCAATGGTGATGTCGCGCTTTTGCAAACCCACCGAAGCCCCTGGCGCACCCACCTTCGACAGCCCCGTGCGCAACGGCGTCTGGCCGGTGATGAAGGACGAGCGCCCAGCCGTGCAGCTGTTCTCCGCGTAGTAGTCGGTGAACATCATGCCTTCTTTGGCGATCCGGTCGATATTGGGCGTTTTGTACCCCACAACGCCCATGGAATAGGCGCTGATGTTGGTTTGCCCGATGTCATCGCCGAAGATCACCAGGATATTCGGCTTCTCGGCGGCCAGGGCGGATGCCGAGGCGCCGATCACCGAAGCCGCCACCAGGGCGAGCTTCGGCAGCCACTTACGTATGCGAGTCATAAGACTTGCTCCTTTTAGGGCTCTGGTCGCATTGGCTGCGACCTACGTTTATTACAGTCCGTCGTGACGTTTTTCTTATTGCACCTGCGCTTGCACAGCCGGCTCGAAAGGGTAGATACGGCGCCATTCGCGTGCCATATCCACCACGGTCCAGCCATTTGCCTTGGCCAGGTCAAGCGCCTTGTCCAGGCGCCCCACCTGAGAATTACGGTCGTAGGCCCACTCGCGCTTGGCATCGGTGTGGTGCACCAGGCCCATCAAGCGCTTGCCGCTGCCAGCGGCGGTCCATTGCAGCATTTGCAGGTCGCCGTCGGAGTTGCCGAACGCCAGGATCGGACGCCGCCCGATCACCGCGTCGATGCTTTCCGGCTTGCCGGGACCGTCGTCGTTGTGCGCCAGCTTGGCGGTGCGCAGTACCTGGGGTTGGCCGCCGTTTAGCTGGAACTGAGTGACGAAGTTCGAGCCGATGACCTGCTCTGGCGGTATGCCGTACACCTCTTCGGCAAAGGCGCGCATGAAGGCGGTGTCACCACCGGAGACGATGTAGGTCTTGAATTGCTGGCTGCGCAGGTAATCGAGCATCTCCAGCATGGGCTGATAGATCATCTGGTCGAACGGCTTGCCGGTTTTGGGGTGACGAGCCTGTTTCAGCCAGTGCCGGGCATTGTCGATGAAGGCTTGCGTGCTGATACCGGTGTGGGTGGCGCCGATGATTTTCAGCAGGCCCTGCATGCCGGCGGCGGCGAGGGCTTGGTGGTCGCCTTCCAGCACGGCTTGGAACGGTTGGGTGGTTTTCCATTCAGGATGCTGGGGCGCCAGGCGCTTGACCTCGTCAAAGGCAAACAGCACTTCGAAGTACGCCGGTTGTTCGGTCCACAAGGTGCCGTCGTTATCGAAGACGGCGATGCGTTCGGCAGGCTTGACGTAGTCCTTGGAGCCTTCGACGGTCACGGCCTGGACGAAGTCGATGATCTGCTGCTTGCTTGGGCCTTCGTTCCATGAGGGCAGCGGGTCGGCGGCCAGTGCAGGCAGGGTCAGCAGCAGGAGAAGGGGCAGGGCAGAACGCAGCGACGTCATGGGAAGTCCTTTTCGTGACGAGGGTTCAGTGCAACCAAGCGTAGTTGACGACACGCCCAACGCAATGCAGCCCACGTTTTTCGCCACAGGGGCGGGATACGCGGCCACAACGCATGCAACAGATAACCCGCCAGGATCAGCGCGATAATCGCAGCAATCCAGGCGAACAGGTGCTGAGACAGCTGCCTGCGGCCGTGTTCGATGGCGAAGGTTGGGGTGTAGGCGCTGACTGCCTGGGCGTCCACCGTGAGTGGCGGCAGCTGCGCGAATTGGAGGCGATGATTGCGGCTGTCCCACCACTTCACGCTAATGGCGGGTAGCGTGTAATGGCCGCCTTGCTGCACGCGGTACACCAAGGCGTCGATGCGCTGGCCACCAGTGATGGCGCCACGGCCGTCGTCCAGGTTGCTGATAATGGGGGCCTGCGGGTAAAGGCGCAGGCCTTTGATCTGCGCGGCGGCGGGCGGGGGCAGCGACAGGCCGGGCGTATCGTCGGCCTGCAGTGTGAGCGTGCGGGTCAGGCTGTCACCGACCTTGAGGTCCGTGGCAGTGAGGGTCTGGCTCAAGCGCAAGCCACTGGCAACCAGCACTGGTTCGTCCGCAGCAAATCCCGGCGGCTGGCTTGCCTCGAAGGATAACGGTGCACTTTGCGCCGTCAGCGGTGCGCTGGCCTGGCCCGGCTGCGCGCTGATTCTCAGTGCGGGCACCGTAAAGTGTTGCGCGGCATTTGGCGTGATGCGGTAGGCGTAGCGCATGCCGTAGAAGGTCTGGCCGTCGATCACCTGTGTGGTGTGCTCGGCTTCACCACCGGGGGGCTGCACGCGTGCACCTGGCAACTTCAAGTCAGGCAGTGTTGCGCCGGAGGTGAACCAGGTATCGGTCAGCACATCGACCTGCACCAACAACTGCTCGCCTACCACCACCGACGCACCGGGTACCAACTGCGCCTGTACGCGCAACTGGGGCTCGGCGGCCCACGCGGGGGCAGTGATCAGCAAGAGAACGCCACAATAGCGCTTCATGGTTTCGCCTCCTGGTCCTGCAGGCTGAATTTACGCCGCAGGAAATTGGCAGGCGAGGTGGTCAGATTTTGTAGCCACAGCGCATCGTTGTTGGCTTGCTGGGTCTGGATCGCCTTGCTTTGGCCCTTGCCGGGGGCCTTGTCGAACTTGACTTCATCGGGCTTGACCTCGGGGGTGTTGTTCGCCGCGCTTTCGGTGTCTTTCTTCAAGGCAATCGCCAGGGCCAGGTTGGCGCTGGCTTCAGGAAAGTCCGGTTGGAGCTGCAAGGCATGCTGGTAGGCGCTGATGGCGTCGTCGAACTTGAAGCGGCGTACGTGGATGTTGCCCAGGTAGAACGCGGCTTGCGGCGTGTTCATCGCACTGAACGTGGTTTGGGCCAAGTCGTAGTCCGCCGCGTTGTAGGCGGCAATGCCCTTCCAGTAGGGATCGACAAACCGCGCCGCCGCCTCAGGGTAGTGATGATGCTCAAAGGCCCAGCGGCCTTGTTGGTCTAGGGTCAGGAACGGATTGGCCTCAGCTGGCGTTGGCGGCAGCAGCAGGCCGAGCAGTAAGACGGCGCCCCAATTCAGGCTCCAGCCCCGACGCACGCTGACCAACGCCAATAGCAGCAGCGGCCAGCACAGCCAATACCCTGCGTCTTTCCATTGCAGCAGCCGCTGTTGCTCGTCGGCATTCTGGAAATGTTGCTGGGCGTGGCGTGCGACCCAGTCCAGGTCATCGTCATTCAATGTCAGGCTGCCCAGGGGCGCATCGAGTGCCGAGGCCAGTTGCTTGAGCGTCGGGCTGCTGCCCAAGGCCAGCACCAGCACTTGCAGCGAGTCGTCCTTGAGCGTGGGCAGTTGGGCGACGTCCGCGCCATCGGTCACCAGCAGCAAGGTGCCCGGCGACTGTTGCAGCAATCGCTTGGCCTGCTCGATCACCGCGGCGACATCCTTGCCGGACTTGCTGATCAAGTCGGTGCCCAACGCCTGGATGAAGGTGTCGAGCAGTTCAGGATCGTCGGTGGGCGGCAACACCAGATGGGCGCTGCCCGCATACACCAGCAATGCCGTGCGCGTGCCTTTGCGGCGTTGCACCAGGTCGTGCAACGTGTGCTTGGCGGCCGTCAGGCGGGTGGGCGGCACGTCAGCGGTGTCCATCGACGGCGACAGGTCCACGGCGATGATCAGCGGCGCGCGGTTTTCCAGGAAATCCGGGCGATCCTGTTGCCAGGTCGGCCCGGCAGTCGCTATTGCGCCGAGCACTAGCAGCGCGCACACCAGATGCACCGGGCGCACGCGATGCGGGTCGTTGGGAGTCAGCAGCAAATGCGGCAACAGGTGCGGGGCGATATTGCCGCGCAGGCGCCGTTGCAGGTCGCGGCTGCGTTGCCAGATCAGCGGCAGCAGAAGACCCAACAGGGCAAGCAACAGCCAAGTCGGCCGCAGGAAGTGGAAGTTACTGAAGTCCATCCGCTGCCTCCCGTTTCGGCCGATGCGGCCACAGCGCCGCAATCAAGTGATACCCCGCCAATAGCACCAACGCGGCGCCCAGCGGCCACCAGAACAGGTCGCGCTTGGGTTGATGGCTGAGGGTTTTCACTTGATGCGGGGTGATCTTGTCCAGGGTGGCGTAGACCTGGGTGAGGCTGTCGCGGTCCTCTGCGCGAAAGTAGCGGCCGCCGGTTGCGCTGGCGATGTCCTGCAAGGCGTTCAGGTTAACCTTGGCTTCCCCGGTCGCCTGTGGGTCGCCAATGCCGATGGTGTGGATGATCACGCCTTTGGCAGCCGCCATGTCGGCGGCATGATCTGGAGTGATTGCGCTGCTGGTGTCGTTGCCGTCGGTGAGCAGGATCAGCACTTTTTCCGGCTCATGGGCCTGGTCGAGCAGCTTGAGACCAAGACCAATGGCATCGCCAATGGCGGTATTCGGCCCAGCCATGCCGATGCCGCTGTCATCCAACAACAGCGACAGGCTGGCGTGATCGAGGGTCAAGGGCGCCTGGGGGTAGGCACCGCTGCCAAACAGAATCAGGCCGATACGGTCGTCTTTGCGCTGCTGGATAAAGCCATGCACCACCTGTTTGACGGCGGCCAGGCGGTCGATCTTGTGGCCGGCGGCATCGGTGAAGTCCTGGGTTTCCATGGACTGGGAGATGTCGATGGCCAGCATCAAGTCGCGCACCGGTTGCTGGCGTTCAATGGGTTTTTCCACCCACACCGGGCGGGCGATCGCCAGCACCAGCAACGCCCAGACCAGCAGATTGAGCAGTAACTGGCTGCGATTATGGCGCGTGCCGCTGTTGGAGGGCGATGTACCGATGGCCTGGCTCATTCCGCGGAAAAACGGCACCCGCACGGCGCTGCGTGCTTCGCGGTAGGGCGGCAAATAGCGGTAGGCCAGCCACGGCAGCGGCAGCAGTAGCAGCAGCCAGGGGTAGTCAAGCTGCCACATGGTGTTGCTCCACCCAGGCAGTGCACTGGGCCAGTAATTGCGTGTGCTGCTCGGCAGGCAAAGGCGCGCCGTAGGCCAATTGCGCCAACTGCTGGCTCAGGTCCTCCGGTATCGGCGCGCCGGCGTGGTGCTGCAAGAAGGCCTGCCATTCGGCGCCGCGCAGGGTCGGGATGCGTTGGTGTTGCGCTTTTGACAGCGGCATGGACAAGGCGACGCGCTTGAGTAGTTCGGGTAACTCTCGCAGGTCTTTCAACTGTTTCAAGCGCGCCAAGGCCTCGCGCCGATAAGCATCGCGCCGCCAACGCAGCCATTTGCGGATGCCGAGGATCAGCAGTCCAATCACCAGCAGCCCCAGTAGCACGCCCCAACCCCAGGTCTGTGGCCAGTAGCTGACCGGCGCGGGCAAGCCCAACTCCTTGAGTTGCTCGATGCTCGGCACATGGGCGGTCACCGGCGCTTCCCCAGTTCCGTGCGCAGTTGCTCGGCGGCGGGCAATGCGGTGCTGATCATCAGCAGCGGAACCTGGCTGCGACGCAACAGGCTGGCGACGTCCTTGAGGCGCCCCCCGAGAAAGTCGCCCAACGGCTGGCGCACCTTGCGTTGGTTGACGGCCAATTCCACTTGCAACTGCCCCTGGGTCACCAATAACTGCCCACGGCTGGGCACGTTGAGCGCCAAGGGGTCGTACACCTGCAACGCCACCACATCGTTGTGGGCCGACAGTTGCTGCAGCAGTTGAGAGGTGCGTGGGCCGGCGCCCGCAAAATCGCTGACCAGGCAGATCAAATGGTCGTGACCCGCCAGCGCCACGCACTGCTGCAAGACCTTGTCCAATTGGCTGTCGCCTTCATGGTCGGCATTGCCAGCATTGAGTTCGCTGCTCTGCAAGGCGATGCGGCTGCACAACGCTTCTACCCGTTTACGGCTGCGCAACGGCGCCACGCTGTCGATGCGTGAGTCGTTGAACACCAGGCCACCCACACGGTCGCCGGCGTTGAACACCATCCAGGCGGCCAACGCCCCGAGTTCAGCGGCAACGGCAGACTTGAAGCTGCGCACCGAACCAAAAAACATCGACATGCGCTGGTCCACCACAATCAAGGCCGGACGGTCGCGTTCTTCGGTGAAGGTGCGCACCACCGGTTTGCCGGTGCGCAACGATGCACGCCAATCCAGATGGCGCAAATCGTCGCCCGGCTGGTAGCGCCGCAGCTCATCGAAATTCAAGCCACGGCCACGCAGGCGTGAAGCATGGTTGCCCGCCAGCAGGCTCCCCTGGGGCTGGCGCGCGACAAAACTCAAGCCTTGCGCCTGGAACTGCAACGCCATCAACTGCGCCAGACTCACGTAGACCAAGCCGTCGGCGTTCATGCGGGAATCGCCACTTTGCTGAGCAGGCGGTCGAGTACCTGGTCTGCTGTCACACCGTCCGCCACCGCGTCGTAGCTCAGTTGTATTCGATGGCGCAGCACCGGGTGCACCACCGCTTGCACGTTGTCCGGGGTGACAAAGGCCTGGCCCTGCAACCACGCATCTGCCCGCGCACAGCGGTCCAGGCCGATGCCGCCTCGGGGGCTGGCACCCAGGCTGATCCAGCGGGCGAGGTCGGGGTCGTAGTCGCCGGGGTGGCGGGTGGCGTTGATCACGTCGATCAGGTAACGGTCGATCGCAGGGGAGACCTGGATCGCGCTGACTTCCTTGCGCGCGGCAAAGATCACCTCGGGCTCCAGGGTAAAGCCCTGGACTGCCTGGGTGGCGGCGGCCTGTTCCTCTGCCCTGAGCAGGCGCAGGACCTGGCTTTCATTCTCGGCGCTGGGGTAGTCGAGCAGCAGCTTCATCACAAAACGGTCCATCTGCGCTTCCGGCAAGGGATAGGTGCCTTCCTGTTCGATGGGGTTTTGGGTGGCTACCACGATAAACAGCTCGGGCAGCGGGTGGCTGGCGCCGGCCACGGTGATTTGCCGTTCTTCCATGGCTTCAAGCAGCGCTGCCTGGACCTTGGCCGGCGCGCGGTTGATCTCATCGGCCAGAATCAAGTTGCCGAACAAGGGCCCCGGCTGGAAGCGGATCTGGTTCTGACCGTCGACCTGGTGCAGCACCTCGGCACCGGTGATATCCGATGGCAGCAGGTCGGGCGTGAACTGGATGCGGCTCATCTTTGCGTCCAAATGCCGAGCCAGGGCCTTGACTGTACGGGTCTTGGCCAGCCCTGGCAGGCTTTCCAGCAACAGATGACCGTTGGCCAGCAGGCCCAGCAGTATCTGGCGGATCACGTGCTCCTGGCCCAGGACGCTTTCGGCCATGCTGGCTTGCAAGGCGGTTAGATCGTTGAGTGCTGTCATGCCATTCCTCCTTGAAACCTTGGGTCACCAGGGTGAGGTGACCACGATGTATTGCACGGAGCTGCCGACGTAACGCGGCTGGTACCAGGTCGGCCCGCAATGCTGGTAGGCCACGCCATTGGCCACTACCGAGACACAATCGGCCGGCACGGTGCTGACCTGGGTGCCAATGGCGAGGATCGTTGCCGTGGTGGCACCGACTACCGCCGCTGCCGCCCAAGGGTGATACCAGTCATCCGGGTGCGGTGGCGGTGGCGGTGGAGGAGGCGGCGGCGGCGGCATTGGGCCTGGATGTGGCCCGGGTCCCGGGTAAGGGTGCGGCCCTGGCTCCGGATGGGGTTGCGGGTGCGGCTGCGGCTGCGGCTGCGGGTGTGGCTCGGGATGTGGCGGCATTGGCCGAGGCGCAGGCATGGGACGCGGCATTGGCGGCGGTGGTCGATACCCACCGCTGCCACCATGGGGCACCACGAAGGTGCGCGCGCCGCCACCGCCGCGCACTTGCCAGGCCTGGGCCACCAAGGGGTCGAACAGGCTCAGCAGCAAACTGGCTGTCAATACCGCCGCCGTGGCTCTCATGGCTGTTCTCCTTGAGGCTCCAATTGCTGCAAGGGCACCGCACGGGCGCCGGCGGGAGGAATAAACTCAAAGTCCTGGGGCTTGATCGCGCTGTTGAGTTGCCAGTGATAGTTGACGCTGTGCCGAGGCTGCTCAGCCGTGTCACGACGGCTGATCACCAGGCGACAGGGCAGGGGTCGGGGCCCTTGGCGCACCCACAGTTGCCAATCGATGTCCGGCTGGCGATAGGCGTAATGGGTGCAGGTGTTGCCGTCGACGGTTTCATCGCCGATCAGCAACGCACTGCTGATGCCCACGTCCCTGGCGGTGCCGGGGTGCCAGCGAAACAGATCGGCCAGGGGCAATTCGATGCCGTAGCGTTCGCTCAACTGGTCGAGCAAGCCGCCAATGTTCGCAGGCGCGGCCTGGTTGGCGAAGTAGCCGCTGCGGCTGTCGTAAAGCGTGAAGCTCTTGCCGTTGTAAAACAGGCTGCGGCGTTTGCCGTCGCTTTCCAGTGACACGTGCAGCTTGTCTGGCTGACGGGCCAGCAAACGTGCCTGATGGCTGAACTCGATGACCTGGCCGTTCTCCAGCACCTGGTCGGTGTGGCTGCTGGCGTCGATGCGAAACTGCTGCAGGCTGCGCAAATAGGCGCCCATCTGGTCAAGGGCGGCCAGGGCCTTGGGTTCCAGTTCCTCGGCCGAGACCGTGTTGGCAGTCAAGGCCAGGCAAATCAACAAGCATTGAAAGCGCGACATGACGCACCTCGTTCAAAGCATGAAGGTTGGTATCACCGGGATAAACGACAGGCGGAAGTTCCAGCGGGGGCTGATCAGGTCGTCGGCGTGAATCACCGAGTACTGCACCTCACCGGAGATGCGTACTGGCAACTTGCCGAAATTGACGATGCGTCCTGCGCCGATACCGATGGGAAAGTTGACCTTGTTCCCGCTCTCGGCCTTCCAGTTCACCGTGATATTGGGCGTCATGCCCACCCGCCATTGGCTAGGACCGGGAATGGCACGCTGGATGAAATACTGGATGTTGGTCAGGCTGACGTCCTTGCGCCGTGAGTCGCCGCCTACCGACCACCAATGCTGCGGGAAGAACCCGAGGGTCCAGTCTTCGCCCAGGTAGGCCGCGACAAACGCCGGACCAAGGGCGTATTTGCCGGTGCCCAGCACGTCTTTTTCGGCGGTGGGGAACATGGCCGTGGGGCCGAACCCCCAGACCATCTTGCCGCCATTGGCAAACCGTATCGGCTGCTTGGGGGAAAACACCCCCACATAGGCCAGGTCGCCAAACCCCGAGGTGCGGTCGAACGGGTCGTTGACCACGTCGGGAAAGTCGCGGTCAGTCAGCACACCATACGGGCTCATGCCGATCAGGTTGCCCGCTTTGGCATTCACCGGCGCGCTGACATAGCTCAGCGGAATGCGGTTGATCAGGTTCCAGTCCTCGCCGATGGATATCGGGAAGGTCGGCATGAAGCTGTATTTGCCCAGGTGCCGGGTGCCGTTGCTGTGGGGGCCCTTGAGGGCGGTGTAATCAAACTGATTGAACAGCAACACCAGGTTGCCCACGGGGTTGTCCATCAGCTTGGCGATTTGCTCGGTTGACGGGTCGCAACCGGCCTTGACCACTTGCTTGAGGTCGATATCGAAGTCTTGTTGCAGACGGTGGCAGGTTTCGGGATCGGCCTTGGTGGCGGGCGCCGGGCTGCTGCCCAGTTCCGGCAGGCTGGCGGCCGATAGACCGCCACTGGAAAGCACGCCAAAAATCAGCGGGGCAGCACACAAGCGAGCACGTGAAATCATGGCGTTACGCATCCTTGTAAACGGCCTGATATCGGGAGTTACGCGCCCGGTCTATCCCCTGTATGACCGGGCACGTGGTGTTACTTGAGCGGCGTCAACGGTGGCAGTTTCCATTGACCACTACTTACCTCAGGCTTGGGCAGGTAGATCCGCAGCACGGCATAAAACGGGCCGGGTGGAGCCGGCAACCAATTGCTCTGTTCCGCTTTCGGCGGTTCGTGGTGCTGCAATGCCAGGGTCAGGCCGCCGTCGGCGTCCAGCTTGAGGTTGGGCAACATCCGCGAATTGATCAGGTAGCGCTTCTTGTGGTTGGGCACCAGCAGTTTGGTCTTGGCGTCGTACATGGTCAGCGACCAGAACGCATCGGCCGGCGGCAGTTGGTCCTTGGCGAAGTGCACGGTGTAGCTGTGGCGTGCGCCGTTGGCGGGCTTGCCTTCGCTGTCGACGAAATAGCTCAGGTAGATGGCTTCGTCGGTGGAATTGCCGAAAATCCCCAGGTCCGCACCGGCATAGCGGTACAGGTAGTTGTTTTTCAGCCGGTCACGGCTGCCGAACAGCTCCCCGCTGGACACTTGATGGGTGTCGATCTTGTCTTTTTTGAACGCGGCAAACTCGGCACGCGCATCGGCGATTCCGTATTCCAGGGCCTTGCGTTGTTCGGCGGTCAGTTGGTGCACCTTGAAAGGTGCGCCCGGGGCGATGCCGATCTTGGCAAAACGTGCCAGCAGGTCTTTTTCGCTGTCCTGGGGCGCGGCGAACGCCAGCATGAAGTTCAGGTAACGGAACAACTGCGGGCCTTCGGTCATGGTCGCCATGGGCTTGGGCCAGTCGATTTTCGGCGCCGCAGGTGGGGCCGGCTGTTTAACGTAGCTGCTC
This sequence comes from Pseudomonas cremoris, assembly GCF_014230465.1. The sequence goes on from NZ_JAAXCY010000007.1 coordinate 277,864, forward strand.
AGTGGCTGCACTTTATAGCCGTTCTGGATCTGCTTGACCTTGTTCAGGTCTTTCTCGTCAAACAACTGCGTGCGGTAGAGCGCGTAGGCGATGTTGCTCTCGCTGTACACCACGCGGTCGATGTCGACCGGTTGCTGACCTTTCCAGTCAGGCCCGGCAATCATGTAGTGGCCGCCGTTGTTACCGGTGCTGCGGGTGCCCAGGTAGGCGATGTTCTGCGTGTAGAGGTCGATCAACTGCACCGAGTAGTAGCGGTTGTCTTCGATCTTCGGCAAGGTCAGGACCAGCGGTTCCTTGCGCAGGTCCATCCAGACGAACGAGTAGGGCGTGTCCGAATTGGGCGTGACAAACGCGTTGTCCTTGGGCGTGAACACTTGGGCGGTATTGCCGATATGGTTGAACGGCGCCTTGAAGTTCGCACCGCCCTTATCAACGGCCTGGGTGTAGAGCGTCTTGTACATCGCTACCACTGGGTAGCCATATAGATAGGCTTCCTTGGCAATGGCACGTGCTTCGGCGGGAGTGGCCGTGAAATCGGCCAAAGCGCCAGTACTCATGAGTATCGAGAGGCTCGCCAACAGCAGGCGCGTCGGTTTTCCAATCATGTTGTTGCGTCCTTCCAGAGATCTTTTTAAAGGGCGTGGGATGAAAGCGCCGAGTTTCCTGTTTTATTTGCCGAACGTCACGTTAATCCCTGCGAACAGGGTGAACTGAGGCAAACCATCGCCTTTGCGTGCCACAGTCCATTGCGGCTCCACATAGGCATTAAGGATATTGCTGCCGGCTTTCCAGGCCTTGCCCATCCCCAAGCCAATGGGGATGTAGTGAGTGTCGTTCTTCAAATCGAAGGTCCAGGTGCCCGTGGAGCGCAGGTACCAACCCTTCGGCAGGTTATGAATGATGAAAGGCTGGAAAGTTGCACTTTCTACATGCGCCCGGTCGCGGTCTCCGGCGAACGAGCTTTGGTATTGCACCAGTGCGCCAAGCAGTCCTCTTGGCGAGGCATCAATAGCAATTGCCGCCAGGCCCGCCTGCCACTTGCCGGTGCCAAGTTCGTCGTGCTCTGCGGTCGGGGCGGTGATTTGCGGGCCGATACCCAACTGCACGCCCTCGGTCTTGAGCAGGAAGATATCGAACAGGTTCAAGTCGCCGATACCGGTGCTGTAGCCGCTATGGGGATCGGGGCGGGTGCTGAGGGGCAGGGTGGCGCGCAGCAATTGCGGCACACCGAAGAAGTCCGAAGGGGCAATGGGCAAGGTGCCGCGCAGCAACAGATCATTGGTGTGGGCGTTACTGTCGAACAGGCGTGGGGTGTAGTAATCCTGCAGGTTGGCACCCGGCGCGAGGTTGAGCGGGTTGTTACTCTTGTTGGCGGTCTCGGCGTTGTCGGCCAAGGCGGCAAAACTGAGTAGTGTCAAAACGGCCAGCATCACTGCCGACGTGTACGTTGCCTTGAACATACGCGCTCCCCCATACCTGGGTGATTGTCCCTTGTGATTAATACTTGTAGGGCGTGTCGATAGAAGCTAGCAGCTAAATCCGGCTGCGCTAGGCATCCGATCGAATTAGCTGGGGGCTGCGGGGCGTATCACAGGTCTGTAGAAAGGCGCAAAACGCCGCCTTGGCTAGGCGGCGAGGCGTAAAGAGGGGGTCAGGCTGTCGCAAGCATCGCTTTGACTTTGTCGCGTAATTGATCGATGGAGAATGGTTTGGCGATCACCTGCATGCCTGCAGGTACATCGATATTTTCAGCGTAGCCGCTGGCAAACAGGATTGGCAGGGTGGGCCGCAGTTCACGCACCTTGCTCGCCAGTTGCTTGCCGTCCATGTCCGGCAAGCCCACGTCGGTCATCATGAGGTCAATGACTTGCTCGGCTTGTTGAACCAACGCCAGCGCTTCCTCGGCATCGGCCGCTTCCAGCACACTGAATTCCAACTCCTCCAGAACATCGACGATGAGCATGCGCACGATGGCATCGTCTTCGACAACAAGGATGGTGGAGGTGACTGCGGACATAATATGGAATTCCCAAGAAAGACGAGATTTACAGGCGGCGGTTCAAGCCGGCCTCTTCCTTGAGTAAGCGCGGACTCGCGACAAGTTCCCGCTGGCCGTAAAAACAATGCAACACAAAAGAACAGGGAGAATAGCCTGTTCTGCTGTAGGAATCTGTACAAAACAGCTCTGGAAAAATGGTTTTGCCTGCCACTTTGGGGCAAACTCCCGGTTTTTCCATACTTGGCCAAGGCAAGCCCATGACTCCTGCGTCGTCCATCGATGAAAAGAGCTTTCGTAACCTCCTGAGCCGAAACGTTGCGCTGCCCCTGGGTGTGGGCGTGCTCAGTGCGGTGTTTTTTGTCGTGCTGATCACCTATTTGTTGTCGGTGATCCAGTGGGTCGAACACACAGACCGGGTGATCAATAACCTCAATGAATCCTCGAAACTGACGGTCGACCTGGAAACCGGCATGCGCGGCTTCCTGATCACTGGCGACGAGCATTTTCTCGACCCGTACGAAGTGGCCAAGCCACGGATCATTGCCGACCTGCGCAACTTGCAGGACCTGGTAGCGGACAACCCGCAGCAGGTAGACCGTCTCAAACGTCTGGAAGCCTTGCAGATCGAATGGAACAAGTACGCCCAGTCGATGATTGATATGCAGCGCGAAAGCGGTGATTACCGCAGCGCGGTCAAGGCCGGCCGAGGCAAGCGCCTGACCGACGAGATCCGCAAGGAGTACGACGATGCGGTGGTGATGGAGCAGCAGTTCCGTATCACCCGCAATGAAGAAGTGACGCGCACTACCGTGATCAGCGTCACCTTGTACCTGATCTTCGTACTCGGGCTGAGTGGTTTTCTGGCGTATATCGGTCGTAAAAATTTAATTGCATTATCAGATAGTTACAACGAAAACCTCGCGTCACAGCAGAGGATTGCGGGGCGCCTGGAGCAACAAGCCTGGTTGCGCAACGGCCAGACCGAATTGGCCGAACAGGTACTTGGCCAGCTCACCTTGAACATGCTGGGTCGCAACATCCTGCAGTTTTTCGCCCAGTACATGGGCTCCGCGGTGGCGGCGCTGTATGTGCGCGAAGAACACGGCGGTCTCAAGCGCGTCGCTACCTACGGCTTCTCCCGCGAACAGGAACAATTGGAACAGTCGATCTACAGCGACGAGGGTATTGTCGGCCAGGCTGCCCAATTGGATCGCCTGATTCGCCTGGACGATGTGCCAGTGGACTACTTCAAAGTCAGCTCCGGCCTGGGTGAAGGCGCTACCCGCAGTGTGCTGGTGATGCCGACCAGCGATGATGATCGGGTCAACGGTGTGATCGAGCTGGGCTTCCTGCGTACGGTGGATGAGCGCGACGTGGAACTGCTGGAGCTGATCGCCGGCAATATCGGCACCTCGATCGAGGCCGCGCGTTACCGTCAGCGCCTGCAGGAAGTGCTCGCCGAGACCCAGCAGCTAAACGAAGAGCTGCAAGTGCAGCAAGAAGAGCTGAAGACCGCTAACGAAGAACTCGAAGAGCAGTCGCGCATCCTCAAGGAGTCCCAGGCCCACCTGGAAACCCAGCAAGCCGAGCTGGAGCAGACTAACGAGCAGTTGGCCGAGCAGACCCAGACCCTGGCCGAGCAACGCGACGCCATGGACCGCAAGAACGTCGAGCTCAACCAGGCCCAACTGGAGCTGGAAGAACGTGCTGAAGAGTTGCAACGCTCCAGCAAGTACAAATCCGAATTCCTTGCCAACATGTCCCACGAGCTGCGCACGCCGCTGAACAGCTCGTTGATCCTGGCAAAATTGCTGGCGGAGAACCCGCAAGAGAATCTGAGCGCCGAACAGGTCAAGTTTGCCGAGTCGATCTATTCCGCCGGCAATGACCTGCTCAACCTGATCAACGACATCCTGGATATTTCCAAGGTGGAAGCCGGCAAGTTGGAAATGCGCCCGGAGAATTCCAGCGTGGCTCGCCTGGTCGACGGCCTGCGCGGCATGTTCGAGCCGCTGGCCGCCGACCGCAAACTGGGCTTCCAGGTGGACGTGCAGGAAGGTGCGCCGGCGATGCTGTTCACCGACCGCCAGCGCCTGGAGCAGATCCTCAAGAACCTGCTGTCCAATGCGGTCAAGTTTACCGAGCACGGCGAAGTCAGCCTGTCGGTCTCCCGTGCGCCGGGGGAGGGTATTGCCTTCACTGTACGTGACTCGGGTATCGGTATTGCACCGGACCAGCAGGAAAGCATCTTCGAAGCCTTCCGCCAGGCCGACGGCACCACCAACCGCCGTTACGGCGGCACCGGCCTGGGCCTGTCGATTTCCCGTGACTTGGCCACTTTGCTTGGCGGCTACATCAGCGTGACCAGCGCACCGGGCAAGGGCAGTGTGTTTACTTTGGTATTGCCGGAGCAGTATGTAGAGCGCGAGGAAGACGCCGCACCGATCGAGCAGCCGCGCCAAGTTTTCGTCGCACCTGCCCCGGCGCCGGCCAGGGTTTCACCGCTGCCGGTAGCCGATGCCAGCCTGATCCCACGCTTTGCCGACGACCGTGACAAGGCCCCGTTCACCACCCGTTGCATCCTGGTGGTGGAAGACGAGCCGAACTTTGCACGCATCCTCTTCGATCTGGCACATGAACTGGGCTACAACTGCCTGGTGGCCCATGGTGCGGACGAAGGCTACAGCCTGGCCGAGGAATACGCGCCCGATGCGATCCTGCTGGACATGCGCCTGCCGGACCATTCCGGGCTGACCGTGTTGCAGCGCCTTAAAGAGCACGCCAGCACGCGTCACATCCCGGTGCACGTGATTTCCGTGGAAGACCGTGTCGAAGCCGCCATGCACATGGGCGCCATCGGTTATGCGGTCAAGCCCACCACCCGCGAAGAACTCAAGGATGTGTTCGCACGCCTTGAGGCCAAGCTGACCCAGAAGGTCAAGCGTGTGCTGCTGGTGGAAGACGATGACCTGCAACGTGACAGCATTGCCCGCCTGATCGGCGACGATGACATTGAAATCACCGCCGTTGGCTTTGCTCAGGAAGCACTTGACCTGCTGCGTACCACTATTTACGACTGCATGATCATCGACTTGAAGCTGCCGGACATGCTTGGCAACGAACTGCTCAAGCGCATGGCCACCGAGGACATCTGCTCGTTCCCACCCGTGATCGTCTACACCGGGCGCAACCTCACCCGTGATGAGGAAGCTGAGCTGCGCAAGTATTCGCGCTCGATCATCATTAAGGGCGCGCGCTCGCCGGAGCGGTTGCTGGATGAAGTGACACTCTTTCTGCACAAAGTCGAATCCCAGCTGTCCCATGAACGCCAGAAGATGCTCAAGACCGCTCGCAGCCGCGACAAGGTCTTCGAGGGGCGCAAGATCCTGCTGGTGGACGACGATGTACGCAACATCTTCGCCCTGACCAGCGCCCTGGAGCACAAAGGCGCTGTGGTGGTCATCGGGCGTAATGGCCGTGAAGCCATCGACAAACTCAATGAAGTCGACGATATCGACCTGGTGTTGATGGACGTGATGATGCCGGAGATGGATGGATACGAGGCTACCGCCTTGATTCGACAGGACCCGCGCTGGAAAAAACTGCCGATCATCGCTGTGACGGCCAAGGCCATGAAGGACGATCAGGAGCGCTGCCTCGCGGCGGGTTCCAACGATTACCTGGCCAAGCCGATTGATCTGGACCGTCTGTTTTCACTGATTCGTGTCTGGCTACCGAAGATGGAACGCATTTAAGTGGAGCGAAGTTTTTTGGAAAAAAGCAGCGATATTGAGCTGCGCCTGTTGATCGAGGCGATTTACCTCAAGTACAGCTACGACTTTCGCGACTACTCCGGTGCGTCGGTCAAGCGCCGCGTGGCCCATGCCCTGCGCCAGTTTGACTGCGCGACCATCTCGGCGCTGCAGGAGCGCGTGCTGCACGATCCGGCGGCATTCATGCAGTTGCTGCAGTTTCTCACCATTCCAGTGAGCGAGATGTTCCGCGACCCCTCGCACTTCCTTGCGATCCGCCAGGAAGTCGTGCCGCTGCTCAAGACCTACCCGTCGATCAAGATCTGGATCGCCGGGTGCAGCACGGGAGAGGAGGTGTACTCCATGGCCATCCTGCTGCGTGAAGAAGGCTTGCTGGAGCGCACCATCATCTACGCCACCGACATCAACCCGGCGTCGTTGGACAAGGCCAAGCAGGGCATCTTTTCCCTGGAAAACGTACGAGCCTACACCGCCAATTACCAGCAGGCCGGCGGCCAACGTTCATTTGCCGACTACTACACTGCGGCTTACGATTACGCGATCTTCGACAAGACGCTGCGCGAGAACGTGACCTTTGCCGATCACAGCCTGGCGACGGATAGCGTGTTCTCAGAAACTCAATTAATTTCGTGTCGTAACGTACTGATTTATTTCAACAAAAAATTGCAAGACCGTGCATTTGGATTGTTTCATGAGTCGCTGTGTCATCGCGGCTTCCTGGTGCTGGGCAGCAAGGAAACCCTGGATTTTTCCGCTTACGGCAAACAGTTCGAACCCTTGGTTAAACAGGAACGGATCTACCGAAAACTATGAATGAAGCGGCTGCCAACCCGGCATCGGTTCCGGGCATAGAGGCTATCGTGATCGGCGCATCCGCAGGCGGCGTCGAGGCTTTGCTGTCGGTGTTTGGCGAGCTGCCCATGGGTTTCGGTTTGCCGATCATTACGGTGTTGCACCTGCCCGATGAACGCCGCAGCCAATTGGCGGAGGTGTTTGACCGCCGCGTGAACATGCCGGTGGTAGAGGCGCGCGACAAGGAAGTGATCACGCCTGGCACGCTGTACTTTGCCGGGCCCGGTTATCACCTGTCGGTGGAACATGACCGTAGCCTGTCCCTGAGCCAGGAAGACCGGGTGCACCATTCACGACCTGCGATCGACTTCCTGTTTGCATCCGCCGCCGATACCTATGGCAAGGGCCTGCTGGCCATTTTGCTGACGGGCGCCAACCAGGATGGCGCGCGCGGCCTGGCCCATGTCAAACAACAAGGTGGAACCACCGTGGTGCAAGACCCCAATGAGGCCCGTGTGGCCGTCATGCCACGCGCAGCCCTGGCGCTGCAGACACCTGACCACATTCTTACGTTGAGCCGGATTGGCTCATTGCTGGCTTCCCTGGAATATTCCCCATGTTAAGTACTGTCCAGGCCAAACTGCTGATCGTCGACGATCTGCCGGAAAACCTGCTGGCCCTCGAAGCGCTGATCAAGCGCGAGGACCGCCAGGTGTTCAAGGCATTGAGCGCCGACGAAGCCTTGTCCCTGTTGCTGGAGCACGAGTTCGCCATGGCGATTCTGGACGTGCAGATGCCCGGCATGAATGGTTTCGAGCTGGCCGAATTGATGCGCGGTACCGAGAAAACCAAGAACATCCCGATTGTGTTCGTCAGCGCCGCGGGCCGTGAACTCAACTACGCCTTCAAAGGCTATGAAAGCGGCGCCGTCGACTTCCTGCACAAGCCGCTGGATATTCACGCGGTCAAGAGCAAGGTCAATGTGTTTGTCGACCTGTACCGCCAGAGCAAGGCGATGAAGCAGCAAGTCGAAGCGCTGGAGCGTAGCCGCCGCGAGCAGGAGCTGTTGCTGACGCGCCTGCAAGCGACCCAGGCCGAGCTGGAACAGGCCGTGCGCATGCGTGATGACTTCATGTCCATTGTCGCCCACGAAGTGCGGACGCCCCTCAACGGGCTGATCCTGGAAACTCAATTGCGCAAGATGCACCTGGCCCGGGACAACGCCGCTGCGTTCACCCTGGACAAGATGCACGCCATGGTCGACCGCGATGAACGGCAGATCCAGAGCCTGATCCGCTTGATTGAAGACATGCTCGATGTGTCGCGTATCCGCACCGGCAAGTTGTCGATCCGCCCGGCGCGGTTTGACCTGGCCACGTTGGTCCGCAACCTGGTGGAGAACTTTGCACCACAAGTGGCGGCGGCGGACTCTTCCATGCACCTGGTGGCCGAAGGCTCGGTGGAAGGTAATTGGGATGAGTTTCGCATTGAGCAGGTGGTCACCAATCTGTTGACCAACGCCTTGCGTTACGGGGCCAAGAGCCCGGTGGATGTGCGGGTGTATACCGAGCACGGAGAGGCGCGGGTCGAAGTGCGTGACCGTGGCATCGGGATCAGCGAAGAGAACCAGAAGCGTATTTTCCAGCAGTTCGAGCGCGTCTCCGCCAGCCATGTAGCGGCTGGCCTGGGCCTTGGGCTGTTTATTTCCGAGCAGATCGTGGCGGCCCACGGCGGCACCATCGAGGTCGAGAGCCAGATAGGCGAGGGCGCCTTGTTCCGGGTGTGCCTGCCCCTTGAGGTGTCGGCATGAAATCAATCGTCACCTCGACGCAACCTCTGCGTGACCCCATGGTCGTAATTGCAGCAATTGACCGGACAAAGGCTTCCCATGAGTGAAGATGCACAAGATGTCGTTCTGATCGTCGAGGACGACGAATCCATTATGTTTGTGCTGGGTGAATACCTGGCAGGCCTGGGCTATCGGGTATTGAAGGCGATCGATGGGGAGCAGGCTTTCGAAATCCTCGCGACCAAGCCGCACCTGGACCTGATGGTCACTGATTACCGCTTGCCGGGTGGCATTTCGGGGGTTCAGATTGCAGAGCCTGCGATCAAACTGCGGCCGGAATTGAAGGTTATTTTTATCAGCGGCTACCCGCAGGAAATTCTCGACTGCAATAGCCCGATCACGCGCAACGCACCGATCCTGGCCAAGCCGTTTGACCTGGACACGCTCCAGGAGCACATCCAACGCCTACTGGCGTAGTGAGCGGGCTTTCCCCGCGCTGGGTGGCGAAGCCGCCCTAGACCCTGCCTCACCGACCTTGCAGAAATAATGCGGCGGCTTTATTGGGGCGGCTTCGCCACCCAGCGCGGGCAAGCCCGCTCACTACACGCTGCGGATCATTTCGCGGACTTTGGCCGTGAGCAGGTCGAAGGTGAAGGGCTTGGTGATCAGTTGCATACCCGGGTCCAGGAAACCACCGCGTACCGCCGCATGTTCGGCGTACCCGGTGATGAACAACACCTTCAGCTCCGGGCGAATCTGCCTCCCGATCTCTGCCAGTTGCCGACCGTTCATGCCAGGCAGGCCGACATCGCTGATCAACAGGTCGATACGTTGGTCGGACTCGATGATCGGTACCGCCGTATCGGCGTCACCAGCTTCAACAAAGGCATACCCCAATTCCTTGAGCACCGCACTGACCAGCACACGCACTGCGGGGTCGTCCTCGACGATCAGCACGGTTTCACCGGCGTTGGCGAATGGCAGCAGTGCGGGATCAGCGATTTCGTTTGCAGTGACTTCACCCATAAAGCGCGGCAGAAACAGGCTCACGGTGGTGCCTTTGCCCACTTCACTGTGTAGCGACACATGTCCGTGGGACTGGCGCGCAAAGCCGTAGATCATCGACAGGCCCAAGCCGGTGCCTTGACCAATGGGTTTGGTGGTAAAGAACGGATCGAACACGCGGCTCATCACGCTTTCGGGGATACCGCAGCCGGTGTCGCTGACGCTCAGCTCCACATAGTCACCCGGCTTCAACGTGCCATACGCGGCAGTGAATACGCTGTCCAGATGACGGTTGGTGGTTTCCACCACCAGTTGCCCCCCGCTGGGCATGGCGTCGCGCGCGTTGATCACCAGGTTGAGCAGGGCGCTTTCCAGTTGATTGGGGTCGGCCTCGGCGGTCCAGAGTTCGCCGCTCAGGCGCATCTCCAGCTTGATGCTTTCATTGATGCTGCGTTGCAGCAACTCCCCCATGGCCGTCACCAGCTGATTGATTTCCACGGGTTTGGAGTCGAGCGATTGCCGACGGGAAAACGCTAGCAATCGGTGAGTGAGGCCAGCCGCTCGGTTCGCCGAGGTGACGCCCAGGTCGATCAGGCTGTCGAGATCGTCCAATTTGCCACGTGACACGCGCCTGCGTAGCAGTTCCAGGCTGCCGATGATGCCGGTGAGCATGTTGTTGAAGTCGTGGGCGATGCCGCCAGTCAATTGGCCAACGGCTTCCATCTTCTGTGATTGGCGCAGGGCATCTTCGTTATGGCGCAACTGCGCGGTGCGCTCCTCGACCTGTTGCTCGAGGGTTTCCAGCGTGCGCTGCAGGCGCAGTTCGCTCTCGCTCAGGTCGATCAAGCGGTCCCGTGCTTCGTATTGCCGGCGGCGGCCGCGCAGGGCGGCGCTGACCAGGCTAATCAGAGTTACCGGGTGAAACGGCCGCTCCAGGAAGGTCACGTTGCCCAGCAAGGCGCTCAGGTGAGATGAACTACTTTGCTCACTGCCGCCGTGGTGGGTCATCAGCACGATAGGCAGGTCCGACCAGGCGGGTTGCTGGTGCAGGTGGTGGAGCAAGGGCTCCAGATCAACCCCACGCAGCGCTTCGGCCGCAATGATCAGCACGCCACAGCCGTACTCCAACGTGTCGCAGAGCATGTATAAATCGGTCGCGACGACGCCACTGTAACCCGCCTCGTTGAGCATCATCAGCGCCAGCGAGCCGTCACGCCCCAGGGGCGCGAGAATAATCGCACGCTCGGAGACGGGAGTCAGCATGGTCACTATCCCAGGTCCTTGAGCAGTGGCGATCCGGCGCCCATGTAAGTGGGAATACCGCGCAGCACTCCTTGGAAATTGTTCAGCGGTTCACCGACAGTCATGCCGCGGCTGCCGATACGGTATTCACGAATGGTCGATTCATGGGAGCCAGTGCGCTTCTTGATGATCGAAATGGCACGGCGAACTTCACCGATCGCTTCAAAGTAGCGCAGCAGGATCACCGTGTCGGCCAAATAGGTAATGTCCACCGGCGCCTGCATATCCCCCACCAGACCGTGTTGGGCAACGGTCATGAAGGTGGCCGCGCCACGACGATTGAGGTACAGCAGCAACTCGTGCATGTGCAGGATCAGCGCGTTTTCTTCGGGCATGGCTGCGGTATAGCCGTTGATGCTGTCGATCACCACGGTTTTGATCCCAGCCTCATCCACGCAACGGCGCACACGGTGAGAGAACTCCCCAGGCGACAGCTCGGCGGCGTCAACTTGCTCAATCAGCAGGTTGCCCGTGGCTTGCAATGCCTCCAGGTCAATCCCCATGTTCTTCATGCGTTCAAACAGCAGGCCCAATTCTTCATCGAAGATAAACAACGCAGCTTTTTCGCCACGGGCAACGGCAGAGGCGGCGAAGATCATTGAGATCAGCGACTTGCCCGTACCGGCAGGCCCCAGGATCAGGCTACTGGAGCCGGTCTCGATACCGCCGCCCAGCAACGAATCAAGTTCCTTGATGCCACTGGTCAGCGTTTGGCGGTTGTAGCCGCCGCGGTGTTCGGCCGCGACCAAACGTGGGAACACATGCACGCCGTCTTGCAAGATGGTGAAGTCATGGAAACCACCCCGGTATTTCTGGCCACGGTATTTCACCACCCGCACCCGGCGACGTTCCGCGCCGTAGTTAGGGGTAAGTTCTTCCAGGCGAATTACGCCGTGGGCCACGCTGTGCACGGTTTTGTCGAGGGATTCGGTGGTGAGGTCGTCCAGCAGCAATACGGTGGCGTCATAGCGCACAAAGTAGTGCTTGATCGCTAGGATTTGCCGGCGATAGCGCAGGGAGCTTTGCGCCAGCAGGCGGATTTCGGAGAGGCTGTCCACCACTACGCGAGTGGGTTTTACCCGTTCGACCACTTCGAAGATCTGCCGCGTGGCTTCGCCCAGCTCAAGGTCCGAGGAGTACAGCAAACTTTGCTGGTGCTCAGCGTTGAGCAGACTCTCCGGCGGTGTGAGTTCGAAGATATGGATATTGTCATCCAGGTCCCAGCCGTGGGACTTGGCGCCCTGGCGCAATTCGCGCTCGGTCTCGGACAGGGTGATGTAGAGCGATCGTTCGCCATTTTTGGCGCCGGCTTGCAGGAAGTGCAGGGCGACCGTGGTTTTACCGGTGCCAGGCTCACCTTCCAGCAGGAACAGGTGGCTGCGCGATAGCCCGCCGGAAAGAATGTCGTCCAGACCTTCGATACCGGTGGCTGCTTTTTCACTGAACAGCTCATTGGATGTAGACAAGGAGTGCCCTCGGGTCACGTACGAATAGAAAAGCGCGCCGCCCTGGGCGCGCCATATTCACTTGACCTTAGTGGCACCTAGCCTTTCCGCAATTCGTAAAATTTGTACAACACCCCGGCGGCTGTCAAAGACCTTGTTGCAACGCCGGGTCATCCGGATTTTGCTGCTCAAGCTGCGCCAGCAGTACCTGGACGTTTTGCAACTGGCCGCTTTCGGTCCAGTAATTGACCAGCAGCACTCGCGCCTTACGGTTGGCTGGGTGGCGCTGAATGATTTCTTCCAGCTGGCGCTGCGCGGCTTCCAGTTCCTGCTGGGCGTGCAGGGTGGTAGCCAGGTCGTAGCGGTAATCTTGGTTGTCCGGCTCCAGCTCCACGGCTTTTGACAGGCCAAGCAAGGCATACGGACGCTCGCCATGGTGCAGCAACCACATGCCCAAGGCGTGTTGGAGATAAGCAGATTCGGGATGGGCGGCCAACTGGCGTGCCAGCAATTGGCGCGATTCTTCGGACTTGCCTTGTTTGTCCAGCAATTCGATCTTCGCAACCACGGCCTGGAGATTGTCCGGCTCCAGGCGCATGGCTTGCTCCAGGGCGTTTTGCGCATCCGGCAGCAGGGCACTGTGGATGTACAGGCGCGCCAGTTGAATCCAGTTTTCGGCGGTTTCGGGCTGGGCCTTGATTTTCTTCACGAACTCATCGAGTACTTGCTGCAACGGCCCGAAGTACAGCCCCAGGGTGTCCGGGGACAAGCCGAGCAAGGCATTGGCAGCGGCAAACCGTACGCTTTGTTCAGGGTCATCCAGTGCCGGGCCCAGCAACAGGGTGCGCTGGCCGGAAGGCACCAGGCCAGCGATGCTGTGGATCGCGGCTTCGCGCACCATCGGCGAGTCGCTGGTCAGGTCTTTGTCGGCAAGCTTCAAGGCTTGGGGGCTGGGGTAGTTAGGCAGTTCGGCATGCAGTGCGGCGCGGCGCTCCGGTGACAGGTCCGGGCGCCCCAGTTGCTGGTACAGCACCCGTGCTGCCCCTGGCTCGCCGTTACGCGCTTGTTTCAGGGCTTTGGAGTAACCATGGGCTATCGCGGGTGGCACCGCGACCTGGGTGGACCGGTTGAAATGCCAGGTGAGCAACACAACAAACAACAGGGCGCACAGGCCGATGATGGAGTAACGGCGTGACTTTGACATGCAGGCGTCCGAGCGATCACAAAGCCGCCAGCTTCGACCAGACCACGGCGAGTGTCAAACCTGCGTCAGGTGAGTACGTATTCCACCGGCTCCAGCACCGGGGGCAGGTCGGTTTCACCGAGGGCGGCGAGCACCTCTCGTTCCACAGTGCGCACAATGGCATTGCAGGGGAGGTCGTTTTCGTCGAACCCGAACGGGTCTTCGAGGTCATCGCCAATTTCATCGAGGCCAAAGAACGTGTAGCTGACGATCGCGGTAAAGACCGGCGTAAGCCAACCCAGCGGCTCGGCCATGGCAAACGGCAGCAGGATGCAGAACAGGTAAATGGTGCGATGCAGCAGCAAGGTGTAGGGGAAGGGCAGCGGCGTGCTTTTGATGCGTTCGCACGAGGCTTGCACCTGGCTAAGGCTCACCAACCGCGCTTCAAGTTGGGTGTAGCGCCATTCGCTGATCACACCTTGCTCTGCCAGCGCGGAAAACCGAGCCCCGACTTTTTGCAGCACGTTGTCCGGGAGGTTTGGGTGGTTGGTATCCACCTCAAGCCAAGGCTTTATCGCCTGGGCTTCATCTTCAACGCGCAAACGTGCGATCAAGCCATGGGCAAAACCACATAGACCGCGCAGCAAGCCTGCGCGCTCTGCCGGATCGCTGAGCACCTGGGTTTCGCGAATCAGCGAGCGTACATCGATGATCATCTGCCCCAGTTGCTTACGACCCTCCCACCAACGGTCATAGCAGGCGTTGTTGCGAAAACTCATGAAGATTGACAGCGACAGCCCCAGCAGCGTGAACGGCGTGGCGTTGACCTTGGAGAAGTATGCGGGGTGCAGGGTTTCCACCAGCACGATCACGGAGGCCAACAGCGTAACCAACAGGCTGCGCAGGGCGATGCGCTTGGCGATCGACCCTTTGAGGGAAAACAGGATACCCAGGAGGTTGGGTTTGGGGCGGACAATCATCGCAGGAAGGGCTTCTTCGGTGGCGCAGGCCATCAGGTTAGAAGCCTGCGCGCAGGGCGTCCAATCGCTTGGGCTGACTAACTGATCAGCGGGATCGATGACTGGCCAAAGCAGTCAGGCATATTGAAGGCTTTGACCATTGCTGCGCTGGCGTGCCGGGGCGAGTATTTGGCGATTCGGACAGTCCAAGGACATAACAATAATGCAGATTGAAAACAAGGTCTTCCTGGTCAGCGGCGGCGCTTCGGGCCTCGGTGCGGCCACTGCTGAAATGCTCGTCGCGGCAGGTGCCAAGGTGATGCTGGTGGACTTGAACGCCGACGCAGTAGCGGCCAAGGCCAAGCAGCTGGGGGAAAACGCCCGCAGTGCGGTGGCAGATATCAGTCAGGAAGCCGCTGCCGAAGCCGCAGTGCAGGCGACCGTCGCAGCCTTTGGTGGCCTGCATGGCCTGGTGAACTGCGCTGGCGTGGTGCGCGGCGAGAAGATCCTCGGCAAGAACGGCCCGCATGCATTGGCAAGCTTTGCCCAAGTCATCAACGTCAACTTGATCGGCAGCTTCAACCTGCTGCGCCTGGCGGCTGCGGCCATCGCCGAAACCGAAGCGAATACCGATGGCGAACGTGGCGTGATCATCAACACCGCCTCGGTGGCAGCGTTTGACGGGCAGATCGGCCAGGCAGCGTATGCCGCCTCCAAAGGCGCGATTGCCAGCCTAACGTTGCCCGCCGCCCGCGAACTGGCGCGTTTCGGTATCCGCGTGATGACCATCGCTCCCGGCATTTTCGAAACCCCGATGATGGCGGGCATGACCCCGGAAGTCCGCGATTCCCTGGCCGCCGGCGTTCCATTCCCGCCGCGCCTGGGTAAACCTGCCGAATACGCTGCACTGGTGCGGCATATCATTGAAAACAGCATGCTCAATGGCGAGGTGATCCGTCTCGACGGCGCCTTGCGCATGGCGGCCAAGTAAGGAGTATTTGCCATGACTGATCCCATCGTAATTGTCAGCGCCGTGCGTACGCCTATGGGCGGGTTCCAGGGCGACCTCAAGGGCCTGACGGCGCCACAGCTGGGCGCTGCCGCGATTCGTGCGGCTGTTGAACGCGCCGGTATTGCCACCGATGTCGTGGATGAAGTGTTGTTTGGCTGCGTGCTGCCCGCCGGTCTCGGCCAGGCGCCAGCACGGCAAGCCGCTTTGGGCGCAGGGCTGGACAAGTCCACCCGTTGCACCACCCTCAACAAAATGTGCGGTTCGGGCATGGAAGCGGCGATTCTCGCGCATGACTCTCTACTGGCTGGCAGCGCCGAGGTGGTGATCGCCGGTGGCATGGAAAGCATGTCCAACGCGCCGTACCTGCTGGACCGCGCTCGCAGCGGTTACCGCATGGGTCATGGCCGTGTGCTCGATCACATGTTCCTCGACGGCCTTGAAGACGCCTACGACAAGGGGCGCCTTATGGGCACATTTGCCGAGGATTGCGCCGAACACAACGGCTTTACCCGTGAGGCCCAGGACGCCTTCGCCATCGCCTCCCTGACCCGTGCGCAGGAAGCCATTGCCCACGGCAGCTTCGCGGCCGAAATTGTCCCGGTGCAGGTCACCGTGGGCAAAGAGCAGAAAACCATCCTGCACGACGAGCAGCCGCCTAAAGCCAAGCTGGACAAGATCGCCAGCCTGAAACCGGCGTTCCGCGAAGGGGGGACGGTCACTGCGGCCAACTCCAGCTCGATTTCCGACGGTGCGGCAGCGCTGCTGTTGATGCGCCAGTCCGAGGCCGCCAGGCGCGGGCTCAAGCCACTGGCGGTGATCCATGGTCACGCAGCGTTCGCCGATGAACCGGGACTATTCCCAGTAGCGCCGGTCGGCGCGATCCGCAAGCTGATGACCAAGACCGGCTGGAACCTTGACCAAGTGGACTTGTTCGAGATCAATGAAGCCTTCGCTGTGGTGAGCCTGGTGACCATGAGCAAACTGGAAATCCCCCACGACAAGGTGAATATCCACGGCGGCGCTTGCGCCTTGGGCCATCCGATTGGCGCGTCGGGTGCTCGGATCCTGGTGACCTTGCTCTCGGCCCTGCGCCAGAAAGGCCTCACGCGTGGCGTTGCGGCCATCTGTATCGGCGGTGGTGAAGCCACGGCCATGGCTGTCGAATGCCTGTACTAAGGACTGATCACCATGCTGCCCAATGACGAACAACTGCAAATCAGCGACGCCGCCCGGCAATTCGCCCAAGAGCGCCTGAAGCCTTTCGCCGCCGAATGGGATCGCGAGCATCGCTTTCCCAAGGAAGCCATCGGCGAAATGGCCGAACTGGGCTTTTTCGGCATGTTGGTGCCCGAACAGTGGGGCGGTTGCGACACCGGCTACCTGGCCTACGCCATGGCCTTGGAAGAAATCGCCGCCGGCGACGGCGCCTGCTCCACCATCATGAGCGTGCACAACTCGGTGGGTTGCGTGCCGATCCTCAAGTTCGGCAACGACCACCAGAAAGAGCAGTTCCTCAAGCCCCTGGCCAGCGGCGCCATGCTCGGCGCCTTTGCCTTGACCGAACCCCAGGCCGGCTCCGACGCCAGCAGCCTGAAAACCCGCGCACGCCTAGAGGGCGACCACTACGTGCTCAATGGCTGCAAGCAGTTCATTACCTCCGGGCAAAACGCCGGGGTGGTGATTGTGTTTGCGGTGACCGACCCTGCAGCGGGCAAACGCGGGATCAGCGCATTCATCGTGCCGACCGATTCGCCGGGCTACACCGTGGCACGTGTCGAGGACAAGCTCGGCCAGCACGCGTCGGATACTTGCCAGATTCTGTTTGAAGACGTGAAAGTTCCGGTGGCGAACCGATTGGGTGAGGAGGGCGAAGGCTACAAGATCGCCCTGGCCAACCTGGAAGGTGGCCGCGTGGGTATTGCTTCGCAAGCGGTTGGCATGGCCCGCGCCGCCTTTGAAGCAGCTCGCGACTATGCGCGTGAGCGTGAAAGCTTCGGCAAGGCGATCATCGAACACCAGGCCGTTGCCTTTCGCCTAGCCGACATGGCTACGCAAATCGCCGTTGCCCGGCAGATGGTGCACTACGCTGCCGCGTTGCGTGACAGCGGCAAGCCGGCACTGGTCGAAGCGTCCATGGCCAAGCTGTTTGCCTCGGAAATGGCCGAGAAAGTCTGCTCGGCCGCCTTGCAAACCTTAGGCGGTTACGGTTACCTGAGCGACTTTCCCCTGGAGCGGATCTACCGCGATGTGCGGGTCTGCCAGATTTACGAAGGCACCAGCGATATTCAACGCATGGTCATCTCACGCAATCTCTAAGGAGCCGATACATGAGTTACGAAACCATTTTGCTCGAAGTTCAGGGCCGCGTCGGGCTGATTACCCTCAATCGCCCGCAAGCCTTGAACGCGTTGAACGCCCAACTGGTCAGCGAACTGAACCAGGCGCTGGATGGCCTGGAAGCCAACCCTGAGATTGGCTGCATTGTGCTGACTGGTTCGAAAAAGGCCTTCGCCGCCGGTGCCGATATCAAGGAAATGGCCGAGCTGACCTACCCGCAGATCTACCTCGACGACCTGTTCAGCGACAGTGACCGCGTGGCCAACCGCCGCAAGCCGATCATCGCCGCAGTCAATGGCTTCGCCCTTGGTGGCGGCTGTGAGCTGGCGTTGATGTGCGACTTTATCCTGGCGGGCGACACGGCCAAGTTCGGCCAACCGGAAATCAACCTCGGCGTACTGCCAGGCATGGGCGGCACCCAGCGCCTGACCCGCGCCGTGGGCAAGGCCAAGGCCATGGAAATGTGCCTGACCGGCCGTTTTATCGATGCGGTGGAAGCTGAGCGCTGCGGGATCGTCGCCCGTATCGTACCGGCAGATGAACTGCTGGAGGAGGCCTTGAAAGTCGCCACGTTGATTGCTGGCAAGTCAGTGCCGATCAGCATGATGGTCAAGGAAAGCGTGAACCGCGCATTTGAAGTGAGCCTGTCGGAAGGCGTGCGCTTTGAGCGTCGCGTGTTCCACGCGGCGTTTGCAACGCTGGATCAGAAGGAAGGCATGGCGGCATTCGTAGCCAAGCGCACGCCCGACTTCAAGGACAAATAACCCGATCTCCCAGGCACAGGAGATCAAAGTGTGGGAGCGGGCTTGCTCGCGAAAGCGGTGGTCCAGTCGGTTGATGTACTGGCTGATACTCCGCCTTCGCGAGCAAGCCCGCTCCCACACAAGCTCGCTCCCCTATCAGTTCTGTGGTGTGCGTGATTAAAGTTGGTAGTGCTTGAGCTCGCGAGCAATCACCATCCGCTGAATCTCGCTGGTCCCCTCATAAATCTGCGTAATCCGCGCATCCCGGTAGTAGCGCTCCACCGGGTAATCTTCCAGATACCCATACCCGCCATGAATCTGCATCGCTGACGAGCAGACCTTCTCCGCCATTTCCGAAGCAAACAGCTTGGCCTGGGAGGCTTCCGACAGGCAGGGTTTACCGGCACTGCGCAGGCGCGCCGCGTGGAGGATCAACAGGCGGGCGGCATTCAGGCGGGTTTGCATGTCGGCCAGCAGGTTAGCCACGCTCTGGTGCTCGATGATGGCTTTGTCGAACTGCACGCGGTCACGGGCATAGGCCAGCGCCGCTTCGAACGCCGCACGGGCGATGCCCAGGGCTTGGGCCGCAATGCCAATGCGACCGCCTTCCAGGTTCGACAGCGCGATAGCCAGGCCTTTGCCACGTTCACCGAGCAAGTTGGCTTCGGGCACTGTGCATTGGTTGAGGGTCACGGCGCAGGTGTCTGAGGCGCGGATGCCCATCTTGTGTTCGGTGCGGTCTACCACAAAGCCTGCAGTATGGGTGGGTACCAGGAACGCAGAGATACCTTTCTTGCCCAGTTCCGGGTCGGTCACGGCAAACACAATCGCCAGCTTGGCGCGTTTGCCGTTGCTGACGAACTGCTTGGCGCCATTGATCACCCACTGGCCGTCGCGCAGTTCGGCGCGGGTGCGCAGGTTGTGGGCTTCGGAGCCGGCTTGCGGTTCGGTCAGGCAGAAGCAGCCAATCGCCTGGCCGCTGGCGAGGTCGGCGAGCCAGGTCTGTTTCTGTTCGGGTGTGCCGTAGTTGAGGATCGGCCCGCAACCCACTGAATTATGGATACTCATCAGCGCGCCAGTGGCGCCATCCCCGGCGGAAATCTCTTCAACGGCGAGGGCATACGCCACGTAGTCGACGTAGGTGCCGCCCCATTCTTCGGGCACCACCATGCCCAGCAGACCCAGCTCACCCATCTTCGCGACCAGGCGGTCGTCGATCCAGCCGGCTTTCTCCCACGCTTGGGCATGGGGGGCGATTTCGCCACGGGCAAAGTCGCGGGCCATGTCGCGGATCATCACTTGTTCTTCTGTGTATTCAATATCTTGCATGGCTTAGTTCGCAACCTGCTCGAAGTGATGAAAGAAGCTCTCGACATGGCTGGCGTCCAGCCCGTCGAGGGTGGGAGGGTTCCAGCGCGGGGTCTTGTCCTTGTCGATGATCAGGGCGCGCACGCCTTCGATCAGGTCGCCGCGTTCGAACCATTGGCGATCCAGGTGCAGTTCCAGGGCAAAGCATTGCTCCAACGGCAGGCGTCGACCACGGCGTAGCATTTGAAGGGTCACGGCCATGGCCAGGGGCGAACGGGTTTGCATCAGGTTGGCGGTGGTCACGGCCCATTCATGGCTGTCGGCGACCGTGACGGCCTGCAATTGTTCGACGATGCTCGGCACATCTGGCAGGGCAAAGAAGTGGTCGATGGCCGGGCGCAAGGCTGCCAGCGGCGCGTCTGGCAGTTGCTGCACCGCCAGTTTGGCAAGCAGGCCTTGCAGGTCTTTGAGCGGGGAATCGTGCCAATGCAGGCGGTCGAGTTTCTGGTTCAGGTCGTTAAGCTTGGCACTGTCGATGTACCAGTCCGCCAGCCCGCAATACAGCGCATCCGCCGCACGGATTTGAACCCCGGTAACGCCCAGGTAAGTCCCCAGTTCGCCGGGGATGCGTGACAGGAAATAGCTGCCGCCCACGTCCGGGAAGTACCCGATGGCGGTTTCCGGCATGGCCAGGCGGCTGCGCTCGGTGACTACGCGTAAGTCGGCGCCTTGCACCAGCCCCATGCCGCCGCCCAGTACAAATCCGTCCATCAGCGCGAGGACGGGCTTGCGGTAGTGGTGGATGAGCAGGTCGAGTGCGTACTCCTCGACGAAAAAGTCTTGGTGGAGCGTGTCGCCACTTTTAAAGCTGTCATACAGGGAACGGATGTCGCCGCCGGCGCAAAAGGCCTTCTCGCCAGCGCCGCGCAGGACGACGGCGTACACCGCCGGGTCATCGGCCCAGGCCTGCAGCAGACGGGTGAGGCTGCGAACCATGTCCAGGGTAATGGCGTTCAAGCCGGCGGGGCGATTGAGGGTGAGGTGGCCGATGTGGTTGCGGACGTCGGCCAGCACCTCTTCTGAACCTGTATCGATGCGGCGTGCCTCGGATGAAACCTGAGCAGTCATCTCTAACTCCCTGCTTTTATTGTTCTTTATCAAGAGGTTCGCGGACGAACCATCTCGTGATCGTACCAGTGCAAATTTGCCCAGTACAACCCGGAATCATGCAGGTCGTTTTTGCATTTATGCAGCGCGTTCGGCCAACACTTCACCGATGCTGCGGCGCCGCGCATGGGCTTCAGCGGTATGGATCAGCTGTTCCAGTTCAGTGGGCTCGATATCGTAGAACTGCTCCATATCGGCCAGCGCCAGCTTGAGGTCGGCGGCGGTGATTGCAGCGTCGACCGGAGTCGGCGTACTGCCAAGGGGTGTTGCCGGTGCCTCAATGGCGCCTTTGGGATAGCGCGTGCGCGTGGCGTTGTTGTACGCCAGGGCGCAGATCAACAGCGCGCCGGCACCGAGCATCACCGCCCCCAGCTCGGACCACCCCAAGGCCGCAGACGCTGGATCGGCCAGTACCAGGCTCATGGCCAGGCCACCCGCTGGCGGGTGCAGGCAGCGTAGCCAGCAGATCAAGATCACCGTCATACCGGCTGCCAGGCAGGCACTGCCCAAGGTACGTCCCAGCACGCGGGCTACCAATAAGGCCACCACGCCTGCGCACAGGTAACTGCCGATGATCGACCAAGGCTGCGCCAATGCGCCGGAAGACACGGCAAACAACAGCACTGCCGAAGCCCCCAACGGGCCAAGCAGGTGCAGGGCGACGTCCATGCCGAAGACTTGGCCGCACAGCCAGACACTGAGCATTGTGCCCAACGCCATGCCGATAGCGGCGCGGCTCCATTCAGTGGGGCGGGTATTGATAGCAGCGGGGAACCAGCGAGCGAGCATCGAGAGGGAGTCCATAAACGGCAGGCAAAAAAAAGGCTCGTCTGGTCGCCCGGAAAAGCCCTTTGAAAGTTCCAACATTTGGGGGAGGAACCTGCGCAGTGTGCCGCGCTGAATAGCGCGACGCCAATGCATATTAATGAGGGTTAAATGCAAAAATAATGCAGTTATAGCGTGCCCCGCGCCGGCATTGCCGGCGCACAGCGTCAAGGTTGCACAGGTTTAGCCAAGTGCAGCAGCACATACGGGTCCTTGTCGAACTCGCCGGTGAGCGTCGGAGTGAGACCGCTAAAGCGCGGGTCTTTCAACAAGGCGAAGTCCGCAGCACTCATCACCAGCCAGGCCGGCGCCACTATCGGGTTCAGGTCCGACGGTTGTTGCGTAAACAGCGGTACGCGGTCGCAATCGTAATTGACCATGAACTTGATCGCTTTGGCGTCCTTGCCCAGGCCATGCAGGATCACGGGGGCGCGATCTTGCTGAACCTGTGCTTTCACCGCCAGGCTGAACGTTCGGGTGTCGTAGAGACTGCGCTCCAACGGCTCGACAATCACGATATAGGTGGTCCAGATTGCCAGCACCGCAATCAATGCAGGGCCTACAGGGCGCAGGCGCGGTTTGAACACCGTCAGCAACGCCAATACCTGCAGCACGACCAGCACGCTAAGAATCGGCGCAAGACTGCCCAATTGCTCGGCGTAGCGACGCCGTACCATCCACAACCCGACCGCCAGCAACGCGGGCAGCAGCACCCAGATACCGAGCATCAAGCCGCGCAACCAAGCGAACAGCCGGCCTTGTGCGACCTGGAAAGGATACGCAGCAATAATCGCCGCCATCGGCAACATCGGCAGCACATAACGCGCCTTCTTCGCTTGCGGGATCGACAGGCCAAGCATTACCAACAGGCCTGCCGCCGCGCAGTACAGCACCAGCTGCAACGCCGGGTCTGGTGTACGTCGCCCGCCGACTGCCACGCCAAGCAGTACCAGCAATGCCAGTGGGTAGGCGAGGGCGTAGTTGCCCAGCGAGCTGGTGAAGTAATACAACGCGCCGCTGGAGCCTTCGCTACCGTCCATGCGCCCCAGGAACTGCATGCGAATCACGTCTTGCATGAACGTGTCGCCGCCGCTGAGTTTGGCCAGCAACAACAGCAAGCCCACACAAGCGCCCAGCAACGCCAGGGCCAACAGCCCGAAGCTGAACAGCCGGCTCCATTGGCGGTTGATCAGGTAATAGCTGCACAACATGCCGGTAGGAATCACCAAGCCGATCGGCCCGCGAATCGCAAAACCGAGGATCAGCAGCAGATACAACCAGTGCAAACGCTTGCCGGCACCGAAGTGATCATGGCTATAACCGAGGTAGAACACCGCCAGGGCGACGGCCGCGAGCATTTGGTCGAGGGACACCGCGCGGGTTTCGCTGATGAAGGTGCTGCTGAGCAACAACATCAGTACGCTGAGCACTCCCCAGCGTGGCGAGTAGGGCGCGGTCAGGCGATACACCAGGATGACGATGATGGCCGAGGCCATCGCCGTCGGTAACCAGGCCGTGAGGCTGGTGACCTGGTCAAATGGCAACGACAGCAGCCAGGTCAGTATCGTCGAGGTCGCCAGGTAATCGGCATACGGCTGGCCGTACGTGGTCGGGAAGAAGCTCGGCCCATGGCGCAGCATCTCCTGGGCGAACACCACGAAACGCGAGTCGAAACCGATGATTGCCTGGTGCCAGTTACCGGCGATAAACAGCAACAGCGCCAACAAGCCCAAGCCGAGGGATTGCTGGCGAATGGTTGCATTCAGCAGGGGCGGTTGGGCTTTGTTCACGTCTCAGGCTTCCACGACCTGATCTGCCGATTGAGCCACCCACTGTTGCTGGGGAATCGGCAGCTGGCACGAATCGCCACGGCCAATCGGGTAGTACTGGAAGCCTTTACGGGCCAGGCGTTCGCCGTCGTACAGATTGCGACCGTCGAAGATCACCGGGGTTTTCAAACGCTGGTGGATCAAGTCGAAGTCCGGGGCCTTGAATTGCTGCCATTCGGTGCAGACGATGAGCGCATCGGCGCCGCTCAAGGCTGACTCGGGAGTGCCCAACAGGGTCAGGCGAGATTCTTCGCCGTAGATACGCTGGGTTTCCTGCATGGCTTCCGGGTCGAACGCGCGCACGTTGGCGCCGGCGGCCCACAGCGCTTCCATCAGAACGCGGCTTGGTGCGTCGCGCATGTCATCGGTGTTGGGCTTGAATGCCAGGCCCCACAAGGCGAAGGTCTTGCCCTGGAGATCGCCCTTGAAGAACGCGTTGATTCGCTCAAACAGCTTGCTCTTTTGGCGTTGGTTGATGGCTTCCACCGCTTCCAGCAGGTCGCTGGAGCAATTGGCTTCCTTGGCGCTGTGGATCAGGGCGCGCATGTCTTTCGGGAAACACGAACCGCCGTAGCCGCAGCCGGGGTAGATAAAGTGGTAACCGATGCGCGAGTCGGCGCCGATACCCAGGCGCACGGCTTCGATGTCCGCGCCCAGGTGTTCGGCCAGCTCGGCGATCTGGTTGATAAAGCTGATCTTGGTAGCCAGCATGCAGTTGGCGGCGTACTTGGTCAGTTCGGCGCTGCGCAGGTCCATGAAGATGATGCGGTCGTGGTTGCGGTTGAACGGCGCGTACAGGTCACGCATCACGTCGCGCACCTCTTCACGCTCGCAGCCGATGACAATGCGGTCCGGGCGGCGGCAGTCGGCAACCGCCGAGCCTTCCTTGAGGAATTCCGGGTTCGAGACGATATCGAACTCCAGGTGCCGGCCAGCAGCGTGCAGGGCTTTTTCGATGTGCGCGCGCAGGGTGTCGCCGGTGCCGACCGGTACGGTGGATTTTTCCACCAGGATCACTGGCTCGATGCGGTGGCGCGCTACGGCATCGCCAACCGACAGCACATATTTCAGGTCAGCCGAACCGTCTTCATCCGACGGTGTACCCACGGCAATGAACAATACTTCGCCGTGTTCAACCGCGAGTTTTTCGTCGTGGGTAAAGTGCAGTCGCCCGCTTTCCAGGTTCTCTTTGACCATGGCCGCCAGCCCCGGCTCGAAGATGGTCACATGGCCTTTCTGCAGCGACTCGACCTTGTTCTTGTCTACGTCCATGCAGATGACATCGTGACCGACTTCGGCCAACACAGTGGCCTGCACCAGGCCGACGTAACCGCTACCAAATACACTGATTTTCATGGGGCATTCCTGGGACTTGTAGTACTAGCACGGCGAGAGTTGATAACCAGAACACCGAGGACGACCAAGGCCACCCCCAGGGTTTTTGAAAGCGAGAAATGTTCGTTGAACACCGGCAGGCTGGCCGCCAGCAGGTACACCAGCGCGTAGCTGATGCTCAGCAGCGAATAGGCGCGGCCCAGCGGCAGGTGCTTGAGCGCGCCGAGCCAGCAAAGCATCGACAGCGCATAGGCAAAGATCGCCAGGATCACCACGCCAAGGGCACCGAGGTCGATGGCATTGCTGTTGAATGCGCTGAGCCATTCGGTAGGCAGCGGCAAGCGCGTCATGCTCCAGCGCATGCCCAACTGGGCGGCGCTGACCAGGCCGACACTGCCCAGGGCCAGGGCAAAGCCTTGCGTGCGGCTCATACCTGGCGCCCCAGCAACACCACGCCGGCTATCACCAGCACCACGCCGAGCCAGTGGCGGCCATCGATGTGTTCGTGAAAGACAAAGCGTGCCACCAACGTGACCAGTACGAAGTTCAGACTGAGCATGGGGTAGGCAATGCCCACCTCCAGGCGCTGCAACACCAGCAACCACACCAGCAGGCCCAGGCCCAGGCAGATCAATGCTGCCCACAACCAGGGTGAGCGTAGTTTCAGCGCCCAGCCATCAGGCAGGTCGCGCCAGCTTTCCACCGCAAACTTCTGCGAGACCTGGCCCATGCACGTCAGCAAGCAGGCCGCCAATAACAGGAGCAGGGTGATCATTGCCCAGCCTGCGGGAAGATCAGAATCACGATATTGCCTTGTTCATAACGCTTGCCGTCGTTGGGCAACAAGGCAACTTCGGCAATCTCATCGTCACCTTTAACCCGCATCACCACACCGACCGGACCTTTTTTGCGTGCGTCGCTCATCCATTGCTGGACGTGGGTGGTGTCGATCTTGTGATGGGTGGCATCCGCGTAAGTCAGGCCGTATTTGACTTCACCGACGGTGTTGTAGAGGGTCACGTCCGGACGAGCCAAACGCCAGGACAGTGCAGACGCAGCGCCGAGATCATTGCTCAGCAAGGCGGTGGCCGGTTGCAGTTCCTGCAGGTGATCGATGATGAATTGGTCCGGGGTCTTGTTGTAGACCACCGAGTGCGGCAGTGCGGCAGGCACCAGCGCCACCAGCAACCAACTGCCGATCACTGGCGCGGCCCACAGTTTCAATGGACGCGCGGCCTGCAGCAGGTTGGCGATGATCCAGCCGAACAGGAACACGAACACCAGCACCAGGCTGAGGGTTTCCTGGCCATGCTCGTACACCGGTTTCTTCAATTGGAACCAGGTCAGCGCCAACAGGCCGAGGATACCGACCACCAGGTTCAACCAACCGTTGATGCGCAAGGCACGGCTGCGGCCTGCGGCAAGCTTGTCGGCCAGGGTCGAACCCATCAGCAGGGCCAGGGGCAGCAGGCACGGCATGATGTAAGAGGGCAACTTGCCCTTGGCCAGGCTAAAAAATGCCAGCGGCATCAGCAGCCACAGCAACAGGAAGGCTGTTTTTGGCAGACGCTTTTCTTGCCACGCGTGCTTGACGGTGGACGGCAACAGGGCGACCCAAGGCAGCGAGAACGCGACCAGCAGCGGCAGGTAGTACCAGAACGGCTCGGCGTGCTGGGCGTCTTCACCGGCAAAGCGTTGGATATGCTCGTGCCAGAAGAAGAAGTTCCAGTAATCCGGCTCTTGCAGGTGCACCGCCAGCGCCCACGGCAGGCTGACCACAATCGCCACGACCACGGCGACCACGCCATAACCCAGCAACTCACGGAAGCGTTTCTGCCAGATTGCGTAGGGCAGGGCGATCAGTACCGGCAACAGCCAGGCCAGGAAGCCTTTGGTCATGAACCCCATGCCACAGGCAAAACCCAATAACGCCCAGGAACCCAGGCGGCCATTACGCGTGGTGCTGTCGAAGCAAAACCACAACGCCACGCCGGTCAGGTTGACCCAGAAGGTGAACTGCGGGTCAAGGTTGGCGTAGCCACCCAAGGCCGCGACGCTGACAAAACTCATGTACAGCACGGTGCTGACCAGCGTCTTTTGCGGGTCATTCCACAAGCGGCGCGAGACCAGGTACACCAGCAGGATGCTCAGACCGGTACTCAGCGCCGAGGCGAAACGCACGCCAAACAGGTTCTGGCCGAAAATCGCCTGGCCCAGCGCGATCATCCAGTAACCCGCCGCCGGTTTTTCAAAGTAGCGAATGCCCATGAAGTGCGGCGACGCCCACTTGCCGGTCAGCAGCATTTCCTGGCTGATCTGCGCGTAGCGGGTTTCATCGGGAATCCACAGGCCATGGGTGGCCAGCGGAATCAGGTAAAACACAGCAAACGCCAACAGGAGCAGGGGCAGCGCCCAACGCCGGATCATGCCTGTTGTACTCCGAGCCAACCCTCGCGGCCGGGCAAGGCGCCACGCACCAGGTGTTGCTGGGGCAGGGTGGTCAGGTCCGCCGGCAACAGGTCGCCCAGCGGTTTGAAATCGATACCGCGCTGCCCTGCCTGGGCGAGCAACTGGCGAAAATCGTTGGCCATCAGAATCCCTTCTACTTCTGCGTGGATCGTGTAGACGTTCAGTTTCGATTCGGCGAAGCGGTCGAGAATGAACCCATTGAAGTCTTTGGCAGCCACCACCGGCCCGACGACTTCGTCGAAGGTCGGCAGGTCTACCGGAATTTGTGGGGTGCCCGCGCTGCCATCGGCCAGTGTTGGCCTGAACAGGCTGGTGCCCCGGCAATCGCTGTTGTAGCGAAAGTTGAACCCTTGCTTGGCTTGCACCACACGCTCATCGGCACGCCAGCCGGCGGCCGCTGAACAGTCGATGCGTTCACCGAGGATGTCGCTGAGGGTGTCGACGCCACGGCGGATCTGTTCGATCAGCTGTGCTTCGCTCCAGCGCCCGGTGTTGGCCTGCCAGCCGTGGTGATCCCAGGCGTGCAGGCCGACTTCGTGCCCGGCGGCCTTGGCCTGGCGCATCAAGTGCCCCAGGTCACGGCCAATCGGCTTGCCCGGCCAGGCAGTGCCGGCCAGTAAGATATCCAGGCCATACAGGCCTACGGCATTGGAACGCAGCATCTTCCACAGGAACTGCGGGCGGATGAGACGCCACAAGTGGCGTCCCATGTTATCCGGCCCGACGCTGAAGAAGAACGTCGCTTTCACCGAGGCTTCATCCAGGGATTCGAGCAACCGCGGCACACCTTCACGGGTGCCACGGTAGGTGTCGACATCAATGCGAAGACCTGCCTGCATCAGCGCTTGTCCGCGATTTCGAGCATGGCTTCTTTCAGGAAGAAGTCGAGGGTGTTGCCGATGGTCTCGCTCATCTCAACGGTTGGCTCCCAGTTCAGCAGGCGCTTGGCGTTTTCGATGCTTGGCTTGCGGTGCGCCACGTCCTGGTAACCGGTGCCGTAGAACGCCTTGCTCTCTACGTCGCGGAAACCGGCGAACGGAGGGAAGTTGCTGCGCAGTGGGTGAGCTTCGAACTGACGCAGCAGTTCCTCGCCCAGCTGACGGATGCTGGCTTCGTTTTCCGGGTTGCCGATGTTGATGATCTGGCTGTCGCAGACACCGTTTTCGTTATCAATGATGCGTGCCAGGGCTTCGATGCCGTCGGCGATGTCAGTGAAGCAGCGCTTCTGCTCGCCACCGTCGAACAGACGAATCGGCGTGCCTTCCACCAGGTTGAGGATCAACTGGGTGATGGCGCGGGAGCTGCCGATACGTGCCGAATCCAGGCGGTCCAGGCGCGGGCCCATCCAGTTGAACGGACGGAACAGGGTGAATTTCAGGCCTTTGTCGCCGTACGCCCAGATCACGCGGTCCAACAGCTGCTTGGAGACCGAGTAGATCCAGCGTTGCTTGTTGACCGGGCCGACCACCAGGTTGGAGGTGTCTTCGTCGAAGTATTGGTCCTGGCACATGCCATAGACTTCGGAGGTCGATGGGAAGATCACGCGCTTGTTGTACTTGACGCAGTAGCGAACCAGTTTCAGGTTTTCTTCGAAGTCCAGCTCGAACACGCGCAACGGGTTACGGGTGTATTCGATCGGCGTGGCGATGGCCACCAGCGGCAGGACCACGTCGCACTTCTTGATGTGGTATTCGATCCACTCGGTGTGAATGCTGATATCGCCTTCCACGTAGTGGAAGTTCGGGTGGCTGCGCAGGCGCTCGATGGCGTCGGAGCCGATGTCCAGGCCGTAGATTTCGTAACGGTCGTCACGCAGCAGGCGCTCGGACAGGTGGTTACCGATAAAGCCGTTCACACCCAGGATCAGCACGCGGGTACGACGTGGCTTGCGGCCGGACTCGGCGCCGCGCAGCACGGAGCCGTCAACCAGGCCCAATACGTCCGCCAGGGCAGGGCCGGCCAGAAACAGGCCGTCTTCGTTGCGCTGGCCGAACTTGATCACCAGGGAGTCTTCACCGCAGGCGATGCGCAGCGGGTTAACGCTGATCACACGGCCAGGCGCGAGGCCTTCGTTGCCCTTGGCGACTTCGGCTTGCCACACGATCAGCTTGTGCTCGCCCACGGCGCAGAAAGCGCCCGGGTACGGTTGGGTCACGGCACGAACCAGGTTGAACAGCTCTTCTGCCGGTTTTTTCCACTCCAGCTTGCCATCGGCAGCCGTGCGGCGGCCGAAGTAGGTGGCTTGGCTTTCGTCCTGGGCGGTTTCGCCCAGTTTGCCAGCGGCCAGTTGCGGCAGGGCATCGCGCAGCAGGTTGGCGGCGGCGTCACGCAGCTTGGCGTGCAGGGTGAGGCCGGTATCGCTGCGGTCGATGATGACTTTTTGCTGGGCCAGGATCGCGCCGGCATCGGCACGCTTGACCATGCGGTGCAGGGTTACGCCGGTTTCGGTTTCGCCGTTGACCAGTACCCAGTTGGCAGGTGCGCGGCCACGGTATTTCGGCAGCAGCGAACCGTGCAGGTTGAACGCGCCTTTGCTGGCAGTGGCCAACAGAGGCTCGCTCAGCAGGTTGCGGTAGTAGAACGAGAAGATGTAGTCCGGGTTCAGCTTGGCAATACGCTCGATCCACAGTGGGTGGTTGGCGTCTTCCGGCGCGTGCACCGGAATGCCGTTGCGGGCGCAAAGCTGGGCGACGGAACCGTAGAAATTGTTTTCCTTGGGGTCATCGGCATGGGTAAACACGGCAGCAATGTCGTAGCCGGCAGTCAGCAGGGCTTCAATACCTGCACAGCCAATATCGTGGTATGCGAAGACAACGGCTTTTGAATTCATGACGAAACCTGATCGGAAGGAGAAGTAGAAGTGGAGGTGTGGGAGGACGCCAGGCCGTCAACCACGACGACTGGGGCCGGCGCTGCGGGTTGGTTGCGCAGCACTTTTTCGATAAAGAACCGAGGGCGAGCACGCACGTCGCTGTACATGCGGCCCAGGTATTCACCCAGCAAGCCCATGCCGATGAACTGGCCACCGGTGAACACGAACAGCACCGCGAACAGTACGAACATGCCGTCGCCAGCCCATTGGGCACCAAAGGCCAGGCGCAGCACGATCAAGGCGAAGGCGAACAGCACGCCCAGGCCTGCCAGGCTGAAACCGACGATGGACAACAAGCGCAGCGGGGTGGTGGTCATGCACGTCAGCAGGTCGAACATCAGGCTGATCAGGCGCATGGCACTGTATTTGGATTCGCCGTGTTCACGCTCGGCGTGATGCACCAGGATCTCCGTGGTGTGACGGGCAAAGCCGTTGGCCAGGATCGGGATGAAGGTGCTGCGTTCGCGGCAGGCGAGCATGGCATCGACGATGGTGCGGCGGTAAGCGCGCAGCATGCAGCCGTAGTCGGTCATGGCCACACCGGTGGAGCGTTGCACGGCCAGGTTGATCAGGCGTGACGGCCAGCGGCGGAAGGCTGAGTCCTGGCGGTTGTTGCGCACGGTGGCAACCACGTCGTAACCCAGGGCAGCCTGCTCGACCAGGCGCGGGATTTCTTCGGGTGGGTTCTGCAGGTCGGCATCAAGGGTAATCACCACCTCGCCCCTGCATTGTTCGAAGCCGGCCATGATCGCCGCGTGCTGCCCGTAGTTGCGGTTGAGGATCACCGCGACCACGTTGCTGCCGTCTTCTGCGGCGGCGTCTTCGAGCATTTGGGCCGATTTGTCGCGGCTACCGTCATCCACCAGGATGATTTCGTATTCGTAGGCCAGTTGCTTGCAGGCTGCAGTGGTGCGACGCAGCAATTCAGGCAGGCTCTCTTCTTCGTTGTAGACCGGGATGACGATCGACACGCAATGAATAGGGTAGGGTTTCAAGAATTCATGACCTCGGGGGTTAGAGCAACTTGGAGCGTGAAGACAGCAGTAATCAGGGGGGGCTAGCGCCTTAACTGATTAAACGTAGCGTGGGGTGGCGATTATTCATTCGACTTTCCTGAGACGGGCAATAGGATCTTCCATGGCGGTGACTGGATTAAAGCTCAAAAAACGCAAAGGTAAAGCGTAATCAACAGGTTAGTCGGGGAAAACGCGGTTCGTTCTCAAGTCCTGAGGCCAAGATTAAGCGGAAAAATGTTGAACGAATATGAAAGGCAGATGAAAAACTCGTTTATTTGACAGGTAGACAGCTAGGGTTCAGCTAAAGATTCAACGCGTTACGCAGGGTTCGCGCCCAATCCAGGCGCCCTGTCATGCATACCCGCTTTTCGTGAAGAATCTTCTCTGCAATGCGCCTCAAGTGCCGGTAAAGTAAGCCATCTCTTGCCAGGGTACTCGGATGAATAGCGTGCAGCTTTTACGCGGCCAGTTGCGGCCGGTGTTGATGGGGTTGTTGATGACCGTGGCGTGTGTCACCACGGTGCGGGCCGATGAAGGCGTGGCGCTCACTAGCATCGACCAGGTGCCCGACGGCGTGGAAGTGCGTGGCAAGCAAATCGCCGCCTATACCTGGGATGATCGCCAAGGCAAGAACCTGTTGGTACTCGCCGAGCAAGTTAGTGAGCGCGACGACGACGGCACCCAGTCGGCGTTCGTCTATGCCGCCCAATACCTGATCGACGGCAACCGCCCCAAGCGCGTGTGGATGCTCTATGACGATGTGCAGCATTGCGAATTCGACGCCGCGCTGCGCTTTGACATGGCGGCGACCAAAGTCACCGACCTGACCGGCGATGGCATCACCCAGGCCACCGTGGGCTATTCGCGCACCTGCACCAGCGATGTCAGCCCTAACGAATTCAAATTGATCATGCACGTGGGCAAGTCGCAGAAATTCCGCCTGCGCGGTGTCGACCGTTATGGCGCGAGCTGGTGGGACGAGGAGGCCGGCGCCTTGCGCGGCATGCCGCTGCCCAAGGATTGCAGCGTTGCCGCCCAGCAAGCGTTGGTCAGCCAATACAAGGAGCAGGGCACCGAGTTGCCGTTGCCGGGTTGTTATGGCGAAGAGAAGGACTTTGCCAAGGCGCCGGACGCTTACCTGACGTTCATGCGCCAGCATTGGTTCGCCTTGATGCAGAAGCAGGACACCGAATGGAGCCAGACCCAGACTCAGCCGCAAGCACCTACCGAGGATGACGACGTCGCCCCGTGACTTTGCGCGAAGGCCGCTCGTGGGTTAGACTCGGTCTTCGCCAACTCACTAAATACCTCGATTAAACAAAGGCTTGTATGAGGTATTTAATCCAAAGGCTGATCTATATTGACTGAGTCCATTCGCAACCCGCTGACCCTTTACCTCACCCGCCTGGCGCCCTCCAGCCAACTGACCATGCGCTACGTGCTGCAAGATGCAGCCGACCGCCTGGGCTATGAAGACATCAACCTCGAAGACATCGACTGGCACCTGTTGCAGCCCGAACACGTGATCGCCCTGGTGGCGGCATTGCGCGAGGACGGCTACGCGCCGAACACCTCGTCGTTGTACGTGAACGCCGTGCGTGGGGTGATGAATGAGGCTTGGCGGATGAACCTGATCGACCAGGAACATTTGCTGCGCATGCGTACGGTCAAGGCCGCGCCTGGAACCCGTCTGGGCCAAGGCCGCAACCTGCGCCGCACGCTGATTCGGGAGATGATGGAGGTCTGCGCTGCCGACCCCAGGCCCCAAGGGCTAAGGGACGCGGCGGTTATCGGGATTCTCTACGGCTCGGGCATGCGCAAGTCGGAGTCGGTCAACCTTGACCTGGCTCAGGTCGATTTTGATGAGCGCAGCCTGCGGGTGACCGGCAAGGGTAACAAGGAGCTGCTCAAGTACGCACCGGATTGGGCGTTCGCCAAGTTGCAGGCTTGGTTGGACTTTCGTCGTGGGCAACTCAAGGAAGGCGAACAGGACGATACGTTCCTGTTCAATCGCATCCGCCGGGGCAGCCATATCACCCGGGAACGCATCACCAAACATGCGATTTACTACATCGCTCGCCAGCGCGGCGAGCAGGTCGGCGTGAAGATCATGCCTCACGACTTCAGGCGCTCATTCATTACGCGGGTGATCGAAGAGCATGACCTGTCGATTGCCCAGAAGCTGGCGCACCACACCAATATCCAGACCACTGCCAGTTATGACGTACGCGATGACAATGAGCGGCGCCGTGCGGTGGATCGGTTTGACCTGTAGGCAAAATCAGCCGTGCTGGCAGGCATCGCCCAGCCGTACATAGTCGAGTTCGTGCCGCACGCCCTGACTGTCCACATACACCACATGGCCCTTGACCGGGCCACAGGTGGTCGATGCGGCATTGGTATTGCGCACGGCCTTGGCGATATCCAGGTCTTCTGAATAGTCATCGGCCTGGTTGACCGGCGTCGTCGCCCCTGCGGCGGGATCACCCTGGGCGGCGGCGAAGGTGCTGAGCAGGCTTAACACCGCGATAAACAAATAACGCATGACGATCTCCAGCACCGGAACGGTGGCGGCTTGACTGTGGTCGTCATTCTATTAAGCCCAGGCGCCGGCCAGAACGGATTCCGGCCAATAGCGGTCATCAGCGAAAACAATACAAGCGAGCGCTAGGAGGAGGGCGGGGGGCTCGCGAGGTGCGCCGGCAGGCGACTCAGCGTCCAGATCACCGTCAGCAGCGCGGCGACTGCACACAGCGCGATGCCGATCAGCATTGGCGCGGGCGTGTGATCGGCGTACACACCGACCAACGTCATGGACACCGCGGCCGTAATCATCTGGATCGCCCCCAGCAGTGCCGAAGCAGAGCCTGCGACGGCGCCATGATCTTCCAGCGACAGCACACCGGCTGCCGGCAGTAGCAGGCCAAGAAAGCCAAAACCGATAAACAACAACGTCATCATCAGCGCGAGGCTGTCGACCCACAGCGTAGTGACGGCCAGCAACACCATTACCGCCGCCACGGCCATCACCGACCAGCGAATCACCGGTGCCAGGCCGAAACGCGCGCTCAGGCTTGCGGTGAGTTGGCTCATGGCAAAAAACGACGCAGCGTTGACCGCGAACCCCAGGCTGAACTGCGTGGGCGTCAGGCCGTAATGTTCGATGTACACGAACGGTGCGCTGCCGATGAACACAAAGAACGTCGCCAGGCCAAACCCGCTGACCACCGATAAACCGGTGAACACCGGGTCACGCAACAACGCGCCGTAGCTGCCGAATGCACTGCCCAGCGTCTTGCCCAGGCGGCGTTCGGCTGGGTGGGTCTCCGGCAATTGCACGACGGTCATGACCAGGCACGCCACAGCCACCACGGCGAGTGCGGCGAACACCTCGCGCCAGCTCCACAGCGAAATCACCAGGCTGCCGGCCAAGGGCGCAAGGATCGGCGAGACGCTCATCACCAGCATCAACAAGGCCATCAACTTGGCGGCTTCATGACCGGTGTAGAGGTCGCGCACGATCGCCCGAGGAATCACCATCCCGGCGCACGCGCCGAACGCTTGCAGAGCCCGAAAACCGATCAGCACTTCAATGGTCGGTGCCAACGCGCAGCCGACACTGGCCACCGCAAAAATCGCCAATCCTGCATAGATAGGTGGCTTGCGCCCGAACACATCGCTGATTGGGCCGTAGAACAGTTGGCACACACCAATGATCATGAAGAACACCGTGAGGCTCATCTGCACCGCAGCCGGCGAGGCATGCAGGCTGGCACCGAGGGTCGGCAATGCTGGCAAGTAACTGTCGATGGCGAACGGGCCGACGGCGGTGATCAACCCCAGCAACAGGGCAAGGTGGGCGATGCTTCGAGACATGGACGTTCCGGGGGCAGTCGTGCAAAAGAGCGCCAGCTTATGTTTCGCGGCGGTGGCATACAAGCCTGATTGACGCTGACCAGTCCCTGGCGTTGAATGGGCCCCGTCATTTACCACCCGCCAAGGAATTGCAGTGCTCAGAAACGTCACCGACATGGATTTGCGCCTGTTGCGGATTTTTTCCGTGGTGGTCAAGTGCGGCGGGTTCACGGCGGCGCAGGCCGAATTGAACATGAGCCAATCGAATATCAGCACGCATATTTCCGGCCTGGAAAAACGCCTGGGCTACCGGATTTGCGAGCGTGGTAAAGGCGGCTTTCGCCTGACTGAAAAGGGCCAGCGCATTCTTACCGCGTCAACGGCGTTGTTTGGTGCCGTGGATGCGTTTCGTGATGAGGCGCAGGATTTGTCGGGGCGTTTGGTCGGGGATTTGTACCTGGGACTGGCGGACAATATTGCTACCTTGCCAACGGCACGCATCGACGCAGCCATCGCGCGTTTTTATCAGCGTGAACACGATATGCACCTGCATATTTTCGTCAACTCACCGACAGAGCTGGAGCTGGCGGTGATTGACGGGCAGTTGGACATGGCCATCTCCTATTTCAGCCGGCCCTTGCCGACGCTGACCTACCAGCCGTTGTACAGCGAAGCGATTGGTATTTTCTGCGGCCAAAAGCACCCGCTGTACGCGGTACCGTTACCCAGCCTTGAGCAACTGCAAGCGTGCGACTGGATCAAACATGGCTTCCTGCCTGCCGACCAGACGCTGCCGGTGACACCCAAGCGCGCATCGGCCACCGCCTATCACATGGAAGCGGTGGCCCACGGCGTATTGGCGGGCACCCACTTGGGTTATCTACCGGCCCATTACGCCGCGCCGTGGATCGCCAGCGGCCACATGCGCGCGCTGCACCCCGAAACGCTGCATTACGCGGTGCAGCACAGCATGATTACCCATATCGGGCATCCCCAAAGCGAAGCGGTGCGGGCGTTCATCGATGACCTACTGGCGGAACACCGCGGGTAGGTCGCCGTGCACAGCGTTGCGGTAGATCTGGCTGTAGGCGTGGGCATCCAAGGGTTGGGCATTGGTGTCTGAGGACGAGATATCGGCCACGGCCTGCTCGCCGACCCAATCAGCCACGTCGGCATCCAAGCCGATTTCACGCAACGTATGGGGAATCGCCAATTGTCGGCGCAGCTGCAGGACCCACTGCACAAAACCGTCGAAGTCCGCCTGTGGCAGTTCCAGGTAGCGCGCCAGTCGCGCAATATCACGGCTGATCACCTCACGATTGGCGACCATCACGTAGGGCAACAAGATGGCGTTCAACAGCCCATGGTGCTTGTGAAAACGCGCGCCCAGCGGATGGGCGAGGGCATGCACACCGCCCAAGCCTTTCTGGAAGGCCACAGCGGCCATGGCCGACGCCACGAGCATGCCTTCGCGGGCCAACAGGTCCTGGCCATCGGCGTAGGCCGCGGGCAAATGTTGTTGGATCAGGCGCACGCCTTCCACTGCGACCCCGGAGGACATCGGGTGATACAGCGGCGAGCAGAACGCTTCGATGTGGTGGGTGAGGGCGTCCATGCCCGTCGCAGCGGTAAGCGCCGGCGGCAGGCCCCGGGTCAGGATCGGGTCGAGAATGACCGTGGCCGGCAGTAACTCGGGATGACTGATCACCTGCTTGATCTGCTGGTCGCTGAGGGTCAGGACTGCTTCGCGGCCCAGCTCGGAGCCGGTGCCTGCCGTGGTGGGCAAGGCAATCAGTTTGGGCAGGTCCAAACGAGGGAAATCTGCCAGGCTTGGGTAACGGCTGATCACCTGGGACCATTCGAAACGCGCCAGCCCATGCCGATCGACCGCCGCTAGGCTGATGCCTTTGGCCGCATCCATGGCGCTGCCGCCGCCCAACGCAATCAATGAGTCATGGTCCCCAGCCTGGAACGCCGACACGCCCAATGCGACATCGTCCAGCGTGGGGTTGCCGTGGATATCACTGAACACCGCAAACGGAATATCCGCCTGGGTTAAATGCGCTTTCAGCAGTGCCAACGGTTCCAGGGCGAGCATGCCGGGGTCTGTCACCAGCAAGGGCTTGCGCATTTCCAGCAAGGCGCAGCGCTCGGCCAGGTTCTCCAGCGCACCAGGGCCGCAGAAGATTTCCGTGGGGTAATTCCAATAGTGAATCGCAGACATCTGAAACTCCGTGTCCAGGTTAATAGGTGCGCAGCTGCGGGGTGACGGTGCGTAGTGTCGGCTTGGCCCAGAACAGGTAGATCAACCCAAGCACGGCAAGGATCGAGAACACCAGGATGACCGCCCACACCTGGAACCATGGCGCTCCAGGCGGAGCGAGTGCTTCGCGGGGCCAGGCCACGTTGATGCTTTCGAACACCAGCCATATAAAGGCGGCGATGTTGACCGCCAGGCCCCAGCGCCCCAGGCTGAAAGTGCCGGGTTCGGGTTTCCAGCGGCCATTAAGACGGGCGAGCAGGGCGCAACTCACCACGATCAGGAACACAAAGAAGAAGCCGCCACTGCCAAAGGCAATCAAGGTGCCGACGGCTGTGGCATTCAGGCCCAAGGCGAGGCCGAAACTGGCGAACAGGGTGCTGAACACCATGGCGGCGAACGGCACTTTGCGTTTGTCGACTCGTCTTAACAGTGCCGACGCCGGCAGGATCTCATCCCGCGCCATCCCGAATACGGCGCGACCGATATAGGTTTGCACCGACACCACGCACGCAATGAATGCCACCAGCACCACCGCCACAAACGGCCGTTCGGCCCAGGCGCCAAACGCATCCACCACGGCAGGTGTGACTGGGTCGATCACCTGGCCTGAGACCATGCCGGCCGTGTCGGTGTAGGACAGAGTGACGGCAAACGCGGTGAGCATGACCGTCAAGCCCACCAGAATCATGG
The DNA here is from genome assembly GCF_014230465.1 of Pseudomonas cremoris. Next base: position 315,832 of record NZ_JAAXCY010000007.1, read on the forward strand.
AGCGCAAGATTGCACGGGGCGTTGAGGTGCGGGCGTCTGCCGTTTCTTCGGACACTTGCGAGCAGGCATCGAAACCAAGGAACGCCCAACCACCGACAGCCATGGCGGTCAGAAAGCCCGGCAAGTAAGCGCCGTCGGAACCTTGGCTTGACGTCAGGCCCTCCAATAGCAAGGCGAACGAGTGGTTGCGGAAAAACAGCAGCAACAACACGCCGATACCAATCGAGGCAATGGCTTCCGCGACGATGCCCGCGTTGACGAAGTACTTGAGCGGGTTGATCCCGAACAGATTCACCCCCAGGCCCAGTACTAGCAGCACAGCACCGCTGAACACTTGTGCATTTGCCGAGGGCGGTTCACCGGTAAAAAACAGCCACAACCAGAACCCACCCAAGTAAGCCACGGTGGTCAACGAAGCCAACGCCGAAGCCAGGTACATGAACCCGGTAAACCAGGCCAGGCGTTCTCCCGCCAGACGCTTGACCCACTGATAGCAGCCTCCGGCCAGCGGATATTGCGAGGCGAGTTCGGCGTAAACCAGTGCCACCAGCAGTTGCAAGGCAAGGCAGAGCGGCACTATCCAGACCCAGGAAGGGCCCGCGTTCATCGCGCCCAGTGACATGACTGAATAGATGCCTACAACAGGGGACACGGTGGCGAAGCCCACCGAAAACGAAGACCAGAGCGAAAGCCCCCGGTGCAGTTGTTGGTCGTAGCCTTGGCTGTGCAACAGGCGCTCATCGGCGTTTTGCCGGTCAGACAAATGAGAGGACATAGGTATTCCTTGGGTCGGCAGACACATTATTTTTAGGATCGCCCTTGTGGCCAGGGCGTACCGACAACACATGCTCCATCACGGGGAGGAGTGGGGAGAGCTTAAGAGACGCAAACATTTGGATAAATCCATATGTTTGAAGACTGGCATTTGGATTTTTTGATGTATGAGGGTAGGAACTCAATATATAACTAAACTAAATGACTATTTAGTTTAGTTATAATTTTATTGAATATAAGGCGAGCAGATCAGGGTGCTTTCGAGTCACTGCCGCCGACACTCAGGATGCGTTTATTCACGGAATAACCCGCCACGCGCCATTGGTTATCGTCTTCACGCAACACGACCTTTTCGGTTGCAGGCCCAGTAGAAAAGGTCGAAATGCACTCCACGATTGCATAACGTCCGGCCGGTGCATCAGGCATCTGAGTAGTAAACCCGATATGCGCGGAATTACGCTCCACAAAAGCGCCCAGCCCAAAGCGCATGGCATTGATGCCATGAGTCCAGACCACCTCGGAAGTCGATTCCTTGAGCGACGGACTGGAGACCGCCCAGGTCTGATCGGCGTGGCCTGAATCCAGCAAGCGCAAAAACTCGACCGTGACATTGAACACCTGACGCTGTTCCTGTTCAGTAGCGGGCTCGAAAGCCAGCACCTTGGGTGGTGTTTTGTTGAAGCTGACATCACAGCCTGGCAGCAGCAGCAATGATAAAAGCACAGCGCAGAGTTGCTTCATGCAAAACCTCCAAGGGTGGTGACGTCCTTGGAGCGAGTAAAGATGAAGATCGCCAGGATCGCCATTGGCTGAGGTTTGAGTGAGAGAGTGAGCTTGAAATCTGCTGGGGACTGGCCGTGAATGTGTAATATGATATTACGCATAATGTATATTATGTTAAATCATGTAAATGCCTTACCCCCTCCAAACACCAACCTGCTCCTCATTAGTGACGAAGCATCATCTACCCCCTGAGGAATCATCGTTTGTCCCCGCTACGGCGCTGAAATCTAATCCATCGCAAATAACTAACAAAAACGACTGCGATGGAGCAGATTCAAACATGACCCCTACGTATTCCTTGTTGACCTTGGGCGCTTCGATCCTGTTGATCGTCGTGCTGATCGGTAAATTCCGTGTCCATCCGTTCCTGTCACTCATCGCAGCAAGCCTGCTTGTGGGCGTTGGGACAGGCATGGCGCCCACGGCAATCATTTCGGCATTTGAAAAAGGCATGGGCAGCACGCTCGGCTTCCTTGCCGGCATCATTGGTCTAGGCAGTATTCTCGGCAAGCTCCTTGAGGAATCTGGCGGCGCCAAGCGCATTGCGACGACGCTCTTGAACGTGTTGGGTGAAAAAAATGCGTCTTGGGCCATGATGCTGGTCGGGTTCATCGCCGGTATTCCGGTGTTCTTCGAGGTTGGATTTGTCCTCCTGATTCCGCTGATTTACGTTGTCGCCCGCCAAACCCGGATCAACGTGTTGTACCTCGGTGTGCCGTTGGCCACTTCGCTGATGGTGGTTCATTGCGTTCTCCCTCCGCATCCGGCTGCCACGGCCATCACCGGGATGCTGAATGCCGACATTGGCAAAGTGATTCTCTACGGGCTTATCGTCGGCCTGCCGACGGCTGTGATTGCCGGGCCAATCTGGGTAAAACTGACCTGCGCTCGGCAGGCCCCCGAGGGTCAGGCGCTGTTCCTGGCCGCCCGTAGCGATGTGGTCATTGACGACAGTCAGGCACCCAGTTTCGGTATTGCCATGGTAACGGTGCTGTTGCCGTTGGCCCTGATGGTTGGCAAGACACTGGCCGCGCCTTTATTAACGAAAAACTCGATGGCGCTGGAGTGGGTCTCGTTCATCGGTAACCCGCTGATTGCGCTCGCGCTGTCGATTTGTTTTGCGTACTGGTCCCTTGGCCTGCGACGCGGACTGGGCATGAGCGCCCTCCTCGATCTGACCAACCGTTGCTTCCCGCCATTGGCAGGCATTCTCTTGGTAATTGGCGCTGGCGGCGCGTTCAACGACATGCTGGTCGGCAGTGGCATTGGCAAGGTACTGGCGGACGTGCTGGGACAGTCGCACATCAATCCGATCATTCTGGCGTGGCTGATCGCTGGATTGATGCACTTCGCGATCGGCTCCGCCACGGTCGCCATGATCAGTACGGCCGGCATGATGCTGCCAATCCTGGGCCAGCACCCTGAATACAGCCCAGAGATCCTTGTGATTGCCATCGGCGCAGGTGCGATTGGCTGGACGCATGTCACGGACTCTGCGTTCTGGGTGGTGAAGGAGTACCTGGGTATTTCCTTGTCCGAGGCCATCAAGAAATTCACCGGCGCCACCATCCTCGCCTCCTCCGTGGCGCTGGTATTTACGCTGATACTTTCCAGATTTGTGTGATGCCCCCCTCTCCACCCACCACTTTTCGCAAGGGAATCCCCATGATTCACGGCAAGACACTCGACGCCTGGTATGCAAGCCACCCCGTTATCGAAGCACTGGTTTCACTTCAGGAAACCACCTGGTTCAATCCAGCAATCGCACCGGCGTCCTGCGCATTGGGCGATGTGGGGTTGAGCCAGGACGACGTCAAGGCTGCCAGCGACCGCCTGCGTCGCTTCGCCCCCTACATCGCCAAGGTGTTCCCGGAAACAGCAGTAACGGGCGGAATCATCGAGTCGGGTATTCAAACCCTCAAGAAATTCCAGCAAACGCTCCTGGGTGAAGCCGACCTGCTTGATGTAGGCTCGCTGTGGCTTAAAAAAGACAGCGACCTGCCGATCTCCGGTTCGATCAAGGCCAGAGGAGGCATCCATGAGGTGCTCAAGCATGCTGAAGACCTCGCCCTGCAAGCGGGATTGATCACACTGGAGGACAACTACGCGGCATTGGCCAGCGACGCTTCGCTGGCGTTTTTTAGCCGCTACAAGATTGCGGTCGGTTCCACGGGGAATCTTGGGCTGTCCATCGGCATCATGAGTGCCAAACTCGGCTTTCAGGCTACCGTCCATATGTCGTCGGATGCCCGCCAATGGAAGAAGGATAAGCTGCGAGCCAGTGGCGTGACGGTGATCGAGTACGCGTCCGACTACAGTGTCGCGGTGGAAAACGGACGCCTGCAAGCCGAAAAAGACCCTGCCTGTTACTTCATTGACGACGAAAATTCGCCCCATCTATTCCTGGGCTATGCGGTTGCCGCCGAGCGGTTGGCGCAGCAGTTCGAAGACGCAGGTGTGCGAGTGGATGCCGATCATCCGCTCTTCGTGTATTTGCCCTGCGGAGTGGGCGGCGGCCCTGGAGGCGTTGCTTTTGGCTTGAAATTCGCTTTTGGCGACGCGGTGCACTGTGTGTTCGCAGAGCCGACCCATTCTCCCTGCATGTTGCTTGGGGTCTACACCGGCCTGCACGATGAGGTGAGTGTCCAGGAGTTTGGCATCGACAACATCACCGCCGCAGACGGATTGGCGGTTGGCCGTCCCTCCGGCTTCGTGGGAAAAGCGATGCAACGTCTGATCGATGGCTACTACACCGTCACGGATGAAGAGCTTTATCGCCTGATGTACCTGGCTCATGAACTTGAACAGGTCAAGCTGGAACCCTCGGCCTTGGCCGGCGCGCCCGGTATTGTGCGGGTATTGAGGGATGAAGCGTATCTGGAGCGCATCGGCGTCTGCAAACAAGCGTTGGGCAACGCGACGCACTTGATTTGGGGGACCGGCGGAAGCATGGTACCCGCCGCAGAGTTCGCGGCTTACCTTGATAAGGGCCGTGCCCTGCAACATTCTGCACTGTAACGACGGCGCACCGCACATCGACGGCGGCTGACTGGAAGGAGGAAATGCAATGCCGGAACTTGGTCTGACGAACGCTTCGAAGCTCAACGGAACCCATCTGTCCAACCTGCACACTTTTCTCGTTGCCGCCCGTCATCTCAGTTTCGCCCGTGCGGCGCAAGAGCTGTACCTGACCGCCAGCGCAGTCAGCCATCGGATCGCGCGTCTTGAGGAAGACCTGTCGCTCAAGCTTTTTCACCGACTGCCCAGAAAGGTCGAGCTGACCGATGATGGCGAGCGGATTTTCAAGGTCATGCAACAGACGATGGATAAGCTCTGCGAGGCTGTGCAGGAACGCTCCCATGCTCAAATTGAGGGGCAACTGTGCTTCTATGCCAGGCCTTCGGTCGCGCAGTGTTGGTTGGTTCCCAGACTGTCGGATTTCACGGCGCGCTATCCCGGTATCCAGCTGGATGTCCGGGTTGGCAATGAACCTATCGACTATCGAACCCGGCGTATTGACCTGGTGCTGTGTTATTCGAACGGTGAACACCCAGGCCTCGAAAGCATTCGGCTGATGCCGGAGCGTATTGCGCCCGTGTGCAGCCCGCAATACGCCCAGGCGCATGGCTTGATGGGGCATCCGGAACGCCTGTCACACTGCACTGTGCTGCACGATGTCGCAGCGTGGGACAACATTTCCTTCGACGCGGAATGGCGTCTATGGCTTGACGCGGTTAGCGGGCCTGCTGAGCTTCCCAGCCGCTTCATGACGTTTGACCGCTCGGACCTGAGTACCCTGGCGGCCATCAATCACGCCGGCGTGGCGATTGGCCGGGAGCAATTGGTTCGCAAGCGAATTGAGGACGGTGAACTGGTGCTGCCCTTCGGTGGATTCAGCGAGGCGTTCAACTATGGCTACTATCTGGTTCATCCTGCGCACGAGACGATGCCTAAAAGGCTGCAGGCGCTGATCGACTGGCTCATTGAACAGGCGGGTTGATGTATGGATTCACAGCTTAATCCTGAACCAGGAAAAAACACCCCACAAAACATAACGTTTTGCTGTGAGTTACTTACCCAAGTTTTGATTCATCAAATTATCTAGAACAGAGAATTCATTGGCGGCCTGCCATTCATGCAAATGCTTGCAACCCTCGGAATTAACGTCCGCGAGATTGCTGCGTGGGTCGCATATCGTCAACCATTTCTGCTGTAGCGTGGGATACTTTATAAAGTCCTCCCTTGTAGGTGGTTGACAACCGGATAGGCTAAGAACGGATATCACTATTGTCACGGACGCGCCAAAGCCAATAGAGCATCTTTTAAGATTCATATACCATTTTCCGTAAACTAGAAACTTTCAGCGTTATGAACTGCACTAACAAGCATCGCTAGTTGCTCAGGGCACAGTGGGACTATATGATCAAAATGGACTGGTAAAAAGGTCCATCTACAGCTAATTTCATGGAGCCATTGGGTCGTGGGGACGCCCTTCGACCGCTTGAGGCGACATTTCGCCGTGGGAGCTCCCGTGCAGGCTTGAGCTTGTCGCTGGCCTGCAACGCAGCCAAAATGCACGCAAATGGATGCTTGAATATTTGGGGTTCACCGTTGACGTCTACAAACAATCCTTTGGAAGTTCTGATCACTAAAGCAGCATACGAATTCATGACGGAGTTCGCGCAGGCAAGGGCGTTGTTCAAGGATGAAGATGCACGGAACAACCTGACACACGCTGGTGAATTTGGTGGCTATCGGGAACGGATCGTTGGGGCACTCATCAAGAAGTTTTTGCCCAAGCATTTTTCCATCGGCGACGGCTTTGCGGTTAACACAGCGTCAAGTCGAACAAAACAGATCGACCTGATGGTGTACGACGCGCAAATCACGCCAACACTCGAATCCGCAGGCACCAGGTTCTTTCCTTATGAAGCGGTAGTGGCTCTTGGGGAAGTAAAGTCGACGCTGGACTACAAGGGCTTGAGAACAGCCATTGACGTGATGCGTGAGAACAAGAGAATCAGAGAATGCGCACCCCACAACCCATTCCCCATCAGGCCGGCTGGGCTGTCTGAGTCTATCGTTCATCACCTGACGACGGTCGAGCCTGCCGAATTCAATAAGTGGCGGGATTTTACGCACTTGGAACAAGCACTCAGTGATTTCAAAAATGGCGTGACGCCAAGCACGCCTACTGAAAGCCAGAACCATAAAAGCCTGGTGTTTAATCCAAAATATTTTGAAGAGTTGAACGTAGTGTCCTTTCTGGTGTGCGACCAAATTACCGGTTTTCACAACATGGACAACATCAGGCTTGGCCAGATGCTATACACGCGAGATACCGCTAATGAACATATCGGCTTCAACCTCATTCTCAGCATTCAGGACGGTTTGATTTTACATTCCAATCGATTGGCTGGCGGTTCGGGACTCACACCTTTCCCCAAGCATCGGAACTACAAATCCATCATCTCTATTTTGAAGGCAGAACCCGATGATGTTTCGCATATCGTGACATTTGTATCGATGCTATTGCACGCGATCTCCCGTACCGCGATTTTCGAGTTCTCGCCCCTTCCCTATCTGGCTCAGCTTAACGAAACGGTAAGGACCTCGACTAAGTTCAGGAACCTTTACGAATAGCAGGCGGGGCCGATAGGAATAAGGCTTTACGCTTATGGTGTTGTTTGGCTGTCGGTTGCCCGACAGCTGCCTGACTTTTTCGGCGCCTACCCGATTTGCCCAAACCTCGGAATCTCCAACCCCAAACTCTCGCGCAACGTCGTCCCTTCATACGCCGTGCGATACACACCACGCGCTTGCAGCAACGGTATGACCTCGTTCGTAAACCGCGTGAACTGCTCCGGGTGGCCTATATAGATGTTGAACCCATCCACGGCCCGGGCTTCAAACCACTCCGCGATTTTCTGAGCGACCGTATCCGCCGTCCCAACGAACGCGCCTGGGCGCAGTTGGCGACCGAATTCAACGGCCTGACGCAATGTGAAGCCCTTCTCCCGCGCCTGATCGGCGATGCGTTTGGCCGCGGTAAAAAAGCTGCTGCGGGCGGCCTCCAGACTTTCCTGTGGAAACGGCGCATCCAGGTCGTACTGGCTGAAATCATGCCAGCCGAAATTGCGTCCGAACTCCTTCAATGCCAGTTCAAAGCTGTGATCGGCCTGGTGATAGTGCTGCTCAATTTCCCGTGCATGTGCGTCGGTGTCGCCCACGTAGATCTCGGCACCGGGCATCACCAGTAACTGTTCTGGGTCGCGTCCATGCTGCTCTGCCCTGCCCTTTATATCCCGGTAAAACGCCTGCCCCTGCTCGATGCTGGCGGCGTGGGTGAAGATCACATCGGCCGTGGCGGCGCCGAGGTCGCGTCCTTGTTCCGAGTCGCCGGCCTGGAAGATCACCGGCTGGCCTTGGGGTGAGCGTTGGATGTTCAACGGGCCCACCACCGAAAAATGCTCGCCCTTGTGATTCAGGCTGTGCAGTTTGCTGGGGTCAAAAAATTGGCCGGTGCTTCTGTCGCGTACGAAGGCATCGTCTTCGTAGGAGTTCCACAACCCCTGAACCACCTGGACATGCTCCGCTGCACGCCCGTAACGCGTGTCGTAATCGTAGTGTTCGTCGCGGCTGTAATTGCCCGCCGTGCCAGCATCGCCGCTGGTGACGACATTCCAGCCCGCACGGCCTTTGCTGATCAGGTCGAGGGAGGCCAACCGCCGCGCCACGTTATACGGTGAGTTGTAAGACGTCGTCAGCGTGCCGACCAAGCCTAAATGCCGTGTGCTTACGGCCAGCGCGGATAAGAGCGTCAGCGGTTCCAGGCGATTGAGGTAGTGGGATGGCGACCCTGGCGTGATGAATTGGCTGTCGACGATGAACATCAAGTCGAACAGCGCCGCCTCGGCCTGGCGGGCAATGTCGATGTACCAATCGACGTTCACGCTGGCGTCGACCGGCAATTGCGGGTCAAGCCACAGGTTATGGCGGCCGGGGCCGCCACACCCCATGGTCAAGGCCCCGAGTTTCAGCTGTCTTTTGCGCATGTCTGAGGGATTCCTTGAAGTGTTCAGGGCTGTTTTTGGGCCACGGTGGGTTGCAGCGATGCCGCGAATGAGTCATCGAACAGGCTGGCAGCCGAGTACGACTTCACCAGGCCTTCGGCGGCGAAAAAGTCCACGGTCTTTTGCGCGTCTACCGGTGACTCAGCCGTCACGGGTTCGACCGTCGTACGTGCGCGGGCAAACCAGGCGCGCGCAATGTCAGCATCCGCACGCGTGCGTTTGGCCCAGGCATCGGCATATGCGTCGGTATTGGCCGGGCTGAGACGGGTCCATTCACGGGCTTTTTTCAGGCGTTGGAGAAAATCACTGATTTGCGCGCGCTTGGCGTTAACGGCCTTGGCATTTGCCGCAATGTAGCTCTGGGCCGGGATCAACCCCTCAGCCGTTGCAAGCACCCGCGCACCTTGGCGCTCCTGCTGCGTGACGTAGGGTTCCCAAGTCGCAATGACGTCAACCGAGCCGCCTTCCAGTGCGTGGGAAGCATCCAGCGCGCTGAGGTAACGCAGCTCCAGCGAGCCGCGTGGCACGCCGGCTTTGTCCAGGGCGGTGAGCAACAACTGCTGACTCCAGGAGCCTTTCCAGATCGCCGCGCGTTTGCCCGCTAGGTCCGCCAGGCTGTGGATCGCCGAATCCTTTTTCACCAGGATGGCCACGCCATCGAGATTTTGCCGGGTGACGGCGACGACCTTGATCGGCGCACCCAGTGCGCCCAGGAACAGCACCGGCGCATCGCCGAGCAAGCCGATATCCAGGCTGTTGGCGTTGAGTGCTTCGGCCACCGGCGAGCCCGCCGTAAATTGCTTCCATTCAAGGGTATAAGGCAGGTCATCCAGCACGCCGGCCGCTTCCATCACGGCCTGGGCGTTGTAGCTCTGGTCGCCCACCACCAGCGTTTGCGCGTGCGCAGTCAGGCACAGCAAGGTGGCGGCGATACCGGTCGCCAGTTTTGAAAGGTAACGCACGTGTGTCTCCAGATGCCTTCGTAGACAGTTCAAGTCGATCCGCGCGCACGGTCTCGGCAGTATTCATGGGGTGCATACAATGAAGTCACGGCTACCCCATGTAAAATACTAATAACGCATAACGTAATTCAATAATAATGCGCGCAGCGCATTTATTAGGCGATCGGTCGTTTCACCACATTGCGTAGCGCCATGCACCACCTACACTGATTCAAATCCGGCTGTCGCTAGCCCATTTCATGCGGATAAACCTGATTCACCGGCACCCTTTGCTCGACAAAAAACAGTTAACCAACTGATTAATCAGAGTAACCATGAAAGAGCAGCTTCGGCAGCGAGCATCAGGACCGCAACATGTGGCGTACCTGCGCGATATTTCCCGACGACCCCACCTTCTGGCGCCCTTGAGCCTGCTGTGCATTGCCTTGGCCGGCTGCACGGTCGGGCCGGATTTCAAGCGTCCAGAGGTGCCGGCGAACGCCGACTACTCGCGTGAAAAACTCACCGCCACTGCTCAGGCAGACATCGACGCGGGCGGCGCCGCACAACGTTTGATCGCAGGCATGGATATCCCCGGCCAATGGTGGACGCTGTTCCGCTCCCCCACGCTCAACGCGTTGGTCGAGGAAGCGCTGCGCGCCAACCCGGATGTCAGTGCCGCCCAGGCCGCACTGCGTCAGGCCAACGAGTTGGTGTACGCCGACCAGGCGTCGCTGTTCCCCTCGGTCAACGCCAACGCCTCAAAAACCCGCGAGAAAGTCTCGGGAGTAACGGCGGGCTTGCCGGAGTCGCCGATCCTGACGGTCAGTTCTGCATCGCTGAACGTCTCGTACGCCCCGGATGTGTTTGGCGGTACCCGCCGACAAATCGAGTCCACCACCGCGCAAGCCGAGTACGAACGCTTTCAGCTGGAGGCGACGTACCTCACCTTGACCGCCAATGTGGTCAATACCGCCATCAGCCTGGCGTCTGCGCGCGATCAGGTCGCCGCCACCGAGACGATCATCCGTTTGCAAAGCGACCAGCTTGACGTTCTTCAAGCCCAGCGACGCCTGGGCGCTATCGGTGACAGCGACGTGCTCACACAGCAGACGGCCCTGGCACAAACCCGTGCGACATTGCCGCCCCTGCAAAAGCAATTGGCACAAACGCGTAATCAGTTAATGGCGTATCTGGGCCGGTTTCCAAACCAGGACCGTGGCGAAGCGTTCAACCTGGCCTCCCTGCACTTGCCCGAGGAATTACCGGTCAGCCTGCCCTCCGCCATCGTCGGCCAACGGCCTGATGTGCGTTCTGCACAGGCTCAACTGCACCAGGCCAGCGCCAATATCGGCGTGGCCGTTGCCAATCAGCTGCCGCAGTTCAGCATTACCGGGTCGTTGGGCTCTACGGCGGCGAGCGGGACCAAACTGTTTTCCGCGGGCACCGGCGTTTGGAGCCTGGCCGGCGCGATAGCCCAACCGATATTCGATGCGGGGGCGCTCGAACACCGTAAGCGTGCGGCTGTGGCGGCCTATGACGAGTCGGCGGCGCGTTATCGCGGCACCGTGATCACCGCGTTCCAGGATGTGGCCAACTCGCTCCGTGCGCTGGAGGCCGATGCCGATGCCCTCAATCAACAAGTGGTGGCTGAACGCTCTGCGCAAGCCAACCTCGACTTGGTCCAAGCCCAGTTCAAGCTCGGCGCGGTGGCGTACATCAACCTGCTGAACGCCCAGCAAAGCTATCAAAACACCGTGCTCTCACGCGTCAAGGCGCAAGCCGCGCGTTACAGCGACACCACTGCGCTGTTCCAGGCATTGGGTGGCGGCTGGTGGAACCGCACGGACGTCGACCCGGCGACCAAGGGCAAACCCGATCGCTTCGGCCTGCCCACGTGGCAGGAGATCATGCCGGCCAGCAATGCGGCACGCACCGAACCCAATCTTTGAAACAGTGAGAACCCCCATGGCCGACGTCACGACTGCCTCTCCCCTGCCCCCCGCACCCAGTGCCCGCAAGCGCCGCCTGTGGCGGCCGATGCTGATCATGGTCGTGGTGGTGCTGGTGATTGTCGCGATCATTGCCGGGGTGAAGTTCGTGCAGATTTCGGCGCTGATCGCCCAGTCCAAACAACCGTTGCCCGCCGCCGTCGTGACAGCCTTGAAGGTGCCGTTTGAGGACTGGCAGCCCAGCGTCACCGCCGTGGGGTCGATGAAGGCAGTCAGGGGCGTGGACGTGACCACCGAAGTCGGCGGCATCGTGCGTACCCTCGGCTTCAAGCCCGGCCAGGAGGTGGCGGCCCAGGCGCTGCTGGTGCAATTGAATGCCGACTCGGACATCGCCCAGCTTCACTCACTTGAAGCCACCGCTGACCTGGCGGTGATCGTGCTCAAGCGCGACAAGGCGCAGTTGGCGGTCAACGCCATTTCCCAGGCCCAGGTCGACACTGACACCGCAGACTTGAAAGCCAAGCTCGCCGCCGCCGAACAACAGCGCGCACTGGTCGAGAAAAAGTCGATACGCGCGCCGTTTGCCGGACGCATCGGGATTACCGGCGTCAACCCCGGCCAATACCTCAACCCTGGGGATAAAATCGCCACGCTGCAGACCTTCGACCCCATCTACATCGACTTCACGGTTCCCCAAACCCAGCTTGAATCCATCGCCATCGGGCAAACGGTGTCGGTGACGGCCGATGGTCTTTCCAATCAAACCTTCAGCGGCCGTATCAGCACCATCGACACCCAATTCGACGCCACCACCCGCAATGTCACCGTAGAAGCCACCGTCGCCAACCCCAAGCAAAGCCTAGTGCCCGGCATGTTCGCCCGCGCCGTGGTCAACTCGGGAGGCACACAGCGTTACCTCACCGTTCCGCAAACGTCGGTCACCTACAACCCGTATGGCACCACGGTGTTCATCGCAACCTCAAGCAAGAATGACAAAGGCGAAGAAGTCCTTACGGCGCAGCAAACCTTCATCAAGACCGGGCCGACCCGTGGCGACCAGGTGGCGATTGTCTCCGGGGTGAAGGAAGGCGATCTGTTGATCACCAGTGGCCAGATGAAGCTTAAAAATGGCTCGCCGGTGAAGATCGATAACAGCGCCGCGCCGTTGAACGACCCCGCTCCGACTCCCCAAGAACACTAAGGGTGTCCCATGAAATTTACCGATACCTTTATTCAGCGACCGGTCTGGGCCGTGGTCGTCTCGCTGTTCATCCTGATTCTGGGGCTGCGCTCGATCTTTGAATTGCCGGTCAACCAATGGCCGCGCACCGAAAACACTGTGGTCACCATCACCACCGCCTACTACGGCGCAGACGCGTCCACCGTTGCCGGGTTCATCACCCAACCGCTTGAATCCGCCATCGCACAGGCGCAAGGCATCGACTACCTGTCTTCATCCAGCATCACCGGGGTCTCGACCATCACCGCCACCTTGCGGCTCAATTACGAAGCCAGCAAAGCCCTCACCGAGATCAACACCCAGGTCAACTCGGTTAAGAACCAATTGCCTGCACAGGCCCAGGAGCCGGTGTTGACGGTGGCAGTCGGGCAAACCACCGACGCCATGTACCTGGGTTTCTACAGCGACACGCTGCCCACCAACAACATCACCGATTACCTGGTACGCGTGGTCAAGCCCAAGCTGGACTCGATCCAGGGCGTACAAACCGCAGAAATCCTCGGCGGGCGCCAGTTCGCCCTGCGCGCCTGGCTAGACCCCGACAAGCTGGCGGCGCACAACGTATCGGCGCAGGACGTGTCCACCGCGCTGGCCAACAACAACTATTTGTCTGCCGTTGGCTCTACCCGAGGGCAAACGGTCACCGTGGACCTTACCGCCGGCACCGACTTGCATACGGTGGACGAGTTCAAGCGCCTGGTGATCAAGCAAAAAGGCGATGCCCTGGTGCACCTAGAGGATGTGGCCACCGTCACTCTGGGCGCCGAAAGCTACGACAGCAGCGTGGCGTTTTCCGGCAAGCGCTCGGTGTTCATCGGGATCAAGGCGGCACCCAGTGCGAATATCCTGACCGTCGCCGACAGCGTTCGCGAAGTGTTTCCCGAGCTGCAGTCCCAACTGCCCAGCGGCGTACGCGGCGAAATCGTCTACGACTCCACGGAGTTCATCAACACCTCGATCTACGAGGTGGTGAAGACCCTGGTCGAGGCCATGATCATCGTGTCAGTGGTGATCTACCTGTTCCTCGGCTCGTTCCGGGCGGTGATCGTGCCGTTGGTGGCGATCCCGTTGTCGCTGGTGGGGACCTTCTTTGTCATGTACCTGCTGGGCTACTCCATCAACCTGCTGACCCTGCTGGCGCTGGTGTTGGCGATTGGTTTGGTGGTGGATGACGCGATTATCGTGGTGGAAAACGTCGATCGGCATATCAAGGAAGAAGGCAAAGGCGTACTGGAGGCCTCGCTGGTGGCGGCGCGGGAACTGGGTGGGCCGATCCTGGCGATGACCGTCGTGCTGATTGCCGCCTACGTGCCCATCGGCTTGCGCAGCGGGCTCACGGGGGCATTGTTCAAGGAGTTCTGCTTCTCGCTGGCGGGTGCAGTGACCGTTTCTGCGGTGGTGGCGCTGACGCTTTCGCCGATGATGACCTCCAAGTTGTTCAAGAGCGGTCAGGAAGAAGGTCGCTTTGCGCGCAAGCTCGATCAGTACTTTGACTGGCTGCGCGGGCGTTACCACCGGGTGTTGTCGGGCGGTTTGAACATCTGGCCGGTGCTGGTGACCTTTGGTTTTGTGCTGTTCCTGCTGGTCGCCGCCAGCGGCATGACGGCCAAGAGCGAACTGTCGCCGACCGAGGACCAGGGGCTGGTGTTCATGCAGATCAAAGGCCCGCCCACCGCTTCGCCGCAACAGATGGAGCGCATTGCCGACCAGGCGTTCCAGATCGCCAACAAGGAGCCGGAATACGCGCAAATGTTCCAGCTCACTGGCCTGCCCGCTCTCAACCAAGGCCTGGGCGGCGTGCTGCTCAAGTCGTGGGGCGACCGAACCCGCTCCCAGGCCCAACTGATCCTGGACCTCCAGCAAAAATGGAACCAGGTGCCGGGCGCAACCGTCGCTGCCTTCCCTCTGCCGTCGCTGCCGGGGGCACAGGGGTTGCCGGTGCAGTTTGTGATCACCACCACCGACTCGGTGGAAAACCTCAACGAAGTCGCCCAAGCGGTGATGGCCGAGGCGCAGAAGCAACAGCTGTTCTGGTTTGCCGACAACGACCTGAAACTCGACAAACCACAGGCCCGCCTGGTGGTCGACCGGGAAAAAATCGCCGCGCTGGGCATGACCCAGGCCGACGTCGGTGCTGCGCTGTCTGCGGCATTGGGGGGCAACTATGTGAACTATTTCTCCACTGCCGGGCGTTCGTACAAGGTCATACCCCAGGTATTGCAGGTTGACCGCCTGAACCCGGACCAGATACTCGATTACTACATCCGTACGCCCTCCGGCACCATGATCCAGGCGCGCACCGTGGCGCATATCGAAACCACAACGCAGCCGGAGTCGATCAACCACTTCCAGCAACTCAACTCGGCGACGATCTCCGGTGTCAGCGGCGTGGCCCAGGGCGAGCTGTTGGCGAAGCTCAACACCATCCTCACTAACGTTGCGCCCTCGGGCTACACCTCGGACTTCTCGGGCGAGTCGCGCCAATTCATGCAGGAGTCGGGTGGTTTCGTCGGGCTGTTGCTGTTCTCGATCCTGATCGTCTACCTGGCGCTGGCCTTCCAGTTCGAGAGTTTCCGCGACCCTGTGGTGATTCTGTTCTCGGTGCCCCCGGCGCTCTTTGGTGCACTGGCATTCATCACTATGGGCTTTGCCTCCATCAACGTGTACACCCAAGTGGGGTTGGTCACGCTATTGGGGTTGATCACCAAGCACGGGATTTTGATCGTGCAGTTTGCCAACGAACTGCAGCGCGCAGGGCACAGCAAGCGTGAGGCGATTGAAGAGGCTGCCGGGGTTCGGCTGCGGCCGATCCTGATGACCACCGCCGCGATGGTACTGGGCGTGGTGCCGCTGGTGTGGGCCTCGGGGGCCGGGGCTGCGGGGCGGCATGACATGGGGTTGGTGATCTTTGCGGGGTTGTCGATTGGTACCTTGCTGACGTTGTTTATGGTGCCGGCGATGTATATGTTTATCGGCGAGACGCACCATCGGGAGGCTGAGCAGCCAGCGCCTGAGTATCAGGCCTGAGGGGGAACAGTATGTGCATTACGCATAGCCCATTCTCAAACGTCATAATCCTACCTTTTCCTACATGGTAGTCTCACACGTCTACCAATAGGCGTTGATCGCACGCAGTCAATGGCCCCAACCAGGAAAGATCATGCCGAAAAAGTCTCACACAGCCCTGCGCCGTAATTTTCGTGAACTGCTTGCAACGCCAACGTGCGTTGAAACCGCTTCTGTATTTGACCCGATGTCTGCACGTATTGCCGCTGACCTGGGTTTTGAGGTTGGCATCCTGGGGGGCTCCGTGGCCTCGCTACAGGTACTGGCAGCGCCTGATTTTGCGCTTATCACGCTGAGTGAGTTCGTTGAGCAGGCCACCCGCATTGGCCGAGTCGCCCAACTGCCGTTCATTGCCGACGCCGACCACGGCTACGGCAACGCCCTGAACGTGATGCGCACCGTCGAAGAGCTTGAGCGCGCCGGTGTGGCCGCATTGACCATTGAAGACACCCTGCTGCCGGCACAATTCGGGCGCAAATCCACGGACCTGATTTCCATCGAGGAAGGCATCGGCAAAGTCCGCGCCGCGCTGGAAGCCCGCGTAGACCCGGAACTGTCGATCATTGCCCGTACCAACGCTGGCGTGCTGCCGACCGAGGCGGTCATCGAGCGCACCCTGGCGTATCAAAAAGCCGGTGCGGACGGGATTTGCATGGTGGGCGTCAGTGACTTCGACCACCTGGAAAAGATCGCCGAAAACCTGACGGTACCGCTGATGCTGGTGACCTACGGTAATCCCAAGCTCAATGACGCCCAGCGTCTGGCCAGCCTTGGCGTACGCATCGTGGTTGCGGGGCATGGCGCTTACTTTGCCGCCATCAAAGCCACCTACGACAGCCTGCGCGCTCAACGTCAGCTGACCCACAGCACGTCGAACCTCAGTGCCACCGAGTTGACCCACACCTACACGTTGCCAGAAAGCTACGTGGCGTGGGCCGAAGAGTTCATGGACGTCAAAGAGTAATCCTGCAAGCGGTGAATACCCTCCTCCCAAGGGCTCACCGCTGCGCTGTCCTGCCTCAGGCCAGCGTTAGGAACACGGCCGACGTCCACACCCTCGATTGATCCCGCTGCCGCGCGCAGATAAACAACGGATGTTCCCGCCCCGGTTGCAGCTTCAACCCGGCCAGCTCGATGCTGCCTTGCAGTTCCCGTGGTAACGGCGCCGCCGTCATACGCTCCAGCGACACTTTCAGCTCCGCCCCCGGCAAGTCCACGACCTGTGGTTGAGCCAGCAAATTCTCGCCCGTCACCTCCATCAATACCGTTGGCGCATGCACGTAAGGCTGCGGCTCGGAGGGGTCTCCCACCTTGATGTAATTGTCGATCCGGCTGTTGATCTGCAGGTTCGCGCCGGCCAGTTGCGAGAGGTCGATTTCGATGCTGTCGGTGTCGCCGTTAGTGTCGGTGCGGAACGCCAGCGTCGTGGCGTCCTTGCGCCACACGGTCTGCTCCGGGTGGTCGAGGCCAAGGGCGCGGAAACCCTTGATGACCGCACCCGTCACGCGAATCTCGCCGGTCCAGTAGGCACCGCGATAACGGTCCTTGATCCGTGCACCACCCAGGCGCACGCGGATGCGCTGCTCGGACAAGCCCAGTTCCTCGTGCAGGTTACGTGACCAGACCAGCCGGTCGCCGTCGAACAGGTCCACCTGTTCCCAACCGGCTTCGCCCAGCAGTCGGTACTCCAGCGTCGCGTCAGCCTCGGCGGTGAACACTTCGCCCATAAAATGCTCACCCTGGCGCAGGCTGGCAAAAGACCGCTCGCCCGTGGTGGCAAAGGTGCGCCGGGCCCGCAGCGCCTTGCCCACGCTGGCGCGGTCAAAGTTGTCTGCAACCACGCCCGTCAAACCGCCACGAGAGCCAAACACCGCCGTGGCCGGCACACCGCCGCCGCAACGGCCCTGGTGTTCGTCACTGTTGGCCGCCGCGCCCACGCGGTAGCCACGCTGCAGCGCTTCGGCGTACACCCAATGGAATTGCCCCCAGGCCGAACCCACTTCGATCAAGCGTTCGAGTTCCGGGTGGTGCCAGTCGAGGTTGCAACGGCGGCCACCGACATGAGGCATCATCAGATGGCCTTCCGGGTCCTTGGCATAGGCGGCGTACAGCTCGTCTACCGGCCAGGCACCCGGCTTGATGGTGCCGGCGGTGAATTCATTCCATTCAAACGAGCGCACCAGCCGCCCCTGGTTGTCGAAGGGAAACTCGGGTTTGCGGTCGTGCAGGAACACCACGTTACGGTCGCCGCCCGCACAGGAATTACCGCACCACTCGGTGCCTGGGTAGCACACAAAACGGCCAGCTTCGTTCAGTTCGTGGATCAGCTTGACGGCCTGGTCCCAGCGTTGCTCCGTGATATTGAAGTCGTTGGCGGTGTAGCCAAGGATATCCAGCCCGGCCACATCGCGGCCGTAACTGAGGTTGTACAGCGTGTCATTGGTGCCCACGGTGTCATCGGAGTGCACGTGCAGGTCGGCGTAAAGCGGGCGCAGTGCCGTCCCCTCCGGGTCCACCGTGACAAAGGCTTGCGCGCCACGGACACCAGCCACTTCGGCGGACAAGCGCCACTCACCGACTTCACCGAGCTTTACGCCTTCCAGCCGCGCAATCGCCCAGCCCTCAGTGGCCAATTCAAACGGTTGCGATGAAGCCTCACCTTGGGGGTCAATCAGCGTCAGTACACCTTCATGGGGCACATCCCGGCAGGTATTGCCCCACGCATCGTCCACCCGCAGCAACACATCAAACGCTTCATCCGCGCTGACCAACCGAGGAGCAATCAACTGCACACTCTGCGCCGGGCCAGGCACGATATCCAGCAACGGGTCGCCCGGTACTTCGGCAAATTTGGAACTGCCCAACGGGTCGATAAACAGGCGGAAGCGGAAGTCCTTCTCGACAAAACTCTGCACCCGCGTACCCGCGCCGCCCTGGCGACGGTCGCCGAGGCGCAGGGTGATGGTGTCACCGGGGTTGAGGTAGCCGTCGACGATATCGATGATGATCGCTTTCTGAAACGGCCGTTCATGGCCCTTCTGGTCAAAGCGCACCTTGAGGTGCTGCACGGTCGCCTGGCTCTGGCCGGGCACCAGTTCGCCCGCCTGGTATTCGGCACTCACGTAGTTCGGGCCCGCCGGGTTCGACGTTTGGAACAACGCCCAGTCGGAATAGAACTTGAACGCCAGCTTCAACCAGGCACCGTCCGCCAGGCCGCTGCCGCCCACTTCGTAGACCAGGGTGATTTCATCCCATTGGCCGGCGACTACCGTGCTGCGATCACAGCGGATACTGCCCAGGAACGGGCGCTTCTTATTGCGTTCGTACAGGCCTTGGGGGGCGATGTAATGCCCGGCTTCGCGGGGATCGAAAACGTTGCTCACTTGACACCTCGTGCAGTGGTCCACTGAAGGTTCGAATAGGTCGGGCGTGGCTTATTGCACGCGCCATTTCTGGTAGTGACGCTCGATGCGCCGGAATACAAAACTCTCCATCAGCCAGGCGATCAGGCCGATCATCACGATGCCCAGCAGCACCTGGCTGCTGTTGCCGATCTGCCCGCCGGTGGAGACCATCCAGCCAATGCCTTGGGACGCGCCGATCATTTCCGCCGCGACCAACGCTCGCCAACCCTGGCTGAAACCGATGCGCAGGGCTGCCGTCACAAACGGCAGCGACGCCGGCAAATACACATGCGCCAGCAGCTGCCATTGATTGGCGCCAAGGGTGCGAGCGGCGCGCACTTCGCCGCCGCGAATGCTTTGCACGCCCTCCTGGATCGTCACCGCCATGGGGAATACCGCCGCGATAAAAATCACCAGCACGATGGACACATAGCCCAAGCCAAAAATGATCATGATCAACGGCGCCCAGGCGATGGGCGGAATCGCCATGAACAGGCTGTTAAGCGGCGAGATAAAGTCGCGAAACCGCGACGACAACCCACCGGCAGTACCCAGCAGGATCGCCACGATCACCGCCGCAAAAAAACCGCCGACTTCTTCCAGCACGCTGGCACGCAGGTGCTGCCACAACGAACCGTCCGCCAGCCAACGCACGGCTTCACGCGCCACGTCCCACGGTTGCGGCAGGATGTAGGTGGGAAAACGGCTGGCCAGGGCGATCCAGATCAACAGCAGGAATGGGAGCGAAGCCCATCCCCAATTGGGTTTTGGCAAATGCATGAGTGACTCAGCGCGAGGCTTTTTCCAGGTAGGAGGTGTCCACGATCTGCTCGGTCTTGAGCGTCTTGTCGATAAAACCGAGGTCGTAGGAGTAGTTCATCAGGCGCTGGATAAACTGGATGTCCGAAGCTTCAAGGTTGGCGGACCAGCCGAGGCGTGTACGCGCTTGGGCAACGATGGCTTCGGGGGTGATGGTCTTGCCGTCGACACCCTGCACCGCTTCAAGCTTGAAGACCTCGGCGATGATGCGGTTCGACTCGTCCGGGTTTTCGTTCAGGAAGGCGATGGCCTTGCGGTGTGCGCGCAGCAACTTGACCACGTCGTCCGGACGTTCCTGCAGGGTTTTCGGCAGGGCGATCACTACGTACCACGGGTAATTCGGCAACGCTTTGTTCACGTCCAGCAGCACCCGGCTGGAGCCGCGCAGCAACGATTGGCTGACAAAGGGTTCCCAGGAAAACGCGGCATCCACGATGCCGCGCTCCAGCGCCGCATTCATGTTGCCCGGCGGCATGTCGATGATGTCCAGGTCCTTGTCGGGGTTGAGTCCGGCCTTTTCCTTGAGCACGTACCCGCGTAGCAGCACGTCCATACCGCTGCCCTTCTTCACCCCCGCGAGCTTTTTGCCCTTGAGTGCTTCCAGGCTGTTGATCGGGCTCTTGGCATCGACGATCACCGCCGCCTGGCCATAGTTGACCTTGGCCAGGATGCGGCTTTGCAACCCACGGGAAAACCATTGGTACACCGGCGGTGTGCCGACGTAAGCCACGTCCAGCTCACCGGCCGCCAGCGCCTGTTGGATCACCGGGCCATCGCCGAGGGCCTTGAGGTCGACGTTGAGCCCCTCCTCACGATAGAAACCCTCTTTATCGGCGATCAGTGCCGGTGCGTTGGCCATGGCGAACACATAACCGATGCGCAGCGGTTTCTCTTCGGCGGACACCCCGCCCGCCAGCGCAGCAACGGTTAATGAAAGGGCAAGCAGGGAACGTTTGATCATGCGGTTAGCTCGGGTTGACGGGTGGGGGTCGAAGGCATGTCCATGACCTGGGCAATGCGCTCCATCAATTCATTGCGGTAATCGAGAAAGGCCGGCAGGCGGCGGGTGTGCAGGTTGGAGCGTGGGCGCGGCAGGTCGATGTTCAACTCGCTGTGTATGCCGCCGGGCGCGATGTTGAGCACGATCACGCGGTCGGCCAGGAACACCGCTTCATCTATGTCATGGGTGATGAACAACACGGTCTGGCCCAACTCGGCCCAGAGACGCAGGGTTTCTTCATTCATGCTGTTGCGGCTGATGGCGTCCAGCGCGGCGAACGGCTCGTCCATCAGCAAGACGCTGGGCTCCAAGGCCAGGGTGCGGGCCAGCGACACTCGCTGTTGCATGCCGCCCGACAGTTGATGCGGCAAACGCTCGGCGGCCTGCTCCAACCCCACCAGGCGCAAGTACTTCAGCGCGTGCTCACGCTGCTGTGCCTCGCTGGTGGTTGCATTCATACGCAGGCCAAAGCGCACGTTCTCCAAGGCGCTCAGCCAGGGAAACAACTGCGCCGACTGGAACACGTAACCCAGCTCGGCCAACTCCGGGCGCACCGCCGCCTGGTTGATGCGGATCTGGCCGTCCTGTGGCTGCTGGAACCCTGACAACAGGTTGAGCAAGGTGGTCTTGCCGCAGCCCGACGGGCCGAGAATCGCCACGAACTCCCCGGGTTTCGCGCTCAGGCTGAACGAGGAAAATACCCGGTGCCCATTGGGGTAGCTGAAGCTGATGGCATCGACCGTCAGCGCGTCGGCCGCAAATGCAGAGGTTTTGGGCATGGCAAGTATCGTCGGGTCGTTTACAATGGGATTGCTCGATATAATACGTCTTAATACAAGTTGTCCCAATAACCTATTTTTATAACCTTAGAAGCGAAGGCGCAGGCGCCCCGCTCCGAGGTCATGGAAGCCGACAGTGCCCACCTCAATTCTTCGCGACAGCAGCACCTCGCTCTATGAACAGATCGCCCATCGGTTGCTGGAAGAAATCCAACGCGGCGACTTCGAACCCAGTGGCAAGTTGCCCTCCGAGGCCGAGTTGGGCCAACGCTTTGGTGTGAGCCGCGTGACCGTGCGCCTGGCCGTGGGCAAGCTCAGTGATGACGGTGTGGTAGAGCGCAAACAGGGCAAAGGCACCTTCGTCGCAGCCAAACAGGTGCGCCACGGCCTGGATGCGCTGCGCAGTTTTCATGAAGCGCTATTGCTGCAGGGGCTGAAGCCGAGCATGCACGTCATCAGTCATACCGAGCAGGCGATGCCCGAAGGCTTGCGTGAGTTGTTCGACGGCGCAGAGCGTTGCCTGCTGCTGGAGCGGCTGCACTACGTCGATGAAGAACCCATCGCCTTGGGCCGCAGCCATTTACCGGCAGCATTGGCCACTGTGGTGTGGGCCGAGGTCGAGCACCAGCCGATCTATTCCGTGCTGGAGCACGTCACCGGCCAGCCCGTGACCCGCGCCGACCTGGCGATTCGTGCGCAGGAGGCGGATAAAGCCCTGGCCACGGCGCTGAACGTCAAACGCGGTGCGGCGCTGTTGGTGATGGAGCGCACGTCGTATTTCGCCAACGGCCATTGTTGCGACCGCACCACGTTTTATATCCGCCCGGAGCGTTACGCCTTTGTGTTGAGCGGTGTATTCAAGAACTGAAAAACCGGTTGGCCGGCCGAGGCAAACCCAGGTTCTCGCGCAACGTCGTGCCTTCATACTCGTGCCGGAATATCCCGCGCCCTTGCAGTTCGGGCACGACTTTATCGACGAAGTCATCCAGCCCACCCGGCAGCCACGGGAACATGATGTTGAAACCGTCGCTGCCCTCCTCCTCCAGCCATTGCTGCATCTGGTCTGCAATGCCGCAGGGCGTGCCGACAAACGACAAGCCGGCATAACCGCCCAGGCGTTGCGCCAATTGACGCACGGTGAGTTGTTCACGGTCCGCCAAGGCCAGTACGCGCTCGCGGGAGCTTTGGCTGCCGTTGGTCTCCGGGATGCTTGGCAGGAATTTATCCGGATCAAACTTCGACGCATCCGTGCCCAACGCGACTGACAGTGAGGCGATAGCGCTCTGTTCATGCACCAGGCTGTCGAGGTGCGCGCGGATGCGGCGTGCTTCGTCCAGAGTATCGCCAACGACCACAAATGCGCCGGGAAGGATTTTCAAGTGGTCCGGGTTACGTTGGATCAGGCGCATGCGGCGCTTGATGTCCGCATAGAACGCCTTGCCCTCCTCCAAGGTGCCCGGTGCCACGAAGATCACCTCGGCGGTTTCTGCCGCCAATTGCCGCCCAGGCTCTGAAGAGCCGGCCTGCACGATCACCGGCCAACCTTGTACCGGCCGGGCGATATGCAGCGGGCCGCGCACGCTCAGGTAGCGGCCTTTGTGATCCAGGGTGTGCAGCTTGTCCGGGTCAAAATAGATGCCGCTGTCGGCATCGCGGATAAACGCGTCATCGGCCCAACTGTCCCACAGCCCGGTGACCACGTCGTAGAACTCACGGGCGCGGGCGTAACGCTCATCGTGGGAATACGCCTCGTCCAGGCCAAAATTCAACGCAGCATCGGGGTTGGCAGTGGTGACGATATTCCAGCCGGCACGGCCATTGCTCAGGTGGTCGAGTGAGGCAAAGCGCCGGGCGATATGGAACGGTTCGTCGTACGTCGTCGAGGCTGTGGCCACCAACCCGATATGGTCGGTGGCCTGGCTCAGGGCGGACAACAGCGTGAAGGGTTCGAAAGACGTGGCGGTATGGCTGCGCTTCAACGCCTCGGTCGGCATATTCAGCAAGGCCAGGTGGTCGGCCATGAAAAACGCATCGAAGCGCCCACGCTCAAGGGTTTGTGCAAAGCGCTTGAGGTGGGCGAAGTTGAAGTTGGCGTCCCGAAACGCGCCGGGATAGCGCCAGGCGCCGGTGTGGATACTGGCTGGGCGCATGAACGCGCCCAGTTTGAGTTGGCGTTGTGCGGGCATGGGGCACTCCCTGAAAGTAAGCGCCCAACAATGTCCGCACCGGTTTGGCCTGTCCAATAATCAAACGTGCTGGCTTATGCCTTGGTGATCAAAAGTCATAACGCGCCGTCGCGCCCAACGTACGTGGCGTACCCAACACGCCGGTATAGGCGCCGTTCGGCGAGTTCCACAGGGTGGTGTAGTAGGTTTTGTCGAAGGCATTTTTCAGCCACAACGACACGTCCCATTGCCCATCACCCCAGTTTCCGCGCACGCCGGTCGACAGGTTGACCAGCGCATAACCCGGCAACTGGGCTTCGCGGGAATCGTCAAGGGTGCCCACGGCATGGGAGCGCCACGCATAGTTGCCATTCACATAGGGTTGCAGGCCGTTGTCGAGCTGCCATTGGTAGCTGGCGGTGGTGTTGTAGATCCACTTCGATGCACCGACCACGGCGTGCCCGCTCAAGTCACAGGCGGCGGGCGCACCTGGGCGCAGGGCGACTTCGGCTGGGCATGGCGCGTCCTCATACGACAGGTAGCGCACATCGTTGAACGAGCCGTTGACGCTGAGGGTCAAGCCACGCACGGGCCGCCAACTGCTCTCCAGCTCCAGGCCACGACTGCGAACCGTGCCCGCGTTGGTGAGGTAGCTGGTGAGGTTGGCATCGTCGTAGGCGTTGGTCTGGTAGCCGTGTACCACGGTCCAGAACAGGTTGGCGTTGAGCGTCAGGCGTTGGTCGAGCAGTGTGGTCTTGACGCCCAGTTCGGCGTCGTTGGCGCGTTCGCTGCCGATCAACAGTGAGTCGGCCCCGGCGACCGGTGCACTGGCCACACTGAGGTTGACGCCACCGGACTTCTCACCGTGGGACAACGAAGCGTACGCCAGCACGTGTTCATTGACATGCCAGGCCAGGCTGGCCAGCGCCGAGGGGCTGAAGCTGTAGAGGCTCAAGTCGCCGGAGCCGTACGCCCCTACTCGCCCGGCCCTGGCGGCAGCGGCTGCGCCCGTCACCGTAGCGCCGCCAACGGGAGCGTCACGCGTGACATTCGCCTGTTTGCGTTCGTAGGTGCCGCGCAGGCCCAGGCTGAAATCCACCGTGGGTGTCAGGTGCCAAGTCCCTTGGGCAAACGTGGCAAAGCTGTCGGTATCGACGGTCCCATGGCCGACGCTGGTCACATTATTCAGTGCGCCTTGGGGCGTACCGTTCCAGGTATCGGCCAACGGGCCGTAATCGGTGAACACGGTATTGCGCATTTCCTGGCGGAAGTAATACGCGCCCAGCACGTAGTCGAAGTGTTCGCCCACCGGCGAGGCCAGCCGCAGTTCCTGGGAATACTGCTTGTCCCGCGCGGACTGGCCGACGTTGTGCATCACATCGACATTCAGTTCGTCGTCGTTGCGCGGGGTGAAATCCCACCAGCGATAGGCGCTGATGGAGGTCAAGGTAAAGTCGCTCGGCAGCGTCCAGTTTGCCTCCAGCGAGGTGCCGCCCTGGAAGACCTTGACGCTCTGCTCGGCATCCAGGTTGACCCGGCGCCCACTGACCAGTGTCGCGCCCACGGCGGCGGCGCGTTGCTCGTAGCGGTTGACACCGTTGATGGTCGGCCCGGTACTGAACAACGAGCGGGTACCGGCGCTGGAGTCTTCCTCGTTGTAGTCGGCGAGCCAACGCAGATTGAAATCCTCGTTGGGCTTGAACAGCAACTGCGTACGAAAGCCCTGGCGCCCACCGCCGCCCAGGGTGTTGCCATCGTATTCGTTCTTCACATAACCGTTTTCATGGGTGCGATACGCCGCAATCCGGCCCGCCAGTGTATCGCTGAGCGGCCCGGAGAAACTTGCCTGGGTTTGCGCATAACCGTCCTCGCCCACCGAAGTCGCCAGGCTGTCCTGCGGGGTGAAGCTAGGACGTCGGGTGGTGATATTCAGCACCCCCGCCGTGGTGTTCTTGCCAAACAAGGTGCCTTGGGGCCCGCGCAGCAGTTCGATCTGCTCCACGTCCAGCAGGTCGAACACCGCCATGCCGGGGCGCCCGAGGTACACGTTGTCCAGGTAGATCCCGGCGCTGCCCTCCAAGCCATCGCTGGCCGGGTTGTTGCCCAGCCCACGAATCGACAGGCTGGATTGGCGCGCATGCATAAACGCCACATTGACGCTGGGCATGGCCTGCTGCAAATCCTGCAAGCGATACAGGCGTTGCTCCTCAAGGGTTTGCGCGCCAAGCACGCTCATGGCCACGGGCACTTGCTGGGCGTCTTCGGCGCGGCGGCGCGACTCCACCGTCACCGCTTGCAGCACGGTGTCGGTGTCGCCAGGTAGCGCCTCGGCGGCAGCCGGTAGCGCGTGTATCAACGAGCATAAGCCCAGTGCACCCACAGTCAGGTGGCGCGAATAAAGCAGAGTCATCGCAAGTTCCTTAACGCAAAGATGAGTCGATACTTCGCTGCGCGTGGCCTGCGTGAGCGTGATCGTTGCTGTCGTTGTTCAGTCACGCAGCCATGGGAGGTCCTGGCGCTGGTAACGGTGGGCGCGGAAGATCGCGTTGTTTTCCCCCGGCAGGTAGCGGCGGGACGCTTCATCGGGATAGGGGGCGAAATGCGGGTTGATGTACTCCCACACCACGTCGCCGGCCGGGGTAACTTCGAACAAGCGTCCGAAGTTGGCCTCGGTCACCAGGGTGTTGCCGTTATGCAAGCGTTGCGCGCCGCCCATGAACGGCGTGAAGAACGCGTAGCCTGGGGTGTCGGCGTATTGCCATTCGATACGCTGCTTCAGTGGGTCTATTTCAAGGATGCGCGAGTGCGGCATGCTGATATGCGGACGGGAAATACCGTTGTCGAACACCAGCACATTGCCGTTTTCCAGTTCGCTCGGGCAGTGCTGCTGCGCTACCAGGTCGTGGCCCAGGCGCCACAGCACCTCACCGCTGCCGCGCTGGATAGCAACCACCGAAGAGACGCTGCGCAGGCTGAGAATGACCTTGCCATCGCGGCCCGGCGACACAGCATTGGTCATTGGCCAGTGGTAGCGTTCGAACGTGTCGTGCAGCGGGTAATCCTCAGGTTTCAGGTGCTCCCAGCTGCGCCATTCCCATACCACGTGGCCCTGGCGATCGACTTCCTTGACCACATCGGCATAGATCACGCCGCCGGCGGCCTCGCTGCCGGGGATCCCGCCGACGACTCGGCTGGCCAGTTCCGCACTCAATGGCTCGACGGTGGTGTACAGCAGGTGGCCGTTGTCCAGCCACTGGGCATCGTGATGGTGCAACAGGTCGGTGTGTTCCCATACCACTTCGCCTTCGGGAGTCACTTCGCTGAACGCACCGCCATGCCACACCGACCAGCCCGGGAACAGCTCGGGCGAGTCGGGGTGGTTGCCGTTGTAGCCGAGGTTACCATTGGGCAGGATCACGGCATCGCGCCCCGGGCGCTGGGGCAGCTTCCAGCGATGGACAACTTCGCCGTCGAGGTCGATCAGAAACACCTGGCCGTCGGCGGTTTGCGGGGCAAACAAGGTGTAGCCGCCGGCGCTGCGGGTGCGGTCGACGCCGATAAGGCCGGTCTTCTGGCGCTTGAGTGTGGTGCGGTGCATGGCTTTTCTCCGGGTGCAGGAACCCCTGCCGGGCGTACACCGGCAAGGTTGAAAACGATCAGTCAGTTAGGGGATGGCAGTACGGCGTTGAAGCGCGGGTCGAATATCTGCCCGACGTCCAGCGGTCGTGGGATCACGTGTTCGGTCGCGAACGTGTCCGCCAGGCGCTGTTGCAAGGCGATGACCGCCGGATCAATGGGTACGTAATTCAGGTTCTGGTGGGCGAGCATGTCGCGCACCAACGCCACCGGCAGTCGCGTGGTCTGGGCGAACACCTCGGCCCAGGCGTCCGGGTGTGCGGTGGCCCAGGCTTGGGCTCGCGCCAGGCGTGCCAGCAAGTCGCCGGCCTGGGCGGCACGCTCAGGGTCGGCCAGGGCCTTGAGGCTGGCCACGGTAAAGTTCTGCCCGGTTTCCGGCCATGGGCCGCCGTCCACCAGGATGCGTGCGCCACGGGACGTTGCCTGGCCCACAAAGGGGTACCACACCGACCAGGCCTCCAGACGGCCGCTGGCGAAGGCGTTTTGTGCGTCAACCGGGCTGACGTAGGCGATGTTCACATCCCTGGAGGTCAGCCCGGCCTGGCGCAGCGCCGCCAATAACAGGTAATGCCCGCTGGTGCCTTTGGCGACCGCCACGCGCTTGCCTTTCAGGTCGGCAACCTGCTGGACAGTCGACCCTTCGGGCAGCAACAGCGCATTGTTGTTCTGCGCACCACTCGCCACACCAATGATGCGCACATCGAACCCGCCCGCCTGGGCAAAGATCGGCGGAGCGTTGCCCACCACACCGACGTCGATGGCGCCGGCACTGAGGGCTTCGAGCAGCGTGGTCCCGGCGGTGAACGGGTGCCACACCAGGGCGTCCGGCAAGTCCTTGTCTTCGCCTGCCGCGTGCAGCATGGCTTGGATCAACCCGCTTTGATCGCCCACGTGCAACGCCGCCGACACCGGTTGCACGATCAACAGCGTCGCCAGGCACGCCATCCCAAGCAGGCGGCGCAGCAAGGGGTGCTTGGCAGCGTGTGGTTTTAGCGTCATTGTCGTGCCCTCATTTTTGCGTTGAACCCAGTATGTCGAGGCTTGCCGTGCCGCTCCATGCCAAACACCCCTCCTTTACTGCCACATCGGACACCGCTACGCGCACGGTCGTCGTGCTGGCTTTCGACGACCTGCTGTTGCTCAACGCCGCTGGGCCGCTGGAGGTGTTTGCGGCGATCCCACGTTTGCTCGGTGGCGACTTCGCCTCACAGCCGCCGTATCGCTTGCTGCTGGCTTCGCCGCTGGGCGGGCAGATCACGTCGGTGTCAGGGATCAGCGCCACCACCCTGTCATTGCAACAGATCGACCAACAGGCTCCGGTGATCGATACGCTGATCGTCGCGGGTGGCCCGGGCATGGCCGCGCTGGAGGCCAACGAGCAGGCCTGCGCCTGGCTAAGCCAGCGAGCCACGCACATCCGCCGCCTGTGCTCGATCGGCACCGGTGCCTTTGCACTCGCCGCTGCCGGCCTGCTGGATGGACGCAAGGTGGTGACCCATTGGAAGTTCGCTGAGGAATTGCAGGCGCGTTACCCCAGGGTCATCTGCCAGACCGACGCGCTGTACCTGCACGACCACAACCTATGGACCTGCGGTGGAGCCACCGCCGGCATCGACCTGGCATTGGGGTTGGTGGAGCACGATCTCGGCCCCCACGTGGCACTGTCCCTGGCACGTTATTTCACGGTGTTCCTGTGGCGCTCGGCGGAACAACCGCAATTGAGTGCCTCGTTGAAAGCCCAATCCACCGCCTTGCGCACCGACCCCGATGTGCGCCTGGCGCGCTTGCATGCCTGGATAGCGGGGAATCTGAATGGCGATCTGCGGGTGGAGCGTCTGGCCGAGCAATTCGGCATGAGCCCGCGTCATTTTGCACGGGCCTACGTGGCCGCCACTGGCGAAACACCGGCTCAAGCGGTGGAGAGTTTACGCTTGGAGGCCGCCTGCCGTGTGCTGGCGACCACCAGTGAGCCGATCAAGCGGATTGCCGAAACCGTAGGCTTCGGACGTGAAGAACGCATGCGACGTGCCTTTCAAAAACAACTGGGTACCAGCCCGCTCGGTTACCGCCAACAAATGAAGGCGGCGCCCGCCAGCCTGCCCCCGTTCCCGATGGGCATCGCCCTGCAAGGGTTGGCACACTAAGTTCAACTAAGCCCCCCAACTTAAAACGACAACAACGAAAAAATCCGCCGCAGACTCTGCGGCGGCAACCAAAGGGTAGTGTCGAAGCAGAGCGGCTAAGACAGTTCCAACGCTACACCCAGCGCTGTTTAAACAACGTGAAGTTTAATTAATCGAATTTCATCCGGCGCCTGGCTGCGGGCCTTTGAAACTGGGCATAGAATCGGCTTCGGCAACCACGCCAAACACAATAAAAAACTGTAACGCCTCACTTACAAACACCTGCCAATAGAACTTTTTTCGCTGTCAACAAGTGCGGTGTTTCTGTGCACGCGTTCATTATCCTGGGGAAGTTAATAACATGATCAAACAGTCGAGCCTGTTAGCGCTGGCGGTGTGCGCCGGTATCAGCCAAATGGCATTTGCCGAGTCCGTGACGGACCAGGCGGACTCCAAGGGATTTGTCGAAGGCAGTAGCATCACCGGGCTCTTGCGCAACTATTACTTCGACCGTGACCGCCAAAGCGGCAAGGCCGACAACCGCGACTGGACCCAGGGCGCCATGCTCAACTACGCCTCGGGCTTTACCCAGGGCACCATCGGTTTCGGTGTGGATGCCTACGCTTACGGCGGCGTGAAGCTGGACGCCACCCATGCGGACGCCGGCACCGGCGACTTGCCGACCGACCGCCATGGCGACCCGGAAAACGCCTATGGCTCCGTGGGCGCGGCGGTGAAGATCAAGGTGTCCAAGACCGAGTTGAAATTCGGTGACATGCAGCCCACCGCACCGGTTTTCGCCACCGGCGGTACGCGCCTGTTGCCGCAAACGGCCACCGGTTTTGACCTGACCAGCAGCGAAATCGCCGGCCTGGACCTGGAAGCCGGGCACTTCACCAGCACCAACAGCGGCATGACCAGCAACCATGACCACGATATCTATGCGACCTACGCCAATATCGCGGCCAACAGCGCCAGTTTTGTCGGCGGCAAATACACCTTTACGCCGTCGCTGAGCGCGACCGTGTATGCCGGCGAACTGGAAGACATCTGGCGCCAGTACTACACCAACCTCAACTATGTGATCCCGTTGGGGCATGACCAGTCCCTGGCCCTGGACGGCAACCTGTACCGCACCCTCGACACCGGCAGCGCCAAGGCTGGGGCGATCAACAACACCACGTATTCGTTGGCGGCGGCGTATTCGTTCCTGCAGGCCCACACGCTGACGCTGTCGTTCCAGAAAGTGCATGGCGACACGCCGTTTGACTACATCGGCACCGGCAACAATGGCGCAGGCGAAGGCGGCGACTCGGTGTTCCTGGCCAACTCGGTGCAATGGGGCGACTTCAACGGCCCGGGCGAGCAGTCGTGGGGGATCCGTTATGACTTGAACATGGCCAGCTATGGCGTGCCCGGGTTGAGCTTCATGAGCCGTTACATCAACGGCTCGGATATCAATGGTACTCACACCCCCGCCAACAGCGCCTATGTCGGCGACTACGGTGCCGACGGCGCGCACCACGAGACGGATGTGGAAGCCAAATACGTGATCCAGAGCGGCCCGGCAAAAAACCTGTCGCTGCGGGTGCGCGATGCCATCGTGTCGTCGAATGCCGACCAGGGCGACGGCAAGTTGAACGAGTTGCGTCTGATCGTCGATTACCCCTTTACCCTGCTCTGATCACTGCGGTTAGGAGCCCAACCGCTGGCGCATCCCCGCGCTGGCGGCTGGGCCGGCCTGGATCACGCAGTCTTCCAGCGGCACACACTGGCCTTGGGCATTCGCCATCGCCGGTTGCACCGGCAGCCCGGTAGCGCGCTCGACCACCTCGACACTGGTGCCTTCTTCGGCAAAATGCCGATTGCCCCAAGCCACCAACGACATCAACACTGCGCTGAAATCCTCGCCCTTGGCCGTCGGCACATATTCGTAGCGTGGCGGTCGCTCGCTGTACGGACGACGCTCCAACATTCCCGCCTCAACCAAACCATTCAGGCGGCGCGTCAACATGTTCGGCGCGATGCCCAGGCTGCGCGAAAACTCATCGAAACGGCGCAGGCCGTGCAGCGCGTCGCGCATGATCAAGATGCTCCACCACTCCCCTACCCGCTCAAGGCTGCGGGCGATAGGGCATTCGTCACTGACGAGGGATTTGCGTTGCATGCGAGTTCCTGTGCTCCGGTACAAAGTTGTGTGACGCCATGTTACTTTCATGATGATAGTGACGTCCATAGGGTCTGTACCCTCAACGCAACTGGAGTCGATTGATCATGAGTAAACGCATCGTTGTGACAGGCATGGGCGCGCTGACGCCACTGGGATCGAGCGTGGAATCCACCTGGAAACGCCTGTTGGACGGACAATCGGGCATTCGGCGCCTGCCGGAAGACTTGATCGGCGACCTGGCGATCAGCATCGGCGGCCAGGTACAGAGCGTATTGCAGGACCCCGAGGCCGGATTTGATCCGGACCGCCTGCTGGCCGCCAAGGAACAGCGCAAGATGGACCGCTTTATCCTGTTTGCCCTGGCGGCGGCGGACGAGGCCATGAAACAAGCGGGCTGGGCGCCGCACACCTTGGAGCAGCAGGAGCGCACGGCAACCATCATTGCTTCCGGTGTCGGCGGCTTCCCGGCCATTGCCGAAGCGGTGCGTATCACCGACAGCAAAGGCCCACGGCGCCTGTCTCCGTTCACCATTCCATCGTTCCTCAGCAACATGGCCGCTGGGCATGTGTCGATCAATTACGGCTTGAAAGGCCCGCTGGGTGCGCCGGTTACGGCCTGCGCGGCGGGTGTGCAAGCGATTGGCGATGCCGCGCGGATGATTCGTGCCGGTGAAGTCGACGTGGCCGTATGCGGCGGTGCCGAAGCGGCAATCCATCGCGTCAGCCTGGCAGGCTTTGCGGCGGCTCGGGCGTTGTCCAGCGACTTCAATGACACGCCGCCGCTGGCCTCGCGGCCATTCGACCAGGCGCGCGACGGCTTTGTAATGGGCGAAGGTGCTGGCATCCTAGTCATTGAGGAACTCGAACACGCCTTGGCCCGAGGCGCACAGCCCATCGCCGAACTGGTGGGCTACGGCACCAGTGCCGATGCCTATCACATGACCGCAGGCCCCGAAGACGGCGACGGTGCGCGTCGTGCCATGGTGCAGGCATTGCGCCAAGCCGGGGTCGATGCGTCTGCAGTGCAGTACCTGAATGCCCATGCCACCTCGACGCCGGTGGGTGACAAAGGTGAACTCGCGGCGATCAAAACGGTGTTTGGCGCCGTCGGCAGCCCCGCCATCAGCTCGACCAAATCCGCCACCGGCCACTTGCTGGGCGCGGCAGGTGGTATCGAAGCGATCTTCACCGTACTCGCCCTGCGCGACCAGATCGCCCCGGTGACACTCAACCTGGAAAACCCCGATGCCCTCGCGGAGGGCTTGGACATGGTGCGCGGCGCCGCACGGCCAATGGCGATTGAATACGCGCTGTCCAACGGCTTTGGGTTTGGCGGTGTGAACGCCAGCGTGCTGTTCCGTCGCTGGGCGTAGTTTGCCCCGGGGTTAGTTTTCGGGGACCATGGGCGCCTTTCTGAACCTGTCCATCAAGAGGCGCGCCCATGGCCAACCACGACCTGTCCTACACCCCTGATCCGGATGCCGACTCGATTTCGTCCGACGTGATCGGCTTCAACGGCATCCTGGTTTCCACCCAGATCCCCACCCGTGCCGACGGCAGCCTGGAACTGGGCGATGTCACGCTGCAAAGCGAATGCACCCTGCAAGCACTGAAAGTGGCCCTGGAAAAGGCCGGCAGCTCGATGGACCGGGTGATGCACTTGACCATTTACCTCACCGACATGGCTGACCGTGCTGCGTTCAATGAAGTGTACAAGCGCTTCTTTGCCAAGCCGTGGCCCGTGCGGGCGGCGGTGGGTGTGGCCTCCCTGGCCGTTGAAGGCATGCGCGTTGAAGTCACCGCAATGGCCGCAAAAGCCTAAACCTGTGGGAACGGGTTCTATCACCTACCCAGCCAGCCCTGTGGTAGGTGCCCCCCCAGCATTTCACAGCTACAATGCGCGCCTCGACCGTGACAAGCCTGACTAAAAAAACTATGTCCTTGCCCAAGCATCACCTGGAATTGCTCAGCCCTGCCCGCGATGTTGCCATTGCGCGCGAGGCTATCTTGCATGGCGCCGACGCCATCTACATCGGCGGGCCGAGCTTCGGCGCACGCCACAACGCCTGTAACGAAGTGAGCGAGATCGCTTCACTGGTGGAATTCGCCCGTCGTTACCACGCCCGCGTGTTCACCACCATCAACACCATCCTGCATGACAACGAGCTGGAGCCAGCGCGCAAGCTGATCCATCAACTGTATGACGCCGGTGTCGACGCATTGATCGTGCAGGACCTGGGCGTGATGGAGCTGGATATTCCGCCCATCGAGCTGCACGCCAGCACCCAGACCGACATTCGTACCCTGGGTCGCGCCAAGTTTCTCGACCAGGCCGGGTTCTCGCAGTTGGTATTGGCCCGCGAGCTGAACCTGCAAGAAATCCGCGCCATCGCCGACGAAACCGATGCCGCTATCGAATTCTTCATCCACGGCGCGCTGTGCGTGGCGTTCTCCGGGCAGTGCAATATCTCCCACGCGCAGAACGGCCGCAGCGCCAACCGTGGCGATTGCTCCCAGGCTTGCCGCCTGCCGTACACCTTGAAAGATGACCAGGGTCGCGTCGTGGCCTTTGAAAAGCACCTGCTGTCGATGAAAGACAACAACCAGAGCGCCAACATCCGCGCGCTGGTCGAAGCCGGCGTGCGTTCGTTCAAGATCGAAGGCCGCTACAAGGACATGGGCTATGTGAAGAACATCACCGCCTATTACCGCCAGCGCCTCGACGACGTGCTTGAAGACCGTCCGGACCTGGCCCGCGCGTCCAGCGGCCGTACCGTGCATTTCTTCCTACCCGACCCGGAAAAAACCTTCCACCGTGGCAGCACCGACTACTTCGTCACCGACCGCAAGGTCGACATCGGCGCCTTCGACACGCCGACCTTCACCGGCTTGCCGGTGGGTGTGGTGGAAAAAGCCGGCAAGCGCGACTTGCAGGTGGTCACCCATGAGCCGCTGTCCAATGGCGACGGCCTCAATGTGCTGGTCAAGCGTGAGGTGGTGGGTTTCCGCGCCAACATTGCCGAGCCTAAAGGCGAGTTCGAGGAAGACGGCGAGAAGCGCTACCGCTACCGTGTCGAGCCGAATGAAATGCCGGCTGGCCTGCATCAACTGCGCCCCAACCATCCGCTGAACCGCAACCTGGACCATAACTGGCAACAGGCGCTGCTCAAGACTTCGTCCGAGCGCCGTATCGGCTTGACCTGGGCCGCTCGTTTGCGAGAGCAGCAGTTGGAAGTCACCGCGACCAGCGAAGAAGGCATCAGCGCCAGCGTTACCCTGCCCGGCCCGTTCGGCGTGGCCAACAAGCCGGAACAGGCGCTGGACACCCTGCGCGACCTGCTCGGCCAGTTGGGTACCACCGAATACCACGCCACCGACATCCAGCTGGATGCACCGCAGGCGTTCTTCATCCCCAACTCGCAGCTCAAGGCGTTGCGCCGCGAAGTGATCGAAGCGTTGACGGCCGCCCGGGTGGCTGCGCATCCGCGTGGTGGCCGTAAAGCCGAAACCACACCGGCGCCGGTCTACCCGGAAGCGCACCTGTCGTTCCTGGCCAACGTCTACAACCAAAAGGCCCGCGATTTCTATCACCGTCACGGTGTGAAGCTGATCGACGCCGCCTTCGAAGCCCATGAAGAAACCGGCGAAGTGCCGGTGATGATCACCAAGCACTGCCTGCGTTTCTCGTTCAACCTCTGCCCTAAACAGGCCAAGGGTGTCACGGGCGTGAAGACCAAGGTTGCGCCCATGCAGTTGATCCATGGCGACGAAGTGCTGACCTTGAAGTTCGACTGCAAACCCTGCGAAATGCACGTGGTGGGCAAGATCAAGGGGCACATCCTCGGCCTGCCGCAACCGGGCAGCGGCGTAGCTCACTTCAACCCGGAAAACATCATTTTCCAGGGTACCCACTGATGTAGTGAGCGGGCTTGTCCCGCGCTGGGGGGCGAAGCCGCCCCAATAAGACCGCCGCAGTGTGTCAGGTAGGCTGCGGTGTCGGTTTTTTAGGGCGGCTTCGCCCCCCAGCGCGGGCGGTGCGACGATTCGACAAGCCCGCTCACTACAAACCAGCCGCGTTGCAATTTCGCGCTGGAATTCTGGAATCAAACGCAGAGTGATGCCACCAAAGGTTGATGCTTTCGCGAGTGATACCTTCATGCCAAATCCCATCCGTTCGCTACCTCCTTTACCCACTCCTGCGTCACTGGCCTACCGTCAAACTCCCGCAACACCCAACAAGCCACGCACCTTCAAAATCGATGATTCTGGCCCACAGCCCAGCCAACTGCTGGCTGCGGACGCAAGGAACTTGGAACAGTTATGCAAGCAGTTGCAAACCCTTTCGCCCCATCAGGCCTCTGCCAAGAACCCGTTTTCAGTGGAGACCCTGCTAAAGGGCACGACACTGTCTATTGACCCTGAATCCTCCTATGCGCTGGCCTATACATTGGCTCCAGGAAAAGCCGTCAACTTGCATCGGTTCATTCAAAACAATGGGTGGCAGGTGCCACGCACGCTGGATGAAATCGCTAATTTGGTGGCGACGCTACGTCAGCCCGAACCGCTGAGCCCATTACTCGGTGACTTGGCCGGTGCGCTGTCCTGGCCCGTGCCCCTTCGGCGTGTCGACCTAGCTGAGGACACGCCCCCGGATACCGCTCACACTGCAAGGAACTTGTTTGTCGAGTTGACCCGAGGTCGAAGCTGGTCAGCGGTAGAGTTGGCCAACCCACGTAAAGTGATTGCCAAGATTCTGGAGTCACCCACCGCCCAGGCATTGGGCAAAAAAATGCTGCAACGCTACCGAGGCTTAAGCACGCCAACAGGTGCCAATGACTTTGTTCTGGCGGCGCTTCAACACTCCCTGGACAAAGCTCCTAGCCGAACGTCGGTGGCAGGTTTCGACTTGGCGCGTAGTGACCACTGGGGTAAATCTCCGGCCACGGTGGTCCAAGGGCTGGCCAAGCACCTTATTGAGCACAAACTCTCACCTCCCGAACTGGCCACAGTGGCTGCCACGTTGTTGCTCGCTCATCGGGAGCCGGCCTTTCTCGTCCAGAACCTGCCAGATACGTTGACCTACGGCTCCCACAATTGGGTCACCTTCAAAACGGCCGTCGCCCGTATCGAACATCAGGCTCCCGGCTCGACGGCGTCAATGGCCTACGCCGACATCATCGCCCGTGGCAACTTGGCGCCGATTACCGCTGAAGACGCCGAGGTTGAACGCGCCGCGCAGCATGCCGGCTTGAAGGATTGGGGCGTTGCCAATGGGTTGATCAAGCGCAACCCGGACGACCATTACAGCGATATCGAGATGCGTCGATTGCTTGAGGCCTACAACACGCAGTTGGATGAATTGAATGGCGCGGTCCTTGCCCTCGCCACGCCCGTGCCAAATTTGGCACAGCGAGCACTTGCTGAACTCAAACGTGTGTATGGCGAACACCTGCCACTCGAAGAAAAATGCATCACCCTGCGTCACAGCACGCCCAGTCATAAAGGGCCGTACTCGGTGCTGGACTTATACCAGGCGGGGAAGTTAGTCATCAGCAACAACGCATGGGTCTCATCGAACGCGCAAATGCCCTACAACGTGATCCTGGCACACACTGCGAAACTTGCCGATATCAAGCAACTCACCCAAACCTTCGACACTGACCTGAAGGACTACTTCAGTGAATTGAAGAAAGCCATCACCAGCCAGGTCAAGTACATGATTTCGGCCCTGCCTCTGGCCGATAGAGAACACATCGAACACGGAGATCTCCAGCTGTTCAAATTGTCTACCGTGCCCAATCGCAACCTGGCCGCGCATCAGCACGAAGATATCGTTGACACCTTGCTGTTCAATGTCGGGGCACCCCGCCTCAATTTTGAAGTGGCCCTGGGTGCTGGGGGCATCATCGCGCGCCCGGAATTCGGCGAATTGCGTAAGCCCGACAATCCTTACCCTGAGTTTGCGGCGCCCTACGTCAAGGTCATCCCATTCAAGCCAACAGATGACTACGCGAGCATTGTCCGTGAGGCGCGCACCGATACCATGCAGGCCACGCATGCCCGCACTGATCAACGTGGCGGCGCTGTACCAAACAGTTTCAACAGCCAACGCACGGCCTACCTGGCTGACGCGACATTGGCACAGATAGATTTCGAAAAACTGGCCAGCCGCGCTCGCGGTGCAACGACATTCCAGACCGAACAAACCCCTCTCAAGACGGCCCACGCCATCGTGACCGGGCTAATCCCGTTCTACAGCGCGATCAGCCATTTCATTGAGGGTAAGTACAGCAAAGGCAGCGCAGATCTGATCCTGGATCTACTCGGCTTCATGATGGGTGCAGGGGCACTGGCAAAACTGGGGAAAGTCGCCAAAACCACTGCGTCAATCAGCTCCAAGCTGCTGCAAACCGCACGTATCCTTGGGCGCGTAACCATTAGCGCCGTCAACCCCGTCGATGGTTTGGGGGACTGGGTCAAGGGAGGGATTCGTCTTGCCAAGCGTGGCGTCAAACAATTCAAGCGTCTTGTGCCAAACAACCACCCTGCGACGTTCAAGGCTTTGAATGATGGACAGCACGTTGCCAAGGGCACGTTGAAGACAAAGGACGGCATCACCCTGGAGGCCTTGGCAACCTATGAGCACAGCTCAGGCCAGTGGTATCACTACAACGCCAAGACCAGATCGGCCTATGGTCTACCCATCGACTTCAACCCGCATGCCGTCGGATTGACCAGGAAAATCAGCCATAGTCGGCTGCTGGACAGATTGGAATTGATTCACGCCAGACTGCCAGGCTTTAAGGGGGTCTGCTATGAGAACGCAATGAAGGTCGGCCTGGCGGAGGGCACGGTGACCTCCAAGACCGTCAATGCTGTGTTGGATGCAACCACCAATGCCAAGACTGTCGGAACACGGTACACCTCGGCGTACAAAGATCTGATGGGCATTGCCCGCCACAACATAAAGAAAAAATTCGACCCTGCGCTCATCAGCGAATCAGGTTTTTTCAATTTCAAACGCGCGGGAGATGCCGAGCCGTTTTCCCATACCGTTTATATCCAACGTACCCGCACCAACGAACTGGTTATCTTCAACAGTAATGACCTCAGCCTGGACTTGGCCATGGCCGGCCGACATCAGACGCCGGTAACGGCAGGTGGCTGCCAGGTGTATGGCCTGGATGAAAGCGGCGTGGCCTATTTGCAGAAATGGTTGGATGGACCGCCTACCAGGGAGTTCGTATTCACCCCAGCCAGTGCGTTGAATGCCAATGCACTGCGCCAAGGGAGTGGAATCACATAGAACCCCCCAGCTCGCTCCTACGGGGCGACCACCACCAGCCGCGCTGCAACCCGGCAGCTGCCAGCAGAATCGCCGCCACACCGAGCCATTGCAGCCAGCCCAGGCGATGCCCGAAGGCAATCCAGTCGACGAGAATTGCCGCAATCGGGTAAATGAACGACAGTGCTCCGGTCAAGGCCGTCGGCAGTTTCTGGATCGCCCCGTACAGCAACACGTACATCAAGCCAGTGTGCACCACCCCAAGCGTCACCAGCGCCGCCCAGGCATTGGGCGCAGCGGGCAAGCTGTTCCAGGGCACCAAGGGCGCCAACAGCACGGCCCCGGTTGCTACCTGGATCAACGCCATCAAATGCGGCGGCACGGCCTTCAAACGCTTGATGATCAGCGCCGCAATCGCATACAAAAACGCCGCGCCCAATGCCAGCGCGATCCCCACCAGGTAATCACCACCACTTTGCTGCTCGCCATGAGCGGTAACAATCGCCAGCATCCCGAGAAACGCCACGCTCAGCCACGCCAGCTTCTGCACCGTGATCTTTTCACCCAGAAACAGGGCCGCCAACATCACCAGCATGAACGGCTGGACGTTGTACACGGCCGTGCTGATGGCGATGGACGCATGGGAGTAGGATTCGAACAGCAGCAGCCAGTTACCGACGATGGCGACGCCGCTGAGCATCGCCAGCCCGACCTTGGCCCAACTCAGCAGGTCCAGGCGCAGGTAACCGAGCAAAGCGCACACCAGCAATAACGTCAGCCCACCGATCACGCAGCGCCAGAACACCACTTCGATCACCGACACGCCCGACACCAGCACAAACCAGCCGATGGTGCCCGAGATCAGCATGGCGGCGACCATTTCCCACGTACCGCGACGGATAGATGTGTCCACGATTGATGCTCCTCAAGTGAGGCGCAATTATGGCAATCTGCTTGGGAGCCGCTCCAGCGACTAAAAAAGGCAAAACCTGAAGATGACCTTTTCTTATTAGGCAGACATCATGATTGACACCATCGACCAGCAACTCATCGCCGCTTTGATGGACGACTCGCGCCTGTCACTCAAGGCCCTGGCGGGGATTACCGGGTTGTCTTCGCCCAGCGTCGGCGAACGTTTGAGACGCCTGGAAGAACGCGGCGTGCTGACCCACTACACCGTCGACATCGACCCCAAGCACTTCGGCTATCTGCTGCAAGCCATCGTGCGCATCCGCCCCCTGCCCGGTAAATTGCAGGAGGTGGAACGGCAAATCCAGGCGATCCCGGAGTTCACCGAGTGCGACAAGGTCACCGGCGATGACTGTTTTATCGCGCGCCTGCACGTACGCACCATGGAACAGCTCGACACCCTGCTCGACCGACTTAACGCCTACGCCGAAACCAATACGGCCATCGTCAAGAAAACCCCCGTGAAACGCCGACTCCCCCCGTTGGCTGGCGTGTAACGTTACGGCGTAATCGCGACCTTCATCACGCCGTCGCGCTGGTGGGCGAACAGCTCGTAGGCGGCCTCGATGTCATCGAGCTTGAAGCGGTGGGTCACCAACGGCGAAAGGTCGACCCCACCGCTGGCCACCACCGCCATCAAGCGGCGCATGCGTTCCTTGCCGCCGGGGCACAAGGTGGACACGATGCTGTAGTCGCCAAGGCCAGCGCCAAAGGCGTCGTACGGAATGCGCAGGTCGCTGGAATACACCCCCAGGCTTGAGACCCGTCCGCCCGGGCGCAATACGCGTAGCGCTGATTCAAACGTCCCTTGGGTGCCCAGCGCCTCGATCGCCACATCCACGCCACGGCCGTCCGTCAGCGCCATGATCTGCTCGACGACATCGCCTTTATGGAAGTCGACGATATCGGTTGCGCCGAGGCGCTTGGCAACGCTCATGCGCTCACTGACGCCATCGACGCCGATAATCTTCGATGCACCCTTCAGCCGCGCACCCGCCACGGCACACAAGCCAATCGGCCCCAACGCGAACACCACCACCGTATCGCCAATATTCACGTCGCCCCGTTCGGCGCCGGAAAAGCCGGTGGACATGATGTCGGGGCACATCAGCACCTGCTCATCGCTCAGGCCATCTGGGATCGGGCACAGGTTCGCCAGCGCATCCGGCACCAATACGTATTCGGCCTGGCAGCCGTCAATGGTATTGCCGAACTTCCAACCGCCCGCCGCGCGAAAGCCGTGGCGGGTGTCAGGGCCGTCCTGGGAGCCGCAGCCGCACAAGCAGGCATAGCTTTGACCGCTGGGGGTAATAGCCCCGGCGATCACCCGTTGTCCTTCGACAAACCCGCGCACTTGGGAGCCGAGCCGCTCGATCACGCCGACCGGCTCATGGCCCACCGTCAGCCCTTTGGCCACGGGATATTCACCGCGCAGGATATGCACGTCGGTGCCACAGATGGTGGTGGTGGTGATGCGCACCAGCGCATCGAGGGGGCCGACTTCGGGAATCGGCTTTTCATCCAGGACGATGCGGTTTTTTTCAACGAAGACTGCTGCTCTCATGGTTGCCATGTGACGACGCTCCTGCGTTGGGCGGCTGGATAGAACCCTCAGACTGCATCCAGTTGGCACGACAAACGTTGATCGTAGTCAACCCACCGTGGCATGCCATGACCGGGTGTCGATCTTATGCCGCCGACAGCCCAATCTCTGCGCGCAGGCATTCAATCAAGTCGCGGTGGGTGGCACTGAGCGGCTGCGCACCGCTGATCAGCGCCAGTTCCGAAGGCGGCACGGGCGGTAGTTCCTGGCAGATTCGGTGGCTGGGCAACACGGCGCTCATGGGCAGGATGCTGATGCCCAGGCCCGACGCGACGGCGGCCTGGATGCCCGTCAGGCTGTGACTGCCGAATGCCACGCGCCAGCTGCGTCGCGCTTTGTCCAAGGTACGAATGGCCCGCTGGCGGTAAATGCACCCTTGAGGAAACAACGCCAGCGGCAGGGTTTCAGCCTGCAGGTCCTGACCCTGGCCACACACCCACACCAACGTCTCCGGCCAATGGGCATGGCACTCGCCGCTGCCGGCTTCGCGCTTGACCAGGGCGATATCGATGTCCCCCTTGTCGAGTTGCCGACGCAGCTCTGTGCTCATGCCACTCACCGTTTCGAGCCGCGCTTGCGGGCGGGCGCGGACGAAGCCGGAAAGTATCGAGGCCATGCGCGTGGCATCGAAGTCCTCGGGTACGCCCAGGCGCACCGGCACTAGGCGGGTGTCGGTGTTCAAGGCATCACGGGCCTCGCGGGACAGGCTTAACAGGCGCCGAGCGTACTGGGTCAATAACTCACCCTGTTCGGTGGGGCTGACATGCTGGCCGGAACGGTCGCGCACCAGCAGCACTTGGCCGATGCTGTCTTCCAGCTTGCGAATCTGCTGGCTGACGGTGGACTGGGTACGGTGCACCCGCTCGGCGGCACGGGTAAAGCTGCCTTCATCCACCACGCAGACCAGGGTGTGCAGTAACTCAAGATCAAACATGGTGGGGCCTCTCATATCGAGAAATCAACTGTGATACAGAGGTTAATTTAATTTCCAACTGACAGCCAGGCTTCCTATGCTGGGTTACATCCTCCATGACCCGACAGGTGACCCATGCCACTCGAACATTCTCCTCGCCCGCTGTGGCTGACCTTTGACTGCTACGGCACTCTGATCCAGTGGGATGAAGGCCTGCGTGCCGCCATCGACCGCATCCTGGATGAAAAAGGCGAGCACCAGGTCGATCGGGAAACCTTGATCAGCGTCTACGATCATCACGAACACGCCCTGGAGCAAACGCCGCCGCATCGCAACTTTCGCACCCTGGCAGGTTTGAGTTTGCAACGGGCCTTACAAGAGCTGGGGCTAACGGCCAACGAGCACGACGGCGCACTGCTCACTGACAGCATCAGTGCCATGCCGCCGTTTCCCGAAGTGGTGGGCACGCTGGGGCAGCTCAAGGCGTTGGGTTACAAACTGTGCATCGTCTCCAACACCGACGATGACGTGATCAGCGGTAATGTTGCGCAACTGGGCGGCTATATCGACCGGGTCATCACCGCCCAACAGGCCGGCGCCTACAAACCCGACCGTCGCTTGTTCGACCATGCTCATCAGCAACTGGGGGTAAGCCTGGACCAAGTGGTGCACATCTGCGCCAGCCCCCACCTTGACCACGCGGCGGCACGGGATATGGGTTTTCGCTGCGTGTGGATCGACCGAGGCACAGGCCGCCAATTGCTGGCCGACTACACCCCGGATGCGATCCTGCCGACCCTCGATGGCGTGCCTGGACTGTTCAAGTCCTTGGGGTGGTGAGCCATGGCCCATACATTTACACCCACTTCCTCCAGCCCACGGGCCGGGCGTTTCGACCTCGACAGTCGCGCAGTCATCGATGCCCGTCTCGAGCTGGCCGCCTGCCTGCAGCTGGCGGCGTTGCACGGGATGGAAGAAGGCATCTGTAACCACTTTTCGGCCACGGTGCCGGGGCATGACGGGCTGTTTTTCGTCAATCCGTTTGGTTATGCCTTTGAGGAAATCACCGCCTCCCGTCTGTTGGTGTGTGACTTTGCCGGCAACGTGATCGATGGCAGCGGTACCCCGGAGGCTACCGCGTTTTACATCCACGCCCAGTTGCACCAATTGCAGCCGCGCATCAAGGCGGCATTTCATACCCATATGCCCAATGCCACCGCCCTGTGCCTGCTGCAAGGACCACCGTTATTGTGGCTGGGTCAGACGGCGTTGAAGTTCTACGGGCGCACGGCAGTGGACGAACACTACAACGGGCTGGCCCTGGATAACCGCGAAGGCCAGCGCATCGCCGAGGCGCTGGGCGATGCCGACATCCTGTTCCTGAAAAACCACGGTGTCATGGTGGCCGCGCCAAACATCGCCGAAGCCTGGGATGACTTGTACTACCTGGAGCGGGCCGCCGAGGTGCAGTTGAAGGCGATGGCCAGCGGGCGGCCACTGCAGTTGATCGACCCCACGGTGGCTCAGCTTACCTACGAGCAAATGCGTGAAGGCGACCCGGCCAGTGCACGGGCACATCTGGACAGCGGGATGCGC
The DNA here is from genome assembly GCF_014230465.1 of Pseudomonas cremoris. The sequence goes on from NZ_JAAXCY010000007.1 coordinate 360,123, forward strand.
CGCCTGAAAAGGCTGGGGTCGCATTTCGATACCTGACTCCCACTCATCCAAATGTAGGAGCTGGCTTGCCTGCGATAGCGGTGTGACTGACTGGCACGCCGCTATCGCACACTATGGATCCAGCGGCCCGCCGTTGTAGCCCTCGGATAAACGTGTCCCGGTGAATTTCGCCACCACCGAACCCTGCGCTACCAGGCGCTCGCGGTGGCCGGTGACCATGCGGCCGGTTTGCGCGGCGTGCAAGATTACTTCGGAGTGGGGATCGCCCGGGCGACCGATGATTCGAGCGAAGCGTTGCCCCTCCTCAACGTAATCCCCCAGGCCGATTTCAAACACCAGCACGCCGGCGCAGGGCGCAAGGATGGTTTCCATGCAGCCCATATCCACCACGTCGCCCTGCCATTCGGCGATGTCGGCCACTTCGTCGATCACCCCACTGATGCACAGCCACGCCCACAGGCCATCGGCATCTTGCTTGGCCAGCGCATCGCTGACGTCCGCTTGCCCGCGCAATTCAATCGTGGCCGTCAGGCGCGGTGAGCCATGGTTGATGACCGTTTCTTCAAAAGAGCCGTCACCGCCTTCGTCCCACACGATGACTACCTCGGCTTGCAACGCCGCCGCCAGCGCCAACCCCTGCTCCGGCCAGAAACGGCGGTGGATGTAGAGATACGGCAGCGCTTCGTCGTCAGTGTGCAGGTCCAGCATCAAATCGGCATCGAGGGCCAATTGCGCCAGGCTTTTTTGCCATTGCGCGAAGTTGTTGGCCGGGCGCTGCAGGGCCAGGGATTGGTCGAAGCCACGGTTGAAGTTCTGCCCGGTGGCCTCATGAAAGCGCCCTAACACGCGGCCCTGACGAAACTGCCCGATGCCAAACGGATTGGCTTGCGGCACCACCGTGACGGTGCCGCGCAGGCGCCCTTGGTCTTGGCAAGCCTGCAAACGCGGCAGCAGCTGATGCAGCACCAGCATCCCGGCGATTTCATCGGCATGCACACCCGCTTGCAGGTGCACGCGGGGCCCGCTGCCATCACCGTCAAACCGCCAGGCGCCGATATGCAGCCGGTTGCCAGCGTCACCGTTCACATGCCACGAAAGGTCTTTTGCCATGCCTTGCCCTCCTCTGATCAATTAATCGGTAGAGATTGAACAGCCGTTCAACTAACCTGATGATTCCGGTCTTCCATCAAAGGCGATCCCGTGACTGTCGACCCTCCCAAACTGCGCCGCGCCGGCCCCGACGAACGCCGAGACTTGCTGGTCGCTGCCACCCTCACCTGCCTGGCTCGCGACGGCCACGCGGGCATTTCCGTGCGGCGTATTGCGGCTGAAGCCGGGGTGTCCGTGGGGTTGCTAAACCATCATTTCGGCAGCATCGACGCGCTGATTGCCGAGACCTACCACAAGCTGGCCAACGAGCTGACCAGCGCCCTGTGGGAACAGGTCGAGCACGCCGAAGGTGCTGCCGCGCGCCTGGATGCGTTCCTCAGCGCGTCGTTTTCGCCACGGGTGATGGACCCCGACCTACTCGGCGTGTGGGTGGTGTTCTGGAGCCTGATACGCCACTCCCCCCACGTTAACCAATCCCACGAAAACAGCTACCACGCCTACCTGGCGCTGATCCAACAGCTGCTGGACGACTTGGCCCGCAGCGAAAACCTGGTGATCCACGACAGCCGTTTGGCGGCCATCGGCTTATCGGCGATGCTCGACGGACTCTGGCTTGAGGGGTGTCTCAACCCCGGCACCTTCAGCCCCGCCAACGGGCTGCACATCTGCCGCTGCTGGGTACAGGGGCTGCGTCACGGAGCATTCGGCGCCGACCACGTCCTGTGACACCGGATGCCGCGCACTGAGCATGGCCAGGGTGCCACTGATGGCGATCAGCACCGCGCCAATGATCAGCGAGCCGTCCATCACGGTACCCCACACCAGGCTGGACAGGATGAACGCCCATATCAGCCCGGTGTATTCGAACGGCGCGAGCAAGGTGGCGGTGGCACGTCGGAAACTCGCAAACAGTAGAAATTGCCCAATACCGCCGACCATGCCCGCCGCCAACATCCCCAGCCAGGCGGATGTCGGTGCCGGGGTGTGGGTCCAGGGCAAGGTCACCGCCATGCAGATCACGAACACCACGTTGGTGATCAGCATCTGTTCCAGCACCGAAGTCGCCGGGTCGACCTGGCGCAGCTGGATATAGGTAAACGCCCAGCACAGCGCCGCCGCCAGGGTCAGGGCGATGGGCACCGGGTCGAGCATATTGCTCGGGCGACACGCGATGATCACCCCGACAAAGCCGATGACCAGCGAAATCCACTGGCCACGGCTGGCGCGCTCCTTGAGGATCAGCGCCGCGAGCAACGTCACCATGATCGGCGCGGAGAAATACAACGTGGTCATTTCCGCCAGGGTCAGGTCCTTGGCGGCGGTGTAATACAACAGCCACGCCAGCAACGACAGCAGCCCACGAATGACCAGCAAGCGGCGGCTGACCGACGTCCAGGCACGGCGCAACAACCCCCAGCGCCCGGCAATCACGCAGGCCGCGACCACCACCAAACTGCGCCAGAACAAAATGGTAAACACCGAATAATCGGCCACCAGCCACTTGATCACCGCGTCCTGCAACGCCAGGAACAAATAGGCCAGGGAGCACAGGGCGATCCCTTGCAGCGAGCGGTCCTGGTTCATCCGGCCGACCTGCGCAGCGGCGTTCCGCGCCGTTCGGCGATGGCATACACGCCTTCGATCAAAAAGGTCAGGCACAGGTACACCCCCGCGACCAACAGCAATGGCTGGTAAATCTGCAAGGTTTGCGCGCGCACCACGTTGGCCGCGCCCAGCAGGTCAACCACGGCGATCGTCGATGCCAATGCAGTGGACTTGAGCAACATCACCGTTTCCCCGGCCAGTGTTGGCAACAACAGGCGCATTGCCCGTGGCAGGCGCACCCGCAGCAACGCCTGGCGCGGTGTCATGCCAAACGCCGAGGCGGCTTCCATCTCACCCTTGGGCACCGCCAGCAGGCCGCCGCGAATCACCTCCCCCACATACGCGCCCACCGACAGCACCAGGGCAAACACGATGTACCAGTAGCCGTCACGCAAATACGGCCACAGGAAACTGCTGCGGATCATCGGGAACTGCGCAAACAAGCTGCCCAACCCGTAATAGAAAATGTAGATCTGGATCAGCAACGGCGTGCCCCGCAGCACACTGGTGTACGCCAGTGCGCTGCGGGCCAGCCATTTACGCCGCGACAAACGCGCCAACGCCACCAGAACCGCCAGGGCAAAACCCAGCACCGCCGAAATCACCAGCAGCGACAAGGTGGTCTGCAAGCCCTTGGCGATCAGGCCCGCGTAATAGCTTATCCATTCAGGCATGTGCCCCTCACTCGACAACCGGCATCCAGCGACGAATACGCCGCTCCAGACGTCCGGACAGGTAGTTGGAAGCCAGCGTCACCAGGTAATACAGGGCGGCGGCCGTGAGGTAGAACAACAGGTATTGCCGGGTCGAGCCCGCCGCTTGCTTGGCGGTGTACAGCAGTTCGTTGGTGCCGACCACGCTGATCAGTGCGCTGTCCTTGATCAGGTTGATCCACAGGTTGGACATGCCCGCCAAGGCGTACGGCGCCATGATCGGCAACGTCACCCGACGGAACAGGCCAAACCCGCTCAAGCCGAAAGCCCGTGCTGCCTCGATCTGGCCGTGGGGAATCGCCAGGATCGCCGCGCGGAAAATCTCCGACGCGTAGGCGCCCTGCACCAACCCCAGCACCAGGATCGCCACCAGCGGCCCGCTGATATTGACCTGCTCAAAGCCCAGCCACAGCATCAGCGCGTTGAGGCCCATGGACCCTGCGTAATACAGCAGCAGGATCAACAGCAGTTCCGGCACCGCACGAAACACCGTGGTGTAGCCGCGCATCAACAACCCGATCGGGCGCGGTGCACTGAGCTTGGCACAGGCCACCACCAGGCCGATCAACAAGCCGACCACAAACGACCCGGCGGAGATCTGCAGGGTCATCCATAACCCTTTGAGCAACGCGTTGCCCCACCCTTGTTCGCCAAAGCTGAGTAGCTCGAACATCATTCGCTCTTCTGGGCGATTTGCTGGTAGGGGCTGTCACAGGTCTTACTGACAAACGCCGGGGTATCGCTGCGCTTGCATGGGCTGACCGACAGGCCGAAGTAGTGTTGCGACAGGTCGTCGTAGTCCTTGCTGACCAGTAATTCACCAATCGCTTTGTCCAGACGGGCCTTGAGCGCGGTGTCTTCCTTGCGCAGCCCTGCGCCAACGCCACGGCCGATGATCGGGTCGTAGGGCACGCTGGCGATATGCGCCAGGCCGCTGGCTTCCGGGGTCTTGACCATCATGGCGATGGCGGTGTCGTCGGCCATCATGTAATCGATTCGTCCAGCAATCAGGTCCGCGTTGGCTGATTCCTGAGTGTCGTAGTACTTAAGGTCGGCGATTTTTTCGTAGTACTTCTTCAAGTAGTTGGCGCTGACGGTGGAGATCTGCACGCCGATCAGTTTGCCCTTGAGGCCCGCCGGCGAGATCTCCACTTCGCTGCCCTTCGGCCCGGCGACGCCCAGCAGAGAGTCGTAATAGGCGCGGCTGAACGCGATCTGTTTTTCGCGCTCATCGGTCACTGACATTGACGAGAAGATCACGTCGATCTTCTTCGCCAGCAACGACGGGATAATGCCGTCCCACGCCACTTCCTTGATCTGGCATTCGGCTTTCATGCCTTCGCACAGCTTGTGGATCAGGTCCACCTCAAAGCCGGACCACTGGCCGTTGCCGCCTTTCACGGTGAACGGTGGGTAGGGTTCGGCCGCGACCGCAAACACGATGGGTTTCTCTGCCGCCAGGGTAAAACCTGCGGCCAACACCAACACTGCACTGCTCAACCACGTTGCCATGCGTTTGGATTTCATGATTTTGCCCCGTCTTTTTATGGAGTTAGCGAGTTTGATGCGCGTTGACGAACTGTCGGCAACGCTCACTGCGTGGGTCGATAAACACCGCATCCGGCGAGCCGGTTTCTTCGATCATGCCTTGGTGCAAGAACGCCACTTTCGACGACACATCCCGGGCGAACGCCATTTCATGGGTGACCAGGATCATGGTGCGGCCCTCTTCGGCCAGGGAGCGGATCACCCGCAGTACCTCGCCCACCAGTTCAGGGTCGAGGGCCGAGGTGGGTTCGTCGAACAGCATGACTTTGGGACGCATGGCCAGCGCGCGAGCAATCGCCACCCGCTGTTGCTGGCCACCGGAAAGGAACGCTGGGAACTCATTGCGCTTGGCGGCCAGGCCAACGCGGTCGAGCAAGGCTTCGGCGCGTTCGGTGGCCTCGGCGCGGCTTTCGCGCAGCACCTGGGTCGGAGCTTCGATCAGGTTTTCCAGGACTGTGCGGTGCGGCCACAGGTTGAAGTTCTGAAACACCATACCCAGCGTTGAGCGAATGCGCACCAGCTGTTTGGCATCGGCCACCAGCGGCGCGCCGGGACGGCCATAGTTGAGTTTGATGCTCTCACCGTCCACGTGGATGCTGCCCTGGTCCGGCACTTCGAGCATGTTGATGCAGCGCAGCAATGTGCTCTTGCCCGAGCCGCTGGCGCCGATCAGCGAGATAACCTCACCTTCGTGAGCCGTGAGGGATATGCCCTTGAGCACTTCGATATTGCCGAAGCGCTTATGCAGGTCGATGACCTCGATCATCTTCTTGGCTTGCGCTGGCTGCACCACTTCGATTCTGGGCGCAGCCGCGATACGCGGCTCGCCCGCCAGCTTGGCGACAAACTGTGCGATGCGCTGGCAGGCTTCGGCCAGGCGCTCTTCGCCGAGGGTAAAGGACAAGCGCACAAAACCTTGCGCCGGCTCGCCAAATGCAGCGGCGTCGAGCACTGACACGCCGGCTTCACGGAACAACCGCCAGGCAAAATCCAGGGAACTCAAGCCAGTGCCGCGCACATCCACCAACACAAACATGCCCGCTTGCGGCGCCTGCACCGTGATCCCCGGGCACGCGGCCAGGCCAGCCACCACCAGGTCACGCCGGCGCCGATAGATCTCGCGCATGCCAGCGGTCACTTCATCATGGGCCAGCACCGCGGCGGTGGCCGCTTCCATCACAAAGCCCGGCAGCCCATACAGCATGCTCAGCACCAGGGTTTCGGCGTGGGCGACCATCTGCGGGTTGGCGATGATCCAACCGATACGCCAGCCGGTCATGGCATGGGACTTGGACAAACTGCCAATCACCACGCAGCGCTCAGCCATGCCCGGCAACGCGGCGAGGCTGTGGTACTCGCCATCGAACACCAGGCTTTCGTACACCTCATCCACCACCACCCAGAGGTCGTGGGCGATGGCCAAATCGGCGATAGCCTGCAACTCGTCGCGGCTCAGTACCACGCCGGTGGGGTTGTTGGGGTTGGAGAAGAAAATGGCCCGAGTACGTGGCGTAATCGCGGCGGCGAGCGCCTGCGGATCGAGCCTGAAGCCCGATTCCGGCGAACATCGCACGCGCACCAACGTCGCGCCGCTGGCTTTGAGCGTGGCCTCGTAGGTGACGTACATCGGGTCAAGCACCAGCACTTCATCGCCCGCTTGCAGCAGACACAGGGACGTCACGAACAACGCGTTCTGCGCACCGGCCACGCTGATGACGTTTTCGGCAGTCAACGGGCGCGCCAATGTCTGGCTGTAACGTGCGGCAATCGCCTCGCGCAGTGCCGGGCGGCCGGGAATTTCAGTGTAGTGGGTGTCGCCTTCGCGTAGTGCGCCGATGGCGGCATCGGTGATAAAAGAGGGGGTGGCGAAATCCGGATCGCCGACGCTGAGGATGATGATGTCTTCGCCCTGGCTGGCGGCGTGGAACGCGGCGTGGTGGATGTCCCAGGCGGCTACGCCCTGCCCTGCAATTCGTTCGACGAAGGGGGAAAACCGCATGCCAGAGCCTCTCGTTCAAGAAGAAAAAGCGCGAACCCGTTTGTTGGCAAACGGGTGGATGCGGTCAACATAGTTCAAACTGAACAGTCGTTCAATGGGTAAGTTTGGACCCGTGTCGTTTATCGTCCAAAGAGGTCGTTAAGCGCCTTGTTGCGGTTTCATCAAGCCACACTTGACGTCCTGAAGTTCCTCGGTCGAGCCCAGATTCCATTCCCTCAACGCCAGGTGGGTGGCGAGCAGCACAAAGCCGCCGTCGCCCAGCGGGGCCATCAGCAAACTGTAGCCGCGCATGGAATCGCCTTGTGCATCCACGTAGTCACGCAGCAGCGCCAGCGGGTCCTGCGTGTCTGCGTCTTGCGTCGACAGTCTGCGCGCCGTGTAGGTATGCCCGTGCAGTTGGGCAGGCAACACTTGCCAGTGCTCGTCGAGGTGTGCGCCTGACTGATTGATCGCGGCAAACACCTCCGGGCGCAGGCAGGCGATGTGCACGTGCAACTGGTTCTGGGAACGGCCATATCGGGAGTTGATCGCCACTGAAACAAAGCGGTCAGGTACGGGGGTGGAAAGGCCAGCGGACAACACGCTGCGGTACTTCCAGGCCAATGCCACGTAATGCGGCAGCCATGGCTTTCCCAGGGCCGGGTCTTCGATGCCGGTGACTTTGTCGGTGGGAATCAACAGGTCCTGCAGCGGGCCGTTGCGGTCCTTGAGTAGCGTAAAGCCACGGTCCAGGTCCACGGCCAGGCAAGGGGCTGGATTGTGCTGCTGTTGCTGGTCGGGGACGCACTGCTGGCTGACGATCTGCCACAGGACGTCGGGGTTGCCTCGCCACTGCAAGGCTGCAAGCATCAACCCGCCACAGAGCAAACCACCCGCGAGGGTGAAAACAGTACCGCGCCTCATGCATGAACCTCGATGTACAGGGATGATGGTGTGAGCTGCCGACATCCCTGTCGCAGGGTTAACGCTCGGGTGGCGCCAGGAACTCGGGGCCAACTGGGTCTTTAATCGTAGCGGCCAGAATACGGTCGATATGTGTCAGGTGATCGGGCGATAACCGCCAGCCAAACACCTCTTCAAAGCCGCGTAACTGCTCGGGCCGGCGCGCGCCCCACAGGGCGATCGTCGGGCCTTGGTCGAGCACCCAGCGCAAAGCCAGGGCAAGCACCGATTTACCGTGGTACTCACGGGCATACACGTCCAGCGCAGCAACGGCCGCCAGGTACTGCTCGAAACACGGCGGCTTGAATTTCGGGTCCAGCGTGCGCACATCGTCACCGGCAAACCGCGTGGCGGCATGCATGCTGCCGCTGAGCAGCCCTCGGCACAAGGGGCCATAGGCCAGTACCACCAGGGAATGCAGCTTGGCGTACGGCAGAATGTCGCTGTCGATGGCCCGTTCGAACAGGTTGTACGGCGGCTGCACGGTGGCCAGCGCCGTGTACTGGCTGAAACGATCCATTTGCGCGGTGGAATAGTTGCTCACCCCGACCGCGAGGATCTTGCCTTCGGCACGCAGGCGCTCCAGCTCTTCGGCGGTTTCTTGCTGGGCCACCAAGGGGTCGGGCCAATGCACCTGGTACAGGTCGATGTAGTCGGTTTCCAGGCGTTTGAGCGAGCCCTCGACCTCTTTGCGAATGCGCTGGGCCGTGGCGTTGCGTTGCACAGTCCCCGTGTCCCACTGCAACCCGGCCTTGGTGGAAATCACGGCCGAGTGACGCACGCCACGCAAGGCTTTGCCGATCAGTTCTTCGGACAGGCCAAAGCCATACACCGGCGCGGTGTCGATCAGATTGATGCCGATGGCCAGCGCATGGCGGATGGTCCGGCTGGACAGCTCGTCATCCGCGCCGCCCCACAAATGTCCGCCCATGGACCAGGTACCCAGTGCGATTCGCGAAACCGCCTTTTCGATACCCGCAATCCGGATGGTCTCGACGTACATGAAAAAACACCCCTGCCCACGATAAAGCTTAGAAAAGCAATTACTCTAGATCATCCACGGTTGAATAGGGCTCAACGCCGCATGCAACCGAATGCCTACAAAAGAGACTTGATATGCCTGTTTTCAACCGTTCCGAGCTGGCTGATCTCAATGTGTTCATGGCTATCATCCGGCGGCGCAGCTTCCGCCATGCCGCCCATGAGCTGGGAGTGACCACCTCGGCGTTAAGCCACACCATGCGCAACCTGGAAACGCGCCTGGGCGTGAAACTGCTCTACCGCAGCAGTCGCGCCGTGGAACCGACCGATGCCGGCACCTTGCTGGCAGAAAAACTCAGCCAAGGCTTCGCCACCATCAAGGATGGGCTCGACACCTTGGAGCTGTACCGCGAGGCGCCCATCGGGCGGTTGCGGCTTAACGTGCCGCGCGATGCGGCGGTATTGTTGCTGGCACCGATCCTGGGCGATTTCTGCGCCGCCTACCCGCAACTGCGCCTGGACCTGATCGTGCAGGACCAGATGGTCGACATCATCGCCGAAGGCTACGACGCCGGTATCCGCTACGGGGCCACGGTGCCGCAGGACATGGTTGCCGTGCCGCTTACCGGCGCGCTGCGCTGGATTACCGTCGCCTCCCCCGCCTACCTTGCGCGCCGAGGCATCCCCCAAGCCCCCAAAGACCTGCAGCAACACTCCTGCATCCGCATGTACCTGGGCGACAAGACCGCCTACAAGTGGGAGTTGGGCAACGGCCCGCGCCAACAACGCCTCGACGTGCCCGGCCACTTCAGTGCGGCGGATACCGAAACCATCGTCAATGCGGCGTTGCAGGGTGTGGGAGTTGCGTATTGCCTGTCCAACCGCGTGGAACAGGAGCTCAAGGACGGCCGACTGGTGGCGGTGCTGCCTGACTGGGCGTGCATCGGCGAGCCGCTGTGCATGTATTACCCCAGCCGCCGGCAATCGCAACCGGGGTTGCGCCAATTGATGGACATGATCCGCATGAAAACCATCGGCACGCAGTTGATGGAGCCACATTGAACCTGCATCGAGCCGGCGCCCTTAAGCCTGGATAGAGAGCAGCCAGGATCCCCACGATGACTCCTGCTGCTGGGCGTGGGCATCGGCCCTTGGGTGTGGACCTGTTGAGTTGGACATTAAGGGTTCCGCACGCTGCACGCTGGATGGAACACACCTCTTCTAACCGCCCTGGGTGTCGATGTCGGCATCCGTTTCAGTCTTGATCTCAGGCTCCGGCTTGAAGTCGGGGCTGTAGTCGTTTTCCCGAGCCTTGGGGTCGCTGGCCGGTTTTGGGTCTTTGGGTGCATCGGCGGCAGTACTTGGCGCCGGCTCACCGGCATCGATGGCGGGGTCATTGCGGTCGTTGGTATGGGGGTCGCCTTTTGTGCTCATGTGTCACCTCTTCGCTGTTCCTGAAAAACTCTTCCTGCGTCTAAGTAAGGTCTCGTGCAGAACGGTGAAGTTCCAATTATTCAGAAACCCTGATGGCCTGTACCGGCAATATCCAGCAACCGTGTGCGACCCCCAATATGGAATCAAGTGCGGCATTTCAGACACGCATCAGTAATAGGGAGAGATCAAACCTTCCGATTTGCCTATGAGCGTCACTGACGAGTGCCTGAACGATGACGACCGCCAACCTTTCTCACACAGTTCAACAACTGCCCAACCCTCTTCCCAACTTAGCGCCCAAGCAGGCGAGACAACCGACCACGCCGCCAACCCATGCCCTGTCGTCATCTGACGCCCCCGATAGCCAATTGGCGGCGGCCTATCGAACGGCCCTGCTCAAAACAACGGGCAACGCGGTCCATGACGCGCAGGTCGACGTTGTTGGGCTGCCTCCCAGAGCGCTCTTTTCCCAGTGCTGGTCGCTGTTAGGCCGCGCAATCCAAGGCTCGAAGTTCAGCCAGTGGATGACTCGAGCCGGCGTAGAGCCTGACTCGATGGTGATCACACCGGGAAAGGGGAGAGTTTCGTTCCGGCTTAAAGGTGATCCCAAGCAGGTTGTGCACACACTGGGCCGCCATAACCCGGAGTTTGCTGCCGCAAGTAGTGAAGTCATGGCAATCGCGAAAATCATCACGGCGGGCAACCCAGACGCGAGTTTGAAGCCGCCGTTAAGCCCACGGAGCAATCGTGCGCCGCTTGAAGTGGTAAGACACTTTCAAAGAGAGCCACAAACACCGACTCGCGCCGCCATAGCCGCTCGTACAGCGGAGCTATCGCGCAACAATGCGTTTATCGAACTACCCATGCAGCGTCATGAAGCGTTGCACAGGAGCCGCAGTGAAACAGTGCTTGAACAGCACCATGCGGCCTTGGCTGATATCGATGGCCGATACCGAGTGGGTGGCAAGTTACGAGAGCTGTCTGAACATGTCGAGGCAACAGGCGCCAGTGTCGACATCGCCTCTGAGCTTACGAAGCGCAAAGTCAAAATACCCTTCGATAGCAGCTATCAACCGGACAATGCTGACACAACAAATCGTGTCAGCCTCAAGCAGTATCTGGATGACCACCAACTGGACATCCCCACCCACCTGGAACAGCTGAACAACCTCGCCACCGCATTGATGACGGCCACCCCCCATGCGCCGGCAAACGGTAGTTATTCGGGAGCACTGGGGTGGCCTGCGCCTATCGACTCATCGGTTTTTCAGGCACTCCAGACGGCTATCAACCAAGGCAATGTTGGTGATAGCAACTTCGGCGCCTTCAAGAACGTGCTTGAGTATTTGTTAGATAAACGGCCAGTTTCCGCGTCCGAAGCGCGCGACCCGCGCCACCTGATCGACAACCTGTTGAAGTCGCCCAAGGGCAAAGCGCTCGGCGCCGCCCTTCAAGCTCATTTCCAAGCACAGTCGATCAAGGGCTCCGCCAATGATTGGTTGCTGGCAAGCATGAGCCTGACAAAGGACGAAGCAATCCCCGCGGCTGTCGCAGGCTCGCGCACAGACATCGAGGGGTTTGCATTGATGTCCCCCGACAACGCAGGCAAGACCGCCTCAGCGGTTGTGGCGCAGTTGCACGTCGCGTTGCAATTGAAGGGCAAGGCCAGCACCGCTCAATCGGCCGCCCTTTATGCCACGTTGCTGCTGTCCAGCCGAGCCCCGGAGTTTCTGGTCAAGGACATACCGCCGGTGGTGGTCGTGGGCTCCCACGCCTGGGTCAGCTTTGTCACTGCCGTGGAACGTATCGAAGCGAATGCGCCGGGCGCGACTGCGACGATGAGCTATGCGCAAGTCATGCTTCACGCTGGCATCGCGCCCGTCACGGCGCAGGAACATCGAGTCGAATACCTTGCACAGAATGCGGCGCTCAAGCAGTGGGCGGTGATCAACGGCATGGGCCTGCCAGCGACCGACGACGCGATGCACGCCGTGCGCACTGCGTTCGATGCGCAGATTAAGGAACTGCGTGACGCTTCCAGCGTTTCGCTGACGTCGCCTCCTACGGTCAGGAACCTGGCACTCGAAGCGCTGAAAAAAGCGCTGCCAGCGATGGACCCAACACAGTTCGAAAACAAGTGCATCACGTTGCAACCGGCCTACCGGACCTTTCCTGGCCCTTATTCGGTGCTGGACCTTTACGTGGACAGGCGCGCGTTATCCGCTGAGTTTCCAGGCCCGGCCCATGCCGTAGAACAATTCGGCCAGACACACCTGATGGCAGGCCTGCCCAGCCAGGCTATCTACGAGCATACGCAGCACGTCACCTCCAAAAAAAGTATATGGGTGTCTTCCTCGACTGCCGTCAATGTCAATGAGGTACTCAAAACGCTCAAGACACTCCCCGATATCGCCCAGCCATTCGACAGTGCGTTTTCAACCTTCGCCACAGACGTGGAGAAAGTCACCAAGACTCAAATCAAGCATCTGATTTCAACGCTACCGTTGGAGGACCGCCAGAATCTGGAATACGGCAAAATCACCGTTGCCAAGGAGATGGACCTGGCTAAGACCAACACCCAGCAGCCCAGGCGTTCGCGCACCGCTGAAGGCAGTGTGCTGGTCAAGACGCAGCGCAACGGTCAGGTCCACACCTACGAGATAAATCGTTTAAAGGGCGAAATCATCAGGCGCCGGGACTTGGGGGACTTCCCCACGGGAGAGCGAGACCTGGGCGGTCGTCACGCTTATAAAGCGTTTGAGATCATTACGCCTGACGGGGCGTATACCCCCGGCGTGAGCGATGAGCGCAATGCCGCCACGGGAATTGCCAACAGTTTCAGCAGTGAACGAACCGCCTTTATCGCTGACGCAATCGTCAAGGACCTGGACTTGCCTGCGCTGAAGAAACAAGCCAAGGGGCTGACCACTTTTGACACGGAGCGACCTACCCACGAAGCGGGGGTGGAGTTTGCCCTGAACCTGATCCCCCTTCGGTCATCGATCGTCAAGTTCCAAAAAGGTGATTTGGCCGAAGGCCTCAACGACCTGGGCATGGACATATTCGGCTTTCTGATCGGCGTGGGAACGGCGGCCAAAGCGGGCAAGGCCGCGATGACCGGAGCTTCCGCACTGGGCAAGGCTGCGCAGGTGGCGAAGATTATTGGCCGCACAGCCATTGGGAGCTTGAACCCCGTTAGCGGTATCGATGACCTTGCGCGTGGCGTATGGGCTGGCGCACGCAAGATGGCGGGTGCAGTGCACGAGGGCATCAACTATCTGCGCGGAGCCGCACGCCATGTGGATTTACTGGGTGTGATCAAACGGCACGACATCGCACAGGGTACCTTCAAGTCCGCGCAGGGCATCAGTGAACGCAAGGCCATGGCTCAGTTCGATGAGACTTCCCAGCATTGGTACGCCTATGACGCGCACGAAGCAGGCCTATGGAAAGCCACTGGAGAATTTCGTTGCCGAACACTCAAGCCCTGTTTCCAGCAACGCAAACAGCCTGCTGCATACGGGGTTGTCACAAGACAATGTGGTGAGCATGGGGGGGCGCATGAAGAACGTGAAGTTCATCGGCCCTGAGATCCATACCTTCGAGGACACTTACAAAGGCACCAAACGCCTGAATGTTACCGTGCATGGCGATGCCCCCAGGCCCGGAAACCTGTTTCTCTTCAACGGGACCAAGGCTTACATTGACGATGTGCCCTACGACGCCAAAGGCTTGCTGGCGCTATTGAAAAGTGAAGGTGTGTCGCCTGAGCAATTCGATAATGTCCGTCTGCTGGTGTGCTACGGCGCAAACGGTATCAGCAAGTCATTTGCCAAGGATTTCCAGAAACTCATCAAGCGCCCCGTCAAAGCCTTCGAGGGCGAAGTGATGCTCAACTACGGTTCGACAGCCGTTACGGCGGATCGCATGGAAGTGTTGAAGGAGACCGCCCGTATGTTTCCGAATGCCCAGTCGCAGCACATTCAACGGATGGCGGACTGGAGACTTCGCAAGGAATTCAAGGCTGGCGCTCCCCATGATGTGCTAAAGGAGCATGGCAAAAAAATCATCATCGACGTCACGCCCTTGGAAGGGCTGCCATCCTTCAAAACAGGCCGTATCAACTATCGCCCACGCCATTACTCTTGAGGGTCCAGCTCCCCTGGCTCTGGCTCCTCGATCAGCGGTACCTCTGCATCGTCCATCAGCGATCCAGGGTCTTCATTGCCGGGATCGTTGAGCTCTTCCTCCAGCTCTTCTTGCGCCGCACCTGACATGACAACCTCCTCATGAACCCGGATTGTCCACCTGGATATAAAACGCGTACGCCCCCAGCAACAGCCAGAACACCATGAACAGCCACGGCGCACGCATTGAGAATAGCAGCGACTTGCGATAACCCTTGTGGGAAGACTCGGTCTCGCAGAACAGCGGCGAGTCATCGTAGGCCAGCCCCATCACCGGTTCACTACGCAGCAATTCGCTCTGTTTATAGTGCCAGTGGTCGATGATTTCGTACGCCGCGCGGATGCCGGGCCAGGCGTTCAGCGAGCTGAGAATGCCCAGCAGCACCAGGAACACCGGCACCACCATCGTGAACAGCTTGCCCCACTCCGGGTTCAAGTTGCCCATGCCAGACACAAAGGCGATCACCAGGAAGGATTGCGCCGTGAGGTAGGCATCGGTGCGGTTGGCCAGGATGGTGGTTTCGTATTGGATCTCACGGCGATAGAAGTCGAGGCGGTCTTTGGGCGAGCCGAAGATCTTCGCGTTATGTTCGCTGTGGTCGGTCAGGGCGGCCTCAGGGGTTTGGGGCGAGATGATTCTGGGCACGGTGGTGCTCCACAGAAGGTCGAGTCCTGTTAGAAGAACCGGCGTTGCGTGAAGTTCAGTTAGTTTTCGCACCAATACGGAGCATTGTAGTGAGCGGGCTTGCCCCGCGCTGGGCTGCGCAGCGGCCCCAAAAAACAGGAGCGCTACGCACTCCAGCGCGGGGCAAGCCCGCTCACTACAAAAATAGAGGTTTCGGCACAGGCATTGCTTTATCCATTCACCACTGCCCGCACACAGGAGCATTCGTTACCCCCCGACCCAGAGCCGACCCCATAAGAAAGTAAGGACCAGGCCCGTTGGCACCCTCTGCCACGGCCTTATAAAAATGCGTTTTTTGAAACGGCAGTGCCACCCAAGCGTCCCTCGGCACTGACAAGGTACTGGAATGGCTCGATCTTTCTTTGATGAAATGAATGACGCAAACGGCGCGTGCCGTGCGCACTACCAGGATTTCTCCCGCTGGCTGGCGAATACGCCGCCGGAACTGCTGGCCCAACGGCGTCGCGAGGCCGATTTACTGTTCCACCGCGCAGGAATCACCTTCACCCTCTACGGCGACGAACAGGACACCGAGCGCCTGATCCCCTTCGACATCATCCCCCGCAGCATCCCCGCCAGTGAATGGAGCGTGATCGAACGCGGCTGCATCCAGCGCGTGAATGCGCTGAACATGTTTCTTGCCGATATCTACCACGACCAACGCATCATCAAGGCCGGGATCATTCCGGCAGATCAGGTCCTGGGCAACGAGGGCTATCAAAAGGCAATGGTCGGCCTGGACCTTCACCGCGACATCTACTCGCATATTTCCGGCGTGGACCTGGTACGCGATGGCGACGGCACCTACTACGTGCTTGAAGACAACCTGCGCACCCCCAGCGGCGTGAGCTACATGCTCGAAGACCGCAAGATGATGATGCGCCTGTTCCCCGAGGTATTCGCCAAACAGCGCATTGCGCCGGTGGACCACTACCCCAACCTGCTGCTCAAGACGCTTAAAAGCTCCAGCCGCCTGGACAACCCCAACGTGGTGGTGCTGACCCCTGGCCGCTTCAACAGTGCATTCTTCGAACATGCGTTCCTCGCCCGGGAAATGGGCGTGGAACTGGTGGAAGGCGCCGACCTGTTCGTGCATGACCTCAAGGTATTCATGCGCACCACCGACGGGCCAAAACCGGTGGACGTGATTTACCGGCGTATCGACGACGCCTTCCTCGACCCCAAGGCCTTTAACCCGGAGTCGATGCTCGGCGTACCAGGCTTGGTCGCGGCTTACTGTGCGGGCAACGTGGTGCTGGCCAATGCCATTGGCACCGGCGTGGCCGACGACAAATCCATCTACCCCTATGTGCCGGAAATGATCCGCTTCTACCTGGACGAAGAGCCGGTGCTGCAAAACGTGCCGACCTTCCAATGCCGCAAACCCGATGAGCTGTCCCACGTACTGGCGCACTTGCCGGAGCTGGTGGTCAAGGAAACCCAGGGCTCCGGTGGCTACGGCATGCTGGTGGGGCCGGCCTCAACCGCCGCCGAGATCGAGGACTTCCGCCAACGCATCAAAGCGCGCCCCCATGCGTATATCGCCCAGCCCACGCTGAGCCTGTCCACCTGCCCGACCTTTGTCGAAAACGGCATCGCGCCCCGGCATATCGACCTGCGGCCCTTTGTACTCTCGGGCAAGGAAACCAGATTGGTGCCTGGTGGCCTTACCCGCGTGGCCTTGAAGGAAGGCTCGTTGATCGTCAACTCGTCGCAAGGCGGCGGAACCAAGGACACCTGGGTGGTGGAGGGCTGAGCATGTTGAGTAGAACCGCCGCAGATCTGTACTGGATGTCCCGTTACCTGGAGCGCGCTGAAAACCTGGCGCGCATGCTTGAAGTCAGCTACTCGCTGTCGCTGATGCCCCAGGCCGGGCGCAGTGATGGGCTGGACGAACTGGCAATGTCGTTGCTCAGCAGCGGCACCCTGGACAGCTACCTGGAACGCCATAAGCAACTGGACGCTGAACGCATGCTGCACTTCTTCGCCCTCGACGAAGAAAACCCGGCCAGCATCTACAACTGCCTGCGTGCCGCCCGGGGCAATGCCCACGCGGTACGCGGACGCATCACTGCCGATATGTGGGAGAACCTTAACGCGACCTGGCTGGAAATGCGCAGCATCGCCGCCGGCGGCCTGGCGCGGCATGGCATCAGTCACTTCTGCGATTGGGTCAAGCAGCGTTCACACCTGTTCCGCGGCGCGACCTCCGGCACCATCATGCGTAATGACGCCTATCGGTTTATCCGCCTGGGCACCTTCGTCGAGCGCGCAGACAACACGCTGCGCCTGCTGGATGCACGCTACGAGATGTTTGGCGAGGAGTCGGAAGAAGTCAGCGACTTGTCGGCACGCGGTTACTACCAGTGGAGCGCCCTGCTCCGTGCGCTGTCGTCGTTCGAAGCGTATACCGAGCTATACCCCAATGCATTGAACGCACGCTCGGTGTCCGAGTTACTCCTGTTGCGCAGCGATGTACCGCGTTCGTTGCATGCGTGTATCGAGGAACTGAGCCATATCCTGTCGGATCTTCCCGGCAGTTATGGCCGCGCAGCGCAACGCCTGGCCGCCGAATTCGAGGCGCGGCTGCGGTACACGGGGATTGATGAGATTCTTGAGGATGGCTTGCACAGTCGCCTCACGGACTTTATCGACACCGTGCGTGAACTGGCACGGGCGATACACAGCTCTTACCTGGAAGTGATTTAAGCCACACAGAGAACCAAAAATGTGGGAGCGGGCTTGCTCGCGAATGCAGTGTGTCAGTCAATAGATTCATTGGCTGATTTACCGCATTCGCGAGCAAGCCCGCTCCCACATGGGTTATTGGTGTTTCACCAGCACCGGCTCAGCGCGGTATTGATCGGGAAACAACTTTTTAAGCTGTGCCACTTTAGGCAGGTCATTGATCACGATGTACGGATAGGACGGGTTCTCGGTCAGGAAGTCCTGATGGTAAGACTCCGCTGGGTAGAACGACTTGCCCATTTCGATCCGGGTCACGATGGGTTTATCGAACGACTTGGCGGCGTCCAACTGGGCGATATAGGCCTGGGCGACTTTTTGCTGATCCGCATTCTGCGCAAAGATCGCCGAGCGGTACTGGGTGCCGGTGTCCGGGCCTTGGCGGTTGAGTTCGGTGGGGTTGTGGGCGACTGAGAAGTAGATCTGCAACAGTTTGCCGTAGCTGATCTTGCTGGGGTCGTAGGTGACGGAAACCGACTCGGCGTGGCCGGTATCGCCTGCGCTGACCGATTCATATTGGGCGGTATTCGCCGCGCCACCGTCATAGCCGGAGACGGCGTTTTTCACGCCCTGCACGTGTTGGAACACACCTTGAACGCCCCAGAAGCAACCGCCGGCGAATACCGCGGTTTGCAGGTTGCCCGGGGTGGCGGGCAGGTCCAGCGCCGGGGGGGCGATCACCACGGCGTCGTCGGAAGGGCCGAAGGAGAAGGCGTGGGCTTGGCCAATGAACGCGGTCAACGCAAGCACGGATAACATTTTGAGCAGTTTCATCGATATCACTCCAGAACGCTCCCACACTGATTGGGTTATCAATTCAGAAATGGGTTAGCCAAAGGTGAAGGCGTAGGCCGCCACGTTGGGGTCGAGGAATTCGATGGTGAACGTGCGGTCCTGCACGGCACCCGACTGGCGCACCAGCTGATACAAGCGCTGCTCAGTCACCGTGCCACTGCCATCCGGTGCCACATCCGTACCGTGGGCGTCGCCCGGTGCCTGGCCGTCAATCGTTACCTTGAAACGCACCGGCTTGCCGTCTGCGCCAGGCCCCAGTACCAGGTGCAGGTCACGCGCATGAAAGCGGTAGACGATGCGCCCACCGGCCTGGTCCAGGGTGACTTGCTGGCCACCCACATTCCATTGGCCCTCCAGGGTCCAGTTATTCAGGGCCAGGGGGCCGGACTTGACGAAGTTTTCGGCACGTTGCAAGCCCAGGTAGGTTTCCGGCGACTGCACCTCGTTCAGGTCCGGTGCCTGTTGCACGCCCTTGGCGTCCGCTTCGATCAACCCGCCCGCCACATTTTTAGCGCCGGCCTCACGCAACAATTGCTGGATAACGCGCTCCGACTCGGCGTAATCGCCTTCACCAAAATGGTGATAACGAATCTGGCCCTTGGCGTCGGCAAAGTAATGGGCCGGCCAGTATTGGTTGTTGAACGCGCGCCAGATCTTGTAGTTGTTGTCGATGGCTACCGGGTAGGTGATCCCAAGATCCTTCATGGCCTTGGTGACGTTGTTCACGTCCCGTTCAAAGGCGAATTCCGGCGCGTGTACGCCAATCACTACCAGGCCCTGGTCACGGTACTTCTCGGCCCAGGCTTTGACGTAGGGCAGCGTGCGCAAGCAGTTGATGCAGGAGTAGGTCCAGAAATCCACCAGCACGACCTTGCCCTTGAGCGCTTCGGCAGTCAGTGGCGGGCTGTTGAGCCATTGCACGGCACCGTCCAGCGGCGGCAACGCACCTTCGATCGGCAGCGTGTCACTGCCATGGTTGGCGGCCATCATCATCGCCCCACCCTGCTGGGCCGGCTTGGCGCTCAGGCGATCCACCAGGCTTTGCTCCAGGCCACCGGTCGAAGCCGTCGACAGCCGCGACAACACGCCGGTGTCCAGGCCCAAGGCGATTGCCGCCACACCGGCCAGCATCAATGCACCCAAGCCGCGGCGCAGCCATTCACCGGCGCCGAGGGATTTTTTCATCACACCAAAGACTTTACCGCCGACCAACAGCGCCAGAGCCAGGGAGGTGGCAGCCCCGGCGGCGTACGCCAGCAGGAGCAAGGTAGTACCGATGCTGGCGCCCTGCAGCGCGGCACCGGTCAACACCAGCCCCAGGATGGGCCCGGCGCACGGTGCCCACAGCAACCCGGTGGCCACGCCGATGAGGAACGAAGCGCCCGGACGCGGCTTGGCGTCGGCCCCGGCGGCTTCCGAGAGGCGACTGCCGGCGGCCACCAGGGGACGGGTCAGGCGTTCCGACAGTTGTGGAAACAATAGCGTTAAGCCGAACAGGGCAACGCACAGCAACGCGAGCCAGCGCCCGTATTGATTGACCTGCACCACCCAACCGCCGCCCACCGCCGCCAGCGTGGCCACTAGGGCAAATGTCACCGCCATCCCCGCTAACAGCGGCAAGCCACTGCGCAAAAACGGCTGCCCGGTGCGAGCGAAGACAAAAGGCAGAACAGGCAGGATGCACGGGCTGACGATTGTCAGCACGCCGCCCAGATACGCGAGAACCAGGAGCCACATGGGATCGAACCTTATACGAATGAAAAGACATCGGCTTATGCCGCCGTAAACGTCATGGCCGCGCCATTCATGCAATAGCGTAGGCCGGTGGGCTGCGGGCCGTCGTCGAACACGTGCCCTTGGTGACCGCCGCAACGGCGGCAGTGGATTTCCTTGCGCACCACGCCATAGGAGGTGTCGGTGTGGCTGGCGACGGCGTTGTCCAACGGCTGCCAGAAACTCGGCCAGCCGGTGTGGCTGTTGAACTTGGTGCTTGAGGAAAACAGCGGTAACGCACACCCGGCACAGGCAAACAAGCCGGCGCGGTGTTCGTCGTTGAGCGTGCTGCTGTAGGGCCGTTCGGTGCCCTCCTCGCGCAGGATGGCGTATTGCTCGGCGGTCAACAGGCTGCGCCATTCGGCGTCGGTGTGGTTGACCTCGAAGGTTTCAGCGGCGTCGGCGTCGCTGACCAGGTCGAGCTGCTTGAGCAGGCCACCGGCCAGGACCGCGACACCCAGGCCACCACCGGCTAGCAGTAGTTGTCGACGTGAGTACATGTGTTTCTCCTCGATGCTTGACCGCGCTCTTGTAGTGAGCGGGCTCGCCCCGCGCTGGGCTGCGTAGCGGCCCCAAAAATCTGGGAGCGCTGCGCACTCCAGCGCGGGGCAAGCCCGCTCACTACAACCGCAGCAATGGCGCCATCCTGAGCCCTGTACGGTCGCGGAATCCTCACGCAGAGTTAAACAATTCGTGATAACTACACTGTTGCAAAACCCGCACAATGCGCGAACCACAAGCGAAGGTTTCTCTTACATGGATCAGCCCAAACGAGTCCTGGTGGTCGAGGACGACGCCCACATTGCCGACTTGATCTGCCTGCACCTGCGCGACGAACACTTCGAGGTGGTGCACAGCGCCGACGGCAGCGAAGGCTTGCGCCTGCTGGAGCAAGGCGGTTGGGACGCGCTGATCCTCGACCTGATGCTGCCCGGCGTCGATGGCCTGGAGATCTGCCGCCATGCCCGCGCCATGGCACGCTACACGCCCATCATCATTACCAGCGCCCGCTCCAGCGAAATGCACCGCATCCTCGGCCTGGAACTCGGGGCCGACGATTACCTGGCCAAACCCTTCTCCATGCCCGAACTGGTGGCGCGGGTCAAAGCGCTGCTGCGCCGGGTGGACGCCATGGCACGCAACCTAAAGATGGACGCCGGCAGCCTCGACCTCGGCCAACTGTTCATCAACCCGCTGACCCGCGACGCCACGCTGCAAGGCCAACGCCTGGACCTCACCCCACGTGAATTCGACCTGCTGTACTTCTTCGCCCGCCAGCCGGGCAAAGTGTTCTCGCGGATGGACCTGCTCAACGCGGTGTGGGGCTACAGCCATGAAGGTTATGAGCACACGGTAAACACCCATATCAACCGCCTGCGCGCCAAGGTTGAAGCCGACCCGGCCAACCCGGCGCGCATCCTCACGGTGTGGGGCCGTGGCTACAAGTTTGCCGAGAGCCCGCCATGAAGCTCACCCTCACCCAGCGCCTGTCAGTGGTGTTTGCCGTGTTGCTGGTGATCTGCAGCGGCACCTCGGCATGGCTGCAAGTGCGCTCCAACCGCATGCACGAGTTGGAGGTGGTACAAGGCCTGTCCCGCGACCTGGCTGCGCACATTGCCCGCGATACTCAGTTGATGGATGCCGATGGCCTCAAGCCTGATGCCGTGCGCAACCTGTTCAGCCAACTGATGTTGGTGAACCCGAGTGTCGAGGTGTACCTGCTTGATATCGACGGCCGCGTGGTCGGCAATGCCGCGCCCAGCGGGCACTTGCTGCGTGATCACGTAGACCTGGCACCGATCCGGCGTTTTCTCAGCGGCGCCATGCTGCCGATCCTCGGCGATGACCCGCGCAGCGTCGATGGGCGTAAGGTCTTCAGCGCCGCACCACTCAAGGCCGGCGGCCAGCAAACCGGTTTCCTGTATGTGGTATTGCTGGGCGAAGCCCATGATGCCTATGACGCCAAGGACGCCACCGGCATGGCGCTGAAAATCGCGCTGTGGTCCATCGGCCTGGTCGCCCTGCTCTGCCTGATGGCCGGCCTCATTGCCTTTGCCTGGATCACCCGCCCGCTGCGCCAACTCACCGACAAGGTCGGCCAGTTCGATATCAACGGTGCGCCCAAACCTGCGCAAGCGGTCACGCCCAAGCTCGAAAGCAGCGATGAAATCGCCGTGCTCGACCACGCCTTCGTGCAAATGGAAAACCGCCTGGGCGAACAATGGCGGGCCATCACCCATCAGGACCAGGAGCGTCGGGAAATGGTCGCGAATATTTCCCATGACCTGCGCACGCCATTGGCGTCGTTGCATGGCTATCTGGAAACATTGTCCCTCAAGGATTCGAGCCTGAGCCCTGAAGAACGCCGTCGTTACTTGGGCATCGCCCTGGACCAGAGCCGCAAGGTAGGTGGGTTGGCGCAGTCGCTGCTGGAATTGGTGCGGCTGGAACACGGTTTTGTGCAGCCGGTGATCGAAGGGTTTTCATTGCCGGACCTGGTGCAGGATGTGTTTCAAAAGTTCGAACTGGCCGCCGAGGCTCGCGTCATTACCCTCACCGCTACCCTGCCGCCACAGGTGCCGACGGTGTATGCCGACTTGGGGTTGATTGAGCGGGTGCTGACCAACTTGCTGGACAACGCCTTGCGCCATACGCCGATGAGTGGCGAGGTTGAAGTCATCCTGTCGCCCGGTACGGATGGCGTGACCGTCACGGTCAGCGACAGCGGCCCGGGCATCGATGCCGAGCTGCGCGAAGGCTTGTTCCTGCGCGCCTTCACCATCGGCGGTGCACGGCGCGACGGTGGCCTGGGCTTGCGTATCGTGCATCGCATCCTGCAATTGCACGGGCGCAGTATTGAGTTGGTTGATCGCCCTGGGCGCGGTGCTACGTTTGCGTTCTCGCTAGAAAGTCGAGCAACAACGCGTTGACCTGTGCACCTTGCTCGTTCTGGATCCAGTGACCGCAGTTGGCCAACACATGCTGCTCCAGGTTGGGCACTGAGTGGGGCATGCGCTTGAGGGTGTGGGCTTCAAACACGCCCACCGGGTCGCGGTCGCCAATCAGGAACAACGTGGGTTGCAGCACTTGCTTGCCGGCAAGGAACTCGGTGTGTTGCCAATTGCGTTCGAAGTTGCGGTACCAGTTCAACGGCCCGCGAAAACCGTGTTCGGTAAAGGTCTGTACATACACGTCCAGATCCTGCTGCGTACACCAATCGGGCAGTTCGCCCGGCGGCGCAACGCCTTCAAGCAAGGTTGCGCTGGCCGGTTTGTGTTGCAGGAATACATCCTGATCCTGCATGAACAGCCGCAGGGTGCGTTCGATGTCGGCGTCCAACTCCTGCTCGGCCACGCCTTGTTCCTGGAAGTACAGAATGTAGTTGAAGCGATCCGCGTACAGCTCGCGCATGATCTCGATCACTGGCCGCCGTGCCCTTCCGGCGAACGGCACCGACATGGTTACCAATAAGGCGACGCGGTCGGGCTCAAGCAGCGCTAGGTGCCAAGCCACTACGGCTCCCCAGTCATGCCCCACCATGGTCACCCGACGGTGGCCCAATTGGTCCATGGCGGCCTGGATGTCGGCGCAAAGCGTCAGCAGGTCATAATCGCCCACGGCAGGTGGCGAACTGGATTGACCGTAACCGCGCATCTCTGGGGCCAATACCCGGTAGCCTGCCTGGGCCAATGCCGGGATTTGTTCGCGCCAGGAATGCCAGCATTCGGGGAAGCCGTGTAGTAACCAAAGAGGTGGGCCGGCCTCGGGGCCAGCGGTGTGCACGCTTAGGGAAATGCCGTTAACCATAAGCTGCAGTTGTCGAATCACATCCATCATGGCTCCTGATTTAGGCCTCTGTGTTCAGCATGATGGCTTGATTGTGCTTGAACCACCTCCATTGCTTTACGGAATGTCTGTTCATCAGGGTCGTCTGGTCGGAACGTTTTTCTTCCCGCTCAGGTCGCTGTAAAGGTAATCGCACTCATCAGTTGAACACCCAGAAAATGAAGTCTATTGCTGCCGGCCACGCGCTGCATTATGTACCCCGCGGCGATAGTGCCAGAGGTAACAGGCCCAACTTTTATGAACTCTACATGCATTCTGCGCTGCAGCGGATTAACACCATTGGATGCTTCTCCATTCGTGTTAGGGCCTAAGCCTCCACCATTGAAGTAATCAGACGAGTTCGTAGGGATGGTGTACCTAACAAATCGCATACCTATCCCTTTTACATTTGTTGGGAAAATATTCGACGCCGTACTGGGCTGGGGTCCAATCAAGTTCACGTTACCCATATTCCAATTGGTTCCTGTTCCTCTAGTTTCAGCGCTCGCCGCCAATTGGTTAGTTTGGGCCACCACCGTATTATTTGGCGTACCGGAAGGGACCGAAACCTGGGTTGAGGTGGGTGTAACTTTATAATAGCTAGTTGTGCCGGAAGAAAACCTTACCGTACCGGTTAGAATCGGATTTTGAACGGCAATCGACAACGTTGGAGACGCGGGCGATGCGACGGTGCCACCGTCGCGTTTTACGTTATAGGAAAAATTCAACGTTTTTCCGATGCTCTGAGTAATCACCGACTGAGGGACTGAAATTGACTGCGCTCCCAAACTTGTAACCTTTTCCCCCTGAGATCCCGTGCTGCCACCGCCCCAGACTAAAGTAATATCGTCCCCCACCCACATTCCCGCATAGTGCGGTACAACAACGGTCACCCCGTTGATAGGTTTAAGTAAGCTCAACGCATTGTTATAGGGATCGGCCTCATTGACCGTGGGCGCAATCGACAAACTCGGAGGTCGTGTATCCGCGATGGTGTAGTTTACTGCCGTTAAGGTAATTGCATTTGCCTCCACGGTGGTGCCATTCAGCGACACCTTAAACAGTAGGCTCAGGGTTTTATTGCGGCCCAACTCACTGAAGTAACTTGCAGGAATAAGCTCCTCATAAAATCCGTTATTGAACCAGCCCGCTGTCACCGCGTTATTGGGCAGCGTCCAAACCGTGCGATTATGGACAGCATTGTTCTCCTTGAAACCACTGAGCACCATGGCTACCGGCTGAGACTGGGCAATAAATGGCCAGGATCCCACATGCAGTGTTCCTCCGGAGGTCACTGCGCTCAAATCCAGAATTTTCGTAGTCTGATTAGCCTGATTGATGCGCAGAACTGTCTTTTGCAATTCAGTCACAGGAATCGGCGTCACCGTCACCGTCAAGGTCGCCGATGGGCGAGTTACACCGCCACGGGTCACCTCATATTTAAGTGTGAACGTCTTGTTCGCATTGCCAATATTCGCGGCTATAGCGGTCTTGGGAATATCAAAAGTCTGCACGCCGCTGGCCAAACCGTTCTTCTCGGCAATTACCGGCGACCCGGCACCGGCGGTGCCAACCATCGTGACCTTGATCTTGTCGGTGGTGTACATCGGTGTGAATGCTACCGAGGCCGTGCCTCCGGCTTGTGCGTCCAAAGGTGCCATTGTCGCAGTGGTTGCACCAGTGACCGTTGCCGGGGTCAGCTTCGGCACGGGAAACTGTGCCGGTAGACTATCAATGGTGTACTCCACCTCCGGAAAGACGATCGCGTCGGCTTCCACTTTGCTGGTACTCATCGCGGCCTTGAACGCCATGGTCAGTTTCTTACCATGGCCCAAGTCTTTCAGGCTGTTATACGCAATGGTTCCATCCAAGAACCCGGCAGCAATCCAGTTTGGATTCACCGCTGCCCCGCCGGCTCCGTTCCAAACCACGATAGGTGTAATGGCGGTTCCATCATTTTTCTGCCCGGTCAGCTTGAGCCATACCGGAAAAGTGGAGGTGATAAATGGCCAGACACCGACACGAGTCGTGGCCCCCGCCGTCACTGTGCTTAGGTCCAATACCTTGGTGGCCTGGTTGGCCTGAAGAATCTGCATAACGGTTTTTAACAGCTCTGCCTGGGGAATCGGCGTCACCGTCACCGTCAATACTGTCGAAGCTCGTGTCACACCGTTACGCGTCACGTCATACTTCAACGTGAACGTCTTGTTCGCATTGCCAATATTCGCGGCTATAGCGGTCTTGGGAATATCAAAAGTCTGCACGCCGCTGGCCAAACCGTTCTTCTCGGCAATTACCGGCGACCCGGCACCGGCGGTGCCAACCATCGTGACCTTGATCTTGTCGGTGGTGTACATCGGTGTGAATTGTACCGAGACCGTGCCTCCGGCTTGTGCGTTCAAAGGTGCCAGTGTCGCCGTGGTTGCACCGGTGACCGTTGCCGGGGTCAGCTTCGGCACGGGAAACTCAACGGGCATTTGGATGGTGTTGACCGTGTATTGCACGAGTGGGAACGCAACCGCCTCTGCCTCCACTTTGCTGGCACTGAAGGCTGCCTTCAACTCGACCATCAACGTTGTGTTATTCCCCAGCTCCTCCAGATAGGTACGCGGGAGCGGCCATTCAATTTTCCCTGTGGAAATCCAATTTGAATTGACGGCTGAACTGCCAGCTCCATTGAACAACAGATGATCATGCGTAACGTTACTGGCGGTTTTGCCCAGGAATCTCAACCAAACAGGCCGGGTATTGAAGATAAATGGCCAAATCCCCACATGGGCGGTAGCGTTGCCCGTAAAAGTACTCAGGTCTAACACTTTGGTGGTGGCGTTGGCTTCATTGAGTTTGATAACCGTCTTCGCCAATTCGGCCATCGGTATCGGCTTTACCGTTACCGTTAATGTCGCCGAGGTCTTTGGCGTGCCTGCACGGGTCACCACGTAATGAAACTTCAAAGTGGTGGCCTGGCTGCGAATATTGGCGGCGATGGCCTGGGCAGTGAAATCAAACTCCACCATCCCCACGGTCTGGTTACCGAACTTGGCAGGGATGTCCGGCGAGCCACCATTGCTGGTACCGACCACGGTCACCTTGATGGAGTCCTCATCGCGCATGCCCGTGTAAGTCACCACAAGCTGAGTGCCCGTTTGTACCTTGAGCGGTTCCAGCTCGGCGGTATTTGGACCGGTGACGTCCGCGCCCAACAAAGTCGGTGCCAGCAAATCGCTCAGGGTCCGACTGATCAACAACTCGGTGATTTGTGAATAGCGCGGCAACTCTGTGCCACGCTTCAACGAATAGAACACGGCCACCGTTTCGTTAAGATTGTTGGTCAAATAGGACTTATCAATATCGTGTTCAGTGGTGGTGCCACTGACGGCGACCTGCACCGGCACTTCAGTTCGTGCACGACGGCCAATCCAGAACATCCTGATCCAGTCACTGCGCAGCGTCTCGGTATAGGTCGAAAACACCTTGGCGTAATCGGTGATGTCATCCGGGTTCAATTGCCCTGCAATGGCCTTGGCGATAATGGGCACAGGCATGGTGCGTACAAGCACGCCTACCACTATTTGCAGGCGCAGGGACTCCTGAGGCTTGTGGCTGCCTTTTCGGGTGAATGCATAAAACACATCAACCAGGTGGCCCTCAAACCGTTTGACTTCAGTTTCGGGCACCGTGAACTCCAGTTCCCCGGCCGGCGTAGGCGCAACGTCATCAACTTCGCGTCCCATCCGAAATTCGATACTGTTATCCGGGCTGCTGACCCGGAAAACGACTTCAATAAGACCATCCTTGGACCAGCTCTCTTGTAGCGGAAAGTAAACAGTGGCATTGAACGCTGGGTCGAGGTGACCGCCCAGGTCTTCCCGGATCTTCGGCGCGGGCCATCTGATGACTTGGCCGAAAATGTCCAGATAGAGTTTTTGCGAAGGTTGCTCACCGCCTGCACGCTGGTACAGCGCATGTACGCTGGCGGTTCCATCAGCAATAGCTTCGACCAGGGCATTGTCGACTGTGAACGTATAAAGACCCGGGCCAACCAATGGCTTGATAGCGGTATGCGGAATCGGGTTTCCTTCGCTGTCTTTGCCGTCCCAGATGAGCGTCACATGGGAGAATGCACCTGTCTCGGCGCTGGTGACCCAAATCTGAACCTCCACGTCCCAACTGCCCAGCTCGGACAAATCGATACGATTGGGGTGGGTGTCCGGATACGCCAGCCAGGGTGCCTCTGGCCGTACCTCGCTGAGATGTACGTCAATCCAGGCTGAAACCGACCAGCGCGCTCCTTCTGCCGGGAGGTTGCCCCCCGCGTCGCGTACCTGATAAGCGACGCGAGTCAGGGGGTTGTTGCCAGCCGCCTTGATCGTCTCATAGTCAACGTTGACGACAATATCTCGCCCCTCCTCCCCAGGCAGGACGCGGTGTTCAACCGTGCGGGAGCCCCACACCAGCCGAATCAAGTCATAAGGGCGCATGTACTGCCAATACCGAACAGTGATTTTGACACCGGCCTGTGCAACGGCTTCGCTCACACCGTTAAGCACCACCCCCGGTGGAATCTCGTACATCAACCCCTTGTGACCGGGCCCCGGCCCGGGGTCGCCACCGGGTCGATTCAAACGCACGCGTACTTTGATCTCCTCGGTTTCAGATGTATTGCCACCGCCGCTACGCCTCAACTTGGCATAAACCGGATTAGCCCAAAACTCGACCACATTGTGCTGTGGGACCGTGAGGGGGATGAGTGCCTGGTCTGTATCCTCCTCACGAATCGGGGTGGACGCCACAGGTACATTTCGGTTGGTCCAATAGAGCGTGGCAATGCTGCCTGCCCCGACGCCATCCTTGGGGTTGATGAGGTAGACCACCAGTGGGCTTTCGACATTACGCAGGCCAATCCCACCCGCCGCGCCTTCGGTATCACCCTCGAAAACGGGCTCCATGTCGGGGATGAATATTGGTGGTAGCAAAGGGGCTTTCGGCGCTTTCTTCTTGGCCATGACAAGTGTCCTTAGGCAGCTTTACAGAGGCTTGGCCTATCAAACGCCTGAGCGTTGTGTCTTAGCTACTGTCAGAGTTGACAGGTGGCGACGAACGGTTTTCACGCTCTGGCATGGCTGACCGCTATTGATCGGTACCTGTCAACTCTGACAGTAGCCATCCATTTTTTTACGGTATCTGATAGTGGCAGGGCAGCAGCGACACCTATCAGGAGACCCGTCATGACAGCCAAAAAGACACCCGCCGTAGCCAAGGCGACCGCAAAGCCTGCATCGGTCAAAACAAAGGTCCCGCTTAAAACCACTGCCAAGCCCAAATCAGCAGCTCCCCCCAAAAAGGCTACGACAGCCAAAAACCTACTGAAGCTCAAGCCCAAGAAAAACCCGAAAAACCTCGACCGCCTCTACATTCCCGGCATGACTGAAGGCATTGATGGCTACGACGCCGGCATTCCGGCGTGGCTATTTGCATTTGGCATGACGATCCAGGTGGACAAGAATTGGAATGCAAAACCTGGCGATGTGATCACCGTGGGTAAACTGATCAACCCCACGACCGTTGAGCTACTCGCTATCAAAAAGCTAGAGCCCGGCGAAGAAACACACAATTATTATTTCTTCGCGGCTGATCAGAAGGACCTCCCCGACGGACCGCATGCCTTGGTTTACGTTGTAAATTATCAGGGTGGGAGCGAGTACGACATCTCGTATGCACTGGAAACTTATGTAAAAACCGACTACCCCGCTGGGGATGACGATGACCAAATTGAACCAGGCCATTCCGGGCTTCATTTCAGCGTATCGGAGACTACGATTACCCCAGGCAACGCCCATAGCATTAAGGTCACCGTCCAGCCTTACAAGAACCTGAACCCGCTGGACCAGATTATTCTTCATTGGGGGCACGTCATCATTACCCAGCAGGTCGCGGGCGTCGTCAACCCAACGGTGATCAACGTGACCTATCAGGACATTGTCGACGGCGGCGACAGTGATCACTTTCAAGTGTGGTTCGAAGCCATCGACATCGTGGGCAACGTATCCACTCCCGGCTCGGCAAGCATATTCGTCAAAGTTGCACTTGATACCTCAAGGCTCGACGGCCCTGCCCTCGTCAACGCGGGACCGCTGGGTTACGTCGATCTTGAAGTGCTGGACGAACGGCCTCTTGAACTGCAAATGTTCACCCCCTCAAGCATCGGCCTCAAGGACAGTATTTATGACGTCACGTGCCGGTTCTACCCGCCCAAAGGTGGGGTAAAGGAGGTTCACAAGTTTGTTCCCATCACAACACCCGGCAGGCCGTACTCTGCGTTTTTCGACTACTTGGATGTACGTGCGGCGGCTGAAGGGCGAATTGATACCAGCTTCGTCTTGCGCAGGGGCACTGCGCCCTTCGAGATCTACTCTAAAAAGACCACCGCGCAGGTCAAAGGCAGCATTGTTCGACTGGAGGCGCCTTTTATCGAGGGTTACCCCACTGACCATATCGGGGATAACCCCGCGCATGTCATTGCATCTATCCCCTACTACCCCTGGCGCCAGTCAACCGACAGGATCTCGCTGATCCTGCGATATGTGCGGGCGCTCAACGACGTCATCGTGCACATTGACACACAGGTTGTCGGGCCCTCTATCCCTCCCGGCGCGCCTGTGAGACGCGTGATCGAGCGGGCACAGTTGCAGATGTTCAAGGGCTATAGCCTGGAGCTGTACTACGTGATCTCCACCGGTTTCACCAAGGCGCGTGCCATCGACCTCAACGAGTCGTTACGTCGCGTGGTGACTATCAGCTGAGTGCCCACCACTTCGGCAACAACTGCCGCACCCGCGGCGCCCCAAACCGGTCATCAATCAACATGACCACCCCACGATCGTGCTGGCTGCGGATCACCCTCCCCGCCGCCTGCACGACCTTTTGAATACCGGGGTACAGATAGGTGTAGTCGTACCCCGCGCCAAAAATGGCGCCCATGCGCAGTTTCATCTGCTCATTGACCGGGTTCAGTTGTGGCAGCCCCAACGTGGCGATGAACGCGCCGATCAAGCGACTGCCCGGCAAGTCGATCCCCTCGCCAAACGCCCCGCCCAACACCGCAAACCCCACGCCCTGGCTGTGTTGGGTGAACTGATCGAGAAACGCTTGGCGCTCGGCTTCGCGCATGCCGCGTGATTGCTGCCACAGCGGGATATGCGGGTATTGTTCGGCGAGCAATTGCGCCACCTGTTGTAGGTAATCAAAGCTTGAAAAAAACGCCAGGTAGTTACCCGGCTTTTTGGCGAACTGGTCAGCGATCAACTCGAC
Source organism: Pseudomonas cremoris (assembly GCF_014230465.1). Next base: position 391,776 of record NZ_JAAXCY010000007.1, read on the forward strand.
GATGGGTTCAAGTGAGGCACTGCGATGGGTAAAGCGCGTCGAGATTTCACCGACGATACGCACGTGCAATTGCTCGGCCTTGAATGGCGACTCCACATCGATCCACGCCGTGTCCTGTGGCAACCCCAGCAGGTCGGCGTAGTAGTGACGTGGGCTTAACGTTGCGGAAAACAACACGCTGCTGCGAGCAGCGGTCAAGCGTGGGCGGATAAATTCGGCGGGCACCACGTTGCGCAGGCACAGGGTCGAACTGCTGCGTTTACCGCTGAGTTGGCGCTTGCTGATATCGAAGATGAAGTGTTCGTTGAATAGCTCAGCGACCTTGGCGAACTGCAGTGCATCAAAGTAAAAGGTTTGCAGGTCACCGCTCAATGCTTCGGGGTGATCGTTAAAGTGCTCGCCCATGGCGCTGGTGCACAGGCTCAGGGCTTGCAGCAGCTTCTCTGGCCGGGCGGCGTAGGCCTGGTAAGGCGCAACCTGGTCTTTGTGCTGCGCGTTCCATTCACGGTTCAGGCGCTGCAGCGGCTTCTTCAACGACTCTGGCGCAGTGTCACGCAGGGTCTTGAGGTGGTACTGGTCGAGGCTCGCGCTGTACATCGAACGGGCGCGCTCCACCAGGTTGTGGGCTTCGTCCACCAGCACGGCGACGCGCCATTGGTTGAGCTGGGCCAGGCCGAACAGCATGGCACCGAAGTCGAAATAGTAGTTGTAGTCGGCGACTACCAGGTCGGCCCAGCGGGCCATTTCCTGACTGAGGTAATAGGGGCAGATGTCGTGGGCCAAGGCCACATCCCGTAGGTTGCGCTGGTCCAGCAGGCGCACCTGGGACGCCGCGATGCGCGCGGCGGGCAGGCGGTCGTAGAAGCCCTTGGCCAATGGGCAGGAATCACCGTGGCAGGCTTTGTCCAGGTGTTCACAGGCTTTGTCCCGGGCCACCAGTTCTAATACCCGCAACGACAGGTCTTGATTATTGGCGTACAGCACCTGGGCCGCATCCAGGGCGAGCTTGCGCCCAGGGGTCTTGGCGGTGAGGAAGAACACCTTGTCCAGTTGCTGGGGCGCCAAGGCCTTGAGCAACGGGAAGATCGTGCCGATGGTTTTACCAATGCCCGTGGGGGCTTGGGCCATCAGGCAGCGGCCGGTGCTGACGGCCTTGTACACCGACTCGGCAAGGACGCGCTGGCCGGTACGGAAATCGGCATGAGGGAAGGCCAGGGTCTGTGCGGCGCTGTTACGCGCTTCGCGGTGCTGCATCTCCCGTTGGGCCCAGCCCAGGAACAGCATGCATTGCTGGTTGAAGAACACTTCCAGCTCAATGGCCTGGAAGTGTTGGCTAAGTAAGGTTTCGCCTTCGCCAACGATATCGAAGTACACCAACGCCAGGTTGATCTCCGCAAGGCCGAGCTTCTGGCACATCAACCAGCCATACACCTTGACCTGGGCCCAGTGCAGTTGCCGGTGGTTGGCGGGTTGGGCGTCCAAGTCGCCGCGATAGGTTTTCACTTCTTCCAGGCGATTGGCGTCCGGGTCGTAACCGTCCGCCCTGCCCCGCACCTTGAGTTGCTGGTATTCGCCCTCCAGTGCCACTTCGTTCTGGTAATGCTGGCTGCGGCGCGAGGCCACGGTACGATGACCGGCAATGCCTTCCTGGGCACTGGGCGACGGGGTAAAGCGCAGGTCAAGGTCGCCAACCTTGGCGGTGAACTCACACAGCGCCCGCACGGCCACGCTGTAACTCAAGCCGTTTGCTCCGCCCAGCGCACGTAGCAGACCGTGACTGGCATCTGATACTCACCGCAGAACTCCAGCCAGCGCAGTTGGTTGTCTTGCAGGCGGTCGCCGGGGCCCTTGACTTCGATCATGCGGTAGGTCTTTTGCGCCGGCCAGAACTGGATCAGGTCTGGCATGCCGGCGCGGTTGGCGCGGATGTCCAGCAGCAAGCGTTCGAACCAGTAGCGCAGGTGTTCGGCGGGCAAACATTCCAAGGCCTGGTCCAGCAGTTCTTCACTGAGCAGGTTCCAGAACACGAACGGCGACTGTATGCCCCATTTGTCCAGGTAACGCTGGCGGACAGTGGCCTTGTAGCGCTCATCCTGCAGTTGCTCGAAGCACGCGGCGAACAACGGCGCACGGCGCTGATGGAAGTCTTCACTTTGCAGGTCCGCCGGGCCACGCTGGAATGGGTGGAAAAACGAACCCGGCAACGGCGCGAAAATCACCTCCCAGCACAGCAGGCCAAACAGCGAGTTGATCAGGCCGTTTTCCACGTAATGCACAGGCCCATCCGGCTCACTCAGGTGCGCCTGCACGCAGTACTCCACCGACATCAAAGGGTCCGGCAGTGCAAGGTCCAGATCTAAGCGGGTAACGGGGCGGGGCTTGACCTTGGGCAGCGCCGGCTCGCCGAGTTTTCGGCGCAGTCGCGGCAGGACCCGCAGCAAGTGTTGCTGCTCGGCGGCACTTTCCGGCGCGTGTTGCGCTTGGCTTGCCAACATCATGGCCTGGGCGAAATCCTCTTGGCGTTCCAGTACGCGGATCAGCCGTGAACGTGCGCCGGGGTATGCACAGGTGCGGTAGATCTGCTGCGCCAGGTCTAATTCGGCGATGCGCTCGCAATACTGCCCCACCTGGAACAACAGCTTGGCGCGGCGTTTTTCCAACCAAGGGTTGTCGGTGCTGAGTGTTGCGATATCGGCCAGCACGGCCTCCAACGCTTCGCCGGCCTCGAAGGCCTGCTGGCACTGATGCAGGAATAGAAAGCCGTGCACGTCATCACGGCTGCGCAAGCCACGGGACTCGGCGCAGAACTCGACTTTTTCGTAGGTGTAGATGCCCAGGTCGGCCAGTACGAACTCGGACCAATCCTGATGCAGGTTGCCGAAAAACATCAGCCGCAAACGGTCGCACAGCTCCATCACGCTGAGGCTGTAGAGCGTATCGGCGAGCTCGGGACACCAACCAGAAAAGCTGCGGCTTTCGGTGAATTGCGCCGCCAAGCCTTCAAACCAATCGGTTTTGTTGCCCTTGGGCTGCTCGATCCACGGCTTGAATGCACTGAAAACCTCTGCCTTTTGCAGCAAGCCGAACAGCTCTTCAAACGCCAGCGGGGATTGGTCCAGCACCCAACCCAATTCCAACAGCGGCCCTGCGGCGGCATGCGTACAGCCGATCTCCACATAATTGAGCTTGCCCGCACGAAAGTGCACACCTTTGCGCATCACCATGCGCACCAACAACGCCTGGGAAGCTTGCGGCAAGCTGTCAAATTGCTGAATGAAATGTGCTTCGTCTGCGTCAAGCAAATCGGCATAGCGTTGCCCCAGCCAATGCAGGACCTGGCGGAAGTTATGCAGGTAATAGAGCGGGTCGTCGAGGGGATTGGCCATGGCGCACGGTGATCAAATACTGGTTATGCATACAGAGTGCCGCCACCTAGCCCGTGTTGCAATCGGTAATAGATAAATGGCGCACGCAACTTTTTGTATAAAAGTGATCAGATGGGGAAGTCGATGGCGTAAAATTTGTGACCCCGCAGCTCTGGCGCGGGATTTTTCAAGGTTAAAGGTATAGGTAATGAACATGAAGAATTTGGGTCTGCCACTGGTTGCACTCACTTTTCTGTTTTTGAGCGGTTGCGCAACGCAAACCGTGGTGACACTGCAAAACGGCACACAGTATTTGACCAAGGATCTGCCCAAGACCAACAGCGCTGACGGCTTCTACGAATTCACCGACATCGCCGGCAAGCGGGTACGCGTAAAGGCCGCCGATGTGGCCACCGTCATCAAGGAAAAGTAAGCCCTGTAGTGAGCGGGCTTGCCCCGCGCTGGGGGGCGAAGCCGCCCTAAACAAAACACCGCGTTCTGCCTGACAGACCGCGGTGTTTTTTGTTGGGGCCGCTTCGCAGCCCAGCGCGGGACAAGCCCGCTCACTACAATTCAATACCGGTAGTACGGGTGGTAATACGGGTGATAGTAGGGATGGTAGTAATACGAGTGGTAGTACGGCCGGTAGCAGCACGGCCCCGGATAGGCCGGGTACACCGCACACCCACCCAACCCCAGCAGCACCACGGCGCACAGTAACAATCGAAGCCGGGACATGTTCAGTTCCTCCCACGTAGCGCGCGATAACAACTCGCAGGTACGCCTTTAACGTGTGAGCCCCCAGCATTCCGTCGCCGCCATCAGTACTGGCTACGTGAAGATTTATTCACCGAAGGATTCCCCATCGACCCTGCGTTTAACCGGTAAGCCGCCTTCATCTTCGAACGCGGCAGAACGGAGAACCACCGCCATGGCACGCCTGTCCCCAGCGGTACGCGCGCTGTTACTCATTCCCTTGACCCTGGCTGCCCTGGCGAGTGCGCCGGTGTTTGCCGACACCATCATCATCCGCCAGCCTCCGCGGGTGATCGTGGTGCAACCCCCTCCGCCGCCGATCTATTACGGCCACTGGGGCTACGGGCCTCGGCCTTACTACTATTACCCGCATCACTATTACGGTTATGGCTACCCTCACCGGCCGTACGGGGGCGGCTGGCGGGGACAGCATTGGCGTTGAGGCGTCAGCTGATCACCACGCCGTCGGCCCATAATCCGCCATGGCCGACGCCCACCAGCGTGACCGAGTCGGCGCCAAACGTGAGTACCGTGTCGGCGCCGACCACTTTGGCGTGGTCACGCAGGTCGGTGCTGCCGTCTGCATCCTTGAACACCAGCTTGTCGGTGGGCTGGTAGCCAATGATGCGGTCGTTGCCAAAGTGACCACTGAACAGGAAGGTGTTGTGGCCACTGTTGTCGCGAATCGTGTCATTGCCCTTGCCGCCCTCGATAAGATCCGCGCCCTTACCCCCCTGGATCAGGTCGTTGCCGTCGCTGCCGATGATGAAGGTGTTGCCTGTGTGGGGCTCGGCGTTGCGGTTCAGGTCCTGCACCCAGGTGTTGGCGCGTGCCGGGTCGGACAGGTTGGCCACGATCACCGTGGAGTCGCGGCTCATTTGCTCGTAGAAACCGGACTCAACGATGCGCGTCAGGCCGTTGCCATAACCGGTCGGTAAATGGGAGATCCAGGTCGGCAGGTTGGCGATGGAAAACGGCAGCACATTCCACAGCGTCGAGGCGTAGTGGTCGTTGAAGCTGACGATATTGTCGGTGGTCGACTCATGGGGTTTGTCGTGTACGCCCAAGGACGACAGGTTGAAGGATGAACCGTCCAGCGCGCGGAATACCGGGTCGTTTTCATAACCGATGTTAAGCACCTTGTCGCCTGCGCTCTGGGTCGGCGAGGCATAGGCGACATAGTTCGCATCCTTGTAGAACCCTGACCATTGATCAGTACTTAAATCGGCCATGCTATTGACCGCCAGGCCGCCCAGGCTATGGCCGCTGACCACTATGTCCTTGCCGCTCAAGCCATGGCCAATGGCATAGTCGGCGACGCTTTTAAGCAGCCCACCAAAGGCTTCGCCCGCGTAGTTCTTTGCGTAATCCTTGGGCCCCAGTGCCGCCAGCAGGTCACTCACCAGGTCGCCGATGGAGTCGCTGATCAGGCTTTCCCTCGGCCCGGAGGTGCCGCGAAAACCAATGCCGATCTCCAGCAGTTTCCCCGCGTCATCGTACTTGCCCAGCACCTCCACTTGCGCGGTGGTGTAGCCGGCCTTTTCGCCGAAGAACGTGCCCCGTGCATCAACCTTGCCGCCATACCCCAAGGCGCTGGCGCTGATGGGCGTCCAACCGGCTTTTTGCACGGCCTCCAGGGCGGCTTTTTCCGAATCCGGGTTCCAGGGAATGCCCGGTATCACCCCTTGAGAATCCGTGCTGCCCAGCAGCGCCCCCACCAACGTCGCCGGCAAACCCAGGCCCAGGCCATTGTGTTGGTAGCCCACGGCAAAGCCGTTATCCAGGTTGTGATAGCTGTACAACGTGATTGCCATGGCATCGGCAAACAACGCTTTGGAGCCCTCGCTGCCGAGGTTTTTATAGTCAAAGATTCCCATGGTAGTGCCTCTCTGATCGTTCCCACGCTCTGCGTGGGAATGCTGCCCAGGACGCTCTGCGTCCGTAATTATCGTTGCGGCGCACCAAACGCTTCATCCACCTTGGCCAAATCGGTGTCGCGCAGGTTGCCGGCGTAGTAGTGCAATTTGGTCCAGGCCATCAAATAGTCATAACGCGCCTGCGCCAGGTCGCGGCGGGTGCTGTAGAGCTGCTGCTCGGCGTTAAGCGCATCCAGGTTCACGCGCTCGCCACCCAGGATGCTTTGCCGGGTCGACACCACCAGCGCTTCGGCGGAGGTCAATGCCTTTTGATAAGCGCGCAACTTGCTCACCCCCGACAGGCAGGCGCTGAACTGGCGGCGCAATTCGATCAAGGTTTCGCGCGTCTTGCCCTCCAACTCATATTCGGCCTGTTCCATGGCGCGGCTGGCCTGGCGGGTGGAGGCCGAGATGCCACCACCGGCGTACAGCGGCAGGCTGACTTCCACACCTATGGTGTTGGTGTCGTAGCGTTGGTTGTAGGTGTTGCCGCTGTCGGACTCCTGCTGGCGCGAGCTGGCATACGCCGTGACCTTGGGCAAATGCCCGGCGCGGTTGCGTTCCACCTCAAAGCGCGCCACTTCCAGGGCCTGGCGTTGGGAGGCCAGCGTCGGGTTGTTGCTGATCGCCAGCTCATGCCAGGTGTCGTAATTGGCCGGGGTCAAGGTGAACGCGGCGAAGCCTTGATTCAGCGGCGCCAAGTCATGGATGTCCACACTGGGCACGCCGATCAAGGCGCCCAACTCCCTCAACGAGGCGTCCTGTTCATCCAGTGCCTGGATCTCCTCGGCCGTGGCCAGTTCGTAGCGCGACTCCGCTTCGAGAATATCGGTGCGGGTGCCCTCGCCCTGTTGGAACAGGTGCTGGTTCTGCTGGAACTGTTGTTCGAAGGCCTTCTTTTTGGCGCGGGCGATGTCAATCTGGTCCTGGGCGAACAACGCCTGCGTGTAGTAGGTCAGCACGCGCACCAACAACGCCTGGCTCTTGTCGCGAAAGCTTTCATCGGCAAACAGTGCCTGGGCCACGCCCTTGCGGTAGTTGGCATAGGCTTCGTAGTCGAACAGCGGCTGTTGCAGGCTGAAGGTGGAGCCGTAGCTGTTGTAGTTGCGGTCGTCGTGGTAACTGCCACCGCGCCCATCGGGCAACGTGGCCTGGGAATTGTTGCGGCCCTTGTTGTAGTTGTAGGACAGCTTGGGCAGCAGCCCGGCACGCCCGATGGCGCGGTTTTCCAGGCCAGCGTCGCGCTCCTTGATGGCGCCGAGGAACACCGGGTCATTACGCAGCGCTTGCTCGTACACATCGAACGGGCCCATGGCGGCCTGGGCGTTCACACAGGTCAGGAGCAAGGCGATAAACACAGGTTTCATGTTCATTCCTCGGTCAACGCGGAGCCGGCACGATCCAGCAGCGGCTTGAACAAGTAGTTGAGCAACGAGCGCTCACCGGTGCGCACAAACATCTCGGCGGGCATGCCGGGCTTGATCACCAGGCCTTGGAGTTTTTCCAGTGCGGACTCGCTCACGGTGGTGCGCAATACGTAATACGGCGCGCCGGTTTTTTCATCGATCATCTGGTCGGCAGAAACCAGGCTCACCTGCCCCGCTACCCGTGGCGTGCGACTCTGGTTGAACGCCGTGAACAGAATGTCCACCGGCAACTGGGTGCCGACCTTGTCCACCAAATGCACCGGCAGATGCCCTTCTACTTCCAGGCGTGTGCCCTGCGGCACGATCTCCAGCAATGTCTCGCCAGCGCGCACCACCGCGCCCTCGGTGTGCACGCTGAGGTTGACCGCAATGCCGTCCGCCGGGGCGATGATCTCGCTGTGTTGCAAATCAAAACCGGCGGAGGTCAGTTGTTGCTCCAGGGTCAGGCTGCGCAACTGCGCATCGGCCAACAGGCTGCGCACTTCCTTTTGATACTCCTCGCTGTGTTGCTGCAACTTGAGCCGCGACTCCAGAATGCCCTGCTCTACCCGGCCACTTTCGCCGGTGTTCTGTGCCAGGTCCTGTTGCACCTGGGACAGCTGGCGCTGGTACTCCATCAGCCGGTTACGCGGGATGTAGCCGTTGTCGGCCAAGGGTTGCAGGTTGCCGAGTTGATCGCGCAGGGACTGGGCCTGGGCCGTCAGGTCGCTACGGGCACGGCGCATGCCGCCCAGTTGCGCGGTGGCACCGTCGATACTGGCGCGAATCCCGGCCTGCTCACGGGCAAAGGCCTCGCGGCGGCTGCTGAACAGTTGGCGCTGCCCTTCCAGCACCGACGCCAGCGCAGGATCGGGATTGGCGCTGAGCTCGACCGGAAATGTAATGCCGGTGCGGTTATCACGCTCGCTCTGCCAGCGCGCCACGCTGGCCCAGGCCATGCGGTACTGCGCCTGCAGCGATTGCACATCAGCCTGGTGCCGGGTTTGGTCGAGGCGAAACAACGCCTGGCCTTGCGTGACGGTTTCGCCCTCCTTCACCAGGATGCGTCTGACCACGCCGGGGCTTAGGGTTTGCACCGCCTTTCGCTTGCCCGAGACCACCACCGTGCCCTGCACCGGAATGCCTTGGTCCAACGGTGCCAAACTGGCCCACAGGAAAAAACCGCCAGCGCCAACCACCGTCAGCAACCAGCCCATGCGCGCAAAAAAACGCGCGTCGTGTTGTTCGTGAGTCATGCTGGCATCCTTGCTTGGGGCGGTTGTTCGCGCTGCCCGGACAACGCCCGCAGCACCTCCTGGCTCGGTCCGTAGGCCTGTAGATGGCCTTCGTTCAGGACCATCAACTTGTCGGCCTGAGCCAATGCCGCCGAGCGATGAGTAACCAGCACCACCGTGCTGCCCTGGGCTTTCATCTGCACGATGGCGCTGGCCAATGCGGCTTCACCGACGGTGTCGAGGTTGGAGTTGGGCTCGTCCAGCACAATCAAGCGCGGGCCGCCGTACAGAGCACGGGCCAGGGCCACCCGTTGTTTCTGTCCACCGGACAGTCCCGCGCCGTTATCGCCCAGGACGGTGTCGTAGCCGTGGGGTAGCCGCAGGATCAATTCGTGCACACCGGCTTGTTGCGCGGCCTTGACCACCAGGTCCGGGTCCGCCTCGCGAAAGCGCGCAATGTTGTCGGCGATGCTGCCACTGAACAATTCGATGTCCTGGGGCAGGTAGCCGATATGCGGGCCGAGGTCGTCGCGGTCCCAGCGATGAACATCCGCACCGTCCAGGCGCACGGTGCCGGACAACGTCGGCCATACGCCTACCAGTACGCGGGCCAGGGTCGACTTGCCGGAGCCCGACGCACCGAGTACGCCCAGCACTTCACCGGCGCCGAGGCTGAAACTGACGTGGTGCAAGGTCGCCACTCGCCGCCCCGGCGGGCCCGCGCTGACCTGTTCAAAACTGACCTGGCCCCTGGGCGCCGGCAGTTTCATCTGTTCGGCTTCCGGCGGGAATTCGCGCAGCAAAGCGTCCAACCGCTGGTAGGCCAGCTTTGCCGCACTCCACTGCTTCCACACCGCAATCAACTGGTCGATGGGGCTCAATACACGGCCCATCAGGATGGAACCGGCAATCATCATCCCGGCCGTCATATCGCCCTTGATCACCAGCAACGCACCCAGCCCCAGCACCAAGGACTGCAAGCACAGCCGCAGGGATTTGCTCAGGGCGGTGATCACCGAACCGGTGTCGCTGGCCTGGTTCTGCAACCCGAGAAACCGCGAGTGCACGGCAAACCAGCGTTTGCGCAACGCACCGAGCATGCCCATCGCCTGGATGGTCTCGGCGTTGTGCAAGTGGCTGGTGGCCAGTTGAGTGGATTGTTGGGAATAACCGCTGGCTTCGCCCAGGGGCTTTTTGGTCAGGTATTCGTTGAGGCACGCCAAGCCGATCAGCAAAACGGCCCCGGTGGTGGCGAGCACGCCCAGCCACACGTTGAACAGGAAGATCAGCAGCAAATAGATGGGAAACCACGGCGCATCAAAAAACGCGAACAGCGCAGGCCCGGTGATGAATTGACGAATATGAGTCAGGTCGCCCAAGGATTGCCCGGCGTGTCCCTGGCCACGCTGCAAGTTGCGCTCGAACGCGGCTTTGTAGACGCGTAAGTTGAAGCGCCGCTCCAACTGGCTGCCGATGCGGATCACGATAAAACTGCGGATCACTTCCAGCGTGCCAATAAACGCAAAAAAGCCGACGACCATCAACGTCAACATCATCAGCGTTGTTTCATTCTGGGAGGACAGTACGCGGTCATAGACTTGCAGCATGTAAATAGAGGGCACCAGCATCAACAGGTTAATCAGCGCAGTAAAACAACCGACACTGATCAAGATGCTCTTGTATTCACCCAGTGCTTTGAATAACGGCGGCCTGGCCATAGTGTTCGATCTTCCTTGAACCAAATCACACGCAATAGTTGCCCGCGCCCCTGATAAGGGACGGTCAACTAATACATCGGGTTATAGCGTTATAACGGGCAACTAAGGTGCGCGTTGCAATACCACTGCATCACCGGAGGGTGTGCGCCCTTGGTATTCACCGTTTTTCTGGCGATTCAAGTGCGTAATGCCAGTGCCTTCGGCATTCATCAGCCAGATGCCGTCCGGGGTCGGCGACCAGCTCAGGGGTTTGTCCCCCAGCCATTGTTCGGCGCAGGCCACATCGCCGCCGAGGGCATTGGCCTGCTCCAACAAATCGAGGGCGCAGACTTGCCCCTGCTGGTGCAATTGCCAATGCCCCGCCAATTGAGCGCTGGTGGGTAAAACAAGACTGCTGGCCATAACGTGGGCTCCTGCCGACACGAACATCACCTGCGATACGCGGGTGATCAAATTGAAAAAACGTTGCATCTTCACGCTCCTTCCCAGAAGCGCGGCGCCGAAACGCCGCGCTTTTGCATCACGCCACGATGTCGCTGACCGCTGCCTGGCCAACGGTGGTGACGAGGAAGTCCGCCACGCCGTGCCCGGAGAAGTCTACCGCCAAGGTGCCCAGGTTGGTGCCTGCGGTGTAGGTCAGTACAGCATCGCCAGCATGCCCGGTGAAGGCATTGACGAAGGTCAGTCCCGCGCCCTTGGTGATGCCGGACAAGTCGATCTTGTCCGAGCCCGAGGTGAAGTCAAAGATCTTGTCCGCCGCCCCTGGCGCGGAGTCGGAACTGGCACCGTACACGAAGGTGTCGTTGCCTGCGCCGCCCCACAGTTGGTCCGCACCGCCGCCGCCGTAGATGATGTCGTTGCCGGCACCGCCCTTGATCACGTTGGCCGCGTTGTTGCCGATGATCAGGTCATTACCCGAGCCGCCAAAGGCGTTCTCGACCGTCACGCCCTTGGCGATGGACACGTTGCCTACCAGGCCGCCCACGTCGGAGAACGACGCCTCATTGAGGTTGATCTTCTGGTTTTGGGTAAAGCCGGAGAAGTCCAGGGTGTCATTGCCACCGCCGTCCCACACCGAGAACACCAGCTTGTCGGCATTGGAGGTGGCGCTGTAGAAGTCGCGCCCGGTGTTGGAGTTGAAACCGTAGGTGGTATCGCCGGCGCGGGTGTTGTAGTTGGCGCCGTAGAGCTTCTGGATCGCCGCGATGTCGTCGATCAGCGGGCCGGAGGCGTAGGCTTCGACTCCACCCTTGCTGAAGTTCTGGTTGGTGTTGCTCTCGCTCCAGTAGCTCATGACGCTGTAGCCGCGCGTGTCCTGTCCATAGGTCGCGTCGCTGTAGGTCGGGTTGCCGTTCCCGGCGTTGTAGTCGCCAGGGTGAGCCAGCCCCAGGGTGTGGCCGATTTCGTGGGTGAGGGTTTGCCGGCCATAGTTATTCAGGTCCGGGGTTTTGTTCGGCGTGTAGCTGCTGTTGGTCAGGTACCACGACGTGCCGTCGTAACCCGCACCGGTACCGGGCAGGTAGGCGAAAGCCGCCGCGCCGTCCTGGCCACCGCTGTAGTTGCCGAAGGTCATGTGGGCATCACCGCCGCTGGCCTTTTCGGTGAAGGTGACGTTGGCCACATCCGCCCAGGACTGCATGGCCAGCGCGGCCTGCGCTTTCTGCTGTGCGCTGAACTGGCTGAAGCCCGAGATGCCATGTTTGTTCAGGGTGCTGGACGACGCCGAGGTCAGGAAGGTGTAGGTCAGGTCGATCTTGCCGTTGCCATCAAAGTCCCGGTAGGCGGCACCGTCACGCAGCAGCTGGGTAGCCACCTGGTCGACGGAGTAGGACGGTTTGCCATTGATCGTGAGATTGCCGCCACGGTCATACAAATGGCTAAAGCTATCGATTTGCGAGTAAGCGGTGCTGGCTTGCGCCGCCGACACAATAGCCTGGTCTTTTACTTTTGACATAAACGTACTTCCTTGTTTGCAAGTGCATCAGTCTTTTATCGATAGGAACCCCGCGGGCGAGATCGTCCTATCACTCGCCTCTTTTGAAGGCGTAAGAAAACTGACACAACTTGAAATCTTTCGTCTACATCTTTTCCGGCGCAAAAAACTGAGGTGAGCACTAACTAAGCAGAGTGCAGTCCGTGTTTATTGGGTGCACGAGATTTTGTCCGACAAAAAACAAGCAGTACTTATTTAAATATTAAATAACGTTAATGCCGCTCAACTTGAGCGGCGCGCCATTATTAATGGATCCAATATATTGCCACGGTGCCATTGGCAACATTAAACAGCCACTAGTTACAGTAATAGTTAGCGTTGTCCCCTATTACCGGGACACGTTCCATCCACACGCGTGCAATGCCTCCAGCATCACTTCACCGTTCAGGCCAGGTACCCGCACACCGTCATCGGTGAGCATGTCCTCACCTGCCAGGATCGCGTTGATGATCGCCTCTTCCACCGCTTCCGCCGCCGCACTGAACAGCGGGGAAATGTGGTCGTTATTGACCATCTGCAGAGCACTGCTGAACGGCAGCCCCTTGCGCCCGTAATCCGCCGGCGGCAAGTCCTGGTTGCCAGTGGCGAAGGCCAGGAACAGGTCGCCGCTGGAGTCCTCGGTGCCGCCGCCCGTGCGGGCGATGCCAATGGACGCGCGTTGTGCCAGCCGCTTGCATTGATGCGGTAGCAACGGCGCATCCGTGGCGATGATCACCACGATGGAGCCCATGCCCGGCGTGCCGCGCTCGGCGAACGGCGAGGGAATGTCCATCAGTTGGCGGCCCACCGGGTAGCCATCGACTCGCAACTCCTGGCGCTTGCCATGGTTGGCCTGCACCAGCACGCCGACGGTCCAGCCGCCCTGCTCTGCCGAAAGGCGCCGCGACGCCGTGCCGATTCCCCCTTTGAACTCGTGGCAGATCATCCCGGTGCCGCCGCCCACAGCGCCCTCTTGCACCGGGCCGGATTCGGCACTGCCCAAGGCTTCGCGCACATGCTCCGGCCCCACGTGCTGGCCCCAGATATCATTGAGCAGGCCATCGTAGGTTTCCATGACCACTGGCATGCACCAATACACCGACGGGTCCGCCAGGCGCTCGCGCTCCAGGGCAATCAAGGTGTCGCGCACAATGCCGACGCTATGGGTATTGGTGATGGCCAACGGTGTGGTCAGCAGCCCCGCTTCGTTGATCCACTCAAGGCCGGTGGCATCGCCGTTACCATTGAGTACGTGGTAGCCGGCAAAGCACGGCTGCTGCCGCGCCTCGCCGGCACGCGGCTGGATCACGCTGACGCCGGTACGCACCTGCTTGCCGTCGATACGGGTCTTGAGCGTGCTGTGACCGACCCGTACGCCCGGCACATCGGTGATGGCGTTCAATTCACCAGGCGTGCCCAGCCCCAACGTGATGCCCAATTGACGTGCGCGCATAACCACTCCTTACAATTTCTGGAAGACCGGACTGAACCGGCCGCTGATGCAATACAAAATCACCGACAGGGCCAGCAAGCCGATGATGATCATGATGTCCCTGATCGAGGCTGCCGCCACCAGGGTCACCAGCAAATAACCCGCGCCCAATACCGCGATCAACGCCGGCAGCGGCCACAACGGCATGCGATACGGGTGCTCACGGTCGCGCAGCAGCACGCGGCTCATCAACGCGCTTGACGCCACCACCAGGTACACCAGCATGATCAGCAATACGCTGAACGAGGTCAGGTCGGCGAGGTTGGAGCTGAAACTCAGCAGCGCCGAAGGGATCGCCAGGAACAGCGTAGCCAACCACGGTGAATCCCAGCGCGGGTGAATACGGGTGAAGATTTTATTGATGCTCGGCGTCCACAGCGCATCGCGGCCGCTGCTGAACACCACTCGGCCGATCTGGATCACGATGGCGACGATGGCGTTGAATACCGACAGAAAGATCCCAGCACTGACCAGGCGCGACAGGGTTTCATTGCCATGGCTGGTCAGCAGGTAACCAATGGGGTCCGGGCTGGCGATCATCTCGCTCAGCGACGGCGCGCCGATCAACAGCGCGGTGATCGGCACCAATTCGATGATCACCACCAACCCCAGCGACCACAGCACGGCCTTGTGCACGCCTTTGCCGCCGCACTTCATGTCTTCAGCCAGCAGCACCGCCGGGCCATAGCCATTGTAGGAAAACAAACCGATACCTACCGCACCAATCACCAGAGCCCACGGCGCCGCGTGCAGCACACCGTTTTCGACGATCTGCGGCTCGAACAGCACACTGGCCGGTTGCATCGGGTTACCGAAGCCCAGGTACACGATCACCAGCAACGCCGCCACTTCCAGCAGCAGGCAGGTGCCGGTGATCCAGGCATTCAGCTTGATATTGAGGATGCCCAGGGCGTAGCTGCACACCACGATGACCAGGGCGACGGTTTGTGAGTCGAATTTAGTGCCGAGGGCGTTGTTCAAATAGGTCGCCGCCCCCGTGGCCAGCACCGGCGGGATAAACAGCAGCATCACCAGGACTGTCAGAAAGGTCGCATAACCAGCCATGCCGCCAAATACACGCTTGGCGTATACGTATTCACCGCCAGCGCTGTTGTGGGCGCGGCCCAGTTCGGCGTAGCAAAACGCGAACATCAGCGCCAGCAGGCCCGCCATGACAAACGCCAGGAACACGCCACTGCCGGCCTGCTGGATGGCAAACGGCGCGATGACGAACACAGAACTGGCTGGGGTCACCGCCGAAACGGTAATGGCCACTACATCGAAGACGCTCAGGGTGGGTTTCAATACGCCGTCGGGCGCGGGGGAAGCACTCATATCGTTATCCTCTGTCGTTGTTCTTGGTGTGAGGCAGAAACGAAAAAAGGGTGTTTTGCCGGGATATATTTCCCGTTGAATGATGCCGACGTTAACGAACGGGGGCTTGTCAGCCAATTCCCCTATTGGCGTACTCCCCCTTGACGGCACTCGGCAAAAGCCGAAGGCTTGGGCGATCTTTTTGCTGGCGGGAGCCTGACACATGAGCCTGTTTCGGGAAGTCGGCATGCACGCGGGCCTGGGCCGCACCGTGGCGCACATCGGCACCGAGCACTTCTGGAAGCAGCTGGTGTTGTTGCTGCACCAGAGCTTGGCGTTCGATAACGCACTGGCGATTTACTATCCGCTGGAGGGCCCGCCCCAGGCCCTGGAAGAATACGACGCCCAACCCAGCAGCAAACCGGCATCGATGCTGGTGTACCTCAATGGCTTGTATTTGCTCGACCCGTTTTTCCAGGCGTGCCGTGAGGGTTATGTGAGTGGCGTTTACCGCCTGGAGGAAGTGGCACCGGACCATTTTCGCCAGAGTGAGTACTACCTCAACTACTTCCACGACAACGTGCTGGAAGACGAGGTGCAGTTCATCCTGCAACTGCCGGGTGCGGGCACGCTGTCGTTGTCGCTGGGCATGCAGCGCAGGTTCACTGCCGAAGAAACCGGCTTGATGACGATGGTGGGTACTTGGGTAGTGCCGCTGATGCAACAGCATTGGCAGCAAAGCACGCAGCGTGTGCCGGCCATGGACACGCAGATACGCGATGCATTAAGTCATTTTGGCTGCGGCGTGCTGTCGGAACGTGAACTGGAAGTGGCGCGCCTGGTGTTGCGCGGGTTCTCGTCCAAGGCCATGGCCGAGCGCTTGAACATCTCGCCGGACACCGTGAAAGTGCATCGGCGGCATCTTTACGCGAAACTGGATATCTCGTCGCAACCGGAGCTGTTTTCGTTGTTTATCCAGTCGCTGGGGCATGACCTCGAAAACCCCTGAGACAGGACTCACTCGGTCAAAAATGTGGGAGTGGGCTTGCTCGCGAAGACAGTGTGTCAGTCACCGAAGATATTGACTGATCCACCGCCTTCGCGAGCAAGCCCGCTCCCACAGGGGGCGGTGCGTCGTGCTTATTTACCGGTACGGATGGTGTTCCACACCCGCGTGCGAATCCGGTCAATGTTCAATGGCATCGCTTCCAGCGCAAACAATTTGCCCATCATTTCCGGGCTTGGGTAGACCTTGGTGTCCGCCTTGATTGCCGGGTCTACCAGGCTGTCTGCCGCGCTGTTGCCGTTAGCGTAGTGCACGTAGTTGGTAATGCTGGCCATCACTTCCGGGCGCAGCAGGTAGTTCATAAAGGCGTAGCCGGCTTTTTCATCTGGGGCGTCGGCGGGCATGGCAACCATGTCAAACCAGATGGCCGCGCCTTCCTTGGGAATGTTGTAGCCGATGTTCACACCATTCTTGGCTTCCTTGGCGCGGCTTTCGGCTTGCAGGATGTCGCCGGAGAAGCCGACCGCCACGCAGATATCGCCGTTGGCCAGGTCAGCGGTGTATTTCGAAGAGTGAAAGTACGCCACGTACGGCCGCACTTTCATCAGCAGGTCTTCTGCCTTTTTATAGTCTTCGGCCTTCTTGCTGTGATGCGGCAGGCCCAAATAGTTGAGCGCGGCCGGCAGCAGTTCCGGGCCGTTGTCGAGGATCGCCACGCCGCATTTTTGCAGCTTGGCCATGTTCTCGGGCTTGAAGATCAAGTCCCAGGAGTCCACAGGGGCGTTGTCACCCAGCACCGCCTTGACCTTGTCGATGTTATAGCCAATACCGGTGCTGCCCCACAGATACGGGAAACCATGAGCGTTACCCGGGTCGTTGTTTTCCAGGGCCTTGAGCAGCACCGGGTTGAGGTTTTTCCAGTTGGGCAACTGACTCTTGTCGAGTTTTTTCAACGCACCGCCCTGAATCTGCCGAGCCATAAAATGGTTGGACGGGAACACCACGTCGTAGCCGGATTTACCGGTCATCAACTTGCCGTCCAGGGTTTCATTGCTGTCGTACACGTCGTAGGTGAAACCGATGCCGGTTTCTGTCTGGAAGTTCTTGGTGGTGTCCGGAGCAATGTAGTCCGACCAGTTGTAGATCTTCACCGTCTCGGCGGCCTGGCTGATAGAGGCCACCAACATCAAGGGCAACAGGGCAATGGCTTTCATGGTTCGATTTCCTGGCGGTTTTAGGGCTGTTTTTATGGCAGGCGATCAAGGATCAAAGCGTTACAGAATCAATACGTAGGTCTTGCGCACGGTTTCCTGGATATCCCAGATTCCGGTGCTGTTGGCCGGCAACATCAGTGCATCGCCGGCTTCTATGTGAACGGTTTCACCGGTGTCGGGGGTGAAGGTGCAGCGGCCCTGGATAAAGTGGCAAAACTCCTGGGATTTGATCTGCCGACGCCAGCGGCCCGGGGTGCATTCCCAGATGCCGGTTTCGACGCCGTCGGTGCGCTCCACGCTCAAGGTCGAGGCCACGGCGATGGGCTCGCCCAAGGGCACAGCCACCGGGGACGAGTCCGGCAGGTGGGCATTCAGCGTGTCTTTGAATTGAGTGATGCTCATGGGTTTTCCCGTGTGAGTGAAACAACTTAGTGCATGAACCCTTCCATGAACCCGGCCACGCCTGTCGCCAACTTGCGGCGCCAAGGGGCAGTGTTGGGATTGGCCAACACCTGGTCTTCATGGACGAAACTGCGAATGATCGCGTTGTAGCCCAACCAGCGGCACGGCTCGGGCTCCCAGGGCTTGAGTGCGTCCAGGCCGCGCTCATGGATAACCCAGGGTTGGTGGGTCAGCGCGGTGTCGCGCCCCAGGATCAAGTCGGCCAGGGTGCGACCACCGAGGTTGGTGGCGCCCACGCCCTCCCCGCCATAACCACCGGACAACGCAATACCGGTCTTGTGGTCGCACAGCATGTGCGGCCGAAACTGGCGCGACATACCGAGGTTGCCGCCCCAGGAATGGGTAATCTTCACGTTTCTGAGCTGTGGGAAGAGTTCGCCGAACAAGTAGCGACGCAGTTCTACTTCACTGTCAGTCAAATCAAAGTTGTGACGCAACTTGCCGGCGAATTGATAGCCGCCACGGGCGCCGAACACCAAGCGGTTGTCGGTGGTGCGCTGGCCGTACGTCACCTGACGGCTGCTCTCACCAAATGCCTGGCCGTGGCTGAGGCCGATTTGGTCCCACGTACTGGCGGGCAATGGCTCGGTGGCGACGATCAGGCTTTGCACCGGCAATTGGTAACGGCCCAGCGGCGGCAAGGTGTTGGCGTAACCCTCGACGGCTGGCACCACCCAGGCGGCGCGCACGCTGGCCTTTGCGGTACGCACACGGCCAGACTGCCAATGGGTGGCTGGGGTGTTTTCGTAGATCCTGACCCCCATGCCCTCCACCACCCGCGCCAGGCCGCGTACCAGCTTTGCCGGGTTGATGGTGGCGACATGGGGCGCATAGATACCGCCATAGGGTTTGGCGATGCGGATTTGTTTGGCCAGTTGCTCCGGGGTCAGCCAACGGTAATCGGCTTCGGTGAGGCCTTGCGCGTAGAGTTTGTCCAGGTAGCTGCGCAGGCTGCCTTCCTGTTCCGGGTAACGCGCGGCACAGTACAGCGCGCCGCCCTTGCGGTAGTCGCAGTCGATGCCCTCACGGGTGAGCACTTGCGCCACTTCATCGGGAATACCGTGCAACAGGTCAAACGAGGCGCGCCGTTGCTCGGGGTCAAGGCCTGCCAACAGGCGATCCTCTCCCAGCAGGTTGCCCATCAGCCAGCCACCGTTGCGCCCCGACGCACCGAAGCCGGCGGTTTGCGCCTCGATGATCGCAATGTTCAGCTCAGGGGCTTGGCGCTTCAGGTAGTACGCAGTCCACAGCCCGGTGTAGCCGGCGCCGATAATGACCACGTTGACGTCCTGGTCATGCTCCAGTGATGGCCGCGCCACGAGCGGGTCGTCCAACTGGTCCATCCATAAACTGATAGTGCGCCATGCTGGCATGCCCGGTTCCCCACCCTCGTTACGATAGGATGGATCCTAGGGCGCGGTGTCAGGGGCTGTCTTGCGCGCGTGCACGCAAAGAAATTTGTTTGACGTAAGCCTTGGGCGACTGGCCCGTGTGCTGGCGGAACGCGCTGTAGAACGCCGACAACGAATTGAAACCGGCAGCAAACGCCAGGTCATCGACCTTGATCGGCGGCGCGGCCTTGTCCAGTGCAGCCAGCAAATGCTGAAGGCGGGCCTGGTTGACGTAACGGTAGAAACTTTGCCCCAGCACCTGGTTCAGCAGGTAGGAAATCTGATTGCGGCTGTAGCCACACTCTTTGGATACGCGTTGCAGGTCCAGCTCAGGGTCCAGATACGGCTGCTTGCGCTCAAAATACTGCTGCAAGTCATTGGCCATATGCCCCAGCTGCTGGGGCGACAGGCCCAGGCGGCTGACCGTCGGGCGCATCGCTTGGGCCGGTGGTTCATGCACCAGCGAGGCGTATTCATTGACCCGCCAGATCAGCCCATCGCGCACGGTAATCGCTTCACTGGTGCGAAACGACACCAGGCCCTGGCCACCCCGCAAGGTAATGCGGTACTGGATGAACGCGGTGTCACCATCGGCACGAATACGGTCGGTGTGCTCAATCGCTTCGTCGGCTTCGCGGGGCATACTGGCTTGCAGGTATTCACGCAACTCGGCGTAGCCGATGACGCGGTTCTGGAAGAAGTCGTGGTACTGGATGTCCGGGTGGTAGTAGGACATCACGCCATCCAAATCCCGATGCCGCCAGCACAGATGGTGGCGAAGGACCAGGTCACCCGTGGCTTGGGTGTGCAGGATATCATCGTCTGGAGCGATGTTTGGCATGGACGGCTCTGGGGCGGGTAAACCGTGGAGATTGCCGAATTTTACAGGCTTCGACAATGGCCAATCGACAGTTCCGGATAATGGCCCTTTGCCCAATCCATCGGTAGGACATGACCTACATCATAGTTATGGAAAACAACCGCCGAACGGAGCGAAAAAACTCACCTTGGGCCCACCCACGAGTGCTATTTTTTATTCCTTCGACGCCACGACCAGTGAAGGTCATGGCCCCCTGACGCGAGCTAAAGGAAGCGCTCAATGAACAAGGTGGGCAAGATGAATAAAGTGACGTTCCCGAATGCGTGCCAACTGATGCGCTGGCACTTTCATCCAATGGGATTCGAGGGCAGCATGGACGCGCCCGGCAGCATGGTGGCGCGCCTGTTCGACCGCGCCAGCGGCGAAACGCTGATTGCCATCGCCGGCATCCCTTGCGCCACCGTGATGAATGCCGCAGATGTGGAGCGGATTATCGAAGCGGTGGAGGATGAACTGGAGGCGTTTGTGCCGCCCGTGTCACTACGAGCCTGACGCCCGTTTTTCAGGCGACGGCGGTGTGTCAGCGTTTGCAGATGCTGGCTGACCCACCGCTTTCGCAGGCAAGCCAGCTCCCACATTTGGATGTGTGCCAGGCCTGGGAGCTGCGTTCAGCTGCTAATTGCGTTGATCGTCGAAGAACGCCTTCTTGCCATCCACCCGTTCTGACGCCTTGGGCACATTGACTGCCTGGCCTTCCGGCTTCTCCACATACCAATAGCAATGGCTCACGGCCCGGGTAATGCCCACATAGGCCAGGCGCAATACTTCATCTTTTTGCGCAGCGTCATACGGCTCGCTATCACCTTCCTTGCCCAAGCCAGCCATTCGGTATACCTGGTTCTTATAGGGGGACCGAGTGACATGCTGGCAATCCCCAAACAGGAATACCGCATCTGCCTGCAGGCCCTTGGCACTGTGATAGGTCAGCTGTTTCAGTCTGCGAGCGGCCGGCGGCAAGCTAGAATCAACATTAAGTGCAGACTGAATATGTTCTTGTATCAATAACTTATCGCTACTTTTTCGATACAGCATTAACACGCTTTCGCCCTGTTGATAGTGCTTAAGCAGCTGCCGCCCTAGAGCCGCCTCATCCCGCTCCAGCACCGCAACCGGCACCAGTGCCTTGGGCGCACCACTGGCCTTGGCTTTTTTACCGGGGATTGCCGGTGCTGCGCGCACGATGTGTTCGGCGGCATCGATGATGTGTTGATGGCTGCGGTAGTTCTCACTCAGCATCACGCGCGTAGTGCTCGGCGATGGGAATTCCTTGTTGAACTCCATGAAGTATTTGGGCGAACTGCCACGCCAGCCGTAGATCGACTGCCAGTCATCGCCTACGCACAGCAGTGACGAATGCTGGGCACCGCGCCCTACATGCATGGCCGGGCCGCGGCTGCGAATCTCGCGCAGGCTGGCGCGCAACCAGGAAACGATCTGCGGGGAAACGTCCTGGAACTCGTCGATCATCAGGTGCGACAACGGCCGCAGCAACGGATCACTGAGCAGCTTGAGGTTTTCCGGAGTGTTCTCGCCGAACAGCGAGAACATGCGGTTGTACGTCATGATCGGCGGCGACTGGTCCAGCAAGTGGTCTTCCAGGGCCTTCCAGAAAATGCTCAGGGCTTCAAAGAACAAGCGGTCCGGGTCATCTTTGGCGAAGCTCATCTGGCCCACTGCGGTGGACACGTCCAGGCCGAGGTTTTCGATAAACCCGGCCGCGGTCACAAAACTGTCCAGCAACGGCGCCGATGCCAGCTCGCCCTTGACCTTGTAATCAAAGCCAGGCCCGGCAGCGGCATCGCCGGCCAGACTGCTCAAAAGCCTCTTTGAAGACTCATAACTATCGATCCAAATCAAAGGTTTACGGCAGAAAGCTTGAAACAAGGTGCGCTTCACTGCCCACTCGGCGCGCACTGAAAGTTTCGAGTTCGGCCGGCTGACCTGGGCGTTTTCCCGCGAGTCGAAGCCCAGCACCACCCAGGCATCCAGCTCGGGAATGTAGCCATGGCAATGGAACTGCGCACCGTTGATCTCCACCGGCTGGCGGTTAGGCTCTATGCCCTTGATCGGCCAGGCCCCCGCACGAAACCACAGGTCTTCGATCACGTCGCAGAGCTCTTCATCGCGCTTGGCCGCCAGTTCCGTCACCGCCACACGCTTCTGCACATCCGGGTGATCGCGTTCCAGCTCCTTGAGCTGCAGGCCATGGCGGGCCAACGGTGCGATCAATTCGCGAAAACGCGCGTGCTGGCCATGCAGGCGGTGGTAGCAGGCATTCATGTGCTGGCGCTGAGCTTCATTGATGCGCAGGTCGAACGGGTTGCTGTCGGCATCGTCAAAGCCCGCTCCCAGGTTCTCGAACGCTTGCAAGCGCTCAAAGCCCGGCAGGCTGCGCACCATCGGCAGGATGCGCGAGTGAAAGGTGCGCACCACTGCCTGGGCTTCCTTGATACCAAGGGGTTGGCCCCACACGCTCAGAACTTCCATGAGCTTGTTGATGAAGTCCTTGCGCGACTCCCGAGTGAAGGTAACCACGGTCATCGAACTCAGCTCGAAGCCCAGGTAATGGGTCAGCAGCAAAATACGCAGTACCAGCGAAGTAGATTTGCCCGCGCCCGCACCGGCAATCACTGAGGTAGACGGCGTATCGCTGAAAATCATCTTCCACTGCGCCGCACTGGGCTGGGCGTGGGCCGGCAGCAAGCGCGCCACGTCGGCCTTGATGCGCTTTTTCAATTCGGCAGTGAGCGGCAGTCGCCAATCATCGAACAGACTGTCGTCTACCCCAGGCGCACGGTGCTCATCCGGGCGGAAGTCGCGGATCAACAGAACTTGGCGCCCTTCCTCAATGCCATCGGCCTTGCCTTCGCGGTAGCCGTATTCCACGCCCGCCTCGTGACCGCTACGAAAACCATCGGCCTGGCCATGCAGCCAGGAAAACCGATGCTGGGCGCGCAAACGGGTCAAGCCATGGTTAAACAGGCGTGCGGCAAGGCGTTTGAGCAAGGGCATTTCCGCGAGTGGACGCAGTTCGGGAGGCAGATCAGGCTGTTGTTGCGGCACGCGGACTCCTGCGTTGTGCTTGGCGTTAACGAGTGGGCCATGGTCGCCGGAATCGGCGCCGAGTTCCAGCCAATTGCTTTGCTGTCATGCAGTTAGCCGTTGAAGTGAAAGTCAAAACGCCAGTAATCAATCTAATCTACCGATAGGAATCAGGCATTTTTTACGCTTTTTATCGATCATGGGCTGACGGATCATAGCCGGTATCAACAGGAGACGATCATGCTTGAACTTCGACCTTTCAACTCCCTGGGCGGCGCCCATCACGGCTGGCTTGACGCTCATCACCATTTTTCGTTTGCCGAATACCATGATCCCAAGCGCATGCATTGGGGCAACCTGCGGGTGTGGAACGACGACATTATCGCGCCGGGCACTGGATTCCCCCAACACCCGCATCGCGACATGGAAATCATCACCTACGTGCGCGAAGGCGCCATCAGCCATGCCGATAACCTGGGCAACAAAGGCCGCACCGAAGCTGGCGATGTGCAGGTGATGAGTGCAGGCACCGGGATCGCCCACAGCGAATACAACCTGGAAGCCACACCGACCAAGATCTTCCAGATCTGGATTATCCCGAACGAAGGCGGCCTGCCACCGTCGTGGGGCGCCAAGCCGTTTCCGAAAGACGGCCGCGAAGGTTTTTTGACCCTGGCCAGTGGCAAGGCCGGTGACAGCGAAAGCCTGCGGATTCGTGCCGATGCACGGTTGGTGGCGGCGACGCTAAAAGCCGGGGAAAGTGCGGAGTATCGATTGGACAGCGGACGGCGCGCGTATCTGGTGCCAGCCACCGGTGTGATTGAGATCAATGGCTTGCGGGCGCAAGCTCGGGATGGTGTGGCGGTGGAGGACGAGCAGGTGTTGCGGGTGACGGCGGTTGAGGACAGTGAGATCGTCTTGGTGGACCTCGCCTAAATGTGGGAGCGGGCTTGCTCGCGAAGGCGGTGTATCAGAAACATATTCAGTGACTGACACTGCGCCTTCGCGAGCAAGCCCGCTCCCACCTTTGGTTTTGCTGTGTTACTGGGAGATCGCGCCGTCTACCAGCACCTGGGCCTCTTCCACCAACTGCTTGAGGTGATCCTCGCCAATGAAGCTCTCGGCGTAGATCTTGTAGATGTCCTCGGTACCCGACGGTCGTGCCGCGAACCAGCCGTTTTCGGTCATCACTTTCAAGCCGCCAATTGCCTGGTTGTTGCCCGGCGCGTGGCTAAGGATTTGCTGGATGCTTTCCCCGGCCAGTTGGGTGGACGTCACCTGCTCCGGCGACAACTTGCCCAACAGCGCTTTCTGCGCCGGCGTGGCCTTGGCGTCGACACGAATAGCGAACGGCTCGCCCAGGGCGTCGGTCAGGCCACGGTAGATCTGGCTCGGGTCCTGGCCTTTGCGCGAGGTCATTTCTGCCGCCAACAGCGCCGGGATCAGGCCGTCCTTGTCAGTGCTCCACACAGTGCCGTCTTTGCGCAGGAACGAGGCACCGGCGCTTTCTTCACCGCCAAAGCCCAGCGAACCTTCGAACAAGCCATCGGCGAACCATTTGAAGCCTACCGGCACTTCGTACAGACGACGGCCAATGCGTGCAGCTACGCGGTCGATCAAGCCACTGCTGACCACGGTCTTGCCCACGGCCGCGTCGGCGCGCCAATCCGGGCGGTTCTGGAACAGGTAGTCGATGGACACCGCCAGGTAGTTGTTAGGCGCCAACAGGCCGCCAGACGGTGTGACGATGCCGTGACGGTCGTGGTCTGGGTCGCAGGCGAACGCCACGTCAAAACGCTCCTTGAGACCGATCAGGCCTTGCATGGCGTAGCTGGACGACGGGTCCATGCGGATCTGGCCGTCCCAGTCGACGCTCATGAAACGGAAGGTCGAATCGACTTCGGTGTTCACGACGTCCAGGTTCAGGCGGTAATGCTCGGCAATCGCTGACCAGTAACGCACCCCTGCTCCGCCCAACGGATCCACGCCCAGGCGCAGGTCGGCGCTGCGGATGGCGTCCATGTCGATCACATTGACCAGGTCGGCCACGTAGCTGTTGAGGTAGTCATGACGGTGGGTGGTGTCGGCCTTGAGTGCCTGGGCATGAGTAATGCGCTTGACCCCGGCGAGCTTGTTGGCCAGCAGCTCGTTAGCCTTGGCTTCGATCCACTTGGTGACGTGGGTATCGGCCGGGCCGCCGTTCGGCGGGTTGTACTTGTAGCCGCCGCTCTGTGGCGGGTTGTGGGACGGCGTAATCACGATGCCGTCAGCCAAGCCGCTGGTGCGACCACGGTTGTAGCAGATGATGGCGTGGGAAATCGCCGGGGTCGGCGTGTATTCATCACCTTCAGCCAACATCACATGCACGCCGTTGGCGGCCAAGACTTCCAGCGCACTGGCACCGGCAGGCGTCGACAGCGCATGAGTATCCAGGCCAACAAACAGCGGGCCATTGATGCCCTGTGCTTCGCGGTACAGGCAAATGGCCTGGCTGATAGCCAGCACATGCCATTCATTGAAACTCAGCTCGAACGAACTGCCACGGTGCCCCGAGGTACCGAAGGCAACGCGCTGGGTAGAGATTGCTGCATCAGGCTGGCCGGTGTAATAGGCCGTGACCAGTCGCGGGATATCCACCAGCAACTGGGCTGGCGCCGGTTTGCCCGCAAAAGGACTGATTGTCATGCATAAACCTCGGAAAGAAGGATTAGGAAAAATGCCAGTTTACTGAGAGTTCGACTACTGCGCGACGTTATAAATCCTACGACCGAAAGAGAAACTTCACCCGCTAACCTATCTGAGCCTGGCGCAGTGCTTCGCTTAGCGTAACCAGGGTGTCGTCCAGGTTGGGTTGCCCATGAAACGTGTGACTCAAGCGCAGGTGCTGCTGGTGCAGGCCGCTGAGACTGAACAGCTCGCCAGGTGCCACCACTACGTGCTGAGCGAGCAAGCGCTGGAATACCTGACGCATATCGACTGGCCGGGTGGAACCCAGCCAGAACGTAGCGCCGGCAAGTGGCATTCGGTAGGTCAACTGGCCCGCCAGGTGTAGCTCAAGGCGCTCAACCATTTGCTCGGCTTGCTGACGCAACTGCTGGCGCAAGGTTCGCAGGTGCTGATCCATGCGCCCGCTTTGATACAGCCTGGCTATGGCGCGCTGGCGGATCGACGATAACCGGAACGAACGCAGTAAAAACTGGCGCTGCAATTCGCGGCTCATTCGCCGCGACAGCAGATAACCGTAGGGAGCTTCCGAACCCAGGATTTTCTCGAACGTGGAAAACACCATCAGTCGTTCGGGGTTCACCAAGTCTCGCAACGGCGTATGCGGCAACTTGAAGTTCAACTCACCAAAAGTGTCGTTCTCCAATACCCAACAACCGTATTGGTCCAGCAATCGGGCTACATCGAGTCGATCACCGGCCGACATGCCGAGCCCAGACGGCAAGCTGATTGTCGATGACAGCAACACAAGGTGCACTGCCTCGACGTGTAGCAGGTGGTCGAGGGTGCCCAGGTCCAGGTTGCCATCCGCCAGCCAGGGCAGTTCGATGACTCGTACCCCGGCATCCTGTAGTACACGCAGGATCAACCAGTCACAGGGCGACTCCACGATAACGGTGGTACCCCGCAGGCCCAGCACTTCGGTCAATAGGTCCAGCACGCCACGCAAATCAGCGCCAATGTAGACATCGTCCGCGTGCCAGCAACGCGTAGGTGAGGAGGTATACCGCGCCGCCAACGCATCCCGAAGCTCCCAGACTCCACAAGGTTGGGACCAGGGTTGCAGATGTCGCGGGTATTGGCGTACCAATTCCCGCTCCAGCTTTAACAGAGGGCCATCCAATGAGGCGAGGAGTGTCGGCTCATCACCGCTGAGCACCACCACACCGGGTCGTCGAGCAGCCGCATACACACGATCAAGCAGATCCCCGCCTGTCCACGTCGGCGGCTGTGTCGGAATCGGCCAAGCGTAGTAACCTGACTTGGCCACCGAGTAGACCCTGCCCTCCTTCTCCAGTAGCGAATACGCATATTGAATCGTTGAGATCGATACGCTCAAACGCGTCGCCAGCTGTCGCAATGATGGCAGTTTTACCCGCGCATCGGTGCTGACCTCGCCGATCAGGCTGATGATGTAGCGATAGACCGCCTGGTAGGCAAAATCCGCCTGCCGCTCGCCGCGCAGGATCATCGACCGAACAATTGACAAGGCTGCCCATCAGGCCGCCTGGCCGCAAGGACCTCAACCGCCTGCCCTTCTGGCCGCTTGCGGTACAGGTGCTGCAACAAGGCCATCGGCAAACCGCTGGTGTCCGTGACCCACTGTTGCAGCATGTCGGCAGAGGGCTTGCCTTGTAAGACCTTGTGCAGTTCCGGCAGCGCCACCAGCATGCCCGGATGGCACTGACGCAGATAGCTTTCCAGACGTTCGCCGTGGTGGATAAACGGCGAATAGAGCATGCAGGTCAGTTGTGTTCCATCCAGGCCGAAGAATTGCTGTGCATAGGCGTTCGAGCAAGCACGTCCCTCTCGGGTCGTCGCCTCAGCCAGGAGCCGCTCGGGCAACTCTCGGCGGCGACTATTTCGGGTCGCGTGCTGGATAAAGCCCTCCACGCCCTCCTCATAATTAAGATCACGCAGACATTCCCCTTGCAGCCCATGCAGATGAGCCATCAGCAACGGATTGGCATAGGCCGGCTGACTAAAGTGAAAGTCGAGCGGATCTGTCGCATAGGCCATGAAGTCGGTGAGCAAGGGCGAGGATGCGGGTACCGCCCCCTCCAGCAGGTCGGCAATGCCGATATAAGCCAAATGGCGATGACAGGCATTGCTGGGGTTGCTGCTGGCGACATAGTGCTCGCCGTACATATCGCGGTAGTACCCCTCGCTCCATTCGCTCATGCGGGTGAACAAACCGTTGAGAGTCGGCGGCCGGACGCTGGGAATGGCCACGCCTGCGCCTTGGGCTGACTTCTTGAGCCAGGCGAGCAGTTGGCTCTGTTTACGCGGAGAATCACCGCTGACCAGTGCATGGACGCCGCCATGCCACGTAGTGACGCGCTGATAGAAATCACCCAGTGCCAAATAGGTGTCACTGCACAGTATCGCCCTACAGTCTCCGGAGGTTAGGTGACCCGCCATCAACATATTGCGTTGACTGGTTTCGCGACCCATGCTGGACGCCGGACGCTGATGGTTGAAGGGGTGAACTTCCTGGTTGTCCACCATCAACAGTTCTACCCGCGAGTCGTCATGGAAAAACAGCCGGCCATAACCACGATTGAGCGTATCAAGCGTGATTTGGGTCATACCTGCATGCCGCAGAGTTGCGACTCGCAGCTGAAAGGTCCGAGGGGACCGACCCGCAATCGTCAATTGTGCGGCCCGCAACAGCGCCAGGGTGTAGCTGCTCACAACACCGCCGCCATGGGCGATCAAGACTTTGTAGTCGCCGATCTGCTCCATCCCCCCTGCTGACACAATGATTCGCTGAATCAACAATTGAAGTACCGTGCGTTCCTCTCGAGTAAAGTGACCAATCAAACGTTGCAGAACTTGCTGGTAAACATAATTCATGGCCTGTTCGTGAATAGCGCTCATGGTTCTACTACCTACGTTGAAATATCAGTTTCGAGCAGCTGAAAAGTGTGTGCTCGACCTATTTTGCGTGTAAGAGATGTGCTCGGCGCACCGTACGCCGATGAATAAACACTAGCACTCAGCAACCATTCAAAATCGACACACCCAAGGAGGACCCAAGCATGTCCCGCGCACGCAAATGCAGCATTTGCCGAGTGTTTAGGGCGGAAATCACCGCCCTAGGATCATTCCGACAAGCTCCTACACATCTTTAACCAACTAATTAAAGAAGCGTCTCACCTATAGAACTAAAACAACTTCTCAATTTGTTGAATTGAGACTTTCCTTGGGCCTTGTTGTTTCCATAGCCCCACATGAGTGCTGCGTTGTTAGTTATGGCAACTACCAGCAGCGGCATCGAAGATTCAATCATTGCTCAGTCCTTGAGATGAAAGTGAAGATGCAATTATCAATGCTGGAGTATCGATTAACAGATACAGAACCTGGCCGAAAACCAGTCCAGATTGACGCCAAGCGGCAGGATGATGGCGCGCACACAACGACGCCGCGCAGGAATCCGGCGCGGCGTAAGGGAGAAAGGTAGATTTTGCTGGGCTAAAGCGCCAAACCGGCGCTTTAGCGGTAGGGAAGGATGAGTCCTGTCAAATGGCGCTTTTGCCCCATTCTCCAGCGGGCTGGAAGAGTCGTTTGCGAATCTTCCTACACCCTAAACAGCTTCTACCTGCAACGCTACGCGTTCACGGCACGGACATTCGTCCATATAGCGGTGTGCTTCCACGAACTGATTGAATGGAAACACCGTGGTTTTCAATGGCACCAGCACGCGATCAGCCGTCAGTTGGTTGATGTCACGCAGGGCACGTTGCAAAGCCACCTGGTCTTGAGTAATGCCCAGCTCCGGCTTGCCGGTGAAATTGCCTATACAGTGCACAAAGAACTGAATGTTCTTCTGGAACGCCGCACACGCCGGGAATGGTGTCTGGTTACCACCCTGCAGACCGTACAGCACCAAGCTGCCACGGGGTGCCAATACATCACCGAGTAACGACATCTGCGGACCGCCAAGGCCGTCGAACACGACGTCCACGCCACGGTTGTCAGTGAACTTGTTGACCTGCATCAGCAGATCCTGCTCTTCGGTGACAATGACTTTTTCCGCCCCGAGAGACAGCAAGTACTCGCGCTCTGCGCTGTCTTTGGTCGCAGCAATCACCCGCACACCCAGGGCTTTGCCCAACTGCACGAAGGACGGCCCCGCGCAGTGGCTGGCGTCGGTGACCAGGGCGAACTGCCCAGGTTTGACGCGGGCCAGGTCAACGTACGCAAAGTAGGCGATCAACAGCGGCGTGTAGTGCACGCTGGCTTCGATCGGGCTGAGGACATCCGGGTAACGGGTCAGGGCCGAACGGGGCAGGACGATCTGCTCGCCATACACCGGGTAATCATTGGGACTCTCGGCCGGAAAACTGGCCACCTTATCGCCCACCGACAAATCTTCCACGCCGTCGCCTACTGCGACCACGACCCCGGCCATCTCATGGCCAAGCCCCGACGGCAAGCGTGCGTGGGAAGACGCCAGGTTCTGGCGCCACAAAATGTCATACCAACTGATGCCAATCGCTTCGACTCGCACCTGCACTTCGCCCGGTGCGGGCAACGCGGCTGCATGCTCTTCGCACTTGAGCACCTCGGCCGGACCAAACTTGTGAAAACGGATCGTGCGGGACATCGCAAACCTCGTCAAAGTAACCTCTAATGCCATGAACTCTATCTGGGCTTTCCCGGTAAGACCACAGGTCGCCGTTAATAGTCGACATGCCTGTCATTGATTCCGCACACGGGGAAAAGACTTCAGCTAACGTAGGAAAATTCAATTAGCCGGTGCAGAGTACCAGCCTTTCCCCGTAAGATTCATGCCGGTCATGCTTCTAAATGGAATCTGAAGGGTTCTGATATGGCCGCTCTCGTCAAGCAAGCTGACTCTTCCAGGACACAAGATGAACCGTAACGACCTGCGTCGTGTCGACCTTAACCTCTTGATCGTATTCGAAACCTTGATGCACGAGCGCAGCGTAACCCGCGCCGCCGAGAAGCTCTTCCTCGGCCAGCCGGCCATCAGCGCGGCATTGTCACGCCTGCGCAGCCTATTCGACGACCCGCTGTTCGTGCGCACCGGACGCAGCATGGAACCTTCGGCTCGCGCCGTGGAAATCTTCGCCCTGCTCTCCCCGGCCCTGGACTCGATTTCCACCGCCGTCAGCCGCGCCGCCGAGTTCGACCCGGCCACCAGCACCGCAGTGTTCCGTATCGGACTGTCCGACGACGTCGAATTCGCCCTGTTGCCCCAACTGCTCAAACGCCTGCGTGCTGAAGCCCCGGGCATCGTACTGGTGGTACGCCGCGTCAACTACATACTGATGCCCGGCCTGCTGGCCTCTGGCGAGATCTCCATCGGCGTCAGCTACACCGCCGACCTGCCGGCCAACGCCAAGCGCAAAGTGCTTCGCCGCAGCCTGCCCAAATTGTTGCGCGCCGACAGCGTGCCCGGCTCCCTGAGCCTGGACGACTTCTGCGCCCGCCCCCATGCACTGGTGTCGTTTGCCGGAGATTTGAGCGGTTTTATTGACGAAGAACTGGACAAGCTCGATCGCAAACGCCACGTCGTACTCGCCGTGCCGCAGTTCAATGGGCTGGGCACCCTGCTGGCAGGCACTGACATTGTCGCCATCGTGCCGGACTACGCCGCCGAGGCACTGACCGCAGCAGGTGGTTTGCGCGCGGAAGAACCGCCATTGCCAGTGCGCTCGTTTGAGTTGCACATGGCATGGCGTGGGTCGCAGGACAATGATCCGGGTGAGCGGTGGTTGCGGTCGCGGATTCAGATGTTTTTTGGCGATCCTGAGAGTCTTTAGGCGTCGTCTGGCAGGCTGTTCGTCTGAGCGTTTCTGCCTCTCTACAAACCATGGAGCTCCATTAACTTCCAGTGGATTGCTACATTGGGGGCATATCTTAGGGCATACACTGCATCAGGGCGCCCCTACGCCATCCCGTAGCACCCACGCCCCTGCAGGGGGCTACGGCAAATTCGCTAAAGCGCTGGAAATAGTTCGCCAATGCCGGCAACCACGGATGCTCGAACGGCGTGTCGAACCAGCGAGTCACCGAAAGTCCCAAAGTAATATCCGCCTGGGTATGTGGTCCGTATCTATCAATGGGGGCGGAAGGCTCCGTTAGACTCAAGTCGTTGTCAGACAGGCCTCATTAGTGATGCTTGAAATTACTGAGGATGCTCACGTAAACGCCGCGACGCTCATATGAAATGCCCTAAGCATTAAATCTATAGCTGAAATGGCATCTCCACCCAAGATCGTTCAACTTTCCGATCATCTGCTCAGCCAAGCCATTGGCTCAAGCGTTAGAAATATTGGATACTGCCATAGCGCCAGTACCCATCTTTCAAGGTTGAAATGACACATGGCAAGGAAGAAAGCCAAAAACTCCGGTGGCACCGGCATACTTATTATTTTTGCTCTGGCATTTAGTGCTCTCGCTGCAATCCCCAAAAATGCCTGGATAGCGATCGGTGTCATAGCGGGTATCGGCACCATTATGTGGCTGCTGGCCGAGCGCGGAAAACGCCGGCTCAATCAGCTTCAAGCATCGGCTGCAATGAATGTACGCCCGCAAAAGCCACAAGGCTTGGGCGTAACGCTTTCCATGCGTGAAGTCTCGACGAGCAATAGGAACAATGAGGAAAGCCCCGAGTTTTATACGGTGCAACTCGGCTCTCCCCCTGCCAATACCTTTAAAATTCCAAGTATCAGCTCACAGAAGGCCGACGCCCGCTGGGTGCCTGCTGGCGAAATCATCGAAGTTGCCGGCTTCTCGCTACCTGGCGGCATGTTTTATATCGGGAGCACACTCGGTAGCAGACATGACGCTCAAGAGCCTTCACTGATCAACCCAAAGCTTCGGATTGCCAAGAACTACGTCGACCTCAACGAGCGACTGATGTCTTATTGGCCGAGTTTCCACTCTATTACACCGCAAGCGCGACGCGGATACCTGCAATGGCTCGCAGGTGGGCGTAGTGATCCGTTGGCGGATACCGGCTATGTATTTTTGTTTTTCTACGGTTTAGAACGTCGAGCCCTCATTGATCCCATTTACGATTCAAAGGTCATTAATGAGGTTCCTTTAATAGTCGACGAGGTCCGGCGTCTACTGAGTATTTATAGAGGAAATGGGTCATTCCGAGGCTATGCAGAAAGCTTCCTTGAATACTTGGGCAACCGCGCCGTTGACGCGAATCTCTACCTTGGCCTGCCGCCCAACATGGCCGAGCACAGCTACGAAATGCCTCTGCCGCTGCGCATTGGTTTAGGTCAGCACGCGTCCAATAAGCTACCGCTGAATGCCGATTGGGCACTGGCATGGGCGTTGGCCGACCCCAACATCAGTAAACGTACGCCAGTCATACGCTGCAAAGATGTGTTTTCACGCTTGTTCAAGCTCAAATACGAAAACGCTTATCCTGCGGGCCTGATACTGGCGCAGAACAAAACCAAGCTCAAGGCCAGCTATCGCCCTGCCTCTGCCGTAATAAAGGCCCCCACCCTTACCCTGGGGGATCTGCCTGACGTCATGGCAACCTCGGGCACACGTAAAATTTTGCAACTGCTGGTCGAGCAATGCACCAGCGAAGTTGAACCCTACAGCCGTTATTTGGGAAGAAAACCTGAAAGCGCAGAGGCACTCGAGGGGCTCCTGCAGCTTCCTGTCGCGCTCTGGCCGAAGGCAGCCCACGACGAATTGGATGAGTTGCAGTCCAGGATTGGTAACGATCTGGTCGTCATGAGTTTTGGAGAGCTCGCAGGGCGCTTTAAAAGCGCGGGCGCATTGTCTCGGGACAAAGTACTCGCTCTGGCCCGCGCATTGGAGTCGCTGCATATTGGAATGGAACCCGACGTACTGGGTGGTAGCAAGACGCCAAAAGCCGAGGACCGGATCGCGTTGTTTGTAACCCAGCCTGAAGATGGATCAATCCGTGCGTCTGCTGCATACAACGCTGCATCGGTAACCCTTGATTTGGCCAGTGCGGTGGCTTCGGCAGACGGTGATACCTCCAACGAAGAAATCACACTGCTTGCTCAGCATATCGATTCATGGAGTCACTTGAGCGGTGCCCATCGCAAACGCCTCAAAGCACATCTGCAAATCCAACTCCAACAACCGCCCACGCTTGCCAGCCTTAAGAAAAAGCTCGACCCCTTGCCTGTCGATGCAAAACGCACCATTGCCGGCTTCCTCGCTCATCTGGCGCAGGCTGATGGCATCGTCAGCCCTGCGGAGGTGAAGTTGCTGGAGCGTGTGTATAAGGCACTGCAATTGGATAGCCAGTTGCTTTACAGCGACCTCCATGGGGCGGCAGCCGGTGTGGGTATTGCCGTGACGCCTGCCACCACTTACCCATCCGCCGAACCCGGCGCGCAGCCTGCCTCATCTTCGAAACAAGGTTTCGTCCTTGATCATGATCGGATTGCACAGCTTCAGCGGGAGACGGCGGAGGTCACCGCCCTCCTCGCCAAGGTGTTCACTGAGGATCAGGTTGAGGAGGCGGAGCGGCCGACTGAAAGCGCTGAACCGAATTCGGAGTCGAGCGCGGACGTACCTGGGCTTGACCTGGAACACTCGGCCTTCCTCCGCCTGTTGATCTCTCGCCCGGAATGGAGCCGCGCAGAACTGGAAACCGCTGCCAGCGACATGGAGCTGATGCTCGATGGCGCTCTGGAACAAATCAACGACATGGCTTTTGAAAGATTCGACATGCCCGTCACAGAAGGCGACGACCCGGTCGAGATAAACACAGACATCTTGGAAGAATTAGCCCTATGAGCATTATCAGAGCCAAGGATCGCGACGCGGTCATTCAATCGTTACGCGCGGGCGTAGTGCCACGTGTTGGTCAGCACCTGATTCAGGTTGGCCGTGTAGGCGAGCTTGATGCTTTGATCAAGGATGTCGAACGTCTGGTGGAGAGCGGATCAGCGTTTCGGGTGGTGATAGGCGAGTACGGCGCAGGTAAAACGTTCTTTCTGAACCTGGTTCGTGCTATCGCCATGGAACGAAAACTCGTGACCATGCATGCCGACTTGAACCCTGACCGCCGGTTGCACGCCACTGGGGGGCAAGCTCGCTCGCTTTACTCCGAACTAGCCAAGAACATGTCGACGCGCACAAAGCCGGACGGTGGTGCCATGCAAGGCATCGTGGAGAAATTTATCTCCCAGGCCAAAACAGAAGCCAAGGCAGCGGGTACCGACAGCGAGACAGTTATTCGTAAGCACTTGGCCGAGTTGACCGAGATGGTCAATGGGTACGACTTTGCCGAGGTGATCGCTGCCTATTGCCGCGGTTTTGAGGAAGGCAATGAGCAACTGAAAGCCGACGCCATTCGTTGGCTGCGCGGAGAATTCACCACCAAAACCGAAGCCCGCACGGCCTTGGGCGTGCGGACCATCATTGATGACGCCTCCGTCTACGACCAGCTCAAGTTGCTTTCCAGATTCGTCAGGCTCGCAGGGTTCGGTGGCCTGATGATCTGCCTCGACGAACTGGTTAACCTCTACAAACTGGCGAATACGCAGGCTCGTAATGCCAACTACGAACAGATCCTCCGCATCCTCAACGACTCATTGCAAGGGTCATCCGAAGGTTTGGGTTTCGTGCTGGGCGGCACGCCCGAGTTTTTGATGGATACTCGTCGAGGGTTATTCAGCTACCCTGCCCTGCAGTCGCGATTGGCTGAGAACTCGTTTGCCAAAACCGGACTGGTGGATCTCTCAGGGCCGGTCATTCGCCTTACCAGTCTTACCCCTGAAGACTTCTACGTACTGCTTCAAAAACTCCGGCACGTATATGCCGGCGGCGATGCTGAAAAGTATTTGCTGCCTGACGAGGCGCTTCCTCTGTTTATGGCTCACTGCAACCAACGCCTAGGGGAAGCCTACTTCCGCACACCGCGTACCACGATCACAGCGTTCATCAATCTACTGGCCATCCTTGAGCAAAACCCAGGGGCCGATTGGCGAACACTGCTAGGGGCGGTCGAGATCGCCAAGGATTCCGGCGGTGAAGATGATATAAAGGTCGATGCAGACGATGAACTTGCCACCTTCACACTCTGATTCATCAGGCTTCGAACAGCTAGAGCCCCGAATCCAGCGCTGGATTTGGGCTGAAGGTTGGACCTCCCTTCGCGATGCCCAGGAATGGGCCGTGCCTGTTCTGGTACACGCCGATCAGGACGTCATCATCGCCGCAGCAACAGCCGCTGGCAAAACCGAAGCCGCCTTCTTGCCCATCCTGACGAATCTGCTCAATAACGATGATCCGCCTGGTGCGGTGCTGTATATCAGTCCGCTTAAGGCCTTGATTAACGATCAATGGGACAGGTTAAGCCGACTCTGTGAGCAGCTTGAGATCCCTGTTGTCGCTTGGCACGGAGATGTTTCATCCAGCAAAAAGCACCGTTTTCTCAAATCATCTGAGGGCGTGCTGCTAATCACTCCCGAATCTCTTGAAGCATTGTTCGTCAACCGTGGTTCAAGTCTCGGCGGCGTATTCCAACACCTGCGCTATATCGTCGTGGACGAGCTCCACGCTTTCATCGGTAGTGAGCGAGGCAAACAACTTCAGTCATTGATGCACAGGGTTGAACTTGCTGCGGGAAGGCGCCTTCCCAGGGTTGGGCTTTCAGCCACCCTCGGCGATATGAAGATGGCGTCAGCGTTTTTGCGACCGGCCAATGCCGATAACGTTACCGTTATTGAATCGAAAAACGCTAACCAGACACTTCAGGTGCAAGTTCGCGGCTACATTCAGCCGCCAATGAGCGAGCTTAAAAAGAAATCTGATCAACCCAATGAGCAGGAGGGGAATGAAGACGAAACGGAAAATGAGGCAAGCCCTGACTTCGCGATTGCTGAGCATCTCTACCAGGTACTACGCGGCAGCAATAACCTAATATTTCCGAATAGTCGGTCACAGGTTGAATGGTACGCAGACCAACTGCGCCGACGATGCGAGAAAGACGGCGTGCCCA
Source organism: Pseudomonas cremoris (assembly GCF_014230465.1). Next base: position 428,653 of record NZ_JAAXCY010000007.1, read on the forward strand.
ACGAGTTCTGGCCTCATCACGGCAGTCTCTCGAAAGACCTGCGGGAGCAGGCTGAACATGCACTGAAAGCTAGCGACCGGCCAGCATCTGCGATTTGCACTACAACACTTGAACTCGGAATAGACATCGGCAGTATCAAAACGGTGGTACAAATTGGTGCTCCACCTTCCGTGGCAAGTCTGCGTCAACGTTTAGGGCGTTCCGGCAGACGCCCAGGAGAGAAAGCAACGCTACGCGTTTACTGTAAAGAATCACCGCTCACGGATAAATCTGGCTTATCTGATCAATTACGCCAAGGGTTGGTACAAACCATTGCCATGGTTCGACTGCTGACCAGAGGTTGGTTTGAACCTCCCAGAGCGCAGGGCATTCATGGCTCCACCTTGGTGCAGCAATGCCTTTCCATCATTGCTCAATGCAGCGGCGCTTCGGCTGCTGACCTATGGAAAAACTTGATTGCTGAAGGCGCATTTCAAGGTATTGAAAAGCCAGACTTTGTGAAACTACTCAAATCTCTGGGTGAGCACGAATTGATTGTCCAGGACAGCTCAGGGTTGCTGCTACCTGGAACAGTTGGCGAGCGAATGATCAATCACCATGAGTTCTACAGCGCATTCACCAGCGATGAAGAATTCCGTCTGGTATGCGACGGTAAAGCCTTGGGCTCGGTCCCCGTTAGCCGTCCGCTGACCAAAGACCAACGTATTATCTTCGGTGGCCGTCGATGGCAGGTACGTGATGTTGACCTGCAGGCCAAGGTCATCATCGTGTCAGCCGCACGAGGGGGGGCGCCTCCTCAGTTCGATGGCTTGGGCGCAGTGGTGCATGACGCCGTACGTGAGGAGATGCGCGCAGTCTTGGCGGACTCCAGCCCCTGCCCTTTTATCGATCAAGGTGCCAAGGCTTTACTCGACGAGGCCCGAAAAACGTTTGCCTTATTGGGGCTTTGTGAGCGGTACCTTATCGAGTCGGGTGGGAAATGTTATTTGATCAGTTGGTTGGGGGATTACGCTAATGATGCTCTGCGTCTGCTGCTCAATCATGTGGGCCTATCCTGTGATAATTCGGGCTTGGCTATAGAGATCTATGCAAACATCGATCAGGCAAGAGAGGCACTCAAGACTGTGGGCACGTTGGACCCTAGCGATCTCAATTCGCTTTTGGAGGAGGTGCAAAATATGTTGCGCGAAAAGTGGGATTGGGCGTTGCCGGAGTCGTTACTCGTGAAGTCTTTTACCTCGATATCGCTCGACATTTCCACCGCTATTTCCTTTGCCCAGATACAGTGGGCGAGCTGAATCTGAACAAGGTCAAGGTAAAAGTTATGCGTGAAACGCATGCGAACATACCCAATCACAAAAGTTGTCCTTTACCGTGGAATGTAAATCAGCAGACCACTCTGATCGATCTCAGTTGAAATCAACTCTTGCTGCACTTGAATATCGTTGTCGTTCATAAATGCCAGCTGCAACGCGTTACCTTTGAGGATCTGATGTGTTTGCACAGCCTGCTGGCCAAACAACGTCAACGCATCTCCTCCCTCGTAATTGCCTGGGGCAAAACGGTGCAGTGGAGCAGCTAGGAGGCTGGCGAATTCTTTACCGAAGTCGGCGTGCTCCGACTGAAGGCGTACTGCCGCATCAACCGCCGCGACTGACTCTCCCAATTGATAGAGCGATTGCACCTTGCCCTGCGCGGCGATGATCCAGGAACGGTAATTCATCGCAAACTCGATATTCCGGGCGTAGTGCTTACGCTCGCTCATTAGCTCCTGAGTGACCCGCTTGAAGTAATATTCCGCCGTGTCGAACTGGCGCTCGGCGTGCATCAGTTTGTTCTGAGCAAAATCGGCAGACTTGTATGAACACAGTGACGACAGCGCGCCTGTCGCACTCATCACAGGCGCCAGATGGCTGATAAATGCCTTCCTGTCCTGCCATTTCTGGCCGTCCTGAAGCTGCTCGACACCAGACTGAATACCCTCCAATTTACGTTCGATGCCCTGAAGCTTGCGATAAATCATCGCAAAGCCGATTGTGCTTACAGCTAGGTTGGCCATTTGCAACCCCATCAACACTTGGCCCTGCATCATCAGTTGCGAGAGCTGCCCGTTAAGCACTTCTGATGGCGGTTCAGTGCTTATGGTGTCGCCTTCCTTAAGCCAGGCAACGACCTTTTTAGTGACTTTATCCCGAATGACCCCACCCACTCGCTCAAGCTCGCCAGATTCCAAACCGGCGGCCAGCCACTCAGGCACCTTAAACACCACACTCAAATCAATCATTGAAAGCTTCCTTCATACCCGCTGTTGCGTGTGCGCAAATCACGCGTTGCCTCAGCATGGCAATGTGCAGAACACAAGGAACCGTCACGCGAAAGGCCGGGCCCGCGAGGTCAATCGCAGTCCATACGTATGCGTCCGGCCAAGTCATCTACCCGTCCTCGCAAAGGCAAGACATGGTGTGCACTTAATTTAAGTGGGCACCAGTTCTATCCTTTTAAGCGGGTATTTCATGCAGCAAACACGCCGTTCCTA
>NZ_JAAXCY010000008.1 GCF_014230465.1 Pseudomonas cremoris
GACCCAGATGATCCTGCAAGGGACCCAGCTGGAGATCGAATACGCTCGCGACACCATGCCGCGTGGGGTGTTGGGCATGAACGCGGCGATGATGGAGGACTACCTCAAGTTCATCGCTAACCGTCGTTTGTCGCAGATTGGTTTGAAGGAAGAGTATCCAGGGACGACGAATCCGTTCCCGTGGATGAGCGAGATCATGGACTTGAAGAAAGAGAAGAATTTCTTTGAGACGCGTGTGATTGAGTACCAGACCGGCGGCGCGCTGAGCTGGGATTGATATAAAAAATGAAAAAAGAGCTGCTACGGGCAGCTCTTTTTTTTGACAAAAATTCAGGATCGGATCAACAGCATGGAAATGCTTGTCTTCACACTTATCAGCATCGCCCTACTTTCCCTGGGAGCCTGGGGCATCCTGAGCGGAAGGCTTTACAGGAAACCGTTTACCCTTTATCTGATTGGATTCCTCTTGGCACTGGGAGGCGGATACATTGCCTACGGTCTGGATCTGGGATCTCAAAACGATACAGTTTCCACGTTTTTTACCCACCTAAAACTGGCCTCTTCCTTTGTCAGCTACACCATCGCGGCTGCAGGCGGTAGCCTCATTGCCAGCGGTATTGTCTTGAAAGCGCAGCACCAAGCAAAAAAAGATCACCTGAGGGCGAAAGCCTTCGTAGAGCTTATTTTGAAAAGCATCAGGATCATCCAATTGAGCGCCCAGGAGATACTCGATGATCCTGAAAGATTTCCGTTAGAACAGCAGGAAAAAAGACTTCAATACCTGCGCCAACGTTTTTTCGACCAGCAAATCGCATTGCGTGAAGCCACCGACCGACTGGAGCGCATGGAATACCTATAAAGTCGAAGCATTGCGGACTGCTTTTTTCATCAGCCCTCCAATGCTGTAGCCTTGTTCCCCAATTGCCGCCTGCGTTGTCATTGGTCCAAATGGCCGCTGTCATCGCTGAGGCGTGACTAAAATTATTAGATAGGACCGAGGCCTCCCCGTGAACCCAGACATGCTCGAAGCCGGCCCCGCTGACGCCAAAGTACTCTCCGTCTTTGACTTCGACGGCACCCTGACCCACCACGACAGTTTCGTCCCGTTCCTCAAGTTCGCCTTTGGCCCCGGCGAGTTCTATGGCCGGATGGTGAAATTGGCGGTACCTGGACTGCGGTTTTTGCTGCGCCAGATCAGCCGGGATGAGTTGAAGGCGCAGTTGATCCGCACCTTTATGACTGGGGTGGAAAAGGCGTGGGTTCAGCAAAAGGCGCAGGAGTATTGCCAGCGGTACTGGACCAAGTTGATGCGCCCCAGCGGCTTGCAGTCGGTGGCCGATGAAGTGAAATCCGGGGCGGTGGTGACATTGTGTTCGGCATCGCCAGCGCTGGTGTTGCAGCCGTTTGCGGATCGGCTGGGGATCAAGTTGATCGGCACTGAGCTTGAGGTGGTCGACGGCGTGTTGACCGGTAAGCTCACCGGGAATAATTGCCGGTGTGAGAACAAGGTGCTCAGGCTGGAAGCAGTGTATGGGGACCTGGGGGAATATCGGCTGCGGGCCTGGGGTGATACCCGTGGGGATCGGGAGTTGTTGGCGGCGGCGCAGGATGCGCATTTTCGGCATTTTCATGCGAAGAAGAAGCGGGCTCGGTTGCAGCGGTGATACTAGTGGGCGGGATCGGCAAGGAGACCGGGGCGATCCCGATCAATTGTCGCCGCTACCTGAGTCTCGTTCTTCAAATGCAGATCGCACCGCTTCCACTACCCGCTCGGCCAAGCGAGCAACTTCCAACTGCGGATACGCCTTCTTCAACTTCCCCGATACCTGCCAGCCATTTTCCTTTAGAGAGCGAATGACGCGGTTTGCATCTTGGTCCGGCATTTCCAGCACTTCTTTGAGCTGCTCTTGAGCGCGTTGAAAAATGACCAACACACGTGCTTCATCAGCCATTTCTGTAAGGACTGTGTGCGCCACAACCTGTGCCGTATACAAGACATGCTCGGTCAAGTCGGGATAGCGCCATGCGAATTGCGCATCCTCGTAGTCATCAAAGACCAAGTTGCTGCGGGTGCCGTCCTCGTAAACTACGAGTTCGCCAAACCGATAGGACGCGGCGTAGCGTTGCATGAAGGGCCGCGAAAACACCTCCAGCGTGCGATCGTAACGCACCCGGAAATCAATCGAACTTGTGATCGTGGCTGACACCGGCAGGATCACGCCATCAGGCACCGCGTTATCACGGATCAAGCTGTCGTTGATTAGAAAGCGATGGATCCGACCATTACCATCCCGCATTGGGTGGATGTACACGAAGGCGAAAGCAATGACCGCTGCCCGTACCAGCGACTCAGAGCCTCGAGTTGCTCGCTCGAATGCCTTCAAGCCATCGAGCAGCTGTGTGAGCACCTCATATTGCGGCGCAATGTAGTGCACGATGTCTTCGCGCATGGTTGCTTGCCCCACGAAGACTGGCGAGCGGCGCAAACCCAGCCCGAGCGCCTCTTCCCCCAAAATACCGGTTTGCAACGTGTGCAGGCTTTCGCTGCTCAACGGATCCTCAATATGGCCACAGTACTTGGCGATCACGTGGGCAAACCGCTGGATCCTGTCGGCTTTGTCTGCCTCTCTCTCGATCAAAAAGCTGGCACGCGACTCCTTGAACGTCAGCCAACTTGCGGTGCGCATCAGGATATCGGCGCCAAAGGCTTGGTTCAGTTCCCGCAGTGCCGCGCCCAGATCAAACTGCAACGCTTCTTGCACGGCCTCGGTACGGCGAATCAAGGGGGAGAACGCTGGTACGCCAGGAAGGTTATCGTTGATGCGCCAGCGCCGTATCCGTATCGGCTCAACACGGGTCAGGTAAAGTTGCGATGAAACTGCGTCGACATAACCGCCGTTAGTGACATCTGGCACGTCAAGATGCAGTCCGGTTAACCACTCGTACAGGAATCCGGTGCGGCGGGCATATTGACCAAAGGGTGTTTGCCGGCACCAGGCTTCGACCGGCGCAGGGCCGACTGCAGCAAACAGGCGAGCGAAAAATTCGAGGTGAATTTCTTCGTACTTGAGCCCAAACTCGAAATGTCCCGCAAAGTCGTCCGAGGGTTGATAGCTGATCGGGTACTTGCGCTCGACACGTCCATTGTTCTCGTGGCTCGTGCGTGTCGTAGCGATTACAGACTCGACGCGTAGGGGTTGCGCAAGCGCGATACGGTAGCGGTCAGCGAGTGCCTTAAAACCTACTTGCATTGTCGAATCCCCTAACGAGAGCTAAAAAACGATAACTATTGGGAGATAGTAGGCGAAAACGATAATGTCGAGGTTACGAAAATGCTAATGCGCACTCAAATTTGCTAATAAATCCACTATTCGCGTTGAAAACGCTAAATGTCTGAATAGGGGCGATGCGGGGTTGTGGGCTCGGGAGGGGCACTGAGTCGATCCCTTCGCAGCCTCGCTAAAGCTCGACAGCTTGCTCCCACATTTGATCTCTGTTGCTGGGTAGAGTGGTGTTTATGCCGTGGCTTTGAGGTCTACGCCCAGCGCAGTGGCGAAGGCTTTTACCATCGGGCTTCTGGGGGCGTTGTGACGCAGGATCAGGTTGAACGCGGTGCTCAAGTGGACATGCTCCGGGCACAGTGCGCGCAGGCGCCCTTCCCTAACCAATGGCGCGGCGTAATGTTGCGGCAGGAAGCCCAAGAACCGACCGGTGAGGATCAGGATCGCGACGGCTTCCACTTGTGAGGCCGAGGCGGACTGGCTGTCGTAGTTGACGAAGTTGGTCTTGTCGCGGTGGATCGCATAACGATGGTTCACCACTTCGTATTGGCGCAGGGCGTCGGGGGTGATGTCGCTCGCATTGAACAGTGGATGTCCTACAGCGCAGTAGGCGTGGGCCTTTTCTTCGTACAGCGGGAAGTAGTCGAACTCTTCACGACGCTGGTACACCGGCACAATTCCGACAATCAGGCGGCCTTCCACGACGCCGCGCTCAACTTCGTCGAGTTGCGAGGCATGTAGGCGCAATCTTATTTTTGGCGAGTCACCGTGTAATTTTCCCAGCGCAGCAATAAGCGGGGAGTTAACGTCGGACACGGTGTTATCAATTACGCCCACACTAAGGTCGCCAATAAGCTCGTTTTGCGCCGAACTAAGCTTGTCGCGAAAACTGTCGACCGAGGTAAATAACTCGATGGACGCTTGATACACCAGCTTGCCTTCTTCGGTCAGCCCAAAACCTTCCCTTCCCCGCGTGCACAGGCGCATGCCGATGCGGATTTCCAGGTCGGATATCTGTTTGCTGATGGCCGCCAGGCCTACATTGAGCTCATTTTGCGCAGCACTGAAACCGCCGGCTTCGACCACGGCCATGAACACGCGCAGCAATTTGAAGTCCAGCCCGCTCAGTTGCAGGGGCGGTCGTGTGCCGGGTTTTGGCGGTATGTTTCCAGAAGTGGAAAGTGGGGTTTCCATAATACGCGTTGACCTCTAGTGCCATATTCAACAGGCTTCAACCCAGTCCTTGAACATAGCCAGGCGGCGATAATGAACATAAACATCCGCCCTTGGCAACCTTGAATACGGCGCGTCAGACGCTGGTTCAGTCTAGTTGAAAACTTATTTTTACTGCCTCCGACTCTTCTAAAAACAAGCGTGAGGAATACCCATGTCTCAACCCACCGACCGCCTTTGGGGCGCTCGTTTCAAGACCGGTCCGTCTGCTGCATTGGCCGCGTTGTCCCGTTGCCCCGAGCGCTACTTTCGCCTGACGCCTTACGACCTGGCGGGCTCCCGTGCCCATGCCCGTGAGCTGCAGCGCGCCGGTCTGCTGGATGAGTCGGAGACCCTGCGCACGCTGCAAGCCCTAGACGCTATCGGCGCTGACTTCGCCGCCGGCAACCTGCATCCGACCCTGGATGACGAGGACGTGCACACCTTTATCGAACGCGTGTTGACCGAGCGACTCGGCACCCTGGGCGGCAAGCTGCGCGCCGGGCGTTCGCGCAATGACCAGACGGCCAACGACCTGCGCCTTTTCCTACGGGACCATGCGCGCACTATCACCACCGAGGTGCTGGGTTTGCAGCAAGCGTTGGTGGAGCAGGCTGAGCGGCACGTCGAAAGCATCTGCCCTGGCTTCACTCACTTGCAGCAGGCGCAACCCATCGTGTTCGCCCACCACTTGCTGGCTCACTCGCAGTCGATGCTGCGCGATGTGCAGCGCTTGGTGGATTGGGATGCGCGCACAGCCCTGTCGCCGCTAGGTGCGGCAGCGATGGCTGGTTCTGCGATTGCCCGTCAGCCGGAACACTCGGCCAAGGAAATGGGCTACACCGGGCCATGCGAAAACTCCATCGATGCGGTCGCCAGCCGTGACCACGTGGCGGAGTTCCTGTTTGTGGCGGGCATGCTCGGGGTGAATATTTCGCGCCTGTCGGAAGAGTTTTGCCTGTGGTCTTCGCGCCAGTTTCGCTGGGTGGTGTTGGACGATGCCTACGCCACCGGCAGCTCGATCATGCCGCAGAAAAAGAACCCGGATATCGCCGAATTGGCGCGAGGCAAGGCTGGGCGCTTGATCGGCAACCTGACCGGGTTGATGTCCACGCTCAAGTCGTTGCCACTTTCCTACAACCGCGACTTAAGCGAAGACAAGCACAGCGTATTGGACAGCGTGGATACCTTGTTGCTGGTGCTGCCGGCGATGGCCGGAATGGTCGCGACCATGAAGGTGCAGGTGGAAGAACTACGGCGTCAGGCGCCGATGGGTTTTACCTTGGCGACTGAGGTTGCGGATTGGTTGGCGACCCGTGGTGTGCCGTTCAAGGAAGCCCACGAGATTACCGGCGCGCTGGTACAGGCCTGTGAGAAGCATGAGATTGAGTTGTGGGAAGCCTCGCCGGCGATGTTGGCAGAGGTGGATGCGCGGTTAACCCCTGAGGTGCGCGACTGCCTGACGCTGGAGGCGGCGATTGCGGCACGCAGTGGTTGGGGTGGGACGGCGCCGGAGCGGGTTCGGGAGCAGATTGGGCGGTTGAAGGTGGCGTTGGCTGGGCAAAAAAAGTGGGCCGAGAGTTACCAGGGTTTCAGGATTTAAATCTGCGGTGTGTGGGCTGGCGCCTTCGCAGGCAAGCCAGCTCCCACATTTGAACCGCGTACAGCATTAGAGCGTTGTTAGTTTTTGGAGTAGCACCATGAACCAAACCCCGGCAGAGCGCTTGGAAGCCGAGCGAAAGTTGTCCGAGAACCAGTTCGATATCACGCAATACGAGCACGTGCCACGTCGCTATTACGGGCGAATGTTTTTCGCCACATTGATCGTGATCACACTGGCTGCGTTGTTGCGTGCGTTTGCCAATGGCCAGATCGAATGGTCCTACATCGGTCAGTTCCTCACGTCTGAGGCCATCCTGTGGGGCTTGGTGAACACCATCGTCATGTCAATCCTGGCCATGGCGCTGGGCGTGGTGATCGGGGTGATCACGGCGATCATGCGCATGTCGGCCAACCCGATCCTGCGTTATGTGGCCATCACCTACACCTGGCTGTTTCGCGGTACACCGCTGATTCTGCAACTGCTGCTGTGGTTCAACCTGGCGCTGATTTTCCCGGTGATCGCGATTCCTGGTGTGTTCAGCATCGACACCGTCGACCTGATGACGCCATTCGTGGCCGCCCTGCTCGGCCTGAGTATCAACCAGGGTGCATACACCGCCGAGGTGGTACGTGCCGGTCTGCTGTCCGTAGACACTGGCCAGTACGAAGCCGCCAAGTCCATCGGCATGCCGAGCCTGCAAGCGCTGCGTAGGGTAATTCTGCCGCAGGCGATGCGGGTGATCATTCCACCTGTAGGCAACGAGTTCATCAGCATGGTGAAAATGACCAGCCTGGCCAGCGTGATCCAATACTCGGAGCTGTTGCACAACGCGCAAAACATCTACTACGCCAACGCACGGGTCATGGAGCTGCTGATTGTGGCCGGCATCTGGTACCTGGCGGTGGTGACTGTTCTTTCATTTGGTCAAAGCCGCCTTGAGCGTCGTTTTGCCCGCGGCGCCGGCAAGCGTTCGTAAGTTTGGGTTGAGGAGATTTGCCCCATGAGAAGCATCGTCAAGGCCGTCAACCTGAACAAGTATTACGACCAGTATCACGCACTGCGGGACATCAATATCGAGGTCGAGCAAGGCGAGGTGATGTGCATCATCGGCCCGTCGGGTTCCGGTAAAAGTACCCTGCTGCGCTGCGTCAATCAGCTGGAAAAAATCGACAAGGGTGGCCTGTGGGTCGACGGCGAGTTGGTGGGTTACCGGGTGGTCGGCAACAAGCTGCATGAGATGAACGAATCGCAGATCGCCCGCCAGCGCCTGGCCACCGGCATGGTGTTCCAGCGCTTCAATTTGTTCCCGCATATGACCGTGCTGCAGAACATCATCGAAGGCCCATGCCAGGTGCTCAAGCGCTCGCCCAAGGAAGCCACTGAAGACGCGCTGGAGCTACTCGCCCGTGTCGGGCTGGCGGACAAGCGCAACGCCTACCCGGTGGAATTGTCCGGTGGGCAACAGCAGCGTGTAGCGATTGCCCGAGCCTTGGCGATGCGCCCCAAGTTGATGCTGTTTGACGAACCCACGTCAGCCCTCGACCCAGAGTTGGTAGGCGAAGTGCTGTCGGTAATGCGTGATTTGGCCACCACCGGCATGACCATGATCGTGGTCACCCATGAATTGGGTTTTGCCCGTGAAGTGTCCAACCGCATGGTGTTTATGGATGCCGGCCAGATTGTGGAAGCCGGTAGCCCCGAAGAAATTCTAATAAGCCCACAAAACCCGCGTACCCAAAGCTTTATTTCTGCCGTTCGCACTTAACTAAAAAACAAACGAGAACGCCCCCATGAAAAAATTGTTTATTCCAACGTTGCTCGCAGGCCTGATGGCCTCCACTGCAGTTTTCGCGGCATTGCCGGCGGCAATCAAGGAAAAGGGTGAAATCAGCGCGGCCATCGTGCCGAACTATCCACCGATGGATTTCAAGGACCCGGCCACCAACAAGATCACCGGCCTGGACTTCGACCTGGGCAACGCCCTGGCCGAGCGCCTGGGCGTGAAGATCAAGTGGCAGGAAACCGGCTTCGAACAGATGCTCAGCGGGCTGACCACCAAGCGCGTAGACATCGTGTTGTCGGGCATGTCCGACACCGCCGAGCGCCAGAAGGCTGTGACCTTTATCGACTACTTCACCAGCGGCCCGCAGCTTTACACCCTGGCCAAACGTGAAGACCTCAAGGAATTGACTGACCTGTGCGGTAAAAAAGTCGGCACCAGCCGCCGCACTACCTGGCCGTCGGAAATTGCCGCGTGGAGCAAGGAAAACTGCGAAGCCGCGGGTAAGCCAGCCATCGTAGTGATCGGCACCGAAGGCTCGGCGGATGCGCGGGCGCAGTTGCAGCAGAACCGTCTGGATGCGGCGATGCAAGGTAGCGAAACGATTCCTTACCTGATGTCGCTGGATAAAGGTAAGTACAAGCCAGTGGGCCTGGCGCTTTCCAAGCAGTTCACCGGGCTTGGGGTTGAGAAGAGCAACACGGAGCTGGTTACTGCGATCAGTGAGGCCATGCAGGCGATGATTGACGATGGCACCTACGGCAAGATCCTCAAGAAGTGGGATCTGGAGCAAGGTGCGGTCGAAAAAATCACCATCAATTCCGGCCAATAACACAATCTAAATGTGGGAGCGGGCTTGCTCGCGAATGCGGTGAGTCAGTCACCGAATATATTGGCTGACACACCGAATTCGCGAGCAAGCCCGCTCCCACATTTGATCTGTGTTGTCTCGAAGCTATAACAAGGACATCCGCCCCACCGTGGCCACCTACTCCCTGGTAATCCGCCGCCTGATGATCTGCTCGGTGACCATCGTGGTCAGCCGCGCCATGACCAGCCCGTTGCTGGCCTTGCTGTTGAGCACCCGCCTAGGCCTCAACCAACAGGACATCGGCCTGCTGATGGGCATCGCCGTGTTCATCGCCACACTGCTGGGCCTATACGGCGGCTACATCATCGACCGCCTGGAAAAGCGCAAGCTGCTGATCCTGGCCATGTTGTCCAGCTCCATAGGCTTTCTATTGCTGACTTTTGCCAGCAACCTCTACCTCACCACTTTGACCCTGGTGATCACCGAAGCGGCGTCTGCACTGTTCCTGATCGGCTCCAAAGCCATCATCAGCGAGAACCTGCCGGTGGGCGACCGGGCCAAGGTGTTTTCGTTGCGCTATACGCTGACCAACGTCGGCTACGCCACCGGCCCGATGGTCGGTGTGGTGATCGCCGGCCACATGCAACTGGCGCCATTTCTGATCGCCAGCGCCATCGCGTTTGGCAGCCTGTTCCTGATGATCGGCATCCCGCCCACGCAACGGGATGACAGCAACAAACCTTTGAGCTTCCTGACCACCCTGCGCACTTTGCGAAGTGATCGCACGTTGATCCTGTTCACCAGCGGCAGCCTGTTGAGCACCATCGTCCACGGGCGCTATACGCTTTATCTGTCACAGTTTCTGCTGGTGGCCTACAAGCCCGCCGAAGCGCTGAAAATTCTATCTGCGGTACTGGCGTGCAATGCCATCACGGTGATCTTGATGCAGTACCAGATCGGCCGTTTTCTCAAACGCGAGCAACTGCGTTATTGGATCGTGTTGGGTACTCTGCTGTTCATCTGCGGGTTGATCGGGTTCAGCCTCGCGGACAGCCTGGTTACCTGGTGCGTGGCAATGTTCGTGTTCACCTTGGGCGAGATGATCATCTACCCGTCGGAATTTCTGTTTATCGACACCATCGCCCCGGATGCGCTGCGCGGCAGCTACTACGGCGCGCAAAACCTGGCGGCCTTTGGCGGGGCGATGAGCCCGGTGATATGTGGGTATTTGCTGATCAATGCGGCGCCGACCAGTATGTTTTATGCGCTGGGGGCACTGACCGCGGTGGGCGGCTCTCTGTGTTTCTTGAGTGGGCGGCGCGTAGCAGGTTCTTGCTGATATTTGCGCTGGATCCCGCTATTAATAGCGAAACTTCTCACGGACCCGAGCCCCATGAAATTCGACACGGCCTACAGCTTGAGTCTCGATGAAAAACTGTCGATCTACGACGTAAGAGACCTGAATTTCGACGAAACCACTGCCTTTGACTCCGACAAAGACAGCTTCCTCTGCCCCAACGATGAATGCCGTGCCACGTTCGATACAGGTAATGCGCTGAGCACCTTCAACGCTAAGAACGTCAATTACCTGCGCACCCCACACTTCAAAAACAAGACCAGTACTCGGCACATCGACGGCTGCCGTTACGCCAGCACGCACAAGACGACGACCGGCGAAAACGACGACGAGCGTGAAGAAAATTTTCCATCGGAATGGTTGCTGACGCGACGACAGTACGAGCGTAAAAACCCTGTCGTAGGAACCGAAGGAAACGTCCCACTAGATCCGACGAAAGCACCTTCAAGCCGAATCTCCACTCCCCTGCCTGCCAGCGACACAGCCCCAGACAAAACCAGCGTGTTCGCCCACCCGGTGGAATGCTACGTGTCCAACATCGACGACAAGGACAAGCTCAAGTCCATGCCGTTGAAAATCGGCGACCACACCGCCACCTACTGGACGTTTTTCAAGAAGATCGAATACCTGCAAGACAACAAGGGGCTTATCTACTGGGGCAAGATCAAGGCGATCAAGGACTACACCAGCAGCTTTCGCATCGACTTCGAAAAGAAGGTGTGGCTCGACAGGAAGCCCTATTCGGTCAACGTCTACCTGAGCAAAAAACTCATCGAGAACTACCGCAAGCGCAAGGCGTTTCTGGAGCAGATCAAGGCAGCGGCAGACAGCGAGCGGCCGTTGTATTGCTTTTTCTATGGAGTAACGCCGGAACTGCAACAGGTACCGAGCAAGAAAAACCCCGATCAGACGTTCGGGGTGTTCAGCGCAAATATCGAAAACCTGGACCACCTGATTATTCGAGAGGCGCCAGGGGTGGAAGGCCTTTAATCAACTTGAGCACGTAACGATTGCCGATAGATGGAAGCGATCAAGCGCGGCCTTGCAGCGTTCAAAATAGAGCAGCGCAGGCACTGAGGAAAAATCCAGTTGATGAGCGGTCAAAACAACTGTACAAAAACACAGTATAGTTTGCCCTCCCCCGTCAAACCCTGGAGAAACCCCCATGTCCTCCCTGGCAATGAGCTCTTTCGTCGAACAGCAGATCGTCCTGCATCAATTCACCGCAAAACACAGTGTACAAGCCCGTGCGATGCTGGGCTGGAGTCGGGAAGACCTGGCCCGCCAGGCGGGTATAGCGGTGGATGCGGTGCAACGCTTTGAAAGCCACGCCGAGGTCGAAGATGAAACCCGTTTGACCCTGGCGTTTAGGCTGGAGGCTGAGGGGCTGGTGTTTTTCCCGGGGTTTGCACCGGGGTGGGGGATGAGTGTGCGCCGGTTTGACAGCGCACCCGCAGAGCCCGCTGCGCAAGGCATCATCGCTCGCTTGATCGGTCCCACAGGACCTCAGCCCAGTGAAGCTTAGCGCCCAGCACTCTCCGGCTTCTGAGTCCGGCGGTGTTCAGACGTATGACCAAGGCCACGAACTGCCTCGATGGCCTTGGGTGTAAACCGCGCCGTACTTTATGACTCAAACACTGGAAACAATCGCCACTGCATTCCTGCACGTTGAGATTTAAGTACGGTCAGTCGCTCTTTTCTGTCGTCTCAACCACTTCGTCTGCATTCACAAACTCTGGCGAGAAAGGTACGCCAGGCAGAAAGGCAGGTTCCCTGATCGCTTGCGACGCCTGTTCATAACCATAGGCAATCGACAGCAACGTAGCCTCGCTGTTACCCGTACCGTATAGGTGAAGCGCGGTGGGCATACCTTCATCATCCATTCCGGACGGTATCGATATGCCTGGATAGCCCGCCGCAGCGCTGAAGAAGTAGCTGTGGGACAGAAAGTTCGAGAGCATCGCGTCGAGCTTATGTTCCTTGAGCGGCTCATCAATGGTTTTCTGGAAAACCGGCACGATGTCTTCCCACAATTTTTCGCGTTGCTCTTGAGGCACGTCCAAGCCATTGATCATTTCCAGCAGCGCCTGGTCAGGATCTCCAGGCTGTTGGTCGCGCTTGTTGAACGCGATCAGTTCCGACAACGATTTGACCGGCAACCCGTTCCGGCCGGCCAAGTACCCTTCGAGCTGATGCTTGACGTCTGCAAACAGCGCATCGTTATAGCCCTCATAGGTTTCTTGCGAAACGCCATCATCCAATCGGCCTATCGGCACCAGAATCGCACCCTTGTCCTTCAATACCTCAAGCGCCTGCTCAAAGTGCTTCCTGTCCGCTCGTATTGCCGGGTTACGTGCATCGTCTGCAGACAACTCAGGCAAAGGCGTATAGCCGATTCGCTTGTCTTTTAACGCATCATCACGTAACCCATCGTCGTAGGTATGGGTTTCGGTCATGGCGTTGAGGGCTTGCGCCGCATCACAGATATTTCGCGTAAACGTACCGACTGTATCCATCCGGGAGCTGGTCATGACGCCCTCGGTGCTGATCAAGCCTGCCGTGGTTTTTAGTCCGAAAACGCCGTTATACGCTGCGGGGGCGATAATCGAACCATTGGTTTCAACCCCTAAGGCCAGCGGCACATGTCCTTGGGCCACTGCCACCGCAGAACCTGAACTTGAACCCGCTACCTGGCCACCTAACCGATGGGGATTGAGCGTCTGGCCGCCGCGTGAGCTCCACCCATCAGCCGGTGACTCAGACCGAAAGTTGGACAACTCGCTCATGTTGGTTTTACCCACGATCACTACACCCGCCCTCAACAAATTGTCGACGACCTTCGCATTCTTTGTTGCGGGCGCCCCCACCAACGCCTTGGAGCCTGCGCTTGTCTGCATGCGGTCTTTGGTTTCAAACACATCTTTGAGCGCTATCGGAACGCCGTGTAGATAACCGCGCACATGGCCCTTTGCACGTTCATGATCTCGCGCCTTTGCCTCTTTCCGGGCATCTGGGTTGGTTTCGACAAATGCGTTACCGCCTTGTAACCCCTGATCAATGTGGGCGATTTGCTTCAATGAGTCTTTAACCAGGGACTCTGACGTCACCCCACCTTGCCCAGCCATCTCTCCCGACATCTGGCAGGCACTCTTGAAGCCTTGCACAGGATTGGAAAGTGTCTGGAACAGGCCCGTTGCCCAACCCAAGGACGAAATTGGTCCAATCATGAAATGACCCTCTATTTGACTGAATGTTAGGGGTATCCATGGATAGCCCGGCACCAGTCTAAGAAGCCAACCACGCTGCGCCGTTGAGGCGAATCCTGCCGCCTGATCAGATCACTCTCTATCGGACGTGGGCATCAAGACGGCCTGTTGTAGTAGCTGGCGATAAACCTGCACCAGTGCCATCAAACGATCACCTGCCCAACGGGCGCCGTAAAACCAAAGCTTCGTTCCATCCACTAGAGACTCACACAACCCTGGGTACCCGCTCTTGCAGGCGCCGTGAAACGCAGCACTGCTACTTTCAGACACCACGGCGTCAAGACGATGTTCGCTTACGCATGCATCGATTTCATTTCGAGTCTGCAGGGTGAATTGATTGGCAGCGTCGCTGCGATGTGACTCCACCGGCACCAATAGCGCACCCGCCGAGCGCAGGGTATTCAAGGCCTGGAGGAACGCCGCACTGTGGCACATAGCCTCAGCTTCTCCAGCGCCCACATATTGGTGGGCAAACCCTATGCGCCAGCCAGCCAACGCCTGGACGGAGGTGAAGGTGCTGTTATTCAGCACTACGGGGACTTCCACCATCAAGGGGCCCTCGGGGTCGATGCCACTCAAGGCATTGAGTGACAATGCCGGATCACGGACAGTTTTCATCAGCGGCCCAGGCACATCGAGCCTGGGAACGGGGGGGCTCGTTACCGGATGTTCAGAAGCGTGGGGCGCAGCCCCGAACGCAATACCGCGTTTGCCTGGGCTCTCGTTCGTATTGTCGGAAAACGTCGACGGCGCAATGCAGTCTGAGGATGACGATGGGGCGCGCCCTGTGGGGCAAGGCATGTATGGACGCCAATATTTCCTACACTTTTCGTCCATCCTGAGCGACTCCCGAGAATTAGAATTCCCGGGATCATCGCACCGTCATCGTGCGCTTGTCGCAAGGTGGAAACACCTTGAAAATTCCTTTTTCCAGGGCAGCTGTTTCTTAGCCTACCGCACGATCTTCAACGCCTTGGGTCTCCACCGCCAACCACCACGCATGCCCACGCTCAGGTTGGTTCAAGCTGAACGCTTGCCCCATCGGCGGCGTGGTTATCGACACATTGCGTTCCCAGGCCAGGGCCATGATGCGGTCGAACGGCTCGTGCCAGGCATGGAACGCCAAGTCGAAAGTGCCGTTGTGAATCGGCAGCAGCCAGCGGCCCTTTAGGTCGATATGCGCCTGTAAGGTTTGCTCCGGCTGCATGTGCACGTGTGGCCAGTCGACGTTGTAAGCACCGGTTTCCATCAGGGTCAGATCAAACGGGCCGTACTGCTCGCCAATACGTTTGAAGCCATCGAAGTAACCGGTGTCGCCGCTGAAAAAAATCCGCCGCGCACCGTCGATCATCACCCAGGAACACCAAAGGGTCTGGTTGGCATCAAACAGCCCGCGCCCAGAAAAATGCTGTGCGGGCGTGGCAACAAAACGAATGCCATCGACCTCGGTGCCTTGCCACCAGTCCAGTTGCCGCACTTTGCTGGCATCCACACCCCATTTGATCAGAATATCGCCTACACCCAGCGGCGCCAGGAAGTAACGGGTCTTCGCGGCCAATTGGACGACAGCCTTGTGGTCAAGATGGTCGTAGTGGTTGTGGGAAAGGATCACCGCTTCCAACGGCGGCAGGTCTTCAAGGCTGATGGGCGGCTGATGGAAACGTTTGGGGCCGGCCCAACTGAATGGCGAGGCGCGCTCGGCGAATACGGGGTCGGTGACCCAGAACTTGCCGCGCATTTTCATCAGCACGGTGGAATGCCCGAGGCGGAATACGCTGTGATCAGGTGCCGCCATCAACTGCTCGCGGGTCAGCGGTTGCACCGGAATTTGCCCTACCGGTCGCGTACTGCGCGGTTTGTTGAATAGCATGTTCCAGAAGATACGCAGGGTTTTACCAAAGCCGCCGTGCTGCACGGGGGCGTCATTACTGAAGTGGCCTTGATCCTGTTCAGCAGGCTTGAGCGCCACAGGTGAAGGGTCGATACGCGATGAAATGGTGGCCATTATCAGGAGACTCCGTTGGTCCGCTCATAAATTACACTGCACAGTGTAGTTTCAAGATTGCAACAAAATTCGGAACAAGTAAACTACCGAGTGTAATTTTACCGAAAGAGACGAGCGCCACCCATGACTGCCCCTCGACGCCTCACCGACCGCAAACGCGAAGCCATTGTGGCTGCCGCCATCGCCGAGTTTCGCGATAACGGTTTCGAGGTCACCAGCATGGACAAGATTGCCGCCACCGCAGGGGTGTCCAAACGCACGGTGTACAACCACTTCCCCAGCAAGGAAGAGTTGTTCGCCGAAATTCTCCATCAACTCTGGGCCAGCAGCGTCGCGCAGTTGGATGTGAGCTACGACCGCAACCGCCCGCTGCGCGATCAATTGCGCGGGTTGTTGGAGGCGAAGATGCAGATGATGTCGGATGCCAATTTCCTCGACTTGGCTCGCGTTGCCATCGCCGCCACCATCCATTCGCCGGAACGTGCGCAAGACATGGTCAACCGTCTGAGCAAGCGGGAAGAAGGCTTCACCCAGTGGGTACGCGCCGCCCAGGAAGACGGCCGCCTTAGCGGCAACGACCCAGCATTTGCCGCCCACCAGATCCAAGGCATGCTCAAGGCCTTCGCCTTCTGGCCGCAGATTACCCTCGGTCAGCCTATTCTCGACGCCGCCAGCCAGGCCAGTGTGATCGAGTCGGCCATCGACCTGTTTCTGGCCGGTTATGAGGTTAATCCCCCTCCTGCGCAGTAAAACCCTGTTGTATGAACGACATTTCAGGTCGCTTTTGACGCATTCGCCCTCTGTTTTGCGCAAATGGCCTGAAAGGACACTGATTATTCCCACGCGAATCACTGACAATATTCACAGGTGTTATCCGATCAACGGTTACCTCGCGAACGCGTGTTGTCGTATCTGCAAAAAGAGTTGACCCAGGAATCTATGGAAAACAGACAAGGCAAAGGGCTTTCATTTGCCAGGCGCATCTACAGGCCAAGAATCATCGGCACAGCCATGTGCTGTATCAGTGTGATTGCCGCCTTGTCCCCGCTGGCAAAGCCTGACTGGGTCTGGGCATTGCTGTTGATCAATGGTTTTGTCTGGCCGCATCTGGCATATCAACTGGCGACTCGCTCCAAACTCCCCTACGACGCTGAACAACGCAACCTGGTGTGGGACGCATTATTCAGCGGATTTTGGGTGGCTACGCTGCAATTCGCCCCGTTGACCAGCGTCACCCTATTGTCGATGGTCTCCATGAACAACGTCGCTGCGGGCGGCAAGCGTTTGCTGTTGCGCGGTGCGCTGGCGCAAGCGTTTGGCGTGGGAGTGGCCGGCCTGCTGTTTGGCCTGGACTTCAACCCCGCGGTCAGCCTGACACAGGTCTACGCTTGCCTGCCCATGCTCACGCTCTACCCCATGGCCATCGGCTTGGTCTGCTACCAATTGGCGATCAAACTGTCGGAACACAAACGCGCGCTCAGCGCCCTGAGCCGCATCGACAGCCTCACCGGCCTGCTCAACCACGGCTCATGGAAAGATCTGCTGCAACTCAAGTTCCACAAATGCCAACAGCAACAAGGCCACGCCACCATTGCGCTGATCGACATTGACCACTTCAAGCGGATCAATGATACCCACGGCCATATCGTCGGTGACGCGGTGCTGCGCCAGTTGAGCCTGGAGTTGCGGAGCAGCTTGCGGGAAAACGACCTGGCCGGGCGCTACGGAGGCGATGAGTTCTGCGTGATTCTTCCGCAGATGGCCCTTGAGCAAGCTGCGCAGGTCATGGAGCGCATGCGCGAGAACTTCGGTAATTACCGCAACCCGCAAATCCCGGAATTGCGGGTCAGCCTGAGCATCGGCCTGGCCAGCTTTCAACCGTCGTTCACCGATGCGGCAATGTGGCTGAATGCGGCAGACCGGGCGCTGTACGCAGCCAAAGACACCGGCCGCAACCGAGTCAATGTCAGCGCAGAAATGGTCGCTCATTCCGCCTGAAGTTGTCCTATGACACCTCGTCTGATTTTTCCTACCCGTGCGCACGGCAATAGCATAATGCCGCCATTGGTCGCCTTGTGTGAAAAGTACCTGTTTCGGGGCCGAACTTCTGACACAACGCGCAACTCTGAACCCGTTGTTCCACTCCCTCTGTCAGCACCAGGAAGCTGACAATGAGCACGTCAACCGTAAGGCCCCAGCGCCCTACGGGGGCAGGCGACCTTGCATGGATAACCCCGACGCTTGCTTGCCCGAGCACCCGAACATGCCACTATTCAACGCCCACAAAAAAACCATCGCGACCCTTCACCACACAGTGGCCCAACAGGCCAGCCTGCTGGACGCCATCGAGCGCTCCATGGCCGTGATCGAATTCGATCTGCAAGGCAACGTGCTGCGGGCCAACGACAACTTCCTCAGCACCATGGGCTACCGCGCCGAGCAGGTCGCGGGCCAGTCTCACCGCTTGTTCTGCACCCCGGCGTTCGCCCGCAGCGCCGAGTACAACCAGTTGTGGTCGAACCTGCGCAATGGCCAATTCCAATCTGGGACCTTCGAGCGTGTTGCGGGCACTGGCCAGTCGGTATGGCTGGAAGCCAGCTACAACCCGGTGCGGGATGAGGCTGGCCAGGTGATCAAGGTGGTGAAGTACGCGATGGACGTCACTCCACGCCTGCAAGCCGAAAGTGAAGCCAACGCCAAGCTGGACGCCATCGGCCGGGCCATGGCGGTGATCGAGTTCAACCTCGACGGCACCATCATCACGGCCAACGCCAATTTCCTGCAGCGCATGGGCTACAGCCTGGCGCAGATCCAAGGCCAGCATCACCGCCTGTTCTGCCCAGCGGCAATCGCCAACAGCTCGGCCTACGGCGATTTCTGGCGACGCCTGAACCAGGGCGAAATGTTCAGCGGTCAGTTTGAGCGAGTGGATAAAAATGGCCAGACCGTGTGGCTTGAAGCCAACTACAACCCGGTGTACGACGCCAGCGGCCGCCTGTGCAAAGTGGTCAAGTTCGCCTCCGACGTGACCGCCATGGTGCAACAACATAGCGCCGATGCGGCGAGCGCAGCCCAGGCTTATCACATCTCGCTGACCACCCGGGACATTGCCGAAAAAGGCGCCGAAGTGATCCAGCAAACGGCCAGCGGCATGCGTGAAATTGCCGCCGACATCGACGGATCTTCGCAACTGATCGCCAAGCTGGGCGAGCGTTCGCAGCAGATCACCGCCATCGTCAACACCATTCGCGCGATTGCCGACCAGACCAACTTGCTGGCACTCAACGCCGCCATCGAAGCCGCGCGCGCCGGTGAACAAGGCCGCGGATTTGCGGTAGTGGCTGACGAGGTACGGCAACTGGCGGCGCGTACCAGCGGCTCCACCGCCGAGATCTCCAGCATGATCGCGATGATCCAGGATGAGACCCGCCAAGCCATCGACAGCATGGAGGGCACCCGCGACCGTGCAGCCCAGGGTGTTGACCTGGCCAACCGTGCCGGCACGGTGATTCTGCAAATTCGTGAAGGCACCAGCGACGCGGTACAGGCCGTCAGTGCCTTTGCCAACGAGCGTGGCGGCAACTGACCCGTTCTTCATGCGCCTGGCGGGGGGCTCGGTCTATAGTGCGAGATTGACTTCAAGCACAGGATCCGAGCCCGCCATGACCCCCGACAAGCCCGAAGCCGCACCCGTCGACCATTTGCGTTTCCACCGAGGCCACGCCCACCTGGCGCCCACCTTCGGCAACGATACGTTCGCCCTCAAGGCCGAAGCCTTTGCGCGCTTCTTCGGCACGCCGACCTTTCTCGGTGCGCAAACCGCCATCGTAGTGTTGTGGGTGGTGCTGAACATGACCGGCGTCACGCACTTCGACGTGTACCCATTCATCTTGCTCAACCTGGCGTTCAGCCTGCAATCGGCCTACGCCGCGCCGTTGATCCTGCTGGCCCAGACACGTCAAGCCGCCCGCGACAAAGCCCAGTCCGACGCCGACGCACAACATCGCGAAGCCCTGGCCGTGGCCAATACCGAGCGCCAGGCCCAGGCTGCGCAGACCACCAAACAGCTGCTTGAGTTGCTGGAACAGAACACCCGGCTGACGGAAATGACCAAGCAGTTGACCGAGCGCATCGAGACGTTGACGTGCGAGATGCATGAGCAGTTCGTGCGTAAAACCTGAAATCACACCAATCCCCTGTGGGAGCGGGCTTGCTCGCGAAAGCAGTGTGTCAGCCACTTAATTGATCGACTGACACTGCGCATTCGCGAGCAAGTCGAATCGTCGCACCGCCGCTCCCACATTTTGTTTCCTTGCTTTACTCACGACCGCATCTGCACATGCCTGCCCAATTCATCAAACAACGCCACCACCGAGCGCAAGGCCCGGCAGTCAGGCCGTGTCAGTAACCACAGCGCCGTATCATGCCCCGCCAACGCAGGGCCCAACGGCTGCAAACCGTCATCCAATAGAAAATTCGGTAGCGCCGCCACGCCCATCCCCGCCCGCACCAATTCGGTGACCGACAACATGCTGTTGCAACGATAACTGGGCCTCACACCCGGCAAGTGCTCACGCCGCCAGGCGACGGTGGGATGATCGGGGAGGAAGTCATCCGGGGCGATCCAGGCTAGGTCGGCTAACGCACCGCCCTCGTGCTGACGGGCGTAGGCAGGGCTTGCGCAGACCTGATAAGCCACCGACCCCAGGCAACGTCCTACAAGGTGCTCCGGCGGCGTCTTCGTCAGGCGTAGGGCGATATCCGCGTCGCGCCGGCTGAGGTTGGCAAAATCATTCGATGTGCTCAGCTCCAGGACAAGCGCCGGATATGCCGGCATGAACTGCGCCAAGGCGGGCAGCAGCAAGCCTTGTAACACCGAGTCGGTGCACGTCAGGCGCACCGTGCCGCTGATCACTTCGCCGCCCTGCTCCACGCCGATACGTGCTGCCTCCAAGGCTTGCTCGGCACGCTCGGCTTGCTGCGCGAGGTCTCTGGCCAGGCTGGTGGGCAGATAGCCGGCGCGGCTTTTTTCGAACAAGGTCTGGCCCAGTGCCGCCTCCAGGCGCCGCACCGCGCGGAACACCGTTGATACATCGACCCGCAATAACGCCGCCGCCCTCGCCAGGGTGCCCCCGCGTACCAGGGCAAGGATCAGCGACAGGTCAGGGTAGTCAATTTGATAGTGCGTTGCTGCATTGAACATATGGGCAAACGCCAATATTGATTGCGTGAACGCCAATCTATAGTGCGCCTCAGGACACAACAAGCCATGGGTCGCACGCAATGAAAAACACCCCGCTGCACCTCGCCTTGATCGGCGACTACAACCCCGACGTCACTGCCCACCAGGCGATTCCACTGGCACTGGAACAGGCCGCCGACAGCCTCGGTTTGACGGTCCACGTGCAATGGCTCGATACCGACACGCTGCCGCCCTCACTGCACGACTTCGACGGCTTCTGGTGCGTACCCGCCAGCCCCTACCGCGACACCGACGGCGCACTGCGCGCCATCCGTTTTGCCCGCGAGCACCGGCGACCTTTCCTCGGCACCTGTGGCGGGTTTCAACATGCAGTACTGGAATATGCCCGCAATGTACTGGGCTGGGCCGATGCCGAACATGGCGAACTGGCACCGCAGGCCACACGCGCAGTCATCACGCCATTGAGTTGCGCCCTGGTGGAAGCCACCGACACCGTGCGCCTGGTGCCCTACACCCGCATCGCCGAGGCCTACGGCACCCTCGATCTCAGCGAAGGCTATCGTTGCCGCTACGGCGTAAACCCCGAGTTCCTCGACGCCCTGCTGGAAGGCGATTTGATTCCCAGCGGCCATGATTCATCAGGGGATTTGCGCGCCGTGGAACTGCTCGACCATCCGTTTTTTGTCGCCACCCTGTTTCAACCCGAACGCGCAGCGCTCAAGGGCATCACGCCGCCGCTGGCGATTGCCCTGCTCAAGGCTTGCCAGGCGCTGTCGGCATGATCGCCCGCACACCAGCCGCCCCCTACTACGCGGTGATATTCAGCTCACTGCGCACCGAGGGTGACCAGGGTTACAGCGAGGCTGCCAGCCGCATGCTGGCGTTGGCACGTGAACAGCCAGGGTTTCTCGGGGTGGAATCGGCGCGTGAGGATGGCTTGGGGATTACCGTGTCGTATTGGGAAAGCGAGGCGGCGATTGTGGCGTGGAAGCAGCAGGCCGAGCATAGCGCGGTGCGTGAGCAAGGGCGGGCAACCTGGTACTCGGCGTTTCAGACGCGGGTGTGCAAGGTGGAGCGGGCCTACACCTTTAACGCAACATGAATGTGGGAGCTGGCTTGCCTGCTCCCACAATCGACCTGCGTCGTTTTACTCAGCTCACCAGACTGCGCAACGCACTGATCTGTGGAATTTCCACCCGGCGCATGTACACCCGCAACGGTTCGGTGATGTTGATACGGTCGTCGATATTCTGGTCCAGCAGCAGTTGGATACGCTCGCGCGACAGGGTCATGGCATGCTCGGGGGCCGGCAGCCAGACGAATTCGGCAGTGGGGATGATGCCGTCATCGGCCACGTCCATGCCGAAGGCGTCTTCACTGAAACGTACGATGTACTGGCCGGTCTTGCGGTTCAGGCCGACAAAACCATGGAGTTGGTCGGCGGCCTGGCAGATAAGCTCGGAAGTGATGCGCATGGTAAACCTCACTGAAAAGTCCCACCGGGACTGGAAAGATGGTTTACACGCGTGGCAGAAATTACTGCCCTCTAACGGGGCAGCTTCGGGCAAGAGTACTGCAATGCACTACAAAAAAACCGAGAAAATTGGCCCGCGCGCACGTTAATGTCGGTTTGGTGATAGCGCCTTTCGCAATCAATTGTTAAAAAGGACGCCTTCTCAAAGTTACCTCCACGAAAGGACTTCGCATATGCCTGTCACGTTTACCAAGAGCGCCCTGCTGCTCGCATTGATGCTGGGCCTTGGCCAAGCACAGGCTGCCGACCCCATCAGCCCGGCTGAATTGGCAACAAACGAAGGCATTCCGTACCCGGCGGTCATCGCCCATCGTGGCGCTTCCTATGACGCCCCCGAGTCCACCGCCGCAGCCTACAAGGTCGCCCGTGACCTGGGTGCCGACTACCTGGAAATGGACCTGCAACGCAGCAAGGACGGCGTGCTGTTCGCCCTGCACGACAACAACCTGCAGCGCACCACCGACGTGGCCACCAAGTTCCCCGAGCGCAAAGACGCCCCGGCCAACGAATTCACCTGGAAAGAACTGCAAACCCTCGACGCCGGCAGCTGGTTCAACGCCGCCTACCCTGACCGCGCGCGCCCAGGCTTCGTGGGCCTGAAGATCCAGAGCCTGGACGACATTATCAAGATCGCCGAAGGCAACCCGCAGCACAAACCCGGCCTGTACATCGAGACCAAAGAGCCCAAGCAATTCCCGGGCATCGAAGCCGACCTGAAGAACAAGCTGCTGGACAAAGGCTGGCTGAGCTCCGCCGGCTCCAAGCTGGGCAAGAGCAACACCGGCGTCGGTCAGGGCCGTGGCCGCGTGGTGCTGCAGACGTTTGAAAAAGACAGCCTGAAAGAGCTGCAGAAAGAAATGCCCAACACCCCGAAAATCCTGCTGTTGTGGGTGGGTGCTGGCAGTATCGAACCGAAGTCCACCCAAACCTTCGCTGAATCAGGTGAAGCGACCAAGGCCGCCTACTACGCCAAGCAAGAGCCAAAAGACGCCGCCGAGTTCGAAAAATGGGTCGACGAAGCCAAGAGCCTCGGTGCGATCGGTACCGGCCCGTCGGCTGAGCTGACCAACCATGGCGACCAGAGCTACACCGACCTGGTCAAGCCTGAGATGAACAAGCTGACCCACGATAAGGGCCTGCTGGTGCACGTCTACACCGTGGACGAGCCTGTGGACTTCCAAAAAGTGATGAGCGCCGGCGTCGATGGCATCTTCACCAACCGCGCCGCCGAGCTGTTGAAGTTCTACAAGCGCTGGCCGTCGTCCAGCGTGCAGGACCTGTTGAACGACTATAAGTACTGAGTGAAGGCCCAATGGTCAGGCCGCCTGTGGTTGGGGCGTGACTACGGCCTGATCGTCGGCGAGCTGGGGCGCACTGCGCCCCATGCGCACTACGCACACCAACTGATGTGCAGCTCCGGCGTACCGATCACGGTGAGCCTGGACGGCCAGGTCACCACGGCCCGGCGCCTGTTTATCCCTTCGCGGCAGACCCATGCCATTCTCGATTCCGAGGGTGAAGTGACGGTGTTGTATGCCGAGCCTGCGGTGTTTGATATCGCCCCCTTGCTGCATCAGGACCTGTCTCTGGAGGCATTGCGCCAACTGCCCCGGCGTAGCCTGGGTGATCCGCGCCTGGAACGTGCCCTCGCCGCCCTGGACCAGCAACTCAGCGGTAAAGTGTCAGCGCAGGCCTTGGCCCAGGCCGCGCATTTGTCGTTGAGCCAGCTGGAACGCCTGTTCAGCCATCAACTGGGTTTACCGGTGCGCCGCCTGGTGCTGTGGCGCCGGTTGCGCGTCGCCCTGCAATTGGCACTCGCCGGCAGCACGTTGACCGACGCGGCCCACGGCGCGGGCTTTGCCGATTCGGCGCACTTTTCGCGGACAATGAAGCAGCTATTTGGCGTCACGGCCGCCGCGTCATTGCGTCAGCTGGATGTGCAACTGTTAGCGTAATTGCTCTGGCAGTGATGGCTCCTTGCTCAGGCGCACAGGCTTGAACGGGTCCAGCATCTGCGCCCCATACGCCACCGGGAAATCCGGGCGGCTGCCAATCCCCAGGTCCCCTGGCCCCATGCGATAACCCTCGCGGTAATACGCCGTGCCCAGCAGCCAGTCCCACAGGTTGAAAAACAGCCCAAAATTCACATCGCCCGCACGGCCGTATTTCATATGGTGAAAACGATGCACCGGCGCCCACGCGAATACCCAACGCAAGGGCCCCACGCGCATGTCCACATTGGAGTGCTGCAACAGCAACTGAATGGCAATCGCCAAGGCCAGCAACTGCGCCACGTCCAACGGAATGCCCAGCAGGATCAACGGCAGCAGCCCAGCAGTGGCTTCGAGCATCTGGTGCAAAGGGTGTTTCATCAAACCGTTGAACCCATACAACCGTTGCACGCTGTGATGCACCGCATGCAAGCGCCACAGCGGCGCGATGCGGTGGCTGGCGTAATGCATCAGGGTGATACCGGCGTCGGCGAGCACGATGGCCAGTAACAGTTGCTCCGACAGCGACCAGCCCCGTGGCCAGACGCCTTCGACCGCCAGCAGTGCGGTGAGCCCTGGCAGGATCAGCAAGCCTGCGGCATTCAGGCTTTCGTTGACCAGCGCATGCAAGGTGTCGCGCCGACGATCGCCCAAGCTGCGGTTCCATTGCCGCTCGTAGGGCAGCCATTGCTCCATCAGGAACGACACCCCTACCGCAACCACAAACACCAGTACCAGCCAGTGCGGCTGCCAGATACCCCACCCAATAAACCCCAGCAGAAATGCGGGCGCGTAGACCCAACTCACTAACCGTTTCATCCCGAGTCTCCCTTTAAATGAGGACTGAGCATGCGATCCGGCGCGCTTGGCGGATTGAATAAACTGCGCAACTGCTTGAAATAATTAAGGGTGAGTTAAGTTGTGCTGGCTAACCTGAGGCCACTTAAACAGTTCACCTCAGAAGGACACACACCATGAAAACCCTGACCGCATTGTTCGCCGCCACCGCCCTGACCCTGACCGCCGGCCTCGCCCAAGCGGACGTTCGCCCGGACCAGATTCCGAGCCTGCTCAAGTCCGGTGCGGTCAAACCCTTCGAACAGCTCAATGCTGATGCCCTGGCCAAACATGCCGGCGCGACCATCACCGACACCGAGCTGGACGACAAGGCTGGTCGTCTGGTGTACGAAGTCGAAATGCGTGATACCAGCAACGTGAAGTGGGAGGTGAAACTCGACGCCAAGACCGGCGAAGTGCTGGAAAACAAGCAAGACACGTGAGTTCAATCCCCGAAAAACCGCGCCACCCCAGGGTGGCGCGTTTTTTTTGTGGGCGCTCGTCGGCAAGCCGTAGGAAAAACACCTCAAAAATAAATGAAACTACACCTACCTAACGCAAGGTCGTTAGACTTCCAGGCATCAGCCAAGGCATTAAGCCATTGCCGCCACATCGAGACCGCTACATGGGGCAGAAAGCCGCCGACATCGCCACCATCGGCCGCATCAGCGCGGTGCCGGCCATGCTCAAAGTCATCAGCGACATGACCGGCCTGCGGTTTGCCGCGGTTGCCCGCGTGACGGAGGACACCTGGACGGCCTGCGCGGTGCTCGACCAACTGGAATTCGGCCTCGGCGTGGGAGGCGAACTGGACCTGACCACCACCCTTTGTCACGAAATCCGTGGCTCGCACGTGTCGGCGGTGATCGATAAAGCCAGCGAAGACACGCTCTACCGTGACCATCACACCCCTCGGATCTACAGGTTCGAAAGCTACATTTCCGTTCCGGTGTTCCGCACCGACGGGCGTTTTTTCGGCACTATCTGCGCCCTGGACCCCAACCCCGCGCAACTGCGCAGCAGCACGATCCAGTCGACCATGGAGTCGTTTGCCCGCGTGCTGTCGCTGCAAATCGAAGCCGAAGAAAGCCAGCAACGCACCGAAGCCGACTTGTACGAAGAACGCGGCACCGCCGAATTGCGCGAGCAATTCATCGCCGTGCTTGGGCACGATCTGCGCAACCCGCTGTTTGCCATCAACTTCGGCGCCGAGCGGTTGCTGCGCAAGCACCCCAATCCCGCCACTGACAACATCGTGCGGCACATCCTCACCAGCGGTCGTCGCGCAGCCCAATTGGTGGAAGACGTATTGGATTTCGCACGGGGACGCATGGGCAACGGGATTCCCTTGAGCATTGGCGATTGCCAGGGCTTGCAGGCCGCGTTGCAGCACGTGGTGTCGGAGATACAAAGCGTGCACCCGCAACGCGAAATCCGAGCGGATATCGGCGATCTTCAAGGCGTCAGAGGCGACCGGGAACGGTTGGCGCAATTGCTCTCCAACCTGGTCGCCAATGCCATCCATCATGGCCGTGATGATGGCCCGGTCGAGGTCAGCGTGCAGATCGAACAAGGCCATCTCAACCTGACGGTGAAAAACCCCGGCCAGATAAGCGAACAAGCCCTGCCTAAACTCTTTCACCCCTATGCGCGGCCGGTCACCGATACGCCCCAAGCCGGGCTCGGCCTGGGGCTGTACATCGTCAAGCAGATCGCCGATGCCCATGGCGGCGAACTGAGCGTGTCCACCACCGAACAGCACGGCACGGTGTTTACCTTTCGCCTGCCTAGGGCCTGATCAGGCGCCCAAGCGCGCCGTCACCTCATTCAACTCACCCGACAAGCCCCGCAGGTTCTGGCTCGCCGCTTCGGTGCGCTGCACGTTATCCATATTGGCCGTGGCCACCGTGGTGATCTGGGTGATGTTGCGCGAGATATCCTCGGCCACCGATGTCTGTTCCTCGGCCGCCGTGGCGATCTGGCGGTTCATGTCGCGAATAGCCTCCACTGCCTGGGTGATGTGCGCCAACATGGCGCCGGCCTGGGCCACTTTTTCCACACTGGCATCGCTGCTCGACTGGCCGCTGACAATGGCCTCGGCCGCATCCACCGCACCGGTTTGCACCGCGTGAATAATCTGATTGATCTCGATGATCGACGCCGCCGTGCGTTGTGCCAGGCTGCGGACTTCATCGGCCACCACCGCAAAACCACGCCCAGCTTCGCCTGCACGCGCGGCTTCGATCGCTGCGTTAAGCGCCAGCAAGTTGGTCTGTTCGGCGATTCCACGAATCACTTCCAGCACCTTGCCGATGCGCACGCTGTCGGTTTCAAGCCGGCGGATGATGGTTCCGGTGTTGAGGATTTCGTTGCGCATCTGGCCGATGGTGGCGATGGTGACCTTCATCACTTCCCCGCCTTCACGGGCCGAACTATCCGCCTCATCGGCAGCTCTTGAGGCACTGGCTGCATGGCGCGCGACTTCCTGGGCGGTGGCCGACATTTCGGTCATGGCCGTGGCTACCTGGTCGGTTCGGTTGAATTGATCGTGGGTGCCCGTCGCCATTTGCCCGGCAATGGAGTTCAACTCGCCACTGGCGCTGACCAAATCGGTGGCACTGCGCTGCAAACGGCTGAAGGTTTCGGCAAGGAAGTCGCGCAAGGTATTGGCAGCGGCGGCAAGGTGGCCCAGTTCATCCCGGCGGCGGCTGGCAACACGCTCGGCAAAACGCCCATGGCTCAGTTGGGTCACGTAATCGATCAAGCCACGAATCGGCAGGATCAGGTTGCGGTTGATCAGGAACAGGCTCAGCACGCCAATGACGGCGCCCGACAGCAACATGATCGCCAAGCCCACCCACACGGTGCGTTCGGCATAGGCGCTGATGGCCAGGGACTGGTGGTTGCCTTGCTCACGCAGGTCGCTGACCAACGTGCTCATTTGCTCGCTGGCAGCGCGGTCGACGCCCTTCACTGCGTTGTCGCCAGCGGTCGGATCACCACCGGCAGCCATGTAGGCATCGCGCCCCATCTGGTAGGCCACGCCGAGTTGTTGATGCTCCTGGCGCAGGGTCTCGATGCGCCGACTCAAGACAGAGTCGCTGGCAGTCTGGGCGACCAATCGGCTGAGGATGCCTTGCACATCGCGCTGACGGTCCTGGAACTGGCCCCAGTATTTCTCCATGTCCTGAGGCTGTTTGCCGCGCAGCAGCACGTTTTTCCATTCCTGCACCTGCACCTTGAATTGCAGGTTGGCCTCATCGATCAACTGTGAGGTGAGCAACGGCCCTTCCAGCAAGTTGCGGTAGCTCTGAACCCCGTTAGACAGGAAGTTGAAACACGCCAACGCGATCAACAGCATCGCCAGCAGGCTGCCACCGAGCAACGACAGGATTTGTGCTCTCAGGGAGGTTCGCAAAACATTCATCGGGGAAAAGCCTCGATACAGGGGAGTAGTGCATGCACGCCATAACGTCCCTGTCATCAAAGTCACCGCCCATCCACAGCGGTTCTTGATGCCTTGAATCGGCTGGATTTGAGGCTTCTTGAACGGTTCCTGACAAGCGGTCAAATAACTGTCACCACAACGAAATAATTCGTAAAACGTCACAAAACTGTCAAATCTCCTTGCAATGATCGCCCACGCGACCTGTGAAACGTCCTACAGGCCATTTCTCTGCGAGCCTCCATGAACCACAGCATTGATCACAGCCACCAGGATTCCGATCTGTTTGGCTTGCTCTACGGTTTTCGTTTTCGCCCCGGTGAAAAAGGCGAGCAGATTGATTCGGCCACCGCGCTCAAAGCCTTGCAGCAACCCGACGACCCCGAAGAGTTCTTGTGGCTGCACCTGAACCTGGCCCACGCTGCCTGCGAACGCTGGATGCAGTCGCACCTGGACTTGCCCGCCGAGTTTTTTGAAGCCTTGCACGAAGGCTCACGCTCCACACGCATCGAACACGTCGACTCGGCTTTGCTGGCCGTGGTCAACGACGTGGTGTTCAACTTCAGCAACATGGTCTCCTCGGATATTTCCACGCTGTGGGTGTGCGCCCGCAGCCGCTTGCTGATCAGCGCGCGCCTGCAACCGCTGCACTCGGTAGACAAATTGCGCTCGTCGGTAAAGGCCGGCGAACGCTTTCGCTCTCCTCTGGAATTACTGGTGCACCTGTTGCGCGACCAAGGCGAAGTGCTGACCCAAATCGTGCGCAAGACCAGCATCAGCGTCGACCATATCGAAGACCAATTATTGTCCTCGCGCCTGTCCACCAACCGTGCCGAACTCGGCGCCGCACGCCGGGTGCTGGTGCGCCTGCAACGCCTGCTGGCGCTGGAACCGGGTTCCTTGCTGCGCCTGCTCAATCGCCCGCCGCAGTGGCTGCAGAAGGAAGACGTGAAGGAGCTGCGCAAATCCACCGAGGAGTTTGCGCTGATCATCAACGACCTGATGGCCCTGGGCGAACGCATCAAGTTGTTGCAGGAAGAGATCGCCGCCAACCTCAACGAACAAAGCAACCGCACGCTGTTCACCCTGACAGTGGTGACGGTGTTGGCATTGCCGATCAACATCATTGCCGGTTTTTTCGGCATGAACGTGGGGGGCGTGCCGCTTTCTACGGACCCGGAGGGGTTTTGGATTCTGGTGGCGTTGGTGGCTACGTTTACCCTGATCGCCGGACGCTGGGCGTTCAGGAAGCGCAAAGATTACTAAATCTGAAATGCAATCAAACTGTGTGCGGGCTTGCTCGCGAATGCGGTGCATCAGTTACGGATGTGTTGGCTGAACCACCGCATTCGCGATCAAGCCCGCTCCCACATTTAACCCGACGGTGTCCTCTCGATCAGCGGCAACCTCAATTACCCAAACACTGACTTGCGGCAGCATCTCTGTAACATTCTGCAATGAATATGAACGGCATCCTCCCCACACGGATGCTCCGGCATGGCCACCCCTTCCCTGACTGCCTCCTCACACGCAGACCCCAAACCCCGGCTAGACAAGAAAAACAACCTGGTGACGGTGATCATTTTCTTCGCCGTGCTTGCCATGGGCCTGTTGTTCACCGCCTACAGCCTGATGCACGACATGCACGAACTGGGCACGGTGGTCACCACCTGGACACCGTTCCTGCTGCTGGGTGTGGCGCTGTTGATCGCCCTGGGTTTCGAGTTCGTCAACGGCTTCCACGACACCGCCAACGCGGTGGCCACGGTGATCTACACCAATTCGCTGCCGCCGCATTTCGCGGTGGTGTGGTCGGGTTTCTTCAACTTCCTCGGCGTGCTGCTTTCCAGCGGAGCGGTGGCGTTCGGCATCATTGCCCTGCTGCCGGTCGAGCTGATCTTGCAGGTCGGTTCGTCGGCGGGTTTTGCGATGATCTTCGCCCTGCTGATCGCTGCAATCCTGTGGAACCTCGGCACCTGGTGGCTGGGTTTGCCGGCGTCGTCGTCCCACACCTTGATCGGTTCGATCATCGGCGTCGGCGTGGCCAATGCCTTGATGCACGGACGTGACGGCACCAGCGGTGTGGATTGGAGCCAGGCGATCAAGATCGGTTACGCCTTGTTGTTGTCGCCGCTGATCGGCTTTGCATTCGCCGCCATGCTGTTGCTGGCCCTGCGCGCCTTCGTCAAGAACCGCTCGCTGTACAAGGCCCCCAAAGGCGACACCCCGCCGCCATGGTGGATTCGCGGCATGTTGATTGCCACCTGCACCGGTGTGTCCTTCGCCCACGGCTCCAACGATGGGCAAAAAGGCATGGGCCTGATCATGCTGATCCTGGTGGGCACGCTGCCGATGGCCTACGCGTTGAACCGCACCATGCCGGCCGAGCAATCCTTGCAGTTTGCCGCGGTGGCGGAAGTCACCCAGGTGGCCTTGGTGAAAAGTGCGCCGCAAGCACTGACCGGTGACCCACGGCCGATCCTCTCGACCTACGTGCGCACCAAGGAAGCCACCCCGGAACTGGTACCCGCCCTCGCCGCCCTCGCAGGCCAGATTGGTGAAGAAGTCAAAGGCTACGGTTCCCTGGCCAAAGTGCCAGTGGAAGCGGTCGGCAACGTGCGTAACGACATGTACCTGACCAGCGAAACCATTCGCTTGATGGACAAGGGCAAGGTTGGCAACTTCGACGCGGATACCCAAGGCAAGCTGCAACTGTTCAAGCAACAGATCGACAGCTCAACACGCTTTATTCCGCTGTGGGTCAAGATCGCCGTGGCCATCGCCCTCGGCCTGGGCACCATGGTCGGCTGGAAGCGCATCGTGGTGACCGTCGGCGAGAAGATCGGCAAGACCCACCTCACCTACGCCCAGGGCGCCTCGGCCGAAATGGTGGCGATGCTGACCATCGGCGCGGCGGATATGTATGGGTTGCCGGTGTCGACGACCCATGTGTTGTCGTCCGGTGTGGCGGGGACCATGGTCGCCAATGGCGGTGGGTTGCAGATGAGGACGATTCGGAATCTGGCGATGGCGTGGGTGCTGACATTGCCAGCGGCGATTGTGTTGTCCGGCAGCCTGTACTGGCTGTTCACCAAACTGTTCTGACACACCACAGGGCAAAAATGTGGGAGCGGGCTTGCTCGCGAAAGCGGTGTATCAGCCACCAGATTAATTGACTGAAAGACCGCATTCGCGAGCAAGCCCGCTCCCACATTTGGATGTTTGTTTCTTCAGTTGTTGAAGAGTACAGCCATCGCCTTCAGCCGTTTTTTGTACAACCGCCGCGCCTCCAACGCCTCCTCCAAACTCACCGCCACAAACCCCGCCCGCTGGTTCGGCTGCATTTGTCCGATCAAGTCCAAATCCGCACTGATCACCGTGCCGATCATCGCGTAACCACCGCCCGACACCGCATCCCGATGCAACACAATCGGTTCCAACCCGGCCGGCACCTGGATCGAGCCAATCGGGTAACAGCTGTCGACGATGTTTGACGGATCCGACCCTGCACCGAACGGCTGCTCTCGTGGCTGGAAGCTCAACGCGCTGCCGCCCTTGAAGCGATAACCGATGCGGTCCGCCTCCGAACCGACGGTCCACGGTTCGGCAAAAAAACTGCCTTTGGCGGCGTCACTCAGGCGCTCGTAATACAGCCCCGGCACCACGCGCAAGGTCACATCGCCGCCAACCGATCGGCGCAGCGCCATGGGCAAGCTGTTGCCCGCGCGGCCTGCACCGCTGGCTTCGCCGATGGGCAACTCATCGCCTTCCTGCAAGCGCCGCCCGTTAAACCCACCGAGTGCGCCGAGGGTGTACGTCGAACGGCTGCCGAGCACCAACGGCACATCAATCCCACCGGCCACCGCCAGGTAAGTGCGCGCCCCGGCCTTGGGGAATTCAAAGCGCAGTACTTGTCCGGCACGTACCTGGAAGGCGGTGTCCTGATGCACCACTTCACCGTCCAGGCGCGGTGACATCAATGCGCCGCTGAGGGCTACCAGTGCGTCTTGTTGAAACTCCAATTCGGGGCCGATCAACGTGCACTCAAGGCCCGCTGCGCCGATGGGATTGCCTACCAGGTGGTTGGCCGCGCTCAGCGCGTATTGGTCCAGCGCCCCCGAGGGGGGAATGCCCAGGTGGTAATAACCTTCGCGGCCAAGGTCCTGCACGGAGGTGGCGAGGCCGGGTTTGAGGACCTTGATCATGCCAGCGCCTCCTGCAGGGTTTTCGGATAGCCGATGGGGTCGGCAAGAAAAGCGTCGAGGGAAAACTCCACCGGGCGGATGCGCAGGTCGAAACGTCCTGCGTCCACTTCGGCGACGGCCAGGTCATAGGCGTCGCGGTCCATGGGTTTGAACTGCACGATATCGCCGGGCCGGAAGAACACCATGTGCTCCTTGAGGTAGGCCAACTGCTGCGCCGGATCGTAGATGGGCGCCGGGGTCACGCCGAACATCTGGTAACCGCCGGCGCCGCGCACCGAGTAGATGCAGCCGAAACAGCCGCCATGGCCGAGGGTCAATTTGGGTGTGTCCGTGCGCGGGCGCAGGTACTTGGGCACCTGCAACTGCCGCTCGCGTTCGACCATCTGGAACATGAACGGCAGGCCCGCGACAAAGCCGACCATCGACACAAACCACGGCGCGCCGCTGTGGGCAGCGATAAACGCATCCACATCGGCCAGTCCATTGATGCGTGCAGCGTATTCCAGGTCGGTGCCGCTGGGGTCTTGATGACGGTCGCGAAAACGCATCAACGTCTCATGGGTCCACGGGTCGTTGTAGAGCACCGGGATTTCGATGATGCGCGTGTGCAAGGTGCGCTCGGCCACAGCCTGGGCTTCGGCGGTCTGCACCGCATCGAGCAACACGTGGGGCGCGATGCGGTCGGGGTCGAAGCGAATCTGGAACGACGCATTGGCCAGGCACACATCCAGCACGCCTTCCAGCGCCAGGCGTTCCACCGCACGGGTCACCGCCATGCCTTTGAAAAAGGCCTCCAGGGACATGCTGTCGCTGACCTCGGCAAACAGGTGTTCATCACCGCCGAAGCTGTAGCGGATGGGGGACGTTTCAGCCATGTCTGTTCCTCTTGGAATCATTGTAGAAAGGCAGGCAAAAAAGTAAGGGACCGTTTTTATTGTGGTGTTTTGACCGCGATGCCCGCTTGGTCCAACGCTTCGCGGGTGGCTTCTACCAACTCCAGGGCACCGGGGGTGTCGCTGTGCAGGCAGATGGAATCGAATTCGATGTACAGGTCTTCGCCTTCTACGGTGCGTACCAGACCCGTCTGACAAGCGCGTAGGACGCGTGCCGCCACTGTCGCCGGATCCAACGCCCGCACAGTGCGGGTAAACACGATGGAGCCGCTGAGATCGTACTCACGGTCGGCATAAAACTCGCGCACCACCGGTTGCCCCAGTTCCTTGGCCACTCGCCAGATCACCGAATTGGGCATGCAGTACAACAACAACGTAGGCTCGATGATTTGCAGGTTTTGCACCAGCAGGCGTGCGGCTTCTTCGTCGCGGGCCAGGTGCATGTAGAGCGCACCGTGGGGCTTGATGTGTTGCAGGCTAACGCCTTGGGCGCGGGCGACTTCTCGCAAGGCGCCGAGTTGGTAGAGCATGTCGTCCACCAGCTCCTGGGCCGGGGCGTTGATATGTCGACGGCCAAACCCCACCAGGTCGCGAAAGCCCGGATGGGCGCCGATGGCCACGCCCAATTGCTTGGCGCGCTCCACCGTACGGCGCATGGTGCCGGGGTCGCCCGCGTGAAAACCGGTGGCGATATTGGCCGAGCTGATGTAGGCCATCAGCTCCGAATCAACGCCATCGCCGATGGTCCAGGGGCCGAAGCCTTCGCCCATGTCCGAGTTGAAATCCACTGCCTGCATCGGGGTCGCTCCGCCTAAGTGATGGGCAAAAAGTAGGCTGCGGCTTGACCCCTTGGGAAGATCTATTATCAGATAGGGTATCTTCTGAAAATCAGATAACCCTATGTTCGGGAGCAACAGATGTCTCTGACCTTGCGCCAAGTCCGCTACTTCGTTGCCACCGCCGAAATCGGCCAGATTTCCCAGGCGGCGATTCACCTGAATATCTCCCAGTCGGCGGTCACCACCGCCATCAAGGAACTGGAAGCCATGCTCGGCGTGCAATTGTTTGTGCGTTCGGCCCAGGGCATGAACCTCACTGACGCCGGGCGGCATTTCCTCAACCGCGCCTACGTGATCCTGCGCAGCGTGGACGACGCACTCAACAGCCCACTGCCCGACTATCGCGCCAGCGGCGTACTGCGTCTGGCCGCCAGCTACACGGTGCTGGGTTACTTCCTGCCCCACCACCTGCAACGCATCGAGCACTGGCACCCGGACGTGACCATCGAGGTGTTTGAGCAGGAACGCCAGGCCATCGAGCAAGGCTTGCTGGACGGCCAGTTCGACATGGCCGTGGTGCTCACCGCCAACCTCACCCACCCGGATATCGTCTCCGAAATCCTCTTCAACTCGGAGCGCCGCCTGTGGCTGCCCAGCCATCATCCGCTGTGCGAGCGCGGTGCCGTGAGCCTGTCGGATGTGGCGCAAGAACCTTACATCCTGCTCACCGTCGATGAGGCCGAGCACAGCGCGATGCGCTATTGGGAGCAGGCTGGGCAAACCCCCCAGGTGCGTTTGCGCACCAGTTCGGTGGAGGCCGTGCGCAGCATGGTTGCCAATGGCAGTGGCGTGGCGATCCTGTCAGACCTGGTGCACCGGCCATGGTCCCTGGAGGGCAAGCGCATCGAGACGCTGACGGTGACCGACCCCGTCACGCCGATGAGCGTCGGCCTGGCCTGGCACCGCGAACGTGCGTTCACCCCGGCCATGCAAGCGGTGCGCGATTACTTCCACGACGCGTTCCTGACGCCGCAGCAGTTGTCGGCACGGCGTTAGAGCTGGGACTGCAAGAGCCCGGCCAGCCAATCCATGAACACCCGCACCCGCTGGGGTAAGTGGCGTTGGCCGGCGTATAACAAGGACACGTCCAACGGCGGCGCCGGGTAATCGGGCAACAGCGCCACCAGTTCACCGCTGGCCAATAATTCGCGAATCCCCAGCGCTGGCACCTGAGTAATGCCAAAGCCTCCCAGGCACGCGACTCGGTAGGCATCCGTGCTATTGACTGTGACCCGCCCCGCCATAGGCACGCGGTGCACCTTGTTGCCCTGCACGTATTCGAAGCCCGGCGAACGCGAGCCCAGAGGCCGTACGTAATGCACCAACTGATGGTGCGCCAGGTCGGCCAGCGTTGTAGGCACGCCGTAACGTTGCAGGTAAGCCGCGCTCGCGCAGTTGATCATCGGCATGCTGCACAGCAGCCGCGCCACCACCGTCTGGTCTGGCTGCGCGCCCACTCGCAGCACGCAATCGAACCCCTCGGCGAGCAGGTCGACCTGGCGGTCGGTGCTGCTGATTTCCAGCTCGATCAGCGGGTGGGCATCCATGAATTCGGGCAGGCGCGGCAGGATCAGTTCCCGCGCCATCACATTGGGCATGTCCACGCGAATCCGCCCGCTAAGTTGGGCTTCATCCTGGCGAAACAGCCCTTCCAGTTCTTCCATGTGCGACAGCAAATCCTTGCTGCGCTCATACAGCACGCGACCATCCTGGGTCGCCTGCACCTTGCGCGTGGTGCGTTGCAGCAGGCGCGTGCCGAGCAGTTCTTCCAGCGCCTGCACATGCTCGGACACGGTGGAGCGTGGCAACCCCAGGCTTTCGCCGGCGCCGGTAAAGCTCGACAGTTCGGTAACGCGCACGAAGGTACGCAGCAACTCTAATTTGTTCATTGGATTGTTCGCCTTATCCGGCCAGTGATTCCGGCATAGCCCTGTTTATCACGTTACAGGCGGACAAATACACTCTCTCCAACGATCACCTGAGAGGACTGCACCATGACCCGTAAAATCGCACTCATCACTGGCGCCAGCCGTGGCCTGGGCAAAAGCGCTGCCCTGCACCTGGCGGCGCAGGGCGTCGATATCATCGGCACCTACCACAGCGCTGCGGGCGAAGCCCAAGCGGTGGTCGAGCAAATCGAAGCCTTGGGTGGCCGCGCCGCCATGCTGCGCCTGGATGTGAGCCAGAGCGCAACCTTCAACGATTTCGTTGGCGAAGTCGGCAACGTTCTCAAGGATGTTTTCGCACAGGATCACTTCAACTTTCTGATCAATAACGCCGGGATTGGCGCGCATGCCAGCTTTGCCGAAACCACCGAAGAACAGTTCGACCAACTGCTGGCGATCCAATTCAAAGGCCCGTTTTTCCTGACCCAGAAGCTGTTGCCGTTGATCAGCGACGGCGGCCGCATCCT
The DNA here is from genome assembly GCF_014230465.1 of Pseudomonas cremoris. The sequence goes on from NZ_JAAXCY010000008.1 coordinate 36,676, forward strand.
TAATATTTCCAGCGGTTTGGCGCGGTTCAGCCTGCCGGGTTATGCGGCGTATGCGGCGATGAAAGGTGCGATGGAAGTGCTCACCCGCTATCAGGCCAAAGAGTTGGGCGGGCGTGGCATCACCGTGAATATCCTTGCGCCCGGCGCCATCGAAACCGACTTCGGCGGCGGCGCCGTACGCGACAACGCCGCCCTCAACACCATGGTTGCCAACAACACCGCGCTGGGTCGCGCCGGCCTGCCGGATGACATTGGCGGGGCCATTTCCACCCTGCTGGCCGATGGCAGCAACTGGATCACTGGTCAGCGCATTGAGGCTTCGGGCGGGATGTTTCTTTGACTCGCAGCAGCTTCTCGCGCAGCACGTCATAGCCCCAGTGATACACATAGGTGTACGGCAGGAAAAACAGCAGTACGCCTATGTCGAGCATAAACGCCTGCATCAGGCTGATATTCAGCCACGCGGCGATCAGCGGCACGGCGACGATAATCAGCCCGCCTTCGAACATCAGCGCATGCAGCACCCGCGTCCCTGCGCCGCCGGACAGTTGCAGGCGCACCTTCAAGCGGTCGAACAGGCTGTTGAAAATGATGTTCCACGTCAGCGCCAGCAGGCTCAAGCCTAAGGTGACCGCGCCCATTTCCAGGGCTGGGCGGCCGGTGATCCACACCAGCAGCGGTGTACAGATCAATAGGGCCAAGCCCTCAAAACCCAGGGCTTGGCAAACACGTTCAGTAATCGACTTGGTAGGGCTCATAACCTGCGCTCGTTGAGTGAAGAGTGTTGCCATGATTACCCCTTGAACCGATACTTCATAATCAATAACCATCGATCAAGGCGATACTTATGGCCTCCAATGAAGTGCTGCAGGCGTTTGTGCAGGCGGCCACCCAGGGTTCGTTTTCGGCGGCTGCGCGCAAGCTGGGCAAGAGCCAGTCCACCGTCAGCGCGGCAGTGGCGAGCCTGGAGATTGACCTGGATGTGGTGCTGTTCGACCGCAGCAGCCGCAAGCCGACGTTGACGCCTGCGGGCCACGTATTGCTGCAACGTGCCGAGCAGGTCCTGGACGCCAGCAGCCGCCTGGAACTCACGGCGAGCCAATTGTCCCAGGGCCTGGAGCCGAAGCTGACCATCGCCATGTCCGATACCTACCAGTCCGACCGCTTCGAAATCGCGCTGAAAGTCTTTGAGCAGCGCTATCCCGACCTTGAGTTGGAATGCCTGATCGCTGAATGCGAAGACCTGATCGACCTGGTGCAAAGTGGCCGCGCGCACATCGCATTCATCGAAAAACAGGAGGTTTACCCGCCCGACCTCACGGGGGCGCCGGTGGAAGAACGCACGGAAATTGCGTTATTCGTTTCTCCCGGACACCCATTGGCCACGCAGGAAAATATCTCCGCCGATACCCTGCGGCAACACCGTGAACTGCGCCTGGCCAGCATCATCAACCCCACTGAAATCCGCGCCAGCGGGCGTGTATGGTCGGCGCCCAGTTACCTGATGCTGATGGAAATGGCCCAGTTGGGGTTTGGCTGGACGCCGCTACCGCGCTGGCTGGTGGAGCGCTTTGATCGCGGGCAATTGGTGGAGCTCAAGGCGCGCAGTTGGCCGCGCTTTGTAGCGGTGGATGCGCTGTGGTCGCGGCATCACCCGCCGGGGCCGGCGGGGAGTTGGTTGCTGGGCAAGATGCTCGAATGATGAACGCTCACCTGAAGACAATTAAGATCCAAATGTGGGAGCGGGCTTGCTCGCGAATGCGCTGGATCAGTCAATTTATCTGTGACTGACACACCGCATTCGCGAGCAAGCCCGCTCCCACATTGGACTTCCTTTGGCTTTAGAGTGGGGTCAGGCCGCTGAAAGCTGCGGCGGTCGGTGGTTCTGGAAGTACTCGTGCAAGGCACGCAACGCCGGTAGCTCCAAGGCTTGCGCAGCAAAGCACAACCCCACCCGCCGGGTCGGCGCCGGCAAGTGCCACTCCCGAATCACCACCCCGGCGCGCTCCACCGCCAGCGATTGCGGCAACATGGCCACGCCCACACCGGCCGCCACCATATGCAACGCTTGGGTCAACGACCCGGCATGCCCGGCCACCGCTTGCGGCGAGCGGCCGTAGAGCGCCATCAAGCGTTGATGGGAATCGTGTTGCGGGCAGGTGATCCAGTCTTCAATCGGCGCCCAGGCTTGCTCGTGGCCCGCCTTGGCCATCGGATGGCTGGCTGGTAACGCCATCACGTAGGACTCTTCCCAAAGCGGCAGGAATAGCTCGTCCTCGCAGCACATTTCCTCCACCGCCAAGCGACCCTCGCCTTCGCAGCCTTCCTGCAACGTCAGCAGCAACCCGGGCAAGCCCTGGTGCGCCATACGCAGGAAGGTTTCGATCTGGCTGTCGGCAATATCGCCTTCCACACCCAGCTCCAAGGCAACCCGATTTTCGCGCCCGCGAAACAGGCGGCTCAACGCATCGGTTTCGGCCACCATGCGCCGTGCCTGGGGATACAGCACCCGCGCTTCGCCGCTCACCTCCACCCCCCGGGGCTGACGCACGAACAGCGCCACGCCCAGCTCGTCTTCCAGTTGCTTGATGGTCACCGACAAGGTCGGCTGGCTGATAAACAAACGCTGGGCGGCTGCGGTGATATTGCGTTCTTCGAACACCGCGAGAAATGCCTTGAGGTGGCGAACATCCATAGCTTTATCCGATAGCAGACAGAGGAATAAGGCATTTTTCAGCCTCGTCGACGCTAAATATACTGCGCCCACGCTTTAAGTTATCGGTTTTTCTTATTTCAGGAGTAGGTTCATGAGCAAGCCACTGATCATCATCACCGGCGCCAGTTCCGGCATCGGCGATGCCACCGCCCGCCGTTTGTCGGCCGCCGGCCACCCATTGTTGCTGCTGGCGCGACGCATCGACCGCCTTAACGATCTGGGCCTGCCAAACACCTTGAACCGTGGCGTCGACATCACCGACCGCGCCGCCTTGGTCGCCGCCGTGCAGGAAGCCGAAGCGCAATTCGGGCCGGCCGATGCATTGATCAACAATGCCGGCGTGATGCTGCTGGGCGCGGTCAGCGAGCAAGACCCGGCGCAGTGGGAGCAGATGCTCGATGTAAACGTGAAAGGCCTGCTCAACGGTATTCATGCAGTCGCCGGCAGCATGGTAGCGCGTAAAGGCGGCACCATTATCAACGTCAGCTCCGTGGCCGGGCGCAAGACCTTCCCGAATCACGTCGCCTATGTAGGCACCAAGTTCGCCGTGCATGGGATTTCGGAAAACCTGCGTGAAGAATTGTCCCCCAGCAACGTACGCGTGATCACCATCGCCCCGGGCGCGGTGGAAACCGAGCTGCTCAGCCACACCACCGACGAAGCGATCAAAACCGGTTACCAGGCCTGGAAACAGGACATGGGCGGCACCGTGCTCAGCGCCGATGACGTGGCCTCGGCAATTGCCTACGCCTACCAGCAGCCGCAACACGTGTGCATTCGCGAGATCGTGCTGGCGGCGACGCGTCAGCAGCCGTAAGTCACTCGCCCATCCCTTCGGTGACCAACGTCACCAGCCGGTCGAGGCTCTGGCCCCAGCCGTCGTGAAAGCCCATGGCCTCATGGGCTTTTTTGTCTTCGGCGGTCCAATGCATGGCGCGGGCGGTATAGAGGGTCTTGTTGCCCTCGACTTCCTGCAGGGTGACTTCGGCGGTCATGAACGGCTTGCCTGACGGAATCCAACCGGGCGTGAACGCATCGGTAAACACCAGGCGCCGCGGCGCGACAATCTCCAGGAACACGCCCTGGGTCGGGTATTCGCTGCCATCCGGCGCACGCATCAGGGTGCGAAACAGCCCACCCACCCACAGGTTCATTTCGCACTCCGGGGTGGTCATGCCGTGGGGCCCCCACCACTGTTGCAGCAAGGCAGGCTCGGTCCAGGCCCGAAACACCCGGCTGCGGGGTGCGTCGATCACACGGCTGATAGACAGTTCGAATTCGGCAGGTTGGGCAGACATGGGGTAAACCTCCTGAGTCTTGGGGTTGTTGTGGTCAGGGATTCAGTGGGCGAACGGTATTCACTATAGTTCGTGGTCGACCGGAGCAACGCCAAAACCGCTAGAATCGCCGCCTCTGTGTAGTCTTTGGGACGCCCCCCCGATGGAAACCCGCCTCGTCCCCTATGAGACGCTGAGCAACGCGCAAAAACAGCAGCTCGACACCCTGCAAGTGCATCCCGAGCAACTGGCGTTTTCCGGCGATATCTACTGCGCGCTGAACAGCCTGCTGGTCAACCCCAACCCTGCCAGCGTCAAGGGCTTCGTCCTGCTCGCAGGCGATCTGCCCGTGGCCTTCCTGTTGCTGAAGCGCCCTCCTTGCCTGCCCCATTGGGCCGATGAACACAGCGCCACGCTGCATGCTTTGCAAGTGGATCGCGCGCAACAAGGCCGAGGATTTGGCAAGGCGTGCCTGCAGGCGCTGCCGGAGGCGGCGTTGCTGGCGTGGCCGCAGATCAAGGGGCTGGAGTTGTCGGTAGATGCGGACAACGTGGCGGCGATGGGGTTGTATCTGACGACTGGCTGGGTGGACAGCGGGGAGGCGTACAGGGGGCGGATTGGGCATGAACGACGGTTAAGGTGGGTGTTAAATCCACAACGCTGATGTCACGTAAACATGACATTCAGAAGTACATGTCTTGTTTACGTGACATTGGCTGCGGCTTCAGCCTCTTTCGCCCACCGGTAGCCAGATTTCCACCGTCCCGGTGCCCTTGCGCACATCAAAATCGGCGCTGTAACGCTCGAAGTCCGCCCCCATCACCTTGTAACCCGAGTGCGGCAACCACTCGAACATGATGCGTTCGTACGTTTGCTCAAACGCCTGCACCGGCCCGTAATGCGGGAACACGGCATAGTTGAGCGGCGGTATTTCGATAAACTCAAAGTTGCCCGGCACGTCGCTTTTACTCGGTACTTCCACCCCGGCCATGTAATCGAATTCGCCGTGACTGGGGTTATGGCACACGCCGTAAGTCACCCCGCCGACGCGCTTCTTGATGTCCTTGATGCAGGTGTCGAACAACTCCCACAGCTTGGGGATATCCCCCACGGTGGCTTTTGAATAACGCCCCTGCACCCCGGCGATCACCAAGGCTTTACCCGCTTCCATGCGTGGCTCCAGCGGTTGTTTTGTCTGCTGATCCATACGAACAGTCTCCTTCTTATGAGGGAACAAACCCGCATCGAGTATAGGGGCATATCCGCGCCGTACTCCATGCAGAAATTTTTCCTACGCATCTGGACAACTGGCCATCACCGACCGTATTGTCTGCCCCGCAGGCCACCGCAGTGGCCGACGTCGCTCGGACGGTTCCGGGCGCTTACGTACTTCGAGGCAACAAATGGCAGACCAAGGTTCGCCGCGCCGCTTTGCGCGCATAGATCGACTCCCCCCTTACGTTTTCAATATCACTGCCGAGCTGAAGATGGCTGCGCGTCGGCGCGGCGAAGACATCATCGACTTGAGCATGGGTAACCCTGACGGCGCCACACCTCCTCACATCGTGGAGAAGATGGTCACCGTCGCCCAGCGTGAAGACACCCACGGCTACTCCACCTCCAAAGGCATTCCGCGTCTGCGCCGGGCGATTTCACGCTGGTACAAAGACCGCTATGAAGTGGACATCGACCCTGAGTCGGAAGCCATCGTGACCATCGGTTCCAAGGAAGGCCTGGCGCACTTGATGCTGGCCACCCTGGACCAGGGCGACACGGTGCTGGTGCCAAACCCGAGCTACCCGATTCACATCTACGGTGCCGTGATTGCCGGCGCCCAGGTGCGTTCGGTGCCGCTGATTCCGGGCGTGGACTTCTTCGCCGAGTTGGAACGGGCGATTCGCGGTTCGATCCCCAAGCCGAAGATGATGATCCTCGGATTCCCGTCCAACCCGACCGCGCAGTGCGTGGAGTTGGACTTCTTTGAGCGTGTTATCGCCCTGGCCAAGCAGTACGACGTGCTGGTGGTGCACGACCTGGCCTACGCCGACATCGTCTACGACGGCTGGAAAGCCCCGTCGATCATGCAGGTACCAGGCGCCAAGGACATTGCGGTGGAGTTCTTTACCCTGTCCAAGAGCTACAACATGGCGGGCTGGCGCATCGGCTTCATGGTGGGCAACCCGGAACTGGTCAACGCCCTGGCACGCATCAAGAGCTACCACGACTACGGCACGTTCACGCCGCTGCAAGTGGCCGCCATTGCGGCATTGGAAGGCGACCAGCAGTGCGTGAAAGACATTGCCGAGCAGTACCGCCAGCGCCGCAATGTGCTGGTCAAGGGCCTGCATGAGCTGGGTTGGATGGTGGAGAATCCGAAGGCGTCGATGTACGTCTGGGCCAAGATTCCCGAGCAGTACGCTGCCATGGGTTCGCTGGAATTTGCCAAGAAGCTGCTGCTGGAGGCGAAGGTGTGCGTGTCGCCGGGCATCGGGTTTGGTGAGTATGGCGATGATCATGTGCGCTTTGCGCTGATCGAGAACCAGGACCGGATTCGGCAGGCGGTGCGGGGGATTCGCGGGATGTTTCGGGCGGATGGGCTGGTCCCGAAAACCGGAGCCTAACTCGATCTAAATGTGGGAGCGGGCTTGCTCGCGAATGCGCAGTGTCAGTCAACAGATTCATTGCTGATCTACCGCATTCGCGAGCAAGCCCGCTCCCACAGTTGTTTTGTGGTGTACCTGTTACACCACCAACGACAACAGCATGATGAAGATCAACGCCACGACGGACAGAATCGTCTCCATCGCCGTCCACGTCTTGAACGTCTCAGCCACGGTCATATTGAAGTACTGCTTCACCAGCCAGAACCCCGCATCGTTGACGTGAGACAAGATCAACGACCCCGCCCCCGTCGCCAACACCAGCAGCTCACGGTTGACGCCCGGAATCATCCCCACCACCGGCACCACAATGCCCGCGCCGGTAATGGTTGCCACCGTCGCCGAACCCGTTGCCACACGAATCACCGCCGCCACCAGCCACGCCAGCAGGATCGGGTTGATCTGCGCGTTCACCGCCATATGGCCGATCACGTCGCCCACACCGCTGGTCACCAGCATCTGCTTGAAGCCACCACCGGCACCGATGATCAGGATGATCGCGGCGGTCGGCGCAAGGCTGGCGTCGAGCAGCTTGAGGATCTGCTTGGAGTGGATACCCTGGCGATGGCCAAAGGTGTACAGCGATAGCAGCAACGCCAGCAACAGGGCGGAGATCGGGTGACCGATCATGTCCATCCAGTTGCGCACGATGTGGCCGTCCGGCAAGCCGATGTCAGCGAAGGTTTTGAGCAGCATCAGGAACACCGGCAGCAGCACGGTGATCAGGGTGATGCTGAAACTCGGCAGGCTTTTGTGTTCCGACTCGCGGGCCAGTTGGTCCACCAGTTCCTGGGACGGGTTGCCCGGGATGTACTTGGCAATGAACGTACCGAAAATCGGGCCGGCGATGATGGCAGTCGGCAACGCGACGATCAGGCCGTAGAGGATGGTCTTGCCGATGTCCGCACCAAACACGCCGATGGCCAGCAGCGGGCCAGGGTGCGGAGGCACCAGGCCGTGCACCGCCGAGAGGCCGGCGAGCAGCGGGATACCGATCTTGATCAGCGACACACCAGTGCGGCGCGCGACAATAAACACCAGCGGGATCAACAGTACAAAACCGATCTCGAAGAACAGCGGGATGCCCACCAGGAACGCGGCGAACATCATGGCCCACTGAACCTTTTCCTTGCCGAAGGCGCGGATCAGGGTCTGGGCGATCTGATCGGCACCGCCGGATTCGGCCATCATCTTGCCGAGCATCGTGCCCAGCGCGAGGATGATGCCGACAAAGCCGAGTACTCCGCCGAAACCGTCCTGGAACGCCTTGATGATCTTGTCCACGGGCATACCCGAGGTCAGGCCGAGGAAGCCGGCCGCGATGATCAGTGCAATGAACGGGTGCACCTTGAACTTGGTGATCAGAACGATCAACCCGATGATAGTGACCACTGCATCTAGCAGCAGGTAAGACTCGTGGGACATGCCAAACATGGGGGGTCTCTCCTGTTTGTTGTTGTTATTAAAGCGGGTGTTGAATTTCCTGCCGCAGATAGCGCTATCTTTTCTGGCAAAAAATTACTTGGAAGGTTCGAAGCCGTGTTGCAGCCACCAGGCATTGGTTTGCTCGGCCAACGCCTCGACGCTGTCCACGCTGGCATTGAGGGCCAGGGTCAGCGGCTCGCCCACGGGCGATTCAAGGGTGGCGAACTGGCTGTCTATGAGGCTTGCCGGCATGAAATGATCAGGCCGATGGGACACGCGGTCGGACGCGACTTCACGGGTCAGCTCCAGAAACACGAAACCCAGGCCCGGCGCAGCTTCGCGCAGGTGGTCGCGGTATTTCTTTTTCAGCGCGGAACAGGTGAGTACCGGGTGTTCCCCGGCCTTGAGCGAGCGGCGCAATTCATCGCAGAGGATGTCGAGCCAGCCGGCACGGTCGTCATCGTTGAGGGGGTGGCCGGCGCTCATCTTTTCGATGTTCGCGGCAGGGTGGAAGCTGTCGCCTTCAATGGCGGTGGCGCCGTTCAGACGGCACAGGGCTTCGCTGACGCTGGTCTTGCCACAGCCAGCAACACCCATGATGACCAGGGCAGTAACAGGTTGACTCATGAAACACCTCAGGACGCAGATAGCGCTACCTTTGCACGCTGTAAGGCTAGTGCAAAAACAGGCTTTTCCCGCGCCGTCTTGTCTTTTTTTATGGAGTGACGCGTGCATCCGCTCCAATGATTTGAACGGGATCAGGCAACCCGACGTTCAAGCATTTGCAGCCTTTTGGAGACAGCGCTACCTTAGTGCCTCGATTTTTGTTTGGCAAGCCGCCTGATGACCTCCAAGAACGATAAAAAATTGCGCACCACGGGTCGTCCGACCCTTAACGAAGTCGCCCGCCTGGCTGGCGTCAGCCCGATTACCGCCTCCCGCGCGTTGCGCGGCATCAGCACCGTGGCCACCGAACTGGTGGAAAAAGTGCAAAAGGCCGCCAGCGAACTGAACTACGTGGTCAACCCCGCCGCCCGCGCCCTCGCCTCGGCGCAGAGCCATTCGGTGGTAGTGATCGTACCGTCGCTGTCCAACCTGCTGTTTATCGAAACCCTCGAAGCCATCCACCAGGTGCTGCGGCCCAAGGGTTTTGAAGTGCTGATCGGCAACTCCCACTACTCCCGTGACGAAGAAGAAAACCTGCTGCGCAACTACATGGCCTACCAGCCACGGGGTTTGCTGTTGACCGGCTTCGACCGCACCGAAAGCGCCCGACGAATGGTCGAGGCTAGCAATGTGCCCTGCGTCTACATGATGGACCTGGACCCCAACGCCGGCGTGAACTGCGTGGGTTTCTCGCAGTTGGCCGCGGGTGAAACGGCGGCGGCGCATCTGCTGTCCCGTGGGCGCAAGCGCCTGGCTTATATAGGTGCGCAGTTGGACCAACGCACCTTGCTGCGCGGCGAAGGCTTCCGCCGCGCACTGCAACAGGCGGGCCTGTATGACCCGGCGCTGGAAGTGCTGACGCCACGCCCGTCCTCCGTGGGCCTGGGCGGTGAGTTGTTCTTGCAGTTGCTGGCGACTCATCCGGATGTGGACGCGATCTTCTTTGGTAACGATGACTTGGCTCAGGGCGCGCTGTTGGAAGCGATGCGCCACGGCATCAACGTACCCGAGCGGGTGGCGGTGCTGGGCTTCAACGACTTGCCGGCCTCATCCTTCATGGTGCCGCGCCTGAGCAGCATCAGCACCCCACGAGAAGCGATTGGTCGGCGCTCGGCCGAGCATTTGTTGACGATCATGGCGGGGAACAAAGTGGCCAAGCCGGTGGTGGATATGGGGTTTGAGTTGCAGGTGCGGGAGAGCACCTGAAAGCGCCCTCGAAAACCGGGTTTAACACGATCCCTGTAGTGAGCGGGCTTGTCCCGCGCTGGGTGGCGAAGCCGCCCCAATAAGACTGCCTCGGTGTTTCAGGAAGACCGAATTGCTTGGGTTTAGGGCGGCTTCGCCACCCAGCGCGGGACAAGCCCGCTCACTACAAAAATGTGACCAGCCCTGCTAGATTGGCCGCTCTCCACCGCAAGGAAAGCACCATGGGACACTCATTGAAAATCCTCGGCCGCACGTCCTCCATCAACGTGCGCAAAGTGCTGTGGACTTGCCAGGAACTGGGCATCGACTACCAGCGCGAAGACTGGGGCATCGGCTACACCCCCACCCAATCCCCCGAGTTCCTGGCGCTGAACCCCAACGCCCAGGTGCCGGTGCTGATCGACGACCACGGCGTGCTGTGGGAGTCCAACACCATCTGCCGCTATCTGGTCGGCCTCTACCAACGCGATGACTTGCTGCCCGTCGAGCCCGCGCCACGCGCCCGCGTGGAGCAATGGATGGACTGGCAGGCCACCGAACTCAACCCATCCTGGGGCTATGCGTTCCACGCGCTGGTGCGCCAGAACCCGGACTACCAAGACCCGCAGCGCATCCAGGCCGGCGTGCAAGCCTGGAACGACAAGATGGGCCTGCTTGAACAACAACTCATCAAGACCGGCGCCTTTGTGGCCGGCAGTGAATTCACCCTGGCTGATATCCTCGTCGGCCTGTCGGTGCACCGCTGGCGCAACGCACCGCTGGACCACCCGCCCTACCCCGCTGTCGAGGCGTACTACCAACGCCTCAGCCAGCGCCCCGGCTTCCAAGCCTTTGCCCTCGATGGCCATAACTAAAACAAGGACGACACCGTGAAAGGACTCAACGTACTGCTAACCGGCGCTTGCGGCCGAATCGGCAAGACGTTTTTCGAAGCCTCGAAAGACCGCTACCGCTTCACCCTCACCGACCGCATTGCGCCGGATTTTGCCCTCGGCGAACACCGTTTCGTGCATGCCGACCTCAGCGACAAAACCAGCCTGGCCGCCCTGCTCGATGGCATCGACGTGATCGTGCACCTGTCGGGCATCCCCCACGCCAGCGCGTCGTTCGATGAGTTGCTGCCCAACAACATCCTCGCCACCACCTATTTGTTCGAGGCCGCTGTGGCCGCCGGGGTGAAACGCCTGGTGTTCGCCAGCAGCGCGCAAACCATCGAAGGCTACCCGGTGGACCGCCAGATCACCCCCGGCATGCAAGTAATGCCGGCCAACCTGTATGGCGTGAGTAAATGCTACGGCGAGGCGCTGTGCGGTTTCTATGCGTCGAAAACCCCACTGTCGACGATTGCCCTGCGTATTGGCGCCTTCGAATTCCCCGAGACCCACGACCTCAACAACGCGCGCGACCTCAGCGCCTGGCTCAGCCCTCGCGATGCGGTGCACCTGCTGCAGCGCTCGGTAGAGGCCGAGGGCGTGAAGCACCTGATCGCCCATGGCATTTCCAATAACCGTTTCAAGCGCCTGGACCTGAGCGAAACCACGCGAGTACTGGGCTATCAGCCCCAGGATGACGCGTTCCAGGAGTTTGAGATTCCCATCACCTACTGAATCCCAGCGCTATAAAAGCGTTGAAAGCGAAGCCCCGGCGCAATAAATCGGTGAATGGGCCGCCAAACAAGCACAACTTCACAATCACCGATTTCCGTTAGCCAGCTAAGATTCCAGGTCACTGCCCCTGGAATCTCCCTATGTCCACACTGACCGCCTCAGCCACGGACGGCATCGACCCGATCCGTGCCGCCCATATCAGCGCACGCATTGACCGCTTGCCCGCCGTCGCCACCGTCTGGCGCCTGGTGGCGTTGCTCTCGATCGGCGGCTTTTTCGAGCTGTATGACCTGTTCCAGACCGCCTATATCAGCCCCGGCCTGATCAGCGACGGGATTTTTCACACCGGCAGTGAAGGGGTGTTCGGCTTCTCGGACCAGGCGGCCTTTGCTTCGGCAACCTTCCTGGGCCTGTTCCTCGGCGCCAGCCTGCTCAGCCCTATCGCCGACCGCTTCGGACGGCGGGCGATCTTCACCTTTGCGTTGATCTGGTACACCGTCGCCACGGTGTTGATGGGTATTCAGACCTCTGCCGTGGGCATCATCTGCATGCGTTTCCTGGTGGGCATTGGCCTGGGGATCGAGCTGGTCACCATCGACGCCTACCTCTCGGAACTGGTGCCCAAGCGCATGCGCAGCTCGGCGTTTGCCTTTGCGTTTTTTATCCAGTTTCTGTCGGTGCCGGCGGTGGCGTTGATGTCGTGGTGGCTGGTGCCCCAGGCACCGTTCGGCGTGTCCGGCTGGCGTTGGGTGGTGTTGTCGAGTGCGGTGTTTGCGCTGTTTATCTGGCAACTGCGCAAACGCCTGCCGGAGTCACCGCGCTGGCTCGCGCAAAAAGGTCGATTCGAGGAAGCCGGTGCAATCATGGACACCCTGGAGGCGCGCTGCCAGAAGGACCATGGCAAGCCGCTGGATGAGCCGGAACCGGAGGCCGTCAGCGTGCAAGGCAGCGGCCGCTTTGCCGATATCTGGCAACCGCCGTACCGCCGTCGCGCGTTGATGTTGATCGTGTTCCATGTGTTCCAGGCCATCGGCTTCTTCGGCTTCGGCAATTGGCTGCCGGCGCTGCTGTCGGGCCAGGGCGTCAGCGTGACCCACAGCCTGCTCTACGCCTTCATCATCACCCTTGCCTACCCACTGGGGCCGCTGCTGTTCGTGAAGGTGGCCAACCGCTTTGAAAACAAATGGCAAATCGTCGGCTCGGCGCTGGGCGCGATGATCTTCGGCAGCCTGTTTGCCCTGCAAACCACAGCAGTGGGCCTGCTGATCTGCGGAGTGATGATCACCTTCTGCAATGCCTGGCTGAGCTTCAGTTACCACTCGTATCAAAGCGAGTTGTTCCCCACCAACATCCGCGCGCGGGCGGTGGGGTTCTGCTATTCGTTCAGCCGCTTGTCCACGGTGTTCAGCAGCCTGTTGATCGGTTTTATCCTGGAACACCTGGGCACACCGGGCGTGCTGGCGTTTATTGCCAGCAGCATGTTGATCGTGATGATCACCATCAGTTGGTTCGGGCCGCGTACGCGCAACCTGGCGTTGGAAAATATCGCCCATTGACGGCAACGGTTGGCCGCCGGTAGGACAACCCTTGCCGCAACGGCCAGTCCCGCCCCAATAAAACCGGGCACTTCACCTGCGGCACGCTATTTGCTCCACCGGTGGCACACGAATATTTCCACAGGTGACCGATCATGCTGGTTAACAACAACACCCAAGCCGTGTCGACGATCCAACAGCTCAAGCGCGCCGACATGGACCCGGCCAACGCCGCCGCCAGCGCGCTCTACAGCGGTGCCGTGCAAGCAGCGCAGCAAAGCGTGACCGTGCCGGCTGCGCAGAAGGAGCTGGACAAGGCCAACGATCGTATCGATGAAGCCTTCGCCAAGACCCGTGTGCAGCTGCAAGCCACCACCGCAGCCACCACGGCAACGACGGATGTGCCGGCAGCCGGTTCCAGCACCAGCACCGCCCGTGCTGACTTCACCGACTACATGAGCAAATCCCCGGCCGAGCGCATCCGTGAGCAATTGCTCAAGGAACAGGGCTTGACCGAGGCGGATGTGCAGAACATGTCCCAGGAAAAACAGGACGCGATTGCCAAGCAAGTGGCGGACCGTGTGAAACAGCAGCAAGAGCAGCAGGTAGCGGCGAAAGCCACTGACCCGGCGCAAACCGTGAAAGAAACCCTGGCCGCAATCTAAGCTTGGCTTGTAGTGAGCGGGCTTGTCCCGCGCTGGGGGGGCGAAGCCGCCCAGCGCGGGACAAGCCCGCTCACTACATTATTGCAACTGCAAGGTGGAGTTGAACTGGCTGATCGCATCCACCACATGCCGTGACCCCTCCTGAATCTCCAGGATCACCTGCCCCGCCTCATTCGCCAGCTCCACCCCAAGCCCTGTGCGGCTCAAGCTCGACTGCATGCTCGACACCGCGCTCAGCGACAGGTCGTGGTTCTTGCGCACCACATCCACAATCTCCACCGTCGCCTGGCTGGTTCGTGCCGCGAGGCTGCGCACCTCATCGGCCACCACCGCAAACCCACGCCCATGCTCACCGGCCCGTGCCGCTTCAATGGCCGCATTGAGCGCGAGCATATTGGTCTGCTCGGCAATGCTGCGGATGGTCTGCACGATGGCGCCGATAATGTCGGACTGCTTGCTCACCGCATCGATGCTTTGCGCCGCCTGGTTCAGGTCGTGGGAAATTTCTTCGATGATTTGTACGGTTTGCTGCACCACCTCCGAGCCCTTGCGGGCGCAGGCGTCGTTTTGTACTGAGGTGGCGTGGGCCGAATCGGCGGCGGTGCGCAGGGTGGTGACTTGATCCGTGATGTCGCTGGCGAACTTCACTACTTTGTACAAGCGCCCATTGGTGTCGAAGATCGGGTTATAGGACGCCTCCAGGAACAGTGTCTTGCCGTATTTGTTTTTGCGCTCGAAGCGGTGCGAGTGGTATTCGCCACGGTTGAGCGACGCCCAAAACGCCTTGTAGGCCGGTGATTCCACTTCGCTACGATGGCAGAACATGCTGTGGTGCTGGCCGATGATTTCCTCGCGCGAGTACTGCACGGTGCGCAAAAAGTTGTCGTTGGCGTTGAGGATCTGGCCCTGTGGGGTGAACTCGATCACCGCCATGGAACGGCCGATGGCGTCGATCAGGCTCTGGTTTTCGTGTTCATGGTGAACCCGCGCGGAAATGTCCGACGCCACCTTGATCACGCTTTGCACCTGTTTGTCGCTGTCCAGCACCGGCATGTAGCTGGCTTCCAGCCACACTTCCTGGCCGCGTTTGTTCAAACGCATGAACGTGCCACTGATGGCCTCGCCCCGCGCCAAATCACGCCAGAGCTTGGCGTAGGCCTCGGTGTGGGTATAGGCCTCCTCGCAGAAGAGACGATGATGCTTGCCGCGAATCTCCTCGGCGCTGTAGCCCATGGTTTTGCAAAAGTTGTCGTTGGCGTCGAGGATCACGCCATTGCGGTCAAACTCGATCATCGCCATGGAACGGCTGATGGCGGCGAGCTTGGCGTTGGCTTCGGTAAGGGCGCAGGCGAAACGTTCGATTTCAAGCAGGTCGGATTTGTGATGGCGGTTGAACATGGTCAGATCACCCTTGATTCCCGGCGCCTGGAAGGCGCATTCCATTCTTCAGTTGGATAGTGCTGGCAAACCTTCATGGGGAAAAAACCATCCGAATCGCTTTTATATGGCAAGCGTCATCACGGTTCTGGGTGAGCATAGACAGGGCTTGGCGCTATGCAAGGCCACTAGTCAGCCAGCATTTTTAACAATGCGCAGGTGGCGGCCGATGGCGGGCGGGCTGGAGAACTGACCAAGGCGAATTCGCGGTGCAGCGGCACCGTCAACGGCATCACGCGCAAGCCGTTGCGTTGCGCTGGCAAGGCCATTTCCGGCACCAGCGTCACACCGACACCTTCTCGCACCAGGCTGAAGGCGCTGCTCCATTCGCGCACTTCCACGCGGATATCGCGTAATGTCAGCCCCGCTGCGGCGCCCAGGCTGCGGGCGTTGGCGGTGCAACCACCGGTGGCGAGCACGAAGGGTTGGTCGAGCAGCTCTTCCAAAGACACCGTGGCATCCGCCGGGCGTAGCGCCAGGGCGTGATGGGTCGGCAGCACTGCCATCCAGAAATCGCGGCCCAGCACGGTGGCGTTGCGCTCGGGCTTGGGGTTGAGCACCACGCCGAGGTCGATCAGGTCGGCGTCGAGCAGCGTGTGCACTTCGTTATCGGTGACATCCAGGGTGGTGACTTCGATGCCAGGATAAAGCTGCCCAAAACGCTGCAACAGCGGCGTCAGAAAGGTCGCCAGCACCATGGGGAAACTGGCGATGCGGATCGTCCCACGCAGTGTGGGCTTGGCGGCATCCACAGTGCTGCGAATGGCCTGCAATGCGCCCAACATCACCCGCGCCTGCTCGATCACACTCAACCCCAAGGCCGTGGGCAAGGTCTTGCGCGGCTCACGGGTAAACAGTTGCGCACCCAAGGTTGCCTCCATACCGGCCATCGCTTGGCTGGCGGCGGACTGGGTCATGCCCACGCGCTCGGCGGCGGCGGTGATGCTGCCGTGATCGGCCACGGCGACCAGCAAGCGCCAGTGCATCAGGTTCATCATGGCAGTAGCAGTCCTTATGGCAGGGGTCTGAAGGTTTAATTTTACGCACGGTGCCATGCCCGCGAGACTGGCGCAAACCCTAAGGAGCTGCCCTCGATGAAACTGTATTACTTCCCCAACGCTTGCTCACTCGCGCCCCATATCGTGCTGCGCGAATTGGCGTTGCCGTTCGACTTGGTGTTGGTGGATAACAAAGCCAAGACCACCGCCAACGGTGAGAATTTCCTGCACATCAACCCCAAGGGATACGTGGCGGCACTGCAATTGGACAACGGCCAGGTGCTGACCGAAGCCAGCGCGATCCTGCAGTACCTCGCCGACCTGAAACCCGCAGCCGAACTGGCCCCGGCCAACGGCAGTTGGGAGCGCGTGCGGTTGCAGGAATGGCTGAACTTCATTGCCACCGAGATTCATGGCGGCTTGGCAGTGTTTTTCAACGACGCGATTCAGGGCGAGGTGCGGGCGACGTTCCAGGCCACGTTGTTCAAGCGATTTGCGGTGCTGGTGCAGACGCTTGAGCGCCAGGACTATTTGCTGGGCTCGCAGTATTCGGTGGCAGATGCGTATTTGTTCGTGGTGCTGCGTTGGGCGGCTTTCCACGATATTGACCTGCGCGAATGGCCGGCGTTGGATAATTTTCAACAACGGGTCAATCAGCGTCCGGCAGTCGTTGCTGCCCTGGCCGCCGAAGCTGCATGACCTGAAATACGCTCCAAAATGTGGGAGCGGGCTTGCTCGCGAAGGCGACGTGTCATCCGACACACCTGTGACTGATACACCGCTTTCGCGAGCAAGCCCGCTCCCACACAAGCCCGCCCCCACAGTTGATCTTCGGTGGTTTAAAGGGCGGCGTTGACCTTCGCCGCCACCTGCGCCGGTACCCACTGCTGCCACACCTGCGGCTGCTCCTTGAGGAACGCCAACGCCACTTGGCGTGGCTGCGTGCGCTTCTCGCTCATGTCAGCCAGGAGGCCGTTAAGCAGATCAATCGGCAGGTCGACCTTTTCAAACACGCTCACCAGTTGCGGGTATTGCGCCTTGAACGGCGCCGATACGCCAATCGCCAACTTCGCGGGCATCGAGCGGGTGCCGATGGGATTGGGGTTTTTCGCGTCGGAGAGGGTCTTCCAGGCTTCGGCGTTGAACGGCGGTTCTTCCAGCTTGACCAGTTTGAAGCGCCCCAGCAGCGGCGTGGGCGACCAGTAGTAGAACAGCACCGGTTTGCCACGACGGATCGACGACGCCACTTCGGCATCCAGCGCCGCACCGGAGCCGGTGCGGAAGTTGACGAAGCTGTCGGTCAAGCCATAGGCCTTGATCTTCTGGCTGTTGACGATCTCCGACGTCCAACCGGTGGGGCTGTTGAGGAAGCGGCCACGGGTTGGGTCTTCGGGGTCGCGGAACACGTCCTTGTAGCGCGGCAGGTCGGCCACTGACTTGAGGTCCGGCGCCAGCGGCTTGATACCGCGCGCGGCGTCGCCCTTGATCACAAACTCAGGTACCCACCAGCCTTCGGTCGCGCCTTTAACGGTGTCGCCCAGGCCGAAAACCTTGCCTTCGCTCTCAGCCTTGACCCACGCAGGACTGCGCCCTGCCCACTCTTCGCCGATCACTTGGATATCGTTCTTGGCCAGGGCGGCCTCCAGGCTCACGGTGCTGCCGGGCAAGGTGTCGGTGGGCAGGCCGTAGCCTTTCTCGACGATCAGGCGCAGCACTTCGGTGATGAAGCTGCCGCTTTCCCAGGTGATGTCGCCGAAGTGGATGGGTTCAGCGGCGTGTGTCGGCTGAGCCAATACAGCGAGTGCCAGCAGCGAACCACCCAGCAGGTTTTTAAGCTTTTTCATGCAGAACCTCGTGTTGAATCAATATCCGAAACCATGCGGCTCCAGTGTTGGAGCGGGTTGCTCTTAGAAGTCATAGCTGAGTCGCGTGTAGTAGAACGCCCCTTCCGGCGCGGTCGGCGACAGGTAGCTGTACTGCTGGCCCGGGGTCTGGCGCAGGCGGGTGTTGAAGTCGTCGGGCTTGCTGTCGAACAGGTTGTTCACGCCCACCGAGACACGCAGTTGATGGGTGAACGCGTAGTTCACGTCGAGGTCGGTGGTCCATTGCGCACTGAAGGTCTGGTCGTATTGGGCGTTGGCGGCGTCGGAGGCATATTTACGGTATTTGCCGTAGCGGGTTTCGTTGAGGGCGATGGTCCATTGGTTGAGTTTGTGCACCGCGCCAAACACCAACTTGTCCTCGGGATAGCCATGCTCGATAAAACCACGGGCTTCGCGGGTCAGCACTTCGAAGCCGTTGGGGTTTTCGTGGATTTTCTCGATGGTGGTACGCGCCTTGGTGTAGCCCGCCGACAGGTTCAGGTTGCCGAACTGTGCGAGGTCCAGGTTGTACTTGCCGACGATATCGACGCCACGGGTGCGGGTGTCGGCGGCATTGGTCATGAACTGCGCCCAGGAATACTGGCCGTAGCCGGCATTAGTCAGGATCTGCTCGGCCAAGGGCCCGGAAATACCGCCGCTGAACACCAGCCGGTCGCGAATCGAGATCTGGTAGGCGTCAATGGTCAGCGACGCGTTTTCGGCAGGGCGCAATACCAGGCCGAGGGAGTAGTTGGTGGACTTCTCTGGCTTGAGCGGTTGCGCGCCGAGGGCACGTGCCGCCGGATTGTCAGCCGGCAACATGCGAGTCAGCACCGGGTTGCCGTTTACATCGAGGTTGGTGGTGGTGGTCCACGACGTACCGATCTGCCCCAGGCTCGGTGCGTGGTAGGCGTTGTTGATGGTGCCGCGCAGCGCCACTTGCGGCGTGAAGTCATAACGCGCCGAGAGCTTGCCGGTGGTGGCCGAACCGAAGTCCGAGTAATGCTCGGTGCGCCCGGCAATGCCGACTTGCAGCTTATCGGTAACCTGGTTTTCCAAACCGAAATACACGCCGCCGACATCACGTTTGAACGTGCCCGCATCGTCCGGAGTCAGGCCGGACGCCTGCACTGCACCCACTTGCACGTTGTCGATGCCGCCGTAGGAGTAAGAGTCGTAGTCACCGGCTTCCAAGCGGTACTGCTCGTGACGATAGGCCACACCGGCCGAGACAGTCAGCGGGTGGCTGGACCAGTTCACGTCGAGGTCCTTGGCGTAGTCGAGGGTGATGTTGGTCTGGTCGTTGACCAGCGTGGCGACGTTGAATTTGGTCGGGCTGTTGGCGCCGTAGCTGGGGTTGACGGTGTTGAAGGCCAGCTCATCGTGCTCGTCCCGACCGTACGTGGCGCTCAGGTCGAAGCGGCCGATGCTGTCGTCTTCATAGCGCGTGCCCACCGTGATGGCGCCGTCTTCATAGCGATAGCGGTACTTGGGAATGGTGCCGTTGGGGTAGATCGACGTGACGTTGTTCGGGCTGCTGGCCAGCAGCGGCGGCGTGTTGTTGACCGAGGTGTCCTGGCCGAACGTGGCGAAACTGTAGACGCGCCACTGATCGTTCAGGCCGATTTCGGCGTTGGCCGCCAAGTTGTATTTGTCGCGCCCGGCACCGCCCCAGCGCGGGTCTTGCACACGGCCATCGGCCACGTATTTGTCGCCGATATCGTCCGGCTTGTTGTTCAAGGTGTTGAAGCTCAGGGTCAGGAAACCATCGCCCGGCAGGCCTATGCCGTACCAGCCATCGGTGGTTTTGCTGAAGCCATCGCCCTGGGCGTATTTGCCCAACTGGGTGTTGATGCCACCACCACTGTCGCGCTCCTTGAGCACGATGTTGACCACCCCGGCCACCGCGTCGGAGCCGTACTGCGCAGAGGCACCGTCACGCAGCACTTCGACGTGGTCGATGGCGCTGATGGGGATCATGTCCAGGTCGACCGGCTGGGCGCCAATGAACGGCACGCCACCGGAAATGTTCACCACCGCCGAGGTGTGCCGACGCTTGCCGTTGATCAGCACCAGCGTCTGGTCGGGCGACAGGCCACGCAGCGACGCGCCTTTGGGATCCTGTCCACGGGTGGCGCTGTTGTTCTGCGGAAAGTTGAACGACGGCAGCAATTGGAACAGCGCCTGGTTGAGGCTGGTGGCGCCGGTCTGCTTGAGTTCTTCGGCGTTGATCACGTCCACCGGCGCGGCGCTGGTGAGGGCCGTTGCGTCACTGCGCCGGGTGCCGATGGCGACCACGCGGTCCAGGGTCGGCACCTGGGCGGCGCTGGTTTGCGCCTTGACGTTGCTGGTCGAGCTTTTGGGCCCGCCTTCCTTGATGATAAACGCGCCATCCGGGCTGACCTGCACTTGCAGGCCGGTGCCCTTGAGTGCGGCATCCACTGCCTGTTGCGCTGACAGCGAACCGTCCACGCTGGCCGAGGAATAGTTACCTAGTTGCGGGGTGAAGGAGATCACCTGGCCGCTTTGACGGCTGATGTTCAGCAACACTTCATCCAGCGGACCCGGCGCGATGTGATAGACCTGACGCGCATCGCTGGCACTGGCGGCAAACGACAACAACAGGCTGGCCAACGGCACCAGGGCAAAGGTTCGACGCGACACACGGTTGAACTGACTCACTGTGGCTCCCCCCAAGGAAACTCGGTTGCACTGCTCCCCGCAGCGCTTACGGGAGTGATGTGGGATGACGCGGAGGAAACTTGCAGATCGTTTGGTTATGTCCTTAGAACCGGGCCCCGACCTTGAACTGATAACCCAATCCCTGTGGGAGCGGGCTTGCTCGCGAAGGCGTTGGGGCAGTGATGAATGTGCAAGCTGACACGCCGCTTTCGCGAGCAAGCCCGCTCCCACATTGGTCCGAGTCGACGCGCAGGTCAGGTCGCACTGACCGTCACCCACAACCCCGTACGCCGAGTGATGTGGATCGGCAACGTGCGCGCCAGGGTGTCGAGGATCTGCTGGGGGTTGTCCAGCCGGTACAGGCCGCTGACACGCAACTCGGCCACCGCCGGGTCCAGGCGCAGCACGCCGTTGTGATAGGGCCGCAGTGCCTCGATGACTTCGGCCAATGGACGGTCGCGCACTTGCAGGAAACCATCGACCCAAGCGGTGGCGCCCGAAGAGCTGGTTTCTATCGGGCCAAAACCGTTGCGGTCGTAATGCACTTCATGGCCGGCGGCGAGTTGCAGGCGTTCACCGTGCCTGTTGTCGATTTCCACCGCGCCGTTGAGCGCGACTACCTGCCCCTGCCCTTCCCGTTCGCGCACCAGGAAGCGGTTGCCGTAGGCACATAAGCGAGCTTGGTCGGTCTGGATCAAAAAGGGCTGGCGGCGGTCGCTGGCGACCTTGGCCAGCAACTCGCCTTCGCGCAGGCGCACCAGGCGCCGTTGCGGGCTGAACTGGATATCCGCCGCGCTCTGGGCGTTAAGCAATAACTCGCTGCCATCGTCCAGCGTCACCGTGCGGCGCTCGCCGGTGCCGGTGCGGATATCGGCCGTGAGTTCGGTCAGCCCCATGGGCTTGGCCAGGAACGCAGCGCCCACCGCCACGCCGGCACCGGCCAATGCGACTTGCAACACATGGCGACGGCTGGACGGCGCCTCCAGCGCCTGCTGCAACACCTTGCCGCTCACCCCTTGGGCCTGGGGAACCTGGAACACGCCGAGGCGGGTTTCCAACTGTCGGCACAGCGCATCGTGGCGCGGGTCGGCGGCGCGCCATTGTTCGTAGCGTTGCCAGTCACCCGCCGTGGCCTGGCCGGAACGCAGCAGCACATACCAGCGGGTGGCGCTGTCGATCAGCTCTTCGCTCATTCCAGGCACAGCCGCAGGCAACGGTTGAAGGCGCGGGTCATGTAGTCACTGACCGAACGCTGGGAGATGCCCAGTTCGGCGGCGATTTCCGGGTAGGTCAGGCCATTGAGCTGGGACAACAGGAACGTTGCCTTGACCTTGGCTGGCAAGCCGTCCAGCAACTGGTCGATGGCTTGCAGGGCTTCGAGCATTTGCGCCAACTCTTCGGGAGACGGCGCGGTGCAGGTCTCGTCGGTATCCAAGGCATCGAGGTAGGCGCGCTCCAGGTCACGGCGACGCCACAGCTGATACATCAAGCGCTGGGCGATGGTGGTGAGCAAGGCTCGGGGCTGGCGGATGGCCTGCTCTCCAGACGCACTCAGGCCCGGCGACGTCAGGAGCTGCACGAAGGTGTCGGCGGCGATGTCTTCGGCATGGGCACGGGAATCCAGATGGCGGTGCAAACGGCTGCACAGCCAGTCGTAATGACTGCGGAATAATCCGCCCACGTAATCGCTGTGAGAAGTGTCGGCGCCGGACATAGTGGCTCCATCTGAGTAGGTTGCGCGTTATGTCCGGTGTTCCGGTGGGGCGATCCTAGCAAGGCTGCTTATTCTTTAATAATATTTAAAAGGTATTTTTATATAGCTTTATTTAAGGATCGGATAGCCGATGCTGGCGGCATGCTGTTGGTAGTCCAGCAGCACTTGGTAGTCGTCCTCACTGGCCGGTAGCACTTCCTGTACACCGAGTGTTTCCACCACCTGCGGCAAGTCGCGTAGCGCCTGGTTCATCGCCTGACGAATCTGCGTGATCTGTTCGTCGCTCAGGCCCAGCGGACCGATATACGGCAAGGTCGGGCTCGGCGCGCTGCGCATGACGATGCGCAGCGCTGCCACTTCTTCCGGGGCAAAACGCGCCAGATAGTCGTAGGTCACGCTGTCGATGGCGGCGAGGTCGGCACGGTTTTCCCGCAGCCAGCGCAGGCTCTCACGGTGTGCGCCGCTAATGCCGACGCTGCTAAAGAAGCGTCCGTCGCGCTGCAGCGGGGCAAGGCGTTCGCGCAACAGGTTCATGCCGCTGTTGGAGTCGTGGCCGTTGATCACGCCACGACTGTTGTAGAACGCCGCCAGGGTGGTGCGCGGGTTGTCGTCGCGGGTCAGCAGCAGGCTGCAATGCTCGCCATGGCTGCTATGGGGCAACTCATAACGGGGGCGGCCAATGACGCGGACCTGGCCGCGCAGTTGGGTCATCAACGGGTAGCCGCAGGTTTGGGTGACCAGCAGTTCCGGGGCGAGCCAAAGACCGTGCAAGTCGAGGTGGTCAGCGTTGCGACGGTCAAGGTCCAAGCGTTCGAATATGCGCGCCAGCCACTGCTGGTTGGCCTGCTGAATGGGCTCGGGCGCCACATACATCAGCAGCTCGGCGTAGTGGTCACTCATGATCGTCTCTCACGCAAAAGGATGCCGGGGGCTGTCGATGGCCTTGAGGCCGTGGCGGCTGATCAGTTGGCCGTAGCCGTGCACCAGGAAGCCGCCGCTGCGTTCCACCCATTGCTCGCGGCGGGCGCGGTAGACCGTGGGCAACAAATACCACGGCAGTTTCGGCAAGTCGTGATGCACCAAGTGCAGGTTGTTGTTGAGGTACAGCCAAGTCCACGGCCACGACGCCTCGTTGAGCACGGTGCGCTGCTCCGGTTGCGGATGCGGGCGGTGTTCATAGTAGGAACGGATAGACGCGAGGGACAAAGCCGGCACGCTGACCAGCAACAGGTAGTGCCACACCGACAGCGCGCTGTAGTGGGCGATGAAGCTTAGCATCAGCACGGTAACGGCGCCGTGGGCCAGCCACATCGGCCATACCGTTGGCAGGCGCTGCAATTGATGGCGAGCCAAGCGGCCAATCGCCAACGGTGCCGCCAGCAAGAAGCGGCCGAGTACGGTCTTGGTCAGCCAATGCACGCCGCGTTCGAACAGTGAACTGCTGTCCCACTGCTGCTGGTTGAGGTAGCGGCTTTCCGGGTCGATCCCCGGCAGGGTCAGGTCCTCGTCGTTGTGGTGCAGCAGATGGCTGTCGCGGTACAGCGTGTAGGGATACCACACGGCAAACGGGGCGTAGCCGAGCAGTTTGTTCAGCAGCAGTGACCGGGTGGGATGACCATGCAGCAGTTCGTGCTGCACCGACAACCACAGCGTCACCAGCGGGATCAGCAACAGCGTGCTCAACCACAGGCCCAGCCAATGGCTGCCGAGGATCACGGCGAACCAGCCGGTATACACGCCAATCAATAACAGCCAGGTCGGCCATTCGGTTTTTGCGGTGAAGCGTTGCGCCAGGGCTTCGATTTCCCGGCGTTGGGTAGGATCAAGGTAGTTGGCCATCGGCAGCTCAGAGCAGGTGTTTCCTGCTCTGTGCACTGGCGCGGGAAAATCTTGCAGATTGTTTGGTTCTAAGCTTGGAACTTAATGGCCGAACAAGCCGGTCTCGGATTTCTTGGCTTTCTTGTCGGCGCGTTTTTCATCGGCGGTCTTTGCCGGTTTTTTCTTCGCGGCTTTCTTTGAATCCATACCTTTGGCCATGATGCGTACTCCACTAACAGGGGATGTAGCACTGGGTATACCACCTATTGCGCGGCAGAAGGCGCTTATAATCCCCTCCCCTTCATAACGCTGCCTGAACACCATGCCCGAGTTGACCATCGATCTGCTGGCAGAGCCCCTGTGGCCGCTGCTGAACAAGTTTTACCGCAGCCACAATTCATCGATGAAGGCGCTCAAGGGAGGTCAACTGTGGGTGGCGCGCGATGGCGAAATAGTCGCCGGGTTGTGCCTGACGCCGGTGGTGGGCGGGCAGTGGTTGACGGGCGTATTCGTGGACCCTGCGTATCGCGGCCAGGGGTTGGCGGCGACCTTGATTCTTGAGGCGGTGGCCTCAGTGGAGGGCACGGTTTGGTTGCTGTGCCATCCAGACCTGGAAGGGTTGTATCAACGCATGGGGTTCACTCAGGACACAGTGCTGCCCCAATCCTTGAGCGAGCGGCTGGTGCGTTACAAGCGCAACAAACCCATGATCGCCATGGGCTTAGAACGTTTGGTAAGGACGACCTCGGATAATGTGTGATCAGCCGACAGAGGGCCCATGCTAGCCTCGGCGGCACAGTGGCCCACTTTTCGGATAATCATGAAAACGACGTTTGCAGCGCTATCCCTTACTGCCCTCCTCCTCCCCACCTTTAGCCAGGCCGCCGACGCGCCGATCAGCGCCAAGCAGTACCAAAGCGTACTGGCCGGCAGCTGGCGCGACCCGGCCAACAGCGCCCGCGACGGTTATCGCCACCCAAAGCAGACCCTGGAGTTCTTTGGCCTGGGCGCCAAGCAGACGGTGATCGAAATCACCCCGGGCGGCGGCTGGTACAGCGAGGTGCTGTCACCACTGCTCAAGGATCACGGGCAGTACATCGCCGCCGTGCAGGCCGCCAGCACCAGTGCCTATGCGCGCACGTCCGAGGAGAACCTGAAAAACAAGTTCGCCGCAGACCCGACGCGTTACCGGAAGGCCCAAGTCGTCGAGTTCGATCCCAAGGCGCCGGTGTTCGGCAAGCCGGCTTCGGCGGATGCCGTACTGACGTTCCGCAACGTGCATAACTGGGTGGAAGCAGGCACTGCGCCGGCCACCTTCAGTGCGTTTTACAAGGTGCTCAAACCGGGCGGCGTACTGGGTGTGGAAGATCACCGGGCCAAGGACGGAGCAGATCTTGAAGCGATCAAGGACACGGGTTACCTGACCACGGCCCAAGTGGTGAAGTTGGCGACCGATGCGGGGTTCAAGCTGGCGGCGCAGAGCGAGGTGAACGCCAATCCGAAGGACACCAAGGATTATCCCGCAGGTGTGTGGACCTTGCCGCCAACGTTGAAGTTGGGGGAGCAGGATAAAGCCAAGTATGTGGCGATTGGGGAGTCGGATCGGATGACGTTGCGGTTCATCAAGCCCGCCAAATAACCCAAGTCGAACACAGACTAAATGTGGGAGCGGGCTTGCTCGCGAATGCGCAGTGTCAGTCGACAGATTTATTGACTGATACAACGCATTCGCGAGCAAGCCCGCTCCCACATTTTGACCTCATGGGGTCTGAAAGCTAGTCGTCGGCTGTGGGGTCCATGTCCGGGAACATCACTTCGATGAAGCCAAATTTGCTGAAATCCGTAATCCGCGACGGGTACAACCTACCAATCAGGTGATCGCACTCATGCTGCACCACCCGCGCATGGAACCCGTCGGCCACTCGCACGATCGGCTCACCCTTCGGGTCAAACCCTTCATAACGAATCTGCTGGTAACGGTCCACCGCACCGCGCAGGCCTGGCACCGACAGGCAACCTTCATAACCTTCCTCCAACACCGGGCTCAGCGGCGTGATCAGTGGGTTGATCAGGATGGTCTGCGGCACGGGTGGCGCGTCCGGGTAGCGTTCGCTGGCTTCAAAACCGAAGATCACCAACTGCAAGTCAACGCCGATCTGCGGTGCGGCCAGGCCTACGCCACCCACGTGTTCCATGGTCTGGAACATGTCATCGATCAACTGCCACAGCTCGGGGCTGTCGAACATTTCCGGCGGAACCGGGGGGGCGATACGCAGCAGGCGCTCGTCGCCCATTTTCAGGATTTCACGGATCATCGATCAGACTTCGTCGGTAGTGGGCTTGGAATGGTCACGGCCTAGGCCTGAGACGTGTTGTTTTTCATCCGTGACGGTGTGTTCATCAAAATCCTTCTCACCGGGGTCCTTGCCTTCGGCCGACATGTGTTCGATCACGGCATTCATCTCCGCGCCCAGCAACAGCACGGCGGCAGAAATATAGAAGTACAGCAGCAAGACGATGATCGCACCGATACTGCCATACATGGCGTTGTAGTCGGCGAAGGTCTTGACGTAGTAGCCAAAGCCCAGGGACGCGACGATCCACACCACCACCGCCAGCACGGAGCCTGGGGTGATAAAGCGAAATTTCTGCTTCACGTCGGGCATCACGTAGTACATGAGGGCCACGGCGAACATCAGCAAAATCACAATCAACGGCCAACGCAGGATGGTCCACAAGGTGACCACGAATTCCTGCATGCCGATCTGCCCGGCCAGCCATTCCATCACTTGCGGACCCAGCACCATCAACGCAGCAGCGGCCAGCAGCATGCCGGCAATGCCGATGGTGTAGAAAATCGACAGCGGGAAGCGCTTCCAGATTGGCCGACCTTCAACCACGTCATAGGCCGCGTTCATCGCGCTCATCATCAGGCGCACACCGGCCGAAGCTGTCCACAACGCAATCACGATACCCACCGACAGCAGGCCCCCCTTGGATTGCTGCAACTGGTCGATCACCGGGTTGACCTGCTCCAGGGCCTGGGGCGGCAACACCAATTCCGACTGCATGCGCAGCCACGTGAAGAAGTCCGGCAGGTGCAGGAAACCGATCAGGGCAATCAGGAACAGCAGGAAGGGAAACAGCGAAAACAGCATCTGGTAAGCCAGAGCCGAGGCGTAGGTGGGCATCTCGTCATCGACGAATTCCTTGACGGTGCGCACCAGCACTTTGTGCAGCTTGAGACCATCGAGTACCGGGAAAATCATAGCGTCTCCTTTCGCCGCAAAAAGGTTGAGTTCGTGGGCGACTCAGGGGCCGTTTTCTACATCAAGGTAGCCTATTTGGCGACCTTGAAACAATTTCGAAACTTTAATCACGGTATCTGACATAAAAACGGCCATCCGTGGATGGCCGTCTGGACTGCTTGAAAGCGCGCTTACTTGGTCGCTTTCTTCACTGCGTCCTTGGTGTCGCCGATGGCCTTTTCGACCTGGCCTTTCTTTTCCTGCACCACGCCTTCAGCGCGCAGTTTGTCGTTACCGGTGACTTTGCCGACGCCTTGCTTGATGTTGCCGACGGCCTCGTCTTTCAAACCTTTTGCCTTATCCGCTGTGCTGCCCATGGTATTTCTCCAGAAGAACAATCAAGGGTTTTTGGTCATTACCTAGAGATTGACCCGGGGCGGTTCGGCAGAGTTTCAATTATTTTCGCTGCGCATTTCATCGCCGGTCGCAGGTTTGGCTTTATGTTTTGCAGCCAACCCACGAGAATGCCCGGCACATTCAGGCTATAACGCTGAATAACAGATCCCGTAGGAAGGTTATGAAACTCAATAAAGCACAGGCCATCGCCCGCAGAAACACCGAACTGGGCGGTGCCGTACTCGGCGTCAACAACTGCCACTTCACCGACCTGGACCGCAAGCGCAACATCTGGTGGTTCGACCTGCCGGTGGGCCGCATTGCCGTGGGCCAGTACGAGTGGATTCACTTGTTGATGCATAACGCCGAGACCGACCAGTTGCTGCACTTGAAGGTGCCAACGGCATTCCTGCGTGAGCACATCGAAGGGTTGGTGGTGCGCAATGCCGGCAAGCGCAAGCCGGAGATTACCCTGGAGCTGAGTGCGGATAAGGATTCGTTCTTGAAAGACGTTCGCCCAGCAGGCGCGGGTGTGGGCTTCGCCCAGTTCTCCCTGTAAGAATGCGGTTAAACATGTGGGAGCGGGCTTGCTCGCGAATGCAGAGTGTCAGTCGCAGGATAAGTCGCTGAAACACCGCATTCGCGAGCAAGCCCGCTCCCACACTTTGGATTGCATTTCACCCCTGCTAATCAGCAAGCATTAAAAAACCCCGCATTCGCGGGGTTTTTTATGGGTTACTTTTTCAGGCCCAGCTTTTTCAGCTCTTCATCACGCAACTCACGGCGCAGGATCTTGCCCACGTTGGTGGTCGGCAACGCATCGCGGAATTCGACGGCCTTAGGCACCTTGTAGCCAGTGACGTTGGCGCGCATGTGCTCCATCACCTGGTCTTTGGTCAGGGTGGCGCCTGGCTTGACCACGATAAACAGCTTGATGTGTTCCCCGGATTTCTCGTCCGGCACACCGATGGCCGCGCATTGCAGCACGCCCGGCAGGCCTGCCAGCACGTCTTCCAGCTCGTTCGGGTACACGTTGAAGCCCGAGACCAGGATCATGTCCTTCTTGCGGTCGACAATGCGCATGTAGCCGTCTGGCTGGATGATGGCGATGTCGCCGGTCTTGAGCCAGCCTTCGCTGTCGAGCATTTCGTCGGTAGCGTCCTGGCGCTGCCAGTAGCCCTTCATCACTTGCGGGCCCTTGACGCACAGCTCACCGGTTTCGCCCAGCGCCAGCTCGGTGCCGTCGTCGGCAATGACCTTGCAGACAGTGGACGGGACCGGAATGCCGATGGTGCCGATCTGGATATTCTGGATCGGGTTCACCGTGGCTACCGGGCTGGTTTCGGTCATGCCGTAGCCTTCGCAGATGCCACAGCCGGTCACGGCTTTCCAACGTTCGGCGGCCGCCAGTTGCAGGGCCATGCCGCCCGACAGGGTGACCTTCAGCGCGGAGAAGTCCAGTTTGCGGAACGCCTCGTTGTTGCACAGCGCCACGAACAACGTGTTCAGGCCGACAAAGCCGCTGAACTTCCACTTGGACAGTTCCTTGACCATCGCCGGCAGGTCGCGCGGGTTGCTGATCAGGATGTTGTGGTTGCCGATCAGCATCATCGCCATGCAATGGAAGGTGAACGCATAGATGTGGTACAGCGGCAGCGGCGTGATCAGGATCTCGCAGCCCTCGTTGAGGTTGGAGCCCATCAGCGCCTTGCACTGCAGCATGTTGGCGACGAGGTTGCGGTGGGTAAGCATCGCGCCCTTGGCCACGCCGGTGGTGCCGCCAGTGTATTGCAACACCGCAACATCGCTGCTGGCCGGGCTGGCGTCGCTGACCGGTTGACCGTGCCCCTTGGCCAGCACGTCGTTGAACTTGATCGCGTTCGGCAAGTGAAAGGCCGGAACCATCTTCTTCACGTACTTGATGACGCTGTTGATCAGCAGGCGCTTGAGCGGCGGCAACAGGTCGGCGACTTCGGTGACGATCACGTGCTTGACGGTGGTCTTGGGTACGACCTTTTCCGCCAGGTGGGCCATGTTGGCCAGGCAGACCAGGGCCTTGGCACCGGAGTCGTTGAATTGGTGTTCCATTTCCCGCGCGGTGTACAGCGGGTTGGTGTTGACCACGATCAGGCCGGCACGGATGGCGCCGAATACGGCGACCGGGTATTGCAGGACATTGGGCAGTTGCACGGCGATACGGTCGCCGGGCTTCAGGTCGGTATGCTGTTGCAGGTACGCGGCGAATGCGCCGGACAATTCGTACAACTCACCGTAGGTGATTGTCTTGCCCAGGTTGCTGAAAGCCGGTTTGTTGGCGAAGCGCTGGCAGGACTGTTTCAGTACCGCCTGAATATTCGGATACTCGTCTGGATTGATCTCTGAAGCAATCCCGGCGGGGTACTTATCCTTCCAAAAGTCTTCGTTCATGGAAGCCCACTCCTCAGCGACGCGAATTCATCATCGCATTTGATGCGATTATTATTGGTGTATGTTTTTTTAGGTGAGTCTGGCGCTTTCAAGCAGGCCGAGATGTCACAAAGCGCGCCGAGAGTAGCAGCTTTGCCAAAGGCCGCCTAGAGCCAAAAGCGGGCCCTACAGTCATAATCACGACTGTCCTACAATATTTGGTCACACTTTAAACTGGCCTGAAATGGCCTCTAAAAAGGCTCTGGAATAAGGTATCCAGCACACCTAATAGCAAATGTGGGAGCGGGCTTGCTCGCGAATGCGGAGTATCAGTCGACATATCTGGTGACTGGTACACCGCATTCGCGAGCAAGCCCGCTCCCACAGTTTTATTGCATTTCAATTCAAGGTCAGGCGATGTCGCGCAGCTCCCTGCGCAGGATCTTGCCCACCGGCGTCATCGGCAACGATTCGCGCAGCACAATATGCTTGGGCACCTTGTACCCCGTGAAGTTGGTCTTGCAGTACGCCTTCAACTCCTCAAGGCTCACGCCCTCGGCACGCGCCACTACAAACAGCTTCACCGCCTCTCCCGTACGCTCATCCGGTACACCGATCACCGCGCAGTTGGCCACCGCCGGGTGGGCCATCACCACGTCCTCGATTTCGTTGGGGTACACGTTGAAGCCCGACACAATGATCAGGTCCTTCTTGCGGTCGACGATGCGCACAAACCCATCCTCGTCGATCACGGCAATGTCGCCTGTCTTGAGCCAGCCGTCAGCATCAAGGGTGTCAGCAGTAGCAGCCGGTTGTTGCCAGTAGCCCTTCATGACTTGCGGACCCTTGA
This sequence comes from Pseudomonas cremoris, assembly GCF_014230465.1. The sequence goes on from NZ_JAAXCY010000008.1 coordinate 67,844, forward strand.
TGCACAACTCTCCGCGCTCGCCCAAGGGCAGCTCGACGCCGTGGTCGTCGATCACCTTCATCGCCGTGCCCGGCACCGGAATGCCCACGGTACCCAGCCGCGATTTATTGCCGTAGGGGTTGGTGCTGGCGACTGGCGAGGTTTCGGTCAGGCCATAACCTTCGCCAATCGCACAGCCGGTGATTTGCTGCCAGCGTTCGGCGGTGGCCTTGATCAAGGCAGTGCCGCCGGAGTTGGTGAGCTTGAGGTGAGAAAAATCCAGGGTCTTGAACTGCGGATGATCCATCAACGCCACAAACAACGTGTTAAGCCCCAACAGCCCGGTAAACCGCCACTTTTTCAGCTCCTTGATAAAGCCGCCAATGTCCCGCGGGTTGGTGATCAGCACGTTGTGGTTGCCGGACACCATCATGCACATGCAATTCGCGGTGAATGCATAGATGTGGTACAGCGGCAGCGGCGCAATCATCACCTCCTGCCCTTCCTTGATCAGCGGGTGGCCGTCCTCGCCGGTCTGGGACATGCAGGCGCGTACCTGCTGCATGTTCGCCACCAGGTTGCCGTGGGTCAGCATCGCGCCCTTGGCCAAGCCCGTGGTGCCGCCGGTGTATTGCAGCACGGCGATATCGTCCAGGCTCACCGGATGGCGAGTTACTCCCAGGCCCGCGCCCATGCGCAGTGCACGCTTGAACGACACGGCACGTGGCAGGCTGTAGGACGGGACCATCTTCTTGACCTTGTCGACCACCGTGTTGATCAGCCAGCCCTTGGCGGCAGGCATGAAGTCGCCCATTTTGGCTTCGATCAGGTAGTCAATCTCGGTGTCAGTGCACACCTCCTGCACCCGCGAGCCAAACAGGTTCAGATAGACCAGCGCACGCACGCCGGCATCCTTGAACTGGTGGCGCATCTCACGCGGGGTGTACAACGGGTTGGTGTTGACCACGATCAACCCGGCACGCAGGGCGCCGAACACGGCAATCGGGTAATGCAGCACGTTGGGCATCTGCACGGCGATACGATCGCCGGGCTTGAGGTCGGTGTGCTGTTGCAGGTAGCCGGCAAACGCCGCGCTTTGGCGCTCAAGCTCGGCGTAGGTCAGGGTAATGCCCATGTTGCTGAACGCCGGACGGTCGGCAAAGGCCTTGCAGGAACGCTCGAAGACCTCGATCACCGACTTGTACGCCGTGAGGTCGATGTCATTGGGAACGCCCGCGGCGCGTTTGTCATTCCAGAAATCAGGTTGCATTATTCTTGTCCTCTTACCTGAATGTGTCCGGCCGCTTTTGGACTTTATAAAAAGCGGAGCTTTGGGGACGTTAGCAGCTATGGCCAAACAGGCAAATACAGGAAAGAGCGTCATTAACTGCGTGAATCTTCCTACACGGCCTTGCGCTGATCAGGCGCTTTCCCTGTGATGCGCTATACACTGCAACGACCCTGAGCAAAGGAATCGCCATGAACCACAGCACCTTCTGGCTGACCGCGAATGACCGCAGCCGCCTGTACGTCAATCAATGGATGCCAGAGGGCCCGGCCAAAGCCCTGGTGATGCTGTCCCATGGCATGGCCGAGCACAGCGGCCGCTATGGGCGGCTGGCCGAAGCGTTGTGCGGCGCAGGCTACGGCTTATATGCGCTGGACCAGCGCGGCCATGGCCGCACCGCCGACGAAGGCACGCTGGGCCTGTATGCCGAGCAGGATGGCTGGAACAAAGTGGTCGGCGACCTGGCCAGCCTCAACCAGCACATCGCCCATCAACAACCGGGGCTGCCGATCATTTTGCTCGGCCACAGCATGGGCAGCTATATCGCTCAAGCTTACCTGCTGCACCACAGCGCCAGCCTGAGTGGGGTGGTGCTCAGCGGTTCGAATTTCCAACCGGTGGCGCTCTACCGCGCCGCGCGGGTGATCGCGCGTATCGAGCGAGCACGCCAGGGGCTACGCGGGCGCAGTGCGTTGATCGAGTTCCTGTCGTTCGGGTCATTCAACAAGGCGTTCAAGCCCAACCGCACGGCGTTCGACTGGCTCAGCCGTGACCCGGCCGAAGTCGATAAGTACATCAATGACCCGCTGTGCGGGTTCCGTTGCACCAACCAGCTGTGGATCGACTTGCTGGGCGGGTTGCAGCAGATCAGCAAAGCGTCCAATCTCGCCCAGATCGATCCGGGCTTGCCGATCCTGGTGACCGGCGGCGAATGTGATCCGGTGAGTGAAGGCAAGCGTCTCACCAGCCTGGCCAACGCCCTGCGCGAAGCCGGCTGCCAGCACCTGCAATTGAAGATCTACCCGCAGGCGCGTCATGAAGTGTTCAATGAAACCAACCGCGATGAAGTCACCGCGGATGTGCTGACGTGGCTCGATCAGGCCCTGACTTTGCGCAGGCCGACTCGCTGCGAATAATTTGTTTAAAATCAGCCCATTAAATTACCGATTAGCCACAGGATGCACCTTTAGATGACCCAGGTAACCAACACCCCGTACGAAGCCCTCGAAGTCGGCCAGACCGCCAGCTACAGCAAATTGGTGGAAGAGCGCGATATCCAGCTGTTCGCCGCGATGTCCGGTGACCACAACCCGGTGCACCTGGACGCCGAGTACGCCAAGGCCACCATGTTCAAGGAGCGTATCGCCCACGGTATGTTCAGCGGCGCCTTGATCAGTGCAGCGGTTGCGTGCGAGCTGCCTGGGCCGGGCACGATCTACATCGGCCAGCAGATGAGCTTTCAGAAACCAGTGAAAATTGGTGACACCCTGACCGTGCGCCTGGAAATCCTCGAGAAGCTGCCGAAGTTTCGTGTGCGCATCGCCACGCGTGTGTTTAACCAGCGCGATGAGTTGGTGGTGGACGGTGAAGCGGAGATTCTGGCGCCGCGTAAACAGCAGGAAGTTACCTTGACCGAGCTGCCGCCGATCACCATCGGCTGATCTCGATCTAAAGTTTTACACAGCACAAATGTGGGAGGGGGCTCGTTGCCCCCTCCCACATTTTTTTACAGCAATTACAGCACCGGGCTTACGACTGAGCGCGAGCCTGGTTACGCAGGGCTTTCACTTGATCGTGATTGCGTTGCGCACCGTGGAACTGACGCTCTACCAGGTCACGGATACCCAGCAGGTTGTGCTTGTTGATCTTCTCGATCGCTTCCTTATAGGCCTTCAGGGCGTGGTCTTCACCGCGCTCGGCTTCGTTCAGCACCGCTTCTTCGTCTTTACCGGTGACCAGCGACTTCACGTCGACCCAGCCACGGTGCAAGGCACCGGCCACGCTGCCGGACTCTTCCGGATCGCCGCCCAAGGCACGTACAGCGGTTTGCAGCTCGGCAGCAGCGGTTGCACAGTCGGCCGAGCGCTTGACGAACAACGCCTTGAGCTCTGGATGCTTGATATCTTCAGCACAGGTGGCGAAACCTTTCTGGCCGTCTTTGCTGGTCTCGATCAGGTCGTTGAGTACGGAGATCGATTCTTTATTGATGTCAGTCATTTTCTAATTCCTTGTGCGGGTTAAGAAGGTTGTCTTAATGATTGCAGCGCCCGTGCCAAGTTTTAGAAAACATTATTTTCCTTATTTATCAGCAACTTAATAATTATTGAACCATCTGTATGTACGTTATTTGCATGATCTGTCATTTGGCCTTCATGCAGAATGCCTGTATTTTCCAAGGCCTCGACTCAATCGCTTGAAGCCCATGAACCCGGAAAAACTCGAACTGCTGATCACCCGCGAAATGCCCTTCGGCAAGTACAAGGGAAGGATCATCGCCGACCTGCCCGGCCCCTACCTGAATTGGTTCGCCCGTGAAGGGTTTCCCCACGGTGAACTGGGCGGCCTGCTGGCACTGATGCAGGAAATCGACCACAACGGCCTGTCTGAACTGCTCGAACCGCTGCGTGTAAAACACGGTAAACCTGCCCCTCGCCATTAAGAGCCTCGCCATGCCAAGGAATGCTGATAACGAACGCCACTGGCACGCCATCGCACAGCGCTATGAGCTGGAGCCCGGTCCGATCAACCTGGAAAACGGCTACTTCGGGCGCATGAGCCGTGCTGTGCGCGCTCAGTACCTGGAGTACGTGGCGTTTATCAACCGCAGCAACTCGCTGTATGTGCGTCAGCGTTTCGAAACAGGCGAAAACGTCGAGATCCGTCGCCAACTGGCCGAACTGATCGACGTCGACCCCGAGGCGGTCGCCTTCACCCGCAACGCCACCGAAGCCTTGCAGTCGCTGATCCGTAACTACAACCGCCTGCAGCCGGGCGACCAAGTATTGATCAGCGACCTGGAGTACGACACGGTCAAAGGCGCCATGCGCTGGTTGGCTGGCGTGCGAGGGGTGGAGGTGATCGAACTGTCCCACACACACCCGGCCACTTTCGACAGCCTGCTGCAAACCTATCGCGATGCATTTGAGCAATACCCCCGCCTCAAGCTGATGGCGTTGACCCACGTCACCCATCGCACCGGCCTGGTGATGCCGGTCGAGGCGATTGCCAAAGCGGCGCGCGCGCATGATGTCGATGTGGTCCTCGATGGCGCTCACGCCCTGGGCCAGATCGAGTTCAGCCTCGCCGAGCTGGGCATCCAGTTTGCTGGCTTCAACCTGCACAAGTGGATCGGTGCACCGCTGACCCTGGGCTTTTTGTATATCGCCCCTGAGCGCCTGGCCGATATCGACCCGGACATGGGCGAGTTTCACTATCCCCTTACGGACGTGCGCGCCCGCACGTCCTACAGCACGCCGAACTTCCCGGCGCTGATGACCTTGCCACTGGTGTTTGAAGAACACCGCGACTTGGGTGGTTCGGCAGCCAAAGGGGCACGGGTGAATTACCTGCGCAATCTTTGGGCAAGCCAGGTGCGCTCGTTGCCCGGGATTGAGGTGCTGACGTCGGATGATCCAAGGCTGTATTGCGGGATCACGGCGTTCACGTTTGCAGGACGAGATCAGCAGGTGATGGCAGATCGACTGCTCAAGGACTTCAACCTGTTCACCACCACGCGTACCGGCGCAGCGTTTGGTACCTGTATTCGGGTGACGCCGGGGTTGGTGACGTCAGCGGCGGATATCGGTGTGTTGGTCAACGCCATTACCGAACTGAACGCAGATTAAAAATGTGGGAGCTGGCTTGCTTGCGAAAGCGGTGGTTCAGTTGACTCATCTGGTGACTGATACACCGCTTTCGCGAGCAAGCCCGCTCCCACATTTGATCGGCGTGCAATTCAAGGTTTTCTGCAGGCAAAAAAAAGCGGCACACCGACCAAGTGCGCCGCAAAAATGCCGTTAAGCACAGCAACAACGATTCGTTAAATCAGATCAGTCCAGCAGCGCCAGCGCCTCGGCGGTGACTTCCTGGATACGGCCCCAGTCGCCGTTCTTGACCCATTCCGGGTCGAGCATCCAGCTACCGCCCACGCACATTACGTTTTTCAACGCCATGTAGCTCTTGATGTTCGCCGGGCCAACGCCGCCGGTTGGGCAGAATTTCACTTCGCCAAACGGGCCGCCCAGCGCCTTGATCGCCGCCACGCCGCCGCTGACTTCAGCCGGGAACAACTTGAACCGGCGATACCCCAGACCGTAGCCTTCCATGATGCCCGAGGCATTGCTGATGCCAGGCAGCAGCGGGATCGGGCTGTGTACCGAGGCTTCCAGCAGGTCGCGGGTAATGCCCGGGGTGACGATAAACTGCGAACCGGCCACTTCGGCTGCTTCGAGCATATGACGGTCCAGCACGGTACCGGCACCGGTGCACAGTTCCGGGCGTTGCTCGCGCAATACCTGGATGGCCTTGAGGCCGAACTGCGAACGCAGGGTCACTTCCAATGCAGTCAAACCACCCGCGGCCAGGGCATCGGCCAGCGGCAGGATGTCCTGTTCGCGGGCGATGGTGATCACCGGCAGGATCCGCGCCTTGGCGCAGAGGCTGTCGATCAGGGCAACTTTGTCCGCCATGGACACGGTCGGCTGGGGGCTGTTCATAGCGGCTGATCCTTGGCTCATGGGCACCAGTAAATCTCTAATGTAGGTTGCAAAAACGCGCGAATCGGCATGGCAGCGACGTCATCACTGGCCAGCGCGGCGCTCAAGGTGGTCAATTTCGAACTGCCGGAAATCGACAGCACGGTGTAGTTCGCCGAGGCCAACAGCGCGCGACTCATGGTCAGGCGCTGGTGCGGCACGGTCGGTGCCAGCATCGGCCAGCAACGGCGGGTACCGTGCGGCTGCAGGGCTTCGGTCAGGTTTGGGCTGTTGGGGAACAGCGATGCGGTGTGACCGTCATCGCCCATGCCCAGTACCAGCACATCAATCGTCGGCAACTCCGCGAGCAAGCGATCAGCCTGCTCGGCCGCCTCTTCAAGGTTGGCGGCGGCGCTATACAGGCTGAGGAACTTCGCCTTGGCTGCCGGGCCTTGCAGCAAGTGCTGCTTCAACAGGCCTGCATTGCTGTCGGCGTGCTCCACCGGCACCCAGCGTTCGTCGGCCAGGGTAATGGTCACCTTGGACCAGTCCAGGCCTTGCTTGGCCAGGTTCTGGAAAAATGCCACGGGGCTGCGGCCACCGGACACCACCAACGTCGCTTCGCCACGGGCGCTGATGGCTGTGCGCAGTTGCTCGGCCACGTCATTGGCCAAGCCTTCGGCCAGCAGCACCGGCGTGCGGTACTCATGGGGTGTTACGCCCTGAGGCAGTTTCAAATCAGATATCGCCATACCACGACCTCCCATCCCGCGTGATCAGTGCAATGGAGCTCATCGGCCCCCAGGAACCCGCCGCATACGGCTTGGGTGCATCACCGGATTTTTTCCACCCGGCGATCAACTGGTCACACCATTTCCACGCGGCTTCGATTTCATCTTTACGCACAAACAGGTTCTGATTGCCGCGCATCACTTCCAACAACAACCGCTCGTACGCATCGGGGATCCGCGCGCTGCGATAGGTGTCGGAAAAATTCAGTTGCAGCGGACCGCTGCGCAGTTGCATGCCCTTGTCCAGGCCCTGCTCCTTGGTCATCACGCGCAAGGAAATACCTTCGTCCGGCTGCAGGCGGATGATCAGTTTGTTGCTGATCTGCAAGCGCTGCTCGGGAGCGAAGATGTAGTGGGACGGTTCCTTGAAGTGGATGACGATCTGCGACAGCTTTTGCGGCATGCGCTTGCCGGTACGCAGGTAGAACGGCACCCCGGCCCAACGCCAGTTGCGGATATCGGCACGCAGGGCGACGAAGGTCTCGGTGTCGCTCTGGGTGTTGGAGTTATCTTCTTCCAGGTAACCCGGCACGGCTTTACCCGCGCTGTAGCCGGCGATGTACTGGCCGCGCACCACCTGGGTAGTCAAGCCTTCCGGGCTGATCGGCGCCAGGGCCTTGAGCACCTTGACCTTCTCGTCGCGGATGCTGTCGGCGGACAGGTCGGCCGGCGGGTCCATGGCGATCAGGCAAAGCAGTTGCAGCAGGTGATTCTGGATCATGTCCCGCAGCTGACCGGCCTTGTCGAAATAGCCCCAACGGCCTTCGATCCCGACCTGCTCGGCCACGGTGATTTCCACGTGGGAAATGTAATGCTGGTTCCACTGGGTTTCGAACAGGCTGTTGGCAAAACGCAGGGCGATCAGGTTCTGGACGGTCTCTTTGCCCAGGTAGTGGTCGATGCGATAGGTACGGTTCTCCGGGAAGAACTGCGCCACGGCGTCGTTGACCTTGCGCGAGGATTCCAGGTCCGAACCGATGGGTTTTTCCAGCACGACGCGGGTGTTTTCCGCCAGGCCAACCTTGGCCAGGTTCTCGCAAATCGCCCCATACACCGCAGCCGGTGTAGCAAAGTAGGCGATCAGGGTCGGTGCAGTACCGGCAATTTCCGCCAGGGCGGCATAGTCGTCAGCATTTTTGAAATCGACGTGTACGTAGGTCAAACGAGCCAGGAAGCGCTGGGCAATGGCTTCGTCCAGCTCTTTGCCGACGTACTTGCGCAACTCTTTTTCGATATGGGCCACGTGCTCCTGCGCGGAACCGGCCTCACGGGCCAGGGCCAGGATACGGGTGTCGTCGTGCAGAAGCCCGGCGCCATCGAGTTGATAGAGGGCAGGAAATAACTTGCGCAGCGCCAGATCACCCAAGGCGCCAAACAGGGCAAAGGTGCAGGGTTCTACGGTTATCGAAGGCATGATGTTTGTTCTTTTATCAAGTTAAGCTACAAATACCTTTTTTCAAGGCATCACTCAAGGAAAAATGTAGTAATAACCACAACATTTTCCCGAAATACGCATTCCGAGTGGTGGTGTTCAGCTACCCTCAGTAGGATAGGCCACCGCAAAAGACCACTGGTCGATTGGTTGCCACCCCCTATTTGCATCGTCGCCCGAAGGAAAGACTGAATGGACCGCGTGCGAAATCTTCTGGAACAGATCCAGAACCGCCTCGAAGAATTGAACAAGGCCGAGAAAAAAGTCGCCGAGGTCATCCTGCTCAACCCGCAGCAGGCGACCCGCTTCTCAATCGCCGCCCTCGCCCAAGCCGCCTCGGTCAGTGAACCGACGGTCAACCGTTTCTGCCGTTCGTTCGGCGTCAGCGGTTACCCTGAACTGAAATTGCAATTGGCGCAAAGCCTGGCCAGTGGCGCGGCGTACGTCAGCCGCGCCGTGGAAGCCGATGATAACCCCGAGGCCTACACCCAGAAGATCTTTGGGAGCGCCATTGCCTCCCTGGACAGCGCCTGCCAGGCCCTGGACCCGGCCCTGATCAGCAAGGCCGTGGACTTGCTGATCCAGGCGCGGCAGATCCACTTCTTCGGCCTGGGCGCCTCAGCGCCGGTGGCCATGGACGCACTGCACAAGTTCTTCCGTTTTAACCTGGCCGTCACCGCCCATGCCGACGTGCTGATGCAGCGCATGATCGCCTCGGTGGCCCACACGGGTGAGTTGTTTGTGATCATTTCCTACACGGGACGTACCCGTGAGCTGGTGGAAGTGGCGCGTATCGCCCGCAGCAACGGTGCCTCGGTACTGGGCGTGACGGCTGAGAACTCGCCGTTGGCCAAGGCCAGTACCGTAAGCCTGAACATTCCATTGCCGGAAGACACCGACATCTATATGCCGATGACCTCGCGGATCATCCAGCTGACGGTGCTGGACGTGTTGGCGACCGGCATGACTTTGCGCCGCGGGGTGGATTTCCAGCCGCATTTGCGCAAGATCAAAGAGAGCTTGAATGACAGCCGGTATCCGGTGGGGGATGAGTTTAACTAGCAGGCACCTACGCCAGCAGTACGGGCCCTTTCGCGAGCAAGCCCGCTCCCACATTCGACTGCATTCTCATGCTGGAACTCGGTCGCATGTGGGAGCGGGCTTGCTCGCGAAGAGGCCCGACGCATCACCGCTATACCCCTGCCCGAGCCTGCAAACTCAAATGCGCCCTCTCCCCCGGCGCCAGGCTCGCCCCGGCCATCGCCGCTTCCACGCACACAAACCCCGATGCCTCGTTGAAGCTCACCCCCAACAGCGGCCGGCTGCCCGGATGCCACACCACGGTGTCGGCGCTGTCGCCGGTGTCGATGCACAGTTCGCGTTGCCAGGCGTGGTCCTTGAGCTGCAGTTCGCCGTCATGCTGGAACACCCGCTGGCAGCCACCGTCCACCCGCAGCTCACCTTCCTGCTGACAGGTTTGGCGACTGAGCTGGTCATAACCTTGCGCCCCGTCGAGCCCAGACAGCGCTATCTCATCAACATGACCAATACGCCAATAAGCATGCAACGCATGGCTCAGCTGGCACGGCAGTTCATCCTGATGCTCGGTGCTCAGGCGCAGTTCCAGGGTTTCGCCCAGGTGCGCGTGCAGGTCGACCTGCCAGTCGCACAGCTGCAATTGCCAGTGCAGGCGCACGCCGTCGTCGTCGGTGCTGCTGTCGAGCAGTTTCCAGTCGATCAGGCGCGCCCAACCGTGGGACGGCCAGGCGTTTTCGCTGGGATGACGGCCATACCACGGCCAGCACACCGGCACGCCACCACGAATGGCACCGACCTGTGGCCACTTGGCCGCGCACCACAACCAGGGTTTTTGCCCCGTGGGCTGAAAGTGCAGCAGTTGCGCGCCCTGGCGACTGAACACCGCCTGGCACAGTGGATGGTCGATCACCAACACATCACGCATCTGAAAACGCTCCCACGCAAACACCGGTCGTTCGCGCAGGGATTTGAAAAAGCGTTGCAGCGGTTGCTCATGCATTTGCCACAGTCCTGAATGTCTTTGTGGGAGCTCCTGGATCGCAGGCGAGCCAGCTCCCACAGGGAGATGTGCTCCCCTTCCCCAAAAAAAAGCGGATAGCCATGGCTACCCGCAAAATGCGCACAGAGAGAAGGAGCTTATCGCAACAGAGTTAGAACGTAGACTGAATTTTCAGGCCCGCTACCAACGCGTTGTCGACTTCTTTCACGCCGCCTGGGTTGGCGACGTATTGCAGGTTGGGACGCACGGTCAGCCAGTTGGTGACGTGGAAACCGTAGTTGATTTCGACGTTGTACTCGGTGTTGCGCAGGGGTGCGAAACCCGATTGGTCGTAATCGGTGAAACCGCCAGCGGCATTGATCAACTCGGCGTTTTTCTTCACGTCACTGTTGGCGTGAATCCGGGCGATGCCGATACCCACGTCATCCTTGGTACGCGCGTCGAACGGGCCTTTGTACACCAGCATGACCGACTGGTAGTTGTCGACGAGGTTGGTGTCCTTGTCGTGGAAGGTCACGTTGGCTGCGATGTTCAGGCCGCGGGAAGCGTCGCCATTGTGAGTGGTGAGTTGTTGTTGCAGCACACCCCAGTAGCCAGTCTTGCTGCTGCGAACACGGTAGGCCGCGCCGGTGGTGCCAGCGTCACCACCGTTAACGTCTTCACGTACGTCGGCAGCATCGGCGGTGCTCTTGTAGTAACCCACACGGTATTCACCCGGCAGGCCATTGACCTTCGGCGACCAGACCAATTCCACCGGAATCACGGTGCCCTTGGTGCCGCTGCCGCTGAGCTTGAAGCCGTTGCCGTGCTCCAGCTGCGATGGGTTCTGGTTGTAGGCACCGATTTGCGCATACAGCTCAGGCGTGATGTTGTACTTCACGCGGATGGCCGCCTGGCTGACAGGCCAGTTGTACCAGGTGTTCACGTAGTTACCCACTTGGGAACCGCAGAACGACAGGTTCTGGAAGTCGCACGGGAAGGTGTTGAAGTCTTCGCCTTCACCGAAGTAACCGAGTTTCACATCCAGCTTGTTGTCGAACATCTGGTGCTGGATCCAGAACTGGGTCAGACGCACCATGTGGCCACGGCCATCGACTTCTTGAGACGAGCTCAAGGTGCCGGCACGCGGGTCGCCAATGCGGTCATTGGAGATGTTCGCGCCATTACGGTTGGTCAGTTGGATCTTGGCCTGGGTGTTATCCCAGCCCCACAGCTTTTGCAGGTCCAGTGCTACGCCCAGACCGAACTGGTCAGCGTAACGGGCAGTTTTGTCGTTGTTGTAGCCACCGTGCAGGTTGCCACCGACTTCGCCGACGTAGTCCGCCTTGATGTCGATACCTTGCTCGATCAGCTTGGTACGCTCGCCGCCCCAATCGCCGGTCATCCACTTGGAATCGGCGCTGAATGCATCGTCCGCCATCGCATTGGCGGACAGTACAAGGGCTGCTGCTGCTGACAGTTGGCAGATCAGCCGGGTGTTGTTGTGTTGCTTTTTCATCCCTACATCCTCGTCTTTATTGTTATTAAACTGTTTTTATCTAACGCGGTTTACTTTTTTTATCTAAAACAACAACTTATCTACTTCAGCGGCCTTTGAATTGGGCCACATTGTCGGCATGCCCCTGTGCAGGCAATGAAGAAGCAGTGCCCAGACGCTCGCCGGTATTGGCGTCGAACAGCAAAACCTTGGAGGGGTCGAATTGCAGGGTCAGCGTCTCGCCCACCTGCGGTGCCACGTCGGGTGCCAGGCGGCAGCAGACCTTGGTGTCGTTGAGTTGCACAAACACCAGGGTGTCCGGGCCGGTCGGCTCGGTGACCTGCACTTCGGCACGAATGCTCGATGCACTGTCGCCCTCGCCCGCCGCCAACATGATCTGCTCCGGGCGCAGGCCCAGGATCACGTCGCGGTCTTCCAGGCCGGCATCCGTCACGTTCAGCGCCAACTCGCAACGCGCTTGCCCACTGTCGAGCAGTGCCACCAGACGTCCGTCCTTGCGCTGCAGGCGCAGGGGCACGAAGTTCATCGGCGGCGAACCGATAAAGCTCGCCACGAACTGGTTGGCCGGGTTGTTGTAAATGTCTTTGGGCGTGCCGAACTGCTGGATGATGCCGTCCTTCATCACCGCAACCTTGTCGCCCAGGGTCATTGCTTCGATCTGGTCGTGGGTCACGTAGACCGTGGTGGTCTTGAGGCGCTGGTGCATCAGCTTCATTTCGGTACGCATCTCGACGCGCAACTTGGCGTCGAGGTTGGACAGCGGTTCGTCGAACAGGTAGATCTTCGGCCGACGCGCCAGCGCACGGCCCATGGCCACACGTTGTTGCTGACCACCGGAGAGCTGGCCCGGCTTGCGATTGAGCAGGTGCTCGATCTGCAGCAGCTTGGCCACGCGCGCCACTTCGGCGTCGATATCAGCCTGGGGCATCTTGCGGATCTTGAGACCGAATTCGATGTTCTCGCGCACGCTCATGGTCGGGTACAGCGCGTAGGACTGGAACACCATGGCGATGTCGCGATCCTTGGGGCTCATGCCGCTCACGTCCTGGTCGCCGATCATGATCGCGCCGCCGGTGATGGTCTCAAGGCCGGCGATGCAGTTCATCAGCGTGGATTTGCCACACCCCGAAGGACCGACCAGGATCAGGAATTCGCCTTCTTTGATCGACAGTTCGATGTTCTTCAAGGTGTCGGGCAGGCCGGCGCCATAGGTCTTGTTTACATTGCGAAGTTCAAGCGTAGCCATGATTACCCCTTGACCGCGCCGGCCGTGAGGCCGCGCACGAAATACTTGCCTGCGATCACATAGACCAGCAGGGTCGGCAGCCCGGCGATCATCGCCGCTGCCATATCCACGTTATATTCCTTGGCCCCGGTGCTGGTGTTGACCAGGTTGTTCAGCGCCACCGTGATGGGCTGCGAGTCGCCACTGGAGAACACCACGCCGAACAGGAAGTCGTTCCAGATCTGGGTGAACTGCCAGATCAGGCAGACCATGATGATCGGTGTGGACATCGGCAGAATGATCTGACGGAAGATGGTGAAGAAACCCGCACCGTCCAGGCGTGCCGCCTTGATCAGCGCATCCGGAATGCTCACGTAGTAGTTACGGAAAAACAGTGTAGTAAAGGCCAACCCATAGACCACGTGCACAAACACCAGGCCGGTGGTGGTGCTGGCCAGGCCCATTTTGCCGAGGGTGAACGACGCCGGCAGCAGTACGGTCTGGAACGGCAGGAAGCAGCCGAACAACAGCAGGCCGAAGAACAGCTGCGAACCGCGGAAGCGCCAGAACGACAGCACGTAGCCGTTCAATGCACCGATGGCGGTGGAGATCAGCACGGCAGGCACAGTGATCTTGATCGAGTTCCAGAAGTAGCCATCCACGGTGGCCCAGGCCTTGACCCAGCCGATGCCGGTGACCACGGTCGGCCAGCTCAGCAGGTTGCCGGTGCTGATGTCTTCCGGGGTCTTGAAGCTGGTGAGCAACATCACCACCAGCGGCACCAGGTACAGCAGCACAGCGAAGATCAGCACCGCGTAGATCGCGATGCGGCTCAGGCTGATGGAAGGTTTGGAGGCGAGACTAGTCATTACGCTTGGTCCTCAGCTCGGAGTAGAGGTAAGGCACGATGATCGCGAGGATCGCACCGAGCATCAGGATTGCACTGGCCGAGCCCATGCCCATCTGGCCACGGCTGAAGGTGAACGAGTACATGAACATCGCGGGTAGGTCGGACGAGTAGCCCGGGCCGCCGGCGGTCATTGCCGCTACCAGGTCGAAGCTCTTGATCGCAATGTGCGCCAGGATCATCACCGCACTGAAGAACACCGGGCGCAGGCTTGGTAGCACCACGCTCCAGTAGATGCGCGGCAGGCTCGCGCCGTCGATCTGGGCGGCGCGGATGATCGACTGGTCAACGCCACGCAGGCCGGCGAGGAACATCGCCATGATGAAGCCCGAGGCCTGCCACACGGCAGCGATCACCAGGCAGTAGACCACGCGGTCGGGGTCGATCAGCCAGTCGAGACGGAAGCCTTCCCAGCCCCAGTCCCGCAGGAGTTTGTCCAGGCCCATGCCCGGGTTGAGCAACCATTTCCAGGCCGTACCGGTAACGATCATCGAGAGCGCCATCGGGTACAGGTAAATGGTGCGGATAAAGCCTTCGCGACGGATTTTCTGGTCGAGAAAAATCGCCAGCGTCACGCCGATGACCAGGGTGATGCCGATGAACATTCCGCCAAACACCGCCAGGTTCTTGCTGGCAACCCACCAGCGGTCGTTGTCGAACAACCGCGCGTATTGCGCAAGGCCCGCCCACTTGTAGCTGGGCAGGAAGGTAGACGTGGTGAACGACAGCACAAACGTCCACAGGATGTAGCCGTAGAAGCCCACCAACACGATGAACATGCTCGGCGCCAGCACCAGTTTGGGTAGCCAGCGCTGCAGTGCATCGAACGGCGAGGCTTTGCTGAACACAGCAACAGAACTCATGGGGAAATCCAATACAGGGAAAAAGGACTACAGAAACAGGCCTTGTGAGGGGTTAGGGGTCCCCCTCACAAGGTCAACCGTTACTTGGCAGACTTGATCGCAGCGCCGAGTTTCTTGGCGGTGTCGGCCGGGTCGGCTTTCGGGTCGTTGATGTAGTTGGTCACGACATCAAAGAACGCACCTTGCACGGCCAGGGTCGTGGCCATGTTGTGCGCCATGCTTGGTTGCAGGCCGCCGGTCTTGGCATCGGCCAGGAAGTCCTTGGCCGCAGTCTGGGCGCACTCGTCGAAGCCGAGCTTGTCCATCTCGTGGAGCATGTCGTTACGAACCGGGATCGAGCCTTTGTTGATGCTGAAGACTTTCTGGAAGTTTTCACCCAGCACGACTTTGGCAATGTCCTGCTGGCCAGCCGCAGTGCCTTTGTCTTTCTGCTTGAACACCGCCAGGGAGTCGATGTTGTAGGTGAACGCTTTGTCGGTGCCCGGGAAGGCTACGCACTCGTAGTCCTTGCCGGCGACTTTCTTGGCAGCCGTCCATTCGGACTTGGCCCAGTCACCCATGATCTGCATGCCGGCCTTGCCGTTGATGACCTTGCCCGCTTCGAGGTTCCAGTCCTGGCCTTTGCCGTCGACGTCCATGTAGGTCGCGACTTTCTTCAACTCAGTCAGCGCCTTGACCATTTCCGGGCCAGTCAGCGCGGCGTTGTCCAGGTCGACCAGAGCTTTCTTGTAGCCATCAGCACCCATTACCGACAGAACCACCGCTTCGAAGACGGTGCTGTCCTGCCAAGGCTGGCCACCGTGGGCGAGCGGAATGAAGCCCGCAGCTTTGAGCTTGTCGCCGGCTGCGTAGAATTCTTGAAGGGTGGTTGGGTTCTTGGTGATACCGGCTTTCTTGAAGACTTCCGGGTTGATCCACAGCCAGTTCACGCGGTGGATGTTGACCGGCACGGCGACGTAGTCACCGTCGAACTTCACGGTATCGGAGACTTTCTTGTCGAGCAGGGAGTCCCATTTTTCTTCTTTGGCAACGTCTTTGAGCACGTCGGTGTCGAGCAAGCCAGTGGACGCCCACTCCTGAATGTCCGGGCCTTTGATCTGGGCGACACCAGGCGGGTTGCCAGCGACTGCACGGCTTTTCAGCACAGTCATGGCAGTGGCACCGCCGCCGCCTGCAACGGCACCGTCTTTCCAGGTGAAGCCGTCTTTTTCAACTTGGGCCTTCAGGACATCTACAGCCGCTTTCTCACCGCCAGAGGTCCACCAATGCACAACTTCAACCGTCCCTTTCGAGTCGGCGGCAAATGCACTGAGGGGAAACAACGAGGCAATGGAAATAGCGACGGCGAGGCGATTAATCGCGTTCATCTGAGTACCTTTTTTTGTTGTTATGCATGCAAGTCTAGAGCTTGCGCTGCACGGAGTTTAAACAGGGATGTTTAGGGCGCAGGTAACAAAGGGACGTACAAATGTCACCAGCTGGTGACATAAGCTCCGACCCCCAATGCACTGGCCATGCTTGGCGCTAACGGTAGCGCAGGCAGCAGAACCGCTTGCCAGGCATGGTACAGGTCCGGCTTGCCGCCCCAGATGTTGCTGCTGGGTTGGTTGTGCGGGCTGAGTTCGTGGTGCCAGCTGCCGTGGACACGGTCGATAAAGTGGGTTTCGCAAAATTCCCAGAAGCGCCGGTACCAGGTTTCGTAATGCAACTGGCCGGTGCGCTTGAGCAGGGCCTGGGCGGCTGCGCTGGCTTCGGCGTGGGTCCAGTGCAGGCGTTCACGCACCACGGGGCGTTGGTTCCAATCCAGGGTGTAGACGATGCCAGGGGCGCCATCCACCGCCCAGGCGTATTCGCAGGCGCTGGCGAACAGGCCCTCGGCGTCAGTCAGCAGCCAGTCCGGTGTAACCAGCCCGGCGCGCAGGCGTGCGGCTTCCAGGTGCAGCACCAGCCGCGCCCATTCAAAACCATGGCCTGGGGTGATGCCGTAGGGTCGAAAACCATCGGCGGGGTTGTCTTCGTTGTAACCAAGCACCGGTTGCCAATGGGCGTCGAAATGCTCGATCACCATGAACTGGTTGGCGGCGGCGTGGGTGTGGATGACGCGCTCGACGATGCGCAAGGCGCGGTCCAGCCAGCGGTTATCACCGGTCACATCGGCCAGCGCCAGGAATGCTTCGGTGGCGTGCATGTTGCTGTTGGCGCCGCGATAGGCTTCGACGCCGCTCCAATCCTGGGCGAAGGACTCGAGCATCACGCCCTCCTCCTCACTCCAGAAGAACTGCTCGATGATATGAATCGCGTCGTTCAACAACGTTTGCGCACCGGGGGCGCCCGCCACCACCGCAGAGCTGGCCGCCAAGGCCACGAACGCATGCAGGTAAGCGGCCTTGCCACGATTGCCATCGAGGGCATGGGGCGTGGCGAACCAGCCACCGTGTTCAGCATCCTTTAATGGGCCGCTAAGCGCCGCGACACCGTGCGCCACTAGCTCGGCATAGCCGGGCAGCCCCATGGCGTGGGCCATGGCGAAGCTGTGGGTCATGCGGGCGGTGTTCATGGTTTCGGCGTAGGCATTGGCCGGTAGTTGGCCTTTATCGTCCAGGTTGCCGAAGCCGTCGGGCAGCCGGGACGCCTTGGCGAATGCCAGCAGGCGCTGGCCTTCGGCGGCGAGCCAGGCGTGATGGGCAGGTGCGTTCAGCCAACTGCTGGCAGGCAGTGGTTGGGTGGTCATGGGTGGCCCTTATTATTGTTGGCGGGATGACCGGAGTCTAAACAAGGGTGGGGTGGGGGCAAGTAACGAAGGGCAAGGGAAATGTCACTGAGCGGTGACAATAGTGCAGGCAAGCATTATTCAACTCTTTGCCGCAGACCAAAATGTGGGAGCGGGCTTGCTCGCGAATGCGGTGTATCCGTCAACTCATCGGTGACTGACAGGCCGTATTCGCGAGCAAGCCCGCTCCCACATTGGGGCCGGTGTCGGTCACTGGCCGAGCGGTGTCGCCCGCGCCGGAGAATTGAGTTGCTGCTGCAGGTTCTGCACCTGGCTCTGCAAGGTGGTGATATTGCGTGTGGTCTGGATGCGGAACACGTCGAACTCTTTATTGGTCGGCGCATCGCTATTGGCTGGCTTGTTGTCCTGCTCGCTTTTAAGCACCACCAGGTCCTGCTCCAGTCGGGCGATAGCGGCGCTCGGATTGCCCTGTTTCTTCAACGCAGCGACGTCAGCAGCCAGGTCTTTGACCTGAGTATCCCCTTGCGCCGCCTTGAGGGTGGCAACAGCGTCGGTCAGGGCCTGTACCTGGCCTTGCAGCTTGCTGTTGGCGTTGGACAGGTCGGTGGTGCTGGCGGTCATTTGCGCCAGGCGCTTATCCAGTTCGGTGGCCTGGCCGGCCACGCCGACTTGTTGCTTACCCTGCTCCAGCAACTGGGTCTCCAGTTGCTTGATCTGCAGCTTCAGCGCTTCGCTGCCATTGTTTACGCTGGCCTCGCTGGCCACGACCTTGCCGGAAATGTCCTGCAGGCGCCCCGCGGCTTCTTCGCTGATGCGCGCAAAGCTTTCCTGGGTGGCAACCAATTGCTGGCCCATCAGGGAGATCTGCTGGAAGCTCCACCAGGCAAGGCCCGCAAAGGCGATCAGCAGTGCACCGATCAAGGCCCACAGCGGGCCGGTGCTGGCGCTCTTGACCTTG
Organism: Pseudomonas cremoris; assembly: GCF_014230465.1. The sequence continues at coordinate 86,248 of NZ_JAAXCY010000008.1, forward strand.
ACCACGGGTGTATTGCGCGACCGCACCGACGTGGCGGGCGAGGGCTCGAAATCATCGTCATCCCCAACGTCGGCCCGCAGGCTGGGCACATTGTCGAAGTCGTCTTTAGCATCGTTGCGCATGAATCAACCCTGAATCGGTGAGGTGGCTGGAAAGCCGAGCGACGGGAGTATAAACCGCGTTCCCGCCGCACTGATCGACCCGGAACCACGAATTCGGTTCCCGAAGTGTTGCCGGTTGTGAGCTTACTTGAACCCCGGATCCTGGGCTTTCCACCAACTGCAGAACTCGTCGAGGGCGGTCCACAGGCTGACCTTGGGCTCGTAATCCAGATAATGCCTGGCACGACTGATATCGAGGGTGAAATCTTTGTTCATGACCTGCATGCCCAGACGCGATAACGCCGGCTCCGGACGCCCCGGCCACATCGCACAAAAGGCTTCATTGAGCGCCGCGACGCTGTAGGACAAACCGTAGGACCGGTAACGCGTCACCTGGGGCATTTCCATTTGGCGCATTACGTAGTTCACCACATCCCACACCGGGACCGGCGCGCCGTTGCTGATGTTGTAAGCCCTGCCCAGCGCCGAGCCTGGAGCAAGCAAGCTGCTGAGCAGCGCTTCGTTAAGGTTGTGCACGCTGGTGAAGTCGACCTTGTTCAGGCCGTCGCCAACGATTGCCAACCGGTTCTTGCGCTGCATTTTCAGCAGGCGCGGGAAGATGCTCATGTCACCGGCACCGGTGACAAAGCGCGGGCGCAGAGCCAGAACTTCGAGACCGAATTCCTGGGCGCCGAACACCTTTTGCTCGGCCAGGTATTTGGTGGCGGCATAGGGGTGCTTGAAGCGCTTGGGCACTTGCTCTTCGGTCAGGCCAAGATGGTCGCGCCCGTCGAAATAGATCGACGGCGAGGACAAGTGCACCAGGCGCCCCACCTGCTGCTTTAGGCAGGCTTCAACGACGTTTTCAGTCACCAGCACATTGCCCTGATGGAAATCCTGATACTTGCCCCATAGCCCGACGGCGCCGGCACAGTGCACTACGGCTTCGACATCGCGGCACAAGTTGCGCACCAGGTCGGCATCATTCAGGTCACCCTGGATAAACTCGGCGCCGCGCCTGACCAGGTGTTCCACACCTTCGGCGCGCCGCCCGTTGACCCGCACGTCCAGGCCTTGCTCCAGGGCAAAACGCGCAAAGCGCCCGCCAATGAAGCCGCTTGCGCCGGTGACCAGAATTTTCATGTATTACCCCGTGTTCTTTCGTTTTTCATCGCTGTTGCCTTGACGCCCGCCATCACTCCAACGGCACCAACCATTGCCCACATGCCTGGGCCAGATGGTCGGTCAACAAGCCCAACAGTTGCCCGCCACTGCGCCAATGATGCCAGTACAGCGGCACATCGATGGGCTTATCTGGCAATAACTCCACCAGCACGCCTTTCGCCAACTGGTCACGCACCTGCAATTCCGGCACCAGCCCCCAACCGAGGCCAGCCTCAGTCAAGCGGATAAACCCTTCAGACGATGGGCACAGATGATGTTCGAAACCACCATCCACGCCGAGGGACGCCAAGTAACGGTGTTGCAGGAAATCGTCCGGTCCGAACACCAATGCTGGCGTGCGCGCGAGCTGATCTGCACGCACACCCTCGGGAAAGTGCCGGGCTATAAAGGCCGGGCTGGCTAACGCCCGGTAGCGCATGGCACCCAACAGCAAGCTGCGCGCACCCGCTACGGGGCGTTCGCTGGCGCAGATACAGGCAGCCACTTCACCGGCGCGCATGCGTTTGAGGCCGACGGTCTGGTCCTCGACGACCAAGTCCAGCAACAAGTGTTGTTCCGCGCAAAAACCGCTGACCGCCTCAGCCCACCACGTGGCCAGGCTATCGGCGTTCAGGGCGATGCGCAGCCGCTCGGGCATGCCCTCCTCGTCCAAGGCCGGCACCTGGCTTTGCAGGTCGCGCTCCAGCAGACGCACCTGCTGCACATGGTTGAGCAAGCGCCGGCCAATGTCAGTCGGTGTTGGCGGCGTGGCCCGAATCAGGACCGGCTGGCCGATACGCGCTTCGAGCAACTTGATGCGCTGGGAAATCGCCGACTGCGACAACCCGAGCACCTGGGCACCCCGTTCAAAGCCAGCCTGTTCCACCACCGCCGCGAGGGCGGAAAGCAATTTATAGTCGAACATCAGTTTCTCTAATGAGCGATCAGCAATATTGGTTTTTCTTATACAGCTTAGCGCTTGAGAATGGCCAGCATTGCTTATCTCTATCAAAGGAACTTCACATGGCTGGCGAAACCGCCCTGGCGACCCTGCTACGCAGCATGAGCCCGCATCTGAATGACGGCGACTACGTGTTCTGCACGCTGCCCGACAACCGTATCCCGACAGGTTGCGACGTGATCGGCAGCTTTCGCGAACAGGAAGGCCTGACGCTGATTGTCGAACGCCAACAAGCGGAACAGGCCGGTTTGGCCTTCGACTATGTGGCGGCGTGGATCACCTTGAATGTGCACTCAGCCCTGGAAGCCGTGGGCTTGACCGCGGCCTTCGCCAGTGCGCTGGGCAAGGCTGGCATCAGTTGCAATGTGATTGCCGGCTATTACCACGATCACCTGTTCGTCGGCCGCGCCGATGCTGAACGCGCCCTGCAGGTACTACGGCAATTGGCGGCGGACGCGGAGTAGATCCTATGTGGCAAAGCTATCTGAATGGCCTGTTGGTGGCCCTCGGCCTGATCATGGCGATCGGCACCCAGAACGCGTTTGTCTTGGCGCAAAGCCTACGCCGTGAACATCATTTGCCCGTCGCGGCGCTGTGCGTGGTGTGCGATGCGTTGCTGGTCGCCGCCGGGGTGTTCGGCCTGGCCACGGTCCTGGCGCAAAACCCGCTGTTGCTGGCGGTTGCACGTTGGGGCGGCGCGGCGTTCCTGTTGTGGTACGGCACACTGGCATTGCGCCGGGCTTTTTCCAAGCAGAGCCTGGAGCAAGGCGGCAACTTCAAGGTACGGTCCTTGCGCGCGGTGATGCTCAGTGCGCTGGCGGTGACACTGCTCAACCCCCATGTGTATCTGGACACGGTGCTGCTGATTGGCTCGTTGGGCGCGCAGCAAACCGAACCCGGCGCTTATGTCGCAGGCGCCGCCAGTGCATCGTTCCTCTGGTTTTCCACCCTGGCACTGGGCGCCGCGTGGCTGGCACCGTGGCTGGCACGCCCGGCAACATGGCGCCTGCTGGACTTGCTGGTGGCCGTGATGATGTTCAGCGTGGCCTACCAATTGATCGCCGCGTAGGGAATATTCCAAAACGCTCTGGAACCTCTATCCCACACAGTTGTTGCGTGGTTTTGCCGCACCCCCGGTGCTATGATCCAGCCCCTGCGCCGCAAAGAGTACAAACTCCCCGGCGCTTGTTTGGCCGCCCGTGATCGGCCTTGCGCTCACCGCAACTGACCTGATTAGGAGAATCATCATGGCTTTCGAATTGCCGCCGCTGCCCTACGCACACGATGCCCTGCAGCCGCACATTTCCAAGGAAACCTTGGAATTCCACCACGACAAGCACCACAACACCTACGTCGTGAACCTGAACAACCTGGTGCCTGGCACCGAGTTCGAAGGCAAGACCCTGGAAGAAATCGTCAAGTCTTCCTCGGGCGGCATCTTCAACAACGCCGCTCAGGTCTGGAACCACACTTTCTACTGGAACTGCCTGGCGCCAAACGCCGGCGGTCAACCTACCGGCGCGCTGGCTGAAGCCATCAACGCTGCGTTCGGTTCGTTCGACAAGTTCAAGGAAGAATTCACCAAGACTTCCGTCGGCACCTTCGGTTCCGGTTGGGGCTGGCTGGTGAAAAAGGCTGACGGTTCCCTGGCCCTGGCCAGCACCATCGGCGCCGGCAACCCGCTGACCAGCGGCGACACCCCGCTGCTGACCTGCGACGTCTGGGAACACGCCTACTACATCGACTACCGCAACGTGCGTCCAAAGTATGTGGAAGCGTTCTGGAACCTGGTCAACTGGAAGTTCGTGGCTGAGCAGTTCGAAGGCAAGACCTTCACTGCCTAAGCACCGCTTGCAGTAGAAAGAGCCCGGCCTTTGCCGGGCTTTTTCATGGGCGCGATTCGTCAAAGCTGATCGCCCTGCCAACTTCCAGAAAGTAATCGCAAGAATGTCCCTTTGACTGGCATCACGGGATTGCCAATACTCATGGCATATTGAGGCTACCCGCATGGAACAAGGAATGACCCTTTGAAGCTGGAACTCAAAAACAGCTTGTCGGTGAAGTTGCTACGGGTTGTGCTGCTGTCGGCATTGGTAGTGGGCGTAGCGCTGAGCGTGGCGCAGATCGTTTTCGATGCCTATAAGACGCGCCAGGCCGTGGCCGGTGATGCCCAGCGCATCCTCGACATGTTTCGCGACCCCTCGACCCAGGCCGTCTACAGCCTGGACCGCGAGATGGGGATGCAGGTCATTGAGGGCCTGTTCCAGGACGATGCCGTGCGCATGGCCTCCATCGGCCATCCCAACGAAACCATGCTCGCGGAAAAAAGCCGCGCGCTGCAACAGGCCCCCAGCCGCTGGCTGACAGACCTTATTCTGGGCCAGGAACGCACCTTTACGACGCCACTGGTGGGCAAGGGCCCCTACAGCGAGTATTACGGCGACCTGAGCATCACCCTGGACACGGCCACTTATGGCCAGGGCTTTATCGTCAATTCAGTGATCATCTTCATTTCGGGGGTGCTGCGCGCACTGGCCATGGGCCTGGTGCTGTACCTGGTCTATCACTGGCTGTTGACCAAACCACTGTCGCGGATCATCGAGCACCTGACGTCGATCAACCCGGACCGGCCCAGTGAACACAAGATCCCCCAGCTCAAGGGCCACGAGCGCAACGAACTGGGGATTTGGATCAATACCGCCAACCAGTTGCTCGAATCCATCGAGCGCAACACCCACCTGCGCCATGAAGCGGAAAGCAGCCTGTTGCGCATGGCTCAATACGACTTTCTCACCGGCCTGCCGAACCGTCAGAAATTGCAGGAGCAACTGGACAAGATCCTGACCGACGCCGGTCGCCGGCAACGCCGCGTGGCGGTGTTGTGTGTGGGGCTGGATGACTTCAAGAGCGTCAACGAACAGTTTACCTACCAGGCCGGCGACAAATTGCTGCTGGCCCTGGCCGATCGCCTGCGCGCCCATAGCGGCCGCCTCGGCGCCCTGGCCCGCTTGGGCGGCGACCAATTCGCCCTGGTACAGGCCGATATCGACCAGCCCTACGAAGCCGCCGAACTGGCGCAAAGCATTCTCGATGACCTGGAAGCGGAGTTTCCCCTCGACCACGAAGGCATCCGCCTGCGCGCCACCATCGGCATCACCCTGTTCCCGGAAGATGGCGACAGCACCGAGAAGTTGCTGCAAAAAGCCGAACAGACCATGACCCTGGCCAAGACCCGTTCGCGCAACCGTTACCAGTTCTATATCGCCAGCGTCGACAGCGAGATGCGCCGCCGCCGCGAACTGGAAAAAGACCTGCGCGACGCCCTCAGCCGCAACCAGTTCCACCTGGTGTACCAACCGCAGATCAGCTACCGCGACCACCATGTCGTGGGCGTCGAAGCGCTGATCCGCTGGCAGCACCCGGAACATGGCCTGGTACCCCCAGACCTGTTTATCCCGCTGGCGGAGCAGAACGGCACCATCATTGCCATTGGCGAATGGGTGCTTGACCAGGCCTGCCGCCAATTGCGCGAATGGCACGACCAAGGCTTCAGCGACCTGCGCATGGCCGTCAACCTGTCCACCGTGCAGTTGCACCACACCGAGTTGCCGCGGGTGGTCAATAACCTGATGCAGATCTACCGCCTGCCGCCGCGCAGCCTGGAACTGGAAGTCACCGAAACCGGCCTGATGGAAGACATCAGCACAGCCGCCCAGCACCTGCTGAGCCTGCGTCGCTCCGGGGCGCTGATCGCGATTGACGACTTTGGTACTGGCTATTCGTCGTTGAGCTACCTGAAAAGCCTGCCCCTGGACAAGATCAAGATCGACAAGAGTTTCGTCCAGGACCTGCTGGACGATGACGACGATGCCACCATCGTGCGGGCCATCATCCAGTTGGGCAAAAGCCTGGGCATGCAGGTGATTGCCGAAGGCGTGGAAACCGCCGAGCAGGAGGCGTACATCGTCTCCGAAGGCTGCCACGAAGGTCAGGGTTACCACTACAGCAAACCCTTGCAGGCTCGGGAGCTGGCCGCTTTTTTGAAGCAGGCGGAGCGCAATAACGCAGCCATTCTCTGACAGAACAAACCGATACTAAATATTTCCCTCGTATAACTCTTTACACAAAATGCAAATCTTTCGCATTATGTCGCAGTTTTTGCGCTCCCCCGCGCGCCCCATCAACAACCGAAGCAGGATGTTCGCCATGATTCGTATGCCCCTGGCCACCGCCAGTCTGCTGGCCATTGCCATTTCTCTCGCCGGTTGCGGCGAAGGTAAAGACAAGGCCGCCGCGCCTCAGGCGCCGACCCCGGCTGCCAGCACTACCGCTCCAGCGGCTGCCACCCCTGCCGGCCAGGTCGACGAAGCAGCCGCCAAGGCTGTGGTTGCGCATTACGCAGACATGGTGTTCGCGGTCTACAGCGACGCCGAGTCCACCGCGAAAACCCTGCAAACCGCTATCGACGCGTTCCTCGCCAAGCCGAACGACGAAACACTGAAAGCCGCCCGCACTGCCTGGATCGCCGCCCGCGTGCCTTACCTGCAGAGCGAAGTGTTCCGCTTCGGCAACACCATCATCGACGATTGGGAAGGCCAGGTGAACGCATGGCCACTGGACGAAGGCCTGATCGACTACGTCGACAAGTCCTACGAACACGCTCTGGGTAACCCAGGCGCGACAGCCAACATCATCGCCAACACCGAGATCCAGGTCGGCGAAGACAAGGTGGACGTGAAAGACATCACCCCGGAAAAACTCGCCAGCCTCAACGAGCTGGGCGGTTCCGAAGCCAACGTCGCCACCGGCTACCACGCCATCGAATTCCTGCTGTGGGGCCAAGACCTGAACGGTACCGGCCCTGGTGCCGGCAACCGCCCTGCGTCGGACTACCTCACCGGCGACGGCGCCACTGGCGGCCACAACGAGCGCCGCCGCGCCTACCTGAGCGCCGTGACCCAACTGCTGGTCAGCGACCTGGAAGAAATGGTCGGCAACTGGAAACCCAACGTCGACGACAACTACCGCGCTACCCTGGAGGCAGAACCTGCCACCGACGGCCTGCGTAAAATGCTGTTTGGCATGGGCAGCCTGTCCCTGGGCGAACTGGCCGGTGAGCGCATGAAGGTTTCCCTGGAAGCCAACTCGCCAGAAGACGAACAGGATTGCTTCAGCGACAACACCCACAACTCGCACTTCTACGACGCCAAGGGCATCCGCAACGTCTACCTGGGTGAGTACACCCGCACCGACGGCACCAAGATGACCGGCGCCAGCCTGTCCTCCCTGGTTGCCAAGGCTGACCCGGCTGCCGACAACGCGCTCAAAGCCGACCTGGCCGCGACCGAAGCAAAGATCCAGGTCATGGTTGATCACGCCAACAAGGGTGAGCACTACGACCAGTTGATCGCTGCCGGCAACGACGCGGGCAACCAGATCGTACGTGACGCCATCGCCGCACTGGTCAAGCAGACCGGTTCGATCGAAGCCGCCGCAGGCAAGCTGGGCATCAGTGACCTGAACCCGGATAACGCTGATCACGAGTTCTGATCAGTGCCGAGTTGAAAAAAGGCGACCTTCGGGTCGCTTTTTTTTGCCTGCTTTTCCCCCGTCAAACAAACACCACAAACCCATGTGGGAGCGGCGGTGCGACGATTCGACTTGCTCGCGAATGCGGTGTGTCTGTCAACTAATCCATCGACTGATCCACCACGTTCGCGAGCAAGCCCGCTCCCACATTTGACCTGTGGCGACTTCTAGCTTCGGTTTACATGCCCCACACCCCAGGTAGAATGGCGCCTCTGCCCTATCTCGAGCGAACTTCATGGCGTTGCCGACCCTACGCATCATCGGTTTCATCATCGGCATCTTCCTGATCACCCTCGCGATCGCCATGGTCGTGCCTATGGCCACCCTGGTGTTCTTCGAACGCACCCGCGACTTGCCCTCGTTCCTGTGGGCCAGCCTGATCACCTTTATCGCAGGCCTGGCGCTGGTGATTCCCGGTCGCCCTGAACACGTGCACCTGCGTCCCCGGGACATGTACCTGCTGACGGTCAGCAGTTGGGTGGTGGTGTGTATCTTCGCCGCCTTGCCGTTTTTGCTGACCCAGCACATCAGCTACACCGACTCGTTTTTTGAAAGCATGTCCGGCATCACCGCCACCGGTTCCACCGTATTGAGCGGGCTGGACAGCATGTCGCCGGGCATCCTGATGTGGCGCTCGCTGCTGCACTGGCTCGGCGGCATTGGCTTTATCGGCATGGCGGTGGCGATCCTGCCGTTGCTGCGCATTGGTGGCATGCGCCTGTTCCAGACCGAATCCTCGGACCGCTCGGAAAAAGTCATGCCCCGCTCGCACATGGTGGCGCGGCTGATTGTGGCGACGTACGTGGGCATTACGATCCTCGGCAGCCTGGCGTTCTGGTGGGCCGGCATGGGCCTGTTCGACGCGATCAACCATGCGATGTCGGCGATTTCCACCGGCGGCTTTTCCACCTCCGATGAGTCCCTGGCCCACTGGAAACAACCGGCGGTGCACTGGGTGGCGGTGGTGGTGATGATCCTCGGCAGCTTGCCGTTCACCCTGTATGTCGCCACCTTGCGCGGTAACCGCCGGGCGTTGATCAAGGACCAACAGGTACAAGGGCTGCTCGGTTTGTTGGTCGTGACGTGGCTGGTGCTCGGCACCTGGTATTGGTGGACCACAGATTTGCCTTGGCTGGACGCGCTGCGCCACGTGGCAGTGAACGTCACGTCGGTCGTCACGACCACCGGCTTTGCACTGGGGGACTACAGCATCTGGGGCAACTTCTCACTGATGCTGTTCTTCTACCTCGGCTTTGTCGGCGGCTGCTCGGGCTCTACCGCAGGCGGGATCAAGATCTTCCGCTTCCAGGTCGCCTATATCTTGCTCAAGGCCAACTTGAACCAGTTGATTCACCCGCGCGCGGTGATCAAGCAGAAGTACAACGGCCACCGTCTCGATGAAGAGATCGTACGGTCGATCCTGACGTTTTCGTTTTTCTTCGCCATCACCATCTGCGCCATCGCCCTGGCCCTGTCGCTGCTGGGCCTGGACTGGATGACCGCACTGACCGGCGCTGCCAGTACGGTATCCGGCGTCGGCCCGGGCCTTGGCGAAACCATCGGCCCGGCCGGCAACTTCGCCAGCCTGCCGGATGCGGCCAAGTGGATCCTGTCGTTCGGCATGTTGCTGGGTCGATTGGAGATCATTACGGTGTTTGTGCTGTGCATCCCGGCGTTTTGGCGCCACTGACCGCCGACGCTTCCAGCAATCGCGTCCGGTACTCGCCGGGCGTGACATCGAACCAACGGCGAAACGCGCGGAAAAAATTGCTCGGGTCGGCAAAGCCCAGCAGGTAGGCAATCTCCAACAGGGTCATGCTGGGCTGCGCCAGGTATTGCTCGGCCAGTTCGCGGCGGGTGTCGTCGAGCAGGGTCTGGAAGCTGGTGCCCTCCTCCTGCAAGCGCCGTTGCAGGGTGCGCTGGGACAGGTGCAGCGTCTGGGCCACCACTTCGCGCTTGGGCTCGCCCTGGGGCAGCAGGCGGCACAACACCTGGCGTGCCTTATGGGTCACGCGGCTTTCCGAGAAGCGCGCCAGGTATTCCCCGGCAAATCGATCATGCAGCAGCGCCATCGCCTCATTGGCCGTAGGTAGCGGCGCGTCCATATCGGCGCGTTCGAAAATCAGCGCGTCATAGGGGGCATTGAATTCCAGCGGCGCGTGGAACGCTTGTTTATACGGCGCCAGGTCCGCCGGTTGCTCGCCTTGCAACACGACTTTGCGCGGTTGCAGGGTGCGCCCTGTCAGCCAGCCGCACAGTGCCAACGCGCTGGCGAGTGAAGCTTCGGCACTTTGCCGGGTGGGCGGCAGGTGGTCGCCATGCACCGTCAGAATCAGCGCATAGCCCTCGGGTAAAAGGCGGAAACTCAGGTCGGCGCTTTCAGCGATGATCCGCTGGTAGCGCACCAGGCGCATAAAGCCTTCGGCCAGCGTGTTGCTGGACATCAGCGCATAACCCGCCACATGAAACGATGCCGGGCGCACTACCTTGCCCATGTTCAGGCCTATCGCCGGGTTGCCCGACAGCTCCACCGCACGCTGCCAGAGGCGCGTCATGGAGTCTTGCGGAAACCGCGCATCGGGGTCCTTCAGGGCGGCATAGTCCAGGCCCAGTTGCTTGAACAGCGCCCGGCAATCCAGGCCGTCCATTTCCAATGCCTTGACTATCCCCATCGCCCAGCTTGCAGAAGTTGTTCTCTCGCTCATGGCGTCTTCTTAATAAAGCAGGCTTAAAACGGCAGCCAGGAAAGCCAAGGATACTAAAGTGGCATCTATTGTCACTGGCTGTTACCACTGATCACTCTAGACTCAAATAAGCTCCCCGCCGAACATCTGTTGGGCGGCACAACAATGAAAGGGCCGGCTACCGTGGAAAACGTCAAACAATTCAACAGCTTCGCCGAGTTCTACCCGTATTACCTGAGTGAGCACGGCAACAGCACCTGCCGACGCCTGCATTTTGTCGGGACCACGCTGGTGATTGGCATCTTGGCCTATGCCGTTGGTCGGGGTTCGCTGGGCTTGCTGCTGGCGGTGCCGATTGCCGGCTACAGCTTTGCCTGGATTGGCCACTTCTTCTTCGAAAAGAACCGCCCAGCAACGTTTAAGCACCCGTTCTACAGCTTATTGGGGGATTTCGTGATGTACCGCGACATGATCCTCGGCAAGGTACCTTTCTAGCCCTGTGACCTCGTGTCACTTGCGTTAAAGAATGAAAGTTCCGACATCCGCCGACATAAAATTCTTTTTGTCATTTGCAGTGCTGTATCCTGCCAAGGCTTTTTGAGAGCGCGGAATCACCTGCGATTGAAAAAACAGACCTTGCGAGGAGCGACGACGATGCACGAGATACCTAATCTCCCCTTCCCAAGCCTGCACCCTACAGAGCAGCCAACACCGCAGCAGGCCAGCGACAAGCAGCCTGAGGCCAAAGAAGCAAAACCAGTCGACAGCGAAAGCCAGGACTGACGCCGTACCAGACCGTGTGGAAAGCGCAGTTTTGAGCGCTTTCCACACTGCCTGAATGAACCGAGCCCCCCGCCATGACCGACACCCCAGATACTGCCGTACTCGACGCTGCGTTACAGATGGTCGACGTCTGGAACCGCCTCAGCGCGGACAAACAAGCCCTGTTGCTCAAGCGCTTCGGTACACAGGAAAACGCCCTGGCCGCCCTGGTTACCACCCAATTGCTGGCCCCCGCGCAAGCCTGATGCGTTTTTGATCGACAGTTTTTAAGTTTTAGCCGCCCGGCCCGGCCAAAGCGCCGGTATCATTAGCAGCCTATCTTTACCTGCTGCGACAGTGGACCTCTCCCATGCCAGATACCCAGCGCCCCCTAGCGGTCACGCTGCAAGTCGTTTCCATCGTGCTGTTTACCTTTATCGGCTACCTGAATATCGGCATTCCCCTGGCCGTGTTGCCGGGTTATGTCCACAGCCAACTGGGCTATGGCGCCGTGATTGCCGGGCTGGTGATCAGCGTGCAATACCTGGCCACCCTGCTCAGCCGTCCGTATGCCGGCAAGATCATCGATAATCTGGGCAGCAAGCGCGCAGTGCTGATCGGCCTCGCGGGCTGTGGCCTGAGCGGCGTGTTCATGCTGTTGGCGGCGTGGTTTTCCAGCCTGCCGGCGGTGAGCCTGGGCAGCCTGCTGGTCGGGCGCCTGGTACTGGGCAGCGCAGAAAGCCTGGTGGGGTCTGGCGCCATCGGCTGGGGCATTGGCCGCGTGGGTGCGGAAAACACCGCCAAGGTGATTTCCTGGAACGGCATCGCCAGTTATGGCGCCCTGGCCGTCGGCGCGCCGTTGGGTGTGCTGCTGGTGCGCAACTTCGGGCTGTGGAGCATGGGTGTCAGCATCATCTTGCTGGCGATCGTTGGCCTGCTGTTGGCCTGGAACAAAGTCGCCGCTCCGATTGTTGCCGGCGTGCGCCTGCCGTTCATGAACGTGCTGGGCCGGGTATTGCCCCACGGTTGCGCATTGGCGCTGGGCTCGATCGGCTTTGGCACCATCGCCACCTTCATCACCTTGTATTACACCACCCAGCATTGGGAAAACGCGGTATGGGCCCTGAGCCTGTTCGGCGCCAGTTTTATCGGCGCGCGCTTGCTGTTCGGCAACCTGATCAACCGTATTGGCGGCTTCCGGGTCGCCATTGCCTGTTTGTCGGTTGAGGTGCTTGGCCTGCTGCTGTTGTGGCTGGCGCCGGATGCCAACTTGGCCCTGGCCGGTGCGGCGCTGAGTGGGTTTGGTTTTTCCCTGGTGTTCCCGGCGCTGGGCGTGGAGGCGGTCAACCTGGTGCCTGCATCCAGCCGAGGCGCGGCAGTGGGGGCTTATTCGCTGTTCATCGATTTGTCGCTGGGGATCACCGGGCCGCTGGCCGGAGCCGTCGCGTCAGGCTTCGGCTTTGCGTCGATCTTCCTGTTCGCGGCCCTCAGCGCCCTGGGTGGGCTGTTGCTGAGCGTATACCTGTATCGCCAGGCGCCTAAAGCTCGCGAGGCACGCGGCGACTAGAAGTCTACCTTGCCGCGCCCGGCCTTGATGGTACCGCGCTTGGTCTTGGATTCGAGCCGGCGCTTTTTCGAGCCCAGGGTTGGCTTGGTCGGCCGACGCTTTTTCTCCACTTTGGTGGCACTGATGATCAACTCCACCAAGCGCTCCAACGCATCCGCGCGATTTTGCTCCTGGGTCCGGTATTGCTGGGCCTTGAGCACCAACACACCGTCACTGGTGATGCGGCTGTCCCGCAGCGCCAGCAGCCGCTCCTTGTAGAACTCCGGCAGCGACGAGGCCGGTATATCAAAACGCAAGTGCACCGCACTCGACACCTTGTTGACGTTCTGCCCGCCCGCGCCTTGGGCGCGAATGGCGGTCAGCTCGATCTCGGCATCGGGTAGGTGCACATTGTTGGAAATCACCAGCATCAATCAAAAACCTTAGGCAACGGACAAGCCCAACTCGGACAGCAACATCGACGCCTGGGCTTTGGAAATCACGGCGCCTTTGAACAGTTTGGCATCATTGAGGCGAAACCCGCTCAAATCTGCGCCACGCAAGTCGGCACCGGCGAAATTAGCGCCGTTGATACGGGCGTGGGCCAGGCTGCAGTCGATCAGCTCAGCCTTGCGAAAGTCAGCGTCCGACAAGTCGCTGTCGGAGAAGTCCAGGTTGTTCAGCACAGTCCGGGCAAACGACAACCCGGACAGGAAGGCACTGTTCAGTCGGGTTTCGCTGAAACTCAGCCCCAGGGATGCGCAATGTGTGAAGTTGGCGCCGGTCAGCTTGCAGTGCTCAAAACTCGCTTGGGGCAGTTTGCTGCGCTGCCAACGCGTGTTGTTCAGGTCGCAGCTGTGGAATTGCGCTTCCAGCAGGTTGGCCGCTTCGAAAATGGCGTGGCTGGCGCGGCAGCTTTTCCACTGGGTGCCCTCCAGGCGCGAGCCGAGGAAGGACGTCTGGACCAGGATGCAGCGTTCGAAGACCCAGTGCTCAAGCACCATCCGCGACAGATCGGCACCACTCAGGTCGACGCCAATCAGGCGCAAGGGGCCGCTGTGCCGGTCGATCAAGTCTTCCAGCTCGTCGCGTCGCAAGGTGCCGCCGTCGATATCGGTATGCTGCATGGGGCCTCCGAGCCAGGAACAAATGTAAACGAGGCGCGAGTCTAACCTGCCCGCGCCAACAAAAAACCCGGCAAAGCGCCGGGTTGTTTGTTTACGGGAAAGCTCCTACTCCAGAACCGTCGCCGTTGTGCTCAGTGCTGCTTTGGCCTTGCGCTTGTTCTTGATGCCATAACATACCGCCATGAACGCCACCCATACCGGGATCGCGTACACCGACACCTGAATGCCAGGAATCATCAGCATGATCACCAGGATAAACGCCACGAACGCCAGGCAGACATAGTTGCCGTACGGGTACCACAGCGCCTTGAACAACGGCACCTGGCCGGTGCGGTTCATGTGCTGGCGGAACTTGAAGTGGGAAAAGCTGATCATCGCCCAGTTGATCACCAGCGTGGCCACTACCAGCGACATCAGCAGTTCCAGCGCGTGTTGCGGGATCAGGTAGTTCATCAGCACAGCCACCAAGGTGATTGCCGCCGAGGCGAGGATAGAGCGTACCGGCACGCCACGCTTGTCGATCTTGGCCAGCGCTTTAGGCGCATCGCCCTGCTCGGCCATGCCCAGCAACATGCGGCTGTTACAGTAGGTGCCGCTGTTGTACACCGACAGCGCCGCGGTCAATACCACGAAGTTGAGGATGTGCGCCGCGGTATTGCTGCCCAGCATGGAGAACACTTGCACGAACGGGCTGCCGCTGTAGGCATCGCCGGAAGCGTTGAGGGTTTCCAGCAGGCTATCCCAGGGCGTCAGCGACAGCAGCACCACCAGGGCGCCGATGTAGAAGATCAGGATGCGGTAGATCACCTGGTTGATCGCTTTCGGAATCACGGTGCGCGGTTGGTCAGCCTCTGCGGCAGTAAAACCGAGCATCTCCAGGCCGCCGAAGGAAAACATGATGATCGCCATGGCCATCACCAATCCGCCCACGCCGTGGGGGAAGAAGCCGCCGTGCTCCCACAGGTTGCTCACCGACGCTTGCGGGCCGCCGCTGCCGCTGACCAGCAGGTAGCTGCCCAGCGCGATCATGCCGACGATGGCCACGACTTTGATAATGGCGAACCAGAACTCGGCCTCACCGAACACTTTGACGTTGGCCAGGTTGATCAGGTTGATCAGCACGAAGAATGCGGCTGCCGAGACCCAGGTCGGGATCTCCGGCCACCAGTAGTGCACGTACTTACCAACGGCCGTCAGCTCCGACATGCCCACCAGGATGTACAAGATCCAGCAGTTCCAGCCCGACAGGAAGCCAGCGAAACCGCCCCAGTACTTGTGGGCAAAGTGGCTGAAGGAGCCGGCCACCGGCTCCTCGACGATCATTTCGCCGAGTTGGCGCATGATCATGAAGGCGATAAAGCCACAGATGGCATAACCCAGGATCATCGACGGGCCAGCGGACTTGAGCACCCCGGCCGAGCCCAGGAACAGGCCGGTACCGATGGCGCCACCGAGGGCGATCAACTGGATATGACGATTTTTCAGGCCGCGTTTCAGCTCGCCTGAAGAGGAATGGGGTCCACTCATGAAAAGGGTCTCACGCAAGGTTTGATGATGTTGAATGCACGTGGCTGCCGTGAGTCTCGACTCAAGCAGCGCCGCTCAAACCCCAGCGCAGGCACCAGGAATACAGCGTTTTTCTAACGGTCATGCGTCACCTGTTTGTTTTTATCTGTGACGAAATCGAACCCGCCAGGCTCGTGGCCAGGCGGAGTGATCAGGGAAGGTAAACCCTGAGGTCTTGGCCTTTTGCGTGGATACGCAAGGAGGGTCACAGTAAAACGCGGCGCATTGTACACGCTAGAAAGCTTCAGGCCGAGTCCTGTCGTCGCGGGTGAAAACTGTCAGGTAATCCTTACAGCATCACGCCCCTCAATAAACACACGACCAACTCGTAAAATATTCGTTACACGGCGGAACACAGACGTTACAGACACTGGAGATCACCTGTGGGAGCGGGCTTGCTCGCGAAAGCGGTGGGTCAGTCACAGATATTTCGACTGACACACCGTATTCGCGAGCAAGCCCGCTCCCACAGTTTTTGACCGTATTCCAATGCAAAAAAAAACGCCAACCCGAGGGTTGGCGTTTTTTATGCCGCGATCAAATTATCACTGCGGCTTCTTGCGACCAAAACCAGGACGCTGACCGGAACCGGCCGGCGCGCCGCGGCGCTTGCCCGACGGCTCGTCTGCGACCAGTTTCGGGCCAGGGCGCTTGTTTGCCGCGGGCTTGGCTGGACGCTTGGTGCTGGCGTTATCGGCTGGGCGATCCGCCTCACCACGATTGCTGCGACCACCCGCCGGAGCCGGACGTGGCGCACGTGGAGCACGCTCGCCTTCCTGACGCGATGGCGCAGTTGGACGACGCTCACCTTCGATCTGCGGCTCACGGGAGATGCGACCGCCGGTTGCCGGTGCATTCAGCGCCGGGCGCAGAGTGCGGGCAACACGCTCGGTACGCGCCACAGGGCGCGACGATTTGCGCTGCATACGCTCAAGCTTGTCTTTGCTCTTGGCGTTCATCTGCGGCATGGCGACCGGCGTCAGGCCGACTTCGGCGCTGAGGATGTCGACTTCGTACTGGCTCATTTCGCGCCAGCGGCCCATCGGCAGGTCGGAGTTCAGGAACACCGGGCCGAAACGCACGCGCTTCAGGCGGCTGACCACCAGGCCCTGGGACTCCCACAGGCGACGTACTTCACGGTTACGGCCTTCCATCACCACGCAGTGGTACCAGTGGTTGAAACCTTCGCCACCGGGTGCTTGCTTGATGTCGGTGAACTTGGCCGGGCCGTCTTCCAGCACTACGCCCGCCTTGAGGCGCTCGATCATCTCGTCATCGACTTCGCCTCGAACACGCACGGCGTATTCGCGGTCCATCTCGTAGGACGGGTGCATCAAGCGGTTGGCCAGTTCACCGTCGGTGGTGAACATCAGCAAGCCGGTGGTGTTGATGTCCAGGCGGCCGATGTTGATCCAGCGGCCTTCTTTAGGCTTGGGCATCTTGTCGAACACGGTCGGACGGCCTTCTGGGTCGTCACGGGTGCAGATCTCGCCGTCAGGCTTGTTGTACATGATCACGCGGCGCACCGATTCGGCGGCCTCTTCACGCTTGATGACCTTGCCATCAATGGTGATTGCATCGTGCAGGTCGACGCGCTGGCCGAGGGTAGCCTCGACGCCGTTGACCTTGATGCGCTTCTGGGTGATCCAGGCTTCGACGTCGCGGCGCGAGCCCACGCCGATACGCGCCAGCACCTTTTGCAGCTTTTCGCCTGCTGGGCCGATTTCCTGGCTGTCGTTCTGGTCTTTGTCGTTCATCTTAAGCACCTCCCGGTGGGTCGATTCAGGCGTGGCCTGAAGAGTGTTGAAAGCGGGGCTTTGGCCGAATAGGTCGGCAAAGGGTCGCGAATCATACGCGCATGGCGCGCGTTGCGCATCAGAGAGTAGTCGATAAAGGTCAAGTCACCTGCTTTGCGCCGACCGATGGCCCACAGCGGTCAACATGTGGGAGCGGGCTTGCTCGCGAATGCGGTGTGTCAGTCACCACATAAGCCAACTGATAGGCCGCTTTCGCGAGCAAACCCGCTCCCACAGGGGTTCGTCAGTGTTTGCCGAACCGCGTCAGTCTTCGAACTGGCGGCGTTCGGCTTCGATGGCTTCGGCCAGGGCGCGGGCTTCGTCTTCTTCGTCGCTCAGGGGCGGCTGTTCCAACGCTGCGACAGCGGCCAGCAGTTTTTCGCGGGCTTCGGCCACGCCGAGGATGTCTTCCTCAGGTTCGGGCTCAGGTTCAGCCTCTGGCTCTGACTCAACGTTTTCCTCGGTTTGCAACCCAGCCGCACCGTCACGCAGCAAGTCATCAAAATCAGTCTTGATCCCTTGCTCCATGTCATCCAGTTCCAGCAGCAATGTGTGGAAGCTGGTCTCGTCCTTCGGCTCTTCCGGCTCGGCACTGGCATCGGCCAGTTCCTGCAAACCTGCCGGCACCGGCGCGTCGTCGAAGTCGAGCACCGGCTCGGCTTCCATCTCGCGCAGTTCGGCCAGCGGCGGCAGGTCGTCGAGGTTTTTCAGGTTGAAGTGATCGAGGAATACCTTGGTAGTGGCAAACATCGCCGGTTTGCCGGGCACGTCGCGGTAGCCGACGATGCGGATCCACTCGCGCTCAAGCAACGTCTTGACGATATGGCTGTTGACCGCCACCCCCCGCACATCCTCGATCTCGCCCCGCGTGATCGGCTGGCGATAGGCGATCAGCGCCATGGTCTCCAGCATTGCCCGCGAATAACGCTGCGGGCGTTCTTCCCACAACCGGCCGACCCACGGCGAAAACTTTTCCCGAATCTGCAGGCGATAACCCGACGCCACTTCGCGCAGTTCAAAGGCGCGACCGTCGCAAGACTTGCGCAGGATCTCCAGCGCCTTCTTGAACACTGGCGGTTCCGGGCGCTCGGCTTCTTCAAAGAGTTCGAACAGGCGCTCCAGGGATTGGGGTTTACCCGAGGCCAGAAGAAAGGCCTCCAGCAGCGGGGCCAGTTCGCGGGGTTCAGTCAAATTCATCGATTCAGCTCTTTATTCGGCTCGCGCCCGCACGTGGATAGCCGCAAAAGGCTCATTCTGGACCAGCTCGACCAAGGACTCCTTGACCAGTTCGAGGACCGCCATAAAGGTCACCACCACCCCCAGACGCCCTTCTTCTTTGGTGAACAGCTCGACAAACGGCACGAAACCACCGCCCTTGAGGCGTTCCAGCACATCGCTCATACGCTCGCGGGTCGACAGCGCCTCGCGGCTGACCTGATGGCTTTCAAACATGTCGCCACGGCGCAGCACTTCGGCCATGGACATCAGCAGTTCTTCCAGACTCACATCCGGCAACAACTTACGAGCGCGGGCCTCGGGTGCGTCGAGCTTGGGCACCACCACATCACGACCGACGCGGCTCAGGCCGTCGATGCCTTCGGCCGCAGCCTTGAAGCGCTCATATTCTTGCAGGCGGCGGATCAGTTCGGCGCGCGGGTCGTCTTCTTCCGCCTCTACTGTTTCCGAGCGCGGCAGCAGCATGCGCGACTTGATTTCGGCGAGCATGGCAGCCATCACCAGATACTCGGCGGCCAGTTCCAGGCGCACCGACTGCATCAACTCGACATAGCCCATGTACTGACGGGTGATTTCCGCTACGGGAATATCGAGGATGTTGATGTTCTGCTTGCGGATCAGGTACAGCAGCAAGTCCAGCGGACCTTCGAAGGCTTCCAGGAAGACTTCCAGCGCGTCCGGCGGAATGTACAGGTCCAGCGGCATTTCCAGCACGGCCTGGCCGTAGACCATGGCAAACGGCAGTTCCTGCTGGGCGCCCGCCTGGCTGTCGACGGTTTCCACGGCCGACATTCAGGCCTCGACCATGAACGGAGCCGGGTCGCCGCAACCCACACGGATCACCTCTGGCTCGCCGTCGGCCAGGTTGATCACGGTAGAAGCCTTGCCGCCGCCGAAGCCGCCGTCGATGATCAGGTCCACCTGTTTTTCCAGGAGCTGGCGCATTTCGTACGGGTCTTCCAGGGGCTCGGTGTCGCCGGGCATGATCAACGACACGCTCATCAGCGGCTCACCCAGCTCTTCGAGCAGCGCCAGGGCGATGGGATGCTCCGGCACCCGCAGGCCGATGGTGCGTTTTTTCGGGTGCAACAACAGGCGCGGCACTTCGCGGGTGGCGTTGAGAATAAAGGTGTAGGGCCCTGGCGTATGGGCCTTGAGCAGGCGGAACGTGCCGGTGTCGACCTTGGCGAACAGCCCGAGCTGGGACAGGTCGCTGCAGATCAGTGCGAAGTTGTGCTTGTCGTCCAACTGACGCAGGCGTCGTACACGCTCCACCGCGCTCTTGTCGCCGATCTGGCAACCAATGGCGTAGGACGAATCGGTTGGGTAGATCACCACGCCGCCGGCACGGATGATCTCCACGGCCTGTTTGATCAGGCGCGCCTGAGGGTTTTCCGGATGAATCTGGAAGAATTGACTCACGTGTTCTACCTGTTCAGACGGTGGCAGTAATGGGGTCATGCTTGAATCGCCCCGACAAAAGCGGCAGGTCTTCAGGTACCTGGCGATACTCGCCGATTTCGGACCACCCACCTGGGCCATGAAAATCACTGCCGGCGCTGACCAGCAGACCAAATTCGCGGGCAAGAATCGCCAGGCTGCCGACCTGTTCGGCGGGCTGGTGCCCGTTGACCACCTCGATAGCGTGGCCACCCGCTCCAATATAGTCGCTGATCAGCTTGCGACGCTTGCTGCGGGTGAAATCGTAATGCCAGGGATGCGCCAGGCTGACCCAGGCCCCGGAGGCCCTCAAGGTCTCGACGGTGTCTTCAAGCGTCGGCCAGTGTTGCTTTACATCGCCCAACTTGCCGGCGCCCAGCCATTTGCGAAAGGCTTCGGCGCGGTCTTTAACAAAACCTTCACGCACCATCCAATCGGCAAAGTGCGGCCGGGCCGGCGCGTTGCCGCTGTCGCCCAGCTCCTGCTGGATGGCACGGGCGCCGTCGAGGGCATTGGGCATGCCTTTAAGGCTGAGTTTTCGACTTATTTCTTCGGACCGCAACCAGCGGCCATCGTGCAGATCGGCAATGGCCTGCACCAAGGGTGGGGCCGTTTGATCGAAACCGTAGCCGAGCACATGAATAGTGGCGCCGCCCCAGGTGCAGGACAATTCCACGCCGTTGACCAGCTGCATACCCAGACTGCGGGCCGCAACCCGGGCTTCGTCGAGGCCTTCGAGGGTGTCGTGGTCGGTCAACGCCAGGACTCGCACGCCTCGTTCAAACGCTCGCGCAACCAGTACCGCGGGCGCCAGGGCGCCGTCGGAGGCCGTGCTGTGGCAGTGCAAATCAACATTCACGGGAGTGTGTAACCTCAAGTCAGCTGGCGCTTTCGCTACCAAGGATGTTTGTTATTATGCCGCCACATCCAGCTTCTGGCTCTTACTGTGAAACAATTCATCGACTTCATCCCGCTGTTGCTGTTTTTCATCGTTTACAAACTCGACCCCAGGGTCATCGACCTGGCCGGCCATGAGCTGACCTTCGGGGGCATCTACAGCGCCACTGCCGTACTGATCATCAGCTCCGTGGTGGTCTACGGCGCCATCTTCATCTCCCAGCGCAAACTGGAAAAAAGCCAATGGCTGACCCTGGTCGCGTGCCTGGTCTTCGGCAGCCTGACCCTGGCCTTCCACAGCGAAACCTTCCTTAAATGGAAAGCCCCGGTGGTGAACTGGTTGTTCGCCCTGGCGTTCATCGGCAGCCACTTCATCGGCGATCGCCTGCTGATCAAGCGGATCATGGGCCACGCGTTGACCCTGCCCGAGCCGGTATGGACGCGCCTGAACGTGGCCTGGATCGTGTTTTTCATCTTCTGCGGCGCTGCCAACCTGTTCGTGGCATTCACCTTCCAGAGCTACTGGGTCGACTTCAAGGTCTTCGGTAGCCTGGGCATGACCGTATTGTTCCTGGTCGGCCAGGGTATCTACCTGTCGCGCCACCTGCATGACACCGACCCTACTACGCCAAAAACCGAGGACTGACATGCTCTACGCAATCATTGCCACTGACGTTGCCAACTCGCTGGAAAAACGCCTGAGTGTACGGCCGGCCCACGTCGAGCGTCTCAAGCAGCTGCAAGCTGAAGGCCGCATCGTACTGGCCGGCCCGCACCCTGCCGTAGACAGCAACGACCCAGGCGACGCCGGTTTCACCGGTAGCCTGATCGTCGCCGAGTTCGCTTCCCTCGCCGATGCCCAAGCCTGGGCCAAGGCCGATCCGTATGTGGCGGCCGGCGTCTACGCGGATGTCGTGATCAAGCCGTTCAAGCAAGTCCTGCCTTGAATGCAGCCGCGCTGAACCTAATCGGTTCGGCGCGCTCCTAATTGCTCATTATTCTCGGTAACCTGCCGACAACGTTCTGAATATTCGTGTGGAATCAGGAGTTCCGATGCGCTTACGTCAGTTGTGTCTGTTGGCAGTGTTAACGATCGGGGCTACGGCCCACGCTGAAGAAACCCCGAACACCGGCAATTCGACGCCCCTGTCGTTGAGTGCCGGCAGCCAGATCTCCGAATTGCAGCAACGCTTGAAAGAGAGCGAACGCCTTCGTGAAGAATTGGGCAAGCAACTACAAAGCGCGGATGCTACGCGCGAAAGCGCACAATTGAGTCGCCTTCGCCAAGAGAACCAACGCCTGGCCCAGCAACTCAAAGATACACAGGGTGGCGCCTTGACCCAGTGGCTGACCGAGCAACAGCAATGGTTTGTCACCGGTGGGGCCGTCGCGCTGATCGCCTTGCTGTGCGGAATCTTCGCCAGCGGTGGGCACCGTCGCCGTCGACAATGGCTAAATTGAGTGAGTCATGAGCGAGCTGTTACTGATAGATGATGACCAGGAGCTCTGTGAGCTGCTGAGCAGTTGGTTGGGCCAGGAAGGTTTCCAGGTTCGCGCCTGCCATGATGGCTTGAGCGCACGTAAAGCGCTGGCTGACAGTGCGCCTGCCGCCGTGGTGCTCGATGTGATGCTGCCCGATGGCAGCGGCCTGGAGTTGCTCAAGCAATTGCGCACCGATCACCCCGACTTGCCGGTGTTGATGCTCTCGGCCCGTGGCGAGCCGCTGGACCGCATCCTCGGCCTGGAACTCGGCGCCGACGATTATCTGGCCAAACCCTGCGACCCGCGGGAGTTGACCGCCCGCCTGCGCGCCGTCTTGCGCCGCAGCCATCCGGCTGCCGTGTCTACGCAGCTTGAGCTGGGTGATTTGTGTTTCAGCCCGGTGCGCGGCGTGGTCAGCATCGACGAGCAGGAATTCGCCCTCACCGTCTCCGAAAGTCGCCTGCTAGAGGCCCTGCTGCGCCAGCCTGGCGAGCCGCTGGATAAACAGGAACTGGCGCAGATCGCCTTGGGCCGCAAGCTCACCCTTTACGATCGCAGCCTGGACATGCACGTCAGCAACCTGCGCAAGAAGATCGGCCCGCACCCGGATGGCCGACCACGGATCGTCGCCCTGCGCAGCCGTGGCTACTACTACAGCCTCTGAACACGCTACAAAATCCCTGTGGGAGCGGGCTTGCTCGCGAATGCGATAGATCAGCCACTATTTGCAGCGACTGACACACCGCATTCGCGAGCAAGCCCGCTCCCACATTTGAATAGCTAAACACTGAAAGTTTTGTCAGCCTCGATCAAAACCCTCTTTACCCAAGCTTTACGCTCACCTGACCGCCGCTGACCTTGATCTCCGTAATCTACTCACATCCGGACTCACCGGAATAGAGACAGGAGAATCACCATGCGCAAGACCCTTATCGCTTTGATGTTCGCCGCTGCCCTGCCTACCGTTGCCATGGCTGCAATGCCCGATGGCCAAGGCCCGATGGGTGGCCCTGAAGGTCACATGATGGGTGGCCCGGGACACGGCGGTGAACACGGCCCGCGCGGTAAAGGCGGCCCATTCAGCCAACTGGACCTGAGCCGCGAACAGCGCCAGCAAATCGGCAAGCTGATGGGTGACCAATGGCACGCTCGCAAAGACCTGGTCAAAAAGTACCTGGACAAACTGCCAGCCGCTGACCAGAAAGCCATGCAAGACGAGATCGCTGCCGGCAAGCAGAAAACCCAGGCTGACATCCGCGCCGTGCTGAAACCCGATCAACAGAAGAAATTCGACGAGATCGTCAAGAAACAAGCCGAGCGCCGCGCTGAGTGGAAGGAATTCCAGGCATGGAAAGCCCAGCAACCGCAAAAAGCGCAATAATGATCTAGTTTTACTTCCCCAGCCCAGTGGCCAACGCCGCTGGGCTTTTCCTGTTTGAGGGTTTCCTGTGCGTTCATTGTTCTGGCGGATCCTGGCCAGTTTCTGGCTGGCTATTGCCTTGGTTGCCGGATTGTCGATCCTGCTTGGGCATATGCTGAATCAAGATGCCTGGATTCTCAGCCGTCACCCCGGCCTCAATAACCTTGCCGAAGAGTGGACCCAACTCTACGAAACCCAAGGCGAGGACGCCGCCCAGGACTTGCTGCAACAGCGCAAGCGCCAATACCACATCGACGTGCAAGTACTGAACGAAAGCGGCGATCCGGTGGTGCGCGGCACCTTCCCGCGCCGCGCGGCGGCCTTTGAAGCCCGTCAAAATGACAGTAAGGACAGCCACTTGCCCTGGCGCCGCCTGACCGCCGAGTACACCAGCGAAAAAACTGGCGACACCTACCTGCTGATCTACCGCATCCCCCACCCGGAACTGGACGCCTGGCACCGCAACAGCCTGCTCTGGCCGCTGAGTGCGCTAGCGATTGCCCTGGTGGTGCTGACCCTGTTCAGTTTGCTGGTGACGCTGTCCATCACCCGTCCACTCAGCCGTTTGCGTGGCGCAGTGCATGACCTTGGGCAAGCGACCTACCAACAAAACAGCCTGGCGCAATTGGCTAACCGCCGCGATGAGTTCGGTGTGCTCGCCACCGACTTCAACCGCATGGGCGCACGCCTGCAAAGCCTGATCAGCAGCCAGCGCCAGTTGCTGCGCGATGTTTCCCACGAACTGCGTTCGCCCCTGGCTCGTCTGCGCATCGCCTTGGCATTGGCCGAACGCGCCAGCCCCGAAGAACGGGAAAAACTCTGGCCGCGCCTGACACGCGAATGTGATCGCCTGGAAGCACTGATCAGCGAAATCCTGGTGTTGGCGCGCGTCGACGCCGACAACGCCAGCGCCGAGGAGGTAGACCTCAACCCACTGCTCAAGACCTTGCAAAAAGACGCCTTGCTCGGCGCACCGGAACAAAAGGTGCAACTGACCACCGAAACCGGCCTGCACCTCAAGGGCTGGCCGACCATGATCGAACGGGCGGTGGATAACCTGCTGCGTAACGCCCAACGCTTCAACCCGCCGAGCCAGGCAATCGAGCTCCAGGCGCAGCGCCAAGGTGAACGTATCCTGATCAGCGTGCGTGACCACGGCCCCGGTGTTGAAGCCGAACACCTGAACCAACTGGGCGAGCCGTTCTATCGCGCCCCCGGCCAGACCGCGCAGGGCCACGGCCTGGGCCTGGCGATTGCGCGGCGCGCCGCTGAGCGCCATGGCGGCAGCCTGATCCTGGCCAACCATCCCGAGGGCGGTTTTATCGCCAGTATCGACCTGCCGTTGGAGCCAGGGGTTGTCACACCGGCCTGATGATCTTTTATAGTGGCCCTTCTCTAACGGAGGGCCTTTGATGACTGACCTGCTGACACCCATCCAAGCCGCACTCGATTTACCGCACACACCTCTCGCCACAACCGAAGCCGGTGCCTTGCCCTCGACCTTCGCCGTTACCGAACTGGCCAGCGCCACTCTCGGCGCTGCAGGCCAGGCCGTGGCCCAGTTGATTCAGCAGCAGACTGGGCGTTTGCCGAACGTTAGTGTCGACCGACGTCTCGCGTCTTTCTGGTTCTCATCCTCGATTCGTCCGGTAGGTTGGCAAACCCCACCCCTGTGGGACCCGGTGGCCGGCGACTACGCCTGCGCCGATGGCTGGATTCGCCTGCACACCAACGCACCCCATCACCGTGCCGCTGCCGAGCGAGTCCTGGGCAAGGTTGCCGACCGTGCCGAAATGGCCAGCAAGGTTGCCCCATGGAATGCCGCCGAACTGGAGCAAGCGATTGTCGATGAGGGCGGTTGCGCGGCGCAGATGCGTTCGTGGCAGGCCTGGCAAGCTCATCCGCAAGGCTTGGCGGTCAATGCCGAAGCGCTGGTGCAGCGCCAAACCTATGCGACCACTACCGACAAATCCTGGCTCGGTTCTGCGGCACGCCCGCTGGCGGGGATCAAGGTGCTGGACTTGACTCGCGTGTTGGCCGGCCCCGTGGCCAGCCGCTTCCTCGCGGGCTTGGGCGCCGATGTACTGCGCATCGACTCTCCCACCTGGAACGAACCCGGCGTGGTGCCGGAGATGACCCTGGGTAAACGCTGCGCCCGCCTCGACCTGAAAAGCCCCGAAGGCCGCCAGGTTTTCGAAAAGCTGTTGAAAGACGCCGACATCCTGTTCCACGGCTACCGCGCCGACGCCCTCGAACAACTGGGCTACACCGCCAACGAACTGCAGCGGATTGCCCCCGGCCTGATCGACGTGAGCCTCAATGCCTATGGCTGGAGCGGCCCATGGCGCAATCGCCGGGGTTTCGACAGCCTGGTGCAGATGAGCAGCGGGATTGCCGACGCGGGCATGGCCTGGAAACAGGCGGATAAACCGGTGCCGCTGCCGTTGCAGGCACTGGATCACGCCACCGGGTATCTGATGGCGGCCAGTGCGATCCAGGCGTTGAGTGAACGCTTGAAGAGCGGCCGAGGCGGATCGGCACGTTTGTCGTTGGCGCGTACAGCGACGTTGTTGGTGGAAGCTGGGCAAGTGCCCGAGCAACCAGTATTGCGGGCAGAAGCAGCAGGCGATCAGGGGTTGGTGGTGGAGCAAACCAGTTGGGGGCCGGCTCATCGGTTGTTGGCGCCATTGACCATCAGCGGCACGCCGTTGCAGTGGGATTTGCCGGCGGGGGAATTGGGGTCGCATCGGGCTCAGTGGTGACCTGATGATCGCCTTCGCGAGCAAGCCCGCTCCCACATCGACTGAATTCACACATTATGAATTGTGAACACAGTCAGTGTGGGAGCGGGCTTGCTCGCGAAGAGGCCAATATAGCCACTATCAATCTCCCCGGCTAAGTGACGTCCACAAATGCTGCGCCGCATACGCGCGCAACGGCCGCCACGCCTCGGCGCGGGCGGACAGCTGCCGCGACGACACCGGCCCGCCCTCCAACGCCACCAACGCGTTGATCAAGCCGATATCCCCCGACGCAAACGCATCCGCCTCGCGCATCTGGCGCATGGCGATGTACTGCGCCGTCCAATCGCCAATCCCCGGCAATGCCACCAAGCGTGCCACGCCCTCTTTGAGGCTGGCTTTGGGTTCAAACAATTGAGGATCATCCAACAGCGCCTGGGCGACGCCGGACAAGGTGCGGCCCCGCGCTTTGGGCATGCCCAGGGTCGCCAGGTCCGCTGCTGCCAGCACCGCGGGTGTCGGGAATACGTGGGTGATGCCGGCATGTGGCGTTTGCAGCGGCTGGCCATACTGCGCCACTAATTTTCCCGCCAGGCGAATCGCCGCCGCCACCGTGATCTGCTGGCCCAGTACCGCGCGAATCGCCAGTTCCAGACCGTCCCAGGTGCCGGGCACGCGCAAGCCAGGACGCGCTGCGACCAAATGCGCCATCAACGGGTCCGTCGCCAGCTGTGGGTTGATCAATTGCGGCTGGGCGTCCAGATCAAACATCGTGCGCAACCGCCGCTCGATCTCGGGCAAGGCCGCTGGGTTCGCAAACTCAACGTCGACATCCAGCCAATCGCCCGCCCCCAGCGTCACACTGATCCAGCCATGCTGCTGCCCCACGCTGATGCTGCGCCGATACACGCCAGCCTCGACCGTCTCCAACCCACTGATCGCCCGAGCAGACAAAAAACCGATCATCGCCGCCCAGTCATAAGGCGGCGCAAATGCCAGTCTCACAACGACAACACCCCGCTGTACAACCCATACGCCGCCAGCCCTGCGCCGGCGACTACGCAGCTGAAAATGCCTTTTTCCATGTGGGTAAACAAGGGCTGGCCCTGCTCACGCTTGGCCAGGGCGAACAGGATCACGCCCGGCGCATACAACAACGCCGACAGCAGCAAGTATTTCAAGCCACCCGCGTATAGCAGCCACACGGCGTAACCCAGGGCGATCAGGCCAACCAGCAGGTCCTTCATGCGCCGGTGCGGGGCGCCTTCGTAGGTTTCGCCACGCCCACTCAACAGCACCGCATACGCCGCCGACCACAGGTACGGCACCAGAATCATCGACGATGCGAGGTAGATCAGCGTGGTGTAGGTGCTTTGCGAAAACAGCGTAATCACCAGGAACACCTGGATCATCACATTGGTCAGCCACAGGGCATTGACCGGCACCTGGTTGGCATTTTCCTTCTTCAAAAACGCGGGCATGGTCTTGTCGTGGGCGGTGGCGTAAAGAATCTCGGCGCATAGCAGCGCCCATGAGAGCAAGGCCCCCAGCAACGACACCGCAAGCCCAATGCTAATCAGCATCGCGCCCCATGGCCCGACGATATGTTCCAACACACCCGCCAGTGACGGGTTTTGCAATTGCGCAAGTTCCGGCTGGCTCATGACCCCCAGGGACAGCACATTCACCAACACCAACAACGCCAGCACGCCAAGAAACCCGATCACCGTAGCGCGGCCCACATCCGAACGTTTCTCGGCCCGCGCCGAATAGACACTGGCACCCTCGATGCCGATAAACACGAAGACGGTGACCAACATCATATGGCGCACCTGGTCCACCACGCTGCCCATGTTCGGATTGCCCAGGCCCCAGATATCACGCGTGAAGATATCGGCCTTGAACGCCACGGCGGCGATCACGATAAACATCAGCAGCGGCACGATCTTCGCCACGGTGGTGACCTGGTTGATGAACGCCGCCTCCTTGATCCCGCGCATCACCAGAAAATGCACGGCCCATAACAGAAGCGACGCGCAGACGATTGCCACAGGCGTATTGCCCTGGCCGAACACCGGGAAAAAGTAGCCGAGCGTACTAAATAGCAACACGAAGTAACCGACGTTGCCCATCCAGGCACTGATCCAGTAGCCCCAGGCCGATGAGAAACCCATGTAGTCGCCAAAGCCCGCCTTGGCATAGGCATACACACCGGAATCCAATTCGGGCTTGCGGTTGGCCAGGGTCTGGAACACAAACGCCAGCGTCAGCATGCCCACGGCAGTGATCCCCCAGCCAATCAGTACCGCACCTACTTCGGCACGTGCGGCCATGTTCTGCGGCAGGGAAAAAATTCCCCCGCCGATCATCGACCCCACTACCAGGGCGATCAAGGCGCTGAGTCGAAGCTTCTGGGCGGGTTGGGACATGGAGACTCCTGGATAAATAACAATTTGAGCCGACAACTGTGCACTCAACTAATTAACTCATCGAGTGTAGCGTTTATTAGAGAAGGCGATAAAACAGACACGCTCATAACCTAATGGCATGTCAGTTTATAAAGTTTAGGCTTATTTAGATTTTAAATACTGCCCTGCCCCCGCCCTTATAGCGCCTTGGTGAAACATTGTTCAAAAAGTTTGCACATCCGAAAAAACGGGCTAGCTTCAAACGTCCATAGCCCTGACTAAATGATTAACCACAAATTGAGAGAGCGCTCTGGCAAGCGCCTTTCAGAGGATATCCATCGCCCGCGAGTTTTCAACCTAAGTCATTAATTCACAATGGAATGTGCCAATGAAGTGATCTGAGTCAGCTGTTTGAATAGCGCACGGAATTATTCTGTGGTCTCTCTTCTCCTGCATTGGAGTCACGCAATGTCTGAAACTCCCGGAAAACTTAGGCTTGGTGCACTGGTTGCACTTGTCGTGGGCTCGATGATTGGTGGCGGGATCTTCTCACTGCCACAAAACATGGCGGCCAGCGCCGATGTTGGCGCGGTATTGATTGGTTGGGTCATTACCGCCATCGGCATGTTGACCCTCGCTTTCGTGTTCCAGACCCTCGCCAACCGCAAGCCCGACCTCGATGGCGGTGTCTACGCCTACGCCAAGGCCGGTTTCGGCGATTACATGGGCTTCTCATCGGCCTGGGGCTACTGGATCAGTGCCTGGCTGGGCAACGTCGGTTACTTCGTTTTGCTGTTCAGCACCCTCGGCTACTTCTTTCCGATCTTTGGCGAAGGCAACACGCCGGCAGCCGTGATTGGTGCGTCGGTGCTGTTGTGGGCCGTGCACTTTCTGGTGCTGCGCGGGATCAAGGAAGCGGCGTTCATCAACCTGGTGACTACTGTCGCCAAGGTCGTGCCGCTGGTTCTGTTCGTGTTGATCGCGCTGTTCGCGTTCAAGCTGGAGATCTTCACCGCTGACATCTGGGGCGTGAAAAACCCGGACCTGGGCAGTGTGATGAACCAGGTGCGCAACATGATGCTGGTCACCGTGTGGGTGTTCATCGGTATCGAGGGCGCCAGCATCTTCTCGTCCCGCGCGGAGAAACGCTCCGACGTGGGTAAAGCCACGGTCATCGGCTTTATCACCGTGCTGCTGTTCCTGATGCTGGTGAACGTGCTGTCCCTGGGGATCATGACCCAACCGGAACTGGCCAAGCTGCAAAACCCGTCGATGGCTGCCGTACTGGAACACGTAGTGGGCCACTGGGGTGCGGTGCTGATCAGCGTCGGCTTGATCATTTCCTTGCTGGGTGCGCTGCTGTCGTGGGTGCTGCTGTGTGCGGAGATCATGTTCGCCGCCGCCAAGGACCACACCATGCCAGAGTTCCTGCGCAAGGAGAACGCCAACCACGTGCCGGTCAACGCCCTGTGGCTGACCAACGCCATGGTGCAGCTGTTCCTGGTGATCACGCTGTTTTCCGCCAGCACTTACCTGTCGCTGATCTACCTCGCCACCTCGATGATCCTGGTGCCTTACCTGTGGTCGGCGGCCTACGCCCTGTTGCTGGCGGTGCGTGGTGAAACCTACGAAGCCGCGTTGGCCGAGCGTAAGAAAGACCTGTTCATCGGCGCCATCGCTCTGATCTATGCGATCTGGCTGCTTTACGCCGGTGGCACCAAGTACCTGCTGCTCTCCGCCCTGCTCTACGCCCCCGGCGCGATCCTGTTCGCCAAGGCCAAGCGTGAACTGGGCAAACCGATTTTCACCAACGTCGAGAAGCTGATTTTCGCCGCAGTGGTCATTGGCGCCCTGGTGGCGGCCTATGGGCTCTACGACGGTTTCCTGACCTTGTAACTTGTGTTTATTGGAGGATCTGTAATGACCACGGAAAAAGTGAAGTACGGCGTACATTCCGAAGCCGGCAAACTGCGCAAAGTCATGGTGTGCTCCCCAGGCTTGGCCCACCAGCGGCTGACGCCCAACAACTGCGATGAACTGCTGTTCGATGACGTGCTGTGGGTGGCCCAGGCCAAGCGCGACCATTTCGACTTCGTGACCAAGATGCGCGAGCGGGATATTGATGTGCTGGAAATGCACAACCTGCTCACCGACATCGTCGCCATCCCCGAAGCACTGGACTGGATCCTGGAGCGCAAGATCACTGCCAACACCGTTGGCCTGGGCTTGGTCAACGAAGTCAGCTCCTGGCTGCGCAGCCTGGAACCCCGCAAGACCGCCGAGTTTTTGATCGGTGGTGTATCGGCCGATGACCTGCCGAGCCAATTCGGCGGCAAGGCCATCGAGATGTTCCGTGACTTCCTCGGCCACGCCAGCTTCATCCTGCCGCCGCTGCCGAACACCCAGTTCACCCGTGACACCACCTGCTGGATCTACGGCGGCGTAACGCTGAACCCGATGTACTGGCCGGCGCGACGTCAGGAAACCCTGCTGACCACCGCCATCTACAAATTCCACCCCGAGTTCACCAACGCAGACTTCCAGATCTGGTACGGCGACCCCGACCAGGAACACGGCGCCTCCACCCTGGAAGGCGGTGACGTGATGCCAATCGGCAACGGTGTGGTCCTGATCGGCATGGGCGAGCGCTCGTCCCACCAGGCGATCGGCCAACTGGCGCGCAACCTGTTCAAGAACAAGGCAGTAGAGAAGGTGATCGTCGCCGGCCTGCCGAAATCCCGCGCCGCGATGCACCTGGACACCGTGTTCAGCTTCTGCGACCGCGACCTCGTGACCATCTTCCCCGAAGTGGTCAACCAGATCGTCGCGTTCACCCTGCGCCCTGACGAAAGCAAGCCGCACGGCATCGACATCCAACGCGAGAAAACCAACTTCCTCGACACCGTCGCCGCCGCCCTCGGCCTCAAGGCCCTGCGCGTAGTAGAAACCGGCGGCAATGCGTTTGCCGCCGAGCGCGAGCAGTGGGACGACGGCAACAACGTGGTGGCCGTGGAGCCTGGCGTGGTGATCGGTTACGACCGCAACACCTACACCAACACCCTGCTGCGCAAGGCCGGCGTGGAAGTGATCACCATCAGCGCCGGTGAACTCGGCCGTGGCCGTGGCGGCGGCCACTGCATGACCTGCCCGATCATCCGCGACCCTATCGACTACTAAGCGACCATCCACCCGGCGGCTTCCACCCGAAGCCGCCCGGGCCGATTACCGAATCCAAGGAGAATCATCATGGCGTTCAACATCCACAACCGCAGCCTGCTCAGCCTGGAACACCACACCCCGCGCGAGCTGCGCTACCTGCTCGACCTGTCCCGCGACCTCAAGCGTGCCAAGTACACCGGCACCGAACAGCAGCACCTCAAGGGCAACAACATTGCGCTGATCTTCGAAAAAACCTCGACCCGCACCCGTTGCGCCTTCGAAGTCGCGGCCTATGACCAGGGCGCCAACGTCACCTATATCGACCCGGGCTCCTCGCAGATCGGCCACAAAGAAAGCATGAAAGACACCGCCCGCGTACTTGGGCGTATGTACGACGCTATCGAATACCGTGGCTTCAAGCAGGAGATCGTCGAGGAACTGGCCAAGTTCGCTGGCGTGCCGGTGTTCAACGGCCTGACCGATGAATATCACCCCACCCAGATGATCGCCGACGTGCTGACCATGCGTGAACACGCCGACAAGCCGATCCACGACATCAGCTACGCCTACCTGGGCGATGCGCGCAACAACATGGGTAACTCGCTGTTGCTGGTGGGTTCCAAGCTCGGCATGGACGTGCGTATCTGCGCGCCAAAAGCCCTGTGGCCTCACGATGACCTGGTGGGCCGCTGCAAAAAATACGCGGAAGAAAGCGGCGCGCGCATCACCCTCACCGAAGACCCGAAAGCGGCAGTCAAAGGCGTGGACTTCATCCACACCGACGTGTGGGTATCGATGGGCGAGCCGGTGGAAGCCTGGGCCGAGCGGATCGAGCAACTGCTGCCGTACCAAGTGAACGCCGAGCTGATGAAAGCCACCGGCAACCCGCGCACCAAGTTCATGCACTGCTTGCCGGCGTTCCACAACAGCGACACCAAGGTCGGCAAGCAGATCGCCGAGCAGTATCCGCACCTGGCCAATGGCATTGAAGTGACGGACGACGTGTTCGAGTCGCCGGCGTGTATCGCCTTTGAGCAAGCGGAAAACCGCATGCACACCATCAAGGCGATCTTGGTCTCTACCCTCGCCGATTTGTAACTGAAGGAATGCGGTCAACTGTGGGAGCGGGCTTGCTCGCGAATGCGGTGTGTCAGTCAGCACATGTATCAACTGATACACCGCTTTCGTGAGCAAGCCCGCTCCCACATTGGTCCTGTGTTCACAACGATGAATTTCAGAAGGACACTCTGTATGCGTATCGTCGTTGCACTGGGCGGTAACGCCCTGCTCCGCCGTGGTGAACCCATGACAGCGGACAACCAACGCGCCAATATCCGGATCGCTACCGAACAGATCGCCAAGATCCACGCCGGCAACGAACTGGTGATCGCCCACGGCAATGGTCCGCAAGTCGGCCTGCTGTCATTGCAGGCGGCGGCCTACACCCAGGTGTCGCCTTACCCGCTGGACGTGCTCGGCGCCGAAACCGAAGGCATGATCGGCTACATCATCGAACAAGAGTTGGGCAACCTGCTGGACTTCGAAGTACCGTTCGCCACCCTGCTTACCCAAGTCGAAGTGGACGCCAACGACCCCGCCTTCAAGAACCCCACCAAGCCTATCGGCCCGGTGTACTCCAAGGCCGAAGCGGAAAAACTCGCCGCTGAAAAAGGCTGGGCCATTGCCCCGGACGGCGATAAATACCGCCGCGTCGTTGCCAGCCCACGGCCAAAACGCATCTTTGAAATCCGCCCGATCAAGTGGCTGCTGGAAAAAAGCAGCATCGTGATCTGCGCCGGCGGTGGCGGCATCCCGACCATGTACGGCGAAGACGGCAAGCTCAAAGGCATCGAGGCCGTGATCGACAAGGACCTGTGTTCGTCGCTGCTGGCCACCCAACTGGACGCCGATTTGCTGGTCATCGCCACCGACGTCAACGCCGCCTTTATCGACTACGGCAAGCCAACCCAGAAAGCCATCGGCCAGGCTCACCCGGACGAAATCGAAAAACTCGGCTTCGCCGCCGGCTCCATGGGCCCCAAGGTGCAAGCCGCCTGCGAGTTCGCCCGCAAGACTGGCAAAACGGCGGTCATCGGTTCACTCTCGGACATCGAAGCCATCGTCCAGGGCAGCGCCGGCACGCGCATCAGCACGGCAAAACCTGGCATCACCTATCTGTAAAGTCGAGGAGAGACGCCTATGGCCACCTTTGAACCGGGACACTTGCACGTCGAACGTCATGCGCTCAATGCCCAGGACTACAGCTACAACCTGTGCATCGACTACGAAGTCAGCCAGGACCCCAAGGAAGGCAAGGGAATGCTGTTCAAACTGCATGGCTCGGTACAGGGCAAGGACCTCAAGGAAGAGTTCTTTTTACCCAAGGACCAGGCGTTCGACTTTGCACGGCATGCGATGAACATCGCGCAGAAGTACGGCATGCCGAAAATTGCGGTGCTGAACGGCTCGATGCACAAGCAGTACGACTTGATGTTCGAGGATGTGCGGCATCAGTTGGATGTGAAATCAGGCGATCCGATCAAGCCTGAGCACCTGGAATAAGAACACCGCAATCCCCCTGTGGGAGCGGGCTTGTGTGGGAGCGGGCTTGCTCGCGAATGCGGTGGGTCAGTCACTTGATTTATCAACTGACCCACCGCATTCGCGAGCAAGCCCGCTCCCACATTTGGATCTTCACCCAATGTGAGATTTCACCTCTACCCGCGCTCCAAGGCATACTTGCCGCCTCTGCTCTCCAGAATTGCTAATCGCCCCATGCGTATCCACGTCAGCTTCATCGACCGCGTCGGCATCACCCAGGAAGTCCTGGCCCTGCTCGGTGGGCGCAATCTCAACCTGGATGCGGTGGAAATGGTGCCGCCCAACGTCTATATCGACGCGCCAACCCTGAGTGCCGACGTGCTCGAAGAGCTGCGTGACGCACTGTTCAGCGTGCACGGCGTACAAGCGGTGACGGTAGTCGACATCCTCCCCGGCCAACGCCGTCACCTGCAACTCGACGCCCTGCTGGCCGCGATGACCGACCCTGTACTGGCGCTGGACAGCGCAGGCAAGATCCTGCTGGCCAACCCGGCGCTGATCGCGCTGTACGGTCGCGAACCGGCTGGGGAAAGCATCAGCGAACTGTTCAACGACCCGGCGCTGCTGGACACCTTGCTGGAACAGGGTTTTCGCCTGCCGCTGCGCGAGATCAGCGTCAACGGCCAGACCCTGCTGCTGGACGCCACGCCGATCACCGACGCCGGCGCCCTACTGACCTTGTACCCACCCAACCGCATCGGCGAACAACTGTCGGCGCTGCACCACGACCATGCCGAAGGGTTTGATGCCCTGCTGGGCGAATCCCCCGTGATCCGCACCCTCAAGGCGCGTGCGCAGCGGGTAGCCGCGCTGGATGCGCCGCTGTTGATTCAAGGCGAAACCGGCACCGGTAAAGAGCTGGTCGCGCGGGCCTGCCATGCCATCAGTGCACGCCACAGCGCACCGTTCCTGGCGTTGAACTGCGCGGCGTTGCCAGAGAACCTCGCCGAAAGCGAGTTGTTCGGTTATGCGCCCGGCGCGTTCACCGGCGCCCAACGCGGCGGCAAGCCGGGGCTGATGGAGTTGGCCAACCAAGGCACAGTGTTCCTCGATGAGATCGGCGAAATGTCGCCGTACCTGCAGGCCAAGCTGCTGCGTTTTCTCAATGACGGCAGCTTCCGCCGTGTCGGTGGCGACCGTGAAGTGAAGGTCAACGTGCGCATCCTCAGCGCTACCCACCGCGACCTGGAAAAGATGGTCAGCGAAGGCACCTTCCGAGAAGACTTGTTCTACCGCCTTAACGTGCTCAACGTCGAAGTGCCCCCCCTGCGCCAACGTGGCCAGGACATCCTGCTGTTGGCCCGCTATTTCATGCAGCAAGCCTGCGCGCAGATCCAGCGCCCGGTCTGCCGCCTCGCGCCGGGCACCTACCCGGCACTGCTGGGCAACCCGTGGCCGGGCAATGTGCGGCAATTGCAAAACGTGATCTTCCGCGCCGCCGCGATCTGCGAAAGCAACCTGGTGGACATCGGCGACCTGGACATCGCCGGCACCTCGGTGGCGCGCCAAAGCGACAACGAAGTCGATAGCCTGGAACAGGCCGTGGAAGACTTCGAACGCAGCCTGCTGGAAAAGCTCTACGCCAGCTACCCCTCGACTCGCCAACTGGCCAGCCGCTTGCAAACCTCCCACACCGCCATCGCCCATCGCCTGCGCAAGTACGGCATTCCCAACAAGCCTTAACTGCCAAAACGCAGATCAAAATGTGGGAGCGGGCTTGCTCGCGAAGGCGGTGTGTCAGCTATTACATCTGTGACTGATGCAACGCATTCGCGAGCAAGCCCGCTCCCACAGGGATCGCATTCCAAGTTTTGGTCCAGGAACGACATCGGCTGTACTGAAAGCGCTACAGCGTAACGATATCGCTACAGCCTTGTTTTTTGCGCGCCATGCAAGGCTTTGATCCACATAGGCTTTTTTTCGCGCGCTCAACTGTAGCGAAATCGCTACAGACCTTGGGCATAAGCCTATAACCATTTTCACCAAACCATTGATTTTAAAGGGTTTAACAACCTTGGCCGCGATTTTGCTAAGCAACTCCCCATTATTCCGTCCACCAGACGAATCTGGCCCCGAGGAGTTTCCATGAGCGAGTTGCGTTTCACTGAAGATCACGAATGGCTGCGCGCCGAAGCTGACGGCAGCGTCACCGTGGGTATCACCGCTTTCGCGCAGAACGCGCTGGGTGATGTGGTTTTCGTGCAACTGCCGGAGTTGCAGGCCTACGACAAGGGCGCCGAAGCGTCCACCGTGGAATCGGTGAAGGCCGCCAGCGGCGTGTACATGCCCCTGACCGGCGAAGTGCTGGAAGTGAACGACAAGCTCAGCGACAGCCCGGAACTGGTCAACGAAGACCCGATGGGCGAAGGCTGGTTCTTCCGCTTTAAACCGGCCGATGCCGAGGCGGTGGCTAAACTGTTGGATCAGGACGCGTACGACCGCCTGATCAAAGCCAACGCTGAAGCTTGAGGAGCGCGCAATGACCGTTCAACTGACCACCGCCAACGAATTCATCGCCCGCCACATCGGCCCACGCCAAGAAGATGAGCAGCAGATGCTCGCCAGCCTGGGTTTCGATTCCCTGGAAGCCCTGAGCGCCAGCGTGATCCCGGAAAGCATCAAGGGCACCAGCGTGCTCGGCCTGGAAGACGGCCTGAGCGAAGCCGATGCCCTGGCCAAGATCAAGGCCATCGCCGGCAAGAACCAGCTGTTCAAGACCTACATCGGCCAGGGCTACTACAACTGCCACACGCCGTCGCCGATCCTGCGCAACCTGCTGGAAAACCCGGCTTGGTACACCGCCTACACCCCGTACCAGCCAGAAATTTCCCAAGGCCGCCTGGAAGCGCTGCTGAACTTCCAGACCCTGATCAGCGACCTCACTGGCCTGCCGATCGCCAACGCTTCCCTGCTCGACGAAGCCACCGCCGCTGCCGAGGCCATGACCTTCTGCAAACGCCTGAGCAAGAACAAGGGCAGCAACGCCTTCTTCGCCTCGGTCCACAGCCACCCGCAAACCCTCGACGTGCTGCGCACCCGTGCCGAGCCGTTGGGCATTGACGTAGTCGTAGGCGATGAACGCGAGTTGACCGACGTCAGCCCGTTCTTCGGCGCCCTGCTGCAATACCCGGCCAGCAACGGTGATGTATTCGACTACCGCGCATTGACCGAACGCTTCCACGCTGCCAACGCCCTGGTGGCCGTAGCCGCCGACCTGTTGGCCCTGACCCTGCTGACCCCACCGGGTGAGTTCGGCGCCGACGTCGCCATCGGCAGCGCACAACGCTTCGGCGTGCCGCTGGGCTTTGGTGGCCCGCACGCGGCGTACTTCTCCACCAAGGATGCGTTCAAGCGCGACATGCCGGGCCGTCTGGTGGGTGTGTCTGTCGACCGTTTCGGCAAGCCGGCCCTGCGCCTGGCCATGCAAACCCGCGAGCAACATATCCGTCGCGAAAAAGCCACGTCGAACATCTGCACCGCTCAGGTGCTGTTGGCCAACATCGCCAGCATGTACGCCGTGTACCACGGACCCAAAGGCCTGACCCAGATCGCCCAACGTGTGCACCAGCTCACCGCGATCCTGGCCAACGGCCTGACGACTCTGGGCTTCAAGGTCGAGCAAGAAAACTTTTTCGACACCATCACCCTCAACACCGGCGCCAACACCGCCGCCCTGCACGACAAGGCCCGCGCCCAGCGCATCAACCTGCGTGTGGTAGACAGTGAGCGTGTTGGTGTGTCGGTGGACGAAACCACCACCCAGGCCGACATCGAAACCCTGTGGGCGATCTTCGCTGGCGACAAAGCCCTGCCGGGCTTCTCCGCCAAGGTAGACGCCACCCTGCCGGCCGCGCTGCTGCGCCAGTCGCCTGTGCTCAGCCACCCGGTGTTCAACCGTTATCACTCCGAAACCGAGCTGATGCGCTACCTGCGCAAGCTGGCCGACAAGGACCTGGCACTGGACCGCACCATGATCCCGCTGGGCTCGTGCACCATGAAGCTCAACGCCGCCAGCGAAATGATCCCGGTGACTTGGGCCGAATTCGGCGCCCTGCACCCGTTCGCCCCGGCCGAGCAAAGCGCCGGTTACCTGGAGCTGACCTCCGACCTGGAAGCCATGCTGTGTGCGGCCACCGGCTACGACGCGATCTCCCTGCAACCGAACGCCGGGTCCCAAGGCGAGTACGCAGGCCTGTTGGCGATCCGTGCCTATCACCAGAGCCGTGGCGATGAACGTCGCGACATCTGCCTGATTCCTTCGTCGGCCCACGGTACCAACCCGGCTACCGCCAACATGGCCGGCATGCGCGTGGTGGTCACCGCGTGCGATGCCCGTGGCAACGTCGACATCGAAGACCTGCGCGCCAAGGCCATCGAGCACCGCGATCACCTCGCCGCGCTGATGATCACCTACCCGTCCACCCACGGCGTGTTCGAAGAAGGCATCCGCGAAATCTGCGGCATCATTCACGACAACGGCGGCCAGGTGTACATCGACGGCGCCAACATGAACGCCATGGTCGGCCTGTGCGCACCAGGCAAGTTCGGCGGCGACGTGTCCCACCTGAACCTGCACAAGACCTTCTGCATCCCCCACGGCGGTGGCGGCCCGGGCGTTGGCCCGATTGGCGTCAAGTCGCACCTCACGCCGTTCCTGCCGGGCCACGCGGCCATGGAACGCAAGGAAGGCGCGGTCTGCGCCGCACCGTTCGGCAGCGCGAGCATTTTGCCGATCACCTGGATGTACATCAGCATGATGGGCGGCGCAGGCCTCAAGCGCGCTTCGCAGTTGGCGATCCTGAATGCCAACTACATTTCCCGTCGCCTGGAAGAGCACTACCCCGTGCTCTACACCGGCAGCAACGGTCTGGTGGCCCACGAATGCATCCTGGATCTGCGCCCGCTGAAAGACAGCAGCGGAATCAGCGTGGATGACGTGGCCAAGCGCCTGATCGACTTTGGTTTCCATGCGCCGACTATGTCGTTCCCGGTAGCCGGCACCTTGATGATCGAGCCGACCGAAAGCGAATCCAAGGAAGAACTGGACCGCTTCTGCAACGCGATGATCGCGATCCGCGAAGAGATTCGCGCGGTGGAAAACGGCACGTTGGACAAGGACGACAACCCGCTGAAAAACGCCCCGCACACGGCGGCGGAACTGGTGAGCGAGTGGACGCACCCGTACACCCGCGAGCAAGCGGTGTACCCAGTGCCATCGTTGATCGAAGGCAAATACTGGCCGCCGGTTGGCCGGGTGGACAATGTGTTTGGTGATCGCAACCTGGTGTGCGCGTGCCCGTCGATCGAGAGCTACGCATAACCTGAGGATGCACTCGGTCAAAAATGTGGGAGCGGGCTTGCTCGCGAATGCGGTGGGTCAATTACCGATATGCAAGCTGACACTCTGCATTCGCGAGCAAGCCCGCTCCCACACTTTGACCGAGTCGACTTCCAGAAAATAATAAGAAACCGGAGAACAACTCATGTCTTTAAGCGTGTTCGACCTGTTCAAGATTGGCATCGGCCCCTCCAGTTCCCACACCGTTGGCCCGATGCGCGCCGCCGCTCGATTCGTCGAGGGCCTCAAGCGTGACAACCTGCTGGGCACCACCGCCTGCGTCAAGGTGGAACTCTATGGATCGCTCGGCGCCACCGGCAAAGGCCACGGCAGCGACAAGGCCGTGTTGCTGGGCCTGGAAGGTGAACACCCGGACACCGTGAATACCGAAACCGTAGCCGCCCGCCTGGCGCAGATGCGCAAGGACGGCCGCCTGAATTTGCTCGGCGAACACAGCATTGCGTTCAACGAGAAAGAACACCTGGCGATGATTCGCAAACCCCTCGCCTACCATCCCAACGGCATGATCTTTCGTGCCTTCGACGCCGCCAACATTCAAATCCGCAGCCGCGAGTACTATTCGGTGGGCGGTGGTTTTGTGGTGGATGAAGACGCAGCAGGCGCCGACCGCATTGTCGAAGATGCCACGCCGCTGACCTTCCCGTTCAAGCACGGCAAGGACTTGTTGAACCATTGCACGACCTACGGGCTGTCCATCAGCCAGGTCATGTTGACCAACGAAAGTGCCTGGCGCCCCGAGGCTGAAACCCGCGCCGGGCTGCTGAAAATCTGGCAAGTGATGCAGGACTGCGTAGATGCAGGCTGTCGCAATGAAGGGATTTTGCCCGGCGGCTTGAAGGTCAAGCGGCGTGCGGCTGCGTTACATCGGCAACTGTGCAAGCACCCGGAATCGGCGCTGCGTGATCCATTGTCGGTGCTGGATTGGGTCAATCTCTACGCCCTGGCCGTCAATGAAGAAAACGCCAACGGCGGGCGCGTGGTCACGGCGCCCACCAACGGTGCGGCCGGGATCGTGCCGGCGGTGCTGCATTACTACATGCGCTTTATCCCCGGCGCGAACGAAGACGGCGTGGTGCGCTTCCTGCTGACTGCCGCCGCCATCGGCATTCTGTACAAGGAAAACGCCTCGATTTCCGGTGCCGAAGTCGGCTGCCAGGGCGAGGTTGGCGTGGCCTGTTCCATGGCGGCTGGCGCCTTGTGTGAAGTATTGGGCGGTACGGTTTCCCAAGTGGAAAACGCCGCCGAGATCGGCATGGAACACAACCTCGGCCTGACCTGTGACCCGATTGGCGGGCTGGTGCAGGTGCCGTGCATCGAGCGCAATGCCATGGGCTCGGTGAAAGCGATCAATGCGGTGCGCATGGCCTTGCGCGGCGACGGGCAGCACTTCGTGTCCCTCGACAAGGTTATCCGCACCATGCGCCAGACCGGCGCCGATATGAAAAGCAAATACAAGGAAACCGCCCGTGGCGGTTTGGCGGTCAACATTATCGAGTGCTGACGCCCCAAGGCGCGCCAGCACGTTTTTCAGGAGCTGAACATGTCCACCGAAACCCTGTTGAAAACCCCATTGCATGCGCTGCACATCGAGCTGGGCGCGCGCATGGTGCCCTTCGCCGGCTACGACATGCCGGTGCAATACCCGCTGGGCGTGATGAAGGAACACCTGCACACCCGTGATCAGGCCGGGCTGTTCGATGTGTCCCACATGGGCCAGATCCGCCTCACCGGCGCCAATGCCGCCAAGGCCCTGGAAACCCTGGTGCCCGTCGACATCATCGACCTGCCAGTGGGCATGCAGCGCTACGCAATGTTCACCAACGACCAGGGCGGCATCCTCGACGACCTGATGGTGGCCAACCTCGGTAACGACGAGCTGTTCCTGGTGGTCAACGCCGCCTGCAAGGACCAGGACCTGGCCCACTTGCGCCAGCATATCGGCGACCAGTGCAGCATCGAACCACTGTTCGAAGAACGCGCCCTGCTGGCCCTGCAAGGCCCGGCGGCGGTGAAGGTGCTGGCACGCCTGGCGCCGGAAGTGACGAAGATGACCTTCATGCAGTTCGCCACCCTGCGCTTGCTGGGTGTGGACTGCTATGTCAGCCGTTCGGGCTACACCGGTGAAGACGGTTTTGAAATCTCCGTGCCTGCGGCCAACGCCGAAAGCCTGGCCCGCAGCCTGCTGGCCGAGACCGAAGTACACGCCATCGGCCTGGGTGCCCGCGACTCCCTGCGCCTGGAAGCCGGCCTGTGCCTGTACGGCCACGACATGAACGCCGACACCACCCCCATTGAAGCCAGCCTGCTGTGGGCGATCTCCAAGGCTCGTCGCGCCGACGGCGCACGTGCCGGTGGCTTCCCTGGCGCCGACCGCATCTTCACCCAGCAGCAAGCCGGTGTGAGCCGCAAGCGTGTCGGCCTGCTGCCACAAGAGCGCACCCCAGTGCGTGAAGGCGCAGAGATTGTCGACGAGCACGGCACCGTGGTCGGCACCGTATGCAGCGGTGGCTTTGGCCCGACCCTGGGTGGCCCGTTGGCCATGGGTTACCTGGACAGCGCATTTGTCGCGCTGGATACCGAAGTGTCAGCGCTGGTGCGTGGGAAAAAGGTGCCACTTCGTGTAAGTAAAATGCCATTTGTACCGCAACGTTACTATCGCGGCTGATTGACTGTTCCAATAAGTAACGCGGTTGCGTTACGCGCACTAATCTGTAACGCAACCGCCATAAAACAGTGCATTGACGATAGTCATTGTTTAACGAATTAACCTATAACCAAAGATCAACGCTATCGAATAAGTCAGATCCGGATTGTTGACCGAAGTGTCATGAAGCCGAGCAAAACCTGGGCTTTTGGCAGGACTTGTTTTTTCTCCTTTAGTTGGCGTAGAGTTTGCTGACTGTGTTTGCATGGGTCGCTTTGAACCTGGACCTGGGCAGTAGCTGAAGTAGTTGTGCTACAACCCGTTCGACGTCTCTTACTTTCCTGCAACCCAGCCCAGTACTCTTTCATGTGAAAGAGACTGTCATTAATTTTTAGCGTCAAAGGAAAGAAGAAAATGTCAGATCGTCAGAGCGGTACCGTCAAGTGGTTTAACGACGAGAAAGGGTTTGGTTTTATCACTCCAGAAAGCGGTCCGGATCTGTTCGTGCATTTCCGCGCTATTCAAGGCAATGGCTTCAAGAGCCTGAAAGAAGGCCAGAAGGTCACCTTCAAAGCCGTGCAGGGCCAAAAAGGCATGCAGGCTGACGAAGTACAAGCAGAAGGCTGATCCCGACTGCGACAAAAAGCCCCTGATATGACATCAGGGGCTTTTTTATGCCCGTTATTTCGTACTATGGGTTTTTCTCCAGAGACCCCTGCCATGTCCAAACCCCTGCTGAGCCCCCAAGGCGAATTCCCCGCCGTTGGCCTGGGCCGTCGCCTGGCAGCGATGTTCTATGACTTCCTGCTGTGCACTGCCCTGCTGATCGTCACCGCGTTCATCTACAAGCTGGTGTGGATCGCCTTCGTGGGCGAAGCGAAGATGCGCACCCTCACCGAGTCCGGCGCACTGGACGGCGACCCGTTGCTATCGACGATTCTGTTCTTCGTGCTGTTTGGTTTCTTCGCCAAGTTCTGGACCCACTCCGGGCAGACCCTGGGCATGCAGGTGTGGGGCGTGCGCGTGCAGAACGCCGACGGCTCACGCATCAGCCTGTGGCAGGCGCTGCTGCGCTTTGTGGTGTCGATTGCGTCGTGGTTGTGTGTGGGGCTGGGATTTGTCTGGTCGCTGTTTGATAAGAAGCAGCGCAGCTGGCATGACATTTATTCGGATACGCAGTTGGTGCGAATCCCGAAGCAGAAGAAGTAGGTTCGAACGCAACAAAACCAGTGTGGGAGCTGGCTTGCCTGCGATAGCGTCAGTCCAGTCACTGCAACATTGACTGATAGACCGCAATCGCAGGCAAGCCAGCTCCCACATTTTTTACTGAGCAAACCTCAAGTCAAGCGTTGCCAGCCAACTTGAGGCGCGCAGCCTGGGTGAAATCCAACATCCGCTTAAGCGGCCTTACCGCCTGCGGAATCACCGACGGTTCAACGAATATCTCGTTGCTACCCTCACGCAGGCACTGCAACGTGCGCTCCAGCGTGTTCATCGCCATCCACGGGCAGTGCGCACAACTGCGGCACGCCGCGCCGTTGCCGGCGGTAGGCGCCTCGACGAAGACCTTGTCCGGGCACAGCTGCTGCATCTTGTAGAAGATGCCGCGGTCGGTGGCCACGATAAACGTCTTGTTCGGCAAGCGCTGTGCAGCGGCAATCAGTTGGCTGGTGGAGCCTACGGCGTCCGCCAGTTCGATCACCGAGGTCGGGGATTCGGGGTGAACCAGGATCGCTGCGTCCGGGTACAACGCCTTCATGTCCTCGAGCTGCTTGGATTTGAACTCTTCGTGGACGATGCACGCACCGTCCCACAGCAGCATGTCGGCACCGGTCTGCCGCTGGATGTAGGTGCCCAGGTGCTTGTCCGGGCCCCAGATGATGGTCTCGCCGTTGTCCATCAAGCTTTCGACGATTTCCAGCGCACAGCTGGAAGTCACCACCCAATCTGCCCGGGCTTTGACCGCTGCCGAGGTGTTGGC
Source organism: Pseudomonas cremoris (assembly GCF_014230465.1). Next base: position 130,912 of record NZ_JAAXCY010000008.1, read on the forward strand.
GTACACCACCACGGTGCGCTCGGGATGCTGGTCGCAAAACGCCGAAAACTCATCCACCGGGCAGCCCAGGTCCAGGGAGCACGTGGCTTCCAAGGTGGGCATGAGGATGCGTTTTTCGGGGGTGAGGATCTTGGCCGTCTCGCCCATGAAGCGCACGCCGGCGACCAGTACGGTCTTGGCCGGGTGGGCGGCGCCGAAGCGGGCCATTTCCAGGGAGTCGGAAACACAGCCGCCGGTTTCCTCGGCCAGGGCCTGGATCACCGGGTCACAGTAGAAGTGGGCAACCAGCACCGCGTCTTGAGCCTTGAGCTCGGCGGCGATGGCGGCACGCAGGCTCGCCTCTTCGTCGGCGCTGAGGGCCTTGGGCTGCTTGGCGTCGAGGTGGGCTTGAACCAGAAGGCGTTCGGAAATTTGCGTCATGTTCGCAAGACCTGCAGGCGCAGTTGCGCGAAAGTCGAGTGTACCACCGGCTCTGGAGCCCTTCGGGCGCCGCCGGACGAAGTGTTTTTGTTCATCAAGCACGGGTAAAGGTGAAGCTGCGCAAGGCTACAGAATATCGAATCGATTCAAAAGCCCAATCTAGCATTCGCGGACGCGTCTGTCGGACAAAAAAAGGGAACCTCACTTGAGGTTCCCTGTGTTCACTGCTTGGCGCGATCAGAAGCGGTAAGTCACCGACCCACCGAAACCATTGGCGCTGTTTTCATACTTGGCGTCGTAGGTCAGGCCGACCTGGCTCAGGTTCTGATGAACCTTGATCGGTTCTTCCTTGAGGTAGGAATACGCCACGTCAAACGTCACGTTTTCGATCGGTGTCCAGCCGGCACCCAGGCTGAATACGGTGCGGTCGCCGGTAGGAATCCGCACAGAGCGATCCGTATTGTTTGTAGGCGTCTGGTCGACAGAGAAACCGGTACGCAGCACCAGCTCCTTGTTCACACGGTAGGACGCGCCAATCGCGTGGGACCAGGTGTCATGCCAGTGCTGTTGTTCGGTGATCGTACCCAGGCCACCGAACTGTGCGGTGAGGTCGGACACCCCATCGTTGTTGATCGTGATCTTTTTCAACTGGCTCCAACGGGTGTAGGTGCTGCCCAGGTAAAGGGTCCAATCGTCATTGAGTTGGTGGGTGACCGAGAAATCCACCGAGGACGGCGTGGTCACGTTGAGGCTGGCGTCATAACGCTGCGGGCCGCCATCGAACGCGTTGGAAATCAAGCCAGAAGCGTCTGTCTTGCCCGTGAGGTGGTACACCACTTGCGAGTGGTAGGTCACACCGAAACGGGTGCTCTCCAGAGGCTGCACGAGGATACCGGCGTTGAACCCGGTGGCGTTGTCATTGCCCTTGACCTTGACGCTTTCACCCGCGCCACCACCGAGGGGGACGTTGGAGTCCAACTCGCCACTGATGCGGTTGAAGGTCGGGCCAAAGCCCACCGAAACGATGTCGTTGAAGGCATAGCTGATGGTCGGCTGCACGGTGATGACCTGCACCTTGCTCTTGTTGCCAAAGCCGTTGCCCTGGAAGCTGTGCTCGTAGTCGGTCACCAGGCCGAACGGCGCGTAGATCCCCAGGCCGAATGCCCAGTGCTCATCGATGGGCGTGACCAGGTAGCCCATCGGCACGGCAATGCCAGGCACCATGTCGCCCTTGTCGGTGCCTGGGTTGTCGGCACCGAACTGGGTCGAATGGGCATCCTTGATGTTGGATTTGGCATCGAGGTAGGTCGCGCCGATGCTCACTTCATTCTTCTTGAGACGGGACATGCCCGCTGGGTTGCCGAACACCGTGCTGGCGTCGTCGGCAGAAGAAGAACGGCCGGCATAGCCCGTGCCCATTGAACTGATGCTTTGTTCATTGAGCGCGAAACCACCGGCGAACAGTGGGGTGGAGGCCAGTGAAACGGCAAGCGCCAAGGCGCCTTTAAGAGTTTTGTTATTCATTATTAGGACTCGAATTATTGGGCAGCGATGAGGAAGCTACCAACGTTCGAGAAGCGGGTTTATGAAGAGTTTTTCATGCACAGGATTGTCGGACAATCCTAGGTATTTCAAAGACTTTGGCTGGCTTTACGTTGCTGTTTCAGACCTTTCAACCCCAATCTGACTGAGCGGTTTCGAGCGCCGGTCGTGAGGCTTTGGCCGGCCAAGGCGGTGCCTGGCAAGCAGCAACCCACTGCCGGAAAACCAGCAATGGGGGCCTGTCATCCAAGCCTCATTTCACCCCAGCGCTGCGGGCCGGTAGCCGGCCTCGGCGGAAATCTGCCGGGCGCATTCGAGCAGCATGTCGCGGGTACGCTCCAGCACACCTTCGGCGGCCATCATGGCATCAGGTCCAGACACGTTGATGGCAGCCACCACATTGCCCTCATGGTCGCGGATCGCGGTGGCAATGGCCGTAGCGTAGTCCGAGCGGCTAAGTACCCAGCCTTGCTCGCGGGCTTCGCTGATAGCCAGCTTGAGGTCTGGCAAGTTCCTGGGGCCGGATGTCATGTGGTCGTCGAGACGCACGTGCTGGTACAGCGACTCCAGTTCCGCTTCGCTCATTGAGCTGAGCAGCATCTTGCCCATGGCGTTGCAATGGCAGGGAATGCGGGTGCCGATGGGGATATTCACCGACAACCGTTGCTGGGCGAACGAGCGATAGATGTAGAGGGTGTGGTGCTGCTCGCGGATGCTCAGGTGGCACGACAACGAGGTGCGATCGCGCAGGGTGTTCAGGTGCGGCAGGGCCACGTCGACGATGTCGCGGCTGGCCAGGTAAGTGAACCCGCGAGAGATGAGCTGAGGCCCAAGCTCGTAACCGTTCTTGCCGACTTTTTGCAGGTAGCCCATCGCAGCCAGGGTTTGCACGATGCGGTAGATGGAGGAAACGCTGCCGCCCATGAGTTCGGCCAGTTCGTTCATGTTCAGGTTGCGTTGGTCGGAGTTGAACAGTTCCAGGATGCGCAGGCCGCGCTGAAGGGCTGGAACGATGTAGTCCAGGTCTTTGGCTGAGGGGTCCTGCTCGCTCATGTGCATCTCTCGTCTACAAAATGTTTTTTGGCTACCGAATGCCAGACAAGATAACAGTGTCCGGCCCGACACAAATCAAAAAATGTGGGAGCGGGCTTGCTCGCGAAGGCGGTGTATCGGTCAGTTGACTCATTGGCTGTCCCACCGCCTTCGCGTGCAAGCCCGCTCCCACATTTGAACTGCATAAGCAGGGTTATCGTGGCGAGACTGGGAGGGCCTTGATGCCTGCCGGTGCGCCGTCGAACTCCTGCATTGCATCGATCAACACATGCCAGAGGTAGTGCGCCGATGCCCGATCAAACAGCAGGTGGAAGCACGGTGTGTCATTCGTGCCCGTGTTGACGATGATGCCATTGACCCGCGCCACCGAAGTCTGCGCGACGCTGCCCGGTGCGAACGCCAAAGCGCTCAAATCAACGCCGCAGAGCTTGGCCATGATCTCGCTGATACGCGGACCAAACAGTGCCAGGCAAGTGTGGCTGTCCTGACGTGGCAGGCAGTAGTTGGTCTGCTGGCTGAGTGCCCACCCGGCTTCCAGTTGCGCCAGGCGCTCACCGCCGTCGTTGAGGGCGCCGAGCAAAAAATATTCGTTCATCGACAGCCGTGCAATCCACTCGCCGCCCGACTGGCGTACGGCGGTGTTGGGCTGCGATGGCAGGCTGAAACCGTGGCCTGCTAAGTAGTCGGCAGCTTGGGTGCCGCGAAAGCCGACGCGGTGCAGGTTGGCCAGGTCCACCAGCCCGCATTCACGCGCGTCGCTGTCATAGGCCTCTACGAACAGCTTGCCACCGGATGAAACCATCGCCGCGCCGGCGTGCAACGAGTGCAGCGGGCTTCGCTCAAGGTTATTCATATCAAAGCTCCTGACGCTTGTTTTCAGGGTCATAGAAAGGCAGTTCGACCACCGTGGCGCTGACGACCTGGCCGCCTTCCACACGGATCGGCACTTGACTGCCCGGTGCGGCCTGCTTGGCGCCGACATAGGCCAAGCCGATGATGGCGTCCAGGGTGCTGGAGTACTCACACGAGGTGACGTTGCCGCTGATATCGGCACCTTCGAGTACCAGGTGCCCTTCCAACGGCAGCGGTTGGCGCTTGTCCAGCTTGAAGCCCACCAGCTTGCGCTTGAGTGGCTGGGCTTCGAGGATTTCCACCGAGCGCTTGCCGATGAAGAACGGCTTCTTGCGGGCAATCGCCCACTGCATGTCGATCTCGCCGGGGTGGGTCATGCCGTCGGTGTCCTGGCTGATGATCACGTGGCCTTTTTCCAGGCGCAGCAGCCGTTGGGTTTCGACGCCGAACGGGCGAATGCCGAAGGGTTCGCCGGTTTCCAGCAGGAGGTCCCACAGGGCTTCGGCATAGCGTGCCGGCACGTGGATTTCATAACCCAGTTCGCCCACGAAACCGACCCGCAGGATGCGCGCGGGAATGCCGGCCACGGTGCCTTCGCGCACACCCAGGTAAGGGAAGGCTTCGGCGCTGAGGTCGACATCGGTGCAGACTTTCTCCAGCACCTTGCGCGATTGCGGCCCCGCCAAGTTGACCGCAGCGTAGGCTGCGGTGACGTTGGCCACGTCCACCTCCAGGCGCCACTGCGCATTCCACTGCAGCATTTGCTGGTAGATACGGTCCACGCCACTGGTGGTGGCCGAGACGTAGAAGTGGTTGTCGGCCAGGCGGCACGCCACGCCGTCATCGCCCACCACGCCTTGCTCGTTGGTCAGCAGCGCATAGCGAGTACGACCCACTGCCAGCTTCTTGAAGCCGAAGGTGTACATGCGCTCCAGCAGTTCAGCCGCGTCCGGGCCGCGCACATCCAGGCCGCCCAGGGTGGAGACGTCGATCAGGCCGACGTTCTTGCGCACGCACTCGGCCTCTTCACGCATGCAGCGTTCGCGCTCATGGGCCGGGCCGTAAAACGCCGGGCGCTGCCAGATACCGGCGGGCATCATTTTCGCGCCGGCCTGCAAGTGGCGCTCATGCATCGGGGTACGGCGGTAAGGGTCGAAGCCACGCCCGGCCAGCAGCGCGAGTTTCTCTTCGGTGAACGGCGGACGCGCAGTGGTTACGCCGGTTTCGCTGATGTTGCGGTGAGTGGATGCAGCCACCAAACGCGCCGTCGGCAAAGCGGAGTGACGCCCCTGGGACGGCCCCATGCCCACGGTGGAGAAGCGCTTGACCAACTGCACATCGCGATAGCCATGGCGGGTGGCGTTGATGATGTCGCGGACCTGCAGGTCTTCATCGTAGTCGACGAATTCCTTGCCCTTGGGGTGGGCGAAGATCGGCCAGTCGAAGTTGACCCGTGCAGTATCGGCCGCTGGCGCCTGCGCGGGCTCTTCACCCAGGCCCAGTGCCGCCAGGGCGTTGGCGGCAGCGTAGCGACCGTCTTCGATCACGTTGGCCAACGCGTGCTGCCCATTCACGGAACCGGCGATCTGCAAGTTGGCCGGCAGGCCCTTGATGGCGAACGCGGCACGCGTGTCGTTGTAGCTCAGCGCACCACCGGCCTGGCACAGCAGTTGATAGACCGGCATATAGCCCGCGGACATGCACAGCAGATCGCATTCCAACACCTGCCCGTTATCGGCGACGCGGCCCTGGCCGACGATGCGGCGCACATCCACGCCGGTGACATGCAGGCCGCGCTTGTCGGTAAGCGCTTCGTACACCGTATGCTCCAGGTGCACCACGATGCCCTTGGCCTTCACCGCCGCCAGCAATGCAGGTGACGCCGGCTGTGGGCGCATGTCGAGCAAGGCGGCAACGGTCACGCCTTGTTCGTGCAAATCCAGTGCGGCGAGATAGCCGTCGTCGTTGCCGGTGAGCACCACGGCGCGCTGGCCCGGCTTGACTGCGTACAGACGCATCAAGCGCTGCACCGCACTGGTGAGCACCACGCCCGGCAAGTCGTTGTTGCGGAACACCACCGGCTGGTCGAACGCGCCGCTGGCGACGATGCACTGGCGCGCCCGCACCTTGTACATGCGCTTGCCCTGGTGGATCGGCAGGTAGTTATCGGCAAACCAGGCATTGCAGGTGGCGTCGGTCATCACGCGGATATTCGGGTGATTGCTTGCCGCGCCGACCATTTGCTCACGGGTGCCGCTGGCCAGGTTGGCGTCCAGGTCGAAGCGCGCATAGGTCAGCGCACCGCCGAGGACCGGCTGCTGTTCGACCAGCAGCACCTTGGCGCCGGCGTCCGCTGCGGTCAGCGCCGCGCTCAGGCCCGCCGGGCCGCTGCCGATGACTACCACATCAAAGAACAGGAAGGCCTTGTCGTGGTACTCAGGCTTGAACTCCAGGTCGAGTACACCCAGGCCTGCTTTCTTGCGAATCAACGGCTCCCAGCGCTTCCACATGCCCTTGGGCTTGTAGAACGCGCGGTAGTAGAACCCCACCGGCATGAACTTGGAGAACTTGCCCAGGTAGGCGTCCTTGTCTTTCTCCAGCGTGCCGCTGATGTTTTGCGGGGTCACTTGCAAGCCCGGCAACAGCGGTTGCAGGTCGGCGATGACGTTCGGTTCATCGGGAAGTTGAACCAGGGTATTGGCGTCCTGGGCGGCCATGGTCAGCGGGCCACGGGCTCGGTGGTATTTGAACGAGCGGGACATCAGCCACTGGTCGCTACCCAGCAAGGCGCTGGCGACGGTATCACCGCTGAAGCCCTGAAACTGGCGGCCGTCAAAGGAAAAACTCACAGGCTTGTTGCGGTCGATCAACAGGCCCATCGGGGCAGGCAGGCGCGTCATTGGGAAGCCTCCGTGGCGAAGTCGATTCGCCGGGTGAACATTTCCTTGGGGTCGAAGGTGCGCAGAATCTGGTCGGTGACGGTGTGGCGCACGGCGATAAACCAGTAGCTGGACGCGTTGTGCATCCACCATTCAGTGACCACACCGGCGATGTTCTCGCTGTTGAACACGTAGTCGGCCCACTCTGCCGTGGAGCAGGTGGCAGGGTCGGGCATGCTTTTGACTTCGCCGCCGTAGGTGAACTCGTTGATGTTGCGCGCGCCGTTGAGGGGGCAGGTCATGATTTTCATACGTGCACTCCGTCAGTGGCTGGCCGCTGTCGCGCCCATCTCGTTGACTTGCTGGAAGGTGGAAAAACGATCGAGGGCAAACGGTTTGATCAGGTCCGGGACCTTGCCGCCGCTGGCGACCAGTTCGGCCATGGTTCTGCCGGTGATGGGCGTGGCCTTGAAGCCCCAGGTGCCCCAGCCGGCGTCGAGGTAGTAATTTTCCACTGGAGACAAACCCATGATCGGGCTGTAGTCGGGGGTCATGTCGGTCATGCCGCCCCATTGGCGCATCAGTTTGGCGTTGGCCATGAACGGGAACATCTCGATGGCGGCGGTTAGCAGGCTTTCCTTGAGGTCCAGGGTGGAGCGCGAGTTGTACAGCGGGTACGGGTCGGAGCCGCCGCCGAAGACGATCTCGCCACGGCTGGTCTGCTGCACGTAGCAGTGCAGCGCCGAGGAACTTACCAGCGGGTCGAGGAATGGCTTGAACGGCTGGGTGACCATCGCCTGCAAGGGGTAGGTATGGATCGGCGCCTTGATCCCGGCCTTGTTCAGCAGGATCGAACTGGAACCGGCCACCGCCTGCACCACACAGCCACATTGGATGTTGCCGCGATTAGTCTTGATGGAAGTGATGCGGCCGTTGGTGATAACCAAGTCTTGCACTTCGGTGAGCTGATGGATTTCCACGCCGCGCTTGGCCGCTTCCTTGGCGTAGCCCCAGGCCACCGCATCGTGGCGCGCGGTGGCGCCGTCTTCGTGCCAGAGCCCGGCGAGCACGGGCAGATGGCCCGGGTCGAGGTTAAGGGACGGCACCAGTTCGCGGATCTGCTGGCGGTCGATCATTTCGCAGCGTCCGCCAAAGTGTTTGTTCACTTCCGCGCGCTGGCGAAACGCACGCACCGTGGCGTCGGTGTGCGCCAACGTTAGTTGCCCGCGCTCGGAGTACATGATGTTGAAATCGAACTCGTTGGACAGTTCTTTGAACATGCGCACCGATTCGATGTAAAAGCGCACGCCTTCGGAGGTCAGGTAGTTGGAGCGAATCACCGCCGTGTTGCGTGCGGTATTGCCGCCGCCCAGGTAGGCCTTTTCCAGCACGGCCACGTTGGTGATGCCGTGGTACTTGGCCAGGTAGTAAGCGGTGGCGAGACCATGGCCGCCGGCGCCGATGATGACCACGTCATAGGCCGATTTAAGTTCCTTGGGCGCCGGCAAATCCACTTCCACCGGGTACTCGGACGACAAGCCATATTTCAATAGGCTAAAGGGCATGGTGGGCTCCAGGTACGGACAGTTGCTGGCGCAGGGCGCGGACGGTGTTTTGCAGCAGGAAGGCAATGGTCATGGGACCGACGCCACCAGGCACAGGCGTGATGGCAGAGGCTTTTTGCGAGGCGCTGGCGAAGTCCACATCGCCTACCAGGCGAGTTCTGTCGGCTTCGGCAATACGGTTGATGCCGACGTCGATCACCACGGCGCCCTCTTTGAGCCAGTCCGCCGTGATCAACTGCGGGCGGCCAACGGCGGCGATGACGATATCGGCTTCGCGGCACAGGCGCGGCGCATCCACGCTGCGCGAATGCAACACGGTCACCGTGCAATGGGCTTGCAGCAGCAGCGCGGCCATCGGCTTGCCGACGATGTTCGAACGCCCCACCACCACGGCGTGCTTGCCGCTCAAGTCGCCAAGCACTTGGTTGAGCAGGTACATGCAGCCGCTGGGGGTGCACGGGTACAGCGCCGGTTGGCCGAGGGTCAACGCGCCGACGTTTTCGCGGTGGAAACCATCCACATCCTTGCGCGGGTCAATCGCCTGGATCACCGCCGCTTCGTCGATCTGCTTGGGCAACGGCATCTGCACCAGAATGCCGTTGACCAACGGGTCGGCATTCAGGTCGGCGATCAACGCCAGCACCGTGGCCTGGTCAATATCTGCCGGCAATAGATGCTCCATGGAGCAGATACCCACCTCTTCGCAGCGCTCGACCTTGTTGCGCACGTACACGCGACTGGCCGGGTCGTTACCTACAAGCACCACGGCCAGACACGGTTGCAGGCCCTCGGCGCCGAGCACCTCGACCTCGTGCTTGACCGCTGCGAGCACCGCGCGTGCGGCCAGCTTCCCATCAATGATGTGCGGTATGTTCATCGAAAGATCACCGTACGGTCGTGGTTCATGAACACGCGGTGTTCCAGGTGATATTTGACGGCCTTGGACAAGGCGACGGTTTCGGTGTCGCGACCGATGGCCACCAAGTCCTCAGGCTTGTAGGCGTGGTCCACGCGCTGCACTTCCTGCTCGATAATCGGGCCTTCGTCCAGGTCGGAGGTCACGTAGTGCGCGGTGGCGCCGATCAGTTTTACCCCGCGCTCGAACGCTTGGTGATACGGCTTGGCGCCCTTGAAACCGGGCAGGAACGAGTGATGAATGTTGATCGCGCGTCCACTGAGTTGCTTGCACAGGTCGTCAGAGAGGATTTGCATGTAGCGCGCCAGCACCACCAATTCGGTACCCGTTTCGCGTACCACATCGAGCAGCGCCTGCTCTTGCTGGGCCTTGGTGTCTTTGGTCACCGGCAAGTGGATAAAGCGGATGCCTTCGCGCTCAGCCATGGCGCGCAGGTCTTTATGGTTGGAGACGATGGCGGTGATCTCCATCTCCATCTCGCCCTTATGGCGGCGGTACAGCAGGTCGGACAGGCAATGGTCGAACTTGCTGACCATCAGCAGCACCTTCATCGGGCGGCTGCGGTCGTGGATCTGCCAGGTCATGTCAAACTCGTGGGCCACAGGCTCAAAGCCTGGCTTGAGCGCTTCAATATCACCGACCACGCCGGCGTTGAAACGAAACACCGCCCGCAGAAAGAAGCGCCCGGTATATTCGTCGTCGAACTGCGCCAGCTCACTGATGTAGCACTTCTGCTGCGCCAAGTAAGAGGTGACGGCGGCGACGATGCCCGAGGTGGCCGGGCAACTGACGGTGAGTATAAAAGATTCGCTGGAAGTGTTCATTTTTCGCCTGACAATTTTAAGTTCGTAAGTGAATTTATTTATCAATAAACCCTTTATCTAAGGCATCAACAAAATCGCTTGCAAATATAGTTTTTATTGAAAAGCTATGGACGAGCGAAGCCCCGGCGCAGACCTTCAAACGGAGATCTACGCCCCATGGCTTCGTCAGCGCGTTGCTAGACTTTTAGCCACCTCGCCCTGAACGGTCTTCCAGATCTTCTGCTTCATTGCCAGGTACTGCTCCGACAGCTGCACGTCGGCGTTACGCGGGTGTGGCAGGTCGTTGACGATGTCCTGGGCGATCTTGCCCGGCCGGGCCGACATGATCAGGATGCGCGACGACAGCATCAGCGCTTCATCAATGGAGTGAGTGATGAAGACGATGGTCTTGCCGCTTTGCTCGTAGATGCGCACCAACTCTTCCTGCAACACTTGGCGAGTCATGGCATCCAGCGCGGCGAAGGGTTCGTCGAACAGCATCACGGCCGGGTCGTTGGCCAGCACCCGGGCAATCGTCACGCGCTGCTTCATACCGCCAGACAGTTGCTTGGGGTAGGCGTTTTCAAAGCCCTTGAGCCCGACCATGTCGACAAACTGCTGAGCGATGGCACGGCGCTCGGCTTTTTTCATGCCCTTCATCTTCAGGCCGTAGGCAATGTTGTCGAGCACACTCAGCCACGGGAACAGCGCGTACTGCTGGAACACCATGCCGGTGTTGGGGCTCACTTCGGTGACCTGGCGGCCTTCGACTTTCACCAGCCCTTCGCTGGGATGGTCGAAGCCGGCGATCATGTTGAGGGTGGTGCTCTTGCCGCAGCCCGATGCGCCGACAATCACCACGAACTCGCCTTTCTCGATGCGCAGGCTGACGTTATCCAACGCCAGCATGTCGCCGTAGCGCTTGGAGACGCCTTCGAGCTCAATGATTGGATTCAGTCCTGCCACGATACGAGCCTCCTCTCGATAATGCGCATCACCAGGTCGGTGAGCAGTACGGTGATGCTGATCATGACCATGCCCAACACCACGGTGTCAGTCTGGAAGTATTCCTTGCCGTTCATGATCATGAAGCCCAGGCCTTCGCGGGCCGCGATCAGTTCGGCGGAGATCACGCAGGTCCAGGCGATGCCGAGCATCACTTTCAGGCCGGTGATGATCTGCGGCAGCGCGGCGGGAAGGATGATGCCGAACATGATGTTGTGGCGCTTGGCGCCCAGGTTCTTGGCGGCGCGAATCAGCAGCGGGTCGACGTTGCGGGTGGAGTCGATGATGTACAGCAACGCCGGGGCCAAGGAGCCCATGAACACGATGGAGTACTTTTGCGACTCGGAAATGCCGAACCACAACAGCGACAGCGGCACCCAGCTCATCGACGGCAATGGCCGCAGGAACGACAACAGCGGGTTGAAGATCGCCATGCACAACGGCGACGAGCCCATGGCAATGCCCAGTGGGACAGCGACGATAGTGGCCAGCAGGAAGCCGACCATGACGCGGCGGGTCGAGGCGAAAATGTTGGCAATCAGGCTGCCGTCGCCCGTCATGTCGACGGCGCGGTGCCAGATATCCGAAGGTGCCGGCAGGAACAGGGCTTCGACAAACCCCATCTTTACCGCTGCTTCCCAGATAGCCAGGATGATGATCAGCGTGGCAAAGCCAATGATCAGCCGCGACACGATGCCGGTGCCCATGGGTACATAGGGGCGAGCTAAAGAGTTACTCATGGACGGATCTCTGCATGACTGACGAACGAGGTGTTGAACCAGTCATCCACGGCCGGGACCTTGGACAGCTGCTTGTTCTCCACCATGAAGGCCGCCAATTGGTTGAGGCCGTGCTGGAAGCTCTGGGTCTCGATCAAGGTTTTTTTCTGGTCGGCCAGGTCATGCCATTCGATGGCGTTGATGGTCTTGAGCTGTTCTTCCACCGGTAGTTTGGTCAACTCGGTGATAGACTTCGCCGCCTCCTCCGGGTTTGCCTTGATGAACGCGATCGCCTCCATGTAGCTATCCACGAACGCTTGGGCTTCCTTCGGATGCTCTTTGGTGTAGGCGCGGCTTGCGATCAGGATGTCCGGCCCGGTGCCGATCTTGAATTGCTTGTAGAGGCTGAACTGGGTGTCATCGGCCAGAAGCGTGCTGCCCTGCTGTTGCAGGATGTTGAAGGTTGGCGACCACGCGACGGCAGCATCGATTTGCCCGGTTTTGAGGGCCGCCGGCATTTCCTGGGTCGGTATGTTCAGCAGCATCACGTCCTTGTTCGGGTCCATCTGCGCTTGTTTGAGCAGGTCAAGGATGAGAATGTGTCCGCTTGATGCGTAAGTGACGCCTATCTTCTTGCCCTTGAGGCTGGCGATGTCCTTGATCTCGCCGTTGGTGAACACTCCCTGCACGGTCACGAAGGAATCCGGCTCCGAGACCACCTCGAACGACTTGCTGCCCGCCGCCATCAACGACAACGCAGGAATCGCGCTGGACGCGGCGAAGTCCAGATTACCGGACACCATCGCGCTCATCCGGCTCGACGAGGTACCAAAGAGCTGCCACTTAACGTCCAGGCCATTCTTTTTGAAGATACCCTTATCAATGCCCACCCAGACCGGAAAGCTGCTGAACCAGGTCGAGCCACCATAGGTGACAGGCGCAGGCGTCGCGGCTTGAGTGGCAGTGGCGCCAAGGCCACCGACCAGCAGCGAGGCTGATAACAGGAGGGTTCTGGTGAAGGCTTTGAGAGTGGTCATGCAAGGTACCCGAGCTTGGTGGGAGCAAAAAGGACGGCAAGCGCCATCATTCAATGAAGGGCAGAATTTTCTATTTATTCATTTGGAAATGTTATTTTTACAGGTGAATTGATTTTATGTTTCACCTTGTGTTATTGGCTATTTTATAAGTCATGAAAGCACATGTGTAAACACTATATTCTCTGGAGATATTTTAAGCGCTCCGAAACCGAGCCAATCCACAGGCAAAAAAAAATCCGGAAACCCACACCCGCGTGCGGCCTTCCGGATTGTTCGTGGCGCCAGTAAGCGCGCCCCACCTAAAGACTCTTCAGCAAATCCCCGAGCGTTTTGTGCTCCCAAGTCGATAGCAACGCCACGGGATCAGTCCCATAGCGGGCACCCGAATCAAACGACCAGCGCCGCCCATCGGGGCTAATGCAGGTTTGGCAGTAGTCGAGCTCACCGCAGTTGCTGTAGATCGAAATGCGCCAACCGCCAACTTCAACATCAAGGTGATCGCTATCAGACATCTGCCCCACCCTAGTCATCACGCGCCGCCCCCAGGCAACCTCGCGCAACACCTCGCACACGTCTCGGGCAGAGAGCGGCGGGGTTATCATCCAAACCGCCTCGCCTGCGGACCAGGACAACCTGTATCCGCAACCGTTAGGCACAGGGTTCTGGATTTCGTATTCACGCCAGTCGGCCATAGCTCGACCATCAATACCCTGCGGCTTGCGCTCGATCAGCCAAGCGACAGCATTGATGAACTGCCCATGGGAAAACACCGCAATGTCATCGGCAGGGTGCGCTACCAGTCGATCCAGGAAAGACCGAGCCCTGCACAAAAAATCCAGGAAGGATTCAGCGCCTGCACCATCCGTAAACGCCGGGTCTGACCTGAACCAATACTCATCGACCCAAGCCCGCCGCTGAGCCACAGTAGTGTTAACGCACCGTGTGGGCTCAAGGTAAGTAAATTCGTGAACGGGCCAAGTCTCGAGCCGAATCGCCGGATACCTCGCCACTGTAGCCATAGCGGTTGACTGGGCCCGGGAAAACGGCGAGGCAACGACCAGGCCAGGAGCATGATCAAAGGAACACGCCACCTGATGCGCCTGCTCGACACCCCTTACCGTAAGAGGGATGCTCGCGTGATCCAGGCTGGGCTCACCAGCATTGGCAGCACTTTCTCCATGACGTATCAGCCTGACACGCTTCATACACCCGACACTCGCACAGTTACGGCCATTCGCCTCTCCTGGGTATCTTTTGGCCTATATGGCCAGCAACCAAGGATACATGCACTAGCATCAGTGGCGATGCAGTGGCGACTGCTGCACAGGCGAGCGAGTGGACTTGTCGCAACCTCCGACACCACAACCTCTAAATCGCAGGCAAAAAAAAACCCGGAAATCCTCACTTACGTGGGCCTTCCGGATTTTCTAAACCGCCAAAAATGGTGGGTCGTGTGGGATTCGAACCTACGACCAATTGGTTAAAAGCCAACTGCTCTACCAACTGAGCTAACGACCCGCTGTGTGGTGGCGCGTATAATACTGATTTCTAAGGATTATTCAACACCTTATTTGAAATAAATCAGAAATAACGCGTTGGGTCAGTAATTCCGGCCGCTTGGAAGCCTTCTGCACGCAGTCGGCAGCTGTCGCATTTCCCACAAGCACGGCCGTCATCGTCTGCCTGGTAGCAGGAAACAGTCAGCGAATAATCTACGCCAAGTCCTACACCAGCCTTCACGATATCGGCCTTGCTCAGGTTTTGCAGCGGCGCCAGGATGCGGAAGCCCTGCCCTTCTACACCGGCCTTTGTCGCCAGATTGGCCATGCGCTCGAACGACTCGACGAACTCTGGTCGGCAGTCCGGGTAGCCGGAATAGTCCACAGCGTTGACGCCGATAAAGATGTCACGCGCATTGAGCACTTCTGCCCAGCCAAGGGCGAGGGACAGGAAGACAGTGTTACGTGCTGGCACGTAGGTGACCGGAATGCCTTCACCCGGCGTTTCAGGCACATCGATACTGCTGTCGGTGAGCGCGGAGCCACCGATGCCATTGAGGTTCAGGCCGATCACCTTGTGCTCGACCACACCCATGTCGCGAGCGACACGGGCAGCGGCGTTCAACTCGGCGCGGTGGCGCTGGCCGTAGTCGAAGCTCATGGTGTAGCAGCGGTAGCCTTCGGCTTGCGCCATAGCCACCACGGTGGCGGAGTCGAGACCACCGGACAGCAGGATTACAGCGCGTTTTTGATCGTTGGTTTGTTCAGTCATGTCAGCGTCCTGGCTCATCGTTCCAAAGGTATTTGTGCAACTGCAATTGCAGCCGCACCGGTAGATTGTCCGCAACCACCCAGTCGGCAAGATCGCGTGCATTCAGGTCGTGGTGACTAGGAGAGAACAGCACCTCGCCGGCGCGACGATCCAGGCCGTACTGGATGAGCTTGGAACTCGCCCAGTCGTAATCGTCACGAGAACAAATCACGAACTTGACCTGATCGTTGGCCGTCAGCAAGTCCATATTCTCGTAAAGATTGCGGTGCGATTCCTTGGAGCCAGGGGTCTTGAGGTCGACCACACGGCTGACGCGCGGGTCTACCGCGGAAATATCCAAGGCACCACTGGTCTCCAGGGACACTTCATAACCGGCGTCACACAGCTGCTTGAGCAAAGGAATAGCATTAGGCTGGGCCAGGGGCTCGCCACCGGTCACACAGACGTAGCGCGGGCGGTAACCGGCAACCTGCTGCAGGATGTCATCGAGGGTGCGCACGGTGCCGCCACTGAAGGCGTAGGCGCTGTCACAGTATTGGCAACGCAAAGGACAGCCGGTCAAGCGCACAAATACTGTGGGCAGGCCAGCGGTTCGCGTTTCACCCTGCAACGAGTAAAAAACTTCGGTGATGCGTAATGTGTCTTGCATAGTCGCCACGGGCGTAACAGCTAAACAGGCTGTCCGCCTCCGTCAGGCACTTCAAGGGACCCCGCCAACGCGTAGACCCCAAGGAGCGTGCTTCATAAAAGGGCGTGGATTCTAACGAAAAAACCCGCGCCAGGCGCGGGTTTCTTCTAAACGGGCTGCATTGCTTACAAGCGCTGCAGATCCCGTTGTGCCAACTGCGCAGCCGAGGTGCCCGGATATTGGGCAACCACCTGCTGCAGAATGCCTTTGACCTTGTCGGTATGACCCAGGCGGCGCTCTACGTCAGCGAGTTTGTACAGCGAGTCCGGGACCTTGGCATGCTTGGGGTACAGCTGGCTGACCTTGGCAAATGCCTGGCCGGCTGCTTGCAGATCACCCTTGGCCAGATTCACCTCACCCAGCCAATATTGGGCGTTGCCCGCGTACTGGCTGTTAGGGTATTTGCGCAGGAAAGCGGTAAATGCCTGGCTGGCTTTATCGAAATCCTTGGCCTTGATCAGGTCGAAGGCTGCGTCGTAATACAGTTTTTCCTTCGCCGGATCACCCGGTTCGCTGCTGGCGGCAGGGGCTTGGCTGGCAGCCGCCCCTGCAGCTGCACCACCGGCGGCGGCACTTGGCGCACCACCGGTAGAAGAATTATCAGGAGTTGCGGCAGGTTGAACACCGGCTCCAATGCGTCGATCAAGATCCTGGTAACGCTCCAGGCCTTCTTGCTTCAGCTGGTTCACTTGATTCTGCAGAACCTCAATCGTGCCTTGTTGCTGGGACAATTGATCCTGCATACGTTGCAGCTGGTTGAACAGTTCGCCCTGTGCCGAGGGGGCGGACGTAGCCGCTCCCCCAGCATAGGCGCCGTTCGTGCCATAACCCGCTGGCGGATAACTGCTCCCGCTATTGTTATAGCCAGAGTTGCTATCTTCCACAGGAACCGCAGCCCACACCGCAAGCGGTGCGAGGCTGAGAGCCAATACAGTTAGAGCACGACGGCACGTTCGCATGACGAATTACTTACGCAGTTCGACGCGACGGTTTTGAGCCCAGGACTGCTCGTCGTGGCCAGTAGCAACTGGACGCTCTTTACCGTAGGAAACCAGTTCCAGTTGGCCTGGAGCAACACCTTGCAGTACCAGGTAGCGCTGAACGGCTTTCGCACGACGCTCGCCCAGTGCCATGTTGTACTCACGAGTACCACGTTCGTCAGTGTTACCTTCCAGAACAACGCGAGCGCCGTTAGCTTTCAGGTCCTTCGCGTGAACGTCCAGAGCGCGCATGGCTTCTGGCTTCAGGTCCGAACTGTCGTATTCGAAGTAGAAAGTGGTGATAGCGCGCAGAGCAGCTTCTTCGCTCAGGGAGCCGTCAACAGCACCAGTGTTAGCGCCGTAACCAGCGTTTGGATCAACAGCTGCGCCTTCACCGGCATTGTCGCCGCCTTTAGACGAGCAACCAACGGCTACGGACAGAGCCAGAGCCAGAGCAGCAAACTTACCAAACTTCAGCATTTCCATCGTGAAACTCCTAATGAACCCCAGTGTGTTAAGCAAATCTTGTAGCGCCGCGTCAGTTCAGGTAAGGGGACCAGGATGGTTCTCTGACTTCGCCTTGAGCGGTAGGAAGTGGGAGCCTTACGCGTCCATTAATGGACACGAGCATCAAGACTCCCCGGCCCTGCTGGCGGGTGGCGTAGATTACCATGGTGCCGTTGGGCGCAACAGTGGCTGACTCATCAAGGTTGGTATCTGTAAGGATTTTTACCGTTCCACGCTGCAAATCCTGGGCCGCAACCCGGAAATTAGTGAAACCATCCTGACGGTGAATCATCACCAACGTCTTTTCATCAGCCGAAAGCTTAGGGTTGGCGTTGTAGTTACCAATAAAGGTCACGCGTTCTGCGCCACCGCCACCCACGCTTGTTTTATAAATCTGTGGCTTGCCGCCCCGGTCGGAGGTGAAGTAGATGGTCGAACCATCCTTACCCCAGAACGGCTCGGTGTTGATGCCTGGGCCGCTGGTAACACGGCTGATCTGGCGCGAAGCCATGTTCATCACGTAGATATCAGGGTTACCGTCTTTAGACAGCACGAATGCCAGGCGCGAACCATCCGGCGACCAGGCTGGTGCACCGTTGAGGCCTTCGAAGTTGGTGATCTGCTCACGACGGCCAGTATCGATGTGCTGGACGAAGATGCGCGGACGCTTCTGCTCAAAGGATACGTAGGCAATACGCTTGCCGTCCGGTGCAAAACGCGGCGACAGGATTGGCTCACGCGACTGCAGCAAAGTTACAGCCCGTGCACCGTCATAGTCCGAACGCTGCAAAGTGTAACGAGTGTTGTCTACGGAGAAACGCTCAGCCGTTACGTACAACAGACGCGTCGAGAAAGCACCCTTGATACCGGTGAGCTTTTCAAACGATTGGTCCGAGATGTAGTGGGCCATGTCGCGCAGTTGTTCGGCGGTGCCCGATACGCTGCCGGTCAGGACCTGCTGCTCGGTGGCCACGTTGAACAACGTGTACTGGATCTGCAGGCGACCGCCGGCCGGCACAATGTTGCCGACCATCAGGTACTGGGCGCCAACGGCCTTCCAGTCACGGAACACAACTTCGCTGGCCTGGTTCGGCTGGCTGATCATGTTGCCTTTCGGAATCGGCGCGTAGTAGCCGGAGTTGCGCAGGTCGTCGCTGACGATCTGGGCCATGTCGTCCGGCAGCACGCTGCCGCCCTGCCAACCGAACGGTACTACCGCGATCGGGGTGGCCCGATCACTACCGCTGGTGACCAGGATGTTCTTTTCATCCGCCGCCGCTATCCCTGCCATACAGCAAATAACGACAAGCATTCCTCGAAGAAGGTTTCTCACAAGGCTAGATCCTCAGGTGTGAATGTCATCTTGAATGAACGATAGGGAGCGAAGTCGCTTGGTTTCATTCCCTGCATCTCGGTCAACCGGCCAATGTTCTTGACCGCGGCAACCGCCGAACTGTCGAACGAACCGTCACCACTGGACTTGGACACGCTGACCGAAGTCACCGTACCGTCCGGCAACATGCCGATCTGCAGCACTACTGTCATGCCTTTGCGTGCCGAAGGTGGACGTGTCCAGCCCTCTGCTGCCCGCGCCCGGATCAGGTCGTCGAAACTGCCCGCAACTTCATCACCACGTTCATCGGCCAAGGCTTGCTGACGCTGCGGCGTGTCGGAGAGCAAATCTGCCAAGGCCTGGGCCTTTTTCTCTTCGGCGGATTTACGCGCTGCTTCCTGGGCCTTTTTCTTCTGGGCGTCGGCGGCAGCTTTCTTCTTCGCGTCGTCGGCGACTTTCTTCTTCGCCTCGTCTGCTTCAGCTTTTTTCTTGGCGTCTTCGGCGGCTTTCTTCTTCGCGTCTTCGACAATCTTTTTCTTGGCGTCTTCAGCGGCCTGTTTCTTGGCCTCTTCTTCGGCAGCTTTCTTCGCTTCGTCTTCGGCTTTCTTCTTGGCTATATCAGCCAATTGTTTCTCTTCAGCCTTTTTCGCTTCGGCAGCTTTCTCGGCTTTCTTGGCTTCATCAGCCTTTTTCGCCTCGTCGGCCTTCTTCGCTTCGTCAGCCTTTTTCGATTCCTCGGCCTTTTGAGCCGCCTCTTCTTTCTTTTGTTCCGCAGCAGCCTTCACCGCTTCCTGCTCGACCTTCTTCTGTTCCATCTGCTCGACTTCAGTCTGGCGCGCAGCCGACTTCTGAGCCTCACCCGCAATCTTCTGATTGGTCTGGGTGGTGGCCTGACTTTTCGATTTCAGCTGATACAGGGTCGCCTGCACGATCGGCTTGGCTGGCGGCAAGTCCGGGGTCATGGCAAAGCTGACGAACAGCATGCCAAACACCAGGACGTGCAGGGCAATTGCCCAAACGCTAGGCCAGAAGTAGCTTTCCGAGGCGGACGGCTCTCGCTGTTGCTGCATCAGGGCGCCTCGGTAATCAAGCCAACGTTACCGACGCCGGCCTTCTGCAGCCCGCCCATGGCACCCATGACGGAGCCGTAGTCGACCGCCTTGTCGCCACGGATGAAGACTTGGGTGTGCTTGCCGCCTTCGTTGCCCGAGCGAATGATCTTGGTCACGGCATCAGTCATCGCTGGCAAGGTCAGGGCCTTGTCCTGCTGCTTCTGAGTGTCGACTTCGCTGCCAAGGTTCCAGTAATAGGTCTTGTCGGACTTGATCGAAATGGTCAGCACCTGGGTGTTGTTGTCCTGGGGCAAGGCTTCGCTGGAAACCTTGGGCAGATCAACCTTTACACCCTGGTTGAGCATCGGCGCGGTCACCATGAAGATAACCAGCAGCACCAGCATCACGTCGATGTAAGGCACTACGTTCATCTCGGCGACCGGCTTGCGCTTGGTTCGAGCTCGAGTGATTAAAGCCATCGGGGAGTACCTGCTTATTCTTCGCTGGTGTGCACTTTACGGTGCAGGATCGCCTGGAATTCATCGGCGAAGGTGTAGTAACGGCCAATCAGGTTTTCGCCGCGAGCGGCAAAACGGTTGTAGGCAATTACTGCCGGGATAGCAGCGAACAGGCCGATCGCGGTGGCGATCAGGGCTTCGGCGATACCCGGGGCCACAGTGGCCAGGGTCGCTTGCTGGGCCTGGGCCAGGCCGCGGAAGGAGTTCATGATGCCCCATACGGTACCGAACAGACCGATGTACGGGCTCACGGAACCAACGGTGGCGAGGAACGGCAGGCTCTGCTCCAGTTTTTCTTCTTCACGGGAGATGGCAACGCGCATGGCACGGGCCACGCCTTCCATTACCGCTTCCGGGTCTACGCCTGGCTGCTGGCGCAGACGGGAGAATTCCTTGAAGCCAGCGCGGAAGATCTGCTCGACGCCCGAATCCGGGTCCGGGTTGCTGCCGGCCTGACGGTACAGCTTGGACAGGTCGATACCCGACCAGAAGCGCTCCTCAAAGCTCTCCAGGGCACGTCGACCGGCACGCAACAGGTTGCTGCGCTGAAAAATCATGACCCAAGAGGTAACCGATGCGGCTACCAGGGTCAGCATGACCAGTTGAACCACAACACTGGCATTGCTGACCAGGCTCCACATGGAGGAATGGTCGACGACGGTAGGTTCCACGCTAAATCTCCTGCTTTGATTGTTTACCCGCGCCGCTTACGTCGGCAAAGGCCGCACGTAGAGCTTCGGGAATGGCCCGGGGTTTCAAACTATTGGTGCGCACACAGGCCACCAGGAACTGCCCCTCACAGAGCAGCGTTGCATCCGTTGCCCGCCTGACCTGCTGTTTAAAGCGCAGGCTGACACGGTTCAATTCGATTACTTCAGCGCTTACCAACAACTCGTCGTCCAGCCGCGCCGGCGCGTGGTAGCGCGCCTCGCTGGAGTGCACGACGAACAACAGGTCCTCCCCTGCCAACTCGGACTGGGCAAAGCCCAGCTCCCGTAGCCGCTCGGTTCGAGCCCGCTCCATGAACTTGAGGTAATTGACGTAATACACGATGCCGCCGGCATCGGTGTCCTCGTAATAAACGCGACAGCGATGTGCGAACGACTGATCCCCGTTTTGCGCGCGCATACTCTAGTGCTTACTCCTCAGGTTGCCAATTGGCTGGGCAACTGTTTTTTCATTCTCGAGAATACTTCGAGTGACTGAATGACGACGCCAGCCACTAGGACAGCACAAACTCCAGATAAATCGACTGGCGTGACCTTTTTAATCGTCCACTGCATCGAGGAATTCGTCTACCACGGGCATCTCACCCAATCGTGACGGAATGTTTAACCCGAAGTGCAGGTAGGCATGGCGCGTCACCACCCGCCCCCGTGGCGTGCGCATGATGTAGCCCTGCTGGATCAGGTACGGTTCCAGCACGTCCTCGATGGTATGGCGCTCCTCGCTGATGGCGGCCGCGAGGCTGTCGACACCCACCGGACCGCCGTCGAACTTCTCGATCATGGTCAAGAGTAGACGTCGATCCTGGTGATCGAAGCCATGCTCGTCCACATCCAGCAGGTTCAGCGCCAGGTCGGCCACGGCCTTGGTGATATGCCCCTTGGCCCGCACTTCGGCAAAGTCGCGCACACGACGCAGCAGGCGGTTGGCGATTCGCGGCGTGCCACGGGCCCGACGGGCGATTTCAAATGCGCCTTCCGGGTCCAGGGGCAAGCCGAGAATGCTCGCCGAACGGCTGACGATGGTCGCCAAGTCTGCGGTGCTATAAAACTCTAGACGTTGAACAATGCCGAAACGGTCTCGCAACGGATTGGTCAACATACCGGCGCGAGTGGTGGCACCCACCAGGGTGAACGGTGGCAGGTCGAGCTTGATCGAGCGCGCCGCCGGGCCTTCGCCAATCATGATGTCGAGCTGAAAGTCTTCCATCGCCGGGTACAGCACTTCCTCGACGATCGGCGACAACCGGTGAATCTCGTCGATAAACAGCACGTCATGCGGTTCAAGGTTGGTCAGTAGTGCTGCCAGGTCGCCCGGCCGCTCCAGCACTGGGCCGGAGGTGGACTTGATCGACACGCCCATTTCCTGGGCAATGATGTTGGCCAGCGTGGTTTTACCCAACCCCGGCGGGCCGAAGATCAGGGTGTGATCGAGGGATTCACTGCGCCCGCGCGCGGCCTGGATAAACAGCTCCATCTGCTCGCGCACGGTGGGTTGGCCGATATATTCAGCCAGGCTCAGGGGCCGGATGGCGCGGTCCTGGACTTCTTCACGGTCGCGCGGGCCGGTGGCCGCGATCAGACGATCTGCTTCAATCACTTAAATCATTCCCTTCAGGGCACGGCGGATCATGTCTTCACTGCTCAGGTTCTTGTCCTTGATGGCCGAAACGGCCTTGCTGGCCTCCTGCGGCTTGTAGCCCAGGGAGATCAGCGCGCTGACAGCGTCGCTTTCGGCACTGGCGACCTGACCGGCCGGCATGTCCGGCTGGTTCGGCACCAGGGCGAACATGCTCGGTACGACTTCCCAGGCCTTGAATCGGTCCTTGAGTTCCACTAGCAGACGTTCGGCGGTTTTCTTGCCGACACCCGGTACCTTGGTCAGTGCCGACGTATCCTGGGCCGACACGGCACGCACCAGCTCGTCCACTTCCAGGCTCGACATCAGCGCCAGTGCCAGTTTCGGCCCCACGCCATTCAAGCGGATCAGTTCACGAAAGAAGTCACGGTCGCGCTTGCCAATGAAACCATAGAGCAATTGCGCATCTTCGCGCACCACCAGATGGGTGTGCAGCGTAATCGGCTCGCCGACAGACGGTAGGCGATACAGGGTGGTCATGGGCACTTCCAGCTCATACCCCAACCCATTTACATCCAGAATCAGGTGCGGCGGCTGTTTCTCAGCCAGGGTGCCGCGCAAGCGTCCAATCACGGTTCAAATCCTTAAAGCTTGAGGGTCAGCCAAAGGCCTGACCGGGAAACACGATTGCGCTGATGCTATCAGAGACGCAGCCGCCCGCCACGACTGCGTGCCGTACCCAGACCGTGGGGCAGCAGACTGGAACGGGTGTGCGCATGGCAAATGGCAATGGCCAGGGCGTCGGACGCGTCAATCTGTGGTTTTGAGGTGAGCTTGAGCATGTGCATGACCATCATCTGCACCTGCTCTTTGTTGGCGGCGCCGGTGCCGACCACAGCCTGCTTGACCTGGGTCGCGGTGTACTCGGCGATTTCCATGCCCTCCTCCGCGCCCGCGACGATAGCAGCGCCACGGGCCTGGCCAAGCTTCAGCGCCGAATCGGCGTTTTTGGCCATGAACACCTTTTCGATGCCCATGGTCACCGGCCCGTAGGTCTGGATCACTTCACGCACGCCGCGATAGACGATCTGCAAGCGCTCGGCCAGCTCGCCTGCACCTGTGCGGATGCAACCCGAGGCCACGTAGATGCAGCCGCGTGGGGTCTGCTGCACCACGCCAAAACCGGTGATGCGCGAACCGGGGTCGATACCTAGGATTAAAGTCATAACGCCTGCGGGTTGGGTAAAACAATTTTTGATACAGAGCAGATCGAATGTGGGAGCGGGCTTGCTCGCGAAATCGGTGTGCCAGTTAACACATGTATTGACTGACACACCGATTTCGCGAGCAAGCCCGCTCCCACATTTTGATCTACATCTACCCTTAGACTAGCTGTGCGGCTACGTCTTCCGGGATGTCAGCATTCGAATACACGTTCTGCACATCATCCAGGTCCTCAAGCATGTCCAACAGCTTCAGCACCTTCTGCGCGCCATCCAAATCCAGCTCGGCACTGGTGGTTGGCAGCATCACGATTTCCGCGTCGGTGCCTTTGAAACCAGCGGCTTCCAGCGCATTACGCACTGCGTAGAAACTGCCAAACGAAGTGAACACGTCGATGGAGCCATCTTCGTTGGTCACCACGTCATCGGCGTCAGCTTCCATCGCGGCTTCGATCAGCGCGTCTTCGTCCACACCCGGTGCGAAGGAGATCTGCCCCTTGCGCTCGAACAGGTAGGCCACCGAACCGTCGGTACCGAGGTTGCCGCCGCACTTGCTGAACGCGTGACGCACAGCGGCTGCGGTGCGGTTGCGGTTGTCGGTCATGCATTCGACCATCACCGCCACGCCACCTGGGCCGTAGCCTTCGTAGGTCAGTTCGACCATGTCGTCGGTATCGGCAGCACCGGCACCACGGGCCACGGCGCGATCGATGATGTCACGGCTCATGTTGGCGCCAAGCGCCTTGTCCAGCGCCAGGCGCAGGCGCGGGTTGGAGCCAGGGTCACCACCGCCCTGCCGGGCAGCGACGGTCAGCTCGCGGATCCATTTGGTGAAGATCTTGCCTTTCTTGGCATCCTGTCGCTCTTTGCGGTGCTTGATGTTCGCCCACTTGGAATGGCCAGCCATAACACAACTCCGAAATTCTGTAGAAACCTTATCAATCCCGCCCCAGGCGGGATGCAACCCTTGTAACGCAAAGGCGCATCCGAAGATGCGCCTTTTTAGACTGCGTAAACCTCAGTGCGCTTTCACGCAGTAGCCTTACTCAGCCTTCGGCGTCTCGCGCAGACGAATGTGCAGCTCGCGCAGCGCCTTGGCATCCACCACACCTGGAGCCTGGGTCATGACGTCCGCAGCACTCTGGGTTTTCGGGAAGGCGATCACTTCACGGATCGACTGGGCACCGGTCATCAGCATCACCAGACGGTCCAGGCCAAAGGCCAGGCCACCGTGCGGCGGCGCGCCGTACTTCAAGGCGTCGAGCAGGAAGCCGAATTTCTCTTCCTGTTCCGCTTCGTTGATGCCCAGCAGGCGGAAGACCGCTTGCTGCATCTCTTTGCGGTGAATACGGATCGAACCGCCACCCAGCTCAGTGCCGTTAAGCACCATGTCGTAGGCACGGGACAGTGCGCCTGCCGGGTTGGCTTCCAGCTCGGCCGGCGAGCACTTCGGTGCAGTGAACGGGTGGTGCAAGGCGCTGAAGCTGCCGTCGTCGTTCTCTTCGAACATCGGGAAGTCAACGACCCACATCGGGGCCCATTCGCAGGTCAGCAGGTTCAGGTCGTGACCGAGCTTGATGCGCAGCGCGCCCAAGGCTTCGCTGACGATCTTGGCCTTGTCGGCACCGAAGAACACGATGTCGCCATCAACCGCACCAACGCGATCGAGTATCGCGTTCAGGTTGTCCAGCGGAATGTTTTTCACGATCGGCGATTGCAGACCGTCAACACCATTGGCGCGCTCGTTGACCTTGATGTATGCCAGGCCCTTGGCACCGTAGATGCCAACGAACTTGGTGTAGTCGTCGATCTGCTTGCGCGGCATGCTTGCGCCGCCAGGCACGCGCAGGGCGGCGATGCGGCATTTAGGGTCGTTGGCCGGGCCGCTGAACACCTTGAAGTCGACTTCTTTCAGTTGATCGGCCACATCCACCAGTTCCAGCGGGTTACGCAGGTCTGGCTTGTCGGAACCGTAGCGGCGCATGGCTTCTTCGAAGGTCATGTGCGGGAAATCGCCGAACTCCAGGTCCAGCACTTCCTTGAACAGGTTGCGGATCATTTGTTCGGTCAGGCCCATGATCTCTTTTTCATCGAGGAAGCTGGTCTCGATGTCGATCTGGGTGAATTCCGGCTGGCGGTCAGCGCGCAGGTCTTCGTCGCGGAAGCACTTGGCGATCTGGTAGTAGCGGTCGAAGCCGGCCACCATCAGCAGTTGCTTGAACAGCTGCGGCGATTGCGGCAAGGCGAAGAAGCTGCCAGCGTGGGTACGGCTCGGCACCAGGTAGTCACGCGCGCCTTCCGGAGTAGCCCGGGTCAGGATCGGCGTTTCTACGTCGAGGAAGCCGTTTTCGTCGAGGAAGCGGCGGATGCTGGTGGTCATGCGCGAACGCAGGCGCAACTTCTCGGCCATTTCCGGACGACGCAGGTCCAGGAAGCGGTAGCGCAGGCGGGTTTCTTCGCCCACGTCGGAGAATTCGTTGAGTGGGAACGGCGGGGTTTCCGACTCGTTCAGCACTTCCAGTTCGTAGCCCAGCACTTCGATGCCGCCGGAGGCCATGTTCTTGTTCACGGCACCGGCCGGACGCAGGCGAACCTTGCCGGTGATCTTCACGACGTATTCGCTGCGCACGCGGTCGGCGGCGGCGAAGCTTTCAGCGCGGTCCGGATCGAACACCACCTGGGCCAGACCATCACGATCACGAATGTCGAGGAAGATGACCCCGCCGTGGTCGCGGCGACGGTGAACCCATCCGCAAAGGGTGATTTCCTGACCTTCCAGGGTCTCGTTCAGTTGGCCGCAATAGTGGCTGCGCATCATGGTAGTGGTTTCACTTCTCGTAATTCGAAATTCGGTGGAGGCCTGCCTCGTCACCGTACATTAAAGCAGGGGACGGATAATGCAGGAGCCTGCGCGTAGAGTTCAACTCAGTCTGCTTTGTCGCCGCCCGCCAGATTCTTCTTCGAACCTGTCTTGAAATCGGTCTCGTACCAGCCGCTGCCGCTCAGGCGGAAGCCAGGCATGGACAACATCTTCTTGAGCTCCGGGGCCTGACAGGCCGGGCAATCGACCAGCGGCGCTGCGCTGATCTTCTGAATGGCTTCCAACTGATGACCACAGGAAGCACATTGATAGTCGTACATGGGCATGGCGATGTCTCGGCGATCAGAACATTACTGCGCCACGCCTGCTCCGGGACAACCCCGGCACGCGCAGCAAAGCGCGGGATTATATCTGGTAAATCGAGGCAGCGCAGCCGGCTTTCTGCCCGAAGCCTTGCCCACCGGGACGATGGGCCGGCTCCGGGGCCTTTTGATGGCTCAGGGCTCAACACTGCCCTTGAGTACATGTTCCACGCACACCACCCTGACCAACCCACTGAAGTTCTTCACTCCCCCATATCGCAAGTGCACCTCCCGATCGACGTAAGACAGCAACGCACTGACAGAACAGGCATTGATCCTGGCTATTTCCGTGAGGATATTCCAATAGATCTGCTCCAGCCGCAGGCATGTCGAAAACCCATTGAGCCTGACCGATCGGGACAATGGCCTGGCCAGCCCCATGTCGAATCCCTTTACAAATGGATCGACTTTGATTTTATGAAAACCAGCGGTTTCCATGACCCCATTACCTTCTCCACGCGACATACACCTGACACTCCATTGCCAAACAGCAGCCCATGGGCTCTCCCATGGGGCGATGGCCCTATAAAACAGCAGGCGCAAGGAAGCGGCCAGAAGACGGGGAGTTGATAGTCGTAGGACAACGCCAGGAAATGCGCGGAAACAAGCGAGCGGCGCCAGGACGGCGCCACTGCGGGTTGACGCTTATTTGTTTTCGAGGAGGGAACGCAGCATCCACGCGGTTTTCTCGTGAACCTGCATACGCTGGGTCAGCAGGTCGGCGGTCGGCTCATCACTGACCTTATCGAGCAATGGGAAAATACCGCGCGCCGTGCGAGTGACCGCTTCCTGGCCGGCGACCAGTTGCTTGATCATTTCTTCGGCACTGGGCACACCCTCCTCCTCCTTGATGGAGGAAAGACGCGCATAGATCGAATAGGCACCCGGCGCCGGGAAGCCCAGGGCACGGATGCGCTCGGCAATGGAGTCCACCGCCAGCGCCAGTTCGTTGTACTGCTCTTCAAACATCAAGTGCAGCGTACGAAACATGGGGCCCGTAACGTTCCAATGAAAGTTGTGGGTCTTCAGATACAGTACGTAGGTATCGGACAGCAGTCGCGAAAGCCCATCGACGATGGATTTACGATCTTCTTCACTGATACCAATATCGATTGCCATGTTTTTCCCCTTCAATTGAGAGCATTCATTGATCAGGTGCAGGACCACTCTAGCAAGAGTGCCGGTAACGTGCCGTTCTATACACCCAGGCGATGTGCGGCAAATTGCCCTGGCGCTACCCGCCAGGCATTGCAGGACAAGCCTTAGGACGGCATAGGACATTTCCTAAAAAACACTCAAAACGCCTGCACCTCTCTAGGACAAGCGTTTGGCGCAGAAATGCCCACCCCCTTGCAACCCCCGCAAATGCTTGATTTGAGTAGGCACAGCCTTTGCTGTTAAATAGGCGGCGTGTCGCTGCGGTTCATTTCTGCAGCAGCGACATAGGCTGATACCCGCGCACGTGCCCAACGCCTCCCATAGTTCAGAAGCGAACCGTGCCAGTCAGCTCTTCCTTGTGATCCGTCTTAACGTGAGTTAATCAAAATGTTGAAAATCGTCCACCTGCTAACGGGCGTTGCAGCTTTGCTGCTGTCCTTTATACCGAGCTTGCAACAGGGAAGCCCTCCCTACCTGGAACAACACGACGCTCTGTACCTGGCCTTGTTCGGCCTTCTTAACCTGACGCTGGCACCGGTCATTCCTTACTGGAACAAAGGCACACGTCATCAACTGCAAAACCTGGTCAGCGCGCTGCTGGTTCTGACCGTTGTTGTACAAACCCTCACCCTCCTGGCGCCTATGCCTGAAGTCGGTGGCCACCCGGCCATTCTGCTTAGCCTGGTGATTGCTGTGGTCGCTATCGTTCTTCACCTGGCCATCAGCTTCTACCGTTCATCCCCTGCGGCCTCGTCGCAAACCTACGACATGACCAATCGGGATACCGGTACCGTCAAGTGGTTCAACACATCCAAAGGCTTCGGCTTTATTTCCCGTGATTCGGGCGACGATATCTTCGTCCACTTCCGGGCCATTCGCGGCGAAGGTCATCGCGTCCTGGTGGAAGGCCAGCGTGTGGAGTTTTCCGTGATGAATCGCGACAAAGGCCTACAGGCCGAAGACGTGATCGCTGCACTGCCGCGTCGCTGATCCCAGCCTTCGCAGCAAAAAAAACCGCGATCCAGCGTTGACTGGATCGCGGTTTTTTATTGCACTCGCATTCTTCAGTAGTGCGGAGGCGGCGCTTCTTCTTCCGACGTTTCGAACTGCCCACCCATCTCTTCCTGGCGCTTGAGCAACGCGGTCATCTGCAACTGCAGGCGCTCAACGGCCCGTTGCTGGGCCACCAGAATGTCATTGAGGGTCTCGATGGTGTCGTCTTGGAAGGCCAAGCGGCTTTCCAGGTCGGTTACACGTTCTTGCAAATCCATAATTCAGCCCTGGGTAAACGTGAAGTCGGCGGGCAACAGTTCGCGCAGACGTGCACGGATAGCCTCCACCTGTGCGTCGCTATACGGCTTGGCCGGGTGCTTGCCCCACACCGGCGCAGGCCAGGCGGCGTCGTCACGTTTGCGCACGATGACGTGCACGTGAAGTTGGCTGACCACGTTGCCCAAGGCGCCGATATTCATTTTATCGGCCGCGAGGCCTTCATTCAGCAACTGCGCCAAGGCGGTCGTTTCCTGCCACAGCCGCTGTTGGTCGGCGACACCCAGCTGAAACACTTCGCTGATACCGTCGATGCGCGGTACCAGGATGAACCAGGGGTAGTTCGAATCATTGGACAACAGCAGGCGGCTCAGGGGGAAATCCCCGATGACCAGTGTGTCTTGTTGAAGGCGTTGATCTAAAGCGAACACCGCAGGCACTCCGTTCGGCAGGTCAGGTTCAAGGCTGCAGCATACCTGCGATTGGCTGACGCTTCACGCTGACCCCATGTGCGTCCATGGAGAACGGTGCGAAAAAAAACGCACCATTTCGAGACAGGCGGTTTTTTCGTCTACGCTGATTGACCAATCCTCCTGCCATCAATCAGGTACCGACAAAAATACAAGCATAAGACCCCCGATACAGAGGCTTCTCGAAACAAGGCACTAAGCCACCATCGAGACCTGCGGCACATCATGGGCATGCACCAAAATGACCCACTTGCGCCTCAAAGAGATCCGCCGATTACCCACTGAATGGGGTGAACGGGTAACGTTTTTCCAAGGATCAGGATTTATGCACAACCGACCAGGCACACAACACGCACGTCAAGGCCAAACCAATCGGCGTAAAACCCCCGTGCTTATGCGGTTTTCATCAAACCGTAACGGTTTTCACGAAAAAATGACATTCGGTTACCGATTTGGGCGCGCTTGTTGCATTCATCCCCACATCGTCGGCAACGGCACCTAAACGGAAGCAGGTGTTTCGCGATGAAAAACAACAGCGGTTCAATGCGTGCCAAGGAAGATTTTAAACACTTGAAAGTGATGCCCAAGGTGCTCTTTTAATGGTTTAAAACAGTATTGAAGTTGTCAGCCTCGTTACAGTGAGGCTGTGGAATTGCGACATGGACATAGCAATTTACGACTGGCTCGTAAAGAAGCTGAAAGGAAAGTTGGGCAAGTATCGCCAATATTGTCAGCGTGATATAACTTTGCGCCGACACAAAAAGAAAGAGCCGCCCAGACAAAAATACAGGTGGGACGGCAGTACTCTTCCTAAAACCAAAGGAGCAAATCACGATGCGCGTGATGAAGTGGAGCATGATCGCCCTGGCTGTTTCAGCAGGCACCTCGCAGTTCGCAATCGCGTCCTCCCAGGATGACGCCAAGGGTTTTGTTGAAGACAGCACTTTCAGTATCAACACTCGCCTCTTGTATTTCAGCCGCGATATCCGTAACGAGCCAGGTGGTGGTTACAAACCCGTCAAGGCAGGCAGTACCGAGCGCAAGAGCATCTCTGAAGAAACCGGCCTTGGCTTCAATGCCCTGTACCAATCGGGCTTCACCCAAGGCACCATCGGTGTAGGTGTTGACGCAATTGGCCTGCTGGGCGTCAAACTCGACAGCGGCCGTGGTCACGCCGGCACCGGGCTGTTCCCTAACGGGGCTGATGGCCGTGCGCAGGACGATTACTCTAAAGGCGGCGGCGCAATCAAGTTCCGCTTCTCTGATACCGTCCTGAAAGTCGGTGATCAGTACACCACCGCGCCGGTCTACGCTTCCGATGACAGCCGCTTGCTGCCAGAGCTGCCACAAGGCGTCTCGATCACCAGCAACGAGATCAAGGGCCTGAAACTGGAAGGTGGTCACTTCACTTCCTCCGTGGCGCAGAACCAGACCTTCCGTGACAGCATCAACGGCACTGGCCTGAAGAAAACCGACTTCATCGGTGGCGTTTACCAGCTCACCCCAGAAGTCGCTGCTAGCCTCTACTACGCGAAGACCGAAGACTACTGGAAGAAAACCTACGCCAACGTCAACTGGACTCACGCACTGAGCAAAGACCAGTCCCTGGCGTTTGACTTCAATATCTACAGCACCAAGAGCGACGGTCAGGGTCTGCAACGCGCAGAAAAAGACGACACCACCAAGCTCGACAACCGTGCCTATAGCTTGCAGGGCGCGTACACCATCGACGCTCACACCTTTACCCTGGCCTACCAAAAGGTTAGCGGTGATGGCGACTACGGCTACGGCGTAGACGGCGGCGGCACGATCTTCCTGGCCAACTCCGTTGCACGTTCCGACTTCAACGCTGAAGACGAAAAATCCTGGCAAGCTCGCTACGACCTGAACATGGCCACCTTCGGCATCCCAGGCCTGAGCTTCATGACTCGTTACGTCAGCGGTAGCGGCGCCAACACTGGCACTACCAGCAACGGTAAAGAGTGGGAACGCGACATCGAAGCCAAGTACGTGATCCAGAGCGGCCCAGCCAAAGACCTGAGCCTGCGTCTGCGTCAAGCGACTTACCGCTCCAGCGATGCCGTTTACTACGGTTCGGCTTCCTTGGACGAACTGCGTCTGATCGCGCAATACCCGCTGAACATCCTGTAATTGATTGTTTGATTACAACGATGACTTAAGGCTTAGGCCCTAAATAAAAAGCCGCTCCCTTGCAACAAGGGGGCGGCTTTTTTATTTCAGTATTGTTTCAATCGAAAAATAACTAGCAAGCTAACTAACGACACTCAACACGTTGCACCGAACCTGACTCATCAGCCAAGTTCGGCGCTGTTTACTGTCGACTACTTCGCCGCTGTTTCCTGCATTACGCGAATAACCCGCTGCGGAAATGGAATATCAATCCCCGCTGCTTTCAAACGATCCCGCGCCAGTTCATTGAGCATAAACACGACGTCCCAATAATCCGGTGTCTTGGTCCAGCAACGCAGGGAAACAGTAATAGAGCTGTCGCCCAACGTCGAAACCACTGCCGCCGGTGCCGGGTCAGCCAGTACACGTGGATCCTTTGCCAGCTCCAGCAATACTTCACGGGCTTTCTGCAGGTCGGCCTCGTAGTCCACGCCTACGTCAAACACCACCTTGCGGGTGGGTTGGCGGTTGGTGTTGGTGATGAGGCCGTTGGACAGGCTGCCGTTTGGAATGATCACCGTCTTGTTGTCGCCGGTGCGCAACACGGTGTGGAAGATCTGGATGCTGTCGACCGTACCCGACGTGCCTTGAGCCTCGATCCAATCACCGATGCGGAACGGGCGGAACAACAGAATCAGTACACCACCCGCGAAATTCGCCAGGCTGCCTTGCAACGCCAAGCCGATGGCCAAGGTGGCGGCGCCGATTGCGGCAACGAACGAGGTAGTTGCCACGCCGATCATCGAGGCCACGTTGACCACCAGCATGACTTTCAACGCGATGTTCGCCAGGCTGGTGATGAAGTGTTGCAGCGCCAGGTCCGCATTACGCAGAGCCAGCAAACGCCCCACGCGGTGGGTCAACACGTTGATCAGCCACCAACCAATGGCCAGCGTCAGGATGGCCAGCAAAAACCGGCTGCCATATTCCATGATCATCGGGATCCAAGACTGTGAGGTCGTGATCAAGTGATCCACTTCAGCGTTCAAATCCATCTACATTCTCCTGTCGAGCGGATGTTCGGTATTTTCTAGTGCCCAAAAATGCAATTGAGCCCCGTAGGGCTCAATCGTTGGCGCAGGCTCTGGGGCGTGGGACGTCAAAAACGTGCTCAGGTTCCCCAAATGGCCATCAGTCGCGGAAGTTATTGAACTGCAGCGGCATATCGAAGGTCTTGGCACGCAAGGCAGCAATCGCCTCTTGCAGGTCATCACGCTTCTTGCCGGTTACCCGAACCTGTTCACCCTGGATGGCCGCCTGGACTTTCAGCTTCGCATCCTTGATATGGGCGACGATTTTCTTCGCCAGCTCCTTGTCGATGCCTTCCTTGAGCACGGCTTCCTGCTTCATCAGCTTGCCCGAAGCGTAGGCGTCCTTGATTTCAAGGCACTGCGCGTCGATCTTGCGCTTGACCAGCGACAGCTTGAGGATCTCGATCATCGCTTCCAGCTGGAAATCGGCTTCAGCGGTCAGGTTGACTGTCAGTTCCTTTTCCTTGAATTCGAAGCTGCCC
This sequence comes from Pseudomonas cremoris, assembly GCF_014230465.1. The sequence continues at coordinate 164,362 of NZ_JAAXCY010000008.1, forward strand.
TTGCCTTTCAAGTCATAGCGACGGTCCAGTTCCTTGACGGCGTTTTCGACGGCGTTGGTGACTTCGTGTTTGTCCAGTTCGGATACCACGTCGAACGAAGGCATGTCATTTCTCCAATATAAGGGGCGGGCTCAGTAGAGATGGAGCGCGCCCGAGCTAAAATGCCGAGGCATTATAGCGGTTCTTTCGTCCCGTTCACTGCGGGCAGCCTTACGGAGCACAAACTGATGTCGACCACCTGGCACATTCTCGGCGCAGGCAGCCTGGGCACACTCTGGGCTGCGCGACTGGCCCGCGCCGGCGTGCCTGTGCGGTTGATTCTGCGCGATGAGGCACGCCTGGCCAGTTATCAGGCGGCACAAGGCCTGACGCTGGTGGAACAAGGTGTGGCGCACACTTATCCGGTAATCGGCGAAACGCCCGACAGCCCGCAGCCAATCCGTCGCTTGCTGGTGGCGTGCAAAGCCTACGACGCCGAAAACGCGGTCGCACAACTGCAACACCGATTGGCGCCAGACGCCGAACTGATCCTGCTGCAAAACGGCCTTGGCAGCCAGGACGCGGTGGCCGCACAACTGCCCCAGGCTCGCTGCATCTATGCGTCCAGTACTGAGGGTGCATTTCGCGACGGCGATTGGCGCGTAGTCTTTGCCGGCCATGGCTACACCTGGCTGGGGGACGCGAGCCATCCTACGCCGCCATTGTGGCTGGACGACCTGGAAGCCGCCGGTATCCCACACGAATGGAGTACCGATATCCTGACGCGCCTGTGGCGCAAGCTGGCACTCAATTGCGCGATCAACCCACTGACCGTGCTGTATCAATGCCGCAACGGCGAACTGCAGTCCCATCAATGCGAAGTCGCCACCCTGTGCGCCGAACTCGCCGAACTCTTGGAGTGTTGCGGCCAACCCGCCGCCGCCGTGGACCTGCAGCACGAAGTAGAACGCGTGATCCACGCCACTGCCGCCAATTATTCCTCGATGTACCAGGACGTGGCCAACGCCCGACGCACCGAAATCAGCTACCTATTGGGCTATGCTTGCCAGGCAGCGGCCCGTCACCAGTTGAACCTGCCGCATTTACAACAGCTGCAAATCCGCCTGGTCGACCACTTGCTTGCACGCGGATTGCCCCGCGACTGAGCCACGCGCTACCCTGCCCGCCTGTCTATCACCTGGGAAAACCCTGATGCCGCTGCGCCAGCGTCTTGAAAATCTACCGGTAGGGCAGAAACTGCTGGCCGCCCTGCTGGTGTTGTTGACCACCGTATTGCTGGTGGCCAACCTCACCTTTATCAGCGCCGCCTACTGGATATCCCAGGAAAGCATGGCCCCCCAGGCCTTGCAGGCCATCGGGCGCCTGGTGTCCAACCCGGCCCTTGCCGTCGAAGCGCTCGAATCGCCGGCCAAAGCCGACGCGCTGCTCAATGAACTGACCAGCTATTCGCCATTGCGCGCCGCCGCCTTGTATGACGGTGAAGGCAACCGCCTGGCGCAGATGCAGCACGGTGACCGCCTGCACTTGCCCGACAACTACCGGCATATCGAAGCCTGGCGCCTCACCGAATTTCGCAGCAACCAGGTCATCACCCTCCCCCGCGCAGGCCAACCGTCCGGGCACCTGCTACTGGTTGCCAGCAGTGAGTTGCCGGTGGCGTTCTATACCGGCACGTTGACCGCCAGCCTGGGCATCCTGATCTTCAGCGTGTTGCTGTGGCTGATCATCGCTCGCCAAATCAAGCGCCTGATCACCCGGCCCATCCATGAGCTGGAAGAGCTGTCACGCCAGGTCACCCGCGAAGAGAACTACGCCTTGCGCGCCGGCCGTGGCAACCACGATGAAATCGGCAGCCTGGCCGAGGCCTTCAACACCATGCTGTCGCGCATTGAAGCCCGCGAGCAGCAGCTCAAGCGCGCACGGGACGACTCCCAGGCGGCGTACGATCAAGCCCAGGGCTTGGCCGAAGAGACACGCCACACCAACCGCAAGTTGGAACTGGAGGTCCAGGTACGCAGCAAGATCGAGAAAAAACTCACCGGTTTCCAGAACTACCTGAACAGCATCATCGACTCAATGCCCTCGGCGCTGATCGCCCTGGATGAACAGCTCTACGTTACCCAATGGAACCAGGAAGCCAGCGCGCTCTCCGGCACTCGCCTGGACGAAGCCTTGAACCAGCCGATCTACCTGGCGTTCCAGCCGCTCAAGCCTTACCTGCCGCAGATCCGCGCCACCGTAGAGCAACACACCGTGGAACGCATTGAGCGCGTCACCTGGACCAAAGACGACGAACCCAAGCATTACGCCCTGACGTTTTACCCGCTGATGGGCGGTGCCGGGCGCGGCGTGGTGATCCGGATCGATGACATCACCCAGCGCCTGTCCCTGGAAGAAATGATGGTGCAGTCGGAGAAAATGCTCTCGGTGGGCGGGCTCGCCGCTGGCATGGCCCACGAGATCAACAACCCGCTGGGCGCGATCCTGCATAACGTGCAGAACATCCGACGCCGTCTGTCGCCCGACTTGCCGAAGAACTTGGAACACGCCGAACAGGCTGGCATCGAACTGGAAACCGTCAATCATTACCTGCAAAGCCGCGAAGTCCCGCAACTGCTGGACGGCATTCAACAGGCCGGGGCACGGGCAGCGAAGATTGTCACCCACATGCTCAGCTTCAGCCGCCGCAGCAACCGGCAGATGGCCCCGTGCGACCTGCCAGCGTTGATCGACCAGGCTGTGGAAATCGCCGGTAACGACTTCGACCTCGCCATCGGTTTCGACTTCAAGGGCCAGGCGATCATTCGCCAGTTCGACCCACAACTGGGACCGGTGCCAGGCACCGCCAACGAGCTGGAACAGGTGCTGCTCAACCTGCTGAAAAACGCCGCCCAGGCCATTCACCTGCGCGAAGACGACAGCGAGCCGGGCCGCATCATCCTGCGCACGCGCCTCAACCCGCCGTGGGCCGAGATCCAGGTGGAAGACAACGGCATCGGCATGAGCGAAAACGTGCGCAAACGTACCTTCGAGCCCTTCTTCACCACCAAGGAAATCGGCCAGGGCACTGGCTTGGGGCTATCGGTGTCGTACTTCATCATCACCAACAACCACAAGGGCCAGATGGAAGTGCACTCCACGCTCGGCCAAGGCACCTGCTTCACGCTACGCCTGCCCTTGGCAGGAAGCCAACTGCCACCTTACGAACTCACCCAACTGGAGCAATGACCATGGGCTTTCGCCTGTCGAAGATCTACACCCGCACCGGCGACAAGGGTGAAACCGGCCTCGGCGACGGCCGCCGTGTGCCCAAGGACCACCCGCGAGTGGAGGCGATTGGCGAAGTCGATACGTTGAACAGCCAGTTGGGGTTATTACTGGCCAATCTGGAAGAACAGAGCGGCCAGCATCCCGAATTGAAAGATGTGATTGAAGTGCTCACGCCCTGCCAGCATCGTTTGTTTGATTTGGGCGGTGAGCTGGCGATGCCGGTATACAAAGCGCTGAACGCAGCCGAGGTGGACCGGCTGGAAGCGGCGATTGACCGCTGGAATGAAGAAGTGGGGCCGCTGGAGAACTTCATCCTGCCCGGTGGCTCGGCGTTGATTGCCCAGGCCCATGTATGCCGCAGCCTGGCGCGCAGTGCAGAGCGACGCTGTCAGCAGTTGAATGCGGTGGAGCCGTTGGAAGGGGTTGGCTTGGCGTATATCAATCGCTTGTCGGATTTGCTGTTTGTGGCGGCGCGGGTGATTGCCAAAAGGCAGGGAGTGGCAGAAGTGTTGTGGCAGGCGGCTGCCAAGCCCCATTGATTATGCAGTGCCTGATCTGACGCCTTCGCGAGCAAGCCCGCTCCCACATTTTGAATGTATTCACAAATCAACATGTGGGAGCGGGCTTGCTCGCGAAGAGGCCAGTCAAAACAACTTCAGACCTCAGGCCAAAACGCCCGAATCCCCGCTACACCCTGAGCCCCAGCCTCCCAAGCCTTCTCCCGCTCAGCCGGCCCAACCCCACCCAGCAGAAACACCGGTTTGCTGAACCCACTGATCAACTGCGCCGCCAGCTCCCAGCCCAGAGGCTGCGCATCCGGGTGAGTCTGGGTCGGCTGAACCGGCGACAGCGTGACGAAATCCACGTCCATCAATTCTGCCAGCGCCAGCTCCTCGGCGTTATGGCATGACGCCGCTAACCAACGATCCTTGGGCAGCGGCCGACCTTTACTCGCATATTTGCGCAACTGTGCCGAAGTCATGTGCCAGCCGGCCGAAGGAAAATCCCCCAGCCATTCGAACGGCCCCTTGAGCATCAACTGCGCCTTGCCGGCACACAGGCCAACCGCGTCCACCGCCAGGTCACGGTACTTGGGGTCGTAGCCATTGGGTGCACGCAGCTGAATCAGCTTGATGCCACCGGCAATGGCTTTCTGGATACCGCGCAACAACGTAGGGGTTTCCAGTTCGCCCGGGGTGATCAGGTACTCGGCAGGCAAGCGCGCAGCGGCAACGATGGGGGCATTGGCCGCCGGAAACTCATAGTTGAGCAGGTCCCGAGGGGCCACCCATTCCAATGGTTGCCCTTCGGCGCCATGGGGCTCGCCGGTAAACGCCGAGACTTCCCAGACATCCAGCAACACCTGTTTGTCCGGGTAGTCATGCTGCACCTTGATCAACGGTCGCGCCGTGGTGACCTGAATGCCCAGCTCTTCCTGCAATTCGCGGGACAGCGCGGTGGCGACCGATTCGTCGGCCTCCACCTTGCCACCAGGAAACTCCCAGAGGCCGCCCTGATGCTGGGTATCGGCACGGCGCGCCAGCAGAATCCTGCCGTCGACACCGCGAATCACCGCTGCTGCTACATGCACTCGTTTCACCGCGCTTATCCTCTTCGCTATCAGGTACGGTATTCCGCGTTGATCTTCACGTACTCGTGGGACAGGTCAGTGGTCCAGATGGTTTCGCTGCACTCACCGCGGCCCAACTCGATACGGATGGTGATTTCTTCCTGCTGCATGACCGCCGAGCCTTGGGCTTCGGTGTAGGTCTCGGCACGCGCGCCACGGCTGGCGATGCACACATCACCGAGGAACACGTCGATCTTGCTCACGTCCAGGTCCGGCACACCGGCACGGCCCACGGCGGCAAGAATGCGGCCCCAGTTAGGGTCGGAGGCGAACAGCGCGGTCTTGATCAGCGGCGAATGCGCCACGGTGTAACCCACGTCCAGGCATTCCTGGTGGTTGCCACCGCCGTTGACTTCAACAGTGACGAACTTGGTAGCGCCTTCACCGTCACGCACGATGGCCTGGGCTACGTCCATGCACACTTCGAACACGGCCTGCTTCAACGCCGCGAACAACGGACCGCTGGCCGAGGTGATTTCCGGCAGGTTGGCCTGGCCGGTAGCGATGAGCATGCAGCAGTCGTTGGTCGAGGTGTCGCCATCGATGGTGATGCGGTTGAACGACTTGTTGGCGCCGTCCAGGATCAGGCTGTGCAGCACGTCGCGGGAAACTTTTGCGTCGGTGGCGATGTAGCCGAGCATGGTGGCCATGTTCGGGCGGATCATGCCCGCGCCCTTGCTGATGCCGGTCACGGTGACGGTCACGCCTTCGTGCACGAACTGGCGGCTTGCGCCTTTTGGCAGGGTGTCAGTGGTCATGATGCCGGTGGCGGCGGCGGCCCAGTTATCCACAGACAGATCATCCAGCGCGGCTTGCAGTGCGCCTTCGATCTTCTCGACGGGCAGCGGCTCACCGATCACACCGGTGGAGTACGGCAGCACTTGGCTGGCATCCACGCCGGTCAGTTGGGCCAGCTTGGCGCAGGTACGTGCAGCCGCCACCAGGCCTGGCTCGCCGGTGCCAGCGTTGGCGTTGCCAGTGTTGGTCAGCAGGTAACGGATGTTGCCGGCAACGCGTTGCTTGGCCAGGATCACCGGCGCTGCGCAAAAAGCGTTGAGGGTGAACACACCGGCGACGGTCGAGCCTTCTGCACAGCGCATCACCACCACATCCTTGCGCCCTGGGCGCTTGATGCCGGCCGAAGCGATACCGAGTTCAAAACCGGCAACCGGGTGCAATGTGGGCAAAGGACCAAGACCAACAGCCATGAATGCGCTCCTCAACAATTAGATGATGTCTGTGCCGTCGTGATCGACGGTGAAATTAATGGCAAAACGCCGCGACGGCAAAGGCCGGTCGCGGCGCGGGGTGTTGCAGCGTCAGGCAAAAAATCTTAGTTGATTTCGCCGTGGCAGTGTTTGAACTTCTTGCCCGAACCGCACCAGCACAGTTCGTTGCGGCCCAGCTTCTGGTCATTGCGAACCGGCGTCTGAGCCAAGGCCACATCGACCTCTTCGCCCAATACTTCCGGAGCTTCCAGACCAGGTGCTTCGTCGTGCTGGAACTGCATGCGTGCAGCCAGTGCCTCGGCTTCCTGACGCAGGCGAGCCTCTTCCTCGATCGGGTCTTCGCGACGCACCTGAACGTGGGACAGCACGCGAATCGAATCGCGCTTGATCGAATCCAGCAGTTCGGAGAACAGTGTGAACGACTCGCGCTTGTACTCCTGCTTCGGGTTCTTCTGGGCGTAGCCACGCAGATGGATACCATGACGCAGGTGGTCCATGGTCGACAGGTGGTCTTTCCACAGGTCGTCCAGCACGCGCAGTACGATTTGCTTCTCGAAGGTGCGCAGTGCTTCGGCACTCGCTTGCTCTTCTTTCTCGTTGTACGCGGCCAGCAATTCGGCCATCAGTTTTTCGCGCAGGGTTTCTTCGTACAGGTGATCGTCTTCGTCCAGCCACTGCTGAACCGGCAAGTCCACACCGAAGTCGCTCTTCAACGCCGCTTCCAGGCCGGCTACATCCCACTGCTCAGGCAGGGATTGTGGCGGAATATGTGCGCTGACGGTGGCGTTAAGCACGTCCTGACGGAAATCAGCGATGGTCTCGCCAATGTTGTCAGCGGCCAACAACGTGTTACGCATGTGATAGATCACTTTACGCTGTTCGTTGTTGACGTCATCGAACTCCAGCAGTTGCTTACGAATGTCGAAGTTACGGCCTTCAACCTTGCGCTGTGCCTTCTCGATGGCGTTGGTCACCATGCGGTGCTCAATCGCTTCGCCGGACTGCATGCCCAGGGCCTTCATGAAGTTCTTCACGCGGTCCGAGGCAAAGATGCGCATCAGGCTGTCTTCCAGAGACAGGTAGAAGCGGCTGGAACCGGCGTCACCCTGGCGACCGGCACGACCACGCAACTGGTTGTCGATACGGCGCGATTCGTGACGCTCGGACGCGATCACCTGCAAGCCGCCGGATTCCAGCACGGCCTGGTGGCGTTTCTGCCAGTCAGCCTTGATCTGGGCGATCTGCTCAGGAGTCGGGTTGTCCAGGGAAGCCACTTCCACTTCCCAGTTACCGCCCAACAGGATGTCGGTACCACGACCGGCCATGTTGGTGGCGATGGTCAGTGCGCCTGGGCGACCGGCCTGGGCGATGATCTCGGCTTCTTTTTCGTGGAACTTGGCGTTGAGGACCTTGTGCTCGATGCCTTCCTTGTTGAGCAGGTTGGACACGTGCTCGGAAGTCTCGATGGTGGCGGTACCCACCAGGATCGGACGACCCTGGGCCATGCCGTCCTTGATGTCGTTGATGATTGCCGCGTACTTCTCTTCGGCCGTCAGGAACACCAGGTCGTTGAAGTCTTTACGGGCCAGCGGCTTGTTCGGTGGGATCACCATCACGGCCAGGCTGTAGATCTGGTGGAATTCGAACGCTTCGGTGTCGGCCGTACCGGTCATGCCGGACAGTTTGTTGTACAGACGGAAGTAGTTCTGGAAGGTGGTGGATGCCAACGTCTGGCTTTCGGCCTGGATGTTGAGCACTTCCTTGGCTTCGATGGCCTGGTGCAGGCCTTCGGACAGACGACGACCCGGCATGGTACGGCCGGTGTGTTCGTCAACCAGCACCACTTGGCCGTCCTGCACGATGTATTCAACGTTGCGATGGAACAGCTTGTGGGCACGCAGGCCAGCGTAGACGTGAGTCAGCAGGCCCAGGTTATGCGCCGAGTACAGGCTCTCGCCCTCGGCCAGCAAGCCGATCTGGGTCAGCATGTCTTCGACGAACTGGTGACCGGATTCGTTGAGCTCGACCTGGCGGGTCTTCTCGTCGATGGTGAAGTGACCTTCTTTGGTCACCACGCCTTCCACTTCCTCGATGTGCTGCTCCAGGCGCGGGATCAACTTGTTGATCTCGGTGTACAGGCGCGAGCTGTCTTCGGCCTGGCCGGAGATGATCAGTGGGGTACGGGCTTCGTCGATGAGGATGGAGTCGACTTCGTCGATCACGGCAAAGTTGAGTTCGCGCTGGAATTTTTCATCCATGCTGAACGCCATGTTGTCGCGCAGGTAGTCGAAACCGAATTCGTTGTTGGTGCCGTAGGTAATGTCGCAAGCGTAGGCGGCGCGTTTCTCTTCCGGCGGCTGGAACGGCGTTACCACGCCGACGGTCAGGCCGAGGTATTCGTAGAGCGGGCGCATCCAGTTGGCGTCCCGGCGGGCCAGGTAGTCGTTCACCGTCACAACGTGCACGCCCTTGCCGGACAGTGCGTTGAGGTAAACACCCAGGGTTGCCACCAGGGTCTTGCCTTCACCGGTACGCATTTCGGCAATCATGCCTTCATGCAAGGTCATGCCGCCGATCAACTGAACGTCGAAGTGGCGCATGCCCATGACACGCTTGCCGGCTTCACGGGCGACCGCAAAGGCTTCGGGAAGCAGCTTGTCGAGGGTTTCACCTTTGGCTATGCGGGCCTTGAACTCTTGGGTCTTGGCGCGCAATTGCTCATCCGACAGGGCAACCATCTGCTCTTCGAAGGCATTGACCAGCTGCACCGTCTTGAGCATGCGTTTTACTTCGCGCTCATTCTTGCTTCCAAAAAGTTTCTTTAACAAAGGCGCAAACATATCGGCAGGTTCTTCCACACATAGGGATGGAGGGCGCACCGTGAGTGGCCCGAGCAGCCCTCACGGCCGCATGCGAACGCGCATTCTACCCGGATTCGTGGGTGAGGAAAGTGGCGTTATTCCCCGATGCTGGCATGGTGCTGTGAGAGGGCCTGTTTAAAATAAGGGCTTTTGCTGGAACTTCAACCCATGAAGCGCAGAAGTTAGCGATTGATTACACGGGCAAAGCCGCGCCGATGCATTGCCTGGGGGCGCACAGACGCTTTCTGCTAAGATGGCCGCTCTGTTACTTAAGGTGTCTAATCATGGCATTTCGCCCTCTTACAGCCCGCGCTCCCGGCGTGTTGCTTCGCGAAGCCAAGCCGTTGAAAGCCATCTTTGGCCATGCGCAACGCTTGGGCCATTTGCAACGCCTGCTCGAAAGCCAGCTGCAGCCGGCCGCACGTGAACATTGTCACGTGGCGTCCTGGCGTGAAGGAAATTTACTGTTAATTGTCACCGACGGCCATTGGGCAACCCGCTTGCGCTATCAGCAAAAACGCTTGCAGCGGCAATTAATGGCATTTGATGAGTTTGCCAGCCTGATGCGCATCCAGTTCAAGGTACAGCCCCCCACCGTCCAGCAAGGCGCGGTGGGGCATACCATGGACTTGTCGGAGAACGCAGCCGAAACCATTCAGGCCACCGCCGACGGTATCAGCGATCCAGGCTTGCGCGCGGCACTTGAGCGACTGGCCGCCCACGCCAAACCCAAGGCCTGAACCGCTACTTGCGCTTGTTACCGCCAAGCAACGACCCCAACAACCCACGCACCAACTGGCGCCCCATCTGATTGGCCGCCTGTTGCATGGCTGACTTGAGCGCCTTGCCCGCCGTAGTGCCCAGGAACGCACCGGCCTTATCGGTAAAACTCGGCTCCTCGGCGGCGGGCTTGGCCTCTTCGGTCGGCCCCAGCTCCTTGCGCGCCATCAGCACTTCATAGGCAGACTCCCGATCGATCGGCTTGTCGTAGCGCCCCAGTAATGGCGAACTGGCGACTATCGCAGCGCGCTCGGCCTCGCTCAGCGGCCCGATCCGCGATTGCGGTGGTGCGACCAGGACGCGTTGGACGACTTCCGGCGTGCCTTTTTCCTGCAAGGTGCCCACCAATGCCTCACCTGTACCCAACTCGGTCAGCACCGCCAGGGCATCAAACGCCGGGTTGGGTCGGAAACCGTCGGCCACCGCCCGCAGGAATTTCTGCTCCTTGGTGGTAAATGCCCGCAGGCCGTGCTGAATACGCAGCCCCAACTGGGCCAGCACGCTGTCCGGCAGGTCACCGGGCGATTGCGTGACGAAATACACGCCAACCCCTTTGGATCGAATCAACCGCACAACCTGCTCAAGACGGTCCTGCAACGCCTTGGGGGTATCGGCGAACAGCAAATGCGCCTCATCGAAAAACAGTGCCAGCAAGGGTTTGTCCGCATCACCGCGCTCCGGCAGTTGTTCGAACAACTCCGCCAGCAGCCACAACAGGAAGGTCGCATACACCTTCGGCGCCTCGTGCACCAGGCGGCTGGCGTCCAGCAGGTGGATGCGTCCACGCCCGTCACTGGCCGGCTGCAAGATATCTTCGAGCTGCAAGGCCGGCTCGCCAAACAAGGCTTCGGCACCTTGCTGCTCCAACACCGCCAGGCGCCGCAACAATGCCTGGCTGGAGCCGGTGGTCATCAGCGCCGCATCGTCGCCCAGCAGTTCCGGGTGATAACGCAAATGGTTGAGCAGCGCCTTGAGATCCTTGAGGTCCAGCAGCAACAGGCCTTCACGGTCCGCAACTTTGAAGGTGGCGTAGAGCGCCGACTGCTGGCTATCGGTGAGCTCCAGCAGAGCGCCGAGCAGCAACGGGCCCATTTCGCTGATGGTGGTGCGCAACGGGTGGCCGGACTGGCCGTGGATATCCCACAACGTCACCGGATAAGCCTTGGCCGTGTATTCAAGAAATGGCATGCCGGCTATACGTTCAGCGACCTTGCCCTGTGGGTTGGCTGCAGCACCCAGGCCGCAAAGGTCGCCCTTGATGTCGGCGGCGAATACCGCCACCCCCGCATCACTGAACGCTTCGGCCAGGCGCTGCAAGGTGACGGTCTTGCCGGTGCCAGTGGCCCCGGCAATAAGCCCATGGCGGTTGGCCAGGCGCATGGCCTGGGCGATTGGCTGGCCTTCAAGGTCGGCGCCGATCAAGAGTTGCGAGGCGTGAGGCATTTTGTCACCCATGGTTAATCTTTGGTTCCGCCAGGTCGATATAGACGGATGTGAGACCCACGAAGTCTAAAAATAGGTCAGATAGTTCCTACAGGAACCGGAGGAGCTATCACAAGAAGTATCACACCTTTTTTGACGCTGCCATTCTGCGCATCCCACAAGGGCGCGCATTGATATTAAGACCTTAGCGGACCCTACAAGCCATGAATAAAAATCTGCGCTTCAGCCACAAAATCCTGCTTGCAGCCTCCCTTATCGTCATCGCCGCTTTTGCGCTGTTCACCCTCTACAACGACTACCTGCAACGCAACGCTATCCGTGATGACCTCAACAACTACCTGCATGAAATGGGCGACGTCACCGCCGGCGATATTCAAACCTGGCTCACCGGGCGCATTGCCCTGGTAGAAAACGCCGCGCAGAACATCGCCACTAACCCCGAGCCCTCGGCCGTTGCCAGCCTGTTGGAACAGAAAACCCTGACCTCTTCGTTCATGGCCACCTACGTGGGTGACAGCAAGGGTGCTTTTACCATCCGCCCCGATACCAAGATGCCCGACGGTTTCGACCCACGTGTTCGCCCCTGGTACAAGGGCGCGCAGAGCAGCAACGGTTCGACCCTGACCGAACCTTATATCGATGCTGCCACCGGCAAGTTGATCATTTCCATCGCGACCCCAAGCACCAAGGCTGGCCAAAATATCGGCGTGGTCGGCGGTGACCTGAGCCTACAAACCCTTGTGGATAACATTGGTGCGCTGAAATTCGGCGGCAGGGGCTATGCGTTCCTCGTCAGTGCCGACGGCAAGGTGCTGGTTCACCCGGACAAAGACCTGGTGATGAAAACCCTGGCCGACATGTATCCGAAAAATACGCCGAAAATCAGCAGCGATTTCAGCGAAGTCGAGGCCAACGGCAAGGACAACATCGTGACGTTTACACCGATCAAGGGCCTGCCATCGGTGAACTGGTACCTCGGCATTTCGGTGGATAAAGACAAATCCTTCGCCATGCTCAGCGAGTTTCGCAACTCGGCGGTGATCGCCACCGTCATTGCCGTGGTGATCATCATCGCCCTGCTGGGCATGTTGATCCGTGTGCTGTTGCAACCCCTGCACCTGATGACCCGCGCCATGCAGGACATCGCTGACGGCGAGGGCGACCTGACTCGCCGCCTGACCATCCAGAATCACGACGAATTCGGCATGCTGGGTAACGCATTCAACCGCTTCGTAGAGCGGATTCATACATCGATCCGCGAAGTGTCCTCGGCCACCGAGCAGGTCAATGAAGTGGCACTGCGGGTGGTCAGCGCCTCCAATTCGTCGATGGTCAACTCCGACGAACAGGCCAACCGCACCAACAGCGTCGCCGCCGCCATCAACGAACTGGGGGCCGCCGCTCAGGAAATCGCGCGCAACGCAGCGCTGGCTTCGCACCAGGCCAGTGATGCACGGCACTTGGCCGAAGATGGCCAGCAAGTGGTTGAGCGTAATATCAAGGCGATGAACCAGCTGTCGGCGATGATTAGTGCTTCGAGCAGCAATATCGAAGAACTCAATAGCAAAACGGTGAATATCGGACAGATTCTGGAAGTGATCACCAGTATTTCCCAGCAAACCAACCTGCTGGCGCTGAACGCAGCCATCGAAGCGGCCCGCGCCGGGGAAGCCGGACGTGGGTTTGCAGTGGTTGCCGATGAAGTGCGCAACTTGGCCCACCGCACCCAGGAGTCGGCTCAACAAGTGCAAAAGATGATCGAGGAGCTGCAAGTCGGCGCCCGGGATTCAGTCAGCACCATGAGTGAAAGCCAGCGCCACAGCCATGACAGCGTGGACATCGCCAACCTGGCCGGCGAGCGCCTGAACAGCGTAACCCAGCGTATTGGTGAAATTGACGGCATGAACCAATCGGTCGCCACCGCCACCGAAGAACAGACCTCGGTGGTGGAGTCGATCAATATGGACATCACCGAGATCAACACCCTCAACCAGGAGGGTGTGGAAAACCTGCAATCAACCCTGCGCGCCTGCGCTGATCTGGAACAACAGGCCGCACGGTTGAAGCAACTGGTGGGCAGTTTCCGAATCTGACGGCGACGGCCCGTTATTCCCCGCTGGGCTCGGGCTTGGCCTGCTCGCGCTCCCACAATTCGGCGGCACCTGGAAATTCAGTGCCGTCGTCACTGTCCAGATCATCTGGGTCATAACGACTCAAACAGCCCTCCCCCAATGTTGCCGGGGCTTTTGATGTAGCTTTATCCAGTGGGTCGCTCATCAGTCAATCCTCAATGGCACACAACGAAAAAGGGCCTGGGACGATTTAACGCCCAGGCCCTTTATTGTTCAATCACAACGCGCTGATCAGAATACGACGGTCTTGTTGCCGTGAACCAACACGCGATCTTCCAGGTGATAGCGCAGGCCACGGGCCAGGACCATTTTTTCGACGTCACGGCCGAAACGCACCATGTCTTCAATGCTGTCGCTGTGGCTGACACGTACCACGTCCTGCTCGATGATCGGACCGGCGTCCAGCTCCTCGGTGACATAGTGGCAAGTTGCACCGATCAGCTTCACGCCGCGCAGGGAGGCCTGGTGGTACGGCTTGGCCCCGACAAACGACGGCAGGAAACTGTGGTGAATATTGATCACCTTGCCGGCGTACTCGCGGCACAGCTCCGGCGGCAGGATCTGCATGTAGCGCGCCAGCACCACAACGTCGGCTTCGTGCTGCTTGACCAGGCGCGATACTTCGGCGAACGCCGGCTCTTTATCCTGCGGGTTGACCGGCACGTGGTAGTACGGGATGCCGTGCCATTCGACCATGCTGCGAAGGTCGTCATGGTTGGAGATCACACAAGCAATCTCGCAATCCAGTTCGTCGCTGTGCCAGCGGTGCAGCAAGTCGGCCAGGCAATGGGACTCACGGCTGGCCATCAACACCACGCGTTTTTTCTGCTCGGTGTCGGTGATGTGCCAGGTCATCGAAAACTCTTCGGCGATCGGCGCAAATGCCTCGCGGAAGGCCTCAAGGCCAAACGGCAGCGTATCGGCACGGATCTCGTGACGCATGAAGAACCAACCGCTGAGATTGTCCGAGTGATGGCTGGCCTCGGTGATCCAGCCGTTGTGGGACGCCAGAAAGTTACTGACTTTGGCAACGATACCTACCCGGTCCGGGCAAGCAATCACCAGCCGAAAAGTGCGCATTAGGGGGAGACTCCAGAACTTCGCAAAGGCCGCCATTCTAGCGATTGCGCGGCAAAACTGCATTATTCCTTAGCGCTTATTCTGACCGCCCGCTTTCGGTTTCCCCCTTAATAACCTAAGGGTTTACCACCTTTATATGAATCTACTGCGTCATTCTCAGCCCACCCCCACTATTTCAAGGCAATTATCTTTAGGCATACGACCTAGTAATTAATTCGATGGCAGGGGTTTGCTACAAACATCCAAAGTAATTCACATAAATACACCCTTAAATGTTTACTTGGGGAAACTGCCTGACTATTATTAGGCCACTCTCCCTGTCAATCAGCGCTCTACATAAGGTAGTCCACATGTCTCTGATCAACGAATACCGTGCCACCGAAGAAGCTATCAAAGAGCTGCAAGCCCGTTTGAAGAATCTGTCCCAAGACGACAAACTGCAAACCGAGCTGGAATTTGAAGGCAAACTGCGCACCCTGATGGGCGAATACTCCAAATCCCTGCGTGACATCATCGCGCTGCTGGATCCAGAGTCGAAAGTTAAGGCACCTCGCGGCGCCGTGAAAACTACCGGCACCAAGCGTGCTCGCAAGGTCAAGCAATACAAAAACCCGCACAACGGCGAAGTGATTGAAACCAAAGGTGGCAACCACAAAACGCTGAAAGAGTGGAAAGCCAAGTGGGGTGGTGACGTGGTTGAAGGCTGGGCTACCCTGCTGGGCTAAGCCTCGCGAGGCTCCTGCCAGATACGCGACACATCAGAAAACGCCAGCTTGCTGGCGTTTTTTATTGCCTGGGCGTTCTGTAAAAACCGACTACAGACGCATTCGCGCGGCTAAAGACTCGGCATATTCCTGCCATTGGTCCAGCACGCCAATCTGAAATGGCGTCGCACTAACAATCAACTCCTGCCGCGCCTGATTAAATGCCTCCAAGGTAATTGGTGCCCCCCACTCCGGATTTGACAAACGCTGCTGACAGAAAAGTTTCCAGCGTTGTTGCTCCTCGCTATTCAAGGTATCGGGGAAGTTACGCGCACGGTAGCGGAACAATAATTCGGGCAAACGCTGATCATCAAACGGCCACTGCTGGCGTGCTAGTTGTGCCGGTTCGGCCAGCCGGACTTGCTCACATAAACGTCGATCTCGATCACCGATAAAACCATCGTACAGCTGCTGTTCCGGGTCCGAGTTGGGCGCAAATTCCTCCTCGGCATAAATAGCCGCCAACTTACCTTGCCAAAGTTCTTGTGCGTCAGTTAGCCGCAGCGCTCGGGCCTGGTACATTTCCATGTCCAATTGCAGGCGCTCACGATCTTCGGCCCGTAGAACATTCAGCGGCGCGACCACTGGGCAACGGTTGATATGCACCAACTTGAGCGGTACCGGCAGTTCGCCCTCGGCCAGGTCATCACGGCGGGTATAAAGACGTCGACGCAAGGTGTCCGCATCCAATTCCAGCAACCCCTGAGGATCAAGCCCAAGGTCACAGACGATCAACGCGTTGCGATTGCGCGGATGCCAGGCCAGGGGCAGGACCACGCCCAGATAATGGCGCTCGGCAGAAAAACGCCCGGAAATATGCACCATGGGTTGCAGCAAGCGCACTTGGTCCATCACCCGCTGCTTGCTGCGCAATTGAAACAGCCAGTCGTACAGCTTGGGTTGTTTCTCGCGAACCAATCGAGCCAAGGCAATAGTGGCACGCACGTCGGACAACGCATCGTGGGCCTGGCCATGATCAATACTGTTGGCTTCGGTCAGACGCTCTAGCTTGAGCGTGACGCGGCCATCCTGTTGCGGCCATTCGATACCCTCCGGGCGCAGGGCGTAGGCAGTACGAACCACGTCGATCAGGTCCCATCGACTGTTGCCGCCCTGCCATTCCCGCGCGTAGGGATCGAAAAAATTGCGATACAGGCTGTAGCGCGTCATCTCATCGTCGAACCGCAAGGTGTTGTAACCGGCACCGCACGTGCCAGGTGCAGCCAACTCGGCGTGAACCCGCGTCATGAAATCGGCCTCGGCGAGGCCTTTTTCCGCCAGGATCGCCGGGGTTATACCGGTAATTGCGCAGGCAGCCGGATGGGGCAGGATATCGTCGGCAGGCTGGCAATAAAGATTCACCGGCTGGCCGATCTCATTGAGCTCAAGGTCCGTTCGGATGCCAGCTACTTGAAGGGGGCGATCGTTGCGCGGGTTAATGCCGGTGGTTTCATAGTCGTACCAGAAAATGGAGGTCACGGGCTATTCCTGTACTGAAGATCAACAAAGTCTAGGCGCTGAACGGTCCTCGCCGCCAGCGCCAAATACACTGTACAAACATCCAGCAAAATGTTGAGTGGTTGCTTCCATCGCCGACACTGCTAGCATCCGAGTCTCCCAGCCGTTTTGCACTGCCAAGGATCGCAATGCCATCAGCCTCATTGGATACCCGCTACCAAATCGAGACCCCGGAGGGCATCGACCTGCCTTTGCGCCCGGCCGGCTTGGTACCACGCGCGCTGGCCTTCGCATTCGACCTTGGCGTACGCGGGCTAATGATGGGCGTGCTCCTGGTGCCCTTGGCACTGTTGGGCAACATTGGCATCGGCCTGGGATCCCTGCTGCTGTTTTTGGTCAGTTGGTGGTACATGGTGCTTTTCGAGGTGCTTAATCAAGGCTGCTCACCGGGCAAACAGGTGATGGGGTTGCGCGTAGTCCAGGACGACGGCACTCCGGTCAGTTGGTCAGCATCGCTGATCCGCAATTTGCTGCGGTTTGTCGACATGCTTCCGTTTGGCTACTTCCTCGGCGCCATCAGCTGCCTGCAGCACCCCCACTTCAAACGCCTCGGCGACTTGGCTGCCGGTACGCTGGTGATCTACCGAGAATCCCCCATGGTGCGGCCTAAAGTCCCGCAAGTGGCCGCACTGCGCCTGCCCTTTGCCCTGGACCTCAGCGAACAAAGGGCCATCCTTGGCTTCGCCGAGCGCCAGGGTGAGTTGTCGGCCGAGCGGGTTCACGAACTCGCCTCGATTCTCGCAACGCCCCTGCAAGTATCACCGGCTCGCGCGGTGGAACAACTCAATGGCGTGGCTCGCGGCCTGCTGGGGCCGACATGAAACAGAGCATGTTCGAAAGCCGCCACCAGCTTCAATGGCAAGCCTTTGCCGAACAACTCAAGCAGTTGGAGCAAGGCAAAACCAAGCCCGGTGACGTGGCCACTTTTCCGCTTCAATACCGGCGCCTGTGCCAGCATCTGGCCCTGGCCCAAGAGCGCGGCTACAGCAGTTACCTGGTGGATTCGTTGCAACAACTTGCCCTGCGCGGGCACCAACAGATGTACCGTCACCGCGGTCAATTGACGGCAAACGTGTTGGGTTTCGTGCTGGCCGACTTCCCTCGACTGGTTCGCGAACAGTGGCGTTTCGTGTTGATCGCCAGCCTGCTGTTTTTTGGCAGCCTGGTGGGCATAGCCCTGCTGGTCTACCTGTTTCCCGACATGATCTACAGCATCGTCAGCCCGCAGCAAGTGGCCGAAATGCAGGGCATGTACGACCCCGATGCCAGCCGCCTGGGTCGCGCTGCCGAGCGAGCATCGAGCGAAGACTGGATGATGTTCGGCTACTACGTGATGCACAACATCGGCATTGCCTTCCAAACCTTTGCCGCCGGCCTGCTATTCGGCTTGGGCAGCGTGTTTTTTCTGATTTACAACGGCCTGATCATCGGTGCGATCTCCGGGCACTTGACCGAAATCGGCTACGGCCAGACCTTCTGGTCATTCGTCATCGGACACGGTGCCTTCGAGCTTACGGCCATCGCCCTGGCAGGCGCCGCCGGCCTGCAGCTGGGCTGGGCACTGATCGCCCCCGGCCAGCTGCCGCGCAGCGAGTCCTTGCGGTTGGCGGCACGTAAAAGCGTACAGATGTTATGCGGTGTCATGGTTTTTCTGCTGATTGCGGCATTTATCGAGGCTTACTGGTCGTCCACCACCCAGATCGCCCCCTGGGTCAAATACCTCGTGGGGGCATCCCTTTGGCTGATGGTCGCCGCCTATCTCACCCTTGCCGGGCGGACCGACCATGCGCCTGAGTGATGCCAGCGTGGTGATTCGCCCGCGCAGTTCCTGGGAAGCCATGGACCTGGGGGTGTTAATGGCTCGGGAATATCGCCAACTATTGATGAGTAGTTGGGCCCTGGTGACATTGCCTATGTTCGCTCTGATTACCGCACTGCTGTGGAAATACCCGTCCACAGCCATGTTCCTGCTCTGGTGGCTCAAGCCGGCGTTTGATCGCTTGCCGCTGTATATCCTGTCCAAGGCGTTGTTTGGTGAAACGCCCAGCCTCAAACAGGCCGTGCGCCAATGGCCACGCTTATTGAACGGCCAACTGCTCGCCAGTTTGACGTGGCGACGGTTCAGCTTGAGTCGCAGTTTTGTCATGCCGGTCAGCCAGCTCGAAGGCCTCGACGGCCACTCCCGGCAAAAACGCCTCGGGGTGCTGCTACAGCACAATGCCGGCGCGGCGCGCTGGCTGACCATCATCGGCGCTCACCTGGAAATTGGCCTGTGGTTCGGCTGCATGGCGCTGTTCTATCTATTTATTCCGCAACAAGTCGAGCTGGGCTGGGACTGGCAACGCCTGGCACTGTCGACCAGCACTGAAGCGTTGTGGTTGGAGCACTTGAGCAACGCCTTCTACGCCCTGGTCCTGGTGTTTTGGGAGCCGATCTACGTCGCCTGCGGATTCAGCCTCTACCTCAATCGCCGCACTGTGCTTGAGGCGTGGGACCTTGAACTGGTTTTCCGGCGCCTGCGAGAACGCCTGAGCAGCGTAGCGCCGCTGATGCTGCTGTTAATTGCGATGACGCTGCTGCCTTTCAGTCAGTCGGCCATGGCCAATGACGCCAAACTGCCAAGCCCCGCCAGCGCGAGCCAATCGATCAAGTCCGTACTGGAAAACCCTCCCTTCAAGAATCCGGAAACCGTTACCCGCTATCGATTTGACGGAGAAAAACCTGCGGCTGAAAACAAACCCCACGGTGACGGCAAGCTTCCTGCGTGGTTACAGGCGCTGCTGGGTAATCTCAACAGCAACGCTTTCAAACATGTCGCCCAAGGCTTGGAAGTGCTGCTATGGAGTCTGCTGATTGCGGGCTTGGCACTGGTGGTCTGGCGCTACCGCGATTGGTTGCAAACCTTTGTCAGCCGACGTGGGCCACGCCCACCTAACGTCGCCAAGCCTGCACCTACGCAATTATTTGGGCTGCAACTGGGCACTGAAACCTTGCCCGAGGATATCGCCACCACCGCCGAGCAACTGTGGGCCAGCCAACCACGGGAAGCACTCGGTCTGCTCTATCGCGGTCTGCTCAGCAGGTTATTGCATGACTTCAACCTGCCATTGAAAAGCGCGGACACCGAAGGCCAGGTCTTGGACCGCGTTCACCAGTTGCAACAACCGCAGTTGCTGGCGTTCAGTAATGAACTGACGCAACACTGGCAAAACCTTGCCTACGGTCATCACCTTCCTCCCGCGTCTGTTCAACAAAAACTGTGCAGTGACTGGCGTGCCCTCTTCAGTTCGGGGGGAGCATGTTGAATCGGCTATTACTGTGGCTTGGCCTGCTGTTGGCGTGCCTGCTCGGTGCGGGTGCCCTTTATGCCTGGCACAAGGCAATCCCTTATGAGGAAGTGATCGATCGCGGCCCTTCACCAGATGCAATGGCCAACCCCTATCTGGCGGCCGAGCACTTTCTGCGCCAGCAAGGGCTGGTCGTTGAGCATGCCGATAATCTTGAACGGCTGACCACCCTACCCTCTAAAGACAACAGCTTTCTGCTGTTGGGGGAACGCAGCAATATGCCCCCCCGCCAGGTAGAACAACTATTGGACTGGGCAAAGGCAGGCGGCCACCTGTTGTTAGTGGCCGAAGCGCTGTGGGATGAAGAGACCGGCAAAAGCGGCGACTTGCTGCTCGATCGTCTGCAGGTTCACCAGCTATTGAGCGATGAACCTGATGAACCCGTCCAGGCCCGCAAAAAGAAAGCGCCGGACCTGACCAAACTTTATGTCGACAACGAAACCGCTCCGGCCTATTTCAGCTTCGACACAGACTTTAACCTCACTGACCCCAAGCACCTGGCGCAATTCTCAGCCAACAGCGCCAACTCTAGCCACCTGATGCAACTCAACCTCGGGGAAGGCCGTGTAACGGTCATCACCGACAGCGATCTGTGGAAAAACCCCAACATCGGCAAACATGATAACGCCTGGCTGCTGTGGTACTTGAACCAAGGTAATGCCGTGACCTTGCTGTTCAACAGCGACGTGGATGACCTGTTCACCTTGGTGGTGCGTTACTTTCCCCAGGCGCTGGTGGCACTGACTGCCTTGATCGCCCTCGCACTCTGGCACGCAGGGATGCGCCAAGGCCCAATTCAGACGCCTGCCCCCAAAGCCCGGCGGCAGTTGCAGGAACACTTGAAAGCCAGCGCCGACTTCCTGTTACGTCGCAGCGGCCAAGGCACCCTGTTACACGCCTTGCAGCGCGACATCCTGCGGGCCGCGCGGCGGCGTCATCCCGGCTTCGAGCATCTTGAAAACGTCGAACAGTGGCGGGTGCTTGGGCACCTGACGCATCAACCCTCTCACGTCATCAGCCAGGCCCTCGGCCCACTGCCGGATAAACGCCTTTCCAGCGCGGACTTCTGCCGACAGGTGGCGTGCCTGCAAACCCTCAGGAATGCCCTATGAGCGAATTTCCAACGGCCACTGCCCCGACGGGCGAACCCTTGCACCGCGCCAGCCAGCAAGCCCAGGCCCTGCGTACCGAATTGCGTAAGGCAGTGATAGGCCAGGATCAGGTGATCGACGATGTGCTGACGGCTCTAATTGCCGGCGGCCATGTGTTGCTCGAAGGCGTACCCGGCTTGGGCAAGACCTTGCTGGTACGGGCACTGGCACGTTGTTTCGACGGCGACTTCGCGCGCATCCAGTTCACGCCGGACCTGATGCCCAGCGATGTCACCGGCCACGCCGTCTATGACTTGCACACCGAGCAGTTCAAGCTGCGCAAAGGGCCGGTATTCACCCACCTATTGCTAGCCGACGAAATCAACCGTGCCCCAGCCAAGACCCAGGCGGCCCTGCTTGAAGCCATGCAGGAACGGCAAGTGACCCTTGAAGGTGAGGCGATGCCTATCGGCCAACCGTTCATGGTGCTGGCAACCCAGAATCCCATCGAGCAGGAAGGTACCTACCCGCTGCCGGAAGCGGAACTGGACCGCTTCATGCTCAAGGTGCGCATGGACTATCCCGACGCCCGGCACGAACTGGATATGGTGCGAGA
This sequence comes from Pseudomonas cremoris, assembly GCF_014230465.1. The sequence goes on from NZ_JAAXCY010000008.1 coordinate 186,123, forward strand.
AGTGACGCGCTCATCCCGAGCCGACATGCTTGACGTACAGCCGTTGCGCACGGTGCTGCAAGCCGAAGACGTGCTGCAACTGCAACAAATCGCCAGTGAATTGGCGCTGGACGAACAAGTCCTCGATTACGCCGTGCGACTGGCGCGCGCTACCCGCAATTGGCCGGGGCTGGCCATCGGCGCCGGGCCCCGAGCGTCCATCGCGTTGGTTCGCGGCGCCCGCGCTCGTGCACTGTTACGCGGGGGCGAGTTCGTTACGCCGGATGACATCAAGGGCTGCGCGCTCGCGGTACTGCGCCACCGGGTGCGTATAGCGCCAGAGTTGGACATTGATGGGCTGGAGGTCGACCAGGTGCTCCAGCAGTTACTGGATCAGATTCCAGCTCCGCGGCAATGACCTGCCCATGAAACCAACCCGCCTGTTGTTGAGCTGGCTAAGTGTGTTGCTGGGCTTGAACATCCTGCTAGGTATTGCTGCAGCATTGCAGTTCAAACTGCCCGACACTCTGCACGCTGTCGCGTGGGGCTTGCTCCTCGCGCTGTTGCTGCTCGCCTTGCTGGATGCCGCACGCTTGCGCCGCCGCCCCTGCGTGCGGGTACAACGAAAAATGCCCGCCAGCCTGGCACTCGGACGCTGGGGCGAAGTGCGCCTTACGCTAGAACATAACTACCTACAACCGCTGACTGTACGGGTGTTCGATCACGCCCCCGACGGGCTGAACGTAGAGGGCATGCCCCAGTCCATCGAGCTGCGACCCGGAGAACGCAGTGAACTGGGCTATCGTTTGCGGCCTGTGCGACGCGGGCATTTCAGTTTCAGTCGCTGCGAAATCCACCTGCCCAGTCCCTTGGGGCTGTGGTCGGCTCGGCATTTTGTCGACGTCGACGATTCCACCCGTGTCTATCCAGACTTCGCTCGCCTGTATGGCGCTCAACTGCTGGGCGTGGATAACTGGCTGAGTCAACTCGGGGTGCGACAGCGCCAACGACGGGGGCTGGGGTTGGAGTTTCACCAGTTGCGCGAATTTCGCGAGGGCGACAGCCTGCGCCAGATCGACTGGAAAGCCACTGCACGCCAGCGCACCCCCATCGCCCGCGAATATCAGGATGAGCGCGACCAGCAAATCATCTTCATGCTCGATTGCGGCCGACGCATGCGCAGCCAGGATGATGAGCTTTCGCACTTTGACCACGCGCTCAACGCCTGCCTGTTGCTTAGCTATGTCGCGTTGCGCCAGGGCGATGCGGTGGGGCTGTGCACCTTTGCTGGCGAACAGCCGCGCTACCTGGTGCCGGTCAAAGGCAGCAGTCAATTGAACCGCTTGCTCAACGCGGTCTATGACCTGGACACCACTCGCCGAACGGCTGATTACCAGGCCGCAGCCAACCAGCTGTTAGCCCGGCAGAAACGCCGGGCATTGGTGATCCTGGTTACCAACCTGCGGGATGAAGACGATGAAGCATTGCTGGCGGCGGTCAATCAGATAAGTCGTCAACATCGTGTGCTGGTAGCCAGTCTACGCGAGGAAGTGCTTGATCAACTGCGTCAGTCCCCCGTGCAAACCTTGCCCGAAGCCTTGGCCTACAGCGGCACCGTCGATTACCTCAACACACGCGATGAACTGTACGACCGTTTAAGCGCCAACGGCCTGTCGATACTGGACACGCGGCCATCCGAACTCGGCGCAGCCCTTGTCACGCGCTACTTGGGTTGGAAAAAAGCCGGGGTATTTTGAGAAGGGGGTGCACGACCACGGCTGGAGTGATAACACCCGAGCCGGGTCGACGACGCGCTGTAGCTAGACTGAAGCCTGCAGGGGGTCAAAACTGAAGTAATGCAACAATACGTTGATCAGTTGCCCGTACTCCTCGGGCGCCTGAAGCACGCTGAACCCGGAATCATAATGCTGCGGGTTGATATCTTCATGACTCCACAGACAGGTCGCCGTGAGGTCAATTGCATGGAACGAGCCGTCAGCCGCCGGGATCTTCAAGCGTAGCTCAAAGTCCACGTCGACCATCATGGGCAACTGGCTGATTAACATAAGCCCGCCTTCCGAGACGTTGCCCAAAAAGCCGATAGGCTTGTCAGTGAGACGATTAAACACTTGCAGGAAGTAAGGAAGCTGATGCCGCTCGATCCGTCGGTCGGTAAACATGGTGAGATCGCCATCCAGTGGCCATGACTCTGGCCGTGCCAGTGATTCGGAACAGGCAAAAAACACCCGCTCTCCCTGGATCTCGGTGTGACAACAGACGATGCTTTGTCACTAGACAGCTGCCGAATCCGGGCCCCGCATTCGTTCGAATAGAAACTTGTACAAACGAACATTCAAAGAATAGCCCAAGACTGACAGCGGGCCAGTTATGAAATGACGAATATCATCACAAAGACGCTGGACGCGGTTGAGCGACGCTCGCACCGGGGTAATGCCCCAGTTGTTGCAGGGTGTCGAGCCGCGCTCGGGCGCGGTAGGCGTATTCGCTCGACGGATACTGGTTAATGATGAACTGGTAGGTTTGCACGGCGTCAACGAACAGTTTCTGCCGTTCAAGGCATTGGCCACGCAACATCGAGACCTCCGGCTGCACATAACGTCGGGTGCGACTTTCACGGTCGACCTGGGACAATTCCAGGGTGACACGCTCGCAATCACCGACCTTGTAGGCGCGGTAGGCGTTGTTCAAATGGTGGTCCATCGACCAGCGGGTGCAGCCGACAACACTGACGGCCAGGGCAGCAACGAGCAAAATTCGCATGAGGGTTCTCCTGTCTTGTGCAGTGTATCGACCCCTCGTCAAAAATCTTCAAGGTTGTTCGTATTCAGCCGCAACGAAAACAAGTCAATCGTCGATAAGTAGTGCAAAGGAACAATGACTACAACGAAAGAGCATAGTAGCCTTCCTCAGCGCTTGAACTCAGGAGTCTGTGCATGTCCGTCCGTCGCACCAAAATCGTCGCCACCCTTGGCCCGGCCAGCAACTCGCCGGAAGTCCTCGAACAGCTGATTCTGGCTGGTTTGGACGTCGCCCGTCTGAACTTCTCCCACGGCACCCCGGACGAGCACAAGGCTCGTGCCAAGCTGGTACGTGACCTGGCCGCCAAGCACGGCCGCTTCGTCGCTCTGCTGGGTGACCTGCAAGGCCCGAAAATCCGTATTGCCAAATTCACCAACAAGCGTATCGAGCTGAAGATCGGTGACAAGTTCACCTTCTCTACCAGCCATCCGCTGACCGAAGGCAACCAGCAAGTCGTGGGTATCGACTACCCGGACCTGGTCAAGGACTGCGGTGTCGGTGACGAGCTGCTGCTGGACGACGGTCGCGTGGTCATGCGCGTCGATACCGCGACCCCGACTGAACTGAACTGCACCGTGATCATCGGCGGCCCGCTGTCGGACCACAAAGGCATCAACCGTCGTGGTGGTGGCCTCACGGCGCCGGCCCTGACCGAAAAAGACAAGGCCGACATCAAGCTCGCCGCCGAAATGGAAGTGGACTACCTCGCCGTGTCCTTCCCGCGCGACGCTGCCGACATGGAATACGCCCGTAAACTGCGCGACGAAGCCGGCGGCACCGCCTGGCTGGTGGCGAAGATCGAACGCGCCGAAGCCGTAGCCGATGACGAAACCCTGGACGGCCTGATCAACGCCTCCGACGCCGTGATGGTTGCCCGTGGCGACCTGGGCGTGGAGATCGGTGACGCCGAACTGATCGGCATCCAGAAAAAGATCATCCTGCACGCACGCCGCCACAACAAGGCCGTGATCGTGGCGACCCAGATGATGGAGTCGATGATCCAGAACCCGATGCCGACCCGTGCCGAAGTGTCCGACGTGGCCAACGCCGTGCTCGACTACACCGACGCCGTGATGCTCTCGGCTGAAAGTGCTGCCGGCCCTTACCCGCTGGAAGCGGTGCAAGCCATGGCGCGCATCTGCGTTGGCGCTGAAAAGCACCCGACCAGCAAGACCTCCAGCCACCGTATCGGCAAAGTGTTCGAAAGCTGCGACCAGAGCATCGCCCTGGCTGCCATGTACACCGCCAACCACTTCCCAGGTGTCAAAGCGATCATTGCCTTGACCGAAAGTGGCTACACCCCGTTGATCATGTCGCGTATCCGTTCTTCGGTGCCGATCTACGCGTTCACCCCACACCGCGAAGCTCAAGCCCGCGTGGCGATGTTCCGTGGCGTGTACACCATCCCGTTCGACCCGGCTTCGCTGGCACCGAACGAAGTCAGCCAGAAGGCGATTGACGAGTTGGTCAAACGCGGCGTCGTAGAAAAAGGCGACTGGGTCATCCTGACCAAGGGCGACAGCTACCACACTACCGGTGGCACCAATGGCATGAAGATCCTGCACGTGGGCGACCCGCAGGTCTAATTGACCGGTAAATGAGGAAGCCCCGACTGGTTCGGGGCTTTTTTATGCCTATGGGTTTTGTGTTGCCAGGGAGGGCCTCATCGCGGGTAAGCCCGGCGCTCACAGATGAGCGCATTCCAATGTGGGGGCTGGCTTGCCTGCGATAGCGCCAGACCAGCCAATGCAAACTCATCGACGGGTGACAAAAGCTGACAAGGCCGCAACCGCCTCCGGCGACTTCAACCGCTGCGTAAACAGCGCCCCTTCCTCCTCGATCACCTGGCGCAACTGCTCGCGGTCCACGCTCTTCATCAACTGCTTGGTCACCTGCACCGCCCCGGTGGCCAGGGTTTCAAAACGCCCAGCCACTTCCCGCGCCTTGGCCAGCGCTGCGTCACCGCTGCCCAACGCCTCGGTGGCAATGCCCCAAGCCGCTGCCTGCTCGCCCGTAAAGCCCTCACCCAACAGCAACAGTTCGGCCGCCTTCGCATGCCCCAACAGGCGCGGCAAGATCAAGCTTGAACCAAACTCAGGGCACAGCCCCAGGTTGACGAACGGCATACGCAAACGTGCATCGCGGCTGATGTAAACCAAGTCGCAATGCAGCAACAGCGTCGTACCGATACCCACCGCCGCACCGGCCACGGCGGCGATCACCGGCTTTCGGCAGTTGAGCAGGCTTTTCATAAAGTGAAACGGTGGGCTGTCGAGGTCGGCGGGCGGTTGTTCTAGAAAGTCGCCAATGTCGTTGCCGGCGGTGAAGCATTCGCTGCTGCCCTGGATCAGCACCGCGCTGATATCCGGGCTCGCATCCGCTTGCTCCAGCGCCTCGGCCAAGGACGTGTACATGGCACGGGTCAGGGCGTTTTTCTTGTCGGGGCGGTTGAGCTGCAAGGTCAGCAGCCCGCCTTCGCGGTGCTGCAAAATGGCGTCGGTCATGGCGAATCTCGCGACTATAGAGTTCAGCGCTCAACCACGGGGCAGGAACACATCGGCCAGCAGTTGATTGCGCGGCAGTCCCGCCAGGAACAAGCGCTTGGAGAACGCTTCGACATGGGCGGGGTGCCCGCAGAGTAAGGCCAGAGTTTGCCGCGAAACAAGCCGCAGTTGCGCCAATGCCTGGGCCGACTCGGCCGCAGTCCACAGCTGCACCTGCACGTTTGGATGCTGCGCGGCCAGTTGTGCCAAGGGCTCGGCCAGGTAGTGCCCTTGCGCATCATGGGCCAGGTGAATCACGCGGATAGGGCCTTGGTGATCCTGGCGCAGTGCTTCACGCAACACACCCCATAACGGCCCTAGGCCGGTACCGGAAGCCAGCAACCACAGCGGCCGGTTTTGCCAGTCCGCATCGTATTGCAACGCACCGCCGCGCAGCTCGCCCAGGCGTAAAGGGTCGCCGACCTGCAACTGCCGGGCACGATCACTGAACTCGCCCGGCAGCCGGCAATCGAGGTGAAACTCCAGGAACGGGTCTTCCTGGGGCAAGCTCGCCAATGAGTAAGGACGTGCTACCTGCCCTGCCCACACCACCAAATGCTGGCCCGCTCGATACCGCAGGCCCCGCTCAGTTTGCAGGCGCAAGCGCAACACATTCGGGTTCAGCCAATCGGCACCTACCACTTGAGCGGCCAAACCGTCACGCGCCGGGTCAAACGTCTCGACCCGCACATCCCCACTCACGTGGCACTGGCACGCCAGCCGCCAGCCGTCCTGGCGCTGCGCCGGGCTCAGGGCATCGGGCTGCTTGTCCTCGACTTCGCCGTGGCAACGTACCAGGCAGGCATGACAACTACCGGCACGGCAACTGAAGGGCACGGCCACACCCGCCTGGTTCAGCGTATCCAGCAGATTGCTGCCGGTTGTGACCGACCAGTGGCGTTCGCCGACGTGCAGTTCAGGCATATAAAGGTCTCGATGACAGGGGATGCGCACAGGGAATCATGCCTGCGACAGTTTGACCATAGTCGGGTGTATCGGCCACCGTACCGGGTTATACTGCCGCGCCTTTTTAGCGTCGCGCCTGCACCATTTTGGCGTGCCTTGGAAAGGTGGCTTCAGCCGACCGATGCAACACTGACGCCACCTTTATTGAATGTTCCCTTATAGAGGAGCGCGACTCATGACCGTGATCAAGCAAGACGACCTGATTCAGAGCGTTGCCGACGCCCTGCAATTCATTTCCTACTACCACCCCGTTGATTTCATCCAGGCCATGCACGAAGCCTACCTGCGCGAAGAATCGCCAGCAGCCCGTGACTCCATCGCCCAGATCCTGATCAACTCGCGCATGTGCGCCACCGGCCATCGCCCGATCTGCCAGGACACCGGTATCGTTACCGTGTTCGTGCGCGTGGGCATGGACGTGCGTTGGGATGGCGCCACCATGGGCCTGGACGACATGATCAACGAAGGCGTGCGTCGCGCCTACAACCTGCCGGAAAACGTCCTGCGTGCATCGATCCTCGCCGACCCGGCAGGCGCGCGCAAAAACACCAAGGACAACACCCCAGCGGTCATCCACTACTCCATCGTCCCGGGTAACACCGTGGAAGTGGACGTGGCGGCCAAGGGCGGCGGCTCCGAGAACAAGTCGAAAATGGCCATGCTCAACCCGTCCGACTCGATCGTTGACTGGGTTCTGAAGACCGTTCCGACCATGGGCGCCGGCTGGTGCCCACCGGGCATGCTGGGCATTGGCATCGGCGGCACCGCCGAGAAAGCTGCGGTGATGGCCAAGGAAGTGTTGATGGAGTCCATCGACATCCACGAGCTGAAAAAGCGCGGCCCGCAGAACCGTATCGAAGAGATGCGCCTGGAGCTGTTCGAGAAGGTCAACCAACTGGGCATCGGCGCCCAGGGCCTGGGTGGCCTGACCACCGTGCTCGACGTGAAGATCATGGACTACCCGACCCACGCCGCCTCGCTGCCGGTGTGCATGATCCCCAACTGCGCCGCCACGCGCCACGCGCACTTCGTGCTCGACGGCTCGGGCCCTGCGTCGCTGGAAGCGCCACCGTTGGACGCCTACCCGGAAATCGTCTGGGAAGCCGGCCCATCGGCTCGCCGTGTCAACCTCGACACCCTGACCCCGGAAGAAGTGCAGAGCTGGCAGCCGGGCGAAACCGTATTGCTCAACGGCAAGATGCTCACCGGCCGCGACGCCGCGCACAAGCGCATGGTCGAAATGCTGAACAAGGGTGAAACCCTGCCGGTCGACCTCAAGGGTCGCTTCATCTACTACGTCGGCCCGGTTGATCCGGTGCGCGAAGAAGTGGTTGGCCCGGCGGGCCCGACCACCGCGACGCGGATGGACAAGTTCACCCGTCAGATCCTCGAACAAACCGGCCTGCTGGGCATGATCGGCAAATCCGAGCGCGGCCCAACCGCCATCGAAGCGATCAAGGACCACAAAGCCGTGTACCTGATGGCTGTCGGCGGCGCGGCTTACCTAGTGGCGCAAGCCATCAAGAAGTCCCGCGTTGTCGCGTTCGCCGAGCTGGGCATGGAAGCGATCTACGAGTTCGACGTGAAAGACATGCCGGTCACCGTTGCGGTGGACAGCAAGGGCGAATCCGTCCACATCACCGGTCCTGCCATCTGGCAGAAAAAGATCAGTGAAAGCCTGGCGGTAGAAGTGCAGTAAGCATTTTCCCGCTTGGATGAAGGCGACTGCGGCTCCACGGCCCAGTCGCCTTTTTTATGGCTGGCACTTTTGTTAAGCCGAGCCCGCTCCCACAAATACCCACCCGTCACAAGAGTCAGGGTGCTCATGGTATGGTGCACTCCCCTCACTGCGCCTGTTCATCACCGTATGATCGTGATCCCTCGTCCCCTGCGCCTGACCTTCTTCTCCCTGTTGATCATCGCCGGCGCACTGCTGGCCGCGGCCTTGGCTACGCGCCATGCCGAACGCCAGGCCTTGGCGGACGACGCCGCTCGCGCCAGTCAGCAGCTCATGCTGTATGGCAACTCCCTGCATACCCTGATCGAACGCTACCGCGCCCTGCCGGCGGTGCTGGCGCTTGACTCGGAAATGATCAACGCCTTGAGAGGCCCGCTGGATGCCAGCACTCAGGACTTGCTCAACCGCAAGCTGGAGCGCATCAACGGCGCCGCGCAGTCTTCTACCCTGGAGTTGATGGACCGAACCGGCCTGGCCGTGGCCGCCAGTAACTGGAACCTGCCCAGCAGTTATGTCGGCCACAACTACGCTTTCCGGCCCTATTTCAGCCAGACCCGAAGCCAGGGGACCGGGCGCTTTTTTGCCGTGGGCGTGACCACCGGAATACCGGGATATTTCCTCTCGAGCGCGGTGCTCGATGAGCACGAACAGTTCCTTGGTGCCATGGTGGTCAAGCTGGAGTTCCCCGAGCTTGAACGCGAGTGGGCCCAGGGCAACGACCTGCTATTGGTCAGCGATGCGCGGGGTATCGTATTTATTGCCAACCAACCGGGCTGGCGCTATCGCAACCTGCGACCGCTGTCGGACAACGACCTGGCCGAACTCAAGGCCACCCGCCAATACGACAAGAAACAACTGCAACCGCTGGAGACCCAGTCGCTGCAACGCTTTGACGACAACAGTCACCTGATGCGCGTCAATGGCCCCGACGGCAACGCCAATTACATCTGGGAATCGCTGCCGCTGAAAGCAGAAGGCTGGACCCTGCACCTGTTGCGCAAACCGCAATTCGCCTTCGAGGACCAACGCAACGCCGGGCTCGCCGCCGCTGGCTCGTGGCTTGCGCTGGTGTTCCTGGTGCTGTTCCTGACCCAGCGCTGGCGCTTGGCTCGCTTGCGTCAGCGCAGTCGTGAAGAACTTGAGCAGTTGGTGGAAGAACGCACCCAAGCGCTGCGCACCGCCCAGGATGGCTTGGTGCAGTCGGCCAAGCTGGCAGCGCTGGGACAGATGTCCGCCGCCCTCGCCCATGAGATCAATCAACCGCTGACCGCCCAGCGCATGCAATTGGCAACCCTGCGCCTGCTGCTGGACCATGGCCGCGTAGACGATGCCTACAAGGCGCTGACGCCGCTGGACGAAATGCTCACGCGCATGGCAGCGCTCACCGGCCACCTCAAGACCTTTGCGCGCAAAAGCCCCAGCGGCTTGCGCGAACGGCTGGATTTGGCGTTAGTGGTCGACCAATCCCTGCATTTACTTGATGCCCGCCTGCGCGATGAAGGCATCGGCGTGGTGCTCGACCTGACACGCCCGGCGTGGGTACGGGGCGATGCGATCCGCCTTGAACAGGTGCTGATCAACCTGCTGCGCAACGCCCTCGACGCGATGGCCGACAAACCGCGTAAACGCCTGGAAATCCGCCTGCAGGCTGACCAGCAACTGTGGCAACTCACTGTCAGCGACAGCGGCGGCGGGATTGCCGAGGAGCACCTGAACAGCGTGTTCGACCCATTCTTCACCACCAAACCCGTGGGTGATGGGCTCGGCCTCGGGCTGGCAGTGTCCTACGCGATCGTGCATGAACTCGGCGGTCGCCTGATTGCCGGCAACCGTGGTGACGGCGCCGTGTTTACCCTGACCTTGCCTATCGCGCTGGAGACGCCCGACCTATGTTGAACGCGGTGATTGTGGTCGATGACGAAGCCAGCATTCGCACGGCCGTAGAGCAATGGTTGAGCTTGTCCGGGTTTGAGGTGCAACTGTTCAGCCGCGCCGAAGAATGCCTGGCGAAATTGCCCAAGGACTTTCCCGGAGTGATCCTGAGCGACGTGCGCATGCCTGGGCTCAGCGGGCTCGAGCTATTGGCCGAAGTGCAACGTCGCGATGCCGACTTGCCGGTGATCCTGTTGACCGGCCATGGCGACGTGCCGATGGCGGTGGAAGCCATGCGCGACGGTGCCTACGACTTCCTGGAAAAACCCTTCAGCCCCGACGCGCTGCTCAACAGCCTGCGCCGGGCCCTGGACAAGCGCGGGCTGATCCTGGAAAACCGCCGCCTGCATCAACAGGCCGATCATCGCGCGCAGTTGGAAACAAGCCTGCTGGGTGTGTCCCGGGGCTTGCAGAACCTGCGCCGCCAAGTGCTCGACCTGGCGAGCTTGCCGGTCAATGTGCTGATCCGTGGCGAGACGGGCAGCGGCAAGGAACTGGTCGCGCGCTGCCTGCATGACTTTGGCCCACGGGCGAAAAAACCCTTCGTGGCCCTCAACTGCGCGGCGATCCCCGAGCAGCTGTTTGAGGCCGAGCTGTTCGGCCATGAAAGCGGCGCGTTCACCGGCGCCCAGGGCAAGCGCATCGGCAAGCTGGAATATGCCCATGGCGGCACGCTGTTCCTGGATGAAATCGAAAGCATGCCGCTGGCCCAGCAGGTCAAGCTGCTGCGGGTGTTGCAGGAGCAAAAGCTGGAGCGGCTGGGTTCCAATCAAAGCATTCATGTGGATTTGCGCATCATCGCCGCGACCAAGCCAGACCTGCTGGAAGAGGCGCGCGCCGGCCGTTTTCGCGAAGATTTGGCCTATCGGCTGAACGTGGCGCAGCTGCGCCTACCGCCACTGCGTGAGCGGCGCGAGGATATTGCGCTGCTGTTCGACCACTTTGCCCACAGCGCGGGCGAACGGCTGGGCCGCAGCGTTGAGCCCTTGAGCGGCGCACAGTTGGGGCGAATGCTCGGCCATGATTGGCCGGGTAATGTCCGTGAGTTGGCCAACTTCGCTGAACGCCAGGTGCTGGGCCTCGGCGATCCGGAGCCGGAAGGGATTGAGGCGGGGCAATCGTTAGCGGCGCAGCAGGAAGCGTTCGAGGCGCATTGCCTCAAGGCTGCGCTGACCCGGCATAAAGGCGACATAAAGGCGGTGCTGGCGGAGTTGCAACTGCCACGGCGTACCTTGAATGAAAAGATGCAGCGGCATGGGTTGGTGAGGGATACGTTTCTCTGATTCATTCATTGTGTAGTCCTTCAGGCCGCCTTCGCGAGCAAGCCCGCTCCCACACTAACTGCATTCCAAAGATGAAATACGGTCAAGTGTGGGAGCTGGCTTGCCTGCGATAGGGCCAGCGGCCATAGGCGGATTTCCGCTCACCACCCGCAAATCATCAGCAACTTTCCGCTCAAAAAAATCCGCAAACCCTTCTAGAACGGGCCTTCATCCACCTGGCACAGCTCCTGCTATAGCCCAGCCAGGCTGCGCTCAAGCGGCTCCATAAAAACAACTAGATGAAGGATCCTTCAATGGATAATTCCAACGCCCTGCCTCTGGGGTCGGCGGCCGCGCCGACGAAAGAGCGCACTACCTCCAGCCGCATCAAATCGATTTTCAGTGGCTCCGTCGGCAACATGGTCGAGTGGTACGACTGGTACGTCTATGCCGCCTTCTCGCTGTACTTCGCCAAGACCTTTTTCCCTAAAGGCGACACCACCGCTCAATTGCTGAACACCGCCGCGATCTTCGCCGTGGGTTTCCTGATGCGCCCTATTGGTGGGTGGTTGATGGGCCTGTACGCCGACAAGGTCGGGCGCAAGAAAGCCCTGATGGCCTCGGTGTACCTGATGTGCTTCGGCTCGTTGCTGATTGCCCTGAGCCCAGGCTATGAAATGATCGGCATCGGCGCGCCGATCCTGCTGGTGTTTGCCCGTTTGCTGCAGGGCCTGTCGGTCGGCGGCGAATACGGTACCTCCGCCACTTACCTCAGCGAGATGGCGACCAAGGAACGTCGCGGATTCTACTCCAGCTTCCAGTACGTGACCCTGATCTCCGGCCAGCTCATCGCCCTGGCGGTGCTGATCGTGCTGCAACAGCTGCTGACCACCGAACAACTGTACGACTGGGGCTGGCGTATCCCGTTCGCCATCGGCGCACTGTGCGCGGTAGTCGCGTTGTACCTGCGTCGTGGCATGGAAGAAACCGAGTCGTTCACCAAGAAGGAAAAGGCTAAGGAAAGCGCCATGCGCACCTTGATGCGCCACCCCAAGGAACTGATGACGGTGGTTGGCCTGACCATGGGCGGCACCCTGGCCTTCTATACCTACACCACCTACATGCAGAAATACCTAGTGAACACGGTCGGTATGAGCATTTCCGACTCCACCACCATTTCGGCGGCGACGCTGTTCTTGTTCATGTGCCTGCAACCCATCATCGGCGGGCTGTCGGATAAAGTCGGCCGTCGGCCGATCCTGATCGCCTTCGGCATCCTTGGCACGCTGTTCACCGTGCCCATCCTCACCACCCTGCACACCATCCAGACCTGGTGGGGCGCGTTCTTCCTGATCATGGCGGCGCTGATCATCGTCAGCGGCTACACCTCGATCAACGCGGTGGTAAAGGCCGAACTGTTCCCGACCGAAATCCGCGCACTGGGTGTAGGCCTGCCGTATGCGCTGACTGTGTCGATCTTCGGCGGTACGGCTGAATACATCGCGCTGTGGTTCAAGAGCATCGGCATGGAGACCGGGTATTACTGGTACGTGACGGCGTGTATTGCGGTGTCGCTGCTGGTCTATGTGACCATGAAAGACACCCGCAAGCACTCGCGGATCACCACTGACTAACAGCTGAACGCGGTACAAAATGTGGGAGCGGGCTTGCTCGCGAAAGCGGTGGATCAGTCGATACAGTCGGCGACTGACACTCCGTATTCGCGAGCAAGCCCGCTCCCACTTTTAGTTTTGCAGCGTCTGGTTGATCGAGCCATACCGCCGTTGCGCATACGACGCCCCCGCAATCATCACCACCAGCACCGCCGCCAATACCGCCGATGATCCAATGGTGCCGAAATCCAACCCGCCTTTCTCATGGGGCTTGGTGAGGAAGTCGCCCAAGGTCGCGCCAAACGGACGGGTCAGCACAAACGCCACCCAGAACAACAACACCGACGAAATCTGCGTGAAGTATTTGAGCGCCACCACGGCCGCAATGGTCGAACCGATCAGCAACGCGCCTCCGGCAAACCCAAGCCCAGAATCGTCCGCCAGGAAATCGCCCAATGCGGTGCCCAGGGTGTTGGAAAACAGGATGGCCATCCAGTAGAACAACTCGCCGCGAAAGGTCTGCACCTTGTTCACGTTGAGCGAGTCGCCACTGAGGTGCCACATGGCGAAGATGATCATCAAAATCACGATCAAAATCATCGACCCCGTCGCATACCCCAGGCCCAGGGAGCGATCCATAAAGTCCGACATGGTAGTGCCAGCGGTGCTGGTGGACAGGATCACGATCCAGTACAGCACCGGGTTGTAGGTTTTCGACCAGAGCTGCGTCACCAACGTGACCAGGAACACGCTGATCAGGATCATCGAGCTGATGGCATAGCCGACATTCAGGGTCATCGACAGTAAATCACCTGCGGTTTCGCCCAGGGTGGTCGCGCAGATTTTCATAACCCAGAACGCCAGGGTGATCTGAGGAAGTTTATTCATTGGGGGGAAGGCTCCAGAGCTCAGTCATTCAATTGGCCGACTGATGTGGGGTGCCGACCTTGGGGCGCAGACTGAACGTGGCGCTGTGAAAAATAGGTGGGGAGCGCATGAAAATTCCATATCGGATGGAAATTCATCGCCATGCCTTGCAGTATGGCCACCTCAGCAAACTCACCTGCAGGAACCCCGGCCATGCCTGACGATATCCACTTCTACGAACCCGCCAACGGCCACGGCCTTCCCCATGACCCGTTCAATGCCATCGTCGGCCCACGGCCCATTGGCTGGATCTCGTCGCACGACAGCGAAGGCCGCCTGAACCTTGCGCCCTATAGCTTCTTCAATGCGTTCAACTACATTCCGCCGATCATTGGGTTTTCCAGTGTCGGGCGCAAAGACAGCCTGAACAACATCGAACAGACTGGCGAGTTTGTATGGAACCTGGCGACGCGCCCGCTGGCCGAGCAGATGAACCAGAGTTGCGCGGCGGTATCACCCGAGGTGAATGAGTTTGAGCTGTCTGGCCTGACGCCGGTCGCGTCAAAAATCATCAGCGTGCCACGGGTCGGCGAGAGCCCGGTGTCGTTCGAGTGCAAGGTGACGCAGATCATTCAGCTGCAACGGGCCGACAAGGGACTGGTGCCAAGCTGGCTGGTGCTGGGTGAGGTGGTTGCGGTACATATCGCCAAATGGCTGCTCAAGGATGGCATCTATGACACAGCGGCGGCTGAGCCGATTCTGCGGGGGGGTGGCCCAGCGGATTATTTCCAGTTGGGGCCGGAAGCGCTGTTCAAGATGTATCGCCCAGGTGCCACAAAACCCTGACTGAAATGCGATTAAAACTGTGGGAGCGGGCTTGCTCGCGAATGCGGTCTGTCAGTGACACTGTTGTGCCTGACGCACCGCTTTCGCGAGCAAGCCCGCTCCCACATTGGGTTCAGCGGTGTTGGTTAGATTGATGCCGTTGCCCAGGCCAACTGGCCTTCTTCATCCACGTCCACCAACCGCTCCAATTGCAACGCCGCCGCGTCATCGGCATCGGAAGCGGTCTTGAACGTCTGTCCATCAAGGATCTTGTGAAAGCGCGGTGCGCCCATGCCATCCAGTGCCTTGACGGCGACGGCGGCGCTGTAGCCACCTTCTCCCGGCACTACGGCGGAAACGGCTTCGTGGTGGGCAAATTCTTTACGTGCCATGTTGCAGGTCCTGGCCAATGGGAAGTCGGCCATTCTACCCCCGTCAACCGGCGAGTTGCAGGTACTCGCCGTAGGCATGCACGGCGGATGCGTCGGTGAAGGTCTGGAAGTCCATGCTACGAACCACCATGTCATTCAACAGCTCGGTAAAGATCATCAGGGCTGGCGAGTTGAAGTAGGCGCTCATCGCCTGCTCGCTGCTCCAGAAACCCGAGACCAGCCACACATCGGGATCAACCTGGGAATGCTGCAACGAGAATTGCAGGCAACCCTGAGCCTGACGGCCCGGTTCGATCAAACTGCTCAAGCGTGCACCGAGTTCGGTGCTGCACCCGGTACGGGCACGGATAAAGGCCATATGGCTCGCGGGAATGGGGGTGGACATGTTCGACTCTCCCGTTGAGAAGTGATGCTCGGCAAGCACTGTGAGGGCGTGTTGCCACAGGATCAAAGATAACGGCGCAGGTAGCCGCGCAGTTAGTCGATTCCTGCAGGCTTATTGCACAATCCTGCGAGAAGCGTAGATAGGACGTTACAGCCTCGGGTTTTATTCCAAGCCCATGCTCAGTGTTTCAGGGAGATGACAGGCGCTTTGCTTGCCTGATTCACGATTTATCGCAGGATCAGGCAAGGATTGTGCAGAATCGACGTAACACTTTTTGAAAAGCCACCGCTAAGCTGAGCCCATCAAAAAAGCCTGTAGAGGACACTCCATGTCGTCGCCTGAACATCAGTCCATTCCCCTCGATGCCGAGATGGAAAAGCAGCGCGCCGAACTGGCCAGTATCGTGCACCGACACACCTGGGAAGATGGCTCCTACGGCACGGCAATCACCTCGCTGTACCTGAACCGCCACAACACGCCGCGTGATTTTATGCCGGTGCTGGTGGAGCCCGCGCTGTGCATCCTGGCCAGCGGTAGCAAGGAAGTACGCCTGGCCGACGAAATCTTTGCCTACGACCCGCTCAATTACCTGGTGTTCTCGGTGGCGATGCCGGTGGCGGGCCGGATCATCGAGGCCACACCCGAAAACCCGAACCTGTCGGTGCGCATCAATATCGACCCGGCGCAGCTCACCGCGCTGATTGCCGAGGCCGGCCCGATGGGCGTGCCTTCGCGCCCTACTTCTCGCGGAATGTACGTGGACCGTATCGACAGCCAACTGCTGGACGCGGTGCTGCGCCTATCGCGCCTGCTGGATACGCCCAAAGACATCGCGATGCTGGCGCCATTGATCAACCGGGAAATCCTCTACCGCCTGTTGCGTGGGCCGCAGGGTTATCGGTTGTATGAAATTGCCGTGGCCAACAGTCAGAGCCATCGGGTCAGCCAGGCGATCACGTGGTTGAACGGCAACTACGAACAACCCCTGCGCATCGATGACCTGGCCAAGGAAGTGAACCTGAACGTGTCGACCTTGCATCACCGCTTCAAGGCGATCACCGCGATGAGTCCGTTGCAGTATCAGAAGCAGCTGCGCTTGCAGGAAGCACGACGCTTGATGATTGCCGAAGGGTTGGAAGCGTCGGCGGCAGGGTATCGGGTAGGGTATGAAAGCCCATCGCAGTTCAGCCGGGAATACAGCCGGTTGTTTGGTGCGCCACCTTTAAGAGATTTGGCCCGGCTGCGCCAAAGCATCTGACTCAACAGAGATCAAAAATGTGGGAGCGGGCTTGCTCGCGAATGCGGTCAATCAGTTGATACATGTGTTAACTGGCACACCGCATTCGCGAGCAAGCCCGCTCCCACATGGTTTCCATGTGTATTCAGTCCAATCCACGGGGTAGTTGCAACGTCACCCGCAACCCACCTTCGCGCAAATTCTGCAAACTCACCTCGCCGCCATGGCTATGGGCAATGTTTCGCGCAATCCCCAACCCCAAGCCATAGCCCTGCTGCTGCCCGGCCAGACGAAAGTGCGGTTCGAACACCTGCTCCAACCGCTGCTCCGGCACGCCTGGCCCCTCATCATCCACGTGCAGGATGAAATCGACGCCATCGTCCTCGATATGCAAGTGAGCGTTCTGCCCGTACTTCAGGGCGTTATCGATCAGGTTGCCGATGCAGCGCTTGAGCGCCAGCGGCTTGCCCGGGTAGGTCGTCAGGGCTCGACCCTGCTGGGTCACGCGGCCATTGCCGTTCGGCGCCAGGTACGGCTCCACCAGGCAGTCGAGTACGTGGTTCAGGTCCACCGGCTCGATGTTTTCGTGAATGTCGGTGTCTTTTACGCATTGCAGCGCGCCTTTTACCAGCAACTCCAACTCATCCAGGTCGCGGCCGAACTTGGTTTGCAGGTTCTCGTCTTCGAGCAGTTCCACACGCAGTCGCAGACGGGTGATGGGAGTGCGCAGGTCGTGGGAAATCGCGCTGAACAATTGGCTGCGTTCAGTCAGGTAGCGGCTGATGCGCTCGCGCATCGCGTTGAATGCGCGGCCCACTTCCACCACTTCACTGCCGCCACCTTCGGCCACCGGCTCTACATCGGCGCCCAGGGACATATCCCGCGCCGCCCGCGCCAGGCGCTTGAGCGGTCGGCTTTGCCAGTGCACCAACAGGCCGATAAACAGCAACAGGAAGCCGCTGGTCAGCACGATAAACCACACCTGTTGGGACGGCAGGCCCTGCTCTTCCAGGCTGGTGTAGGGCTCGGGCAACAGCGAGGCGATGTACAGCCATTCACCGGGCGCGAGCTGGATCTGCGTAACCAGCACCGGCGGGTTCACCGGTTCCAGGGTCAGCGCGTAATGCGCCCAGGAGCGTGGTAATTCATCGAGCTTCAAGCCAGCGTTGAAAATGCGCAGGTCCTCGGCGCTGACGAACTCCACCGAGATATGCACGTCGGCGCCCAAGGTCTGGCGCAGCACTTCATCTACCGCTTGCAGCACCGCTTGTTTGCGTGGGGTCTGCGGCAGAATCGCCATGTCCAAGGGGCGGTCGTTGAGGGTCACCACAAAGCGAGTGCCGCCCATGCTACGCAGTTGGTCGAGGACCAACGGGCGATAGGCCACCGGCAACGAACGGAAGTAACTCACGCTGGCGGTCATCGAATGCGCCAGGCTGCGGGCGCTGGTGACCAAGCCTTCAAGCTGCGTGGCGCGTAACTGCGAAACCCAGATCACGCTGGACAGCGCCTGGGCGAACAACACCGCGAGCAAGGTCAGCAGCAACATCCGTCCCAGCAATGAGCGCGGTACCGGAAAGCGCCGGCGGCGCTCGCTCAGGTGCTCGCCCAGTTGCTCAGTGCGCATTGCCGGCAACCACGCTGGCTGCCAATTGATAACCGCTGCCACGCACGGTGCGAATCAGTCGCGGCGGCTTTTCGGTATCGCGCAGGCGCTGGCGCAAGCGACTGACAGCCATGTCGACGATACGGTCCAGCGGCATCAGGTCACGGCCACGGGTGGCGTTGCCGATGGTGTCGCGGTCGAGGATCTGTTGCGGGTGGTCGAGAAACAACTTGAGCAGGGCAAAATCGGCACCCGAGAGGATCACTTCTTCGCCATCCACATGGAACAGGCGGTGACTGATCATGTCCAGGCGCCACTCGTCGAACACCCACACATCACCACCGCCGCTGCGCTCCTGGCCAAACTGTGCACGGCGCAGCAAGGCCTTGATACGCGCCTGCAATTCGCGGGGGCTGAACGGTTTGCCGATGTAATCGTCGGCGCCCAGTTCCAGGCCGATCACGCGGTCGGTTTCATCCGAGCTGGCGGTGAGCATGATGATCGGCACCTGCGCCTGGCGCGGGTGCTGGCGAATCCAGCGGCACAGACTGAAACCGTCTTCGTCCGGCAGCATCACATCAAGGATGACCAGGTCGCAGGGCGCCTCGTTCATCGCCTGGCGGAACCCCGCGCCATCCGGCACGCCACGCACCTGGAAACCGGCGCGACTGAGGTAGGTTTGCAGCAATTCACGGATTTCCTGGTCGTCGTCGACGAGGAGAATGGATTTACTGATTACGCTCACGGGGTCCTCCTTGTTGTTATGGCCAAGCTTGAGTCATTTGTTGCCCTTGAGGCCGCTTTCGCGAGCAAGCCCGCTCCCACATTTTGCCCGCATTCCAAAGCTGGAACGCGATCAAATGTGGGAGCGGGCTTGCTCGCGAAGAGGCCATAACTAACTACGCAAAAGCCTGTTCAAGCGCCACACCCGCGCCAGTCAACCCGGAATACGGCGCGGTCACCAACCACACCGGAATGCCCGTGAAGTAGTCACTCATGCAGCCCTTGTCGCGAAAGCTCTTGGCGAAACCGCTGCTGATAAAGAAGTCGGCAAACCTCGGTATCACTCCGCCCACAATGTACACGCCACCGCGTCCACCGGTGGTCAGCACGTTGTTACCTGCCACCCGGCCCAGCCAGATGCTGAACTGGTCCAATACTTCCATCGCCACCGGGTCGCCGGCCAGGCCAGCTGCCGTGATGGCTTCGGGCGTGTCCAGCACCGGCGTGTACCCGTCCACCGCGCAAATCGCGCGGTACAGCCGTGGCAAGCCGCCGCCGCTCAACGCGGTCTCGGCGCTGACATGGCCGATTTCACTGTAAATATGCTGCCACAGCTGAGTTTCACGCGGGCTGCTCAGGGGCAGGTCGACATGGCCACCCTCCCCTGGCAGCGCCGCAAAGCGGCCAGCGCCCAGGTCCAGCAGGGTGCCGACGCCCAGGCCGGTGCCTGGGCCGATCACCACCGCCGGGCGCAACGGTTCCGGCGTGCCTTCGCAGACCACGCGAAATTCGTCGGGCTTGAGGCGGGTCATGCCCAGGGCCATGGCCGAGAAGTCATTGACCAACAGCAACTCATCGACCTGCAAGGTGTTGCAAAACGCCGTCTTGCTCAGGCGCCAGTGATTGTTGGTGAACTTGAATTCATCACCACTCACCGGCCCGGCCACCGACAGGCACACCGCACCGATATCACCGATGTGCAGGCCTTCTTCCTTGAGGTAGAACTTGATGGCCTCCTCCGGGCTGGCATGATCCGCCGTGGCGTGCACGCGGATCGAATGCAGTTCCTGGTCCCGCCACAACGCAAAACGCGCGTTGGTTCCACCGATATCACCGACCAGCGCAAGCTTCACTTAAGCGTCTCCAAGGCAGAGGTAAAGGCGCTGGCGCCTTGCTCTGCGGAGCTTGCGGCCAAGCGCATAAATGCAAACAGCTCGCGACCGGCCCCCACGTTATTGCCCAACAGGCCCGTGGCAGGCGCGCGCGCTGCAAATTCTTCGGCGTCCACCTTAAGCTCCAAGGTGCCCTTCACGCCATCGACGCGAATGATATCGCCATCGCGCACCCGTGCCAGCGGCCCGCCGCTCTGGGCTTCGGGGTTGACGTGGATCGCGGCGGGAATCTTACCCGAGGCGCCGGACATCCGCCCGTCTGTCACCAGGGCGACTTTGAAGCCACGGTCCTGCAGCACGCCGAGGAACGGGGTCATCTTGTGCAGTTCGGGCATGCCGTTGGAGCGCGGGCCCTGGAAGCGCATCACCGCGACGAAGTCTTTTTCCAGTTGGCCGGCCTTGAACGCGTCCGCCAGGTCCTGTTGGTCCTGGAACACCACCGCCGGTGCTTCGACGATCTGGTGCTCAAGGGCCACGGCCGAGACTTTCATCACACCACGGCCAAGGTTGCCTTCCATCACGCGCAAACCGCCTTCCGGCGAGAACGCACGGGCGACCGGGCGCAGGATGGTTTCGTCGAGGCTTTCGATAGGGCCGTCGCGCCAGATCAGCTCGCCATCCACCAGGAACGGTTCCTGGGTGTAACGGCTCAGGCCCTTGCCCGCGACGGTGTTGACGTCCTCGTGCAACAGGCCGGCTTCCAGCAGTTCGCGAATCAGGAACGACATGCCGCCCGCTGCCTGGAAGTGGTTGATATCGGCCTTGCCGTTTGGGTACACGTGGGACAGGGTCGGCACTACCTCGGAGAGGTCCGCCATGTCGTCCCACGTCAAAATGATACCCGCCGACATGGCGATGGCTGGCATGTGCAGAGTGTGGTTGGTGGAGCCGCCGGTGGCGTTGAGCGCGATGATGGAGTTGACGATGGACTTCTCGTCGACGATCTCGCCAATCGGCATGAAGCTGCCGTTAGCCTTGGTCAAGCGCGTGACCTGATGCGCAGCCTCGCGGGTCAGCGCATCACGCAACGGCGTGTACGGGTTGACGAACGAAGCGCCCGGCAAGTGCAGGCCCATCACTTCCATCAACAGCTGGTTGGTGTTGGCAGTGCCGTAGAAGGTGCAGGTGCCGGGGCTGTGGTAGGACTTCATCTCCGATTCCAGCAGCTCTTCACGAGTGGCCTTGCCTTCAGCGTAACGCTGGCGAACATCGGCCTTCTGCTTGTTGGAAATACCGGACGGCATCGGTCCGCCAGGCACAAAGACCATCGGCAGATGACCGTAGCGTAGCGCGCCCATCATCAGGCCCGGCACGATCTTGTCGCAGATGCCCAGCATCAGCGCGGCGTCGAACATGTTGTGGGACAGCGCTACCGCCGTGGACATGGCAATCACTTCACGGCTGAGCAGGCTCAACTCCATGCCGGGTTCGCCTTGGGTCACGCCATCGCACATGGCGGGGGTACCACCGGCGAACTGGCCGACCGAGCCGACTTCGCGCAGGGCTTTCTTGATCTGTTCAGGAAAATGTTCGTACGGCTGGTGCGCCGAGAGCATGTCGTTATATGACGAAACAATTGCCACGTTGGCGGCATTCATCATTCGCAGACTATTTTTATCTTCAGTGCCGCAACCGGCTACGCCGTGGGCGAAGTTGGCGCATTGCAGCTTGCCGCGCATCGGACCGTCGCTGGCTGCGCCGCGAATGAGCGCAAGGTAGGCCTCGCGAGTGGCGCGGCTGCGGGCGATAAGCCGTTCGGTGACCTCAAGAACGCGGGGATGCATGTATAGAACTCCAGGCTAACGGATGTGGCGACCCTCGTTCCTATGCTGGTCAAACGCCCGCCGCAAAGAGGTTGGCAGGGTGTTACTTGACCAATCGGACCAGTTGATTCAGGTCACTCGTTGTAGATTGAACAAAATATTGCCACTAAAAAGGCTTGTTTTCTATTTTTATGCGAATAATCTTGTAATTCTTACAACAAATCGACGACAGGCACTTTCCAATGACTCTTCGTATCGCAATCAATGGTTTTGGCCGTATCGGCCGTAATGTCCTGCGCGCACTGTATACCCAAGGCTACCGTCAGGATTTGCAGATCGTCGCCATCAATGATCTGGGCGACAGTTCGATCAATGCCCACCTGCTCAAATACGACACCGTCCATGGCACATTCGAAGCAGAGGTCGCTCACGATCAGGAAAGCCTGACCGTCAATGGTGACCGGATTGCCGTCAGTGCCATTCGCAACCCGGCCGACCTGCCGTGGGCTGCGCACAAGATCGACGTGGTGTTCGAATGCACCGGCCTGTTCACCGACCGCGACAAAGCTGCCGCCCATATTACCGCCGGCGCACGCAAGGTGATCATTTCTGCACCGGCCAAGGGTGCAGACGCTACCGTGGTCTACGGTGTGAACCACGATATTCTGCGTCAATCGCATCAAATCATCTCCAATGCTTCGTGCACCACCAACTGCCTGGCGCCGGTCGCCCAGGTACTGCATCGCGAGCTGGGCATCGAAAGCGGCCTGATGACCACCATTCACGCCTACACCAACGACCAGAACCTGACCGACGTCTACCACACCGACCCGTACCGTGCGCGCTCGGCTACCCAGAACATGATCCCGAGCAAGACCGGCGCCGCCGAAGCGGTGGGCCTGGTACTGCCGGAACTGGCGGGCAAACTGACTGGCATGGCCGTGCGTGTGCCGGTGATCAACGTGTCGCTGGTGGACCTCACCGTGCAGTTGAAGAAAGAAGCCACTGCCGAGCAAGTGAACGCGCTGCTGAAAGAAGCCAGCCAACATTCGAAGATCCTCGGCTACAACACCCTGCCGCTGGTTTCCAGTGACTTCAACCATAACCCGTTGTCGTCGATTTTCGATGCCAATCACACCAAAGTCAGCGGCAAATTACTGAAAGTGCTGGCGTGGTATGACAACGAGTGGGGCTTCTCCAACCGCATGCTGGATAACTGCCTGGCGCTGTGCAACGCCGAATAAAGGCCCAATAGAGATTCCCTGTGGGAGCGGGCTTGTGTGGGAGCGGGCTTGCTCGCGAATGCGGTCTGTCAGTTATAGATGCTTTGTCTGACCCACCGCTTTCGCGAGCAAGCCCGCTCCCACATTTGTCCTGCGCCAGCCCTCAAAAAAGTGCTCCTTGCTATTTGCGTTGATGATAAGCATTATCATTAACTGCAAATCGGTCTGGTATCACTGTGAGCCAATCTCGCTTCAACCAAGTCTTTCTCACCCAACGGGTGATTCTGCTACGCACCTTGCAGCGGATGGTGAATAACCACAGCACCGCCGAGGACCTGTTGCAGGAAACCTACCTGCGCGTCACCCGGGCGCTGAGTGAGCGGCCCATCGATCACCTCGAACCCTTCGTCTATCAAACGGCACGCAACCTGGCGCTGGATCATCTGCGTTCCCGTCGTATCCAGGCCCGCACACTGCAGGAAGACGTCCCGCTGGACGTCCTGCAAAGCGTCGCAGCCCCCATTAGCACGCCCGAAGACGCGACCCAGGCCGAGCAAATGCTGGAACACCTGAGTGTCAGCCTGGGCCAGCTGAGCGCCCGTCAGCAGCAGATCTTCATCCTCAGCCGCCTGCATGGCTGCAGCTATCAGGAGATTGCCGATCAGTTGGAAGTCTCTTTGAGCACCGTGCAAAAGGAACTCAAATTGATCATGGCCATCTGCGTAGGTGTAGCCCAAAGACTGGATCAGCCTTAAGCTGACCCCGGCAGACCTATCGACACACGCTGTAGGATCGATGAACAAAACGTGGCGAAGACCCGAGGAACACCGTGACGGACCCGAATAAACAGCACCCCCATGAGCTGGCTCATGAGGTGTTGCAAGACGTGGCTATGGACCAAGCCCTCGACTGGCTGATCGCCTTGCAGTGCCCGCTGCCCGGGCAACAGGCCGAATTTGAAGCCTGGCTCGCCAGCGATCCCGCCCACGTACACGCCTTTGGCAAAGCCCAGGCGGCCTGGGGGGGGGCGCCGGTGCACAGTGCCGCCGTAGCACTGGCCGCGCCGCGCAAGCCGAGCGCCTGGCGCCGCATCAAACCCCATTGGAAGCCCTTGGCAACCGCCGCCATGCTGCTGATCGGCCTGTTCAGCTTCAGCAACCTGCCGGTGCGCCTGCAAGCCGATCACCTCACCGTGGTGGGTGAACGCCAGCGCCTGCAACTGGACGAGGGCGCAAAGGTGTTGCTCAACACCAACTCGGCGTTTTCCAGCAGTATCAAGGATCACCAACGCTTGGCTCGCCTGTATCAGGGCGAAGCGTTTTTCGAAATTATCCCCAACCACGGCCTGCCTCTGGAAATCGACGCCGGCCCGGTGCGCGCCAGCGTGCGCGATACCGATTTTGCCGTGCGCTACCTCAATGGCGAGGCCCAGGTGCAGGTACAGCGTGGCAACGTGGACCTGAGCAACACCGTCGACGACGCCCGTGTGCGCCTGAGTGCCGGTGAAAGTATCCGCATCGGCCCCAAAGGTTTCGGCCCACCGGCCAAGCTCGACGCCAACAAGGACCTGGCCTGGGTGCAGGGCCGGCTGATTTTCGAGAACCGCCCGATGAGCGAAGTGCTTGCTGAACTGCGCCGCTATTACCCCGGGTGGATCATCAATACCAACGACAAACTCGCCAGCGTTGCCGTCACCGGTAACTACCGCCTCGACCAGCCCCTCGACGTCGTGCGTTCGCTGGCGCACATCACCTCGGCCAAGCTCTCGGAATACCCGGCGCTGGTGATCCTGAACTAAATGAGAATTATTTTTACTCGATAGCCTCCGGCGGTACGTCTCGTCTTAGCCAATGCAACTGATTCCTATTTGTTCAGTTCGCAACTAAAAAGATTCGTACCCCGGAGCGCTCTCGATGTCCTCTCGTTTCAACCGCCGGTCTTCCTCGCCCGTCCTATCCTTGCTGACCGCCGCTATCCTGCTGGCTGGCGCGCCGGTGATGAGCGCCAGCGCTGCCGAGCCTGTTTCACGCAGCCACGGCAATTACAACTTCAGCATCGAACAACAGCCGTTGGTCTCCGCGCTGAATGCCTTTACCAGCGTCACGGGCTGGCAAGTCGGCCTGCCGGCAGAACTGGGCCAAGGTGTGTCGTCCCCTGGCGTGCGCGGCCCCCTGTCGCCGGAAAAAGCCCTGGACCAGTTGTTGACGGGCACCAACCTGAGCTACCGAAAACTGGGCAACAACAATATCGTCCTGGAAAAACGGGTAGCCGGCAGCACCCTCAACCTGCAACAGGTGACCATCAGCGCCACCCGCCACGAGCAGGATGTGAACAGTGTGCCGAGCACCGTCAGCGTGCACGACCGCCAGGAACTGGACCGCCTCAACGTCGGCAACAGCCGCGATCTGGTGCGTTACGAGCCCGGTGTCTCGGTAGGCGGCGCTGGCACCCGTTCCGGCAATGCAGGTTTCAACATTCGAGGGATCGACGGCGACCGCATTCTCACCCAGGTCGACGGCGTCGAAGTGCCCGATCACTTCTCCAACGGCCCTTACGCACAAACCCGCCGCAACTATGTCGATCCGGAGATCGTCAAGCGCGTCGAAATCCTGCGCGGCCCAGCCTCGGCGCTGTACGGCAGCAGCGCCATCGGTGGCGCGGTGAGCTACTTCACCCTCGACCCGGACGACATCATCAAGCCTGGCAAGGACGTCGGTGCCCGCCTGAAAACCGGCTACAGCTCCGCCGACGACAGCTGGCTGACCTCCGGCACCGTCGCTGGCCGCGTACAAGACTTCGACGGTTTGCTGCACCTGAGCCAGCGCAACGGTCACGAGACCGAAACCTACGACGGCAACAACGCCACCGGCCTGGCCCGTACCGGCGCCAACCCGGAAGACGCACGTACCACCAACGTGCTGGCCAAGCTGGGCTGGAACTATGGCGATGAGAACCGCCTGGGCCTGACGTACGAGAAGTACAAGGATGACCGCGACACCAATCAGAAAAGCGCCGTGGGTGGGCCGTTCAACGCCGGTCCGTCGATGAACCTTTACCGTGCACGCGTGGGTAACGACACCATCACCCGCGAACGCTTCGGCCTGGAAAACACCTTTGCCCTGAACGCGCCGTTTGCCGATCACATCAAGACCAGCCTCAACTATCAGATCGCCAAGACCGACCAGACCACGGCCGAACACTACGTTTCCGGCGCGCGCAACTTGACGCGTGACCGCCAGACGCTCTACCAGGAAAAACAATGGGTATTCGATGCCCAACTGGACAAGGCGTTTGCCATCGCCGACACCGACCATGTGCTGACCTACGGCACCACCATCAAACAAGCCAAAGTCACCGGTTCCCGTACCGGCAGCGCAACCTGCCTGACCGTCAGCACCTATTGCGCTGCAATCGGCGGCCCGAGCACGTTCCCTTCGGACAAAGTGGTACCGGCCAGCGACTTCCCGGACCCGACCATCAACACCTACGCCCTGTTCGCCCAGGACCAGATCAACTGGGGCAAGTGGACCTTCCTGCCCAGCGTTCGTTATGACTACACCCAGCTCAAGCCCAAGCTGACCGAGGACTTCCTCAACTCCACCGACCCGAACCGCGTCTACCCACATGACGACAGCGACAAGACCTGGCACCGCGTCTCGCCAAAATTCGGCCTGACTTACGCCCTGACCGATAACTACACCTGGTTCGGCCAATACGCCGAAGGCTTCCGCACGCCGTCGGCCAAAGCCCTGTACGGCCGCTTTGAAAACATCCAGCAAGGCTACGTGGTAGAACCTAACTCGGACCTCAAGCCGGAAAGCAGCAAGAGCTTCGAAACCGGCCTGCGCGGCAACTTCGAGTCGGGCAACTTCGACGTGGCGGTGTTCTATAACAAGTACCACGACTTCATCAACGAAGACGCTGCGTTGCTGTCGCCCAGCGGCACGGCCTTCAAGGCCAGCAACATCAAGCGCGCCACCATCAAGGGCGTGGAAGCCAAAGGCCGTCTGAACCTGGACGCCTTCGGTGCCCCGCAGGGCCTGTATACCCAGGGCTCGGTGGCGTATGCCTACGGCCGTAACGAAGACACCGGCGAGCCGATCAACAGCGTCAATCCGCTCAAGGGCGTATTCGGCCTGGGTTACGAGCAAGAGACCTACGGCGCGCTGGTCAGCTGGACCTTGGTCAAGAAGCAGGATCGGGTCGACAAAAACACCTTCTTCTCGCCAGACGGCGACCAGAAAAAAGCACCGTTCAAGACGCCTGGTTTCGGCACCGTCGACCTGACCGGTTTCTACAAAGTCACCGACGACGTGACCGTCAATGGTGGCCTGTACAACGTCACCGACAAGAAATACTGGAACTGGGACGACGTGCGCAGCTTCGACAGCATTGGCGAAGCCGGCGTGACCGCGCCCGCCAACATCGACCGCCTGACCCAACCTGGCCGCAACTTTGCGATCAACGTGATCTGGGATATCTGATAGCGCTCACCTCACCCCGTCTAAATTTCATCGACGGGGTGAGGATTTTTTACTGTGCCGCGTCTTCTTGTTCGTCTAGTTGATAACAGCTCTCTTTAGGGCAATAAGGCGCTCCTCTTCTCAAGGACTTTTTTCATGACCGCATCTCCCACCGCAGAACGCCCAAGCCTGCGCTCCCAGCGCCTGAACCAGATCACCCACTCGCCGCACGCCAAGCTCGATGCGCTGGTGAAAGCCCACGCGCCGTTTGAAACCCAGGCCAACTTCGCCCGCTTCGTGGTGGCGCAATACCTGTTCCAGTCGGAATTGGTGGCGTTGTACAACGATGCCGAGCTAATCAAGATTATCCCCGACCTGGCCGCACGCTGCCGCGCCGAAGCCGCCAAATTGGACCTGGGCGACCTCGACACCGAAGTGCCTGCCCCGGTGGCCGGCGCAGTGAAAAACCCTAGCAAGGCCGAGGCCCTGGGCTGGCTGTTCGTGTCTGAAGGCTCCAAGCTGGGTGCTGCGTTCCTGATCAAGCGCGCCGTGGGCCTGGGCCTGAGCGAAACCTTCGGTGCCCGCCACCTGGGCGAGCCGGCGGGTGGTCGTGCCGAAGGCTGGAAGCGCTTTACTCGCACCCTCGATGGCCTGGAGTTCAGCGCCGAAGAAGAGGCTGCCGTGGAAAAAGGTGCAATTGACGCGTTTGTGCGCTTCACCGTATTGCTGGAACAGGCGTACGCTAGCGCCCCTGAACTGGCCTGATTCCTAACTGGAATGCAGTTTAAATGTGGGAGCGGGCTTGCTCGCGAATGCGGTGGATCAGTTGACGCATGTGCTGGCTGACCCACTGCATTCGCGAGCAAGCCCGCTCCCACATTTGAATATCATTTCAAGCTGATTTTCTGTGATCCTCCTACCCATGACCGGCAAAACCCAATCCATCTCCAAAATCGCCCAAATCCTCTTCGGCCTGCTGGCCTACGTCAGCCTGGGCATCGGGCTGGTGGCGATCGTGATACCGGGTTTGCCCACCACTGAATTCATCTTGCTGGCCGCCTGGGCCGCCACCAAAAGCTCGCCGCGCCTGAGCGCCTGGCTGGAGAACCACCGGCTGTTCGGGCCGATCCTGTTCAACTGGCGCAACGGCAAGATCATTGCGCGCCGAGCCAAGGTCAGCGCCACCGTGAGCATGTTGGTGTGCGCGATCCTGATGCTGGTGATGCTCGACCACGGCTGGCCGATTTACCTGGCAATTGCCGGGATGAGCCTGGGCAACCTGTGGATCTGGTCACGCCCTGAACGCCTCGCAGCCCCCGTATAACGTTGCGTGTAGGTTTTTTCCTACCGCTCATCGCCTCCCCCTAATGAAACACCTCGTTACGCCGATGTTCCGGACATAGCGCCGAATGGACTTGGCTCGCCCTGCGTGCATTTCAACAAGACCATTCGCGAGTGAACCTATGTTCAAAACCCTCTCCATCCGCTTGAAAATCGTGTTGTTGTCCGGTCTATGCCTGCTGGGGGTGATCGCACTCGTCGTCGGCGTCAACATTTACGAGGCCGATCAGAATAACCATCTGGTCAGCGACTCAAGCTCGCGAATGCTCACCCACAGCGTGCAGGACTTGCTGCAATCCAAAGCCGCCGAGCAAGCCGCGCAACTGCAGAAAACCTTTGGCGAAAACCTCCTGGTGGTCACCGCCCTCGCGGACCAGGTCAAAGACCTGCGCAACCTGGCGACCAAACGGCAACTGGAGCCTGGTGCGCTGCGCGAAGAGCTCAACCAGAGCCTCAAGACCGCGTTTGAGCGCAACAACAAAGTGCTCGGCATCTGGTTGTCGTTCGAACCCAATGGGCTGGACGGCAAGGACAGCGAATTCATCGACGACAAGGCCCGCGTCTCCAATGAAAAAGGCCGCTTCTCCAGCTACTGGAGCCGTGCCGGCGGTGAAGGCCTGAACACGATCATGGTCGAGGACGACCTGACCAAGACCACCCTCAACCTCAGCGGTACGCCCTACAACATCTGGTACACCTGCCCACGCGACACGCGCAGTGTTTGCCTGTTGGACCCGTATGCCGACGAAGTCGCCGGCAAGTCGATGCTGATGACCACCATCTCGCTGCCGCTGATCGTGGACGGCAAAGTCATCGGCGTGGTCGGCATCGATATCGCCCTCAACACCCTGCAGGCCACCACGGACGCCGCGCAAAAGGAGCTGTTCGACGGTGCAGCGCACTTGGAGATCCTGTCCAGCTCAGGCCTGATTGCGGCGTACAGCGGCGAACCCGACCGGGTCGGCAAAAACCTGATCAACACCCTCGGCGCTGAGGGCAAGGAGATCGTGCAACTGCTGGCCAGCGACACGCGCATGATCCGCGAACAGGAAGACACCATCCGCGCCGTGTACCCGGTCAAGCCGATTAACGACGCCAAGTCCTGGGGCATCGTGATCAAACTGCCCAAGCAAGTCATGCTGGCCGACACACTCAAACTGCAAACCCTGCTCGACAAGGCCCAAGACGCCGGCACGCTCAAGGCGCTACTGGTCGGTGCCGCTGCCGGCCTGCTTGGCCTGCTGCTGATGTGGCTGAGCGCCACCGGCGTAACCCGGCCGATCAACAGCGTGGCCGCCATGCTCAAGGACATCGCCAGCGGCGACGGCGACCTCACCCAGCGCCTGGCCTACGCCAAGCAAGACGAACTGGGTGAGCTGGTGAACTGGTTCAACCGCTTCCTCGACAAGCTGCAACCAACCATTGCCCAGATCAAGCAGAGCATTACCGAAGCCCGTGGCACTGCCGATCAGTCCTCTGCCATCGCGCGCCAGACCAGTGAGGGTATGCAAGTGCAGTTCCGCGAGATCGACCAGGTCGCCACCGCCTCCAATGAAATGAGCGCGACCGCCCACGATGTCGCCAACAGCGCCTCCAATGCCGCCAGCGCGGCACGCGGCGCCGATCAGTCGGCGCGTGAAGGCATGTCGATCATTGAGCAAAGCACCCGCGACATCACCACCCTCGCCGAAGAAGTCAGCAAGGCCGTGGGCGAAGTCGAGGCCCTGGCGGTGAACAGCGAACAGATTGGCTCAGTGCTGGAAGTGATCCGCAGCATCGCCGAGCAGACCAACCTGCTGGCCCTCAACGCAGCGATTGAAGCGGCACGCGCCGGGGAAAGCGGGCGTGGGTTTGCGGTGGTGGCCGACGAAGTGCGCAACCTGGCCAAGCGCACCCAGGATTCAGTGGAGGAAATTCGCCTGGTGATCGAGCGTATCCAGAGCGGCACCCGTGGCGTGGTGGCGACCATGCATTCAAGCCAAAGCCAGGCCCAGAGCAATGCCGGGCAGATTCATCAAGCGGTGCAGGCGTTGGGCAAGATCAGCGATGCGGTAACCGTGATCAGCGACATGAACCTGCAAATCGCCAGCGCCGCCGAACAACAAAGCGCGGTGGCCGAAGAGGTCAATCGCAACGTCTCGGCAATCCGCACCGTGACCGAAACACTCACTGGCCAGGCCACCGAGTCGGCGGCCATCAGCAGCCAACTGAATGCATTGGCCAGCCAGCAGATGAAGTTGATGGATCAGTTTCGGGTGTAAACCCGATCCTCAACACAATGAAGATCCCCTTGTGGGAGCGGGCTTGCTCGCGAAGGCGGTGGGCCAGTCACTACATACATGACTGACCCACCGCTTTCGCGAGCAAGCCCGCTCCCACATTTAGATCACTGTAACCTTAGAGACCCGGCCAGGCTTGGACAAACGCCGCCACATCTTCCTTCTGCGGCGTACGCGGCGGGTTCTGTGGCGTGCCCAGGTACAGGAAGCCAATCACTTCCTCATCTGCCGTCAGCCCCAAGCCCTTGGCGACGTGGGCCGAGTACGACAATTCACCCGTGCGCCACACAGCCCCAATGCCCTGGGCATAAGCCGCCAGCAGAATTCCGTGGGCCGCACAGCCTGCCGCCAGCAGTTGCTCGGACTTCGGCACTTTGAAGTGTTCCTGCAGGCGGGCAATCACCACCACCACCAGCGGCGCGCGCAACGGGCCGTTCTGAGCTTTGTCGATCACGGCTTGTGGGGCATCGGCATCCTGCAGGCGGGCAGCTTCTGCCAGCAGCGTGCCCATCTGCTCACGGGCTGCACCTTCTACGGTGAGAAAACGCCAAGGGCGCAACTGGCCATGGTCGGGTGCACGCATGGCGGCAGCGAACAGCACGTCGCGCTGCTCCTGGGTCGGTGCCGGCTCCAGCAAACGCGGCACGGAAACACGGTTGAGCAAAGCGTCGAGAGCCTGCATTGGCCACCTCCAGAGAAAAATGTGCGGTCATTCTAGCGGGAATGGGTTGCCACCCACCAAACGATAATTGCTCTTATTCATTCGGCCCTGCCCTGTTAGACTTTGCGACCTTATTTTTAGCCTTCGTCCGGGAAACTCGATGTTCCGTTCGCTTTTTCGCCTGTGCGCAGCATTCCTGGCCTTGAGCCTGGTGGCCTGCGATGACGCGCCAAGGTTTACCAAGGCAGAGCCGGGTGAATCACGGGCCGGTGGCGCGACGACGGTGAATAAACGTGATCAGAATGCATTTTCCCTGCCTTCGGCCAACCTGTCGCCCACGCGCCGTCTGGATTTCAGCGTCGGCAACAGCTTCTTTCGCAGCCCGTGGGTGATTGCACCTTCCACCACCACTGCGCGTGACGGCCTTGGCCCGCTGTTCAACACCAATGCCTGCCAGAACTGCCATATCAAGGACGGTCGCGGCCATCCGCCGCTGCTCGATGCTCCCAATGCGGTGTCGATGCTGGTGCGACTGTCGATTCCGGACACCCAGGTCAACGCCAAGCTCATCGAGCAAGTCGGCGTGGTGCCCGAGCCGGTCTACGGTGGGCAATTGCAAGACATGGCCGTGCCAGGCGTACCGCCGGAAGGCAAGGTGCGGGTCGACTACACGCCGGTCACTGTGACGTTCAAGGACGGCACCGTGGTGGAATTGCGTAAACCAGACCTGCAAATCACCCAACTCGGCTATGGCCCGATGCACCCAGATACACTTTTTTCAGCGCGCATTGCCCCGCCCATGATCGGCCTGGGCCTGCTCGAAGCCATCGGCGATGCCGATATCCTGCGCAACACCGACCCCAAAACCGCCGACAAAGAAGCCATCGTCGGCCGTGCCAACTGGGTCTGGGATGATGCGCAACACAAGACAGTGCTCGGGCGTTTTGGCTGGAATGCCGGGCAACCGAATCTCAATCAACAAAATGTTCACGCGTTTTCTGGTGATATGGGCCTCACCACGTCCCTGAGACCCTTTGATGACTGCACCGACGCCCAAGTGGCCTGCAAACAGGCACCCAATGGCAATGGCCCCGATGGCGAGCCAGAAGTCAGCGACAACATCCTGCGCCTGGTGCTGTTTTACACCCGTAACCTTGCAGTGCCTGCACGCCGCGACGTCAATACGCCGCAGGTACTGGCCGGCAAGAATTTGTTCTATCAGGCCGGTTGCCAGGGTTGCCACAGGCCATCCTTCACCACGGCAGCGAACGCCGCCGAACCTGAGCTGGCCAACCAAGTGATCCGCCCGTACAGCGACCTGTTGCTGCACGACATGGGCGAAGGCCTTGCCGACAACCGCAGCGAATTCAAGGCGGGTGGCCGCGACTGGCGCACCGCGCCGTTGTGGGGCATCGGCTTGACGCAAACCGTGAGTGGCCACACCCAGTTCCTGCATGACGGCCGCGCCCGCAACCTGCTGGAAGCCGTGCTATGGCACGGCGGTGAAGCTCAAGCGGCGCAGCAGCATGTGTTGTCCTTTAATGCCGAGCAGCGGGCTGCGTTGCTGGCGTTCCTGAACTCTTTATAAGCGTTGCCCCAATTACAGAAGGGAGCTCTACATGTTCCGTCCCAAGTTGTTGTTCACCAGCCTGGCCGCCCTTGCATTGGGCGCCTGCTCGCCGCAAGACCCGCAAGCAGTGACCTCGGCGGCTATCGCCA
Source organism: Pseudomonas cremoris (assembly GCF_014230465.1). The sequence continues at coordinate 219,632 of NZ_JAAXCY010000008.1, forward strand.
AGCAAGTCATCCTGCCGACCTACAGCCGTTGGGTAGAAGCGGACCGTCAACTGGCCGTCAGCGCATTGGCCTACTGCCAGGGCAAGGAAAGCCTGGAGACCGCCCGTGCCGACTTCCTCCACGCACAAAAAGCCTGGGCTGAGCTGCAACCGCTGCTGATTGGCCCATTGGCCGAGGGTAACCGTTCGTGGCAGGTGCAATTCTGGCCGGACAAGAAGAACCTGGTCGGTCGTCAGGTTGAACAGTTGGTGACCGCCCAGCCGCAAATCGATGGCGCCGCACTGGCCAAGTCGAGCGTTGTGGTACAAGGCTTGTCGGCTTACGAATACATCCTCTACGACGCCAAGACCGACATCGCCGACGAAGCCCAGAAAGCCCGTTACTGCCCGCTGCTGGTTGCCATTGGTGACCGTCAAAAGGCCCTGGCCGAAGAAATTCTGGCCAGCTGGAACAGCACCGACGGCATGCTCGCGCAGATGACCAAGTTTCCTAACCAGCGCTACGCCGATTCCCATGAAGCCATCGCCGATCTGCTGCGCGTCCAAGTGACCGCACTGGATACCCTGAAGAAGAAACTCGGTACGCCGATGGGCCGCCAGACCAAAGGTATCCCGCAGCCATTCCAGGCTGATGCGTGGCGCAGTGAATCGTCCCTGCAAAGCCTTGAAGCCAGCCTGGCTGCCGCCCAAACCGTGTGGGTCGGCGTCGACAACAAAGGCCTGCGTGGCCTGCTGCCGTCCGATCAGAAGCCGTTGGCCGACAAGATCGACGCCGCCTATGCCGCCTCCCTGAAGCTGTTCGCCAGCAATCAGCGCACCCTCAATGAACTACTGGCAGACGACGCCGGACGCCAGCAACTCAACGACCTCTACGACAGCCTCAACGTTGTCCACCGCCTGCACGAAGGCGAGCTGGCCAAGGCGCTGGGCATCCAACTGGGCTTTAACGCCAACGACGGTGACTGATGATGCTCAGGCGACAGGCTTTGGCGATTGGCAGCGTGCTGCTCAGCGCCCTTACTTTGGGTGGCTGGACGTTATTCCAGCAGAAGGACAAGGGCCCGCTGCTGTTGTCGGCGCGGGATGATGCAGACGGCAAGCACTATGCCGTAGGCTATCGCCTGGACGGCAAGCAGGTGTTTGCCACCCAGGTCGGCCAGCGCTGCCACGACATCATCAACCACCCGACGCTGCCGATTGCGCTGTTCGTCGCCCGTCGCCCGGGCACCGGGAGTTACCTGATCGACCTGCGTGATGGCGCGCTGCTGCAAACCATCACCTCGAACGTCAATCGCCACTTCTATGGTCACGCGGTGATCCACAAGAGCGGCGACTGGCTGTATGCCACCGAGAACGACACGACCGACCCCGGCCGTGGCCTGCTCGGTGTGTATCAGTTTGAAGGCGAGCGGCTGGTGCACACCGGCGAGATTTCCACCCACGGCATCGGCCCGCATCAAGTGTCGTGGATGCCTGATGGCGAAACCCTGGTGGTAGCCAACGGTGGTATTCGCACCGAGGCGGAAAGCCGCGTGGAGATGAACCTCAACGCCATGGAGCCGAGCCTGGTATTGATGCAGCGCGACGGCACGCTGATCAGCAAGGAAACCCTGGGCCAACAGATGAACAGCGTGCGTCATATGGGGATCGCCGCCGATGGCACCATCCTCACCGGACAGCAGTTCATGGGGCCGTCCCAAGAGCGTTCCGAGTTGCTGGCAATCAAGCGGCCGGGACAGCCATTCGTCGCGTTCCCGGTGGCGGACGAGCAGTTGCAGGCGATGGGGCATTACACCGCCAGCGTCGCGGTGCACAGCCAATTGCGTCTGGTGGCCCTGACCGCACCGCGGGGTAATCGCTTTTTTATCTGGGACATGGACAGCGGCAAGCTGCGCCTGGATGGCCCACTGCCCGACTGTGCCGGTGTAGGCGCCGTGGCAGATGGATTTGTCGTCACCTCTGGCCAAGGACGCTGCCGCTTCTACGATTGCCGTCAGAAACAGCTGGTGGCAAAGCCGTTGGAATTACCGGCGGGGCTCTGGGATAACCATCTGCATCTGATCTGACAGGCAAAAAAAAGAGCCTCGCATCGCAAGGCCCTTTCTCGGGGGTTTGAATCGTTTCAACTCTGCGGCCTCATCCCTTGAGACATTCCAAACATAAACAGCAACAGCTCATGGTCAGGCTTGGCCGCGACACTCGCCTTGGCGACGCGCGGCAACAGGCATTGCGCGCTACTCTGCGCCGCACTGAGCACCTGCGTGCGAGGCTGTTCCCACGCCGCCAACGCCAGGGCTGCAATGCCCAGCGCCCCGACCAAAAACACACCTCGTGCTATTTCTAGCTTCATCTGGTTAAACCCTTGATAGCGCTGCCAAACGCCGTCTCATAAAAGTAGCTGAGTTTTGTCCAGTCAGCGCTGTTCCACGACGAATGGCGGCGCAGTTGCAGCATGTCATGGGAGGCGGCCCGATAAGCGGTCAACCGCTGGCGGCATTTCTCGAAATCCAACAGCGCCACTTCCACGTTGGCCGAGTCGCCCTCCCCCGTCACACGCACGAAAATATGCTTGCTGTACAAACAACCGTGCTGCCAACGGCCCTTGTGCATACGCGCCAAAGTGCCGGCCAACTCCCTGAGCACGCGCTCGTGCACCAACTCGCCGTAGCGTTCGCGGCCGCCAGCGGCGTACCAGTTGTCAATTTCGTCGAAGCCGTCGAGGGATGCGGTGACCAACAATGCTTTCCATTGGTGCTGAGAGTCACGACGCGCCTCGCAAAAGACCATCTCTGGCACACGCACATCCAGCAAGCGCAGGCCTTTGATGGCATCCCGCTCTCGCAACACTGTGGGGCGACCAAATGGGTGCAACCAACTGCGGTAGATATGGCCGGTCTGGCGCTTGCTGTAGAGCAAGCGGCCATTGCTGCTCATTACCCGCTGCACGCCGCTTTCACCACCGCGGCGACGGTTGGGCTCCTCGACCCACTCGCCCTGCTGGCGCCAGAAATAATCAAATCGTTCTTCGGGAGCTACATGACTGCCTACCGCAGACTCAACTGCCATCCTGTTACCTCTTTCGCAATACATACACACGCCACATGGCGTAGAGCGGCATGAAGTCGAGGGACTCCTGAACGCGGAAACCGGCCTGCTCGAATTCGTCTTCAACGGTAGCCGCAGGTAACACAAATCGGTTTTGGTAACCTTCCTGCTCACCTTTCATACGACGTTGCCCTTCGAGCCGCTTGCGTTTCCAAGCCTTGAAATTGCCATCAACCCACAGCGAAAGAATCACGCTGTCACGCGTAACACGCTGAAACTCACGCAGTATCGTCAAGCGGTGCACCGGGTCACCTATATGGTGTAGCAGGCGCATGCAGAAAATGCTGTCGACCGAGTTGTCCGGTAAATCGATATCGAATGCAGATGTCTGCAAGGGCCGTACCCGTTTCACCACATCTGCCGGTTGGGAGGCCATCGCGACCTTCAACATCGACTCGGAATTGTCAGCGCCGATAATCACCCTGTTGGGTTTTTCGGCCAGCAGCGGCCAGAAGCGGCCCGCCCCACAGGGCAGGTCCAACACCAGTCCTGGCTCACCAGCCATGGCCAGCGCACCCCGGGCCAATTGCTCGTCGCGTTTGTGGGACAAGCGGCGAGCCAAATTGTCCTTATGCTTGAGCAAATATTCTTGGGCGTGCTGATCGTCGTACTTTTCGGAAAATTCGAGCTTGATCGGACTAGACATCAACGGGTCTCCGGTTGCTGATGCCGACAACCTTAAGCAGCGACCTGTGATCAACAGGTCAACCCGTTGTGAAAAACTTGTCCTGTCCAATCTCATACATTTCAAGACTTTACAGATACAAGGGGTGGCATGGGGCCATCTTCGCCGAAAAGGCGGGGATCTGCCGCAGGATAGCGGCAGGGAGGGAGGTCAGGGTTTGACCGGGCTCAATTCAACATGAAAGCGGCAGCCATTGGGCTCCATGGTGCTAAGGCTCACGCTCCAGCCCTGGTTTTCACAGATGCGCTGGACCAGTGACAAGCCGAGGCCCAGGCCCTCGCCGCGTTTCTCGCTGCCGCGCACAAAAGGCTCGAACATCGCTTCACGCTTGTCTTCAGGAATCCCGACACCGCTGTCTTCCACCACAAAGCCACTTGGCTTCAGGGTCAAGCGGATAAAACCTTGCTCGGTGTAATGCAGGGCATTGCGCAGCAGGTTGCCCATCACGGCATGCAAGAAGGTCGTGTTGTAGCGCGTATCCAGCGGGTTGCCCGGTTGGTAGATCAACTCCAGGCCCTTGTGCTGTATAGGTTCGCGCCAGATGCCGAGCAAATCATCGGCAACCTGGGTAAGGGTCACCTGAGGGGACATGGCAGCGTCGTTATGCTGGGCTCTGGCCAGCATCAGGAAAGTCTGCACCAACTCGCGCATTTCCTCGCAGGCACGTGCGATACGCTCCACCTGGTTACGCCCGCGCTGGTCGATGGCCGGATTTTCCAGCAGCAGTTCGCAGGAGCTGGCCAGTACCATCAACGGCGTGCGCAACTCGTGGCTGACATCGCTGGTAAACAGTTGCTCACGGGACAGCGCCTGGCGCAGCCTTCCCAGCGTGGCATCGAACGCCACCGCCAGCTCACCCACTTCATCGGCTGCGTAGTCCGGCGCCAGCGGCGGTGCCAGGCCGAGCAATTGGTCACGGTGACGCACCTGGCGAGCCAGGCGTACGACAGGCGCCATCACCCTACGTGCCAGTACCCAGCCCAGGAACACTGCCAGCGCCAGGCTGAGCACGAAGCCCACTAGCACCACGGCAAACAGCACGCGCTCGCGCTCTTCAAAATCGCTTTGATCCTGCAACAGCACGTATCGCCGCCCGTCCACCACTTCGACCATCGCGTGGTAAGACAGCGCTTCACGGAAGACTTCATGGAAGCCGGGTTCAAGGTGCCGCAAATCCTTGGGCAACTCGAAGTCGCCAGGCCCGCCGCTGAAATAGAACAGTTGGTCCGGCTCGGGCCGATGCCGCCAGTCCTCGACCGTGTCCATCAGCAGCAAGCGTTGCAAGTCACCGCCCAAGCCCGCCGAGATCAGCTTCTCTTCCACCAGGTGCACGGTCGCGACGATGCCCATGGCGAAGGCCCCCGCCACCAACGCACTCATCAAGGCAAAGGCGATGATGATCCGTTGGGCAAGGCTTTGCTTAAACTCCATCACGGCCCTCGGCCAGGCGATACCCCACACCGTGCACCGTTTGCAGCAGCGGTTTGGCGAACGGTTTATCGATCACTTGGCGCAGTTGGTGGACGTGGCTGCGCAGGCTGTCGCTGTCCGGGCAGTCATCGCCCCACAGGGCTTCCTCGAGGATTTCGCGGCGCAACACGTGAGGGCTTTTTTGCATCAGCACCGCCAGCAATTTCAAGCCAACCGGGTTTAATTTGAGCAGGCGCCCCTCGCGGGTCACTTCGAGGGTATCGAGGTCGTAATGCAGGTCGGCCACCTGCAAGGCGCGGCGGCCACCGCCCTGGGCACGGCGCAGCACGGCTTCGATACGTGCGGCCAACTCCGAGAGGGCAAAGGGCTTGAGCAGATAGTCATCGGCGCCGGACTTGAAGCCCTGCAGCCGGTCATCCAATTGGTCGCGAGCGGTGAGCATGATCACCGGCGTGTCGCGGCGTGCGTCTTCGCGCAGGCGCTTGCATAAGGTGTAGCCGTCGATGCCAGGCAGCATGATGTCGAGCACGATCAAGTCGTAATGCTCGGTAGCGGCCAAGTGCAGCCCCGACAAACCGTCCTGCGCACAGTCCACGGTATAGCCTTTCAGCCCCAGGTAATCGGCCAGGTTGGCCAGAATATCGCGGTTGTCTTCAACCAATAGAATTCGCATGGGCAGTGTCTCCGTACGCGGTAACGGCCGTGTTGGCTCGCGCAGCTTAAGGCCAAGTGTGCCTCGCGGCTAGGTCCGCGAGCCGTTCCGATTAGTTTTTTCAACTGATGCATATAACCAACGAGTTTTTCACTATAGCTTCACAAACTGACTACAGTGTCAGGCAGAAGATCGCCGCCCATCGATATAAGGAATATAGACATGGGGTTTCTCAAAACAGCGCCTATGCGTTATCTGCTGCTCGTCACTGGCGCATGGCTGGTGGTTTTCTTGCTCACGCGTGGCGTGCTGCTTGTCACTCACCTCGACGAAGTTGGCGGTAACTTACTGCCGGTGTTTGGCGTGGGCTTGCTCTACGACCTGGGGTTTCTAGCCTATGCAGCCCTGCCCTTGGGCCTGTATCTGCTGCTATGCCCGCCTGCCCTCTGGCGTCGCCGCGGCCATCGTTGGTTCCTGCAAGCAGTGCTGACCGTCAGCCTGTTTGCCATGCTGTTCACCTCCGTCGCCGAGTGGTTGTTCTGGGATGAATTCGGCGTGCGCTTCAACTTTATCGCCGTCGACTACCTGGTGTACTCCGATGAAGTGCTGAACAACCTGCTGGAGTCCTACCCGATCGGCAAGCTTCTCAGTTTGCTGGCGATGCTGGCGATTGTGCTGAGCCTGGCCCTGCGCAAGCCCTTCAATGCGGCATTGAACGCCCCCCTGCCGCCCCTGCGGGGCCGTCTGTTGAATGCCCTGAGCCTGTTGGTTCTGGCCGGCCTCAGCCTGCAGTTGATCAGCCAGGAGAGCCCTCGCGCCCAAGGCGGGAATGCCTACATGAACGAGTTGGCCAGCAATGGCCCGTATCAGTTTTTCGCGGCGTTCCGAAACAACGAACTGGACTACACCCAGTTTTATAAAAGCCTGCCAACCGATGTGGTCGCCAAGCAACTGCGTGCCGAACTCAGCGAGCCTAACGCCCGCTTTATCGGCAACGACCCATTGGACATCCGCCGAGCCATCGACAACCCAGGCACCTTGCGCAAACCCAATATCGTGCTGGTCACCATCGAGAGCTTTAGCGCCAAGTACATGGGCAGTAATGGCGACGGGCGCAACCTCACGCCCAACCTGGACACCCTGCGTAAACAGAGCCTGTACTTCAATAACTTTTATGCCACCGGCACCCGCACAGATCGCGGGCTGGAAGCGATTACCTTGGCGATTCCACCAACGCCAGGGCGCTCCATCGTCAAACGCATTGGCCGTGAAAGTGGTTTCGCAAGCCTGGGCCAACAACTCAGCGCCATCGGTTACGACAGTGTGTTTGTCTACGGTGGGCGCGGGTACTTCGACAATATGAATGCGTTCTTCAGCGGCAACGGTTACCGAGTCGTCGACCAGAGCAGCGTGGCCGAATCGGAGATCTCCTTTAAAAACGCCTGGGGCATGGCCGATGAAGACCTCTATCGGCAAACCCTGAAACTGGCCGATGCCGACTACGCCAAGCAGCAGCCGTTTTTGTTGCAACTCATGACCACCTCCAACCACCGCCCCTATACCTATCCGGACGGGCGCATCGACATCAAATCCGGCAACGGTCGCGATGGAGCGGTGAAGTACACCGACCATGCCATTGGTGAATTCCTCGACGCTGCACGCCAGAAGCCTTGGTTCGACAACACTATTTTCGTGTTCGTTGCGGACCACACCGCCGGCAGCGCGGGCAAGGAAGACCTGCCTATCACCAACTACCAGATTCCGCTGTTCATCTATGCGCCCAAACTGATCGAAGCCCGGGAAACCGCGCAGTTGGCCAGCCAGATTGACCTTGCGCCGACGCTACTGGGCTTGATCAACCTGAGCTACGAATCGACGTTCTTCGGGCGCAACCTGCTGCAAGACAATCCATTGCCGCCGCGTGTGGTGGTGGGCAACTATCAGCACCTGGGTTTGTTTGACGGCAAGGATCTGGCGATTCTCAGCCCACGCCTGGGCTTGCGTCGCCACGACCAGGCCCTGGGTGAGAGCCAGGAGTTACGGGTGGGCAGTGATGATCCGTTGATTCAGCGGGCGATCACCTACTACCAGGCTGCCAGTTACGGGTTCAAGCAGCAGTTGTTGAGTTGGAAAGCGCCCAAGGACACACACCCACAACTGACCGAACGCTGATTGTAGTGAGCGGGCTTGTCCCGCGCTGGGGGGCGAAGCCGCCCTAATCCAATCACTGCATTCTTTCAGGCAAACCGAGTTGGCTGGGTTTAGGGCGGCTTCGCCCCCCAGCGCGGGACAAGCCCGCTCACTACAACCATAAAAAAGCCCCGCCTGCATCGCTGCAGGCGGGGCTTTTTCAGAGCGGGGTAAGGCTGGCTTACATCATGCCGCCCATGCCACCCATACCGCCCATGTCTGGCATACCACCACCGCCAGCACCTTCAGCCTTTGGCTTGTCAGCGATGGCTGCTTCGGTGGTCAGGACCAAGCCACCGATGGAGGAGGCTGCTTGCAGCGCCGAACGAGTCACCTTGGTAGGGTCCAGGATGCCCATTTCGATCATGTCGCCGTAGACGCCAGTCGCAGCGTTGTAACCGTAGTTACCTTTGCCGTTCTTGACTTCGTTGACCACAACGCTTGGCTCGTCGCCGGAGTTGGCAGCGATCTGACGCAGCGGCGCTTCAACAGCGCGACGCAGAACTGCGATACCAACGTCCTGATCGGCGTTGTCGCCTTTCAGGCCAGTCAGGGCTTCCAGAGCACGGATCAGCGCAACGCCACCGCCAGGTACCACGCCTTCTTCAACGGCTGCACGGGTTGCGTGCAGGGCGTCTTCAACGCGGGCTTTCTTCTCTTTCATTTCAACTTCGGAACCAGCGCCAACCTTGATCACTGCAACGCCGCCGGACAGTTTGGCCAGACGCTCTTGCAGTTTTTCACGGTCGTAGTCGGACGAAGTCTCGGCAACCTGGGCACGGATCTGGGAGATACGAGCCTGGATGTCCTGCTCAACGCCAGCACCGTCAACGATGATGGTGTTTTCTTTGGAGATGGTGACGCGCTTGGCGCTACCCAGGTTTTCCAGGGTGGCGCTTTCCAGGCTCAGGCCGATCTCTTCGGAGATAACGGTACCGCCGGTCAGAACAGCGATGTCCTGCAGCATTGCCTTGCGACGGTCGCCGAAGCCAGGAGCCTTGACGGCTGCGACTTTGACGATGCCACGCATGTTGTTCACAACCAGAGTCGCCAGGGCTTCGCCTTCAACGTCTTCGGAAACGATCAGCAGTGGGCGGCCAGCTTTGGCAACGGCTTCCAGTACTGGCAGCATTTCGCGGATGTTGGAGATCTTTTTGTCGACCAACAGGATCAGCGGGCTGTCCAGTTCGGCAACCATGGTTTCTGGCTTGTTGACGAAGTACGGGGACAGGTAGCCACGGTCGAACTGCATGCCTTCTACAACCGACAGTTCGTTTTCCAGGCCAGTGCCTTCTTCAACGGTGATCACGCCTTCTTTACCGACTTTTTCCATGGCTTCGGCAATGATGTCGCCGATGGAGCTGTCGGAGTTGGCGGAGATGGTGCCTACCTGAGCAATAGCCTTGGTGTCAGCGCATGGCTTGGACAGGTTTTTCAGCTCAGCGACGATGGCGATGGTTGCCTTGTCGATGCCGCGCTTCAAGTCCATTGGGTTCATGCCGGCAGCGACGGCTTTGTAGCCTTCGTTGACGATGGCTTGAGCCAGAACGGTCGCGGTGGTGGTGCCATCGCCTGCGTCATCGTTGGCACGGGAGGCAACGTCTTTGACCAGCTGCGCGCCCATGTTTTCGAAACGGTCTTCCAGTTCGATTTCTTTTGCTACGGAAACGCCGTCCTTGGTGATGGTCGGAGCGCCGAAGCTCTTCTCGATGATCACGTTACGGCCTTTCGGGCCCAGGGTCGCTTTTACAGCGTCAGCCAGGACGTTGACACCAACGAGCATTTTCTTGCGGGCGGAATCGCCGAATTTAACTTCTTTAGCAGCCATGATCGATATTCCTTAAATACTTTGTAGTAACGGGAAAATGAGCGGGGAAATCAGTCTTCCAGAACGGCGAGAATCTCGTTCTCAGCCATAACCAGCAGGTCTTCGCCGTCGACTTTCACAGTGTTGCTGCCGGAGTAAGGGCCGAATACAACCTTGTCACCGACTTTAACGGCCAGCGCACGTACATCACCGTTTTCCAGAGTCTTGCCTGGGCCTGCAGCGACGATCACACCGTGGTTGGCTTTTTCAGCAGCCGAACCTGGCAGGACGATACCGCCAGCGGTTTTCTTTTCTTCTTCGCTGCGACGGATTACGACGCGGTCGTGCAGAGGACGAAGCTTGCTCATTGTCGATCTCTCCTAATTGTGTTTTTCATCGGCCGGTGTCAATACCGGCAAGTTGTATTCCGGCTGTGCCGGTCGCGCCTCGCCAAGCAAGACGCTGAAGTCTGTCTGATGTCGCCACCAGAAACCTTGCGGTGACCGTTACATAAGGGCGCATAAGCTTATTACAAGGGGGCTCGACGGATTTTTTTTGCGTGTACCGATGGGCAAATGCAACACGGCACCCAAAGGTGCCGTGCCCGTGAAGCGGTTATTTGCTGTCGCGATGTTCGAATTCGCCTTCGATCACATCACCTTCACGCCCCAGCGGTTGGCGCGGAGCCGGGCCACCGCGCGGTTGCAGGTCGTCGGCGAACGCGCGTTGGCGAATCGCTGCCTCTTCAGCACGCTGGCGCATCTTGCCGGCCAGCAGCTTGCGGGTGAACGGCAGCAGCATGACCAGGCCGACCACATCGCTGATGAAACCCGGCAGGATCAGCAGGCCGCCCGCCAGGGCCATCATCAGGCCTTCGAGCATGGTCTGGGCCGGCAGCTCGCCGCGGTTCAGGCTTTCACGAGCACGCAGTGCCGTGGCCAGCCCGGCGACGCGCAGCACCAGCACGCCAAGCATCGAGCCAAGAATGATCAGCAACAGGGCCGGGAAAAACCCGATCGCACCGCTGACTTGAACGAATACGAACAGCTCCAACACCGGGAACAGCAGAAAGAGCAATAAAAAAGGGCGCATCAAATGGTTCCTCAACGCAAGAATGCCTTGCCAGTCCACCTTAGATGACGTCGCCGTTTCGTGAATTCAAGCGTTGGCAGGGGATTTTTTCGGCCAAACCTCAGCGTGGGCCAGTGAAACCAAGGCCTCACGCACTTGTGTCGGCGTGTTGCAGGACTCCGCAAAAGGCAACCAATGCAACGATTGGCCAATACGCAGGTGCATGCCTTCACTGTCGATGCCGGCCAGCTGTGCAGGCTCGGAGGTGGGCAAACCCGCGAGTTCGACGTAATGGGCTATGGCCTTGGTGTGATCGCTGTTCATGTGCTCGACCATGCTCAACTCGGCCTTGCCGGCGAACGGGTTCGCCAGCGTCAATTGGTCGACCCAGTGAATCGCACCAAACCCGCCGATATAACGGTGACGCACCGGCTTGAGTACCCAGAAGTCAAAATCGTGGGCCTTATGGTAGTTGGCCGAGTCGGGGAAGTAGCGGTAATAGCGCTCGGCGGCAGCCTCGATGGCAGCGCCCTCCTCCAGCTTTTCGGCTTCGGCCAGGTAAGTCAGGCGCCCGACCGCTTGCACGTCATCTGCCTCGCGCTCACCCACCAGCAGCGAGCACTTGGGGTCTTTCTGCAGGTTGTGGGTGTGTTGGGCAATGCGGCTGATCAGGATCAGCGGGCGACCCTGCTCATCCAGGCAGTAGGGCACAACCGAGCCAAACGGAAAGCCGGGCATGGCTTTGGACAATGTGGAGAGGGCCCCACGGTATTCCTTGAGCAACAGCTCTCGGGCGTTCTTGGCAACCTGTGTGCTCAACGTATGACTCCTCGGGTATTCAGCCGCCCACAGCATATGGGAATGGATCTCAACACAAGGTAATCAATATCGGCAGAGGTTGCCAAGCGGGTTTTGTTCGACCTTATTACCAGGCCACGCCAAAGCCTGCCGTGTAGCGGGTCTTGCTCAGGCTGCTCTCGGAATCGCCACTGATAATGTCGCGCTCGGCCTTGAGGTTAAGAGAGGCCCACTCAGTAACCTTGTAGCGCAGCCCCATTTCCGCATCCAACGAGTAATCGACCGGCCCGTCGATGGGGCGGCCCAGCTCGCCGTTGGTGAAGAACTCCACCGTCTTGCCCACCAGGTAGCGGTTGTAGTTCCACTTCATGGCGACCGAATAGAAGTTGTCTTTGCCGCCGTCGGCATATTCATAGTCGGTGCGGTTGACCAGCGAACCCAAGGAGAAAGCGCCCAGTTCATCGTCCCAGAACTGATAGCCCGGGCCGGTGCCCACGGTCCGCTGGCGAGACAGGTCTTCAACCTTGTCGCGCTTGTAGGTCAGACGCCCCTGCCAGAACCAATGCTCGGTGATAAACCGGTCCAGGTCGTATTCCAAGGCCCAGTTGTCGGTGGTGGTGACGTCATCCTGGAACTCGCGGTTGTACTCGCCTTGCCCGGTATGGCGCCACTGGCCGTGCCGTGCAGTGGTCTTGAAATCGATGTCGTAGTCGTTGGTGTCCTTCTCGGCGCGCTTGTAATCCAGCGCCAGGTCAACATTGCCTTTCCACACCAGGTCTTCAATCACCGGCTTGGGCTTGATGATCTGCTGGATGCTTGCTAACTCGACGGTCTTGGGCGCTTCGCCGTTGGCGAGGACGACCTTGCCGTCATCCGCGGCTTTCAGGGACTTGGCCTTCTCACCGGTATAGGCGTCCTGCTTGACCAGCAGCTCCTGGTCGCTTTCCAGGGTCTTCACCTGTTTCCAGTCGATGGGAATCGCGCCCGCGTAATCGGTCTGGATCAGCAACTTGCCGCCGTCAAAGACTTTGATCTTGCCGGTCAGACGGTCACCGTTCTTCAACCAGACGGTGTCGGCCAGCAAGGGCGTAGAGGCGCTGAAAACAGCAAGGCACAGCAGGGTTCTGGACAACATAAGCAGATTAGGGGCTCGGGCTTGGCGAAAAAACGGGCATTATCGTGTTAGATAACGTCTTAGCAAGGACTGACTCAAGGATTGGAGGTGAGTTCAATGCTCACCACCATGTTTACAGACGTTTCTTACAGAAGACCGACGATCTCAACGGATATCTCCACAGTGAATCAACCCGCCGAAACCCCGCAAAGCCCCGCCGAAATGCGCAGAACCGCGTTGTACCTGACCCTGGCGCAAGTGCCCGCAGGTTGTGTGGTGAGCTACGGTGAGCTGGCTCACCTGGCCGGGCTTGGGCGTGCGGCGCGCTGGGTGGGGCGCACCCTGAGCCAGTTGCCGGAGGACACCAAACTGCCTTGGCACCGCGTGCTAGGTGCCGGTGGTCGGATAAGTCTGCCGGTGGGCAGTGCTTCGGGGGATGAGCAACGTGCACGCCTGCGGGACGAGGGCATCACTGTCCGCAACAATCGCGTGGATATTCAGCGCCATGGCTGGCGCCCGGTAGAGCACAGCGGTTAGAGTGCGCGCTTTGTTTCCGCAAATCTGAGGCAGACTCCAGCCCATGCCCCGTAAAACCTGGCGCGCCGCGCTCGCCGCCTATGCCAGCCCCTCGACGTTGGTCCTGTTGTTGCTCGGCTTTGCCGCCGGCTTGCCTTACATGTTGGTGTTCTCGACGCTTTCGGTGTGGTTGCGTGAGGCCGGTGTGGCCCGCGAGACCATCGGCTATGCGAGCCTGATCGGCTTGGCGTATGCCTTCAAGTGGGTCTGGTCGCCGCTGCTCGACCAATGGCGCCTGCCACTGCTCGGCAAACTCGGGCGCCGTCGTTCCTGGCTAGTGCTTGCCCAATCGTTGGTGATCCTCGGATTGATCGGCATGGGGTTCTGCGACCCGCAAAAACACCTGTCCTGGCTGATCGCCATTGCCGTTATCGTTGCATTCGCGTCCGCGACCCAAGACATCGCGGTCGATGCCTATCGCCTGGAAATTGCCGACGACAGCCGCCAGGCCGCGCTGGCTGCCAGCTATATGTCGGGTTACCGCATTGCTGCGCTGCTCGCTACAGCAGGTGCATTGTTCTTTGCCGAGGGCTTCGGCTCCACCGGTTTCAACTATCAGCATTCGGCGTGGCTCGGCACCTACGTGCTGTTCGGCGTGCTGATGATTCCAGCTTTGCTGACCACCCTGTTCATGCGCGAACCCGATGTACCACTGCGCACGCAATTGCAGGCCGGTCGTTACAGTTTTGCGCATCAGCTGGTGTCAGTGTTTGTGCTGATCGTGTTGTTGGTGTCGGTTCCGGCCATGTTCACCCAGCTTTTCAATACTGATTTTGAGAGCGTCCTGTTCCACGGCATGAGCCTGTGGGACTTGCTGATGGACGACCGCGCGTTCCTGCGGGCCATCCTCTATATCACGCTGACCGCGCTGTGCCTGTCGGCCATGGGCCGCCGCGGCCTGGCGCCGGTGCTCACGCCGGTCAATGACTTTATCCTGCGCTACCGCTGGCAGGCGTTGCTGTTGCTCGGGCTGATTGCTACCTATCGCATGTCCGACACGGTGATGGGCGTGATGGCCAACGTGTTCTATATCGACCAGGGCTTCACCAAGGACCAGATCGCCGGGGTCAGCAAGATCTTCGGCCTGATCATGACCCTGCTCGGTGCCGGCATGGGCGGCCTGCTGATTGTGCGGTTCGGCATCCTGCCGATCCTGTTCATCGGTGGCGTAGCGTCGGCGGGCACCAACCTGTTGTTCGTGATGCTCGCCGATATGGGCCCGGATCTGCAGATGCTGATCTTCACGATCTCGCTGGACAACTTCAGCTCGGGCCTGGCCACGTCGGCGTTCGTGGCCTACTTGTCGAGCCTGACCAACCTCAAGTTTTCCGCCACCCAATATGCGTTGCTCAGCTCGATCATGCTGTTGCTACCGCGCCTGATCGGCGGGTATTCGGGGGTAATGGTCGAGAAGTTCGGTTACCACAACTTCTTCCTGATCACTTGCCTGCTGGGCGTGCCGACGCTGTTTCTGATTGCGTTGCATTGGTTTCAGGAAAATCGCCGGGCCAGGCTGAATCCGCCGGTAGAAGACTGACACCTATGCTTTTGTAGTGAGGGAGCTTGCTCCCGCTGGGATGCGAAGCAGCCCCGAAAGCCGGCTCCAGCTGCGCTGTCGAACGGGATCAAGCTCCCTCACTACAGACAGCCCTGTATTCTGATGCCTGTACGGCGGCAGCTTGCGCCCGTACAATCCCAAGTCATTTCAAGTCCAAGCAACCGACAACGGCCTACCATGCGTACCAGTCAATATTTGCTCGCCACACAGAAAGAAACGCCTTCCGACGCGGTTGTGATCAGCCATCAGCTGATGCTGCGCGCCGGCATGATCCGCAAACTGGCCTCCGGCCTGTACACCTGGCTGCCCATGGGCTTGAAGGTGATGCGCAAGGTCGAAGCCATCGTTCGCGAAGAAATGAACGCCGCCGGCTCTCTGGAAGTGTTGATGCCGAGCACCCAGCCGGCTGAACTGTGGCAGGAATCCGGACGTTGGGAAGAGTACGGCCCTGAGTTGCTGCGCTTCAAGGATCGTCACGGCCGCGACTTCTGCGCCGGCCCGACCCACGAAGAAGTGATCACCGACCTGATGCGCAACGAGCTGAGCAGCTACAAACAGCTGCCGCTGAACCTGTATCAGATCCAGACCAAATTCCGTGACGAAATCCGCCCACGCTTCGGTTTGATGCGCGGCCGCGAATTCATCATGAAGGACGCCTATTCGTTCCACGCTGACCAGGCGTCCCTGCAGGTCACCTACGACCGTATGCACCAGGCCTACTGCAACGTGTTCACCCGCCTGGGCCTCAAATTCCGTCCGGTTGAAGCGGACAACGGCTCCATCGGCGGTGCCGGCTCCCACGAGTTCCACGTACTGGCCGAGTCCGGCGAAGACGATATCGTGTTCAGCAACGGTTCCGACTACGCAGCGAACATCGAGAAAGCCGAAGCCGTGCCACGGGAAACCTCCCGCCCTGCACCGGCCGAAGAACTGCGCCTGGTAGACACCCCGGAAACCAAGACCATCGCGGCCCTGGTGGAGAAATTCAATCTGCCGATTGAAAAGACCATCAAGACCCTGATCGTTCGTGCCGAGGAAGAAGGCAAGCTGATCGCCCTGGTGATCCGTGGCGACCACGAACTCAACGAAATCAAGGCTGCCCAGCAACCTGGCGTGGCCAGCCCGCTGGTCATGGCCACCGATGCCGAACTGCGCGACGCCATTGGCGCTGGCGCCGGCTCCCTCGGCCCATTGAACCTGCCGCTGCCGATCATCATCGACCGTTCGGTCGAGCTGATGAGCGACTTCGGTATCGGTGCGAACATCGACGACAAGCACTACTTCGGCGTGAACTGGGAGCGCGACCTGCCGGTTCCAACTGTGGCCGACCTGCGTAACGTGGTCGCCGGTGACCCGAGCCCAGATGGCAAGGGCACGCTGGAAATCAAGCGTGGCATTGAAGTCGGGCATATCTTCCAGCTGGGCAATAAGTACAGCAAGGCGATGAAGTGCGAAGTGCTGGGCGAAAACGGTAAACCGATCACCCTGGACATGGGCTGCTACGGCATTGGTGTTTCCCGCGTAGTTGCCGCTGCCATCGAGCAGAACAACGACGAAAAAGGCATCATCTGGAGCGACACCCTGGCGCCGTTCCAGATCGCCCTGGTACCGCTGCGTTATGAAACCGAGCAAGTACGCGAAGCCACCGACAAACTGTATGCCGAACTCACGGCTGCCGGTTTTGAAGTGCTGCTGGATGACCGGGACAAGAAAACCAGCCCTGGCATCAAGTTCGCCGACATGGAACTGATTGGCATCCCTCACCGTATCGTGGTCAGTGACCGTGGCCTGGCCGATGGCAATCTGGAATACAAGAGCCGGACCGAAGCCGAAGCCCAACCGTTGCCGGTGGCTGACGTGCTGTCTTTCCTTCAGGCGCGTATTCGTCGCTGAAAACCAGATCAAGAGAAGTCATGTTCAAGCGAAACACCAGAGCCCTGGGGGGCGCCGCCTTGTGCGGCGCCCTGCTGGTCAGCGGCTGCGCCAACCAGATGTCGCAACGCAGTGAGCACGAGGAGCGGGTCGAGCGAAAGTTGCTCGACCACAGCCTGCAGATCGACGTAGGCGAACCCAAAGTGCTGGAACTGCCGCAACGCCGGGTTCGCATTCATGAGCAAAAGACCTTCGAGGTCACCGAATTCGAAGTTACCCGTCGTTACGACCGCTACACCCCCTACCAACCCTGGCGCAAACTCTACGAGATGCCTTTGGGTGCGGTAGCCCTGGTGGCGGGCGCAGGCGCCAACGTGGCGAATATCTTCGCCCTCGGCCACCTGCCTACCAGCATGACTCACGACTGGCTAACCTATGGCGTGGACGGCCTCAACCCGTTCATGAATGTGCAGTCCCACGGCCGTGCGCAACAGAACCTGGCGGGTATCGATGAAGTCCAGCGCGACAAGCGTGTGGAGTATTCGAGCCTGCCCTGGAGCGAGCGCCCGGTACAGGTCACCGCCGGCAAACAAGTCTTTGACCTGACCACCGACCGCAACGGCGTGCTGCGCCTGAACCTGTTGGACAGCCCGTTTTCCGAGCACGACTTGAACCGTGTCACGACCTTGAAGATCAGTGTGGAAGATGGCCAGGACGACGTGCATTCGGACTCGACCCTGGCCATCAGCAGCACCTTGCGCGGCAAGTTGCTGGAAGCCCACGGCCTGATCTATGACGATTTGGAAGATGACGAGGTGAACCAGTGGGTGCACCGGGTCAAACGCCTGTCTGAACTGGGCCTGGAAGAAGAAGCCAGTGAGCTGGAACAGAGCCTGATCGAACTGACCCGCAATGATCCCGAGTTGCAGCAGGAATTTTTGCAGGCGCTGACCAAGGATGCCGGACGGTTGGTGGCGGACCCTAGCGCTCGCTAGGACTTCAAGCCTGGTGTAGATCTAAATGTGGGAGTGGGTTTGTGTGGGAGCGGGCTTGCTCGCGAATGCGGTGGTTCAGTAACGAAATTAGTGACTGACACTCCGCTTTCGCGAGCAAGCCCGCTCCCACATTGGGTTCCCGGTTTCTACCAAGAGAACTCCAGCTGTTCATTGCCGGTACTGAGATCGAGCAACCTCACCCCAATCCCCAACAACCTTACCGGCTTACCGCCCCTATTGAACGCCTGCGTCAGCAGCTGTTGATAACTCTCCAGATCCCGCCCTGCCCCGGCCTGCTCTAAAGTCGTCTGGGTAAAATCATGGAACTTCACCTTAACGAACGGCTTACCCGCACGGTAACTGCTGTCGATGCGTGCCATGCGCCCGGCCAGGGTTTCCATCAATTCGGGGAGCTTCGCCAGGCAGCTTGAAAGGTCCGGCAAGTCCACGTCATAGGTATTTTCCACACTGATCGACTGCCGGCGGCTATCGTTCTGTACCGCACGGTCGTCAATGCCACGCGCCAGGCTCCACAACCGCTCGCCGAAACTGCCGAACTCACGCACCAGCGCCAGCTTGTCCCACTCACGCAGTTGCAAACAGTCTTCAATACCCAGGCGCGCCAGCTTATCGGCGGTGACCTTGCCCACCCCGTGAAGCTTGCTCACCCGCAACTGCGAGACAAAATCTTCGACCTGATCGGGGGTGATCACAAACAGGCCATTGGGCTTTTTCCAGTCGCTGGCGATCTTGGCCAGGAACTTGTTCGGCGCGACGCCGGCAGACACCGTGATATGCAACTGGTTGGACACGCGGCGGCGAATGTCCTGTGCGATACGTGTGGCGCTGCCACCAAAGTGCGGGCTGTCGGACACATCCAGATAGGCTTCATCCAGCGACAACGGCTCGATCAAGTCGGTGTAGTCGCGAAAGATCGTCTGGATTTCCTTCGATGCTTCTTTATAAGCCTCCATGCGCGGCTTGACGATGGTCAGGTCCGGACACAGCTTCAGAGCGTGCCGTGACGACATGGCCGAACGCACGCCATAGGCGCGCGCTTCGTAATTGCAGGTCGCGATCACCCCGCGCCGATCAGCCGAGCCCCCTACGGCCAGCGGCTTTTGCGCCAGGCTCGGGTCATCGCGCATCTCGATGGCGGCGTAGAAGCAATCACAGTCGACGTGGATGATTTTGCGTTGCGTCATATAAACAGAGGGTTGATTCAACGGATGACCAGTATCGCACTCACCCCTGTATATAGCACCAGTAGTTTGAATCTTCCTTTTGAGCGGTAGGAAGATTCCCAGGTGAATTTATTTTTTCAATCGAATCTGGCATCCCGATAGAGCTGAAACCCTCGGCCAGACTGGCCCCGAGGGGTCAAAAGCATCTTCTTGGAGAGCTAACCATTTGAACCACAAGCGCTTTTCTTCGATTCACAGGTTGACACACTCGCGTTCCTCTGTAGAATGCCGACACACAGACGCGGGATGGAGCAGTCTGGTAGCTCGTCGGGCTCATAACCCGAAGGTCGTCGGTTCAAATCCGGCTCCCGCAACCAAACATCAAAAAAGGCTACTCGAAAGAGTGGCCTTTTTTGTGCGCGCCTGTTTTAGCCTTGTATAAAAATTGTAAGACAAAAAAGCCCTTCACCATCACGGACTTACCGCGCATCGCGAGTACACGGCAACTATTTCACACTTATTTGACCCATCGCCCCATTAACGGTTGACACCTCGCCGTTGGGCTGTAGAATGCCGCCCACAGACGCGGGATGGAGCAGTCTGGTAGCTCGTCGGGCTCATAACCCGAAGGTCGTCGGTTCAAATCCGGCTCCCGCAACCAAACATCAAAAAAGGCTACTCGAAAGAGTGGCCTTTTTTGTATCCGGTGAAAAAGTTCTTCTGAAACAATGGCATGGCATATTTCATGAAACCCTACACGGTTTGTTGAGTCCATGTCTTTGCAAGCTATGCTCAATGCTCAAGCGCTACCCTCTACGACCAATGGCCGCAGTCGCCCCACCGGGTGATACGCGTTAATATTTGTAATTATTTTGTCCATAGGGATTGGTAACTTGGCTGGATACCTCCATCCTGTCGCGCACAATCCACGAGGTGATTGATGCGCGCCAACTCGTCTGAAACACAAGACACCGTCACAGCAGAACAACCGATCACTCCCACTCGTTTGCGTTGGCTGGATCTGTTGAGCAAATACCGGCAACCCATCGGGCTGGCCGTTACCCTGCTGCTGTTTGCAATCGCCCTGATCGCCTGCCGACACCTGCTGCTGGAACTGGACCTCTACGCGCTCCATGACTCGATTCTGGAAGTGCCCAAGCCAGCGTTGCTCGGTGCATTTGCCGCCGCCGTCGCGGGTTTCATCATTCTATTGGGCTATGAATTTTCCGGCGCCCGCTACGCCGGGGTAAAACTGCCTGCCAAGACCTTGGCCCTCGGTGGCTTCACCGCCTTTGCCATCGGCAATGCCATTGGCCTGTCGATGCTTTCGGGCGGTTCGGTGCGTTACCGTTTATATGCACGCCATGGTATCGGGGCCTCGGAAGTTGCCCACATGACCGTGTTCGCCAGCCTGGCCTTGGGCACTGCCCTGCCCCCACTGGCCGCATTGGCGACATTGAGCAACCTCCCAGCCGCCTCGACCTACCTGCATTTACCACAAGCGGTGCTTGGCGGCATCGCCGGCGCAGTCCTGCTGTTGTCGGCCGTATTGTGCATCGGCATTTATCGCCGTCGCCTGCCGGAACAACCTTACCCGGACAACCTGCTGGTCAAGGCTGGGCGCCGTACCTTGCGCCTGCCCGGGCGTCGCCTGACTTTCCTGCAGCTGATCATCACCGCACTGGACGTGGCCGCTGCCGCTACCGTCCTTTATATGCTGCTGCCGGAAGCACCGCCGTTCGGCCCGTTCTTGCTGGTGTACCTGCTGGCCCTGGCCGCTGGCGTGCTCAGCCATGTACCGGGCGGTGTGGGCGTGTTCGAAGCGATCCTGCTCGCAGCTTTCGCCGACAAACTCGGTGCCGCGCCCTTGGCCGCTGCCCTGCTGCTGTACCGCATGATCTACGTGGTGCTGCCACTGTTGATCGCCTGCGTATTCCTGTTGGTCAATGAAGCCCAGCGTCTGTTCCAGACCCAGCAGAGCCTGCGAGTGGCTTCGGGCCTGGCGGCACCGGTACTGGCCGTACTGGTTTTTTTGTCCGGCGTGGTCTTGCTGTTTTCCGGCGCGACGCCGGAAATCGACTCACGCCTGGAAAACATCGGCTTCCTGATTCCCCACCGCCTGATTGACGCCTCGCACTTTGGCGCCAGCCTCATCGGCGTGTTGTGCCTGTTGCTCGCCCAAGGTTTGCGTCGACGCCTGTCGGCGGCCTGGATGCTGACCATGGTGCTGCTGTTGACGGGCGCCCTGCTCTCGCTGCTCAAGGGTTTCGACTGGGAAGAAGCCAGTCTGATGACCATGACCGCCGTGCTGTTGGCGATCTTCCGCCGCTCGTTCTACCGCGCCAGCCGCCTGACCGAGTTGCCGTTCTCGCCGCTGTATCTAGTGGCCAGCGTCTGCGTGCTGGGGGCTTCGATCTGGCTGCTGCTGTTTGCCTACCAGGACGTACCGTATAGCCATCAACTGTGGTGGCAGTTCACGCTCGACGCCAACGCCCCGCGTGGCCTGCGCTCGCTGCTGGGTGCCGCCGTACTGCTGGTGATCGTGTCGCTGACCTGGCTACTGCGCACCGCGCGCCCGGTGATCCACCTGCCCACCCCGGATGAACTGGAACGTGCCACCAAGATCCTGATGGCCTCGTCGCAGCCCGACGGCGGCCTGGCGCTGACCGGTGACAAGGCGTTGCTGTTCCACCCCAACGATGAAGCCTTCCTGATGTACGCCCGTCGTGGACGCAGCCTGGTGGCCTTGTATGACCCGATCGGCCCGACCCAGCCGCGCGCCGAAATGATCTGGCAGTTCCGCGACCTGTGCGACATTCACCACGCGCGCCCGGTGTTCTACCAGGTGCGGGCGGAGAACCTGCCGTACTACATGGACATCGGCCTGACTGCGATCAAGCTGGGCGAAGAGGCCCGCGTCGACCTGAAACGCTTTGACCTGGAAGCCAAGGGCAAAGAGATGAAGGATTTGCGCTACACCTGGAACCGGGGCACCCGGGACGGCCTGTCCCTGGAGATCCACGAACCGGGCATGGCACCGATGGAGGAACTCAAAGTCATCTCCGACGCCTGGCTGACCGGCAAGAACGTGCGAGAAAAAGGCTTTTCCCTGGGACGCTTCAGCGACGACTACCTCAAGCACTTTCGCATGGCGATCATTCGCTTCGAAGGGCGCCCGGTGGCCTTCGCCAACCTGCTCGAGACTTACAACCACGACCTGGCCAGCCTCGACCTGATGCGCGCGCACCCGGACGCGCCCAAGCTGACCATGGAATTCATGATGGTCGGCCTGATTCAACATTATAAGAGTCACGGTTACGCCCGCTTCAGCCTCGGCATGGTGCCGTTGTCGGGCTTGCAACCACGACGCGGCGCTCCGCTGACCCAGCGCTTGGGCTCAATGGTGTTCCGTCGTGGTGAACAACTGTATAACTTCCAAGGTTTGCGCCGCTTCAAAGACAAGTTCCAGCCTGATTGGGAACCCCGTTACATGGCCGTGCCCGCAGGACTTGATCCGCTGGTGGCACTGGCCGATACCGCCGCCCTGATTGCGGGCGGCTTGACTGGATTGGTGAAACGCTGATGATTCGACGCTCCTGGCGGTATGTATTGGCCTTAGTAGTGCTGCTCGCCCTGATCGCAGGCGCTGGCTTTTGGTACTGGAACCGCCCTGCCCCGCAGCCGACCCTGGAGCAACTGCCCCAGGCCGATGGCTCGGTGATGACCCGTGTAACCCCGTCCAGCACACCGAAAGCCCGCGTAGCCGTGGCCGTGATGGCCGATGAAACCCTGACCGACAGCCAATTGATCGCCCTCAGCCAAGGCGGTACTGCGCAGATTGTTCAGGTAGTCCTGCCTAAAGATGACTGCAAGCTGCAAGAACAAGCATTGCAAAATGCGCTGGCCCAACTCAAAGGCCCGGCAACGCTGGTCAGCGGCATCGGCCCTGGCGCAGCCCTCGCCTGGCGCTGGTTGGCCACCCAGACCGACGACAAGGCCAACGCCATCTCCGTCGGTTTCGCGCTGGTACAGGAAGGCTGCAAGGACCCACTGCCGAAAACCTCCGCCCACGGTAGCTGGTTGGTCGCCTGGAACGATAACCCTGACGATGAAAGCGCCAGTTTCGTACGTGACACACCACGCGCCACCACCAGCATCAGTGACTACGACATTCACTACCCGCAAGTTCTGAACAACGAGTTGCGCAAGCAACTGGTGGGCTCGGACAACGGCGGCCTGGCCATTCCAGTAGTCGAAGTACCGGCGGGCCAAGCCAAGGACACTGTGACCCTGTTCCTCTCCGGTGACGGCGGCTGGCGTGACCTGGACCGCGACGTGGCTGGCGAAATGGCCAAGATCGGCTACCCGGTCGTGGGCATCGACACCCTGCGTTACTACTGGCAGCACAAGACCCCGGAGCAAAGCGCCAAAGACCTCACCGAACTGATGCAACACTACCGGCAAAAATGGGGCACCAAGCGCTTCGTACTGACCGGCTACTCGTTCGGTGCCGACGTACTGCCCGCCATCTACAACCGCCTGCCAGAGAACGAGCAGCAGCGTGTGGACGCGATCATCCTGCTGGCGTTCGCACGTACCGGCAGCTTTGAAATCGAAGTGGAAGGTTGGCTCGGCAACGCCGGTAAAGAAGCCGCCACCGGCCCGGAAATGGCCAAGCTGCCAGCGGACAAGGTCGTGTGCATCTACGGCGCGGAAGAAGTCGACGAGAGCGGCTGCACGGACAAGACTGCCGTAGGTGAGGCTGTGAAGTTGCCAGGTGGGCATCACTTCGATGAGAACTACCCAGCGCTGGCTCAGCGGTTGGTGGATATCATCGTGAAGCACCAGGCCAAGGACAAAGCCGAGTAATTCCCCGGCTGACCTCGGATGAAAAATGTGGGAGCGGGCTTGCTCGCGAATACGGAGTGTCAGTCAATGCTGCTGTGACTGATCCACCGCTTTCGCGAGCAAGCCCGCTCCCACATTTAGTTTGCGTTGTCGTCAAATAATCAGCGTGGTTCGATATGGGCAATCATCAGCTGTACCGTCTCATTCCCGCGAAACTCGTTCACATCCAGCTTGTAGGCCAGCTCCACCCACTTCACCGTCGGGTTCGGCCAGACCTCACGGTCAACGCCAAACGCGATGCCATCGAGCTTCACTGACCCGCATTCGGTCTTGAGCACCACCTTCAGGTGCCGCTCACCCACCACGCGCTGCTCCACCAACTGGAACACACCGTGAAACACCGGCTCAGGAAAGTGCTGCCCCCACGGACCGGCGTGACGCAGCGCGCGGGCCAATTCCAGATGAAACTCTTCCACCGCCAGGGTGCCATCGGACAACAAGCGCCCGGTCAGGTCTTCTTCGCGCAGTTGCCGACGCACTTCGGCATCGAAGGCTTCAGCGAACAGTGGGAAGTTTTCCTCGGGCAGTGTCAGCCCCGCCGCCATGGCGTGGCCGCCGTACTTGGCGATCAGGTTGGGATGCTGGCTCGCGACTACCGCCAGGGCATCACGGATGTGAAAACCCTGCACGGAGCGCCCTGAGCCCTTTAGCAGGCCATCACCGGCGTCGGCGAAGGCGATGGTCGGGCGGAAGTAACGCTCTTTCATGCGTGACGCCAGGATGCCGATCACGCCTTGGTGCCATTCCGGATCGAACAGGCATAACCCGTAGGGCATCGACTCCACCGGCAAATCCTTGAGCTGGGCGAGGGCCTCGCGCTGCATGCCTTGCTCGATGGATTTGCGATCCTGGTTCATGCCATCCAGTTGCGCAGCCATTTCCCGCGCCGCGGCGAAGTCGGTGGTGAGCAGGCATTCGATGCCCAGGCTCATGTCGTCCAGGCGACCAGCGGCATTGAGCCGTGGGCCGAGGATAAAGCCCAGGTCGGTTGAGGTGATGCGCGCCGCATCACGCTTGGCCACTTCGAGGATCGCCTTGATCCCAGGCCGCGCACGACCGGCTCGAATACGCTCCAGACCTTGATGCACCAGGATGCGATTGTTGGCATCCAGCGGCACCACGTCGGCGACGCTGCCCAACGCGACTAGATCCAGCAGCTCGCCAATGTTCGGCTGTGGCTTGCTCTCGTACCAGCCCAGGCTGCGCAGGCGTGCACGCAGGGCCATGAGCACGTAGAAGATCACACCTACACCGGCCAAGGCCTTACTCGGGAACTCGCAGCCTGGCTGGTTCGGATTGACGATGGCATCCGCCGCCGGCAATTCATCGCCCGGCAAGTGGTGATCGGTGACCAATACCTGCAGCCCCGCCGCTTTCGCCGCCGCCACCCCCTCTACGCTGGAGATGCCGTTATCCACGGTGATCAGCAACTGCGGCTTGCGCTGCAGGGCCACAGCGACGATTTCCGGGGTCAGACCATAGCCGTATTCGAAACGGTTGGGCACCAGGTAGTCGACATGGGCCGCACCGAGCAAACGCAGCCCCAGAGTGCCCACAGTGCTGGCGGTGGCGCCATCGGCATCAAAGTCACCCACGATCAGGATGCGCTGGCGCTGCTCCAGGGCCGTCACCAGCAGGTCCACCGCCGCGTCGATGCCCTTGAGCTGCTGATAGGGGATCAACCTCGCCAGGCTTTTATCCAACTCGGCTTGCGACTGCACCCCGCGAGCGGCGTAGAGACGAGTTAACAGCGGTGGCAATTCACCGAGGAACGGCAGAACGGCGGGCAACGGGCGGGGATCGATACGCATGGGACGCAGGTGAATTCTCTTCAATGCAACTGTAGGAGCGAGCTTGCTCGCGAAAATCGTTAACGATGACACGGGTTGCCTGGCTTAACGCGGCGCCCTCAGGTTTTTCGCGAGCAAGCTCGCTCCTACAGGGGTCAACCGCGTTCGCCGACCAGCCATTGCAACTGAACTTCATGCTGGCCACGGTCATCGGTGACGAAAATCGTGCCTTCACTGATCATCACGTCCCACTTGATCACGCGGGGCATGTCCTTGGCCAGGGTCTCAAGGACTTCCTGAGGCACGGCAGCGATGTGCACGTTTTTCAGGTTGGTTGCCACCGGCACCACCTTGCCTTCCCATACGCGCAGGCTGCCGTAGGCCAGCAGGCTGGTGCGTTCGGTACGGCGCGAGCACCAGGTCAGACGGTCGGCATCGGGCTGGCCGACTTCGATCCAATGCAATACCCGATCATCCAGGCTTTTTTCCCACAGGGCTGGCTCGTCTACATCTGACAGGCCACGCCCGAACGACAACTGCTCGTTGTACCAGAGGGCGTAGGCCAGCAGACGCACGGTCATGCGCTCTTCGGTTTCCGAAGGGTGGCGGGCGATGGTCTGTTTGACGCTCTCATACACCGAACGATCGAGGTCGGTGAGGTTGAGTTCGAATTTGTAGGTCGTGGACGGCTGGGCCATGAACGGACTTCTAGAGACAGGGAAAGGCGGCCAGTCTAACCGATGGCGAGGTCATTCAACGAATCCTGCTCTGCATCATCCTTATCACTGGGCCACTCGCCTATGTTAAAAGGCTTCACACCACCGCCCTGCGCAGACAAGGATCCTCATGTCGTTTAATGCCAAACCGCTTGCCGGCCTGAAAGTCATCGAACTCGGCACCCTGATCGCCGGACCGTTCGCCTCGCGTATCTGCGCCGAGTTCGGCGCCGAGGTGATCAAGGTCGAATCCCCCGACGGCGGCGACCCGTTGCGTAAATGGCGCAAGCTGTATGAAGGCACGTCACTGTGGTGGTTCGTGCAAGCGCGCAACAAGCAGTCGCTGACACTGAACCTCAAGCACCCGAACGGCCTGGCAATTCTCAAACAGTTGCTGGCAGACGCCGACATATTGATCGAAAACTTCCGCCCCGGCGTGCTCGAGAAACTCGGTTTAAGCTGGGAAACCCTGCACGCGCTCAACCCCAAGCTGGTGATGGTGCGTCTCTCGGGCTTTGGCCAGACCGGGCCGATGAAGGACCAACCAGGATTTGGCGCGGTAGGCGAATCCATGGGCGGCCTGCGCTACATCACCGGCTTCGAGGATCGCCCGCCGGTGCGCACCGGGATTTCCATCGGTGACTCCATTGCCGCCTTGTGGGCAGTGATTGGCGCATTGATGGCGCTGCGTCATCGCGAGGTCAACGGTGGTCTGGGCCAGGTAGTGGATGTGGCGTTGTATGAAGCGATCTTCGCCATGATGGAAAGCATGATCCCGGAGTTCGACGTGTTCGGTTTTATTCGCGAGCGCACCGGCAACATCATGCCCGGCATTACGCCGTCGTCGATCCACACCAGCCTTGATGGCAAGCACGTACAGATTGGTGCCAATGGCGATGCGATCTTCAAGCGTTTCATGGTGGCCATAGGTCGTGAAGACCTGGCTGACGATCCTGTCCTTGCCAGCAATGACGGGCGCGATAGCCGTCGTGACGAGCTGTACGGGGTGATTGACCGCTGGGTGAACTCACTGCCACTGGACCAGGTAGTCGAGGCCTTGAACAAGGCCGAGGTGCCGGCCAGCCGCATCTACAGTGCCGAGGACATGCTGGGCGATCCGCAATTTCTCGCCCGCGAGATGTTCCTCAAGGCCCAGCTTCCCGATGGCAAGGACTTCAAGATGCCAGGCATTGTGCCCAAGCTGTCGGACACCCCGGGCAGCTGCGAGTGGGTCGGTCCGCAGTTGGGCGAGCACAACAGCGTGGTGCTCAATGGGCTGGGTTATGACGCCGCCGCCATCGTCCGTCTGCGTGAGGAAGGCGCGATCTGATGACTCACCGGTGCAAACGCTGGCTTGTCCAGCTGTGCCTCAGCGCCGGAATAATCGGTAGCTGGCCTCTGCCTGCGCATGCAGAGGACACGCTGATCTGGTTGCTGCGCGATTTACCCCCGCTGACTATTTTTGAAGGGCCAGGCAAAGGCCAGGGCGCGCTGGACCAACTGTTGCCGATGCTGATCGAGCACTTACCGGAATATCGACACCAAGTGCTGCACGTCAACCGCGCGCGTGGCACGCAGATGCTGCGTGAACCTTCGTTCACCTGTGATCCGTCACTGCTGTGGACAGCGGAACGGGCGAAATACATTGTGTTTTCCAACCAGGCTTTTGTCGTCGTGAGTAACGGGGTCACAATCCGACGCGCTCAGCTTGAGGCTATGGCGCCGTTTATCGTCGAAGGCCAATTCGACCTGCAAGCCTTCCTCGAAGCACATAAAACACGCATGGGTGCCATCGCGGAACGCAGCTACGGGCCAGTCATCGATGAACGACTCAGGCATGCTGGGGCGCATAAACTGGCTCTTCATTACGGCAACGACGCCTTGGGTAGCCTTTTGCAGATGCAGCGGAGAGGACGACTAGAGGCGGTGTTGGGCTATTGGCCAGAGGTGCGCTACCACGCGATGCAGCAAGGCATTGGCGCCGACGACCTGAGTTTCTACCCCATCAAAGGTTCATTGCCCTACCAACGCACCCGTATCGGCTGCTCGGACACGCCTCAAGGGCGCGTGGCGATCGAGCGGATCAACCAGGTGCTGCGCGAGATCCCAATGGAGCAGGTACAGCAGTCCTACGCCGCATGGCTGGACCCTCAGATGCGTGAGCAATACCTGCAGGACAACCCGAGCTTCTTCCAGGACGTGCCTGAGCCGTGACAAATCGTAGGCAAAAAGAAACCCCGAGCAGTGGGGAGACAACTCGGGGTTAAACGTGGCCTACAAATAGAGACCAGTACAGCAAGGCACAAACACCGGAGCACAATGTTTGCTCTTGCTGTTACAAAATCTGACCGGCCATGCTGTAGGAAGTTTCCGTTAATAAACAATTCTTCATGCAACAGCAGCACTACGGGTCTGGGCAGCGTTGCGCAACGCTGCAATGACCGAGGGTTCCAGGCGCCCTTCGGCAATTTTGATATCACGCAGCAGGCAATCCACCACATCCACCAACACACGCTTGTCCATCAATTGCGCCCGGTCGACTTCACGCTCGACCACGATAGCGCCAGCAGGGTACTTCACCGTCACCAGGCACTCGTCCTGCGCGCCAGAGGTGGTCAGCGTAACCTGATAAGGGCTCAATGCTTCTTCGAGCAATAGGCTGATACTTTCCATCTCGATCACCACTCAATAGTTCGGAAACAATCGGTTCAACGGGAGCTGCATCTATCCTAAGTGACCTTTTGTGACGTAGGAAAGTTCGCTTTATCGTCTTTATGGGGCCGTCAGGGAGTGACGGATTCCAGCATGCGCTTGCAACATGACAGGCAAAAAACGGCTGCACATAACTGCTAACGCATTGGGTGGTTGTTTTGGGGGTTGCTGGCGGCTGAGACCGGGGGTGAATCCTATACTCGGTGAGCGCTGGTGACGCTGCTACGCGGAATAAAGCGCATGTCAAAAGGCCCTTATTGCGAAGGATGAATAAAATGCTGGAACACGACAAAGAACAGGCTGTGCTAGAGAAGATTCACGCTGACATCTCACGCATTTATGCCGAGCAACGCAAACTCAATGCAGAAGCTCACAAGATAACCCGTGAAAACTTCTGGTACCCCATGGGTGTCGCAATGGCCGTTGTTGCAACGATTGCTTCAATCACCGGAATGGCCATTAAGTTTTTTTTGTAAATCAGCTTGCACAGGGCCTGCCACAAACAAAAAACGCCGCTGACCCAAGGATGGGAAAGCGGCGTTTTTGTGTACGCGGCTTGCCTTACAACGGCTTGCCCCGGTTGCCATGCTGACTGACAAACGCCTGCACAGCCTTCAGGTCGTTGGCCAACACCGTGCAACGCTCTTCACGCTCAAACAGGTCAGCCAAGTGCACCGGCAGTTCCAGCGCCTTGCCAACGCCCGCTTTCTCCACCGCTTCCGGGAATTTTACCGGGTGGGCGGTGCCCAGGATCACCATCGGGATATCCAGGCTACGACGGCATTCGCGGGCGGCCTTCACACCGATAGCGGTGTGCGGGTCAAGCAGTTCGCCGGTCTGTGCGTAGACTTCGGCGATGGTCTCGCAGGTCTGCGCATCGTCCACGGCCAGGGAATCGAACAGCTTGCGGGTTTCGGTCCAGCGCTCTTCATCGACGCTGAAACCGCCACCGCTCTTGAAGGTGTCCATCAGGCCGGCAATCGCCGCACCGTTGCGACCGTGCATGTCGAACAGCAGGCGTTCGAAGTTCGACGAGACCATGATGTCCATGGACGGCGACAGGGTTGCGTGCAGGGTTTCCTTGACGTACCTGTTGCCGCTCATGAAGCGGTGCAGGATGTCGTTGCGGTTGGTGGCGACGATCAACTGGTTGATCGGCAGGCCCATGTTGCGTGCCAGGTAGCCGGCGAAGATGTCGCCGAAGTTGCCGGTCGGCACCGAGAACGACACCGAACGCGCCGGGCCGCCCAACTGCAGGGATGCATGGAAGTAATAGACGATCTGGGCCATGATCCGCGCCCAGTTGATCGAGTTCACCGCCACCAGGCGCGTACCCTTCAGGAAGCTCTGGTCAGCGAAGCTGTTCTTGACCATTTCCTGGCAGTCATCGAAGTTGCCTTCGATGGCGATGTTGTGGATGTTCTCGCCGAAGATGGTGGTCATCTGGCGACGCTGCACTTCCGACACACGCTTGTGCGGGTGCAGGATGAAGATGTCGACGTTTTCGCAGTGCTTGCAGCCTTCGATGGCGGCCGAACCGGTATCACCGGAAGTCGCGCCGATGATCACCACGCGCTCGCCACGCTTTTGCAGCACGTAGTCGAGCAGGCGACCCAGCAGTTGCAGGGCGAAATCCTTGAACGCCAGGGTCGGGCCGTGGAACAGCTCCAAGACCCATTCGTTGCCGTTCAGTTGGCGCAGTGGCGCGATAGCGTTGTGGGAAAACACGCCATACGTCTCTTCCAGAATCTTTTTGAAATCCGCATCTGGAATACTGCCGGTGACGAACGGGCGCATTACCCGGAACGCCAGCTCGTGGTAAGGCAGGCCGGCCCACGAAGCGATTTCTTCCTGGGTGAAGCGTGGCAGGTTTTCCGGCACGTACAGGCCGCCGTCAGTGGCAAGGCCTGCCAGCAAGACGTCTTCGAAATTCAGGGCCGGTGCCTGGCCGCGGGTGCTGATGTAACGCATGACTGGCTCCTCTAAAACATTCTCGAACAGAGGCCGCCGCACGCACGGGGCCCCTGCAACAAATCAGTTAGTTCAAGTGCTCGACGCGGATGCGCACCACTGGACCGACCACACCTTGCAGGGCTTCCAGGGCGGCGATGGCATCGTTCATGTGCTGTTCGAGCACGCGGTGGGTCAGCAGGATCATCGGCACTTGGCCGTTTTGCTCCTCGACTTCCTTCTGCATGATCGACTCTATGTTGATACCGCGCTCCGACAGGATACTGGCGACCTGGGCCAACACGCCTGGGTGGTCCTGGGCCTGGATGCGCAGGTAGTAGGCGCTTTCGCAGGCTTCGATCGGCAGGATCGGGTGGGCCGACAGCGAATCCGGCTGAAAAGCCAGGTGCGGTACACGGTTTTCCGGGTCGCTGGTCATGGCGCGAACCACGTCCACCAGGTCAGCGATCACCGACGAGGCCGTTGGCTCCATGCCGGCGCCAGCGCCGTAGAACAGGGTGGAGCCAGCGGCGTCACCGTTGACCATCACGGCGTTCATCACGCCATTGACGTTCGCGATCAGGCGGTCGGCCGGGATCAGCGTCGGGTGCACACGCAGCTCGATACCGGCTGGAGTGCTGCGCGCCACGCCGAGGTGCTTGATGCGGTAGCCCAGCGCTTCGGCGTAATTCACGTCGGCGGTGGTCAGCTTTGTGATGCCTTCGGTGTAGGCCTTGTCGAACTGCAGCGGGATACCAAAGGCGATGGACGCCAGGATGGTCAGCTTATGCGCAGCGTCGATGCCTTCCACGTCGAAGGTCGGATCGGCTTCGGCGTAACCCAGGGCCTGGGCTTCGGCCAGCACGTCTTCGAAGGTACGGCCCTTCTCACGCATTTCAGTGAGGATGAAGTTACCGGTGCCGTTGATGATGCCGGCCACCCAGTTGATGCGGTTGGCGGACAGGCCTTCACGAATCGCCTTGATCACCGGGATACCACCGGCAACAGCGGCTTCGAACGCCACGATCACGCCCTTTTCACGGGCTTTGGCGAAGATCTCGTTGCCGTGCACGGCAATCAGCGCCTTGTTGGCGGTGACCACGTGCTTGCCGTTCTCGATGGCCTTGAGCACCAGCTCGCGGGCCACGGTGTAGCCGCCCACCAGCTCGATAACGATATCGATCTCAGGGTTGGTGGCAACGTCGAAGACATCGTTGGTAATCGCAATACCGGTCGTTTGGAACTGAGGTTTTGGCGAACGCGTGGCAATTTGTGCCACTTCAATCCCACGCCCTGCACGGCGGGAAATTTCCTCAGCGTTACGCTGAAGTACGTTGAAGGTGCCGCCACCGACGGTCCCTAACCCACAGATGCCTACTTTGACCGGTTTCACTGAAGAACTCCCCATGAAACGGCCGACGCTAGGTCGGCCGTGGAAAACAGCCGCACGACTGCGGCTTGCAATTAACGACCCGTCGACGCGTCAACGGGCCTTGATCGTCGATGCTGGTTTATTTGGCACCGAGCGCCAGTTTGGCAACTTGTGGAGCCGGCTGGTAGCCCGGAATCACTTGGCCGTCAGCCAAAACGATGGCCGGTGTACCGTTCACGCCGATGGACTGGCCCAGGGCAAACTGCTTGGAAACCGGGTTGGCGCACTTGGCGGCCTTGATTTCCTTGCCATCGACCATCTTGTCCATGGCTGCTTTTTTATCGGCCGAGCACCATACCGCCTGCAACTGCTCGTCACCCGGCGAGCCCAGGCCTTGGCGCGGGAACGCTACGTAGCGCACTTCCACACCCAGCTTGTTCAGCGCAGGCACTTCGGCGTGCAGCTTGTGGCAGTACGGGCAGGTGGTGTCGGTGAACACGGTGATATGGGTCTTGGTCTCGCCGATGGCCGGGTAAACCACGGTCTCAGCTACCGGAATACCGTTGATCAACTTGGACACGCCCAGGCGCTCGGCTTTCTCGGTGAGGTTGACCGGCTTGCCGTCTTTGAGCTGGAACAGGTAGCCCTGGACGATGTACTGGCCATCGGCACTGGCGTACAGCACGCGACTGCCCTTGAGCTTGACTTCATACAGACCGGCCATCGGGCTTGCGCTGATGCTTTCGATTGGCGTGTCGAGTTGCAGGTTGGCCAGGCTCTTGCGGATGGTCTGCTCGGCAGCATCATCGGCGACAACAAAAGTGGAAACCAACGCAATGGCTGCGGCGGCGATAATCTGGGTCAAGCGCATGGGAACTCCTGAAGGCAGATGCAGGGACGGGAGCAGGAACACTGAACTGAAAACACAGGTTTGGGCCGTCCCCTTTGCTAACCGGCAAAGCCTACCACAGTTGGGCCGCAGGGCAGCCCGCAGCGGCTTAAATTGGCGTTATTCAACCGCGTGGATGGTGCTTGGCGTGCATATCCTGCAAGCGCGCGCGCGCGACATGGGTATAGATCTGGGTTGTGGATAAGTCGCTGTGGCCGAGCAGCATTTGCACGACGCGCAAATCCGCACCGTGGTTGAGCAAATGCGTGGCAAATGCGTGGCGCAACGTGTGAGGTGACAAGGTCTTGCCGATCCCGGCAACTTTGGCCTGATGCTTGATACGGTGCCAGAAGGTCTGACGGGTCATCTGCTCGCCGCGCAGGCTGGGGAACAACACATCGCTGGGGCGCCCGCCGAGCAGCTCATTGCGGGCATCCCGCATGTAGCGCTCGACCCACACAATCGACTCCTCACCCATTGGTACCAGCCGCTCCTTGCTGCCCTTGCCCATTACCCGCAGCACGCCCTGACGGAGGTTGACTTGCTCCAGGGTCAGGCTGATCAGCTCGGTTACGCGCAGACCGCAGGCATATAGCACTTCGAGCATCGCTCGGTCACGCTGGCCGATGGCTTCGCTCAGGTCAGGCGCGGCGAGCAAAGCATCGACGTCAGCTTCCGACAGGGATTTAGGCAACGGCCTGCCGAGTTGCGGCATGTCGACTTGCAGGGTGGGGTCAAGGGCGATCAGTTTTTCCCGCAGCAGGTAGCGATAAAAACCACGCACACCGGAGAGGAATCGCGCGGTAGAGCGCGGTTTGTAGCTCTGCTCCAGGCGCCAGGCCAGGTGATCGAGGATCAACTCGCGACCGGCGTTGATCAGTTCAAGGTTCTTTTCCTGCAGCCAGCCGTTGAACAGGGCCAGATCGCTGCGGTAGGCCTGGCGAGTGTTGTCCGATAGGCCTTTTTCCAGCCAGAGGGCGTCGAGGAAGCGGTCGATCAAGGGGTGGTCAATGGCGGGCATGAGGGCTCAGGCGGATTACTGGAGTGTCTGTCAGATCCTATCGCAGGCAAGCCAGCTCCCACAGGGGTTTTGTGTCAGGCCACTGATTCGTGACCGACATTGGT
This sequence comes from Pseudomonas cremoris, assembly GCF_014230465.1. The sequence goes on from NZ_JAAXCY010000008.1 coordinate 254,131, forward strand.
CAAATGTGGGAGCTGGCTTGCCTGCTATAGCCACGACTCGGTCTGAGGTCAGTCAACAAACCCAGGCAACACCGGTACCGGACGCTTATCGGCATCGATTGCCACAAAGCTGAACACCCCCTGGATCGCTCGTTCACGACCATCGGCACTCATGCTCTCGACGAACACTTCCACTTCAACCTTGAGGCTGGTGTTGCCCACCTTGATCACACGGCCGATCAGCTCAACGATGGAGCCTGCCGGGATCGCATGATTGAAGTCGATACGGTCCGTGGAGACGGTCACCAAGGGCAGACGACAAAACCGCGTGGCGGTGATGAACGAGACTTCGTCCATCCAGGCCAGGGCAGTGCCGCCGAACAGGGTGTTGTGGTGATTGGTGGTCGGCGGGAACACCGCCTTGGTCACATGGGTAACGGACAGGTCGGTGCGGCGCTGGATTTCTTCGAGGCGGGTGGTCATTCACAATTACCGGCAAATAGACAAATTTCAGGCACAAAAAAGCAGCCCGTAGGCTGCTTTTTTCTGCATCGGGAAGCTGGACTTAAGCCAGTTTTTCCTTGATGCGAGCTGCTTTACCGGACAGATCACGCAGGTAGTACAGCTTGGCTTTACGTACGTCACCGCGACGCTTAACGGCCATGCTGTCGATTTGCGGGCTGTAGGTCTGGAAAGTACGCTCTACGCCAACACCGTTGGAGATTTTACGAACAGTGAAAGCACTGTTCACACCACGGTTACGCTTGGCGATTACCACGCCTTCGAACGCTTGCAGACGCGAACGGTCGCCTTCCTTCACTTTCACCTGAACGACAATGGTGTCGCCCGGGGCAAAGGTAGGGATCTCTTTGGTCATCTGCTCTGCTTCGAGTGCAAGGATGATTTTGTTAGTCATGCTGTGCTCCTAAGGTAAGTCAATGGACCTACCATCGATACGTTGTTAACTATCGTCCCGCGCGAGGATGTATTCCTCGAGCAGCTTCTTCTCTTCTCCAGAAAGCGAGCGGCTTTCCAGAAGATCGGCGCGTCGTTCATAGGTCCGACCAAGGGACTGCTGTAAACGCCAACGCCGGATGTGTGCGTGATTGCCACTTAGCAATACGTCGGGAACACGCTGATCCGCATACACCTCCGGTCGGGTGTAATGCGGGCAATCCAGCAAACCATCCGTGAAGGAATCTTCCTCCGCGGAGTCCGCATGCCCTAAAGCTCCAGGCAGCAGTCGTGTAACCGCATCTATCAGGACCATCGCCGGCAGCTCGCCGCCAGACAGGACATAGTCCCCAATCGACCACTCTTCATCGACATGAGCATCAATAAAACGCTCGTCAATGCCTTCATAGCGACCGGCAATCAGGATTAATGCTTCCTCATTCGCCATGTCGCGTACCGCAGCCTGTTTCAGCTGACGGCCTTGAGGGGACAGGTAAATTACCTTCGCCTTCTCCCCGGCGGCGGCCTTGGCCTGGGCCAACGCGTCTTCCAGGGGCTTGATCTTCATCACCATGCCCGGGCCACCGCCAAATGGGCGATCGTCCACAGTGTGATGTCGATCCGTCGTGTAGTCTCGCGGGTTCCAACAGGTGAGCTGTAAAAGCCCCTGCTTCACCGCCCGACTGGTGATGCCGTACTCGCTGATGGCGGAAAACATCTCGGGAAACAAACTGATCACTTCAATGCGCAAATTAGCCACGCTTAGAAGTCCGCGTCCCATTCCACCTTCATCTCGCCCGCCGCCAGATCGACTGCCAACACACATTGCCCGGTATAGGGCAGCAAGCGTTCGCGATCATCCAGGCTGCCAGCGCAAGGCTTGACCACCATTACATCATTGGCGCCGGTTTCCAGAAGATGATCGATTTTCCCGAGCAATTGCCCCAGTTGATCAATAACCTTCAGACCTTCCAGCTGGTACCAGTAGTACTCGCCGTCGGTCAATTCAGGGAACAGGTTGCGCGGCACGCAGATCTCATAACCGGCCAGAAGACGAGCTTCTTCACGATCATCAAGACCCTTGAGCTTTGCGACCAGGAACTTGTCGCTCCCGCGTCCACTGACCAGCTCGACCTGTTTCACACTACCTTCGCGCTTAAGCGTCCAGGTTTTGTACTGCAACAGGTTTTCAGTCGGATCAGTAAAGGAATACACCTTCACTTCGCCGCGAACGCCATGAACAGAGTAAATCTTGCCGATAACGATCAAATCATCAGCAACAGCTGGCGTCGCGTTCATATTGCTCAGGCTGCGGCCTTAGCCGAGTCCTTCAACAGCTGAGCAACACGCTCAGATGGTTGTGCACCAACGCTCAGCCAGTAGGCTACGCGCTCTTGGTTCACGGACAGACGAACTTCTTGACCACGAGCGATCGGGTTGAAGAAGCCAACTTGTTCCTTGTGAGAGCCGTCACGTGGGTTGCGGCTGTCAGTTACGGTCAAGTGGTAAAACGGGCGCTTTTTGGAGCCGCCAAGGGCAAGACGGATTGTTAGCATGTGAACATCGTTCCTGTAGTCGGTGCTGCAAATCTAAATGCACAGCGGGCATAGGTGCCCGAAAGGCCGCATATTCTAAGGAATATCCGGACTTTTGCAAATGTCTTTTTCTGGCGCCTATCAGCGTGCCATTCAGATCTGCTATAGAGCCGTCGATTAAAACGGCGAGTCAGCCCCCGCCAACGGCGGGTTTGCTGGAGATCCCACATCCCTGTGGGTCGGAGCAAGAGCGGGCTCTTGCTCGAATTCTTTACATTTTCGGCATGCCGCCGCCGGGCAACATACCGCCCATGCCGCGCATCATCTTGGCCATACCGCCCTTGGCGGAGAATTTCTTCATCATCTTCTGCATCTGCTTGTGTTGCTTGATCAAGCGACCGATGTCCTGCACCTGGGTGCCGGAGCCCATGGCGATCCGACGCTTGCGCGAACCGCTGATCAGCTCAGGGTCGCGGCGCTCGGCCGGGGTCATGGAGTTGATGATGGCTTCCATCTGCTTGAACTGTTTCTCTGCCGCGCCCTGGGCATTGCCCATTTGCGCCAGGTTCACACCGCCGATGTTCGGCAGCTTGTCCATCAAGCCGCCAAGGCCGCCCATGTTCTTCATTTGCTGCAGCTGGTCGCGGAAGTCTTCGAGGTCGAAGCCCTTGCCCTTCTTCAGCTTCTTGGCCAGTTTGTCGGCCTTGTCCTTGTCGAGCGTGGCTTCGGCCTGTTCGATCAGGCTGAGCACGTCACCCATGCCAAGGATGCGCGAGGCGATACGCTCTGGGTGGAACGGTTCGAGCGCTTCGCTCTTCTCGCCCATACCAATGAACTTGATCGGCTTGCCGGTGATGGCACGTACCGACAGCGCGGCACCGCCACGGGCGTCGCCGTCGACCTTGGTCAGGATCACGCCGGTCAGCGGCAGCGCGTCGCCGAAGGCCTTGGCGGTGTTGGCCGCATCCTGGCCTGTCATGGCGTCGACCACAAACAGCGTCTCGACCGGGTTGATCGCGGCATGCAGCGCCTTGATCTCGCCCATCATCTCTTCGTCGATGTGCAGGCGACCGGCGGTATCGACGATAACCACGTCGATGAATTTGAGCTTCGCTTCTTTAATAGCAGCGTTGGCGATGTCGACCGGCTTCTGGCTCAGGTCGGACGGGAAGAAGGTCACGCCCACTTCGCCCGCCAGCATTTCCAGCTGCTTGATAGCCGCCGGACGGTAGACGTCAGCCGACACCACCATCACGGACTTCTTCTTGCGTTCTTTAAGGAAGCGCGCCAGCTTGCCGGCGGTGGTGGTTTTACCCGCACCCTGCAGACCCGCCATCAGCACGACGGCTGGCGGTACGGCGCTGAGGTTCAGGTCTTCGTTGGCCGCACCCATGAGGCTTTCGAGCTCGGCCTGGACGACCTTCACGAACGCCTGGCCCGGGGTCAGGCTGCGGGACACTTCGGTGCCCACCGCGCGCTCTTTGACCGAGTTGACGAAGTCCTTCACCACCGGCAAGGCCACGTCGGCTTCCAGCAACGCCATGCGCACTTCGCGCAGGGTGTCTTTAATATTGTCCTCGGTCAGCTTGGCCTTGCCGGTAACATGGCGCAGCGTCTGCGAGAGACGGTCAGTCAAGTTTTCAAACATGCGCGATCCTTTCAGGCCCTAATTCAGCGAAGTGCAGTGTTAGACCGAGGTAATGGCGGCCCAGGCTGTGGTAAATCGCTGTTAAAAACAGCGCTCGGCGAGCCTGCGGCGTGGGCAGGTCGCGGATTATAGCGAAGACTGCCGCCATGCACACCCGCTGTCTGGCTTGAGAGTCTTTCGTGTTACGCGGGGGTATGCCAAACTCAGCGCCTTTCGGGCTTGCCTAACAGGATTTATGCTCCCTTTGTCACCCAGTTTGCTACCCAGCCTCGCCGCCGCCATTTTGTATGCCGCTGCGACTCTCTATCAGGGCACTCGTCTGGCCCAAGGCACCAAGGCGGACAAACGCCTGCTGGTCGGCGTGGGTGTCCTTGCCTTGCTGGCCCACGCTGCCAGCCTGTTTACCCATTTGATGACGCCGGTCGGCCTGGGCCTGGATTTTTTCAGCGCCGCCAGCCTGATCGCCGCTGCCGTGATCGCCCTGACGCTGATTGCGTGCTATCGCATCCCGGTGGAGAACCTGCTGGTCCTGCTATTCCCCCTGGGGCTGCTGACGGTGTTGCTGGCGCAATTCGCGCCCACCGGCACAGTGCAGGTGATCGATGAAGAGCCAGGCATTCTCGCCCACATTCTGTTGTCGATTCTGGCCTACGGCATGTTCACCATCGCGGTGTTCCAGGCGCTGCTCCTGCTCTTGCAAGACCACCAGCTCAAGCACAAGCACCCGTCCGGGCTGATCAAGAACTTTCCGCCGCTGCAAACCATGGAAAGCCTGCTGTTCGGTTTCTTGTGGGCGGGCTGGACGCTGCTGTCGCTGTCGCTGATCTCTGGCTGGCTGTTCGTCGAAAACCTGTTCGCCCAGCACCTGGTGCACAAGACCCTACTGGCGTGCCTGGCCTGGGTGGTGTTCAGCGTGCTGCTGTGGGGCCGTAACCGGCTCGGCTGGCGTGGCCACAAGGCGATCCGCTGGACCCTGGCGGGTTTCTGCCTGCTGATGCTGGCCTATTTCGGCAGCAAGCTGGTTCGCGAATACATCCTGCATATCTGACGGGCAGCTACCATGGACAACTTGCCCTTAGGGCCGATGCTCGCCGTGATTGCCTTGCTGGTGTTATGGGCCGCGCTGTTTACCGCCATCGAGGCTGCCCAGCAACACCTGCTGGCACTGCGCCCGGGTACACGTCAGGGCGATAAAGCCGCCGCCCGCCTGAGTTTTCCACGCAACAGCCTGATCCTGTGCAACAGCCTGTGCCGTGCCGCCGTGGTGATCCTCTGCACCCTGCTGGCGATCTACGCCTGGGCGCAAAACGGCCCCTGGCTCGGCTGGCTGATCTCCTGTGCGATCCTGCTGATACTGGCCGACTACCTGCCCCGCGCCCTCGCCGTTCGCCATCCGCAAGCGGTGCTTGGCTTTGGCAACACGCTGTTGGGCGTGCCGCTGAAAATCCTCTATCCCTTCGCCTGGCTGCTCAATGGCATCGCCTTGCTGCTGTTGCGCCCATTCGCGCGCAAGGCCGGCGTGGTCAAGAAAAGCGACGAACCGCTGCCCGATCACGATGATGACCCGGAGCCCGAAGCCGACGAAAGCCGCACACCCGGCATGCCGGGGATCCACGCCTTGGACAACATCACCGTCAATGACATCCTGGTGCCCCGCAGCGAAGTAGACGGCATCAACCTGGACGACTCGGTCGAAGAAATCATTGAACAGCTGCGCACCTCGCAGCGTACGCGCCTGCCGGTGTTCCACAGCGACATCAACCAGGTAGAAGCGGTGCTCAACACCCGGCAGATCCAGCACCTGCTGCCGGACGCCAGCTTGACCAAAGAGGCGTTGCTCGCCGCTTGCCACGAACCCTACTTTGTCCCGGAAAGCACGCCCCTGCAGCTGCAATTGCTGAACTTCCACAAGCAACAGCGTCGCCTGGGCATGGTGGTGGATGAATACGGCGAGGTGCTGGGCATTGTCACCCTGGAAGACATCCTCGAAGAAATCGTCGGCGAGTTCGAAAGCGAACAGAATGTCGACAACCCGCACATCGAACCCCAGCCGGATGGCCGCTACATCATCGACGGCGCCGCCTCGATCCGCGAATTGAACAAGAGCCTGGGCTGGCACCTGCCCAGCGATGGCCCCAAGACCCTCAATGGCTTGGTGACCGAAGCGCTGGAGACGATTCCCGACTGCGCGGTGTGCCTGAAGATTGGCCGCTATCGCCTGGAAATCCTCGAGACCGAGGACAATCGGGTGAGCAAGGTATTGATCTGGCATACCAGCCGGATGCCCGTAGCCGCTTGATCCTCTGATGCAACGCGATAGAAATGTGGGAGCGGCTTGCTCGCGAAAGCGGTGGATCAGAAAAAATTGCCATCTGACACACCGCTTTCGCGAGCAAGCCCGCTCCCACATTTGATTTGCGGTGCATCAGTCCCTCTTGTTGTATTTCAAAACCCCTTCCTATAATCCCTGCGGCTTACCAGAGCCCCGCCCGACCGCGTGCTACCCGCACCAAACGCGTCCAGGCACCGCTTTACCGTGTCTGACCGGTGTTCGCTCCCATCCCGAGCCACCCCGCGCACAACCCTGATCCATGGGTGTTCGACCAATAATAATCCGCGTCCAAACGCGCAATAGACCGTCAGGGATACCGCCATGAGCACCACCTATAACGAGGCGGCGACCGCTGCCCCGACCAACTCGACCGCACGGGTTGCGACAGCGAGCATCGTCGGCACCGCCATCGAGTTCTACGACTTCTATATCTACGCCACGGCCGCCGCGCTAGTGATCGGCCCAGTGTTCTTTCCGCAGACGTCCGGCACCGCGCAGATGCTCGCGTCGTTCCTGACCTTCGGTATCGCCTTTATCGCCCGCCCACTGGGTTCAGCGCTGTTCGGCCACTTTGGCGACCGCATCGGGCGCAAATCCACGCTGGTGGCCTCGTTGCTGTTGATGGGCGTGTGCACCACGCTGATCGGCTTGCTGCCGGGTTATGACAGCATCGGGGCCTGGGCGCCGATCCTGCTGTGTGTGCTGCGTTTCGGTCAGGGCCTTGGCTTGGGCGGGGAATGGGGTGGCGCGGCGTTGCTGGCGACCGAAAATGCGCCGAAAGGCAAACGTGCCTGGTTCGGCATGTTCCCGCAATTGGGCCCGTCGATTGGTTTCCTGGCGGCCAACGGCTTGTTCCTGATCCTGGCCATGAGCTTGAGCGACGAGCAGTTCCGCAGTTGGGGCTGGCGCATTCCGTTCATCCTGAGCGCTGCGCTGGTGATGGTCGGCTTGTATGCGCGGCTCAAGCTTCATGAAACCCCAGTGTTTGCCAATGCCGTCGCCAAGGAAGCCCCGGTCAAAGTGCCGCTGGTGGAACTGTTCAGCCAACACTGGTTGCCGGTGCTGCTGGGCGCTGCATCGATGGTGGTGTGTTATGCGCTGTTCTACATCACCACCGCATTTTCCCTGAGCTACGGTGTTTCAACCCTGGGCTACAGCCGCGAAACCTTCCTCGGCCTGCTGTGTTTTGCGGTGTTGTTCATGGGCCTGGCGACGCCCTTGGCAGCCTTGGCCAGTGATCGCTTCGGGCGCAAGCCGGTGCTGATCGTTGGCGCGGTCCTGGCAATCCTGTCGGGCTTCACCATGGAGCCCCTGCTGACCCACGGTTCGACCTGGGCCGTAGCGCTATTCCTGGCGCTGGAGCTGTTCCTGATGGGTGTGACCTTCGCCCCGATGGGCGCGATGCTGCCGGAATTGTTCCCGACCCGCGTGCGTTATACCGGCGCGTCGGCGGCGTATAACCTGGGCGGGATCGTGGGGGCCTCGGCGGCACCGTTCTTCGCGACCAAACTGGTGGCGATGGGCGGGCTGAGTTATGTCGGCGGGTATGTGTCGGCGGCAGCGTTGCTCAGCTTGATTGCTGTGCTGTGCCTGAAAGAGACGCGGGATAATGATTTGAACAAGGTCGCCTGATAGATCGCCTTCGCGAGCAAGCCCGCTCCCACACTTGACCGAGTTCCAGCATGAGAATGCGGTCAAGTGTGGGAGCGGGCTTGCTCGCGAAGGGCGCGACTCGATTACAGCTCTACTACAACAGCCTTGGAAGCACGGGTCGCTTTAGCCCGAGCCGCTTCAATCGACTCATCCCGCGCCAATGCCACGCCCATCCGACGCTGACCATTCACTTCCGGCTTGCCAAACAGGCGCAGCGCCGTGTCCGGTTCGCTCAAGGCTGCGCCCAGGTTGGCGAATGCGGTCTGGGTGGACTGCCCTTCCACCAGGATTACCGCCGAGGCCGAAGGCCCGAACTGACGGATCAATGGGATTGGCAGACCGAGAATAGCGCGAGCATGCAGTGCAAACTGCGACAGGTCCTGGGAAATCAGGGTCACCAAGCCGGTGTCATGCGGGCGCGGCGACACTTCGCTGAACCACACCTGATCACCCTTGATGAACAACTCCACGCCAAACAAGCCACGGCCACCCAAGGCTTCAGTGACTGCTTTGGCGACGCGCTCCGATTCCGCCAGCGCGATCGGGCTCATGGCCTGTGGCTGCCAGGATTCCTGGTAATCGCCCTTCTCCTGACGATGACCCACCGGCGCACAGAACGTAGTGCCACCAATGTGGCGCACGGTCAGCAGGGTGATTTCGTAGTCGAAGTCGATAAACCCTTCGATGATCACACGACCTTTGCCGGCACGGCCGCCTTCTTGGGCGTACTCCCAGGCTTTCTGTACATCGTCAGCGCTGCGCAGCAGGCTCTGGCCCTTGCCCGACGAACTCATCACTGGCTTGACCACGCACGGGAAGCCCAGGTCTTGCACGGCCTTGCTGTAGTCTTCGAACGTATCGGCGAAGTGGTACGGCGAGGTTGGCAGGTCCAGCTCTTCGGCGGCCAGGCGGCGGATGCCTTCGCGGTTCATGGTCAGCGAGGTGGCACGCGCGGTCGGGATCACGGTGAAGCCTTCGGCTTCCAGTTCCACCAGGGTGGCGGTGGCGATGGCTTCGATTTCCGGCACGATGAAGTGCGGCTTCTCGGCTTCGATCACCGCACGCAGGGCGGCGCCGTCGAGCATGTTGATCACGTGGCTACGGTGCGCAACCTGCATGGCAGGGGCGTTGGCGTAGCGATCCACGGCAATCACTTCAACGCCCAGGCGTTGCAGTTCGATTACCACTTCCTTGCCCAGCTCACCGCAGCCACACAGCAAAACGCGGGTCGCGGTTGGCGACAATGGAGTTCCGATTCGGGTCATCTCAGGTCCTCAGGGGAGCGGATCGTTTGGAGAAAGGCCGGCATTTTACATGAACTGTAAAAATTGGCCTCAGTTGGCGACGGCCCGCCGGCGAATGCGCCAGGCCATGATCAGCCACACCGCCGTGACCCCGGCGAATTTCGACGCCAGCGCAGTGCCTACCACAGCCGGGGTGAGCGCGCCGATCAAGCCGAAAAAGATAAAGGTATCCAGGGGAATGCTCAGCGCCGAACTTATCCACAGGCGGTCGTGGAGTGGGCGCTTGGTGATGCTGAACACCAGCCAGTCGATGCATTCGGATACCGCGAACGCCGTGGCGCTGGCCAGGGCGATGGCCGGGTCGGACGTTACGTACGACAACACCAGCGCCGCGAGCATGGCGACGATTGCGCCGTGACCGAAACGGGTTTGCACCATGTCACGCAGGATGAACACCAGGCCACCCCAGGCGGACCAGATCACATCCAGGTGCGGGGCGGTGGAGAAGGCGAAGTTGATCAGCACGACGCTGCTGATGTAGGCGATCAGGAAGAGCATGGGAAAGTGGACCTGTGGATTATGCCGCACAGGGTACTTCACAATTGGAAATATGTCGTCTGGGAGGGCCTCTTCGCGAGCAAGCCCGCTCCCACATTTGAACCATATTCCTACACAACAAACGCGGTCGAATGTGGGAGCGGGCTTGCTCGCGAAAGCGGCCTATCAGGCGCCCGATCTCCCAGGAATCATCCACACCAACCCACTCGCCTTCGCCCGCTCATGGCACAACCCCAGCACCACCCGGCGTTCGGCGTTGTCCATCCGACTCCAGCGCGTGATCTCATCCACCGTTCGCTGGCAGCCGGTACAGATATCGTCATCATCCAACGCGCAAATACTCACGCACGGCGATGCAACGGGGCGCTCGATGGGGTTCATTCTTCCTGCTCTGCCAAATCACGCGCATAGCGCTGCGAGTTATGCACATAGTGCGCAGCGCTGGCTTCCAGCATACGTTTTTGCGCCTCGGTCAATTCACGCACGACCTTGCCCGGCGAGCCCATCACCAGCGAACCGTCAGGGATTTCCTTGCCCTCGCCGATCAGCGAGTTGGCGCCAATGATGCAATGCTTGCCGATTTTTGCGCCGTTGAGGATGACGGCGTTAATGCCGATAAGGCTGTAATCATCGACGGTGCAACCATGCAACATGGCGTTATGACCGATGGTCACGCCGGTGCCCAGGGTCAGCGGGTAGCCCATGTCGGTGTGCATCACGCTGCCGTCCTGCACGTTGCTGTTCTTGCCGATCAGGATCAGTTCGTTGTCGCCACGCAACACCGCGTTGAACCAGACGTTGGCGCCCTCCTCCAACTTGACCTTGCCCACCAGCGTGGCATTGGGGGCTACCCAGCTGTGTGGGTGCGTCTCGACGCGGGCGTCGCCCAGGCGATATTTCATGGTTTTTCCTCACGGCGTTGCCATTCAAGCGATGGCTTAGATATTGATGAAGCTTTTCGGTGGCTGGTGCAGGCTGATCTGGGCGTCGTCATAGAGCAGGTTGATCAATTCGACGATCATGATCGCCGTCAGCCCCCAGATCTTGTATTCACCGAACCGATAACTGGGCACGTACCAACTGCGGCCTTGGTAATCGATTCTGTGGGTATGTTCGCGTGGGTCCTGCCGGAAGAAGTCCAGGGGCACGCTGAAAACGGCGGCAATCTCGGCATCGTTGGCCAGGTACTCGACATAGTCGGGGATTACGCCAACATACGGCGTGACCCGAATGCCATGCAGGGAGATCAACGGGCTCAGCGGGCCGATGACTTCCACCAGGCCGGGAGGCAGGCCGATCTCTTCTTCGGCTTCGCGCAAAGCGGTAAAAATCAGGTCCGGGTCTTCGGGATCGCGGCGCCCGCCGGGAAAGGCCACTTCGCCCCCGTGGGTCGACAGGCCGCTGGCGCGCAGGGTCAGGATCAGCTCAGGTTCGTCACTGCGGGTGATCGGCACCAGCACCGCAGCCTCGGGGAAACGCCCGTCGGTCTCAAGCGTGTGGGGGGTGTGATTGCTTACCCGGCGAAGTAGCTCGTCCAGCATGAGTCATCTCGGTCTGTTGGCTACCTTGCATCATGCACCAAAGCGTGCGCACGCCCAACCCCAAAACCCCTCAGGTGTCGCTAAACGACAACTTGCAGGGCCCTGCCCGCCAAGCCAAGATAGACGCACTTTCCAGGAACCCCAGCATGAACTTCTGCAGCCAGTGCGGTAAACCGGTTACCCAGCGTATCCCCGAAGGCGACGGCCGCCTGCGCTTTGTGTGTGATCACTGCTCGACCATTCATTATCAAAACCCCAACATCGTTGCCGGCACCGTCCCGGTGTGGGGCGACAAAGTACTGCTGTGCCGCCGCGCCATCGAGCCACGCCTGGGTTACTGGACCTTGCCCGCGGGCTTCATGGAGAACGGCGAGACTGTCGAACAGGCCGCCGCCCGCGAAACCCTCGAAGAAGCCTGCGCCCGCGTGCGCAACTTGAGCATCTACACCCTGATCGATGTGCCGCACATCAACCAGGTGCACATTTTCTACCGCGCCGAGTTGGTCGACCTGGACTTCGCTGCCGGCCCAGAAAGCCTGGAAGTGCAGTTGTTCGATGAAGCCGACGTCCCTTGGTCCGAGCTGGCTTTCCGCACGGTCGGGCGTACCTTAGAATGCTTTTTTGCCGACCGTCGGCAACAAGTGTTTCCGGTGCGCAGCGAAGCCGTTTCCCCCATGGGCAAGCCCACCCAATAAAAACCCGGCACAAAGGGATACCGTTTTAATGCGTTGGTTGCTTGCTCTTATCTGCCTGTCGTTCGCTACCCTGTCTTGCGCCTCTACAGTCGAAACCATCGGCGGCAAGCCGATCGAGAAAATCCTGGTGCTCAAGTCCGCCCGTCAGTTGCAACTGATCAACGACGGCAAACCGCTCAAGACCTATCGGATTTCCCTGGGTAAAAACCCCAAGGGTGCCAAGCTGATCGAAGGCGACCGCCGCACCCCGGAAGGTTTCTATTGGATCGACTGGCGCAAGACCAGCGACCGCTTCAACCTGTCCATGCACATTTCCTACCCCAACATCAGCGACGCCGCCCGCGCCCGCCGCGAAGGGGTAAGCCCCGGCAGCATGATCATGATCCACGGCACCCCCGACACCGAGGAATACCCGGAGCAGTGGTTTCACACCCTGGACTGGACCGACGGCTGCATCGGCATGCGCAACGTGGATATGCGTGAAGTCTGGAACCTGGTCAAAGACGGCACCATGGTCGAGATTCGGCCGTAATCGTCGACCGTTCGTAAAATAATTCAAAAATATTTCCCCGCCCCCGACTACGCCCGCCGGTGAATACCAGTTCACCCCCGCGGGCTGCGCCGTTCTGCGCGCGATAAAGACCTCTCTAATACCACTTGATACCCAACCTTGTTGCAGGCCCAGCAAACCGTTGATCACCGCGTTTTGGCTGCATTGACATGGTATTTAAGTGGTATTAATTTCCGGCCAATACCGGGCGACAACACTCCAATAACCGCATCGGAAACCTGACAGATGAATTCCATCCTGGCCCTGCGCCCCGACGACAAACAATCCACGCCGCTGTACCTGCAACTGGCGCGCAAACTGGAAGCGGCGATCCATGCCGGCCAGTGGACGTCCGAACAGGCGCTGCCGTCGGAACGTGTGCTCAGCGAGCAACTGGGCATCTCACGGGTGACCGCCCGCAAAGCGCTGGAAGTGTTGTTTGCCCAAGGCCTGATCCGCCGTAACCAGGGCTCCGGCACCTTTATTACGCCGCGCCTGGAACAGCCGCTGTCACGCCTGTCGGGCTTCAGCGAAATGTTGCGGCTCAAGGGCTTTGTGCCCAGCTCCCAGTGGCTGGAACGCGACATCACCCCGCCGACCCACGAAGAACTGATCCGCCTGGGCCTGTCGCCCACCGACAAAGTCGCGCGCCTCAAGCGTTTGCGTAAGGCCGATGACACGGTGATGGCAATCGAAATGACCGCCATGCCCGCGTCCGTACTGCCCCATCCGCAAGCCATCGGCAATTCGCTGTACGAATACCTGGAAGGCATCGGCAAACCCATCGTGCGTGCCCTGCAACATATCCAGGCGATCAACGCCTCGGACGAGTTCGCCAAGCTGGTGGGCATCGCCCCCGGCACCGCCATGTTGCTGATGACCCGGGTTGGCTACACCGCCGACAACACACCGATTGAAATCACCGACACCTACTGCCGCAACGACTACTACGACTTCGTCGCAGAGCTGCGCCGCTACGACTTTGCCGCTGAATTGCGGCCTTAGAGAACTGCCCATGTCCGAAGACAATATCCTCACGCCCCACGGCTGGATTCGCGGCCGCCTGGTGCACGAACACGGCAAGGTGATCGCCATCGAAGGCGCTCCGTGCGACCCGGCCGACAATGACCTGCCTTACCTGCTGCCGGGCTTTATCGACCTGCACGTACACGGTGGTGGCGGCGCAGACATCATGGAGGGCGCCAGCGCGTTCGGGACCATCACCCGCACCCACGTGCGCTTTGGTACGACCTCCTTGCTGGCCACCACCATGACCGCGCCCGTGGAGGAAATTTCCAGCGTGCTCGGCCAACTCGGCACCTTCTGCGAAACACGTCCAACCGGCAGCGCCCGGGTACTCGGCGTGCACCTGGAAGGCCCCTACATCAACCCAGGCAAACTCGGCGCCCAGCCCAACTTCGCCCACACCGCGTTGATGGCAGAAGTGGAAAGTTACCTGCGCCTGGCGCCGATCCGTGTGATCACCATCGCCCCGGAAATCGCCGGCCATGACGCCCTGATCCGCGCCCTCAGCGAACGCGGCGTGCGCATGCAGATCGGCCACACCCTGGGCAGCTACGAAGAAGGCGTCGCCGCCCTCGCCGCCGGAGCCACCAGTTTTACCCATTTGTACAACGCCATGAGCCCGCTGCATCACCGTGAGCCCGGCATCGTCGGCGCCGCGCTGGCCCACGCCCAGTACGCCGAATTGATCCCCGACTTGCTGCACGTACACCCAGGTGCCATGCGTGTGGCGCTGCGCTCGATCCCGTGCCTGTATTGCGTCACCGATTCCACCGCCGCCGCCGGCATGCCCGATGGCGAGTACAAGCTGGGCAGCCACACCGTGACCAAATGCCTGGGCGGCGTGCGCCTGGCCGACGGCACGTTGGCTGGCAGCACGCTGACCATGGACCAGGCGCTACGCAACCTGGTGAAGATCGGCTTGCCCATCAGCGAAGCCTCACAACGCCTGTCGCAATTTCCGGCGGACTACCTGGGTCTGGAAGAACGCGGCCGCCTGCAACCCGGCAGCTTTGCCGACTGCGTGCGCCTGGACCGCTCCCTGACACTCACCGACGTAATGGTCGAAGGAGAAACCATTGACTTCAAAAATGCTTGAAGAGGCCCTGGCCTCCTGCGACGCCGTCGCCGCCCAACTGCAGCGCCTGGAACCGGCGCTGGAAGAGATCGCCGGACGCCTGCGCCGCCAGCCACCGCAAGTGGCCATGACCATCGCCCGTGGCAGCTCGGACCATGCCGCCAGTTACTTCGCGTATGTGGCGATGCAGCACGTGGGCATCCCGGTGGCGTCATTGCCGATGTCGGTGGTGACCTTGTTGCAAGCGCCGTTGAAGGTTAGCGGCCAGGTGGCATTCGGGTTTTCCCAGTCGGGCCAGAGCCCGGACCTGGTCAACAGCCTGCGCCTGCTGCGCAAACGCGGCGCCCTGAGCATCTCGCTGGTCAACGCCGAAGAGTCGCCACTGGAAGCCGCCTGCGAATTCCATGTGCCGCTGTGCGCCGGGCCGGAACACAGCGTGGCCGCGACCAAAAGCTTTATCGCCACCCTCAGCGCCAGCGCGTTGTTGATCGGTCACTGGAACCAGGAAACCGACTTGCTGCAAGCCTGCCGTGCCCTGCCTGACGACCTGCGGGCTGCGGCCCAGCAAGATTGGAGCATGGCGATCGAAGCCCTTCGCGGCTGCCAGCAATTGATGGTGATCGGCCGTGGCGCAGGTTTTGCCATCGCCCAGGAAGCCGCGCTCAAACTCAAGGAAACCTCGGCGATCCAGGCCGAAGCCTTCAGCAGCGCCGAAGTGCGCCACGGGCCGATGGCGCTGATTGGCGACAACTACCCGCTGCTGGTCTTCGCCCCCCGCGGTGCCGAACAAGCCGGCCTGCTCAGCCTGGCCGCAGATATGCGCCAACGCGGTGCCCGTGTGTTGCTGGCCGCGCCAGACGATATCGCCGAGCGCGACCTGACCCTGAGCCGCGCCGAACACCCGACCCTGGACCCGATCCTGGCGATCCAAAGTTTTTACGTCATGGCTGCAGGCCTGGCCGTTGCCCGGGGCATGGACCCGGACCAGCCGCGCCACCTGAGCAAAGTCACCCGCACTCACTGAGTCGGTTGCCGCGTTTTCCTGATGAGTACCGTGCCCATGTCCAACAACAATAATGAATTGACCCTAAGCGCCCCCCTAAGTGGACCGGTGCTGGTCCTGAGCAACGTTCCCGATGAGGTGTTCGCCAGCGGCACCCTCGGCGAGGGCATTGCCATCGACCCGCTGAACGACTGCCTGCATGCGCCGTGTGACGGGGTGATTATCCACGTTGCTCGCACCGGGCATGCGTTGACGATTCGTGCCGATAACGGGGCCGAAGTACTTATGCACGTGGGCATCGACACCGTGGAGTTGAATGGCGAAGGGTTTGCCTTACTGGTGAAGGAAGGTGCGCGGGTCAGCGAAGGGCAAGCGCTGGTGCAATTTGACCTGGATCGGATTGCGCGCCAGTGCAAGAGCCTGGTCAGCTTGATCATTCTTACCAACGGCGAGCGTTTTGAGCTGCGACCGATTGCGGGCAAGTCGATCAACGTCGGTGAACCCTTGCTGCAGGTGCTGGCCCGTTCGACCGCGTCGGCTCAGTCTTCTGTGGATAACTCGGTCGCCGAAGCCAGTGCCAGCGTGCGCATCACCCATCGCGGCGGTTTGCATGCACGTCCGGCCGCACTGATCCGCAAGACGGCGCAGGATTTCAGCAGCCAGGCGCAGTTGCACTATGGCGATAAATCCGCCTCGTGCGACAGCCTGATGGGTCTGATGGGGTTGGGTATTGGCGAGGGCGACGAGGTACGTGTGACGTGCCGCGGCAAGGATTGCGAAGCCGCATTGCAGGCGTTGATCAACGCCTTGTCAGTCGCCACTAAACAAGAGCACCACACACCCATCCTCACTACTCCCCGCCACACGAGTCACGAAGCCGATGTACTGCAAGGCGTATGCGCAGCGCCTGGCCTGGTCTGTGGGCCGCTGTTTCGGCTGAGCGGCATCGAGTTGCCGCAAGACACCGGCAAGCATGCACCCGACGAACAACTGCAAAGGCTGGACGTGGCACTGGAGCAGGTGCGCAGTGAAATTCGCAGCACCCTTACCCACGCCCGTCAGCGCAAGAACGTCGAAGAAGAAGACATCTTCACCGCCCACCTTGCCCTGCTGGAGGACCCGACGCTGCTCGACGCGGCTGCCCGTGCAATTGAACAAGGCAACGCCGCCACACATGCCTGGCGCGATGCGATCCAGGCCCAATGCGCCGTGCTGCTGGCCCTCGGCAAGCCGCTGTTTGCGGAGCGCGCCAACGACCTGCGCGACCTGCAACAACGCGTGCTGCGTGCGCTACTGGGTGAGGCCTGGCACTTTGAATTGCCGGCGGGTGCGATTGTCAGCGCCCATGAGCTGACCCCGTCGGACCTACTGCAATTGAGCGCGCAACACGCCGTTGGCATCTGCATGGCCGAAGGCGGCGCGACGTCTCACGTGGCAATCCTCGCCCGCGGCAAGGGCTTGCCGTGTGTGGTGGCGCTGGGCGCCGAAGTACTCGACGTGCCGCAAGGCCAGCGCGTGGTATTGGATGCCGCCAACGGTCGCCTGGAACTGGCCCCCAGCGAAGCGCGCCACGCCGAGGTGCACCAGATTCGCGATGCGCAAACACTGCGCCGCCAACAGCAACAGGTGCAGGCCCAATTACCCGCCAGCACCCGCGACGGCCTCACCATTGAGGTGGCTGCCAACGTTGCCTCCAGCGCCGAAGCCCAGGTGGCGTTTGAAAACGGCGCCGATGGCGTCGGCCTGCTGCGCACCGAGTTCCTGTTTGTCGACCGTCATACCGCGCCAGACGAACAGGAACAACGCCAGGCCTATCAAGCCGTGCTGGATGCCATGGGCGACAAGTCGGTGATCATCCGCACCATCGATGTAGGCGGCGACAAGCAGCTCGACTACCTGCCACTGCCCGTCGAGGCCAACCCGGTGCTGGGCTTGCGCGGCATTCGCATGGCTCAGGTACGGCCTGAGTTGCTCGACCAACAACTGCGTGCCCTGCTGCAAGTCAGCCCGCTGGGGCGCTGCCGCATCCTGCTGCCGATGGTCACTGAGGTGGATGAATTGCTGCAAATCCGCCAGCGCCTGGATCAATTGTGCGCGGAGCTGGAACTGACCCAACGCCCCGAACTGGGCGTGATGATCGAAGTCCCCGCGGCTGCGCTACTTGCCGAGCAATTGGCCAAGCATGCCGACTTCCTGTCCATCGGCACCAACGACCTGTCCCAGTACACCTTGGCCATGGACCGCGACCACGCCGGCCTCGCGGCTCGGGTCGATGCCATGCACCCCGCACTGCTGCGGCTGATTGCACTGACCTGCGCCGGCGCAGCCAAGCATGGCCGATGGGTCGGTGTCTGCGGCGCGCTCGCCTCCGATCCGCTGGCTACGCCGGTGCTGGTGGGCCTGGGCGTCAGCGAGCTGTCGGTCAGCCCGCCGCAAATTGGAGAAATCAAGCACCGCGTCCGTCACCTGGATGCGGCGCACTGCCGGCAACTGAGCCAAGGCCTGCTCGATCTGAGCAGTGCCAAGGCCGTTCGCCAAGCCTGTCAACACCACTGGCCGCTGAGCTGACAACAACAAGAAAAAAGGAGACTCGCCATGTACCAACACTTTATCGAAGGCCTGCAACGCCTCGGGCGTGCGCTGATGCTGCCGATTGCGATCCTGCCCATCGCCGGCCTGTTGCTGCGCCTGGGCGACACCGATCTTTTGAACATTGCGGTGATGCACGATGCTGGGCAGGCGATCTTCGCCAACCTGGCGCTGATCTTCGCCATCGGCATCGCCGTGGGGTTTGCCCGCGACAACAACGGCACGGCAGGGCTGGCCGGTGCGATCGGTTACCTGGTGATGATCTCTACCCTCAAGGTGATGGACACGACTATCAACATGGGCATGCTCGCCGGTATCGCCAGCGGCCTGATGGCGGGCGGGCTGTATAACCGCTTCAAGGACATCAAGCTGCCGGAGTACTTGGCGTTTTTTGGTGGGCGACGGTTTGTGCCGATTGTCACCGGGTTCAGCGCGGTCGGGCTGGGGGTGATTTTTGGTTTGATCTGGCCGCCGATCCAGCACGGCATCAACAGCTTTGGTGTGTTGCTGATGGAAAGCGGCAGCCTGGGTGCATTTGTGTTTGGTGTGTTCAACCGCCTGCTGATTGTTACCGGGCTGCACCATATCCTCAACAACATGGCGTGGTTTGTGTTCGGTAGCTTTACCGATCCTGTTACCGGCGCCGTAGTGACCGGCGACCTGACCCGCTACTTTGCCGGCGACCCCAAAGGCGGCCAGTTCATGACCGGTATGTTCCCGGTGATGCTGTTCGGCCTGCCTGCCGCGTGTTTAGCGATGTACCGCAATGCACTGCCGGAACGACGCAAGGTGATGGGCGGGATTTTCCTCTCCATGGCGCTGACCTCGTTTTTGACCGGGGTGACTGAGCCGATTGAGTTCGCCTTCATGTTTCTCGCGCCGTTCCTGTACCTGATCCATGCGGTGCTGACGGGCCTGTCGATGGCTGTCACCAATATGCTGAACATCCACCTCGGGTTTACCTTCTCCGGCGGGTTTATCGACATGGTGTTGGGTTGGGGCAAGTCTACCAATGGCTGGCTGGTGTTCCCGGTTGGGTTGGCGTATGCGGTGGTCTATTACAGCGTGTTCAACTACTGCATTCGCCGGTTCAACTTGAAGACGCCAGGGCGTGAAGATATTCAGGTGGTGCAGGCTGAGGTGATGACCGATAACCAACGCGCCAGTGCGTATATCCGGGCGCTGGGTGGGGCTTCGAACCTATTGAGTGTCGGTGCCTGTACTACTCGCCTGCGGTTGGACATGGTTGATCGCAACAAGGCAGTGGATGCAGATTTGAAAGCGCTGGGCGCAATGGCCGTCGTACGGCCGGGTAATGGCGGGAGTTTGCAGGTGGTGGTCGGGCCGATGGCCGATAGCATTGCCGATGAAATTCGACTGGCGATGCCTTCGTTTGTTGCCAGCGCGCCGGTCGCCGTTACGCCTGTGGATAAGCCGGTTGCGGTGAATGTGCAGGAAGCCGAGAAATGGCTGAACGCCCTGGGTGGCCGGGCCAATGTGCGGCAGTTGGAAGCGGTGGCGATCACCCGGTTGCGGGTGGAATTGGGGGATGACTCGGTGTTGTCCGAAGCTCAGCTTGTAGCACTTGGATGTCAGGGTGTCACCCAGCTCGACAGCGGGGTTTGGCATCTGTTGATTGGTGACAAGGCTTCTGGGTTGGGTGAGGCGTTGGAGCAGTTGGTCAGTGGTCGGCAGGTTGGGGCTGGGGCTTAAATCCTGAGTGCCTGGACTGTCCCTTTCGCGAGCAAGCCCGCTCCCACATTTTGAACTGTGAATACATTCAAAATGTGGGAGCGGGCTTGCTCGCGAATGGCTTTAATTGGCGCCGGAAGTGTCGAGACCAGGCACCTCATTCAAATCCAACACCCGATCCACCATCAACTGGATGCCTTCAAGCATCCGGTGAATGCCCACTGAGCGCCGTCGATTTCAAACGCCAGATGCCCCATCAGCGCCTGCACTGAGGCAATATCCTGGGCGGCGTTGGCGAGCAAGGTCTCGCCGTCGAGACTGGGGCGGACGGTGAAGATTTGGTCGGTGGGTAGAGAGTTGGAGGGGGGATTTGGACTGTCTTTGATCATGGTGAACCTCTGGTGTGAAGTAAGAACTACCAGCATCACTTGCAGATGATGGGTGGCAGCTATGTGCGGGCCTGCAAGACCGAGAGTCACCAGCAAGTCTCGGTAGACCCGAAGGTCTCCCGCACACAGCCGCCATAAATGGCGACCATGAAAAAGCGCCGCAATTATAAAGGCGCTTGTGACTAACTGGTGAGGTTTCGGCGGGCTTGCAGTCCCGATCACTGAATTGGCAGCGACTGGCCAAGGTTAGTGAGACGAGTTCCGAGGGACAACCTGAAAGACATGTCGGAAATCTCCGAGAGTTGAAGATTTTGCAGACAAGAAAAACCCGGCCGAGGCCGGGCTCTTTAATCGCTACCTACAGCTAGGCGGATGTCCCACGCTGTTGTGCCTCGTAATGGCGGGTCTGAAATGGCATTAACGCCTGTACCTTCAAACCCAGCCCCTCACTCAGCCCCCAAGACGCAGCCAACTCATCACGTCGATTGCGCAGCGCAACAGTGCCCAGTGATTTCACAACTTGCTTGGAAGCAGAAGCCGAAAACAGCTCAAGCGCTTTCTGTGCCTCTAGAACCCGACTATCCGTTACACACGAAAACCGCGTGAAGCGTTCAAGTAGATAACCCGCGCGACGCACCTCCAACTCACTGGCGTGGCCATCCAGAAATTCCTTCACTTCACCCACTAGGTTCACATCCGAGTACCACACTGCTTTCGCGGCACTCACAAGCGCATCGTCATCAGCCTGATTCAGCGGATTTTTAACCAACGCATTCAGGGCGGACGAGAGGACCGGACCGTTAAAAGGCTTCGCCATCTGTAGTCTCCAGATAATCGTGCAGGATATTGGTCAGGATGGATTTGGGCGGTTCCTTGTTGCCAACATACATATCAATCGCCTGCATTGCCAGCCGACGGAGCTCAGTGGTCACAATGAAACCCGCCCTGAGCAACGCCATGATATCGCTCACATCCTGATCCGTGGCTCTACCCAGCTTTGAAATAGCGATATCGATAGGTGCAGCTATGTGCAGGTGCAGTGCGGACTCAACAGGAAATTCTTCCAATGGGATGCTTCGCTCCCAATAGTCCTCGTGAAGTGGACCAAAGCCGGTGTTGTACTGAAGATCATAGTTCAGCTCCATGACGCGACCGGTTCGCTCATCGAAAAATTGTTCAGGAAACTCCGCCAACAGGGTTTGAAGACGCAGCTTGTTTTGCAAACCCGAGGAGTAAATTTCCGCATCTACGTCGGTGGAAATACGATGGTGCGTATATAGGTGAACAGCGCAGCCGCCGAAGACAATCACCTTTACAGCTCCCGGCTCGGCCCCCTCAAGCGTTAATTCTTCTTCGATGGACTTAAACATCGAAACCAACGCTTGCCCTAGTGAAGTACTTGTATTGAGGCGCGGAACGACGGTATCTAATAACTCCATCATTGAATATCAAACCCGAATGCAATATTGCTGGACGGGCCTTGAATTCAAATCCCGATCACTGAACCGACAGCGACCGAAGAAGGCTATTGAGGCAGGTTCCGAGGGACAACCTGAAAGACTTGTCAGAAAGATCTGAAGCGCCTGAGCGGTCGCCATCGGGGGCAAGCCCTCTCCCACATTTTGAATGCATTCACAAATCAAAGTGTGGGAGGTGCGGTGCGACGATTCGACTTGCCCCCGATGAGGCCCTCATATGCAACAAAAAACCCGCTGACCAAACTGGCCCAGCGGGTTTCTTGTTTTTGCAGTTAACGAATCAAAAATCCGCCAACTGCCACACTTCATACGCCGGTGTCTCGTACGGATGGCTCTGCTTCAACGCAGCCACTACAGCCACGATCAACGCATCTGCCACCACCAACTCGACCTTCCATTCCTCAACCACTTCGACTTGGCCAACTTGCCCAATGAACGGCTGGCTGCCGTCCAACGCGCGAAATTGGCCTTGGCCCAGCACTTGCCAGGCGCAGCTGTCGTAGTCGCCAATGCGCCCGCCGCCGGCAGCGAAGACGGCGGTTTTCACCGTCTCCACGTCGCTTGCGGGCACAAAGAAGGCGAGCTTGTACACCGTCTTAGTTCACCCACACGCGAGCGTTGCGGAACATGCGCATCCAGGCGCCGTCTTCGTTCCACTCTTCCGGACGCCACGAGTTTTGCACGGCGCGGAATACACGCTCCGGGTGCGGCATCATGATGGTGACGCGACCGTCGCGGCTGGTGAGGCCGGTGATCCCGCGCGGCGAGCCGTTCGGGTTGGCCGGGTAGCTTTCGGTGACCTTGCCGTGGTTGTCGACGAAACGCATGGCCACGCAACCGGACAGGTCGGCTTCCAGCAGGGCTTCTTCGCTTTCGAACTCGGCATGGCCTTCGCCGTGGGCGATGGCGATTGGCATGCGCGAACCGGCCATGCCTTGCAGGAAGATCGAGTTGGACTCTTGCACCTGCACCATGGCGACACGGGCTTCGAACTGCTCGGAACGGTTGCGCACAAAGTGCGGCCAGAACTCGCTGCCCGGGATCAGTTCGCTGAGGTTGGACATCATCTGGCAACCGTTGCACACACCCAGGGTGAAGCTGTCGTTGCGCTCGAAGAAGCCTTGGAACGCGTCGCGGGCACGGCTGTTGAACAAGGCCGACTTGGCCCAGCCTTCACCGGCACCCAGCACGTCACCGTAGGAGAAACCGCCGCAGGCCACCAGGCCTTTGAACTCGTTGAGATCAACGCGACCGGCGAGTATGTCGCTCATGTGCACGTCGATCGCATTGAAGCCGGCGCGGTCGAACGCAGCCGCCATTTCCACCTGGCCGTTGACGCCCTGCTCACGCAGTACGGCCACTTGTGGGCGAATGCCTTTCTTGATGTAAGGCGCGGCGATGTCCTGGTTGACGTCGAAGCTGAGCTTGGTGCTCAGGCCCGGGTTGTCTTCTTCCAGGATTACGTCGAATTCCTGCTCGGCGCAGTCGGCGTTGTCGCGCAGGCGTTGGATCTGGTAGCTGGTCTCAGCCCACTGGCGTTGCAGCAGACGGCGCTGGCCGGCAAACACAGTATCGCCATTGAACGAGATGTTGATCTCGCCATTGTTGATTGGCTGGCCGATCACCGCCACGCAGTCGTCCAGGCCGGCGGCGCTGAACTGGGCGAGTACGTCGGGAGTAGCGTCCTGGCGAACCTGGATCACAGCGCCCAACTCCTCGTTGAACAGGATGCCGTTAATTTCGGATGCGTCCTCGGCAACGCTGTCGAGCACGATGTTCAGCCCGCAGTGGCCGGCGAAGGCCATTTCCACGACGCTGGTCAGCAAGCCGCCATCGGAACGGTCGTGGTAGGACAGCAAGTGACCGTCGGCATTGAGGCCCTGGATCACGGCGAAGAAGGCCTTAAGGTCTTCGGCGTCGTCGACGTCCGGTGCCTGGCTGCCGAGCTTGCCATGGGTTTGCGCGAGGATGGACGCGCCCATGCGGTTCTGGCCACGGCCCAGGTCGATCAGGATCAGATCGGTGGTGCCCTTGTCCATGCGCAGTTGCGGGGTCAGGGTCTGGCGCACGTCGGTGACGGGTGCGAAACCGGTGACGATCAGTGACAGCGGCGAGGTGACGCTCTTGTCGGTGCCTTCATCGTTCCAACGGGTGGCCATGGACATGGAGTCCTTGCCCACCGGAATGGTGATGCCCAGCTCAGGGCACAGCTCCATGCCGACAGCCTTGACGGTGTCGTACAGACGAGCGTCTTCACCCGGGTGACCGGCAGCCGACATCCAGTTGGCCGACAGTTTGATGTCGGACAGCTTGCCAATGCGCGATGCAGAGATGTTGGTGATCGTCTCACCAATGGCCATGCGGCCCGACGCTGGAGCATCCAGCAGGGCCAGCGGCGTGCGCTCGCCCATGGCCATGGCTTCACCGGTGTAGACGTCGAAGCTGGTGGCGGTGACGGCAACGTCGGCCACCGGAACCTGCCACGGGCCGACCATTTGGTCACGGGCCACGAGGCCGGTGATGGTGCGGTCGCCGATGGTGATCAGGAAGCTTTTGCTGGCCACGGCTGGGTGGTGCAGCACGCGCTCGATGCTGTCGGCCAGTTCCAGTTTGCTTGGGTCAAAATCATCGCCCAATTCAGCTTCACGCACAGCCGAACGGTGCATGCGCGGGGCTTTGCCCAGCAGCACTTCCAGCGGCATGTCCACCGGGCTGTTGCCGAAGTGGCTGTCGGTGACAGTCAGCTGTGGCTCGGCAGTGGCTTCGCCGACCACGGCAAATGGGCAGCGCTCACGTTCGCAGATGGCCTGGAAGCGTGCGAAGTCTTCAGCGCCGACTGCCAGTACATAGCGTTCCTGGGATTCGTTGCTCCAGATTTCGTGCGGGGCCATGCCCGGCTCGTCGTTTGGAATGTTGCGCAATTCGAAACGACCACCACGCTCACCATCGTTGACCAGTTCCGGGAAGGCGTTGGACAAACCACCTGCGCCGACGTCGTGGATGAAGCTGATCGGGTTTTTGTCACCCAACTGCCAGCAACGGTCGATGACTTCCTGGCAGCGACGCTCCATCTCTGGGTTTTCGCGCTGTACGGAAGCGAAGTCCAGGTCGGCCGAGCTGGTGCCGGTGGCCATGGAGGAAGCGGCGCCGCCGCCCAGGCCGATCAACATCGCCGGGCCGCCGAGCACGATCAGCTTGGAACCGACCAGGATCTCGCCTTTCTTGACGTGTTCTTCACGGATGTTGCCCATGCCGCCGGCCAGCATGATTGGCTTGTGGTAGCCGCGTACTTCATCGCCACGTGGCGTGGTGATGGATTGTTCGAAGGTACGGAAGTAACCAGTGAGGGCCGGACGACCAAATTCGTTGTTGAACGCGGCGCCGCCTAGCGGGCCTTCGATCATGATGTCCAGCGCGGTGACGATGCGCTCAGGTTTGCCGTACGGCACTTCCCACGGCTGTTCAAAGCCTGGGATCTGCAGGTTGGATACGGTGAAACCCGTGAGGCCCGCCTTTGGCTTGGCGCCACGACCGGTGGCGCCTTCATCGCGGATCTCGCCACCGGAACCTGTGGCTGCGCCCGGGAACGGGGCAATCGCGGTTGGGTGGTTGTGGGTCTCGACCTTCATAAGGATGTGCACCGGCTCCTGCACCGCGCCGTACTGGCGGGTTTCAGGGTCCGGGAAGAAGCGGCCAGCGACAGAGCCGACAATGACCGAGGCGTTGTCCTTATAAGCCGACAGAACGCCTTCGCTGTGCATCACGTAGGTGTTCTTGATCATGCCGAACAGGCTTTTTTCCTGGCTTTCGCCGTCGATGTCCCAACTGGCGTTGAAGATCTTGTGACGGCAGTGCTCGGAGTTGGCCTGGGCGAACATCATCAGTTCGATGTCGTGGGGGTTGCGCTTCAAGCCATTGAAGGCGTTGACCAGGTAGTCGATCTCGTCTTCGGCCAGGGCCAGGCCCAGCTCGGTGTTGGCCTTCTCGAGGGCGGCGCGGCCACCGCCGAGCACGTCAATCGCGGTGAGCGGCTTGGGCTCGGCGTGGCTGAACAGGCCGGCAGCCTGTTCCAGCTGGCTGACGATGATCTGGGTCATGCGGTCGTGCAGGCTGCTAGCGATCAGCTCGGCCTCAGCGTCGCTGAACTGGCCCGCTACGTAGAAAGCGATGCCGCGCTCTAGGCGCTGGATTTTTTCCAGGCCGCAGTTGCGGGCGATATCGCTGGCTTTACTCGACCAAGGCGAGATGGTGCCGAACCGTGGCAGAACCAGGAACAAGCGGCCAGTCGGCTCTTGAACGGGAACGCTAGGACCGTACTTCAGAAGGCGTGCCAGCACTTGCTGTTCGTCGGCGGTCAATACGCCGGTAACATCGGCGAAGTGAGCAAATTCAGCGTACAGGCCTGTAACCGCTGGAACCTTCTGGCTCAGTTGCTCAAGGAGTTTGCTGTGGCGAAAGGCAGAAAGGGCAGGAGCGCCGCGCAGGATCAACATCTTCGGGACAGCCTCGGGAAGGGGGTGTGCTTTGAGGCCGTGCATTCTAGCGTAAACCGCCGCCAACGGCACCCGAAACGGTACCGCTGGCTGCTGCCGAACGTCAGTTGGCTGGATTCCACCCCTTTAAGGCACTGCAGCCAGGCATTCGCAGCAGTTATTTTAACCGTCACAATCCCCCGCCAAGCCCCGTTTCTGCGGGCTGCAGCGAAGTTTCTCCAGCGCTAGCAGACAAGTCCCCCTCTGTCGAGATATGGCGCCGTGGGCCGTTTGCGTATACTGCGCAGATGTTCTCCCCTACTGCTTTGCGCCCGCGATATGCCAAATGGCTGATCGCAACCGGACTCTTCCTGATGCTCAGCGCCTGTGTTGATAAACCCAGCACGCTCGAGCGAATCAAGGAGGATGGCGTATTGCGGGTGATCACCCGGAACAGCCCGGCGACTTATTTCCAGGACCGCAACGGTGAAACCGGTTTCGAGTACGAACTGGTCAAGCGCTTTGCCGACGACCTGGGTGTAAAGCTGGAGATCGAGACCGCTGACAACCTCGATGACCTGTTCGCTCAATTGGGCAAGCCCAACGGCCCGGTCCTGGCCGCTGCAGGCCTGGTCAGCAGCGAGCCGCGTGAACAGCAGGTGCGTTTCTCCCACCCTTATCTTGAAGTGACCCCGCAGGTCATCTACCGCAACGGCCAGTCCCGCCCGACGAACGCGGCGGACCTGGTGGGCAAGAAGATCATGGTGCTCAAGGGCAGCACCCACGCAGAGCAATTGGCGGAGCTTAAAAAGCAGAATCCTGCGATCGAATACGAAGAATCCGACGCCGTAGAAGTGGTCGACTTGCTGCGCATGGTGGACGAAGGGCAGATCGACCTGACCCTGGTGGACTCCAACGAAGTGGCGATGAACCAGGTGTACTTCCCCAACGTGCGGGTGGCCTTCGACCTGGGCAATGCCAGCAACCAGAGCTGGGCCGTGGCGGCCGGTGAAGACAACAGCCTGCTTAACGAAATCAACAGCTACCTGGACAAGGTCGAGAAGAACGGCACCCTGCAGCGGCTCAAAGACCGCTACTACGGGCACGTCGATGTACTGGGTTATGTCGGCGCCTACACCTTCGCCCAGCATCTGCAACAGCGTTTGCCCAAGTACGAGAAGCACTTTCGGACCTACGCCAAGGAAGAAAAGGTCGACTGGCGCCTGCTGGCCGCCATCGGCTATCAGGAATCACTGTGGCAACCCGCCGTCACCTCCAAGACCGGCGTACGCGGCTTGATGATGCTGACCCAGAACACCGCGCAGGCCATGGGCGTGTCCAACCGCCTGGACGCCAAGCAAAGCATCATGGGTGGCGCCAAGTACTTGGCCAAGATCAAGGATGAACTGGACGACAGCATCGCCGAGCCAGATCGCACCTGGTTCGCCCTCGCCGCCTACAACGTCGGCACCGGCCATCTGGACGATGCGCGCACGCTGGCCAAGCGCGAAGGCTTGAACCCGAACAAGTGGCTGGACGTGAAGAAGATGCTGCCGCGCCTGTCGCAGAAGCAGTGGTACAGCAAGACCCGCTACGGTTATGCGCGTGGTGGGGAGCCGGTGCACTTTGTGGCGAACATTCGGCGCTACTACGACATTCTTACCTGGGTAACCCAGCCGCAGCTGGAAGGTAACCAGGTGGTCGAAGGCAACCTGCATGTGCCGGGTGTGAACAAGACCAAGCCGCCGGAAGATAATCCTCAATTGTAAGAACACCACAAAACCAATGTGGGAGCGGGCTTGCTCGCGAAGGCGGCGTATCAGTCATCGTAAGTGTTGACTGAACTACCGCATTCGCGAGCAAGCCCGCTCCCACATTTAGAACGCTATTGGGTTTAGAGGCCGGTGAGCAGATGCACGATCCCCCCCGCCAGCACCATCACCGCTGGCACACCCGCCATCTTCAGTGCCCCAGCATCCATCTTCGCCACATCCTGCAACTGCACCCGCACCCGCGTGAGCGCCACGCGTTGCAGTGACTTGAGATTATCCGCCCCACCCAACGCACTGAGTACCTCAGCCGACAGCAAACTCTGCGTCGGCGTCGCTACCGCCTCCGCTATCAAATCCGGGGTCAGGGCTTTCCAGAAAGCCTGCTGCAATTTCTCGAACATGCTCAAAGCTCCACGACAGATGAAGTTTCAACGGTAGCCGCGTGGTACAGGCGCAGGGCCTCGCGGACCTGGGCGGCTTCTTCCAGGCCCAGCACCTGGCGGGCAATGATCTGGCAGTCAGCCAAGTCCAACTCGCGCACAGTGGCCTTGATGGTCGGGATCAACGGCACGCTGACCGACAACTCATCCACCCCCAAACCAATCAACATCGGCACCGCCAGTGCTTCGGACGCCAGTGCCCCGCACACGCCGACCCACTTGCCGTGGGCATGGGCTGCCTTGACCGTGGTGGCGATCAGGCGTAGCACCGCCGGGTGAAAACTGTCGGCCTGGCTGGCCAGACGCGGGTGGTCGCGGTCCATGGCCAGGGTGTATTGGGTCAGGTCGTTGGTGCCGATGGAAAAGAAGTCGACATGAGGTGCGAAAACATCTGCCATCAGCGCCGCCGACGGTACCTCGATCATGATCCCAAGCTTCGGCAATTCAGTGAGCCCGAGTGCCAACGCTTCCTCTTCCAGAATCTGGCGTGCCACGTGCAACTCGGACAGCAGGCTGACCATCGGCAACATGATATGCAACCGCGCAAACCCGGCACTGGCGAGGATCGCGCGGAACTGTTCACGTAATAACTCAGGGCGAGCCAGGCACAGGCGAATGCCGCGCAGGCCCAGAAATGGATTGGTCTCCGCCTCCATCGGCACATAGGCCAACGGTTTGTCGCCGCCGACATCCAGGGTGCGCACCACCAGGTTGCGCTCGGTGCCCAGCGCGCGGGCGATAGCGGTATAGGTGCTGGCCTGCTCTTCGGGGCTGGGCGCACGATTGCGGTCCAGATAGAGGAACTCCGACCGCAGCAGGCCGACACCTTCGCCGCCCAGGGTCAGGGAGTGCTCGACCTCCTGCAACGAGGCGACGTTAGCCGTGATTTCAACGTGATGGCCATCGCGTGTAGTCGCCGGTAAAAACGCCTGTGCCACGTCGCGCTGACGTCGCTGTATCTGCTGCTTGCGCGCCGCTTCCAGTTGCTCGATCTCGGCCAGGTTCGGCTCCAAGTGCAGCTCGCCCTTATCGGCGTCGAGCAAGACCTGCTTGCCGTTGACCAGCGCCAGCACTTGGGACGGCACACCGCAAATGGCCGGCAAGCCCAGGGCACGGGCGAGGATGGCGACGTGGCTGGTCGCGCCGCCGCCGACCGTGACAAAACCCAGCACCTTGCGTGTATCCAGGCTGGCCGTTTGCGAGGGTGTCAGTTGCTCGGCGATCAGGATCGCGCGGTCGGGCAAATCCCAGGCGCTGTCCTCAATACCGAGGATCAGTTTCAACACACGCTGGCCGACATCCGCCAGGTCCGCTGCGCGCTCGGCGATCAGCGCATTGCCCAGCCCCTGGAAAAGTTTGACGGTGGCGGCTGTGGCGCGGCTCCAGGCAAAGGCGGCGCTCTTGCCCTCAGCCAATAATTTGTGGGCGTGCTCCAGCAATGTGGGGTCTTCAAGCAGCTCCTGGTGGGCACGGAAAATATCCGCTTGAGCACTGCCGACGGCCTTGCCCTGCAACGCTTGCAGCGCTCCGTTCGCGGCGCTCAGACCGCGCTGCAAAGCCGCACGTTCGAGCGCTTCTCCTGCGCCCGACTCAGTGATGTTCAGCTCAGGTTCGGTCACTTGCACCACCTGGCCAAACGCCGAACCCGGCGATGCACACACGCCCTTCAACACTGACGTCGACAACACCGGCTCAACCACCGCAGCCGGTGCCGCAACCGTCTCGCCACAGCCCTGCGCCAACAACGCAACCAACGCGGCGATCGCCGCTTCGGCATCTTCCCCTGCGGCGCTGACTTGCAAGCTATCGCCGTGCACCGTCTGCAGCGCCATGATCGCCACCAGCGACTTGGCGTTGGCGCTCTGGGTTTGCTTGTGCAGGTAGATACTCGCGTTGAAACCTTTCGCGGCCTGGGCAAATACCGCCGCCGGGCGCGCGTGCAGGCCATTGGCATTGGGTAAAGTCAACGGTTTGGAGAACAGCGCATCGCCCTCCTCCTCGTCCGCCGCTTCAATGGTTGCGCTTGTGGATAACTGCAACAGTGGCTGGCCTACTTCCACGAGGTCGTCTGCCAACACGGTGAACGGCTCGCCGCTGACCACCAGCATCAACGTCAGCAAACTGCGTGCATTGAGCGCCACATAGTCAGCGTCGAATTCAATCAGCGCTTGCCCGGCGGTCACCCGCTGGCCTTCCTGCACTAAGCGGGTGAAGCCCTGGCCGGCGAGGTTCACGGTGTCCAGGCCAATATGCAGCAATACCTGGACGCCATGGTCGTCGGTGATGCTGACCGCATGCCCACTGTCCTGGATATTGCTGATCACCCCGGCCAGTGGCGCGCAGAGAGTCTGCGAAGTCGGGTCGATACACAGGCCGTCGCCGATAACGCGGCTTGCGAACACCGGGTCGGGCACCGTGTCCAGTGCCAGCAGCACACCGGACAACGGCGCGAGCAGTTCCAGGGGTTGAGTTGTAGTCATGACTTCACCTGTTGTTTTGTTCTGTAAAAATCATCGGGCGGACGACAGTCCAAATGTGGGAGCGGGCTTGCTCGCGAAGGCGGTGTGTCTGATGGCAGATGTATTGGCTGAGCCGCCGCATTCGCGAGCAAGCCCGCTCCCACATTTTTAGCCCGTGTGCACCCGCCGGTTTATTTCCACCAATATTCGACTTGCACACCCACGTTCGATCCATGCCGCGCCGTGCCGTAGGCACCGGTGTCGGACAACGCCGAGCCCGCCGCCAGTTCATTGGCCGCGCGTTTGGCCGCTTCGTTCCAGCTCGCGTAGGTGTAGTACAAGCGCACCTCTGGCCGTGCCCAAAAATCCGGGCCGTTCGGCGACCATGTCGGGGCGAAGGTAAATTTGCTCAGTTTGCGCGTACCACCAGCAGCATCGACCTGATCATGCCCCAGCTCGGTCACCAGCTTGAACTGCTCGCTGATGGCATACGCCGGACGCACACCGACGGACATCCAGGTCTGGTCCTGGCTGCCGGGGCGGATGTCTTTCTGATACACGGCTTCGATCTGCCCACCAAAACGCGGGGTCACCTGCCAGTCAAAAAACTCCACGGCACGATAACTTTTGCTGCTCTTGTCCAGGAAGGTATTGCCGGTATACCCAAGGCCGGTGCCGGGCCCTTCGCCGTACTGCAAGGCGAACTTGTTCTTGCCGCCCAGGAAGGGTTTTTGCACATGCTGCGCGGTGATCGCCCAGCCGCTATTGGTGTCGCGTCCGCCGGCTTTTTCGATGTAGCTCAAGCCCAGTTCCAGCTCGCCGCCGGGGTTGGTCTTGAAGCCCGCCACGTTGAAGTCATGACGGGTGGCATAGTCCTTCTGGTACAGGTTGTCCTTGCGGGAAATGGCATAGCTGTACTTGAGGTCGCCGATCAGCACGTCCTCGATACCCCCGCCCGTGGCGCTCTGGTTCCAGTAGTAGAAGTCGGAGATATGGATGTCGTTACGTTTGTAGTAACGCCGACCGGCCCACATCGAACCGCCATTGAGGCTCGGCAGGTTGGACCACTGCGCATACATCTGCGGCATGCGCGCCGAGCCGTTGTCTTCACCCTGGAACTTGAGGGCGCGGTCGTACTTGTTGTACAGCGACGCCATGGCATCGACGCTCAGCACCGAGCCGTCGTCGAGGGTCAGCAGGTCCTGGCGCAGTTCCAGCTCGGCGTACTGTTCGCATTCGTTACCCAAACGGTACTTGGATTGCGCCCCCGGCAACTGGAAACACTGCTGCTTGCCGCTGCCCGTGGAGGTGCCCGCGCCGCTGCGCAGGTAACCGGCAAACTCCAGGGCCTGAGCGGCAAAAGGTGCGGTGAGACACGACGCAATGAGGCCCAGCTTTATTGTTGTTTTCATGAAGCACTCCGATATTTTTATTATGGTTTTTGAAGCGCCCCTGCACTCCCATACAGGGGTTGTTGCGGGCCTCAGTCCTTGAGGTGCAGCACAAACGATTCGTAAGGGCGCAGCATCACGGTGCTGGTGCGCACCAGGCTGTCGGGGTAGTTGCTGATCAGCAGGCGCTGCTCGCTCGCCGCGCTGATCACGTCATCGGGCAATTGGATTTCGCACGGCGCGGCATAGAAGTTGTTCAGCACCAGCAGGCGTTCGCCGCGGCCTTCGCGCAGGTAGGCCCAGACGTGCAGATGGTCTTGCAGCAGTTGACGGTAGACACCCTCCTGGATCAGCGGCTCGTGACGGCGCAACGCGATCAGCGCGCGGTAGTGATGCAGCACCGAGTCCGGATCATCCAGTTGGTTTTCGACGTTGATCTGCTTGGCGTTGGCCGGGATACCGATCCATGGCTCGCCGCTGCTGAACCCGGCGTTGACCTCGTTGCTCCATTGCATCGGCGTACGGCTGTTGTCTCGCGACTTTTGCTTGATCGCCGCCATGCTCGACGCCTCGGACTCACCCGCATCACGCTTGAGACGGAAGA
Organism: Pseudomonas cremoris; assembly: GCF_014230465.1. The sequence continues at coordinate 287,210 of NZ_JAAXCY010000008.1, forward strand.
TGTTCAACGTCTCTACATCGCGGTACTGCGAGATGTTGTCGAAGCCGGGATTGGTCATGCCCAGCTCTTCGCCTTGGTACACATACGGCGTGCCCTGCAGGAAGTGCAGCGCGGTGGCGAGCATCTTGGCCGACACCACGCGGTGCTCGCCGTCATCACCAAAGCGCGAGACCACTCGTGGCTGGTCGTGGTTACACCAGAACAGTGCATTCCAACCGCCACCGGCCTGCATGCCCAGTTGCCAGTCGGAAAGAATCTGCTTGAGCTGCAGGAAATCGAAGTCAGCCCGCACCCACTTTTGCAGGTTCGGGTAATCAACTTTCAGGTGATGAAAGTTGAAGGTCATCGACAGTTCTTTCGACTCAGGATTGGAGTAGCGAATGCAGTGCTCCAGGCTCGTGGAGGACATCTCGCCGACGTTGATCAGGTCATGCCCTTCAAACACCTCGCGGTGCATTTCCTGCAGGTACGCGTGCACGTTCGGGCCATCGGTGTAGAAGCGGCGACCGTCGGTGTTGTCCTCAGGGAAATCGGCGGGTTTGGAGATCAGGTTGATCACGTCCAGGCGGAAACCACCCACGCCCTTGTCGCGCCAGAAGCGCATCAGCTTGAACACCTCGGCGCGCACCTTGGGGTTGTCCCAATTCAGATCGGCCTGGGTGTGGTCGAACAGGTGCAGGAAGTACTGGCCGGTTTGTGCTTCGTATTCCCAGGCCGAGCCGCCGAACTTGGACTCCCAGTTGTTCGGCTGGTCACGCCAGATGTAGAAGTCGCGGTACGGGTTGTCGAGGCTGCTGCGTGCTTGCTGGAACCACTCATGCTCGATGGAGGTGTGGTTGACCACGATGTCGAGCATCAGCTTGATGCCGCGCTTGGCCGCTTCGCTGATCAGCAGGTCGCAATCGGCCATGGTGCCGTAGCTGGGGTCGATGGCGTAGTAGTCGCTGATGTCGTAGCCGTTGTCGCGTTGCGGCGAGCGCAGGAACGGGGTGATCCACAGGCAGTCGACGCCCAGCCATTTGAGGTAATCGAGTTTGTCCACGATGCCCAGCAGGTCACCGGTGGCGTTACCCGCGTGGCTGTGGAAGCTTTTTGGGTAGATCTGGTAGATCACCGAGTGTTGCCAGGTTTGCATGAGGATTCCTTCAACTTGAAATGCGATCAAATGTGGGAGCGGGCTTGCTCGCGAAGACGGTGGTTCAGGCGACCCGATACCCCGGCCGAACAATCTTCATGCTCAACGCACAGGTCAAAACAAACGGCACTACCATCGCGATGACCATCCCAATCACAAAACTCGGGATGTACTGCGGAATGATCGAGATAAACCCAGGCAACCCACCGACGCCGATGGCCGACGCCTGCACCTTGTTCAGCGACAGGAAAATACTGCCCAGCGCCGAGCCCAGCAGCGCGGCGTAGAACGGAAACTTGAAGCGCAGGTTCACCCCGAACATCGCCGGTTCCGTAATGCCGAAGTACGCGGAAATCGCCGAGGTGGAGGCCATGCTTTTGTCCCGCGCATTGCGGGTCATGTAGAACACGCCGAGTGCGGCGCTGCCCTGGGCCAGGTTGGACATGACGATCATCGGCCAGATAAACGTACCGCCCTGGGTAGAGATGAGTTGCAGGTCCACGGCGAGGAACATGTGGTGCATGCCGGTGATCACCAGCGGTGCATACAGCAGGCCGAAAATCGCCCCGCCCAGCATCGGCGCCAGGTCGAACAGGGTGACCACGCCTTCGGTGATCAGGATGCCGAGGTGGCGGGTCACCGGGCCGATGATCGCCAGCGCCAACACGCCGGTGACGACGATGGTGGTGATGGGCACGACCAACAGTTGAATCGCATTGGGCACTCGCGCCCGCAGCCATTTCTCGATGACGCTCATCACATAAGCAGCCATCAGGATCGGCAGGATCTGCCCCTGGTAGCCGACTTTTTCGATCTTGAACCAGCCGAAGATATCGAAGTACGGCAGGCTCTGGCCGTCGAGCCCCGCCACCGCCTTGCCGTAGTTCCAGGCACTGAGCAGGTCCGGGTGCACCAGCATCAGCCCCAGCACGATGCCGAGGATTTCACTGCCGCCAAAACGCTTGGCCGCCGACCAGCCTACCAACGCCGGCAAGAACACAAACGAAGTGTTGGCCATCAGGTTGATCAGGCTCCACAGGCCATCCAGGTTCGGATACGCCTCCAGCAGTGTCTTGCCCTCGATGAACATGCCCTTGGCACCCATCAGGTTGTTCACGCCCATCAACAGGCCGGCGATGATCAGCGCAGGCAGGATCGGCATGAACACATCGGAGAACACCCGTACCAGGCGCTGCATGGCGTTGGTCTTGTCGGCGCCCTTCTTCTTCACGTCGGCGATGGTGGCGGCGGCGAGGCCGGTTTGCTCGCGCAGGGCGGCGTAGACCTTCTCCACTTCGCCGGGGCCGATCACCACCTGGAACAGGCCGCCGGTAAAGAACGAACCCTTGACCAGATCGACCTGGTTCAGCGCGCTGCTGTTGACCAGGCTCGGGTCCTTGAGTGCCAGGCGCAGGCGGGTCACGCAGTGGGCGGCTTGCTCAAGGTTGTCGCTGCCCCCGAGGTACTCAAGGATCTCGCGGGCAATATTGGAATAGTCGTGGCTCATGCTTGGTTTCCACTTTGATTTTTTTATTTGAGGGCAGTCATTGGCAGCACGCCGAGGGCAAAAGTACTCGTCTGTACGAGTTAAAGCAACAACTCGTCTGTACGAGTTACAAAATGTTTATTGTTTGCTGGCCCTGCATCGCTACAAGCCGCATAAATCCAAGGGTCTAATGGACAAACCCCAGCCGGCCCACTAAGGTTCCTGCCTTGAACGCGCAGTTCACCTTCACCAAGTCGGGCACAGAGCCATCCCCATGAGCAAATACAACCAGATCTATACGGATCTGCTTGCCAGCATCACCACTGAACGTCTGCAACGCGGCACGCGCCTTCCCTCCGAAACTGAATTGATGGACAGCTACCAGGCCAGCCGAGGCACTGTGCGCCGTGCTATCGAGCAGTTGCAGGAGCGCGGGTTTGCCCAGAAGATCCACGGCAAAGGCACCTTCGTTCTGTCCCCCAACCCGATTGAGTTCCAACTGGGCGGCATCGTCAGCTTCTACGAAACCCACGCCGACCTGGGCGACGACGTACGCACCGAAGTGGTCGAACTCACCCAGTTCCCGTTGGAAGGCTCACTGCTGCAACACATCGAAGCCGAACCCGGCACACTGATCACCCGCATCAAGCGAGTACGGCGCATTGGCGGCAAACGCGTGATCCTCGACATCAACCATTTCGTCGCCGAGGTAATCCCAGGCCTGGACCAGGCGATTGCCGAGCAGTCGATCTACGCGTTTATCGAACAGACCCTGCAGCTGCAAATCGCCTACGCCCAACGCACCATCGAAGCCCTGCCCCGCAGCAAAGACGACCAAGCGCATCTGGACCTCGACGGCCAAAGCCATGTGATCGTGGTGAGCAACCAGACGTTTTTGCAGGATGGGCGGCAGTTCGAGTACACCGAGTCGCGGCATACGTTGGATAAGTTTTATTTTTCGGATATTGCGCGGCGGTGAACCCACGCGCTGGGTGGACGAGCGAACGGCTTGAGCAACGCGCGTGTGTCAATCGATGATGTAGCCCCGTCGCTGATCAAACTCCTGATATTTTCGGGAGATCGCAGGATCGTCTGAATGCCCCTCGACAGTATCCGTCGTCACTAAGCCATTCAGGCCTCGGACGGAACGAATAGCGGCTTCTGAGCTAGCCCTTCGCGCCAAAGTCCTTGAATGGGTCAAACACGCTGCTTTTCCCTCAAGTAGTTGGCCAGCAAGTGAACCGCTTCCAGACCGGTGATTTTTTTCTCTTTCTTCAGCGCGATGACCAGGTTCTCAATGACATCGGTGCGAACATCGTCTCCCGCCAATCTAGAAACACTTTCCGCCCATTCATCCGCGTAAGTCCTGACATAAGCGACCTGGCAAGAGTCCGCCAGATCCATCACGTAACGCCGTAGTCCAGACTTCGGAATGATCAAGGCTCCCGTTTTGGGATGACGTCGTACCGAGCTTTTCGCTTTCCTGGGAGATGTGAGCTCGTTGACATAAACTACTGACCTTGCGCCGAGCGACAGCTTGCGACGAATTCGGCGACTACCTTTTACGCAGATTTTCGCGTCTTTTGAGGCAACTGAACGCCCGGATACAGATGAGCCGACCTGCACGGAAGCACTCACACCCAGTCGCTGAAACACCTCAACGGCAAGTGTTTCGAGGTCGGCCACAGGGGTAACAGCGCCTGTGTCAGGATTACGAGAAGCCTTCGCGTAAATGCCTATGCCCATGCGCACGATCACACCTTTGCGCTTCAACTCATCCAGAGCTACAGATACCTGTGAATGCCCCCTCCAAGCGCTGCAACACCCATGCGCAGGATGACGTTCCCCGGCATGCCATCGATGGCAGCCTGCATACGATCTTCCAGCTTCATGTACAGGCCTCCAGGATTGCGACCGCTCACAATGAGCAATGTCATCAGCTAGTACGCTCGATTTAGAACAATAGAGTAGCTTTGATTTATTTCGATTATGGGCAAGCTCGGGAGTTGCTCCAAGCCTTCCAGACTTGAAGTAGCGTTTGTAAGGGGTCAGTAGGAGCGGAGGCACGTTGCCGAGGGCGCTTAAGCGTCCCCTGCCCTTCTGGCGAAGCAGTTCGTTACGGTTGATATGCTTAGCGACCTGACAAACAGATTCAACCCTACGTAGAATGCCGGCGTGGCTATGGAACACCTTCCTTCTAACCTCCTATGACCTAGGGGTTTCGCTCTCCACACTGCGCCTGCTTCTTGCAGGCGTTTTTACACCTGCTGTAGAACGCTGCTGCAGCTCATCCGCGACGGTGGCCAAGGGAGAAAACCAAGCATGAATCAGGAGTTGTTCCTGCGTCGTCGTAGCAAAGTTCACGTACCGATGGGCACTGGCGGAGCTACACATGCTCAGGTTGCGTCAGCTGTCCGGGAAGTTGCGGCGTTCCGATGCGTACTATCAGAGCCTCTGATTGAACAAATCGGAAGGTTGTCAGCGATAGAGCTCAAGTGCTGGCTGCGCGAAATTGTCGGAGTCCTTCGGCGGGAGACGGGTGCTCACGTGCACTACTCGCCGCTTTATCCTGACTTCCCAGAGCAGGTTCTGGCCGCCTCAGAGGCGCAGTTGTACCTTAACGCCGTCATGCACTACCTCACGCTTCGACGCTTACCACCGTCTGAACACTCTCGACCTGCGATGCTTGAAGGCAACTTCATATCCCGTGTTATCGAACCGGGAAGTGTCTCTGAGTTCGAGTCACTGCTCGAGCAACTGGTTTCATCGCGCAGCTCGCTTTCCGAAGAGGAAACTGCCGATGTCATCTGGTTTATCCGGCGTTACAAAGACGATGTATTCCGCCTGCTGCCTGATGCCGTCCCGTTCCGGGAGATCCGCGCACAGGTTGGCAGCGCACTTATCCTGCATGTACCCGGCGATGCACGAGTGAACGCATTCCTGGAGCATAACGTCGAAACGGCGACTGACGTGCTACGGCTCGCCGTAGCACTGAATGGAGGAGACGTATCGCTGGCGACCGCTTCGACGCGTTTCACAGCGATGAAGCGCTCAATGCGCCGTCTGCTGTTGCGGTTACTCGAGCCCATACCCAACGCTGTAGAGGACGTGATGCGCCATTCTGAGCGTTGGAAACGACTGGCTGAAGTGCTGCATCCAGGCGACTACGCCGATAAATACCCAAGAGCGCTAGCCGCCATCACGGCAGCGCGTCGTAACGAAGCGCCAGCTTCATTTGGATCGCGTGTCGAAACATTGTTTGCCCAGCGTCACATCGCTACACTTACGCCCCTGCTACAAAGCCATCCTGGTGAGTTCGCACGACGGCTGGATGCGACCCTGCGGCGCTCCATGGAACCAGAGGCTGTTCTCGATGCGTTCGAGGCGGTTGCGGCACAAGTCTCCTCACCTGTCCTGCTGCAGTTGCTGGCCCAGGTAAGTGCTCCGCGCCCCCTACCTCTGCGGGCCTTCACACCGAAAGGATCATTGGCAAAAGTCTATGGCATCAAGGATCGGCGCGAACCTGTCACACCCGACGTGTTGGCGCGTGCAGCCCAAATCTGCGAGGACGCTCTCGTAACGCGTTTTGCGTTACTGCCGCCACTGGGCCGCTGCTTTATCGATCCGACATTACGCGAATACAGAGTGCCGCTGGCGCAGCGTGCTTCATCAAAATCGCTACGTACGCTAGTGCGCGGCAGTCGGTTGCCGATGCCCGACACACGCTTCATTCGCCTGTTCCTGTGGTGGAAAAACGGCCGTGGGCGCACGGACATTGACTTGTCCGCCGCTTTTTTCGACGCCAACTTCGTATTCAGAGAAGCGGTTGCGTACTACAACCTTAAGGGTTACGGCGGCTACCACAGTGGCGATATCGTGGACGCACCCAAAGGCGCTTCGGAGTTCATCGATCTTGACCTTGATGTCCTCGCGGAGAAGGGTATCCGCTATGTCGTCACGTCGATCAACTCATTCACCGAGCAGCCTTACTGCGATCTTCCCGAATGCTTCGCTGGCTGGATGGCCCGCACCGACACAGCTTCGGGTGAAGTATTCGAACCTAAATCCGTGTTCGACCGTATTGATATCGCATCTGACACCGTTATCTGTCTGCCATTCGTGATGGACTTGCAGGAGCGACGCATGATTTGGGCCGATCTGGGGCTCACTTCATCTCCGCGGTGGAACAACGTCGAGAACAACCTCGGCGGGGTATCGTTGATGCTGCGAGCCTTGATACATACGCCAAGGCCGGATTTGGAGACGCTGTTCGATTTACACGTTCGAGCGCGGGGACAACGCGTGGCTTCACCGCAGCAGGCGCAGACGGTGTTTGCGACTGATCAAGGGATAACACCGTTTGATACGGATTTGATTCGATCGCAGTTTCTCTGATACCTGCGCCAGCCTGTGCCGTTCGTTGAAAACGTCAATGTTTTACTTTTCGGATATCGCGCGGCGGTAGGGCCAAACAGAGATCAAATGTGGGAGCTGGCTTGCCTGCGATGCAGACGCCTGGGTATCAAGTCATACCGAGGTGATGCCATCGCAGGCAAGCCAGCTCCCACAATTTGGTCGGTTGTATTTGGTTTACCTTATTCCAAAATACAAAACCCCGGCACCTGGCCGGGGTTTTGTTGTTCAGCGCTCACCTGCTACTGCAGGATCATTCCCACTCAATCGTCGCCGGCGGCTTGCTCGACACGTCATAAGTAACGCGCGAGATGCCTTCGATTTCATTGATGATACGGCCGCTGACAGTTTCCAGCAGTTCGTACGGCAGGTGTGCCCAACGAGCGGTCATGAAGTCGATGGTTTCTACGGCACGCAGGGCCACGACCCACGCGTAACGACGGCCATCGCCTACCACGCCAACGGATTTCACCGGTTGGAATACTACGAATGCCTGGCTGACTTTGTGGTACCAGTCGGCCTTGCGCAGTTCTTCGATGAAGATGTGGTCGGCGCGACGCAGCAGGTCGGCGTATTCCTTCTTCACTTCACCGAGGATACGCACGCCCAGGCCTGGGCCTGGGAATGGGTGGCGGTAGACCATGTCGTACGGCAGGCCCAGTTCCAGGCCCAGACGACGGACTTCGTCCTTGAACAGTTCGCGCAGCGGTTCTACCAACTTGAGGTTCATTTCCTCAGGCAGGCCACCCACGTTGTGGTGGGACTTGATCACGTGGGCCTTGCCGCTCTTGGCGCCAGCCGACTCGATCACGTCAGGGTAGATGGTGCCCTGGGCGAGGTACTTGATGTTGTCCAGTTTGTTGGACTGGGCATCGAATACGTCGATGAAGGTGCGACCGATGATCTTGCGCTTCTTCTCTGGGTCGGACTCGCCGGCCAGGTTGTTGAGGAACTGGTCTTCGGCGTTGGCGCGGATCACCTTGACGCCCATGTTCTCGGCGAACATGGCCATCACTTGCTCACCTTCGTGCAGACGCAGCAGGCCGTTGTCGACGAAGACGCAGGTCAGTTGGTCGCCGATGGCTTTGTGCAGCAGGGCTGCAACCACGGAGGAGTCAACGCCGCCGGACAAGCCCAGCAGTACGTTGTCGGTACCCACCTGGGCACGGACTTGAGCAATCGCGTCTTCAGCGATTTTCGACGGGGTCCACAGGGCTTCACACTCGCAGATGTCGAGGATGAAGCGCGACAGGATGCGGCCGCCTTGCTTGGTGTGGGTCACTTCCGGGTGGAACTGCACGCCGTAGTAGCGACGCTCGTCGCTGAACATGCCGGCGATCGGGCAGCTCGGGGTGCTGGCCAGGATGTGGAAGTCTTCCGGCATCTTGGTGACCTTGTCACCGTGGCTCATCCACACGTCGAGGCCGAACAGGCCGTCGGCGTCGACGTGGTCTTCGATGCCGTCCAGCAGGCGGCTCTTGCCGACCACGTCTACACGGGCATAACCGAATTCACGCAGTTCGGAACCTTCGACCTTGCCGCCCAGTTGCTCGGCCATGGTCTGCATGCCGTAGCAAATACCGAAGACGGGCACGCCCAGGTCAAATACGGCTTGCGGGCAGCGCGGGCTGTTGGCTTCGTGCACGGACTCGGGGCCACCGGCGAGGATGACGCCTTTTGGTGCGAATTCGCGGATCGCTTCGTCGTCCATGTCGAACGGGTGCAGTTCGCAGTACACGCCGATTTCACGCACGCGGCGGGCGATCAGCTGGGTGTACTGGGAACCGAAGTCGAGGATCAGGATGCGGTGGGCGTGAATGTCGAGGGCCATGAAGTCAGTCTCGTCTAATGAATCAGAAACAACTCGGGGCTGAAAGAACAGCCCCGGTTACTTAACGTTTTGCTGGAAGCATCAACCTACGCGGTAGTTTGGCGCTTCCTTGGTGATCTGCACGTCGTGGACATGGGATTCAGCCATGCCGGCGCCGGTGATCCGTACGAACTCAGGCTTGGTACGCATTTCTTCGATGTCGGCGCTGCCGGTGTAGCCCATCGAGGAACGCAGGCCGCCCATCAGTTGATGGATGATCGCGCTCAGGGTGCCTTTGTAAGGTACACGGCCTTCGATGCCTTCCGGAACGAGCTTCTCGGCACCTGCCGAAGAGTCCTGGAAGTACCGGTCGGAAGAGCCCTGCGCCTGGGACATGGCGCCGAGCGAACCCATGCCACGGTAAGCCTTATAGGAACGGCCCTGGAACAGTTCGATCTCGCCTGGCGCTTCTTCGGTACCGGCGAACATCGAGCCCATCATCACGCAGGAGGCACCGGCGACGATGGCCTTGGACAGGTCACCGGAGAAACGGATGCCGCCGTCGGCGATCAGCGGAACGCCCGTGCCTTCAAGGGCAGCGGCGACGTTGGCGATGGCGCTGATTTGCGGCACGCCCACACCGGCGACGATACGGGTGGTGCAGATCGAGCCTGGGCCGATACCGACCTTGACCGCATCCGCGCCCGCTTCGGCCAGGGCCTTGGCAGCTGCGCCGGTGGCGATGTTGCCGCCGATCACTTGCACTTCAGGGAAGTTCTGCTTGACCCAACGCACGCGGTCGATCACGCCTTTGGAGTGACCGTGGGCAGTGTCGACCACTACCACGTCAACACCGGCAGCGACCAGGGCCGAAACGCGGTCACCGGTGTCTTTACCGGTACCAACCGCAGCGCCAACGCGCAGACGACCTTGGTCATCCTTGCTGGCCAGCGGGTAAGCCTTGGCTTTTTCGATGTCGTTGACGGTCATCATGCCTTTGAGGGCGAATTTGTCGTCGACGATCAGCACGCGTTCGATGCGGTGCTTGTGCAGCAGCTCGCGCACATCGTTCTTGTCGGCGCCTTCCTTGACAGTGACCAGGCGCTCTTTAGGCGTCATCACTTCACGGACGGTGACTTCAAGACGGTTTTCGAAACGCACGTCACGGGAAGTGACGATGCCAACCAGGTCGCCATCGTGCAGCACAGGAACACCGGAGATGTTGTGCAGGCGAGTCAGGTCGAACAGGTCACGCACGGTGGCGTCGGCTTCGATGGTGATCGGATCTTTCACCACACCGGCTTCGTAACGCTTGACCTTGCGCACTTCGGCAGCTTGCTGCTCGATGGTCATGTTCTTGTGGATGATGCCGATGCCGCCTTCCTGAGCCATGGCGATTGCCAAACGGGCTTCAGTGACGGTGTCCATGGCAGCAGAAACAAGGGGAATATTCAGCTCGATGCCACGGGTTAGGCGGGTCTTGAGACTGACTTCGTTAGGAAGCACCTCGGAATAACCGGGCACTAGGAGAATGTCGTCGAATGTCAGAGCTTCTTGGCTGATACGCAGCATCGCGGGGGCTCCCGAGCGGGAAAATGGAAGCGCGCCATTATATACATGCACCCTGCCGGGCTCAATGTAAAACTCTGACAAACTTGGTAATACTGATAGATGGATTAAAGTTCGACTTTGACCCAACTCATCTTCTGATCCAGCCAATCGGCAAATTCGTCGATAAAGCTCTGCTTGAACCCCGCCTCCGCCCAATTATTGAAGATGAATCCCAGGTTGGAAAACCCGCATTCCTGCAGGAAAAGAAACCCGTTGATGTCATCTTCATGCCCACACAGCGGGCAGGTGAAGTTGTCGGTGTGGCCAGGCATCCAGTCTTCCAGGCTTTCGAACAACGCTTCGCCGACTTCCTTGCGGCACTCCGGGCAACCGGCTTCTTCGAGAAAGCCCTTGGCCGGCGTGTAGATGCAGCGTTTGTAGATGATTTCCAGGCCGTTGACCGGCTCATTGAACGGCAACGCTTGCGGGTGCAGCACCACGGCGCGGGCGCCATCGGCCAACGCATAACCCATGCGATTGCCGGTGCGGCCGCAGGTGGTCAGTTCTTCCTTGATGATGTTCTTGCGCACCAGCCAACGCACGATCGCCCGGGCGCGGGGTTCGTGGACGGGCAAGGTGGAGATTTTCGGGACAAGGATGCTTTGGGAATTCATGGGGCCTGAAAGTCCTGCGGTGTGGCGATTGACGCCTTCGCGAGCAAGCCCGCTCCCACATTCGAGTGCATTCCTTCAGACAGAATGCAGTCGAATGTGGGAGCGGGCTTGCTCGCGAAGAGGCCCTAAAGGCAGGCAGCTTAATCCCTGCCCCACTCAGGTCAAGTACTCAAATACCGCCCAATCAACGCAACCCCACTGGCCAGCACCAACCACGTCACCAACCGCACAAACGCCTCCCGCGACAGGCGCATGGTCAGCCTTCGCCCACACCACAAGCCCAGCGCCATCGCCGGCAACAGGCACACCGCCAGCACCAACAAGGGTAATTCCGCATACACCCCGGCGATCAGGAACAGGCTCAGGCGCACCACCGTGCTGCAACTGATCAACGCGCTTTGAGTGGCACGGGCCGCGTCTTTGGGTAAACGGCTATTGAGATAGATCGCATATAAAAAGCCACCGCTGCCAAACAGCGCCCCAAACAACCCGCCGACTGTGCCCATCGGAATCGACCAGACCGCCGCCAGCTGCGTCGGCCGTGCCTTTACCGCCAAGCTGTAGACCGCATAGGCGCTGATAAACAGCCCCATCAACAGCAGCAACAAATCTGAATGCAGATTGAGCAAAAACACCACGCCCAATGTGCAGCCGATGGCCATGCACGGCAGTAAGCGCAGCAACTCCGGTTTATCCACGTCACGCCGCGACTGCAGCAGGTTGCCGAACGCTGCGACAAAATCCAGCAGCACCAGCAGCGGAATGATCTTCGACAACGGCATGAACAGGATCAGCACCGGCCCCGCCACCAGCGCCGTGCCAAAACCTGCGATGCCGAATACGATATAAGCCACTACCACGCCCAGGCCGATCACCAGCCAATCCACACTGTCAAACGACCACTGGCTCATCAGCTCAAGCGGGCTCATGGGTTATTCCTTGAAAGAGATGACCTTCACTTTAGTCATCGACGAGGGTTGCGACTAATATCTTCAAAGTCCTCTACCCATCTCGAAAAGGCATGACGCGTGATTTCCACTCGCCAACTGCGTTACTTCGTCGAAATCGCCGACAGCGGCAGCTTCAGCGCCGCCGCCGAGCGTTTGTTTGTCGCGCAATCAGCCCTGAGCCGACAGATCAAAGAGCTGGAAACCCAGCTGCAAACCCCGCTATTTGAACGCACCGCGCGCCAGCCCCGGCTGACGGCCGCCGGTGAGGCGTTTTACCCACGGGCGCGAAACCTGTTGAGTGAACTGCTCAAGGCCAGCGAGATGACCACTCAAATCGGCAACGGCCAACTCGGCACCCTGAGGTTGAGCCATTCGAGCACCGTGCCAATGAGCGGGTCGCTGCTGCAAGGCATCAGCAATTGGCTGGAGCGCTGCCCTGGTGTATCGATGGATATCGCCAAACTGTCCTCGGAAGCACAGTTGGAAGAAATCGCTGACGGTCGCCTGGAGGTTGGGCTGTTGCGCTTGCCAGTACTGCGTCAGCGCGAAGGTGTTCGAGTGGTGCCTCTCTACAGTGAACAACTGTTGCTGGCGGTACCGCCGAATCATCCGCTGGTGAACAGCAATATGCCGATAGAGCTGGAACAGCTCAAGGACGAAGCGTTTATCTCCATCCCTCATCCCCAGCGCGGCGGACTGAGTTATCTGTCAGCCGAGTTGTGCATGCGTGCAGGATTTTTCCCCAAGGCCGCACGGGTGATGTCACGCAAGACCACCCAACTGCAGCTGATCCAGGCAGGCTTCGGCATTGCCTTGTTACCAAAATCCATGCAGGACATGTCCCCCGCCAGCGTGCGTTTTTTACCCCTGGCGGACCCGGACTGCCTCAGCACCGTGGCGCTGGCCTGCCAGCAAACGCCAAGCGCGTTGGTGGAGCAATTCTGCCAAACCCTGCACGAATGCCTATAAACTGCCGCCCATGATTAAAGATCCTTTTGCCCGTCTGGGCCTGGACCGCGAAGTCCTGACTGTCAGCCAGCTCAACGGCCGTGCGCGGGTGTTGCTGGAGGACGTGTTCACCAATATCTGGGTCGAAGGCGAGATCTCCAACCTCGCCCGCCCGGCCTCCGGCCATGTGTATTTCACCCTCAAGGACAGCGGCGCCCAGGTGCGTTGCGCACTGTTCCGCAATAACGCAGCGCGGGTGCGCCAAGCGTTGAAGGATGGCCTGGCGGTGAAAGTGCGTGGCAAGGTCTCGTTGTTTGAGGGCCGTGGCGACTACCAGTTGATCCTCGACACGGTGGAGCCGGCCGGTGACGGCGCGCTGCGCCTGGCCTTCGATGCGTTGAAGGAAAAGCTCAGCGCCGAAGGCCTGTTCAGCGCCGAGCGCAAGGTGCCGCTGCCGGCCCATCCTCGGCGCATTGGCATTATCAGTTCGCCGACGGGTGCGGTGATCCGCGACATCATCAGCGTGTTCCGCCGCCGAGCGCCGAACGTTGAACTGACGCTGATCCCCACTGCCGTGCAAGGCCGCGAAGCCATCCCGCAAATTGTGCGCGCGCTGAAACTGGCGGATGCGCGTGGCTTTGATGCATTGATCCTGGCCCGTGGCGGCGGCTCATTGGAAGACCTCTGGTGTTTCAACGAAGAAGCCGTGGCCCGCGCGGTGGACGCCTGTGTCACGCCGATCGTGAGTGCCGTCGGCCATGAAACCGATGTGTCCATCTGCGATTTCGTCGCCGACGTGCGCGCGCCGACCCCCTCCGCCGCAGCGGAATTGCTCGCGCCGGACGCCAGCCACCTGGTACGTCAAGTGGAAAATCTGCATCGCCGCCTGGTGATGCTGATGCGCAACCGCCTGACCCATGACCGTTTGCGCCTGGAAGGCATGGCCCGACGCCTGCGCCACCCCGGCGAGCGCCTGCGCCAGCAAGCCCAGCGCCTGGATGATCTGGACATGCGCCTGCGCCGCGCCTTCGAGCGCAGCCTCAATACCCGTCGCGAGCGCCTGATCCGCCTGGAAACCCGCCTCGCCGGCCAGCATCCTGGCCGCCAATTGGCCCTGCTGCGCCAACGCCTGGACAGCCTCGCCGAGCGCTTGCCCCGTGCCATGCGCGAAGGCCTCAAGGCGCGGCGCCTGCAACTGCAAAGCCAGGTGCAGACGTTGCAGGTGGTGAGCCCTCTGGCGACCCTGAGCCGTGGCTACAGCATCCTGCTGGACGAGCGTGGCCAGGCGATTCGCAGTGCCGCGCAAACCCACACTGGCCAGCGCCTGACCGCGCGTCTCGGTGAAGGCCAATTGCAAGTGCGGGTGGAAGACAACCACCTGACACCCGTCACCCTTTCGTTATTGGATTGATTGATGCCTCGTTTATTTAGCCTGTTGATGCTGCTGTGCCTCACCTTCAACGCCCACGCCGACAGCTACATCACCCGCACTTTGAACAAACCGGTACCGGGTGGTGTGGCCGTGGTCGAACTGGGCCCTTCGGCGGCGGCGCCGAAAGCCACTTACCAGGGCAAGCCGGTATTAGTGGTGAAAGAGCAGGACAACTGGTTGGCGATTGTCGGTATCCCGTTGACGGTCAAACCGGGCAACGAGCGCATCAGCAGCGGCAGCCGTAGCCTGCCGTTTATCGTCGGCTACAAGAAGTACCCGGAACAGCACATCACCTTGAAGAACAAAAGCCAGGTCAACCCCGACCCGGCGCAGCTCAAGCGCATCGAGGCGGAGTTGGCGGTGCAGCTCAAGGCCTACCGCAGTTTCAGCCCAAACCTGCCAAGCAACCTGGTGCTGGATAAACCGGTGAACGGGCCATTGTCGAGCAAGTTCGGCGTGCGTCGCTTCTTCAACGGTGAAGAACGCAACCCGCACTCAGGCCTGGACTTCGCCGTGCCGGCTGGCACGCCGATCAAGACGCCAGCCAACGGCAAGGTGATTCTGGTAGGCAACTACTTCTTCAACGGCAACACCGTGTTCGTCGACCATGGCCAGGGCTTTATCAGCATGTTCTGCCATATGTCGAAGATCGACGTGAAAGTCGGCGACCAACTCACCCGCGGCGCAGTGGTCGGCAAGGTCGGTTCGACAGGCCGCGCTACCGGGCCACACATGCACTGGAATATCAGCCTGAACGATGCGCGGGTCGATCCGGCGATCTTTATCGGCGCGTTCCAGCCCTGAGCGATATGCACTGCATCGATGTCGGTGCAGTGTCTTGTCTTTCATTATATTTATTTCAGGAACCAACCCTCATTGAAGACTCACCCATCTGACGACTTACAAGGAGCGTAACGACCACCCTCGAAACTGCCTCAAGAGGTCTTCCTTATGTTTGCTCTCGGCCATGCCCTGATGCACCAGTCCTCGGTACAACGTAATACTCATAGCCACCAGCCACCAAAGCCCAACGTTGAAAACACCCCGGTTGCACCTGCCTCAACCCCCTCCACTTTTGCCCCCGACACTCCGCCCCTGCCTACCTCGCCTGGCATTCCACCGGCCACCGTGAAATACCCTGGACTCGCGAAACGATTCAACGTCAGTGACCAGCAAGCCTTCCTCATTCAACACGACGACCTCACCCTCGCCATGCAACGCTTGCAAGGCCAGCAGCCGAACTTCAAGGCCTTTGTCCAGGCTCAACTTGAAGAGGCATTTCCAGACGTACGCCCCCTGAACGCCGAAACACTGTCCTTCAATCGCTACCGCAGTGAGGATGACATTGAAACCCTGGAGTCTTCTGAACCGTTGATGACGGCTCTTGCGCGGACAATCCAGCAAATCCAGGCCACCCCAAACAAACTTCTACACGGTGAGCGCGACATACGCACCGGATTCATCACTCAACAAACCTCCTCCGACGCCGCCGTGCCGGCTGTCACCTCAGGCACATTACAAACCATCGCCAGGACCATCGCCACTCAGTACCCTGCGGTGCTCGAGGACTTCTGGACGACACCCCGTCCGACAGAACGCAACCCGAAGGTAATGGAGTCTCCTCAGAACCAATTATTGACCCTGCACAAACAACAACTTTCGACCCTCACCGCATTGCGCGTTAGCGACGGCACGCTGACGGCGGCGAGCAAAAATCTGATCGACAGCGCCCTGCAACACCCCACCCTGGCCGAGCGGGAAAAAGCCTTCACCGATGGCGCACGTCCAGGTGTGTACCCACTCACGATCGACGACGGTACCGAGCACGGTGCGCTGCTGGCCGGAACCTTTCTGATTACCCAGACCGACGGTTCCTTTTCTACGCCCCCACCATGGCCAAAAGGCAAGTCCCTTCGACTCGACGACGCCCATGGCCCCGTCGTGCTGTACACCCCAGGTGAGGGCTTCGAAGAGTTCGCAACGCCAGCCCAGGCCCGCCAGGCATTGGCCAAACGGCTGGACGAAGGCGGTGCAAACGCCGACCTGCTGCTGCAAACCGTGCCGCTAGCGCTCCAAAACGGCACCGAACCGCCCACCGGGGAAGACCTGATGCTCAGCGCTGCACCGCTGGATGGCGATGTACTGGCCGAAGGTATTCCCTGGATGCTCAAGCGCCAGCAGGCAGAGGCCGAGGCGAGCCAGCGAAAAGATCCCCTTTCTTCTGAGGCCATCGATGACGCCGCCGACTGGTCCTACCTGCTCGACGGCAGCAATGCTCTACAGGCACGTAACCAGGCATTGGCGGATAAACTGCAACCCGAATGGCTGAAAAACCTGAACCCGGCTCAGGAGGCGCTCTTTGCCCGCTTGGAGCAAGCGCAGGAAAAAAGTGTCGACGCACTGACCCCATTGCTTGAAAGCATTCCCTCCCTGGCAACCTTCACCCGCGACCGGATGAATGAGGCAATAAAAAAGAGCTACCCGAACGCCGTGGTGGATGCCGATCAATTAATGGTTCAGGTCCGCACCCGGACGCACATCAACAACGGTCGAAAAACCAGCAGCCACACCCCTTTCGAAAAAAACACGCGGGTATCGCTCACCGACCTCGCCCTGAAAAACCCCACCGAGTTCCCCGCCGGTGAAAGCGCGACGTTCACACAAACCACCTTCAAACTACCGCTGACCGACAAACAGGGCAAACCGGTGCTCGACACCGATGGCAAGCCTGTCGTACTGGACACAGACCAACTCAAGACACTGGTCAACAGCGCCGATGTCGGCGGTGAATACACTGCCCTGTTGAAAAAAGAACTGGCCACGGACGCCGTGGCGGGCAAGGCGGGTGAACGCCGTGACGCGTGGAAAGCCAGCCAAGCGGACCTGATGAGCAAAGAGGCGTTTCTTGCAGAGCTCAACCCTGATGCCTACAAGGCTGAGGCAAAAAACGACAAGACGTCCAAACGCGGCGCGCAATGGGTCGCCGCGGTGCTGGATCACCCCGACCCGGCCAACCGCCCACTGGTCGATGGTGAAACCATTGTGACCCACACCCTCGTCCAGCGCGGCCTGCCGGTTCAAGGTGTGATGGTGATCGGCAACAGCAAGGATGCGGAGCAGGTGCTGTACACACCGAATGCCCCCGATGGCATCACTTTTCGCGAAGTGGCAAGCCAACAGGCGCTCAATACCCTGCTGGATAAAAACGAGTGGAAGCTGTACACCGCGGGCCGTAAATCGCCGGTCAATAAAGATGACGTCGCCAAAGCGAAGGAGACACTCAACAAACACAAATTCGATTTGGCAAGGAACCCCGCCGCCGCCATCGACACTTTCGTCAAGGCCCTCAAGCTGACAGGTGACGCCTCCACCCTCGCCCCCATGACCGGCAATAGCCTGGATGAGTTGTATAAACAACACGTGCAGTTGGTGATCGACAAGGCCGACCACCAATCTGTCAGCAGTGCCGAGGTGAAGGCACAATCAACGGCCAACAAGGTCCAGTTCGGGATTGATGTCGCCTTGATCTTCATGGACCTGCTGCCGGTGGTCGGCAAAGGTGCTTCCACAGCACTCCGACTGGGGAAGGCGGGTGTCACGGCACTGCGCGTCAACGCAAGAGTCTTGCCTAAATTGATCAAGAACCCGGCTCTGGGGCGAGCGATCTACGCGGACTTTTCCACCGCCGGGGCGGGTATACCGCTGATTCGGACCTCGCCGCTGCGCCCTGTTGCCAAGACGTCCTTGAGAGCCATTGAGCCCGTACCGCGCGCTATGCCCAGGGCGCTGCAGACGCCTGGCGGCTCGTCGCCAGCAACATCCTCGACCAGTAGAGGGGTTGTGGCTAATGCCGAGCAACCTGCCATCACCCATATAACCCGTGATCTGAGTGCCTTTGCCGTACCGGATGAGGTGATTCGGGGCACTGTACTGGGCTCAAACGGTACCTACAATGTCGGCGGCACTTGGTACGTTCGGTTCACCGACAGTACCGGTCTCAATAAGGTTTATCAGATCGAGTCACCGTTCCACGTCAACAGCGGACGGGTGAACATCATCGATCCCCATTTACCTTCAAGTGCCTCACGAAGCGCAAGACGGCAGGTAACGTTGCAATCTGCCGGCAACGGGGAGTGGCGACTGGCCAGCAATCAGGGTGGTGTAAATACTCCATCGCAAAAACGATCCCCATTGAAAGGAAACTCGCTAACAAATGCTTCTGCGACGCCGCAATTGGCCAATCATCAGGATTGGCAATCGATAGTGGATTCTGGCTTTCACAACGGGCAACCCGTCTATATTCACTACACCAGCAGGGCAGGGTCAGAAGCGATCGCTCAGCAGCAAAGTATTAACGATTTAGCCCGCGCAGAACGGCGCGCCGGCTCGAAGGGCGGCGTGTACGTCAACCCTCCCGGCCAGCAGTTCAATGGCGAGAACGTCGAAAACTTGCTGTTTTTAGGCAATGAACGCTATGTGGGCAGTGGCGACTATATGGTGATATTCAGCACTGACCAGACCCCGGTTAATCTAGGAGCTGTCACTACCGGTAGTCAGTTCGTCGAGCTCAAGATGGATAAGGCAATAAAACTGACTCCATCGAACTTTTTGTATTTAGGGCCCAATAAATTCCCCAACTATTTCGGCTGAGTACACGTTAAAAAATACCGAAGTAGCCGGTTATTTCCCGGCTACTTCTGCGCCCGCGTGCATCTCGCCACGCCAACACCCAGCGACCATCGATTGCGCAGCAGCGGAACCAGCAAGCAACAAAAACGCTAAAAAAACACAAAGCCAACAAATAATTCTCGAAAAATCGCAAAAAACCGAGAAAACCCTCATTTTTTTTTTGCACCTTGCCAACCTCGCATGCCGCGGTTAGGGTTGGGTCCATGAAAACCTCTCACACCCTCATTCAGCTTCGCCAGCACCGCAGCCTGTGCCTCGTCAGCGCACGACTGCCAGGCTGAATCGATCTGCCTCGCCCCCGTTTTATCCCCAACAATAGTTCCACGGCAGGCCGCCTCTTTTCGGCCCCAAAACAAAGGATTCCCCGATGAGCATGCTCAAAGACCCGTCTTCGAAGTACCGCGCGTTCCCGACCATCGATATCCCGGATCGCACCTGGCCTTCGAAAACCATCACCGCCGCGCCGATCTGGTGCAGCTCCGACCTGCGTGATGGCAACCAGTCGCTGATCGAACCAATGGATGCGGTGAAAAAGCTGCGTTTCTGGAAGACGCTTGTCGCCGTGGGCGTAAAGGAAATCGAAGCGTCGTTCCCGGCGGCATCGCAAACCGACTTTGACTTCGTACGTACCCTGATCGAAGACGGCCACATCCCCGAGGACACCACCATCCAGGTGCTGACCCAGGGCCGTGAAGACCTGATCGCGCGCACGTTCGAATCCCTGCGCGGTGCCAAGAAAGCCATCGTGCACTTGTACAACGCGACTTCGCCGTCCTTCCGCCGCATCGTATTCAACCAGGACAAGGACGGCATCAAGGCCATCGCGGTCAACGCGGCCAAGCTGTTCGTCAAATATGCTGCCCAGCAGCCGGAAACCCAGTGGACCTTCGAATACTCTCCAGAGACTTTCAGTGCCACGGAGCTGGAGTTCGCCAAGGAAGTCTGTGACGCAGTAATCGAGGTGTGGAACCCGACGCCTGAGCACAAGATGATCCTCAACCTGCCAGCCACCGTTGAGTGCGCCACGCCGAACATCTATGCCGACCAGATCGAATGGTTCGGTCGCCATATCAACCGTCGTGACAGCGTGATCATCAGCCTGCACACCCACAACGACCGTGGCACCGGCGTAGCAGCTACCGAACTTGGCCTGATGGCCGGCGCAGACCGTGTCGAAGGCTGCCTGTTCGGCAACGGCGAGCGTACCGGTAACGTTGACCTGGTGACCGTGGCACTGAACATGTACACCCAGGGTCTGGACCCACAACTGGACTTCTCCGACATCGACGGAGTGCGTAAAGTCGTCGAGGAGTGCAACCAGATCCAGGTACACCCACGTCACCCTTACGTTGGCGACTTGGTGCACACCGCGTTCTCCGGCTCTCACCAAGACGCGATCCGCAAGGGTTTCTCCCAGCAGAAGGACGACGCCCTGTGGGAAGTGCCGTACCTGCCAATCGACCCGGCCGACATCGGTCGCAGCTACGAAGCCGTGATTCGTGTGAACAGCCAGTCCGGCAAAGGCGGTATTGCCTACCTGCTGGAGCAGGAATACGACATCAGCTTGCCGCGCCGCATGCAGATCGAATTCAGCCAGGTGGTACAGGCTGAAACCGACCGCGTGGGCCTTGAGATGACCGCACCACAGATCTACGCCTTGCTGCAGCGTGAATACCTGCAAGCCAACACCCCGTACGCGCTGGTCAGCCATCGCTTGCAGGAAGAAAACGGCAATAGCTTTGTCGAGGTTGAAGTCTCCGGCAAGGGCCAGGGCGAAACCAACCTGCACTGGAAAGGCAAAGGCAATGGCGCACTGGAAGCCCTGGTGGCCGGCCTGCCGATTGGCGTGGAGATCATGGACTACAACGAACATGCGATTGGCGCGGGCACCAACGCCAAGGCAGCGGCTTACATTGAGCTGCGCGTGAACGGTGAGCGTCCGGTGCATGGTGTGGGTATTGATGAAAACATCACTACCGCCAGCTTCAAGGCACTGTTCAGCGCACTGAATCGCTCGCTGAGTCAGCAGGAAGCAAAAGCGGCCTAACTACTGCTGAAATGCTAAAGGCCCCTGGGTGCGAGTCCAGGGGCCTTTTTATTTGAGGGGTGTGGTGATAGTTCTGGCCTCTTCGCGAGCAAGCCCGCTCCCACTTTCGACCGCATTTCTACAGACGGAATGCGGTCGAAAGTGGGAGCGGGCTTGCTCGCGAATGCGGTATGTCAGACAAACTGAAAAGTATCGGCATCCAGATTCGCCGGAAACCGCGTGCGATACGCCGCCAACTCCGCCGCATCCAGGCACACCTGAAACACCCCGTCCGCCTCCCCCGCGCTCAGCAACGTCTCACCCTGAAAGTCCAGCACCTGGCTGTCACCGGTGTAGGCAAACCCTTTGCCGTCCGTACCGACGCGATTCACAGCGGCCACATAACACAGGTTTTCGATAGCACGCGCCGGAAGCAACCGATTCCAATGCAAGCGCCGCGCGCCCGGCCAGTTGGCGGTGTAAAGCAGCAAGTCGGTGTCCTGGGCATCACGACTCCACACCGGGAAGCGCAGGTCGTAGCAAATCAGCGGGCGTATGCGCCACCCCTTCAATTCGAACTGCACTTGGCGCTCGCCAGGCGTGTAGTGATTATGTTCACCAGCCATGCGGAACAGGTGGCGCTTATCGTAGTGCAACACCTCACCATCGGGCCGCGCCCACAGCAGGCGGTTGCGATGGCTGCCATCGGCGGCCTGGATGATCACGCTACCGGTGATCACCGCGTTGTACTTGGCGGCCTGAGCCTTGAGCCAGTGATGAGTCGGACCGTGTTCCGGCTCGGCAAGGGTGGCCGACTCCATGGAGAAACCGGTGGTAAACATCTCCGGCAGTACAATCAGATCGGCGCCCTTGGCCTGCTCCAACAGCAGTTCAAAATGCTCAAGGTTAGCCTGGCGGTCGTGCCAGGCCAGACTGGTCTGGACCAGAGCGATGTTCAGGTTCGGCAGCGCACTCAGATCACGCATAGTTTTTCAGCTGCTTGTTGCAGCGTCTCCTCGCGTTTGGCAAAACACAGGCGCACCAGGCGCTGGCCTTGGGGTGGGTTCTGGTAGAACACCGAGACCGGAATCGTCGCCACGCCGTGTTCACGGGTCATCCACAGGGACATGGCAACGTCATCCAGGTCCGGGCGAATCTGAGAGTAATCCACCAATTGGAAGTAGGTGCCGGTCACTCGGGTAAAGCTGAAACGCGACGGCGCCAGCAGGTCGCAGAACAGGTCACGCTTGGCCTGGTAGAAGGCCGGCAGCTCATCCACATGCTCTGGGTGTTCGGCCATGAAGTCGGCCAAGGCGAACTGCAACGGCGTCACACCGCAGAAATTGACGTATTGGTGCACCTTACGAAGCTCGGCAGTAAGGGCCGGTGGCGCAACCACGTAGCCGGTTTTCCAGCCAGTGACGTGGTAAGTCTTGCCAAAGGAGCTGACCACGAACGCGCGTTGATACAGCTCTTCGTGGGCCAGCACGCTGACGTGGGGCACACCGTCGAAGACCAGGTGTTCGTAGACCTCATCGCTGACCAGGTAGATATCACGGTCGCGGATCAACTCGGCCAACTGGTCCAACTCGGCGCGGCTGATCAAGGCGCCTGTGGGGTTGTGTGGGGTGTTGAGGATGATCATGCGTGTGCGCGGTGATAGCGCGGCCTTGATCTGCTCAAAGTCCAATGCAAAGCCTTGCAGGCTCAACTGCACGTGCACGCAACGCCCACCGGCCAGTTCAACCGAAGGCTCGTAGCTATCGTAGCTTGGGTCGAACACGATGACTTCATCGCCACTGCGGATCACGGCCTGGATCGCACAGAAGATCGCGGCAGTGGCGCCTGGGGTGATGGTCACTTCGCTATCGACGTTGACCGTCGCACCATAGCTGCGGGCGATCTTGGTCGCCACCTGCTGACGCAGGGCCGGCAGACCGGTCATCGGCGAATATTGGTTGTGCCCGCTGGCGACGTGCTTGCCCACCGCATCGAGCAAGCCTTGGGGGCCATTGAAGTCCGGGAAGCCCTGGGACAGGTTGAGCGCGCCAGTTTCGGCGGCAAGTTGCGACATCGTGGTGAAAATGGTCGTGCCGACATTCGGCAGCTTGCTGGTGATCATCAAAAGGCCCCTGCAGGTGAGCCCCAAGTTTTAAGCTGCCAATTGCACCGGGTCAAGGCACAAACCACCGCGCACAAAAAAGGGCTCCAAAGGAGCCCTCTCTCACAACGTGAAGCTGCCGTTATTTCTTGTCACGGCGCTTCTTGTCGGCCTTCTTGTGGTGAGTCATCAAACGACGCTTCTTGTTCACCTGACGGTCGGTCAAGGTGTTCTTGTTGCCTTCGTACGGGTTATCACCGCCTTTGAACTCGATGCGGATCGGCGTACCGACCAGTTTCAAGACACGACGGTAGGTGTTTTCCAGGTAACGCACGTAGGACTTCGGCACCTTCTCGATCTGGTTACCGTGGATCACGATAATCGGCGGGTTGGCACCACCCAAGTGGGCGTAACGCAGCTTGATCCGGCGATTGTTGACCATCGGCGGTGCGTGCTCGCCAACAGCGTCTTCCAGGATCTGGGTCAGGCGGTTGGTCGGCCAGCGGGTCACTGCGGACTTGAACGAGTTCTGTACGGACGCGTAGAGGTTGCCCACGCCAGTACCGTGCAGTGCCGAGATAAAGTGGATATCGGCGAACTCGACGAAGAACAGGCGACGCTGCAGCTCGATCTTGACGAAGTCGCGCTCGCTCGGCGTCATGCCGTCCCACTTGTTGATCGCGATGACCAATGCCCGACCGGCCTCCAGGGCAAAGCCCAGCAGGTTGAGGTCGTGGTCCACCACGCCTTCGCGGGCGTCCATCACGAAGATCACCACGTTGGCGTCTTTGATCGCTTGCAGGGTTTTGACCACCGAGAACTTTTCAACTTCCTCGTGGATCTTGCCGCGCTTGCGCACACCGGCGGTGTCGATCAGCGTGTACTTTTCCTCGTTGCGCTCGAACGGGATGTAGATACTGTCGCGAGTGGTACCGGGTTGGTCGTACACGATGACCCGGTCCTCACCGAGCATGCGGTTGACCAAGGTCGACTTGCCGACATTCGGACGACCGATGATGGCGATCTTGATACCGTCTTTTTCGCTCGGGCCAGGAATGCGCTTGGCTTCCTCACCTTCGGCGACGATCTCTTCCTCACCCTCTTCTTCCTCAGCGTTGTCCTTCGGGAAGCTGCTCAGGGCAATTTCCAGCATCTGGGTAATGCCGCGACCGTGGGCACCGGCGATCGGGATCGCGTCGCCCAGGCCCATCGGGCTGAATTCGGCGCGGGCCAACTCAGGATCGATGTTGTCGATCTTGTTGGCGACCACGTAGGAACGCTTGTTGCGCTTGCGCAGGTGCTCGCCAATCATCTGGTCGGCGGCGGTGTAGCCCGCACGGGCGTCCACCAGGAACAACACGACATCGGCTTCTTCAATGGCCAGCAGCGACTGCTCGGCCATTTTTTCGTCCATGCCATGCTCGTCACCGGAGATACCACCGGTGTCGACAATAATGTAGGAGCGCCCTTGCCACTTTGCCTCACCGTATTGGCGATCACGGGTCAGACCGGACAAGTCGCCGACGATGGCGTCGCGAGTCCTGGTCAGGCGGTTGAACAAGGTGGACTTGCCGACGTTAGGTCGGCCCACCAGGGCGATTACGGGAACCATGCGGCTCTCCACTTCGTTATTTCAGAAAATACAAAAGCCGCTGCAGGGCAGCGGCTGGTGCTCGGGGCAGCATAATCAAATGCCGCATGCCCCGCCGAAGCGGGGCCGCCTGGGTGTTACCCCAAGCATAGTTCTTACTTGATGGTCAGGGCTTCCAGCTTGCCGCTGTTGCCAAACACATAAAGCATGTTACCCACGACCAGCGGACGAGCGCGCAGGCCGTCGCTGTCGATACGCTCGCGACCGACAAATCGACCGTCTACCTGGCTCAGCAGATGCAGGTAGCCTTCGAAGTCGCCAACCGCTACGTAGCTGGAGAACACTTCCGGTGCCGACAGCTGACGGCGAGCCAGGGAGTCGTTGCTCCACAGGGCAGTAGTGGAACGCTCGTCGACACTTTCAACGGTGCCAGACGCCAGGCTTACGTAGACGCTGCCAAACCCTTGGGCGACACCGGCGTAGCTGGAAGCATCACGCTGCCAGTTCACACGGCCGCTCTGCAGGTCCAGTGCCGCTACACGGCCCTGGTAAGTGGCAACGTAGATGGTTTCACCAGACAGCAGCAGGCCGCCGTCGATGTCCACTACGCGGTCCAGTTCGGAACGACCTTGCGGGATAGCCACACGGGTTTCCCAAGCCGGCACGCCATTCTGGGTATCGAGGGCGACCACTTTACCGGTCGACAGACCTGCAACGGCCAGATTGTTGGTCACAATCGGACCACTGGTACCGCGCAAGGTCAACACCGCCGGGGTGTTGTCGTATAGCCAACGCTGGTTGCCGGTGCTCGCATCGAGGCCGATCAGGCGGTCATCCTGGGTCTGCACTACGACAACATCGCCGTTGGTGGCAGGGGCTGCAAGGACCTCACTGGTCACGCGAGCGCGCCATTTTTCCTCACCGGTGCTGGAGTCCAGCGCCACGACTTCGCCCTTGAGCGTACCGATCAGCACCAGGCCATAACCGACACCCACACCACCGGAAACCGGCAGCTCGAGGTCTTTCTTCCACTTGACGTCGCCGTTCATGCGATCCATGGCAACGATCACACCAGTGGAGTCAGTGGCCACGATGTTGTCGCCGTCGATTGCCGGCTGCAACAGGTTGTAGAGGTCGCCCTGACCGTCACCGATGGAACGGCTCCACTGCTTCTGCAGGACCACTTCTTCCTTGAAGCTGGTCAGCTCCGCAGGAGGCAGTTCTTTTTTACTGTTGCTGCTGCAACCCGCGGCCAGAACGGCCAGAGCCAGCAATGCTGCATGTTTCCAACGGATCACGTCACGCATCCCCTTTGGCCAAGTCGTCCAGCTTGATTTGTAAGCCACCGACCGCCGCTTCATCAGACAGCGCCGCCTTGGCTTTTTGGTACGCAGCATTGGCTTCGTCGGTACGACCCAATTGGACCAACAGGTCGCCCTTGAGCTCTTCGCGAGTGGCAACAAATGCCTTGTCAGCATCGCCGTCGAGCAGTTTGAGTGCTTCGTCAGCCTTGTTCTGTGCGGCAAGTACCTGAGCCAGGCGCTGACGTGCGATTTCACCCAGGGTCGGGTTGGTCGGCTTGTCGGCGATAGCCTTCAGTTCTGCTGCGGCATCATCCAGCTTGCCGGTATCGACCGCGACTTTCGCGACGAACAGGCTGCCGTATTGGGCGTAGGTGCTGCCGCCGAATTCGTTTTTCAGCTTGCCGGCCAGGTCTGCGACCTGAGCAGGATCAGGCTTGCCGTCCGGGGTCAGCGTGGTTTCCAGCAATTGCTGATACAGGATCGAGGCGCCTTGGGATTGGTTGGCCTGATACTTGTGCCAGGCTTGCCAGCCGAACACCACCACTAAAGCCAGCAGGCCGCCGGTAACCAGGGGTTTGCCGTTACGCTGCCACCAGTCCTTGAACTCGGCCAACTGCTCATCATCAGTACTCGACACCCCAATACTCCTTAATCGCTAAATTCGGCTGTTCGACAGCTTCAACCCTGCACGACGCAGGTGGCCAAGTGCGCAGCGAGCGCATCAAAGGCAATGTTCTGTTGCTCGCCCTGGCCACGCAGGGGTTTGAAACCTATCACTTGCTGGGCCAGTTCGTCATCGCCGAGGATCAGTGCGTACAGCGCACCGCTCTTGTCGGCCTTCTTGAACTGGCTCTTGAAACTGCCGGCGCCGGCATTGACCTGCAGGCGCAGGTTGGGCAACTCATCACGTACTTTTTCGCTGAGGGCCAAGGCTGCCAGTTCGGCGGCCTCGCCAAAGGCGCAGAGGTACACATCGACCTGACGGGAAATTTCTTCCGGGACCTGCTCCAAGGTTTCCAGCAGCAGGATCAGCCGCTCGATGCCCATGGCAAAACCTACGCCAGTGGTCGGCTTGCCGCCCATCTGCTCGACCAGGCCGTCGTAGCGCCCCCCGGCGCACACGGTACCCTGCGCGCCAAGTTTGTCGGTGACCCACTCGAACACGGTCTTGCTGTAGTAATCGAGGCCGCGCACCAGCTTGGTGTTGATCACGAACGGAATACCGGCCGCATCCAGGCGAGCCTTGAGGCCCTCGAAGTGAATGCGCGATTCGTCGTCCAGGTAGTCGGCCATTTTCGGCGCGTTGACCAGGACGGCCTGAGTGTCGGCGTTCTTGGTATCCAGTACACGCAACGGGTTGGTTTTCAGACGGCGCTGGCTGTCTTCGTCCAATTTGTCGAGGTGGGCCGACAGGTACTCGACCAGGGCTACCTTGTAGCGGCCGCGAGATTCGCTGGTACCCAGGCTGTTGAGCTCAAGCTTGACCGCATCGCGGATGCCCAGCAGGCCCCACAGGCGCCAGGTCAGCACGATCAGTTCGGCGTCGATATCCGGACCGTCGATGTTGAACACTTCCAGGCCGATCTGGTGGAACTGGCGATAGCGGCCTTTCTGGGGGCGCTCGTGGCGGAACATCGGGCCGATGTACCACAATTTTTGCGGTTGGCCAGCACCGGTGAGGCCATGCTCCAGCACGGCGCGCACGCATGCGGCGGTGCCTTCCGGACGCAGGGTCAGGGAGTCGCCGTTGCGGTCTTCAAAGGTGTACATCTCTTTTTCGACGATGTCTGTAACTTCACCGATAGAGCGCTTGAACAGCTCGGTGAACTCGACGATCGGCATGCGGATCTGCTTGTAACCGTAGTTATCCAGCAGGCGCGCGACAGTGCCTTCGAAATAACGCCACAGCGGCGTCTGCTCCGGCAGGATGTCGTTCATGCCACGAATGGCTTGCAGAGACTTGCTCACATCAAATCCTTAAATTCGTTCAATCAGCCGCGCGCGATCAGCGCTGCGTCAGCCGCGACCTTCTCGGCCGCTTTCTCGCGGATCAGTCTTTCGAGCTCATCCACCAGATTGTCATTCGTTAACTTCTGCGCCGGTTTGCCGTCGATGTAGATCAGGTTCGGTGTACCGCCAGTCAAGCCCACATGGGCTTCCTTGGCTTCGCCAGGCCCGTTGACCACACAACCGATCACCGCAACATCCAGCGGCACCAGCAGGTCTTCAAGGCGCAATTCCAGATCGTTCATGGTTTTCACCACGTCGAAGTTCTGCCGCGAGCAGCTCGGGCAGGCGATGAAATTGATACCACGGGAACGCAAACGCAGGGATTTGAGAATGTCGTAACCGACCTTCACTTCCTCTACGGGGTCTGCCGCCAGCGAGATGCGAATAGTATCGCCAATCCCTTCGGCGAGCAGCATACCGAGACCCACCGCAGATTTCACTGTGCCTGAGCGTAAACCGCCGGCTTCGGTGATGCCCAAATGCAACGGTTGCACGATTTCCTTGGCCAGCAGGCGATAGGCTTCTACGGCCATGAACACGTCGGAAGCCTTTACGCTGACCTTGAAGTCCTGGAAATTCAGGCGTTCAAGGTGTTCTACGTGGCGCAGTGCCGACTCAACCAATGCGGCCGGAGTAGGTTCGCCGTATTTCTTTTGCAGGTCTTTTTCCAGGGAACCGGCGTTGACGCCGATACGGATTGGAATGCCGCGATCACGGGCCGCGTCCACCACGGCGCGAACACGGTCTTCACGACCGATGTTGCCTGGGTTGATACGCAGGCAGTCCACACCCAGTTCGGCCACGCGCAGGGCGATCTTGTAGTCGAAGTGGATGTCGGCAACCAACGGCACCTTGACCAGTTGCTTGATGCGGCCAAAGGCTTCTGCAGCGTCCATGTCCGGTACGGATACCCGCACAATGTCCACGCCAGCAGCTTCCAGACGATTGATCTGGGCGACAGTGGCGGCCACATCGTTGGTGTCGCTGTTGGTCATGCTCTGTACTGCGATGGGGGCGTCGCCACCCACAGGCACCGAGCCGACCCAGATCTTGCGCGATACGCGACGTTTGATTGGAGATTCGCCGTGCATGACTATTGTCCCAACTTCAGGCGAGCAGTCTCGCCACTGGTGAACGGCGCCACGTCCACAGGCTGGCCGTTGTAGGCCACTTGCGCGCCACGGGCAAAGCCCAGACGCAGCGTCAAAGGAGGCTTGCCGCCCTGGTCGAGCGTATCTCCCTTACGCTTCAGACCGCTAAACAGCACTTTGCCATTGCCATCGGTGACTTGCGTCCAGCAGTCAGCGACGAAGGTGATTTGCACGCGGCCATCACCGGCAATGAGTGCTGGGGTGGTAGGCGCAGAAACAGCAGGAGCAGCCGGTGCGGCTGGAGCAGGAGCCGGCACCGGCACCGGCGCGGCGGGAGCATGGGCTACCGGGGCAGTTGCTGGCGTGGCCGGTACCGCAGCGGTCGCGGACGGCGTAGTTTCCGGCGCAGGTTGTTCTACGGTGGCTGGCGCTTCTGGCGCGGCCTGGCCTTCGGCAACGGCTTGGTCTTCCGGCTCGTCCAGCGGGTGAATCTGGGTGGTGCCGTCGGCGCTTTCGACTTCGACGTGCTCCATGGCGTTGCTGGTCAGGTCCTTGGTGCGCTGGGACGTCTGGTCTTGCCACCAGACGAAACCGCCGCCGATCACGGCGATCAGCAGCAACAGGCTGACAATTCGCAAAATAGTGTGGGAAACACGCACAGGCTCTTCGATACGACCCAAGCCATGGACATTGCTGCCCTGGGAGTCAGTACCGGTGAACTGATCAAATTCCTGGACCAGCACGGCCTGGTCGATGCCCAGCAATTTGGCGTAGGCGCGGATATAGCCGCGAGCAAAGGTATGCCCAGGCAGCTTATCGAACGCGCCGGCTTCCAGATTGGCCAGGGATGTGGTGGTCAAATTGAGCTTGAGGGCCACTTCTGCCAGCGACCAACCATTGCTTTCGCGGGCCTGGCGCAAGGTGTCGCCTGGGTTTACGCGATTAGCTGCTACAACTTCCGGGTGCGCCGCTTTCATCATTGCTCCGACAGGTATTGCTGATATTCCGGCGTACCGGGATAGAGTCGTTCGAGTTGCTGGCCAAAACGTGCGGCCGTGTCGCGTTCTTCATGAACCGTCGCCAGGCGCACACCGAGCAATAGACTACGTGCATTTTGCCCGCTGAGCAGGCTAAAACGCTCGTAATAGTCACGTGCCGGCACATAATGCCTGTCTTCGTAGGACAACTCAGCCATTTCGAGCAATGCCCGAGGCTGACGACCATTCATGTGCAGGGCTTTTTCCAGTTGCTTGCGTGCGCTGTCGCGCTGGCCGAGTCGCATCGAGGTCACCCCAAGGTTCTCGAATACACGAGAACGCTCAGGATAGAGGGTATCGGCGCTGGCTTGCTGGAAATAAAGGGCTGCCTGGTCATAACGTTTCTGCTCGAACAGGAAGCTGCCGTAGTTATTCAGCAGCCTCGGGTCTGCAGGGCGGGAGGCCAATGCCTTGAGGAAATAACGGTCAGCCAGTTCAGGCTCCGCCTGTGCCTGGAACACCAGGGCCAGCGCGGCATTGGCATCCGCATCGTTGCTGTCGAGCTCAAGGGCCTTTTTCAACGGCACTTTGGCCTGCTCGCTCATGCCCTGTCGCAGGTAGCCCAAGCCCAGTTGCACATAGGCAACTCGCGCCTCGTCACGGCCTTTACTGGTTTGCAAAGGGTTGTCAGAACCCGATGAAACACAACCGGCCGCTAGACCGGTAACAAGCAAAAGCAGCGCAAGGCGCAAGGGCATAGAGATCCTCTCTCAGATTCGATTCACAGCGATTAGCGGCAAATCGTCGGCGGCGTTCAATTCGCGCCCGGCGATGTAACGTTCGCTGCGGCGGGTGCGGTCCATTACCTGCCCTACCAATTGGCCACAAGCGGCATCGATGTCTTCACCTCGCGTGGTGCGCACGGTGACGTTGTAGCCGGCCTGATGCAGTTGATCCTGGAAACGGCGGATGGCGTTGTTGCTCGGCCGCTCGTAGCCAGAATGTGGAAACGGGTTGAACGGGATCAGGTTGATCTTGCACGGGGTGTTCTTGAGCAACTCGATCATCTCGACCGCGTGTTCGACCTTGTCGTTGATGTCCTTGAGCAGGGTGTACTCAACGGTCAACACGCGTTTCTCGCCCAAGGTCGCCATGTAACGCTGGCAGGATTCGAGCAGCATCTTAAGCGGATACTTCTTGTTGATCGGCACCAATTGGTTACGCAATGCGTCATTGGGTGCGTGCAGCGACAACGCCAGGGAGACGTCGATGTGCTTGGCCAGCTCATCGATCATCGGTACCACGCCGGAGGTCGACAGGGTCACACGGCGTTTGGAGATGCCGTAGCCCAGGTCGTCCATCATCAAATGCATGGCAGAGATGACGTTGTCAAAGTTCAGCAGCGGCTCACCCATGCCCATCATCACCACGTTGGTGATGGCACGGTCGACGGTTGCCGGGACGCTGCCAAAGGATTTGTTGGCAATCCACACCTGGCCGATGACTTCGGCGGCGGTGAGGTTGCTATTGAAGCCTTGCTTGCCGGTGGAGCAGAAACTGCAGTCCAAGGCACAGCCTGCCTGGGACGAAACGCACAAAGTGCCGCGTTTGCCCTGGGGGATATATACAGTCTCGACACAGCTGCCGGACGCCACGCGCACTACCCACTTACGGGTACCGTCGCTGGAGATGTCCTCGCTGACCACTTCGGGACCACGGACCTCAGCAATGGCCTTGAGCTTGTCACGCAGGGCCTTGCTGACGTTCGTCATGGCGTCGAAATCGTCGACGCCAAAGTGGTGAATCCATTTCATTACCTGACCGGCACGGAAACGCTTCTCCCCGATTGAGTCGAAGAATTTCTCCATTTCCGGCTGGGTCAGACCCAGCAGGTTGGTTTTAACAGTCGATGTAGTCATGGATTCACCCTCACTCTTTAAGCCAATGCTTAGCGAGCGGTTACTTCAGTAGCAGCGAAAAAGTACGAGATTTCGCGAGCAGCGGCAGCTTCGGAGTCCGAGCCGTGTACAGCGTTGGCGTCGATGGACTCAGCGAAGTCAGCACGGATGGTGCCGGCAGCAGCTTCTTTAGGGTTGGTAGCGCCCATCAGCTCACGGTTCAGAGCGATAGCGTTTTCGCCTTCCAGAACCTGAACAACAACAGGACCGGAGATCATGAAGGAGACCAGGTCGCCGAAGAAACCACGAGCGCTGTGCTCAGCGTAGAAGCCTTCAGCTTCAGCTTTGGACAGTTGCTTGAGTTTCGAAGCTACAACCTTCAGGCCGGCTTTTTCGAAACGAGTGGTGATCTCGCCGATGACGTTTTTTGCAACAGCGTCAGGCTTGATGATGGAGAAAGTACGTTGAACAGCCATGGTGTAACTCCAGAAACGGTAATTTACGAAAAATTAAACCCGCGAATTATACGCGGGTTATTGGGTATTGCCTAACTGCGTAAAAAGACGGTTCAGTCTGCTTCTTCGATCCACAGGCCTTGAATCGCCTCCAGAACCTTTTCGCCACCCCGATCCGGGATGTCGTCGAATTCCGGCAGCGCCATCACCAGATTGCGCAGGGTGACGAAGTTCACAGACAGAGGATTGACGTCCGGGTGCGCTTCAGCAAGTTGTATAGCGATTTCTTGTACATCAACCCATTTCAGGCTCATGACATTTCCTTGAATCAGTGCGGCGCTTCGGCAGCATGGTTGAGCGAATATTTCGGAATTTCGACAGTAATGTCTTCCGTTCCGACTTTTGCCTGACAGCTTAGGCGCGAATGCGCTTCCAAGCCCCACGCACGGTCAAGAAAGTCCTCTTCCAGCTCGTCGGCTTCTTCCAGGGTGTTGAAACCCTCGCGGATGATGCAGTGACAAGTGGTGCAGGCGCAGACGCCGCCGCAGGCACTTTCGATCTCGATGTGGTTGTCATGGGCAACTTCGAGGATGGACTTGCCGGTCTCAGCCTCCACGACCATACCGTCCGGGCAATGCTCGGCGTGTGGCAGAAAAATGACCTGCGGCATTAATTATTCCTCGATTTCATTCAGGTTGCGTCCCGCCAGGGCGGCTTTTACCGTCTGGTCCATACGACGGGCGGCAAAGGCATCGGTCACTTGCGACAGGCGCTTGGTCTGTTGCTCGATGGCATAACCATCAGTGCCTTTCATCAGTTCGGCCAATTCCTGCATCTGCAGGTCGATGACCATGCGCTCTTCGGCGTCCAGCAGGCGCTCGCCATCGACATCCAGGGCACCCTGCACTGCTTCGAGCAGGCGCTGGGCATCGACTTGCTGCTCACGCAATACGCGGGCGACTTTGTCGTCACCGGCGTACTGGAACGAGTCCTTGAGCATCTTGGCGATTTCACCGTCGGTGAGGCCGTAAGACGGCTTGACCTGGATGCTGGCTTCAACGCCCGAGCCCAGCTCGCGCGCGGCGACATTCAGCAGACCGTCGGCGTCGACCTGGAAGGTCACGCGAATCTTCGCCGCACCGGCCACCATCGCCGGAATACCGCGCAACTCAAAACGTGCCAGGGAACGGCAGTCGCTGATCAGTTCGCGCTCACCTTGCAGCACATGGATCATCATGGCCGTCTGGCCATCTTTGTAGGTGGTGAAGTCCTGGGCGCGGGCGACGGGAATGGTTGTGTTGCGTGGAATCACCTTCTCCATCAGGCCACCCATGGTTTCCAGCCCCAGGGACAACGGAATGACGTCGAGCAGCAGCAGTTCGCCACCGTCACGCTTGTTGCCGGCCAGGGTATCAGCCTGGATCGCAGCGCCAATAGCGACCACTTGATCCGGGTCGATTTCAGTCAGGGGCGGGCGGCCAAACGCCTCGGCGACAGCGTCACGAACACGCGGCACGCGGGTGGAGCCGCCCACCATGACCACAGCACCGACGTCTTGCAGCTCGATACCGGAATCACGCACGGCACGGCGGCAAGCCTTAAGGCTGCGGGCGACCATCGGCTCGATCAAGGCATCGAAGGCTTCGCGGGTCAGTTGGGCAGACCAGGAGCCGTAGGAAACATCGACAACGGCAGCATCAGTCAGCGCCTCTTTAGCGGCGCAGGCAGTTTGCAACAAGTTGCGCTGCGCGCCTGGGTCCAGGTCGGCAGACAAACCAGCACTGTTGATGATCCAGCCTGCAATGGCGTGATCGAAGTCATCGCCACCCAGGGCACTGTCGCCACCGGTAGCCAAAACTTCGAAGACACCGCCGGTCAGGCGCAGGATCGAAATATCAAAGGTACCGCCGCCCAGGTCGTAAATAGCCACCAGGCCTTCGGCGTGCTGGTCCAGGCCGTAGGCCACAGCCGCTGCAGTCGGCTCATTGAGCAGGCGCAGCACATTCAGGCCGGCAAGTTTCGCCGCGTCCTTGGTGGCTTGGCGCTGGGCGTCATCGAAATACGCCGGAACCGTAATCACCGCCCCAACCAGTTCGCCGCCCAAGGTGTTTTCCGCGCGCTGGCGGAGCACCTTGAGGATATCGGCCGACACTTCCACCGGGCTTTTCGGGCCCTGGACAGTATCGATGAACGGCATGTGGGATTCACCGCCAACAAAGCGGTATGGCAGTTGATCGCCCAGTTGCTTGACGTCGGACAGACCACGACCCATCAAGCGCTTGACCGACAACACGGTGTTCAGAGGATCGGTAGACGCCGCCAGCTTGGCCGACTCACCGACTTCGGTGCGATCAGCGTGATAACGCACGGCGGACGGCAGGATAACCTGGCCATTGGCGTCGGGCAGCGGCTCGGACAGGCCACTGCGCAAGGCAGCAACCAGGGAATTGGTGGTGCCCAGGTCAATCCCGACCGCCAGGCGACGCTGGTGCGGTTGAGGGCTTTGGCCGGGTTCGGCGATTTGCAGTAGGGCCATGGTAATCAGGTCTTATCTGTCTATCAGGCGTGCATCACGGGCAGCACACGGGGTTAATCGTCGAGGCGCTCTTCTAGCTGGCGCACTTCGTAGGTGAGCTTGTCGAGGAACTGCATGCGCCGCATCAGGCGCTCGGCCTGTTCACGTTGCGCTGCATCATCCCAACAGGCTGCGAAGCTTTCGTTGAGCTCATCCTGGGCCTTTTTCAGACGACGCTTGAAGACTGCGATACCCGCCAGGTCTGCTTCGTCCTGCAAGTCTTCGAGCTCTTCGCGCCACTGCATCTGCTGCATCAGGAAGTCGGGATCGTGCACCGTGACTTCAAGTGGCAACTCGCCCCCTCTCATCGCAAGCAAATAGCGTGCGCGTTTGGGCGGGTTTTTCAGGGTCTGATAGGCTTCGTTGAGGCTGGCCGATTGCTCCAGCGCCAAGCGCTGCTCACGCTCGGAAGCGTCAGCGAAGCGGTCCGGATGCACCCCACGCGCCAATTCTCGGTAGCGCGTGGCAAGCTGCTCAAGGTCCAGCCGAAAGCTCGGCTGCAGCTCGAATAAAGCGAAATGACAAGGAGTACCCACGAATAGCCTCAGATGTTGAAGCTTTCGCCGCAGCCACATTCACCGCGTACGTTGGGGTTGTTGAACTTGAAGCCTTCGTTCAACCCTTCCTTGACGAAATCGAGCTCGGTGCCGTCCAGGTAGGTCAGGCTTTTAGGGTCGATGATCACTTTCTCGCCGTGACTTTCGAACACCTGGTCTTCCGCAACCACCTCGTCGACGAACTCCAGCACATAGGCAAGGCCGGAACAGCCCGTGGTGCGAACACCCAGACGAATCCCCTCACCTTTACCGCGCCCATTCAGGGAGCGGCGAATGTGCTGCGCAGCCGCTTCTGTCATGCTGATAGCCATCGTTGACTCCTTACTCGTCGCCAAATGCTTAGATCAAGCCTTTCTTCTGCTTGTAGTCGCGAACGGCCGCCTTGATAGCGTCTTCAGCGAGTACGGAGCAGTGGATTTTCACTGGCGGCAGAGCCAGCTCTTCGGCCAACTGGGTGTTGCTGATGGTGACAGCCTCGTCCAGGGTCTTGCCTTTCATCCATTCGGTCGCCAGGGAGCTGGAGGCAATGGCCGAACCGCAACCGTAGGTCTTGAACTTGGCGTCTTCGATAACGCCAGCGTCGTTGACCTTGATCTGCAGGCGCATTACGTCGCCGCACGCCGGGGCGCCGACCATGCCGGTGCCGACGTCTGGGTCTTCCGCGTCCATCTTGCCGACGTTACGCGGGTTTTCGTAGTGGTCGATGACCTTTTCGCTGTAAGCCATGGTACTGAATCCTCACTCATCAGGGCCGCTCTGGAACCCTGTAGAAACGCCTGCGTTTTCCGCCACGTTCCTACAGAGCTTGGGTGGCGGCTTCTATATTTAGTGTGCCGCCCACTCGATCTTGGAAATATCGACACCGTCTTTGTACATGTCCCACAGCGGCGACAAGGTACGCAGTTTATTGACGGCTTCGCAGACCTTCTGCGCCGCGTAGTCGACTTGTTCTTCGGTGGTGAAGCGACCGAACGTAAAGCGGATGGAGCTGTGTGCCAGTTCGTCGTTGCGGCCCAGGGCGCGCAGTACGTACGAAGGCTCAAGGGAGGCCGAGGTGCAGGCCGAACCGGACGAAACGGCCAGGTCCTTGAGCGCCATGATCAGCGACTCGCCTTCGACGTAGTTGAAGCTCAAATTCAGGTTGTGCGGTACACGGGCGGTCATGCTGCCGTTGATGTACAGCTCTTCAAGGTTCTCGACCTGCTTGTAGAAGCGGTCGCTCAGGGCCTTGATGCGTACGTTTTCGGCAGCCATGTCTTCCTTGGCCACACGGAAAGCTTCACCCATGCCGACGATCTGGTGGGTCGCCAGGGTGCCCGAACGCATGCCGCGTTCGTGACCGCCGCCGTGCATGGTGGCTTCGATACGCACACGTGGCTTACGGCTCACGTACAGGGCGCCGATGCCTTTAGGACCGTAGGTCTTGTGGGCAGAGAACGACATCAGGTCGACTTTCAGCTTCGACAGGTCGATATCAACCTTACCGGTAGACTGAGCGGCGTCGACGTGTAGCAGCACACCTTTGGAGCGGGTCAGCTCGCCAATGGCCGCGATGTCGTTGATGGTGCCGATTTCGTTGTTCACGTGGATCACGGAAACCAGAATGGTGTCTTCACGCAGCGCGGCTTCGATCATGGCCGGGGTGACGATACCGTCGGTGGTTGGCTCGAGGTAGGTGACCTCGAAACCTTCACGCTCCAGTTGGCGCATGGTGTCGAGGACAGCCTTGTGCTCGATCTTGGTGGTGATCAGGTGCTTGCCTTTGCTCGCGTAGAAATGCGCGGCGCCCTTGATTGCCAGGTTGTCGGACTCGGTAGCACCGGAGGTCCAGACGATTTCGCGCGGGTCGGCGTTAACCAGGTCGGCGACTTGGCGACGAGCGTTCTCGACCGCTTCCTCGGCTTTCCAGCCGAATACGTGGGAACGGGAGGCTGGATTGCCGAAGTTTCCGTCAACCAGCAGGCATTCGCTCATCTTTTGCGCGACACGCGGATCAACCGGGGTGGTCGCTGAGTAATCAAGGTAAATCGGCAATTTCATGGACTTTCTCCTAAATCAGGCTGGCTGGCGTGCCGTTAGCTCTTCGGCTGTCACTCGACGGCGGACGCTTCAATCTTGTCCAGACGCGGCGCCTTGGTGTTGCAACGGCGCTGGTCCTGACGCTGGGCTACTTCTTGCACCTCACGGCGAGTCACAAGATCGGCCAAGCTGATACCACTCAAAAACTCATGGATCTGCAAGCTCAGGTCGCACCACAAGTGGTGCGTCAGGCAGGTGTCGCCAGCATGGCAATCACCCAGACCCTGGCATTTGGTGGCGTCGACGGATTCGTTGACCGCATCGATCACCTGGGCCACCTGGATGCCCTGCATGTCGCGAGACAACTGATAGCCACCACCTGGCCCACGCACACTGGACACCAGGTTGCTGCGACGCAACTTGGCGAACAGTTGCTCAAGGTAGGACAGGGAAATGCCTTGGCGCTCGGAGATATCGGCCAGGGACACCGGCCCAGTTTGCGCGTGCAAGGCCAGGTCAAGCATGGCGGTCACCGCGTATCGGCCTTTTGTAGTCAGTCTCATGGACAATTACCAAGGTGTTTCAGAATGTGGGCAAGTATGCGATTCCCGAGTATTTAAGTCAACTATAAGACCTAGTACTTTAGTCAGGATTACCCGTAAAAAGGGCGCGCGAATCATAGCAGGATGGGGTGGGGAGGAACAGCGGGAACAGGACTGACCGGGAATTGCGAGACCAATGGAGATCAAATGTGGGAGCGGACTTGCTCGCGAAAGCGGTGAACCAGCCAATACATTTGACGACTGATACTCCGTATTCGCGAGCAAGCCCACTCCCACAAGGGCAATAGCGTTACGATTAGACCTCAGCTCGCCTTGGTGGCGGCTTCTTCCTTGATCTCGGCGAAGTCTTCCTCGCGCAATTCAGGCAGGTCCTTGGCGCAGTAAGGGCTCCCTAGCTCCTTTAGCGCACCGCACATGCCGTCCAGCTTGCCGTCGACCGCCTGCAAATGATCAAGCAACTGACCGATAGCGCGCGCTACCGGATCGGGCATGTCTTCGCTGACGCCGTAGGCATCAAAACCAATCTTCTCAGCCATGGCCTTGCGCTTGGCTTCCTGCTCGTCGCCGGCTTCCGGCTTGACGATGATCCGGCCAGGGATACCGACGACGGTAGCACCAGGCGGTACCGCCTTAGTCACGACGGCATTGGAACCCACCTTGGCACCCGCACCGACGGTAAACGGGCCAAGCACCTTGGCGCCCGCCCCCACCACCACGCCATCACCCAGCGTCGGGTGGCGCTTGCCTTTGTTCCAACTGGTGCCACCGAGGGTCACGCCTTGGTACAGCGTCACGTCATCGCCGATTTCAGCGGTCTCACCGATAACAATGCCCATGCCATGGTCGATAAAGAAACGGCGCCCCACCTTGGCTCCCGGGTGAATCTCGATCCCGGTCAGCCAGCGACCAAAGTTCGACACCAACCGAGCCAGCCATTTCCAACCCATGCCCCACAAGGCACCGGACAAGCGGTGAATCCAGATCGCGTGCATCCCCGGATAGCAAGTCAGCACTTCAAACGCGTTGCGCGCCGCCGGATCACGGTGGAAAACACTCTGGATATCTTCTCGCAAACGCTCGAACATTTTTAATCCTTCCGATTAAGAAGCTCGCCACGGGCCGCTTTCTGGGTTTCCGTGAGGATGCCACGCAATATATTCATTTCTGCCCGACTGACCGAGCTACGTCCGTACAAGCGACGCAGGCGCGCCATCAAGTGCCGTGGTTTTTCAGGATCGAGAAATTCGATGGCTACCAGGGTTTGCTCCAGGTGCTCATAGAATCGCTCCAGTTCGTCCATGGTGGCCAGCTCGCCACTTTTGGTCGACGCGACCTCCTCTTTTTCCACTTTGCTTGGCTGACCAGCCGCCGCCAACCAGGCCATGCGCACTTCGTAGGTCAACACCTGCACCGCCGCACCGAGGTTCAGCGAGCTGAACTCGGGGTCTGATGGGATGTGCACGTGATAATGACATCGCTGCAGTTCGTCATTGGTGAGGCCTGAGTCCTCACGACCGAACACCAAGGCGATCTCAGCACCGCCAGCGGCCTCCTCTACCACTTTGGTGCCGCATTCGCGCGGATCCAACAATGGCCAAGGGATTCGACGGTCGCGAGCGCTGGTGCCAAGCACGAGATTGCAGCCGACCAAGGCGTCTTCAAGGGTGGCGACGACCTGGGCTTTTTCAAGGATGTCATTGGCGCCGGACGCGCGGGCATCAGCCTCGTGGTGCGGGAACACACGCGGCTCGACCAGCACCAGGCGCGTCAGCCCCATGTTTTTCATGGCTCGCGCCACCCCACCGATATTGCCGGGATGACTGGTATTGACCAAGACGACACGAATGTTTTGCAGCAAGGGAGGCGCTCTCGGACACGGGAAAGGGGAGCAAATCTTACAGAACAGCCTAAGGTTATGCCATGAAAGCTAACGTCGTCCTTCACCTGAAGAAAGTTTCTGCTAGAATGCTCGGCTTTCTTTAACAACCTTAGGTGACACATCCATGCAGCCCATGCTGAATATCGCGCTGCGCGCCGCCCGCAGCGCCAGTGAATTGATCTTCCGCTCCATCGAGCGCCTGGATACCATCAAGGTCGACGAAAAAGACGCCAAGGATTACGTATCCGAGGTGGATCGCGCCGCCGAACAGAAAATCATCGACGCTCTGCGCAAGGCCTACCCTACCCACGGCATCCTCGGTGAAGAAACCGGCCTGCACAAAGGTAGCGGCGAAGGCGAAGACTACCTGTGGATCATCGACCCACTGGACGGCACCACCAACTTCCTGCGCGGCATTCCGCACTTTGCCGTGAGCATCGCGTGCAAATACCGTGGCCGCCTGGAACACGCCGTCGTTCTGGACCCAGTTCGCCAGGAAGAATTTACCGCCAGTCGTGGCCGTGGCGCCCAACTGAACGGTCGTCGCCTGCGTGTCAGCGGCCGCACTAGCCTGGACGGCGCATTGCTGGGTACCGGCTTTCCGTTCCGTGACGACCAGATGGACAACCTGGAAAACTACCTGGGCATGTTCCGCGCCCTTGTTGGCCAGACCGCTGGCATTCGTCGCGCTGGCGCAGCAAGCCTGGACCTGGCGTATGTTGCCGCCGGTCGTTTTGATGCGTTCTGGGAGTCAGGCCTGTCCGAGTGGGACATGGCTGCAGGCGCACTGCTGATCCAGGAAGCTGGCGGCTTGGTGAGCGACTTCACTGGCGGTCACGACTTCCTTGAAAAAGGCCACCTGGTTGCTGGCAACACCAAATGCTTCAAGGCAGTACTGACGGCGATCCAGCCGCACCTGCCGGCTTCGCTGAAACGCTAAGCGAGCGAGCACAAAAAAGCACCCTTCGGGGTGCTTTTTTTGTGCCTAGGATTTGGTCTACCCCAACCTCAGCAACACACAAACAAATGTGGGAGCGGGCTTGCTCGCGAATGCGGTAGATCAGTCACAGTAGCTTTGACTGTCACTCCGCTTTCGCGAGCAAGCCCGCTCCCACATTTTGATTTACGCAAGGCGTGGAATTACTGTTGGTTCTGGCCGAGGATCAGACGACCTTCTTTGTCCACCGGAATCTGACCACCCGGATCGCGATCCATACGCACGCTGCCTTCCTTGCCGTCCAGGTTGTAACGCACGTCATAACCGACCACCTTGTCGCTGATGTCATTGACGGTGTTACAGCGTGTTTGCGTAGTGGTATAGGTATCGCGGTTCTGCATACCTTCCTGAACCTTGTTACCCGCGTAACCACCACCGACCGCACCCGCTACAGTGGCGAGCTTCTTGCCATTACCGCCACCGACCTGGTTGCCCAACAAGCCACCGGCCAGCGCACCGACCACGGTACCGACGATCTGATGCTGATCCTGCACCGGCTTCTGCCGGGTTACGGCGACGTCCTTGCAGACCTCGCGAGGGGTTTTGATCTGGGTTTTAACCGGCTGCACCGCCAGCACTTGCGCATACTCAGGGCCGCTTTTAACCAGGCTGTAGGTGGCAACAGCGCCCCCGGCAGTCACACCGACAGCACCCAATACCGCACCAACCAGCAACGACTTGTTCACGTGAACCTCCTGACCATCACAAGCGGACCGAAACGTCCGCGCTATACCCAGCCTTGGAGCAAAAAAAAAGGCACGAGTTCAATACTCGTGCCTTTCTTGTAACAGCAGATCAACAATCGCCCATCAAGGGCGGTCGTCGACCTCCTTGCCAGTGCTGGCTGGAGGGATCAGGTCTTCGCTGTTGAGGTTCAGCCAGATCAGCACCACGTTGGCGATGTAGATCGACGAGTAGGTACCCGCCAGAACACCGATGAACAGCGCCAGGGAGAAGCCCCACAGGTTGTCGCCACCGAAGATCATCAGTGCAGCAATCGCCAGCAAGGTGGAGATCGATGTCGCCATGGTCCGCAGCAGGGTCTGGGTGGTGGAGACGTTGATGTTCTCGATCAACGAAGCCTTGCGCAGCACACGGAAGTTCTCACGAACTCGGTCGAATACCACGATGGTGTCGTTGAGGGAGTAACCAATAATCGCCAGTACAGCCGCCAGTACGGTCAGGTCAAAGGTGATCTGGAAGTACGCCAGGATACCCACGGTCACGATCACGTCATGAATCAGCGACACGATGGCGCCAACACCGAACTTCCACTGAAAGCGGAAAGCCAGGTAGATCATGATGCCGACCAGCGCCATCAGCATGCCGAGGCCGCCCTGGTCGCGTAGCTCTTCACCCACTTGCGGCCCAACGAACTCAACGCGCTTGACCGACGCAGGGTTATCGCCGCCGACCTTCTGCAAGGCCTCGGCTACCTGATGACCCAGTTGCGGGTCTTCGCCAGGCATACGCACCAGCAGGTCGGTGGTCGCGCCGAAGCTCTGCACGATGGCTTCGTGATAGCCAGCCTTGACCAGCTCGTTGCGCACCAGGGTAACGTCGGCTGGCTTCTCGTAGGTCAGCTCGATGAGCGTACCGCCGGTGAAGTCCAGGCCGTAGTTCAGCCCCTTATGGAACCAGCTGAACAACGCCAGTACGGTAAGGAGCACGGTGACGCCGAACGCAACGTTGCGAACGCCCATGAAGTTGATTGTACGTAACATGGCAGCCCCTTAAATCCACAACTTCTTGAAGTCACGCCCGCCAAAGA
Source organism: Pseudomonas cremoris (assembly GCF_014230465.1). The sequence goes on from NZ_JAAXCY010000008.1 coordinate 330,112, forward strand.
TCAGGTTGACCATTGCGCGGGTCACCATGATGGCCGTGAACATCGAGGTAAAGATACCGAGGGACATGGTTACCGCAAAACCTTTGACCGGGCCGGTGCCCATCGCAAAGAGAATCCCACCGACCAACAAAGTAGTCAGGTTGGAGTCGAGAATCGCAGTAAATGCCCGGCCGAAGCCTTCGTTGATTGCACGCTGTACAGTCATGCCCGCCGCGATCTCTTCACGAATCCGCGAGAAAATCAGTACGTTGGCGTCTACCGCCATACCCATGGTGAGTACGATACCGGCAATACCTGGCAGTGTCAGTGTAGCGCCCAGCAACGACATCAAGGCCAACAGCATCACCATGTTGCCCGCCAGGGCGACGGTGGCGATGATGCCGAAGAAGCGGTAGATGGCGATGATGAACAGGGATACGAACAGCATGCCCCACAAGGCCGCGTCGATACCCTTGGTGATGTTGTCAGCACCCAGGCTCGGGCCGATGGTGCGTTCTTCAGCGAAGTACATCGGTGCAGCCAAGCCACCAGCACGCAGCAGCAGGGCCAGCTCCGAGGACTCGCCCTGGCCGTTCAGGCCAGTGATACGGAATTGAGCACCCAGCGGCGACTGGATGGTCGCCAGGCTGATGATCTTCTTCTCTTCCTTGAAGGTCTGCACCGGCACATCTTTCTCGACGCCGTTGACCACTTGCTTAGTGTAAGTGGTGACCGGACGTTGCTCGATGAAGATGACCGCCATGCTACGACCAACGTTGCTGCGCGTCGCGCGACTCATCAGTTCGCCGCCATGACCATCCAGACGGATGTTCACTTCAGGGGTACCGTGCTCGCCGAAACCAGCCTTGGCGTCAGTCACCTGGTCGCCGGTGATGATCAAGCCACGCTCGATCAACGCGGGTGGACGGTTGCCTTCGCGGAACTCGAACTCTTCAGCGGTGGCGCGGGTAGCACCCGGTTCAGCAGCCAGACGGAACTCCAGGTTGGCCGTCTTGCCCAGGATACGCTTGGCCTCAGCCGTGTCCTGCACGCCTGGCAGCTCAACCACGATACGGTTGGCACCCTGACGCTGAACGATCGGCTCGGCTACACCCAGCTCGTTGACGCGGTTACGTACCGTGGTCAAGTTCTGCTTGATGGAGTATTCGCGGATTTCCGCCAGCTTGGCTGGGGTCATCGCCAGACGCAGTACAGGCTGGCCATTGAGGTCGGCCGGTACGATGTCGAAATCGTTGAAGTTCTTGCGGACCAGAGCGCGGGCTTGTTCGCGGGAAGCTTCGTCAGAGAACCCCAGCTGGATGGCACCGTTGAGCTGCGGCAGGCTGCGATAACGCAACTTCTCTTTACGCAGCAGGCTCTTCACATCGCCTTCATAAACCTTCAGGCGTGCGTCGAGGGCCTTGTCCATATCGACTTCCAACAGGAAGTGCACGCCACCGGACAAGTCCAGACCCAACTTCATCGGATGCGCGCCAATGCTGCGCAGCCATTTTGGCGTGGTCTGTGCCAGGTTGAGCGCGACAACGTAGTCATCACCCATGGCCTTGCGCACGACGTCTTTGGCCGGCAATTGGTCTTCTGCCTTGGTCAGGCGCAGCAAGCCGCCCTTCGCATCAGCCGCCAACGATGCCGCCTTGACCTGGATACCCGCGTCGGTGAGCGCTTTGCTCGCGCGGTCCAGATCAGCCTGATTGACCTGCAGCGAAGTGCTGGCGCCAGTGATCTGGATCGCAGGGTCATCAGGATAGAGATTGGGAGCGGAATAAATAAAACCGATCGCCAGCACCGCCAGGATCAGTACGTATTTCCACAGAGGGTATTTGTTCAGCATCACGCCGCCCGCTTATAACGCGGGGCGCCTTGCGCGCCCCGTCGATTGGTAAAGGTTGGAACTTAGATCGCTTTGAGCGTGCCTTTTGGCAGCGTGGCGGCGATGGCGCCTTTCTGGAACTTCATTTCCACGGTATCGGAGACTTCCAGTACCACGAAAGCATCGGAGACCTTGGTGATCTTGCCGGCGATGCCGCCAGTGGTTACAACTTCGTCACCTTTCTGCAGGCTACCCAGCAGGTTTTTCTGCTCTTTGGCACGCTTGGCCTGTGGACGCCAGATCATCAGGTAGAAGATGACCAGGAAGCCGACCAGGAAAATCCACTCGAAACCACCGCCCATAGGACCGGCAGCAGCAGGCGCGGCAGCATCAGCCATGGCGTTAGAGATAAAAAAGCTCATTTAGCACTCCAGTTGCAAATAGTGAATCTTAGGGTCGGAAAACTCAGTCCAAGGGCGGTACAGGGAGCCCGCGCTTGGCATAGAAGGCATCGACGAAGGCGGCCAATGTACCCTGTTGAATAGCCTCGCGCAAACCAGCCATCAGGACTTGGTAGTGACGCAAATTGTGGATGGTATTCAACATGCTACCCAGCATTTCCCCACACTTGTCCAGATGGTGCAGATAAGCACGGGAGAAGTTCTGGCAGGTGTAGCAATCACAGGTGGGATCGAGCGGCGAATCATCATGGCGATGAAACGCGTTACGGATCTTCAGCACGCCTGTATCAATGAACAGATGCCCGTTGCGGGCATTACGGGTTGGCATCACGCAATCGAACATGTCCACACCGCGGCGCACACCCTCTACGAGATCTTCCGGTTTGCCAACGCCCATAAGGTAACGAGGTTTTTCAGCCGGCATCAGGCCTGGCAGGTAATCCAGCACCTTGATCATCTCGTGCTTGGGCTCGCCTACCGACAAACCGCCGATTGCCAAACCATCAAAGCCGATTTTATCGAGGCCCTCAAGCGAGCGTTTGCGCAGGCTTTCATGCATACCGCCTTGGACGATGCCGAACAGCGCTGCAGTGTTGTCGCCATGCGCATTCTTCGAGCGCTGGGCCCAACGCAACGACAGCTCCATGGAAATACGGGCAACGTCCTCATCGGCTGGGTACGGTGTGCACTCGTCAAAAATCATCACGATGTCGGAGCCCAGGTCGCGCTGGACCTGCATCGACTCTTCGGGGCCCATGAACACTTTGGAGCCGTCCACAGGCGAGGCGAACGTCACGCCCTCTTCCTTGATCTTGCGCATGGCGCCCAGGCTGAACACTTGGAATCCGCCGGAGTCGGTGAGGATCGGACCTTGCCACTTCATGAAGTCATGCAGGTCGCCGTGCTTCTTGATGACTTCCGTGCCAGGGCGCAACCACAGATGGAAGGTGTTGCCGAGAATAATTTCTGCACCGGTAGCGACGATGTCACGCGGCAGCATGCCTTTAACGGTGCCGTAGGTGCCCACGGGCATGAAAGCCGGGGTTTCAACGGTGCCACGCGGAAAAGTCAGGCGACCACGACGAGCCTTGCCGTCCGTGGCCAACAGTTCAAACGACATACGACTCATAGTTGTTCCTCAGGGCCGCGCGGCGCCGGGTTACGGGTGATAAACATCGCATCACCGTAGCTGAAAAAACGGTACTCGTTATCGATGGCGGCTTGATAAGCGGCCATGGTTTCCGGGTAGCCGGCAAATGCCGAGACCAGCATCAACAGCGTGGATTCAGGCAAATGGAAATTGGTCACCAGGCAATCGACCACGTGGAATGGTCGGCCTGGGAAGATGAAGATATCGGTGTCGCCGCTGAAGGGCTTGAGTACGCCATCACGCGCCGCACTCTCCAGCGAGCGCACGCTGGTGGTTCCCACAGCCACTACGCGCCCGCCACGCGCCTTGCACGCCGCTACAGCGTCAACGACTTCCTGGGTAACTTCCAACCATTCGCTGTGCATATGGTGGTCTTCAATGTTATCCACACGTACCGGCTGAAACGTGCCGGCCCCCACGTGCAGGGTCACATAGGCGGTCTCAACGCCCTTGGCGGCAATCGCATCGAGCAGCGGCTGATCAAAGTGCAGGCCTGCAGTCGGTGCTGCTACAGCACCCAGGCGCTGGGAGTAAACCGTTTGATAGCGCTCGCGGTCCGAGTCTTCGTCGGGACGATCGATATAAGGAGGCAACGGCATGTGGCCGACGCGCTCCAACAGGGGCAACACCTCTTCGGCGAACTTGAGCTCGAACAGCGCGTCATGACGCGCCACCATCTCGGCTTCGCCACCGCCATCGATGAGGATCTTCGATCCCGGTTTCGGCGACTTGCTGGAGCGCACATGGGCCAGTACGCGATGACTGTCCAGCACCCGCTCCACCAGAATTTCCAGCTTGCCGCCGGAAGCCTTCTGGCCAAACAGCCGTGCCGGGATCACCCGGGTATTGTTGAACACCATCAGGTCGCCAGGGCGCAAATGTTCAAGCAAATCAGTGAATTGACGGTGTGCGAGGGCACCGCTCACCCCATCCAGGGTGAGCAGTCGACTGGCGCGACGCTCGGCCAAAGGGTGGCGAGCAATCAGCGAATCTGGGAGTTCAAAAGTAAAGTCAGCAACGCGCATGATTGAGTTCGTCTAGCAGGGCCGGGAAGTCTAGCGGAAATAGTGAAAATTGACCATGAAAGGTGATTGACCAACGGTAATCTCATCTCTATACTTCGCCGCCATTGAGCCCTGATGGCGGAATTGGTAGACGCGGCGGATTCAAAATCCGTTTTCGAAAGGAGTGGGAGTTCGAGTCTCCCTCGGGGCACCATATAGCAGTATCTGAAAGTCTCTACCAGACTCTCAGACCCAGAGAAACCGGCCACTTGAGCCGGTTTTTTTGTGTCTGGCTATCTACCTCTGTATCCCCTTATCCGTTGTATCCCTGTATCCCTGCTTGTATCCTGAGAAAAATGCCTAACTTTGGGATACAAGGATGAAGCGCGCAGATATCAAGCGCCGCCCTCTCGCAGACACGACGCTTGCGGGGCTGGAGCCAGAATCAAAGGAATACAGGGAGCTGGACGGAAACGGCCTCTACTTCAGGGTCAAACCTGATGGTGGGAAATCCTGGCAGCTCCGCTACAAACGTCCGGCGGGCAATTGGGCCTGGATGGGGCTCGGGGGTTACCCGGAAGTAAGCGGTGCATTGGCACGGGACAAAGCTGCTGAACTACGCAAGGTAGTTAGCAGCGGCGCCGATCCTCTCGAACAGAAACGCTCCGCCAAAGCTGCCATTGACGCTGCCAGGACTCGGACCTTCCGAGCTGCTGCTGAAGCTTGGCTCAAGGCCAAAGAAGAAAAGGGCCTCGCTCCCTCCACTCTTAACAAAATCCGCACTTACCTCGACAAAGACATCCTCCCGGCATTGGGAGATAAGCCCCTCGACGAAATCACCCGTACCGACTGCGCAGAACTCCAGGCATCCCTCGAGGCGCGAAACGCACACAACGTGGCGGAAAAGTGCCGCACGTGGATCAATCAGATCTTCGGCCGAGCCATCGGCCTAGGGCTCACCGAAAACGATCCAGGCAGCCGCCTGCGTGACATTGCAGCACAAGCTCCTAAGACTCAGCAGCATCCACATTTGCTGGAGCCTGAGCTGGCTGAATTCCTCCAAGCGCTCAGAAACACACCGAGCAGACTGACAGCCCGCACTGCTGCATGGCTTTGTGTCTGGACAGCATCACGACCCGGCATGGTTCGATTGGCTGAATGGAAAGAATTCGACCTTGAAAAATCCATTTGGACTACACCTGCTGCCAAGATGAAGATGCGCCGGGATTTTGTATGCCCCCTTCCCCACCAAGCCGTTGCGGCACTGAAAGAGCTGTATTGCTTAACCGGTCGCAGCCGCTGGCTCTTTCCAGGAGTGGGAGCAAAAAATCCGACCATCAGTGAAAACACAATCAACAAGGTCTTCGCCACCATAGGCTACAAAGGTCGTCTCGTTGGACACGGGACTCGCCACACGGCGAGCACATTGCTTCGAGAACATGGCTGGCCTAAAGAACACGTTGAGGCGCAGCTTGCACACAAAGAGGAAGGTATTTCAGGGGTATATAACAAGGCTCAGTACCTAGAACAGCGTGTAGTGATGATGCAGTGGTATGCAGACCACCTTGAGCAAATGGCAGCGGGTAATGTGGTGCAGGGACAGTTTGGGAAGGCGGTATGAGCGCACGTAATCGCCTCCCCTCAAAAATCGGTGTAACGCGTGTTACGGGTGTAACGGATCCATCCAACTCATTGATAATAATGAATTATTTATCGGTTACACGTTGTTTTCACCTCGAATGCCTCAAGTGTAACGACACGAAGTCGTGTAACAGAAATATCCCCGAGTCCTTCCTGTCGGCAGCGGCTTTATCCAATCCACGACGCTGGAACAGCGCGCCTGTCTCGGGGCGAGGGGCGGCCTAAATGGATATCGAGCTAGGTATTGAACCTGAAGAACTAGAAATCGCAGGGACGGACGTGAAGTGTCTGATTTGGGACATGGATGACGCCGAACTAGCAGTGCGTGAGTTAGCGTTGTATCCCCATTTCCACGAGCATTTCCGAGAAGCTTTCGACCTCATCGGCGTGGCAACTTCGTTCTGGCTTGAGGATGGCTCCTACGCGACCAGTGCAGAATCAGTCACAAGAACCTTGTTTCGACTCCGGGATGCCATCGGTGAACGTGCAAGCTCTGCGGAAGCAGCTTCACTGCCTAACGTCATTCGAGGCTTTCTCGGGGTCGATCATCCAGCTAAAGATTCACAACTCGCTGCAGCTTTTGCCCTGGTACTCGGCGTACAAGCTGTGGAAATACTTTCAAATTGGCTCTTCGAGCTCGAGGTCGCTACCTACGATATAGATGCGGATCTGATAGAGGGGCTAAGAAAGGACTCACCCCGCCAGTACGCGAATCTTATCGATAAAGAACGAGATCGCCGCGCCGGCTTTGAAATAGAAGCGAGAGAGCAGTTTGCAGTCTTGAAAGGTGAGGCTAATCAGACATTGTTGATGGCAAGCCTCTATCGCCAGGTGGAGAGCATCGATGTATCCAAAAATGGCTTCAACACATCGAGTCTGATGCTTCGACTACTTGACGAAGCCTTCTCAGCGAAGGCATCTAAACGCGGGCAAGAGGCTGGCAAAGGTAATCAAGAGGCAGGCTCTAAAACGCAAATAGAAACGATGGATAGGCGCTCAAACATAAAGGCAGCCGCAGAGCAAATTATTGCAGGCCGGCGAATCGAGAAACGAAACCTGACAGATGCAGAGCTAACCAACCTGCTGTTCGACCAGGCCGTTCACGGCACCAAGAAAACCATCCGCGATCATTTGACCGCGCTAGGTCTTCGACCACTCAAATAAAAAAGGGAACGGACACAGTCCGTTCCCCTCCCTCTCCGTAGCGTATGGCCTGTCGTCTCAATAAACGCAGGTTTGGATCGCTATGACTACCGCAATAAAACACCTTGCTTCACACGACCCCGCCACGACTCTCATCCGTATGCCAGAGGTGGTATCAATCGTTGGGCTTGCCCGCCCGACCATCTACAAGCTCATGCGCCAACCTGAGAGTGGATTTCCACTCCCAGTGAAGCTAAGTAACAGCAACGCCCGAAGTGCGCCAGTCGCGTGGGTACTCGGAGAGATTCAAGCATGGACTCGCGCGCGCATCGCTGCACGTGATCGGGTGGCAGCATGAGAAAAAGACCTATCACTACGGCAGTGTTGCAACCCTTCTCAATTCTGCGCCAAGTCGGTTTTTCGCCGCGTTACATGCAACGCCTTGAGCGTTATCGCAGCCGGCAGGAAAAACAAAGTCGCGTCGTTGGTGTGCTCAGTTGGCCTGACGGCACCTGGTGCGCCATTACCTTCCACACCGAAAAATTCAATGCAGTGACTGTCGACGAAGGCCAGCAAGCAGCCGCCTACGAAGATGCTCGCGCCATGATCGATAGTGACTTCCTGCCCCTGCTTTCCCTGCGCTGGGAAGTTCATGCCTGAAATGAAAACGCCCCCGGGAGCGATCCGGAGGCGTTGAGGTAAATCTACATGCCAGAACAATTTATGCCGCACCTGAAAATTTCGCAAGTTATACGCACGGTTGCACTTTCGAAAAACGGACGTTACTCTCTGGCCGTCGCTGCAAAATCAGCGACCGGGTTTGACGGCCCGAGTACATACAGGCGCACAGGCGCCCCCATATCGATTGCAGGCGCTTTTTTTGTGCCCGCATTCCCGTTTTATGGTGGCTGTGCGTGGGAGATCTTCGGGTCTGCCGGGGTCCTGTATGCCCGGTCCGTCAACCTGCGCACAGCTGCCACCCCAATTCGTTTGACGGCGAACCGTGGCAGCTCCTCACATACAGGAGCTTCACCCCATGCACACCCTCAATCCGTCCAAAATTCGCGCCGCTGCCCATCGTGCAATGGCTATCGCCGCTTTACACGCCAACTCCAGTCTCGCTACCCGTCTCGCCCGTTTCAATTCTCATATGGCCAAAGCCCGCGCTCTCGAAGCCGCAGGCGGTGCCCAATGAATTCCGCTCTGAGTTTCGCCCTGCCCGAGGACTTGCTTTGCGTCCACAACGACGCCGAAGCCGGTGTTCCGATTGATGCCCTTACCTGTGCTGTGGAACGCGCCAACTCTGTACTTTTGCTTCTTGAAGATCAGTTCGACTGCGACGGCCCACGTCTAGCCAACCACGTCATCGCGGCTGCCTTGTGGGATGTTCGGGGCACCTTGGGATTGATCCGCACCCTCGCCGTGCACGCCGACAACTCCACCCGACAAGCCATGGGCGGAGGCGCGCAATGAATCATTCCATGGTGATCAATACCGTTGGCGGCGCTACCTTTGCCAAGTGCAACGCTCAGAATCAGCCACTGTTCCGAATCAATGCCGGCGTCTCGTGCGAAGAGGCGCTTGAGCAAGCCTCCTTGCTCATGGATTGCGTGAACAAACTCACCTTCCTGAGCGGTATGGAGAATGACAACGCCTCAATGGTCTGGGCTTCGCATTACTTGAGTGAGATGGCCAAGGCGATCATCGATGACGTCACCAGTGGGTTGCAATTGGCCCAAGGCGGTGGCGCATGACCACCTCTACTTCCAACGTCCGTCGACCCACGTTCGCTCAAGTCAAAGCTGCTGCGTTGCAGAACATTGATCGTGTGCTTGCTCACTGGCTGCCCAACGGCAAGCGCGTGGATGGCGGTAAGGAATACACCGCTCCCAATCCAACCCGCACCGACAAGCGCGCAGGTTCCCTCAAGGTCAACTTGAGCAAAGGCACCTGGGCGGATTTTGCCACCGGTGACAAAGGTGGCGATCTGATCGACCTAGTGCGCTATTTGGATGGCGGTACCGACGTCGAAGCCTGCAATAAACTGGCGGATCTATTGCACGTGACTGCCGAGGCGGTTCAACCCAAGCCGAGCCCCAGCAAAAACAGAACACCGGAATGGATTGCCATCCAGCCGATCCCGGCCGAGGCCATGAACAAGTGCCCGGCCACACATCGGCAACACGGCGCACCGTCCAAAGTCTGGCTATATCGCGACGCTCAGGGCCAACCGGTCATGGCGCTCTATCGCTTCGACTTGGACCCCGATGAAGACGGCAAACCGCGCAAGGTGTTTGCACCGTTGACCTGGTGCCAGCGGTCCGACAGTCAAACGCGGCAATGGCGTTGGCAAGGCTTGCCGGAGCCGCGTCCACTGCTACGCCTGGACGAACTGGCGCAACGCGCAAAAGCTCCGGTCATTCTGTGCGAAGGCGAAAAGGCCGCCGACGCCGTAACGGATCTGCTGCCCAAATACGTGGCCACGTGCTGGCCGAACGGCTCGAACTCCTGGCACAAAGCAGACCTGACACCGCTCAAAGGACGGTCTGTAGTGTTGTGGCCAGACAACGACGCCAGTGGCAAAAACTGCATGGTCGCCGTCGCCGGAAAACTACATCAGATCGGCGCCGCGTCGGTGTGCTTGATCGCCCTGGACGTATTCAAACGCAAGCCAACTGTCAAAAGTGGCCAGCCCACTTTTGCCAAAGGTGGTCAATGGGACGATGGCGACGACGCGGCCGATGCCCAAGCTAAAGGTTGGACGGCAGCGCATTTCGCGGAGCTGGAGCGCAGCGGCGAACTGTTCAGCGATGAGCCGGAGAAAGCACCGAACGAAACACCTGAAGTCAAAGCGAAGCCAACGACCAAGCGTACCGCGAAACCCAAAAACGATCTGCTACCCGGCGGCTTCCGCCTAACGCCAGATGGCGTGTTTTATTCCGGTGACGATGGGGAAGCGCGTCCGGTGTGTTCGCCACTGGAGATCCTCGCTCGTACTCGCGATGCACAGGGCCAGAACTGGGGCTTGCTGGTCGAGTTCGACGATCCAGATGGCGCGAAAAAGCGCTGGAACATCCCGGCACGGACCATGACCGGCGACTTTGGCAAGGACGTGCTCGGCCCGCTGGTGGATATGGGCTTGCGACTGGCCGGCAGTCGCTCCGGACGCAATGCCCGCAACGACCTGCAGAGCTATCTCGGCGGCTTCGACAGCGCGCAACGCGCTCGCTTGGTTACCCGTTTGGGCTGGCACGACAGCGCCTTTCTGCTACCCGAACAACAGGTCGGTTCGCACGCCGAACACCTGCACTTCTATGAGGCCGGCGCTCAGCTCCCGCCTATCAGCGAAGCCGGCACCTTGGAGCAGTGGCAGGAGCAGATCGGTGCCTTGTGCATCGGTAACCACCGCTTGGCGTTTGTGGCCAGCGTGGCGTTTGCTGGTCCGCTGCTGCACATGCTCGGTCATGAGTCGGGGGGGTTTCACCTCTATGGCGACAGTTCGGGCGGTAAGACCACCCACCTGCAAGTGGCCGCCTCGATCTACGGTGGACCGCGCCTGGTGCGTTCGTGGCGCTCCACCGACAACGCCTTGGAGTCCATTGCCGCTGCGCACTCCGACGGGCTCTTGGTGCTGGATGAAATCGGCATGTGCGACCCGCGCATTATTGGTGAAACGGTGTACATGCTCGGCAACGGCACAGGGAAGGCTCGCGCCAATGATCGAGGACAAGCAGGCCGACAGGTGCAGGAGTGGCGCTTGCTGTTTCTCTCGACCGGCGAGAAGACATTGGCACAGCACATGGCCGAAGCGAACAAGGAATTGAAAGCCGGTATGGAGGTGCGAATGCTCGCCGTGCCCGCGGACGCCAGCAAAGGCCTAGGCATGTTCGACGTGTTAAATGGCTTTGACGATGCGGCCGCCCTCTCCGATGCGCTCAAGGCACGGGTGGCCAAGTACTACGGCACACCTTTGACCGCCTTCCTGTCGGCCCTCTGTGACCCCGGCAAGCGACATGGCTGGTCCGCGATCCTTCGCCACACCTTGGAGGGCTTTATCGCCAAGGCATTACCCGTCTCGGCCAGCGGTCAGGCGCATCGAGCGGCCGCTCGCTTCGGCTTGGCTGCCGCCGCTGGCGAACTGGCCACCGCGATGGGGATTACCGGCTGGCCTGATGGCACCGCCACCACCGCAGCCCGGGTGTGCCTCAGTGCCTGGATGAATGAGCGCGGCGGCGCCGGAAATTTCGAAGGAGACGCAATCTTGTCGCGGTTGCGCCAGGTCATCGAACGCTTTGGTGAAAGTCGTTTTACCCGCTGGGAGTCAGCCGCCGCAAAGATCGATGAGCACGGTCCGCGCACCATCGACCGACTGGGTTTTCGCAAGTCGCTGGAACACGGAATGGGCGACACGCTGCATACGACGACTACTTACTACGTGCTGCCCGAAGCTTGGCGCTCCGAAGTATTCAAGGGCATGAACATCACCGCGGTAAACAAGGAGCTGTTACGTCGAGGTGTGTTGGAGCCGGGGACTGATGGCAAAGCGTCGACCGCTGTACGCCTACCTGGACTTGGTTTGCAGCGTTGCTACGTAGTTGTGGCAGTACCTGAGCAGGGTGAGCGCGAAGCTCAGGCCGCCTGAGTCGCTACCTAATTCATGAGGTAGCGCCGGCTTATTCCGGCCTCGCCAGCCAGGCACACACAACCAAAAATCTGACTTTAGGAATAACCATGAACGAATTGAAACAGCAACAAGCGGCTTTAATCTCCGAACGCGAAACGCTGGAAAATAGTCTCCCCCACTAGGAGGCAGCTTGGCGCAATGCGCCCAGCAACTACAGCCCCAACGGCAACATGATAGGAAGCCCAGAGAGCAGAGCCGCCGAGGACAGACTATCGAGTGCCCAAAGCCGTGTACGCGCCATCTCCAGCGAGCTGGAACGAATTGAACAAAAGCTCGCTCACCTAGACCGCCTAGAGCGGGTCGACCAGATCAAAACAGAATCCATCCAAGCGATGTCCGAATCAGCCGTCGAGGTCGAAGCATTGGAGCGGATAAAAGCGCACTTGAATGAGCGCCGTCAGGCGATTCAAGCGGAAGCAGAACAATCTCTGGGTAAAGCACAGCAAGCCGAGCGAGACGCAGCCAGCCTCTACGCCCGGAGCCTTGCCAGCGGCGACAGTGAAGGTGAAAAAACCGCGAATAGCGAAATTCAGAAAGCCGCCAAACAACTTGCAACAACGGATGAGCAAGTGAGAAGGCAAGAACTCATTCTCACCGCCCTGCAAGCCGAACTCGACACCATCGAAACTCACATATCAAACGCTCAACAGCGTGGAAATGAGGCCAAAAAAGCAGCTTTGAACGCGGTAGGGTTTGCATTAGATGAGGAGTGGAATGCAGCAACGAAGCAATTAGTAGAAGTGGGAGCGCGGATACTTGCCGTCAGCTACCAAAAGGGTGGGATGGGAGATGCTTTGTCCGGACTTGACGTTCCACGGTTCGGTCCTTTCCATTCGAGACTTGATCGTTCCGACCTGGCAGCTGTCGCCCGCGACATCTCCCTAGAGGATCTTCTGACAGCCTGACTCCGAAACAGCCCGCTTAAGCGGGCTGTTTACTTACCTCCTTTCACGGGTGACAGGGCGCTCGCCATTCAGCGCAAGATTTCCGCGCCTTCAAATCACCACTAACAGCCTTCTTCATTCGCATGCTTAATTATTTGCGTCCGATTGCGCAGCAAGGTATGGGCCGAATGACTATGCTGATCCGAACAGCGGCTCATGAAAATCAGTTCTGTACCTGAAGTGCTTTGCTGAAGTACACAAAGCGATGGAAGAGACAACAATTTGGATACCGGTTTCCTTCCCGCAATTTCCACGCTAACCTCGACATAGGTGCGTACTCGATAAAAACATAATAGTCTCCACCTAAAAATGTCAGGAACCACTATAAAACGCTCAATTATTCAGCTGACTCAATACAAATAAAGCAACCAGGGCGAGCATAGATTTATATGTCAAAATTAAATCAAATTCAATTTGCCCTCATCGAATTAGATGGAGGTGCTTTCCAGAAGCTGGCAGATGCTTATCTCGTGGAAAGAGGATTCGGATACGTCAACTCCATCGGATCTGTTATTGCTGCGAATAAAGTAAGAACTGGAACGCCTGACACTTTAATAACCACAACCAAAAACAACTACGTATTTGCCGAGTACACTACCCAGCAATCTGGCCTGCTGGACAAAATGAAAGGCGATCTAATTAAATGCTTTGACGAAACCAAGACAGGAATCCCAACCAATAACATTGAGAGAGTCGTTTTCTGCTTCACGGGCAAGATAAACTCTAAAGAAGAAGGCGAACTACGACACCTCTGTCAATCAAAAAATATCAACCTAGATATTTTCGGCATTGACGCTATATCCTATGACCTATACAGCAAATACCCGGGGCTCGCCAAAGACTTTCTTGGCATTTCGATTGACACCGGTCAAATTGTTTCCCCTTCAAAATTCGTTTCACTATACAACAGCGGAAAACTAGCTACCCGTCTTGACCTTGGCTTTCACTTTCGTGATAAAGAGTTTGACGAAACGATAGACGCATTAAAAAGAAGCAACCTAGTACTTCTATCTGGCAAATCAGGAGTTGGTAAATCTAGGCTCGCATTGGAAGTATGTAGAAGCTTCAGTGAAAGCTTTCCTGAATATGAAGTACTGTGCGTTTTCGGACGCAACCGCGACTTATGGGAAGACTTACAAATAAAGTTCAGAAGACCAGGTAACTTCCTTATTTTCGTGGACGATGCAAACCGAGTCAGTCAGTTCGACTACTTTATCGATCTTATTTCTCACCAAAGAGATGATCAGCAAATAAAAGTCCTTGCAAGCGTACGTGATTACGCGCTTAAAAAAATACAAGATTCAGCACAGCCATTGGGTGGCGGGCTAGAAATACAGCTTGATTCATTTAATGACAATCAGATTAGAACGTTAATTGCTGACGAATATGGAATTGTAAACAAACATTATTTGGATCGCATCGCTGAAATTGCACAAGGGAACCCGCGCCTCGCCGTTATGGCTGCCGAAGTCGCAAAAGAAGCGCCCCTCAGCTGTATCCATGATGTTACGGCTTTATATGACAGTTATTTCTCTTCAATTTTAGACGATCTCAAAAAAGACGGAACCGATTTAACGAGCACAGCACTTATTCGTGCAGCCGCCATTGTATCTTTTTTTAAGGCTGTAGATCGAACGAATACGGAAATGATGCTAAGCATAGAAAACGTCTTCAAAATAGACGCTGATGCATTCTGGGAGGCAGCCAGCCGGCTTCACGAGCTAGAACTTGTAGATATGTACGAAGACGAAGTCGTTCGAATATCAGATCAAGTTCTTGCAACTTATATTTTCTATGTTGCAACCTTCAAAGACAAAGCTATTGACTTCGGTGTACTGATAGATAATTTCTTCCCGAAGTATCGACATAAAATCATCGACTCAATCAACCCTGTTCTCCGTGCTTTCAATAGCGAAGCACTCATAAGTTCGATGCAGCCCCATATTGACCAAGCTATTTCCAGACTACAATTAGAAAGTAATGAAGATGGCACATTACACCTAATCGATGCATTCTGGTTCGTAAATTTAACTGACACACTTCTATGGATGCACAACCGAATTGAGGCGCTAACCTGTGAAATAACAGCCATTGATACAATTGAGTTTGAGCAATCAAAAACCACCGTACCATCTCCTTCCAATCTCAGCATATTAAGGTCGTTCGCGTTTGTCGGAGTGGAAGAAGTCAAGATGGCACTAGAACTTCTTATGCTCCACCTTTCCAAACGCCCCTCCGATGCACCAGGCTTATTGCGAATATTAGTAGAAGATTACGGCTTCAAATTCGACTCGCATCACCAAAATTATAAGATTCAACAGGCTGTTTTAGATACCATTTGGAATTATGCAAGCACCGGTAACACTTTATTTTCGAGAGTGTTTTTATTTATTGCAAAAAATTATTTAGACACTCAGTTTGAAAGTCATGAGATGAATGGTAGCACTCTCACAATATCGAGATTTGAAACGCCCTCAACACTTGAACTTTCGGAAATCCGGCATACTATATTTAACCGATTATTTACTCTTTATGGGTTCCAGGAATTTCAGGGTAGCGTAATTGAGATTATTGAACACTACTGCACCTCATACAAACTAACAAATTCTGAAATAGCGCAAAAAGACTCCGAAAACTTATTACCTTTCCTTGAGTCACACCTCAACCCTGACAACTATCAATGCTGTGCACTGATGCATAGCTATTTAGACCTTCTAGAAAAACACTCTATTAGCTACCAGGACTCCTTACGTAATCGATACAGCAATGCCACACAAATTTTAGCAGACATAATTTTTCAGGATTGGTTAGGGGGCTCGGGACCAGAGCTGACATACGAAGAATATGAAAAATACAAAAACGGCAGATTAATAACCCTCACAAAAAACTTCACACTAGATGAGTATTCAGTTCTTATAAATCAGTGCATAGCTATTAGCGACGCGAAGGACACAAAAAAAACCAACTGCCAAATTCAAAGAGCGCTTGAAAGTATTTTCTTATCATTGGCCGATAGTAACGATACACTTTACCTCGTTGTGATCGATCACTATTTACAACTCCAAGACCCACTTCGACTAAATGGTTACGCATTAGTAAAAAAACTCGTAGATATAAGAAACCATAATGAAACGCTCCGACTCCTTGATAAATATGATTACCCAGCCAAGAGACAATGGCAATTCTATACGTACATGGCAATCCAGCCTGAACTCATAGATAAAGAACTATCATCCAACCTGTATAAACTTTACGAAACGTCGGAGACAATGGATCTGCCTCAGGACATGGATTACTTACTTAAATACGTTCCAGCCGACTCGATGGCGGTCGCAAAGGTTGTTGGAATTATACTTAAAAAAGTGCGTAGCGATTCCTCCGCAGCATATGCACTTACTATGCTATTTAATAGTTACACAGAAGCAGCAAAACGCTTGCCAGAACTTTTCTCGCAGGACCTAGAAACTCTTAAAATGGCTTACGGAGCTGTCGAAGTTACACGGCACTATGGCGATCACAAAGGCAATATTTTCAACCTTATTCTCGACTTAGATACGACCTTCATAACAACGTACATCGATTGGGCGTTTCACAACTCTAAGCGTGGGTGGCTCAGTAGTCATGATAATCAGCGCGATTACGACTTCATTTGGGTTAGGCATGACTACAATGAAGTTATGACCATGTTGATCGAAAGCATTTTCTCTCATGAGCAAAACCATTTCTTTGCTATAGACCCTTATTTACACTCTTTCTTCAAGACCAAGAGTGAGGACCCCTACACTATTGAAAAGCAAGATATGCTTTTGCTTTCACTTATAGACAAGAAAAATGATAATTTAGAATTCATGGGGCTAATTTTCTCCGTTATTGCTCAATTCCCACCAAATCGAAGACATATATTCCTGCAGCGATTTCTTAAACACAATCAGAACTTCGATAACTTTACACGCCTACCCTTGGAGCCTAATAGTCGCTCTTGGAGCGGGAGCCGAGTCCCGGTGCTGCAGGAGCAAATTAATTACTGGGAGTCCCTTCTCCCTCTTATTAGTAGCGTGAGTTTGCTGCGGCACAAACAGTATATCGAACGCATAATCCGCGAGTTACAAACGCAAATCGAAGATGAGAAAAAAAGAGACTTCATCAGTGATTAACACTAGCAACTCTTAAGCCTCAAAATCGGTGGGTGGATTTTGAAACGAAACTTTGATTTTCACACTGAGTGTGGGGGTCTCCGTTTGTCACGCAGGAGAAATCGAGAGGCGACGACGTGGATGAGATATTGCTCGACCTTAGGCAACCTGATCCGTACCGCCCCCTCAGTCATTCCGAAAAGCCGAAGATGAGCGCATTGGCTAGGTGATTTGCCCATTTTGATGGGCCGCCCACCCTCAGAGGAGAATGCAGCAGGTAGCTGCTGAAATGACAGGTGCCTGCCATCCAGTGAAACCTGTGATATATATGGATCACTAGCTAATATCGGGAGGGCTAACAATTGAACTTGTTCGGAATGGAAGACTTAAGTGCGCTAGATCGAAGCGAGATTGCGCGGAGGCAGTTAAATAATCTTCTGACCTCATATGCTGATGAAGCCGATCTCTTTAACGAGGTTGTTCAGAACGCTCTTGACAGTGTAATTTCAGCTGAAGAACGGGGACTCTACACTGGTGAAGTAGAACCTATGCTGACCATTATTGTTGGTCGCAGACCAGAGTCTTTTCACTACTTGTTCGTGGGCGACAATGGAACAGGAATGTCTCCCGACATTGCGAAGAACCTTACCGTCCCAGGATACTCCGCAGCCAAGAAGAAAGGTAAGACCCTAGGTTATAAAGGGGTTGGAGCATCTTACTTTTTTGCTGCCAGTCGACGTATTTCCTTGCGGACGGAAGACGAACTTGGACAATCGACACAATATACAGTCAGGGGGTCGTTTAGCTGGATAAAAGACCCTGAAGAGCCGGCCCCAATTATAGATGAAGAGTTTGATGTTCCTGATATAGTAAACGCGAAATTTCCAGCGGGAAGAGGAACGGGTTTATTATACCAATTCCATGAGGGAGTGCATCCGCGCAGTTTAGATTCGCTAGTAATCGTTGGCGACGGCCCCGAAAGAGAGCTCAGAAACTGGGCTAATTTTTTCGCCGCGAGAACGGTTCTTGGATCTGTCAGCCCTCTAAGCAGCAGCCCTATAAAGGTAAAGATAATTCTCGACAAGGGAGTTCAATCTTATGAAGCAATTTATGAGATCGACAAATATGATATTGATAGCTCAAAGCTAGGATATCCGTTCCCCTCAGCAATTGTTAGAACTTCAGGAGACGCCGAAACCATTGATAACAGTCCGCCTGAGAAGCGACATACTCATGCGAGGAAATATAGCGCTATACGACGTCGCTGGAATGCTGAAGAAATTATTTCTACTCTAACTGGGCTTTCAGACGATAGCCGAGAAAAATTAGAAAAGCACCTTCAATGGGTAGATGGATATCTTTGCTATTCGACAGAGGTACTCGCTGAGGCGAATAAACGATTGGGCGGTCGCAGTAACCTGCTTCGGCATGGTATGCGTATAGCTGTAGACGGAGTGCCTCAGGGCCGCTCTGTAGATTTATCCCTAACCAGCAGCCAAGGCTTAGATAGACAAGCTCATATTATGATTTCCTTTGAGGGACTTGAACTAGATCTTGGCCGAAAAATCTCTGCGGATGAGGATATAGCAAAAGCAGTAAGCGAGATTGGAAAGCGTGTTGTTGGAATACTAAAGGAATATCGATGGGCTATGAAAAAGCCTAATCGGCCAGATGTGACGTCAGATCTAGACAGATGGCGTGCACAAATTGACTCCAGAGCAGCTGACTCGGTCTATCCAGTTCTCAGTGAAAGGTTCAAATTAACACCAGTCTTCGATGTAGATCCAGATAACGAGCAAGAAGTCATAGCCCTTTTTATTTGGCTTTGCACATCTGGTTTTTTGAAGGGGTATCGTCTCAGAGCAATATCAGGCTTTGAGCGTTATGACTCATTAGTTTCCATTGATACAGAAAGCCCGATTTTGCGCGATACACATGATAGGCTTTCGATTCGAACAGATGACGACACCGTCTCGGGTGAAAATGTCGTTTTAGAATTCAAACATCAATTCATCGACCTAATTTCTGACTTCGACGATAAGAAAAAGAATCCGTCAGAAATTGATATTGTTGTTTGTTGGCAGGTAACAGATATAAATTGCGGCCGAGGAGTGCTTAATCCTTGCTATGGGGAATGGGGAGATCACCGTCCAAATTATGGAGCTAGTTACATTTGGCATGATGAAAATGAAACCTCATCAATTGTAGTTATAGCCCTGAGAAACCTCATATTGGAATTATTAGCTGCAAAAGAAAGAGAAATAGGTCTCTCGGGCCAGGGGATAGATCAGCTTGACCGCCTTTCACGACATGATAGAGATGCGCACGTATAAGAGCGCAGCGATCTGCAGCTAAAATGCACAGCAGATAATTTTCCAGGGGGTGCCAAATACAAAGCCCTCAGGAACGAGATAGGCGAGAGACTTTAAGTTGTGAAGTACAACGTAAAGTCTCAGCCATTCTCAGTCGACAACTTTTCGGCGCATACTCATCAATGTCTAATTGAGAGATAGTTTCGATAATCCTGTTCTATCGAAGTGCGGTCCGACTCCATTCAGCTACTCTAGCCGCTCCTATTGCGGCAGTCTGCGGTTATCGTAAGATGAAACGGGCGTGATGGACGGAACTGAATTCAAAGGTCTGCCTACCTCAGGGATCAATTCCGCCTCCAGATGAAACTGTCGATCATCCCCATGCTTTTGAGTGATGCGGGTTCGTCCGAAAAACCAACATTGGTGTTACACCTGGAGGGATTGTTATGGTAGGTGTACGGCAATTGGGCGGAAGGTGTAACGCGAAAATTATTCAATAAAATCAGTTGGTTACCACCCTGCGTTACACGAGTTACCCGTGTTACATCAGTTTTAGATGAAACTGCTGCCCCAGCTCCCCTTTTCTTGTGATGCCATCAGCGACGGTAATCCTTCCGCTTAGCTTTTGGCGCCTTAAAGTATGCATGGGGCCCCTGGGACTTTTGCCTGGTACGGGGTCGGAAACCCGCGACATCGTGTTAGCGGACAGGTGCCCAGCTTAGTGAACAGGTGAACCGGGTGAACACACAGTTCACCAGTGCAATTGCACAAGATGTTGGGAGGTCGCCGGGGACCCTGAGCATTTCGGAATGACACGGGGCAAAGAACCCGCGCGTTCGTGTTAGCGGCTGGATTTTTGAAGTCGGTTGACAGGTTGACGGAATTGACTGGGTTGACGAACGCCATGCGTGCGTTATCAGCAACACAAAGGGGCATCTTTACCAACACGGTAACGATGCCCCTTTTTCTTCAAGATCCTTTCAATTTCAACGTTGAAATTTCAGTAAGCTGTGGAATCTGCCGCTACCACGATGTCGCGGGTTTCCGACCCCGTATCCTCTAGATATCCTCAGGGTCCCCGGCGGCTTTCGGCGCCGCGACCCGATGCAATAGCCTTACGCCTTACCTGCGGATGGCACTTCGAAGACGCTTCATGACCGCATAACTTTATTCCAGTCTATTTCGTGGCCGGCTTCTTGAAGCTCACGGCCCAGGGCATGCTTCCAATTACCGTCCAGTGATTCATACACCACACCTGCGTAGTCGCTCGGTATTTCCAAAGCTCCTTTCTTGAGTGCGCAAACCTTTCCTCGTCCAAGACGGCCGATGAAATACCCCAGTTCCAAGATGACGTTTTGGCGAGCCCGGGGTTCAGGCGTTCCACCCTTTACACATCCCTCATCATCAGGAGTGAGTAATACGACAGCGAATCCTACATCTCCGTGGGCTTCGACCTTCTCAATCACCGTCCGGCCTTGGTTGGCTTGCTCGTGCAAGATCACGGCTTCGAAACCTACTTTCTCAAGGAAGCGAGCCACCATCTCTCGTGAGCCATCGTCATGACCATGAACGACAAACACACGTCGCGATAACCCTTCCATCACTTCCCCCACTTCCGGCTTGGTCTCATGTTCATGCTCATAGTCGGCCAGGTCTTCCGCTAAAGTTTTTTGCCCTTGCCGGAGAAGCTCGATAGCCCTTTTAATGTTTTTCTCAAGACGTCCAACGTAGTCTGTCGGCACCCCGTTGGTCCTAAAGCGCGGAAAGAACGCAAGAGAGGCTGCAGATTGCAAATCATTGTAGGTGGACGTGTTCTCGCCAAAGCACCGTACGAGAGTGTCTTTGATTCTAACCTCCAGTCCACGTACCTCAGGTGTAAGGCCGTTGCGCACAGAACTCAGATCGAATGCTTCGAGTTCGGAAACGCGCTCTCGTAGCCTATCGATGCTCCGATTGATATTCTGTTGCTGGCTTTGAAGCTTGGAAACGGAAGGTTCTGTTGGGGGCTGAACTCGGGCCATCGAAGACGTACTCCTTTGTGAGGTGCAGAACACTATCCCATATTGGAGAATGTGCCAGCCCCCACTACTGTGTATCCCTCCATGTATCCCAAGCTTTATAATCGACCTGCAAGCCACGAATTTTATGGATGTCTCGAGTCTCCCTCGGGCACCATCTTAAAAAAAGACCTTGAAATTCAAGGTCTTTTTTTTCGCCTGCAAAAAAGTGGGCGACACGCCAAATCGTTGCTTTATGCGCCGCGGCAAGGCTGAAGCCATCTCTCAGAAGGCCTCCTGATAGGCCCGTCTGGCGCAACCTGCGCGCTACCATTCATCGCATGCTTACGGGTCTCCAGCACCCGCTGGAGAGCTTCTGAGACTGAAGATGCAGAGGCAGACCGCGAGGCGCTATATGTTTTATACGCCAGGCGATAGCGACTCACTGCGCTAGAAAAGCTTCTCTTGCCCAACGCCGGTACAAGATTCCTGCCCAGCGCCAATTACCCAAGTCATT
>NZ_JAAXCY010000009.1 GCF_014230465.1 Pseudomonas cremoris
ATCCCGAACTCAGCAGTGAAACGATGCATCGCCGATGGTAGTGTGGGGTTTCCCCATGTGAGAGTAGGTCATCGTCAAGATTAAATTCCAGAACCCCTGATTGCTAACGCAGTCAGGGGTTTTGTTTTGGGCGATCGAAAAGCGTCTGCAGTAATCGTTTCTTCCTACACAGCCAAAGTCTAGCCTTTCTATGCAATGGCCTTGCGCATGGCTATCATGCCTGCCTCATTGTGAGGCGATACTTGTATGCTGACGTTGTTAAATCTACTAAAAGACGGCCGATTCCATTCTGGAGAAGCGCTTGGCGCCGCCTTGGGCGTCAGTCGTAGTGCTGTGTGGAAGCAGCTCCAGCATATTGAGGCAGAGTTGAATTTGCCTATCCATAAAGTCCGAGGAAAGGGCTATCAGCTTGCATCGCCATTAGTATTTTTGAATGCTGAGGCAATTGCATCGAATGCGCCTGCTTTGCCATGGCCTGCTCATATTTCCGACACTATTGACTCCACCAATGCTGAAGC
Source organism: Pseudomonas cremoris (assembly GCF_014230465.1). The sequence continues at coordinate 519 of NZ_JAAXCY010000009.1, forward strand.
CTTGCGTCTAGTTGACGCAGGTTGCGTACCGCCGTTTCTGGTGCTCGCGGAGCAGCAGACAGCGGGAAGGGGAAGGCGAGGTCGTAAATGGGTCAGTCCATTCGCGCAAAATGTGTACTACAGCCTCGTGTTGCGTATCGAAGGTGGTTTGCGGCAGCTGGAAGGGCTAAGTCTCGTGGTTGGGCTTGCGGTCATGCACGCCCTCCGTGACTTAGGTGTGCAAGGTGCTGCATTGAAGTGGCCTAACGATGTGTTGGTCGGGAATAAAAAAATTGCCGGTATCTTGCTGGAGTTGGTAGGAGATCCCGCTGATATTTGCCACGTTGTCCTTGGGGTTGGTGTCAATGTGAACATGCAGAAGGCGGAGGACGTTGATCAGCAATGGACTTCGGTTTGGCTTGAGACGGGCTTTGCAATTGACCGCAATCATCTGGTCGCGCAACTGGGTGTGCAGTTGCAAGACTATCTGAGTCGACATAAAACCGGTGGTTTCGCCGCGCTCCAGGAGGAGTGGGAACAGAATCACCTTTGGCAGGGGCGGGCTGTATCGCTAATCGCGGGAGCCAACCAGATTGACGGTGATGTACTGGGTGTCGATCATCAAGGCGCGTTGCGTTTGAGTGTTGATGGTGTCGAAAAAATATACAGCGGTGGAGAGTTAAGCCTGAGGTTGCGTGATGATTCTTGAGCTCGACTGTGGGAACAGTTTTATCAAATGGCGCGTGCTTGAGGTTGATGGCGCGCCTGCCTCCTCAGAAGGTGTCGTTAGTTCGGATGCTGCATTGATTGATGGCTTGATCGCCCTTCCTGGATTGTTGCTTACGCGTTGCCGATTGGTCAGTGTCAGGGCGCAGGAGGAGACGGAGCAGTTGGTTGAGGCCCTGGTGAGTGCTTTTGGGGTTTCTGTGTCCTGCGCGGTATCTGCGCGAGAAATGGCCGGCGTGCGTAATGGCTATGATGACTTTGAGCGTCTAGGGCTGGATCGCTGGCTGGCGATGTTGGGTGGGTATAAGTTGGCGTCTGGTGCTTGCCTGGTCCTGGATTTCGGCACGGCGGCAACTGCAGATTTTATTGCTGCCGACGGCGAGCACCTGGGGGGCTTCATCTGCCCGGGATTGCCGCTCATGCGCAATCAGTTGCGTACGCATACCCGGAAGATACGCTACGACGATGCGGCGGCTGAGCGAGCGCTGGAGCGCCTCTTGCCTGGTCATACAACCGTCGAAGCTGTCGAGCGAGGCTGTACTTTGATGTTGAGAGGGTTTGTGTTGACTCAGCTCGAGCTGGCTCGAAGCTACTGGGGGGATGATTTTACTGTTTTCCTGACCGGTGGCGATGCTGATTTGGTATCTGCGGCTGTGCCGCAGGCTCGAATTGTTCCTGACCTGGTTTTCGTTGGATTGGCGATGGCCTGCCCTTTGTTCTGAGGTTCTTATGCGCTGGCTGTTTTTGCTTTTACTCGTTCTGAATGTCTTCTACTACATATGGCATCAGCAAGAAGCGCCGTTGCGTGCCAAAGATGTCACGCCGCTTAGTCTCTACAAGGGTTCTCAGCAAGATATACGCCTTCTGAGTGAGTCGTCTGACGCGGTTGCCCGTAGGGAGCGTGCCAAGGCCTCTGATGGGCAAAATACCTGTCTATATATCGGTGGCTTTACTGATCAGCGTCAGGCACTGTCTGTCGAGCAGCGTCTTACCAGTTTGGATATCAAGGCCAAGGTTCTGTTGCTGAACACGACTGACGCTTCGGGTTATTGGCTTCGTGTGGCCCCTGAAAGCAGGCGCCTGGCTGATGATCTGCCCTTTGAAAACCTTGCTAAGGAATTCAATGAGTTAAAACATAAAATAATGTTGTGCGAAGGCGTTGCAACTCTCGAATAGTTTGCATAGAATGGCGCCCGCTCCGCAGTGATGACCAAGTAGGTCAGCAGCGCGAAGCAATCGTCAATGCAGCTAACCTCATAATTTAAATGAGAAAATGCTTGACAGAAGGTCGGCGTGATGTAAAATGCCGGCTCGCTTAGGAGGGGTTCCCGAGCGGCCAAAGGGATCAGACTGTAAATCTGACGTCTACGACTTCGAAGGTTCGAATCCTTCCCCCTCCACCATTTTTAGCGTGAGCTGCAAGCTCCGCGGGTATAGTTTAGTGGTAGAACCTCAGCCTTCCAAGCTGATGATGCGGGTTCGATTCCCGCTACCCGCTCCAAGTTTGCAGGTTGTGCAAGGTGTTTCGCTCTTGTAGCTCAGTTGGTAGAGCACACCCTTGGTAAGGGTGAGGTCAGCGGTTCAAATCCGCTCAAGAGCTCCATATAACAAGGCAGATATGAAAATATCTGCCTTTGTTTTAACAGCTGCCTCGGCTTGATGGTGTTGTGTCCGGTGTTGAAGTCGGGCGATTTCAAGTCTCTGGGGGTTGGTTGTTGTAAAGTCTTTTTCAGGCCTGCATAATGGTCGGCCTGATTTTGTTTTAGGTCAGTAGCTCAATTGGCAGAGCGACGGTCTCCAAAACCGTAGGTTGGGGGTTCGATTCCCTCCTGACCTGCCAGATTCACGTGGTGTATCTGGCTTTCTTTTCACAGGATCTTCATAGATGACTCCTAAGGCTGAAGCTCAAAGCTCTCGTTTCGATCTGGTTAAGTGGCTCGCAGTAGTCGCTTTGGTGGTCGTAGGCGTTGTTGGCAATCAGTACTATTCTGCTTCGCCGATCCTGTACCGTGTGCTCGCTTTGCTTGTCATTGCTGCTGTAGCTGCTTTTGTAGGCCTGCAGACCGCTAAAGGCAAGTCGTTCGCGGTCCTGGTAAAGGAAGCTCGCACCGAAATTCGTAAAGTCGTTTGGCCGACTCGCCAAGAAACCACGCAGACCACATTGATTGTGGTGGCTGTTGTTCTGGTTATGGCGTTGCTGTTGTGGGGGCTTGATTCCCTGCTCGGCTGGCTTGTTTCCTTGATTGTTGGCTAAGGGTGTCCCGTGGCTAAGCGTTGGTACGTTGTGCATGCTTACTCGGGTTACGAGAAGCATGTTATGCGCTCTTTGCTGGAGCGCGTAAAGCTGGCTGGCATGGAAGATGGCTTCGGCGAAATTCTGGTTCCCACTGAAGAAGTGGTTGAAATGCGGAATGGCCAGAAGCGTAAAAGTGAGCGTAAATTCTTCCCTGGCTATGTGCTGGTTCAGATGGACATGAATGAAGGTACTTGGCACTTGGTCAAGGACACTCCTCGTGTCATGGGTTTTATCGGCGGTACTGCTGATAAGCCCGCTCCTATCACTGACAAAGAAGCAGAAGCAATTTTGCGTCGTGTTGCTGATGGTAGTGACAAGCCTAAGCCGAAGACGTTGTTCGAGCCGGGCGAGGTTGTTCGTGTCACAGATGGTCCGTTTGCTGATTTTAACGGTACTGTCGAAGAAGTTAACTACGAAAAGAGCCGGATCCAAGTGGCGGTGCTCATTTTCGGTCGCTCTACTCCGGTAGAGTTGGAGTTCAGCCAGGTCGAAAAGGTCTAGCTGATCAAGCATCCCAACCCCACAGCCTTAGGCTGTGGGGTTTTGTCGTCACTGGGATAAACGCGCAAGTAACCGGGGAGCCTCTCGAGGCGTTTGAACCCGTAATTGGAGTGCCTCATGGCCAAGAAGATTACCGCTTACATCAAGCTGCAAGTGAAGGCCGCTCAGGCCAACCCAAGTCCACCCGTCGGCCCAGCACTGGGTCAGCACGGCGTGAACATCATGGAATTCTGCAAGGCCTTCAACGCCCGTACTCAGGGTCTTGAGCCAGGTCTGCCGACTCCAGTGATCATCACTGTATACAGCGACCGTAGCTTCACTTTCGAAACCAAGTCGACCCCGGCTTCGGTTCTGCTGAAGAAAGCTGCTGGTCTGACTAGCGGTTCCGCTCGTCCTAACACCGTTAAGGTTGGCACCGTGACTCGTGCTCAGCTGGAAGAAATCGCGAAAACCAAAAACGCGGATCTGACTGCAGCTGATATGGATGCAGCCGTGCGTACCATCGCCGGTTCTGCTCGTAGCATGGGCCTTAACGTGGAGGGTGTGTAATGGCTAAGCTGACCAAGCGCCAAAAGGCTATCGCCGGCAAAATCGAAGCAGGCAAGGCCTACAACTTTGTAGACGCTGCTGCCCTGCTGACCGAGCTGTCGACTGTCAAGTTCAGCGAGTCCGTTGACGTTGCTGTAAACCTGGGCGTAGACCCACGTAAATCCGACCAGGTCGTTCGTAGCGCTACTGTGCTGCCACACGGTACTGGCAAGACTGTACGTGTAGCTGTCTTCACCCAAGGCCCGGCAGCTGAAGCTGCTCTGGCCGCTGGCGCTGATCGCGTTGGCATGGACGACCTGGCTGCCGAAATGAAAGGCGGCGACCTGAACTATGACGTAGTTATTGCTTCCCCGGATGCAATGCGCGTTGTAGGTCAGTTGGGTCAGATCCTCGGTCCACGTGGTCTGATGCCTAACCCTAAAGTCGGCACCGTAACGCCAGACGTAGCTACCGCGGTTAAAAACGCCAAGGCTGGTCAGGTTCGTTATCGCACCGACAAAAACGGCATCATTCACACCTCCGTTGGCAAAGTCGGCTTCGACGCCGTCAAGCTGAAGGAAAACGTTGAAGCCCTGATCGCTGACCTGAAGCGTATCAAGCCAGCTTCCTCGAAAGGTATCTACGTCAAGCGCGTTACCCTGAGCACCACTATGGGCCCAGGTCTGGTCATCGACCAAGGCTCGCTGGACGTATAAGGCACAGATTGGCGTGAGAGATTGCGCCAGTTGAAAAAATTGGGGTCCCTGCCTGGCGGGGGCTATCCAAGACCGTAGGCGACGCAAGTCTTAAACCTCAAGCCTACGCAGATGGTGCTCCCGGTTCCTTACCGAATCAGACACCAAAACGACATCCGGCTCCGGCCAGATGAAACGGTAACAAGCAGGAGTTAAACCCGTGGCAATTAATCTCGAAGACAAGAAGGCCATCGTCGCTGAAGTCAACGAGGCTGCCAAAGCTGCTCTGTCCGCTGTCGTGGCTGATGCCCGTGGTGTGACAGTAGGCGCTATGACCGGACTCCGTAAAGAGGCTCGTGAAGCTGGCGTATACGTACGTGTTGTACGTAACACCCTGCTCAAGCGCGCTGTTGCTGACACTGAATACAGTGTCCTCAACGACGTGTTCACCGGCCCGACTCTGATCGCGTTCTCCAAAGAACATCCAGGCGCTGCTGCCCGTTTGTTCAAAGAGTTCGCCAAGAGTCAGGATAAGTTCGAGATCAAGGCAGCTGCGTTCGAGGGCAAGTTCCTCGCAGCTAACCAAATCGACGTACTGGCAACACTGCCGACCCGCGACGAAGCCATTTCGCAGCTGATGAGCGTGATTCAAGGCGCTACCAGCAAGCTGGCTCGTACTCTGGCCGCAGTTCGCGAGCAAAAAGAAGCTGCCGCAGCCTAAGGCTGAGCAACTTCTCTCGCGTATTTTTGTTTATTTCGATGGCCGAGTAGGCCGTCCCCCAATTCAGGAAATACAGCAATGTCTATCTCCCAAGACGATATCCTCAACGCCGTAGCTGAAATGTCGGTTCTGCAGGTTGTTGAGCTGATCAAAGCTTTCGAAGAAAAATTCGGCGTTTCCGCTGCCGCTGCTTCCGCTGGCCCAGCTGCTGCTGCTGCCGTTGTTGAAGAGCAAACCGAATTCAACGTCATGCTGACCGAAGCTGGCGAGAAGAAAGTAAACGTGATCAAGGCAGTACGTGAACTGACCGGTCTGGGCCTGAAAGAAGCCAAGGCTGTAGTTGACGGCGCTCCTGCCCTGGTTCTGGAAGCTGTTGCCAAAGACGCAGCTGACAAAGCCAAAGCAGTACTGGAAGAAGCAGGCGCTAAAGTCGAGCTGAAGTAAGCATCGACCTTGCGTCTCCAGCCCAAGCGTTAAGCTGAAGGCTGATGGCTGGTGGCTCTTGCCACCGGCCTTTTTCCGTTCTTGGCTGTCGACTCGGTCGCCGCCATTAACGTGCTGTAGCCACCCGATGCGGTGGTGCAAACCATGGGGTTTGCGAGATTTTCTGGCTGCTCCCGTCGGAGGGGCCAAACAAGCAGGTGACCAAGCTGGGGAACGCTGATGGCTTACTCATATACTGAGAAAAAACGTATCCGCAAGGACTTTAGCAAGTTGCCGGACGTCATGGATGTCCCGTACCTTCTGGCTATCCAGCTGGATTCGTATCGTGAATTCTTGCAGGCGGGAGCGACCAAAGATCAGTTCCGCGACGTGGGCCTGCATGCGGCCTTCAAATCCGTTTTCCCGATCATCAGCTACTCCGGCAATGCTGCGCTGGAGTACGTGGGTTATCGCCTGGGCGAACCGGCATTTGATGTCAAAGAATGCGTGTTGCGCGGTGTTACGTACGCCGTACCTTTGCGGGTAAAAGTCCGCCTGATCATTTTCGACAAAGAATCGTCGAACAAAGCGATCAAGGACATCAAAGAGCAAGAAGTCTACATGGGTGAAATCCCACTGATGACTGAAAACGGTACCTTCGTTATCAACGGTACCGAGCGTGTTATCGTTTCCCAGCTGCACCGTTCCCCGGGCGTGTTCTTCGACCACGACCGCGGCAAGACGCACAGCTCCGGTAAACTCCTGTACTCCGCGCGGATCATTCCGTACCGCGGTTCGTGGTTGGACTTCGAGTTCGACCCGAAAGACTGCGTGTTCGTGCGTATCGACCGTCGTCGCAAGCTGCCGGCCTCGGTACTGCTGCGCGCGCTCGGCTATACCACTGAGCAAGTGCTGGACGCCTTCTACACCACCAACGTATTCAGCCTGAAGGATGAAACCCTCAAGCTGGAGCTGATTGCATCGCGTCTGCGTGGTGAAATTGCCGTCTTGGACATCCAGGATGAAAAAGGCAAGGTCATTGTTGAGGCTGGTCGTCGTATTACTGCGCGCCACATCAACCAGATCGAAAAAGCCGGTATCAAAGAGCTGGAAGTACCTCTGGACTACGTCCTGGGTCGTACTACCGCCAAGGTCATCGTTCACCCGGCCACAGGCGAAATCCTGGCTGAGTGCAACACCGAGCTGAACACCGAGATCCTGGCGAAAATCGCCAAGGCCCAGGTTGTTCGCATCGAGACCCTGTACACCAACGATATCGACTGCGGTCCGTTCGTCTCTGACACCTTGAAGATCGACTCCACCAGCAACCAATTGGAAGCGCTGGTCGAGATCTATCGCATGATGCGTCCAGGCGAGCCGCCAACCAAAGACGCTGCCGAGACCCTGTTCAACAACCTGTTCTTCAGCCCTGAGCGCTATGACCTGTCTGCGGTCGGCCGGATGAAGTTCAACCGTCGTATCGGTCGCACCGAGATCGAAGGTTCGGGCGTGCTGTGCAAGGAAGACATCGTTGCGGTACTGAAGACCCTGGTCGACATCCGTAACGGCAAAGGCATCGTCGATGACATCGACCACCTGGGTAACCGTCGTGTTCGCTGCGTAGGCGAAATGGCCGAGAACCAGTTCCGCGTTGGCCTGGTACGTGTTGAGCGTGCGGTCAAAGAGCGTCTGTCGATGGCTGAAAGCGAAGGCCTGATGCCGCAAGACCTGATCAACGCCAAGCCAGTGGCTGCGGCGGTGAAAGAGTTCTTCGGTTCCAGCCAGCTCTCGCAGTTCATGGACCAGAACAACCCGCTCTCCGAGATCACCCACAAGCGCCGTGTATCCGCACTGGGCCCGGGCGGTCTGACCCGTGAGCGTGCAGGCTTTGAAGTTCGTGACGTACACCCGACGCACTACGGCCGTGTTTGCCCGATCGAAACGCCGGAAGGTCCGAACATTGGTCTGATCAACTCCCTGGCCGCCTATGCGCGCACCAACCAGTATGGCTTCCTCGAGAGCCCGTACCGTGTGGTGAAAGACGCTCTGGTCACCGACGAGATCGTATTCCTGTCCGCCATCGAAGAAGCTGATCACGTGATCGCTCAGGCTTCGGCCACGATGAACGACAAGAAAGTCCTGATCGACGAGCTGGTAGCTGTTCGTCACTTGAACGAGTTCACCGTCAAGGCGCCGGAAGACGTCACCTTGATGGACGTATCGCCGAAGCAGGTAGTTTCGGTTGCTGCGTCGCTGATCCCGTTCCTGGAGCACGACGACGCCAACCGTGCGTTGATGGGTTCCAACATGCAGCGTCAAGCTGTACCAACCCTGCGCGCTGACAAGCCGCTGGTAGGTACCGGCATGGAGCGTAACGTAGCCCGTGACTCCGGCGTTTGCGTCGTGGCTCGTCGTGGCGGCGTGATCGACTCCGTTGATGCCAGCCGTATCGTGGTTCGTGTTGCCGATGACGAAGTTGAAACTGGCGAAGCCGGTGTCGACATCTACAACCTGACCAAATACACCCGCTCGAACCAGAACACCTGCATCAACCAGCGTCCGCTGGTGAGCAAGGGTGATCGCGTTCAGCGCAGCGACATCATGGCTGACGGCCCGTCCACCGATATGGGTGAGCTGGCTCTGGGTCAGAACATGCGCATCGCGTTCATGGCATGGAACGGCTTCAACTTCGAAGACTCCATCTGCCTCTCCGAGCGTGTTGTTCAAGAAGACCGTTTCACCACGATCCACATTCAGGAACTGACCTGTGTGGCTCGTGACACCAAGCTTGGGCCAGAGGAAATCACTGCAGACATCCCGAACGTGGGTGAAGCTGCACTGAACAAACTGGACGAAGCCGGTATCGTTTACGTAGGTGCTGAAGTAGGCGCAGGCGACATTCTGGTAGGTAAGGTCACTCCGAAAGGCGAGACCCAACTGACTCCGGAAGAAAAACTGCTGCGTGCCATCTTCGGTGAAAAAGCCAGCGACGTTAAAGACACCTCCCTGCGCGTGCCTACTGGCACCAAAGGTACTGTCATCGACGTACAGGTCTTCACCCGTGACGGCGTTGAGCGTGATGCTCGTGCACTGTCCATCGAGAAGACCCAGCTCGACGAGATCCGTAAGGACCTGAACGAAGAGTTCCGTATCGTTGAAGGCGCGACCTTCGAACGTCTGCGTTCCGCTCTGGTAGGCCACAAGGCTGAAGGCGGCGCAGGTCTGAAGAAAGGTCAGGACATCACCGACGAAATCCTCGACGGTCTTGAGCACGGCCAGTGGTTCAAACTGCGCATGGCTGAAGACGCTCTTAACGAGCAGCTCGAGAAGGCGCAGGCCTACATCGTTGATCGCCGCCGTCTGCTGGACGACAAGTTCGAAGACAAGAAGCGCAAACTGCAGCAGGGCGATGACCTGGCTCCAGGCGTGCTGAAAATCGTCAAGGTTTACCTGGCAATCCGTCGTCGCATCCAGCCGGGCGACAAGATGGCCGGTCGTCACGGTAACAAAGGTGTGGTCTCCGTGATCATGCCGGTTGAAGACATGCCGCACGATGCCAATGGCACCCCGGTCGACGTCGTCCTCAACCCGTTGGGCGTACCTTCGCGTATGAACGTTGGTCAGATCCTCGAAACCCACCTGGGCCTTGCGGCTAAAGGTCTGGGCGAGAAGATCAACCGTATGATCGAAGAGCAGCGCAAGGTTGCTGACCTGCGTAAGTTCCTGCACGAGATCTACAACGAGATCGGCGGTCGCAACGAAGAGCTGGACACCTTCTCCGACCAGGAAATCCTGGATCTGGCGAAGAACCTGCGCGGCGGCGTTCCAATGGCTACCCCGGTGTTCGACGGTGCCAAGGAAAGCGAAATCAAGGCCATGCTGAAACTGGCAGACCTGCCAGAAAGCGGCCAGATGCAGCTGTTCGACGGCCGTACCGGCAACAAGTTTGAGCGCCCGGTTACTGTTGGCTACATGTACATGCTGAAGCTGAACCACTTGGTAGACGACAAGATGCACGCTCGTTCTACCGGTTCGTACAGCCTGGTTACCCAGCAGCCGCTGGGTGGTAAGGCTCAGTTCGGTGGTCAGCGTTTCGGGGAGATGGAGGTCTGGGCACTGGAAGCATACGGTGCTGCTTACACTCTGCAAGAAATGCTCACAGTGAAGTCGGACGATGTGAACGGTCGGACCAAGATGTACAAAAACATCGTGGACGGCGATCACCGTATGGAGCCGGGCATGCCCGAGTCCTTCAACGTGTTGATCAAAGAAATTCGTTCCCTCGGCATCGATATCGATCTGGAAACCGAATAACACGTGACGCGAATCGAGAGCGGGGCTGTTTAGCCCGCTCTCTGCTCCGCCAGGAGGAAAGGCCTTGAAAGACCTACTGAATTTGCTGAAAAACCAGGGTCAAGTCGAAGAGTTCGACGCCATCCGTATTGGATTGGCATCGCCTGAGATGATCCGTTCGTGGTCGTTCGGTGAAGTTAAAAAACCGGAAACCATCAACTACCGTACGTTCAAACCCGAGCGTGACGGCCTGTTCTGCGCCAAGATCTTTGGCCCGGTAAAGGATTACGAGTGCCTGTGCGGTAAGTACAAGCGCTTGAAGCACCGTGGTGTGATCTGCGAGAAGTGCGGCGTTGAAGTTGCGCTGGCTAAAGTTCGTCGTGAGCGCATGGCGCACATCGAACTGGCTTCGCCGGTTGCCCACATCTGGTTCCTGAAATCGCTGCCGTCCCGTATCGGCTTGCTGATGGACATGACCCTGCGTGATATCGAACGCGTTCTCTACTTCGAGAGCTATGTCGTTATCGATCCAGGCATGACCACCCTTGAAAAAGGTCAGTTGCTGAACGACGAGCAGTACTTCGAAGCGCTGGAAGAATTCGGTGACGATTTCGATGCCCGTATGGGTGCCGAGGCTGTCCGCGAACTGCTGCACGCTATCGACCTGGAGCACGAGATTGGCCGCCTGCGCGAAGAGATTCCGCAAACCAACTCCGAAACCAAGATCAAGAAGCTGTCCAAGCGTCTGAAGTTGATGGAAGCCTTCCAGGGCTCCGGAAACTTGCCAGAGTGGATGGTGCTGACCGTTCTGCCGGTTCTGCCGCCAGACCTGCGTCCGCTGGTACCGTTGGACGGTGGTCGTTTTGCGACGTCCGACCTCAACGACCTGTACCGCCGCGTGATCAACCGTAACAACCGCTTGAAGCGCCTGCTTGACCTGTCCGCTCCGGACATCATCGTGCGCAACGAAAAGCGTATGTTGCAAGAAGCTGTCGATGCCTTGCTCGACAACGGCCGTCGTGGCCGCGCTATTACCGGTTCGAACAAGCGTCCTCTGAAATCCTTGGCTGACATGATCAAGGGTAAGCAAGGTCGTTTCCGTCAGAACTTGCTCGGTAAGCGTGTTGACTACTCCGGTCGTTCGGTTATTACCGTAGGCCCGACCCTGCGTCTGCACCAGTGCGGTCTGCCTAAGAAGATGGCACTTGAACTGTTCAAGCCATTCATCTTCGGCAAGCTGGAAATGCGCGGTCTCGCGACCACGATCAAAGCGGCCAAGAAAATGGTCGAGCGCGAACTGCCAGAGGTTTGGGACGTTCTCGCTGAAGTGATCCGCGAACACCCGGTTCTCCTCAACCGTGCGCCGACCCTTCACCGTCTGGGTATCCAAGCGTTTGAACCGGTACTGATCGAAGGTAAGGCTATCCAGCTGCACCCTCTGGTCTGTGCTGCGTACAACGCCGACTTCGACGGCGACCAAATGGCCGTGCACGTACCGCTGACACTGGAAGCCCAGTTGGAAGCGCGTGCGTTGATGATGTCGACCAACAACATCCTGTCGCCAGCCAACGGTGAGCCAATCATCGTTCCGTCGCAGGACGTTGTATTGGGTCTGTACTACATGACGCGTGAAGCGATCAACGCCAAAGGCGAAGGTCGTGTGTTCGCTGACCTGCAAGAAGTTGACCGTGTGTTCCGTGCTGGCGAAGCCGCACTGCACGCCAAGGTCAAAGTGCGGATCAACGAAACCGTCAACGACCGTGATGGCGGCAGCGTGAGCGGCACCCGTATCGTCGACACCACTGTCGGTCGTGCGCTGCTGTATCAAGTTGTACCAAAAGGTCTGTCGTACGACGTCGTCAACCTGCCAATGAAGAAAAAGGCGATCTCCAAGCTGATCAACCAGTGCTACCGCGTGGTTGGTTTGAAAGAGACCGTGATCTTCGCTGACCAGTTGATGTACACCGGTTTTGCTTATTCGACCATCTCCGGCGTTTCCATCGGTGTTAACGACTTCGTTATCCCGGATGAAAAAGCCCGCATCATCAACGCTGCTACTGATGAAGTGAAAGAGATCGAAAGCCAGTACGCCTCCGGCCTGGTAACCCAGGGCGAGAAGTACAACAAGGTAATCGACCTTTGGTCGAAGGCGAACGACGAAGTTTCCAAGGCGATGATGGCCAACCTCTCGAAAGAGAAAGTCATCGACCGTCACGGCGTGGAAGTCGATCAAGAGTCCTTCAACTCGATGTACATGATGGCCGACTCGGGCGCACGGGGTTCTGCTGCGCAGATCCGTCAGCTCGCCGGTATGCGTGGCCTGATGGCCAAGCCGGACGGCTCCATCATCGAAACGCCGATCACTGCGAACTTCCGTGAAGGTTTGAGCGTACTTCAGTACTTCATCTCTACTCACGGTGCTCGTAAAGGCCTTGCGGATACCGCGTTGAAAACCGCTAACTCCGGTTACCTGACTCGTCGTCTGGTAGACGTTGCACAAGATCTGGTTGTAACCGAGATCGATTGCGGCACCGAGCACGGCCTGCTGATGACTCCGCACATTGAAGGCGGGGACGTTGTAGAGCCGCTGGGTGAGCGCGTATTGGGTCGTGTTATTGCCCGTGACGTATTCAAGCCAGGTACCGAGGAAGTTATCGTTCCTGCCGGCACTCTGGTTGACGAGAAGTGGGTCGAGTTCATCGAACTCAACAGCATCGACGAAGTGATCGTTCGCTCGCCGATCAGCTGCGAAACCCGCTACGGCATTTGCGCCAAGTGCTACGGCCGTGACTTGGCTCGTGGTCACCAGGTGAACATCGGTGAAGCGGTCGGCGTTATCGCTGCCCAGTCCATCGGTGAGCCGGGTACCCAGCTGACCATGCGTACGTTCCACATCGGTGGTGCGGCAAGCCGGACCTCCGCAGCCGACAGCGTTCAGGTGAAGAACGGCGGTACCGTCCGCCTGCACAACCTGAAGCACGTTGAGCGAGTGGATGGCCACCTGGTTGCTGTGTCTCGTTCCGGTGAGCTGGCAATCGCTGATGACTACGGTCGTGAGCGTGAGCGTTACAAGCTGCCGTACGGTGCTGTGATCTCGGTTAAAGAAGGTGACAAGGTCGACGCTGGCGCAATAGTGGCCAAGTGGGATCCGCACACCCACCCAATCGTTACCGAAATGAAAGGTACCGTGACCTACGTGGGTATGGAAGAAGGCATCACGATCAAGCGTCAGACTGACGAATTGACCGGTATGACCAACATTGAAGTACTCGACGCGAAAGATCGTCCAGCTGCCGGTAAAGACATCCGTCCTGCCGTGAAGATGGTTGATGACAACGGCAAGGATCTGTTGCTGCCAGGCACTGACGTAATCGCTCAGTACTTCCTGCCAGCCAACGCCCTGGTCGGTGTAGCGGATGGTGCGAAGATCGCGATCGGTGATGTTATCGCGCGTATCCCGCAAGAAACTTCGAAGACCCGTGACATCACCGGTGGTCTGCCGCGTGTTGCCGACTTGTTCGAAGCTCGTCGTCCGAAAGAAGCGTCGATTCTGGCTGAAGTCAGCGGCACCATCGCGTTCGGTAAAGAGACCAAGGGCAAGCGCCGTCTGGTCATTACCCCGAACGACGGTACCGATCCGTATGAAGAGCTGATTCCGAAGTGGCGTCACCTGAACGTGTTCGAAGGCGAACAGGTAAACCGCGGCGAAGTTATCTCCGACGGTCCAAGCGATCCACACGACATCCTGCGTTTGCTGGGTGTGAGTGCGCTGGCCAAGTACATTGTTAACGAGATCCAGGACGTTTACCGCCTGCAAGGCGTGAAGATCAACGATAAACACATCGAGACCATCCTGCGTCAGATGCTGCGTAAAGTTGAAATCGCTGAGTCTGGCGATTCCAGCTTCATCAAGGGCGACCAGATGGAACTGACTCACGTGCTGGTGGAAAACGAGCGCCTGACGAACGAAGAGAAATTCGTTTCCAAGTTCACTCGCGTGCTGCTGGGTATCACCAAGGCGTCGTTGTCCACTGAGTCGTTCATCTCGGCGGCCTCCTTCCAGGAGACCACTCGCGTACTGACCGAAGCAGCGGTAACCGGCAAGCGCGACTACCTGCGCGGCCTGAAAGAAAACGTAGTTGTGGGTCGTTTGATCCCGGCAGGTACCGGTTTGGCCTACCACAGCGAGCGCAAGCGCCGCCGTGATGCAGACAAGCCGCTGCGCGTAAGCGCCAGTGAAGTGGAAGCTGCACTGACCGAAGCGCTGAACTCAAGCGGTAACTGAGTTCTGCGATAAATAAGTCTGGGCCCTGGCAGCCCCATTCGTCGGATCGAGGCAGTTTTGTCCCGGTTCGACGAGAGGGGAGGTCGGGGCCTTGCCTTGACTGGGGACAAGATCCTCTTTAGACTCTTGTACCCCTAAATTTGGCGGGAATTCGTTCCTGCCATTTTGCTTTTCTTGCAAGACAATAGCGTCGCAAGACAACAGTGGAGCTAGTAGATGGCAACTATCAACCAGCTGGTACGTCAGCCGCGTAAGCGTATCGTCGAGAAATCCGACGTACCTGCGCTGCAGAACTGCCCGCAACGTCGTGGCGTATGCACCCGTGTGTATACCACTACGCCGAAAAAACCTAACTCGGCACTGCGTAAAGTATGCCGTGTGCGCCTGACCAACGGTTTCGAGGTTTCCTCGTACATCGGTGGTGAAGGTCACAACCTGCAAGAACACAGCGTGGTACTGATCCGTGGCGGTCGTGTAAAAGACTTGCCAGGTGTTCGTTACCACACCGTACGCGGCTCCTTGGATACTTCCGGCGTTAAAGGTCGTAACCAGGGTCGTTCGAAGTACGGTACCAAGAAGCCTAAGTAGTAGCGGCTTTTTGTAAAACTGAATCATCTTATTTTCTGAGTCGATAAGAGTAAGGTCGGAGGCGTCCCGAAAGGGCACCGATTCCGAGCGAACCTGAAGACCGTTTGAGGGCTTATCCATGCCAAGAAGACGCGTAGCAGCCAAGCGCGAAGTGCTTGACGATCCAAAATACGGAAGCCAAATCCTGGCCAAGTTCATGAACCACGTGATGGAAAGCGGCAAGAAAGCCGTTGCCGAGCGTATCGTTTATGGCGCGCTGGAAAAGGTTAAAGAACGCAAGAACAGCGACCCCCTGGAAATCTTCGAGAAAGCTCTCGACGCCATCGCTCCGCTGGTCGAAGTGAAGTCGCGCCGTGTAGGCGGTGCTACTTACCAGGTTCCGGTTGAAGTTCGCCCGTCCCGTCGTAACGCTCTGGCAATGCGCTGGTTGGTAGACTTCGCCCGTAAGCGCGGCGAGAAGTCTATGGCTCTGCGTTTGGCTGGCGAACTGTTGGACGCTGCTGAAGGTAAAGGTGCTGCTGTTAAGAAGCGTGAAGACGTGCACCGTATGGCTGAAGCTAACAAAGCTTTCTCGCACTACCGCTTCTAATTTTAGCTTCACTAATTTTGCGAGGGCTTTATGGCTCGTACTACTCCGATTAGCCGCTACCGTAACATCGGTATCGTCGCTCACGTGGATGCTGGTAAAACCACCACCACCGAGCGCGTACTGTTTTACACCGGCAAAAGTCACAAAATGGGCGAGGTGCATGACGGCGCCGCGACCACAGACTGGATGGTTCAGGAGCAGGAGCGTGGTATTACCATTACTTCTGCTGCTATTACCGCCTTCTGGAAAGGTTCCGAGAAGCAGTACAAAGATGAGCACCGCTTCAACGTAATCGATACCCCGGGCCACGTAGACTTCACCATTGAAGTAGAACGTTCCCTGCGCGTACTCGATGGCGCTGTCGTTGTGTTCTGCGGTACCTCGGGTGTTGAGCCTCAGTCGGAAACCGTATGGCGTCAAGCCAACAAGTACGGCGTTCCACGTCTTGTTTACGTAAACAAGATGGACCGTGCTGGTGCCAACTTCCTGCGCGTGATCGGTCAGATCAAGCAGCGTCTGGGTCACACTCCGGTGCCAATCCAATTGGCCATCGGTTCCGAAGACAACTTCCAAGGTCAGATCGATCTGATCAACATGGAAGCGGTCTACTGGAATGACGCCGACAAGGGTATGGTTCCTGTTCGCAAGCCTATCCCTGCCGAGCTTCAAGAGCTGGCTGACGAGTGGCGCAACAACATGGTTGAGGCTGCTGCCGAAGCCAACGAAGAGCTGATGAACAAGTACCTCGAAGGTGAAGAACTCACCAACGTGGAAATCAAGGCCGCTCTGCGTCAGCGTACTATCGCTGGTGAAATCGTCTTGGCTGTTTGCGGTTCTTCCTTCAAGAACAAGGGTGTTCCCCTGGTTCTCGACGCCGTTATCGACTTCCTGCCTGCTCCAACCGACATTCCTGCTATCAAGGGTACCAACCCTGATAACGAGGAAGAAGAGATGGAGCGTCATGCTGACGACAGCGAGCCGTTCTCGGCTCTGGCGTTCAAGATCGCTACCGACCCATTCGTGGGTACTTTGACCTTCGTCCGTGTTTACTCGGGCGTGTTGGCATCCGGCGACGGCGTGATCAACTCGGTTAAAGGCAAGAAAGAGCGCGTGGGTCGTATGGTGCAAATGCACGCAAACGCCCGTGAAGAGATCAAGGAAGTACGCGCTGGTGACATCGCGGCCCTGATCGGCATGAAGGACGTCACCACTGGTGAAACCTTATGCGACGCTGCCAAGCCAATCATCCTGGTTCGTATGGACTTCCCGGAGCCGGTTATCTCGGTTGCCGTTGAGCCTAAGACCAAGGATGACCAGGAAAAAATGGGTATCGCTCTGGGCAAGCTTGCTCAGGAAGATCCATCTTTCCGCGTTAAAACTGATGAAGAGACTGGTCAGACGATCATCTCCGGCATGGGCGAGTTGCACCTGGACATCCTGGTTGATCGGATGCGCCGTGAGTTCAACGTCGAAGCCAACATCGGTAAGCCTCAGGTTTCCTATCGTGAGCGCATCACGAAGAACTGTGAAATCGAAGGCAAGTTCGTTCGTCAGTCCGGCGGTCGTGGTCAGTTCGGTCACTGCTGGATCCGTTTTGCTCCTGCTGACGAAGGTCAGGAAGGTCTGCAATTCGTGAACGAAGTAGTTGGTGGTGTGGTTCCTAAGGAATACATCCCGGCTATCCAGAAGGGCATCGAAGAGCAGATGAAGAACGGTGTTGTTGCCGGCTATCCGCTGATCGGCCTGAAAGCAACCGTTTTTGACGGTTCTTACCACGACGTCGACTCCAACGAGATGGCGTTTAAGGTGGCTGCCTCCATGGCAACCAAGCAACTGGCCCAGAAGGGCGGTGGTGAGTTGCTTGAGCCGATCATGGCGGTAGAAGTTGTTACACCTGAAGACTATATGGGTGATGTCATGGGCGACCTTAACCGTCGTCGCGGCATGATCTTGGGTATGGAAGACACGGTTTCCGGCAAAGTGATTCGCGCCGAGGTTCCGTTGGGTGAGATGTTCGGTTATGCGACCGACGTTCGCTCCATGTCCCAGGGTCGCGCAAGCTACTCTATGGAATTCAAAAAATACAACACAGCTCCGGCGCACATCGCTGAAACTGTATCCAAAAAACAAGGCTGATTCAGTCCTTTAGGCAAGGAGTTAATTGTCGTGGCTAAAGAAAAATTTGATCGTTCCCTACCGCACGTAAACGTTGGCACTATCGGCCACGTTGACCACGGTAAAACCACTCTGACCGCAGCTCTGACTCGCGTCTGCTCCGAAGTTTTCGGTTCCGCAGTCGTTGATTTCGATAAAATCGACAGCGCTCCAGAAGAAAAAGCTCGTGGTATCACCATCAACACCGCGCACGTAGAGTACAACTCTTCGATTCGTCACTACGCTCACGTTGACTGCCCAGGTCACGCTGACTACGTGAAGAACATGATCACTGGTGCTGCCCAGATGGACGGCGCGATCCTGGTTTGCTCGGCTGCCGATGGTCCGATGCCACAGACTCGTGAGCACATCCTGCTGTCCCGTCAGGTAGGCGTTCCGTACATCGTGGTTTTCCTGAACAAGGCTGACCTGGTAGACGACGCTGAGCTGCTGGAACTGGTTGAGATGGAAGTGCGCGATCTGCTGAGCACTTACGACTTCCCAGGCGACGACACTCCGATCATCATCGGTTCTGCTCGTATGGCTCTGGAAGGCAAAGACGACAACGAAATGGGTACCACCGCTGTTAAGCGTCTGGTAGAAACTCTGGACAGCTACATCCCAGAGCCAGTTCGTCTGACTGACAAGCCGTTCCTGATGCCAATCGAAGACGTATTCTCGATCTCTGGTCGTGGTACCGTTGTTACCGGTCGTATCGAGCGCGGTATCGTTCGCGTTCAAGATCCGCTGGAAATCGTTGGTCTGCGTGACACCACCACCACCACCTGCACCGGTGTTGAAATGTTCCGCAAACTGCTCGACGAAGGTCGTGCTGGCGAGAACTGCGGCGTTCTGCTGCGTGGTACCAAGCGTGACGACGTTGAGCGTGGCCAGGTTCTGGTTAAGCCAGGTTCGGTTAAGCCGCACACCAAGTTCACCGCAGAAGTTTACGTTCTGAGCAAAGAAGAAGGCGGTCGTCACACTCCGTTCTTCAAAGGCTACCGTCCTCAGTTCTACTTCCGTACTACTGACGTGACTGGTAACTGCCAGCTGCCAGAAGGCGTTGAAATGGTAATGCCAGGCGATAACATCCAAATGGAAGTTACCCTGATCAAAACCATCGCAATGGAAGACGGTCTGCGCTTCGCTATCCGTGAAGGCGGCCGTACCGTTGGTGCTGGTGTTGTAGCTAAAATCATCGAGTAATTATCTCTTTTGAGATAGCTCGGTTTTTTGAGAAGGCCCCCGCTTAGCGGGGGCCTTTTTTATTGGGTTGACACCTATCTGGGGCGTCTATAGAATTGCGCCTCCTTTTAACGGGCGTATTGCGCTCGCTGGGAATAGCAGCCGGAGTCTGAAATCCAATGCAAAATCAGCAAATCCGTATCAGGTTGAAGGCTTTTGACCATCGCCTGATCGACCAATCCACCCAGGAAATCGTGGAAACCGCGAAACGTACTGGTGCTCAAGTGCGTGGTCCAATTCCACTGCCTACCCGTAAAGAGCGGTTCACCGTTCTGGTCTCTCCGCACGTCAACAAAGACGCGCGTGACCAGTACGAGATCCGTACTCATAAGCGCGTACTGGACATCGTCCAGCCAACGGATAAAACCGTTGATGCACTTATGAAGCTTGATCTGGCGGCCGGTGTGGAAGTACAGATCAGCCTCGGCTAAGACTTGGGTCTTAGTCGTGTAACGCTCTGAAATGGGCGGCCATAGCGGGTGAAAGCCCCGTACACTCATGAGGTTTACAACATGACTATTGGTGTAGTCGGTCGTAAATGCGGTATGACCCGTATTTTCACCGAAGAAGGTGTCTCCATTCCGGTCACGGTCATTGAGATCGAGCCGAATCGCGTCACCCAGTTCAAAACTGAAGAAACCGATGGCTATCGTGCAGTGCAAGTCACTGTCGGCGAGCGTCGTGCTTCGCGTGTGACTGCTGCTCAAGCAGGTCACTTCGCTAAAGCAAACGTTGCAGCTGGTCGCACTGTTATGGAGTTCCGTCTTGAAGATGGCGACTACCAGGCTGGCGATCTGATCAACGCTGAAATCTTTGCCGCTGGTCAACTGGTTGATGTAACCGGTCAGTCCAAGGGTAAAGGCTTCCAGGGTACGATCAAGCGTTGGAATTTCCGTGGCCAAGACAACACTCACGGTAACTCCGTTTCCCACCGCGTCCCGGGCTCTATTGGCCAGTGCCAGACTCCTGGTCGTGTATTCAAGGGCAAAAAAATGTCCGGTCATATGGGCGCTGAGCGCGTGACCGTGCAGTCCCTCGAAGTAGTGCGCGTCGACGCTGAACGCAATCTGTTGTTGGTCAAGGGTGCTGTTCCTGGCGCTACTGGCGGCAACCTGGTTGTACGTCCAGCGGCCAAGGCTCGCGGTTAAGGGGAAGCTGACATGCAATTAAATGTAAATGACGCTCAAGCGATCGAAGTTTCCGAACTGACATTTGGCGGCGAATTCAACGAGACGCTGGTTCACCAAGCAGTCGTGGCCTACATGGCCGGCGGCCGTCAAGGTAGCAAGCAGCAAAAGACCCGTTCCGACGTACGTGGTGGCGGTAAGCGCCCTTGGCGTCAGAAAGGCACTGGCCGTGCTCGTGCCGGTACTATCCGTAGCCCAATCTGGCGTGGCGGCGGTACCACTTTCGCAGCTCGTCCACAGGATCACTCTCAGAAGCTCAACAAGAAGATGTATCGCGCAGCTCTGCGCTCCATCCTTGCTGAACTCGTGCGTACTGATCGTCTGGTCGTGGTTCAGGACTTCGCTGTTGAAAGTCCAAAAACCAAAGATCTGCTGGGCAAACTGAACAACATGAGCCTGACCGATGTTTTGATCGTGTCTGAAGCTGTTGATCAGAACCTGTACCTGGCTGCTCGCAACCTGCCACACGTTGATGTGCGTGACGTGCAAGGTTCCGATCCAGTTAGTCTGATCGCATACGACAAGGTGTTGATCACCGTGTCGGCCGTGAAGAAATTCGAGGAGCTGCTGGGATGAACCAGGAACGCGTATTTAAAGTTCTGCTTGGCCCGCACGTTTCCGAAAAGGCTACGGTTCTGGCTGACAAGAAAGGCCAGTTCGTTTTCAAGGTTGCAACTGACGCAACCAAGCTGGAAATCAAGAAGGCCGTCGAAAGCCTGTTCAGCGTGAAAGTAGAGCGTGTTACTACCCTGAATGTTCTGGGTAAGAGCAAGCGCACTGCTCGCGGTCTGGGCAAGCGTAATGACTGGAAGAAGGCAGTTATCTCCCTTCAGCCAGGCCAAGATCTCGATTTCAGCAGCAGTGCTGAGTAAGGAAGGGGTGCATCATGGCAATCGTTAAATGCAAACCGACTTCCCCTGGCCGCCGTTTTGTGGTCAAGGTGGTCAACCAGGAGCTGCATAAAGGCGCTCCTCACGCACCGCTGCTCGAGAAAAAATCGAAGTCTGGTGGTCGTAACAACAATGGTCGTATTACCACTCGTCACATCGGTGGTGGCCATAAGCAGCATTATCGTCTGGTCGACTTCCGTCGCAACGACAAAGATGGCATCGCTGCCACTGTCGAGCGTATCGAATACGATCCAAACCGTACTGCTCACATCGCTCTGCTGCTGTACGCAGATGGCGAGCGTCGCTACATCATCGCCCCTAAAGGCGTGAGCGCTGGCGACCAGCTGATCGCAGGTGCCCTGGCACCGATCAAGCCGGGCAACGCTCTGCAACTGCGTAACATTCCAGTTGGTAGCACCGTACACGGCATCGAATTGAAGCCAGGTAAAGGCGCGCAAATCGCTCGTTCTGCTGGTGCTTCGGCTCAGCTGATCGCTCGTGAAGGTGTCTACGTGACCCTGCGTCTGCGTTCTGGTGAGATGCGTAAAGTGCTGGCTGAATGCCGCGCGACCCTGGGCGAAGTCTCGAACTCCGAGCACAGCCTGCGTTCGCTGGGTAAAGCTGGTGCCAAACGCTGGCGTGGCGTTCGCCCAACCGTTCGTGGTGTTGCCATGAACCCGGTTGACCACCCACACGGTGGTGGTGAAGGTCGTACCTCTGGTGGTCGTCATCCGGTATCGCCATGGGGCTTCCCGACTAAGGGCGCGAAGACTCGTGGTAATAAGCGTACCGACAAAATGATCGTCCGTCGTCGCAAGTAAATAGAGGGATACGACAGTGCCACGTTCTCTGAAAAAAGGTCCTTTTATTGATCTTCACCTACTGAAGAAGATCGAAGTGGCGGCGGAAAAGAACGATCGCAAACCAGTTAAGACCTGGTCGCGTCGTTCGATGATCCTGCCACAAATGGTCGGTCTGACCATCGCAGTACACAACGGTCGTCAACACGTCCCAGTTCTCGTTAACGAAGACATGGTCGGCCACAAACTGGGCGAGTTTGCCGGTACCCGCACTTATCGTGGGCACGTGGCAGACAAGAAAGCCAAGCGTTAAGGGGTTAGGAAATGGAAGTAGCCGCTAAGTTGTCGGGCGCTCGAATCTCCGCCCAGAAAGCCCGCTTGGTCGCCGACCAGATCCGCGGGAAGAAGGTGGGCGAAGCGCTCAACCTGTTGGCTTTCAGCAGTAAGAAAGCCGCCGAGATCATGAAGAAAGTGCTGGAGTCGGCCGTAGCCAACGCCGAGCATAACGAAGGCGCAGACGTTGATGACCTGAAGGTCAGCACCGTTTTCGTCAACGAAGGGCGTTCGCTGAAGCGCATCATGCCACGTGCCAAAGGCCGTGCTGATCGCATCGTCAAGCGGTCTTGCCATATCACTGTCAAGGTTGCTGACAAGTAACGGAGTCGAAGAGATGGGTCAGAAAGTACATCCCATTGGCATTCGCCTGGGAATCGTCAAGGAGCACACCTCCGTCTGGTACGCAGACGGTCGGACTTATGCGGACTACTTGTTCGCTGATCTGAAGGTGCGTGAGTATCTCCAAGACAAACTAAAAAGCGCGTCCGTAAGCCGTATCGATATCCATCGTCCGGCCCAAACTGCACGTATCACCATCCACACCGCTCGTCCAGGTATCGTTATCGGGAAGAAAGGTGAAGATGTTGAGAAACTGCGTCAGGACCTGACCAAGCAAATGGGTGTGCCTGTGCACATCAATATCGAAGAGATCCGTAAGCCGGAGCTCGACGGTATGCTGGTTGCGCAGAGCGTAGCTCAGCAGCTGGAGCGTCGCGTAATGTTCCGTCGCGCTATGAAACGCGCCGTACAGAACGCCATGCGCATTGGTGCCAAAGGCATCAAAATCCAAGTGAGCGGTCGTCTCGGCGGTGCTGAAATCGCACGTACTGAATGGTATCGCGAAGGTCGTGTGCCACTGCACACCCTGCGTGCCGACATCGACTATGCCAACTACGAAGCTCACACCACTTACGGTGTGATCGGTGTAAAGGTTTGGATCTTCAAAGGCGAAGTAATTGGTGGTCGCCAAGAAGAACTGAAACCACAAGCACCAGCGCCTCGTAAAAAAGCTGCTAAGTAAGGGGTACGCCAAATGTTGCAACCTAAGCGTACGAAGTTCCGCAAGCAGATGACAGGCCACAACCGTGGTCTGGCTCAGCGCGGTAGCAAAGTCAGCTTCGGCGAGTTCGCGCTGAAGTCTGTAGCTCGTGGTCGTCTCACCGCTCGTCAGATCGAGTCAGCGCGTCGTGCTCTGACCCGTCACGTAAAACGTGGCGGCAAGATCTGGATCCGTGTATTCCCGGACAAGCCGATCTCCAAGAAGCCTCTCGAAGTGCGGATGGGTAAAGGTAAGGGTAACGTGGAATACTGGGTAGCCCAGATTCAGCCAGGCAAAGTCCTGTATGAAATCGAGGGTGTTTCTGAAGAGCTGGCGCGTGAGGCTTTCGCCCTGGCTGCTGCAAAGCTGCCGCTCGCCACCTCCTTTGTTAAACGGACGGTGATGTGATGAAAGCGAATGAACTTCGTGAAAAATCCGCACAGCAGCTGAACGAGCAACTGCTCGGCTTGCTGCGCGACCAGTTCAATCTGCGTATGCAGAAAGCAACTGGCCAGTTGGGGCAGTCTCATCTGCTCTCGCAAGTTAAGCGTGACATCGCTCGCGTGAAGACTGTGCTCAACCAGCAGGCAGGTAAGTGATCATGGCTGAAGCCGAAAAGACTGTCCGTACGCTGACTGGCCGTGTTGTCAGCGACAAGATGGACAAAACCATCACCGTTTTGATCGAGCGTCGCGTTAAGCACCCGATCTACGGTAAATATGTTAAGCGTTCGACTAAGCTGCACGCGCACGACGAAACCAATCAGTGCCACATCGGCGACAAGGTCACTATTCGTGAAACTCGTCCGCTGGCCAAGACCAAGTCTTGGGCACTGGTTGATGTTCTCGAACGCGCTGTGGAAGTCTAAGGACTAGGGGTCGGAGAAATTATATGATTCAGACTCAATCCATGCTCGATGTGGCCGATAACAGCGGCGCTCGCCGTGTTATGTGCATCAAGGTGCTGGGTGGCTCCCATCGTCGTTACGCTGGTATCGGTGACATCATCAAAGTTACCGTCAAGGAAGCAATTCCTCGCGGTAAAGTGAAAAAAGGCCAAGTGATGACTGCTGTTGTAGTCCGCACTCGTCACGGCGTACGTCGTGCTGATGGCTCCATTATCCGCTTTGATGGCAACGCTGCTGTTCTTCTGAACAACAAGCAAGAGCCGATCGGCACCCGTATCTTTGGGCCAGTGACCCGTGAACTTCGTACTGAGAAGTTCATGAAGATCGTCTCGCTCGCCCCAGAAGTGCTGTAAGGAGATCCGACATGCAAAAGATTCGTCGTGACGACGAGATCATCGTGATCGCCGGCAAAGACAAAGGTAAGCGCGGTAAGGTGCTGAAGGTTCTCGCTGATGACCGTCTGGTCGTTGGTGGTCTGAACCTGGTCAAGCGTCATACCAAGCCTAACCCGATGTCGGGCGTACAGGGCGGTATCGTCGAGAAAGAAGCGCCACTGCACGCTTCTAACGTCGCCATCTTCAACGGCGAAACCAACAAGGCTGACCGCGTTGGTTTCAAAGTAGAAGACGGTAAGAAAATTCGTGTCTTCAAGTCGACCCAAAAAGCGGTTGATGCTTGAACACTGCTAGGTAGATAAGACCATGGCACGACTACAAGAGATTTACCGGAAGGAAATCGCCCCCAAGCTTAAGGAAGAACTTAAGCTCGGGAACGTGATGGAAGTTCCGCGCGTCACCAAAATCACCCTGAACATGGGTCTGGGCGAAGCGATCGGCGACAAAAAAGTCATCGAGCACGCTGTTGCTGACCTGGAAAAGATCACCGGCCAGAAAGTCGTTGTGACCTACGCTCGGAAATCCATCGCTGGCTTTAAAGTCCGTGAAGGTTGGCCGATCGGCGTCAAAGTGACCCTGCGCCGTGAGCGTATGTACGAATTCCTGGATCGTCTGCTGTCGATCTCCCTGCCTCGGGTCCGCGACTTCCGCGGCCTGAATGCCAAGTCCTTCGATGGTCGTGGTAACTACAGCATGGGCGTGAAAGAGCAGATCATCTTCCCGGAAATCGACTACGACAAGATCGATGCTCTCCGCGGTCTGGACATCACCCTGACCACCACTGCCAAGAACGATGATGAAGGTCGCGCCCTGTTGCGTGCTTTCAAATTCCCGTTCCGCAACTGATTGGAGTAGGACCATGGCCAAGATGAGCATGAAAAACCGCGAGCTGAAGCGTCAGCTCACGGTTGCCAAGTACGCCAAGAAGCGTGCAGCACTGAAAGCAATCATCGTTGATCTGAACGCAAGTCCAGAAGCGCGTTGGGAAGCTACAGTAGCTCTGCAGAAGCAGCCACGTGACGCAAGCGCTTCGCGCATGCGTAACCGCTGCCGCCTGACCGGTCGTCCACACGGCGTTTACCGCAAGTTCGGCCTCGGCCGTAACAAACTGCGTGAAGCGGCAATGCGTGGTGACGTACCAGGTCTGGTTAAAGCCAGCTGGTAAGTACTTTCGAAGTCCAGGTGGTTGGTATTGAAAGATAACGACCGCCGGTGACCTTGAATCTGGAACAAGCCCCTTTTGGGGCTTGTTTCATTTCCGGAGTGTGTCTAAAATACGCGGCTCGCCTGAGCCCGTGTTTTTTACCCGGAGATTCTCGGCGACATATGTAGCCGCAAGGCTAATTTTTTTGTATTAGGAGCGTCTAGCCCATGAGTATGCAGGACCCGTTAGCGGACATGCTAACTCGTATCCGTAATGCCCAGATGGCTGAAAAGTCCGTCGTAAGCATGCCATCTTCCAAGTTGAAGGTGGCTGTTGCCAAAGTCCTGAAAGACGAAGGCTACATTGCGGGTTATCAGATCAGCAGCGAAACCAAGCCACTGCTGTCCATCGAGCTGAAGTACTTCGAAGGCCGTTCGGTCATCGAGGAAGTGAAGCGCGTTAGCCGTCCAGGCCTGCGTCAGTACAAGTCCGCTGAAGATCTGCCGAAAGTTCGTGGCGGTCTGGGCGTGTCTATCGTCTCCACCAACAAAGGTGTGATGACGGATCGTGCTGCGCGCGCTGCCGGTGTCGGCGGCGAAGTTCTTTGCACTGTGTTCTAAGGGGGGATAAGCATGTCTCGCGTCGCTAAGAACCCCGTTAAGCTGCCAGCCGGTGTCGAAGTCAAATTCGCAGGCCAACAGCTTTCGGTGAAGGGTGCCAAGGGTACTCTTGAACTGAACATCCATTCGTCCGTTGAGATCGTTGAAGAAGCTGGTGAGCTGCGTTTCGCTGCTCGCAATGGCGATCAACAAACTCGCGCAATGGCCGGTACCACGCGTGCGTTGGTAAACAACATGGTCCAAGGCGTAAGCCAAGGCTTCGAGCGTAAGCTCCAGCTGGTCGGTGTTGGTTACAAAGCGCAAGCAAAAGGCACGGTTTTGAACCTGGCCCTTGGCTTCTCGCACCCAGTGGATTACGAACTGCCGGAAGGCATCACCGCTGAGACCCCTAGCCAGACCGATATCCTGATCAAGGGCATCGACAAGCAACTGGTAGGTCAAGTGGCTGCTGAGATCCGCGACTTCCGTCCACCAGAGCCGTACAAAGGCAAAGGTGTGCGCTACGCGGACGAAGTCGTCCGTCGTAAAGAAGCCAAGAAGAAGTAGGGCATAGCAAATGACCGACAAAAAAGTTACTCGACTGCGTCGCGCTCGCAAAGCACGCCTGAAAATGCACGAACTCGAAGTCGTGCGTCTCTGCGTGTTCCGCTCGTCGCAGCACATCTACGCCCAGGTCATCTCGGCCGACGGCAACAAAGTCCTGGCAAGCGCCTCGACTTTGGATAAAGAACTGCGTGATGGTGCCACTGGCAACATCGACGCGGCCACTAAGGTTGGCCAGCTGGTCGCTACGCGTGCTAAGGCCGCTGGCGTCTCGCAAGTGGCTTTCGACCGCTCTGGCTTCAAGTACCACGGTCGCGTGAAAGCGCTGGCTGATGCTGCTCGTGAAGCTGGGCTGGAGTTCTAAGTTATGTCAAATAACGACCAAAAGCGCGACGAAGGCTACATTGAGAAGCTGGTTCAAGTTAACCGCGTAGCCAAAACCGTTAAAGGCGGCCGTATCTTCACTTTCACCGCGTTGACCGTGGTTGGTGATGGTAAAGGCCGTGTTGGCTTCGGCCGTGGCAAGTCGCGTGAAGTGCCTGCTGCGATCCAGAAGGCAATGGAAGCTGCTCGTCGCAACATGATCCAAGTTGATCTGAACGGCACCACCCTGCAGTACGCAATGAAGTCCGCTCATGGCGCTTCGAAGGTGTACATGCAGCCTGCTTCTGAAGGTACCGGTATCATCGCTGGCGGCGCTATGCGTGCTGTCCTCGAAGTTGCTGGCGTTCAGAACGTTCTGGCCAAGTGCTACGGCTCGACTAACCCGGTAAACGTGGTTCACGCCACTTTCAAAGGTTTGAAAGCTATGCAATCTCCTGAGTCCATCGCTGCTAAGCGTGGTCTGACTGTCAAGGAGATCTTCTGATCATGGCTACCGTTAAAGTAACGCTGATCAAAAGCATGACCGGCCGCATTCCTAACCACAAACTGTGCGTTAAAGGTTTGGGTCTGCGTCGCATCGGTCACACTGTAGAAGTCCTGGATACTCCCGAGAATCGCGGGATGATCAACAAGGCTTACTACATGTTGCGTGTAGAGGGTTAATCGATGAAACTCAATGATCTGAGTCCAGCGCCGGGTTCCCGTCGCGAAAAGCATCGTCCGGGCCGTGGTATCGGTAGCGGTTTGGGTAAGACTGGTGGCCGTGGCCACAAAGGTCAAACCTCCCGTTCCGGTGGCACCATTGCTCCAGGCTTTGAAGGCGGTCAACAGCCGCTGCATCGTCGCCTGCCTAAGTTCGGTTTCGTTTCCCTGAAAGCCATGGATCGCGCAGAAGTGCGTCTGTCCGAGCTGGCTAAAGTGGAAGGCGACATCGTTACTGTGCAGACCCTGAAAGATGCCAACGTGATCAACGTCAACGTACAGCGTGTGAAAATCATGCTGTCCGGTGAAGTGACTCGCGCTGTCACTATCGGCAAGGGAATCGGCGCCACCAAAGGTGCGCGTTCGGCTATCGAAGCAGCTGGCGGCAAGTTCGAGGAATAAATGGCTAAGCAAGGTGCTCTCTCAGCGCTCGGCAAAGGCGGTATGTCTGAACTTTGGGCTCGTCTGCGTTTTCTGTTCCTGGCGATTATCGTCTACCGAATAGGCGCACACATCCCGGTTCCAGGTATCAACCCGGACCGACTCGCAGACCTGTTTCGACAGAATGAGGGGACCATTCTTAGCTTGTTCAACATGTTTTCCGGCGGCGCGCTGGAACGGATGAGCATCTTTGCACTGGGGATCATGCCGTACATTTCGGCATCGATCATCATGCAGTTGATGACCGCCGTCAGCCCGCAGCTGGAGCAGTTGAAGAAGGAAGGTGAAGCTGGCCGTCGCAAGATTAGCCAGTACACCCGCTACGGCACTGTCGTCCTCGCCCTGGTTCAAGCTATCGGCATGTCCGTTGGCCTGGCAGGGCAGGGCGTTGCGTTCACTGGTGACTTTGGCTTCCATTTCGTCGCGGTATCCACGTTTGTGGCTGGTGCGATGTTCATGATGTGGCTGGGTGAGCAGATTACTGAGCGTGGTGTTGGTAACGGTATCTCGATGTTGATTTTCGCAGGTATCGTCGCCGGTCTTCCGAGAGCAATTGGGCAGTCTTTCGAGTCTGCGCGTCAGGGTGATATCAATATCTTCGCTCTGGTTGCCATCGGTTTGCTGGCAGTAGCGATTATCGGTTTTGTGGTGTTCATTGAGCGTGGTCAGCGTCGTATTGCTGTTCACTACGCCAAGCGTCAGCAGGGCCGTAAGGTCTTTGCTGCGCAGACCAGCCACTTGCCGCTGAAAGTGAATATGGCCGGTGTTATCCCGGCAATTTTCGCGAGCAGCATTTTGCTGTTTCCGGCTTCGTTGGGTACCTGGTTTGGTCAGTCTGAGAATTTGGGCTGGCTGCAGGACCTCTCTCAGTCGATCGCTCCTGGTCAGCCGTTGAATATTCTGCTGTTTAGTGCAGGGATTATTTTCTTCTGCTTCTTCTATACGGCGTTGATGTTCAATCCGAAAGACGTAGCGGAAAACCTGAAGAAGTCCGGTGCCTTTATTCCGGGCATCCGTCCAGGTGAGCAGTCTGCGCGCTACATTGATGGCGTTCTGACTCGTTTGACCCTGTTCGGTGCTCTATATATGACGGCCGTGTGCTTGCTGCCCCAGTTCCTGGTGGTTGCAGCAAACGTTCCGTTCTACCTTGGCGGGACCTCGTTGCTGATCGTGGTCGTGGTTGTGATGGACTTCATGTCCCAAGTACAATCGCACCTCGTTTCGCACCAGTACGAATCCCTGATGAAGAAAGCCAACCTGAAGGGCTACGGCAGCGGCATGTTGCGCTGAGTACCCCATAAGGTTCGAGGAGTTGGTGATGAAAGTTCGTGCATCGGTGAAAAAGCTGTGCCGTAACTGCAAGATTATTCGCCGCGAAGGTGTTGTTCGAGTAATTTGCAGCGCGGAACCGCGTCACAAACAGCGCCAAGGCTGAGTGTGATCCGCTTGAAGCCCGGCAGCTAGTGCGCTGCCGGGTTGATTATTTGTTATTACAGCGATATTATCTCGCGCCCTATTTCTTGGCTTCCGGGGCGTAGGTAGCTGTCAATTGGAGTCCCACTGAATGGCCCGTATTGCAGGCGTTAACATTCCAGATAACAAGCACACTGTTATCTCGCTGACCTACATCTATGGTGTTGGTCGCACTACTGCGCAGAAAATTTGCGCAGTTGCTGGGGTAAACCCAGCCGCTAAGATCAAGGATCTGAGCGACGAGCAGATTGAACAGCTGCGTGGCGAAGTGGCGAAGTTCACCACTGAAGGTGACCTGCGTCGCGAAATCAACATGAAAATCAAGCGTTTGATGGACCTCGGTTGCTATCGCGGTCTGCGTCATCGTCGTGGTCTTCCAGTACGCGGTCAGCGTACCAAGACTAACGCGCGTACCCGTAAAGGTCCGCGTAAGCCGATCCGCAAGTAATCGCCCCAGCGAATCGACAGGAAAATTATCATGGCAAAACCTGCTGCTCGTCCTCGTAAAAAAGTTAAAAAGACAGTGGTTGATGGCATCGCCCACATCCATGCTTCTTTTAACAACACCATCGTGACCATCACCGACCGTCAAGGTAACGCGCTTTCTTGGGCTACCTCCGGTGGTTCGGGTTTCCGCGGTTCCCGCAAGTCCACCCCGTTTGCTGCTCAAGTAGCTGCTGAACGTGCTGGTCAAGCTGCGCTGGAATATGGCCTGAAAAACCTCGACGTTAACGTCAAAGGTCCAGGTCCAGGTCGTGAGTCTGCTGTCCGTGCTTTGAACGGCTGTGGCTATAAGATCGCCAGCATCACCGACGTGACGCCAATCCCGCACAACGGGTGCCGTCCGCCGAAGAAGCGCCGCGTGTAATCCAGGAGATTGTAAAGAATGGCTCGTTACATTGGTCCAAAATGCAAACTCGCTCGTCGCGAAGGCACCGATCTCTT
The DNA here is from genome assembly GCF_014230465.1 of Pseudomonas cremoris. The sequence goes on from NZ_JAAXCY010000009.1 coordinate 31,348, forward strand.
CCTGAAGAGCGGCGTGCGCGCGATCGAATCGAAGTGCAACATTGAAGCAGCACCTGGTATCCACGGCCAACGCCGCGGTCGCCAGTCCGACTACGGCACCCAACTGCGTGAAAAGCAGAAGGTCCGTCGTATCTACGGCGTTCTCGAGCGTCAGTTCAGCGGCTACTACAAAGAAGCTGCTGGCAAGAAAGGTGCAACTGGTGAAAACCTGCTGCAACTGCTCGAATGCCGTCTGGACAACGTTGTATACCGTATGGGCTTTGGTTCTACTCGTGCCGAATCCCGTCAGCTGGTATCGCACAAGTCGATCAGCGTTAACGGTCAGACCGTAAACGTTCCGTCCTACCAGGTTCGTGCTGGTGACGTGGTCGCAGTTCGCGAGAAAGCAAAAAACCAACTTCGCATTGTCCAAGCTCTCGATCTGTGTGCCCAACGTGGCCGCGTAGAATGGGTAGAAGTAGACACTGAGAAGAAGTCGGGCGTTTTCAAGAACGTTCCTGCTCGCAGTGATCTGTCCGCCGACATCAACGAAAGCCTGATTGTCGAGCTCTACTCCAAGTAAGGGCTAGAAAATAGGTGCATCCATGCAGATTTCGGTAAATGAGTTCCTGACACCCCGCCACATTGATGTGCAGGTTGTCAGTCCAACCCGCGCCAAGATCACTCTCGAGCCTCTCGAGCGTGGTTTTGGCCACACCCTGGGCAACGCGCTGCGCCGCATCCTGTTGTCCTCAATGCCCGGCTGTGCAGTAGTCGAGGCCGAGATTGACGGTGTGCTCCACGAGTACAGCGCCATCGAAGGTGTACAGGAAGACGTAATTGAAATCCTGTTGAACCTTAAAGGTCTGGCTATCAAGCTGCACGGCCGTGACGAAGTTACGCTGACCTTGTCGAAGAAGGGTTCGGGGGTGGTTACCGCTGCCGATATTCAGCTGGATCATGATGTCGAGATCGTTAACCCCGATCACGTAATCGCTAACCTGGCGTCTAACGGCGCCCTGAACATGAAGCTCACCGTAGCTCGTGGTCGTGGTTATGAACCGGCCGACTCGCGTCAGAGCGATGAAGACGAAAGCCGCAGCATTGGTCGCTTGCAGCTTGACTCTTCGTTCAGCCCGGTTCGCCGTATCGCATACGTGGTGGAAAACGCCCGTGTCGAACAGCGTACTAACCTGGACAAGCTGGTTATTGATCTGGAAACCAACGGTACTCTGGATCCTGAAGAGGCTATCCGCCGCGCTGCAACCATTCTGCAACAGCAGTTGGCTGCGTTCGTCGACCTCAAAGGTGACAGCGAACCAGTGGTAATCGAGCAGGAAGACGAGATCGATCCGATCCTGCTTCGCCCGGTTGACGATCTGGAACTGACTGTACGTTCGGCTAACTGCCTTAAGGCGGAAAACATTTACTACATCGGCGACCTGATTCAGCGTACCGAAGTAGAACTGTTGAAGACTCCGAACCTGGGCAAGAAATCCTTGACTGAAATCAAGGACGTTCTGGCCTCCCGCGGTCTGTCCCTCGGCATGCGCCTCGACAACTGGCCGCCTGCAAGTCTTAAGAAGGACGACAAGGCGACTGCCTGATCGTCGTAATCACCGAACGTGAGTTTGGTAAGGAATGAACCATGCGTCATCGTAAAAGTGGTCGTCACCTGAGCCGTACCAGCTCGCACCGCAAGGCCATGTTCCAAAACATGGCGGTGTCGCTGTTCGAGCACGAGCTGATCAAAACTACACTGCCGAAAGCTAAAGAACTGCGTCGCGTTGCTGAGCCGCTGATCACTTTGGCCAAGACAGACAGTCTGGCTAACCGCCGTCTGGCTTTCGACCGTACTCGTTCGAAAGCTATCGTTGGTAAGCTCTTCAACGACCTGGGCAAGCGTTACGCTACCCGTGAGGGTGGCTACCTGCGCATCCTCAAGTGCGGTTTCCGCGCTGGCGACAACGCGCCTATGGCGTACGTCGAGTTGGTTGATCGTGCTACTGCCGGCGAAGCTGTAAGCGCCGAGTAAGACGACAGTCTGCAACGAAGAACCGGGCCTAGTGCCCGGTTTTTTGTGCGCGTTAAAAAAGCGTCATCTGCACAAGTTTCCCAGGGTAGTGCTCATCACTATAGGTGTTGGAGTTATTGGTAGTAATTTTCTATTGATGTCCGCAATTTAATGAATTTGTGGGTGTCATGTTCATGATCAATACTCTCCACCAAGCCGACTAGCCGGCAGTTCCAAGTCCGACCTGAGGAATATTCACATGAGCCAGAACAAAATCCTTACTACCGCCAGCGGTGCGCCCGTTGCGGATAACCAGAATTCGCGTTCCGCAGGCCCGCGTGGCCCGTTGCTGCTCGACGACTTTCATCTGATCGAGAAGCTTGCTCACTTCAACCGTGAAAACATCCCTGAACGTCGCGTGCACGCCAAGGGTTCAGGCGCTTACGGTACCTTCACGGTCACCCAAGACATCACCCCCTACACCAGCGCGAAACTGTTTGAGTCCGTGGGTAAACAAACTCCGACCTTTCTTCGATTCTCCACCGTAGGCGGCGAGCGCGGTTCTGCTGATACAGAGCGTGACCCGCGTGGCTTCGCGTTGAAGTTCTACACCGAAGAAGGCAACTGGGACATCGTGGGTAACAATACCCCTGTGTTCTTTATTCGTGACCCGCTCAAGTTTCCAGACTTCATCCACACTCAAAAGCGCCTGCCGCAAAGCAACCTGAAAAGCGCGCAGATGATGTGGGACTTCTGGTCGCACTCTCCAGAGGCGCTGCACCAGGTCACGATCCTGTTTTCGGACCGTGGCATCCCTGATGGTTACCGTCACATGCACGGCTTCGGCAGCCACACCTACAGCCTGATCAACGCCAAGGGCGAGCGTCACTGGGTAAAGTGGCACTACAAGACCAAACAAGGCATCAAGAACTTGGCGCCGGCTGAGGCAGCACGCCTGGCAGGTACCGATCCGGATTACGCGCAGCGCGATCTGTTTGGGGCCATCGAGCGCGGTGATTTCCCGAAATGGCGTGTCTGCATCCAGATCATGACGGAGGCCCAGGCTAATGCTCACTACGAGAATCCGTTCGACGTGACCAAGACTTGGTCGCAGAAGGAATTCCCGTTGATTGAGGTTGGCGAGTTGGAACTCAACCGCAATCCACAGAACTACTTCGCTGAAGTCGAACAAGCCGCATTCGGCCCAAGCAACATGGTCCCAGGCGTTGGCCTGTCGCCAGACCGCATGCTGCAGGGTCGTGTGTTTGCCTACGCAGATGCGCACCGCTACCGCGTCGGCACCAACCACCAGCAATTGCCGGTGAATGCCCCTCGTAGCCCAGTGCACAGCTATCAGCGCGACGGTTCGATGGCATTCGGTAGCAACGGTGGTGCAGCGCCCAACTACGAGCCAAACAGCTACGCCGATGCGCCGAAGCAGGCGCCACAGTACGCAGAACCGGCTCTGGCTCTCAGCGGCGCCGCCGATCGCTACGATCATCGCGAAGACACCGACTACTACAGCCACGCGGGTGCACTGTTCCGCTTGATGAATGATGAGCAGAAAGCGTTGCTCACCAACAACATCGCAGGTGCCATGTCAGGTGTTACCAGCGACGTGGTTCAGCGCCAGTTGGCACACTTCTACAAGGCAGACCCGGCTTATGGAGAAGCAATCGCAAAGGCACTGGGTGTATCGCTTAACTGACTCTAAACGATAAGCAGAACCGCCCTCATTTGGGCGGTTTTTGCGTTATTTCAGCTACTTTTCTCAGAAAATCTTCACTTTTCTGCCGTCGATCCCGTGACCTCCGAGTCATCATGGTTCAAACTAAGACTTTCAAGCAGGGAGATGTAGGGCGATGCAAGGTCACCCCGACGTAATCGATTACCTCAACACGTTGCTGACGGGCGAACTGGCAGCTCGTGACCAATATTTCATCCATTCGCGCATGTACGAAGACTGGGGCTTTACTGAGCTCTACGAGCGTATCAATCATGAAATGGAAGAAGAGGCACAGCACGCTGACGCACTGATGCGCCGTATCCTGATGCTCGAAGGCACGCCACGTATGCGTCCTGACGACCTGGACACCGGCACCACGGTGCCTGAGATGCTCGCCAGCGACTTGCGGTTGGAATACAAGGTCCGTGCTGCGCTCTGCAAGGGCATCGAGCTCTGTGAGAAGCACAATGACTATGTCACCCGCGAGATCCTGCGTGTGCAGTTGAACGACACTGAAGAAGATCACACCTACTGGCTGGAAAAGCAGCTAGGCCTGATCAAGCTGGTGGGTCTGGAGAATTACCTGCAATCGCAGTTCTGATTCCCGGTCACGAAAAAGCCCCTGTCACTGGAAGGTGACAGGGGCTTTTTATTGGGCCCGATAACTCAGGCCCGGTCGCGTTCCAACAACGGTTTCAAGTAGTAACCGGTATGGGACTGCGGCATTTCGGAGACCTGCTCCGGCGTTCCCACCGCGATGATCTGGCCACCTTTGGAACCCCCTTCAGGTCCCAGGTCCACCAGCCAATCGGCGGTCTTGATCACGTCCAGGTTGTGCTCGATCACCACCACGGTGTTGCCGTGGTCACGTAGTCGGTGCAACACGTCCAGCAGTTGCTGGATATCCGCGAAGTGCAGGCCGGTCGTTGGCTCGTCGAGGATATACAGGGTCTTGCCAGTATCGCGCTTGGACAGCTCACGCGACAACTTCACCCGTTGTGCTTCACCGCCGGAGAGCGTGGTCGCCGATTGCCCCAACTTGATATAAGACAGGCCCACATCCATCAACGTTTGCAGCTTGCGCGCCAGCGCCGGAACCGCGTCGAAGAACACCCGCGCTTCCTCGATGGTCATCTCCAGTGTTTCGTGGATGCTCTTGCCCTTGTACTTGATCTCCAGGGTTTCGCGGTTATAGCGCTTGCTCTTGCACACATCGCACGGCACGTAGATGTCCGGCAGGAAGTGCATCTCGACCTTGATCAAACCGTCGCCCTGGCATGCTTCGCAGCGACCGCCCTTGACGTTGAACGAGAACCGGCCCGGTCCGTAGCCCCGCGAGCGGGACTCCGGCACGCCAGCGAACAGTTCGCGGATGGGGGTGAACAGTCCGGTATATGTCGCCGGGTTGGAGCGCGGTGTGCGGCCAATCGGGCTTTGGTCGATATCGACCACTTTGTCCAGATGCTCCAGGCCCTTGATGCTGTCGTGCGCCGCAGCTTCCAGGGTGGTCGCGCCGTTCAAGGCGGTGGCACTCAATGGGAACAGCGTGTTGTTGATCAGTGTGGACTTGCCTGAGCCGGAAACACCGGTCACGCAAGTGAGCAGGCCCAGCGGGATTTCCAAATCGACATTGCGCAAGTTGTTGCCACGCGCACCCTTGAGGTGCAGTGCCAGCTTCTTGTTGCGCGGTGTACGCTTGGCCGGCACCTCGATTTTCACGCGACCGGACAGGTACTTGCCGGTCAGGGAGTCTGGATGCGCCATGACTTCTGCCGGCGTGCCCTCGGCAACAATATGCCCTCCATGCACACCCGCACCCGGTCCGATATCGACGACGTAATCCGCCAGGCGAATCGCGTCTTCGTCATGCTCGACCACGATCACGGTGTTGCCGATATCCCGCAGGTGTTTCAGCGTACCCAGCAAGCGATCGTTGTCCCGCTGGTGCAAACCAATCGATGGCTCATCGAGGATGTACAACACGCCCACAAGACCGGCACCAATCTGGCTGGCCAAGCGAATACGCTGCGCCTCCCCGCCAGACAATGTGTCCGCGCTTCGATCCAGCGACAGGTAGTCCAGGCCGACGTTAACCAGGAACTGCAGCCGCTCGCGAATTTCCTTGAGGATCTTGTCAGCGATTTCTCCGCGACGCCCGGTGAGCTTGAGTACGCCAAAGTACTCGCACGCATCACCAATCGGCAGGTTGGTCACTGCCGGCAGAGTCTTCTCGCCAACCCACACATGCCGCGCCTCACGACGCAGGCGAGTGCCCCGGCAATCTGGGCACGGTTGAGTGCTGAGGAATTTTGCCAACTCTTCGCGCACGCTCGCCGATTCGGTTTCGCGATAGCGACGCTCCAGGTTCGGCACGATGCCTTCGAATGGGTGTGAGCGTTTAACGATATCGCCACGGTCGTTCAGGTATTTGAAGTCGACGTTTTGCGAGCCGCTGCCGTGGAGGATGACTTTTTGCTGATCCGCCGGTAGCTGGTTGAACGGTACTTCGAGGCTGAACTTATAGTGGGAAGCCAATGATCCCAGCATCTGGAAGTAATAGACGTTGCGCCTGTCCCAGCCGCGTATCGCCCCCTCCGCCAATGTCAGCTCGCCATTGACCAGCCGCTTGACGTCGAAGAACTGTTTAACCCCCAGGCCATCGCAGGTCGGGCAAGCACCGGCCGGGTTGTTAAAGGAAAACAGCTTGGGTTCCAGTTCGCTGATGGCATGGCCGCAGATGGGGCAGGCGAAGCGCGCCGAGAAGATGATTTCTTCCCCGGGCTCGTCATCCATCGGTGCTACCAGCGCGATACCGTCCGCCAACTTCAAAGCAGTCTCGAAAGATTCCGCCAGGCGCTGTTGCAGGTCTGCCCGCACCTTGAAGCGGTCGACCACCACGTCAATCGTGTGCTTCTTCTGCTTGTCGAGTTTCGGCGCCTCATCCAGCTCATACAGCTTGCCGTTGATGCGCGCGCGCACAAAACCTTGCGCACGCAGCTCTTCAAAGACGGAAAGGTGTTCACCCTTGCGCTCGCGAATCACCGGCGCCAGTAGCATCAACTTGGCACCTTCCGGCTGGGCCAGCACCAGGTCGACCATCTGGCTGACGGTCTGGGCTTCCAGCGGAATATCGTGGTCCGGGCAACGCGGAATACCCACGCGCGCATACAGCAAGCGCAGGTAGTCGTAGATCTCGGTGATGGTACCCACGGTGGAACGTGGGTTATGGGAGGTCGACTTCTGCTCGATGGAGATAGCCGGCGACAGGCCTTCGATGGTGTCGACGTCGGGCTTTTCCATCATCGACAGGAACTGGCGGGCATAGGCCGACAGCGACTCCACATAGCGACGCTGGCCTTCGGCGTACAGCGTGTCGAACGCCAGGGACGATTTGCCGGACCCGGACAAGCCGGTGATGACGATCAGCTTGTCCCGGGGCAGGGTCAGGTCGATGTTCTTCAGGTTGTGGGTTCTAGCCCCACGAATCAGGATCTTGTCCAAGATGGCCTCGCACGGCGGGCGTAAATAATGCAGGAGTATACGGCTAAAGACTGGATGAATATACACTGTCAAAGTGCCGGGTGCAGCCTTACATGAAAGCTGCGCGGCAAAGCGCCGCATATACCCTCTCAATCGATGGGACTGGTAGAATCGCCGCCGGTTCACACGAGGTTTTTCCATGCACGATCCCCACAGCGAACGCATGAGTAGCGGCGAGACCCGAGCGGCAAGCGGTCTGGCCCTGGTGTTCGCCTTCCGTATGCTTGGCATGTTCATGGTGTTGCCGGTACTGGCGACCTATGGGATGGACCTCGCAGGCGCAACCCCCGCGTTGATCGGCCTGGCCATTGGCGCCTATGGCCTGACCCAGGCGCTATTCCAGATTCCGTTCGGGATCATCTCCGACCGTATTGGCCGCCGCCCGGTGATTTACCTCGGGCTGATCGTATTTGCGCTGGGGAGTGTGCTCGCGGCTCAATCGGATTCGATCTGGGGCGTGATTGCCGGTCGCGTCCTGCAGGGCGCCGGTGCGATTTCCGCCGCCGTCATGGCGTTGCTGTCGGACCTCACCCGTGAACAGCACCGCACCAAGGCCATGGCCATGATCGGCATGACCATCGGGTTGTCGTTTGCGGTGGCGATGGTGGTCGGGCCGCTCCTGACTCGTGCATTCGGCCTGCATGGTTTGTTCCTGGCCACCGGCGGCATGGCGCTGTTCGGCATTGTGATCGTCGCCTTTATGGTGCCGCGCTCCACCGGCACGCTGCAGCACCGTGAGTCCGGCGTTGCGCGCAAGGCATTGTTGCCGACGCTCAAGCACCCCGACCTGCTGCGCCTGGATTTAGGTATCTTTGTGTTGCACGCAATGCTGATGTGCAGCTTCGTCGCCTTGCCCTTGGCGCTGGTTGAAAAAGCCGGCCTGCCCAAGGAGCAGCACTGGTGGGTCTACCTCACTGCCTTGTTGATTTCGTTCTTCGCCATGATCCCGTTCATCATCTACGGCGAAAAGAAACGCAAAATGAAACGAGTTCTGTTGGGCGCCGTCGCGACGCTGATGCTCACTGAGCTATTCTTCTGGCAGTTCGGCGACAGCCTGCGGGCGCTGGTAATAGGTACGGTGGTGTTCTTCACTGCATTCAATTTGCTTGAGGCTTCGCTGCCTTCGCTGATCAGTAAAGTTTCACCGGCCGGTGGCAAGGGAACGGCGATGGGGGTGTATTCCACCAGCCAATTCCTGGGTTCTGCACTGGGCGGCATCATGGGTGGCTGGATGTTCCAGCATGGCGGTTTGTCGGTTGTCTTCCTGGGATGCGCAGGTCTGGCTGCCCTCTGGCTAGCCTTTGCTGTTACCATGCGCGAACCTCCCTATGTAACGAGCCTGCGTTTGCCGTTATCGCCTGAAGCGATCCGCGAAGCCGGTCTGGTCGAGCGCCTTAAGGCCGTTATTGGGGTTACCGATGCCGTGGTTGTCGCTGAAGAAGCCGCCATCTACATCAAATTGGACACCGAATTATTGGATCGCGCGACGCTCGAGCAACTGGTCAACCCAGTGCCGACAGCGCGCCCAGCCTAGGAGAACGTTATGGCCCGTGGGGTTAACAAAGTCATATTGGTCGGTACATGCGGCCAGGATCCCGAAGTTCGCTACTTGCCTAACGGTAACGCCGTGACCAACCTGAGTCTGGCGACCAGCGAGCAGTGGACCGACAAGCAGACTGGCCAGAAGGTCGAGAAAACCGAATGGCACCGTGTGTCGATGTTCGGCAAGGTTGCAGAGATCGCCGGTGAGTACCTGCGCAAAGGTTCGCAGGTGTACATCGAAGGCAAGCTGCAAACCCGTGAGTGGGAAAAAGACGGCATCAAGCGTTACACCACCGAAATCGTGGTCGACATGCAAGGCACCATGCAACTGCTGGGCGGCCGTCCACAGGGCGACCAACAAGGCCAGGGCGGCATGTCCAACTCGGCGCCGCGTCCACAGCAGTCCCGCCCACAGCCAAGCCAGCAGCCACAGCGTGAGTCGCGTCCAGCGCCACAACAGGCCGCTCCGCAACCGGCTCCGGATTTCGACAGCTTTGATGACGATATCCCGTTCTAAGGTCCAAGGCCTGGAACGAGCAAACCCCCGATGGCCCACGCCTCGGGGGTTTTTTATTACCCGTGATCAGGCGTCTGTCGACGCTGCCGTCACCACCATCTCCTTGAACCTGCGCAGCACCGCCGAGCCGTCGTCGATTCGCGTTGCCAGGTGCAGTGGCGCCACCAGGCTTTGGCACTCGCTGAGTTCGCGGTAGACGATGCCGTCTCCGCGCAGCCGTTGCATGGACGCCGGTACGATGGACACGCCAAGGCCCGCGGCCACCAGGCTCAAGGTTGCTGTCATGCGGGGCGCTTCCTGCACCACTTGCGGACTGAACCCCGCTTCGCGGCACGCCACCAGAATTGCGTCATACAACCCCAGGCCCACGCGACGGCGATAAAGCACGAAGGCTTCAGTGGCTAAGGCCGCGAGGGGCAGGGGCGAGCCTGAGTCGAGTGCGAGCGGATGATCGGTCGGCAGTGCCAGCAACATCGGCTCCACCAGAATGGGTTCGTCCTGCAATGACTGCGTTCCGCTGAGCGGCGAGCGGATAAACGCCGCGTCGAGCTTCTCGTGCACCAAGGCGTCCAGCAGTTCGCCGGTACCGGCTTCCTCCAGCACCACCGTCACGCCGACAAAGGTCTCGCGAAATAGCCGTAACACGCTAGGGACAAACGGATGCAGCGCGGCAGAACTGGTAAAGCCGATTGCCAGCCGCCCGCGCTCTCCCCGAGCTGCGCGGCGCACTACGTCGGCGACGCTATCCACCTGGGCGAGAATGCCCCGCGCTTCTTCCAGCAAAGCCTGCCCGGCGGTGGTCGGACGTACGCCTCGGGGCAAGCGTTCCATCAGTGCAACGCCGAGTTCGGCTTCCAGGCTTTGCAGCATCCGCGTCAACGGTGGTTGTTGCATTCCAAGCCGCTCAGCTGCGCGGGTGATATAGCCTTCCTCTGCGATGGCAACGAAGGCTTTGAGCTGGCGAATTTCCAGCATTGGCATACTTTCCTAGTATGGGAGGTGGCCAATCCTGGCATTTGTTCTCATGGGTAACAAGATTTAGGCTGTAGCCAACCTCTAAAAAAGAAGGAAAGCGGTGATGACCTGGTCAGCCAAGCAATACACGATGTTTGAACAACAACGCACTCGTCCCGTCCGTGACCTGGTCGCGGCCATCCCGAATACCGAGGTGCACACCGCTGTCGACCTGGGATGTGGCCCCGGCAACTCCACCGAAGTACTCGCCGAACGCTTCCCGCAGGCGCACGTGATCGGCATGGACAGCTCCGATGACATGTTGGTCGACGCGCGTAAACGCCTGCCAGCGCTGAGTTTCGAATTGGCGGACATCGGCGCCTGGAACCCCGCGCAGCCGTTCGATGTGATCCTCGCCAATGCGTCCCTGCAATGGCTGCCGAATCACGCCACGCTTTACCCGCACCTGGTCAATCAACTGACGCCGGGCGGCACGCTGGCGGTGCAAACCCCAGACAACCTTGACGAGCCCGCGCACCGGCTTGCCCGCGAAGTCGCGGCCGACGGTCCATGGGCTGCCAAGATCGGCGCCGTCAAACACAATGAACGCCACACCGCCAGCTACTACTACGAGTTGCTGAGCAAGCACTGCAGCACCGTCGACGTGTGGCGTACCACGTACCTGCACCCGCTGGCGGATCACGCTGCGGTGGTGGAGTGGTTCAAGGCATCGGCCCTTAGGCCGTTTCTTGCACCGTTGACCGACAGCGAAAAGGCCGACTTCCTACAGGAGTACCACGCGCGGATCAGCCAGGCCTACCCAGCCCTGGCTGATGGCACCGTGTTGCTGCCCTTCCCGCGGCTGTTCATCATCGCGACTCGCTAAACACGGGCGCTCAAGTGGCGGTCATGCCGCCGCTTGTGCCTTCAAATATTCGTCCGCCGACACCACGCCCGCATACCCGAACGCCAGCGATGCCATATACGCCCCGTGTACCTGCGCCGCTGGAATCACCTGCCCGTTGAACTCCAGATCCCGAGTGGCGCACGCGTCATGGATCACCGTGACCTTGTAGCCCAGGTCTGCCGCCGCCCGCACCACGCCATCGATACACATGTGGCTCATGCTGCCGACCACCACCAATTCGGTGATGCTGCGTTGTTCCAGCAGGGCACGCAGGTTGGTTTCGCGAAACGCATTCACGAAGTGTTTAAGTACCACCGGCTCGCTGCCCTCATTCAACACCTTGCTGTGCAGATGCGCACCGGCGGAGCCTGGGGTGAAGAACGGCGCATCGTCGGACGTAAATTCGTGGCGCACATGAATGACCGCATCCCCGGTCTGGCGAAACGCTTGCAGCACCTTGGCAGCCTTGTCGGCTGCGGCTTCCACGCCGTCGAGTGGCCACTTGCCCTGGGGGAAGTAGTCGTTCTGGATATCGATTAGGATGAGCGCTTGCTTGGCCATGTGTATTGCCTCGTGATGGGTTGATGGGGGCCAGTATCTTAGCTGGCGCCTGCACCGGGGATTGGCTGCACCGACAATAACAGGGGGAAAACTGACAATGGCCGTCGTTGAGTTGGGCGTGTTGATTTACCAGGGGGCGCAATTGGCCGCCGTGCATGGCTTGACCGACTTGTTTGGCGTGGCCAACCGAATCGCCGCCGAGCATCAATCAGCACAACTGCCACTGCTGCGCGTCAGTCATTGGCAGGTGGACGCCACTGGCCAACCTGCGCGCGTGTTTGACAGCCACCCCGGGCCCGATCAATCGATGATGGCGGTGTTAGTGCCTCCCTCGATTGGCGAGTTCACCGAAGAACAAGCGCCCCCCGCGCTGCTGGAATGGATTCGCCTACAGCACGCGGCGGGCACGGTACTGGGCGGCGTGTGCATCGGCTCGATCATGCTGGCGCGCAGCGGCTTGTTGGACGGGCGCAGCGCGACCACGCATTGGTCCTCCGCCAAGTCCTTTGCCACGCGCTACCCGGCCGTAAGGTTGGAGGCGGATAAACCCATTGTGGATGATGGCGACCTGATTACCACCGCCGGCCTCATGGCCTGGTCCGAATTGGGCCTGCGCCTGGTGGATCGCTTGATGGGCCCCAGCATCGCTGCCGGCACCGCGCGTTTCCTGGTGATCGAACACAGCGACAGTGCCAGCCAGTGCGGCAGCAACTTTGCGCCGATTCTCGGGCACGGAGACGCCGCGATTCTCAAGGTTCAGCACTGGCTACAGGCCAGCGGCGCGGTGGATGTTTCGGTTGCCGCGATGGCCCAGGAGGCAGGACTGGAAGAGCGCACCTTCCTACGACGCTTCCGTAATGCCACGGGTTTGAAACCGACCGAATACTGCCAGCACTTGAGGGTAGGAAAGGCCCGGCAGATGCTCGAATTCACCAACGGCACCATCGACCATATTGCCTGGACCGTGGGCTATCAGGACCCCAGTGCCTTCCGCGCGACCTTCAAGAAAATCACGGGGCTGGCGCCGAGTGATTACCGCAGTCGATTTGGCGTTTGAATCGTGCAGAACACAGCCGACCAACGGCGGTGTCGTGCAGAATAAAACAGGCCAACTGCCACCGTTTATTCCATAACCACCTGACTTTAACTGTGATTGCTACCTCCCGCGTCTTGGCCTGATCCCTGCAATCGTTGCCCTACACACATAGCATGATGCTAAAGGGGGATGCATGACCCCGACTCAAGGCAAGAAACGCGTGGTTGCCCACTCCATGCGCGACACCGCACCGCTGCACGAGACGGAAACCAATCGCGCCCTGGCGCGCTGGCTGGCGCAGATCCTGGGACTCAAGTTCGCTGGTCGCTACGACGCTGATCTGCACGCGGGGCGTGAGCTGTACCTTTTGCCTACGCAAACCTTGGTCGGGCCCGCCCAGGCACGCGCGTTTCATATCCAGGGTCCGGACGACCTGTGGGGCGGTTACGTCGATCACGATTTCATCGCGACCAAAGCCATCAGTCACGAGCTACTCAGCCCAGAGGCGAGCGCTCCTGAAGGATGGTCGCCGGTGTTCTGCAAGCGTGTTCGAAACGTCGTGTTGGATGGCCTGACCGTGTTCGCGCTGGAGGATGCGCGGCCGGCTGCTATGCGCTTGCTCGAAAACGGCCCCATCCGTCTAAAGCCCGTGCACGCCTGCGCGGGGCGCGGTCAGGAAGTGATCCTCAGCCTCGATGAATTCGACGCGCTACTGGCGCGTCCCAACGCTGCGAGTCTGTTCAACGAGGGCGTGGTGCTGGAGCAAGATCTGCATGACGTGGTTACTCACAGTGTCGGCCAAAGTTTCATCGGCGATCATGTGATCAGCTATTGCGGCGAACAATACCTGACGCAGGACGCACAGGGGGAAGAGGTCTACGGGGGTTCCAATTTGCTGGTGGTACCCGGTTACTACGAGGACTTGCTCAAGCTCAACTTGTCCGATGACGTGCGCCAAGCCATTCAACAAGCCCAAGTCTTTGACGCTGCCGCCGACGAAGCCTACCCCGGTTTCTACGCCTCACGACGCAACTACGACATCGCCCAAGGCCTGGATAGCAAAGGCCAACGCCGTAGCGGTGTACTCGAACAGTCCTGGCGCATGGGCGGCGCCAGCAGCGCGGAAGTCGCGGCGCTGCAAAGTTTTATCAATAACCCTGGCCTGCAAGCGATCCGCGTGTCTTCGGTGGAAACCTACGTCGACCAGGCACTGCCTGCCGACGCCATCGAGGTATACCGGGGGCCAGCGGAAAACAGCGACTTTCTTCTCAAGTACGTGACGGTCAACTCTTATGACGGCTAGAAGCGAAAGCATTGCGATCGATATCGACGACGAACAGATGAGTGGCACCTTCCTCAGCCCAAAATCCAAAGTGCCGGGGGTGTTGTTCGTGCACGGTTGGGGCGGGAGCCAGGAGCGTGACCTTGAACGCGCCAAAGGTATTGCCGGTCTGGGTTGCGTGTGCCTGACCTTCGACCTTCGCGGGCACGCAGGCAACGGAATTCCACTGTCCCGCGTCACCCGTGAAGACAACTTGCGTGATCTGCTGGCGGCCTACGATCGGCTGTTGTCTCACCCGGCCATCGACACCTCGGCGGTTGCGGTAGTCGGCACTAGCTACGGCGGTTATCTGGCGGCGATCCTCACTTCACTGCGCCCGGTGCGCTGGCTCGCGCTGCGGGTGCCAGCGCTGTACCGCGACCAGGAATGGCTCAAGCCCAAGCGCGATCTGGATAAGGTCGACTTGATGGAATACCGCAGCACCCTGGTTCACGCCGAGACCAACCGCGCACTGCATGCGTGTGCGAAATTCACCGGGGATGTATTGATCGTTGAATCGGAAACCGACGATCACGTGCCACACGCCACCATCATGAGCTACCGCGCCGCGTGTCAGCAGACGCATTCGCTGACTCACCGCATCATCGATGGTGCTGACCATTCATTGAGCGACCCCGTTTCACAGCAGGCCTATACCTCAATCCTTGTGGATTGGATTACCGAGATGGTGGTGGGTGAACGGTTGAGCATCATTCAGTCCCAATAATCTGGGTGCCCTTTAAGCCGTCTTCGCGAGCAAGCCCGCTCCCACATTTGAAATGCATTCCAAATGTGGGAGCGGGCTTGCTCGCGAAGGCGCTTAACCAGTCAACACAGCCTTAAGCCGGTGCCTTCTTAACCCGCAACGCCTTGGCTTTCGCCTCCACTGCGAGGTACATCACCAGCGCAATCAGCAGCGGCAAAATAAAGTAGATCGCTCGATAGGCAATCAACCCCGCCAGTAAGCTGCCGCGCGATGCCTCATGCTGCAACAGTCCAATAAACACGGCTTCAAGCACCCCAAGCCCGGCAGGGATATGAGTGACCACCCCGGCAATCGCGCTGATCAACAGCACCCCCAGCACCAGCGGATAGTCCAGCTTGGCCGGCAGCAGGGTGAAGATCACCGCGGCCATCAGCGACCAGTTCAATGCGCCCAGCGCCAACTGCAAACACGCCATGCGCAACGACGGCAAGTTGATCTCGATGCCGCGAATCGACCAGGCGCGTTTTTTCGAAAATTGGCAGGCGGCCAGGTAACCCAGGCTAACCATCACCAGCAACGCGCCGATGCCCTGCAAGGCGCTGCTGCTGACTTTCCAGCCCGGCGGCATCGTCACCAGGCCGCTGCTGAAAATCACCCCCGCCAATGCCATGTAGCCGAACCAATTGGTGGCCAGGCTCAGGCCGAGGATCTTGGCGATATTGCCGGTGCTTACCCCCAGCCGTGAGTACAACCGATAGCGCATGGCGATGCCGCCCACCCACGCACTCAGGTTGAGGTTGAACGCATAACTGATGATCCCCACCGGCAGGATCTGCTTCCATCCCAGGTCCTGGCGGATGTAGGTGCGGCCGATCAAATCGAAGCTGGCGTAGACAAGAAAACTGCACAACGTCACTGCGCCCGCGATCAGCAACGTGCGCACTTTGAAATCGCCAAGCGTCTGCACCACCTCACTCCAGTCGATACGCCGGGCGAGCAGAGTGAACAGTACGATCAACGCCAGGAAGAACACGATGGTCAGCGGTTTCTTCCAACGCTGGAAGCGGGTTTCAGAGGTCATGGGCCTGGCTCTCGAAAGGCTTCAAGCGCGGCTTGTGGGCGGGCAGCCAACCGGTCAGCGCAGGGAAATGGCGCATCACATGAAACACCAGGAAACCCACGGTCAGTCGCCACAGCCACAAGCGCGGCGTGCGGTTTTCCGGCATGGTCTGGCAGTGGGTGTTGGCGAGGATGTCCAGGCGCTCGTAGAGCTGCTGGTTGAACGCCCGGTCGCGAATCAACACATTGGCTTCCAGGTTCAACGACAGGCTCAAAGGGTCCAGGTTACTCGACCCCACGGTGCTCCACTCGTCGTCCACCAGGGCGACCTTGCCGTGCAGCGGGCGCTGGCAATATTCGTGGATCACCACGCCGTCCTTGAGCAGATAGTCATACAGCATGCGCGCCGCAAGCTTGGCCAGCAGCACGTCCGGTTGACCTTGCATGATCAGTTGCACGTGTACCCCACGGCGCGCGGCGTTGCGAATTTCCCGCAGCAGTCGGTAGCCGGGGAAGAAGTAGGCGTTGGCGATCACCACGCGTTTTTGCGCTTTGCTCAGCGCGTGGATATACGCCTCTTCGATGTCATCGCGGTGCTGCACGTTGTCGCGGTAGATCAGTCGCACGAGGCCATCGGCGTTGTCGGTCGACCACAATGGCGGGCGCTGCTGGCGTCGTCGCCAACCACGCCGCGTGCGCACCTGGCGACCGCTTTGCGCCAAGGCGAAATGGTGCAGGTCGGCCACCGCCGGGCCCGTCACCTGTACCGCATAATCCTGTTTGGCTTCGGGGCCGAAATCCCCGAGGTGATCGGCAGAAAAATTGATCCCGCCGATAAACGCCACCGTGGCATCCACCACCACAATCTTGCGGTGCAGGCGGCGAAACCAGTTGGTACGAACCCCCAGGGTCTTGGATGCCGGATCAAACATCTGCACCGTGACCCCCGCCTGCGCCAGCTCGCCGAGAAACGAGGGGCTCAGCTCTCCGCACCCAAAACCATCCAGGCTGACGACCACGTTCACGCCACGTTGTGCGGCCTCGATCAAAATGCGCTGCAGTGCGTGCCCAACCTTGTCTTCGAAGAGGATAAAGGTCTCCAGCAGAATCTCGCGCTGTGCCACGCGCAGCGCATCGAACACACGCGGGAAATACGCTTCGCCATTCTCCAGCAACTCGATCTGGTTTCCGCTCTGCCAGCCGTAATCCAGGTCACGGGCCTTGGCGTCATCCGGTGGCTGGTCGGTGGCGATGTGCTCTACGGCGATGTTCATAGCTCGACCTCCACTGACAGCGGCACATGATCCGAGAGGTGGGACCACGGCCGAGTAGTCAGCACGCGTGGGTTGTGCACCTTCAGGTTGCGCACATAAATGCGGTCCAGCGGCAGCAACGGCAACCGCGCGGGGAAGGTTCGCGCGGGTTTGCCAGCGGTTTCGACGAACACTTCCCTGAGACCGCTTTGACTCAGGTCGGCGCGTTGGCGCCAGTCGTTGAAATCGCCGGCGACCACCAAGGGCGCATCGGCCGGAATCTCGCGGATACGCTGTTCAAGCAAGCGCAATTGCTGTTGGCGGTGCACCTCGCGCAAACCCAGGTGAATGCAGATGGCATGCACTTCCTGCCCGCTGCCCGGCAGGCGCAGTACGCAATGCAGCAGGCCACGGCTTTCGTGACCGCTTTGGGAGATGTCGAGATTGTCGTAGCGTACGATCTGGAATTTCGACAGCAACGCGTTGCCGTGGTCGCCGTGGGGATAGACCGCGTTACGCCCATAGGCGAACTGCGGCCAGATGCTGTCGGCGAGAAATTCGTACTGCGGCATGTTCGGCCAGTCGCTGTAGCGCTGGGGATGGCGCTCATGGGTGCCGTGGATTTCCTGCAAAAACACCATGTCGGCGCCCACACTGCGCACCGCTTCACGCAGCTCGGGCAGGATGAAACGCCGATTCAGGGCGGTGAAACCCTTGTGGATATTGACCGTCAGCACCGTGAAGCGAGTGATGGCGACGCTGGGGGCGATGGGCACCCAGTCGGGAATCGCAGCCATGGTGACTCCTTTCAAGAGGGTGGGGGATGACCCCCGTTTATGGCTGACTGTGATTTTTGACGGAAAGTTTCCAGCGTCCTACAGACGGTTCTCGGGTCCGAGAGCGCCGGCTAAAGGCAATAAAGAGTTACAAGTGGTATTGAAATGACATCACTGACGTGATCCAATTCCGCGCGATCTGTTCTCAATCAAATGATTTTTCAGGGCCTGTTCATGGATGATGCCGCTGACACTTTTCTTGTGTCGGCAGTGGGGTCGGCGGCTCTTTTATAAAGGCCGGAACCCACCACGTGAATACTTCCCTTACCCGAAAAATCAGCCTGCTTGCCGGCGCAATCGCCCTGAGTGGCTGCGCGACGCTTAACGATGCGGGCAAAAACTACGGAACCGCCATTGGCTGTGCCGGTGGCGCCATTCTGGGCGCTGGCTTGACGTATGCCATCACCGGCGATGCCAAAAAGGCCGTCGTCGGTGGCGGTGTGGGCGCCGCCGCGGGGTGTGTGGCCGGCAACTTGTGGCAGAACCGCTTGCAGGAACTGGAGCGTGTGGCCAAGGAAGAGAACCTGAATATTCAGGTGCAAACCTTGCAAAGCCAGGAAGTGGCCACCGGTAATGCACGTGCGCCGGCACCGACTGACGCGGGCATCGTCGCGCAAGTTCAGGACGAAGGCATGTTCGCCACCGGCAGCGCGCAATTGAGCGCCGATGGCCAGCGCCAAGTGCGCAAGCTGGCGGCCGCCTTTGCACCCAAGCCGGGGCAGAATTCCCAGGCCGCGATCCTAGTGGTGGGACACACCGACGCCACCGGCAGCGCGGCCACCAACCAGCGTCTGTCCGAACAACGTGCCCGTGCCGTGGCATCGATCCTGGCCGAGCAGGGCGTTGCCCCGCAGCGCATGTTCTTTCAAGGCGCGGGGGCTTCGCGTCCGATCGCCGATAACAGCGACACCCAGCAGCGGGGCAAGAACCGTCGGGTGGAAATCGTCGAGGTGACCGACCGCACTATGCTGGTCAAGCGCGTCAATGCCGAACAGAACAACACCAAGTACCTGGCACACGGCACCTCGACCGAGCCTGCGCGTACCGGGACCAGCACTGCCAAGAGCAAACCTGCCACTGCGGCCAAGCCTGGCGTCGAGAGCAAGCCTGCCGACCCAGGCACCGCCCTGGTGGATTTCGGCGGCCAGCCGGCCAGCGACACCCGCTGGACGATGGGCCAAGCCATTGCGCCGAAAAAGGCCGGGTTTGCCCTGGTCTCCAGTGCACAAGCCAGCGACTTGCCGTCCAGCAGTTGTGAAGCGGACCGTCCGCGTGAAAGCGGCAAGGTGTTCAACCTCGCCAGCGGCCAGGCGCTCGATACCCAAACCACCACCGAATACTTGCCGGGCTACAACAACCGCGTGTGGGCCAACCTGGTCAATGGCCATCTGGTGACGTTGTCTCCGGTCTCGATCCTGCGCGACGGCGCGAGCGTCGACCGCCAACCCTTCATCGAAGTGGTCAAGGGCTACGACCAGGGCAATCGCAAGTCGATCAAAAGCAAAGCCGTGGCCAACACCTATGAAGGTGAGGACTTGGTGCTGTATCGGGTCTTCACCCAAGACCCCAAGGCGCCGGTGTCGTGCATCGACGTCGTGTTCAGCAAGAAAAATTCCGAAGCCACGGACGGTGCGTTGTTCTACTCCCGTACTCGTGAAGCTTTCACCACCCGTTTCGTGCCGATTCGCGCGTAAGACTCAAGGAAATACACCATGGAAGAGTTCAGCTTCAATGCGCTGACGGCCCTGCTCTGGGCCAACAAGTTGATCACCGGGCTGGTGATTTCCACGCTGCTGGCGGCCATCCTGATCCAGGCGTACTGGGACAAAGTGGGCTACTTCGTGATGCGCGTGTGGCACGGTGTGCCGCTGATCGGCAAGGTGGCGCGTCTGTCCAAGCAAAGCCTGATGCTTGATTCCCACGGCTGGCCGAAATCGGAAAGCGAGCTGTGCGACGCGTACTACTCGCGCTATGAAAAGATCGGCGCGAAAGACGTCGATTTCTTTAACAAAAGTGAATCCTACCTGCGCACCATCGGTGAGCGCGGCCGTCGCGAACGGCCGTTCTGGGTGTTTGCGCTGATCTTCATGTTGATCATGTTCGAGGCCGTGGGTTTTGCCTACGTGCTGGTGCCGTTCATCAACCAGAACCTGTCGGCCAATGACCAAAGCTGGATGGGGTGGTTGTTCGCCTTCCTGCTGGCTGTTGCCTCGGCGATCCTGGCCGAAGTGACTGGCCGCGCCGTGCATAAAAACGCCCTGATCAGCAAGGCGCGCCACTGGTGGGAAAACGATCCGGAAGCAGATCGCCCGTCCCAGCTCAAGGAACTGCCGGGCATTGGCATCAAAGACACCGACAGCGACAAGGACGGCAAGGATTACAGCCGCATCCTGGCGCGCATCAACACCAACCACACGGTGACGCCGAGCCGTGGCTGGATGATCACCACCGGTATCTGGATTGCGATCATTGCGATCGCCGCGTTCGGCATCCGCACCATGCAGCTCAAGAGCATCGAGACCGAAATGGTCGGCAGTCCGCATGCGTTTGCCCAGCAGAACTACGAGTCTGCCAGCCCGTTTGAATTGCCGGCCGATTCGGCGGCGATCAACGATCAAGCCGACAAACAAACCCTGACAGACAAGATGGACGCGATTCGCAAAGCGTCGCTGATTACCTTCATCGTCCTGTCGGTGATCTATATCGCGATTCAGATCACCAGCATCTGGCTGGCGTCGATCTTCGGTTTTGCCGGTGTGGAATCCAAGACGGCCTGGGAGCACACCCACAAGTTCTCCAGCGGCGAGGCCCTGGAAAACTGGATGCAGAGCCAGCGCGTGGAAATTGCTTCGCATGCCGATCACAAACTGAGCAAGTTGCAGCTCAAACTGGCCGGTCGCTCGACCACCAATGCCCAGCAGCAGGCGGCGTTGACCAGTGCGCACAATCGCAACTTCGAAACGTACCTGGAGCGCAAGCAGTCGATGCCGGGTACTCCGAAAGCGGCGGCCAAACCCGTCACTGCACCGGCTGCTCCAATTGCATCGGCGGCTCCGGTTGTGGCTGAGGTGGTTGCCCCTGTCGTCGCGCCGGTTGAAGCCCCCGCACCTGCCGCTGCGCCTGCCAACCTCGACGCCCTGCGCAGCAAGGACCTCACGGCCTTCAGCGAAGAGCAGTTGGCGACCATCAGCCGCGCCAAGGGCCACGCACTGGAAGACGTGCTGGCGCTGCGGGCTGAACAGCAGTTGCTCAAAGACTTCGACGCGACAGGTGCCTGAATGAATATCCCGCGGCTTTTCTGCGCTTTGCTGTTGACGCCGTTGTTGGCGGTGGCCGGTGAGCGCAACGACATCCCGGACTGCTACGCGTACGCCAAGGTCGGTGAGTATCGTCCGGCGCACAGTGGCAGAGAGCTGACGGTGATCATCGACCAGACGATCCCGATGCCCGAGGTGATCCAGAAAGCCACCTGGGCCCAGGTGCAGCGCTTCGTACAGCCGGGCGACAAGGTGCGGCTGTACAGTTTCTCGGCATTTGTACCCGGGCAGTTCATGCAACTGCGCTTCGCCGGTGAGCTCAATCAGGGCATCGATGACAAGGTACGCAATAACGTAGGCATGCAGTCACTGCGTACTTTCGATACGTGCCTGACCGAGCAGCGCAGTTTCTTCAACAAGACCTTGGGCAAGGTGTTCGTGACCACGTTGCGCGAAGCCTCCGAGGACATCGCCCGTAGCGAGATCTTTCATTCGCTGCGTGAGATCGGCAACGACCTGGGCCAGCAACCGGCGCAGGAACGGGTGGTGTTGTTGGTGTCCGACATGCTCGAAAACAGTGATTTCGGCAGTTTCTACGCCAACCACCGGATTCGTGACCTGCAGCCGGCCGCTGAACTCAAACGAGTCGCAGACAAGGGCTTGTTCGCCGATCTGCAAGGCGCGCGGGTGTATGTTGTAGGGGCTGCGCTGGTGACCAAGGACATCAAGCAGGCCTATCGCTCGGGCAAGACTATCCAGGCGTTGGAAGACTTCTGGAAAGGCTGGTTCGCCGGTTCCAACGCGCAGTTGGTGGCGTTTGGTGCGCCGAGCCTGAATGTCGACCTGAAGTGAACGATCGCAGTTAAAACCCGTCAGTTCCTTACAGACCCTTCTGTAAGGAGCCCGGTGTTTTGCGCAATCTCAAGACTGCATTACTGCTGGCTGCGCTGCTGTTATTCGGCAGCGGCGCACTGCAAGCCGCGACTGCAGCGGCACCTGAACCCGCCGCGAAACCTGAGTTGTTGGTAGAGGGTGGCCTGCTCGGGGCCATTAGCTCCAGCATCGACGATGTGCAGGACAAACTCGACCTCAACCAGAACCTCATCGATGCCTGGCGCTTGCGCGCCGACCGGGCGGCGGATGAGGTCGGGCGGCTGGTCGACCAGACTTCCGAGCGCTCGCCATGGAGCGTGGCTGGCGACTTCCTGCTGTTGTCCGGTGTGTGGATCGGCGCCTTTGCCGTGTTGACCCTGCTAGGGCGCTTTCTTGTGCAACGCTTGAGCCGGGGCGGGTTTGTCGCGCAGCGCCAACGCTTGCGGGCGGTGCTTGGCTACGTGGTGCCCTACACGATTCCTGCGTTGATTTGCCTTCCGCTTACGCTGTCAGCCAGTCACTTTCTTGCGACGTCGGTGGGGCGTGCGCTGGCGCTGTGTTTTGCCTACGCCACCAGCAGCGGTATCTTTTCCACGTCGATGCTGTTGTGCGTCATCGTCATGTTCAACGTCGGCCACAAGCGTCCGGCGGTACAGATTATTCGCGACTACTGCCCCAAGCCGCTGTTCCTGATTGGCTTCCTCGCCGCCCTGAGCGATGCGCTGACCAGCCCGCAGATTGCCCGTCAACTGGGTGGCAATATCACCAGCAGTATCGCGGTGTTTACCGGGCTGTTTGCGGCGGTGATCTTTGGGGTGTTGGTGGTGCGCCTGCGCCGCCCGGTAGCCCATCTGATACGTAATAGACCGTTGGCCCAACGCCTCAAACACCCGGCGTTGCAACAGTCGCTGCGGGTGTTTTCCGGGCTGTGGTACTGGCCGATCCTGCTGATGGTGCTGGTCTCGGCAATCAACCTGATCGGCGCCGGCGACGATAACCAGAAAGCCCTGCGTTGCGCGCTGTTTACCACCATTTTGCTGATCGGCACGGTGTTCCTCAGCACTGTGCTGCAGCACCTGTTCAAGTCCCGCAGCCAAGTGGCGATCCAGCGCAGCAGTGCCTACAAGGAACGTTTCCTGAGCCTGTTGCACGCGATTCTGCGCATCGTCATGGCCATCGCGTTTATCGAGATTCTCGGGCGGATCTGGGGTGTGTCGCTGTTCGAGTTTGCCCAGCGCAATTCGGTGGGCCGGGCGATCAGCGACTCCCTCAGCAGCATCGGCCTGATCCTGCTGATGACCTGGTTGTTCTGGGTGGTGCTCGACACGGCGATCCAGGAAGCGCTGAAACCGCCGGTGAACAAGCGCTCCAACCGCCAACCGAGCACTCGGGTAAAAACCATCCTGCCGCTGGTGCGTAACGCGGTGAAGATCATCCTCGTGGTGATCTGTGCGATCACCACCATGGCCAACCTGGGGATCAACGTCGCGCCACTGCTGGCGGGTGCCGGTGTGGTCGGCTTGGCCATCGGCTTTGGCTCGCAGCAATTGGTGCAGGACGTGATCACCGGTTTGTTCATCATCATCGAAGACACCTTGTCCATCGGCGACTGGGTGGTGCTCGACTCCGGCCATGCTGGCACCGTCGAAGGCCTGACCATTCGCACCTTGCGCCTGCGTGACGGCAAAGGCTTTGTGCACTCGGTGCCGTTTGGGCAGATCAAGGCGGTCACCAACCAGTCGCGGCAATTTGCCTATGCGTTCTTCTCGGTGCAGTTCACCTATGACACCGATGTGGACAAGGCCGTGGAGCTGATTCGCGAGGCGGGGCAGTCGATCCGTGACGACGTGTTCCTCAAATACAACCTGCAGGGGCCGCTGGAGGTGTTCGGCGTCGACAAGATGGACCTCAACGGCGTGGTGCTCACGGCGCAGTTCCGCACCGTGTCGGGCGGGCAATACGCGGTAAGCCGTGCGTTTAACCAACGGCTGAAAAAGCTTGTGGATAACTGTGACGAGGTGCAGTTCGCGCAGACTTATCCACAGCAGGTCCTGGTGCCTGCGCGAGTGCCCCTCGAGCATGAACCTGCGGAGGCGGGCGCGAAGATAGTTAATCCGTGACGGTTGCGCTACAAACCCGCAAAATGCAACGATTCTGGCAAATACTTAAATAGCCATCGTTCCAAACTGACCGGGCCTGCTCAATCTATGCGAATGCGCCTTATGTTACTGGGCGGCGGGAATGCCCTCGGGCAGGCGCTGATTCGCCTCGGTGCAGAGGAAGACATCGGTTTCCTCGCACCCAAACCGCCCCAAGACGGCTGGGATGCCGCGAGCCTCACCCAATTGCTCGACGACACCCGTCCCGATGCGTTGATCAATCTCGCCTACTATTTCGACTGGTTCCAGGCCGAAACCGTCAGCGAGACCCGGCTGGCTGCGCAAGAGTTCGCCATCGAACGCCTGGCCGAGCTCTGCCAACACCACACCATCACCTTGCTGCAACCGTCCAGCTACCGCGTGTTCGATGGCTCCCGTGCCACCGCCTACAGCGAGAAGGACGAGCCGGTGCCCCTGGGCCTGCGCGGCCAGGCGCTATGGCGGATCGAGCAAAGCGTACGCGCCACCTGCCCGCAACACGTACTGCTGCGGTTTGGCTGGTTGCTGGATGACAGTGTCGACGGCACCCTGGGCCGCTTCCTGGCGCGGGCCGAGAGGCCGGATGAGTTGCTGATGGCGGATGACCGTCGCGGCAACCCGACGCCGGTCGACGATGCGGCACGGGTGATCATCTCGGTGCTCAAGCAGCTTGATTGCGCGGCGCCGTTGTGGGGCACCTACCATTACGCCGGCCAAGAGGCGACTACACCGTTGGCGCTGGGCCAGGCGATCCTCACAGAAGCGCGCAGCTATCACCCGCTGGCGATCGAATCCCCTACCGCCCAGGCCCATGCGGCACGGCCGGATGCCAGCGATGAGCCGCAGCACGCGGTGTTAGCGTGTAAGAAAATCCTGCACACCTTTGGCATCAAGCCACGGGCATGGCGGGCGGGGTTGCCGGCGTTGCTGGATCGCTTCTACCGGCATACCTGAAGAAATAGAGATCCAAATGTGGGAGCGGGCTTGCTCGCGAAGGCGGAGTGTCAGTCAACAGATTCATTGACTGAACCACCGCTTTCGCGAGCAAGCCCGCTCCCACACTGGTTTTATGCTGCTGGTTAGATCTGGGTTAGAACTTGTAACCGATACCCACCATGTAGACCATCGGGTCCACGTCCACATTGACCTTGGCGCGAGTGCCTTGGCCCAGCGCGTTGTTGTCCACGGTGGCCTTGGTGCTGATGTCGATGTAGCGCGCCTGGGCGTTGATCATCCACTTGTCGTTGATCATGTAGTCCGCGCCGATCTGTGCGGCCCAGCCCCAGGAGTTCTCAGCCTTGAAGTTGCTGAAACCTTCGCCCTGTGCGCGGCTGCCGACGTGTTCGTCGTAGATCCAGGTGTAGTTGATACCGGCGCCCACGTACGGTTGGAAAGCGGACTTGTTGTCCAGCGGGTAGTACACGACGCTCAGGGTTGGCGGCAGGTGTTTCAGGGTGCCGAGCTTACCGTTGGCGGCGCCGAGGGCGGTGCCCTTGATCTTCACGTCATGCTCGAACGGCGTGGCCGCCAGCAGTTCGATACCCACGTGATTGGTGAGCATGTAGGCGAAGTTCAGGCCCAGTTGGGTGTCGCTGCTCATGGTCGCCTTACCGCCCAGGTTGGTGCCCGCCAAAGGGCCCTGGTCAACCTTGACGTGGCCGCTGTCGGCCTTCGGGTTAACGGTGATCGCGCCCGCGCGAACCAGAATGTCGCCCGCTTCGTGAGCGTATGCGACTGGGGCGACGAGGGCTAGCGCGAAGAGGGACGCGCCGAGCAGAGACTTGTTCATGGGAGCTCCAAAGGACGTTTAAAAGTTGTACGTCCAATGGTAAAGATCGTTCCATTCGGTCTTTTGACTCAGCTCAATGAAAGGGCGATCAGCGCTATTCCGGCAGTTCGTAGATGTAAATCTTGTCGGCATCCATCTGGTAACCGGCATCGGCCAGTTCGCTGCTGGACGGTTTGACCTGCAGCGCGCCTTCGATCCAATACGGCTGGTACAGCTCATCGAGTTTCACCCCGACTTCGCTTTTGACATGCACGATTTGGTTCGACGGTGGCGGTGGCACATGGATGCAGGCGCCGAAATACGGCACCAGCAAAAACTCTGTGGTGCGCCCGTTTTCACCCACCTCCAGCGGCACGATATACCCCGGCAGGCGGATGTGCTGGCCATCAAGACCTTGCACCACCGGTGCGTGTGGCATCTCCTGCTTGGCTGGCGGCGCCGATTCCAATGCGCCGGCGATACCGGACAGGTCATGCAACGGTTGCATGTTCGGCACTTCCGGCATGGCATCCGGTGGGATCAGTTCCGACCAAGTCAGCTCCTTGGGCTCGGCGGCCCAGGCGGGCAGGGCGACCAGCAGAAACAGTGCAACGAGTGCGCGACGCATCAAAGCCTTCCTCATAAACGTATGGACAGGCCGTCGGCCAGGGATTGTCGATAGGCGCGCCACGCGGGCACGCTGCCCATCAACAACGCTGCGGCCAGGATACCGGCGAGCAGCGTCCATTCATATTCGCTGGGCCACGACATCGGCAAGTCCAGACCGTAGTTGGCCTGCAAATACCCGCGCGAAGCGGCGATGCACACGTAAAGCAACCCTACGCCCGCCACCACGCCGGAGAGCGCGAGGGCGAAGGCCTCGAAGATCAGCAACGTTGCGATATGCCACGGACGCGCGCCTACCGAGCGCAGGATCGCCATCTCGCGGCGGCGTTCGTTGAGGCTGGTAAGGATCGCCGTGAGCATGCCGATCAGGCCGGTCAGCACCACGAACAGCGAGATCACGAACAGCGCTTTTTCGGCGGTGCCCATCATGCTCCACAGCTCTTGCAGTGCCACGCCCGGCAGGATCGCCAGCATCGGCTCGCCACGGAACTCGTTGATTTCCCGCTGCAGGGCGAAGGTGGAAATCTTGTTGTTCAGGCCGAGCATGAACGCGGTGATGGCCTGCGGCGTGAGGTCCATATTGCGCGCCTGATCGGCACTGATACGGCCTTTGCCCTGGGCGGGCACCCCGTTGTGCCAGTCGATATGGATCGCTTCCATGCCGCCCAGGCTGATATGCAGCGTGCGGTCCACCGGCGTGCCGGTACGCTTGAGAATGCCGACCACGGTGAACGGTTTGTCATCGTGCTTGACCAGGCTGACTACCGCCACGCCGTGGGCCAGCACCAGCTTGTCGCCCAGCTTATAGTGCAGCGCGTCGGCGACTTCGGCACCGAGCACCACTTCGAACGGGTCGGTGGCGAAGGCACGACCGCTGGCCAGTTCGAGGTTCTGCTTGCGGCCGTACTGGTAGTGCTCGAAATACGATTCGTTGGTGCCCATCACCCGGTAGCCGCGATGCGAGTCGCCGAGGGAAATCGGGATCGCCCATTTCACCTGCGGGCTGGCGGCAAAATGCTCGAAGCTGTCCCAGCGGATGTTGTTGGTAGCATTGCCGATGCGAAACACCGAATACAACAGCAGGTTCACCGAGCCGGAGCGGGCGCCGACGATCAGGTCGGTGCCGCTGATGGTGCTGGCGAAACTGTTGCGCGCCTCGACGCGCACGCGCTCCACTGCCAACAGCAGGCACACCGACAGGGCAATGGCGAACGCGGTGAGGATCGCGGTAAAGCGGCGGTTAGCCAGGCTGGCCATGGCTAGACGAAACAGATACATCTCAAACCTCTGCGGGCGTGGCGGCGCGATTGAGTTCGGCCAGCGACAGGTTGCGGTCGAACAACGGCGCCAGGCTCTGGTCATGGCTGACGAACAACAGGCTGGCGCCGGCCTCACGGCATTCGGCGAACAACAGCTGAATGAAGGCTTCGCGAGCGTCGTAGTCCAGGGCTGATGTGGGTTCGTCGGCGATCACCAATTCCGGCTGGCCGATCAACGCACGGGCAGCGGCCACACGTTGCTGCTGGCCGATGGAGAGCGAATCGGCACGGCGTTCCAGCAAGTCTTTATCTTTCAAACCCAGGTGCGCGAGCAAGGTTGCGGCGGCCTGGTCGACACTGCCGTGGCGTTGCTTGGCGCGTTGCGCACGCAATTTGGAAAAGTGGCACGGCAACTCGACGTTCTCGCGCACCGACAGGAACGGCAGCAGGTTGAACTGCTGGAAGATATAGCCGGTGTGGTCGACACGGAACCGGTCGCGGGCACCGGCCGAGAGTTCGGTCAGTTCCTGGCCGAGCAGGCGGATGCTGCCTTGGCTGGGCTTCTGCACACCGCCCAGCAGCCCCAGCAGCGTGGTTTTGCCACTGCCGCTCGGGCCTTTGAGAAACAGGGTTTCCCCCGCGTCCAGGCGGAACGCGGGGATGTCCAGCAACTGTGGGTGACCGGGCCAGTTGAAGCCCAGGTCAGACAGTTCAATCAGTGCTTGGGTCATGGGAACTCAGAATTTCAGGGTGGCTGCTGTGGCCGTCGCTTCAACACCTTGCTGGCCGCTCGGGCCGATCAGTTGTACCTGAATTTTCTGGGTGGCGGGGAAGGTCTTGAACACCTGGGTCAGGTCGAGGTTGCTCAGCGCAGTCGGCGTGGCGCAGGTGAACTGGTAGTGGGCGTGGATTTCGCTGTGGTCGTGATGGTGCTCGTGGGCGCCGTCTTTGGCGTCGTGATCGTGGTCATCATCATCGTCATGGTCGGCTTCGGGTTTGTCACCGAACAGCGGGCTGTTGAGTTCCTGGCTGCTGACTACGCAACCGGCGCCTTTGGGCAGGTTGAACAGGGCCAGGGGGTTCTCGAGCTGTTTGCGTGCGGCAGCAACCTTGGCTTTATCGGCCGGGGTGGTGGCCAGGTGTTCGAAGCCCACCAGGTTCATCGCCGGGCTGTCCAGCTCCAGCTCCAGGGCCTGGCCGTCGAGTACGGCATTGAGGCGCCCGACACCATGTTCGTGGGCACCAAGGCTGCCGTGCTCATGTTCATGCTCATCGGCGGCGTGGGCAATGGCGAGTGGCAGCAGGGCAAACGGCAAAGCAAGCAACAGACGGCGCATGAGAAGGCTCCAGAACATGAAGGTTTTGTTATGTGATCTTATAACAATAGTTCGCAGAGTTTGACCGCCCGCTTGGCGTTGCGCAAGCCGCATGGGAGCATGCCTGTCAGAAATGTGCAGGAGGAAGGACGATGTTGAGAATTCGTGGAACCGTCGGCGACCTGCCGGTGGACTTGACCGTGGAGCTGGACGACGGTGATTGGGCGCGCCTGGGTGCGCAGTTGCAGGCTGCGCCAGTGCCCAGCGCACCGGCGGTGGTGCCGGCCAAGCAGGATGAGGACCTGTGGCAGAACGCCCAGGACCTACTGCGCAAAGCCGGGCAACTCAGCGGGCTGGAATTACTGGACCAGTTGGAGGGTTTGGCCGGTGATGCCTCGGCGGGCAAGCGCCTGTTGGTGCGCCTGCGCCATAGCGCCAAGGTGAAAGTGGCCAGCGGCGGGGATACGCCGCTGTACAGCTGGATCGGCGATTAGTACAACGCAGCGAACAGCTTGCGGCGGTACACCGTGACCAGCGGGTGGTCATTGCCCAGCAACTCGAACACCTGCAGCAACGTCTTGTGGGGCAGGCCTTCGCTGTAGCTGCGGTTGCGGATAAACAACTTGAGCAAACCTTCCAGCGCCGCATCGTACTGCTGGCGCGCCAGTTGCTGGATGCTCAGTTGATAGGCCGCTTCATCGTCTTGCGGGTTTTGCGCCAGACGGCTTTTCAAGTCGGCAGCGTCCGGCAGGTCGGCAGCCTGACGCAGAAAGGTGATCTGCGCCTTGGCGCCGGCGAGTGCGGCTTTGTGCTCGTCGCTCTTCACGGCGTCGAGCACGGCCTGGGCTTCGCCCAACTCACCACGTTCGGCCAGGCAGCGTGCATACAGGATCAGCGCCGCAGCGTTGGTGTTGTCCTCGCCGAGCAAGGCCACCAGCACCGCCTCGGCATCGCTGATGCGACCGTCAGCAAACAATGCTTGCGCCTGCTCCAACGGGTCCGCCGCCGCCGGTGGTGGCATCTGTACATGCGGCTCCAACATCGCCCGAACCGCCGACTCCGGCTGCGCCCCGGCAAATCCGTCCACCGGCTGGCCATCCTTGAACAGCACCACCGTCGGCAGGCTGCGAATACCAAAGCGCGCGACGATATCCTGTTCGGCCTCGCAATCGACCTTGGCCAATAGCAGCTCGCCCTGATAACTCTCGGCAACCTGCGCCAGCAACGGCATCAACGCCTTGCACGGCGCACACCACTCGGCCCAGAAATCCACCAGCACAGGTTTGTGAAACGAATTCTCGATCACCGCCTGGTCGAACGTGGCAGTGGTGACATCGAAGATATACGGCGTGGGCTCACTCATGGGGCGTCTCGAATAAAGCGGGAATGGGGGGAACTATAAGGGCTGGCGAGTGCTATCGGAAGCGGCTTGGCGTTTACGCGCGAGGCCTGTGCCAAAACGGATCTTGATACCAGTCCAGAGGAAAGCCCATCGCCTTCAGGCTGACTTCGGGAAACTCATGGAGCAGTTGATATAGGCGTTGACCCCAGCAAGTGTGTGGACTTACTTGATGCATCAAGTGATTGAGAATGCACAGCACTGCAAAAATTCGAGTATGTGGCCCAGGCGCGGAGAGATGTACCGGCCATGGGAAGTTAGCTTTTTTAGGTAGTTCGGGGCGAATGCCCAGCTCTCGGTTCCACATCCGAGAGTGGTGAGCGCACATGTTTCGGATAGTGGTCAGGGTGTGCAGCCACGACTGCATTAAGGGCGCGGCAAGCCCGAGGCGCTTGGCAATTGCTTTTTTATCTGAGTCTCTGGCGAGTCCTTTATACAGATGGGACAAGTCGCCTAGCGTCAATTCCTCCAACATGGCCCAGCCAGGCATCAGAGGAGG
This sequence comes from Pseudomonas cremoris, assembly GCF_014230465.1. Next base: position 62,435 of record NZ_JAAXCY010000009.1, read on the forward strand.
GTGGGAATACTCCGTTGGGTAATGGCGGGCATAGTTTTCTTTCGCTCTGTGGCGTTTAAGATAATCTTTTCTTTCGTCATCGGTGTGCAGCCTGTCGATGCGCTCGCATTTGCGCTGGTAGTCACGCGTTGCGTTGGACTGTTTGGCCAGCAATGTTGTCAGCAGTCGCTGATGATTGAACGTCGGATGGAACATCTGTGGGTTTATGTACCAATGGCAGCCTTGGGTAGGCCCCATGTGGTTGCTGATACCCGCGCGCGATGCAATTTCGACTCTTTCGATTGCATCCATGGTCAGTAGACGAAGACGGCGATCAAAGTCGTAGAGGTGGGTTAATTGACGAAACTGGCTACCTTCCCGGAACCGATGATCGATATCTTCCGGAAGTTGGAAGGGGCGCATGTAGGGGCTCAAGCGGAAGAAGCTAACTGATTGTAAAAAGGACGCGGCCCGCGCTTCATTTTGAATGCGCAGCCCGCGACGCTTGAGCAGTTCCAATTGAGCGGGAACGTCAATGGCGGGCTTGGTGAATGTCCTCATGCCGCAAAAGTACCGGGCATAAAAAACCCGCACAATTTGTGCTTGGTTACTGACGCAACCAGAGGCATGGCGGGTGTATTGCCGCAGAGGGTAGGCAGCTGTCCGTCTTTTTGCAAGGCCTTTAGGTGGCCAGCTATCGGCGAAACTATTTGGAAATGCATGCTGGTCAATTGTCCAAGCCGCGTGCGGAAGGAGGGCATTTTCCACCGCCTTTCGTTGCCTGTCCCAGCTATGGTATTGCCAGAAATTTGTAACGTACCGCTCAGCGCCGCGAATGGTACAGGCTCACCTTGCGAAACTCCCAAGGCTCGGCCAGGTCTGGCAAGGTCAGCGCATCGAGGATCTCCAACCGTTGGTAATCCGCATGCTGAAAGTCCCGCACGCGCGAGTCCGCTACCAAGGCTTCACGGCCACGGGTAAGGAATTGATCCAGCAACGGCAGGTTGGCGCGGTCGTAGAGTACGTCCGCCACCAGGATCAGGTCGAAGCGGTCGGCTTCGGCGAAAAAGTCCGCTGAATAGCCCAGCTCTACGCCGTTAAGCTCGGCATTGGCCCGGCACGATGCCAATGCCAGTGGGTCAAGATCGCAGGCCACCACTTCCAGCGCGCCAGCCTTCACGGCGGCGATACCGGCCACGCCCGAACCTGCGCCAAAATCCAGCACGCGCTTGCCGGCGACCCACTCGGGGTTGGCCGCCAGGTAGCGCGCCAGCGCCAGGCCGCTGGCCCAGCAAAAGCTCCAATACGGTGGTTCGTGCAGGATGCGCCGGGTTTCTTCGGGGCTGAAGGCGCGGTCCATGTTGTCCGCATCCAGCAGCCACAACGACAACGCGGTGCCCGGCAGCGGGCAGGGCACCAGGTGGGCGTCGCCGATCAGTTCGCTCAGCGCTGCCTGCAGGTCCAGCGGTGGCGTCATGGTGCGGGAACGAGTTGCAGGGGGCCGGTCGATTGGGTGATCGCCTGAGTGATACGCACGGCGGGCAGGTGCAGGATCAACTGGCCGGACTGGCTGGCGCGGCCGCGCAACTCGACCCGCGCACCGGCCGGGAAGGCCTCGGGGTTGAAGCGCAGGCGGAAGGCCAGGGGTTGGCCGTTACCGGTCAGTACGCTGCTGGCGAGCAGTTGTTGCGGGCGCGAACGGTCGTCGATGACCAGCAGCGCCAGCTCGACTTCGGCGGCGGCGGGTACGCCGTTGAGGGTACCGCTGATTTCACGTTGATACGCCGGCAACGGGCCGAGGTCTTCGATCCCAGGGATTTTTTTCTCCTGGGCGGGCGTTGGTTGCGGGGTGGCGGGTTTGGGGGCTTCGCTGCTGCAGGCGACCAGAACACTGAACAGGGCGAGCAAAACAAGTGGTCGTAACTGCATGTACGGCTCCAGAAAGGGCAAAATCCGTGACTTGAAATAAAGAAACATATAAGCCTGCCTATATACCGTAAAGGCTATGGCTTGTCTTGCGACGGGGATGCGCTACCATGGCCCTCCCTTTTTTTGTTGCCTGCCACCATGCACTGTCCCTTCTGCGGTGCCAACGACACCAAGGTCATTGACTCGCGTCTGGTCGCCGAGGGCGATCAAGTGCGTCGCCGGCGCGAATGCCTGGCCTGCGGTGAACGTTTCACCACCTTCGAAACCGCCGAACTGGTATTGCCACGGCTGATCAAGTCCGACGGCAGCCGCCAACCCTTCGACGAAGAAAAACTGCGCGCCGGTATGCAGCGTGCCCTGGAAAAGCGCCCGGTGAGCGTCGAGCGCCTGGAAGCGGCGCTGGTGCATATCAAGCACAAGCTGCGGGCGACCGGTGAGCGCGAGGTCAAGAGCCTGGTGGTTGGAGAGTTGGTGATGGGCGAGCTGCAAAAGCTCGACGAAGTCGCCTATATCCGTTTCGCCTCGGTGTATCGACGTTTCCAGGACCTCAATGAGTTCCGCGAAGAAATCGACCGCCTGGCCCGAGAGCCTGCCAAACAATGAACCCACCGTCCGCCGAACAAGCTGTCCTCGACGCCCATTACATGGCGCGTGCCCTCGAACTGGCGCGCAAAGGCCTGTACACCACCCACCCCAACCCACGGGTCGGCTGCGTGATCGTGCGTGATGGGCAGATTGTCGGCGAAGGCTGGCATGAGCGCACCGGCGAACCCCATGCCGAGCCGAATGCCCTGCGCGCCGCAGGCGACAAGGCCCGTGGCGCCACGGTGTACGTGACCCTCGAACCGTGCAGCCACCATGGCCGTACGCCTCCCTGCGCCGATGCACTGGTGAGTGCCGGTGTGGCGCGGGTTGTGGCAGGCATGCAGGACCCGAACCCGGAAGTAGCGGGGCGCGGCATGCAACGTTTGGCCCAGGCCGGAATCGAGATTCGCAGCGGAGTGCTGGAAAGTGAGGCGCGGGCACTGAACCCCGGCTTCCTCAAACGCATGGAACACGGCCTGCCGTTTGTGCGGGTCAAGTTGGCGATGAGCCTGGACGGTCGCACCGCGATGGCCAGCGGCGAAAGCCAATGGATCACCGGCCCCGCCGCTCGTGCCGCCGTGCAGCGCCTGCGTGCCGAGGCCAGCGTGGTGCTGACCGGCGCCGACACGGTGCTAGCCGATGGTGCGCGTCTTACCGTGCGCGCCGCTGAGCTGGGCCTGGACGCCGAAACCACGGCCCTGGCCATGTCGCGTCCGCCGTTGCGGGTGCTGATCGACGGTCGCCTGCGGGTGCCGCTTAACGCGCCGTTCTTCAAGGCGGGTCCTGCATTGGTGATCACCTGCGTCACCCCGGAAAACCAGTTTCCCCGTGGCCCCGAATGCCTGGTGGTGCCGGGCGTTGAAGGTCAAGTGGATCTGCGCTCGGCCTTGGTTGCCCTGGCGGCCCGTGGCGTCAACGAGGTGTTGGTGGAAGCCGGCCCGAGTCTCGCCGGTGCCTTTGCCCAGCAAGGCCTGGTGGACGAGTACGTGATTTTCATTGCCGGCAAGTTCCTCGGCTCCGCCGCGCGGCCTTTGCTCGATTGGCCGCTTGAGAAACTGGCGGACGCCCCCCAACTCAAGATCACCGAAATGCGCGCTGTGGGCGACGACTGGCGAGTCACTGCCGTCCCGGTATCACCAGCGAGCGTATAATTCTGACCGGGCGCTCAAGAGCCCCGTACCGTTTTCCAGGAGAAGGCCATGTTCACCGGCATCATCGAATCCATCGGCAGCATTCGTGCAATGACCCCAAAAGGCGGCGACGTTCGCCTGTCGGTTGAAACCGGCAAGCTCGACCTCGGCGACGTCAAGTTGGGCGACAGCATCGCTATCAACGGCGTTTGCCTGACCGTCATCGAGTTGCCGGGCAACGGCTTTGCCGCCGACGTCAGCCGGGAAACCCTGGACTGCACCGCGATGAACGATCTTGCGGCCGGCAGCCCGGTGAACCTGGAAAAAGCCCTGACCCCCACCACCCGTTTGGGCGGACACCTGGTCAGCGGTCACGTCGATGGCGTCGGCGAAGTCGTTTCCCGCAGCGAAAACGCACGTGCCGTGGAGTTCCGCATTCGCGCCCCCAAAGAGCTGGCCAAGTACATCGCCCACAAAGGCTCGATCACCGTCGATGGCACCAGCCTCACCGTGAACGCCGTAAATGGCGCCGAATTTGAACTGACCATCATTCCCCACACCCTCAGCGAAACCATCATGGCCTCGTACCAGCCAGGTCGCCGGGTGAACCTGGAAGTCGACTTGCTTGCCCGTTACCTGGAGCGCCTGCTGTTGGGCGATAAGGCCGCAGAGCCAACATCTGGGAACATCACTGAAAGTTTTCTGGCCGCTAACGGCTACCTGAAATCCTGACCAAGGGGGTGCCGCGTGGCGCTCAATAGCATCGAAGAACTGGTTGAAGACATCCGCCAAGGCAAGATGGTCATCCTGATGGATGACGAAGACCGCGAGAACGAAGGCGACATCATCATGGCCGCCGAGGCCTGCCAGCCTGAGCACATCAACTTCATGGCCAAGCACGCCCGTGGGCTGATCTGCATGCCCATGAGCCGCGAGCGTTGCGAGCTGCTCAAGCTGCCGTTGATGGCGCCGCGCAATGGCTCGGGTTTCGGCACCAAGTTCACGGTTTCTATCGAAGCAACCACCGGCGTCACCACCGGTATTTCTGCCGCTGATCGCGCGCGCACCGTGCAAGCGGCTGCCGCCAAGGACGCCAAGGCCGAAGATATTGTGAGCCCAGGCCACATCTTCCCGCTGATGGCCCAACCGGGCGGCACCCTGGCCCGTGCTGGCCACACCGAAGCTGCCTGCGACCTGGCGCGCATGGCCGGTTTCGAGCCGAGCGGCGTGATCTGCGAAGTGATGAACGACGACGGCACCATGGCCCGTCGCCCTGAGCTGGAAACCTTTGCGGCCGAACACAACATCAAGATCGGCACCATTGCCGACCTGATTCACTACCGTATGATCCACGAACGTACCGTTCAGCGGATTGCCGAGCAGCCACTGGACAGCGAACTGGGCCAATTCAATTTGGTGACCTACCGTGATTCAGTGGAAGGCGACGTGCACATGGCCCTGACCCTGGGCACCATTTGTGCTGATGAACCGACCCTGGTACGTGTGCACAACATGGACCCGCTGCGCGACCTGCTGATGGTCAAGCAACCGGGCCGTTGGAGCCTGCGAGCCGCCATGGCTGCGGTTTCCGAGGCGGGCAGCGGTGTGGTGCTGTTGCTCGGCCATCCGCTGGATGGCGACGTGTTGCTGGCGCATATCCGCGAAACCGCCGACCACGCGCCGGTGAAAAAACCGACCACCTACAGCATCGTCGGTGCCGGTTCGCAGATCCTGCGTGACCTCGGTGTGCGCAAAATGCGCCTGATGAGTGCACCGATGAAATTTAATGCGATATCCGGTTTCGATCTGGAAGTTGTAGAATACGTGCCCTCCGAATAAAGGCCGGCGATTCTTGCCCCTTGTTCGCGGTTAAATCATCACTAAGGGACGCACTTTTCGCGTCCCGGCTCTTTAAGAGATTTGTCGAATGACCCTGAAGACCATCGAAGGTACCTTCATCGCCCCCAAAGGCCGCTACGCCCTGGTGGTTGGCCGCTTCAACAGCTTCGTCGTTGAAAGCCTGGTAAGCGGTGCCGTGGACGCCCTGGTTCGCCACGGTGTGAGCGAAAGCGACATCACCATTATCCGTGCCCCTGGCGCCTTCGAAATTCCACTGGTTGCGCAAAAAGTTGCTCAACAGGGTGAATACGCGGCGATCATCGCCCTGGGCGCGGTCATTCGTGGCGGTACTCCGCACTTCGAATACGTGGCCGGCGAATGCACCAAGGGCCTGGCCCAGGTGTCCATGGAGTTCGGCGTGCCAGTCGCTTTCGGCGTACTGACCGTTGATTCCATCGAGCAAGCCATCGAGCGTTCCGGCACCAAGGCCGGTAACAAAGGTGCTGAAGCTGCCCTGTCCGCCCTGGAAATGGTCAGCCTGCTGTCGCAGTTGGAGGCCAAGTGATTTCCGACGAGAGCGACAACTTCAACCCGCGTGAGCCACGTCCAGCCGATGCTGGCAAGCCATCGAAGAACGAGAAGCGTCGCGCTGCTCGTCAGTTGGCGACCCAGGCGCTGTACCAGCGTCACCTGGCGGGTGCGTCGTTGAACGAAATCGAAGCGCAGTTTCGCGTCGACAACGATTTCACCTTTGCTGACCTGCCGTATTTCCACGACATCCTGCACGGCGTGCATGCTCACCTGACCGAGATCGATACAGCCCTGGCACCTTGCCTGGACCTGACCATCGAAGAACTGGACCCGGTTGAGCTGTGCGTCATGCGCCTGTCGGCCTGGGAACTGCTCTATCGCGTCGACGTGCCGTACCGCGTAGTGATCAACGAAGGCATCGAACTGGCGAAAGTCTACGGTTCGACCGACGGTCACAAGTTCGTCAACGGCGTGCTCGACAAGCTGGCCCCGCGCCTGCGTGAAGCCGAAGTGAAGGCGTACAAGCGCTAATCTGCGCTTGAACCTTTGATGGGCGAGTTCGAACTGATCCGCAAATACTTCGCCGCCGCGCCTTGTGCGCAGGGCGGCGAAGGTATTGCCCTGGGGATCGGCGACGACTGCGCCTTGCTGGCGCTCCCCGCTGGGGAGCAGTTGGCGGTTTCCACCGATACCTTGGTGGCCGGGGTGCATTTTTCCGACCCCTGCGACCCGTTCCTGCTCGGCCAGCGCTCGTTGGCCGTTGCGGTAAGCGACCTGGCCGCCATGGGCGCCCATCCTCTCGCGTTTACCCTTGCTCTCACCACGCCGACGGTCGATGCCGATTGGTTGCAACGCTATGCCCTGGGTTTGAATGTCATGGCGCAAGGCTGTGGCGTCGTCCTGGTGGGCGGCGACACCACGCGAGGCCCGCTTAGCCTGACCATGACCGTGTTCGGTCGTGTGCCCGCTGGGCAGGCATTGACGCGCAGCGGTGCGCAAGCGGGTGACCTGCTGTGCGTGGGGGGCGAATTGGGCAATGCCGCTGGCGCCTTGCCGCTGGTATTGGGCCAACGCACGGCCGATGCAGCCATCGCCGAGCCACTGCTGGCGCACTACTGGTCGCCGCAGCCGCAGTTGGCCCTCGGGCTGGCGTTGCGGGGCAAGGCGACGTCTGCGATGGATATCTCCGACGGGCTCCTGGCCGATTGCGGGCATATCGCCAAGGCCTCGGCTGTCAGCTTGTTGATCGAGCGCCAGCAGTTGCCATTGTCCAAGGCCTTGCTGGCGTTTGTGGGGGATGACCAGGCGCGTGTGGCGGCCCTAAGCGGTGGCGACGACTACGTGCTGGCGTTCACTCTGCCGCCTGCCGAGTTGGCGCCGTTGCTGGCCGCTGGTTGGCCGGTCCATGTGATTGGCCGGGTCGAAGCGGGGCAGGGCGTAACGCTGCTCGACGCCAATGGGCAAGACATCACGCCGGCCATTCTCGGCTATCAGCATTTTCGCGAAACGCCGTAAACCGGCGACCTGCGCTACCCTCTATACGATCTTCACGGAGTAGGAGGCTGTCCCATGGATGTGCGCGGCTGGTTTTTGGTAGTGCTGTGCGCCTTCACATCCCTGGCGCACGCCGATGAGGTGTCGGTGGTTCCCGGCAAGGTCCTATTGGCCAGCGAGGCCTGGGATGATTACACCAACCCCGACGGTCGCGGGCTGGCCTGGGACGTGCTGCGCAAGGTCTTCGAACCGGCCGGAATCACACTGCAAACCCGCTCCGAGCCTTACACGCGCTCGGTCGGCTTAGCCCAGCGCGGCGAGGTCGATGGCTGGGTTGGTTCCTATCGCGATGAGGCCAAGGGTGTGCTTTACCCTCATTGGAACTTCGATTCCGATCACATCTACGCCCTTGGCCTGGCCAGTACGCCCGCGCCGACGATAGCTACGCTCGGCAATTATCGTTTGGCTTGGGTGCGTGGCTACAAGTACGAGGACTACCTGCCCAATGTGCACCGCTTCAACCAGATCGAACGCCGTGATGGCATCCTGCCGATGCTTCGACATGCCCGCGCCGACTTTTATATCGATGCCTTGACCGAAGCCCGTGAAGTCCTTGGGCAAGCGGATGATCCCTCGACGTTCAAGCTGACCCATATCGCCGAACTGCCGCTGTACGTGGGGTTTGCCGATAATGAACGGGGGCGGGGTTTAATGGAGGTGTTCGACCAGCGCATGGCGGTCCTGGTGAAAAATGGTGAGTTGAAGCCGATTTTCGAACACTGGAATCAGCCCTATCCGTTCTGACCTGCATAGAACCGGGACGAAGGCCAATCGAACACATTGATCTTTATCAGCGATAATTCAGCTTAAGCGTCTGTAGGAACGTGCTGTTACAATGGCCGCCTTTGTAAAAACTGAAATCAGGAGCACACGGTGCCCGTCGTTTTCGTCGCCGCTTCCAAGCTGCCTACCCCTTTTGCCACGTTCACCATGAACGGCTTTCTTGAAGAAGCCACCGGCCGCGAGCACGTCGTGCTCAGCCTGGGCGATATCACCGATGGCGCACCGGTGCTGGGTCGCGTGCACTCCGAGTGCCTGACCGGTGATGCACTGTTCAGCCAGCGTTGCGACTGCGGTTCGCAACTGGAAGCCGCCATGCGCGCCATCGCCCGTGAAGGCCGTGGCGTGTTGTTGTACCTGCGTCAGGAAGGCCGCGGCATTGGCCTGATGAACAAGATTCGCGCCTACGAGCTGCAAGATGGCGGCGCGGACACCGTCGAAGCCAACGAGCGCCTGGGCTTCGCCGCTGATCAGCGTGACTACGCGATCTGCCTGCCTATGCTTGAACACCTCGGCGTCAAATCCCTGCGTTTGATGACCAACAACCCGCGCAAGGTCAAAGCCTTGACCGACATGGGTATCACCGTGGCCGAGCGCGTGCCGCTGCACACCGGGCACAACCCGCACAACAAGCTCTACCTGGCCACCAAGGCCAGCAAGCTCGACCACATGATGGGCAATGAGCATCAGGGCGAGGTCGACCGCGCGTGACCCGAGGCCAGGTGAAACGGCGACTGTCCTTCAACTGGTGGCAGTACCTGGCCCTGGCGTTGCTTCCCCTGTTTGTGATCAATCTGGTATTCGGCCAAGCCGAATCCCTGCTGCCAGTGTTGGCCATGCCGTTCTTTATCGCCGGCGTGGCCTCGATGTTTCTTAGCCTGCGTCACTTCAACGGCTACAAACACGCGTTGATCGCCACCTCCAAAGCCCTCGATACCCCCGAAGAACCGGCTGCCTGGATTACCCTGGCGGCCCGTCGACGTGCGGCGTTGCTGATCGCTGCTATTCCTGCCTGGATTGGCGCGCTGGCGGTGTTCGTAGGGTTGGAAGCCGTGCCGCTGTGCTTGCTGGCGCTGTCGACCCTGGTGTTGTTCTACCTCTACCGCATCCCCCGTCAACTGGGATGATGCGCCGCTGGCTGGCCGTTCTGCTGATGGCATCGAGTGCTCAGGCATGGGCGGTTGAGCGCGTGGTCAGCCTCGCGCCGTCTCTTTCCGAAATCGTGGCTGAACTGGGCGCTGCCGACCTGTTGGTGGGTGTGCTTGATGGTGGCGAGCGGCCGCCGGAACTGGCACAGGTGCCGTCAGTTGGGCACTACGGCCAACTGGACATGGAGCGCCTGCTCAGTCTCAAGCCCGACCTGATCCTGCTCTGGCCCAGCAGTGTCGGCCCGGCCCAGCGCGAGCAGTTGCAGCGTTTGAACATCCCCATTTACGTCGCCGAACCCCATAGCCTTGAACAGCTCACTACCCATGTCCAGGCCATCGCCGAGCAATTGGAGCGCGCTGATGCCGGCCGGCTGTTGGCCGCGCAGTTGCGCCAGCGCCTGGCCGAACTGCGCCAGCGTTATCAGCGGGCGCAGCCGCTGCGGGTGTTCTATCAAGTGTGGAACCAGCCGCTGTACACCGTGGGCGGTGGGCAGATCATCAGTGATGCGCTGAGTGTATGCGGCGGGCGCAATGTGTTTGACGACCTCAAGTTACCCGCGCCGCAGGTGAGTATTGAGTCGGTGTTGCAGCGTGATCCCGAGGTAATTCTTGTCGGTGATCAAGCGCAGATGGAGGCTTGGAAAGCCTGGCCAATGATGGCGCCGCGAGTGCGATTAGTGCCGGATAAAGGCGTGGAGCGGCCTAGTGGGCAGATGGTGGAGGCGGTGGCGAGGTTGTGTCAGGTGATATCGCCGAACCGCTGACACCGAGCCAGCTTGAATTGTGTACGCGGTCAAAAATGTGGGAGCGAGCTTGCTCGCGAATACGATGTGTCAGCTACAGAGAAGCTGACTGATACACCGTCTTCGCGAGCAAGCCCGCTCCCACATTTTAGTTCCGGTTTCTGTCGGAATATCGGGCTACAGGCCCAGCAGCGCCATGCGCTCGCGCACCGATGCTTCGATCCCGGCTTCGTCCAGCCCACACTCAGCCAGCATCTGCGTCGGCTTCGCATGTTCGACATACGCGTCCGGCAAGCCCAGATGCAGCACTGACTTGAGGATGTTCTCCCGCGCCAGGAACTCACTGACCGCCGCACCGGCGCCACCCATGATGGCATTCTCTTCGATGGTCACCAGCAGTCCGTGGCTGCCGGCGATCTCGCGCACGAGTGCTTCATCCAGTGGTTTGACGAAACGCATGTCGACCACGGTGGCGTCGATCTTCTCGGCGACCTTCAAGGCTTCGGCCAATTGCACGCCAAACACCAGGAACGCCGTCTTGCTGCCTTGGCGACGCACGATGCCCTTGCCGATTTCGATAGGCGACAGGTCCTTCTCGATCAGCGCATTCGGGCCATTACCGCGCGGGTAACGCACGGCGGCCGGGCCGTTGTACAGGTGGCCGGTGCTGAGCATCTTGCGCAGTTCGTTCTCGTCGCTCGGCGTCATCACCAGCATGCCGGGGATGCAGCGCAGGTAGGAGAGATCGAAGCTGCCGGCGTGGGTTGGGCCGTCCTCGCCCACCAGGCCAGCACGGTCGATGGCGAACAATACGTCGAGGTTCTGCACCGCCACGTCATGCACCAACTGGTCATAACCGCGCTGCAGGAACGTGGAGTAAATCGCCACCACGGGCTTGGCACCTTCACAGGCCATGCCGGCTGCAAAGGTCACCGCGTGTTGCTCGGCAATCGCTACGTCGAAGTAACGCAGTGGGAAACGCTCACTGAACGCCACCAGGTCGGAGCCTTCCTTCATCGCCGGGGTGATGCCCACCAGACGCGGGTCGGCGGCGGCCATGTCGCACAGCCATTCGCCGAACACCCCTGAATACTTCGGCCCGCTGGCTTTTTTCGGCGCAGCGGCGGGGGCGTCCACGGGTTCCAGCTTGGTGATGGCGTGGTAGCCAATCGGGTCGACTTCCGCCGGGGCGAAACCTTTGCCCTTTTTGGTGACGATGTGCAGGAACTGCGGGCCCTTGAGGTCACGCATGTTGCGCAGCGTGGCGATCAGGGTGGGCAGGTCGTGGCCGTCGATAGGGCCGATGTAGTTCCAACCCAGCTCTTCGAACAGGGTGCCGGGCACCAGCATGCCCTTGGCATATTCTTCGGTGCGACGGGCAATTTCCCACGCGCCAGGCAGACGCGAGAGCACCTTCTTGCTGCCTTCGCGCATGCTGGCGTAGGTACGGCTAGAGAGGATTTTTGCCAGGTAATTGGACAGGCCACCGACGTTGCGCGAGATCGACATGTCGTTGTCGTTGAGGATCACCAACATGTTGGCGTTCACTTCCGGCGCATGGTTCAGCGCTTCGAAGGCCATGCCGGCGGTCAGCGCGCCGTCACCGATCACCGCAATCGCCTTGCGATCACTGCCTTGCAGGCGGGCGGCAATCGCCATGCCCAGCGCTGCACTGATGGAAGTGCTGGAGTGGCCGACGCCAAAGGTGTCGTACTCGCTCTCGGAGCGGCGCGGGAAGGCGGCAATGCCGTCCTTTTGGCGCAGCGTGCCCATTTGCTCGCGACGACCCGTGAGGATCTTGTGCGGATACGCCTGATGGCCCACGTCCCACACCAGCCGGTCGTCCGGGGTGTCGAACACGTAATGCAGGGCGATAGTCAGCTCGATGACGCCCAGGCCGGCGCCGAAATGCCCACCGGTCTGGCCGACCGTGTAGAGCAATTCCAGGCGCAACTCATCGGCCAGGGTTTCCAGCTCGGCTTCACCCAGACGGCGCAGGCCGACCGGCGTGACAGCGCGGTCGAGCAGGGGCGTGGACGGGCGCTTGCGGGGAATCTCTTGAAACGTCGTGGGCATCAGGCGAATCGTTATAGGTATAGAAGAGGCGGCAGTTTACCTCAAGCATTGCAAACTGCCCACGCAGAGCGCCGAACTTGGCTGATATGCGGCCGTAAAGGCCGCCGTTATCAGTGCCGGCGTTCGACGATATACCGCGCCAGGTCCCGCAGCGGCTCGGCCGCCGCGTCGAAAGGTCGCAGGGCGTCCAGGGCTTGATCGCGCAGTTCCAGGGCGTACGCCTTGGCCGCGTCCAGCCCGAGCAATGCAGGATAAGTCGGTTTGTCCCGTGCGATATCGGCACCCTGGCGTTTACCCAGGGTGGCGGTATCACTTTCCACGTCGAGAATGTCGTCCTGCACCTGGAAGGCCAGGCCGATGGCGCGGGAGTAGGTGTTCAGCGCGGCCAGCTGTGCAGCTTCGGCGCGGCCACTGGCCAGGGCGCCCAACTGTACGGCGGCTTCGATCAGCGCGCCGGTCTTGTGGCGGTGCATGTATTCCAGGGCTTTTTGATCAAGTTTTTGGCCGACCGATCCCAAGTCGATGGCCTGGCCGCCAACCATGCCGGCAGGGCCCGCAGCCACTGCCAGGGCGGTAACCATGCGCAAGCGAACCTCGGCGTTGACGCAGCTCAATGTCGGGTCCAGCAATGCGCTGAACGCCAGGCTTTGCAGGCCGTCACCGGCCAGGATCGCGCAGGCTTCGTCGAAGGCTTTATGGGTAGTGGGCTGGCCGCGACGCAAGTCGTCGTCGTCCATCGCCGGCAAATCGTCATGCACTAGGGAATAAGCGTGGATCAACTCCACCGCGCACGCCGCACCATTGGCCTGCTCGGCCGGTGCGCCCAGCGCTTCGCACGCGGCATACGCCAACAATGGACGCACGCGCTTGCCGCCATTCATCACGCTGTAGCGCATGGCTTCGTAAAGACGCTTGAGTTCGGGGCTTGGCGCAACAAACAAGGGTTCCAACGCCGCATTGACCCGGGCTTGGCTACTGGCCTGATACGCGTCGATCATTCCGGCTGTTCCGCATCGAAAGGTTCTTCGGCCAATTCCCCGTCACGTTCCAGCAGCACCTGCACCTTCTGCTCCGCCTGCGCTAACGCGCTCTGGCAGTCGCGAGTCAGGCCGATGCCTTGCTCAAACGCTGTCAACGAGTCTTCCAGCGACAACTCGCCGTTCTCCAGACGCTCGACCAGGGTTTGCAGGTCGGCGAGGGATTGTTCGAAATCGAGTGCAACTTTTTTGCGGGCCATGGCGGCTATTCCGGTAGACGGTAAACCGGCGGGACACTAGCAGACATGGGGATTCTGGGCAAATGAGCGGGGGTGGTCTAAGAAGAGCGTGAGCCGAATAAATGAATTATTCGGCTCACAAAATGAGCCGATTGCTCACGCTATTCGGCTCACTACTCTTTCAGACTTTGTTAAAAATCGTACTTGAAACCCGTCATCACATTACGCGGCGCCCCATAAACCCCGGCGCTGGTGGTGGTGAAGTATTCCTTGTCGAACACGTTGTTGAGGTTCACCGACGCTGAGAGGTTTGGGGTGATCTGGTAACGCGCCAACAGGTTGGCCACGGCGTAGCTGTCTTGGGTGTAGTACTTCAAATCGAAGCCGGTTTTGCTCTGCCAGTTGAATCCGCCGCCAACCGTCAGTTTGTCCAGCGGGCCGGACAGGCGGTACGTGGTGAACATCTTTACGCTGTGGCGAGGGATTTGCGTGGCAATGCGCTGGTCATCCGCGTCGGTGCTGACGCTGTAGGTGTAACCCCCGGCGACGTTCCAACCCTGGGCCAGTTCGCCGTTGAGCTCCAGTTCCACGCCCTGGGTAGTGGTGCCTTGCACCGCTTTGTACGCTTGGAAACTGGTGGGTGTCAGGTTATTGCCGTCAGGTTGCGACAGGTTGTCCTGCTCAAGTTTGAACAATGCCAGGCTCGCGTTGAGCATGTCGTCATTGAAGCTGCCCTTGACCCCGAGTTCATAGCCGGTGCCCTCAAGCGGCGCCAGGTAGGAACCGGTCACGGTCTGGTCGCTTTGTGGGCTGAAGATCTTGGTGTAGCTGGCGTACACCGACCAGATGTCGCTGAGGTCGTAAACGATCCCGCCGTACGGGATGAACACGCCGTTTTCTTCACGATTCAAATGGATGTCGTCGTAACCTGCTGCGGTGTAGGTCACGTCATCAGTTTGCTTCCAATTGATCAGGCGTCCGCCCAGGATCAGGCTGGTGGCGTCATTCAGGTGCCAGCGTGAGGTGAGGTAGGCCGAGTACTGGTTTTCCTTGAAGTCCTCTTCGCCTTTTTTCTCGAAATTGGGCTTGGGCGCGTTGCCGTCCCAGTCGTAGACAGGCCCGATGCTGCCGTCGTAACCGCCGCGCATCCAGCCGCCGTAATCCGGCGCGTTGGTGTTGCGGATCTGCGACAGCTGCACGCCTGCGATCAGTTCATGTTCGCGCCCCAGCAGTTCAAAGGGGCCGGTGACATAGACGTCAATTGCGTTCTGCTTAGGGTTACCCTTGAATTTATTGGGCAGCACGGCAGCGCCGAGCCCGGTGGCGGGGTCGATGTCGCCGTACAGGTAGCTGATCGCCGAGTCGTATTGATTGTCGGTGTGGGTGAAATCGAGCTTGGCGCTCCAGCCGTTATCGAACTGATGCTCCAGGGATGCGAAGTAGCTGGTCTGGTCGTGGTCGTAGAACGACCAATCGGTGGCGGTGTTGAACGAGCGCTTGAAGTCTGTGCGCCCCCCGGCACTGCCGAACAGTGGAAAACCGCTGCGAGGCGGCGCGTGGGTGTGCACGGTCTGGTAGCTGAAGCCCAGGGTCAACAGGGTGCTTTCGCTCAGATCAAACTCACTGATGCCGTAGACCAGGTTGGTGTCCTGTTTATAGCGGTCGACCCAGGAGTGCTGGTTTTTATAATCCAGCACCATGCGCCCGCGGATGTTGCCGGCATCGTTCAGCGGGCCGGAGACGTCCACCGACGTGCCGTAGCGATCCCAGGTGCCGGCTTCGCCGCTGATACTGGCTTGAGGCGTGGCGGTAGGGCGCTTGCGGATCAGGTTGATGGTGGCGGACGGTTGGCCCATGCCGCTGATCAGGCCAGTCGCGCCGCGCACCACTTCAACCCGGTCGTACATGGCGGTGTTCTGGGTGTAGTTGTCCATGCGCGACGAGGTAGGTACACCGTCGACCTCAAAGTTGCTGATAGCGAAACCGCGCGAATAATAAGCGTCGGAGTCGGCGCCCTGGCCTTCGCGTACCACCGTGATACCGGATGTGGCCTCCATCGTGTCCGTCAGGTTCGACAGCTTCTGGTCGGCGATGCGTTGTTGGGTGATCACCGTCACGGACTGCGGGGTTTCCTTGAGCGCAATGTTCAGCCGGTTGGAACTGCTGGACGATTGCGTGGTGTAGGAACCGGTGCCTTCGGTGATGGATCCGGGCGCCTTGCCGGAAATACTCACGGCCGACAGTTGCAGGGTATCGCCGGTTGCAGCCGGGATATCGATCACGAAACTGCTGGCATTGGGCTGGCTGTAACGGGCGCTGGTGCCGCTGGTGAGGATGCTCAAAGCTTGCTGTGGCGTATGTTCGCCACTTAGTGCCGTGGAGCGCAGGCCGGCGGCTTGCGTCGCGTCATAGATAATCTGGTAGCCGCTTTGTTGGGCGAACTGGTCCAGCGCATCGGTCAACGATTGTGCAGCGATATTGAAATTCAAACGCTGACCGCTTGCCTCGCTCGCCGCAGGCGTTGCGGCCTGGGCAAACGACAGCGGCAAGCCGACGGCCATCAAGGTGACCGCCAGCGGTAAGTATTTGAACCCCGTGACTTGTGAATAGTGCATACATCCTCCCCCGAGTTACAAATGATAATGCTTCCTAAGTGCGGGGTAAGACGCAGCAGGCATCCAAATTACCGTGAGAGGCGTAAATAATTTTTCGAGGCAGTCAGCCGCGCACGATCAGCACTCGACGGGTGAGGGAGGTAGTGCGCAATTTCTGCGCACTGATCAACGCGTCGACGGCACTGTCGATTTGCTGGAGGTTGAAGCTGGCGCTGATGGGGCGTTGCGCGGCCTGGTCGTCGAGCCATATGACCCGGCCGCCCTGGTAGCGCATCAACTCGTCGAGGACGTCCCGCAGCGGCGCATTGCGCACCCGCAGTTGGCCGTCGCGCCACGCTAGCAGGCGGTCGGCGTCGACAGCGATAGGTGGCTGGATCTGGCCGTCAATGACCTTGAGTTGTTCACCCGGTTTCAGCGGTTGATGCTGCCCGCCGGCCATCACTTCGACCTGGCCGCGCAACAGCGTGACTTCATCCTGGTTCGAACCGTGGCTGACCGAAAACGCGGTGCCCAATACCTGAACCCGCGAGTTGCCAGCACGTACTACAAACGGCCGGCCATCGTGGCTCACGTCCAGAAACACTCGACCTCGCAGCAAGTTTACGCGGCGTTCATTGCTGTTGAGCGTGATATCGACGGCGCTGTCGCTGTCCAGATGCAGACGCGATCCGTCGGCCAAGGTGATGTCCTGCTGCCGCCCCGTGGCGGTGGCGTAATCACTGCCCCAGGTGCTCATCGGTGGCGTCATCAGCATCACCGTCGCGAAGGCCAGCACCAGGCAGGCCGCCGCTGCGTAGGTCGCCCGTCGCGACAGTGGGCGTCGCCGCTCAGTGCGCCGCACAGCGTGGGCTGGGCGCTCGAGCAATGTCCAGAGTGTCTCTACGTTCTGGTAGGCATTGGCATTGAGCGGTTCCGCGCGCCACAACTCAAACGCGTTGCGCTGTTGGGCGCTGACATTGTCGGCACGCAGACGCGTCCACCAATCCAGCGCTTGCTGATCACGTTCGGACGGCGAGGGGTTTGGCTGATTGTTCATCGGGACTCGTTGGCGTGCAGGACAGCGGCGCAATGGGCCATGGCCTTGTTCAAATGCCGCTCCACTGCACGGGCATCCAGGCCCAGCCGAGTGGCGATCTCCTTGTAACTCAACTGCTCAACCCGAGCCAGCAGAAACACCTCACGGGTAGGCGAGGGTAGCCCATCAATCAAGCGCTGCAAATGCTCAAGGGTGTTGCCGGCAATCGCGCTGTTCTGTGGGTCGGCGTCACCGGCCAGCGCCTGCAGTTCCTGCTCATCGCTGACACCGCGTACGCGATTACGCCGAGCGTGGTCGATGCTCAGGTTGTTGGCGATCCGGTACAGGAAGGCGCGAACGTTGCCGATCTTGGCGACCTCGCTGTTCATCAGGCGGATGAACGCGTCCTGCAGCAGATCGTTAGCGGTTTCGCGGCAATTGACCCGGCGAGTGAGGTAGGCCAGGAGTTCACTACGATGCCGGCGGTAGAGCGGGCCGAGGTTGCGGTTGCCAGGGTCGTCGGACATGGCGGGGGCGCCGCTCTGGGAAGTAGGGGAGTGCGATGTTAGTGGTAATGAGAAGTTGTCGCAAGAACGTCAGGTATTCAAGACGCACTCACCCTGAGCGGTTTTAACTGTGCTTCAAACGCCTGCAATCCAGAATGCATCGTCTGCAAATGGGCTATTTGGGTTCTGAAAATGGGGTTTTCAGGGTTGGGGGTGCTGTATGGGGGGCGTCAAGTCACAACAAAGAGCCTGCTTTTCAGGGCAGGCTTATTGGGCGAGGTGGTCTATTAGTCTTTACGAGCGGTAAGCGCCGAATAACCATTCATCAAGTTGCGATAGTTCGGAATCCGCTGGGACAGCAAGTTGCCCAGCCCTTCAATATCGTTGCGCCAGTCGCGATGTAGCTCACAGGCCACCGAGAACCAGTTCATCATCTGTGCGCCGGCCTGAGTCATGCGACTCCACGCCGCCTGCTGCACCGTGGTGTTGAACGTGCCCGACGCATCGGTCACCACGAACACATCAAACCCTTCTGCCAACGCCGACAGTGTCGGGAACGCCACGCACACATCCGTGACCACACCCGCAATGATGATCTGCTTACGGCCCGTGGCCTTGATCGCCTTGACGAAGTCTTCGTTGTCCCACGCGTTGATCTGGCCAGGTCGAGCGATGTACGGCGCGTCTGGGAACATCTCTTTCAGCTCAGGAACCAGCGGGCCATTCGGGCCTTGTTCGAAGCTGGTGGTGAGGATGGTCGGCAGTTCGAAGAACTTGGCCAGGTCGGCCAGGGCGAGCACGTTGTTCTTGAACTCGTTGGGGGAGAAGTCCTGGACCAGTGAGATCAGGCCGGTTTGGTGGTCGACCAGCAGGACTACGGCGTCGTCTTTGTTGAGGCGGTTGTAGGTTGGAGTGCTCATGGTTGAATCCTTTTTTTGTTTAGGTTGGTTGGGCGTTGTGTTCAACATGGGCATAGGTTAATGGTGGATTGGAGAGGGATAAATCAGGCGGGACGAGTCTTACTGTCAACTGTGGAAGGACAATGAGGGTTTGCGGTTTGTGCAGCAGCTTGTTGCATAGTCAAAGGAGAGTGAATCGAGGTGCGTCAGAGGGGAGTGGGGTGTCAGTGCTTGTTTTTCAGGCATTAAAAAGCCGGCTTGTGGCCGGCTTCTCGGGGACTGCTTCAGCTTGTTTTTGACAAGCCTCACCAGCCTTCAAATCGCTCAACCCACGTTGCGTCAGGCTGAATAAAAGGGGCATCAGCGGGAACTCCTCCGCATCGCCGAGCAGGGTGAATAGCGTTAAGCCACCCCCTGCCAAATGTGCGGCGCATGATACCCACATTCACCTCAAATGCCCACCTCCGGATCCGATTTAGAGCCTTCCCAGCTCAATAGATGCTCATCCAGCGGGACGGGCGGCCGGCGGTTATTCAGTGTGGACCACCAGAACACCCAGCCCACGATCTGGACGCTTTGTTCGAAGCGCTCTTCGTGTGTCAGGTACTCGTCCGGGTGTTCACTGGCGTTATGGCTGCGCAGTCGCAAACCACCTCCAGGGCGGTTGTACAGGTATTTGATGCGCAGCATGCCGCCATGTTCGACGGCGTAGATTTCGCCGTCGATGATTTGGGTGCGGCCTCGGTCTATGGCGAGGGTGGCGCCTTGTTGAATGATGTCGATCATGCTGTTGTCGACCATGTAGGCGCCCAATGCACGGTCGGGGTTTACGTTAAGGGTTTCGAATGTGTGCCGGGAGATGCGGATGCGCTCGGCTGAGGTGAACGTGAAGTGGAGGGGGATCTCCACGTCTATTTTTTCCGGGTGACAGGCCGGGCCTGTGAGGTATTTGCCGCTTTCTTCGCGGGTAGGGAGTCCTTTCCTGGTATCAGGGCCTTCCAACATGAAGTTGGCCGGTGGGTGTTTGGGACCTTCGCCGGTGCGTAGCCAACGACTGGAGATACACAGTAGTTCTGCGATCTCATTGAGTCGGCCCATGGGTACACCGCGTTTGAACCAGTTGTTCACGTGTTGAGGCGTGACGCCGCGGTTCTTGGCGAAGTCGGAGGCGGAAAGATGAACTTCCCTAAGTAGTGCTTTTAAACGATCACCTGATGTATTCATAAACGCAGAGTTTACTGGCCGGAAAAACAAATCAAATAAACTATGCGTTGAATTGCGGGTGTAGGTTTTTGCTGTGTTGTGGCCTGATTTTTCAACTTTCTTGCATGAATAAACATTTAGTGTTGTTAGTTGAACTTGGTGTTTAATTTTCCCTATAAAAAGCCCCGAATAATCGGGGCTCTCTTTTATTGCCGAGGCAATGAGTAGCAAGTATCAGCCTTTGTAGGCAGCCACCGACTTCAGGATCTCGGCACGGGCGGCGTCTGCGTTACCCCAACCGTCGATCTTCACCCATTTGCCTTTTTCGAGGTCTTTGTAGTTCTCGAAGAAGTGCTTGATCTGTTCCAGCAGCAGTGGCGGCAGGTCGGTGTATTCCTTCACGTCAACGTACAGCTGGGACAGCTTGTCGTGAGGTACCGCGATAACTTTGGCATCGCCGCCGCCGTCGTCGGTCATGTTCAGGATGCCGACTGGGCGGGCACGGATAACCGAACCTGGGGTAACTGGGTATGGGGTTACAACCAGCACGTCGAGGGGGTCGCCGTCGTCAGCCAGGGTGTTAGGGATAAAACCGTAGTTGGCCGGGTAGAACATCGGGGTGGCCATGAAACGGTCAACGAACAGGCAGTCGCTGTCTTTGTCGATTTCGTATTTGATCGGCGCGTGGTTGGCCGGAATCTCGATGGCGACGTAGATGTCGTTCGGCAGGTCTTTGCCAGCCGGAATCTTGCTGTAGCTCATTGGGCGTTGCCCCCGTTAATTGGCCAAGAAACTTGGCCGGATTGGCCTAAAAGTGGCGGCGATTATAGGCACATTCCGCCGCCGATGCCATGCGCCAGACGTCGTACGGTTATTCGCCTTGCGGCTGATAACGCGGGTCGTGCGCCTGCAGTTGGTTCAGGCGGGCCAGAGGATCCTGGCGATAAAAGAGGCTGAGCTGGGCGTACACCTGTGGATAACTATTGACCAACAAATCCGGGGCGCTGAAAAAATATTCGCTGGTGACCGCAAAGAATTCCGCCGGATTTTCGGCGGCGTAGGGGTCTATCTCCGTCTCGGCATCCGGGTTGGCGTCCAGTTGGCGATTGAGGTCGTCGTAGGCGCTCTGCATCACGCTGGCCCACTCTTGCACGCGCATGTCGTGGTGCAGCGGTGGCAGGCCGTTGGCGTCACCGTTGAGCATGTCGAGCTTGTGCGCCAGTTCGTGGATGACCAGGTTGTAGCCTTCCCACTGTCCGCTTGCCAGCACGCCGGGCCACGCAAGAATCACCGGACCTTGTTGCCAGGCTTCGCCGCTGTGTTCGCCGTCCCATTCGTGCTCGATGCCGCTGCTGTCGCGGTGGCGCTGGGGGCTGAGGAAGTCGTCGGGGTACAGCACGATTTCGTGGAAGCCCTGGTACCAATCAAGGTCGCCCAGATTCATCAGCGGCAACTGCGCCTGGGCGGCGAGCAGCAGGCGTTGTTCCTGGTGCAGTTCGACGCCGGGCAAAGCGGTGAGGTGCTTTTCATTGAGGAACACCACGCAGGCTTCACGCAGCCACTGGTCCTGCTCGGCGCTGATGCCATCGAGGAAGGTCAGGTGGTGGCGCACCCGTTGCCAAGTGTCATCGGCAATCGGGTGCTTGGCCAGCAGGCGCCGGCGACGCCAGGCGCTGAGGGACCACATCGCGGTTTACTGCGGCTTGGCTTCGGAGGAGGTGCGGCCAAAGCGGCTGCGGAATACGCCAATGATCATCGGCACCAGCGACAGCAGGATGATAAACACCACCAGCAGCGACAGGTTTTTCTTGATGAACGGCACGTTACCGAAGAAGTAACCCAGGGTCACCAGGCCACCCACCCAAAGAATGGTGCCGAACACGCTGAACCCGAAAAAGCGCGGGTAAGGCATTTTAGCGATGCCAGCAACAAAAGGTGCGAACGTGCGCAGGATCGGCAGGAAACGCGCCAGGGTGACGGTTTTGCCGCCGTGCTTGTCGTAGAAGTCGTGGGTTTTTTGCAGGTAGTCGCGGCGGAAGATTTTTGAGTTCGGGTTGCTGAACAAGCGCTCTCCGGCTGTTCGCCCGATGACATAGTTGGTGCTGTCTCCGAGAATCGCCGCCAACATTAACAGGCCCCCCAGCAAGACCGGGTCCATGCCGCCGCCTGCAGCCACTGCGCCGGCGATAAATAGCAACGAATCACCCGGCAGGAACGGCATGACCACCAGGCCGGTTTCACAAAAAATAACCAGAAACAGAATGGCGTAGATCCACGGACCGTAATTGGTAACCAGCAGGTCGAGGTACACGTCGAGATGCAGGATAAGGTCGAGCGGGTTGAAATCCATGGATGGCACCTGTGTGGATGGCCCGGCTCAGCAGGCCTGTGCGGAAGCTCGGGTGAAGAAGGCTACGAGTGTATGCCGCATTTCTTACAACCCTGAAAGGTCCGCATTATACGGATTGAGAGGTGAAAAGCGTGTTGGTTTTGTAGCGAGGGATGTCGTGCGAATGCTTGGCGCACGCGATCTAAATGTGGGAGCGGGCTTGCTCGCGAATGCGGTGGGTCAGCAACAGGTGTGTTGACTGACACGCCGCTTTCGCGAGCAAGCCCGCTCCCACTAGGGATTTGCGGTGTTTGGACGATTGGGGTCAGTCTTCGCTGATCGGCAACACGTAGTTCTTGAACTCCGTATCTTCACGAAACCCGATCGACTCATAGGTCTTCTGCGCCACTTCATTGTCACTGCTGGTCGATACTCGCAGCCGCACTGCGTGGGTTTCCTTGGCCATTTTCTTCGCAGTGCGCATCAGGTTGTCCGCCACCAATTGCCGGCGAGCGTCTTCGGCCACGTAGATGTCATTGAGGATCCACACACGCTTGAGTGACAGCGAGGAAAAGCTCGGGTACAGCTGGCAAAAACCGAGCAGTTTCTTGTCGTCGTCATCCGCCAGCGCCAGGTAGATCACCGACTCCTTGCGGCGCAGGCGCTTTTCCAGAAAGGCCCGCGACGAGTCCGGGAAGGGCAGGGCCCCGTAGAACTCGCGGTATTTGACGAACAACGGGGTCAGCAGGTCCAGGTGTTCCAGGGTCGCTTGAGTAATCCGCATGTCAGGCCTCAACTTCCAAATGGGGGATGACCACACAAGCGGCCGTGACTCGATGCTGCCTAAAGGCGCGAAAAAGCGCAATCGTGCAGCTATCAGTCATTCGGTGGGCTGAGCAGGAAATTCCCTTTCATCAGGTCTGGATCATCGGATTCGATCGTCTGGACCTGCGCCTCATCCTTGAGATTGACCCCCGACAGCTGCCGACGACACGCCTCTCGCATCAAGTACAGCAAACGATGGGCCGCCATGCCATAACTCAAGCCTTCCAAGCGCACATTGGAGATGCAGTTGCGATAGGCATCGGTGAGGCCAACCATGGGGTTGTAGGTGAAATACAGCCCCAGACTGTCCGGCGAACTGAGCCCCGGCCGTTCGCCGATCAGGATCACGGTCATCTTGGCGCCGAGCAATTGCCCGATTTCGTCCGCCACGGCCACGCGGCCCTGTTCCACCAGCATCACCGGTGACAGCGACCAACCGTCTGCGCTGCTCTGTTCCTCCAGGCGCGTCAGGAACGGCAGGGTGTGCTTATGCACCGCCAAGGCCGACAGGCCGTCAGCCACCACGACCGCCAAGTCCACACCGCCAGGTTTGGCCGAAGCGTGATCGCGCAGCAATTGGGCAGACTCATCACTCAGGCGCCGCCCCAGGTCGGGGCGTTGCAGGTACATATGACGGTCCGTCGCGGCACTGTGCAGCAACAGACTCTCGCGGCCCCGCTCGGCCAGTTGGCTGCTGATGCCCGCATGGTCGAACGGCAGGTGCACCGCATCGCGTGCCTGGGCGTGGGCGAACTGGAAGTCCAGTTGCGCGTGGGTGGGAATGCTGGTGCCAGTGCGGCCCAGAGCAATGCGCGCCGGGGTCAGGCGGCGCAGTTCCAGCCACGGGTTGTCAGGTAGGTCGAGTTCCACGGGCGGCTCCTTCATCCCAATTGCGCCAAGGCTTGGCGAAATGCCGGTGGCAGGCTGTTGCCGAAGTGCACCTTGCCGTCGGCTTGCGTGAAGATGCCCATTTTCGCCAGCCATTGTTCAAACTCGGGTGCGGGTTTCAAACCCAATGTTTGTCGGGCGTACAAGGCATCGTGGAACGAGGTGGTCTGGTAGTTGAGCATGATGTCGTCGGAGCCGGGGATACCCATGATGAAGTTGATCCCGGCCACGCCGAGCAAGGTCAGCAGGGTGTCCATGTCGTCCTGGTCGGCTTCGGCATGGTTGGTGTAGCAGATGTCGCAGCCCATCGGCACGCCCAGCAATTTGCCGCAGAAGTGGTCTTCGAGGCCGGCGCGGATGATCTGTTTGCCGTTGTACAGGTACTCGGGGCCGATAAAGCCCACAACAGTGTTCACCAGGAACGGCTTGAAGTGCCGGGCGACTGCATAGGCGCGGGTTTCGCAGGTTTGCTGGTCGACGCCAAAATGCGCGTTGGCCGACAAGGCGCTGCCCTGGCCGGTTTCGAAATACATCAAGTTCTGGCCCAATGTGCCGCGATTGAGGCTCAAGCCCGCCTCGTAACCTTCCTGCAGCACGTTCAGGTTGATACCGAAACTGGCGTTGGCCGCTTCGGTACCGGCAATCGACTGGAACACCAGGTCCAACGGCACGCCACGGTTGATCGCCTCGATGGAGGTGGTGACGTGAGTCAGCACACAGGCTTGGGTCGGGATCTCATAGCGCTGGATGATCGCATCGAGCATTTCCAGCATTGCGCAGATCGACGCGATGCTGTCGGTGGCCGGGTTGATGCCGATCATGGCATCGCCATTGCCATAGAGCAGGCCGTCGAGAATGCTGGCGGCGATACCGGCCGGTTCGTCGGTAGGATGGTTGGGCTGCAGGCGTGTAGATAAACGTCCGCGTAGGCCCATGGTGCCGCGAAATTGCGTGACCACGCGGATCTTTTGCGCCACCAGTACCAGGTCCTGTACGCGCATGATCTTGGAGACGGCAGCGGCCATCTCGGGTGTCAGACCTGGCGCCAGCGTCCGTAGGCTGTGTTCATCGGCCGCATCGCTGAGCAGCCAGTCACGCAGGCCGCCCACGGTCAGGTGGCTGACCACGGCAAACGCTTGCTTGTCGTGGGTGTCGATGATCAGCCGGGTGACTTCATCGCTTTCATAAGGGATGAGCGCTTCCTCAAGAAAGTGCTTGAGCGGGATGTTCGCCAACGCCATCTGCGCGGCCACCCGTTCGCCGTCGTTCTGCGCGGCGACACCGGCGAGGAAATCCCCGGAACGTGCGGGGCTGGCCTTGGCCATCACGTCCTTGAGGCTGTCGAAGCGGTAGGTGTGTGCACCCACCGCGTGGGAAAAGCTTGCCATACAGTGTCTCCTTGACGACGCAAGCAACGGCCTGCGTCGAGGTTTTCGGCATTTCAGTGCAAGGCGGCCTCTGCGGCCTGGATCGCCGCGAACTCCTCTTCAGGCGTGCCTGCTACCAAGTGATGCCGGCTGTAGAAAGCAAAGTAAGCAATTAATACTCCATAGATGATCGCCGCGCCAATCACCACGCGCGGGTCCACCAAAAAGCCCGCCACCACGGCCACGCAGGCCAGTACCAAGGCAATCCCGGAAGTGAAGATGCCGCCCGGCGTACGGTACGGACGGTCCATTTTGGGGCGTCGGATGCGCAAGGTGATGTGCGCGGCCATCATCAGCACGTAGGAAATGGTCGCGCCAAACACTGCTACCAAGATCAGCAAGTCGCCCTGACCGGTCAGCGACAGGCCAAAACCGATGATGCCGGGGATCACCAGCGCCAGTACGGGAGCCTTGCTTTTGTTGGTCTGGGACAATTTACGCGGCAGGTAGCCCGCGCGGGACAGTGCAAAGATCTGTCGGGAATAGGCATAGATAATCGAGAAAAAGCTCGCGATCAGGCCTGCCAAACCGACCAGGTTGACGAAACTGCCCATCCATGTTGAGCCGCCGTAGGACAACGCCAGTGCTTCCACCAACGGGTTGCCGGACTTGATCAGTGCGTAAGTGCCGGCGCCGCCCGGTGCAATCACCAGGATCAGCAGGGCAAAACTGGTCAGCACCACAATCGCGCCAATCAGGCCGCGGGGCAGGTCGCGTTTCGGGTTCTTGGTTTCTTCGGCGGCCAGGGGCACGCCCTCTACCGCCAGGAAAAACCAGATGGCATAGGGAATTGCTGCCCATACGCCGACGTACCCGAACGGCAGGAAGGTGCTGGCGCCCTTGGCCTCAGTCACCGGAATGTCCAGCAAGTTGGCGACATTGAAGTGCGGCACCATCGCCACCAGGAACACGCCCAGGGCAATGGCGGCGACGGCGGTGATCACAAACATCAGCTTCAGCGCTTCACCGACGCCAAAGATATGGATGCCGATAAAGATGATGTAGAACGCCAAGTAGATCATCCAGCCACCGATGCCAAACAACGACTCGCAGTAGGCGCCGATAAACACGGCGATGGCAGCGGGAGCGATGGCGTATTCGATCAGGATCGCGGTGCCCGTGAGGAATCCGCCCCAAGGCCCAAAGGCGCTGCGGGCAAAGCCGTAACCGCCGCCGGCAGTGGGGATCATGGAAGACAGTTCGGCCAGCGAAAAACACATGCACAAGTACATGGTGGCCATCAGCAAAGTGGCAAGGAACATACCGCCCCAGCCACCTTGGGCCAGGCCGAAGTTCCAGCCGGCGTAGTCGCCAGAGATTACATAGGCGACGCCAAGGCCCACTAATAGCACCCAGCCGGCGGCGCCTTTTTTAAGTTCGCGTTGTTGGAAGTATTGGGAATCGACTTTTTCGAAGTCGACGGAAGATCCAGTCGGTTCGCTAGGCATGGGGAAGTACCGTCCGTTGTTATTGTTTTAAGTCGGCATCTTTGTGCCGAATGAAATTCGCAAGTACTTATGGACATCTAAGTGTGGGAGCGGGCTTGCTCGCGAATGCGGTGCATCAGTTGATGAGTCTGTAACTGATGCACCGCATTCGCGAGCAAGCCCGCTCCCACATTTTTAATTGCATTTCAAATGTGGGGGCGGGTGTTAGTTAGAAAAAGCCCAGCGGATTAATGTCGTAGCTCACCAACAAGTTTTTAGTCTGCTGGTAATGATCCAACATCATCTTGTGGGTCTCACGGCCCACACCGGACTTCTTGTAACCACCGAACGCGGCATGCGCCGGGTACAGGTGGTAGCAGTTGGTCCATACGCGGCCCGCCTTGATCGCCCGGCCCATGCGATAGGCACGGTTGATATCACGGGTCCATACGCCGGCACCCAGGCCGAACTCGGTGTCGTTGGCGATCGCCAGGGCTTCAGCTTCGTCCTTGAAGGTGGTGATGCTCACGACCGGGCCGAAGATTTCTTCCTGGAACACGCGCATTTCGTTGGTGCCCTTGAGCAGGGTCGGCTGGATGTAATAGCCGCCAGCCATGTCACCGGTGAGCTTCTCGACCTTGCCGCCGGTGAGCAGTTGCGCGCCTTCGCCTTTGGCGATTTCCAGGTAGGACAGGATCTTATCGAACTGCTGCTCGGACGCCTGGGCGCCGACCATGGTGTCGGTGTCCAGCGGGTCGCCGCGTTTGATCGATTCGATCTTCTTCATCACCACTTTCATGAAGTCGTCGTAGATCGACTCTTCCACCAGGGCGCGGGAAGGGCAGGTGCACACTTCGCCCTGGTTGAAGAACGCCAGCACCAAGCCTTCAGCAGCTTTCTCGATAAAGGTCGGTTCGGCCTTCATGATGTCGGCGAAGAAGATGTTCGGCGACTTGCCACCCAGCTCAACGGTGGACGGAATAATGTTCTCGGCTGCCGCGTGCATGATGTGCGAGCCCACTGGCGTGGAGCCGGTAAAGGCGATCTTGGCGATACGCTTGCTGGTGGCCAGCGCTTCGCCGGCTTCTTTGCCGAAACCTTGCACCACGTTCAGCACGCCTGGTGGCAACAGGTCGCCGATGACTTCCAGCAGCACGGTGATGCCCAGCGGCGTTTGTTCGGCGGGCTTTAGCACCACGCAGTTACCGGCGGCCAGGGCCGGTGCGAGTTTCCACGCAGCCATCAGAATCGGGAAGTTCCACGGAATGATCTGGCCGACCACGCCCAGCGGCTCGTGGAAGTGATAGGACGCGGTGTGTTCGTTGATTTCGGCGCTGGTGCCTTCCTGGGCACGGATGCAGCCGGCGAAGTAGCGGAAGTGGTCGGCGGCCAGTGGGATGTCGGCGTTCAGGGTTTCACGCACGGCCTTGCCGTTGTCCCAGGTCTCGGTGATGGCCAGCAGTTCGAGGTTCTGTTCGATACGGTCGGCGATTTTCAGCAGGACCAGCGAGCGGTCCTGCGCCGAGGTCTTGCCCCAGGCGTCCGCGGCGGCGTGGGCGGCGTCCAGCGCCTTGTCGATGTCTTTGGCAGTGGAACGCGGGAATTCGGCGATAGCCTTGCCGTTGACCGGCGAGGTGTTGGTGAAATAGTTGCCATCGACCGGCGCAACGAATTCGCCACCGATGTAGTTGCCGTATTTGGCCTTGAACGAAACGATGGCGCCTTCAGTACCGGGGTGTGCGTAACGCATGGTGGGTATCTCCTGGCTCTTATGTTTATTGGGAGTGCAGCGCGGCAAGCGCATATAAAGCGTAGAGCAAAGGTTGGGCCACTGCTTTGAGACCCAGTGAAATCAAGGGGTTGGGCTTTGTTGCAAAGCGTTGCTGTGGCAGGTCTGACACAGGCGGTGTGACAGTTTGTGCCATAAACGAGACAGCCTGTGACCGGTGGGTCTGGCCGGGATTGCATCTGTCGGGTGCCTGGGGGATGCTGGGGGTTCTCACGCAGGGAGAATAATAAGAAATGCACAACGATCATTTCAGTCGCCATGCCCAGCAGGTCCTCACCGTGGCTCATGGCCGCGACCCATCGAGTGACCCGTCTATCGCCCGCTCCTGGCTGCGTTGCCTGGAGGACTACCACCTCGATCCTGCGCAAACCATTGCCCCCACCGTGCTTGAACACGGTCGCCTGCTAGAAAGCCGCGAGCGCCTGCAACAAGTGCTGCACATCGCCGGCAGCGAAATGAACAGCCTGCACCAACAATTGTCCGGCGCGGGCCACGCGGTGCTGCTCACCGATGCCCGTGGCGTGATCCTCAACTGTGTTACCGCGCCTTCCGAGCGCAAGATCTTCGAGCGCGCCGGGTTGTGGCTGGGCGCCGATTGGAGTGAGGCATGCGAGGGCACCAACGGCATCGGCACCTGCCTGGTGGAGCGCCAGTCTTTGACCATTCATCGCGATGAGCATTTTCGCGGGCGCCATACCGGGCTGACGTGCTCGGCGAGCCCGGTGTTCGACCCTCATGGCGACCTGCTGGCGGTGCTGGATGTGTCTTCGGCGCGCGAAGCGGTGTCGCGCCAGAGCCAGTTCCACACCATGGCACTGGTGAACCTGTCGGCGAAGATGATCGAGAGTTGCTACTTCTTGCGTCACTTTGAAAACCACTGGCTGCTGCGCTTTCACCTGCAGGCAGAGTCGGTGGGCCTGTTCAGCGAAGGCCTGCTGGCGTTCGACGGTGAAGGGCGGGTTTGCGCGGTGAACCAGAGCGCGCTGAACCTGTTGGGGCAAATGCGCGGCGGTTTGCTCGGGCAGCCGGTGGAGGCGTTTTTCGAATGCTCGCTGGACCAATTGCTCGGCCGTGCCAGCGCCAATGCCACTGCCAGTTGGCCTTTGCGCACCCGTGATGGCCGCCAGTTGTTCGCCGCCTTGCGGGGCCAGGCGCGTAGCGTTCCCGCCGCCATCGCCAAATCGGTTGCGGTGGAACGGCCGCGCCTACCCGGCATCTGCTTGGGCGACCCGGCGCTGCAACAGGGGTTTAGCAAGGCGCTACGGGTATTCGAGCGCGATGTGCCGTTGCTGATCAACGGCGAAACCGGCTGCGGCAAAGAGGCGTTCGCCAAGGCCGTGCACCTGGCCAGCCAGCGCGCCGACAAGGCGTTCGTCGCGCTCAACTGTGCGGCCATCCCGGAGAGCTTGATTGAGAGTGAACTGTTCGGCTATCGCGGCGGCAGCTTTACCGGTGCCCGCAAGGAAGGCATGCAAGGCAAATTGCAGCAGGCCGACGGTGGCACCTTGTTCCTCGATGAAATCGGCGATATGCCCCTGGCCCTGCAAACCCGTCTATTAAGGGTGTTGGAGGATCGCTTGGTCGTGCCCATCGGCGGTGAGCCCCAGGCGGTCAACGTCAGAATTATCAGCGCTACCCACCGCAATTTGCTGGAGCGCGTGCAGGACGGCAGCTTTCGCGAGGACCTGTACTACCGACTCAATGGCTTGGAAGTCGGGTTGCCGCCCTTGCGCGAGCGCAGTGATAAATCCCAATTGCTGGACTTTCTGCTGGCACAGGAGGCCAACGGCGAGACCGTCTCCCTTGATCCGGCGGCGCGTGGCGCACTGCTGGCATTTGCCTGGCCTGGGAATGTGCGCCAACTGCGCACGGTACTGCGCACGCTGGTGGCGTTGTGCGATGAAGGGCGTATAGCGTTGCACGATTTGCCCGCGCTGATCCGCCAGGCTCGGCCGGCCGCCAACAGTGACGCCAAACCGCTGGAGTCGCCGCTGGACGATGCCGAGCGTTTGGCTCTGCTTGCGGTGCTGGAGCAACAACGCTGGCATATGAGCCACACGGCGGAGCAGTTGGGGGTCAGCCGCAACACGCTGTACCGCAAGCTGCGCAGACACGGCATTGCACGTCACGCCTTCAGCTAAAGGGTGCGATTTTCGCCCCCCTGCGCTAACCTGCCTCGATGTTTTACGAGGTCGACTATGCACATTCATATTCTCGGTATTTGCGGCACGTTCATGGGCTCGATGGCGGTCCTGGCCAAAGAACTCGGTCACCATGTGACGGGCTCGGACGCCAATGTTTACCCGCCGATGAGCACGCAGCTCCAGGCTCAGGGCATTGAACTGACCCAAGGCTACGACCCGTCGCAGTTCGACCCGGTCCCGGACCTGGTGGTGATCGGCAATGCCATGGTGCGTGGTAACCCCGCGGTCGAATACGTACTCAACAAAGGTTTGCCTTATGTGTCTGGCCCGCAATGGCTGGCGGACCATGTGCTACAAGGCCGCTGGGTACTGGCGGTCGCCGGCACCCACGGCAAAACCACCACCAGCAGCATGCTGGCCTGGGTGCTGGAACATGCCGGCATGAGCCCGGGTTTCCTGATCGGCGGCGTTCCGCAGAATTTCTCGGTGTCGGCGCGCCTGGGCGATACGCCGTTCTTTGTGATCGAGGCGGATGAATACGACAGCGCCTTCTTCGACAAACGCTCCAAGTTCGTTCACTACCGTCCGCGTACGGCGATCCTGAACAACCTTGAGTTCGATCACGCTGACATCTTCCCCGACTTGCCCGCCATCGAACGGCAGTTCCACCATTTAGTGCGCACCATTCCGAGCGAAGGCCTGGTCATTCACCCGACCACCGAGGCTGCCTTGCAACGCGTGATCGAGATGGGCTGCTGGACCCCGGTTCAAACCACCGGCACAGGCGGGCAGTGGCAGGTCAAGTTGCTCAGTGAAGACGGTTCCAAATTTGAAGTGCTGTTTGAAGGCGAAGCTCAAGGCATCGTCGACTGGGACATGACTGGCCAGCACAACGTTGCCAATGCCTTGGTCACCCTGGCCGCTGCACGGCATGTGGGCGTGGTGCCGTCGATGGGCATTGCCGCGTTGAGCGCGTTCAAGAGTGTGAAGCGGCGCATGGAAAAGGTCGCCGATGTGAACGGGATTACCATCTACGACGACTTTGCCCACCACCCAACCGCGATTGCTACTACGTTGGATGGGTTGCGCAAGCGCGTGGGCGATGCGCCGATCATTGCGATTGTCGAGCCGCGTTCCAACTCCATGAAGCTCGGTGCCCACCGCGATGGCCTGCCGGAAAGCGTCAACGATGCCGATCAGGTGGTCTGGTACGCACCGGCCAACCTGGGCTGGGACCTGCCGGGGATTGCCGCGTTGTGCACCATTCCATCCAAGGTCTGCGACTCTATCGACGGCATCATCGAACACGTCAAGCAACAGGCCACACCTGGCACCCACGTGGTCGTGATGAGCAACGGCGGCTTCGGCGGCCTGCACGGCAAACTGGCCGAGGCGCTGAAATGAGCGGGCCGGAGCGCGTCACCTTGGCGATGACCGGCGCGTCGGGCGCGCCTTATGGCTTGCGCCTGCTGGATTGCCTGGTGCGCGAAGAGCGCGAAGTGCACTTCCTGATTTCCAAGGCCGCGCAGTTGGTGATGGCCACCGAGACCGATGTGGCGCTGCCGGCCAAAGTGCAGATGATGCAGGCGTTCCTCACCGAGTACACCGGTGCGGCGGCGGGGCAGATCAAGGTTTACGGTAAAGAGGATTGGATGTCACCGGTCGCCTCGGGCTCGGGCGCGCCGGCGGCGATGGTGGTGGTGCCGTGTTCTACCGGCACGTTGTCGGCGATAGCCACCGGCGCCTGCAATAACCTCATCGAGCGTGCGGCCGACGTGACCTTGAAGGAGCGCCGCCAGCTGATCCTGGTACCGCGCGAAGCGCCGTATTCGAGCATTCACTTGGAGCACATGCTCAAGCTGTCGAACATGGGCGTGACGATCCTGCCGGCGTCACCGGGGTTCTATCACCAGCCGCAGACCATCGATGACCTAGTGGACTTTGTGGTGGCGCGCATTCTCAACCTGCTCAATATCCCCCAGGACATGCTGCCGCGCTGGGGCGAGCACCATTTGAGCAGTGATGAATAAAGTCCTGTTGATGCTGATGGCGCTGCAACTGGCAGGTTGTGCCACTGCACGTACGTTGGATGCGGCGCAGCCGGGCGCGCCAGTTGTGTACGCCGGCACGCGGCTGGATCTGTATGCGATAAACGGTGGTTGCTGCGCCAAGGACCGTTTTGGCGCCGAGGCCCCGAGCTATCCCCATGTGGACCTGCCGGCCAGTGCGTTGCTCGACACGCTGCTGTTGCCGTTGTCGGTGTTGACGGTGCTTGGGGTCGGGTTTAACGCGACGGGTGGGCTTTAACCTGAATTTCGATAGCCGCACAAAACCAATGTGGGAGCGGGCTTGCTCGCGAATGCGGTGTGTCAGTCGATACATGGATTGACTGATACACCGCATTCGCGAGCAAGCCCGCTCCCACATTTGGATCTCTGCCAGGTCGTTAAATCGGGTTATTTACCGAGCTTGCGCAACTCGTCCGACTCCACCACCCGTACCCCATCCTGCTCTTCCAGCGCCAGGCGCCACATGGCTCGGGCCAGTTCGCACACTTCAATGCCACGGTACTTGCCGGGAATCAGTTTCGACAGTGGCCCGGCCAGTTGTTCGGCGAGGCGCGGTTCCAGCCGTTCACCGAGCAGCAGGGAGGGTCGAACGATGGTCAGTTGTGGCCAGTCCTGAGCCTTGAGGGCCTGTTCCATTTCGCCTTTGACCCGGTTGTAGAAGATCGAGGATTTCGGGTCGGCGCCGATCGCGCTGATCACGATCAGGTGCCGTGCGCCCATTTCGCGCGCGCGCTTGGCGAAGGCCACGACCATGTCCAGGTCAACGGCACGGAACGCCGCCTCCGAGCCCGCTTGTTTGATGGTGGTCCCGAGGCAACAGAAGGCAATATCCACTCGCCCACTCAGTTGCGGCAGGAAAACTGCCGGGTCCCCCACCGGGTTTTCCAGGTGCGGGTGTTCGGCCAATGGCTTGCGGCTAGGCGCCAGTACGCGAGTCACCGTTGGTTCGTTGAGCAGGCGGTCGAGCAGGTGTTCGCCGGTCAGGCCGGAGGCGCCAGCGAGCAGGATGTGCTGAGGTGTCAGGTACATGGTGTTTCCCCCTTGTTACACGTTACAGCTTAGTTGCCTTTGGCTTCCTTGCTATTCATTGAGACGCTTTCGAGCGCCTTTCGTGCCTGCTGCTTGCGTAATAATTGCCAATGGGCGATCACACCCTTGGGGGCCCAGATTTGCGGCTCGGAGGCTTCGAAGTTGTCCGCCTGTTCGCGTTCGGCCACGTGCAGTTGTGCCAGTTTGAAGGCTTGCTGCAGGTCGTCGGTCTGGTTGAAGGCTTGGGCGAAGAGGGCGTCGCCGAAGTAGGTGAAGTCAGCTTCCTCGGAGCAACCGAAGGACACACGGTCAGCGCGGGAAGCGGTCATGATCAGGGTGTGTTCGTCCTTGAGCGCCGGGATAAAACCGCCAGAGTAGCAGGCGGAAATCACGATGATCTTGTCGCGGTTTTTCAGCGGCGCGAGCACGGCGGCCAGTTCGTCGGCGGGCAGGTCGGCCAGCTCCATGCGCGGCTGGTCCAGCACCAGTTCGTGTTCGTGGGTGCCGTGGCTGGTCATATAAATGAACACCAGGTCTTCAGGCCCGGTGCGCTCGGCCAGGGTTTGCACGGCGCGGCGCAGGCTTTCGCGTGTGGCCAGGGGGCGATCGGCGATATGGTCGCGATGGTTGACCAGGCGAATCTGCCCGCGCGCACCAAAGCGGGTGGCGAGCATGTTGCTGACGTAATCGGCTTCGCGCAGGAACACGCTTTGTTTGCCGTCGCCGGCCAGCACCAGGGTGTACAGCTCCACGCCGGAAGTGGACGGCGGCACCGCGGCGAGCGCGGCATCCAGCAAGCGGCCTTGGGCGAGTACGCCGATTTCCAGTGGGTCGGGCAGCAGCTTGCCATCGGCGTCACGCACGCGCATGCCATTGACCCAGGTGCCGGCCTGCACGGTGCCATCGGTGAGCACCAACGTGCCACGGCCCTGATAGCTGTCGCTGTCGAATCCGCCTATATAGAAGCTGCCGTCGGTGAGGTTCAGGCGGCCTTCGCCGGTAAAGCGCCAGTCGCTGAATTGGCCGACGTAATGGCTGCCGTCCACACCGATCAACTCGCCTTTGCCGCTAAGAGCACCTTCCTTGAACTGGCCGATCCATACATCGCCGTCGGCGTTTTCATAGCGGCCTTTACCGTTGAGCTGGTTCTGTTTGAACTGGCCGACATAGATGTCGCCGTCGGCACTGTTGAACGTGCCGTTGCCTTCCAGTTGGCCATCGACAAAGTGGCCGCTGAACTGGTTGCCACTGTCGTCGTTGCGCTGGCCTTCGCCATTTGGCTTGCCGTGGGCGAATTGGCCCTGGTATTGACTACCATCGGCCAATTCCAGGCGACCGAGGCCGGAATACTGGTCGTCCTTGAACTCGCCGCGATAGGTCATCTGCCCCTCTTTGAGGGTGCCTTCGCCGTTGCGCCGACCGTTCTTGAAACCGCCCACATAGTGGCTGCCCGCCGTGGTCAGGCTGCCTTGGCCATCGAACAGACCCTGCTGGAACTGGCCTTTATAGACTTCGCCGTTGCTGCCATGCCATTCGCCCTGGCCGTGCCACTGGCCCTTGTCGAACTGGCCGGCGTACCAACTGCCGTTGGGGTAGTCCACGCGACCCTGGCCTTGCAGCAAGCCATTGACCACATCGCCCCGGTAACGGCCACCGTCGGGCAGGCGCGCATCGGGCGGCAACAGCGATTCGCCGTCTCCGCAAGCGGTGAGCAACAGGGCAAGGGCAAGGGGAGCGAGTGGGCGCATAGCGGGATCCGGATAATTGAGCGCCGAGTATGCCGCAGCTGCGAGATTCATACATAAATTTACATACGCTGTGGTGAGGATTTAGCCCTCACCACAGGGAAGGCTTACACGAAGCAGAGTGACAGTGACTCGGCAATGTAGGCGGGTTTTTCCTGGCCGTCGATTTCCAGGGTACACACGGCTTTGAGCAGCCACTGCCCGGGTTTCTTCTCGGTGGCTTCGGTCAGGCTGACGTGCAGTCGCACCCTGGAGTCGACCTTTACCGGCTGGATAAAACGCACGCTGTCCAGGCCGTAGTTGACGGCCATCTTCAAGCCCTCGGGCATGATCAGGATGTCTTCAATCAGCTTTGGAATGAGTGACAGCGACAGAAACCCATGGGCGATGGTGCCGCCAAACGGGGTTTGCGCGGCCTTGACCGGGTCAACGTGGATGAACTGATGATCGCCAGTGGCTTCCGCGAACAGGTTGATGCGCGCCTGGTCGATGGTGAGCCAATCGGAACGTCCCAGTTCCTTGCCGACATAATCTTTGAGCTGCGCTACAGGTACATAGGGCATTGCGTCTCTCCTTGGTTCATCGGTTTGTCCCCTCTCTTGAAGGAGCGGTATTTTTGTGGGCTACAGAGAACCAATGTAGATCATCATGGGCAACGGGCTCGGTCAACCCACCATGCTTTTGGCGAATGCCGGTGCATAGGGCGGGCATGCTTATAATGCCGACACGCTTAAAGGGGGAGAGAACGGATGCTGTTACGCGGTCTGACATGGCTGGTGCTGTTCCAATTGATCGGCACGGCGATCAACCATTTGCTGCTGCCGATATTGCCAGGGCCGATTATCGGGTTGCTGCTGATGCTCGGTTTCTTGATATGGAATGGCGAAGTCGGCGAGCCTCTGAGCCTGGCGGCTAGCAGCCTGTTGCGTTACTTGCCTTTGCTGCTGGTGCCGCCTGCGGTGGGCGTAATGGTGTACGCCAAGGACATTGCTGCAGACTTCTGGGCCATCGTCGGCGCGCTGGTGTTGTCGTTGGTGATTGCCATGGGCTTTGTCGGCGTGCTGATGCAGCAGATGGTCAAGCGCAAGGAGAAGGATCAATGATCTTCGACTGGTACGGCGCGTGGACGGCAGTCATTCATCACCCGTTGTTCGGCATCGGCATCACCCTTGGCGCTTATCAGCTGGTGCTGGCGGGGTTCGAGAAAACCCGCTGGATTTTCCTGCAGCCGGTGCTGGTTTCCATGCTGCTGGTGATCGGCATTTTGCTCACCTGCGGCCTCAGTTACGCTGAATACCGCAAGAGCACTGAAATCATGAGCATCCTGCTGGGGCCTGCGACGGTCGCCCTGGCCGTGCCGCTTTATCTGAACCTGCGGCGCATTCGCCAATTGTTTTGGCCGATTTTTACTACGCTGGTGATAGGCGGTGTATTGGCCACCGGCCTGTGCGTGTTGCTGGGCTGGTGGTTCGGCGCCGAACACATGATGCTCATGACCATGGCGCCCAAGTCAGTGACCTCGCCGATTGCCATGTTGGTGGCCGAGCAGATCGGTGGTGTTGCCGCGTTGGCAGCCGTGTTTGTGCTGATCACCGGGGTGATCGGCGCGATGATCGGCCCGGCGTACTTGTCGCGTCTGGGCGTGCACAGTCCCGAGGCGCGCGGCATGGCGCTGGGCATGACGGCCCACGCCGTCGGCACCTCGGTGGCGCTGCAGGAAAGTGAAGAGTGCGGCGCCTTTGCGGCGCTGGCCATGAGTTTGATGGGCGTGGCCACGGCGGTGTTCCTGCCGCTGGCTGTGTCGGTGATCGTTTAAACCGGGTTTAAGGAAACCTCTATGAGTCTGGCGCTGTTCCCGCTCAACACCGTGCTGTTCCCTGGCTGCACCCTCGACTTGCAACTGTTTGAGGCGCGCTACCTGGACATGGTCGCCCGTTGCATGAAGAAAGGTGAAAGCTTCGGTGTGGTGTGCATCTTCGAAGGCCAGGAGGCGGGCGATGCGCCGGAGGGCTACGCATTGATCGGCTGTGAAGCGTTGATCCGCGACTTCAAGCAGCAGGACAACGGCCTGCTGGGGATTCGCGTCGAAGGCGGGCGCAGGTTCCGTGTGCGCGATGCGGGTGTGCAGAAGGACCAATTGCTGGTGGCGCAAGTGCAATGGCTCGAAGAAATGCCGGATCAGCCGCTCGAAGAAGAGGACGCCGACCTGCTGGCGCTGCTCCAGGCGCTGGCCGAACACCCCATGGTTGCGTCGTTGGACATGGACGCCCACGCCGACGGGCAGCAAGCCCTGGGCAATCAGCTGGCGTATCTGTTGCCCTTCACTGAGGCCGACAAGGTCGACCTGCTGCAACTTGACGATCCCCAGCAGCGCCTGGATGCGATCCAGATGTTGCTCGATGAGTTGCAGGGCGAGTTGTTCACTTAATAGGCATACCGCAACAGGGCATGGTCGCTGCCGGTCAGCGCGATGAAACTGAGCACTGCCACCACAACAGGCAGCAGCAGCCACCAGGTTTTTCGTGGCAGCGGTGGCAGTGGGCTGCGATGTTGGAAGGCTGTCAGGCTGAATGCGCACACCGTCATTGCCAGTAGCGTGCCCGCCAGGATGTCAGTGGGCCAGTGCGCGCCGAGGTACACCCGCGACAGTGCAATAAACGCGGCGGG
This sequence comes from Pseudomonas cremoris, assembly GCF_014230465.1. The sequence goes on from NZ_JAAXCY010000009.1 coordinate 100,522, forward strand.
GATGCAGCCCAGCAGCAGCCAGGTCATGCGCAGGCGCGTGGGCTGACTGCAACCAGCCAGCACCGCCAGCGCCAGGAAAAATGCAAAAGAGCCTGAGGCATGACCACTGGGCATGCTGAAACTGGTCAGTGGGTCCGTAAGAATTTCCGGGCGGCCACGAGCGAAAAACAGCTTGGTCCCAGTGTTGATCACCGCCGCACCCGCCAGCGTGGCGCCGACAAACAGCGCGTGGCGCCATTGCCGCGCCAGCAACAGCAGGCCCGTGAATACGGCACTGGCAACGAACATTTTCTTGAACTCGCCCAGTTGGGTAATCCGCACCATCACTTCGTCCAACCAAGGGCTGCGGTGCTCTTGCACCAGGGCGCTCAAGCCCTGATCAAAGTCATTGAGGTGCGGGTAGCCAATAAACAGTGCAATCAATAGCGTCAGGCTGGCGCAGCCTACCCATAACGTCGCACGACGATGGCCACGCAGGCTGCTGTTCAAGCTCAGCCCCAGCAGCACGGCAATTGAGGCCGCGACAATCCCCGCTTCCGGCCAGAAGCCTTCCGGCAACGGCAGGCGGAACGCAGCGCCGGTCGCCCAGCCCGGTAGCAGGTAAGCCACCGACCAACCAGCGGCAGCCAGGATGCTCACAGCGGCGAAACGCGGGAAGGGCATGTCGCACATCCCGGCCACCATGGGCAGCATGGGGCGCAAAGGGCCGATGAAGCGTCCTACCAAAAGGCTGGCGATGCCGTACTTATGGAAGTAGGTTTCTGCGCCGTTCATCCATTCCGGGTGATGGCGCAGGCCTGGCAGGCGCCGGATGTTCTGGTGGAAGTGTCGGCCAAGGTAGTAGGAAACGCCGTCACCCAGCAGGCCGCCGAGAAAACCCAGCAGCAGCGTTTCGCTCAAGGACAACGCGCCGCTACCGGCCAGCGCGGCAATGGCAAACAGCAACACCGTGCCGGGCACGATCAACCCGGCAATGGCCAGGCATTCCACGCATGCGACGATAAACACCGCTACCGCCAGCCATTGGGGGTTCAGGGTCAGCCAGCCGGTAATGCTATCGAGCCATTGGCCCATAAATTCAACTCCATCTTTTTTCGGCTTGCGCGCTTGGTAATGCAAAGCCCGAAACACTGAAGATCAAACTGTGGGAGCGGGCTTGCTCGCGAAAGCGGTTTATAAGTTGATAAATTCGGTGGCTGATCCACCGCTTTCGCGAGCAAGCCCGCTCCCACATTGGATCTGCTGTGCCACAGGATTTGTGTTCAGCTGGAATAACTGTCCAGTCCGTTCAAATCAAAAAATAGTCCCGGCCTTCGACTTGGCCCCGACGCAGCGGGTTCCGTGTGCAGTAAGGCGCGTAGCCGGCATCTACAAAGCGATACATCAAATGCTCGTCGCGCCCGCTCGGGATGCCCAGGCGGGTGGTCTGGATAATCTGTGTGGGTCTCTGTCCGACATCCTCGACATAGAGCAATTCCTGATCAAAGCGCTTGGCATCCCACATCGGCACTTTCAAACCCAAGGCTTTACACAGCAGCGTCTGGCCTGCACACAGCTTTTGCGACGGGCGAGGGTGGCCATTGGTATCCGGGTTGTTCAGCAGCATCTGCGCCAGGCTGGCCGGGCCGGACAAATCATCGACCCAGGGATAGGCCGATTTGATCAGCACGGCGTTGCCCGGCCCCTGAGCACTGAAGTTCAGTGAGTCACCGCCACGGGCGTAGTACATGTAGATGTGGCCACCATCCAGAAACAAAGCCTTACGCTTTTCTGTGTAGCCGAGCGAGGCGTGGCTGCCTTTTTCGGCCACGTAATAGGCTTCGGTTTCAATAATTCGCGCCGAAAGCCAGATTTCGCCGACACGATGGCGTATGACTTTTCCGAGTAATTCTCGCGCAAGAATTTGCGCATCGCGGTCGAAAAAGCTGTCGGGCAGGGCACTTGCGGGAAGTTGGGGCGCTGAACTTGGCATGGCGGTCAGGGGTTGATACGGCTAAATGTGACGGAATAATAACAACTCCCACCTTAATTACCGCTGAACCCTATGTTTTTACAGTTCATTTCGACCATCCGCCCCTCACCGCTGTCAGTCGAGCGGCGTCACAGCTATAATCTGCCGCTTTCCTCCCTGCCAAGACTCCCTGACCATGACTGAGTCCGTTCTTGACTACATGACCCGCCTGGGTCGCGCTGCCCGTCAGGCCTCGCGGTTGATCGCCCGTGCGAGCACCGCGCAGAAGAACCGTGCCTTGCTGGCGGCCGCCGACGCTCTGGATGCTTCGCGCTCCGAGCTCACCGCCGCCAACGAACTGGACCTGGCCAACGGCCGTGCCAATGGCCTGGAGCCAGCCCTGCTGGACCGCCTGGCGCTGACCCCGGCACGTATCGACGACATGATCGAAGGCCTGCGTCAGGTAGCCAAGCTGCCTGACCCCATCGGTGAAATCCGCGATATGCGCTACCTGCCGTCGGGCATCCAGGTCGGCAAGATGCGCGTGCCGCTGGGCGTGATCGGCATCATCTATGAGTCGCGCCCGAACGTGACCATCGACGCCGCGAGCCTGTGCCTCAAGTCCGGCAACGCCACCATCCTGCGTGGCGGTTCCGAGGCGATCAATTCCAACCGTGCCATTGCCGCGTGCATCCAGCAGGGCCTGGCCGTGGCCGAGTTGCCTGCCGAAGTGGTGCAAGTGGTGGAAACCACTGACCGCGCTGCCGTTGGCGCGCTGATTACCATGCCGGAATTTGTCGACGTGATCGTGCCGCGCGGTGGCAAGAGCTTGATCGAACGCGTGAGCCGTGATGCCAAGGTGCCGGTGATCAAGCACCTGGACGGCGTTTGCCACGTGTACATCGACATCGCCGCCGACATCGACAAGGCGATCCGCATCGCCGACAACGCCAAGACCCACCGCTATGCCCCGTGCAACACCATGGAAACCCTGCTGGTGCACGCAGGCATTGCCGAGCGCGTGCTGCCGCCGCTGGCTGCCATCTACCGTGACAAAGGTGTGGAATTGCGTGGTTGCGAGCGTACTCGTGCGTTGCTGGGCGCGGACGTGATCGAAGCGACCGAGCTGGATTGGTACACCGAATACACGGCGCCGATCCTGTCGATCAAGATTGTCGACGACCTGGACGAGGCCATCGAGCACATCAACACCTACGGCTCCAAGCACACCGATGCCATTGTCTCCGAGCATTTCAGCGATGCGCGGCGTTTCCTCAACGAAGTGGATTCCGCTTCGGTGATGATCAACGCCTCGACGCGCTTTGCCGATGGCTTCGAGTACGGCCTGGGGGCGGAGATCGGTATCTCCACCGACAAGCTGCATGCACGCGGCCCGGTTGGCCTGGAAGGCCTGACCAGCGAGAAGTACGTAGTGTTCGGCGACGGTCACGTGCGCACTTGATGGCTAAACGCATCGGGCTGCTCGGCGGTACCTTCGACCCCGTGCACATTGGCCATTTGCGCAGTGCTCTGGAAGTTGCGGATGCGCTCGCGCTGGATGAACTGCGCGTGATGCCCAACGCCCGGCCGCCCCATCGCGATACGCCGCAGGTATCGCCGCAACAACGCCTGGAAATGGTGCGCTTGGCGGTGGAAGGCATCGCGCCGCTGGTGGTGGACGACCACGAACTCAAGCGTGATAAACCGTCCTACACTGTCGATACCCTGGAAGTGATGCGCGCTGAAATGGCCGCAGACGACCAGTTGTTTCTGCTTTTGGGCTGGGACGCATTTTGCGGCCTGCCCTCTTGGCATCGCTGGGAAGAACTCCTCCAGCATTGCCACATCCTGGTTTTGCAACGCCCGGATGCCGACAGCGAACCGCCGGATGCCTTGCGCAACCTGCTGGCCGCGCGGTCGGTAAGTGACCCCTTGGCCCTGACCGGACCGAGCGGGAATATTGCATTCGTCTGGCAGACCCCGCTTGCGGTGTCCGCCACCCAGATCCGTCAACTGCTGGCCAGCGGTAAGTCGGTACGTTTCCTGGTGCCTGACGCGGTCCTGGCCTACATCGATGCGCACGGGCTTTACCGTGCGTCGAACTGAAAAGGCGCGCTTGAACGCACGAACAGTCGTGCAGCGAGCGCCCGAACATACGAGCAAAACGAGTTTTATATGACGAACAAAGACGTAAGCAAAGTTAAGCGCAAAGGCACCTTCAAAAGCGCCCCGCTGCCAGTAGAAGCCCACGTTGGCCCTGAGCTGGCTGGCGAAGAGCTGGTTAAAGTCGCCGTGGCTGCCCTGGAAGACGTTAAAGCCCAGGACATCCAGGTGCTGGACGTGCGCGACAAGCAGAGCATCACCGACTACATGATCATCGCCACCGGTACTTCGAACCGCCAGATCGGCGCGATGCTGGACAAGGTCCGTGAAGCCGTCAAAGCCCAAGGCGTGAAGCCGCTGGGTGAAGAAGGCAAGGGCGACAGCGACTGGGTGCTGCTGGACATGGATGACGTGATCGTTCACATGATGACCTCCAACGCTCGCCAGTTCTACGACCTGGAGCGTCTGTGGAAAGGCGCCGAGCAGAGCCGTGCCGCTGACGGCAAGCACCACAGCCCGGAAGTGGGCCACGCGCACTTCGACAAGCTCAACAAAGACCAGGAATAAGGAACGGCTGTGCGCCTGCGTCTGATTGCTGTCGGTTCACGCATGCCCAAGTGGGTGGAAGAAGGCTGGCACGAGTATGCCAAGCGTCTGCCCGCTGAGCTGTCGCTGGAACTGGTAGAGATTCCGCTCAACACCCGGGGCAAGAATGCCGATGTGGCGCGCTTTATCCGTCAGGAAGGCGAAGCCATGTTGGCCAAGGTCGGCCCCAACGAGCGCATCGTCACCCTTGAAGTGCACGGTAAACCCTGGAGCACCGAGCAATTGGCGGTGGAACTGGATCGCTGGCGCCTGGACTCGCGTACGGTCAACTTCATGGTTGGCGGCCCCGAAGGGTTGGCGCCGGAAGTCTGCGCGCGCGCCGATCAGCGCTGGTCGCTGTCGGCGCTGACGTTGCCGCACCCGTTGGTAAGGATCCTGATCGGTGAACAGCTGTATCGCGCCTGGACAGTTCTGTCCGGGCACCCTTACCACAAATAATCTGCGCCCCTCCCGATGACCCAGCCGATCCGCATCAAGGACCACGAGAAAGACGCACGTCTGGTACGCGCTCGTGTCGTGTTTGGTGCCGTTCTGGTGGTGGTCCTGCTCGGGGTGCTGATTGCCCGACTGTATTTCCTGCAGGTGATCCAGTACGACTATCACTCCACATTGTCGGAAAACAACCGGGTGCACGTGCAGCCGATTCCACCGACCCGTGGGTTGATTTTCGACCGTAATGGCGTAGTGGTCGCGGACAACCGGCCCAGCTTCAGCTTGAGCATGACCCGCGAGCGCTCCGGTGACTGGCAGCAGATCCTCGATGTGATCGTCGAGGTGCTGCAACTGACACCAGAAGACCGAGTGGTCTTCGAGAGACGCATGAAACAGGGGCGTCGGCCATTTGAGCCGGTGCCAATCCTGTTTGAGCTGACCGAAGAGCAGATCGCGCGGATCGCGGTGAACCAGTTCCGGTTACCGGGTGTGGAAGTGGTGGCGCAGCTGGTGCGGCACTATCCGCAAGGCCCGCACTTTGCTCACTCTGTCGGCTACATGGGGCGGATCAACGAGAAAGAGCTGAAAAGCCTCGACCCGGTGAACTACAGCGGCACGCATCACATCGGCAAGACCGGCGTGGAGCGTTTCTACGAGCCCGAACTGCATGGTCAGGTGGGTTACGAGGAAGTCGAGACCAACGCTCGCGGTCGTGTATTGCGGGTGCTCAAACGGACTGACCCGGTGCCGGGCAAAGATATCGTGCTGAGCCTGGACATCAAGTTGCAGGAAGCAGCCGAAATGGCCCTGGGCGGCCGTCGGGGCGCGGTGGTTGCGCTGGACCCGAGCACCGGTGAAGTACTGGCCATGGTCAGCCAGCCTAGCTTTGACCCCAACCTGTTCGTCACTGGTATCAGCTTCAAGGCTTACGCCGAGTTGCGTGATTCGATCGATCGGCCGCTGTTCAACCGCGTATTGCGCGGGCTGTATCCACCGGGCTCGACCATCAAGCCAGCGGTGGCAATTGCCGGCCTGGACGCGGGCGTGGTCACGGCCTCCAGCCGAGTGTTCGACCCGGGCTACTACATGCTGCCCAACTACGATCACAAATACCGTAACTGGAACCGCACCGGTGACGGCTATGTCGACTTGGACACCGCGATCATGCGCTCCAACGACACCTATTTTTACGACCTGGCGCACAAGCTGGGCATTGACCGCCTGTCTGCCTATATGGGCAAGTTCGGCCTTGGCCAGAAAGTCTCCCTGGACATGTTCGAAGAGTCTCCTGGCCTGATGCCATCGCGGGAATGGAAGCGTGCGACTCGCCGCCAGGCCTGGTTCCCGGGCGAGACCCTGATCCTCGGGATCGGTCAGGGCTATATGCAGGCCACTCCGTTGCAACTGGCCCAGGCCACTGCGTTGGTGGCCAATAAAGGCATCTGGAACCGTCCGCACCTGGCCAAGACCATCGAGGGCGAGAAGCCCCTGGATGAAAACCCGATCCCCGACATCGTGCTGCGCGACCCGTCCGACTGGACCAAGGTCAACCACGGCATGCAGCAAGTGATGCACGGTGCCCGGGGCACCGCACGCAAAGCGGCCATCGGCGCGCAATACCGGATTGCCGGCAAGAGCGGTACCGCCCAGGTTGTCGCGATCAAGCAGGGCGAAAAATACGACCGCACCAAGGTCCAGGAGCGCCACCGCGACCACGCCTTGTTTGTCGGCTTCGCGCCGGCGGATGACCCGAAAATCGTGGTGGCGGTAATGGTCGAGAACGGTGAGTCCGGTTCCGGCGTTGCTGCTCCTGTGGTGCGCCAGGTGATGGACGCCTGGTTGTTGGCCGACGACGGCAGGCTCAAGCCCGAATATGGCGGCCCCCCTTCAAGCACCGAGGTTACGGCCAGTGAAGAGTAATTTTGACCGCATCCTCTCCAGCGAGGATGTGATGCGTCGCCGTGCGACGTTGCTGCAGCGCATGCACATCGATGGCCCGCTGTTGATCCTGCTGCTGACCCTGGCAGCCGGCAGCCTGTTCGTCCTTTATTCCGCCAGCGGCAAGAACTGGGACCTGCTGATCAAGCAAGCTTCCTCGTTCGGCCTGGGCCTGTTGTCGATGGTGGTGATTGCCCAGCTGGAGCCACGCTTCATGGCGCGTTGGGTGCCGCTGGGGTATGTCGCTGGCGTATTGCTGCTGGTGGTGGTGGACGTAATGGGCCACAACGCCATGGGCGCGACCCGTTGGATCAACATTCCGGGGGTGATTCGCTTCCAGCCGTCGGAATTCATGAAGATCCTGATGCCGGCGACGATTGCCTGGTACCTGTCCAAGCGCACCTTGCCGCCGCAGCTCAAGCACGTGGGGATCAGCCTGATCCTGATCGGCATACCGTTCATCCTTATCGTGCGCCAGCCGGACCTTGGCACCTCGTTGCTGATTCTCGCCGGCGGTGCGTTCGTGCTGTTCATGGGGGGCTTGCGCTGGCGCTGGATCCTCAGCGTGCTTGCCGCCGCCGTACCCGTGGCCGTGGCCATGTGGTTCTTCTTTATGCATGACTACCAGAAGCAGCGGATCCTCACGTTCCTTGACCCGGAAAGCGACCCGCTGGGCACTGGTTGGAACATTATCCAGTCCAAGGCGGCCATCGGTTCCGGCGGCGTATTTGGCAAGGGCTGGCTGCTGGGCACTCAGTCGCACCTGGACTTCCTGCCGGAAAGCCACACCGACTTCATTATTGCGGTGATGGGCGAAGAGTTCGGCCTGGTGGGCATTTGCGCGCTGCTGCTGATCTACCTGCTGTTGATTGGTCGGGGCCTGGTGATTACCGCCCAGGCGCAGACGCTGTTCGGCAAACTGCTGGCCGGCGCCTTGACCATGACGTTTTTTGTTTACGTTTTCGTCAACATCGGTATGGTCAGTGGCCTGCTGCCGGTGGTTGGGGTGCCGTTGCCATTCATTAGCTACGGCGGAACTTCGCTGGTGACATTGCTGTCAGCGTTTGGGGTTTTGATGTCGATTCATACGCATCGCAAATGGATCGCACAGGTTTGAATAAGGTGAAGATGTCAATGCAAGTAATGCGCGGCTGGGCGACTCGGCATGCGTCCTGGATGGGCCTGATTGGCCTGCTGGGCGCGACGCAAGAGGCGCAGGCCGGTGACTACGATGGTTCACCCCAGGTCGCCGAATTTGTCGGTGAAATGACCCGCGACTACGGTTTCGCCGGTGAACAACTGATGGGCGTGTTCCGCGAGGCGCAGCGCAAGCAGGCGATCCTCGATGCGATTTCCCGCCCGGCCGAGCGCGTGAAGCAGTGGAAGGAATATCGCCCGATGTTCCTTACCGACGCCCGCGTGGCGCGGGGTGTGGATTTCTGGCGCCAGCATGAGGCAGTGCTGGCCCGCGCCGAGCAGGAATACGGCGTACCGGCCCAGGTGATTGTCGCGATCATTGGCATCGAAACCTTCTACGGACGCAATACTGGCAGCTATCGGGTGATCGACGCATTGTCGACCCTGGGCTTCGATTACCCGCCGCGCGCCGAATTCTTCCGCAAGGAGCTGCGCGAGTTCCTGTTGCTGGCCCGCGAAGAACAGGTCGATCCGCTGACCCTCAAGGGCTCCTACGCCGGTGCGATGGGCTTGCCGCAGTTCATGCCTAGCAGCTTCCGCGCTTACGCGGTGGACTTTGACGGTGACGGCCACATCAACATCTGGAGCAACCCGGATGATGCCATCGGCAGTGTGGCCAGCTACTTCAAGCGCCATGGCTGGGTCGCCGGCGAACCGGTGGTGGTTCGCGCCGATGTCAGCGGTGATCGAGCCGATGAAGGCTTGACCCAGGGCATCGAGCCGGTCAAGACGGTCGGGGAGTTGCGGGCGCTGGGCTGGTCGGGTCAGAATGCGCCACGCGATGACATGCCGGTGACGGCGTTCCGTCTCGAAGGCGAAAACGGCCCGGAATACTGGATGGGCCTGAAGAATTTCTACGCAATCACGCGTTATAACCGCAGTGTGATGTACGCCATGGCCGTGCATCAGCTGTCAGACATGCTGGTCCAAGCACGGGGCACCAAGTAATGCGGGTATCGTCGATCAAAAATCCGCTCAAGCTGGTGGCGTTTGCCGCGTTGTCCCTGCTGGTCGTCAGTTGTTCCACCAGCCGTGGTCCGGCGCAGAAGGGCGGGACCGCTGTGCGTTCCCAACCGGGCCTGGACATCAACCGCGCCCACAAAGACGGCGCGCCGTGGTGGGATGTGGACGTCTCGAAAATTCCGGATGCCACGCCGACCCTGCACACCGGAGCCTACAAGGCCAACCCGTATACCGTGCTGGGCAAGACCTACTTCCCGCTGCAGGAATCCAAGACCTATGTCCAGTCGGGCACGGCGTCCTGGTACGGCACCAAGTTCCATGGCCAGAACACCGCCAACGGCGAAGTGTATGACCTGTACGGCATGAGCGCTGCGCACAAGACCCTGCCGCTGCCCAGCTATGTACGCGTAACCAACCTGGACAACAACCGCACCGTGATCCTGCGGGTCAACGACCGTGGGCCGTTCTACTCGGACCGCATCATCGACTTGTCCTACGCGGCGGCGAAGAAACTCGGCTACGCCGAAACCGGTACCGCGCGGGTCAAGGTCGAAGGCATCGACCCGGCGCAATATTGGGCCCAGCGTGGCAAACCGGCGCCGTTGATGCTCAACGAGCCGCAAACCCCGCAGCCGCAAGTGACGGCGTCGGCAGGCAAGATCGAACAGTGGACGCCGCCGCCGGCACAGCACGCGCCGGATACGGTGGTGGTGCCCCATGCAGCACCGGGTGCTTCCATGGCCGGTGGGCAATACCTGCAGGTTGGCGCATTTGCCAACCCGGATGCGGCAGAGCTGCTAAGGTCGAAGCTCAGCGGCATGGTCAACGCGCCGGTGTTCATCAGTTCCATCGTGCGTAACCAGCAGACTCTGCACCGTGTACGTATGGGGCCGATTGGCTCACCAAGCGAAGTCGCACAAGTGCAGAACAGCGTGCGCCTGGCCAACCTGGGACAACCCAGTGTGGTCACCGCCGAATAACAAAAGATTGAAGGTTCAGGCCTGAACGTGGGCTTGAACCGGGGTTGTTGGCTCGTTGAACAATAAAAACCCAGGGGCAAGGGGTGAGCGGGCAACCGAACACGCGACAGTCTGGAAGCGGGCTGTCTGAATAGTTTTGCCCGCGAGGGCAAGTTTCCATAAGCAATTTCGAGAGACGGATGAACATCACCACCTTAGCCAAACGCACGTGCCTGCTTCTTTCGCTGATCATCACCCCGGCCGCCTGGGCGGTTGAAATGGTGCCGGCTTCCCCGCAACTGGCTGCCAAGGCCTGGGTCCTCATGGATGCCGCCAGCGGCAACGTGCTGGTCGAGAACAACGGTGACCAGCGCCTGCCACCGGCCAGCTTGACCAAGCTGATGACCGCCTACATCGCGACCCTGGAAATTCGTCGCGGCCAGATCGGCGAGAACGACCCGGTCACCGTCAGCGAAAACGCCTGGCGTACCGGCGGTTCGCGGATGTTCATCAAGGTTGGCTCGCAGGTGACTGTCAGCGACCTGCTGCACGGCATCATCATCCAGTCCGGCAACGACGCCAGCGTGGCCCTGTCCGAGCACATCGCCGGCAGCGAAGACGCGTTCGCCGACATGATGAACAAAACCGTGACTGACCTGGGCATGACCAACAGCCACTTCATGAACCCGACCGGTCTGCCAAACCCTGAGCACTATTCGTCGGCTCACGACATGGCGATCCTGGCGCGCGCGATCATTCGTGTTGACCCGGTGCACTACGCGATCTACTCCCAGAAGGAGTTCTTCTGGAACAACATCAAGCAGCCTAACCGCAACCTGCTGCTGTGGCGTGACAAGACCGTTGACGGTCTGAAAACCGGCCACACCGACGAAGCCGGCTACTGCATGGTGTCCTCGGCTGTACGCGATGGCCAACGCCTGATCGCCGTGGTATTCGGCACCAACAGCGAGCAGGCCCGTGCGGCCGAGACGCAAAAATTGCTGACCTACGGTTTCCGTTTCTTCGAAACCCAGACCTTCTATCAGAAGGGTGCTGAGCTTGCGACCGCTCCGGTCTGGAAGGGCGCAACTTCCCAGGTCAAGGCTGGCCTGGCTGAAGACCTGACCCTGACCATGCCTAAAGGCCAGCTGAAAAAGCTCGCTGCCAGCATGACCATGAACCCGCACCTGGTTGCCCCAATCGCCAAGGGTGACGTGATCGGTAAGGTCGAAGTCAAGCTGGACGACAAGGTCGTGCACAGCGCTGACCTGATCGCCCTGGACGCCGTCGACGAAGGTGGTATCTTCCGCCGCGTCTGGGATAGCATCCGTCTATTCTTCTACAGCTTGTTCAACTGATAAGTGTGCACCTGCAAAGCCCCGTGTTGATCCGACACGGGGCTTTGCCCGTCGCCACGGCTTACGCTTACGAGGCCGTTACGCCATGACCGATAAAGAAGTAAAGGCGCCAAAGATCGAATTCCCAGTGACGGACTATCCCGTCAAAGTGATCAGCGATACCGGTGTGGGCAACAAAGACAAGATCCTCGAGATTGTGCGTAAACACGCGACGATCAACGACAACCGTGTGGACGAGCGCTCCAGCACCAACGGTAAGTACACGACGATCCAGTTGCACATTGTTGCGACCGGTCAAGAACAGCTCTACGACATCAACAGCGAACTGCGGGCCACCGGCTTCGTGCACATGGTGTTGTGATGTCACAGGTCCTGGGCTTTCGCGAGCTCGGCCAGATGGACTATGAGCCCGTCTGGCACGCCATGCAGCGGTTCACCAACGAGCGCGGCACGTCGGCCCCCGATGAAGTCTGGCTGGTGGAACACCCGCCGGTATTCACTCAGGGTCAGGCCGGAAAGGCCGAGCACCTGTTGGTTCCGGGTGATATTCCGGTGGTGCAGGTCGACCGAGGTGGCCAAGTGACTTACCATGGCCCCGGACAACTTGTCGCATACCTATTGTTGGACGTGCGCAAGCTGGGTTTTGGCGTGCGCGATCTGGTCAGCCGTATGGAGGCTTGCCTGATCGAACTGTTGGCCAGTTACGGCGTGACGGCCACGGCCAAACCCGATGCACCCGGTGTGTATGTGGATGGCGCGAAAATCGCCTCCCTGGGGCTGCGGATACGCCACGGGTGTTCTTTTCATGGCCTGGCCTTGAACGTGGACATGGACCTGGCGCCGTTCCGGCGGATCAACCCGTGTGGTTATGCCGGGTTGGCGATGACCCAACTGAGCGAACACGCCACACCGATTAAATTTGCCGAGGTAAGTGCCCGGCTGCGTGCGCAGCTCGTCAAACACCTCGACTATGCTGAGCAGACGACCCTTACGGGCGGAATCGACTGATTATGACTACTGATGCAGTGCAAACCATGATCCCGACGGTGGACGTTACCGACCGTCCGGCCCCGGCCCCGCGTGCCAAGGTGGAAGCCGGCGTCAAGCTGCGCGGCGCCGAGAAGGTTGCACGCATTCCGGTGAAGATCATTCCGACCACCGAACTGCCGAAGAAACCCGACTGGATCCGCGTGCGTATCCCGGTTTCGCCGGAGGTCGACCGTATCAAGGCGCTGCTGCGCAAGCACAAGCTGCACAGCGTGTGCGAAGAAGCCTCCTGCCCGAACCTGGGCGAGTGCTTCTCTGGTGGCACCGCCACCTTCATGATCATGGGTGACATCTGCACCCGTCGTTGCCCGTTCTGTGACGTTGGCCACGGCCGACCAAAACCTCTGGACGTCAACGAGCCGGAAAGCCTGGCCATCGCCATCGCTGACCTGCGCCTCAAGTACGTGGTGATCACCTCGGTAGACCGCGACGATTTGCGTGACGGCGGTGCCCAGCACTTTGCCGACTGCATCCGCGAAATCCGCAAGCTGTCGCCAAACGTGATGCTCGAAACCCTGGTCCCGGACTACCGTGGCCGTATGGATGTGGCGCTGGAAATCACCGCTGCCGAGCCGCCGGATGTGTTCAACCACAACCTGGAAACCGTGCCACGCCTGTACAAGGCTGCGCGTCCGGGTTCGGACTATCAATGGTCGCTGACCCTGCTGCAGAAATTCAAGCAGATGATGCCGCACATCCCGACCAAATCCGGCCTGATGCTGGGCCTGGGCGAGACCGACGAAGAAGTGATCGAAGTCATGAAGCGCATGCGCGAACACGACATCGACATGCTGACCCTGGGCCAGTACCTGCAACCGTCCCGCAGCCACTTGCCGGTGCAGCGTTTTGTGCACCCGGACACCTTTGCCTGGTTCGCCGAGGAAGGTTACAAGATGGGCTTCAAGAACGTCGCGTCGGGCCCGTTGGTACGTTCGTCGTACCACGCTGACGAGCAGGCCAAGCTGGTCAAGGCGAGCCTGGTTTCGTAAGCCGCACCGCAGATTGAATGTGGTAGCGGGCTTGTGTGGGAGCGGGCTTGCTCGCGAATGCGGTGTATCAGTCAACTATTCAGGTGACTGATACACCGCATTCGCGAGCAAGCCCGCTCCCACATTTCGTTCCGCGTTAGTCAAGGAGAGTCGTGGATGAGCACTGCAGTACCTGCCCTTCGCCCCGAAGGCACCATCGCCCTGATCGCCCCCGCAGGCCCGGCCGAACTGGACGCCGAAAAAGCCGCACAATGGGTGCGTAATCGCGGCTACAACCTGCGTATTTTTCCGGGTGTATTTGAACGCGATGGCTATCTGGCCGGCAGCGACGACACCCGCCTCAACGACCTCCATGCCGCCTTCGCCGATTCCGACATCGATGCCATCTTCTGCCTGCGCGGCGGCTATGGCACGCCACGCCTGCTCGACCGCTTGGACTTCGGCCTGCTACGCGACAACCCCAAGCCATTCGTAGGCTATAGCGACCTTACCGCCGTGCACCTGGCTATCAGCCGGTACGCGGGCTTCGTGACGTTCCACGGGCCGATGTTCAAAGTCGACCTGCTGGGCGACAAGCAGCAACCCACCGAGTCTTCACTGTTCAGCATGCTGCGCGGCCAACTGGGCGTCGGCAGCGTGCTGGCACACCCGGTGGCCTACCCATTGACCACTATTGCGCCTGGCATTGCCTGTGGGCGCTTGCTGGGGGGCAACCTGTCGATGATCGCAGCGGTGATGGGGACCGCCTTTGAGATCGACGCCGAAGGCATCATCTTGCTGATCGAAGACGTCAACGAGCCCATCTACCGTATCGACCGCTTGCTGACGCACCTTCGCCTGGCGGGCAAGCTGGCCCAAGTGGCGGGTGTGCTGGTGGGGGACGTGGCTGGTGTGGACAAGGTTGCGTTGGAGCAGTTGCTCAAGCAGACCTTTGAACCGCTGTGCATTCCGGTGTTGGCGGGGTGGCGCAGTGGGCATTGCGACCCGAACCTGACGTTGCCGATGGGAGCGTTGGTGCGGTTGGATGCGGGGGAGCAGCGGGTGGTATTGGAGCAGGATGTGGTAGTTAAGCCCTAGTTTTCTGTCGCCTGTTGCGAGCAAGCCCGCTCCCACATTTGATGTGTGAATACATTCAAAATGTGGGAGCGAGCTTGCTCGCGAAGGCGGTAGTTGCCATAGGCAGATCTATCGGTCCTGCAACGACTCCAACAGCTTCACCGTCGGATACCCATCCGCAGGCCAGCCTAACGCCTGCTGCGCCGCACGAATCGCCTTACGCGTATTGGCACCGATAATCCCATCCGGGTTGCCCGCGTCATAACCCTTGGCACTCAGCGCCGTCTGCAAATCAATGCGTTGGGAGCGACTCAGCGGCCGCTCATCTTTTGGCCAATCGCCACGAATCACACCACCCCCCGCAAAGCGCTCCGACAACAGGCCAACCGCCAGTGCGTAGGACGACGAGTTGTTGTACTTGAGGATCGCGCGGAAGTTGTCCAGCACCAGGAACGCCGGGCCACGGTAACCTGCCGGCAGCAACAGGGCGGCAGACAGTTGATCGACGTTTGGCGGCATGCTCGCGCCCGGTGGCAGTTGGATGCCCAGTTTCAGCCACTCAGCGACCGTTTTGCGGATGCCGCCATCGGCCAGCGCGTAATCGAAGTTCGCCGGCAATTGCTGCACTTCAAACCCCCACGGCTGGCCTTTCTGCCAGCCGGAGCTTTGCAGGTAATGCGCGGTGGAGGCGAGGGCATCGGTCGGGCTGTTCCAGATGTCACGGCGACCGTCGCCATCGAAGTCGACGGCGTGGGTGTTGTAGGTGGTCGGGATGAATTGGGTCTGGCCCATGGCACCTGCCCAGGAGCCTTTCATCTGATCGGCGGAGATGTCGCCGTGCTGGATGATCTGCAGCGCTGCCAGCAGTTGAGCCTGGGCGAACGCCGGGCGGCGGCCTTCGTAGGCCAAGGTCGCCAGGGAGCGGATCACCGAGTTATTGCCCTGGAACTGGCCGAAATTGCTCTCCATGCCCCATACCGAGACGAGTGCCTGACGATCAACGCCGTAGCGGTCTTCGATTTTTTGCAGGATATCGGCGTATTTCACCAGCAACGCCTGGCCATTGCGTACGCGCAGTGGCGACAGGGCGCCGTCGAGGTATTCCCACACCGGGCGAGAGAATTCCGGCTGGCTGCGGTCGGCGCGGATCACCGCCATGTCAGGGGTGACATTGGCGAAGGCAGTGTCGAACACGGCAGCGGTGATGCCGGCCTTCAAGGCTTGCTCGCGGAAACCGGCCTGCCATTCGGCAAAAGTCTGGGTCGGTTGAATATCTAGGTTGTCCACCGCCAGAGGAGCCACGACAGCGGGAGCCGCGACCGGTGCGGTCTGGAGTGGCGGCAGGGGTTGAGCGTCGGCCGCGGTAGGTTTTTCCGCGCAGGCGACTAGCAGAATGAGGCTGGAGGCAGCGATCAATTGGCGAAGGTGCCAACGACGGGAAAGACAAGAGGGCATGCACAGGTCCAGAGGTTACAAATCAGGAACAGACCTTATCATGTCAGAGGGCGGCTTGCCTTCAGGCAGCCAGAAAGTAAGAAGCCTCCCAGCTATTAGACTGGAAGGCTTCGCGGCGGTAGCTGCCTTTGCCCTTGCCGGCGCGTTCCTGACGGCTGCGGAACAGTGGCTGGGCGATGATGGATTTGGCCTTGTTGGGGCCATGCTTGGATGGCTTTTTGCTCATGTTCGTTACTCTCTGGGTGGGTTAAAGCGGTGCAAATCATCTGCCGAAGTTTGAGCGCTGTAAAGCCTGCCACATTTCAGAAATTGTAAATGCGATCAAAAAATGTGGGAGCGGGCTTGCTCGCGAAGACGGAGGGCCAGACCCTGATGTGCTGAATGACACGACGCCTTCGCGAGCAAGCCCGCTCCCACATTGGATTTGTGGTGTTTTTGAGAGGCGTTTTATTCGGCGGGAAGGGTTAGGCGCTGACCAGCCATCAACAGCGACAACCGACTCAGGCTCATCCACGGCGAACCGGCCGCCTGGCCCTTGATCTGCGCGTCAATGCGCTGCGCTTCCAGCAACAGTTGCGCCCAGCGTTGCGCCGAGTGCCGTTGCAGCGCCTTGCTCATCAGCGGTTTGCGTTTGTCCCACACCGGTGGCCGTGCCTGGCTGAAACACTTGTCCAGCGGCGTACCTTGGCTGTATTGCAGGGCAATATTGGCCAGTACCCGCAGCTCCCGGGCCAAAGCCCAGAGAATCACCGGAGGTTCCACGCCCTCGCCACGCAGGCCTTCGAGCATGCGCAGGGCGTGAGCGGGTTCGCCGTTGAGAATCGCATCCACCAAGCCGAACACGTCAAACCGCGCACTGTCCGCCACGGCGCCCTGCACGGTTTCGACGGTGATCTGCCCGTCTTCGGCCATCAACTTGAGCTTTTCGATCTCCTGGGCCGCGGCAAGCAAGTTGCCCTCGACCCGGGCGGCGATCAACTCCACCGCGTCCTGAGTCGCCGAGAGCCCCGATTGGGACAAACGCTGGCGAATCCACTGCGGCAACTGATTGCTGTCTACCGGCCAGATCTGGATGAACTGGGTTTGCGCCCCTTCCACCAAGGCCTTGCCCCACTTGGTTTTCTGCGCGCTGCCATCAAGCTTGGGCACGCTGATCAGCAGTACCGTGTCTTCGGCGGGGCGCGAGCAATATTCCATCAGCGCGGCTGCGCCCTTGTCGCCTGGCTTGCCTGACGGCAGACGCAGTTCCAGCAAGCGTTTTTCGGCGAACAGCGACATGCTCGCGCCGGCCTGCAGCAACGTACCCCAGTCGAAACTGGCGTCGGCGGCGAACACCTGGCGTTCATCGAAACCTTGCTGGCGCGCGGCGGTGCGAATGGCGTCGGCGGCTTCCTGGCACAACAGCGGGTCATCACCGCTGACGATGTAGACAGGCGCGAGGCCACCTTGCAGGTGTTTGGCGAGTTGGGCGGGGGCAAGTTTCATAGGCAGGGTAAACGGGGCGCGTGGGGCGCCCCGTTTGGCTTACTCGACAGGAACTTCAACAGGCGATTGTTTCGGCGTGTTGTCTTCATACTCTTGCGCGGCTTTCAGCGCGTCGGCGTCAGCCTTGGCCTTGTTGTCAGCAGCTTGCTGCAGGGTCTCAAGTTGTTCCGGGGTCAGCATCGACAGGCGCAGGACCATGCGCTGTACCAGCTCACGACGCATTTCCTTGCGTACCTGGGTGACTTCGGAGTCCGAACCCACCAGGTTGTTGCCATCATGGCTCACGATTTTCTGAACCTGGATCTTGTCACCCATCAGCGGCAGGTGGTCGCGACCCTGGATTTCGAAGTTGAGCGTGGTGCTCAGTTCGATATCAGACGCACGACCGGCGCTGGCGTAGCTCAGGTTACGCTGGGTTTCTTGTTCGTTGGCCAGGAACAGCTTGTAGGTCGCGCCGGTATAAACGTGCACACCGCTGTTTTCCAGAACCTGGCGCAGTTGGGTCACGGTCGGGCTGTAGGCGTCGCGGGCGCTGACGTCCAGTTCCTTGATCGACAGGTCATTGGTGCCGGTACCGCGCAGCTGGAAGCCGCAAGCGCTCAGCAGTACGGCAAGGCCCATAACCAGCAGATTGCGTTTGATCATTTTGTTGCTCCCCTTGAAACCATGTGGGCCTTATCGAGGCCCTGAAGGCTTTGTTCGGCGCAGGGATTGAACCCTGCGCCCGATCCGATTAGCTAGCGACGATATTGACCAGTTTGCCAGGCACCACGATCACTTTGCGGATCGTCAGGCCTTCGGTGAAGCGCAGCACGTTCTCGTTGACGCGTGCGACGGCTTCGACTTCTTCGCGGGTGGCGCTGGCAGGCATGTCGATCTGGCCACGCAGCTTGCCGTTGACCTGAATCACCAGTTGCAGCGTGTCCTGAACCAGGGCGCTGTCATCTTGCACCGGCCAGCGGGCGTCGATGACGGCGTCGCTGTGCCCCAGGCGGTTCCACAGGTCGTGGCTGATGTGCGGCGTGATCGGCGCCAGCAGCAGGGTGACCGTTTCCAGGCCTTCCTGTACCAGTGCGCGATCCTGTTCGGTGGCCTGCGGGGCTTTTTCCAGCACGTTCATCAGCGTCATCACCTGGGCGATGGCGGTGTTGAACTTGTGATTCTGGCCCACATCCTGGCTGGCTTGCTTAATGGCCAGGTGAGTGCTGCGGCGAATGGCTTTCTGCTCGTCGCTCAGGGCGGCCACGTCCAGTTTGCCCGGCAAGCCTTGGCTGATATGGGCGTGAGCCAGGCGCCAGACGCGCTTGAGGAAGCGGTGCGAGCCTTCGACGCCGGAGTCGGACCATTCGGCGCTCATGTCAGGCGGCGAGGCGAACATCATGAACAGGCGGCAGGTGTCGGCGCCGAACTGATCGATCATCGACTGCGGGTCAACGCCGTTGTTCTTCGACTTGGCCATTTTCTCGGTGCCACCGATTTCGACCGGCAGGCCGTCGGCGATCAGCTTGGCGCTGATGACCTTGGCTTTGCTGTCACGTTCAAGCTCGACGTCGGCCGGGTTGAACCAGGTGTAGGCGCCGTTGGCTTCGCGACGATAGTAAGTCTCGGCGACCACCATGCCTTGGGTCAGCAGGTTTTTGAACGGCTCATCGGAGCTCACCAGGCCTTCGTCACGCATCAGCTTGTGGAAGAAACGCGCGTACAGCAGGTGGAGGATGGCGTGCTCGATACCGCCGATATATTGGTCCACCGGCAGCCAATGGTCAGCTGCGGATTTCTCGACCAGGCCACCCTCGTAGTGCGGCGAGGCGTAGCGGGCGTAGTACCACGACGACTCGACGAAGGTGTCCATGGTGTCGGTTTCACGCTTGGCAGGCTGGCCGCATTTCGGGCAGCTGCACTCGTAGAACTCGGGCATGCGTGCCAACGGCGAACCGGCGCCGTCCGGCACCACGTCTTCCGGCAGTACGACCGGCAGTTGGTCTTCCGGTACGGGCACGTCGCCACAGGTGGCGCAGTGGATGATCGGGATCGGGCAGCCCCAGTAGCGTTGGCGGCTGATGCCCCAGTCGCGCAGGCGGAACTGGGTGCGCGAGGCGCCCAGGTTCTTCTTGATCAGTGCAACTTCCATGGCGTCGAAGGCGCCTTGGAAATCCAGGCCGTCGAACTCGCCAGAGTTGATCAGGGTGCCGTGTTCGCCGTAGGCGTCTTGCCACGGAGCCGGGTTGGTTTCACCGGAACTGGTGCGCACCACCGACTTGATCGGCAAGTTGTACTTGGTGGCGAATTCAAAGTCGCGCTCGTCATGGGCCGGTACTGCCATTACAGCGCCATCGCCGTAATGCATCAGCACGTAGTTGGCGACCCACACTGGCAGCTTCTCGCCAGTCAGCGGGTGCTCGACGAACAGGCCAGTCGGCAGGCCCTTTTTCTCTTGGGTGGCAACGTCGGCTTCGGCCACGCTACCGCCTTTGCATTCGGCGATGAAAGCCTGCAGCTCAGGGTTGTTCTGTGCAGCCTGGGTCGCCAGCGGGTGCTCAGCGGCCACGGCGACGTAGGTTGCGCCCATCAAGGTGTCTGGACGGGTAGTGAAGACTTTGAGTGCGCCCGCTGCGCCGATGGAATCGACGTTGTACGGGAACTGCACTTCCATGCCCTTGGACTTGCCGATCCAGTTGCGCTGCATGGTCTTGACCTGTTCAGGCCAGCCCGGCAAATCGTCGAGGCTCGACAAGAGTTCATCCGCGTAGGCGGTGATCTTGAAGTAGTACATCGGGATTTCGCGCTTTTCGATCAGCGCACCGGAGCGCCAGCCGCGACCGTCGATCACCTGCTCGTTGGCCAGTACGGTCTGGTCGAGCGGGTCCCAGTTCACGGTGCCGTTCTTGCGGTAGATCACGCCTTTTTCGAACAGGCGAGTGAACAGCCATTGTTCCCAGCGGTAGTAATCCGGCTTGCAGGTGGTCACTTCGCGGGACCAGTCCACGGCCAGGCCCAGGCTGCGCAGCTGGGTCTTCATGTAGGCGATGTTTTCGTAGGTCCACTTGGCGGGAGCCACGTTGTTTTTCATCGCGGCGTTTTCCGCCGGCATGCCGAAGGCGTCCCAACCCATGGGTTGCAGGACGTTCTTGCCTTGCATGCGCTGGTAGCGGGAAATCACGTCACCGATGGTGTAGTTGCGCACGTGCCCCATGTGTAGCTTGCCGCTGGGGTAAGGGAACATCGATAGGCAGTAGTAAGTCTCCTTGCCTGGCTGTTCACTGACTTCAAAGGACTTTTGCTCGTCCCAGAAAGTTTGGGCGGCGTTTTCTATTTCACGGGGCTGATATTGTTCGTGCATGGCTACTTTTGAACTGAATAGGGGTGGCCTAATCCTCTTCGGTGCAACATTCAGGTCCATCGACACCAAAAAGCGGCGCGTCCGTGCCCAAACCCTGCGGGAAGTGGAGTTACAGGAAGCGCCGTAGCATACATGACCCCACTCTATCGAGGGAAACCCTGATTGCGCGGCAGGGGCCGTCTGTCGCGGCGCCAGGCAGGTGCAGCCGTGGGGACTACGCTGTTTATTGGGGAATGAGTCATATCTTCAATGAGGTGAGGGGATGGTTGAATCGCAGCGAACTTTAACGAAACCGCAGTTGTATGAAGGACTGATCGACCGTTTGGGTCGGGCATTGGATGCAGCAAGAACCGCAGGCCGATTGCGTGATGAGCGGCCTCAGGAGCTGGAGTTGCGAGGCTTGAGCCAGGCAGAGCTTGAACTGATCAAGGGCTATCTGGAATTGCATCACCACCACGCCTCTCCTGGGCAGGCCTCCCCGCCAACCCAAGAGCCCTTGCGTTCGGCCAAGGTGATCTGGCTGAAGGACTTTTCCACAGGTCGCGGGCCGGAAAAACTTCGGGCCGTACGGTGGAAGTGAAAAACACTGTTTTCCATAAGCGTTCTCAAAATGTGCTGGTAAAGATTGTCGCTAAATCCCGTTGCATCTAGGCTTCGGGCATCTTTGGAGATGCCCGATGCCTTTTCGTTATTTCATCAAACAATTGTTGTTGCCCCCCGGCATTCTTTTGCTGCTGTTGGCGCTTGCCTGGTGGTTTCGCCGAAGCCGCCCGCGTCTGGCCGGGCTTTGTTTT
Source organism: Pseudomonas cremoris (assembly GCF_014230465.1). Next base: position 122,195 of record NZ_JAAXCY010000009.1, read on the forward strand.
GCCCTGGGTTTTGGTGGGATGTGGCTGATGAGCCTGCCGGTGATGGTGGAGTGGGGCGCGCGGGCGCTGGAGACCGAGCCGCCGCTGGCGCGTGAAGACTGGTCGACCTTGGCCCAGCGCGCAGACGCCATCGTGGTATTGGGCTCGGGGCGCGAGCGCGGTGACCCGGCCTGGGGCTCCGACCAGCCCACCGGTATAGGCCTTGAGCGCCAGCGCTACGCGGCGCGACTGGCCAAGGCATCCGGGCTGCCGGTGCTGACCACCGGCGGCTTGCATTACGGCACGCCGCCCAGCGAAGCCGAGTTGATGGCGGTGTCGATGCAGGATGACTTCGGCGTGACGGTGCGCTGGAAGGAAGAACGCAGTCGGACCACGTGGGAAAATGCGCAGATGAGCGCCGAGATTCTATTGCCCGAGGGGATCAAGCGTGTGGTGGTGGTGACCCAGGCCTGGCATATGCCGCGCTCGGTGTGGAGCTTTGAAAAGGCAGGTTTTACCGTGGTGCCGGCGCCGGTGGGGTTCCTCGGCGTGGACAATGCCCGGCCGCTGGGTGGTTGGATGCCGGAGTTCGTATCGGTGTGGCGCAGTGGGCAGTTGATCAATGAAGCGGTGGGGCAGGTGGGTTACCGATTGTTTTACCGATAACATCACAAATCAAAATGTGGGAGCGGGCTTGCTCGCGAATACGGGGTGTCAGTCGCTACAGATATCGACTGGTCCACCGCATTCGCGAGCAAGCCCTCTCCCACATTGGTTTTGTGTTGGCCGTTAGACGGTCTTCGCCATCCGACCCGCCAGCAGCGCCCAACCAAACAAAGCCAGGCACACAATGATCAACGGCCATGAACGCCATTGCAGGTACGGCGTCAGGTTGTGCATTGGCACCACTTCCCCATAAAGAATGCCGCGTTCGAACTGCGGGATCTGCGCGGTGATCTGCCCAAACGGGTTGATCAGGCCGGTCACGCCATTGTTGGTGGCGCGGATCATCCAGCGGCCAGCCTCCAGCGCACGCATCTGCGCCATTTGCAGGTGTTGCAGCGGGCCGATGGAGCGGCCAAACCAAGTGTCGTTGCTAATGGTCAGCAGCAGGTCGCTCTGGGCCGACAGGCCGGCGGCGAACTCTGGGTACACCACTTCGTAGCAAATGAAGGGGGCGATTTGATAGCCCTTGGCCTGCAACATCGCCTGGTCGGCGGGGCCTCGGGCGAAGTCGGACATGGGCAGGTCGAAGAAGGCGATCAGGCCGCGCAGCATGTCTTGCAGCGGTACATATTCACCAAAAGGCACCAGCTTTTGCTTCAGGTAGGTGCCGTCACCTTCGCCGACCACGGTAATGCCGTTGAAGTAGCGCTTCTGGTGGTGCACTTCCTGGCGGATCGGTACGCCGGTGATCAGCGCGGTGTGCCGGTCGGCGGCGAACTTGCCCATCATGCCCAGGTAGCCCTCGACGGACTCCTTGAGCACTGGCACCGCGGTTTCCGGCCACACCAGCAGGTCAACCGGTTTGGAACTGAAGCTCATGTCGCGGTACAGCGCCAACTGCGCATTGAGCTGTTCCGGGTCCCATTTCATGCTCTGCTCGACGTTGCCCTGGATCGCAGCCACGGTCAGTGGCGCGCCGGAAGGCGTGGTCCAGGCATGGTGCTTGAGGGCCAGGCCGATGGCCCAAGGTGCGACCAGCAGCACCAGGCCCGCGCCGATAAAGGCATTACGCTTGCTGGCCAGCAGGCGTGGTAGGTTGCACAACAGCGCTGCGGTGAGTGCCAGGGCAAACGAAATCAGCCACATCCCACCCACCGGCGCCAGGCCGGTCAGGGGGCCGTCAAGCTGGCTATAGCCGGAATACAACCACGGGAAACCGGTGAGGAACCAGCCGCGAAATGCTTCCTGGCCAACCCACAGTGCTGCGAAAGTCAGCGCATCGGCCAACGGTGCTTCATTGCGGCGTAACCAGCGCACCCATAACCAAGCGGGCAGCGCGAAGAACCAGGCAATGGCGGCTGTAAACAACAGCATCAGGAAACCCGCCAGCAGTACCGAAGCGCCGCCGAAGTGGTGGATGCTGTAGTAGATCCAGCTGGTGCCGGCACCAAACAGACCGAAACCGAAGCACCAGCCACGACCCAAGGCCTGGCGTGGGCTCAGTTCCCGCAGCCCGATATAGAACAATCCGACGGCCACCAGAGCAAACGGCCACAGATCGAATGGCGCCAGCGCCAGGGTAGTGATGGCGCCGGCCACCACGGCCAGCAAGTTACCGGGCCAGCCGGGTGCGATCAAACGGCGCATTTCAGTCCTTAACGGGCAATAGGTGTCAGGCGAATCAAGTGAATTCGACGGCTATCGGCATTCAGGATGCGGAAGCGATAAGCGCCGATCTCGGTGGTTTCGTTACGCTTTGGCAGATGCCCAAACGCACTCATCACCAGGCCGCCCACGGTGTCGAACTCGTCGTCGGAGAATTCGCTGTCGAAGAACTCGTTGAAGTTCTCGATCGGCGTCAGCGCCTTGACCAGGAAGTCTCCGCTCGGCAAAGGCTTGATGTAGCTGTCTTCTTCGACGTCGTGCTCGTCTTCGATGTCGCCGACGATCTGTTCCAGCACGTCTTCGATGGTCACCAGGCCAGCAACGCCGCCGTATTCGTCGATCACAATGGCCATGTGATTGTGGTTGGCGCGGAATTCACGCAGCAACACATTCAGGCGCTTGGATTCGGGTACGAAGGTGGCCGGCCGCAGCAGATCCTTGATGTTGAAGTTGTCGCCGTTCTCCTTGAGGATCAGCGGCAGCAGGTCCTTGGCCAGCAGGACGCCCATGACGTCGTCATGGCTTTCACCGATCACCGGGTAGCGCGAGTGCGCCGAGTCGATTACGGCCGGGAGGAATTCCCGTGGGGTCTGGGTCGCCTTGATGCTGATCATCTGCGAGCGCGGGACCATGATGTCCCGCACTTGCAGGTCAGCCACCTGGATGGCGCCTTCGACGATGGCCAGCGCTTCGCTGTCCAGCAACTTGTTCTGGTGGGCCTCGCGCAGCAGCTCCAGCAGCTCCTGGCGGTTTTTCGGCTCGTGGGCAAAAGCCTGGGTCAGTTTACCCAGCCATGACTTCTGCCCGTTGCTCGATCGGTCTTCGCTCATAGCGATTACTCTGAATCCTTTGTTGTTACAGTTGAGTGTTTTTAAGCTTCGTCGTCGGCATACGGGTCCGGATGACCCAATTCTGCAAGCAACGTTTGTTCCAGTGTTTCCATTTCCTCGGCTTCTTCATCGTCTATATGGTCGTAACCCAAGAGATGCAAGCAGCCGTGGATGACCAGGTGAGCCCAATGGGCTTCAAGGTCCTTGCCTTGTTCCTTCGCTTCGCGTTCTACCACCTCGACGCAGATAACCAGGTCTCCCAGCAGTGGGATATCCAGTAACTCATCCGGTACGTCGGCGGGGAAGGACAGCACGTTGGTCGCGTAGTCCTTTTGGCGCCAGGTGTGATTCAGTTCGCGGCCCTCGGGTTCGTCCACCAGACGAATGGTAAGTTCCGAGTCGGCGGTGCGCTGGCGTAGGGCCAGGGTGCACCATTGGCGGAACTGTTCTTCGCTGGGGGCGGCCGCTTCGGTGGCCAGCTGCAGGTCTAGCTCAAGCATCGCGGCGGGTGTCCTTGGACAAACCATCATCACGGTGTTCGAAGCGCTCGTAGGCCTCGACAATGCGCTGCACCAGCGGGTGGCGCACGACGTCCTTGGGCGAGAAGTGCGTGAAGCTGATGCCTGGCACGTCCTTGAGCACTTCAATCACATGACCCAAGCCCGACTTGGTGCCCTTGGGCAGGTCAACCTGGGTAATGTCGCCGGTGATGATGGCCGTGGAGCCGAACCCGATGCGGGTCAGGAACATCTTCATCTGCTCGACCGTGGTGTTCTGGCTTTCGTCGAGGATGATGAAACTGTTGCTCAAGGTGCGGCCGCGCATATAGGCCAGCGGGGCGATCTCGATCACCTGGCGCTCGATCAGCTTGGCCACGTATTCAAAGCCGAGCATTTCGTACAGCGCGTCGTAGAGCGGGCGCAGGTACGGGTCGATCTTCTGTGCGAGGTCGCCGGGCAGGAAGCCGAGCTTTTCGCCCGCCTCGACCGCTGGGCGCACCAGCAGGATGCGGCGCACTTGCTCGCGCTCAAGAGCATCCACGGCACAGGCCACGGCCAGGTAGGTCTTGCCGGTACCGGCGGGGCCGATGCCGAAATTGATGTCGTTGCCGAGGATCGCCTTTACGTACTTCTGCTGATTCAAGCCCTTTGGGCGAATCATGCCTTTTTTGGTACGCAAGGCCACGCTGGCTTCAGCGACAGGGTTGTTGGCCAAATCTTCCACAGCCGATTCCTGTAAATACAGGTGCACGGTTTCTGGCGACAGCTCGCTACCCTTGGTTTCGCGGTAGAGGCGGCGCAGCAGGTTTTCTGCGGATTTAGTGGACTGGGTTTCACCAACGAGCTCGAACTGATTGCCGCGATTGCGGATCTCGATGCCCAGGCGTTGTTCGATCAGGCGCAGGTGCTCGTCGAACTGTCCGCACAGATTGGCGAAACGGCGAGCCTCAAATGGCTCGAGGAGAAAACGATGGGGTTCTGCTATGGGTGCGTTCAAGGTCGCTTTTAGCCGCCCTTTGGCTGTTGAGGTGAAAGAGAGAATAACGCCAGTGGCGCGGGTACGAAAGCACTTACGTCATTGGAATGTTGCGCAGTTCCAATGTGGGAGCGGGCTTGCTCGCGAAGGCGGTGGGTCAGTCAATACCTGTATCAACTGATCTGCCGCCTTCGCGAGCAAGCCCGCTCCCACATTTTATCTCCATCAGTCAGACATATTGATGGGTTATTGGATCAGCGAGCCCCTCAACGAGTGCGGTTGCGCCGCATCGATGTGCACATCGGCAAACTGACCGATCAGGGTCGGATTATCGCAGCGAAAGTTGACGATTCGGTTGTTCTCGGTGCGACCCTGCAATTCGCCCGGGTCTTTTTTCGAATAGTCGGTGACCAGGATGCGCTGGGTCGAGCCGACCATTTGTCGGCTGATCTCGAAGCCTTGCTGGTTCAACCGATGCTGCAACGCGTTCAGGCGTTCTTTTTTCAGCGCTTCCGGGGTCTCGTCCGCCAGGTCGGCCGCCGGAGTGCCGGGGCGTTGGCTGTAGACGAACGAGTAGGAGAAGTCGAAACCGACGTCTTCAATCAGCTTCATGGTCTGCTGGAAGTCTTTCTCGGTCTCGCCGGGGAAACCGACGATAAAGTCCGAGCTGATGCAGATGCCCGGCACCGCCGCGCGCAGTTTGCGCAGTTTGGATTTGTACTCCAGGGCGGTGTGGTTGCGCTTCATCGCCGAGAGGATACGGTCCGAGCCCGATTGCACCGGCAAGTGCAGGTGTTTGACCAGTTCCGGCACTTCAGCGTGGGCCTGGATCAGGCTGTCGGAAAACTCCAGCGGGTGCGACGTGGTGTAGCGAATGCGCTCGATGCCATCGACGGCGGCAACCACACGGATCAGCTCTGCCAGGTCGGCCAGGCGTCCGTCGTGGGTCAGCCCACGGTAGCCGTTGACGTTCTGGCCCAGCAGGGTCACTTCACGTACTCCGTTTTCGGCCAGGTGGATGATTTCCGACAGCACATCGTCAAATGGACGGCTGACTTCTTCACCACGGGTGTAGGGCACCACGCAGAACGTGCAGTACTTGCTGCACCCTTCCATCACCGACACATAAGCGCTTGGCCCGTCGATGCGCGGCTCGGGCAAATGGTCGAATTTTTCGATTTCGGGGAACGACACGTCGACTTGCGGCAGCTTGCTGATACGCGCAGCGTCGATCATTTCTGGCAGGCGGTGCAGGGTTTGCGGGCCGAAGACCACATCGACATAGGGCGCGCGGTCGCGAATCGCGGCGCCTTCCTGGCTGGCCACGCAACCGCCGACGGCGATCACCATGTCCGGATTAGCCAATTTCAGTTCACGCCAGCGGCCCAGCTGGGAGTACACACGGTCCTGGGCCCGCTCGCGGATCGAGCAGGTATTGAGCAGGATCACGTCGGCATCTTCGGCGCGGGCAGTGACTTCCAGGGCCTGGTGTTCGCCCAGCAGATCGACCATGCGCGAGCTGTCGTACTCGTTCATCTGGCAACCGTGGGTTTCGATGTAAAGCTTCTTGGCCATGGGAATCGTCAACTGGTGGTAAAGAACCGCGCATTATAGGGGGCATGCCCATTGGTTCCTAGCGTTGTGCATCGGGTGCCATGCTATAGTTCGCGCCCTCTTTTATATCCCCGATGTGTTATTCGCCCACCATGACCAAACGTGAAGCTCCAATCTACAAGGTGATTTTCCTCAACCAGGGCCAGGTGTTCGAAATGTACGCCAAGCAGATCTATCAGAGCGATCTGTGGGGGTTCCTGGAAGTGGAAGAGTTCGTCTTTGGCGAGCGCACCCAGTTGGTCGTCGACCCGGGCGAAGAAAAACTCAAGGCTCAATTCGAAGGCGTGGTGCGCAGCTTTGTGCCGATGCATTCGATTGTGCGCATCGATGAAGTCGAGCGTTTGGGCACGCCGAAGATCAGTGAGGCGCGGGGGATGGGCAATGTGATGCCGTTTCCGATGCCGATGCCAGAGAAATAAGACTTTAGACCGCGTTGTACCCTTCGCGAGCAAGCCCGCTCCCATATTGGACCGAGTTCCAAGTTTGGAATGCAGTTAAATGTGGGAGCGGGCTTGCTCGCGAAAGGGCCTTTAAAAGCCCGGAAGATTTAAGGCAGGGGTGAAAACGGCGAACGCCCATCCGCACTCTGCAATTCCTGCAAATAGTTACGGAAAATCTGCCCCAGCACCTGCGTTGCCACTTCCAGTTCATCGCGCTGCATATGCTCGGCCACTTCGTCGGCTGTATCCAGTGCATCCTCTGCACCGTTGACCGCCGCCATTTTCAGCACGATATAGGCCTGGACGTTATTGGCCGGCACGCCTTCGCCGTGGAAGAACATAGTGCCCAGCTGGAATTGCGCCTCGGCATGGCCCTGCAGCGAGGCTTTCTCGAAGTAGCTCAAGGCTTTGTTGAGGTCGCGGGCGGGGTTCTTGCTGTCGTGGTAGTACGCGCCCAACTCGTATTGCGCCTGCGCATCCCCGGCATCGGCCTGTTTCTGGCACGCGCTCAGCGCTTCGGCCTGGCCGTCTGGCTGGGTATTGAGGGTGCAACGACCCATCGCTGGGATTAACAACGAGTTGCCGCCTGCTTGTGCATGTGCCAGCAGCGGCTGAAGGAGCAACAGGCAGCCCAGAACCAGGGTGCGGCCGGTGCGTTTCATGGGAATCGACTTACCTCTGACGGGGCACGCGGATCCTCAGGGGATCCAATAAGCGCGCATTATGAAATAAGCAGGCCTCTGCTTACAAAGTCTTTACTCGTTTTTCTGCTGGTTGGGCAAGTTATCTGCCGGATTGCAGGTGAATTCTCGAAAAAACTCGGAAATATCTGTCAGCAAAGTAGCAAATCAGACACCGCTAGGGCGGTGTCTGATTTTTTCGGCCATTTATTTCAAGGCAGCGAACGCGCGCTCGGCAGCGTCGAGGGTCAGTTTCAATTCGGCTTCGCCATGGGCGATCGAGGTGAAGCCGGCTTCGAACGCGCTCGGCGCCAGGTACACGCCACCTTCCAGCATCAGGTGGAAGAAGCGTTTGAACAGATCGGCATCGCTGCCCATCACGTCGTCAAAGGTGACGATATCGTCGGCACCGCTGAAGTACAGGCCGAACATGCCACCCGCCTGGGTGGTCACAAACGGGATGCCGGCGGCGTCTGCACGCTGTTGCAGGCCGTCCAGCAGGCGCGTGGTGTAGTCGGTCAGCTCGGCGTGGAAGCCCGGACGGCTGATCAGGCGCAGGGTCGTCAGGCCGGCGGCCATGGCCAATGGGTTGCCGGACAAGGTGCCCGCCTGGTACACCGGGCCCAGTGGCGCGATGTGCTGCATGATCGCGCGTTTGCCGCCGAAGCAGCCCACTGGCATGCCGCCGCCGATGATCTTGCCGAAGGTGCTCAGGTCCGGCGTTACGCCGTAGTAAGCCTGGGCGCCGCCGAGGGCCACACGGAAACCGGTCATCACTTCGTCGAAAATCAGCACCACGCCGTGCTTGTCGCACTGCTCGCGCAGGCCTTCAAGGAAACCCGGCGCCGGCGGCACGCAGTTCATGTTGCCGGCCACCGGCTCAACGATGATGCACGCTACGTCCTGGCCCACTTCATTGAGCATCTGCTCGACGGCGGCGATGTCGTTGAATGGCAGGGTCAGGGTGTGTTTGGCAAAGGCTGCAGGCACACCGGCCGAGCTCGGCACGCCCTGGGTCAGCAGGCCGGAACCGGCTTTCACCAGCAGGCTGTCGGAGTGGCCGTGGTAGCAGCCTTCGAACTTGATGATGCTGTCGCGGCCAGTGAAACCACGGGCCAGGCGGATCGCGCTCATGGTGGCTTCGGTGCCGGAGCTGACCATGCGCACCATTTCCATCGATGGCACGATGGCACACACCAGGTCGGCCATCTCGGTTTCCATGGCGGTCGGGGCGCCGTAGGACAGGCCGTGTTCCAGCTGCTTGCGCACCGCGTCCAGTACGTCCGGGTGGCTGTGGCCGAGGATCATCGGGCCCCAGGAACCCACGTAGTCAACGTAGCGCTTGTCATCTTCGTCGGTGACGTAGGCGCCTTCGGCATGTTTGAAGAACAACGGCGTGCCGCCCACGCTCTTGAACGCACGCACGGGGGAGTTCACACCGCCGGGGATGTGCTTCTGGGCATTGGCAAACAGCGTTTCGGAACGGGACATGGCAGGCTCTCTGAAATCAGGAATTAAGAAGGGCGTTGAAGGCGCGGGCGCGGCGCGTGACTTCCTGGGTGCTTTCGGCACCGAACAGGCCGTGGACCACTGCCAGCAGGTCGGCACCGTGGGCCACCAGCGGTTCGGCGTTCTCCAGGGTGATGCCGCCGATTACGCAGATCGGCAACTGCAGGCGCGCGCGGGCCTGGGCCAGCATTTCGACGGTGGCCGCTGGAGCGCCAGGCTTGGTGCTGGAATTGAAGAAGCGTCCGAAGGCGACGTAGCTGGCGCCTTCCTTCGCCGCCTGCTCGGCCAATTCGATCTGGCTGTGGCAGGTGGCGCCGATGATCGCCTTGGAGCCCAGCAGCGCACGCGCCGGGGTCAGCGGACCGTCGGTCTGGCCCAGGTGCACGCCGACACCGAGGCGCGCGGCCAATTCGGCGTCGTCGTTGATGATCAACTGAGTCTTGTAGCGTGAGCACAACTCCCGCAGCTTTTCCGCTTCACGCAGGCGTCGGGCTTCGTCGCTGCTTTTGTCGCGGTACTGCAGCAGCGTCACGCCACCGTCCAACGCCGCTTCGACGTAGGCGAGGAATTTGCCGGCCAACAGTTGGCTGTCGGTAATGGCGTAAAGGCCACGTAGTTTCATCGAGCAGGCCTCTTTAGAGTCTTACGAACAAAAATCCAGCGGCAACCGGCGCGGTACAAACTGGCCTTGGCCGAGTTGTTCGGCGTCACGCAGGGTGCGCCAAGTGTAGTTGAGCGCCGATTGCACGGCGCTGACCAGGCCTTCGCCCTGAGCGATCCGACCGGCCAGCGCACTGGCCAACGTACAGCCGGAACCGTGGTAGCTGCCAGGCAGGCGCTGGCAGGTGAACGTCTGCTGGGTGCCGTCGCGGCTGTATAAACGGTTGTGCACTTCATGCTCATCGCCATGGCCGCCGGTGATCAGCAGATGCTTGATATACGGCAGTAACTTCGCAGCGCATTCGTCCGCCGTGCCCTCGGGCAGTTCGGCGAGGATGCGCGCTTCGGGCAGGTTCGGCGTGGCGATCAGCGACAGCGGCAACAGCCGCTCGCGCATCGCATAACCGACTTCATCCTTGCCCAGGCTGCCGCCGCCGCCGGCGCGCAATACCGGGTCACAGACCACCGGCAGGTGCGGATGCACTTGCAGCAGTTCGACCACGGTGTCGACCATTGCGGTGGAGCCGAGCATGCCCAGCTTGACCGCCGCCACTTCGGAATCGCCGAGCACGGCATTGGCCTGGGCCAGTACCCACTCGCGGTCGAGCACGCGGAAATCGCTGACGTTGACGGTGTTTTGCACGGTCAAGGCGGTGACGGCCGGAGCCGCATGGCAACCCTGGGCGAGCAGGGCTTCGATATCTGCCTGCAAGCCGGCGCCACCACTGGGGTCGTGGCCGGAGAGACAGAGGACAACGGGGCGAGAGCTGTAGATATTCATGGTGCGCGAGCTTACCACCAAACGCTTTTGGCGTGGCCGTCCGACGATGGCTGAATTTTGCTTGTGCGGCGACGATTTTTTGGCGCTTTTACGATGCTTGAAATGCGCTGAAAGCCGCGTTCTAGAGCCTTTAGAAAAATTATTTCAATGGTGTCCAATAGCCTTTAATGGCTATGCTAGAGTGGATCCAAACTACTAACTGTATCGCCGGTATACGTCTTCTCAAAAGGAATGGGGGGCTTTTTGACAGAACCGGACAGGTCACGCTGGGGCTCTATGCGCTATTTGCTGATTTTATTGTTGTGTGGGCTTCCGATGCTCGCCAGCGCCGTCGAGTTCGACCAGGACACGCGAAGCCTGCCGCTGGGCCGAGTCATGCAAGTGCTCGAAGACCCGAGTGCCGCCCTCACCATCGCCGAAGTCAGTTCCCCCGCCTACGCTGCGCAATTCAAGACCCATGACAAAGCCACGCTCAATGCCGGTTATTCACGCTCGGTGTTCTGGCTCAAAGTCGACCTGCACTACCTGGCCAAAGACCCTCGCGCCCCGCGCACCTGGTTCCTGGAACTGGCCTACCCGCCGCTGAACCACCTGGACCTATACCAAGGCGATGGCGCCGGTGGTTATCGACTGACCACCCGCACTGGCAGCGCGCTGCCGTTTTCCAGCCGTGAAGTGCGCCAGAGCAATTACCTGTTCAAGCTCAACTTCGTGCCCGATCAGCAGGAAACCCTCTACCTGCGCCTGCAAAGTCAAGGATCGATCCAAGCGCCATTGACCCTCTGGGCCGGCACCGCGTATCTGGAGCAGCAGCCACTGCGACTTTACGTACTCGGTGCGATCTACGGTGTATTGCTGGGCATGTTGATCTACAACCTGTTCATCTACCTGAGTGTGCGCGACACCAGCTACCTCTATTACATCTTCTATATCGCCTCGTTTGGCCTTTACCAACTCTCGGTCAATGGCGTGGCCGTGGAGTACTTCTGGCCCAACAACCCCTGGTGGACCAATGCGGCGGTGCCGTTCCTGATTGGCTCGGCGGCGTTGTTTGGCAGCCTGTTCGCTCGCAGCTTCCTGCACACGGCGCAGCACAGCCGTTGGCTTGATCGCATTCTGTTGGGGCTGGCGGCCTGCGGCGCGGCAGTGATGGCATTGGCTCTGCTGACCAGCTACGCCGTGGCCCTGCGCCTGGCGACTGGGCTGGCGCTGGTGTTTACCGTGACCATCTTTGTTGCCGCGATCAAGGCGTGGTATTGCGGCCAGCGCATGGCCCGTTATTTCATCATCGCCTGGTCGGCGTTCTTGCTGGGTGGGGTCATCAATACGCTGATGGTGCTGGGCTACCTGCCGAACGTGTTCCTGACCATGTACGCCAGCCAGATCGGCTCGGCCATTGAAGTCGCGCTGCTGTCGCTGGCCTTGGCAGATCGCATCAACAGCATGCGAGAGCAGCAGGCGCAGATTCTCTTCGATGCCAGCCAGAAACTTGAAGTGCTCAACCAGCAGTTGGCCCGCAGCAACCGGCTCAAAGACGAATTCCTCGCCACCCTGACCCACGAACTGCGCACGCCCATGAACGGTGTGATCGGCTCCCTGGAGTTGATGCAGACCGTGCCCCTGGACGCCGACCTGGCGCAGTACCAGCAAACCGCCGCCGGTTCGGCGCGGGACATGATGCGCATGGTCAACGGCATCCTCACGCTTACCGAGTTGCAAGCCGGGCGTTTGAGCGCCCACCCCCAGATGTTCAGCCTGCGGGGTGTGCTCGACACGCTGCGCCAGCAGTTCGCCCCCAGTGCTCAAAGCAAGGGCCTGGCGTTTTCCATCGACGTGGCGGTTGAGCTGCCGGACCGTGTGGTCGGCGACTCGGACAAGTTACTGCAGTGCCTGGATTGCCTGTTGGACAACGCGTTCAAGTTCACTCACACAGGTTCCGTACGGCTGCGCGTCGTTGGCGTGCCTCACAGTGACGGCGGCCTTCGGCTGAGCTTTATTGTCACCGACACCGGCATCGGCTTTGCCTTCCTGGATGAGGCAACCCTTTACCAGCGCTTCTTCCAGCTCGATGGCTCCACTACCCGTGAATATGGCGGCCTGGGCATCGGCCTGGCCATCTGCCGACAATTGATCGAGCTGCTGGGCGGGCGTCTCACCCATCACTCCGAACCGCGCAAGGGCAGTCGCTTCCAGTTGGAAATGGAAGTCGCCGCAGTGCCGCCGGAGCCAAGGCAGGTGCTCGATCAACACCGCGCGCCACAGGACTGCGCGGTGCTGCTCGTGGATGGCAATAGCGTCGGCCAGTTGGTCGTGCGCGGCATGCTGCTGAAACTGGGTTACCGCGTGAAAACCGCAGACAGCGGCCCAAGCGCACTGGCGACCTTGCAAGGCGAGACATTCGACGCTGTGTTGTTGGATATCCCCGAGGGCGGGTTCTCATTGTGCTGCCAGATCCGTGCGTTGCCGGGCTGCGGTGAATTGCCGGTGATTGCCTTGAGCACGTCGCTGAGTGTGTCGGAGCGTGAACAATGCCATGGCATTGGCGTGACTGACCGCCTGGCCAAGCCGGTGCGTTTCGAAGCGCTCCAAGCGGTATTGGAGCGTCGGTTGCTGTGTCCACTTGAGGGCGAAAGCGCCGGACATTAGGCGGGTATGTCACTTTTTTAAGCCGGGTGGCGGTGCTTAACTGAGATTCGGGCCTCAACTCAATGTGGCCTTTTTCCAGGAGGCCCGTCATGAACCTGCATCAGTTCGCCGAAACCCACGACGTCACCAACCAGCCCCCATCCCTGGACGGCACCAACCTGTATCGCATCGACTTGCCCCTGCAAGAATGGTCGCGTCGCTTTGGCGCCGGTTGGGCAGAAGGGCGCATCGATGCCTACGGTGCACTGGCTGGCGGGCCGTTGATGGAGGCCGGGTTCCTGGCGAACCAGAACAAGCCGGTGTTCAGCAGCCACGACCGTTACGGCCATCGAATCGACTTGGTGGAGTTCCACCCGGCCTATCACGAGTTGATGCGAACCGCCGTCGAACATGGCCTGCCGTCGCTGCCATGGGCTCACCCACAGTCCGGCGCGCATGTGGCTCGAGCCGCGATGACCTACCTGCACAGCCAGGCCGAAGCGGGCACTGGTTGCCCGTTGACCATGACCTTCGCCTGCGTGCCAGCCCTGCGCTTGCAGCCGGACTTGGCGGATATCTGGCTGCCGAAAATCCTTGGCATCCAATATGACCCGCGCAATGTCGGCATCGCTCACAAGGCGGGCGCCACCATTGGCATGGCCATGACCGAAAAACAGGGCGGCACCGACGTGCGTGCCAATACCACCCGCGCTTATCCGGTGGGTGCGGGTGGGCCGGGGCAGGCCTATGAACTGGTGGGGCACAAGTGGTTCTGTTCGGCGCCGATGTGCGACGCGTTCCTGACCTTGGCCCAGACCGACAAAGGACTCACCTGTTTCCTGCTGCCTCGGCATCGCCCGGATGACACACGCAACGAGTTCTACATCCAGCGCCTGAAAAACAAGCTTGGCAACTGCTCCAACGCCTCCAGCGAAGTGGAGTTCCTGGGTGCCTTGGCGTGGATGATCGGCGAAGAAGGCCGAGGCGTGCCGACCATTATCGAGATGGTTGCCATGACCCGCTTCGATTGCATGGTTGGCTCGAGCGCGCTGATGCGCCAGGCGTTGACCCAGGCCAGTCATCATTGCGCCCATCGCTCCGTCGGTGGCCGCGTGCTCAGCGAGCAGCCGTTGATGCAAAACGTGTTGGCGGACCTGGCCCTGGAAAGCGAAGCCTCATTGGCCCTGAGCATGCGCATGGGCCGCGCCCTGGACCACTTGGGCGATGAACAGGAGGCCAGGTTCGCCCGCTTGGTGACGGCGGTGGGCAAGTACTGGATCTGCAAACGTGCCCCAGCAATGATCAACGAAGCGGCCGAATGCATGGGCGGTGCGGGGTATGTCGAGGACAGCATCCTGCCGCGCCTGTACCGTGAGGCACCGGTGAATTCGACGTGGGAAGGTTCTGGCAATGTGCAATGCCTGGACGTGCTGCGGGCACTGTCGAAAGAGCCGGGTGTGTTGGAAGCGTTGTTTGTAGAGCTTGGCGATGTGCATGGCGACAAGCAACTGGCGCGGCATATTGAGCAACTGAAATCGGCGTTCATGGACACTCAGGATATTCAGTACCGTGCGCGGCAATTGACCGAGGATATCGCGGTGGCGTTGCAGGCCAAGTTGTTGCTGGAAGCGGGGAATGCGGCGGTGAGTGATGGGTTTATTGCCAGCCGGTTGGGTGAGTCGTCTGGGCGGGTGTATGGAACCTTGCCGCGTGGTGTGGATGTGGCAACCATCGTCACCCGCTCTACGCCCGAATCCCTCTGACGGCATGCGGTCAAAATGTGGGAGCGGGCTTGCTCGCGAATGCGGTGTACCAGTCAAATATGTATTAACTGACAGACTGCATTCGCGAGCAAGCCCGCTCCCACATTATTAATTGCATGCCAACTCTGCTGTTTCAGTGGGGCTGGGATACAGGCAAGATAAAGGCCTGCATGTCAGAACACAGGATGCTTACCGTGACCGAAGCTTTTGTTGTCGTTCAATCCGCCGAAGAAGCCGTGGACCGGCTGGCGGCTCTGCATGAGCGTGCTACCGGCGCACTCAATCAAGCCCTCAAGCAATACCTCAAGGACCGCGTCGAACCCGATGCCGAACAGCGCGCGCTGTTTCGCTACCCGGAGCTGCGCCTGACCTACCACTGCCACGGCGAAGTCCCACAGACCACCCGCGCCTATGCCAAGGTCCAACTGCCGGGGACCTACAGCGTCACCGTCACCCATCCTGCAGCGTTCCGTAAATACCTGCTGGAGCAGTTGGTGCCGCTGATGCACGATTTCACCGTGACGGTGGAAGTCGGCGTCAGCCAACAGAATATTCCGTACCCGTACGTGGTGGAGCAGGGCGACGAACTGGCCGGCTCCGGTGTGACCGCCGCGACCCTGGCCCGTGTGTTCCCGAGCACCGACTTGTCGGCTGCCACCGATGGCATTGCCGATGGCCTCTACGACTGGGAAAACACCGATCCGCTGCCCCTGGCGCTGTTCGATGCGGCCCGCGTGGACTTTTCCCTGCGTCGCCTGGTGCACTACACCGGCAGTGACTGGCGCCATGTACAACCGTGGATCCTGCTGACCAACTATCACCGCTACGTTGACCAGTTCATCCTGCATGGCCTGGAACAACTGCGCAGTGACCCGCGTTTTGTGCGCATGGTGCTGCCGGGCAACGTGGTGATCGACAAGAGCATGGACCATGGCGAAGCGTCCGCCATTGCCGCTGGCGTGGTCTGGCACCGCTACCAGATGCCGGCCTACCACCTGCAAGCCAGTGATGGCCACGGCGTGACCTTGGTGAACATCGGCGTCGGCCCGTCCAATGCCAAGAACATCACCGATCACCTGGCCGTGCTGCGTCCGCATTGCTGGCTGATGATTGGCCACTGCGGCGGCCTGCGCCAATCCCAGACCATCGGCGACTACGTGCTGGCTCACGCCTATATGCGCCGCGACGGGATTCTCGATCGAGTGGTACCGCCGAACATCCCGATCCCGGCCCTGGCCGAAGTGCAGATGGCCTTGCAACAGGCGGCCGCCAATGTCACCGGCGAAAAAGGCGAAGAGCTGAAAAAACGCCTGCGTACCGGCACCGTGCTGACTTACGACGACCGTAACTGGGAGCTGCGTTGGGCCCAGGAACGGCCGCTGATCAACCTGTCTCGCGCCGTCGCCGTTGACATGGAAAGCGGTACCATCGCGGCCCAAGGCTATCGCTTGCGGGTGCCGTACGGCACGTTGTTGTGTGTATCGGACAAGCCGCTGCACAGCGAAATCAAACTGCCGGGTTCGGCCAACGCGTTCTATGAGCGCGCGGTGAGCCAGCACTTGAAGATCGGCATCGAAGCGGTGGATCTGCTGCGCACCGAACTCAACTCGCTGCACTCGCGCAAACTGCGCAGCTTCGACGAACCGCCGTTCCGCTAAGCGGTTGGGATGGTTATTTAACGGTCAGGCCACTAGCATTGTCGGTCCTGACCGTTAGATGTTCCTTTGCCATGTCCCGTCCCACTCGTCCTGATTCGCGCCGCCCTGGTGTGAAACCCCCGTATTCAGCTGCGCGCCGCGTTGCCAAGGCGCCACCGGCCGAGCCGAAGCTGATCCTGTTCAATAAACCCTTCGACGTGCTGACCCAGTTCAGCGACGAAGGCGGGCGCGCCACCCTCAAGGACTTTATCGACATCCCCGGCATCTACCCGGCGGGTCGCCTGGACCGTGACAGCGAAGGCCTGTTGCTGTTGACCAACGATGGCCAGTTACAGGCGCGCATCGCCGACCCCAAGCACAAGTTGGCGAAGACTTACTGGGTGCAGGTGGAAGGCGAACCCACTGAAGAACAGCTGCAACGCCTGCGCGATGGCGTTGAACTGAACGACGGCATGACCTTGCCCGCCGAAGCCCGGCAGTTGGAAGAACCCACGTTATGGCCGCGCAACCCGCCCGTGCGTTTTCGCAAAAGTGTGCCCACCCATTGGTTGGAACTGGTGATTCGCGAAGGGCGCAACCGTCAGGTGCGGCGCATGACGGCGGCGGTGGGTTTGCCCACGTTGCGCCTGGTGCGGGTGCGAATTGGTGACTGGTCAATCGACGGCCTGGATCAAGGCCAGTGGAAGGAAGTGCCAGCGCGCCTATAGGGCGCCGGACTCGATAAGGCCGATCACCACGCTCTTGATGATGAACGCGGCCACGCCCAGCCCCAGCACGAAGAACAGGATGAACGAGCCAAAGCGCCCGGCTTTGGACTTTTTCGCCAGATCCCACACGATAAAGCCCATGAAGATGATCAGGATGGTGACCAGGCCGGTCATCATCCATTCTTCAAACAGGGCGGGGTCGATGTTGTTCATGGGGACATTTCCGACAAAGGCAGGCGGGAAGTATAAGGCAGCGGCGCAGGCGCAACATTGACCTGGATCGAAGTGAGTTCCAAATGTGGGAGCGGGCTTGCTCGCGAATGCGGTGCATCAGTCACCTATGTATTAACTGACAGACTGCATTCGCGAGCAAGCCCGCTCCCACAGGGGATCTTCATTGTTCCTGAGATCAGGTACGCAAGTGAGTCAGTGGCAACTCAGTGCTATTGAGCACCTGGTTCAGCACAAAACTCGACCGCACGCTGGTCACCCCTTCAATCCGGGTCAAATGCCCCAGTAGCAGTTTCTGGTAGTGGTCCATGTCCGGCACCACCACTTTCAACTGATAGTCGGCGTCCATCCCGGTCACCAGGCTGCATTCCAACACTTGGGGCAGGGTGCGGATGGCCGCTTCGAAGTTCTCGAAACGCTCCGGAGTATGCCGGTCCATGCCGATCAGCACGTAGGCGGTAAGGCTCAGGCCGAGCATCTTGCGGTCGAGCAGGGCGACCTGGCGGGCGATGTAGCCGTCGTCCTCCAACTGCTTGACCCGGCGCGAGCACGGCGAAGGCGACAAGCCGATGCGTTCGGCCAACTCCTGGTTGGAGATCCTCGCGTCGCGCTGCAATTCCGCCAAAATACTCAGGTCGTATCGGTCAAGCTTGCTCATTGGGTTGGCCTTTGTCGTAACTATTGCGGCGAATTATCTATGAAGGGTTAAAAATTGCGCAAGCACTGTTTATTGACGCAATCTTCGCAATCATCTGTCGGGCGCAGGCGGGTATCTTTATCAACAGAATCACCGCCTGGACAACAGTCCATCGCAGCTCGCCCAATCAGGCCTGCTGCGGCCGCCACCCCAGCAGGGTTGAGCCGGCCTCCAGGCTGCACACTGTCCACAAGACGGCGTGAGGTGAGCCAACGCCAAAAGCGTTGAGCCAGGACGAAGTTCTCAAGGGGTGGCCGACGGGTCACCCCTTTTCTTTTGCCTGTAAAAATACTTCTCGTGACTGATAACCTGTCTCAGAACCGGGTGAGGCTTTTCCAGTCTCATGTTATGAGGCCGGACACTCTAGGCCCTAATCCGCAGTGAGGAATAGCATGAAGCGCATCTGGCGTTTGGCAGGTGTAGGTTTGCTGATGGTCACCGTTGGCACGCAAGTGATGGCTGACGACCGTGATAACCCACCGCGCCCTGAGGGCGGCGGTCAGCATGAACGAGGGCAAGAGGGTGGGCGGCCAGGCAATAACCAGCCACGGCCACAGAACAACCAACCACGTCCGGAAAACAATCAACCGCGTCAGCAGCAGGCGCCGCGTGTCGAGAACGCGCAGCCGCGTCCGCAGAACCAGCATTTCGATCGCGCCGAGCAACAGCCGCATAGCGGCGGGCAGTGGCAGGGCCGTCCACAAAATGTGGAGCAACCTCGGCCCGCACCGCAACCGGCGAACAACCTGCCGATCCAGGGGCGTCCAGACACCGTTCGGCAAACCCAGGAGCCGCGCCAGGGCAACTACCAGGACATCCCGCGTCGTAACGATGGCAACCCGCATTGGCAGGCCGGCAATGGGCCGGGGCCACGTCCTGGCGGCGGCTTCAACAATGGCCATCCGAACGACGTGCGCTGGGCAGGTCGCCCTGATGGGCACGGCAATGGTTGGGGCCCAGGCCCGCAATATCGCCCTGGTTATACCGTCGACCGCTTCCCCGACCGCAACTACCGCGTGCCTTACCGTGGCCAGGATTACTTTTTCTCCGGCGGCTACTGGTACCGTCCGCAGGGCCCGCGTTATGTGGTGGTGACGCCGCCGTACGGCATCCGCGTGCAATACCTGCCGGACTACGCACGGGAAGTGTGGGTGGGCAGTGCGCTGTTCTTCCTCGCCGCCGGTGCGTATTACACCTACGAGAGCAGCACCCAGCAGTACGTGGTGGTGCAACCGCCAACGCAGGTGCCCGCGCCACAGCCCGCGCCGCAAGGCAATGGCTATGATGTGGTTGCCTACCCCGCCAACGGCCAGTCACCGGCCCAGGTGCAGCAGGACGGCTACGACTGTTATCGCTGGGCGGTGCAGCAAAGTGGTTTCGACCCGCAGCAAGTCACCTACGCCCCCGACCCTGCGGTGGTGCAAACCTACCGCCAGGCCCAGGGCAACTGCCTGACCAGCCGCGGCTACCAGGTGCAGTACTAGGCCTTGTTACCTGTGACCACTTCCCGCGGGTCGGCGTGCACCAGCACTTCGGCACGCGGGTAGGCCTGGTGAATGGCGTCGGCGGCTTGGTCGCTGATGCCGTGAGCGACTGACAGCGTCAATTCCCCCGGCAATTCCAGGTGCAACTGCACGAACCAGTGGTTGCCCGAGATGCGCGTGCGCAAGTCATGGGCACCCAGCACCCCCGGAACGCCACGAGCCAGTTCCAGCATGTGCTGGCTGACTTCCGGCGGCAGTTCTTCATCCATCAACACCGCAAAGCTTTCCCGGGCGATCTGGACCGCGCTCCATAAAATGTAGGCGGCGATGCCCAGGCCGAACCACGCATCCACTTGATGAAAGCCCATGCCCGCGAGCACCAGCGCCACCAGGATGCTGCCGTTGAGCATCAGGTCCGAGCGGTAATGCAGCGAGTCCGCCCGCACGGCGTTGGAGCCGGTTTCGCGGATTACCCGGTGTTGCAGCATCAGCAGCGCCACGGTCAGTACCAACGAAAAGATGATCACGCCGATGCTCAACCACGGCGCGCCCACCGGTTCCGGGTGCTGTAGACGCTGGTAGGCCTGGAACGCGATCAACACCGCACTGCCGCCGATAAACAGCGCTTGGGCCATGCCCGACAATGATTCCGCCTTGCCATGCCCGTAACGGTGATCGTCATCTGCCGGGCGTAGCGCGTAATGCACTGCAAGCAAATTGAGCAGCGACGTCACGCCGTCCAGCAGCGAGTCGGTCAACCCGGCGAGCATGCTCACCGAGCCGCTGAGCCACCAGGCAATGGCCTTGGTGATAATCAGCGCACATGCCACGCCCACCGAGGCGCGGGTGGCCAGGCGCAAAAGCCTGGCGTGTTCGGGACTGCTGGTCATAGACGGATCGAATCCTTAAGCGGCGGGTTGCAGGCCCAGGGAAGCCAGCTGTTGCACGCTGCCCTTGAACTGGATCATGCGTGGGTCGTCCAGCGGCAGGCTGCGGCCGGTTTCTTTCTGGATGATGGTTTGCAGCTTGGCGTTGTCGACCTTGCCATCTGCGCCGATGGCTTCGTGGAGTTTCGCCGGGTCGACCTGGGCAGTCTTGCCCGGTTCGAAGTAGATGGCGCCGGTGGCGAAGTCGACGCCAAAGGCAATCAGGCCTGGGATCACGTAGAACAGAAGGCCGATGGCATCGAGCACCGCCACGGTGGGGTCGATCTTGCCGTCGATCTGGCCACGGCGGTCGGGGAAGAAGATCGAACCGCAGGCGGTCAGTTGGCTCAGCAGGGTAACGGTGAGGACACCGCCGATGATACGGGACGCGATACGCATGGATTTCTCCTGAACACAATTTAAGGGTGACTAGTGAACCAGATCTGTCAGGCAGCGATTATCCAATGTGGGAGCGGGCTTGCTCGCGAATGCGGTGTACCAGTCACCTATGCATTAACTGACAGACTGCATTCGCGAGCAAGCCCGCTCCCACATTGGATTATGTTCACAACCCACGCCAGTGGTGTTTCTACGACCACCGCCGGCATCCGGCAGTTCGCCGTTATACTCGCCGCTCTGCTTTGGAGCCAGTATGAATTCGTTGCCGATCGATGATGTTTTACCCGCCCTGCGTGACGCCTTGGCGACTCGCCATGAAGCCGTGCTGGAAGCGCCCCCCGGCGCCGGTAAAACCACCCGCGTGCCCTTGGCGCTGTTGAACGAGCCATGGCTGGCCGGGCAGACCATCCTGATGCTCGAACCCCGCCGCCTGGCAGCCCGCGCCGCGGCGGAGCGCCTGGCCAGCGAGCTGGGCGAGAAGGTTGGCGAAACCGTGGGCTATCGCATTCGCCTCGACAGCAAAGTCGGCCCCAACACCCGTATTGAAGTGGTCACCGAAGGCATCCTCACCCGTCGCCTGCAAGACGACCCGGCGCTGGACGGCGTGGGCCTGCTGATTTTTGACGAGTTCCACGAGCGCAGCCTCGACGCCGACCTGGCGCTGGCCCTTAGCCTGAATGGCCGCGACTTGTTCCGCGATGAGCAGCCGCTGAAAATCTTGCTGATGTCCGCGACCCTCGAAGGCGAGCGCCTGGCGGGCTTACTGGATAACGCGCCGATCCTGCGCAGTGAAGGCCGCATGTTCCCGGTGCAGATGCGATGGGGGCGGCCGTACCAGGCGGGGGAGTTTATCGAGCCGCGTTTGGTACAGACCATCCTCGAAGCCCTGCATGACGAAACCGGCAGCGTGCTGGTGTTCCTACCCGGCCAGGCGGAAATTCGTCGGGTCAACCAGCAACTGGCCGACGCCCTCGGTGATCGCAGCGATGTGCTGCTGTGCCCCCTGCATGGCGAGCTGGACCTCAACGCTCAACGCGCCGCCATCGATCCGGCACCCCTCGGCAAACGCAAAGTAGTGCTGGCCACCAACATCGCCGAGACCAGCCTGACCATCAACGGCGTGCGCGTAGTGATTGATGCCGGGCTGGCGCGCGTGCCGCGTTTCGACCCCGGCAGCGGCATGACCCGCCTCGACACCCAGCGCATCTCCCGCGCCAGCGCCACCCAGCGTGCCGGTCGGGCAGGGCGGTTGGAGCCTGGGGTGTGTTATCGGTTGTGGTCCGAGGACCAACATGAAGGGTTGGCGGCCTACAGCAGCGCGGAAATCCTTGCCGCCGACCTTGCAGGTTTAGCCCTGCAGTTGGCTCGCTGGGGCGTCACCCCCAATCAACTGGTGTGGTTGGATGTGCCGCCGACCGCTGCGTATGCCCAGGCCCAGGACTTGTTGATGCGACTGGGCGCCTTGAACGACGAAAAACTCACCGCTCACGGCCAGAAAATGGCTGAGTTGCCGGCTCATCCGCGTATCGGTCATCTGCTGCTACGCGGTCAGGAGCTGGGTTTGGCGGCAACCGCGTGTGATGTCGCGGCGCTGCTGGGGGAGCGCGATATCTTGCGCGGAGGCGGCGCGGATTTGCACAGCCGTCTGGCGCTGCTTTCCGGCGAAGAACGTGCACGCGGCGCCCAAGGCGGCGTGCAGCGGGCCAAGCAGCTGGCACGCCAGTATCGCGGCTACCTGAGAGGCCAGGCCACGCAACCGGTCGCCGACCCTGACCACCCGCGCTGGCTCGGCGCCTTGTTGGCACTGGCCTACCCGGACCGGGTTGCCCAGCAACGTCGCCCCGGCGGCGCTGAATACCGCTTGGCCAACGGCCGTGCCGCGCTGTTCGCCGAAGCCGACAGTCTGATGAAACAGCCGTGGTTGGTGATCGCCGACCTCGGCAGCCGCCAGGGCCAGCGCGAAGAGCGTATCTATTTGGCGGCGGATTTTGACCCCGCACTGTTCGATTCGGTGCTGGCCGAGCAAGTGCGTAATGTCGACCAACTCGACTGGGACGAGCGCGAAGGCGTACTGCGCGCTGAACGCCAGCGCAAAGTCGGTGAACTGGTGCTCAGCCGCGAGGCCCTTACTGGCCTCGACGAATCCGCTCGCAGCCAGGCGCTGGTTAACCTGGTACGCCGCAAGGGGCTGGAGTTATTGCCCTGGACTCCGGAACTGCGCCAATGGCAGGCCCGCGTCATGCTGCTGCGCCAACTGGATGCCGGTAAAACCAGCGAATGGCCCGATATCAGCGACAACGCCTTGCTCGCCGGGCTGGAGCACTGGCTGATGCCTTACCTGGGCAAAGTCTCGCGGCTGAGCCATTTCGCCAACCTGGATATCGCAAGCTTCCTGCACAACCTGCTGCCCTGGCCGCTGCCCCAGCGCCTTGACGAGCTGGCGCCGCAGCATGTGAAAGTGCCGTCGGGTTCGTCGGTGAGGTTGGACTACAGCGAACAGCCACCGATTCTGGCGGTGCGCTTGCAGGAACTGTTCGGGCTGGCAGACACCCCGCGCATAGCCGGCGGCCGTCAGGTGGTGAAGCTGCACCTGCTGTCCCCGGCGCGACGGCCGGTGCAGGTGACGCAGGATCTGGCGAACTTCTGGCGCAGTACCTACGCCGACGTGAAGAAGGATCTGAAGGGGCGGTACCCCAAGCACTACTGGCCGGATGACCCGTTGGTGGCCGAGCCCACTGCCAGGATCAAACCGAGAAAGCCGTAACGATGAAGATCCAAATGTGGGTTTCGAGGTGTTACTTACGGTGAGGTGGGCAACAGGAAACGTGCAATCACCGGCAGATGGTTGGAGATACGCAACGTGTCGTCCTGGCGTACCCGGGCTTCCACCCGCTTGATGCGCGGGCTGTAGAACAGGTAATCAAGCGTGCGGTCCGGCCCATCGACACTCGGGTCATTGGGAAAGTGAGTCAGCCACTTTTCACGGTCGATGCCGCTGGATTGGCTGTTGCTCGGGATCATTGGGTATTTGTCCCACAGCAGGTGCAGCTCGCTGTCCGGTGAATACTGCCCGCGCTTGCCGGCGTCCAGGCGTAGGAATTGCCCCAGGGGCAGCAAGTTGAAATCCCCGCCGATCAACCAAGGCGTGCCCCGGCCTTCGAATTTATCCAGCAGTTTGACGGTGGCCTGGACCTGCTCCTGTACGGCGTTGCGTCCGGGCATGTCGCCGTCCAGGCGAGTATTGAGCACCGCCAGTTGGCCGCCGTCGCTCAGCGGCAGGTAGGTCAACAACAGGGCGGGCTTGGGTTGGAACTGACGGCTGATGAAGTTGGCCGGGGCCGCCGGCAATTGCAGGCGTTCGGCGTGTTCGATCTGGTAGCGGCTCAGCGTCGCCAGCTTGCGCCCTACACTGCCGAAGATATGCCAGTCGGGAACGAAGTCGGCTTTCCAGTCGAAGGCTTGGGCACTGCAGGGGTAGAGGTCGACCAGGCGCTCTTGCAGCAGGGCGAGTTGGTCCTGGTAATGGGACGGCTTGGCGTTTTCATCGATCTCCTGCAGCAGCAGGAGGTCGGGTTGTTCGTCGCGAATCACCCGCGCCACTTCGTCGAGGCTGGCGGCCATGTCCTCCACGGTGGGGCGTTCATCTGGGCCACTGCCATCGGCGGTGTCGTACCAGAACACGTAGTTCTTGCCGGCCAAGTATTGCACGTTCCAAGTCATGACCTTGAGCGCCTGCCCCGGCAGCAGTGTCGGCGCACGGGGGGCGACGCAGCTCACCGGCAGGGTTTCCTTCGCTTCGGGGCGCCAGGTCAGGCTGTAGATCAGGGTGGCGAGCAGGCCTGCAATGATCAGCAGGCCCAACAGGGTTATGCGCAATAAACGGGTCATCGGCTCGGCTTATAGCGTTTTAGGAATGGCACGGAGCATATCACCGCGCGTCGGCATCGCCACCGATCAGCATGAATAAACGGAACAACACCACACTGGTGAACAGTTGCAGGAAGCTGTGAGCGCTGTCGATCAACAGCCCCAGCAGCGGCGCCGGGGTTGGGTAGGCGGCCACGCTGGCACCCTTGAGCAGCCACAATGGCGTCATCACGCACAGCAGGCACACCAGGATTCGCCAGAAATGCCCACGGGTCAGGCGGAAACTTTCCTTCATCGCTTCCAGTGCTGGCATGCCGCGCAGCACCAGCAGGTATTCGGCGAATGCCAGTACCACCATCAGCCACAGGCCGGGCAGGAAATACAGCGACAGCCCCAGCAGGATCAGCAAGGTACTGATGGCTGTCAGCAGGGCGAAGCGCGGCCACAGGGTCAGCGCCATGGCCCATACGTCCTTGGTACGCGGCGACTCGCCACGGGTGCGGGCGTCAAGAAACAAGATCAGCGCGCCGGTGTACAGCGGGTACACCAGCAACCCCACGACCACGCTGTAGCCGGGGAAGGCATCCGGGCCGATTGCGTGGTTGAGCACCTGTTGCAGCAGGGCTTCGAGGATCACCAACGGCAGGCACAACTGGACGATGGCGCCCAGGTTGTGTTGGGTGAAACGCAAGGAGTCGCGGAGCACGTCTAACGGATTCATCAAGTTCATCGCTGGCCTGAAAGCAAGGGCAACACTTTAACCGATCATGGCTGGGCGTAAGCAAACGTAAACCTTGAGTAAAGACCATTGAAACAACTGGTAACAGCCCCATAACTAGTCCGTACCTTAGCCTGATCACAGGCGGGACCATGATTTCTACCGGCAATCTAACGAGGTCGCCATGAACAGCGAAGAGCAAACCCTGATCGATGGACTGTTTTCACGGTTGCAGCAAGCCGAAACGGACTCAGCCCCCCGCGACGCCCTGGCCGAAGCGCGGATCAAGGAGCACATGACTCGCCAACCGGCGGCCGGGTACTACATGACCCAGTCGATTCTGGTGCAGGAACACGCGCTCAAGAGCCTCGACGCGCAGAACAAGCAGCAAGCGCAGCAGATCCAGCAGTTGCAGGATGAGTTGCAGCAGGCCAAATCCCAGGCTTCCCAACCGGCGCCAAGCAGTGGCGGTTTCCTGTCGAGCATCTTTGGCGGCGGTTCCCGCGAGCCACAGCCAGTTCCCAGTGCTCCGGCTTCCAACGGTGGCGGCTGGCGTGAGCCGGCGCGGCCTTCGTTTGGCCAGCCTGCGCCGCAGCAAAACTACGGCGCGCCCCAGCAAAACTATCAACAGCCGCAGCAAGCGCCCGCCGCTCCTATTGGCAGCGGTTTCCTCGGTGGTGCGCTGAAAACCGCCGCCGGTGTGGCCGGTGGCGTGATGCTGGCTGAAGGCATCAGCAGCCTGTTCAACCACAACTCGCAACAACCGCAGGTCGTGGAAGAAATCATCCGCGAAGAGCCGGCGCCGGCCAGTGACAACGGCAACTGGGGCAACGATGACCAGCGCTTTGCCGGTAATGACAGCTGGGGCAGCAACAACTCGGACAGCTTCGCCGACAGCGATTATTCCGACGACTCCTCTTCCTTCGGCGACGACGATTCCTTCGTCTGACACACCCAGGCCCAGGGCGCTTCGTCGCCCCGGGCTGATTTTTTCCGGAAACTTTCACGCGGCTGGCATACTGGGACCCTTTCCGGGCCTTGGCGCCTGGCTGTCATGAGGAAGTGCGGTGAAGAAAATTGCAGTGTTCGCCGATGTGCAAAACCTCTACTACACCGTCCGCCAGGCCTATGGCTGCCACTTCAATTACGCCGCCCTGTGGGCTGACATCAGCTCGCGCGGGCAGATCGTCGAGGCGTACGCCTATGCCATCGACCGGGGCGACAGCAAGCAGCAGCAATTCCAGCAGATCCTGCGCAACCTGGGCTTTACGGTAAAACTCAAGCCCTACATCCAGCGCAGCGACGGCTCGGCCAAGGGCGACTGGGATGTGGGCATCACCATCGACATCATGGACGCCGCCGACCACGTCGACGAAATTGTCCTGGCTTCCGGCGACGGTGACTTCGACATGTTGCTCGACCGGGTTATCCACAAGCATGGCGTGGAAGCTGTGGCCTATGGCGTGCCGGGGCTGACGGCGAACTCGTTGATCCGTGCCGCCAGCCGCTACGTGCCGATTGAAGGCGCGTTGTTGCTCAAATAAATTGATTAGACGGAGTTGGAACAGGTTTGGAACGTATAGCGGTCATCGACTTTGAAACCACCGGCATCACCCCGAGCAGCCACTGCCGCGCCACCGAAATCGCCGTGGTCATCCTCGAACGTGGCCAGATCGTGGACCGCTACCAGAGCCTGATGAATGCCGGCGTGCGCGTGCCCGGTTTCATCGAGCAACTTACCGGCATCAGCAACGCCATGCTGCGGGCTGCGCCGCCGGCGGAACGGGTGATGAACGAGGTCAATGAGTTCGTCGGCACCACGCCGCTGCTGGCGCACAACGCTGCGTTCGACCAGAAGTTCTGGGACTTCGAACTGGGCCTGATCCGCCGCACCCGCCTGCAAAAATTCGCTTGCTCGCTATTGCTGGCGCGTCGCCTTATGCCGACGGCACCGAACCACAAGCTCGGCACCTTGAATGCGTTTGCCCAACTGCCTCACACCGGCAAGGCTCACCGGGCGATGGCGGATGCGGAGATGGCTGCCAACTTGACCGCCCACCTGGCTCAGGAACTGCGCGGTACTCATGGTTTGCGTGAGCTGTCCCATGATTTGCTGTGCACACTACAGAAAGTGCCAGCGGCGAAGATCAATGAGCATCTGAAGAAACATCGCGGGTTCTGATCCCGCCACACTCCAAAAAACACCGAAGATCCAAATGTGGGAGCGGGCTTGCTCGCGAAAGCGGCGTATCAGTCGCCGAATACAGTGACTGACACGCCGCATTCGCGAGCAAGCCCGCTCCCACAGGGGTTATGCGGTGTTCATCGAGGCTGTACACACTCCAACGCCCGATCCACCCCCCCCTTCGCCATCCCTACTAAATGCAGCACCGCCCGCTGGATGGATCTTGCGGTGAAGCAACGTTTGCCCGTGATGATGGTGGGGTCAGCCACCATTTTTTCCGCTGCTCTCCAACTGCGCCAACGGCACCCGCCGTTCTATCGCACTCGACAAAATAATCGAGGTCTTGCTGAACCCAAACTTCGCCACCCGGTTGATCAAATTCTCCAACTCCGGCATCGACCCCACCGCCGCCTGCATGATCACGCACGGGTCACCGGTCACTCGGTGGCACTCCGTCAGTTCGGGGATTTCTGCCAAGGCGTCGTACACCTTCTGGCTTCCATGATTGGTCAGCCGCAACTCAATTACACACTGGATTGGCAAGCCCACTTTGGACAGGTCCACCTTGGCTTGATACCCCGTGATCACCCCGCTGGCCTCAAGCTTGGCCACGCGTTCAGCCACGGCTGGAGCGGAGAGATTTACCGTGCGCGCTAGTTGCGCATAGGACGCGCGGCCGTCTTCGAGCAGGGCGCTGAGGAGCATGCGGTCGTATTTGTCCATGATAAGGCTCCAGTTGCACGTGGCTTTCGAAAGCACGGTTTATAGCCTTCATAACCATGTTTTGAAAAGTGTATGGGCGCTTTAAACAGGTTTTGTAACTTATGTTTAACGGGCTGCTTTTTTAGAATAAGCGTCCTTTCTTCTGCCATAGAGCCGCCCAATGCCTGGCCCCAGTCGCTTTCCCTTACCGTTGATCGCTGCTTTTTTTGCGCTGTATGTGATCTGGGGTTCCACTTACCTGGTGATCCGTATCGGCGTGGAGTACTGGCCGCCGCTGATGTTGGGCGGGATTCGCTTCTTGGCGGCAGGTGCGGTGATGTACGGTTTTCTGCGCTGGCGCGGGGTGCCGGCGCCGACCTGGGTGCAGTGGAAAGCGGCGGCCAAGATCGGCATTTTGCTGCTGACCTTTGGCAATGGCGCGGTCAGCGTCGCGGAGCACACAGGTGTGTCGTCCGGTGTGGCCGCGCTGGCGGTGGCGACGGTGCCGCTGTTTACCTTGTTGTGTGGCTATTTTTGGGGCGCGCGCAATACAAAGCTGGAATGGGCGGGTGTGATTCTGGGCATGATTGGCATCGCCATGCTCAATATGGGCAGCACCTTGCAATCGAGCCCGATGGGCGCGGCTTTGTTGTTATTCGCCGCAGCGTCGTGGGCGTTCGGTTCGGTGTGGAGTCGGCGCTTGCCGCTGCCTCAAGGCGCCATGGCCAGTGCGGCTGAAATGCTGGTGGCGGGTGTCACGTTGTTGATCGGCAGTGCGCTGACCGGTGAGCGCCTGCACGCCATGCCACCCGTGGAGGGCTGGTTGGCCCTGGCTTACCTGGCCGTGTTTGGTTCGATCATCGCCTTCAATGCCTACATGTACCTGCTCAAGCACGTGCGTCCGGCGGCGGCAACCAGTTATGCCTACGTCAACCCGGCGGTGGCGGTGTTGCTGGGGATCGTATTCGTGGGCGAGACCATTGGTCTGGAAGAAGCCTTGGCCATGTTGGTGATCATCAGCGCGGTGCTGTTGATCAGCCTGCCCCAGTGGCGCAAGCCCAAGCCGGAAATAAGGTAAACTGCGGCCCATTGCGTTCCTTGCGCTGAATTTTCCTACGGTAAACACATGACTTTCGCCACCCTTGGCCTGATCGAACCCTTGCTGCGCGCCCTTGAGACGCTTGGCTACCAGACCCCGACGCCGGTGCAGGCGCAAGCCATTCCGGCGGTGCTGGCCGGTCGCGACCTGATGGCTGCGGCCCAGACCGGTACCGGCAAGACCGCCGGTTTCGCCGTGCCGTTGCTGCAACTGCTGACCATGGAAGGGCCGAAAGTCGCCGCCAACTCGGCGCGTGCGTTGATCCTGTGCCCCACCCGCGAGTTGGCCGAGCAGGTTCACGCCAGCGTTGCCGAGTATGCGCAAAACCTGCCGCTGACCACTTATGCGGTGTACGGCGGCGTGAGCATCAACCCGCAGATGATGAAGCTGCGTAAGGGCGTCGACATTCTGGTCGCCACGCCTGGCCGCCTGATCGACTTGTTCCGCCAGAACGCGCTGAAGCTCAACCAGCTGCAAACCCTGGTGCTGGACGAAGCCGACCGCATGCTCGACCTGGGCTTCTCCGAAGAGTTGGCGAACATCTACCGCATGCTGCCGAAAAAGCGCCAAACGCTGCTGTTTTCCGCGACCTTCTCCGATGATATCCGCCAGTTGGCCGGGCAGATGCTCAACGACCCGCTGAGCATCGAAGTCAGCCCGCGCAACGTCGCCGCCAACACCGTGAAGCAGTGGATCGTGCCGGTAGACAAGAAGCGCAAGCCGGAGCTGTTTGTGCACTTGATGCGCAAAGGCCGCTGGAAACAAGTGCTGGTGTTCGCCAAGACCCGTAACGGCGTGGATGCGCTGGTGGACAAGTTGCAGGGCTTGGGCATCAATGCCGACGGTATCCATGGCGACAAACCGCAGGCCAC
The DNA here is from genome assembly GCF_014230465.1 of Pseudomonas cremoris. Next base: position 152,428 of record NZ_JAAXCY010000009.1, read on the forward strand.
GCGCCAACGTGCGCTGGACCGTTTCAAATCCAGCGATGTGCAGATCCTGGTCGCCACCGATGTGGCGGCCCGTGGCCTGGACATCGAAGACCTGCCGCTGGTGGTCAACTTCGACCTGCCAATCGTTGCCGAGGATTACATCCACCGCATCGGCCGTACCGGTCGTGCGGGTAATACCGGCGAGGCGATTTCCCTGGTGTGTGCCGATGAAGTGAACATGCTTTCGGCCATCGAAATGCTGACCCGTCAGACCTTGACTCGCCACATGGAGCAGGATTTCGAACCGGAGCACCGCGTGCCGGACACCGATGCCAGTGGGCAAGTGGTGAAGAAACCGAAAAAACCGAAGAAGCCTAAAACGTCCGGTGGTGGCGGCAAGCGCAACCTGGGCAAGTGGGTGGACAGCGGGGAAGTGGCGCCGGCGGAACCTTCGATCAAGCCGGTGCGCAAGGTGCCGGTATTTAATACTGGGCCGCGTAAGAAGAAGTGATTTTGCGCTGTAGCTGATGGCCTCTTCGCGAGCAAGCCCGCTCCCACACTTGACCGAGTTTCAACATGGAAATGCGGTCAAAATGTGGGAGCGGGCTTGCTCGCGAAGGCGGCGTTGAATCCAACAAAAATCTCAGCGCTTAAGCCACTCCAACATCCCCCGCCCAGCCGCCCGCCCACTGGCAAAGCATCCCGTCAGCAAATACCCGCCAGTCGGCGCTTCCCAGTCCAACATCTCCCCCGCACAAAACACCCCCGGCAATTGCTTGAGCATCAAACGTTCGTCCAATGCCTCAAACGGCACGCCGCCTGCAGTGCTGATGGCTTCATCCATTGGCCGCGTCTTCACTAAGGTCAGTGGCAGCGCCTTGATATCCACAGCCAACTTCGCCGGATCATTGAAATGTTCCACAGGCGCCAACTCGCGCAACAGCGCCGCTTTTACCCCATCCAACCCCAACTGGCTGTGCAAATGCTTGCTCATTGACCGCGAACCACGCGGCTTGGCCAACGCGGCCTGAACCTTGTCCACAGGCTTGCTTGGCAGCAGGTCGATATGCACCGTGGCCGAGCCGGTTTGGTTGATCGCTTCCCGAATGGGCGCCGACAGTGCGTAGATCAGGCTGCCCTCGATGCCGGTCGCGGTGACCACACATTCGCCCAGCCGAGGTTTGTCGTCACCCAGTCCGATGGCGACGTTTTTCAGCGGTGCGCCGGCGAATTTGCTGACCATCAATTCGCTCCAGGCCGACACCTCGAAACCACAGTTGCTCGGCTGTAGCGGGGCGTAGGGCACGCCCTTGTCTTCCAGCAGTTTGAGCCAAGCCCCGTCGGAACCCAGGCGCGACCAACTCCCCCCGCCGAGGGCCAACAGCACCGCATCGCTGTGGATGGTTTTTTCGCCTTCGGGGCTGTGGATAAGTAAATCACCGTCGGCATTCCAACCGGTCCAGCGGTGTCGGGTGTGGATAACCACGCCTTGGTCCCGCAGGCGCTTGAGCCAGGCACGCAGCAGGGGCGCGGCTTTCATGTCGGTAGGAAATACGCGGCCCGACGTGCCGACAAAGGTCTCGATCCCCAACCCGTGTATCCATTCACACAAGGCTTCGGCGCCAAACGCACGCAGCAACGGTGCCATGTGCGGTGCGCGTTCGGCGTAACGCGACAGGAACGCCGGGTAGTCTTCGGAGTGGGTGATGTTCATGCCGCCCACGCCGGCCAGCAGGAATTTTCGCCCCACCGAGGGCATGCCGTCGTACAGGTCGACGCGCAGCCCTGCCTGGCTCAAGACTTCGGCGGCCATCAGCCCGGCGGGGCCGCCGCCGATGATAGTGACGTGTCGAGGTGGGGTCTGGGGCATGGCAAGGGCTACGGTCGAATAAACAGGCCGAGCATTCTACCCGACGAACGCGCAAACGCCTGATCAAAAAACGTACAGCTTTGTGCAGCCCATGCAGGCAGTGGCTCTTGGAGGCTTACGCTCAAGTTATCCACAGGCCGTTCCACAGGCATTGTGGGTAAAGCCCACGGTTCAATGACAACCTGATGACGTCCACACCCGTTGTGCGCTGTGGTGCAGGATGCCGTGGCGGCGGGCCAGGGCAGGGCGGTCCTTGCTGTAGCCGCCGCCGATCACGCCCATCACGGGAATGTCGCGGCCCAGGCAATGGCGCATCACGCTTTCATCGCGGGCGGCCACGCCTTGGTCTGTCAGCTTGAGGTAACCGAGGGCGTCGTCCTTGTGCACGTCGACACCGGCGTCGTACAGCACCAGGTCCGGTTGGTACAGCGGCAGCAGGTAGTTGAGGGCATCGTCCACCACCTTGAGGTAGTCGACGTCGCCCATGCCCATGGGCAGCGGGATGTCCCAGTCGCTCTGGGCCTTGCGTGCGGGGAAGTTCTTTTCGCAGTGCAGCGACACGGTGATGGCGTCCGGTGTGTCATGGAGGATGCGCGCGGTGCCATCGCCTTGGTGCACGTCGCAATCGAAGATCAGCACACGGTTGACCCTGCCGCTGGCCAGCAGGTAATGGCTGATCACCGCCAGGTCATTGAAGATGCAAAAGCCTGCGGGGTAATCGTAGTGGGCGTGATGGGTGCCCCCCGCCAAATGACAGGCCAGGCCGTGTTCCAAGGCTTTTTCTGCGGCCAGGATCGAGCCGCCCACCGCCCGCACGGTGCGTCGGGCCAGGGCTTCGTTCCAGGGGAGGCCGAGACGGCGCTGGTCTTCGCGGGACAGTTCGCCACCCATGTAGCGTTCGATGTAGCCGGGGTCATGGGCCAGGGCCAGGATCTCGGGTGGGCAGAGTTGTGGGCGCAGCAGTTGGCTGTCCTCAGTCAGCCCACTGGACACCAAGTGGTCACGCAACAGGCGGAACTTGTCCATGGGGAAGCGATGGTCCGCCGGGAACTCAGGGCTGTAGTCGTCGTGGTAGATCAGTGGCAGGGGCATGGGATTTTCTGACGGGAACCTGCGACGCATCTTACCCGCGTTGTACACTCACGCACATGGCAAGGGTGGGGACCCATGGAGCCGATACTCGAACTGGAAAGTGCACGCCTGGTGTTGCGCCAATGGCGCGACAGCGACCTGCCGGAATTTGCACGCATGTGCGCCGACCCGCAGGTGATGCGCTATTTCCCGGCCAAGCTGAGTCACCTGGAAAGCGCCGCGTTGATCGGCCGGATTCGCGGCCACTTCGCCGAATACGGGTTTGGCCCATGGGCCTTGCAGCGTAAAGACACCGGCGAATTCATCGGCCTTACCGGCTTGCAGCATGTCAACTTCGACGCCGCATTTACCCCCGCAGTGGAAATCGGCTGGCGCCTGGCCCGTGAGCATTGGGGCCTGGGTTACGCCAGCGAGGCGGCCTGGACGGCGCTGCGGTGTGGTTTCGACCGGTTGCAGTTAGACGAGATCGTCGCCTTCACCACCGAAGCCAATCTGCCATCACAAAAAGTCATGCAGGCCATCGGTATGCATTACGATCCCCAGGCAGATTTTGAACACCCCAAGGTCGCAGCCGATGACCCGCTGCGCCATCATGTGTTGTATCGCATCACCCGCGCCCAATGGTTGGACACGCTGCACGGATAAGCAGCCCGGAATGCCCTATAGATTGTAGGAGTTGCTCTATGAGCCAAGTATTGGAAGATCTGGTAGACCTGCTGACCCTGGAGCCGATCGAGGAAAACCTCTTTCGCGGCCGCAGTCAGGACCTGGGTTTTCGCCAACTGTTCGGCGGCCAGGTGCTTGGCCAGTCGCTGTCGGCCGCCAGCCAGACCGTAGAAGAAGCGCGGCACGTGCACTCCCTGCATGGTTATTTCCTGCGCCCGGGCGATGCGGCCTTGCCGGTGGTGTATTCGGTGGACCGCGTGCGTGATGGCGGCAGCTTCAGCACCCGTCGCGTCACGGCGATCCAGAAAGGCCACCCGATCTTCACGTGCACCACGTCGTTTCAGTACGACGAGCAAGGCTTTGACCACCAGACCACCATGCCCGTGGTGGTCGGCCCGGAGAACCTGCCGTCGGAACTGGAGTTGACCCAGCAGCGCGCCCACCTGATCCCCGAGCACATGCGCGACAAGTTGCTGTGCCCCAAGCCGATTGAAGTGCGCCCGGTCACCGAAAAAGACCCGTTCAACCCGCAGCCGTCAGACCCGGTCAAGTACGTGTGGTTTCGTGCCGACGGCGCTTTGGCCGACACGCCTGCGCTGCATAAATACCTGTTGGCCTACGCCTCGGATTTCGGCCTGCTGACCACCTCGCTGCTGCCCCATGGCAAGACCGTGTGGCAGAAAGACATGCAGGTCGCCAGTCTCGACCACGCGTTGTGGTTCCACGCTGACCTGCGTGCAGACGACTGGTTGCTGTACGCCATGGACAGCCCATGGGCCGGTAACTCCCGTGGTTTCTCCCGTGGCAGCGTATACAACCGTGCCGGGCAGTTGGTGGCATCGGTGACCCAGGAAGGCTTGATCCGCCATCGCAAGGATTGGGCATGAGCCTGTCAGACGTTAAGCACTGGGTGTTCGACATGGACGGCACCCTGACGGTGGCCGTGCATGATTTTGCGGCGATTCGTGAGGCCCTGGACATTCCGCCGCAAGACGACATTCTCACTCACCTCGCCGCGCTGCCGGTGGATGTGGCGGCGGCCAAGCATGCGTGGTTGCTGGAACACGAGCGCGAGCTGGCGTTGGGTTCGGTCGCTGCCGAAGGCGCGGTAGAGCTGGTACGTGAGCTGGCTGGGCGGGGTTATCGCCTGGGTATTCTGACCCGCAATGCGCGGGAGCTGGCGCACATCACCCTTGAGGCGATTGGCCTGGCGGACTGCTTTGCCGTCGAGGATGTGTTGGGGCGTGATGATGCGCAACCGAAGCCGGATCCGGATGGGTTGTTGAAACTGGCGGCGGCCTGGGAGGTAGCGCCAGGCGAGATGGTGATGGTCGGGGACTATCGCTTTGACCTGGATTGCGGCCGGGCGGCGGGGACGCGGACGGTGTTGGTCAACTTGCCGGAAAACCCGTGGCCGGAGTTGGCAGATTGGCATGCCGAAGACTGCTCGGCCTTGCGCCGGATGCTGTAGTCCTGACACCGAGGATCAAATGTGGGAGCGGGCTTGCTCGCGAACGCGGTGTATCAGTTTCCAATAGGCTGACTGATCCAGCGCATTCGCGAGCAAGCCCGCTCCCACATTTTTGACCGAACTCACCCAGTGACTACTGGGCAAACAACACCTTCTGCCCCTGCGGCGACGTAAACATCCCATCCCCGTTATGCCCCACCCCTGGTACTTCCACCAACTTATGCCCCAACTGCGGGTGCCGCTGCTTGAGGTAGTCAAAATAGTTGTGCCCGCGAATCAGCCGATACGCACCCTGGGTTTCGGCCTCGCAGCTTTTATCCAAGGCTGGGTGGTTCGGGTCGGTGTCTTGCTGGCCCAGCAGGTAGGTGATGTTGCGTGACACATACGCCTGCTCAAGCTGCTCGGCGCTCTGGCCCTTGGCGTAGGCCGGCAGGTTTTGCAGGCCGTATTTCCAGTCGTTGAAGCCCGGGCAACTGGCAATGTCGAACTTCACCGGGCGCTGCGGGGTGAAGTAGGCGTAGGACGATGGGTTGGCCACCACGTACCGCAAGCTGATGCCTTCGTTTTGCAGCATCGGGTGATCGTGGCCGGTGAGGGCGAAACGCTGCACCACCTGGCCGCCGCCGGAATGCCCGGCGACTACGATTTCCTTGAGTGCCGGGAACAGCTTGCGGTTGCCCAGGTGCTTGATGATCTGGTCAAGGGCGCCATAGGAGCTGATTTGGCCCGGACCAGTGGAAGGCTCTCCGGCCATCCAGTCATTGCCATTCCAGCGCAGTACCTGGTTGTCCAGGTGGTTGCGCTTGATGTCCGATTCATTCAGGAACTGCGGCGCGATCACCAGGGTGCTCCCGCCAACTGCGGCATGCTCGGCGGCGTCGATGCCACTTTGCAGGTAGGTTTGTGCGTTGCGCAGCCGCCCATGCACGATGATCAATGCGCGGGTGACGGCGGGTAGCGGTTTGCTCCAGTCCTGGCTCAAGCCGAGGCTGAGGTCGCCGGCCTCCAGGTGGAAACGATCAGGACTGACTTCCTTGACGCCATGCTCGGCGGCCCAGGTTGAACACGTGACTAACAAGCCCAGCAGTAATCCCAATCGTTTTTTCATTTAGAGACTCTTGGCGGAAAAGGTGTCGCATTGAGTGATCTGGCCCTGGGCGAAGCCGGTCTTGAACCAGCGCACGCGCTGCGCCGAGGTGCCGTGGGTAAACGAGTCTGGCACCACGCGGCCCTGACCCTGTTGCTGCAAACGGTCATCGCCAATGGCGTTGGCCGCGTTCAGTGCTTCTCCGATATCACCGGGTTCCAGCCAGTTCAGGCGCTTCTGCGCGCGATTGGCCCACACGCCGGCGAAGCAGTCGGCTTGCAGCTCCTGGCGAACCAGCAGGCCGCCGTCGCCTTGCATCTGCCGGCCTTGCTGGCGCGCGGTTTGGATCTTGGCCGAGATGCCCAGCAACGTCTGCACGTGATGCCCGACTTCGTGGGCGATCACATAGGCCTGGGCGAAGTCGCCAGCGGCTTGGAAGCGTTGCGACATTTCGCGGAAGAAATCCAGGTCCAGGTACACCTGCTGGTCAGCCGGGCAATAGAACGGGCCGCTCGCCGAGGTGGCGCCACCGCAGGCGGAATTCACACGGCCACGGAACAGGATCAGTTTGGGGTTCTTGTAGGTCAGGCCGTTTTCCTTGAACACCTGGGCCCAGGTGTCTTCGGTGTCGCCGAGCACTGCGCGTACAAAATCAGCTTGTTCGTCATTGGCTGGCGGGGCTTGGCGTTGTTGAGTGCTCACCGAGGGAGCCTGGTCCATCTGGCCGGTCAACTGGCCGAGGATCTGCAGCGGGTCCTGGCCGGTCAGCCAGCCGATGCCGACGATCAGCACGATCGCCGTCAGGCTCAGGCCCTTGCCGCCACCAAAGCGCATTCCACCACCACCGCCGCCGCCGTCATCGCGGGCATCCACTACGTTGTCGCTGCGTCGGCCTTTTTTCCATAGCATGGGGCAATCCTCTCGGTGAACGGTCCTACAAACAAGTGGGATGATTATGGACGTTATTGGCGGCAGTAGCCTTCACCGGTGTCTACGATCAGGCAGTCCTTCTTGTCCGCCAGCCATTTCAGGCCAGTGGCTTCGCCGTCGCCGGCGGTCAATTGCTGCGGGCCGTCTGGGCGCGTGAAGGCGATGCCGTCTTCGTTGGCTTCACCTTTGAAGGTGCCCGAGTCATCGGCATCAAGGCCGTATTGCATGGTGAGGATGTAATGCCCGCGGCCAATGCTGTCGTCCTTGGCGATGGTCAGGTTGAGGCCTTCGACGCCAATCCACTTGCCCACCCATTTGTCGGTGGGCGGGGTTTGCGGCACCAGGGTGGCTTGCACGGAGGCGGGCGCAGGTTTAGGTGCTTCCTTCGCCTCTTTATTGCAGGCAGTGAGCAGGGCAAGGGCAGAAAGAACAAAAAGCGTTTTTTTCATAGCGACAAGGCCTTGGTTAAAAAGTAAGCAACACGGCGGTCAACGTGCAGCGTTGGACTCGAATCCCGTGATTTAGTGCGCTGTTCGCACGGTGTTTGGTTATGCTCTGGGGGCAGACGCAGGCCCGGCTGCTAGATTACCGGGTTGAGCAGCCCGCGTTCAGCCCGTCATGCAAGAGAAGCCAATGACTGTCAGCACACCCCTCTCCGGCGTCAACCATCCCTTCAAAGGCATTTTGCTGATTGTACTGGCGACGTTCCTGTTCTCCAGCCACGACGCCTTGTCCAAATACCTGGCCGGGTTCTACCCGATCGTGATGGTGGTGTGGGCGCGCTACCTGGTGCACACACTGTTGATGGCCGGAATTTTCCTGCCGCAATCGGGCTTGCGCGTGCTGCGCAGCAAACGGCCAGGGATGCAGGTGGTGCGCGCCTTGTGCCTGTTGGGCACGAGCCTGTTTTTTACGGCGGCGCTGCACTATATCCCGCTGGCGGAAGCCACGGCGGTGAACTTCCTGGCGCCGATCCTGGTGACGGCGCTTTCGGTACCGCTGCTCGGTGAACACGTCACCCGTGGCCAGTGGCTGGCGGTTATCTGCGGGTTTGTCGGCGTGCTGATCATCATCCACCCCGGCGGCGAGCTGTTCACCCCGGCGGTACTGCTGCCGCTGTGCTCGGCGCTGTTCTTCTGCTTCTACCAACTGCTCACGCGCATCCTCAGCCAATACGACACTCCCACCACCAGCAACTTCTTTGCCGGGCTGTGCAACACCTTGGTGATGAGTGCGCTGGTGCCGTTCTTCTGGCAGATCCCGACGCTGTGGCATGGTGCGTTGATGCTGGCGCTGGGCACCTGCGGGATGACCGCGCACTTGATGTTGACCCAGGCGTTCCGCTTTGCGGCGCCGGCCTTGTTGGCGCCGTTTGGCTATTGCCAGATCGTGTTTGCGGGGTTGTTGGGCTGGCTGGTGTTCAGTCATACCCCCGACGTGACCACGGTGGTCGGCATCGGGGTGATCTGCATGAGCGGGTTGGCCGCTGCCTGGCAGCAGCGGCGCCGATAGCTCGGACTGTGGCTTAGACGTCTACGGTAGGAATCTTGCGCGGTGCCATGAAGTACATCCACGTCAGCGCCAGGAAGTACATCGCCGGGATCAGCGTGAACAACACGGTGTAGTTGTTGTTGGTCACGGTGAGGATGTGGCCGACGATCTGGGTCATGAACATGCCGCCGATAGCCGCGCACATGCCGCCGAAACCGAACACCGTGCTCATCATGTGCTTGGGCGTGTAGTCCATCACCAGGCTCCAGATGTTCGCGGTCCAGGCCTGGTGCGCGCCGATGGCCAGGGAGATGGCGAACACCGCGACCCACAGTTGGCTTGAACCGGCCGCCATGATCACGCCGACGATGCAGCAGGCAAACAGCAGCATCGACAACAACCGCGCCTTGATCGAGTTCATCCCACGGCCGATCAGGAACGACGACAGAATCCCCCCACCCACGCTGCCGAAGTCGGCGGTCAGGTAAATGATGATCAGCGGGATACCCATCTGGGTCACGTTGATGCCCAGGTTGTATTGCTGGTTCAAGAACGGAGGCAGCCAGTACAGGTAGAACCAGAACACCGGGGCGGTCAGGGCGTAGGCGATGGCGAAGGCCCAGGTGCCGCGCATGCGCAGGATGCGGCTGAACGGTACGCCGGGTTGTTCCGGTTCGACTTGCTGTTGTACGTAGTCTAGTTCGGATTGTTTAACCGTCGGATGGTCTTCCGGGTTGTAGTACTTCAACCCCCAGAACACCAACCAGATCACGCCCAGTGCCGCCATGCACAGGAACGCCGCCTGCCAGCCCCACACATGCAGGATCAGTGGCAGCAGCATTGGCGTCATCATCGCGCCGACGTTGGTGCCAGCGTTGAAGATACCGGTAGCCACCGCGCGCTCACCGGCGGGGAACCACAGCCGAGTGGTCTTGACGCAAGCCGGGTAGTTGGCGGCTTCGGTCAGCCCGAGGATAAAGCGGCAGACCATAAAACCTACCGCCGACGTCGCCAAGCCGTGGGCACCGGTGGCCAGGCTCCACAGCAGCACGGCGCAGAAGAACACGCGCTTCACGCCCACCCGGTCGATCAAGCGGCCCTGCAGCACAAAGCCGATGGCATAACCGACCTGGAACCAGAAGTTGATGTTGGCGTAGTCCATCGCCGTCCAGCTCATTTCCTTGGCGAGGATCGGCTGCATCACGCCCAGGGCGGCGCGGTCGATGTAGTTCAGGGTGGTAGCGAAGAACACCAGGGCCAGCATGCCCCAGCGAGTTTTACCCACGGCCAGGGCGCCGCGGATCTTGTCGCCGATGCCGGCGTGCGGGGTGCCCGGGCGCTCGGCCAGGACGGAGTTTTGCGAAGGCATGAGGTCGTACCCGTTTTTGAAATTTTTATGGTGTGTTTTGGGTCTTCTTTGCGTGGTCGATGGTGCGCAGCGGTTAAAAAATCGTCAATTCGCCAAAGGGGCATAGTGTTCGATAATCGCACCAAAAACTAACCGGTTCGTACATTTTAATTGCTGCGGGTAGGCTGGGGGCGAATAATTTGCCATAAACAACAATTGCCGGGAGTCGTCCATGCAACGTTCCATTGCCACTGTTTCCTTGAGCGGCACCCTGCCGGAAAAGCTCGAAGCCATTGCCGCCGCCGGGTTCGACGGTGTGGAAATCTTCGAAAACGACTTGTTGTATTACGACGGCAGTCCCCGGGAAGTTAGGCAGATGTGTGCCGACCTCGGCATTGCCATCACCTTGTTCCAGCCGTTTCGCGACTTTGAAGGCTGCCGCCGTGACCGCCTGGCGCGCAACCTGGAGCGTGCCGAGCGCAAGTTCGACTTGATGCAGGAACTGGGCACCGACCTGGTGCTGGTGTGCAGCAACGCCTCGGCGGATTCGGTGGGTGATGAACGCATCCTGCTGGACGATCTCGGCCTGCTGGCCGAACATGCCGGTCGCCGTGGTTTGCGTATTGGCTATGAGGCGCTGGCCTGGGGCAAGCATGTGAACACCTGGCAACAGGTGTGGAACCTGGTGCGTCAGGTCGATCACCCGGCCTTGGGTGTGCTGCTCGACAGCTTCCACACCCTGTCCCTCAAGGGCGATCCAAGCGCCATCGCCGAGATCCCGGGCGACAAGATCTTCTTTGTGCAAATGGCCGACGCGCCGATCCTGGCCATGGACGTGCTGGAGTGGAGTCGGCATTTCCGCTGTTTCCCCGGCCAAGGCGAATTCGACTTGGCGGGGTTCCTGGCGCCGATCATCAAGAGTGGCTACACCGGGCCCTTGTCCCTGGAAATTTTCAACGACGGTTTCCGCGCCGCACCCACCCGTGCGAATGCGGCGGATGGTTTGCGCTCGTTGCTGTACCTGGAAGAGAAAACCCGCGAGCGTTTGAAACAGGAAGTGCCGGCGCAACCGGTGGAGATCCTGTTTGATACCCCGCCTGCCAGTGAATACGACGGCATCGAGTTCCTGGAATTCGCCGTGGATGAAAGCCTCGGCGCCAAGTTGACGCATTGGCTGGAGCGCCTGGGCTTCGTCAAGGCCGGGCAGCACCGCTCCAAGAGCGTGAGCCTGCTGCGCCAGGGCGATATCAACCTGATCCTCAACTGCGAACCCTATTCCTTCGCTCACAACTTCTTTGAAGCCCACGGGCCGTCGTTGTGCGCCACGGCGGTGCGGGTCAAGGACAGCGCCAAGGCCCTGGAGCGGGCGGTGGCTTACAAGGGCCAGCCTTATCGCGGCCTGGTCGGGCCCAACGAGCTGGAATTGGCAGCGGTGCGTGCACCGGATGGCAGCCTGATCTACCTCGTTGACCAAAACGAAGGCGGGATTTATGACACCGACTTCAACCTGCAACCGGCCAACACGTCCAGCGGTGGCTTGCTGCGCATTGACCACATGGCCATGGCGCTGCCGGCCGACAGCCTCGACAGCTGGGTGCTGTTCTACAAGAGCCTGCTGGATTTCGAAGCCGACGACGAAGTGGTGCTGCCCGACCCGTATGGCCTGGTGAAAAGCCGCGCATTGCGCAGCCGCTGCAGCTCGATCCGCCTGCCGCTGAATATTTCCGAGAACCGCAACACTGCCATTTCCCACGCGTTGTCGAGCTATCGCGGCTCAGGTGTGCACCACATTGCCTTCGACTGTGCGGATATTTTCGCCGAGGTACGCCGGGCCAAAGAGGCGGGTGTACCGCTGCTGGATATTCCGCTCAACTACTACGACGACCTGGCGGCGCGGTTTGATTTTGACGACGAGTTCCTCAGCGAGCTGGCGTATTACAACGTGCTGTACGACCGCGACGCGCAGGGCGGTGAGTTGTTTCACGTGTACACCGAGCCGTTCGAAGGGCGGTTTTTCTTTGAGATCATCCAGCGTAAGAACGGTTATGCCGGCTATGGTGCGGCCAACGTGGCAGTGCGCTTGGCGGCAATGGCCAAATCGCGCAGCGGCGCGGTACGACAGGCCCGTTTATAAGGGCCGGCGAGGTGCTTCCTTCGGGAAGCATCGCAGCCCATAATCACCGCCTGCATAACACTGGCCGTGAGCGCAACATGACTTCCGAAGCACCGCGCAAGAGTCGCAAGAACAACCCGGAAAAGACCCGCGAAAACATCCTCCAGGAAGCGGTCGTCGAGTTCGTCCAGCAGGGCCTGTCCGGCGCTCGCGTGGACGCCATCGCCGAGCGCATCCACACCTCCAAACGCATGATCTATTACTACTTCGGCAGCAAGGAGCAGTTGTACGTCGAGGTGCTGGAAAAGCTCTACGGCGACATCCGCAACACCGAAACCCGCATGAACCTCACCGCCCTGGAGCCGCGCGAAGCGATCCGGCGGCTGGTGGAGTTCACCTTTGATCACCACGACCAGAACGTGGACTTCGTGCGTATCGTCAGCATCGAAAATATCCACAACGCCGAATACGTGAAGCGTTCGGATTCGATCAAGGCAATGAACAGCAACATCCTTGAAGCACTGGGTGCGACCCTGCGACGTGGTGCCGAGATGGGGTTGTTTCGCGAGGGGCTGGAGCCGCTGGATGTGCATTTGCTGATCAACTCATTCAGCTTCTACCGGGTGTCCAACCGGCATACGTTCAGTGAGATTTTTCAGATCGAGCTGTCGGATGAAGCGATCAAACAGCGGCATCGGGAGATGATTTGTGAGTCGGTGATGCGGTACCTCCAGGCCTGAAAATCTCGGCACTGAAATGCATTCAATGTGGGAGCGGGCTTGCTCGCGAAGGCGGTGGTTCAGTCAACTCATAGGGTGAATGACACACCGCCTTCGCGAGCAAGCCCGCTCCCACATGTTGATTTTCATTTTGCCAGTTAGCCATCCATGCTCTGAAAATGCGCCAACATCCGCTGTGCATCCGGCGCTTCGCCACTGAACAACTCAAACGCTTTCACCGCCTGGAACACCGCCATATTGCCGCCATCCAGCGTACGGCATCCCAAGGCGCGGGCGTCGCGCAGCAGTTCGGTTTCCAGCGGGAAATACACAATTTCGGCCACCCATAACTCGGCCCGCAACAGGGTTGCCGGAACCGGTGTGCCCGGCAATTTGGCCATGCCCATCGGCGTGGTGTTCACCAACCCATCCGCCTCGGCCATGGCATTTTCCAGGTGCTTGCCGACCTGAGCGCGCCCAGGGCCGAAACGTTGGGCGAGGTTGTCTACCAAGTCGCGGGCGCGGGTGGTGTCCACGTCAAAAATACTCAACTGCTCCACACCTTCTGCCAGCAGTGCATGGGCCACGGCTGCGCCTGCGCCACCCGCGCCCATTTGCACCACGCGTTGGCGAGCCACGTCATTCAGGTTGCGCCGAAAACCTTCGGCAAAGCCCAGGCAGTCGGTGTTGTGGCCGATGCGTTTGCCGTCCTTGAACACCACGGTATTGACCGCGCCAATGCCCCTGGCCTCATCGGACAAATCGTCAAGCAACGCCAGAACCGCCTGCTTGCACGGGTAGGTAATGTTCAGCCCGGTGAAGTGCATCAACTCGGCGGCGTCCAGCAGGTCGGGCAGGGCGTTGATGTCCAGTTGCAGCGGCTCAAGGTCGATCAGGCGGTACAGGTAGCGCAGGCCTTGTGCGTCAGCTTCCTGTTCATGCAGGGCCGGGGTGCGGGAAGCCTGGATGCCGGCGCCGATCAGGCCGGCGAGGATGCGCGGCTTCATCGGTTTACCCCTTTCAACAGCTGGCTGAAATGCTCCAGCGCCAGGTGGTAACCATGGCTGCCAAAACCGGCCAGCACGGCCTTGGCGATGGGCGACACGAACGAGTGATGCCGGAACGCCTCACGGGCATGCACGTTGGACAAATGCACTTCGATCACCGGCACTTCGCTGGCTACCAGTGCGTCGCGGATGGCCACCGAAGTGTGGGTCCAGGCTGCCGGGTTGATCACGATGCCGGCACAGCGGGTGCGGGCGCCGTGAATCCAGTCCAGCAGCTCGCCTTCGTGGTTAGTCTGGCGGAATTCGATTTTCAGACCGAGTTGTTCAGCGCTGCGGCCACACAGGGCGGCGACGTCGGCCAGGGTTTCGTGGCCGTAGGTGGCGGGCTCGCGGGTGCCGAGCAAGTTGAGGTTGGGGCCGTTGAGCACCAGCACGATAGGCAGCATAGAGGGGTCTCCATTGTTCTTGTAGGTTGTGGAGATAAAATGTACTGGTTAGTTAATTTGGTCAATTGATGGCAGCGGATGTGTTCGATTACCGAACTGTTAATCGGACCTTTCGGACGTGGAATCAGATTAGATATCAATTGAAAATCATTCTCGACAACGCTTAAGATGCCCGCCTGTTTCCTTTACATTCCAGGGAGTCGGTTTGTCGGACGTGGATCTCAGAGGCCTGTTTCTCAAGCATGCCGATACCCTGCGCGGGTATCTGGCGCGCAAGGTACGGGACCCGCAGTTGGCCGCAGACCTAGTGCAGGAGAGCTTCCTGCGCCTGGCCGAAAAACCGGCCGGCGAGCGCATCGACAACTCCCAGGGCTATCTCTATCGAACGGCGAGCAATCTGCTGATCGACCATATTCGCCAGGAAGCGCGGCGCAAGACAGACTCCGTGCCCCACGAGGCGCTGGCCGAGATTGAAGATGAAGTGGCCGGGTTGGAGGCTCAGGCAATGGCGCAGCAACAGCGACAGGCATTGAAGCAGGCACTGGCGGAATTGCCGGAACGCACCCAGCAGATCTTCCGTCTGAACCGCATCGAAGGCATGACCCACGCCCAGGTCGCCCGGCACCTGGACATTTCCGACAGCTCCGTGCAAAAGCATCTGGCCAAGGCCCTGGCCTACGTGATGCAGCGCCTGCAGGAAGGCGAGGTGGCACCATCCGACGAATGAATTACCGAAAAACGCCAGGTCAGACGTCACAGCGTTATATAACGAAAAATTCGAGATTCACACGTGAATAGCCAGGGTCCGCAACAGCACAGCATTACCGAGGCGGCCGCCGAATGGGCGGTGCGCTTGCACGCCGGTGCCCTGACCGAACAGGAGCAGGCCGAACTGCGGCATTGGATCGCCTGCGACAGCCGCCACGAAGCGGCATTGCGGTTTGCCGAGCAGACCTGGGCGGCCTTGGGTGACGTGCATAAAGACGAGCCGGTGCATCGCCAGCGTCCGGCCACGGCAGCGATGCCTCAGCGCCGTCCCAAGCGCCGAAGGCCATGGCAACGTGCGGCCGCCGTGGCGTTGGTCGTGGTGGTGGCGGGCGTGGGCTGGGTGCGTGGGCCGGATGTTCTGCTGCGCATGCAGGCTGACTACATCACCGACAAGGGCGAAATGCGTACTGTGCACCTGGCCGATGGCAGCACGGTGGAGTTGGATTCCGCGAGTGCCATCCGTCTGGAGTACGACGGTGTGCAGCGGCGTATCAGCCTGATCCAGGGCTCGGCGATTTTTGATGTGGCGCCCATGGTGGGCGAGGAAACCCGGCCATTCGTGGTGCAAAGCGCTGGCGGGCAGACCCGTGCGCTGGGCACGCGATTCGTGGTGGAGCGCGAGGCGGATCGCCAGGCCTGGGTGGGTGTGTTGCAACACAGCGTCGCGGTCACTTTGCAGGCCTCACCCCAGGAGGGCTCGACGGACAGGGTGCTCAAGGAGGGCCAGGCGGCACGTTACAGCGCGCAGGAAGGCATCGTGCCCCTCGATCAATTCGATGTGGAGCGCGCCACCAGTTGGCGGCGTGGCGTGCTGATCTTTGACCGGCAACCGCTGGCCAAGGTCATCGAGCAGCTCAACCAGTACCGCCCTGGGCGCGTGCTGCTGGCAGACTCGGACCTGGGTGAGCGAGAGGTCAGCGGTGTGTTCCGCCTCGACATGCTCGACACGGCGCTCGCTACCTTGACCCAGGAACTCCAAGTGCAACGCTTGGACCTGGCAGGCCTCAGCCTGATCTATTGATAAGCCCGGTGGGAGGCCTTCTCCCACTTGATCAAAACCCCCGCCAAAAAAAACTTTCAAAAAAACCTTACTGACTTCCTGCGCGTCGTACGTCTTGCTAGGTGAGAAGCATTCGCATAAACAAAAAACGCTTAGCGCAGGGAAACCAGAAATGTCAGCACTCACCAAGGGGCGTATCACCGGTAGCCGGTTGGCCCTGGCCATCCACCTGGGGCTATTCGCCGCTGTGGCGCCCGCGTATGCCGCGCAGCCACAAGTGAAGGCTGCCCAACCTGCCGTGCTGATGATCGATATCCCCGCGCAATCCCTAGGCAGTGCCGTGCTGACCTTCGCCGACCAGGCAGGCTTGCAGGTACTGTTCGACAGCCAGCGCCTGGAAGGTTTGCAGAGCACGGCGGTGAAGGGGCAGTACGGCGTGCAGGAAGGGTTGGCGCGCTTGCTGGGTAATGCACCGGTGGAATATCGCTTCACCGGTGAGCGCCAAGTCACCCTCACCCGTGTCGAGCAGGGCAATGCCGCCTTGGCCTTGGCAACCACCACAATTACCGGCCTGCACCCCAATGACTGGGTGTATTCATCGCCGCATTCGGTCAGCGTGGTCGGGCGTGAGCAACTCGACCGCAACCCGCCGCGCCATGCCGCCGAGATGCTTGAGGAAGCACCGGGCGTCTACTCGGCCGTCAGCCAGCAGGACCCCGGCCTGTCGGTGAATATTCGTGGTATCCAGGATTATGGCCGGGTCAACATGTCGGTAGACGGCATGCGTCAGAACTATCAGCAAAGTGGTCACCAGCAACGCAACGGCACGCTCTACGTCGACTCGGAGCTGCTGTCCGAAGTCGTCATCGAAAAGGGCGCGACGTCCACCATGGGCGGTGCGGGTGTGATCGGCGGCGTGGCCAACTTTCGCACCATCGAGGCTGCCGACCTGCTCAAGGGCGGCAAGGAAATCGGCGGGCGTATCCGTGTGACCACGGGGCTGGGTGGGCGCAGCAACGGCACGCACTTTATCGGCAGTTCGGCGTTTGCCGTGGGCACCGATGTGTGGGACATGCTGGTAGCGGCCAGTGAGCGGCACCTCGGCGATTACAACCCCGGCACCAAGGGCAGCATCGGCGATCTGCGCACCGGCAGTTCTTTCCTGCCGGCCAGCCAGGATCGGATCAAGAACTCCACCGTCGAATACACCGGCTCGGTGATGCGCTCGCGCTTGCTTAAACTCGGCATCAACCTGCCTGTCGACCAGCGTTTGCAACTGAGCTACCTGACCACTGAAGTCGGCTACGACGACGTCAACATGATGGCCGCCGAAAAAGCCCAGTTATGGGAAAAGCTCGGTAGCAGCAATGTCACGGCACAGAACTTCGCGCTGGACTACAGCTACACGCCAGACAACCCGCTGATCGATTTCAAGGCCAAGCTTTATTACGTCGATACCCGCAATGACCAGACCACACTGACCCGTGGCAGCAC
The DNA here is from genome assembly GCF_014230465.1 of Pseudomonas cremoris. The sequence goes on from NZ_JAAXCY010000009.1 coordinate 169,909, forward strand.
CAAGGGCTACGAGGTCACGTATCAAACCAATACCTACGGTTTCCAGGCACAAAACACCTCGACCTTTGGCTTGAGCGAACTCTCCGTGATCAAGGCCAACTACGGCTTGGAGTTTTTCTACGACAAGGTCCGCCCGGACTCCAACCAGGCGGTGGCCGCCGACTCTGCGGTGGAGGCCTCGGCAGCGGAAAGCATCACCCCCGAGGGCGACCGGGCGCTCGGCAGCCTGTTCGCACGTTTGGATTACGACTACGACAACTGGCTGAACCTCAATGCCGGCTTGCGCTACGACCGCTATCGGCTGCGCGGCGAAACCGGGTTGAACACCCGTACGTTCATCATCGGTACCACGCGGCAAGTCGGCTTGCCCATGACCTATGACGTGGATCGGGAGGAGGGGCATTTCTCGCCCACCTTCGGCTTGTCGATCAAGCCAGGCGTGGATTGGCTGCAACTCTTCGCCACGTACGGCAAGGGCTGGCGCCCGCCGGCAGTCACCGAGTCGCTGGTCAGCGGCCGGCCCCATGGTGGGGGCTCGGAGTCGCTGTTCCCCAACCCCTACTTGAAGCCTGAGACGTCCACGGCCTGGGAGGTCGGCTTCAACGTGCTAAAGGAAGACTTGCTGTTCTCCGAAGACCGGGTGGGCATGAAGGTGTCCTACTTCAACACTCGGGTGGATGACTTCTCCTATATGGCCCTGGGGGTACAGCCGCCCGGTTATGGCATCGCCAATATCGGTAATGCGGCTTATGTGAACAACCTGGAAACCACCCGTTTTCGTGGCCTTGAATACCAGCTGGATTACGACGCCGGGTTTGCCTACGGCCAGTTCAACTACACGCGCATGCTTGGCAGTAATAAGTTCTGCAGCAAGACCGCGTGGCTGGGCGGGGTGACCAAAATTCAGAAAAGGCCGGGTAGCCGTGCGCCGGTAGACGCGATGGTGCCGGACGATGTGGCCAATGCGGGACAAAGCTGCAGTGCGATCCTGGGCTCCTCGGAACACATGCCGATGGACCGTGGCACCGCGACGCTGGGTGCGCGCTTCTTCGAACGCAAGTTGGACCTGGGCGTTCGCGCCCGCTACAGCGGCGGTTACTACGTGAAAGGCGGCGTCGGGGTGACCACCTCGCAAACCGGCGTCTACCCGGCCGACTGGAAGCCGTACACCGTCTATGACCTCTATAGCAGCTACCGCGCTACCGACCAATTGACGTTGCGCCTGGCCATGGAAAACGTCACCGACCGCGCGTACCTGGTACCGCTGGGCGACGTGCTGGCCTTCACCCTGGGCCGAGGCCGCACCGTGCAGGGCACCGTTGAATATCAGTTCTGACCGATTTTGCCCAGTGACGGGCAAAACCACAGCAGGCACTGGCTTGCTGCGGAGATACCACCCCATGACTTGGAGTTTTGCATGAGCATTTCTATTTCATACAGCACGACCTACGCCGCAAACACCGTTGCCGAATACCTGAGCGACTGGTCGGCTTACTTTGGTGACCTGAACCACCGTGAAGGTTCGGTCAAAGAGGGTTCGAACACCGGTGGTTTCAATCCTGGCCCGTTTGATGGCACCCAATACGGCGTATCGAGCACCGTCAGCAATGCGGCAGTGGTCGCTAACGGTGACCTGCATTACACCTTGTTCAACCCGCCGTCGCACACCTTGTGGGGTTCGATCGACTCCCTGAACCTGGGCACAATCCTGTCCGGCGGCGCGAGCAGCGGTGGCTACACCCTCACCGAGCAGGAAGTCAGCTTTACCAACCTCGGCCTGTCGAGCCTGCAGTCCGAAGGCCGCGATGGCCAGGTGCACCAGATCATTTACGGTCTGATGAGCGGCGACAGCTCGGCACTGACCTCGGCTATCGATTCCCTGCTCAAGGACATCGACCCAAGCCTGTCGGTCAACTCGACGTTCGATCAACTGGCCGCTGCCGGCGTGGCTCATGTGGACTCGGCTTCGTTCGCCGCCTCCGATGTGGCCCTGGTGGGCGTGCAAGACGTGCCTCAGGACTTCGCCCTGGCTGCCTGACGGCATGAAAAAAGCGAATGGAAGATCACTCTCCCATTCGCCGCATGACACCGCCGTCGCCCAAGCCTTCTAACTCTTCAGGCGACGGTGGTACCAAATTCTGCGCAGCGTCGTATCGCCTGTCAACGCGGCGGTGCTGCCCGCTAAACCCTTCGAGAATCCCCAGATGCGCCACGCCGGCAACGAAACCCTGGCCGCCCTCACGGCCTATAAAAGTGGCTTCTTTAACATCGGCCTGTTCTCGGCGGTGATCAACCTGCTGATGCTGGCCCCGGCGCTGTACATGTTGCAGGTGTATGACCGGGTGCTGGCTTCTGGCAATCAGATGACCCTGTTGATGCTGACGCTGATGATCCTCGGCCTGTTCGGCTTGATGGGCGCGTTGGAGTGGGTGCGCAGCCAGGTGGTGATCCGCCTCGGCACGCAGATGGACATGCGCTTGAACCAGCGGGTGTACGACGCCGCGTTCGAAGCGCAACTCAAGGGTGGCACCCAGGCGGCCGGCCAGGCGCTGCACGACCTGACCACCTTGCGCCAGTTCGCCACCGGTCAGGCGCTGTTCGCGTTTTTCGATGCGCCGTGGTTTCCGGTGTACCTGCTGGTGATCTTTATGTTCCACCCGTGGCTTGGCCTGTTGGCGTTGGGCGGCGCGGTGATGCTTATCGCGCTGGCCTGGATCAACCATCACGTGAGCCAGGCACCCATGGCCCTGGCCAGTCAACTGTCGATCAGCGCTAGCCAGCAGGCCACCACCAACCTGCGCAATGCCGACACCATCGAAGCCATGGGCATGCTCGCCACGTTGCGTGCGCGTTGGTTCCGCCAGCACCAGGCGTTCCTGGCCCAGCAGAACCTGGCCAGCGAAAAGACGGCCACCGTCACCGCGTGGTCCAAGGGCGTGCGCCTGGCGTTGCAGTCGCTGGTGTTGGGCTTGGGCGCCTTGCTGGCGGTGCAGGGGGATATCACGCCGGGGATGATGATTGCCGGCTCCATCCTGATGGGCCGGGTGCTGAGCCCTATCGACCAACTGATCGGTGTTTGGAAGCAATGGGGGTCGGCGCGCCTGGCCTTCGAACGGTTGTCGCAACTGCTGGAAGCCAACCCGGCACGGCCCGCGCGCATGAGTTTGCCGGTGCCCAAGGGCCAATTGACGGTTGAACACATCAGCGCCTGCGCCCCCGGTAGCCGCCGACCGGCGCTGGCGAATTTGGGCTTCACGCTACCGGCGGGTGACGTGCTGGGCGTGATCGGGCCATCGGGCTGTGGCAAATCCACCTTGGCCCGAATCGTCGTGGGCGCCTGGGCACCACTGTCCGGCAAGGTGCGGCTGGACGGCGCCGACCTGGCCCAGTGGGACAAGCAGCAACTTGGCCCGCACATCGGCTACTTGCCCCAAGACATCCAACTGTTCGCCGGCAGCATCGCCGACAACATCGCACGGTTTGCCGAGGCCGATGCCGACAAAATCCTGGCCGCCGCGCAAATGGCCGGCGTGCATGAACTGATCCTGCAGTTGCCTCAGGGCTACGACACGCTGTTGGGGGAGGGCGGTGCCGGCTTGTCTGGCGGCCAGAAGCAGCGCGTGGCGCTGGCCCGGGCGCTATATGGTTTACCCGCATTGATTGTGCTGGATGAGCCGAACGCCAACCTCGACGAAGTGGGGGAGCAGGCGTTGCTTCAAGCCATCGCCCAGCTCAAGCAGCAGCGTCGTACCGTGATCCTGATCACCCACAAACCCAACGTACTGAGCCTGACGGATCAGCTGCTGATCCTCAAGGAAGGCCAGTTGCAGGCCTTCGGGCCGACGGCGCGGGTGTTAGAGGCGCGGCAGAAACCCGCCGTCGCCAAGCCGGTGACAAGCATGAACATGAGCTACCGCGTCGGTGAAGGAAAACAGGCATGAGCATGAGCAAACCGATGTTGGTGAGCGACACACCCCATAACGTGCTGGCGCTGGACGACAAAAAATATTCGCGACTGGGCTGGTGGCTGGTGCTGGGCGGCTTTGTCGGGTTTATCGGCTGGGCCGCGCTGGCCCCGCTGGACAAGGGCGTGGCGGTGTCGGGCAAGGTCATGGTGTCAGGGCATCGCAAAACGGTGCAGCACCCTGCCGGTGGCATCGTCGAACGTATCGATGTGCGCGACGGTGATGTGGTCAGCGCAGGTCAGGTGTTGCTGCGCTTGAAGGAAACCCCGTTGCGTGGGCAGATGCAGTCCCTGCGCAGCCAGTACCTCGCGTCCCTCGCCAGCGAGGCACGGCTGAATGCGGAAAGTGAAGGTTTGCCCGCAATCACCTTCGGCCCTGAACTGCTCAATGATCCAGAGGCGGCGGGAACGTTGAACCTGCAACGGCAACTGTTCAGCAGTCGCGCCCAAGCGTTGGCCACTGAGCAGCAGGGCCTGCGCGAAACCATCGCCGGGGCTGAAGCGCAGTTGCGTGGCACACGGGACTCCCAGGCCAGCAAAGTCCAGCAACGAGCGGCCTTGAATGAGCAGTTGCAGGGCCTGCGGGAGCTGGCGCGCGACGGTTATATCCCGCGCAATCGCTTGCTCGACAGCGAGCGCCTGTACTCACAGATCGACGGCGCGATTGCCGAGGACTACGGCCGTATCGGCCTGTTGCAACGCCAGGTGCTGGAACTGCGCCTGCGCATCCGCCAGCTCGGCGAAGACTTCCAGAAAGACCTGCGCGGCCAATTGGCCGAGACCCGCACCCGCAGCGATGACCTGCGCAACCGCTTGGCCTCGGCTGAATTTGAACTGGCCAATAGCCTGGTGCGTGCGCCCGCGTCCGGGGTCGTCGTCGGCCTGGAGGTGTACACCGAAGGCGGGGTGATCAAGCCCGGCCAGCCGCTGATGGACATCGTGCCCCAAGGCGAGCCGTTGCTGGTGGAAGCGCGGGTGCCGGTGCAGATGGTCGACAAGGTGCACCCCGGCTTGCCGGTGGAGCTGATGTTCTCGGCGTTCAACCAGGCCACCACGCCACGGGTGGCCGGCGAGGTAACGCTGGTGTCCGCCGACCGCCAGGTGGACGAACGCACCGACGAGCCTTACTACACGGTGCGCGCCCAGGTCAGTGCGGCCGGCATGCAACAACTGGACGGCGTGCAGATCCGTCCGGGCATGCCGGTGGAAACCTTCATCAAGACCGGCGAGCGCTCGATGCTCAACTACTTGTTCAAACCCCTGCTGGATCGCACTCACATGGCCTTGGTGGAAGAATGAAGGCGTTGCTGTTTACCCTGTGTCTGAGTTGCATACCGGCGGCGCACGCCATGGGTTTGCTGGATGCCTACGACTTGGCCCTGCGCAACGATCCGACCTTTCAGGCGGCGATCCAGGAGCGTGAGGCGGGCGAAGAAAATCGTGTGATCGGTCGGTCGGGGTTGCTGCCGAACCTGTCCTGGAGCTACAACAATTCGCGTAACGAATCCGAGGTGACGGCGGGCAACACCACCAGCGATCGCGATTACCGCAGCTATGCGTCGAGCCTGACCTTGCAGCAACCGCTGCTGGATTACGAAGCCTACGCACGCTTTCGCCAGGGCACGGCCCAGGCGCTGATGGCCGACGAACGCTTTCGCGGCAAGAGCCAGGAACTGGCGGTGCGGGTGCTCAGTGCCTACAGCCAGGCGTTGCTGGCCCAGGAGCGTATCGAACTGAGCCGCGCGCAGAAACGCGCGTTTGCCGAACGCCTGCAACTCAATGACCGTTTGCTCAAAGGCGGTGAAGGTACGCGCACCGATGTGCTGGAAACCCAAGCGCGTTTGAGCCTGGCCCAGGCTGAAGAAATCGAATCGCTGGACGCGCAGGACAGCGCCCTGCGCGAATTGGAAGCCATCGTCGGCCAACCTTTGCAGATCGAAGAATTGGCGCCCTTGACCCGCCAGTTCAACATCCCGCCCCTGGAACCCAATCGCTTCGAAACCTGGCGCGAATTGGCCATGGCCAACAACCCCGAGCTTAAATCCCAGCACCATGCCTTGGACGTGGCTTCTTATGAAGTCGAACGCAAACGCGCCGGCCATATGCCCAAGGTCAGTCTGTACGCCACCAGCCGCCAGACCAGTTCCGATTCGGAAAGCAGCTACAACCAGAAGTACGACACCAACAGTGTCGGCATTCAGGTCAGCTTGCCGCTGTTCGCTGGCGGCTCGGTGTCGGCGTCCACACGCCAGGCGGCGAACCAGCTGTCCCAGGCCCAGTACGAGTTGGACGCACACACCTCGGCCACGCTGGTGGAGTTGCGCAAGCAGTTCAACCTCAACACCAGCGGCGCGGCGAAAGTGCGCGCCTATGAGATGGCTGTCAGCTCGGCCACTGCGCTGGTCACAGCGACCAAAAAGAGTGTCACGGGGGGCGAGCGGGTCAATCTCGACGTGCTCGACGCCGAGCAACAACTGTTCACCGCCCGTCGCGACCTGGCGAATGCGCGGCATGCGTATCTGCTGGCGAGGATTCAGTTGAAGTATTACGCGGGGTTGCTGAGCGAGCAGGACTTGCGAGCCTTGGCGGGGTATTTCCAGCCCTCGGCATGAGTGGTTACAACCCGGCATTCGCCGGGTTTTTTGTGCTGACTAGTCTGTGAAACAGCTCCAGGGAAAGGGAGCCGGTTGTCGGGTGGCAAGGCAAAATTGTTACCTGGCGGAAAATAACCTAACGGATGGGTTACGATGCGAGTAGGCGCCTACAAGGGATATGTGATTTCGGTATTTATCAGGGATGAACATTGCCCGCCCCATGTGCATGTGGGGGGAAAGGAGTGGGATGCGCGTTTTCGTTTCAGTTTTCTGGATGCAGATGTGGAGTTGTGGGATGTAGAGCCCGAGCGGAGGCAGCCATCCGCATCGGTCTTGAAAGAAATACGCGGGGCGATCATGCAGCGTCACTACCTGGCCCGTGCGCGTCGAATTTGGTGGGAATACCTGCAAACGGTCTGCCTGGAGAATCATTCCTGGGATTGGGAGGCCGGTGAATTGGTTCCAGGGTTGGTCATTCGACCTGGCGTCTATGTCATCGCAAGCGCCCGACACGATGTTGTAGAGCAACGGACAATTTTGAATCTGGTCAGGGCACCAGACTGCGTGGGGATTGATTTATGAAAATCGTAAAAGCAAAAGTTGTGCCTTATAAACCGCTCACTGAAGCCGACATCGACAAGGCAATTGCCCGAGGGCGCAGGACGCGGCATCTCTACGCCCGTGCCAGCTCTGTGCGTTATGAAGACAGCTGCATTTCCATCGGCTTCAGTGACGGCAGTCGCGTTATGTTGCCTGTGGCGGGGCTCCCGGAGTTCGAAGGCTTTACCCAGCAGGATTTTCAACAGTTGGAAGTCGGCTTTGGCGGAAAGGCGCTGTGTTGTGAGGCCCAAGACCTGGACGTTTCGATCACGGGCCTGATAGCCACAAGCAAACCTCTGATGGACTTGGCCACCAGCCTGGTGGCCTCGCACAACGGTCGCAAGAGCAGCGCTGCCAAGGCTGCTGCCGCACGTGCCAATGGCAAAAAGGGCGGGCGGCCGCGCAAGGAAGTCTTGGATAACGAGGATCCAACGGATGTATGAACGCCGAATGTGGGAGGGGCGGTGCGACGATTCGACTTGCTCGCGAAAGCGGTGAGTCAGGCAACACATCTGTGACTGATAGACCGCTTTCGCGAGCAAGCCCGCTCCCACAGTTTTGATCTGCGGTGAACCGCAGATTCAGCGGCGGGTCAGCAGCACCCCAGACTCCATATGATGCGTCCACGGAAACTGGTCAAACATCGCACACTGGGTAATGCGGTGCGTGTCGTGCAGTTGCGCGATGTTCGCCGCCAACGTCTCCGGGTTGCAGGAGATGTACAGGATGTTGTCGAAACGGCGGGTCAGCTCGCAGGTGTCCGGGTCCATGCCGGCGCGCGGCGGGTCGACGAAGACGCTGCCGAATTCGTAGCTTTTCAGGTCGATGCCGTGCAAGCGACGGAACGGGCGCACTTCGTTCAGCGCTTCGGTGAGTTCTTCGGCGGAGAGGCGAACCAGGGTGACGTTATCCACCGCGTTTTCATCCAGGTTGCTCAACGCTGCGTTGACCGAGGTCTTGCTGATCTCGGTGGCCAGCACTTTGCGCACACGGGTCGCCAGTGGCAGGGTGAAGTTGCCGTTGCCGCAGTACAACTCCAGCAGGTCGTCCGGACGATCGCCCAAGGCTTCGTACGCCCAGTTGAGCATCTTCTGGTTCACCGTGCCATTGGGCTGGGTGAACGCGCCTTCGGGTTGGCGATAGCTGAAAGTGCGACCGCCGACGTCGAGTTTTTCCACCACATAGTCGTGGCCGATCACATCACGCTTGCCTTTGGAGCGGCCGATGATGCTCACGTTCAAGTCCGCAGCCAGTTTGTTCGCGGCGGTGTGCCAATGCTCGTCCAGCGGGCGGTGATAGCACAGGGTGATCATCGCATCGCCGGCCAACGTGGTGAGGAACTCCACCTGGAACAGCTTGTGGCTCAGGGCGGCGCTGGCTTGCCAGGCGGCCTTGAGTTGCGGCATCAACTGGTTGATGCGCAGGCTGGCGATCGGGAACGCTTCGATGAGGATCGGCGTGCGTTTGTCATCCTGGGAGAACATCGCGTAGTGGCGCTCACCGCCTTCACGCCACAGGCGGAATTCCGCCCGCAGGCGGAAGTTCTGCAGCGGCGAGTCGAATACCTGCGGCTCTGGTGCATCGAACGGAGCCAGCAGGTCACGCAAGCGCGTGACCTTGTCTTGCAGTTGAGCGGTGTAGCTTGCGGCGTCAAAAGTCATGCGTTAAACCAGCCCAGCTTGATCACAAACAGAATCGACAGAATCACCAGCGCCGGGTTCAGCTCACGGTAGCGGCCCGAAAGCAGCTTGATGGCGGTCCAGGCGATGAAACCGAAGGCGATGCCGTTGGCAATGGAGTAAGTGAAGGGCATCGCCAGGGCGGTGATCACCACCGGCGCTGCAACGGTGATGTCATCCCAGTCGATTTCGGCCAGGCCCTGGGTCATTAGCACGGCCACGAACAGCAATGCAGGTGCGGTAGCGAAGGCGGGGACGCTGGCGGCCAATGGCGAGAAGAACAACGCCAGCAGGAACAGAATTGCCACTACGATGGCGGTCAAACCGGTACGGCCGCCGGCGCTCACGCCCGCAGCGGATTCGATATAGCTGGTGGTGGTCGAGGTGCCCAGCAGGGAGCCGGCCATGGCGGCGGTACTGTCGGCGATCAACGCACGGCCCATCTTTGGCATGTGGCCGTCCTTGCCCATCAGGCCGGCGCGCTTGGCCACACCGATCAGGGTGCCGGAGTTGTCAAAGAGGTCGACGAACAGGAAGGCGAAGATCACGCTGACCAGGCCGATGTCCAGCGCACCTTTGATATCCAGTTGCAGGAAGGTTGGCGCCAGGGACGGTGGCATCGAGGTCACGCCGCCGAACGGGGTAACGTTCAAGGCAATGGATACGATGGTCACTGCCAGGATGCCGATCAGCACCGCGCCACGCACGGCCAAGGCTTCCAGCGCGACAATCAGTACGAAGCCAAAAGTGGCCAGGATGGGCGCGGCTTTTGTCAGGTCACCCAGGCCAACCAGCGTGGCCGGGTTTGCCACCACGATCTCGGCGTTATGCAGGGCGATCAGCGCGAGGAACAGACCGATACCGGCCGCAATCGCAGAGCGCAGCGGCAGCGGGATGGCGTTGATGATCCACTCGCGAATGCGAAAGATCGACAGCAGGAAGAACAGCACCGCCGAGATGAACACTGCACCCAGCGCAACCTGCCAGGTATGGCCCATGTGCAGGACCACGGTGTAGGTAAAGAAGGCGTTGAGGCCCATGCCCGGCGCGAGGGCGATCGGGTAGTTGGCGATCAGGCCCATCACGGTGGAACCGATGGCGGCGGCCAGGCAGGTCGCGACGAAGATCGCGCCCTTGTCCATGCCGGTTTCGCCCAGGATGCTTGGGTTCACGAACAGGATGTAGGCCATGGCCAGGAATGTCGTGATCCCCGCGAGAATCTCGGTGCGCACATTGGTGTTGTGGGCTTTGAGTTGAAACAGCTTTTCCAGCATGCCGGCTCCCTGTGACGCTATTTTGCGTCGTGATTTGTTGACCTCTAAGTCAAAGCACAAACTGCGCCAAGCGCCTGTGGTTTCAGAGAGGATCGGAAAAAGCGGCGCATCATACCAGCAGCCGAGGCCGTGTGGGGCGCGGGCTCAGTCTTGTGAATCATCGCTCTGGATCATGGCCTTGAGGCATACTGCGCCGACGTTCAAACCGGGATCATCGACAGCATGAAAAAAGCCAACGCGTGGAGTCTAGCTCTGATCCCCTGTATCGGCCTGTGGCTCGCTGCAGCACCGGCGTGGGGCGCGACTGCACCGCCCTTGAGCGAGGTACGCGTGTTCAAGGTCCAATCGGCGGGTTGCACCGAAACCATTCCGGAGCGGGCGCAGGGCACGCAAATGTGCACGCATCGCGGGCCTACCAAGGTCTCGGTGATGGAAGTCGGCCTGGGCAACAACCCCATGGGCCGTTTCGATGGCGCCGAGTTGAACGGGCAGCGCACCCCGGTGTGCCAGGTCGGCAACATCAGCCAGGTGTGCAATGGGGCGGGCACGGTGATGGGCTATATCTACGTGTTTGAGGTGAATGTCGAAGCCCCAGGCTGGTTTGAATACACCAACTCGTCGATCAACGGCCCACAGAACACCTTGAAGACGCTACTCAATATCCGCTGATCAATCCTCTTGAACGCTCAAAACCCCGGGCAGTCGTACCCCTGAGACGGCGACTTTCCTGAACGCCGCGGACGTACACCAACCCGTGAGGTGTTTATGAGCGCAACTCCCAATGGCGCGGCGGTCCAACCGTTCGTCAGCCACCCGATTCGCCTGCGCCTCAACGGCCAGGACCGCCAGCTGGACGTGTTGCCCTGGACCACATTGCTCGACCTGTTGCGCGAACAACTCGACCTGGTCGGAAGCAAAAAGGGCTGCGACCATGGCCAATGCGGCGCCTGTACCGTGTTGCGCGATGGCAAGCGAGTGAATGCCTGTCTAACCCTGGCGGTGATGTGCGACGGCGCCGAATTGACCACCATCGAGGGGCTGGCCGACGGCGATGTGCTGCACCCGATGCAGCAGGCATTTATCACACACGATGCTTTCCAGTGTGGTTACTGCACCCCCGGTCAGATTTGTTCGGCCGTAGGCTTGGCCAATGAGGGGCGCGCCCGCGATTCGGCGCAGATCCAGGAATTGATGAGTGGCAACCTGTGCCGCTGCGGCGCCTACAGCAATATTCGCGACGCGATTGAAGATGCCCTGGGAGGTGAACGATGAATCCCTTCCATTACAGCAAACCGGCCAATGTGCACGAGGCCGTACATCTAAGCAGTGCCGCATCACGCTTTATTGCTGGCGGCACCAACCTGCTGGACCTGATGAAAGAAAACATCAGTCGGCCCGAACACCTCATCGATATCACCGGCCTGCCGCTGCATGACATCCAGGAAACTGCTCAGGGTGGCCTGATGATCGGCGCCCTGGTGAGCAATGCCGACGTGGCCTGGCACCCGCTGATCGAGCAACGCTATCCCTTGCTTTCCCAGGCGATCCTGGCCGGCGCCTCGCCACAATTGCGCAATATGGCCAGTACCGGCGGCAACCTTTTGCAGCGCACCCGTTGCTACTACTTCTATGACGCCGACGTGCCCTGCAATAAACGCGAGCCCGGCAGCGGCTGCCCCGCGCGCACGGGCCTGAACCGCATCCATGCGATCCTTGGCGCCAGCGATCAATGCGTTGCCACTCACCCCTCAGACATGTGCGTAGCCCTCGCAGCGTTGGAGGCACGTGTGCATGTGGAAGGGCGCGGTGGCGCGCGAATTATCGAATTTGCCGACTTTCATCGCCTACCCGGTGACGCACCGCAACGCGACAATCAATTGGCTGATGATGAACTGATCACCGCCATCGAATTACCGGCCGATCGCCTGGCCAGCCACAGTCACTACCTGAAAGTCCGTGATCGTGCGTCCTATGCCTTTGCCCTGGTGTCCGTGGCCGCCGCCCTCGAATTGGACGGTGACACCATCGTCGACGCGCGCCTGGCCCTCGGCGGTGTGGCCCATAAGCCCTGGCGTGATCGGGCAGTGGAAACCGCGCTGATCGGCCAAGCCGTCAGCCGTGAAACCTTCAGTGCCGCCGCCGACACCTTGTTGCAAGATGCCGAGCCGTTGGCGCACAACGGCTTCAAGATCAAGCTGGCTCGGCGCGGGATCATTCGCGCCTTGAGCGACGCTGCTGTGGCAGGAGTTCGACCATGACCGTTATCGGCAAACCGTTGGACCGGGTTGACGGTCTGCTCAAGGTCACTGGCCAGGCGCGGTATGCCGGTGAATTTCCCGAAAAGGGCCTGCTTCACGGCAGCGTGGTGTCCAGCCGTATCGCCAGAGGCCGCGTCTTACGCATCGACGCGTCCAAAGCCATGGCTTTGCCCGGTGTGGTGATGGTGCTCGATCACCTCAACCGCCCAACAATCGCCAGCTACGACGAGGCCTTTGCCGATGCCGATGCGGCGGATGGTTCGCCGTTTCGCCCGCTCTACAACGACCGCGTGCTGTACAGCGGCCAGCCGTTGGCCTTGGTCATCGCTGACAACCTGGAGTTGGCGAGGTATGCCGGGTCCCTGGTGGAAATCGAGTACGAAACCGAGGCGTTCGACACCGACTTGGTGGCCCAACAGGCGCATGCGTACCCATCGCCCCAGACGCCGCCCGCACCACGTGGCAACTTCCAGGCCGAATGGAGTGCGGCCGCTATCCGCCTGGACGTGCACTACAGCACACCGATCGAACACCACAACCCCATGGAGCCCCACGCCAGCACCGTGCTGTATCAGCCGGATGGCACCTTGCATATTCATGACAAAACCCAGGGGCCCCAGAACTGCCAGGCCTATGTGCAAAAAATCTTCGGGCTGGATAAAAGCCAGGTGCGGATCTTCGCCGCCTTTGTTGGCGGCGCGTTCGGTTCCGGCCTGCGCCCGCAGTATCAGTTGCCGTTGGCGGTGATGGCGTCCCTGTCGCTCAAACGCTCGGTGCGCGTGACCTTGACCCGCCAGCAGATGTTCACCTTCGGCTACCGCCCGCGTACGTTGCAGCGCTTGCAGATCAGTGCCGCCGCCAACGGCAAATTAATGGCACTTGGGCATACCGCCGTTGGCCAAACGTCGCGCTTCGAGGATTTCAGCGAGCACGTGGTGGAGTGGAGCGGCATGCTCTACCACTGCGACAACGTGCAACTGACCTACAACCTGGTGCCGCTGGATGTGTTCACGCCGTTGGACATGCGCGCTCCGGGTGCCGCCCTCGGGGTGATCGGCCTGGAGTGCGCCATGGATGAACTGGCCTGTGCCCTGGGCATCGACCCCGTAAAACTGCGGCTGATCAACTACGCCGAGTGCAACCAGAACGAAAACAAGCCCTGGTCCAGCAAGGCGTTGCGCGAGTGCTACCGCGACGGCGCCGAGCGCTTTGGCTGGTCGCAGCGCAATCCGGAGCCTCGCAGCATGCGTGACGGCCGCCAGTTGATTGGCTGGGGCATGGCCGGTGGCGTGTGGGAGGCTATGCAGATGAAGGCCAGTGCAAAGGCGCGAATGGATGCTACAGGCAAGCTGACAGTCAGCAGCGCCACTACCGATATCGGTACCGGCACTTATACGGTAATGACCCAAATTGCGGCGCAGGCCAGTGGCGTTGCGGTGGACGATGTGGTGTTCCTGCTCGGCGATTCGTCGCTGCCAACGGCCCCCCTGCAAGGCGGCTCGTTTACCGTGTCGTCGGTGGGCACTGCCGTGCAGCAAGCTTGCGAAGCGTTGACCGGCAAACTGCTGGGCATCGCCCGGCAAACGTACCCGGTATTTACGGACGCGGAGTCCGTGCGCTTTGAAGGGGGCCACTTGCATGCCGGCGCCGTGAGTGTGTCGTTGGCGCAGTTGGTCAAGGACAGTGGTGAAGAGGTGTTGGAGGTTCAGGTCGACAGCGAGCCCGACAAAAAACGCGAAGGTTATGCCACCGCCACCCATTCGGCGGTTTTTGTCGAGGTGCGGGTCGATGAGGACCTGGGCACTATCAAGGTCAGCCGTGTGGTCAGCGCAATTGCGGCGGGGCGGGTGGTCAATCCCAAAATGGCCCGCAGCCAGATCCTCGGCGGGGTGGTGTGGGGTATCGGTATGGCGCTGCATGAAGAGACGCAGATTGACCATCAACTGGGCCGTTATATGAATCACAGCCTGGCCGAATACCATATCCCGGTAAACGCCGATATTGGCGAGATTGATGTGGTGTTTGTCGAAGAACACGACGAGATCGTCAACGCCCTCGGGTCCAAGGGCGTTGGTGAAATCGGTATTGTCGGGGTGGCGGCAGCGGTGGCGAATGCGATTTATCACGCCACCGGCAAGCGGGTGCGGGAGTTTCCCATCACCCTGGACAAAGTGCTCTAGGCCTTCGCGGCCTCTTCCACTGGCACATGCATGCGGTCCCGATTCGCAAGGGTCGGGAACAGCTTGATCCATACGCCGGTCACCACCAACGTACCGATCCCGCCCATCACCACGGCGGGTACCGTGCCGAACCAGTGGGCGGTAATCCCGGACTCGAATTCACCCAATTGATTCGACGCGCCGATAAACAGCCCGTTGACCGCACTGACTCGTCCGCGCATTTCATCTGGCGTTTCCAACTGCACGAATGACGCACGGATCACCATGCTGATCATGTCCGCTGCGCCTAGCACCACCAGCACGCCCAAGGAAAACCAGAACGAGGTGGACAGGCCGAAGGCAATCGTGGCCACGCCGAACACGCCGACGGCGGTAAACATCACCCGGCCCACGTGGCGATCCACCGAAAACCGCCCCAACCACAGCGACATCAACAATGCCCCTACCGCCGGCGCCGAACGCAGCAGCCCAAGGCCCCAGGCGCCCGTCAGCAGGATGTCCTTGGCGAACACCGGCAGTAACGCAGTGGCGCCGCCGAGCAGCACGGCGAACAGGTCGAGTGAGATCGCGCCAAGAATGTCCGGGCGGCTGCGGATAAAGCGGATGCCGGCCAGCAACGAGTCCAAAGTGGCCTTGCCCTTGTTGAGCGGGGTCTGGCGAGCGGGCAGGTTAAGGGTCAGCACGCAGGCGATGAGGTACAGCGCCACGGTAGGCCCATACACCCACACGCTGCCGAAGGCATAAAGCAATCCGCCCAAGGCCGGGGCGACGATGGTGGCCAACTGCTGGGCGGATTGCGACGAGGCCACCGCGCGCGGAAACAATGCCGTGGGCACGATGCTCGGCAGCAGCGCCTGGGTGGTGGGCATTTCGAAGGAGCGTGCGGCGCCCAGCAGGAAGGCGAGGATAAAGATCATCTCGCGGGTCACGGTGCCAGTCAGGCCGCCGATGGCCAGGGACAACGCTATTAGCGCCTGCACGGTCTGGCAGATGGCGGCCACCTTGCGCCGCTCATAGCGGTCGGCCACATGTCCGGTGTGCAGCATGAACAACACGCGCGGTACGAACTCAACCAAACCCACCAGACCCAGGTCCAGCACGTTGCCGGTCAGTTGGTAGAGGTTCCAGCCAATGGCCACGGTGAGCATCTGAAACCCGCTGGCGGTGAAGATGCGCGCCAGCCAAAACGCGATGAAAGGGCGGTGGTGACGCAACAGCAGCGCGGGTTCACTAGGCATCGAGAGTTCAGGTCAGGGCCGGGGGGAGCGCCGAGATTATCATTAAGTTGTAACAGATGGTTGCAACAACTGAGCTGAGGCAGTCTGTCACGCGGCAAAAGACCACGCCGTCCTACAGCCAAATCCGGACTACTCTTTCAGCAATGCTTGATCCAGATCAAAACCTCCCCAGGGATTGCTCTGGCGGCCTTAGGGCCAGAATCCCTGCGTGGTTGGTTAAAAAAAGAAACGAATTGAAATTCGCCAGACTCCATATCCGTGGGGGCAGTGGGTGCAGGCTCCCGCCAGCAGCCGGTATTACCTGACAGAGGAAGACTTATGTTCGGTTTGGAGGCGCTAGATCTCGCCCGAATTCAATTTGCATTCACCATCTCGTTCCACATCCTGTTCCCGGCGATCACCATCGGCCTGGCCAGCTACCTTGCGGTGCTGGAAGGCTTGTGGCTCAAGACCCATAACGACACCTATCGTGACCTCTACCATTTCTGGTCGAAGATCTTCGCCGTTAACTTCGGCATGGGCGTGGTCTCAGGCCTGGTCATGGCCTACCAGTTCGGTACCAACTGGAGTCGGTTCTCGGACTTCGCGGGCGCCGTCACCGGGCCGCTGCTGACGTACGAGGTACTCACGGCGTTCTTCCTTGAGGCCGGTTTCCTTGGGGTCATGCTGTTCGGTTGGAACAAGGTGGGGCGCAAGCTGCACTTCTTCTCCACCGTGATGGTGGCCGTCGGTACGTTGATTTCCACGTTCTGGATTCTCTCGTCCAACAGCTGGATGCAGACGCCACAAGGTTTTGAAATCGTCGACGGTCGTGTAATTCCCACCGATTGGTTCGCTGTGGTCTTCAACCCGTCGTTCCCGTATCGCCTGGCGCACATGGCCACGGCAGCATTCGTGGCCACTGCATTCTTTGTCGGTTCCTCGGCGGCCTGGCACCTGCTGCGCGGCAAGGACAACCCGGCGATCCGCACCATGCTCTCGATGGCGATGTGGATGGCCCTGATCGTTGCGCCTATCCAAGCGGTGATCGGCGACTTCCACGGCCTCAATACCTTGAAGCACCAACCGGCGAAAATCGCCGCGATTGAAGGCCACTGGGAAAATATCGGCAACGAGCCGACCCCGTTGATCCTGTTCGGCTGGCCGGACATGAAAGCGGAAAAAACCAAGTATGCCGTGGAGATCCCGTACCTCGGCAGCCTGATCCTCACCCACTCCCTGGACAAACAGGTGCCGGCGCTCAAGGAGTTCCCGCCTGAGGACCGTCCCAATTCCACCATCGTGTTCTGGTCGTTCCGGGTCATGGTTGGCCTGGGCTTCCTGATGATCTTCACCGGCCTGTTCAGCCTCTGGCTGCGCCGGGGCGACAAGATGTATACGTCCAAGCCATTCCTGTACCTGGCGCTGTGGATGGGGCCATCCGGCTTGATCGCGATTCTTGCTGGCTGGTTCACCACCGAAATCGGCCGCCAGCCGTGGGTGGTCTATGGCTTGATGCGCACGGCGGATGCTTCATCCGGGCATAGCCTGGCGCAGATGACCATCACCCTTGTGTTGTTCGTGGTGGTGTACTTCGCGCTGTTCGGCGCCGGTTTGGGCTACATGATGCGCCTGGTGCGCAAAGGTCCTGTGACCCACGAAAGCACCGAGCCAACCCACGGCGGCCCTGGCCAGAAACGCACACCGGCCCGTCCGTTGTCCGCCGCCGATGATGGCAGCGACGACGACCACGTCGACATCCAGCACAAGGGGCATTGAGATGGGTATTGATCTTCCGCTGATCTGGGCCGTGATCATCATCTTCGGCATCATGATGTACGTGGTCATGGACGGTTTCGACCTGGGCATCGGCATTCTCTTTCCGTTCATCCCCGGCAAAGTCGACCGTGACGTGATGATGAACACCGTCGCGCCGGTCTGGGACGGTAACGAAACCTGGCTGGTGCTCGGTGGTGCGGCGTTGTTCGGCGCGTTCCCGCTGGCCTATTCCGTGGTGCTGTCGGCGTTGTACCTGCCGTTGATCTTGATGCTGATCGGGCTAATCTTTCGCGGCGTGGCCTTCGAGTTCCGCTTCAAGGCCAAGGACCACAAGCGTCACCTGTGGGACAAGGCGTTCATCGGTGGTTCCATTGCGGCCACCTTCTTCCAGGGCGTGGCGCTGGGGGCGTTTATCGATGGCATTCCGGTGGTCGATCGCCAGTTTGCCGGCGGCTCGCTGGATTGGCTCACGCCATTCACGATGTTCTGCGGTGTGGCCTTGGTAGTCGCCTACGCGTTGCTCGGTTGCACCTGGCTGATCATGAAGACCGAAGGCAAGTTGCAGGAGCAGATGCACAACCTGGCGCGGCCATTGGCCTTTGTTGTGTTGGCGGTGATTGGCATTGTCAGCTTGTGGACGCCGCTGGCGCATCCGGAAATCGCTTCGCGCTGGTTCACCCTGCCAAACCTGTTCTGGTTCCTGCCGGTGCCGATCCTGGTATTGGTGACCATGTACGGGCTGATCCGTGCGGTGGCGCGTAATGCGCACTACACGCCGTTCCTGCTGACGCTGGTGTTGATCTTCCTCGGCTACAGCGGCCTGGGTATCAGCTTGTGGCCCAACATCATCCCGCCGTCCGTGTCGATCTGGGACGCGGCGGCACCACCGCAGAGCCAGGGCTTCATGCTGGTGGGGACGTTATTCATCATCCCGTTCATCCTGGGCTACACCTTCTGGAGCTACTACGTGTTCCGCGGCAAGGTCACCCACGAAGACGGCTATCACTAAGAGGGTCGTTGCATGTCCGGCAAACCTACGTTGCACGAGATTGAACAGGCCGAGAAACAGCCGTTGTGGCGGCGCTTGGGGTGGTTGGCGATGATCTGGACCGGCAGCGTGCTGGCCCTGTTTGTCGTGGCCAGCCTGATGCGCATGTTCATGAATGCGGCTGGCCTGACCACCCACTGACATCCCGATCCGGGCTTCGCGGCCCGGCTTTCAACCCTGCCTCTCGCAAGAGTGGCAGGGTTTTTTTATTTGCGTGCCTTGAGGATCACGAACTTGGGCGTGGCCGCCACTTGCTCGACGCCCCGGAACAGTCGCGCCAATTTGCTGTGATAGCCCAGGTGACGGTTGCCGACTATATAGAGCGCGCCACCTACCACCAGCGCTTCACGCGCCTGCTGGAACATGCGCCACGCAAGGAAGTCGCCGACCACCTGCTGCTGGTGGAACGGTGGGTTGCACAGCACTACGTCGAGCGAATCCGGTTCCTGGCCGGCCAGGCCATCGGCGGCGCGCACGGTCACGTCGCGGTCGCCGAGGGCGGCTTGCCAGTTTTCGGCAGCCGATTGCACGGCCATGTATGACTCGTCCAGCAGGGTGTACTGCGCATCGGGGTTTTGCAGTGCACTGGCGATTGCCAATACGCCGTTGCCACAACCCAGGTCGGCCACACGGGCGTTGCCCAGGTTTTTTGGCAGGTGTGGCAGGAACGCGCGAGTGCCGATATCCAGGCTTTCACGGCAGAACACGTTGGCGTGGTTGAGCAGTTCGATGGCAGGCGTGTCCAGCGTGTAGCGGGTCGGGTAGGGCGACACTGCGACTGGGCGATCCGCGGAGGTGGCAATCAGCAGCCGCGCCTTCTTCACCGCCAGCGACGCATGCATGGGGCCGATATACCGCTCCAGCATTTCCCCGGCTGCCCGTGGCAGGTGTTTGACCATCGCCCCGGCGATCACTTCTGCGCCTGGGGCCAGTTGGCCCTGCAGGCGAATCAGCTGTTCTTCCAATAACGCCAGGGTCTTGGGCACGCGGATCAGCACCCGGTCGAACGGCCCGTTGGGTACTTGGCTGGCGGGAATGAATGTCACGGCATCAAAGGCCTTGCCATTGCGCACCAGGTTCTTCTCCAGGCCCTGGCCCGCTAGGAACGAGTCGCCGCTGGAGGTCACCTGCACCTGGCCATCAAGGCTGGCGGCCAGGGCGCCAAAACTGTCGTTGAGCACCAACACACGGGTGGCAGCAACGGGTTGCTGTTCTGCCAGGTAGTTGAGCAGGTACTCATCGGCGGCATCGAAGGCTTGCAGCGGATCATTGTGTTGCTCTGGCTGGCGGATCAGATCGAGCTGGGCGAAGGGGCTTTCGAGCAGGGGCATGGCGGGGGAGGCTCTGGGTCATCGATGGGAGTTCGACAGTTACCTGCGAACCCTCTGAGTGAACTGCGACGTGGGCCCCATGGGCTGCGTCAACACTCAGAATTGGGCGTAAATGTTACTTTTTTTCCAGAGGGATTACATGCGGTGTTTCCACGCGATTAAAAGCAGCCCATTTTGGATGCCCTTAGTACTGCGGCAATCTTGTTATTGACCCCCAGTTTTTTGAAAGAACTGCTGATATGGAACCCCACCGTGCGCTCCGACAAGCAGAGGATGGCGGCAATGTCCGCGGCGGTCTTGCCCATGGCTGACCATTTGAGGATTTCCGTTTCCCGTGGTGTCAGCTTACTGGGAGCTTTGACGCCAGGTTCGTCGGCAAATTTGTGGGCTACTACCGCGTGCATTGCATGACACAGCCACAGCACCTGGCCGGCTTTTTCGTACAGTTCTTCCGGGCTGACTTCGCCTTTGGTACGACCCAGGGTCAGCATGCTGAAGACCCCCTGGAAATCATGCACTGACTGCGTCCAGCCCAGGTGCACACCATGCGCTTGGGCCAATTCCCACAGGTTCGGCGCGGCGCCAAATGCCTTCTTCTCCCACACTATTGGCAATACGCTGCGTTTGCAGTGGGCGACAACGGGGTCTATTTCGAAGAAGTGTCCTTGTTTGTAGACAGTGTTCCATTCACTGGGGTAGTTATTTATATAAACAGGTTTTGTGTGGTTTTCAGGTATTTGAGAACTCATCGTAAATGAACAGAATTGGAAGCCGAGCTCTAAGGTGTGATTGAGGGCCATTTCAAAAACACTGGTTATCTGGTTCTCGCCCTCCAGCTTAGGGAGTCGTGTGTTGCGCCAGCTAATCATTGGTCACTCTCCATGAGATTTTACGTACTGTGGGTACGTCCTCACCCCGCAGTTGCACGAAACTGATTGTAGGATATGACCTACATAATTTAGTGAAAAAATAGTCAAAAGCTGTTGTGTTGTTATGGTGCTTGACCTTGTACAAATTGCAGGTGTCTGTGCAAGTTGTATTGGCATATATCTTTTCTAATTGAAATTAGAGAGTTGCCAATGCTGCCAAATTGATAGCTATTAACAACACTGCATCATCTGATAAGTGATTTAGACTGTATTAATAGCCAAATGATTAGTTGCGTGGTCGTCGGCTAACTGTTTCTCCAACGTTACGCACGCTCACTCACCGCAGCCATTGGCGGGACGTGAAAGGCGCAAATGCCAGTACAAATCAACGGTGTTTGCGCTCGCCACTTTGAGGGACACTAGGGCACCTGTAGAACGGAGCCCCCCATGACGGCCAGCGCTGAGAAATTTACCCGCCAGACCTTGCTAGACGTGCAGTCGCTGACTCCCAGTCTGTTTACCCTGCGCACTACCCGTGACGCGGGCTTTCGTTTCACCGCAGGCCAGTTTGTGCGCCTGGGGGTGACCAAGGCGGATGGCAGCACGGTGTGGCGTGCTTATTCATTGGTGTCCTCGCCGTTCGATGAACACCTCGATTTCTTTTCCATCGTCGTTCCCGGCGGAGAGTTCACCAGCGAATTGAGCCGTCTGCGGGTCGGCGACACCTTGATGGTGGAGCGCCAGGCCACCGGGTTTCTAACGCTGAACCGTTTTGTCGATGGCCGCGATTTGTGGATGCTGGGTACCGGCACCGGGGTCGCGCCGTTCCTGTCGATCCTGCAGGACTTCGAGGTTTGGGAAAAATTCGAGCGCATCATCCTGGTCTATAGCGCCCGCGAGGCCAAGGAGCTGGCGTATCAGGCGCTGATCAAATCATTAGGCGAGCGTGAATACCTGGCTGAACATGCGCACAAGCTCGTCTACCTCCCAATTGTCACCCGCGAACAACACCCTGGCGCATTGAACGGGCGCATTACCACGCTGATTGAAAACGGTGAGTTGGAGCGCGCCGCGGGTGTCGAACTGACGCCTGAACACTCCCGCGTCCTGATTTGTGGCAACCCGCAAATGGTTGATGACACACGGCAGTTACTCAAGCAGCGCGATATGCAACTGAGCCTGAGCCGACGTCCCGGCCAAGTGGCGGTGGAAAACTACTGGTAACAAAAAGGCGCCCCTTGGGGCGCCTCGTTTTACTGGCAGACGACGCTCAAGGCTTGTCGTTCTGCGCCTTGAGCAGATCGCGGATTTCACCCAGCAACACTTCTTCCTTGGTCGGCGTCGGCGGCAGGCTTGGCGCCACGGCCTCTTCACGCTTCAGGCGGTTGATCGCCTTCACGCCCATGAAGATCGCAAACGCGACGATCACAAAGTCGATCACGCTTTGGATGAATTTGCCGTACGCCAGCACTACAGCAGGCACATCGCCTTGCGCCGCCTTGAGCGTTATCGCCAAGTCGCCGAAGTCTACGCCACCGATCAACAGACCGATGGGAGGCATCACTACGTCGCCTACAAACGAGGAAACAATCTTGCCGAAGGCGGCGCCGATGATGATACCGACGGCCATATCGACCACATTACCTTTGACCGCGAAGGCCTTGAACTCACTGATCACGCCCATAGGTTATTCCTTGTTACAGATGAGAAGGGTGGAACTCAGTGTAAGTCAGTCGTAGAGCCCTTGCGCGACACAACTGTTAACACTGTTAGGTTTTATCGACACATTAAATCGCAAATAGTTTGCAAAATGCCACCAGTCGCGCGCGAAATACTCGTGATTTCAGTGGGTTACAACACTATTTTCTTTATCGGCTTGGTACTACTTTTCTATTTATCTTCTGCGCCCCAGGTCACTAGCCTCTGGCAAGCACAACAGAATGTGCACTAAAAAAACCAGAGGAAACCTCGATGAATAACTCAATGAGCCGCGGGCCCGTTTCAGCGCGATCAGCGCTGATACTGGTGACTGCCAGCTTGCTGTCCCTGTCGGTGCAAGCCGCCAACCTGACCCGCGATAACGGTGCAGCCGTCGGCGATAACCAGAACTCGCAAACCGCCGGCGCCAATGGCCCGGTGTTGCTGCAAGACGTGCAACTTATCCAGAAGCTGCAGCGCTTCGACCGCGAACGCATCCCTGAGCGCGTGGTACACGCCCGTGGTACCGGCGCCCACGGCACGTTCACCGTCACCGATAACCTCAGCGACCTGACCAAGGCCAAGGTGTTTGCCGCCGGCGAAACCACACCGGTGTTCGTGCGCTTCTCGGCCGTGGTGCATGGCAACCACTCTCCGGAAACCTTGCGTGACCCACGCGGTTTCGCCACCAAGTTCTACACCGCCGACGGCAACTGGGACCTGGTGGGCAACAACTTCCCGACCTTTTTTATCCGCGATGCCATCAAGTTCCCGGACATGGTCCACGCCTTCAAGCCAGACCCGCGCACCAACCTGGATGACGACTCCCGTCGCTTCGATTTCTTCTCCCACGTACCCGAAGCCACCCGTACGTTGACCGAGCTGTACTCCGACTCCGGCACCCCCGCGAGCTACCGGGAAATGGACGGCAATGGCGTGCATGCCTACAAGCTGATCAATGCCAAGGGCGAGGTGCACTACGTCAAGTTCCACTGGAAGAGCCTGCAAGGCATCAAGAACCTTGATCCCCAGCAAGTCACCGAGGTGCAGGGCCGCGACTACAGCCACATGACCCACGACCTGGTCACGCATATCAACAAGGGCGACTTCCCCAAGTGGGACCTGTACGTGCAGGTGCTCAAGCCTGAGGACTTGGCCAAGTTCGATTTCGACCCGCTGGATGCCACCAAGATCTGGCCGAACGTGCCGGAGCGCAAAGTCGGGCAGATGGTGCTGAACCGCAACCCGGCCAATGTGTTCCAGGAGACCGAGCAAGTGGCAATGGCCCCGGCCAACCTGGTGCCGGGTATCGAACCGTCGGAAGATCGCCTGTTGCAAGGCCGGGTGTTCTCCTACGCAGACACCCAAATGTATCGCCTGGGCCCTAATGCCCTGCAACTGCCGATCAACGCGCCACGGGTGGCCGTCAACAACGGCAACCAGGACGGCGCGATGAACGTCGGCAAGACCAGCAGCGGCGTGAACTATCAGCCGAGCCGCCTGGAGCCACGGGAAGAACCGCAGGCCGCGCGCTACAGCCAATCGGCGCTGTCGGGCAGCACGCAGCAGGCGAAGATCCAGCGCGAGCAGAACTTCAAGCAAGCCGGTGACTTGTACCGCTCCTACAGCAAGAAAGAGCGTCAGGACTTGATCGACAACTTTGGCGGCTCCCTGGCCACCACCGACGACGAGAGCAAACACATCATCCTGTCGTTCCTCTACAAGGCTGACCCGGAGTACGGCACTGGCGTGGCCAAGGTTGCCAAGGGTGATCTGGCGCGCGTGAAGGCGCTGGCGGAAAAGCTGACTGACTAACGTTGGTTCCGGTCGGCGCCCTCAAGCGGGCGTCGGCCTTTGGCAGGAGAAAAGCCATGCGTATTTCTATCGGGCTGTTAATGGTCATGCTGGCCTTTGTTGTCCGTGCCGAGCCGCCCGAGCCTGTGGCGCTCAAGGCCCAGTTGCAGGACTACTATTTCGATGCCGCCCGCCGTGGCGACCTCGACATGCTCAACACCTTTATCGACTCCGGCTACAGCCTCAACACCCAAGACGACAAGGGCTACACCGCGCTAATTTTGGCGGCCTACCACGGCCAGGGCGCGTTCGTGGAGCGCCTGCTCAACGCCGGTGCAGACGCCTGCGTACAGGACAAGCGCGGTAACACTGCACTGATGGGGGCGATCTTCAAAGGCGAGCTGAAAATCGCCCAGCGGCTTCTGGCCACCGACTGCAACCCCGACCAGCGCAACGGTGCCGGGCAGACAGCCGCCATGTACGCCGGACTGTTCAAACGTGTCGAGTTGCTGGATGAGTTGAAGGCCAAGGGCGCTGACCTCAACGCCGAAGACCCGATCGGCAACAGCGCATCACGATTGGCCAGTGGTGAAATCCGGACCCCGGCGCCGCGCTGAGCTATCATCGCGGTTTTTCGGTTGGAGGTTCTCAAATGGCAAAGGCCAAGCGCATGTACGGCTGCACGGAGTGCGGCGCGACCTTTCCCAAGTGGGCCGGCCAGTGCACCGAATGCGGTGCGTGGAACACGCTGACTGAAACCATGATCGAAAGCGGTGGCGCTGCAGCCCCCACCGGTCGGGCC
This sequence comes from Pseudomonas cremoris, assembly GCF_014230465.1. The sequence goes on from NZ_JAAXCY010000009.1 coordinate 194,996, forward strand.
GGTTGGACCGGGCAGCAAGCGCAGATCAAGACACTGGCCGAGGTCAGCGTCGAAGAAATCCCACGGTTTTCCACCGCCTCCGGTGAGTTGGACCGTGTGCTCGGCGGCGGCCTGGTGGACGGCTCGGTGGTGTTGATCGGCGGTGACCCAGGCATCGGCAAATCGACGATCCTGTTGCAAACCCTATGCAGCATTGCCAGCCGCATGCCGGCGCTGTATGTCACGGGCGAAGAATCCCAACAGCAGGTGGCCATGCGCGCCCGACGCCTGGGGTTGCCTCAGGACCAACTGCGGGTCATGACCGAGACCTGCATCGAAAGCATCATCGCCACGGCGCGTATCGAAAAGCCCAAGGTCATGGTGATCGACTCGATCCAGACGATTTTCACCGAGCAACTGCAGTCGGCGCCGGGCGGCGTGTCCCAGGTGCGGGAGAGTGCGGCGCTGCTGGTGCGTTATGCCAAGCAGAGCGGCACGGCGATCTTCCTGGTGGGCCATGTGACCAAAGAGGGCGCGCTGGCCGGGCCACGAGTGCTGGAGCATATGGTCGACACCGTGTTGTATTTCGAGGGCGAGTCCGACGGTCGCCTGCGTTTGTTGCGGGCGGTGAAGAACCGTTTCGGCGCGGTCAATGAGTTGGGCGTATTCGCCATGACTGACCGCGGACTGAAAGAAGTCTCCAACCCGTCGGCGATTTTCCTCACCCGTGCCCAGGAAGAAGTCCCAGGCAGTGTGGTGATGGCGACGTGGGAAGGCACTCGGCCGATGCTGGTAGAAGTGCAAGCGCTGGTGGATGACAGCCATTTGGCCAACCCACGGCGTGTCACCTTGGGTCTGGATCAGAACCGACTGGCGATGTTGCTGGCGGTATTGCACCGTCATGGCGGCATTCCGACCCACGACCAGGACGTGTTCCTTAACGTGGTGGGCGGGGTCAAGGTGCTGGAGACAGCGTCGGACCTGGCGTTGATGGCGGCGGTGATGTCCAGCTTGCGTAACCGGCCATTGCCGCATGACTTGCTGGTGTTTGGTGAGGTGGGGCTGTCGGGTGAAGTGCGTCCCGTGCCTAGCGGCCAGGAGCGGCTGAAGGAAGCCGCGAAGCACGGCTTCAAGCGCGCCATCGTACCTAAAGGCAATGCGCCGAAGGAGTCGCCGCCAGGCATTCAGATTATCGGGGTGACGCGCTTGGAACAGGCGTTGGATGCGCTGTTCGAGTAATCAGCAACGCCACAAAACCAATGTGGGAGCGGGCTTGCTCGCGAAGGCTGTCTATCAGTTGATACATGAGCCGACTGACACACCGCCTTCGCGAGCAAGCCCGCTCCCACAGTTGATCTGCGTGGATGCTCAGGTATCCAGCAATGCCGCCAACTCGCGATGCAACTCCTCCTCATCTCCAAGATTCAACTCGACGAACCGCCGCAAATAGCTGATCGAATCCAGGTCGATATGCTGGCACACGAACCCCAACTGCCCATGATCCTCATGGGTCAGCCGCACTTGCATCTTGATATGGGCCTTAGCGTCCAGGCGTATGTCCACATCAAACGGCAGCGCCTTATTGCCCTTCCAGTCTTCGGGCCGTTGCACCAACAACCCTTTTAGCGACAAATCCACCAATTGCACTGGCCATTCGCGACCGTTTTGCCGAAGTTCGGTCTTGGCGTCAAAGGCGATCCTGCGGAAACGGCGGCGGTCAGATGGTTGTTCGGTCATGGTGGAACCCTCTGTGGATAAGGGAATTGTAGCGCCGAGCCATCATTGGGCCTTTATTTCTGCTTTTTTTGCCCGCAGAAGGCTCTAGACCAACGTAGGGGGGTGGCCTTTGAGGCCAACAGCGCTAAACTCGGAACGGCTGTCCTTTCTGTCCACCCTGGCTGGAATATAAAAATGAAAAATAATAATAGCCTGCTACGCCACCTACCCTGGCTGGTGCTGGCAATCGTAGGAGCGTGCGCCCTTGGCGTAGTGGCCTTGCGCCGCGGCGAGGCGATCAACGCCTTGTGGATTGTGGTCGCTGCTGTGGCCATCTACCTGGTTGCTTACCGCTACTACAGCCTGTTCATCGCTAATAATGTGATGCAACTCGATCCACGGCGGGCCACCCCCGCAGTGATCAACAACGACGGTCTGGACTATGTGCCGACCAACAAACACATCCTTTTCGGTCACCACTTTGCGGCGATTGCCGGTGCAGGCCCCTTGGTTGGCCCGGTACTGGCGGCGCAAATGGGCTACCTGCCCGGCACGCTCTGGCTGATTGCCGGCGTGGTGCTGGCCGGTGCGGTGCAGGACTTCATGGTCCTGTTCCTGTCCACGCGTCGTAATGGCCGTTCCCTGGGGGATATGGTCCGCGAAGAGATGGGCCGCATTCCGGGGACCATCGCGCTGTTCGGCTGCTTCTTGATCATGATCATCATCCTCGCGGTGCTGGCGCTGATCGTGGTCAAGGCCCTGGCCGAGAGCCCGTGGGGCATTTTCACGGTGATGGCGACTATCCCGATCGCGATGTTCATGGGCATCTACATGCGCTACATCCGCCCGGGCCGCATCGGTGAAATCTCGATCATCGGCGTGCTGTTGCTGCTGGGTTCGATCTGGCTGGGCGGGCAGATTGCCGCTGACCCGGTGTGGGCCAAGGCCTTTACCTTCACCGGCATTCAAATCACCTGGATGCTGATCGGCTACGGTTTCGTCGCAGCGGTACTGCCGGTGTGGCTGATCCTCGCGCCGCGTGACTACCTGTCTACCTTCCTGAAAATCGGTACCATCATTGCCCTGGCCATCGGCATTCTGGTCACCATGCCAGAGCTGAAAATGCCGGCACTGACCCAGTTCATCGACGGCACCGGCCCGGTATGGAAGGGCGGCCTGTTCCCGTTCCTGTTCATCACCATCGCCTGTGGCGCGGTGTCGGGTTTCCATGCGCTGATCTCGTCGGGCACCACGCCCAAGCTGCTGGATAACGAAACCAACGCTCGCTACATCGGTTACGGCGGCATGTTGATGGAGTCGTTCGTGGCCATCATGGCGATGGTTGCCGCTTCGGTCATCGAGCCTGGCGTGTACTTCGCCATGAACAGCCCGGCCGCCGTTGTGGGTGGTGATGTGGTGGCTGTAGCGCAAACTGTCAGCAGTTGGGGTTTTGCGATTACGCCTGAGGCGCTGCAAGCCGTGGCCCATGACATTGGTGAAACCACCATCCTGGCCCGTGCCGGCGGTGCACCGACCTTGGCGGTGGGTATCGCGCAGATCCTGCACAGTGTGCTGCCGGGTGAAAACACCATGGCGTTCTGGTACCACTTTGCGATCCTGTTCGAAGCGCTGTTCATCCTGACGGCGGTTGACGCCGGTACCCGTGCCGGTCGCTTCATGCTGCAAGACCTGCTCGGCTCCTTCGTGCCATCGCTCAAACGCACAGAGTCGTGGACCGCCAACCTGATCGCTACCGCCGGTTGCGTGGCCATGTGGGGTTACCTGCTGTACCAAGGCGTGATCGACCCTCTGGGTGGCATCAACACCTTGTGGCCGCTGTTCGGTATCTCCAACCAGATGCTGGCAGGTATCGCGCTGATGCTGGCCACCGTTGTGCTGATCAAAATGAAGCGCCAGCGCTACATCTGGGTGACCATGCTGCCAGCGGTTTGGCTGCTGATCTGCACCACCACTGCGGGTTTCATCAAGCTGTTCGACGCCAACCCGGCGGTCGGCTTCCTGTCCCTGGGCAAGAAGTACAGCGATGCCCTGGCGAACGGCCAGATCCTGGCCCCGGCCAAGAACATCGACCAGATGCAGCACGTGATCTACAACGCCTACACCAACGCAACGCTGACGGCGCTGTTCCTGTTCGTGGTATTCAGCATCCTGTTCTATGCCCTCAAGGTCGGCGTCGCCGCCTGGGGCAACAAAGAACGTACGGATAAAGAAGCTCCGTTCCAGGCCGTACCGGACGCGTAATCGAGGGTTGCAACCATGTTCAATGACATCAGTCGCCTCGGTAAATACCTCGGTCAGGCCGCGCGCCTGATGGTCGGCATGCCCGACTACGACACCTACGTCGAGCATATGCAAACCAAACACCCGGACAAGCCGGTGATGGACTACAAGGCGTTCTTCCGGGAACGCCAGGAAGCCCGTTACGGTGGCAAGGGTGGGCCTAAATGCTGCTAACCCGGTAAGTCGGGTTGGCAGTGATCCCATGTGGGAGCGGGCTTGCTCGCGAAGGCGGTCTGTCAGTTGATGCATGTACTGACTGATACACCGCTTTCGCGAGCAAGCCCGCTCCCACATTTGTTTTTGTATTCCTTCAGGAGAATTCCTTTTGTCCTCTCCCATCCCCGTCACCATCCTCAGCGGCTTCCTCGGCGCCGGCAAAACCACCTTGCTGCGCCACCTGCTCAAGGCCGAGCACGGCCTGAAAATCGCCGTGATCGAAAACGAATTCAGTGACGCCGGTATCGACACCCAGCTGTTGGGCGATGAGCCGGTGCAAGTCATGACCCTGTCTAACGGCTGCGTGTGCTGCACCATCCACACCGACCTGACCAAAGCCCTGTACCTGCTGCTTGAGCGCCTGGACAGCGGCGAAATCGCCTTCGACCGCCTGGTGATCGAGACCACCGGCCTGGCCGACCCGGCGCCGGTGGCCCAGACCTTTTTCATCGACGAGGAACTGCGCGAGCGCTACATCCTCGACGGCATCATCACCCTGGTGGACGCGGCCCACGCCGAACACCACCTGACCCAGACCATCGCCCAGGCGCAGATCGGCTTTGCCGACCGCTTGCTGGTGAGCAAGCGTGACCTGGTGGATGACGCCGGCTTCGACGCCCTCAGCGAGCGCCTGACGCGCATCAACCGGCGTGCACCGATTCGGGTCGTCGATCACGGCACTATCGATCTGGCCGAACTGCTGGATGTGCGTGGCTTCAACCTCAACGCCGGCATGAGCCTGCGCCCGGTCAGCAAGGCACCGTCCATCGACCGTATCTCCAGCCTGGTGCTGCGCACCGACCAGCCGCTGGATATCGACCGGCTGAGCGAGTTCATGAACGAGCTGCTGGAAGACCACGGTAAGCAACTGCTGCGCTACAAGGGCGTGCTGAACATCGCCGGTGAAGACCGGCGCATGGTGTTCCAGGGCGTGCTGAAGCTCTACGGCTTTGATTGGGATACGGAGTGGGAGGAGGGCGAGGCGCGGGAGAGTGTGATTGTGTTTATTGCCGATGAGTTGCCGGAAGACAAGATTCGCGAGGGCTTTGCCAAGGTTTACCAACTTTGAATCGAAATGCGCTCCCACAGGTGACTGTATTTCAATTTGGTATCGCTCATAAAAAAGCCCGGCTCAAGAGCCGGGCTTTTCATTCAAGCAACTGCAATCAAGCGCCGTACACCGGCAGTTTTTTGCAGATGGCCTTGACCTTCTCACGTACCGCGTCGATCACGGCTTCGTTGTTCAGGTCTGCCAGGATGTCGCAGATCCAGCCAGCCAGTTCCTTGCACTCTGCTTCCTTGAAGCCACGAGTGGTCACAGCCGGCGTGCCGAAGCGCAGGCCTGAAGTGACGAACGGCGAACGTGGGTCGTTCGGCACGGAGTTTTTGTTCACGGTGATGAAGGCTTTGCCCAAGGCAGCGTCAGCATCTTTACCGGAAATGTCCTGCTTGATCAGCGACAGCAGGAACAGGTGGTTTTCAGTACCGCCGGACACCACGTCAAAGCCGCGCTCGATGAACACGCTGGCCATGGTCTGGGCGTTCTTGACCACTTGTTGCTGGTAAGTCTTGAACTCAGGCTGCAGCGCTTCCTTGAAGCAGATCGCTTTAGCGGCGATGACGTGCTCCAGTGGGCCGCCTTGGGCGCCTGGGAATACGGCAGAGTTCAGCTTCTTCTCGATGTCGGCGTTGGCGCGAGCCAGAATCAGACCGCCACGTGGACCGCGCAGGGTCTTGTGGGTAGTGGTGGTTACCACGTCAGCGAAAGGCACCGGGTTCGGGTAGACGCCAGCAGCGACCAGACCGGCTACGTGAGCCATGTCGACGAACAGGTAGGCGCCAACCTTGTCGGCGATAGCGCGGAAGCGTGGGAAGTCCAGGATCTGCGAGTAGGCAGAGAAACCGGCCACGATCATTTTTGGCTTGTGTTCAACCGCCAGGCGCTCGACTTCGTCGTAGTCGATCAGGCCGTTGGCATCGATACCGTATTGAACGGCGTTGTACAGCTTGCCGGAGGAGGAAACGCTGGCGCCGTGGGTCAGGTGACCGCCGTGGGCCAGGCTCATGCCCAGGATGGTGTCGCCACCTTGCAGCAGGGCCAGGTACACGGCGCTGTTGGCTTGGGAACCGGCGTGCGGCTGGACGTTGGCGTAATCGGCGCCGAACAGCTCTTTTGCACGGTCGATGGCCAGTTGCTCAACCACGTCGACGTACTCGCAACCGCCGTAGTAGCGCTTGCCTGGGTAGCCTTCGGCGTACTTGTTGGTCAGAACCGAACCTTGAGCCTCCATGACGGCTGGGCTGGTGTAGTTTTCCGAAGCGATCAGTTCAATGTGCTCTTCCTGGCGCACGGCTTCTTGCTGCATGGCAGCGAAGAGATCGGCGTCGTACTTGGCAATAGTCAAATCACGGCTGAACATGGCGGTCCTCAAGGATCGGGGGCAGAAAAGGAGGGCATTCTAACCCAATGGGTTTTAGATGGCATATGAAAGGACATCATGTCGCGGACAAGTGGGATTCACTTAGGGATGAATGGTGCCTGTGATGGCCCCTTCGCGAGCAAGCCCGCTCCCACACGTGACCGAGTCCCACCTTTGAACTGCGATCGAATGTGGGAGCGGGCTTGCTCGCGAAGAGGCCAGTGGCTTCACTACACCGTCTCAGTCGAACATGAACAGCGCATCATTGCTGAACTGCGCCTCGAATCGATTTGCCGGCATCGGCCGCCCAAACAGGTAGCCCTGCACCTCGTCACAACCATGTTCACGCAGGAAGTCCAACTGCTCATGGGTTTCCACACCTTCGGCGATCACCGCCAGGTTCAGGCTGTGGGCCATGGCGATAATGGCGCGGGCGATCTGCGCGTCCTGCTCGCCGGAGGGCAGGCCGTCGACGAAGGTGCGGTCGATCTTCAATACGTCGATGGGGAATTGCTTGAGGTAGTTGAGCGACGAATAACCGGTACCAAAGTCGTCTACGGCGATGCTCAGGCCCAGATTCTTCAAGCTGTCGAGGATATGCATGGCCTCGTTGACTTCGCGCATCAGGATACTTTCGGTCAGCTCAAGCTCCAGGCACGCCGGCGGCAGGCCGGTGTCCTTGAGGATGGTGGCGATGCGCGTACCCAGTTGACCGTCGGAGAACTGCCGCGCGGAGATGTTCACCGAGACTTTCGGCACGCGCACCTTGTTCTGGTGCCAGGTCTTGAGTTGACGGCAGGCTTCGCTGATCACCCAGTCGCCCACGTCCACCACCAGGCCCAACTCCTCCAACACCGGGATGAAATCGCCCGGCGGCACCAGGCCGCGTCGCGGATGGCGCCAGCGCAGCAGGGCCTCGGCGCCCGTCAGGCGTTTGCCGTCACCACTGAACTGCGGCTGGTAATAAAGCACGAATTCGTTCTGGTCCAGGGCGTGGCGTAGGTCGCTTTCCAGCTCCAGGCGTTCCAGGGCGCTGGCGTTCATGTCGGCCTGGTAAAACTGGAAGTTGTTCTTGCCGCGCTCCTTTGCGTGATACATCGCGGTGTCGGCGTTTTTCATCAGTTGGCTCAGCTCGTTGCCGTCCTGGGGGCTGAGGGCGATGCCGATACTCGCGGTCACGAAGAACTCGCGGCCTTCCAGCACAAAGGGCTTAACAAGGCTGGCGAGAATCTGTTCGGCCACATGAATTGCACGGTTCAACGCCAGTTCGCGGTTAACCCGCGGTTGCAGGAGCAAAGTGAATTCGTCGCCGCCCATGCGAGCCACGGTGTCGTCTTCGGCCACACAGCCCAGCAGGCGGGTGGCCATTTCCTTGAGCATGCGGTCGCCGGCGGCGTGGCCCAGGGAGTCGTTGATCGGCTTGAAACGGTCGAGGTCGAGGAACATCAACACCACCCACGACTTCTGGCGGTCGGCGGCCTGCAGCGCGGTGTGCAGACGGTCCTGGAACAACGTGCGGTTTGGCAAATGGGTCAGGGCGTCGTAGTAGGCCAGGCGGTGGATACGCTGTTCACTGGCCTTGCGCTCGCTGATATCACTGAAGAAGCACACGTAGCTCGCCAGGTCGCCTTCGTCGTCGAACACGGCGGTAATGCCGACCCAGGCCGGGTAATGCTCGCCGTTGCGGCGCTTGAGCCAGACTTCGCCTTCCCAGGTGCTGTGCTGGTGCAATTGTTTGAGCACGTAACGCAGGTGAGCTTCCTGCTGTTCATCGACGGTGAGCAGGTTGGGCAACTGGTCCAGTACGTCGGCGACCGCGTAGCCGCTGACCCGGCTGAATGCCTCGTTGGCCTGCACGATATAGCCCGCCGGGTCGGTGATCAGGATCGCCGACGTGGAGTGCTCGAATACCGTGGCCGCCATGCGCAGGTCTTTTTCGGCACGGCGCTGCTGGCTGACATCGCGACCCACGCCGAGGATGCCTTCAAAGGCACCGTGTTCGTCCCACACCAGCACCAGGCGCAGTTCGATCGGCACTTTGCGGCCATCGGCGCGCAGGCAGTCGAACAGGAACAGCTGGGTCTGCACTTCATCGCGCAGCTTGTTCAGCGCCTCGGTATCGCCCAGTGCGCGGCTGACCTGCTCCACCAGGCTGTAGATGCCGGTTAACTGCTGCGGGTTGGCGATGATCGATTGCCAGCCGTTCTTGAACACCCAGTCCACGTCGTAGCCCAGTACGGCATTGACCGACGGGCTGATGTAGTTGAGGGCCAACTGGCTGTCGGTGGAACAGATCACGTCGCTGATGCTTTCGGCCAGCATGCGGTAGCGCTGTTCGCTGTCACGCAGGGACTCGCTGGCTTCGATCTGGTCGGTGATGTCCTTGGCCACGCCGATGATCCGGGTGACCACGGCGGTCTTGTCCCGAGCCAGGGCTTGTTCGCGGATATCAAAGCGGCGCCATTGGTTGTTACGGTGACGGAAGCGCAACTGGCATTGCAGTTGAGTGGTGTAGCCGATCTGGCGTTGCTGCTGGCGCAAGTCGTGGTAATGCTCGGCATCTTCGGGATGTAGCAGGATTTCCCAGAAATACTCGCCCATTTGCTGCAGTTCGGCTTTGTTATAGCCGAGGGTATGGCCCAAGTGATGGTTGCTGAAAATCATGCGCTGGCTGATCACGTCCTGCACATACAGGTGGTCGGGCACGGTGCGTACCACGTCCGACCAGAAACTCTCACGCTCCACCAGTGACAACTCGATCAACTTGCGGCTGGTGATATCGCTGATGCTGAGGATCACGGCCTTGGCGTCATCCTGCTGCTCGGGCAGGCGCATCACCAGCCACAGGTATTGATCGTTGCCGGCCACATCCTTGAGCTGGATCTCCAGCTCAAGCTGGTTCTGTTGAGTCAGGACGGCTTCCAGTATCTGGTAGCCGATGGACGTGGCATTACGCGGGCAGTCATCGATCAGACGCTCCCAGGCTTCTTCGCAAGAGCCCACGTTCAGCAGGCGTACGGCAACCTGGTTGACCTCAGTAATGCGCAGTTCCTTGAGCAGTTGCTGGCGTTCGGCGGGGTTGTCTTGCAGCCAGGCGTGCAGTTGCGCGCGCGTTTCCAGTTGGGCCTTGGCGAAGAACGCCTTGAGCCCCGACAGGTCCAGCACGCAAAGCGCTACGCCGGTGCCCTCGAAAATGTCCTGGTAGCGTCGCCGGCCCTCATGCACCTGGCGCTGGCGGCGGCGCATGTTCAACAGCACGATCACCGGGATCAGTGAGAACGCCAGGCCCAGCAGGCATTTACCGATAAAGGCAGGCAGCAGTTGCTCCAGCACGGCGTTACGGTCGAACAGCCCGCGCAGCTGCCAGTCGCTTTTGCTCAGGGGCGTGACCAGCACGCTTTTATTCAGCTCGTCCGGAGTCAGGGCACTGGTCCATTGGGCGGGCATGCCACTGTCACGGCTGATGACACGGTGGTTGAGGCGATTCTCGATGGCCCACATCGGGCGCACGCCCTGGCCGTCCTGGCGGGTGAGGTTGGTCAGGTAATTGGGGGCCAGGCGCAGCACCCAATACACTCTAGAACCGCCGCTGGGCTGATGCAGCAACAAATAGATGATGGTCCCGTCGTTATTGTTGCTCAGGTAATACGACTGGGAGTGGCTGCGCTGCACCAGCTCTTCGAGCCAGGCAGCATCCTGGCTGTCGGTGGCGCTGTCACTGATCATCGCGCCGCTGGGGGCGAGCAGGGCGATGCTGCGCAGCTCCGGCAGCGAGCGTTGCAAGGTGCGCATCAGGGCTTGTTGCTGTTCGCTGTCGCGCGGTGGCTCGACCATCGGTAGCAGGTTCAGGGCGATTTTTGCGCTGAGGGCCATGTTCAGGCTGATCTGTTCAGCCAGGTCGGCGCTGTAGTCGATGGTGTATTGCTGCTGGTTCTTCTGGTTTTGCTGCAGTTGGTCCAGCAGTTGCCAGAACAATAATGCGAGCAGCATGAGGACAAGCGTCGCCAATGCGCCTTTGAGGGTGCCGTGCAGGGGCGCTCCCGGCGCTATATGAGCGGCGCGCAGAGGAGTTGGCGGCGTGACTTTGGACAAGCTGTGATCCTGCGGTTTGGCTGGACTGGCGCGCGACGTGCACTATAAGCCGGACGCCCGGAGGGCGGCTAGCATGCCTTGACTTGTGGCAAAGTGCCAGCCCCGCCTGGCTGGACTGACCAAGCGCATTCAGGTAGCTTTGCCGGTTACGCGGGGGCGTTCCAGCCCCAGACATTCAGGCTTTTTCCGCACGCAGGCATTGATCATCGTCAACGGCCCGCGCGGCGCATGGCCTGGCACGGGCTTCGCCCGCTTAATTCATCAGTCACTGACGCTAGGTTCACCATGGCTCAATACGTCTTCACCATGCATCGGCTGGGAAAAGTTGTTCCGCCGAAGCGGGAAATCCTCAAAAATATTTCGCTGTCGTTCTTCCCTGGCGCCAAGATCGGCGTGCTCGGCCTCAACGGTTCGGGTAAGTCCACGCTGCTGAAAATCATGGCGGGCGTCGACACCGAGTTCGAAGGCGAAGCCCGCCCGATGCCGGAGCTGAACATCGGCTACCTGCCCCAGGAACCGATCCTGGATCCGACCAAGACCGTCCGCGAAGTGGTTGAAGAAGCCGTCAGCGTGATCAAGAACGCCCAGGCCCGCCTGGACGAGGTCTATGCCGCTTACGCCGAAGAAGATGCCGACTTCGACAAACTGGCTGCCGAACAGGCCAAGCTCGAAGCCATCCTGCAAGCCGGTGACGGTCACAACCTGGAGCGCCAGCTGGAAGTTGCCGCCGACGCGCTGCGCCTGCCGGCGTGGGACGCCAAGGTCGAACACCTGTCCGGTGGTGAGAAGCGTCGTGTGGCCCTGTGCCGCCTGCTGCTGTCGGCCCCTGACATGCTGTTGCTCGACGAACCTACCAACCACTTGGACGCCGATTCCGTCGCCTGGCTGGAACATTTCCTTCACGACTTCCCAGGCACCGTGGTTGCGATCACGCACGACCGGTACTTCCTGGACAACGTTGCTGGCTGGATCCTCGAGCTCGACCGTGGCGCCGGTATCCCTTACGAGGGCAACTACTCCGGTTGGCTGGAAGCCAAGTCCGACCGTCTGGCCGCTGAATCCAAGCAGCAATCGGCCCACGAAAAAGCCATGAAGGAAGAACTGGAGTGGGTGCGCAAAGGCGCCAAGGCCCGCCAGTCCAAGTCCAAGGCTCGTCTGCAACGCTTTGAAGAAATGCAATCGCAGGAATTCCAGAAGCGTTCGGAAACCAACGAGATCTACATCCCGGCCGGCCCGCGCCTGGGTGACAAGGTCATCGAGTTCAAGAACGTTTCCAAAGGCTATGGCGACCGCGTGCTGATCGACAACCTGTCGTTCTCCATGCCAAAAGGCGCGATCGTCGGCGTTATTGGTGGTAACGGTGCGGGTAAATCCACACTGTTCCGCATGCTGATGGGCAAGGAAACTCCGGACTCGGGCAGCATCGAGATCGGCGAAACCGTGCAACTGGCCTGTGTCGACCAGAGCCGCGACGACCTCGACGGCAGCAAGACTGTGTTCCAGCAGATTTCCGACGGCTCCGACCAGATCCGCATCGGCAACTATGAAATCCCGTCGCGCACCTACGTCGGTCGTTTCAACTTCAAGGGCGGCGACCAGCAGAAGTTCGTCAAGGACCTGTCCGGTGGTGAGCGCGGTCGCTTGCACTTGGCCCTGACCCTGAAAGAGGGCGGCAACGTCCTGCTGCTCGACGAACCGTCCAACGACCTCGACGTTGAAACCCTGCGTTCCCTGGAAGAAGCCCTGTTGGACTTCCCGGGCGCCGCCATTGTGATCTCTCACGATCGGTGGTTCCTTGACCGCGTCGCGACCCACATCCTGGCGTACGAAGACGATTCCCAAGCGGTGTTCTTCGAAGGTAACTACACCGAGTACGAAGCGGACCGTAAAAAGCGTTTGGGCGAAGCTGCTGCTCAGCCGCACCGCGTGCGTCACAAGAAACTGGCCTGATTGGGGTTGGTGGTTTGAAAGAGCGGAGCCTTTGGGCTCCGTTTTTTTTGCGTTTTTTCAGGTGGACCGAGTTGGATTCATTCGCGAGCAAGCCCGCTCCCACATTCGACCGCATTCCAGGGTTGGAACCCGATCAAATGTGGGAGCGGGCTTGCTCGCGAAAGCGGTTTATCTGTTGGTGCATATCTACAGTTTGAAATCCCTTTTAAGGTGCACAAAACCCCTGCCTTTCAGGTTTATTTATATCAAATGCACCATTTAAATTCACAAAGGCGACATTTTGCCCTGTCGCAGTGCGGAATGAATTGATAAAGTCCGGCTCAATCTCCGTTAAAAACTAAAAATCTGCCGAGACTTTTCATGATCGAATCCGTCGAATCCTTCCTTGCCCGCCTCAAGAAACGCGACCCGGACCAGCCCGAATTCCACCAGGCAGTGGAAGAAGTCCTACGCAGTTTGTGGCCGTTTCTTGAAGCCAACCCCCACTACCTGACCTCGGGCATCCTGGAGCGCATCTGCGAGCCGGAACGCGCGATTACTTTCCGGGTTTCGTGGGTGGATGATCACGGCAAGGTCCAGGTCAATCGCGGTTTCCGTATCCAGATGAACAGCGCCATCGGCCCATACAAAGGCGGCTTGCGCTTCCATCCGTCGGTGAACCTGGGCGTGTTGAAGTTCCTCGCCTTCGAGCAGACCTTCAAGAACTCCCTTACTTCGCTGCCCATGGGCGGCGGCAAAGGTGGCTCGGACTTCGACCCCAAAGGCAAGAGCGACGCCGAAGTCATGCGTTTCTGCCAATCCTTCATGAGCGAGCTGTACCGCCACATTGGCGCCGATGTGGACGTGCCGGCTGGCGATATCGGCGTGGGCGCCCGTGAGATCGGTTTCCTGTTCGGCCAGTACAAACGCCTGAGCAACCAGTTCACCTCCGTGCTGACCGGCAAGGGCATGACCTACGGCGGCAGCCTGATCCGCCCGGAGGCTACGGGTTTCGGCTGTGTGTACTTCGCCGAAGAAATGCTCAAACGCAACAGCCTGCGAGTTGAAGGCAAGCGAGTGGCGGTATCCGGTTCCGGCAACGTGGCCCAATACGCGGCGCGCAAGGTCATGGACCTGGGCGGCAAAGTGATCTCCCTGTCCGACTCTGAGGGTACCCTGTACGCCGAAAGCGGTTTGACCGAAGAACAATGGTCGGCCCTGTTGGAGCTGAAAAACGTGCAGCGCGGTCGCATCAGCGAGCTGGCCGAGCGTTTCGGCCTGGAATTCCGCAAGGGGCAAACCCCTTGGGAACTGGCCTGTGACATCGCATTGCCCTGCGCGACCCAGAACGAACTTGACGCAGATGCGGCACGTGCACTGCTGCGCAACGGCTGCATCTGCGTGGCCGAAGGCGCCAACATGCCGACCACCCTTGAGGCTGTGGATATCTTTATCGAGGCGGGCATTCTGTTCGCGCCGGGCAAAGCGTCGAACGCCGGTGGCGTGGCCGTCAGTGGCCTGGAAATGTCGCAGAACGCTATGCGCTTGCTGTGGACCGCCGGTGAAGTGGACAGCAAGCTGCACAACATCATGCAGTCGATCCACCACGCTTGCGTGCACTACGGCGAAGAAAATGGCCGGATCAACTACGTGAAAGGCGCAAACATCGCGGGCTTCGTAAAAGTCGCCGACGCGATGCTGGCCCAAGGCATCGTCTAAGCCTCGGCCTCGATGCGCAGCACTTCGATCAACTGATCGCCGACGGGGCGCTTCCACAGCACCTCGTCACCCACTTGGGCGCCCAGCAACGCGCGGCCCAGGGGCGAACCCCAGTTGATCAGGCCGACCGAGGCGTCGGCCTGGTCCTCGCCCACCAGTTGAATGCGTTGTTGCTCATCCAACTGATTGGCGAAGGTCACCCAACTGCCAATCTGCACCTTTTCGGTGGACGTGGCCGCTGCTACCACCTGGGCGCTTTGCACCCGCTGGTTGAAGTAACGCAAATCCCGCTCAAGATCGGCCTGGCGTTGCTTATCTGCCTGTTCGCCCTTGGCGGATTCCAGGCTGTGCTCGTGCTGCAATTGCACAACCTTGGCCTGCAACTGCGCCAATCCTTGTGCCGTCAGGCGATTGGGCTGTTCACTGATCTGACGCTCCACCGGCTGATCAGCCTGGGCGGCGGCGCTGTCTTCATTCACAAAAGCTCGGCTCATGGCGTTCTCCCTCTATGGAGTTTGGGCCATGTTCACCGCGCTTTAGTTTCGATGGATGTCTGAAAGCGACCTATGGCGAGCGATAAGCCCTGGCCGCGTCGCGATCCTTCTCCTGCTGCCAGGCGCGTTCCCGGTCGTCCCAGTGGTTGTCCTTGTAGTCGCGCAGCTCTTCGTTTTCACGCATGGCTTTGCACTGGCGGAAGCCGTCCTCCCAGCCTTCTGCGTATTCACGGTCTTTCAGATAGCGCGGCACGTTCTTGCGAAACTCCCCGCTGATCACTCCAGCCGCCTGGCGACCGCTGCTGCAGCCGTCATCAAAACCATCGGCAAAGGCCGGGGGATAGCCCTTGGCCAACAACTCCTGATGGGTTGATTGGCAACCCGACAACCACACCACCGCACACAGCATTACTGCATACCGCCACATTGCTTGCTCCCTGGCCGGTCACCGGCTGATGGGGAGAAGTCTAGTTTGGGATTTGTCGGGGCGGTGTGAAAGGGAGGTGAGAATGGTGTTGGCGCTATGTCCCAATCGCACGGATGATGCGCTGGAGCCGGATAAATGCAGACCCAATGTGGGAGCGGGCTTGCTCGCGAATGCGTTGTGTCAGTTATAGATGTTCCAACTGAACCACCGCATTCGCGAGCAAGCCCGCTCCCACATTTTGGATTTGTGCTGAGTTTTAGAGTCGGGTCACGCGTAATAACCCACTGTTTTTTTCAATTGATCCGCGTACTCGTAAATCTCATCGATAGATGCGATTGCATGCCGGGTTTCATTTTTTTCCTCGTCGAATATTCCGAGGTATTTCTGACTGCGATTGAAGTGAAGACGGCAAATCGGTTTGCGGTTGTTATCGTCCAGTAATATCCCAAAATAGCTTTGTGTATCTCGCTGGACGATCCGCTTAGCATCAACCACTGATCGAACCAAAGCCCGAACAATGTGGTAACCCTCTAGTTCCTCAAGCGTTGTCACAACCTTGTCTTCTGACTCGTCGCGGTATTGCGAATCTTCATTTGCGCCGGTCGTTGAAGGTATCAACGCTATCGTTGGCTGGACCGCTCCACTCATGGCCGACTTAAGCCGATCGTTGATCTGGTCGTTCAGAAACTGGGCTAAAGCCTTTCGGGTCAGTTCAAAAAATTGCTCCCGCACTTTTTGCGTAATCACACCTTCGTAAACACGAGAGGCGAAAAATTTTACGAAGTCATCTTCTGGCTTACTGACCTGAGTGCCGATGAGCTTTTTGAGTTGGCTGACGTATTTCAGCTCTCCGGCTGCATTGATGATGGAGTCAACATCGAACGCCGACTTGGTGAGTTTGATCAGCTCCGGTACGGAGTACTCATCAATGTCTAACAGGTCCAATTCCAGAAATGGCTTTTCATCCATTTTGTTGGGGGCATCCAAGTCAGTAAAAAAACGATAGACCTGACCGTTGGTGAGAATCGAAATTCGTGCGCTAGTGACGTGGAAGTATCGAAAAAGCTGAGAGGCATGGTTGATGCTCAGTGATTCGCCGATCTTTTTGCATTCGATGAGTATTTGAACTTCGCCGTCTTTCATTATCGCGTAGTCGATCTTTTCGCCCTTTTTAGTCCCAACGTCACAGACGAATTCAGGCATCACTTCTTGGGGGTCGAACACGTCGTAACCCAGTACCGTGTTGATGAACGGCATTACAAATGCGTTTTTTGTAGCTTCTTCTGTTTGGATGGCAGGGCCTTGCAACCGAACTTTTGCTGCCAGGCTAGTGAGCTTTTCGAAAAAATCCATAGTAAGCCTCTACCTATTCAGATCCGTGTATAGACATGGTGGCAATTTGACTGCCACTCGAGACTAGACACAAATCCCCATAAAGCGAGGCTTGATCGGGACAAGTTTTTTGCTACAAAAAAAGCTAAAAACCGTTCAATATTTCCTGCTTATTAATCAGTGGCTTGAGTCGGCCATTTGGTTTTCTAACTCGGCAAATAAATTTGTTAATTTTTAGGGCTAGTTTGGGTGAGCTCTGCGTGCTCCGCCAACTCCAGCTGGATAAACGCCGCAATCATCGCGCGGTACACCTGCTCGGTGACATCCGGATTGGCGCCCACCGAATGGGACAAGTCCCGCACTTTGGCGATCACTTGTTCGACGCGCTGCGGTGCCTTGACGCTATCGGTGTCTTTTTTGAAGCAAGCAGCCTGGGAGACGAATTGGCCGCGCTCCGCCAGCAGGGTGACGATTTGCTGGTCGAGGCGGTCGATGTTGCTACGGACCTCTTCGAGGGTGGTGCAGGTAACGGCCATGTTGGTTGAGCTCCTTGAGATTAAACTGACTAGAAACGGACTCAATGTGGGAGCGGGCTTGCTCGCGAATACGGTGTGTCAGTCAATGCATCTGCTACTGAACCACCGCATTCGCGAGCAAGCCCGCTCCCACATTCTGGTCTTTGTCCGGCTTTAGCTAGTAGTGATACCACTTCACTTCAAGCATCACTTCATTCACCGGTGTGGACAGGTGGCTGTACTCGCGCTGCGCACTCAGCCGCAAGCCCAGGTTACGTGACAACTCCCACTGCTGGTTCAGGCTGAGACTACGGCGCACTTCGCCATTGGTGAAGAAGTCACCCTTGGCCTCCAGGCTCAGATTGCCCAGTGGATTTTTCCATAGCACACCCGTATTGAACCCGGCAGCCGGTGAGATGGCTTCGCTGAAGTCGTTGTTGTGTTCCACGCGCACGGTGCCGAGGGCGAAGCCGAGCATGTCGTCGCTCAACTGCCAGGTGCCGCCGGCGCCGCCGTTGACGTGGGCCACCAGGGTTTCATCGTCGTGTTTGCCCGGTACGCGCTCCAGGCCGCCGGTGACTTGCCATGACCAGGGTTGCAGCAAGGCGTTACGCGGGGTCAGGGAGCGGATGGTGGCCAGGTCCAGTTGTTGCAGTTGCCAGTGGTTGCCTTCGTACTGGCGCAGCTTCATTTGCAAAATTTCGATCTGCGCGCCGAGGGGGAAACCTTCGGCGTTGTCATTCAGGTCGTGGTAGGCCATGCGCAGGCCGTACTCGCCGTAGGCCTTGTCGCCACGGGTGCCGATGCCGGCTTGCCAGGTGCGTGATTCGTGGCCGTCTTCCGGCAGGCCTGGGCGCTCGATGTTCAGGTCGGGCGCCGGGTTCTGGTTGATGGCGCGCAGCAGTTCGAAGCTGCGTTGGGAGCGCGCGGGGTCGCGCTCCAGGCCATTGGCACGGTAGCGGCCCAGGCGATAGGCCGCATCGATGATCAGGGCCTGGCGCTCGCGTGGCAGGGCCTTGAACGCAGGTTCCTGCAGTTGCTTCTGGTCGTCGCTGACTTTCAGCACCCATTGTTGCTCGTCGCTGTTCAGCGGCTTGGCGCGTTCCAGCAGCTCGCGTTCGCGGGAAGGGCGGTAGTCGATTTTTTCCACCAAACCGGCCTCTTTCACCGCCTTGACCGTATCGGTCGGAATGGCGGTCAGCGGGAATTGTTCGGTCAGGCGCAGGCCAGGGCGCGCGACTTGCAGCAGTTCCAGCAGGCGATAGGAGCAGTTTTCGTCAAAGAAGAAGTAGTCGAACTGGATCTGCTTGAGTTCCCAAACATGCTCCACCATGCGCTCGGTCTCGACCTGGGTGAGGTTGAGGCGGTATTCCCACAGGTCGCGGTTTTCGAGGCTGCGGTATTCGGAGAGTTTTTCCTGGTAGGGCACCAGGGCGAACAGGCCGGGATAGCCGCCCATCAAACCCTTCCAGGCATAGAGAATGCTGTTGTCGGAGCCTTCGATATAGGCGCCGAAGTTGATCGCGTAGCTGAGCAGGGCGGTGTTGTTGCTCTGCACATCCGCCTGGTCGATGCGCAGCAGGGTATGGCCGAACATCGACGACGGGCTGTTGAGGTAGGCCGCCGGGAAAATCATCACCGCACTATGGGGCGCGACGTCCTTGAACCATTGCTTGAATTCTTTGCAGTCCACGGCAGGCAGGTCGGTCAGGTGCAACTGATCCTTGAGCCAGCGGGTACGTGCGGGGTAGACGCATTGGGCGTGTTGTTCGCCCAGGCTGGCCGGAGCATACAGTGCTTCAACGGTGGCCTTGAGTTCGGCGTCCGGGTGGTGGGCGCCATCGGGCGCGAGGAAGAACTTTTTGTCGCTGACATAGCTGCGCCAGCCGCTGATCTTGCCGGCCTCGTAATGGCCCAGGGAAAGCCAGAACGGATCGTTGGCCAGTTGCTGCAAACGTTGATCATCAATATGCGGCGCCGCATACAGCGGGGCGCAGGCGAAGAGTGCCATCCAGGCAAAGCGTTTGAGCATAGGGGCAACTTAAGTCGGAAAAAGTGAGACCCAAAGGGGAGGCGGGTCCAAAAAACGCCCGCGCCTCGAAGGACGCGGGCGGGTCGAGCTTAAGCTTGGGTTGCGTACTTCGCCAAGCGGGCATCGCTTTTCAGTACCGCCAGGGTGTTGTTGTGCACATCGTCTGCGGTCACGTCAGCCTTGCTGAAGATTTGCTGGAAGTGTTCGTGGGTCACGGCAGCAAAGTGCTCGCGATCTTCTGGAGCCACGCCCAGTACCACGGCATAGGTGGTCAGCGCTTCGCCATTGCCCTTGGCCATGTCTTCGGACAGCTCGTTCATCATGCCATTCATGGCAATCCAGGACTTGCCGCCGTAGGTCAGGGCGCTGTTGGTGCTGCAACCATTGGTGCCCGAGGTCATGCCGAAGGTGGCGTTACCCGAAGTGCCGTTGGTGGTGGAAGCCAGGAAGTGAGCCGGAGTACCGCGCTGGCCTTCGAACAACATGTTGCCCCAACCGCAGTTCGGGCCACCTGGTGCTTCTGCCATTGCATTGAGGGAGACGACGGTGAAGAGAGTACCGAGAAGGATCCGTTTCATAGCTTTGTTCTCTTTGTGTGCAAACCAATGGACAAGGGTTCAGGCGCGTCGCAGCGCCCTGAGGGATCGGTTATTAGTCCAACCCGCGCAGTTTGGAGTTTAGGCATGTTCCTGGGGTTCCGTTATTTTTTATAAAACAATCAGAGATTTCGCGTTTTTTATTTGGGACCTGTTCCGTGTCCACGCTTTCCCAACAACGCGCCTTGCCAGAGCGCGCAACCGGGAGCCAGAATGCCGTCATCTGCCCCGCCTGATGTAAGGAAGCCCGATGCCTGATCCTGTTGCTGCCAGCTTGCGTCTAGCGCCCGAAGCGCTGACTCGCCCTTTCTCCGCTGAACAGTTCAGCTTCTCGACCACCAATGATTTGGAGCCCTTTCGCGGTGTGCTTGGCCAGGAACGTGCGGTTGAAGCGTTGCAGTTCGGTGTGGCAATGCCGCGCCCCGGTTACAACGTGTTTGTCATGGGCGAGCCGGGTACCGGTCGCTTTTCGTTCGTCAAACGCTACCTGAAGGCTGAGGGTAAACGCCTGCAGACCCCTGCGGATTGGGTCTACGTGAATAATTTCGATGAGCCTCGCGAACCGCGCGCACTGGAATTGCCAGGCGGCGGCGCGGCGGCGTTCATCAGCGACATCAACGGCTTGGTGGATAACCTGGTTGCCACCTTTCCGGCGGTCTTCGAACACCCCACTTACCAGCAACGCAAAAGCGCCATCGACCGCGCGTTCAACCAGCGCTACGACAAAGCCCTGGACGTGATCGAGCGCCTGGCCTTGGAAAAGGACGTGGCGCTGTACCGCGACAGCACCAACATCGCGTTTACCCCGATGCTCGACGGCAAGGCGCTGGACGAGGCTGAGTTCTCGCAACTGCCGGAAGCCGACCGCGAGCGCTTCCACACGGATATCTCCGAGCTGGAAGAACGCCTGAACGAAGAACTGGCCAGCCTGCCGCAGTGGAAGCGTGAGTCGAACAACCAACTGCGTCAGTTCAACGAAGAAACCATCACCCTGGCCCTGCAGCCTTTGCTTGCACCGCTGTCGGAAAAGTACGCGGAAAACGCGGCTGTCTGCGGTTACCTGCAAGCCATGCAGGTGTATTTGCTCAAGACGGTGGTCGAGCAATTGGTGGACGACGCCAAGACCGACGCCCAGGCGCGCAAGCTGCTGGAAGAGCAATATTGCCCAAGCCTGGTAGTCGGCCACCCGGTCAACGGTGGTGCACCCGTAGTGTTTGAACCGCACCCGACCTACGACAACCTGTTCGGCCGTATCGAATACAGCACCGACCAAGGCGCGCTGTACACCACGTATCGCCAGTTACGTCCGGGCGCGTTGCACCGTGCCAATGGCGGCTTTCTGATCCTGGAAGCCGAGAAAATGCTCGGTGAACCGTTTGTGTGGGACGCTCTCAAGCGTTCCCTGCAGTCGCGCAAATTGAAGATGGAGTCGCCGTTGGGCGAGCTGGGCCGTCTGGCCACGGTGACCCTCAACCCGCAGATGATCCCGTTGCAGGTCAAGGTGATCATCATCGGTTCGCGCCAGTTGTACTACGCGTTGCAGGATGCCGATCCGGACTTCCAGGAAATGTTCCGCGTGCTGGTGGACTTCGACGAAGACATCCCGATGGTGGACGAAAGCCTGGAGCAGTTCGCCCAGTTGCTCAAAACCCGTACGTCGGAAGAAGGCATGGCGCCGCTGACCTCGGACGCGGTGGCACGCCTGGCGACATACAGTGCGCGGCTGGCGGAGCACCAAGGCCGTTTGTCGGCGCGCATTGGTGATTTGTTCCAGCTGGTCAGCGAGGCGGACTTCATTCGTCACCTGGCCGGCGATGAGATGACCGATGCGGGTCACATCGAACGAGCGCTCAAGGCCAAGGCCACGCGCACCGGGCGGGTGTCGGCGCGGATCCTGGACGACATGCTCGCCGGGGTCATCCTGATCGACACCGCCGGCGCCGCAGTCGGCAAGTGCAACGGGCTGACGGTATTGGAAGTCGGTGACTCGGCCTTTGGTGTACCGGCGCGGATTTCCGCCACGGTGTACCCGGGCGGCAGCGGTATCGTCGACATTGAACGCGAGGTCAACCTCGGCCAGCCGATTCACTCCAAGGGTGTGATGATCCTCACCGGTTACCTGGGCAGCCGTTATGCGCAGGAATTCCCGCTGGCGATCTCGGCGAGTATCGCGCTGGAGCAGTCCTACGGTTATGTGGACGGTGACAGCGCGTCCCTCGGCGAGGCGTGCACCCTGATCTCGGCCCTGTCAAAAACGCCGCTCAAGCAGTGTTTTGCGATCACCGGCTCGATCAACCAGTTTGGTGAAGTGCAGGCGGTGGGCGGGGTCAACGAGAAGATCGAAGGCTTCTTCCGTCTCTGTGAAGCCCGCGGTTTGACGGGTGAGCAGGGGGCGATCATTCCCCAGGCCAACGTTGCCACGTTGATGCTGGATGAGAAGGTGCTGCAGGCCGTGCGTGCCGGGCAGTTCCATATCTACGCGGTGCGCCAGGCGGACGAGGCGTTGAGCCTGCTGGTGGGCGAGCCGGCGGGTGAACCGGATGCCGAAGGGCAATTCCCGGAAGGCTCCGTCAACGCGCGCGTGGTTGAGCGTTTGCGGGTCATTGCGGAGATGATCAGCGAAGAAGACTTGAAGGAAGCGGAGAAGGAACTTGCGCAGCAAGCGCTGGCCGAGGCCAAACCCACCTGAAGACGGTTTGTCATGAAATTGACTCGGGCTGTAGGGACCAACGCCCGTTGGTCCCTACAGCCTTGGTTTGTACTGGTTTTCTTCTATTCTCTGCTCAAGGGATCTCTACAGGAGTCGCAGGATAGAGACAGCCTCGCCTTGCGTGAGGTTGAACACCGATCTACCGAGGGTCGCCGCCATGTCGCGCAACCTCTGCCTCACCCGCCAGTGCCTGGGCCTGGTCACCCGTATCGAATGCTCCATTCGCCCTCTTGCGGGGGATACCGGGATGTGGACCTTGTTGTTTGCCGCCGGAATGACGGGCGAACAGCCTTCCACGATCAAGTCTCAAGGTCCGTTCCATGGGCCTTTCGTGGCCGAAACCATTCTTGAGTCCATCGTCGAAAGCCTGACGCTGCACGGCTATAAGCTGGCAGACGACCCGCAGATCTGGTGCCTGCACCTGCAGGCCCATCTGCGAGAGCTCAACAGTGGACGGGTGCATAGCCTCAGCGACACCCGTCACTGAGGGTTATTTGGTTTCTGGCTTGTCCAGCTTGACCTCGAAACCGTATTGCACGGTGTTCAGGTCGGTGCGCTGGTAGCTTTCCAGCGATGTCGGCTGACCGTAGAAATAATGCACATCAAACATCGCCGTGCCGTATTCCTCGGCGCGGTGACTTACGCCGAGGATTTCCTTGAGGTAGTTGCCACTGGCGTCCTTGGCGTAGAAGCGCCAGCTGTCGGACGGGAATTCTTTTTGGTCGACGATCAACGCGTTGTCCTTGAGGGTCAGGCCCTTGGGCAGCTTGGTCACGTCAATCGTGGCTTTCTCGATATTGGCCAAAAACAGCGGAATCGAGCCCACCACAAATGCCGGGTTTTCCGGGAACAGGTTCAGGTCGTAGGTGAGAGTGCCGCGCGCAGCATCCAGCTCGAACGCCTCGGCCGGTAGCTCAATGGGCTCGCCGCGTTCGCCTTTTTCGTCGGCGGTGAAGAAGGTGATGGGCTCTTCACTGCTGCTGCGTTCGTTGCCCACCAGGTCGTCATTGAAGGTGAACGGGTGGTCGAACACGATATGTGCAGCGCTGGCGTCTTCGGTGGACTGGCTGATGGTGACGCTGTTTTTCAGCTGGTCCTCGGTCATCGACGCGTCCTTGAGCCAGCTGGCGGCGCTGTCGTCGTACACGGTGACTGGCATCGGCAGGGCTTGCACGGTTTTCTGCAGGCTGTTTTTGTCGAAACGTTGTACGGGCAGGTCGAGGTCTTTGCGGGTGACCGTGGCCGTGGAGAAGTCGAGCACATCGACCTGCAGGTTATCGATCAAGCCATTGAAATAGACCTTGGCGTAATGGCTGCTCTGTTTATGTTCGAAGGCTTTTTGCTCGTCAGTGAGCTGTTTTTCGAACGCATCGGACCAGGTTTTCTGTTTTTGCATTTCGGCCAGTTGTTTCTCGTAGAACTCCACCTGCGCGGCATTCTCGTTGATCGAGCCTGAGCGCGTGAGGAATTGCCCCGTGCTGTCCCGTGCCTGTACCAGCAGCGGGTTGGGCGATTCGTCGCCGACCTCCGGCGCCAACGGTGCGCTGTTGGTCAGCTCGATTTCGGCGTAGTTCTTTTCCAGCAACAGCAGGTTGAGGGTGATCGTGCCCTCGGTACGTTTGTGGCCGACGTCTTTTTTCGACAGGTCAAACGTCAGCACTTTACCGGGCGCAACCACTTCAACCGCACCTTTGAGGCTGACGGGCTGTGGTTGGCTCTTGTTCTCTGTCTCGACGCCCTCGATGAATGGGTAGGTCACTGTCAGGTCGTCAGGGTTGGTCAGGTTGGAGCTGCTGGGGCTCAATTGGATGCCGGGATCGGTTTCCGACCATTCGGGTTGGAAGGGAATGACCTTGTTGTTGCTCAAGGTGACCGACTGCCATTCCAGGACGTGGGGGAACGGGAATTGGTCAGGGGTGTTGAAGCTGAACGGGAAGACCGGCTGCAAATCCGTCAGGTAGTCGGAGTGGGAGGCTTTGCGCAGCACGAACAGGCCATTGACGTAGGTATCCACCAAGGCTTGGGGAGTGGGGTAATGCTTGAGCAGGGCCAAGGTGTCTTCGCCGTACTCGGCCTCGATGGGCTTGTCGGCGAGCTTGACCCGCGCGCGCTCCAGCAACAGCAACGAACCACCGAGGTCGGCGATGGCGTCGCGCAGTTTTGGGTCCTGGATGCTGTCCAGTGACTGTTCGAACTTTGCGGTTTTCTCTTCGAGGGTGACCTGCTTTTTCTGCTCGTCTTTGGGGGAGCAGCCGCTGGCCATCAGCAACGCCGCACACAGGCCGATACTGGCCAAAGGGGATCGCACATCCATCATCTGAGTCTTCCTGTCCGACGTCATCGAGCCGAGTTGATGGGCTCGACACTAGCAGAAAAACGCTCTTACAGATGCCGCCTGGGTCAGTTTTCTCGCGGTTACAGCTGTTTGGTAGTGGCTGGTATACTCGCCGCCATTTTTAGCCTAGCTGTGTGAGATCCCATGGAACGCTTTATCGAAAATACGATGTACGCCTCACGCTGGCTGTTGGCGCCTATCTACCTCGGGTTGTCCCTGGGCCTGCTGATCCTGGCGCTGAAGTTCTTCCAGGAAATCATCCATGTACTGCCCAACGTGTTCACCATGCTGGAGGCGGACGTCATCCTGTTGCTGCTGTCGCTGATCGACATGGCCCTGGTTGGCGGCTTGCTGGTGATGGTGATGATCTCCGGCTACGAGAACTTCGTCTCGCAACTGGATATCGATGACAACAAGGAAAAGCTCAACTGGCTGGGCACCATGGACTCTTCATCGCTGAAGATGAAGGTGGCGGCCTCCATCGTGGCGATTTCGTCCATCCATTTGCTGCGCATCTTCATGGACGCCAAGAACGTCGATCCACAGCACCTGATGTGGTACGTGATCATCCACATGACCTTCGTGGTCTCGGCGTTTGCCATGGGTTACCTGGACAAACTCACCAAGCACTGATGCCCCGCGCCAGCCTTATTGCTCAATGAAGTAGTAAGGCTGGCGGCTGATCGCCATCTCCTTGATCACCGTCACCTTCTCATCCAGCCCCTTGGTGTGATCCGTCAGCACAACGTTGCCGGGTTTGGCGGTGAGGAAAGCGCGCAACTCAGGCTCGGTTTGCAGGATCGGTACGTAGGCCTGCATGTAGAACACACCGGCTCCGGAAATACGTTCGTTGGGCTGGAACATCGCCACTTCTCGACCTTCTGCCTGCAGCGCCTGGAGTTGGCTGATCACCGGCACGAACGACTCGCGCTTGTCGGCCTTGGGGATAAACCAGAAAGCCGCGCCGAGGTAGCTGGCAAACAGCACGGTAAATACCCCAGTAATCACCGGCCGGTGGTAGCGGTACAGGCCAGGCTTGCGATCCTTCAGCCATTGCAGCAACACGTAGGCATATTCCGCCGCCAGCACCGTGGCCGCTGGCGTGAGGGACATCAGGTAAACGGTACGTTTGCTGGAAGCCAGCGTCAGCAGGGTGAACTGCGCCACCAGCCACACACTGAAAAACAGGCGGTAGCGATTGCGCATCAAGCTTTTGCGGAAATGCCACAGGCCCAGGTACACCAGGATGTTCCACGGCAGGAACGCCTGGGGCAGCTTGGCGATGTAGTAGTAGAACGGCTCGTAATGACCGGCTTCGACAAACGAACCGCTGAAACGCCCGACGCTGTTGGTCCACAGCACTTCGCCGACAGCCTGCATACCGCCGCGCTGGAACAGGAAGCCCAGCCAGATCATCAGCGGCACCAGCGCCAACAGTGTGAACAGCCCAGGCTTGATCCAGTCAACGATGCGCAGGCGCTTGTCCATCACACTGGTCACGGCCAGGTACACAAAAATCACAATGCCCGGCATCGCCAGCCCCAGCACCCCTTTGCTCAGGGTGGCGATCACCATACCGACGGTAAACAGCGCCCAAGCCCAGGTGCTGGAGCCTTGGCGCTCCGGACGCATGACTTGGTAGAACGCCAGCAGCGCCGTGGTCACGCCAAGGGTCAGCAATGCGTCTTCACCCACACCGCGCACATTGCCCCAGAAACTGGCCATGGTCGCCAGGATCAACGCGGCGCCGAACGCCAGGTTCTTTGGCCGGCCGAATTGACGCAGCATCCCGTAGAACAGCATCACGCTGAACAACCCGGCAAACGCCGAGGCCAGGCGCACGGCCCAAGTAGTGCCGCCAAACAGGCGAATCGCACCGGCGTCGAGCCATAGGCTCAGAGGCGGTTTTTCCAGGAAGGGTTCGCGAAACAGGCGCGGCACCACCCAATCGTTGTCCAAGTGCATGGCCATGGCTATCCCGGCAACGCGGGCTTCGGTGGAACCTTGCAGCTCATGTCTGCCCAGGGCGAAGAAGAACAGCAAACCTACAAGCAGCAACAGCAAAGGAACGGGACGCGTCATGGGTTCAAGCTACCGGGGCAGGGGACCGTTCGGGGGGAGCGGTCATTGCAATTGGCTAGTATCTGTCGGGGATTCTGAATATTTCGTGAACGAGGCGGGTATTTCTTAGG
The DNA here is from genome assembly GCF_014230465.1 of Pseudomonas cremoris. The sequence continues at coordinate 222,001 of NZ_JAAXCY010000009.1, forward strand.
GGTAAACCTTAAAAAGCCGAGCCACTGAATGTGCCTCGGCCGTTTCTGTTACTGGATTATTTGCAAATCTTGGATGACAGCCCAAAACAACAAAACCCGCATCAAGCGGGCTTTTTCGATATTCAATCAGGTGGCGCCTTCAATCGGCTGACGCGGCCGTTTCAACTCACCACCGGATAACACGCATCGCCCCACAGGGTTTCAGGGTTATCCAGCATCAGCAAAATAATCACCGGTACCAACTTGCCGAGCAGGTTCGAGCAATCGCGCAGCTGGTCCCGGTTCACGCTGCTGTTCCAGGTGGCGCCGCCATGCATCAGTTGGTTGCGCAAGGTGTAGATCCGATTGAACAACACGCCGAGCACCGCAGGTGTGTTGCGGTTCGCCAGGGCTTGCTGCGCGGCTCGACGGCCACTGGCAAAACGCTCGGTCCATTGCGCCTCGCTGATCTTGCCGTTCTGGTGATCCCAAAAGCTCTGGAATACGTAAGGGTTGTCCAGCAGCGCACGAATGCTGCCGGAAAACTCGGACCACACCAGGTTTTCGATCAGGTTGCCTGTGTCCAGCGTGCAGAGTTTGTCCAGGAAGGCCTTGAACGTGGACTGTTCCGAAAGGCGGTATTGCTCATCGATATCGGTGGCATATGCAGAGTTGAAGGCAATCCACAGGAAGATAAAGCGTCCATCGACATCAACGGCTTGCTCGGCGCGATTGAGCCAACTCAAGGCGCGGTGCACGCGCAGAGTGAGGTTGGGATGGTGACCTTCACGTTCCTGACGATGACGGGCCTTGAGTGCTTGATGGTCCATGAGCGATCGATCCTTGAGTGCGGGGGGCAATATGCATCGCCACGACGTATGTCTGAAAACTTTACGGGTATTGGCGGCAAACTCAGCGCGGTGTGCAAAGCACCTGGCCAGGGCTTTGGAACCTGCTCTATTTGTTTACCTGTATGTACACACAACGTGGACGTAGCGTGTTGTTTTGCATAGGGTATGGCCATTCGATATTACCCGCAAGGCGGTCTGCATGAAGCGTGAACAGTTCCTGGTGCAACCTGAAGTCGAGGCCTTTATCGCTTGGTTGCAAGAACATTTGCCGACGTTCACCTTTAATCTGCGCTTCAAGGCCAGTAACGCTGTACCCGGCGGATTGAGCGAGGACGTCCAGGGTTTTGAGCAATTGATCAAGCACTATCGCTGGAACGCGAGTTGGCGCGACACCCACCAAAATGCCGTCGACTCACAGACTTGGGCGCAGACCCAGCGCTCCCTCGGGCAACTTCGCGAGTGGCTTGCCAGTGCAGTGCGTGCCGGGGATGAAGAACAAGCCTTGCAGGCGTGCCTTCAAGTGCTGCGCTGGGGCGGTGTGAGTGGGGCGGTTCTGTTTCTGAATCGGCTGGCGGCCAACGGCAAACTAACCGCGTATTTGCGCGAGATGGCCGGGCTCATGGCGCTGGATGGCGACAATGATCTGGATGAGCTCAACGACAGCAGCGTGCAGCGTTTTGATGCGGGCCTGACCAAGATTCACGCGCTGCTGGATACCTCCGGTTCACCGATTTACGACAGCCGTGTCGGTGCCGCGATGGGCATGCTCTATTCACTGTTTCGCCAGCAATGGGCGGGTGGCGGCAAGCCCTTGCTGGTGTTCCCGTCCGGGCGCGCCCGTGGCAGCCAGCTACGCAACCCCGGCGACTTTATCAACGGCCTGACGGCGCCACAGTTTTCATCCATCAGCTATCCGGCCTGGGCCCGTTCGCAAGTGCGCTTGGGCTGGATGGTTCGCGCGCTGCTTGAACGCACGGGTTGGTTCGCCGAGCACGGTACGTTGCCCGCCCGCTGCCACGTGTTCGAAGCCAGCCTGTTTATTCTCGGTTACGACCTGCGCTGTTTTGGCGTGGCACCGAAAGCTGCGGTGAATGACGAGCAAGACGAGCAGGGCGACGAACCAGGCAGCACGGGCTGGGTGCCTACCGGGCATACGTTCAACCACGTCATCAACGATTACCTGGAGTATCGCCGCCAGGGTGGGGAGCCGGATGACGCACCCTTCATCGACTGGCTGTCGACGCACCGCCCGATCTCGCGCTCGACCGCCAAGAGCTATTGCTTTGCGTTTTCCATGCAGGAGTTTGCCCTGTTCGATTGCTCGCTCGAAGCACTTGAGCGCATCGCGGCTGGTGGCCGGGATGGCTTGTGCGCTGTGCGGGGGAGTGAGGTACTGGAACCGTTCACGCTGGGAGACGAGCGCCATCACGTTTGCCTGGTAGACGTGTTGATCACGGGGCGGGCTTACCAGCGTGAGACAAGCGTCGACGCGCGAGTCGCGTCGATCGTGAACGCCGGGCACGCAGGCAAACCAGGCAGCGCTAAAACCTTGATGGCCGTGGGGCGCAACGTCGGCAAGCACTTCGGGTTGCTAGACGACGATCACCTGCCAACACCGCTCTTCGAGCAGTTTTTCCGCGATTGCGACCTCGACGCCTGACCCTCATTCGCCAGTCTATCGACGTGCAGCGGTCCCGGGCACGCCACAGGAATAAGCACGACCATGCAAACCCGAAATGGCACCCGGTTGTACTCGGCCTCCGACCTTTGCGGCTTTCTTGAATGCCAGCACCTCACGGCGCTGGACCTTGAGCACTTGGTCACCCCGATGCCAAAGGCGGCCGACAGCGAGCAAAATCGCCTGATCCAGGACAAGGGATTGGCCCATGAGGCGGCCTTTTTCCAGCGGCTTAAAAGCGAGTACGCCAACGTCATCGACATTGCCGAGGGCAATCCGAGTTTCGAGCGTCGTGTGGAACTGACGATTGAGGCCATGCACGCCGGCGCCGATATCATCTTCCAGGCGTCGCTGCAGGACGGTGCGTTGATCGGGCATGCCGATTTCCTGCGCAAAGTGCCGCGTGCATCAACACTCGGCGCATTCAGCTATGAGGTCATCGACACCAAGCTGGCCAAGACCGCCAAGGCCAAGTTCCTGGTGCAAACTGCGCTCTATTCGCGCTTGCTGGTGCCGATCCAGGGTGTGCAGCCGCAGTTCATGTACGTGGTGCTCGGCGATGCGGCGCGTACCGAGCAGGCATTCCGGGTGGCGGACTACGCCGATTACCTGGAGCAGGTACTGCAACGATTCGACGCGTTTACACGCCACGCCGAGCCGCCGGCCACTTACCCCGAACCGTGTGGGCATTGTGGCTTTTGCGGATGGCGCGAGCGCTGTGACGAGCAACGCCAACGGGACGACCACCTCTCGGCCGTCGCGGGTATCAGCCGTTCGCAAATCAACAAGCTACGCAGTGCCGGTGTAAGCACTTTGCGCCAGTTGGCACAGAGCGACGACGCCTTGCGCGTACCGAAATTGCAGTGGGAGTCATTGCATAAACTGCGTCATCAGGCGCGTTTGCAGTTCCAGGGACGCGCCAGTGACGAGCCTTTGTTCGAACGGCTGCCGGTCGTGGGGGACCGTCGCGGTTTCAATCGGATGCCGCGTGCGGCCGAGGGGGATCTGTTTTTTGACATGGAAGGCAACCCGCTGGAAGAAGGTGGGCTGGAATACCTGTTCGGCCTGTATATCGATGAGGGGAGCATGCCCGTCTTTCTGCCGTTCTGGGCTCACAGCCGGGATGAGGAGAAAGTCGCGTTCGAGTGTTTCATCGATTGGGTGGTTGCCCACCTCAAGCGTTACCCCGACGCTCATATCTACCACTACGCCAGCTACGAAGAGACGGCGATCAAGCGCCTGATGAGCCAGCACGGTACCCGCGAAGCCCAAGTGGACGGGTTACTGCGCAGCGGCAAGCTGGTCGATTTATACAAGGTGGTGCGCGAGGCCATCCGGGTGTCGCAGCCCAGCTATTCGATCAAGCATATCGAGCGTTTCTACATGGAGCAGCGCGACGGCGACGTCACCAACGCCGGCGCCAGCATCGTGTTTTATGAACGCTGGAAAGAGACCGGCGACATGGCACTGCTGGAGCAGATCGAGCGCTACAACGAAGACGATGTGCGCTCTACCTTCCTGTTGCGCAATTGGTTGCTCAGCATCAAGCCGGCAGCAGCAGGTGATTTCGTCTCGCCTGAACCGGCGAGTGAACGGGCCGTAGCCGAGCAGACCGACCTGGAGGTGCGCCTGGAGCGATACCGCCAAACCTTGCTTGACGGGCTGCGCGCCGAAGACCCGGTGCGCTTGCTGACTTTCCAATTGCTCGATTTTCACCGTCGCGCCGACAAGCCCACGTGGTGGCAAATGTTCAGCCGCCAGGACATGAGCACCGGGGAACTGCTGGAGGACATCGAAAGCCTAGCGGGGCTGACGCGCACGCACACCCCGCGGGAACCGATCAACCGGTCCTTTTTATACGAGTACCGTTTCGAGCCCCAGGAAACCAAATTGCGCAGCGGCTCCACGGTGGTCATTGCCGATTCCCTGGCCCGCATTGAGTTGCATCACCTGGACCCTGACCAGTGCCTGGCAACGTTCAAGGCCACGGAACGAAATGCGCCGCCGGATAGGTTCGACGCAATCCCCGGCCCGCCGATCCCCACAGACGCCTTGCGCGAAGCGTTGTTTCGTTATGCCGACAGCGTGCTAGCCGGCCAGCGGCGTTTCGAGGCGGTGAGCGATTTTCTGCACCGACGCGCCCCACGACTCAAGGGCGGCAAACCGGGCGCCGCGCTGCTTGATCCGGCCATGGCACCGCTGGAAGCCATCAAGCACGCCGTGCGCAATCTTGATAACAGCGTGCTGTTTATCCAAGGCCCGCCGGGTACCGGCAAGACCTACACCGGCTCCCACGTCATCGTCGACCTGCTCAAGGCGGGCAAGCGCATTGGCGTGACCTCCAACTCGCACCATGCCATCAATAACCTGCTGGCGGCGGTTGAGGCACGCGCCCTGGAAGATGGATTCACCTTCACCGGCTTGAAGAAGTCTTCGGACGGAGAGGGCAATGAATTCAATGGCCGCTGCATTCGCTCCATCAGTGACAAAAGGTCTTTCCTCATGGCCTGGGGGCCGTCGACCGATTTGATCGCCGGCACCGCCTGGATACTCTCGGACGAGACCTTCACTGAACAGTTGGACTACCTCTTCATCGACGAGGCGGGACAAGTCAGCGTGGCAAACCTGGTGACCATGGGCATGGCGGCGCGCAACATCGTATTGATGGGTGACCAGATGCAGTTGTCGCAGCCGGTGCAGGGCGTGCATCCAGCGCGCTCCGGGGACTCGATCCTGGACTACCTGCTCGACGGCACGCCGACCATTGCGGCCGATCGCGGTGTGTTCCTTGCGCGAACCTGGCGGATGCACCCACAGGTGTGTTCGTTTATTTCCCAGGCGGTCTACGAGGGGCAGTTGTCTTCCGCGCCCGGCACCGAACGACGGGTGTTATTGCTCGATGGCCAACAGCCGGAGATCCCGAGCAGCGGCCTGATGTTTTGCCCGGTGCAGCACGACGGCAATAGCCAGAGTTCGGGCGAAGAGGCAGCGAAGGTCCAGGCGCTTTATACGTATTTTTTGCAGCAGCGGTTTGTCGACAGCGAGGGTGAAATACACGCGATCGGCCTGGACAACATCCTGGTGGTGGCGCCTTACAACTTGCAGGTGCAACTGCTCAAGCAAGTGCTGCCAGCGGGCGCTCGGGTGGGCACTGTGGATAAATTCCAGGGCCAAGAGGCAGAAATTGTCATCGTGTCGATGGCAACCTCCAACGAAGATTACCTGCCACGCGACATCGGTTTTCTCTACTCGAAAAACCGTTTGAATGTGGCAGTCAGTCGCGCCAAATCCCTGGCCTGCATCGTCGCCAGCCCGGACCTGAGCGCCGTGCGTTGCGTGACGCCCCACGAGATGAGCCTGGTCAATGGCCTGTGCATGGCGATCCGCTACGGCGCGGTCGATCACTGTGCTTGATCCCACAAAGGAGCAGGCGGAACTGGGCCTGGGCGACTGGCACCTGTGCGTGTTGCTCGATGAGCAGCAGCCCCTCGATACGCAGGGGTTGAACCTGCGTGACCTTGCAGGTGACACGCCGCTGGACCTGGCCTACCGCCTTAACCGCCGTGAGTGGGTGGACACCCTGGAGGCCCTCGGCGCCCAGGGCAACCCGCAGATTCGGCAGTGGGCGGGCCGTGGCTGCTTTATGCCCCACGACAAGTTCATCCACCTGCCGGCCCGCCACGGGGATGCCAACACGCTGCGCGCCCGTTACCGGCTGGGGGCGAGCCTCAATGATCGTGACGCCCTTGGGAATACGCCGCTGCATTGGCTGTTGATCAACGGCCATGTGAAGGCTGCTCGCTACTTCATCGCCCATTACGACGCGTATGGGCTGGATCTGAACGCGAAGAACCACCAGGGCAACACGGCGCGCACGGTGGCTTTGCTCCACGGGCATCACGCGCTGGCGCAGCAACTACTGAGTGCCGAGGTCGACAACTGCATTGGCGCGCTGCGCCTGTGGCGGGACATGGGCCTCAATCATGCATGAGCCATGGCCGCAGCTCCTTGATGTTACTCACCACAATCTGCTGAGCCTCGGGGTTGGTGGCTAGGTTTCTGGGGTCGACCTGATAGCGACGCAACACGTACTTCACCAGTGCCTTGCGGCTGGGGACCACCAGTTGCCCATCGGTCATGCCGAAGTCGGTCTCGATGATCGCCTGCTGCGCGGTGTTCAAGCGGCCATCGGGGGTGAAGATGATGGGCACTTCGGTGTTCCAGTCCTCATCCAGCTCCCGGGTGTTCTGCGACGCATCAAGCAGGTCGGGCTCGCCCCGCAGGCGGCTGAGCACAAAGTCTCGGTACTGGCGGTTCTTCTCGCAGTAGGCGCGCACATGCCAGCGCATGCCGGTGTACACCAGGGTGTGCGGGGCGATCAGGCGGATTTCCACGTTGGGGGTGTTGAGCGAAACGTACTCGGTTTCCAGGCGCAAGCCGTCGCGACAAGCCGCGAGCAAAGGACGCAGCACTTCAGGACGAATTGGCCGGTCGGGCACTTCAAGCACCTTGGTATGGGCATACGCCAGGGCCAGCCCGTCGATGTGCGGTGCCCGTTCGTTGTTCTGGTAAAGCAGGTGCAAATAGGCACTGGCGCTGTCGTCAATGAACAGCGGTTTGAAGTGCTTGCTGGGTACGTAGCCTTTGCGCTGCTTGTCATATGTCAAGTTTCGGGGCGCATGTTCATTGATGTAGGTGTTGATGTCCTTGGACGCTTGTTGACGGCTGATGCCGAAGCTCTGGATCAAGTGTCCCGTGGTCAGGCGGCCTTCCCACCAGGCGACGGTCTCGATCAGGCGATAGCGAAGTGCCAGGTCCCAGCGCACTTGTTCAATGGATTGCTTGCGTTTCATACCCGCTCCATGTGTGTGAATACTTTACCTGTATAAGTCTACATTCTAGACCTGTCGTAAATCACTACATATCGTGTGCCTGTCTTCGGAATACATCGAAGACAGGAAAGGATGTGAACATGAGTATGTCGGAAGTCGTTTCGACGGGGGCGCTCGCAGTGATGGGAGTCATCCTGCTGGTGCTGATACAGCATTGTTTGAAGCTGAGCGAGCTGTGGAAAATGGTCGCTCATTATCAGAAAGATCTGCGCTGGGCGCAGATCTGGGAAGTGGAAAACCGCGAGCTGCGCTCGGCGTTGCGTGCTGAGCGCGAGCATGTCGCGCAGTTGCAGCGAAAGCTGGAATTGCTGCAAGCGCTGCTCCCGGTCACAGAATAATTTGCGGCATCGCTATCTAGGAGAACGTATCCATGCCGATAAAACCCAGGCCCTTCACAGTTGTGTGTGAAGACTGCCACTGGAAGAAAACCGTAGCACCGCGCAGTGATGCATTGATGCCCGGCGACTGGTTCGCCAGCTGCCTGAAGTGCGGCAGTACAGCGTTGAAAATGCGCGCAGCGGGGTGGTTTGAAGCGGCGGCAGCGCAGTTCCGGGCGCCTCACCTTTGACGTATATCGGGCTGGCGTAGAGGCGTGCCCTTGACCTCAGACGCTGGGGTTTCCGATAGGGGGCACGTAGAGCGCCCATGCCCACACGTGCACATGACTGCAGGCTAAAGTTTTCCCGCGTGCTGCGGATAAGTTAGGGATAAATGGGTCGCTAACTGCGGCATGCGTGAACGGATTCCAGGGGATAGTTGATGGAAAGCGAGATTGATATCAATGGGGACAGTGATCTGCTGCAGATGCTTATCGATGCAGATCCAGTCGATGTAATCGTACTGGTCGACTTCCTGACCGACTCTGGCAAGGGCCGACTGGCGATGGCCAGCGAGGTGCGCGAAGCACTGGAGTCGGCAAAGAAGAAGAGCAAGTTCTCCAGGGGAGTGTTGCTCCTGATGATTCGCGAGCTGCAACATTTTGGCGGTAATAGTTTCGTCAACCTGTTCCGCCGCAACGGTGTTCCCTATGCCGAGATCGTCGCCGACGTGCTAAGTCATGTGGGGGGTACGGGCGGCAAGAATGAGCCGGTTGCGAGCATGGAACTCAAGGTGCTGGAGAAGCTACTTTCCGATGCCTGGGAAAAAATGTCGGCGCAGGAACAGGCCGATTTCTCCAAGGGCTTCCAAAATGAAACGGGCCCCTTGGGCGTTTCATATGCGGCTATTCAGGCCGCCATACGGCGCGGTGGTCCTGCTGCCATTCAGGCTGCTCTTCTGGCTACCGGCGCGTTTGCACGGTTGGCAATGGGGGGTGCGCTGGCCGCCGGCACCAGTCTGGTAGCGGGTCGTGCTGCGGGGTTGGCCTTCGGTCCGATTGGCGTCGCGTTGTCGGGTATTGCCGGCGCTCACACACTGACGAGTCAGGCCTATCGGGTGACCGTGCCTTGCGTGGTGCAGATCGCCTACATTCGGCAAAAAAGTACGTTGGTTACTTGCCCTTCCTGTGAGGTCCCCACCCCTAAAACCAGCAAATTCTGCAGCGAATGCGGAGCAGGCTTGGCGCTATAAAGCCTCTCATTTGAATCTGGAGCCTGTTATGGAAAATAACCTCACGCTGCCGAGCGCTGGAAGCAACGACCTGCCAACCTGGTTAATCGGGAAGTCTGCCGAAAAACCGTTGATGAGCGTTACGTTGGCAGCGCAGCAGGTCATGCCTGCCGGCGTTGAAAAGGTTGATGCGGCTCGTTTGGGCATCGATCGTTTGGGGCCGTTGTTGCAAACACTGCCCAACCTGATCGTCGCGAACGATGTTGCCCAGTCTCGATACATGCAAGTGGTGATCGACGGCCCTCTCGCGGCGGCCGCCGATGGCAACGGCTTTCGAGCCTTCTCGAGACAAGGCGGAAGTATCAAGGAGCATGCGAGGTTGTTTGAGCCTGAAAAGCTTCAGCAGCTGGTCAGTTCTGCGGCGATGTTCCAGATCGCGTCCGCCGTGGTGGCTCAAAAACACCTGGCCGACATTAGCGCCAAGTTGAGTGAGATTCAGGCGGGCGTTGAGGGTATCTCGACGTTCTTGGTCGAGGGGCGCAAGTCCATTGTCAAAGGCGCTTTGAATTACCTGACGCAGGTTGCACCACTAGTTTTGGCCGGTGAGTTGAGCCCGGCGATCAGACAGAAGTTAGAAGACATCGAGCTGGATCTGGGCGCGATCCACAATCAGTTGGAAGGCGAGCTGGTCACACTGGCCAAGGACGCGGCGGAGCACAAAGCGCCCGGCATGTTTGAAACAACGGCTGGATTGACCGCTGCACTGAAAGTGATGCAGAGCAAATCGGACGCCCGCGCAGAAGAGTGGAAACTGTGTATGGGAACCCGGTTAGCGGCGTGCCGTCTGCTGGCCTCGTTTCCTGGTGAAAGCGCTTTGGTCCAGCGACGTCAAACGACCTTGGGCCATGTGGCGAGTCAGTTTCTGGGAGAGAACGGGCGTTTGTCTGACTTCAAGAACGCCGTAGAAGCTCGGGCGAAAAATCTTTCTTCTTACCTGGATTCTCAATCCACGATCCAGGCCAATCGCTTGTCGTTGAGAGAGTGGGAGGAGGAGACGCTACCGTTGTTTATGACGGGCGCAATCAGCGAAATCGGGCAGATGCAGCAATTGCTGGTTGAACAGCAATCGCCGGTCGTGTTGACGGTAGAGATGCGGGGTAATGAGTTTGTCGGCGCCTACCAGGCCCGCACCGCTTAGCTTTCACGATCATCGGTGTGCCGCGTCGCCAACAGAGTGTGTCTGTCAGCGACGCGTCGGCCGATTCAAATGCGCTTGTTCGAATCCCGGCGGTTCACAAACTGCACTTCTACGCGCCGATTGTGTTCGTCCGCCGGATCAATCTCTGGCAGCGGTTGCGAGTCCCCATAGCCGGCAACGATGACGCGCTTGGCCTGTGCGGGTTCCAGCAGCTCGATGATCAACTTGCGCGCCTCTCTGGCCCTTGCCGCAGACAGTGTGAAGTTGTCGTCGTAGACCGTGCAGAACTTGACGAAGTCAGTCACCGGACGCGCGACCTGCGTATTGTCGGTGTGCCCCTCTACCAATATCTGGGCGTCACCGGAGCTGCCAAAGAAGGTGGCGATGCGCGGGCTGACGAGGCGAAGTTCGCGCTTGGCCTCATCCGTCAGGCACGCGCTGCCCCGGGCGAACATCTTGTCACCCAGGGTCATTTTGTTACCGGCGAGGTCGAACGAAACCAACCCGGAGTCGCCCTGTGCGTCCAGGGCGGCTTTCATCTCCTGCAATAGTCCGGTGACCTTTTCCTGTTCGGTCACTCCCGCCTGGTTTTGCTCTTCCTGGCGCTTGAGTTCGGCAAATTGATTCTGCAACACCGACATTACCAACAGCAGCATCACCACTGCCATTACGCCAGCCATCAGGTCAGAGATGGATACCCACTCGCTTGGTTTCTCTTTCATGAGGGTGCTCAGGCTTTTACGGCTTTCACGGCTTTTCGGGCCGCGACTGATTTATTGATACTGTTGGCAACACCCGTCAACTGATTCACGGATTGCAGCAGAGGTTGCAGGTCAACGGGGGCGCGCGTCACAACGCTGGCCAGCGCGTCGAGTGACTCGGGGACCTTGATCAGCATTTCCGAGACTTTGCCGTAACGTTGATCCAGCGAGACCATGCGCTGGCCGCTTTCGGATACGGCTTTAAGGCCGCTGAGAATGTCCTTGGACAGTTTCTCGACCACGCCCTGGATCGCCAGGATGTTCGTATTCAGGTTCTCACTGACCATCTCGAACTCTCGCGTGGTCTTTTCCTGCGCGGTGGCGGTCTTATCCATATTGGTGGCGACCTCTTCCATGGCCCGGCTGACGGTGCCGGACATGCTGTCGATAGCCTTGGAAATATTCCCTGTCGCCTGTCCCAGGCTGGTGGTCATGTTGACAAGGTTGGTGCCGAAGTCGTGGTTCATGGTCCTGATGTTCGAACCCAGGTCAGTCTTGACGGCTTCCATCACGTCGCCCAGTTTCGTGGTGGCGCTTTCGAGCTGCGCGCCCATGCCGTGCAGGTTGTCGCTGAAGTCCTTGTTCATGGTAGCCAGCGTGCTGTTCAGATCAGCTTTGACGCCATTCATGACCTCTGTCATCTGACCATTCAGGGCACTCACCACAACGTGCAGTTCAGCGGCGGACTGGCCCACCTTGACGGCCGCGTCACCCATCGTTTCACCCGCGGTTTGCAGGGCTTGCAGGTTGTCGCGACTGTTGTCGGTGAACGCGGTCATTGCCTGTTCAGTGCGTTTACCTGACGTGGCGATTTGGCTCATAACGTCTTGCGTATCGCGGTGCACTTGCAAACTCTCGGTGTGGCTTTGCAGTAGCGTACCGATGCCATCTGTGACACTGGCAATACGCATGTCGAGCCCCGCAAAGCCTGTTTGCAGATGGTGTTTGTTGTTGTCGGCCAAAGCACTCAAGGCTTGTTCAGCGCGTTGAGCGGTGTCTGCGGCTTCGCGGACGATCACCTGCCCTTCGCGGGCGATCTGCTGGCTGGTGCTCTCACTTTGCAGTAAGGCGCTGATGCCGTTTGCCACACCACTGATGTGGGTGCTCACGCTGTCGAAGCCGGTTTGCAATAACTGCCGTTGTTCGGTGTCAGTGCCGTGTCGTCGGTTGGCCTGTTGCTGCATCAGTTCATTGAAGGTCTCGGCCTGTTTGCCGAGCGCGCCGGTCATGTACTTGGCCGCACTGGATATGCAGTTTTGGAGGAAGGCGTCGTGAGCGGCACGGGCGGTTTCGCGTTGTTGCTCAGAGGCCGACATTTGCGTCTTGACCTGTGAGATGCACCACGCCAGACGGCGGCCCTCATAGCCCAGAAGCAAGTCCCATACCTTCAATAAAATGAAGGCCATGATGCCCCAGGTGGAGGTTTTGAACTTGGTCCCCAGCCCTTGCATCATCGCGGTCATGTCTTGCATCGCACCGCCCATGGCGCCCACAGAAGCATTGCCGCTTTTCTGCAAAATAGTCGATGCATGATCGAGTGCCATGCCCAGACCTAGGAACGTGCCCAGCAAGCCGACCACCAAAAGCATCCCGGGCATGATGCCGGCGATTTTCTCGGCAGTGGTGGAGACGGCTTCACTCAGGTCGTGGATCGAACCATGATCTGCACGCAGCCCCGAGGCGCCCAATTTGCCCCCTTGCCACTTCTTTTCCCAATGGCGCTCGTTCGCTCGCAGAGCCACCATCAGCCCTGTTAGAAGGGTTGCACCGGTGATGAACAGGAAGAAGAACATCTGCAAGGGTTCAAGCCGAGGCAGCAAAAAACTCACTAATTCGTTGTTCACACGCCTACCTCAACTTCCTGGAGCGCGGCTTCGGTCCGAGCAAGGCAGTCATTTTCGAAAATGTTACCGAAGTCGATCAGCAGGGCTTGTTCGCTCTCGCTCAGGGAGGCCCATTTCAAGTTCTGTTGCGCGCAGCGAGCGATCAGTGAGCCGACTTCCTCGCTGCGGTCGAGCAGATATTCCTGGTCATCGGCAATCAACTGTTGCTCATCTTTTTCCAGCAACTGCAGAAACCCTTCCGACGCGTAGACGTAGTAGCGTTTTTCTCGAATGCTGACATCGAGGTTTTCAAGTCGCTGGGTGTCTCGACTTACATTGCGCTCAAGGTCGTTGAGTACGACTTGTTCTTCTGCGCTCAGTGCTTCGGTGCGACTGGCCATGGACATCCGTTTGGCCAGCACCTTGTCGCGGGCCAGGTCCAGGTTGAGCTTTTGCCACTGGACCTCAAGGCGGCGCAGATCTGCGCCCCATGCGAGTGTCATCTCCTCGAAGACGAACGGCACGACTGGCTTGCCGAAGTGCAGTGTGGTGAGTTCGTTGAGGGTTTGAGTTTGTTCGAGGGTGAGGGTCGGTGTCTCATCGAGCAAGCTGGTAGAGATGTCCATCAGCGCGATCATGTCGGCATCGACGTCGGTCAGGTTTTCGATGGACGTCATGCGCCTTTCGTAGAAATTCAGCAGTTTTTGGGCGGCACGCACACGCAGGTAGTGGTTGAAATCAGCAAACTGCTCGCTGTTGACCACACGTTGGATCTTGGCCTTGGTCAACATGTAAGAGTTGATGAGTTCCGCGATTTTCAGTACGCCGCGCTCGGTGGCAGGCACCTGCTCTGCGCCCTCCTTGAATACTTTCGCCCGCGCTTCGGCTTCTTTGATCTCAATCTCGTTCAGCACCTTTTCCCGGACATCCCTCGCGGATTTTATGACCCAGTCGATGGCGTGTTTGAGCTTGGTCATCAAGGGATGGCTTTCGATGTTTTCGAGGAAGCCCAGAACCTTCTCCAGGCCCAGCGCCATCCGCTTGACGATGGGCCATGGCGCGAGGTTCGCCAGCGTCGTCAGGGCAACACGTGCATGCGCCAGATAGGGTTTAACCGATTGCCAGATGTTCTTCACATCGCCGACAAACGTCTCCGCCTTGTCGGCCAGCCAATTAACCGTAGCAACGGCTTTTTCCTTCACCGTTTCGTAAATAGAGGACGCGGTTGATTTGACCCAATTCCATAGACCCATGATTCGCTCCTCAGCGCACGCCCAATAACGTGCGGGCTGCTTCCAATGTTGGTGTGTTGGTTTTGCCGCCATGTGCCTGCATCTGTGCGATGGCACTGGCAACCTGTTCGATGGCGTCCTGCAAATGTGTTTGCGCCAGCGCAGGCTGATCCGGGATACGGACTGCCTTGGCCAGCGCTAGGCGCATGCAGGTACGCATCTCGCGCCCTGACAGTCCAGCCGATAGTTGCGTTGCTGAATTCAATAGCGTCTCGCGCGCGTCAGTCAGCGGAATACCAGGCACCAGCAGCTTTGCCCAGATAGCCAGCCGCTCCGGCTCGCCCGGCAGTTCGAAACCCACGTGTTGAGAGATGCGGCTGACGAAGGCTGCGTCGTAATTTTTCGCAAAGTTAGTCGCAAAGATGACCACACCCTCATGCCGCTCCAACTCAATCAGCAGGGTCGAGCGCATGGCGTTCACTTCGTTATCGATACCTTGGGTGACAGACGACAAACGCTTGCCCAGCAGGGTGTCGGCTTCATCAAAAAACAACACTGCGCCTTCGGCCTGCGCACTGCGGAACACGCTTGTAATGTTCTTGGCGGTGTCGCCCATGAACTTGCTTTCCAGGTCGGCGATGCTCACCAGCATGATCTTCTTGGCCAGACTGCCAGCAAACGCTTCGGCGGTGAGGGTTTTGCCTGTGCCGGGAGGGCCATAGAAGTTGAGGATCGTTCCCTTGCCAGCCGGGTCTGCGGCGGCGAAACCCCATTCGATATAGATCGTTCGGTAGTGCTCGATCTTCGCAACAGCCTCCGCCAACTGCTGCTTGAGCTCGGCGGACATCACAACATCGCGTTCCAGCGTAAAGCGCGGTTCCACGCACCGAAATTCCGCCTTAGCGGGGGTAGCCGTTGGCGCAGACTCGGCATCCAGGCCTTCAAGAAAACTGGGGCGTATTTTGTTGCGCAGATAATCATTCGCTGCCATAGGTTCGAGCCTTTGATCGATCAAGAATATAAGGGGCGGATAGGTGTTTCAGGCGCGGGAGCTGTGTCGAACGAACGGGCGACGTAATACGTCGTAACCCGTTGTGTGTGATAGCTAAAACGTAGGCAAGGGCGCAGGGCTAAGGGCAAGGGACACGTCCGTGTGTGAGAAATCGGGTTGCACTCTTTTATCGGCGTGGGGTGGGTAAGCTTTAGAAAAACCGCAAGTGGAGGGATGAGGGTATGAGGTACGAGATACTTGAAGGTAGGCGGGGTTTAAAAAGAGGTGGAGGCGAAACGCTTTAGCTTTACTGGATTTCAGGCACAAAAAAAGACGTCCATGGACGTCTTTAGATGATGAAGTGGTGGAGCCGGGGGGATTTGAACCCCCGTCTACATGTGGTGTTTCGGTGGCTGCAACACGATAGCTGCCATAATGCTGTCATTCTAGGTATCGCGGAAAATGTCTCGTGCTTTTCTTGTAGGCATTAGTCCGCGAGAGCTTCAAGTAGTCGCGTGATGCGCGAGCGGTCAATGCCCGTCGAAATTTAAATTTCTCTCACTACCGATGCGTTGAATGCAGACGAATTTTGTTTGCCTTCATTGCCTGAGAAAGCTAGTTCCGCCTTTTCCCCCGCTTTTGCATCTGCATGTGGCATCCATCTACCATAGACCCTTGCGATCATCGTCCAATCGGTATGCCCCATCTGCTTCGCTATCCACATCGGGTGTTCCCCTGCCGACAACATCATTGAGGCATAAGTGTGCCTAGTCTGGTAAGGGCGGCGGTATCGCACACCTGCCTTCTTCATCGCGGGCACCCACATCGTTTTTCTAATTGGTCCGTCGCCCGTCCAGCGCTGGAGCGTTCGAGGGTTTTGGAAAACTTCGACATCGGCCAGAAAAGTGTATGTCTTCTGCGCCCTGAGTGCCTCTAAGGCTGGCTTGAGTAGTTTAACGCTACGGCGCCCAGCGGCAGTCTTGGTCGCTTCGGCTGTTCCTTTTGCAGCTTGTGTCATCGCACGGCTGATCATTACCTCTTCACGCAACCAGTCTATATCTGCCCAGTCCAGCGCGACCAGTTCGCTGGTGCGCAGGCCCGTCCAGAGAGCAAACTGCATCATGTTTCGGGCTTGTCCGGTAAGTACACTAAGCACTGCGCTCTGCTCCATAGGGGTGAAAGGGTCTACGTCATCCTCTTTCAGGGGGGGCTGTTTTCGGGAATAAGTCCAACCTGCCAGCGGATTTACGTCCAAAAGTTCTTCCTCCACAGCCTCGGTAAATGCTGAGCGCATGCAACTTTGAATATTGCTGAGAGTTTTGTTGCCTATCTCTAAAGAGTCCAACCAGTCTCTAATGATTTTTCGCTTGAGATCTACTATCATGATGTCACCAAAGTGAGGGATTACGCGAAACTCTACAATCTTTCTATATCCTTCGAAGCTGCTGCTAGCCAAGTGCTTTCGCTTAGCCTGCAACCAACGGTTAAAGAAACCTGATACCAGTCTCAAGACTGGCTGCCGGTAAAAATTTAGCAGCGCGGGGAGATCCAGGAAATGTAGACGCATAATCAAATGTTCCTGTAGAGATGCTATATTCAATCGCAGCTTTGTGCATCTCTGCCTTTTTTATGTTAGAGGCGGTGGGCTTGAGTGTAATGCGCTCACGGCACCGAATGCCACGGTACATGAACGTGATTTCAAGACTCGAATCGGAAACCGCTCGTACACCTTGCCCGCCTCTACCCATTTTTCATACCCCGTTACGTCAATTAGAGTTCGCCCATCTGGTGCTCGATTCCAAACTTCTCCAAGAGGCCAAATGCCATCGCGGATCTTTGATCTGATTGCGTCTTCGGTATAGCCTGATTCAGTAGAGAATTTCCTTACAGTCAAATATCTCATCGGAACACCGGTATAACGTGCCTAAGGGTTACTTTTTATGCAGATTGAATGACTTGGAAGTTGTTTTTAGGTTTTTATAAGTTAATCATAAAGCGAGTATGGATAATTAATGCACTTTGCTTTGTTGGTGTTCAGCTCGTCTGTATGCGAGTCGGACGCTTAGAGATGAATCTGGAGTTCTTTTTCGGGTGTCTTTTTGAGTTAAGGGCTTGCTGCTGATAGTGTCTGTTTTGCCATGAAGTAAACATAGGTGATTAAAAAAAACTGGCAATGGCCCTTTTGTGAAAAGATGGGCAGGTGCAGAGCGCACGGGGTTTCAGGCGTGCGGCGACTTTTTCGTATGATCTCGCCGGATAGGGAATATCCCTATGGGTCGATAACCTTGATGCAATACATCTTTGGCTAAAAAATCGTCAATTGGTCTAACCCGTGGTTAGCAAAATGCTAATTCTGCACATTGCTTTCGGACCCTACACTTCACTGGTGTTCTCTCCAGTTTAGTAAACTCGATAGAGTTTTTGGAAGGCGAAAGCTTTACGGGTTGATGATGCATTTAATCAGAACTTTGAAGCGTTGGTGCCTTAGGGAGAGGCGCAGGTGACACGCCAGCTAATGGAGGATATTTTGAGTTTTTGCCCGTCCTGCTAGAGTCTGAAGGTCTCGTCGGCTTTAGGGTTTGTGTTTAGATGACGGGGCAGGATAGGTATCCGAATAAATTGTGTCGTGACAGGCAGCAATCGACCCTTAGCTGTCTTTGGTGGAGGGCAGCAAACGGCCAAAAACTGACCATCGGCCCTGGTGGCTTCTGGCAAAAATTGAGTTATGGTTTGCCTACGAAACAATGGACGATTCAAAACCCTGCTTTTTAGGTTTAATTGACTTCAGTACACGAACGGCAGGAGCTGGAAGCAGTATGAAGGACTCATATAAACAAATCGTAGCCCTGGGCAAAGGCACTGTACGAACACTTCTCGACGAAAAGAAGGTTCTCATGTCCTACCTGTATAGCCAGGCGCTTACGCACTGTATAGAGCATTCGGAGAAGCATGGTGATTACACCCTTCTTGGTGCATTGGTGAACGTATTCGAAAGTCGTGACTTCAAGCTGTTCGTTTCAGCATGGATCTGTGAACGCCTTGGGCTAACAAGCAAAATGGGGCCGGTGGGAGCCGTCTTCGCAAGGAGCGGGAAACCTCCCAATACGCATATGAGCTTTAAGGTAAGTGTGGAGGAGTTTGCAGGAGCGAAATTTAAAGCAAAAGTGCCGGTGAAGCCTGTTGCTAAGAAAGAGAAGAAGGCGCCAAAGCGTGTTGATATGCTCGACTCGTGGGCACGCCTGCCGGGTAGCTTCGGACATGGGAAGCGGTGAGCAAGTCGATCATCGGACTACGTTACAAGTGGTTCGAAAAAATGGGAAAAAAAATAGTGTTCCGGAGAAAGATTTTGACCGCTACATGGATGCCCACTTGGCATTTGCTGATTCATTGGTAAGCGGCGTCGACCAAGTAGAAGCAAGAGCAGCAATCCAAAAATGGGAGCGCTACGCAGGGTAATCCTGGTTACAGGAAATTCTCGCCTAAGTCCCGCATCTGTGGGGCTGAGGCCGAAGACGCTGCCGCTTTGGCTTCCAGCACATCAGGGACTGACTTGATCATGAAAGATGAAGCGCAATCGGGCTATAAGCCTGTGCAGGACGATGTGCTGAAGACATTGGGCCTTGCGGTGATCACGGGGCAGGGTGTTGAGCGTCTGTTGAGCAGCTGCCTAACGTTTCCATTGCACGGCGAGCCATTGCAAACTGTGGAACAGCTTCAGATCCTGCTTGAGCGACATTCAAAAGCCACTTTGGGACAACTGCTCAATGCGCTGCGGAAGCGGGTAGACCTGCATCCCACCTTCGACGACAAGTTGGATCGCTTCCTCCAGTATCGCAACGTCATCGCGCATCGGCTACATGATGTGCCCGGAGGTCTTGACCTGCATTCCGATGAAGGACGGGGGAGGCTAAAGGCTTTCCTGCTCCAGTACATGGATGATGGTCAGACCGTCAGCATGGTGTTGCTGGGCGTTTTGCGGGAATGGGCGAAGCAAGAGGGCATTAGTATTCCCAACGAACACCATCTGAGCCAGCAAATGCAGGATCACCTCGACGCCAATGTCGTGCCAAATTTGGATGCCTTGATCAGGTCTAAAGAACTTGGCTCGAAGCCAAAGGGCTCGAACACGGATTAGACCATGAATGCAATCAGGACAGAGCTTGAGAAGGTGGCCCTTGCGTGCAGGGTTGGGCTCATTAGCCTCGTTGATGCAAAGGGCTCAACCTTTAACGGATTTCCCTCAGGCGCGTGCGGGGTCGCTTCCGACATTTTGGGGCGAGTAGTTTGGGAAACGCTTCAGTATGAAGGGGAGTACGTCTGCGGTACACGTCACCCAAAGCTGAAAGACGGAGCGACCCACGCATGGTTTGAGGTCGGTGATTTCATCATCGATATCACATACGACCAGTTTCAAGCTACTGGACTATTCGGCTGGGTTTTCGACCGTAACGATGGCTGGCATGCGCAGTTCCGATCCCAGGAGCGCCGTCAGGGGTTTTGCATGCCCTCCGGGTGGCCGGCATACCCGTTGGATGGCTATAAGGCTGCCCGCGAAGAGGCCAAGAAAGTAGGCCTGATCTGTAAGCCGGATTAAATAGGAAAAAAACATGAAACGGATGTTTGTAGCGCTCATTTTGGCGATTGCAGCAGGCAGCAATGTATCAGCCGCTGCCGAACCACCGATGCCATCTGGCATGGAAGAAAAGGCACTTACCCCGCCAATACCAGAGCAACCGATGGACGTCTTGCATTTGCGCAAAATTCGATTTGATGACGATTGTGAAAAATGGCGATCGGCAGGCAGCAAATTTACTGCATCGCAAGACGTCACGGACTACCTACAACGTTCCCGTGTCGCTGCGTGGAGAGTTAATGATCGAGAGTACGTGAATCGCGTACTTTGGCCCGTCATGCGCGATTGCGTATTTGCGGGATATTGGGGGAATGTCCCAGTTGTTGAAAAGATTAACGACTAGGCGGAAGCCCCTGATCAAATCTAAACAATCAGGCTAATGAACCAAGGCCAACGATAGGAAAGTCGCATGGAGGACGCCGATGAGGTGTACCAGATCCTTCGAGACACCAAGGTTTTGGCTCGCCGTTATTACCAACTCACTCGTAAACCGCTGGGTGTGACTGGGGAAATCGCAGAGTACGAGGCAGCTCGGCACCTCAACGTCGAGTTGGAACTGGCTAGGCAAGCTGGGTACGACGCGACAGAAGTGAAAGATGGGCTGACAGTCAGAATTCAAATCAAGGGGCGGTATTTCACCAGCCCACAAATGCGGAGCGGCCGAGTGGGATCAATCGATTTAAGGCAACCCTTCGATACTGTTTTACTGGTTCTTCTCGACGCGGATTACAACGCTTTCCAGATTTTTGAAGCTGATCGCTCTGCGGTTGAGGCGTTACTGACAAGGCCTGGGTCAAAGGCTCGAAACGAACGTGGCTCAGTCGGTATCAGTCAATTCAAAGCTATCAGCAGACTGCGCTGGGCGCGGTCTGAACTATAGGAAATGACGCCATGCGACAGTTCGAACGAGATGATGTGCTTCGGGCTGCCGCTGGGGACGCAGATGCCTTGTTAAGAGTGCAAAGACGCAAGGACGTGCTGAAGTGGAATGCCGAACATTGCGAACACAAAAAGCAATGCGGTTGACCCTACAGCTGACCACATTGGCCATAACTTGCGAGCATTGTGGAGTTTGAATATGTGTTTATTGGGTTGTTTACGACTGATTTTATAAAGGGCCTCGAGATGAGCCCATTCCTTGAGTTTCATGACCCATCCTTATGTTTAAAGTC
Source organism: Pseudomonas cremoris (assembly GCF_014230465.1). Next base: position 242,759 of record NZ_JAAXCY010000009.1, read on the forward strand.
TTGAGAACCGAGCGGTACAACGTTGCCCGCACTTGCCACTGCTGACAACCCACAGCCAAAAAAGACGATCGAAAGGCGACAGATTTATTTTTTTCTATCACTGTCCGATTTTGGCCGAGTGCTGCCCTTCGCGAAGGGCACTTTAGGTCGATTGCTGCCTGTCGTGAGGGGCAGCAAGCGGCCAGAAGCAGCTATTCCTTATCGCCGTAAGATTCTGCCTGAAAGGCAAAGCCGGAGGGGTTGCCCTCGCCATCACAAAGGAAGAGGCCTATCCTGGATGACCCGTTTCATGATCAGGGTCGAGGTCAGGCGTTCCACATTGGGTATATTTAGAGCCACCAGCAAACTTCCTGACCGTCAGTGTGTGGCTGATCGTACCTCTGAGTCGGCCCAAGTAGCCACGTAGAAGGCTGAACGATTTGTGTGAATCAATCTGACACTTCTCTGCCGATTCCAAGTAATCTGCGAGAATCCCGGTACGTATCCAGCATGTTTTATTACAATCTGGACCCAGAGCTACCATTGCCACTAAGCAGCTATCGACCAGAAGCAATCTTTAATAGCATTGCGGAATCTGAGAACGCACAATATCCTATTTATGACAACTTGATCTGGCATACCTCAAGATCATAATCAGACACTCCACTAGCACCTCGCAGCGGACAGATATGGACCCAAGCAGTGTAATTCGCGCCTTGTCGTCAGCTGCGCAGGCAGTTTTGAAAAAATTTAAGACGTTAAGAGCGGAAAGGGCGGCCGGGAAAGCACCAGAAAATGTGCGGTCTGCTGATGATTCAATATTAGAAAGTGCGATCCAGCGATTAGCAGGTGGACAACTGGATGGTTCGCTTAGTGAACGTTTCGTCGATTCGGTTGCACACTTACTGATCACACCCGAGCACCTAGATACTCCAAATGTTGTGAATTGGCTCAATGATCGCAACGTAAGGATTGATCTCAAGTATGCCGCACGCACGAAATCGCTAGGTTCAGCAATCCCCGAAGAGATATCTGCTCGGCTTCAGGCCCGATATGGTGAAGTAGCCATGGCGAGCGCGAGGGAGGCTCGCGGCGTAGTATCAGACATCATTGCGATGCTTGCAGAGTCTGTAAACGCGCGCGTAGAAGATTCAGGGACCGCTGGCTTAGTCGTCGCCTCTCATCGTGGGCTGTCTGCCCAGATACAAGACGTCCAAGATCGATTGGCTAGTCATTCTTGCCGTGGGCAACAGATGACCGACGAAACCACCGATATTGCGCTTGAGAGCAACGTTGCTTGGCTCTCGCAAGCATTCTGTGACAAAAAGCGTGCTCGTACCGTATTTGGCCAAGCTCTCAGCCCTGGTGATGAGTCCGTATCTCGCACAATTGATCGTAAGGATCTGCGTACCAAAGTCGCGAATAATGTCTTTGGAAAACCAGATGGCGGCGTTGTTGCGATATTAGGCGCCGACGGCAATGGCAAGTCTTGGATTTTTGCACAGGCCTGGAGCCGTCAATCCTATCGGCCATTGACTGTCGTTGTGGTCCCCGACGATATCAATGGACTGCCTTCCAACGAGTACTGCCGGGATCTCTTGATTTCGAAGCTCCTAACACAGACAGGGGAATTACCAACATACGAAGCCAAGGAGCTATGGCTCAGGAATTTTCAGTATTGGCAAAGCCAACCCGACATTACCGTCCCGCGATTGGTTGTATTTATGGATGGTGTCAATCAACGTGAAAGCATCGACTGGGTTCGGTTTATTGATGCGATAAGCGATGTTCTGGCTCAGATCGGCGGTAGGCTAGTTTTCAGCTGCCGGCGGGTTTTCTATCGTGATTTTCTAGAGAATAAGCTACTCAGCGAAGTAGTCCCAATCGAAATCCCTGGGTGGACCGATTTGGAGTTGGACGAGCTTTTAAACGAACGGGGAACATCAATATCTGCTCTCGACACAGAGGTGGTGCGCAGTCTGCGTAATCCTCGAATTTTTGGAGTCGCTGCGACCCTCTATAACTCTGAGGAAATCACAGCGTTTGGCGAATTGAGCATCAGTCGTCTTCTTTTCGAGCATATCCGCAGCGGCAGTGCCGCAGAAGGTACGAAGGTATCTGATAAGCAGTTTAAGGCGGATATCTGCACCCATGCGAGAAACATTGTGCAGCGTCTCAAGGAGCAGCAAAGCGACGATATCAACGAGTTCCACATGCCTGTATTAGTGAAGGCTGGTGGTGCTAATCAAGCTATTTCCGAACAGTTTGTCATCACGTCAGCAGGGCGTTTTTTTGAGGTATTAGAAGAAGATCCTAATAAGTACCTCTTGAAAGATGAGGGTTTACCGCTGGCCCTAGGGCTTACGCTGGTGGGGACTGCGAGGGAAGCATTTCGAAAGAAAAAGAGTGTTGAAGACGCGCTTCACAATATTCTTGAACCAATTGCTGCGCTTGATAGGACCGGCGATATCTTGATGGGAGCAATTCTCGCGGCGGTACTGGAAGAGTCACCTTTGGAAATTGTGAGCCCATTGGTACGCTGTTTCGTCATGCTTCAGAACATAGATTCCTTGCGTTATCCGGAATTTCGTAACCTATTCGGTCGAAATCCCAAGGCGTTTATAGCGGCCCTAGAAGATTCGTCCCTTTCCCGCGATACAGTCTCAAATCTCTCTTGGCTCACTGACGCCGCCGATGATCTACGCGGAAATGAAGCCTTCGAAGTGGAGCTGTCAGCGAGTATCCACCGTTGGCTCAATATGTACTCCCTGGCCCCCGACCGTAAGGTTTTTTTTCCCAACACTTCGAAGCATGGAGCCGAGCGAGAAAAAAAGAGGGCTGAACGAGAGCAGGAGCTTTCCGATATTCTTATGTCATTGTCAGAGGTTGAACGCGATATTCTGAATGGCATGATTCGGGTCGATCGTGGCGACTATAGCCGCCTCAGTTTGCTTGCCTTCCATGCGTTAGCTGGCCGCTCGCTTGCCCCCTTCGCTGTGAGCCTACGCAACTGGTGTTTCTCGACCTCGCTCAATGGTGGTCACCGCAACCACCATGAGGTTTTTGATGACCTTCTGCATTTCAACTTGGTTGACTGGTTAGCCACCAGAGATTCGCTACGGGAGTCGGCGAAGCCACTACGACAAACCTGCATTTCAAGGACCGGTCAGTGGGCATTAATCTACGTCTTGTGCGCCACTGGCGAGAGCGCAGACGCAGAAGAGGCCAATGCCATCGTAGAGGAGTTGACGGAGGATCAAGAGCACAGGGGGGGCTGGCGAAGGATTGAGGACTATTGCGCTACTGATCCTTGCGATCCATCCTCGGAAGAGCCCGACAATATTGACCAGACAGCGATAAGGTACAGGGCAATTGACCCCGCCAAACTGAGCAATGGCAGAAGTGTCACGCTAGACGATCACTTTTTCTCGATGGCCAAACCAGGCCTCGCACGCTTCCGCCCTGATGCTGCTATCGAAGTTTTGCGGGCCTTGGCAGATGAGGCCGTGACACGCGAAAAGTCGGAGTTCCGCCTAGCGACCTACCTGCTTGAAAGCCATACCGTTGGCTTGGAAGATCGCGTTGCGAAATCTTACGTCGAAAAAGCGGCGGAGATTGCTCAGGCGGCACTGGATGCCGACGAAGATGAGAACAATGAGGCTTGGGTTACTGCGCAACATGCTCTTTTTGTTGCGTTTGCTCATATGACTGGAGATGAGCAATTCACTGCGTTACTGAGTCATCCGAAAGACAAAACCATTCTTCGGGATCTATGCGATCTATTCCTACCAATAAAAGAAACCACATTGGAGCGCGCGCTCGACAAGGCCGTGCAGGAAGCTAATCAGGTCATTCAATTTCGAATTCTTTGTTTCGCTGAAAACTCGGGTACCACTCTCAGCGCTCAAACTAGGCAGACGGTAATCACTCTGCTCGCATCGGAGCACGATCATGTCCGTCTATCTGCGCTGTCCCTCATCCAGGCGGCTGCTGATCCAAGGCTACTCGTGGGGCTCGTGAAGTCGGGATGGAGCGCGGCTTCTCTAGATGCTGTATCTCAAAAAACCGAAATATATTATGGATCGCAGGCCCTTGTAATGGCTGCGGAGTACGGCTCAATTACGGTCGAAGAGTGTCTAGATCGGATCGCGCTTTCCGCTTATGAATCCTTCGCTGAGCGGCTCGGACCTGATGCTGCAATGGCAATTTCAAGTCGTCTCAACACGGCTATTTTCAACGCCGCAGCTTTTCAGATTACTAGCAACCTGCCGCATATTGAGCAAAATATAGGAGGTTGCCACTGGCCTGAGTTTGTTGAGGTTTCCGAAAAAGTGTCGCAAAAGGAAGGCCTGCGAGAGCAGTTGGAGCGGTTCGCCGACACTAGCGACGCTTGGTACAAGCGTCAAAAGCAGAACCAAGATGCCTTTGATCGCTTTGAGCGTGATCTGGTAAAGGTAGGTGCGCAGCTAATCATTGAGTCCATCACTATCGGGTTGATTTTGTCAATCGACAAGGTGGCACCTGCTCTAGTCGACTCCTGGTACAAGTATTTCCTAGAGCTGGACAGCAAGAGTTTCAATAACGTGCACAATATTGCCTCGCTCATTTCCGAGGTCATCTCCAAAAGAAATTTGGTTGCTGGACTAACTTTGTTCGAGCGACTGAGAGTTGGTTCCCCTGATGTGTGTGTGACGATAGGTCTGCATAAAGTTAAACTTGGTGCGGTTAGCATTTGGAGGGCTGCTGATAGCGACGAAATTAAAAAACTCTGCTTCGCTCGCCTCGATAGCATCGACAACGATCATGAGCTTGCCATGGAGATTCTGGCTGCTATCGAAGCGCAGCGAGAAAATCTCATCCGGGATTATGTCGTAGACCGTAGGAGTCGTCTGGAGCCGGCATATCGTGCTCGAGCTACGATGGTGGCAGGTCTTTCACCAGATGAAGTCTGGGCAATTGAAACTATCGATTTGCTGAAAGACGAACATGGATTTCTGCAACAGGCATACGTTGCGGCCAAATACGCAATGGATCGCCATCAATGGTCCCGCCATTGGGCATCCCTGATGTGTACTGCGACAGATTCAGTTGAGCTTTGGCGCTACACAGTTTTGCTTTCGAAAATAGTTGATGGCCGCTTCGATTCGTTGGAAACGTATGGCGGCACACCTAGCACTCTTATCCAACGCTTCGGGCCTACGCTCAACCGCCAAATCCGCAATCGGATCAGCAAGTGGAAAAACAAGCGAAGGTCAAAGCTTTTTGGCATGCGTGTTCCAAGTAGGATGTTCATTACTGAAGGGCGTGTTTCTGATTGACCCCAGGTCCGAAGAAAGCTGACTGTTGAGGATTTGGCGGCGGTAGTAAACCGTCGCTATCCGACCCTAAGCGGCCAATCACGTAAGGCGGGAAATCAGCCGATCAGACATGCCCACGAAAATAGCGAACGCTTAAACACCACGCTAGATATTCCATTCTGGTAATGTTATAAGCGCTAAATAATTTCATCATCAGATTTAGATTCTCGCCGTGAAAGATACATTCTCAACCGCTGCGTTTCGTTCATTCAAAAAGTTTGTTGGAGAGTTAACAGCTGTAGCTGCCGGTACCTACGTGGGATTGCAGGAGGTCTCAGCGTCTATAGATGGGCTCGGTTTGGCTGATCCATGGGAGATCTTAGCGGAGAAACATGGCGTTAAGCTTTGCGGGATCAAATCTGAGCGCGTTCTTCGCAGCGCTATTCGACTTAATATCGTAAGCCTTTACAGCGGTATTGATCTGTTTTTTTCAGACACTCGAAGTCAGTTTCATGCCCTTCATGGGAAGGTGTGGGTTCAGTATGATGGTGATACTCCATTTATGGCGTTGGCTCGAAATACCGGATCTAGCAAGCAGCTTCATGAAAGTAGGCTTGGTTTGGAACGAATAACATCTTTAGATTACTACAGGCTAGTTCGCAACTCTATTGCGCATCCTAGTGGTGAAGCTGAGTCTGCGGCAAAGCAATTCTATTTAGATAACCGAGATTTACTTACCAGTACAGCTATTGCTTACGGAATGAAATCAGTTCCTCGCCCAGTTGACGACCTCAGCTTTCATGATATCAAGTATCTCGCGAGACTTGCCCTAGACCTCGCTACAGCTGTAGATAAGGATCTGGATCCTGGAGACGATAGATTAGCAATTTTAGTCCCAACAACCATTTCGAGGTTGCCTCGATCCAGTGAACGCCTTCATAATGCACGTAAGGGATGGCTTTCTGTAACGTTTGGTATCCAGTCCGCTCGTGCAGAACGTATTCTCTCAATATGACTCATAAGCTTAGTGGTTGAGCGTCCCCCTTCACAAGCGAATTGCGTTCAGTTCGCTTGTGAAGGGGAAGGGTCCAGTTCGATTCTGGAATGAGTCACCAATTTAAATTTCAACCTCAATTGGCCACCGCCATCCGAATTAGGTAGGTAGCTTCGCTATTCTGACCTTCAGCACTAAAGCTCCCCAAGAGTTATCACCGTAAGGGTCATTCGATTCGGGGCAGATATAATAGAGAATTTTGCTTCTGGCCTCCGATTTAGGGGCAGATCAAAATCAGTCCTGCGAATGATACGATCTAAATTTCACTTCTTCATTACAAGCAAACGACGTCAAGAAGGCTGTCTTTTAAAAATGCCAGCATGCTTCTCCAAGTTAAATTGTTATTCGCAGATACGGAAATCGAGATGAAATCTTGCAGCTATTGCGCCAGCTTTGAAAAACTTACCAAAGAGCATATTTGGCCAAAATCCTTAATAAAAAGAAATCCGGACTTTTTGACTTACAACAAGATTACCAATTCTTTTTACAAAGGCGAAGCTGTGATAAAGGATGTATGCGCCAAATGTAATAATGACACTCTAAGCAAGCTGGATGATTATCTAGCGGCTTTATATGACTCGCATCTTGCGAATACAATTAGCGCCGGAAGCGAGGCTAAAATAGCCTACGATTACAACATGTTGCTAAGGGTATTATTGAAAATATCTTTCAATTCAGCTCGCTCATCCGGAAGTGAAAAATCAGTCAAGTCTCACCAAAAGTTTATCACTTACATAGCTAAAGGTACTCATCGAAGCGATGTTATATTACGCCTCCTGATTGTGACCGACTCCATAGAGTTCGGCCTGGATGGCGAAATACGCAAAACCGTTAAACCGGAAGTTTTAAGGTGCGCGGATATTGGTTACGATGGGGTATTAGCCAGTCGTTTCATGATTCGCTTGATAGCCATCAATAGCTTCTGGTTCTACTTAATAATTCCACACAAAAAAGAAAAATCTCACAAATTAAAAGAGTTTATGGAAGGTTTTTCAGCTTGGACGCTACAGCCTGGCGTGCTAATCACCCCAGATTCTAGCCGATTGAATATACCAGTAAATAAGACGACTTGGTTCGACCCAAGATTGCTGGGCAGCCTCCTAAGTGCGAACCCAGGAAATTAAAGTTATTAAGCCTCAAAGAGCAGCTAAACTGCTGCTCTGAAGGGCTGCTATTAACTGACACCTGCGGTTCGGGACGGGCAGCGATCGGCCAGAAGCCTCCTAACATGAACGACTTTTAAGACAAGAAACATAAATTCGCTGTCACTAGTTTCTTCTGGAACTTGACCGTTTGCATCCAGCCACGGTGTAGCAGGCGCCGCTCTCACGCCCTTCCTCCTTTTACTCTTGCCTTAATCCATTTCAAAAGTCCGCAGGATCTTACGTTATTATACCGCCTATCTCTCTTCTCATCCCTCTTCGCATCCTTGTCCAATATCTGCTTATATCGGGTGTGAAAGCGATTTTCAAGCTCAGCCAAAAGTTCCGGGTGAGCCCAGTTCTGCCTATCCCATCTAACCGACACAATCCATCGAGGTGGGCCAGGCTGAGGGATTCTCTGGTACGAGCACGTCGCGCCCAACGATAAGAAAAGCTGCTCTCGCGCATCGCGTAGAGCGATTGGGTCGTCTTGTGGGTTTTGGCGAAACAAATTAAATTCAAGCATTGTGACGTTTGGGAAGACGCTAGCGATGTGTCTAGCGAACAGCAGAGGCCCAATGCCGCCCAGTCCGTAGCCCTTTAGCTCGGTGACAACTGCGTAGTGGTCGAAGGAAAGCGTGGCGCTTTTATTGTTCCCGGTCGGCGTTTCGACGTTCGCGATGATGAAGGCACCATAGCGAATGGTCGCATCGCCCGCGCCTAGATACGGTGCAAAGTAGGCGTCCAGTACACAAAACTCATATTTATCCTTTGCTACCACCGCTTTTTTCATTGCTACTCCATTGGTGTTTTTTTGGGATTGCTGCGGATTTCACGACTGTTCACATTTGCTCAGTATGCCTTGCATGTGCAAAGGAGAGCTTGCCGCGCTTGCACTGCGTAATTGCAAGGACTGGACCACCCATTGCATTCGGCTCGACCAGTCATTTGCGCGGGATGTGACCAGCTAACTGGGTGGCGATGATTGACAGAAATCGGCCTATACCCGCCATTTACGAAAAGCCGCTTTCGACCCAAAGCGGTCAGTCAACCTACACACGTAGCTGCTGCCGAAGGCTACACTGGCCATCAGCACCCAAAAAACTTAGCTTACTCTGATCCTGCAAAACCTAGGGCCAGCGGGTGAATGGCGTTGTCGGAGGGGGGCTCGGCTGATGATTCCCTACATTGATGTTATGGGGCTCGGATACCGGAGGCGCGTGGATGGATCTAGCTCTTCAGGCAGGCGCCGCGTGTGCAACTGCTAAGCTGTCTAGCGTACATCTACGAGTCAGCTTCACTCATTTCCATGATGAACGTTGCGCGACAACGCTGAGCCTGACCCATCGCGTTACGTGGGGGGGATCAAAGCTTCTTGGCGGCCATCATGATCTTGTAGTGGCGCTTCCATTCTTTTTCGATCATGAGGTTTTCAAAACCGCCGGTACGGAACAGGTCGAATGATGCGTCATCCAAGCAGACGGGCCAGTTGTTGAAGGTTGCCTGTTTTGCTTCACCCTCTGTCCAAATATCGACCAGTACGATGGCGTACCGGTTTTCTATTTTTAACTCGCCTAGTCCTAGTTCCAGCGTGGCGTGATGGGCCTGATATGACATCCGCTGGATATCATGTATGGTTTCGGCGATTTTTTTGTTGAGGTTGGAAAATCTCTTGGCTTCAATGAGAAAGCAGCTTTTCGTGGTGGGGTCAAAAACGATTGCATCAAGGTGCAGTTTTTCCTCGGCGCTCAATGGGGCTTCAAACCAGGCAAATGCGTCCTTGCCTAATACGTGCTCCAACGACCTGACGAAATTATTGGTCAGGTTTCTCTCGGTGAAGCCGGTGCTTTTATGCGCAGGGTAATAGTTGTTCAGGATTTGGCGATATTTGCACAAAGTTTGATCGAATGCTGCCATCAGCGCATTTTCAATTTCGCGAATCATATTTTTTCCTACTCAATGCATTGTGGGATTGCTGCAACGCAAGCCTGAGAACTGAATCACCACGTGTCCGTCGCTCGATTCCCATGATGCACCTCTGACTGCAAGGAAAGGAGTACTTGATGTTTATTGGTCCAGAGCAGTACCCAAAGGCTCTTCGTGCGATGGTCGCCCAAGAAGCTTCGTTAGACGTGGCTATTGCATTCTGGGGCGATGGCGCAGAGGCAACCATCCATCCTGACGACGGAAAGCCGTTGCGAGTCATCTGCAATCTCAAAAGCGGGGGGACGAACCCTGCGGTGATCAAACTGCTAGTTGATCGAGCAAAGGAAATGGCTCATGTCCAGATCCGCCAGTGCGACCGGCTACACGCGAAACTGTTGGTAGGGCCCACCTCGGCAATCATCGGCTCAGCAAACGTATCCGCGAATGGGTTGGGATTTGAAGGGGTTGAAGTTGCGCACTGGCTCGAAGCGGCAATTCAAACCGTCGACAGAGAGGAAGTCGAGTCAGCACAGGAGTGGTTCGAGCGACTTTGGTTGTCGACCGACAGCAAGCCAATCACAGACCAGGACCTAGCCGACGCAATCGAGGCTTATGAGAAGAATCGGGATGCCCGCCCTGATTACAGCCGGAAGGGGCCGTTCGCTTTCGACAACTATTCAGTGGCCGATCTAGAAGGCCGAAACGCCTACGCCCTTCTTTACACTTCAAGACCTGGACCTGAGGCCGAAGCCCGGGCCAAGCAGCACGAAGACGAAGAGCTAATTGAGCATGGGAGCTACGGGCAGGGGGGCGAGGGCAACGAGCGCTGGTCGTTTGAGACTTGGCCAGACTCTCTCGACACTACAGAGAAGAACGAATACCTCTGCATTATCTGGAACGAGAATGGTGGGGTCGCCGTCGACGGTGCATGTCGTATGACAGGTACAAAACTAAATTTCATTTATGATGAAAGCAATGACGATGGTTGGGTCGATCTTGCCAAACCATTAACTACGCTGCTTGGTCGGCGGCTTGTCCAAGTGGATCGTCAGCGGATCGCGAAGTCAGTGAGGCCAAAGATTGAAGCGATTTGGAACGCTGCTGAGAAGCTTGATCCCGATGCCAGGCGCATCCACCTTTCCGGCCTTAAGCGAATCCTTCAAGCGCAATAAACACTCGTTGAGCGGCGAGGCGGGCGGTGGCTGGAGCCGATCATCGCCTTGCTTATGTAGGCGGGCAACTCTCTCCATGATTTCATTGTGTTCTCGCTGCATCTGGCCGACGGCTGCCCGTAGCGAGAGGCTGCTTTTGGCCAATTGCTGTCTGTCACGGCCGACCGCAATCGACCCGAAGTGGCTGTTCATGAGGACGCGTTCTGCGAACTCACCTAAGAATGTCTGCGAAACCCAGGATGATTCAGTATCGACCGATTGGCTCACTGAATTCTACGCGCAGTAATGTGAAATCCTCTGGCTAGGATTTTGATAAATACGTTCAATGATGTCCGGCCTATTCGTTGTTCGAAAGTCACAATTACATAGTGACTACCGCTATGGGTAATAAACGTCCATAGTTCCTTTGATCGTCCGAGGCGAACGACGTCTGACGTTCGGACACTACGGCCATCACATAACCATCCATCGGCACGTGCCGCCTGGTGATGGTAAATAGCTCCGATGCAGCAACATGATTCAAATCGCGCATTGACTATGTAGCCTGTTACAGGTTTTTCGAAGCTAGTAGTCATGGCATACATCAATCTACGGTGAGCATATTCTGTGAGAAAGTTCATGTGAGGAACCGCCCTATGTTCCGTGGGAGAAGACTATGCCGCATTGGGCTTGAGTTCCGAACCTTTTAAATGTCGGCATTACCGTAACGCGAAAATTTTGCGTAACGTATCTTACGTTACGCAAAATTTCCGCGTTACGATGATGTTCTTGGAGCTTCATAGCAGGACAGATCAAATCGCTCACTCTCCCTTGTTGCGCGGCTTAAAGCGCACAGACTTTCCAAATTGCACACGAATTTTTTCGCAATACACTTTGAGCTGCTCGTCTATGTCTGACCGGGCTTCATCAGTGAGCGCGATGTACCAGATTCGCCAGACGCGAAGGCTTTCCTGCTTTTGGTGTTGGTGCTCTGCTTTAAGCCAAATTACTTCGGCGAATGTGTTCCGCCGCTCATCCGGTTCTTTGGGGAGGTCAGTCACGACAGGCTTGCCGATGGCTTGGCCACACTGTCCGACCGCATCTCAAGGCAATAGCTTTCACTAGCCCAAGACTTTCCTAAATTGGAACTCGGTAGTGGGTTGCGTAAAGCTGGAGGCTCACAGCTCATGACCATTCATAGCTACTCCATTGCGCTTCAACGTGTCTATGGTTGCTTCCACTTGCTCCATTAGCCGTTTGAGTTCGTTAGGATCTTTCTCTGGGCGGAGAGGCTTTGGCTTTTTCAATCGGCTCTCAAGTTTTCCCAGTTCAGCTTTAATTTTTACCGCGCGTAGTTTGCTTGGCGTGATCTCTTCCCCAGACTGTTGGTCGGGAAAATCGCGCATGAAAAGGCGAGGCGTGTTGGCCGGGGTCGGATCAAGGCGGTCGTAGGCACGATACATATTGATGAAATATATCCAGCCCAAAGCTGCAAACGACAGAATTCCGTATCGGCTGCCGTCTTTGGTAACAACCCAAAGGCTACTGTCGTAAGAATGTATCTCAATTAATGCAGAGGTCCTAATGCGGCAGCCATCTGTGAACTGGTCAGATACCCCCGCCCCGGCATGATCCCAGATTTCCCCCTCAACTATTGGAATGTCCTTGATATGGGCGTTTGCGATGAATCCAGTAAAGTTTTGGCAGCCAGAATCTGATATTAGTTTTGCTATTCCGATGTCGATAGCTTTCCTCATTTCTCGCTCCATTTGTGACTGACAAGTGTTAGGTTGCGAGAATGTCTGTGGACCTAAATATCCAACATCTGTTCTGTTATGCAACCCGAACCGGAACTATACTTCCTGTCAATCTAAACAAATGCACGCTCAAATGCTAGTTTTTTGTACGGGCATTTGATGAATTTCGACCAGACCTTCGGCAACGTTTTCAAGCGGCTTCGAACCTCCAATGGTTACTCACAGGAGGATTTTCACACGGCGGTTACGGATCGGTACATCAGAATGCTTGAAAAGGGTAAGGCGTCGCCTACCCTCGCTACAGTGGACAAGCTTGCAAAAATTCTCGGAATTGATCCTGTTGCGATGATGCTGCTTTGTGAAGTGGAGGCTGCTGCGGAGATTGAGGGGGTTGAAGCTGTACTAGAGAGAATCGCAAACCAGGTGAGGCTTTTCGGCGGTTTCCCTAAGCCTCAGGATTGATGGAGTCTTCTTGTTGGCCAGGATTGATATCAAATGTGGGTCAAGCGTTGAGCTATTTGAGGATGTATCTATAGGTATCTGGCGAAAGCGTGAGAATTATACGCTGTCATAAAGCTGGCATTCCTGAGCCAAAATAGCCCCTTTGGACACAAAAAAGGCACTTGCGATAATCGCTAAGTGCCTGATTTGTAGTGCTTATTTGGTGGAGCCGGGGGGATTTGAACCCCCGTCCGCCAGTACTCCGCTGTCGGTACTACATGCGTAGCCGTTTCTATTAAGTTAACCCTCAGCGACCCGAAGGGCAGGGTGCTTTGGGCGAGTTGTGTAAGTTTTAGCCGATTCGTCCACAACGTACTGCACGGCGATTCTGTTCTATATGACAATCACTTTGGGTTTACAGACATCCCCTGGTGATTGCTGGACCCGAAGGTACCAGAAGCTCAGGGCTAAGGCTGCTTACGCAGCGAGAGCGAATTCCTGGCCGTAGTTTTCGTCATTGGCAACTATAAGAAGTTGCAACAGTGGATTTACGAGTTCTGTTACCAACTCGGCATGCACCTAAAGTTTCGCAACCGGCGTCGAATCCTAAACGGCCCCGTGCTTGTAACTCGTTGTTTCATAGTGAGTGACAAGCCTGTGCAGTGTACGCCAAACGGTCACAGAAGGCCAACCCGAAGGTTGGCCTTGAGCGGGCGAGGGGCTACTGGCCGCCTTTCTCGCTGTTCTGCAGGTCCTGTATGGCCTTGGAAGTGATCTCGATGCATTTCTTGTCATCGCCTGCGGCATGCGCGGCCTTGGCCTGGGAGACGGCAGTGTCTATTTCGCCGCTTTTGCCACTGGTGTCGGTGGCGAGCAGGGCTTTGCCGTTGTTGATTTTGTCCAGGTTGATCTTGCACAGGTCGGGGTCGCCAGCCGCGAAAACGGGGGAGGCCAGCATCGCAGCGGTAATGAACAAGCCAGCAAGAGCGGAACGCTTCATAGGGTATCTCCTTGCGCAAAAGGGCTCGACGCTACTGGCGTTAAAGGGCTGCCAGCGACATCACTGAAGGGCCTCGTTCGTTGAGGCCTATGCAGATGACTACGCTGGCGCGCAAGGGTTCTGTTTTCTTGCGCAATTAATGGACGCGGGCTTGGGTGACGCGGTCTACGAGGTACACCAGGCCGTGATAATCAATGCCGCCGTGTTGGCTAAGGCCTATCTCGCAGGTTCGGCTGGTGGAGATGCCTTCGCTGCAATATTGCACCGCATCCTTGAGCGTGCGCAGCGAGTGGGCGTTGAGTTCCGGGGTGGTGAAGCCTTTGTCACCGGCAAAGCCGCAACAGTGAATACCTTCTGGGATAACTACCGTTTTGGCGCAACGTCGAGCCAGGTCGATCAGGGCCTGGCTTTCTCCCAGGTGCTGGGTGCTGCAGGTGACGTGTACCGCGATGGGGGCTTCCTGTGGCGTGAAGTCCAGGCGATCCATCAAATGTGTGCGGATGAAACGCACGGGGTCATACAGGTCCAGGCGCGTTTCGCCCATGTCCTGGACAAGCCGCAAGGTGCAGGGGCTGGTGTCGCAATAGATTGGGTCGATCCCGCCACGGCTGGCGTGGAGCAGGGCGCCGATGAGTTCCTGGCGCTTGTGTTCGGCTTGTTCGGCATAACCTTTGGACGCGAATGGCTGGCCGCAGCAGAGGCTGTCCTGGTTGTCGGGTGACACTACTTGGTAACCGGCTTTTTCCAACAGACCACGGGTTTTTTCGTACAGCGACATCTGCTCTTTATCACCTGCCGCTGGGCCCATGGCGCGTGAGACGCAGGCCGCCAAGTAGACGACGCGGGGACGCTCATCGGCCACTGCCGGGCTGAAACGGATGGCTTTTTCCGGCTGAGGCATGGCGTTGGTCCACTGAGGGATTTGCCCGTTGGACAGCTTGGTCACGCTGGCTGAAAGCTTTGCCAAGCGTGGTGCACCCAGCAGCATGCGTGCACCGTTGGCGACATGCAGGGTAAAGCGCGCGCCTTGCAGTGCGGTAGCGAAATGGTCGGCGAGCCATTCAGCGGTTTTCGTACGGTTGGCATCGCGGCTGCGCAGCTTTTTCACCAGGTCGCCGGTATTAATTCCTACGGGGCAGCGTTGCGCGCAGAGGCCGGTGGCTGCGCAGGTGTCGATGCCTTGATAGTGATAGGCGGCTTCCAATTCGGTAGTGTCGATGCCTGCACGCTTCTTGGCCTGGATATCACGCCAGATCACGATGCGTTGGCGCGGGCTAAGCGTCAGCCCTTTGGACGGGCACACCGGTTCGCAGAACCCGCACTCGATGCACTTATCCACAAGCTCGTCGGCCGCGGGCAGAGGTTTGAGGTGCTTGAGGTGAATTTGTGGGTCTTCGCTGAGCACCACGTCCGGGTTGAGAATGCCGTTGGGGTCCAGCAGGCGCTTAAGTTGCCACATGAGTTGATAGGCATCGCTGCCCCACTCCAGCTCGACGAACGGCGCCATATTACGACCGGTGCCGTGTTCAGCCTTCAGCGAGCCGCCAAACTCTACCGCCACCAATTGCGCCACGTCGTCCATGAACGCCTGGTAGCGTGCGACTTCTTCCGCACTGTTGAAGCCTTGTGTGAACACGAAGTGCAGATTGCCTTCCAGCGCGTGTCCGAAAAGGATGGCTTCGTCGTAATGATGTTTGTCGAACAGTTCGATCAGGCGGTTTACGCCGATGGCCAATTGTTCGACTGGAAAGGTAACGTCTTCGATGATCACCGTAGTGCCGGTTTTTCGCACGGCGCCGACGGCGGGAAAGGTGTCTTTGCGGATCGCCCACAGGCGGGCGTTCTCGACGGGGTCTTCGGTGAAGTCGACCTGTTTCTCCACGGGGAAACGGGCCAGGGATTCCATGATCAGCGCCAATTGCTCATGCAGCAACGAAGGCGATGCCGCGCGGGATTCGATCAGCAGTGCGCAGGCATTTTCCGATAGGTGTTGTACGAATGCGGGCATGCCCGGTTTGTCCTGTACCGAACGCATGCTGCGCCGGTCCAGCAATTCAACCGCAGAGACCGGCTGGGTTTTCAGTAAGGTGACTGCATTGCAGCAGGTTTCCACATCCGGGAATACGATCAGCGCTGACGCTTTGTTGGGGTGGTCGACCACGGTGTCGTAGGTGACCGCACTGATAAACCCCAGGGTGCCTTCGGAACCCACGAGCAGGTGACTGAGGATATCCAATGGCTCATCGAAATCCACCAGGGCGTTGAGTGACAGGCCGGTGGTATTTTTCAGGCGATATTTGTGGCGGATTCTTGCTGCCAATTCGGTATTCGCCCGCGTCTCACGCCCGAGTGTTGCAAGCCGATCAAGCAGTGCGCCGTGCTGCTGGCGAAACGCGTTGACGCTGGCTGCATCCTCCGTGTCCAGGCGGCTGCCATCAGCCAGTACAAGACGGATGCCTGCCAAGGTGTGGTAGGTATTTTGCGCCGTGCCACAGCACATGCCGCTGGCGTTGTTGGCGACAATGCCGCCGATTTTGCAGGCATTGATTGACGCAGGGTCCGGCCCGATCTTGCGTCCGAACGGTGCCAGCCAGGCGTTGGCCTGGGCACCGATTACCCCGGGCTGCAGGCGAATCTGTGTGCCCTGGTCCCGAATCTCGCGACCGTTCCAGTTGTCCCCCAGCACGATCAGCACCGAGTCGCTGATCGCCTGCCCGGAAAGGCTGGTGCCGGCAGCGCGAAAGGTCACCGGCACGTGGTCGCGTTGGGCCAGTTGCAGCAATGACACCACTTCGTCTTCTGACTCTACACGGATCACCAGCTGTGGGATCAGTCGGTAAAAACTGGCATCGGTGCCGAATGCGAGTGTGGAAAGTGGGTCGTCGAAGCGTCGATCTTTTGGGATCAGGTGTGCGACATCGCTCAGAAAAGCAGCAGGCAGGCTCATCGGTCCTCCAGAAATAGCTGACGCCGGCGTGGATGTCCGGCGTCGATTCTTACCCTATTACGTGCAGGTCTCAGTGCACCAGCATACCGGTGAACCAGTAAGCCTGGGCCAGGGTGATCAGCCCCACGATGGTGGCGAAGAACAAGCTGTGCTTGAGGGTGAAACGGAACAGGTCGGATTCCTTGCCCACCAGGCCGGTTGCGGCGCACGCCACGGCGATCGATTGCGGCGAGATCATCTTGCCGGTGACGCCGCCGCTGGTGTTTGCAGCAACCAGGAGGGTGTCGTTTACGCCGATCTGATGCGCAGTAGTGGCTTGCAGCGAGCTGAACAGGGCGTTGGACGAGGTGTCGGAGCCTGTCAGGAAAACCCCCAGCCAGCCGAGGAAAGGCGAGAAGAATGGGAAGGCAGCGCCAGTGCCGGCCAATACCAGGGCCATGGTCGAGGACATGCCGGAATAGTTGGTGACGAACGCAAACGCCAGCACCATGCCGATGGACAGGATTGGCCAGCGCAGCTCGTAGAAGGTTTCTTTTAAAGTGGTCAGACCAGTTTTGATGTTGATCTTCAACACGAGCATAGAAATCAGCGCGGAGAAGAAAATCGCGGTGCCGGTTGCCGAAATCGGGTCCAGCTTGAACACGGCCGGGATGGCGGTTGGGTTGGTCACGATCGGCGCGACTTTGATCACCAGCTGATCCAGATGCGGGATCGCGAAGTTGAACACCCAGCTGTACATCGAGCCGCCGGCGGCAAACATCGCCTTGAACGGCTTGAGGGTCCAGATCGTCACCAGCACGGTGAGGATCAGGAACGGCGACCAGGCCTTGAAAATCTGTAGCAGGCTATACGGCGATGCAACGGTGCTGCGTGGCAGGCCAAAGCCGCCGGCGCTGGCAGTGATCGCTGCGCTGGAGCTTGCGCCGGCGATCTGTGCACCTGCGGTGCGCTTGGGCTGCCAGATTTTCAGGAACAGGGTCAGGGAGATCAGGCTGGCCAGGGCCGAGGTGATGTCCGGCAACTCTGGGCCGATGAAGTTGGAGGTGAAGTATTGGGTGATGGCAAAGCTCAGGCCCGCTACCAGCGCGGCTGGCCAGGTTTCACGCACGCCGCGTAGACCGTCCATCATGAACACCAGCCAGAACGGTACGAACAACGACAGTAGTGGTAGCTGACGGCCAGTCATGGCGCCGATCTTGAACGCGTCGATGCCAGTGACTTGGCCGGCGACGATGATCGGGATCCCCAGGGCGCCGAAAGCAACCGGGGCGGTGTTGGCAATCAGGCACAGGCCTGCGGCGTACAGCGGGTTGAAGCCCAGGCCTACCAGCAACGCCGCGGTGATCGCCACAGGTGCGCCGAAGCCTGCTGCGCCCTCCAGGAATGCGCCGAAGCAGAAGCCGATCAGCAGTACTTGCAGGCGCTGGTCGTCAGTGATCGAGAGGACGGAGCTACGGATAATCTCGAACTGACCGCTCTTGACGGTCAACTTGTAGAGGAACACGGCTGCGACGATGATCCATGCGATAGGCCACAGGCCATAAGCAAAGCCGTAACCGGCGGCAGCCAGCGCCATGTCCACTGGCATTTGGAAAGCGAAAATCGCTACCAGAATCGACAGCGCCAACGTGATGCTGCCGGCCACGTGGCCTTTGAGGCGAAACACGGCCAGGGCCAGGAAGAAAAACACGATCGGGATTACGGCGGCCAATGCGGACAGGCCGAGGCTGCCGAGTGGGCTGTAGAGCTGTTGCCAGGTTTGCATATGGGGTGGCCCCTAATTGTTGTTGGTCAGGCACTTCGTAGTCGACTTGGATAATTGGTAAGACCAATTTACAATCGCTGTGGGCTAGGTTAAAAGCCTTCGGGTGGGTGTGTCAATTTGCCGCCCGAGAAACTTTCGTCGTAGGGCTGTTGATAGGCGCTGCTGATCGGACAAAACGAGCGTGTTCTGATAGGTGTCGCAAGGGCTGCGATAGGCGAGAATAGAGGGCCCGGCGAGTGGTCGGGATGGTGGAGAGTGAGTTATGGGGTTTGATCAGGTGCGTCAGCGCCGTTTGTCTGACGATATTGTCGAGCAGCTTGAGGGCATGATCCTTGAGGGCACGCTGAAGTCAGGTGAGCGTTTGCCTGCCGAACGGGCGTTGGCCGAGCAGTTTGGTGTGTCGCGCCCGTCGTTGCGGGAGGCGATCCAAAAGCTGGCGGCCAAGGGATTGCTGGTGAGTCGTCAGGGTGGGGGTAATTATGTCGCCGAGTCCCTGGGTTCAACCTTCAGTGATCCGCTGTTGCACCTTTTGGAAAATAACTCGGAGGCTCAGCGTGACTTGCTGGAATTTCGTCAGACCCTGGAAGCATCTTGTGCCTATTACGCAGCGTTGCGTGCCACCGAAGTTGACCGTGAACGGCTGAAGGCTGCGTTTGAGGTGTTGCAGGATTGCTATGCCCGGGCTGATGAAGTGAGTCGAGCGGAGGAGGGCGCGGCGGATGCGAGTTTTCACTTGGCGATTGCCGAGGCAAGTCATAACGCCGTGTTGCTGCACACCATTCGTGGTTTGTTCGACCTGCTCAAACGTAATGTGGTGACCAACATTGGCGGCATGTACCAGCAACGTACGGAAACCCGCGACATGCTGATCAGTCAGCACCGGGATTTGTACCTGGCTATTATCGAGGGGCGGGCAGAGCAGGCGCGTGAGGTGTCTACGCGTCATTTGCTGTATGTGCAGGAAGTGTTGGAGGAGGTGCGCCAAGAGGTGCAGCGCGTGGCGCGTGCCGAGCGGCGTAAGGGAATGTAGCCAGGGGCCTTGCCCAAGGCTACATCGCTACAAGGATTACTCTTCCTTGCCCTTGTTGCGCACTGCGCGGTGCAGTTCGCGATTGGAATCGCGCTCGCGCTCGGTATCGCGCTTGTCGTATTCCTTCTTGCCCTTACCCAAGGCGATCTCGCACTTGACCAAATGCTTGCTCCAATACCAGGACAGGCAGACGCAGGCATAGCCTTTCTGCTGTACTGCGGCGGCGAGCTTGTCGATTTCGCGGGCATTGAGCAGCAGCTTGCGCGTGCGCACCGGGTCGGCAATCACGTGTGTGCTTGCGGTGGTCAGCGGAGTGATATGACTGCCGAGCAGCCATGCCTCGCCATCCTTGAGCAGCACATAACTGTCGACCAGCTGCAGCTTGCTGGCACGCAGACTCTTTACTTCCCAGCCGGCCAGGACCAGACCAGCCTCGAAACGATGTTCGATGAAGTAATCGTGTCGCGCCTTTTTATTTTGCGCGATGGTCCCTGTGGGGTGTTTCTTTTGTTTAGCCATAGGGGCGGCATTATAGGGAGTTGCGAGCGTGTCGGCTACGGTCAACCTGCGTGCTTGAGCGTGTTGGATGAATCCCGGACAATACAGGCAATTCTTTGGTTTTTTTCTTTCGCGGATCGGGCTGTTCTTTCGCGATGTTTGCCTCCGCAGTGGAAATGACGCACACATGACGACGCATATTCAACGTTCGGCGCTGCTGCCTTATCCGTCACAGGCGCTCTATGACCTGGTCAACGACGTGGCGCGTTACCCGGAATTCCTGCCTTGGTGCTCAACGGCCGAGGTGCTGGAAAGCAGTGATGAGCACATGGTCGCCAGCGTTGGCGTAGCGAAGGGTGGCTTGAGCCAGCACTTTGTTACGCGAAATGTGCTGGTGCCGGGTAAATCCATTGAGATGAATCTGCAGGAAGGGCCGTTCACCCAACTGCATGGGGTGTGGGTGTTCAAGGCGCTGACCGACAAGGCCTGCAAGATCAGCCTGGACCTGTCATTTGATTACGCTGGCCCGATTGTGCGAGCGACGTTGGGGCCTTTGTTCAACCAGGCCGCCAATACGTTGGTGGATGCGTTCTGCCAGCGAGCCAAGCAACTGCATGGTTGAGATTGAAGTGGTGTATGCGGCCGTGGATCGTCAGGTTTTGCTGGCGGTGACGGTGCCTGAGGGAACTGGCTTGCGGGCAGCGGCGCAGGCGTCGGGGATCGCAGCACAGTTTCCTGAGCTGAATCTGGCGGATTGTCCCTTGGGTATATTCGGCAAGGTGGTCGCGGACGCGGAGCTGCGGGTTGTGCAGGCGGGTGATCGTATCGAGATCTACCGCCCCTTGCTGGTCGACCCTAAAGAGGTGCGCCGGCTGCGTGCCGCCAAAGCGGCCTTGGCCAAACAGCGGAACTCGTGAGTTTGCCAACCAGCAAATAGCAAAAAGCCCGGCATGCCGGGCTTTTTGTTGGGCGCCGCAAACTTATTGCGGGCTGGTGTCCAGAGGCTGTGGCGTCGGGACTGGGACAGTCTGCACGCCATCGACGTCTTTCTGGATCTTGTCGAGCAGCGAGCCAGGCTTGGCTGGCACTTCGGACTTCGGTTTCTCGGCTTCCTGCGCTGGCGCAGTCACGTTGGTACCGTTGTCCTTGCCAAGCAAGGCTTCATCACGGCTCACGCCGGGCATGAAATCGCCGGAAAGGCTCACAAGCTGGTCATTGCCATTGAAAATGACGCTGACGCGCTCCTGCTGGCGTTCACCGCCACCAGGCTGGATGCTGTAGAGATAATCCCAGCGATCAGCATGGAAAGTGTCGGTCAGCAGGGGGTTGCCCATGATAAACCGTACTTGCCGTCGGGTCATTCCCGGGCGTAACTGGTCTATCATGTCCTGCGTGACGACATTGCCCTGCTGGATGTCGATTTTGTAAACCCCGGGGAATGAACAACCGGCGAGTGCGAGCAGTCCCACAAAGGTGAAACTGGTTAGCAAGAGCTTGGTGTTTTGCATCGGTGGGCGACTTCCACTATCTTGGCTGGGACAACGTAAACGCCGATCATACCCGTATTAAGAGAAGCTGCGAAGCAGCATCCGCGAGAAAGCTAACCATGGTTGAAAATAGCGAACTACGCAAAGCCGGTCTTAAAGTGACTCTGCCACGAGTCAAGATTCTACAAATGCTCGATTCTGCTGAGCAGCGCCACATGAGTGCCGAGGATGTCTACAAGGCGCTGATGGAGTCTAACGAGGACGTTGGCCTGGCCACGGTTTACCGTGTGCTGACCCAGTTTGAAGCCGCAGGGCTGGTGGTTCGTCATAATTTCGACGGCGGTCATGCGGTGTTCGAATTGGCTGACGGTGGTCATCACGACCACATGGTTGACCTGGATACCAACGAGGTTATCGAGTTCACCAGTCCAGAAATCGAACGTCTCCAGCACAAGATTGCTGAGGAGCATGGGTTCGATTTGGTTGACCACAATCTTGTGTTGTACATCCGTAAGAAAAAGTAAAAAGCGATGCAGATTCGCTCTGCAGAACGATCGAAGGCGACCTTAGGGTCGCCTTCGTGCTTTTTATAAAGGGAAAATTTTCAGTTCAGGCCTTTGTCGCGACGACCATTTTTTTCGCGTGTGCCAGGGACTCCTTAGTCAAGTCGATGCCCCCGAGCATTCGCGCCACTTCTTCTACGCGTTCCGACTTGTTCAGCTTGGAAACGGCTGTGTGTGTCGCATCGCTGCCGCGTACCTTGTGTACAAATAGATGCTGATGCCCTTGGGCTGCCACTTGTGGCAAGTGGGTCACCGTCAGCACCTGCCCCCGATCTCCAAGGCGCCGCAACAGTTGGCCAACAATTTCTGCTGTAGGCCCGCCGATTCCCACATCCACTTCGTCGAATACCAGCGTTGGTACTCGCGAGGTTTGTGCGGTAATCACCTGAATCGCGAGGCTGATCCGCGACAGCTCGCCGCCAGACGCCACTTTTGCCAGTGCCTTGAGCGGTTGCCCGGGGTTGGCACTGACCAGTAGCTCAACCTGTTCCAGGCCATGAGGTTGCAGTTCATTGCTGGTGTTGGCGCGCAACTCAATGGTGAAGCGCCCGCCTGGCATGCCCAGCCGCTGGATCTCCAGTTCCACCGCGCTGGCCAGGCCAGTGGCTGCCTGCTGTCGCAAGTCACTCAGCTCACGTGCTTTTTCTTGATAGTGGCGTGCGAAGGAGGCGAGCTCATCGCCAAGTCGCTCGATGGACTCGTCATTTGCATTCAGGGTTTCGACTTCATCCAGCAGTTTCTGCTGCAGGGTTGCCACTTCGGTCGGCTGAATTCGATGTTTGCGCGCCAGGGTATAAATAGTGTCCAAGCGTTCTTCGATTTCCTGCAGTCGCGCTGGGTCAGCGTCGAAATGATCCAGGAAGCGATTCAACTCTCCCACGGCTTCTTCTACCTGGATCTGTGCGCTGGTCAACAGGGTGGTTGCTTCGCTCAGTGAGCCAGAGGCGCTGTTCACGCTGGACAGGCGATTGAGGCTGGCGGTCAGTGCATTAAGAACATTGCCGGAATCGCTTTCACTGCATTGCTCGACAACTTGGCGGCAGATGCCCAGCAGGGTTTCGGCGTTGGTCAGGTTCTTGTGTTCCTGCTCAAGCTGTTCCAGCTCGGTCTCGCCCAGGCCAAGGCTTTCCAGTTCTTCAAGTTGATAGCTGAGTAGTTGATGGCGAGCGCGCTGTTCGTCACCGGAGTTGGAGAGGCGCTCCAGTTCCTGGCGGGTTTGGCGCCAGCGCTGTGCAGCCAGCTGTACTTGTCGGGCAAGGTCGGTGGCGCCGGCATACTCGTCGAGCAGGCGGCGGTGGGTGTCGGTTTTCAGTAGGGATTGATGCTCGTGCTGGCTGTGGATATCAATCAGCAGCTCGCCCAGGGCTTTCAGGTCGCCGAGGGGGCAGGGCGTACCGTTGATATAGCCGCGGGAGCGTCCTTCGGCGGTGATTACCCGACGCAGGATGCAGGGACCATCGTTATTAAGGTCGCGCTCGGCCAACCAGGCTTCGGCTTCGGGAATGTCTGCCAGGTCAAAGGTGGCCAGGATATCGGCCTTGTCCGCGCCAGGACGCACAACGCCGCTGTCGGCGCGGTCACCCAGGGTGAGGCCCAAAGCGTCAAGCATTATCGACTTGCCGGCACCGGTCTCGCCTGTGATTACGCTCATCCCGCGATCCAGTTCAAGGTCCAGATGTTCAACGATGGCGTAGTTATGTACGGACAGGTGCACGAGCATGACGGGCGCTCCCAGGCTTTAGGTCTGGTTATTTATACAGTGTTTTGTTCGGGGCTGACAATCCTGACGCTTAGCTCGATTTGCTTGATTGCCCGACGTTCTTAGCGCGATGTGGAATGGGTGCGAAGGAATTGACCCGCCCCACTCGAAAGACTTTTGGTAACCCCTGCGCTCTTGAACCTGGAAATTGTGGCCCCATATACCGGAACAGAAGCGCGAGTTGAGTTCGCGCATGATTTTGAAAGGAGAAAACTATGGCTGACGAACAGACGCAGGATACGCAAACTCCAAACGCCAATTCGGCTGCCGGTGATGAGCTGGCAACTCGTGTGCAAGTGCTCGAAGAGCAATTGGCTGCTGCGCAGGACCAGTCTTTGCGTGTTGCCGCCGATCTGCAGAACGTCCGCCGTCGTGCCGAGCAGGATGTAGAAAAAGCTCACAAGTTTGCGCTGGAAAAATTCGCCAACGATCTGCTGCCGATCATCGACAGCCTTGAGCGTGGCCTTGAATTGTCCAATCCGGACGACGAAAACATCCGTCCAATGCGCGAAGGGATCGAACTGACCCTGAAAATGTTCCAGGACACCCTGAAGCGTTATCAGTTGGAAGCTATCGACCCGCAAGGCGGCGAGCCTTTCAATGCCGAGCATCATCAAGCCATGGCCATGCAGGAAAGCCATGATCTTGAGCCGAACAGTGTATTGAAGGTGTTCCAGAAAGGTTATCAGTTGAACGGTCGCTTGCTGCGTCCGGCGATGGTGGTGGTGAGCAAGGCTCCTGCACCTGTTTCGCCATCTATTGATGAGCAGGCTTGAAATAAGCCTTAGCGGCCCCATCTATAAGTCAAGCGTTTAAGTGCTACCGCAGTTAGCCACCACTGCTGCGGCAACCAAATTCAAGTTTCGGGAGAGTAAATCATGGGCAAAATTATCGGTATCGACCTGGGGACCACCAACTCCTGTGTCTCCGTGCTGGAAAACGGCGTTGCAAAAGTAATCGAAAACGCCGAAGGCGCACGTACCACTCCGTCGATCATTGCTTACGCCAACGACGGTGAAATCCTTGTTGGTCAGTCGGCCAAGCGTCAGGCTGTCACCAACCCGCATAACACCCTGTACGCGGTTAAGCGTCTGATCGGTCGTAAGTTCGACGAAGAAGTCGTGCAGAAAGACATCAAGATGGTCCCTTACAAAATTGCCAAGGCTGACAACGGTGACGCCTGGGTTGAAGTAAACGGCCAGAAAATGTCGCCGCCGCAAATCTCGGCTGAAATCTTGAAAAAGATGAAAAAAACTGCCGAAGACTACCTCGGTGAAGCAGTGACTGAAGCGGTCATCACCGTTCCGGCCTACTTCAACGACAGCCAGCGTCAGGCGACCAAAGACGCCGGCCGCATCGCGGGCCTGGACGTAAAACGTATCATCAACGAGCCAACCGCAGCCGCTCTGGCTTACGGTATGGACAAGGCCAAAGGCGACCACACTGTGATCGTTTATGACCTGGGTGGCGGTACTTTCGACGTCTCCGTGATCGAGATCGCTGAAGTTGACGGCGAGCACCAGTTTGAAGTGTTGGCCACCAACGGTGACACCTTCCTGGGTGGTGAAGACTTCGACATTCGTCTGATCGATTACCTCGTTGACGAATTCAAGAAAGAAAGCGGCATGAACCTCAAAGGTGACCCGCTGGCGATGCAGCGTCTGAAAGAAGCTGCTGAAAAGGCGAAGATCGAGCTGTCTTCTGCTCAGTCGACCGACGTGAACCTGCCGTACATCACTGCAGACGCTACCGGTCCTAAGCACTTGAACGTGAAGATCTCGCGCGCCAAGCTGGAAGCGCTGGTTGAAGACCTGGTTCAACGCACCATCGAACCTTGCCGCATCGCGTTGAAAGATTCCGGTATCGACGTGGGTGCTATCAACGACGTGATCCTGGTGGGCGGTCAGACCCGTATGCCACTGGTTCAGAAGTTGGTAACCGAGTTCTTCGGTAAAGAAGCACGTAAAGACGTGAACCCGGACGAAGCTGTTGCCATGGGTGCTGCTATCCAGGGCGCGGTACTGGCCGGTGACGTGAAAGACGTGTTGCTGCTGGACGTTAGCCCGCTGACCCTGGGTATCGAAACCATGGGTGGCGTGATGACTGCGCTGATCGAGAAAAACACCACGATTCCTACCAAGAAATCGCAAGTGTTCTCGACTGCCGACGACAACCAAGGCGCTGTGACCATTCACGTGCTGCAAGGTGAGCGTAAGCAGGCTGCTCAGAACAAGTCCCTGGGCAAGTTCGACCTGGCCGAGATTCCACCAGCACCACGTGGCGTGCCACAAATCGAAGTGACCTTCGACATCGACGCCAACGGCATTCTGCACGTAGGCGCGAAAGACAAGGCTACCGGCAAAGAGCAGAAAATCACGATCAAGGCCAACTCCGGTCTGTCTGATGAAGAAATTCAACAGATGATTCGTGATGCTGAAGCCAACGCTGATGCGGACGCCAAGTTTGCTGAGCTGGCCGGCGCGCGTAACCAGGGCGATGCACTGGTTCACTCGACACGTAAAATGGTCGCTGATGCTGGCGACAAAGTGACTGCCGAGGAGAAGACTGCAATCGAAGCTGCCGTAGTTGCCCTGGAAGCCGCTATCAAAGGCGACGACAAGGCTGCTATCGAAGCCAAGGTTGAGGAGCTGTCCAAAGTCTCCGCGCCGGTTGCTCAGAAAATGTACGCCGAACAAGGCCAGCCGGCTGAAGGTGCTGCACAGCAAGCAGAGCCTGAAGCCAAGCACGACGATGTTGTCGATGCCGAGTTCGAAGAAGTCAAAGACCAGAAGTAAGTTGGTCGCCCGGTTGACCGCTATCAAGCGGTGACTGGTAGGATGTCGCCGCGCGGGAGCTTGCTCCCGCGTTGGCGTGTCTGGGGTATGCGAATTTTTACAGCATGCGACAGCTGTCGGGTGCTGGCGGTGTGATTGGGAAAGCTCCTGCTTCCTGAGCGATATAT
The DNA here is from genome assembly GCF_014230465.1 of Pseudomonas cremoris. Next base: position 269,517 of record NZ_JAAXCY010000009.1, read on the forward strand.
ACCGCGTTTTTTGGCTGGGTCTCGGCTAAAAGTAGTAACGACCAGGATCGTTGAATTGACGTGAGTTGGGTCCGGGCCTGTATTGGGGCTCAACGAGTTTGGCAAGGCTCAGGAGGGTCTGGCTGAACGTCCTTAAGAGTGCAAAGACTTATGGCAAAGCGTGACTATTACGTAGTATTGGGTGTGGAGCGCAGCTCCAGCGAGGCGGACCTGAAGAAGGCTTATCGCCGCCTGGCGATGAAGCACCACCCGGACCGTAATCCGGATAGCAAAGAATCCGAAGAGTTGTTCAAAGAGGCCAACGAGGCCTACGAATGCCTGTCTGATCCCAATAAGCGTGCGGCCTACGACCAGTATGGCCATGCCGGTGTCGACCCGAGCATGGGTGGCGGCGGTGCTGGTTTTGGTGGTCAGAACTTCTCCGATATCTTCGGTGATGTATTCAGCGACTTCTTCGGCGGTGGCCGTGGTGGTCAGCGTGGTGGTGCCCAGCGTGGCAGTGATCTGCGCTACACCCTGGAGCTGAACCTGGAAGAGGCCGTGCGCGGCACTAGCGTCAATATCCGTGTACCGACGCTGGTGAACTGCAAGCCGTGCGATGGTTCGGGGGCCAAGAAAGGTTCCTCGCCGATTACATGCCCTACGTGTGGCGGTATCGGCCAAGTGCGTATGCAGCAGGGCTTCTTCTCGGTGCAGCAGACCTGCCCGCGTTGCCATGGCCAGGGCAAGATCATTTCCGATCCGTGCGACTCCTGCCACGGCGAAGGCCGCGTCGAAGAGTACAAGACTCTTTCGGTGAAAGTGCCGGCGGGTGTTGATACTGGCGACCGCATTCGTCTGTCGGGCGAAGGCGAGGCGGGTACGCAAGGTGGTCCTACCGGCGACCTGTACGTGGTGATCAATGTGCGTGAGCACTCGATCTTCCAGCGTGACGGCAAGCATCTGTTCTGCGAAGTGCCTATCAGCTTTGTCGATGCGGCCCTGGGTGGCGAGCTGGAGATTCCGACTCTTGATGGTCGGGTGAAGCTCAAGATTCCTGAGGGTACCCAGACCGGCAAGCAGTTCCGTATCCGTGGCAAAGGCGTTGCGCCAGTGCGCGGTGGTGGTGCTGGCGACCTGATGTGTCGTGTGGCGGTAGAAACACCGGTCAACCTGAATCGCCGCCAGCGTGAGCTGCTTGAAGAATTCCGCAGCTCGTTGGAGGGTGATGACTCGCACTCGCCAAAGACCACGGGCTTTTTCGATGGCGTGAAGCGCTTTTTCGGCGACCTGTAAGGGATGAGTATGCGACGTATAGCCGTGATGGGCGCTGCAGGGCGCATGGGTAAAACCCTGGTTGAAGCAGTGCAGCAGCGCTCGCCGGCCTCCGGGCTGACGGCAGCAATTGTGCGTCCGGGTAGCACGCTGATCGGTGCAGATGCTGGTGAGCTGGCTTCGCTGGGGCGTATCGGCGTTTCGTTGTCTGGCAGTCTGGAGCAGGTCGCTGACGAGTTCGATGTGCTGATCGACTTCACCCTGCCGGACGTGATGCTGAAAAACCTGGCGTTTTGCCGCAAGGCAGGCAAGGCCATGGTGATTGGTACTACCGGTTTGACGGCTGAGCAGAAGCAATTGCTGGTGGAGGCGGGCAAGGATATCCCTGTGGTCTTTGCTGCCAACTTCAGTGTCGGTGTGAACCTGTCGCTCAAGTTGCTGGATCTGGCTGCGCGCGTGTTAGGTGATGAGGCGGATATCGAAATCATCGAGACCCATCATCGTCACAAGATCGACGCGCCGTCGGGTACTGCGTTGCGCATGGGTGAGGCGATTGCCGATGCGCTGGGTCGAGATTTGTCGAAAGTGGCTGTGTATGGTCGCGAGGGTCATACCGGTGAGCGCGCACGTGACACTATTGGCTTTGCGACCGTTCGTGGTGGCGATGTGGTGGGTGATCACACCGTGCTGTTTGCCACCGAGGGTGAGCGCTTGGAAATCACGCACAAAGCGTCCAGTCGCATGACGTTTGCCAAGGGTGCGGTACGTGCTGCGCTCTGGTTGGAAGGTCGCGAGCCGGGTCTGTATGACATGCGCGACGTGCTTGATCTGCACTAATCAGTAGCTAAATCGGGGTCTCAGGCTTATCCTAAGGCCCCGTTTTTACCCGCTAAGCGACGTCCTGTCGCATTCCCCTGCCTTTAAGGCTCTTTAGCGGTGGACCAAAAAAGCCTTTTTCTGTAAGCTACAGCTTTAGTGTGTCCACTAAAAGCGCGCAGAATAATTCAGTGAACAAGCGGGGTGACGTGTCCATACGTCACTCCGCTTTTTTACAACCTGCGATCGCCCTTTCAGGCTTTATTTACGGGAGGTCTTCTTGACTAAGCCAGCCATACTCGCCCTTGCTGATGGCAGCATTTTTCGCGGCGAAGCCATTGGAGCCGACGGTCAAACCGTTGGAGAGGTGGTGTTTAACACCGCCATGACCGGCTATCAGGAAATCCTTACCGATCCTTCCTACGCCCAACAGATCGTTACCCTGACCTATCCGCACATCGGCAACACCGGTACTACACCGGAAGACGTCGAGTCTGATCGTGTCTGGTCGGCTGGCCTGGTCATTCGTGACCTGCCATTGGTTGCGAGCAACTGGCGTAACACGATGTCGCTGTCCGATTACCTGAAAGCCAACAACGTTGTGGCGATCGCCGGTATCGATACGCGCCGCCTGACACGCATCCTGCGTGAAAAAGGCTCGCAGAACGGCTGCATCATGGTTGGCGACGATATTTCCGAAGCGGCGGCTATCGCTGCAGCCCAGGGTTTCCCTGGCCTGAAAGGCATGGACCTGGCGAAAGTCGTCAGCGTCAAAGAGAAGTACGAGTGGCGCTCCACTGTCTGGGACTTGAAGACCGACAGCCACGCGACCATCGAAGCCGCTGACTTGCCGTACCACGTTGTGGCCTATGACTACGGCGTTAAGTACAACATTCTGCGCATGCTGGTAGAGCGCGGCTGTCGCGTTACTGTAGTGCCGGCGCAAACCCCGGCCAGCGATGTGCTGGCACTGCAACCGGATGGCGTGTTCTTGTCCAACGGCCCGGGTGACCCTGAGCCTTGCGACTACGCCATCCAGGCGATCAAGGAAGTGCTGGAAACCGAGATTCCGGTATTCGGCATTTGTCTTGGTCACCAGCTGCTGGCCCTGGCCTCGGGTGCCAAGACCCTGAAAATGGGCCACGGCCACCATGGCGCCAACCACCCTGTGCAAGACCTGGACACCGGCGTTGTGATGATCACCAGCCAAAACCACGGTTTTGCGGTGGATGAAGCGACCTTGCCGAGCAACGTGCGCGCCATTCACAAGTCGCTGTTCGACGGCTCCCTGCAGGGCATCGAGCGCACCGACAAGAGCGCGTTCAGCTTCCAGGGCCACCCTGAAGCCAGCCCGGGCCCGAACGACGTAGCACCGCTGTTCGACCGTTTCATCAATGAGATGGCCAAGCGACGCTAACTGAGTGGCTAGCAGGCGGCCCCGAACCTCGGTGGCCCCTGCAGGCTCTTCAAAGATTGTTCAAGACGGCTTGCCGACTGACCTGCGGATTTGAGTGACAAACCCATGCCAAAACGTACAGACATAAAAAGCATCCTGATTCTCGGCGCTGGCCCGATCGTGATCGGCCAGGCCTGCGAATTCGACTACTCCGGCGCCCAGGCCTGTAAAGCCCTGCGCGAAGAGGGCTACCGCGTCATCTTGGTGAACTCTAACCCAGCCACCATCATGACCGACCCGGCCATGGCCGACGCCACCTACATCGAGCCGATCAAGTGGCAGACCGTTGCCAAGATCATCGAGAAAGAGCGTCCAGACGCACTGCTGCCAACCATGGGCGGCCAGACCGCTCTGAACTGCGCCCTGGACCTGGAGCGCGAAGGCGTCCTGGAAAAGTTTGGCGTAGAGATGATCGGTGCCAATGCCGACACCATCGACAAGGCTGAAGACCGTTCGCGTTTCGACAAGGCCATGAAGTCCATCGGCCTGGCGTGCCCGCGCTCCGGTATCGCCCACAGCATGGAAGAAGCCAACGCGGTCCTCGAGACTCTGGGCTTCCCGTGCATCATCCGTCCGTCCTTCACCATGGGCGGCACCGGTGGCGGTATCGCTTACAACCGTGAAGAGTTCGAAGAAATCTGCGCCCGTGGTCTGGACCTGTCGCCGACCAAAGAGCTGCTGATCGACGAATCCCTGATCGGCTGGAAAGAATATGAGATGGAGGTTGTCCGCGATAAGAAGGATAACTGCATCATCGTCTGCTCCATCGAAAACTTCGACCCGATGGGCGTGCACACCGGTGACTCGATCACCGTTGCGCCAGCACAGACCCTGACCGACAAGGAATACCAGATCCTGCGTAACGCCTCCCTGGCGGTACTGCGCGAGATCGGCGTGGAAACCGGCGGTTCCAACGTTCAGTTCGGCATCTGCCCGGACACCGGCCGTATGGTCGTGATCGAGATGAACCCGCGTGTATCCCGTTCGTCGGCCCTGGCTTCGAAAGCCACCGGCTTCCCGATCGCCAAGGTCGCTGCCAAGCTGGCTGTGGGTTACACCCTGGACGAACTGTCGAATGACATCACCGGTGGCAAGACCCCGGCGTCCTTCGAGCCGTCCATCGACTACGTCGTCACCAAGCTGCCACGTTTTGCTTTCGAGAAATTCGCCAAGGCTGATGCACGCCTGACGACTCAAATGAAGTCGGTGGGTGAGGTGATGGCCATCGGCCGTACCTTCCAGGAGTCCCTGCAGAAAGCCCTGCGCGGCCTGGAAGTCGGTGTTTGCGGCCTGGATGAGAAACTCGACCTGACCAACCCGGAAAGCATGAGCGTGCTCAAGCGCGAGCTGACCGTGCCAGGCGCCGAGCGTATCTGGTACGTGGCGGATGCCTTCCGTGCAGGCCTGAGCGTCGAAGACATCTTCGGTATGAACATGATCGACCCGTGGTTCCTGGTTCAGATCGAAGACCTGATCAAGGAAGAAGAGAAGGTCAAGACCTTGGGTCTGGCCAGCATCGACCGCGACATGATGTTCCGCCTCAAGCGCAAAGGTTTCTCCGATCAGCGTCTGGCCAAACTGCTGGGTGTGACCGAGAAGAACCTGCGTACTCATCGTCACAAGCTGGAGATCTTCCCGGTCTACAAGCGCGTTGACACCTGCGCCGCCGAGTTCTCCACCGATACCGCCTACCTGTACTCCACCTACGAGGAAGAGTGCGAAGCAGCGCCGTCGGGTCGCGACAAGATCATGATCCTGGGTGGCGGTCCTAACCGTATCGGCCAGGGTATCGAGTTTGACTATTGCTGCGTACACGCCGCCCTCGCTCTGCGCGAAGACGGGTACGAGACCATCATGGTCAACTGCAACCCGGAAACTGTTTCCACCGACTACGACACCTCCGATCGCTTGTACTTCGAGCCAGTGACCCTGGAAGACGTACTGGAGATCGTGCGCGTCGAGAAGCCAAAAGGCGTGATCGTCCAGTACGGCGGCCAAACCCCGCTGAAACTGGCTCGTGCCCTGGAAGCTGCCGGCGTACCGATCATCGGTACCAGCCCGGATGCTATCGACCGTGCCGAAGACCGTGAGCGTTTCCAGCAAATGGTTGAGCGCCTGAACTTGCGTCAGCCGCCAAACGCCACCGTGCGCAGCGAAGACGAAGCCATTCGTGCCGCCAGCAAGATCGGCTACCCGTTGGTAGTGCGTCCGTCCTACGTACTGGGCGGTCGTGCGATGGAAATCGTCTACGAAGAAGAAGAGCTCAAGCGCTACCTGCGTGATGCAGTGAAAGTGTCCAACGACAGCCCAGTGCTGCTGGACCACTTCCTCAACTGCGCCATTGAAATGGACGTGGATGCTGTTTGCGACGGTACCGACGTGGTGATCGGCGCGATCATGCAGCACATCGAACAGGCTGGCGTTCACTCCGGTGACTCCGCTTGCTCGCTGCCGCCTTACTCGCTGCCGGCACACATCCAGGACGAGATGCGTGAGCAGGTCAAGAAAATGGCCCTGGAGTTGGGTGTTGTCGGCCTGATGAACGTACAGTTGGCGCTGCAGGGCGAAGACATCTACGTCATCGAAGTGAACCCGCGTGCTTCGCGTACCGTGCCGTTTGTTTCCAAGTGCATCGGTGTCTCCCTGGCCATGATCGCTGCCCGCGTGATGGCCGGTAAGACCTTGAAGGAAATCGGCTTCACCAAGGAAATCATTCCGAACTTCTACAGCGTGAAAGAGGCGGTGTTCCCATTCGCCAAATTCCCTGGCGTGGACCCGATCCTGGGCCCAGAGATGAAGTCTACTGGTGAAGTCATGGGCGTGGGCGATACCTTCGGTGAAGCGTTCGCCAAGGCCCAGATGGGTGCGAGTGAAGTGCTGCCGACCGGCGGTACTGCGTTCATCAGCGTGCGCGATGACGACAAGCCACTGGTTGCAGGCGTAGCCCGTGATCTGATCAACTTGGGCTTCGAAGTCGTGGCCACTGCCGGGACCGCCAAGCTGATCGAAGCTGCCGGCCTGAAAGTGCGTCGCGTGAACAAGGTGACGGAAGGCCGTCCGCATGTGGTCGACATGATCAAGAATGACGAAGTCACGCTGATCATCAACACCACCGAAGGTCGCCAGTCGATCGCGGATTCCTACTCCATTCGTCGTAACGCCTTGCAGCACAAGATTTACTGCACCACCACCATTGCTGCTGGCGAAGCCATCTGCGAAGCGCTCAAGTTCGGTCCGGAAAAGACCGTGCGTCGCTTGCAGGATCTACACGCAGGATTGAAGGCATGACCAAATACCCAATGACCGTCCAGGGCTTCAAGGCCCTGGAAGAGGAGCACGCCCATCTGACCAAGGTCGTCCGTCCGAAGCTGAGCCAGGACATCGGTACGGCCCGCGAGTTGGGTGACTTGAAGGAGAACGCCGAATACCACGCTGCTCGCGAGCAGCAGGGTATGGTCGAGGCGCGGATCCGTGACATTGAAGGCCGCCTGCAGAACTCGGTGGTCATCGACGTCACGACCATTCCGAAGACCGGCAAGGTGATTTTCGGCACTACCGTGGAAATCGCCAACGTGGAGACTGACGAAAGTGTGGTCTACCACATCGTTGGTGAGGACGAGGCTGACTTCAAGCTCGGCAAGATCTCTGTTGGTTCGCCGCTCGCCCGCGCCTTGATTGCCAAGGAAGAGGGTGATGTTGTGGCCGTGAAAACGCCTGGTGGCGTGATCGAGTACGAGATTGTCGAAGTTCGTCACGTCTGAAAGGCGGCGCCCGCTACGTGCGGGCGCCATGCTTTGGCAGCTCTCCCAGATGCTTTGGGTGGGTGGCCTGTGGTTGCTGCACATTGGTGTTTTGCCGGCGCTGGGCCTGATTGGCCTGGCACCGTTGCTGATCGATGAGATCGACGGATTACTGAGTGCGTTGCTGGTGGGTTTTGCGGCGGCGTGCGTGATGGTCCAGGCGTTGGTGCTGGTCAAGGCTGAAGGCTTGGGAAGTTTGTGGCGGGATATTCGCGGGCAACTGCTGTTGATGGCGCTGTATGCGTGTGCAATGTATTGCGTTGTGCATGTCTGGCTGCCGGAAGCGTTGCGCTGGCAGTTATTCAGCTATCTTGTGCTAGGGTTCTCCGGCTTGGTGTTGGTTATGCAGCCAGCACCGGGATGGAGTGGCAGGGCGCGCGAAGCACGCCCGTGACCCTTTGAATCATTTGAAGCGATGAACGTTCGACAGTTGCTTGTTGACGCTGAAGTTCTTGCGATACAGCAGCGCCATCTTGCCGATGACCTGGACCAGGTCTGCTTTGCCAACCTTGCATAGTTCTGCAATGGCAGCCAGGCGTGCTTCGCGGTCGAGGATGTTGACCTTGATCTTGATCAGTTCGTGATCGTTCAGTGCGCGTTCGAATTCGGCTAACACACCCTCAGTCAAACCGTTGTCTGCCACAATCAGAACTGGTTTCAGATGGTGGCCAATGGATTTGTACTGTTTCTTCTGCTCTTGAGTGAGCGGCATAATCTGACCCCTGCGTCTGATCTTGTAAAAAGCGGCGGCCAGTTTACCCGAGCGAGTCCGGGACCGCCCAGTTAATCACGACCCGTTTTATTTTTCGAGGTGGCCCGTGGCCCGTTCCAAAACTAGTCTTAAGTGGCTGCAAGAGCATTTCAACGATCCTTACGTCAAAAAGGCGCAGAAGGACGGTTACCGTTCCCGGGCCAGCTACAAATTGCTGGAGCTTCAGGACAAGGACAAATTGTTTCGCCCTGGCATGAGTGTGATCGACCTGGGTGCCGCCCCGGGTGGCTGGTCCCAGGTGGCCAGTCGTCTGATTGGTGGGCAAGGTCGTTTGATCGCCTCTGACATCCTTGAGATGGACAGCATCCCGGACGTGACCTTTGTGCACGGCGACTTTACCCAGGACGCCGTATTGGCAGAGATCCTGGAAGCTGTGGGAAATTCGCAGGTAGACCTTGTGATTTCCGACATGGCCCCCAATATGAGTGGATTACCGGCCGTTGATATGCCGCGAGCCATGTTCCTGTGCGAATTAGCATTGGATCTGGCGGGGCGGGTATTGCGTCCGGGTGGTGATTTCCTGGTCAAGGTCTTCCAGGGTGAGGGCTTCGACGAGTACCACAAGAACATCCGCAAGCTGTTCGATAAGGTGCAGATGCGCAAACCGGACTCTTCCCGGGACCGGTCTCGCGAGCAATATCTGTTGGCGCGGGGGTTCCGCGGCATTGAAGGCGCTGCCAGCGATGAGCGTCTTTGAAGGTTTGAGGGGAGTCGATAGGTTTTTTTATATCGCTTTCGTCACGAAGCTTTACGAATATTGTGTAGTCAAAGTTTCACAAAGGGTTACAGACGGCGCCTGCCAGAGTTGTAGGTAATGTAGTAAGTTAGGCCGGTGAATATCATGCGAAGCGCGCGCCAGTAGCGGAGCTTGCTTCAGAGGGTAGTTAATTGAACGATATGGCAAAGAATCTGATCCTGTGGTTGATCATCGCGGCTGTCCTGGTGACGGTGATGAACAACTTCTCCAGCCCTAACGAGCCGCAGACCCTCAACTATTCCGACTTCATCCAGCAAGTTAAGGATGGCAAGGTCGAGCGCGTAGCGGTTGATGGCTATGTGATCACCGGCAAGCGCAACGATGGCGACAGCTTCAAGACCATTCGTCCGGCAATTCAGGACAATGGCCTGATCGGCGACCTGGTGGATAACCACGTGGTTGTCGAAGGCAAGCAGCCCGAGCAGCAAAGCATCTGGACTCAGTTGCTGGTCGCCAGCTTCCCGATCCTGGTGATTATTGCCGTGTTCATGTTCTTCATGCGCCAGATGCAAGGCGGTGCGGGAGGCAAGGGTGGGCCAATGAGTTTCGGCAAGAGCAAGGCACGCCTGCTCTCCGAGGATCAGGTGAAGACCACCTTGGCTGACGTCGCAGGCTGCGATGAAGCGAAGGAAGAAGTTGGCGAGTTGGTCGAATTTCTGCGCGATCCAGGCAAGTTCCAGCGCCTGGGTGGTCGCATTCCGCGCGGCGTACTGATGGTCGGTCCTCCAGGTACCGGTAAAACCTTGCTGGCCAAGGCGATTGCTGGCGAAGCCAAGGTGCCGTTCTTCACCATTTCCGGCTCTGACTTCGTCGAGATGTTCGTCGGCGTGGGCGCCAGCCGTGTCCGCGACATGTTTGAGCAGGCTAAGAAACACGCGCCATGCATCATCTTCATCGATGAAATCGACGCCGTTGGTCGCCATCGTGGCGCCGGCATGGGCGGCGGTCATGATGAGCGTGAGCAGACCCTCAACCAATTGCTGGTTGAGATGGACGGCTTCGAAATGAATGACGGTATCATCGTCATCGCTGCAACCAACCGTCCGGACGTATTGGACCCTGCGTTGCTGCGTCCAGGTCGTTTCGACCGCCAGGTCGTGGTTGGCCTGCCGGATATCCGTGGTCGTGAACAGATCCTGAAAGTACACATGCGCAAAGTACCAATGGGTGATGACGTGGCTCCTGCCGTGATCGCTCGTGGTACGCCAGGCTTCTCCGGTGCTGACCTGGCCAACCTGGTGAACGAGGCCTCGCTGTTTGCAGCTCGTACCGGCAAGCGCATCGTTGAAATGAAAGAGTTCGAATTGGCGAAAGACAAGATCATGATGGGCGCCGAGCGCAAGTCCATGGTCATGTCTGAGAAAGAAAAGCAGAACACCGCTTATCACGAAGCGGGTCACGCCATTGTTGGTCGTGTTGTGCCTGAGCATGACCCGGTCTACAAGGTTTCGATCATTCCTCGTGGTCGGGCGTTGGGTGTCACTATGTTCCTGCCTGAAGAGGATCGTTACAGCCTCTCCAAGCGTGCGTTGATCAGCCAGATTTGCTCGCTGTACGGTGGGCGGATTGCCGAGGAAATGACCCTGGGTTTTGACGGTGTGACCACCGGCGCTTCCAACGACATCATGCGTGCCAGCCAGATTGCGCGAAACATGGTGACCAAGTGGGGCTTGTCGGAAAAACTTGGCCCGTTGATGTATGCCGAGGAAGAAGGCGAAGTGTTCCTGGGGCGTGGCGGTGGTGGTCAAAGTGCTAGCTTCTCCGGTGAGACAGCCAAGCTGATCGACTCCGAAGTGCGCAGCATCATTGATCAGTGCTACGGCACGGCCAAGCAGATCCTGACCGATAATCGCGACAAGCTGGATGCGATGGCTGACGCGCTGATGAAGTACGAGACCATTGATGCCGATCAGATCGACGACATCATGGCAGGTCGCGCGCCTCGCGAACCTCGCGATTGGGAAGGCGGTTCGGGTACGTCTGGCACTCCGCCAGTGGTTCAGAATGAACGCCCTGAAACCCCGATCGGTGGTCCGGCGGCTGACCACTAAGGTTTGAAATGACTTCTGTGTTGTCCTCAACCCGGTTGCCTTGCGGCAACCGGGTTCTTGATTTGGCCCATACGCATGTCATGGGCATTCTCAACGTAACCCCCGACTCCTTTTCCGATGGCGGCCGCTTCGCTCAGCTTGATGCTGCGCTGCGTCATGCCGAGGCTATGGTGCTGGCGGGCGCAACCTTGATTGATGTGGGTGGCGAGTCCACCCGGCCGGGTGCGCGCGTGGTTTCTCCTCTGGAGGAGCTTGAGCGGGTTGCCCCGATTGTCGAGCGCATTGCCCTTGAGTTGGATGTGATCATTTCAGTGGATACTTCTACGCCCTCAGTGATGCGCGAAACGGCGCGCCTGGGTGCGGGGTTGATCAACGATGTGCGCTCATTGCAGCGTGATGGTGCCCTGGACGCTGCTGCCGCTACAGGCTTGCCAGTTTGTCTGATGCATATGCTGGGGGAGCCCGGGAATATGCAGGACAGTCCGCACTACGACGATCTACTGGGTGATGTGAGCGGGTTTCTTGCCGAGCGAGTTGCTCAGTGTGCCCGGGTGGGAATTGCTCCCGAGAAAATCATTCTCGATCCCGGGTTTGGCTTCGCGAAGACATTGCAGCACAATTTGAGTCTGTTCAAACACATGGAATCCCTGCATGCCCTGGGCCGGCCGTTATTGGTCGGGGTTTCGCGCAAGAGCATGATAGGGCTGGCCTTGAATCGTCCGGTGGGTGAGCGGCTGTATGGTGGTCTCGCGCTTGCAGCGCTTGCGGTGACCAAGGGTGCGCGTATCTTGCGTGTACATGATGTTGCCGAGACCGTGGATGTGGTGCGCATGATCGCCGCCGTAGAATCAGCCCAATAAGAATGATGGAGCGCTTATGACTAAAAAATACTTTGGCACCGACGGAATCCGTGGTCGGGTCGGCGAATTTCCGATTACTCCTGATTTTATGCTCAAGCTAGGTTGGGCGGCAGGTATGGCGTTCCGTAGCATGGGCGCCTGCCGCATCCTGGTAGGGAAGGACACGCGCATTTCGGGCTATATGTTCGAGTCTGCATTGGAGGCTGGTTTGTCTGCTGCCGGTGCTGACGTAATGCTGTTGGGGCCGATGCCAACGCCAGCGATCGCCTACCTGACACGTACCTTTCACGCTGAGGCGGGCATTGTGATCAGTGCGTCGCACAATCCTCATGATGATAACGGTATCAAGTTCTTCTCGGGCCAAGGCACCAAGTTGCCTGACGAGATCGAACTGATGATCGAGGAATTGTTGGACGCGCCGATGACGGTCGTGGATTCCAGCAAGCTCGGCAAAGTGTCGCGCATCAACGATGCTTCGGGTCGCTACATTGAGTTCTGCAAGAGCAGCGTGCCGAGCAGCACCAGTTTCGCGGGCTTGAAGCTTGTAGTCGACTGCGCCCACGGCGCGACCTACAAGGTGGCGCCAAGTGTGTTCAAGGAGTTGGGCGCGCAGGTGACGGTTTTGTCGGCCCAGCCAGATGGTTTGAACATCAACGAAAACTGCGGCTCGACCCATATGGAGCAATTGCAGGCGGCTGTATTGGCCGAGCATGCTGATTTGGGTATCGCGTTCGATGGTGACGGCGACCGCGTGTTGATGGTTGACCAGACAGGCGCGATTGTCGACGGTGATGAACTGCTGTTCATTATTGCTCGTGACATGCATGAGCGTAACAAGCTGCAGGGCGGTGTCGTCGGGACCCTGATGAGTAATCTGGGCTTGGAGCTCGCCCTGGCGGATTTGGGGATTCCTTTTGTGCGTGCGAACGTGGGTGACCGCTATGTCATCGCAGAGCTGCTTGAGCGCAACTGGCTGGTGGGTGGTGAGAACTCCGGGCATGTAGTCTGCTTCCAGCACACCACTACCGGTGACGCGATTATTGCGGCGCTGCAGGTGCTGATGGCGCTTCGGACTCGCGGCGAGAGTTTGGCTCAGGCGCGCCAAGCGTTTCGCAAGTGTCCTCAAGTGCTGCTCAACGTACGCTTCGCTGGCGGCGAAAACCCAATCGATCATCCTGCTGTCAAGGAAGCGTGCGAGCGCGTGACCCTTGCCATGGCTGGGCGTGGGCGAGTGCTGCTGCGCAAGTCCGGCACAGAGCCTTTGGTGCGCGTTATGGTCGAGGGCGACGACGAAACACAGGTTCGCGGCCATGCAGAAGACCTGGCAAAACTAGTAACTGAAGTTTGCGCCTGAATTCGGCTTGCCAGTGATGATGTGGTTGGGTAACATCTGCGCCCACTTTGACCGACGAGGTACAGCATGCGTCGCACTATGGTAGCTGGTAACTGGAAGATGCACGGTACCCGCGCCAGTGTCGCTGAGCTGATCAATGGCCTTCGTCACTTGGCCTTGCCTGGCGGTGTTGATATCGCGGTTTTCCCGCCTTGCTTGCATATCACCCAGGTGGTTGATGGCTTGAAGGGTAAGTCGATTCAGGTCGGCGCGCAGAATTCTGCGGTGGAAGCCATGCAAGGTGCGTTGACCGGTGAGGTTGCGCCGAGTCAGCTGGTTGATGCGGGTTGTTCCTATGTGCTTGTCGGGCACTCCGAGCGTCGTCAGATGATGGGCGAGCGTGATGGGACACTCAATCGCAAGTTCGCAGCGGCACAGGCTTGTGGCTTGATTCCAGTGTTGTGCATAGGGGAGACCCTTGAGCAGCGTGAATCAGGCAAAACTCTAGAAGTTGTCTCGCGTCAGCTGGGCAGCATCATCGAGGAGCTGGGTGTTGGTGCGTTTGCAAAGGCAGTAATTGCTTACGAGCCGGTCTGGGCCATTGGTACTGGGCTGACTGCTACACCGCAACAAGCGCAGGATGTGCACGCAGCCATCCGCGCTCAGTTGGCGGCAGAGAATTCTGAAGTCGCACAAGGTGTGCGTCTTCTATACGGCGGCAGCGTGAAGGCGGCCAATGCGGTCGAACTGTTCGGCATGCCGGATATCGATGGGGGGCTCATTGGTGGAGCTTCCCTGAATGCAGATGAGTTCGGTGCGATCTGTCGCGCCGCGGGAAACTGAAAAAATGCTGGAAACAGTCGTAGTCGTTTTTCATCTGTTGGCTGCCCTGGGCGTAGTTGCCCTGGTTTTGTTGCAACAGGGTAAAGGTGCGGATGCTGGTGCGTCTTTCGGTGCAGGTGCTTCAAATACTGTGTTCGGAAGCCAAGGTTCCTCTACCTTTCTTAGTAAGTTTACTGCTATACTTGCCGCCGGTTTCTTCATAACCAGCTTGGGGTTAGGTTACTTTGCTAAAGAGAAGGCTCATGTGCTGACTCAAGTAGGTTTGCCAAACCCAGCAGTGTTGGAAGTACCAAAAGCAAAACCGGCTTCTGATGATGTCCCGGTGCTTCAAGAGCAAAAGTCGGCTACTCCAGCGACTGACGTACCTCCAGCTCAAGAGCAAAAGTAAGAAGGGTTTTAAACGCTGTATTGCCGAGGTGGTGGAATTGGTAGACACGCAACCTTGAGGTGGTTGTGCCCATAGGGTGTAGGGGTTCGAGTCCCCTTCTCGGTACCAATTATCAGGAGAGCCCGCTGTTGCGGGCTTTCTTGTAGGTGGAAGGTTACATTGACCCTGTAAGGGATCGGTCGTATACTTCCGCCCCAGCTTTGTCGCGGGGTGGAGCAGTCTGGTAGCTCGTCGGGCTCATAACCCGAAGGTCGTCGGTTCAAATCCGGCCCCCGCAACCAGTTTTAGCGGAGCCCCTTTTAAGGGGCTTTTTGTTAGCTGGACACTTTCAACGCCGCTGTTCGACGGCGTTTCAAGGATGGGCGTTCCGCCCATTTTTTTATTTTGCACAGCATGCACATACATGCACGAGGGGGTTCAGGTGTCGAGCAAGCTAGAAGAGTTGCAGGCCTTGCTGGCCCCGGTGGTCGTGGCCCTAGGCTATGAATGCTGGGGTATTGAGTTTTCGGCTCAAGGTCGCCACTCAATGTTGCGCGTTTATATCGATAAAGAGGGCGGTGTGCTGGTGGACGACTGTGCCATTGTCAGCCGCCAGATCAGCGGTGTCCTGGATGTTGAAGATCCGATCTCCGTTGAATACACCCTCGAAGTTTCCTCGCCAGGCATGGAACGCCCACTGTTCACTATTGATCAGTTTGCAAAATTTGCCGGTGAACAAGTGAAGATCAAGCTGCGATCTCCTTTTGAAGGGCGACGCAACTTTCAGGGCCTTCTGCGCGGTGTAGAAGAACAGGACGTCGTGGTGCAGGTAGAAGACCATGAATTCCTGTTGCCGATCGATATGATCGACAAGGCCAACATTATTCCCAGTTTTGACTGAGACGCGGATCCCGCGGATCCAATGGCTTGCGAAAGGCGAGGCGTACGATGAGCAAAGAAGTACTGCTGGTTGTTGAGTCGGTATCCAATGAAAAGGGCGTACCGGCAAACGTGATTTTTGAAGCGTTGGAGCTGGCTCTGGCCACTGCTACCAAAAAGCGTTTTGAAGACGAAGTTGATCTGCGTGTGGAAATCAACCGCCACACCGGTGCCTATGAGACTTTCCGTCGCTGGACGGTCGTCGAAGAAGCCGATCTTGATGATCCGGCCATCGAAACCTGGCCAAGCAAGGTTGCGCAAACGCACCCTGGTGCCAAGGTCGGTGATGTCGTCGAAGAAAAGATCGAGTCGATCGAGTTCGGCCGTATTGCTGCACAGACCGCCAAGCAGGTCATTGTGCAGAAGGTTCGCGAAGCCGAGCGCGCTCAAGTCGTTGACGCTTACCGCGAGCGCCTGGGTGAAATCATCTCCGGCACCGTGAAAAAAGTTACCCGCGATAACGTGATCGTTGACCTGGGCAACAACGCTGAAGCGTTGCTCGCCCGCGAAGACATCATTTCCCGCGAAACCTTCCGTGTCGGCGTGCGTCTGCGTGCGCTGCTCAAGGAAATCCGCACCGAGAACCGCGGCCCTCAGCTGATCCTGTCGCGTACCGCGCCGGAAATGCTGATCGAGCTGTTCCGTATTGAAGTGCCGGAAATCGCCGAAGGCCTGATCGAAGTCATGGCTGCGTCCCGCGACCCGGGTTCGCGCGCCAAGATTGCGGTCCGCTCCAAGGACAAACGCATCGACCCGCAAGGCGCTTGCATCGGTATGCGCGGTTCGCGCGTCCAGGCAGTGTCGGGTGAGTTGGGCGGTGAGCGTGTCGATATCGTCCTGTGGGACGATAACCCGGCGCAGTTCGTGATCAACGCCATGTCGCCGGCTGAAGTGGCGGCAATTATCGTTGACGAAGATGCCCATGCAATGGACATCGCCGTTGGCGCAGACAATCTGGCTCAGGCCATTGGTCGTGGTGGTCAGAACGTGCGTCTGGCCAGCCAACTGACCGGTTGGACCCTGAACGTGATGACCGAATCGGACATCCAGGCTAAGCAGCAAGCTGAAACCGGTGACATCCTGCGCAACTTCATCGACGAGCTGGAAGTCGACGAAGACCTGGCACAGGTGCTGGTAGATGAAGGCTTCACCAGTCTGGAAGAGATTGCCTACGTACCGTTGGAAGAAATGCTCAACATCGACGGCTTTGACGAAGACACCGTCAACGAGCTTCGCGCTCGGGCCAAGGATCGTTTGTTGACTAAAGCCATCGCTACTGAGGAAAAGCTGGCAGACGCCCATCCGGCCGAAGACCTGCTCTCGCTTGAGGGTATGGACAAGGATTTGGCGATGGAACTGGCGGTGCGCGGCGTAATTACCCGCGAAGACCTGGCCGAGCAGTCTATTGACGATCTGCTCGACATCGACGGCATTGACGATGATCGTGCCGGCAAGTTGATCATGGCCGCCCGAGCCCATTGGTTCGAGTAACTAGGCGCGGCCTGAGGAGAGAAGTGCATGACGCAAGTCACGGTGAAACAACTGGCCGATGAGGTCAAAACACCGGTAGAGCGCCTGTTGCAGCAGATGCGTGAGGCAGGTCTGCCGCACACCGCCGCCGATGAAGGTGTGAGCGATAGTGAGAAGCAGTCTTTGCTGACTCACTTGAAGAGCAGCCACAAGGCGAAAGTGGAAGAACCGCGCAAGATTACATTGCAGCGCAAAACCACCAGCACCCTGCGTGTTGCTGGTAGCAAGAGCATTAGCGTTGAAGTACGCAAGAAGAAAGTCTTCGTACAGCGCAGCCCGGAAGAAATCGAAGCCGAGCGCAAACGCGAACTGGAAGAACGTCGCGCAGTAGAAAATGCTGCTCGTCAGAAGGCTGAAGAAGAAGCCAAGCGTCGCGCCGAAGAAGAAGCGCGTCGCCAGCCTGCTGCTGCGCAACCTGCTGCCACTGAAGCAGTTGCCGCGCCTAGCGCGCCGGTTGAAGCTGTGCGTGAGGCCGCTCCGGTTGCCGCCGCACCTGCTCCTGCTGCCGATGCTCGCAAGCGTGACGAACCTCGTCGCCCAGACAAGCCACGTGCTGACGATAACAATCGTCGCGGCGGTGGTGGCGATGGCGAGCGCAAAAACGCTCCGCATCGTGCCTCGGTTAAAGAGAAAGCGCCTGCTCCACGCGTTGCCCCACGTACTACCGACGAAGAAAGCGATGGTTTCCGTCGTGGTGGTCGCGGCAAGGCCAAGCTGAAAAAACGCAACGCCCACGGTTTCCAGAGCCCAACCGGCCCTGTTGTGCGCGAAGTGAAGATCGGCGAGACCATCACTGTTGGCGATCTCGCCCAGCAGATGTCGGTCAAGGCTGCTGAAATCATCAAGTTCATGTTCAAGCTGGGTACTCCAGCCACCATCAACCAGGTACTGGATCAGGAAACTGCCCAACTGGTTGCTGAAGAGCTGGGCCACAAAGTGACCCTGGTCAGCGACACTGCCTTGGAAGATTCCCTGGCCGAGTCCCTGAAGTTTGAAGGTGAGGCGGTTTCCCGTGCGCCGGTCGTGACCGTAATGGGCCACGTTGACCACGGTAAAACTTCCCTGCTCGACTACATCCGTCGTGCCAAGGTTGCTGCTGGCGAAGCCGGCGGTATCACCCAGCACATTGGTGCATACCACGTTGAAACCGACCGTGGCATGGTGACGTTCCTCGACACCCCTGGTCACGCCGCGTTTACCGCAATGCGTGCCCGTGGTGCCAAGGCGACCGACATCGTGATCCTGGTGGTTGCAGCTGACGACGGCGTGATGCCACAAACCATCGAAGCCGTTCAGCATGCCAAGGCAGCTGGCGTTCCGTTGGTCGTTGCTGTGAACAAAATCGACAAGCCGGGCGCTGATCTCGATCGCATCCGTAGCGAACTGTCGGTTCACGGCGTGACATCCGAAGAGTGGGGTGGCGACACTCCATTCGTACCGGTCTCGGCGAAGATGGGTACCGGCGTTGACGAACTGCTCGAAGCCGTTCTGTTGCAAGCCGAAGTGCTGGAACTGACCGCCACTCCATCGGCTCCTGGCCGTGGTGTTGTGGTTGAGTCCCGCCTCGACAAGGGCCGTGGCCCGGTTGCGACCGTTCTGGTTCAAGACGGTACCCTGCGCCAAGGCGACATGGTTCTGGTCGGTTCGAACTACGGCCGTGTACGTGCCATGCTCGACGAGAACGGCAAGCCAATCAAGGAAGCAGGTCCTGCTATCCCGGTCGAGATCCTCGGCCTGGACGGTACTCCGGACGCTGGTGACGAGATGAGCGTTGTGGCCGATGAGAAGAAAGCCCGTGAAGTGGCTCTGTTCCGTCAAGGCAAGTTCCGTGAAGTCAAGCTGGCCCGTGCTCACGCAGGCAAGCTGGAAAACATCTTCGAGAACATGGGCCAGGAAGAGAAGAAGACGCTTAACATCGTCCTCAAATCTGACGTACGTGGTTCCCTCGAAGCGTTGAACGGCGCCTTGAACGGCCTGGGTAACGACGAAGTGCAAGTGCGCGTTGTCGGTGGCGGTGTCGGTGGTATCACCGAGTCCGACGCCAACCTGGCACTGGCTTCCAACGCTGTACTGTTCGGCTTCAACGTGCGTGCCGATGCTGGCGCTCGCAAGATCGTCGAGCAGGAAGGCCTGGACATGCGTTACTACAACGTCATCTACGACATCATCGAAGACGTCAAGAAAGCCCTCACCGGCATGCTTGGCAGCGACGTCCGGGAGAACATCCTGGGTATCGCCGAGGTGCGTGACGTGTTCCGCTCGCCGAAATTCGGCGCGATCGCCGGCTGCATGGTTGTCGAAGGCACCGTGTACCGTAACCGTCCAATCCGTGTACTGCGTGAAGACATCGTTATCTTCGAAGGCGAGCTGGAATCCCTGCGCCGCTTCAAGGATGACGCTTCCGAAGTACGTGCCGGCATGGAGTGCGGTATCGGCGTCAAGAGCTACAACGACGTCAAGGTTGGCGACAAGATCGAAGTCTTCGAGAAGGTTCAGGTTGCTCGCAGCCTCTAACTCGCGCAC
The DNA here is from genome assembly GCF_014230465.1 of Pseudomonas cremoris. Next base: position 288,818 of record NZ_JAAXCY010000009.1, read on the forward strand.
TTCCGGAGCCACGCGGCGTGTGGGCATGCAAATGCCCCGCGCAGCGTACGGACTCTAAACGCAACGCCCGGTCTGGCTTTTGTCAGGCCGGGCGTTTGCCGCTTTCAGACCCCACGGGTTTCACCGTGTGGCAGTAACAGGTAACAAGACATGGCAAAAGAATACAGCCGTACCCAACGTATCGGCGATCAGATGCAGCGTGAGCTGGCCCAACTGATCCGTCGCGAAGTCAAAGACCCGCGCGTTGGCCTGGTCACCATCACCGCCGTAGAAGTGAGCCGTGACGTGGGTCACGCCAAGATCTTCATCACCGTGATGGGGCAGGACAGCAGCGAAGAAATCGCGCAAAGCATCAAGGTGCTCAACTCGGCAGCTGGCTTCCTGCGCATGCAGTTGGCACGTGAGATGAAGCTGCGCAGCGTTCCTCAGTTGCACTTCCACTACGACGAAAGCGTCGTGCGTGGTGCGCACCTGTCGGCCCTGATCGAGCGCGCCGTGGCTGAGGACAGCCAGCACCCGTCCACACCTGAAGACGCCAAGGAGTAAGCGGTGGCTCAGGTCAAACGTATCCGTCGCAACGTCAGCGGCATCATTCTGCTCGATAAGCCCATTGGCTTTACCTCCAATGCCGCGTTGCAGAAGGTCCGCTGGCTGCTCAATGCCGAGAAGGCCGGGCACACCGGCAGCCTTGATCCCCTGGCCACTGGCGTATTGCCGCTGTGCTTTGGCGAGGCCACCAAGTTTTCGCAGTACCTGCTCGATTCTGACAAGGGTTACGAAACCCTGATGCAATTGGGCAAGACCACCACCACGGCAGATGCCGAAGGTGATGTTTTGCAGGTTCGCGACGTGACCGTTGGTCGTGCTGATATCGAAGCTGCTTTACCCGGTTTTCGCGGTGAAATCAGTCAGATACCGCCGATGTACTCGGCGCTCAAGCGTGATGGACAGCCTCTTTACAAGCTGGCACGTGCGGGCGAAGTAGTGGAGCGTGAACCGCGTTCTGTTACTATTGCGCGCTTGGAATTGCTCGCCTGTGAAGGCGACACCGCTCGCTTGGCCGTGGACTGCAGCAAAGGCACCTATATCCGTACCCTGGTGGAAGATATTGGTGAACAGCTCGGTTGCGGTGCGTACGTTGCAGAACTGCGACGCACCCAGGCCGGCCCTTTCACCCTGGCCCAGACGGTCACGCTGGAAGAGCTGGAAGCGGTACACGCCGAAGGCGGCAACGACGCAGTTGATCGCTTCCTGATGCCGTCGGACAGCGGTTTGCTCGATTGGCCGTTGCTGCACTTCTCGGAGCACAGCGCGTTCTACTGGCTTAACGGCCAGCCGGTACGTGCCCCGGATGCACCGAAGTTCGGCATGGTGCGGGTACAAGATCACAACGGTCGCTTCATCGGTATCGGTGAAGTGAGCGAAGACGGGCGTATCGCGCCGCGTCGACTGATTCGGTCAGAATGACCGAACGAGTGTGGCTGTTAACAGGCACGGTCAACACTCATTTTTAGATACAGGGATTTGTCCCTGGCCTGTTGAAACTGCCCTTTGGGTGGTTTCCTGAAAAAAGGATTGCCTCATGGCTCTCGACGTTCAAGAAAAAGCACAAATCGTAGCTGACTATCAGCAAGCTGTTGGTGACACTGGTTCGCCAGAAGTGCAAGTTGCACTGCTGACCCACAACATCAACAAGCTGCAAGGTCACTTCAAGGCCAACGGTAAAGACCACCACTCCCGTCGTGGTCTGATCCGCATGGTAAACCAGCGTCGTAAGCTGCTGGACTACCTGAAGGGCAAGGACGTGAGCCGTTACAGCTCGCTGATCGCTCGCCTGGGTCTGCGTCGCTAATAAGCGATTGCGCTAGAGGTTGGTTGTCTGCCGTGTGCCAGTGGGAATCCCGCTGGCCCATGGTAGGCTCCCAGCCTCAAGTTTTATCTGGATACACGTTTTACCCTGGACCAGGCTCGGGCCGATTCCCGACATTGCCCAAGAATTTCGCAAGAAGACAAGTTCCCCCAAGAGCCACAAAGAAGGTAGGACACCGTGAACCCGGTTATCAAAAAATTCCAGTTCGGTCAGTCGACCGTTACCCTCGAGACAGGCCGTATCGCCCGTCAAGCCTCCGGCGCAGTGCTGGTTACCGTTGACGATGACGTTACCGTATTGGTAACCGTTGTTGGCGCCAAGACCGCTGACCCAAGCAAAGGCTTCTTCCCTCTTTCCGTTCACTACCAGGAAAAAACTTACGCTGCCGGTAAGATCCCTGGCGGTTTCTTCAAGCGCGAAGGCCGTCCTTCCGAGAAAGAAACCCTGACTTCCCGACTGATCGACCGTCCGATCCGTCCGCTGTTCCCAGAAGGCTTTATGAACGAAGTGCAGGTTGTCTGCACCGTCGTTTCCACCAGCAAGAAGACCGATCCGGACATCGCTGCGATGATCGGTACCTCGGCTGCCCTGGCTATCTCCGGCATCCCTTTCGATGGCCCGATCGGCGCAGCTCGCGTTGCTTTCCACGAAAGCACCGGCTACCTGCTGAACCCGACTTACGAGCAACTGAAAGCATCGAGCCTGGACATGGTCGTTGCCGGTACTTCGGAAGCCGTTCTGATGGTTGAATCGGAAGCCAAAGAGCTGACCGAAGACCAGATGCTGGGCGCCGTACTGTTCGCCCACGACGAGTTCCAGGCTGTCATCAAGGCTGTTACCGAGTTGGCTGCCGAAGCTGCCAAGCCAACCTGGACCTGGGCTCCACAGGCCGAAGCCACCGAACTGCTGGGCGCTATCCGCTCCGAGTTCGGCGCTGCCATCTCCGACGCCTACACCATCACCGTCAAGGCCGACCGTTACGCTCGCCTGGGCGAGCTGAAGGACCAGGTTGTGGCCAAGCTGTCCGGTGAAGAAGGCCAGCCTTCCTCCAGCGAAGTCAAAGCTGCGTTCGGTGAAATCGAATACCGCACCGTTCGCGAAAACATCGTAAACGGCAAACCACGTATCGACGGTCGCGACACCCGCACCGTACGTCCGCTGAACATCGAAGTCGGCGTTCTGCCGAAGACTCACGGTTCGGCCCTGTTCACCCGTGGTGAAACCCAGGCCCTGGTAGTCGCGACTCTGGGCACCGCCCGTGACGCACAGCTGCTGGACACCCTGGAAGGCGAGAAAAAAGACCCGTTCATGCTGCACTACAACTTCCCTCCGTTCTCGGTAGGTGAGTGTGGTCGCATGGGTGGCGCTGGTCGTCGCGAAATCGGTCACGGCCGTCTGGCGCGCCGTTCGGTACAGGCCATGCTGCCTGCTGCGGACGTGTTCCCATACACCATCCGTGTTGTTTCGGAAATCACCGAGTCCAACGGTTCCAGCTCCATGGCTTCCGTGTGCGGTGCCTCCCTGGCGCTGATGGACGCTGGTGTGCCGATGAAGGCGCCGGTTGCCGGTATCGCCATGGGCCTGGTTAAAGAAGGCGAGAAGTTCGCCATCCTGACCGACATCCTGGGTGACGAAGACCACCTGGGCGACATGGACTTCAAAGTAGCTGGTACCGCTAAAGGTGTTACCGCGCTGCAGATGGACATCAAGATCAAGGGCATCACCGAAGAAATCATGGAAATCGCTCTGGGCCAAGCCCTGGAAGCGCGCCTGAACATCCTCGGTCAGATGAACCAGATCATTGGTCAGTCCCGTACCGAACTGTCGGAAAATGCTCCGACCATGATCGCGATGAAAATCGACACCGACAAAATCCGTGATGTTATCGGTAAAGGCGGCGCGACTATCCGTGCGATCTGTGAAGAAACCAAAGCTTCGATCGACATCGAAGACGACGGTTCGATCAAGATCTTCGGCGAAACCAAGGAAGCGGCTGAAGCTGCACGCCAGCGCGTCCTGGGTATCACCGCTGAGGCCGAGATCGGCAAGATCTACGTGGGTAAAGTTGAGCGCATCGTCGACTTCGGCGCATTCGTCAACATCCTGCCGGGCAAAGACGGTCTGGTTCACATCTCCATGCTGAGCGACGCTCGCGTTGAGAAAGTGACCGACATTCTGAAAGAAGGCCAGGAAGTGGAAGTGTTGGTACTGGACGTGGATAACCGCGGCCGTATCAAGCTGTCCATCAAGGACGTAGCAGCAGCCAAGGCTTCGGGCGTTTAAGTACTCCGGGCCTCAAGCTGTAGAAAAGGACTCTTCGGAGTCCTTTTTTTATGGGCGCTGGAAAGTGAAGCCAAATCAGCCGTTTACCTTTTGGCAAAAACCGCAACTTGCATGCAGGCACGATCGGCTTCATGCAAGTTGCACGATTTCGAAAATCTATGAATTTTATAAGGTGTTGATTTATAAGGATTTTAACTGGTTTTAAAACTTGGCACAGCGCCTGCAATATCCCTGTTAACGCTGCAGCATCTAGGTACACACACTGCAGACTTTTAATAAAACAGGAGTTACTCGTATGAAGAAGTTCGCTCTCGCTACTGCTACCGCTCTGACCCTGGCTATGGGGGCTAACGTTGCCTTTGCTCAAACTTCCCAAGCGCCGATGACCCTGGCCGCTGGTGAGGTGACTAAAGCCAAAGAGTCCACCTCTGACACGTGGATCACCACCAAAGTCAAAGCTGACCTGCTGACCGAAAAAGGCATTCCAGGTTCGGACATCAAGGTTGAGACCAACAAAGGTGTAGTAACCCTGTCGTCTGACGTAGAGATTTCCGAATCGCAAAAAGCAACTGCTGTAGCGATCACCAAGAAAATCAAGGGTGTGACTGCAGTGTCCGCGGACAGCCTGCATGCAGGTGGCGCATACAAAGCTGACAATGTTGATAAAACCAAGGCTGCTGCTTCTGACGCAAAAGGCGCTACTTCCGATACCTGGATCACTACCAAAGTGAAAGCTGATCTGGTTACCGAAAAAGGTATTCCTGGTACCGACATTAAAGTCGAAACCAACAAAGGTGTTGTTTCCTTGTCGTCGACTGTCGCAGTGACCGACGCACAGAAAACCACCGCAGTGAACATCACCAAGAAAATCAAAGGCGTTAAAGCTGTATCGGCTGACGGCCTGAAAGCAGAGTAACGCTTAACTTATCGCCTTGAACTAAGCGTCGGCGGCAACGAGTGAGCTAGATATCCACTCAATGCACCTCACGTGTTCATGCGACCGACCACAAGGATGTGGTCATTACAGGCCCCGGCATTCGTGTCGGGGCCTGTTCTATTGTGGGGTGGAGTGCTGGCGGCAAGGCGATGAGGCCAAATGTGGGAGCGGGCTTGCTCGCGAACGCGGTGTGTCAGCCAACATGGCTGTCACTGGTCCACCGCATTCGCGAGCAAGCCCGCTCCCACATTTAGAAGTGTGTTGCTATTGGTTCACTCGGCATCCAGATGCATCGGTGTCACCACTCGACCATCTTTCTCCGCCTGACCCAGGTTGGCATCAATGAAGTACACCCGCTCATCTTCCAGTTGGCCTTTGTCCACCAAGTAATCCTTGATGGTGCTGGCGCGGTCCTGACCCAGTTGGCGCAGCAGAACGTCACTGCCACTCCAGAACGTGATGACGCCTTCACGCAGCTTCGCAGTGCGGTCATCGTCGCTCAGGTTTTTCCACTCGGCCGGTGGTTGCTGTTTGAGTCGTGTGCGGTAGATGCCTTCCAGCAATGGGGCCTTTTCCTTCTCTGGGACGACAAGCAATGAAGCCTGGGCCGGGACCTTGTCCCCACGGCGCTGAAGAATCTTGTAGTAGTTGTACTGGTATTCCCGTTCCAGGCGTTGGGCGGCCAGGAATGGGCCATCGCTGCTGGCTGCGGCGGTGCCTTCGATTTCCAGACGCAGGGCAGGACGCTCTTTGAGTGCCTTGGCCAGCGTATTCAAGGCGCCCTCGGCGTCTTTGCTCAATTCGCTGGAGCCAGCGGCAAACGACACATTCCCCAAATCCTCTGCGCCGCCTCCGCTGATCAGCCCGCCAATGAACTTGAACGGCGCGGTCGCTGCTCGCACCACCAGGTTACGCAGGGTCTGCCACACAATCGGCATGACGCTGAATTGCGGGTTGTTCAAGTCCCCGGTCACCGGCAGTTCGATGGAGATCTTGCCGTCGCTATCCTTTAGGAGCGCAATTGCCAAGCGAATCGGCAAATCCACGGCGTCGGCACTGTCGACCTTCTCGCCCAGTTGTAGCTGTTCCACCACTACTTTGTTTTCGGCCTTCAACTGGCCTTTGGTGATCACGTAGTGCAGGTCGAGGTTGAGACGACCCTTGCGAATGCGGAACCCGGCGAACTTGCCGGAGTACGGGGTCAGGGTGGTCAATTCGACGCGTTTGAAACTGGTGGCGATATCCAGCGCCGCCATCGGGTCAAACGGGTTCACGCTGCCTTTGATAGTTACCGGTGCATAACGGTCCACTTTGCCCTTGATATCGACACTGGCCGGTTTGGCCTGGCGGCTATCAATGGTGCCGATCTGACCGTTGAGCTGTTGGATGGCGGTGGCAAAGTTGGGGGTCAGGCTAAAGTCGGCAAAGTTGGCCGAACCGTCATTGATCGCGATCTGCCCTACATGAATACCCAGCGGTTTCTCTTTGCTGGCCGGCTTGGGGCCCTTATCGGGTGGTTGTGGGATCAGCAGGTCATCGACGTTGGTGGTGCGGTCATCATTGATCATGAAGCGCGCATACGGTTGCAGCAGGTTGACCTTGTCGATCGACAGGCTATCGCCGTGCTGATAGTTCAAGCCCTCCACCACCACGCGCTGCCATTTGACGAAATCGCGGGTCTTGAGCGTGTCGAGGGTGTGCAACTGGTCGACCTGTGCCCGGCCAGTGACCTGAAGCTTGAGTGGGTCAGTGCTTTTGAGGTTCACATCCAGGTTGCTGCCGAGCATGCCGCTGCGCAGTTCCAGGCGAATGAATGGGCTGATGTAAGACTGCGCAACCCGTAGGTCGATGTCCTGGGTATTCACTTTGAGCTTGGCGCTGACCGGGTTGAGGTTGACCTCGCCACTCGCGGCGATCTTGCCCTGTTTGCCCAGGCCGGTGTCGATCTTCAGGGTAAACGGGCTTTGGTTGAGGCTGTCGAAGTTCTGCACATCAACATTCAGTGGGCCCAGTTCCAGCGCGACTGCCGGCTTGGCCTGACGGTCTGCCAGGTGCACCTGATAGTTACGCAGTTGCACGTCCTTGAGCAGTACTTGCCAAGGTTTGCTCGGCGCTGCGGGTTCCGGTTTTGGTGAATCGGCGGTGGCCGGCGCGGTGGCAGGTTCGGGTGCCTTCGAGGGTTTGCTCGGTTGGCTGGCGAACAGTTTCTGCCAGTCCAGTTGGCCATCGGCTTCACGGGCGGCCCAGGTTTCCAGCTTGTTGCTGCGGATTTTGCCGACCACGACTTGCTGTTTGGCCAAATCTACCGTGGTTTCACTGACATCCAGACGTTCCAGGCGTACCAAAGGTCGGCCATCCGGCGCCTTGATGGCAAACGGTGCAATGCTGGCGGCGGTGTTCGTCAAGTTCAGCTCGGTCTCCTTGGCCAGGCTGAATTTATAGTCGGTACTGAAGTTGAGTACGCCGTCTTCCAGCACCAGCGGCAAGGCGTCCCGCACATAGGGCCACCAGGCCTTCATCTTGCCGTCGGTGACTTTCAGCGTGCCTTCGGAGGTGATCGGGATCAGGCTGAAATTACCTTTCCAGTCGATCTGCCCACCCTCGGGGCCGACCGCGACCAAGGTCATGTCCGCGTTGTCTTCGGGCAAAGTGCTGAGGTTTTTCAGCTCGAAATCGAGCTTGTTGTAAAGAAATTCGATGGGCTCGCTGGGGCGCAAGTCTTGGAAGTGCACATAACCGCCGGCCAACTTGATGCCGTCGATACGCAGCGGAAACGGTTTGGCGTTGGGATCGGCCGGGGTTGGCTCGCTGGGCGGCAGTTTGAATAGCTGCGCCAGGTTCAGTTGGCCTGACTTGTCGAACAATATTTCAGTCTTGGGCTGGTCCAGTTGCACGTCGGCCAGGTGCAGCGCGCGCGTCCAGAGGCTGTCGATCTGCAAGTTGGCATAGAGGCGTTCGAAACCCACCTGTTCCTTGCCGGGCTCGCCGACTTTCAGGCCCCATACCGTCAGTTCCAGGCTGAACGGGTTGAGCTCGATGCGCTCGATCCGGGCCGGCACTGTGGCGTAATTCGCCAGCTGTTGGTTGGCAATGCGAAGGGCAATGCCGGGCAAAATCAGGAAGCCCAGCAAGCTGTATAGGGCTAGAGCGGTCAACAAGGCGCCGATGGCGCGAATCAATCCTTTGGGCATGGGTGACGCCATCTATGTCAAACAGGAGTGCCTTGGAGTATGGCACGGGTTTTCGGTTCCGAAGATCCAGACTCTTGGGAAACGTCCTACAGCTGGAGTATCAATGTTTTAAGAGGGGGCTGTTGATCCTGTGAAGGAAAATCCGCTCCAGGCGTCATGATTTGCCAGTCACGCACTGGGCGCCCGGCTTTTTCTGCGCAACGCAGTACCTGTTCACGCCAGTCCTCCATGCTGACTTTTGCCAAGTTGTTGCAGCAGATCAGCACGCCGTTGTCAGCGGTGGCCAGCAACGCAGGCTTGAGCAGGCTCTGGTAGTCGCGAAGCAGGTCGACGGTGCCGAATGCGCTCTTCGCCCATGCTGGGGGATCCAACAACACCAGGTCGTACTGGCGCTGCTCCAGGCGTGGATAGCTCGGCAGCTTCTGCCCGCGACGCTGGGTAATCGGCAAACCGGCCAGTTGACGAATGGCCGGGAAGTAGTCGGATTGCACGAATTCCATGCTCGGCAACTGTGGGTTCAGCAGGCCGTTTTCGCGCCCAACCGCCAGGTTGCCCTCGGCAAAGTCCAGGTTGCACACTTCACGGGCACCGCCGGCAGCGGCGCTCAGCCCCACGCCGCAGGTGTAGGCGAACAGGTTCAGCACGCTTTTGCCGGCACTGTGTGCCTTGACCCAGCCACGGGTGTTGCGCAGGTCAAGGAACAGCAACGGGTCCTGCCCGGCGTGCCGACCACGGACGCGATAATTGAGGCCCCATTCGTGACCGACCAGGTCTTCCAGCGCGACAGGATCGGCACGGTAGACGGTGTCTTCGCGGTCGATCCGCGAGTGGCCACGGGAGCGGTCGTTGTACACCAGCAACAATTCCAGGCCGGTGTACTGGTTGATCAGTTGATGCAGCTCCAGCAACTCTTCGGTTTTCAGCGACTGGTGGAAGCTTTGCACCAGCAATTGCGGGCCGTAACGGTCGATGGTCAGGCCGCCGGCACCTTCCTGGCTGCCATGGAACAGTCGATAACAGTCGGTGCCCTGGGCGTGCAGCTCGTTGACCAAGTCTTGGCGATGATCGAGGGCGGCGCGCAGCGCCTGATTCAAGGGAGACATGGAGCGCGCCTTGCTGGGAAAAGAGGGCGCGAAGTTTAACAGTTATGAGGCGTTGCCTACATCAACCCCATCCGCCGATGGGCGCGCTGTACCGAACCGTTACGCATCGCCCAGCGCAGCAGCGGCGCACTGCGTTTGACGCCGCTGCGGATCATCTGGCGTTGCAGCGGGCTCTGATGTTGATCGAGCATGTCGCTGGCCCAGTCCGGCAGCAGGTCGATCCCGGCCTGCATCATCAAGGCCCCGAACGGCTTGGCCATAGTGCTGGGGGAGGGCGCATTGAGCAGCAGGCGCAACACTTCGCGACTGCGCTCGTCGCACAACAGCTGAGGGCGGATGCGTTCCAGATAATCCGAAACTTCCTGCCGTGAGCGCGGAACATGCCGCGCGCCCAGCCGTTCGGCCACCAGGGCGATTTCGCTGTAGTAACGGTCTTGGTCGCGGCCCGAGAGATGAGGGTTGCGGTAGCGCAGGTGTGCGGCCAGGAAGTTGCTGACCTCCGCCACATGCACCCAGGTCAGCAACTCCGGGTCGCTGGCCGCATAAGGTCGCCCATCCGGTGCATGGCCAACCACTTGCAGGTGAATGGTGCGCACTTTTTCGATCAACCATTCAGCATCACGTCGAGAGCCGAACGTGGTGCCGGAGATAAATTGCGAAGTCCGCCGCAATCGCCCGAGCATGTCCTGGCGAAAGTTCGAATGGTCCCACACGCCTGCCAGGGCCAGTGGGTGCAAGGCTTGCAGCATCAAGGCACTGATGCCGCCGATCAGCATGCTGCTGAAGTCGCCATGGACTTGCCAGCTCACCGAGTCCGGCCCGAACAGGCCTGGGTCGCCCTTGGGGTTTTCCAGGTCCAACTGGCCCAGCGATAGGCCGGTGAGGCTCATCAGCTGGTTCTCGATACGGCTGCGGATAAATTCCATGGCGACTCAGGGGTTCCTATCGGTTCAGGCGTTTGTCGATCAGGCCGTCCACCACGCTTGGGTCGGCCAGGGTCGAAGTGTCACCGAGGCTGTCCAGTTCGTTGCAGGCGATTTTGCGCAGAATCCTGCGCATGATCTTGCCGGAGCGGGTTTTCGGCAGGGCCGGCGCCCATTGGATCAGTTCTGGCTTGGCAAAGCTGCCGATTTCCTTGCTGACCAGCTCCAGCAGGTGTTTTTTCAGGGTTTCGCTGGGCTCCACGCCGTTCATGGGCGTGACAAACGCATAGATGCCCTGGCCTTTGACGTCATGGGGGTAACCCACCACGGCAGCCTCGGCGACCTGGTCATGCAGCACCAGCGCGCTTTCGACTTCTGCGGTGCCAATGCGGTGGCCGGAAACGTTGATGACGTCGTCGATACGCCCGGTGATCCAGTAGTCACCGTCCTCATCGCGACGTGCGCCGTCTCCGGTGAAGTAGTAGCCGGGATAGGGTTTGAAATAGGTGTCGATCATGCGCTGCCGATCATGGTACACACCGCGAATCTGCCCCGGCCAGCTGGCCTTGATTGCCAATACGCCGCTGCCGGCGCCGCTGAACTCCTTGCCCTGTTCATCCAGCAACACGGGCTGTACGCCAAACATTGGCTGGGTTGCACAACCAGGCTTGATCCGCCGGGCGCTCACCAACGGGCTGAGCATGATGCCGCCGGTTTCGGTCTGCCACCACGTGTCCACGATGGGGCAGCGCTGTTCGCCGACCGCGTTGAAGTACCAGTCCCAGGCTTCCGGGTTGATCGGCTCGCCGACGCTGCCGAGCAGGCGCAGGCTGGCGCGAGAGGTGTTTTCCAGAGGGCCGTGGCCTTCACGCATCAGTGCGCGCAAGGCGGTGGGCGCGGTGTAGAAGATATTCACCTGGTGCTTGTCGATCACTTGCCAGAAGCGCGAGCTATCCGGGTAGCTCGGCACGCCTTCGAATATCAGCGAAGTGGCACCGTTGGCCAGTGGGCCGTACACGATGTAGCTGTGGCCGGTGACCCAGCCGACATCGGCGGTGCACCAGAACACTTCGCCCTCGCGGTAGTCGAGGACGTACTTGAAGGTCATCGCCGCCTGCAGCAGATAGCCGCCGGTGGTGTGCAACACGCCTTTGGGTTTGCCGGTGCTGCCGGAGGTGTAGAGGATGAACAGCGGGTCTTCGGCGTCCATCGGCTCGGGTGGGCAGTCGTCGCTGGCGGCGTCCAGTGCTTGTTGGTATTTGAGGTCGCGGTCTTTGACCCAGATCAGGTCTGCGCCAGTACGCTCCACCACCAGCACCGTGCTGACATTCGGGCAACTGGCCAAGGCCTTGTCGACGTTTTGTTTCAGCGCCACTGGCTTGCCGCCGCGCACGCCTTCGTCGGCGGTGATCACGATGCGGCAGTCGGCATCGAGGATGCGGTCGCGCAGGGCATCCGGCGAGAACCCCCCGAATACCACCGAGTGCACCGCGCCAATACGCGTGCAGGCCAGCATGGCGTAGGCCGCTTCCGGGATCATCGGCATATAGATACACACCCGGTCGCCTTTCTTCACACCACGGATTTTCAGCACATTGGCCAGGCGGCAGACATTTTGGTGCAGTTGGCGGTAGGTGATTGTGGCGGACTGTGTCGGATCATCGCCTTCCCAGATGAAGGCCGGCTGATCGGCACGTTGCGCCAGGTGACGGTCGATGCAGTTGTAACTGACGTTGAGCTGGCCACCGGCAAACCATTGGGCGGCGCCGGTGTTGATGTCCGAGCTTTGGACGGTGTGCCAGGGCTTGATCCAGTCGAGAAAACCCTTGGCTTGTTCGGCCCAGAAGGTGTCGGGGTGTTCGATGGATTGGCGGTAGAGGCGCTGGTAGTCCTCTTGACTGAGTTGCGCAGCCCGGCGGACGGCATCGGCGGCAGGGAATGTGCTGATATCGAACATGAGCGGTCCTTATTCTTGTTTTAGCGACAAGTGATAAAGATGCACGCAGTGGGGGGAGGGTTCAAGGCCAACGTCCAAACGGACGTTGGCCTTGGAGTTAACGCATCAGCCGCGATGACGGCCGCGGAAGTAGTTGATCAAACCTTGTGTCGAGGCATCGTCGGCCAGGGTTTCTTCGGCGCCGGTCAGGCGGTTGTAGACGCCTTTGCCCAGCTCCTTGCCCAGCTCCACGCCCCATTGGTCGAAGGCGTTGATGCCCCAGATCACGCTCTGCACGAACACCTTGTGTTCATACATCGCGACCAAGGCGCCCAGACGACGTGGACTGATGCGCTCGACCACCAAGGTGTTGCTCGGGCGGTTGCCCGGGATCACCTTGTGCGGTGCCAGCTTCTGCACGTCGTCTTCGGCCATGCCCTTGTCGCGCAGCTCGGCTTCGGCTTCGCTGCGGGTCTTGCCAAGCATCAGCGCCTGGCTCTGGGACAGGCAGTTGGCGTACAGCCACTGATGGTGGTCGGACACTGGGTTGAAGCTGACGATCGGCACGATGAAGTCGGCCGGAATCAGTTGGGTCCCCTGGTGCAGCAACTGGTGGTAAGCGTGTTGGCCGTTGCAGCCTACGCCGCCCCAGATCACCGGGCCGGTATCGGTAGACACAGGCGTACCGTCCTGCCGCACGCTCTTGCCGTTGGATTCCATGTCCAACTGTTGCAAGTGCTTGGTGATGTTACGCAGGTAGTGGTCGTACGGCAGGATCGCATGGCTCTGCGCGCCCCAGAAGTTGCCGTACCACACGCCCAGCAAGCCGAGCAGCACCGGCATGTTCTGTTCGAACGGGGCGTTCTGGAAATGCTGGTCCATGGTATAGGCACCGGACAGCAGTTCCTTGAAGTTGGACATGCCGATGGCCAGGGCGATTGGCAAGCCTATGGCCGACCACAGCGAGTAGCGCCCGCCGACCCAGTCCCACATCGGGAAGATGTTTTCTTCGCGGATACCGAAAGCCACCGCTGCCGCGTTGTTGCTCGATACGGCGATGAAGTGGCGATACAGCTCGGCTTCCGAGCCACCCTGGGCCAGGTACCAGGCACGAGCAGCCTGGGCGTTTTTGAGGGTTTCCAGGGTGTTGAAGGATTTTGACGAGACGATAAACAGCGTGGTCTCGGCGCGCAGCTTCATGGTCAGCTCGTGGAACTCGCTGCCGTCGATGTTCGCCAGGTAGTGGCAGCGCACGCCTTTGTGGGCGTAGGACAACAGCGCTTCGGAGACCAGCTCCGGGCCGAGGAACGAGCCACCGATACCGATGTTCACCACGTCAGTGATCGGCTTCTCGGTGTAGCCACGCCACAGGCCGTCGTGGATGCGACCGACCAGGTCAGTGATCTGGTTCAGCACCTTATGCACGTCCGGCATGATGTTCACGCCATTCACCGACAGCTTGTCGCCTACTGGGCGGCGCAGGGCGGTGTGCAGGGCCGGGCGGCCTTCGGAGGAGTTGACCGGCTCGCCGTTGAACAGCGACTTGATGGCGCCTTGCAGGTCGACTTCGTTGGCCAAACCCACGAGCAGGTCGCGGGTTTGGCTGGTGATCAGGTTTTTCGAGTAATCGAGGAAAAGTCCGCAGCTGCTCAAAGTGAATTGGGAAAAACGCTGAGGATCGGCATTGAACGCTTCGCGCATGCTGAAATCCTGCATGGCTTGGCGATGTTGATTGAGCGCTTGCCAGGCGGGCAGAGCGGTAACGTCATGAGGAGTGCGGTAGTACGCCATCGCTGCGGGTTTCCTTTTATTACGGGGACTGCCTTTAGGACACTTCAAAGCCCGGAACATCCCACCTGTCGTCAAGGATCGGGTTCCGGACAGCGCTAACCAAGAGCGCAGGGCGATTACATTAAACCTAGCGTGTGAATATGTCTTGGCTTTGTCTGCGCTGTGGCCGGTACTTTTTTATACCGGCACGGCGGGAAGGGCAACTGGAGGGGGTTAGTTGAGGTTCAGATGCAGGTTGTCGATGAGGCGGGTGGCACCGAGGTAGGCCGCCACCAGGATCACAATGTCGCGATCTTCGGCGGTGGCCGGACGCAGATGCACGCCTTGGCGCACTTCGAGGTAGTCCAGGCGCAACCCGGCGGCTTCGATCAGTTTGGCCTGCTCGGCACGCAGTCTGGCGAAGTCGCGGTCACCGGCTGTGACCGCAGCGCCGATCTGGCTGAGGCTGCGGTACAGCACGGGTGCGATGGCGCGTTGTTCTTCCGTGAGGTAGCCGTTGCGCGATGACAGCGCCAGGCCGTCGTCGGCACGCACGGTGGGCTCGCCGATGATTTGGATCGGCATGTTCAGGTCATGGACCATGGCACGGATGACTGCCAGTTGCTGGTAGTCCTTCTGGCCAAACACGGCCATGTCCGGTTGGACCATGTTGAACAGCTTGCTGACCACCGTCGCCACGCCTTCAAAGTGCCCTGGGCGGCTTGCGCCGCACAGGCCCTCGGACAATTGTGGGACGCTGACGCGGGTCTGGCCGGTCGTGCCGCCGGGGTACATTTCCTCGACAGTGGGCGCGAACAGCAGGTTGCAGCCGGCTTGCAGCAGCTTCTCCTGGTCGGCGGCCAGAGTGCGCGGGTACTTGTCCAGGTCTTCGCCAGCGCCGAACTGCAGCGGGTTGACGAAGATGCTGGCGACCACGAAGTCCGCCTGTTGCGCCGCCTTGGTCACCAGGGTGGCGTGGCCGCTGTGCAGGTTGCCCATGGTGGGCACGAAGCCAATGCGTTTACCGGCGTTGCGGGCGTGGGTCACAGCGGCCCGCAGTTCGCGTACGGTTTTTACGGTGTTCATGCAGAGAATCCGTGTTCGGCGCCAGGGAAGGTCACGGCTTTGACTTCAGCGACGTAGGCGCTCAGGGCGGCGTGGATGCTGTCTTGGCCGGTCATGAAGTTTTTCACGAACTTCGGCACGCGGCCGGTGATCGACAGGCCGAGCATGTCGTGCAGCACCAGTACTTGGCCGTCGGTGGCCGAGCCTGCGCCAATACCGATGACCGGTACTTTGACAGCCTGGGTAATTTCAGCAGCCAGTTCGCTGGGCACGCATTCGAGCAGGATCATCGCGACCCCTGCTTGTTCCAGGGCGATGGCATCAGCGCGCATCTGGCGCGCCTGGGCTTCGTTGCGGCCCTGAACCTTGTAGCCGCCCAGGATGTTGACCGACTGCGGTGTGAGGCCCATGTGGGCGCATACCGGCACGCCTCGTTCTGCCAGCAGGCGGATCGACTCGGCGAGCCACACGGCGCCTTCTACCTTGATCATGTGCGCACCGGCACGCATCAACTTGCCTGCGTTCTGGAAAGTCTGTTCGACGGTGGCGTAATCCATGAACGGCAGGTCGGCAATGATGAACGCGCCATCGTTGCCACGCTTGACGCTGGCGGTGTGGTAGGCGAGTTCGTCGGTGGTCACTGGCAGGGTGCTGTCATTCCCTTGAAGAACCATGCCGAGGGAATCGCCCACCAGTAACACTTCAACCCCGGCCTGGCAGCTGGCGTGGGCAAAGGTGGCGTCGTAGCAGGTCAGCATGGTGATTTTTTCACCTTTGAGCTTGAGGCTCTGCAAGGTGGTCAGGGTAACGTCTGGCATGAAAAGGGTCCTCGTTCAGGCGCTTGGAAACAGCGAGTAACGCGCGTGAGTCTTCGTTTATACAGGCGCACTGTCTTGAGAGCAGTGCTTATAAGGCCTGGATTGCGCCCTTTAGCGCCGGGTTGGCGGCAGCGGGACGCCTATAGTCGTGAGGAGGGCACGGGAAGTCAATTGGATGTGTTACCGCATTGTTACGGACGGGGTGTTACCGCTGTTACTGATGCGATTCAGCAATTCGAACAGGTTTTTTGACGACGCTGGAGATCAAATGTGGGAGCGGGCTTGCTCGCGAAAGCGGTGGGTCAGCTTGCGTGTGTGTCGGTTGACACGCCGCCTTCGCGAGCAAGCCCGCTCCCACGTTGACCGAGTCAGGCTTGAGGCATGCGTTCCAGGCCGACAAACGGGCAGGCTGTCAGTAGCTCGCTGAGGCGTTGGCCGTCAGGTAGTTGGAGGTTCTCGGGCGCAAGTTCGGCCAGCGGATACAGCACAAACGCCCGCAGATGCATCTGATAGTGAGGCACCTTGAGGCGCGGCTCGTCGATCAGGCGATCGCCGAACAGCAAGATATCCAGGTCGAGTGTGCGTGGGCCCCAGCGTTCAAGGCGCTCGCGGCCCTGGTCGTTCTCGATGGCCTGCAAGGCGTCCAGCAGCTCCAGGGGGGTGAGGCTGCTGTCGAGGGCGGCAACCGCATTGGTATAGCGCGGCTGGCCCGGGAGCAGGGAGTCACTTTGATAAAAGGCGGACACACCGGCAACGTGGGTGCCGGGCAATTGCGCCAGCGCTTCAATGGCGCTGCGCAATTGCTGGTCCGGGGCAGCCAGGTTACTGCCCATGCCGATGTAGATACGTTCCACGTTTATTCGCCCGAGGTATCGGCCGCGCTGCGCTTGCGCTTGCTGCCACTGCGGCGGCGTTTTTTCGGGCCTTCGCCATCGCCTTTGCTGCCGAGGTCACGAATCATGTCGCGGCGCTCGCTGTCATTGGCGTCCTGGTAGTCGGTCCACCATTCGCCCAGGCCGTCGGTCTGCTCGCCGGCGCTTTCGCGCAGCAGCAGGAAGTCGTAGCCGGCGCGGAAGCGTGGGTTGTCCAGCAGCAGATCGGCACGTTTGCCGCTGCGGCGGGGCAGGCGCTCCTGCATGTCCCAGATCTCACGGATCGGCATGGTGAAGCGCTTCGGAATAGCGATGCGCTGGCACTGTTCGGCGATGAGTTCGTGAGCGGCTTCCTGCATGGCTGGAATCGGCGGCATGCCACGGTCTTGCAGACGCAGTACGCGTTTTGGCAAGGCCGGCCACAACAGTGCGGCAAACAGGAACGCCGGGGTTACCGGCTTGTTCTGCTTGATGCGCAGGTCGGTGTTGATCAACGCCTCGCTGATCAGCGTGTGGGTATAGGTCGGGTTGTGTTCCAGTGCTTCGGCGCTGGCCGGGAACAGTGGATCGAACAATTGCAGGTCGACCAACATTTCGAAGGTGTCCGCCGCGTAGCCCGAGAGAAACAGCTTGAGCACTTCTTCGAACAGACGTGCCGAGGGGATTTCCCGCAGCATCGGTGCCAGCTCGCGAATCGGTGCAGCAGTGTGCTTCTCGATGCCGAAGTTCAGCTTGGCGGCAAAGCGCACGGCCCGCAGCATGCGCACCGGGTCTTCCTGGTAACGCTGTGTCGGGTCGCCGATCAGGCGGATCAGGTTGTTGCGAATGTCGTGTACGCCATTGGCGTAATCGAGGATGCGCTCGCTGACCGGATCGTAATAGAGGGCGTTGATGGTGAAGTCGCGGCGCTGCGCGTCTTCTTCCAGGCTGCCATAGACGTTGTCGCGCAAGATGCGCCCGCTTTCGTTACGCGAAGACTGATTGGTGTCTTCCTCGTCATCGTTTTGCGGGTGGCCGGCGCGGAAGGTGGCGACTTCGATGATTTCGCGGCCGAAATGGATGTGCACCAGCTTGAAGCGGCGGCCGATGATCCGCGCATTGCGGAACTCGGCGCGCACTTGCTCGGGCGTGGCGCTGGTGGCGACGTCAAAATCCTTGGGCGTGATGTTAAGCAGCATGTCGCGCACGCAACCACCTACCAGATAGGCCTGGTAACCGGCGTTCTGCAAACGTTCGACGATATTCACCGCATAACGGCTGAATTGAGCACGTTGCAGCGAATGCTGGCTGCTATTGAGCACTTCAGGCGTGCTGCGTTTGTGTTGCGTACGACGCAAGGGAGAACGGAATGACTGGAACAACTTCTTCAGCATGGGATGCACTGTTTGAAGGAATGTTCGGCCATAACGAAGAATGACCGCATGATGGGCGGGGATTCTAGCATTTAGTCAGGGGATGGTGTAGGAACAAGCTGCAGGCCTTGCGCCATAAGCCTTAAAAGGTCAAATCCCGGAAACTACAAGGGGAGCCGAAGCTCCCCCAGAAGTAGTTGCGTGCTCTATTTTTATTATTGGTTGCGGGCTTCTTGTTTTTGTTGATCGCCCTCGCCATGAAGCTTCACCTTCATGACACTCCCAATCGGGAGCCAAGAGCAAACGGATTGCTTTGGTCGCTGTGTTGCTGATCTACGATCCAACCAGTTCAGGCTCTGCCTTAGGGCAGTTTTTGTTGTTCTCGGCCTGGTTGCGGGGCAAGCCCCAAATGCAACGCCTCTCCAAAAGAATCAGTTAGCTGCGCCTCCGCCGTGTTGTTTTTGTTATGCGTGAGTCGATTCGTCTTATTTTTATTGTCTTGTACAAAGCTTGTTATTGTTTTTGTACTAAGCATATAGCAGGGTGCGTGCCAACTTTTGTACCGACCAACAAAATCAGGGGGTTGAGGCGATTTTTGGTTTTTGACAGGCCAAAAAAAGCCGGGGCTTCGTTACCGTAAGCCCCGGCTTTTGTTACGCAAAAAATCAGCGGTAACAGTTTTTTCACAACTGAGGGTGTTACCTGTGGGGGAACACCCTCAACTCTCGCTGGCTACCCCGGTCTTGCGGCGTGGAATGCCCAGGCGCTGGCGGCGTTCCCACAGGCATTTACGGCTCACACCCAGTTTGCGTGCCAGTTCAGTCTCGGTCATGTGGTCCTGGTGTTCGAGGACGAAATGCTGGAAGTAATCTTCCAGTGACAAATCCTCAGTCGGCTCATGGCTGGTGTTGCTGCCACCGCCCTGTTGCGGGGCCAAGCCGATGAAATCGTCGTCTTCCAGGTCGCTCAGTTCGATATCAATGCCCAGCAACTCAGCGGAAATCTCCGGACTCTCCGACAGGATTACCGCGCGCTCGACGGCGTTTTCCAGTTCCCGCACGTTACCGGGCCACGAGTAATGCCGAATTGCCTGCTCGGCATCCGGGGCAAACTTGAGGTCGGTACGGTTGATGCGCGCGCTCTGGCGTAGCAGGAACGCGTTGGCGATCTCGTTGACGTCTGCGCCACGCTCACGCAGGGCAGGCAGCTTGAGAGCAATGACATGCAGGCGGTAATACAAGTCTTCACGGAACTGGCCGATCTTGGCCAGGCTTTTCAAGTCACGGTGCGTTGCCGCGATCAAGCGTACATCCACCTTTTGTGACTGCACCGAGCCCACACGGCGAATCTCGCCTTCTTGCAGCACGCGCAGCAATCGCGCCTGGGCTTCCAGTGGCAGCTCGCCGATTTCGTCGAGGAACAACGTGCCGCCGTCCGCTGCCTCCACCAGGCCAGCACGTCCAGCGCTGGCGCCGGTAAAGGCGCCTTTCTCGTGGCCGAACAATTCGGACTCTATCAGCGATTCCGGGATCGCCGCACAGTTCACCGAGATCATCGGCGCCTTGGCACGCTTGGACAGGTTGTGCAGGGCGCGGGCGACCAGTTCTTTACCGGTGCCCGACTCGCCCTGGATCAACACATTGGAGTCGGTCGGCGCTACTTTGCGGATCTTGCTGTACAGGTCCTGCATCGGTGGGCAGGAGCCGATGATGCCGATTTCGCCGTTGCTGTTATCAACCCCGGGTTTGTCAGCGGTTTTGCCGGCGGGGCGCTGTTCGGCAGGCGCACTGCTGGCCGACTGACGGTCGCGCAGGATACGGGCCACGGCCTGGAGCATTTCGTCATGGTCGAACGGCTTGGCGATGTAGTCCACCGCGCCCATCTTCATGGAGTCCACCGCCGAGCGCAGGCTGGCGTAGCTGGTCATGATCAGCACCGGCGTGCCCTGGCCAAGCTTGATCAGCTCAGTGCCCGGCGCGCCCGGCAGGCGCAGGTCGCTGACAATCAGGTCGAACGTGGGAATGCTGAAACGCTCCTGGGCTTCCTGCACCGAGCCAGCTTCGCTGACCTGGTACTGATTACGTTCAAGCAGGCGACGCAAGGCAGAGCGGATAATGGTTTCGTCTTCGACGATCAAAATGTGCGGCATTGATTCAATTCTCTCGACGGTCTCAGTTCACAGCGGACGTCGCTTCGACATGACGCGGCAAGGTCACCCGAATACGGGTGCCGCGTTGGCTTTCGGTGTCAGCCGGGCTGTCGATGGTGATTTGTCCATAATGCTCTTCAACGATGGAATAGACCAGTGCAAGGCCCAGACCAGTACCTTCACCTGGGTCCTTGGTGGTGAAGAAGGGTTCGAA
The DNA here is from genome assembly GCF_014230465.1 of Pseudomonas cremoris. The sequence goes on from NZ_JAAXCY010000009.1 coordinate 309,301, forward strand.
CAATCGGTCCATGATGTTCTGTGGAATGCCGCTGCCCTCGTCTTCGACGATCAGGTCGACCGTATGCTCGAAAGCCTCGGTCTTGACACGTACCGCGCCACCGGCCGGCGTTGCATCACGGGCGTTGGACAGCAAGTTGATCAGCACTTGGGCCAGGCGTTGCGAGTCGCCGTCGACCCAGTGTTCCGGGTCGCATAAATTGAAGAACTGTACTTCGAAATTGCGCCGGTTCAAGGCCAGCAGCCCAATGGCGTCTTGTGCCACTTCGGCCAGGCATACGGCTTCATCCTGATTCTGGTGCGCACCGGCGTGGGCGAAGCTCATCAGTGACTGCACGATGCGCGAGACACGCTTGGTCTGCTCAAGTATTTGCCCGCTGATTTCGGTGATTTCGCCGTCTTCTTCGCGTTCTTCCCGCAGGTTCTGCGCGAGGCACGCGATACCGGTGATCGGGTTGCCGATCTCATGGGCCACACCGGCTGCGAGGCGACCAATGCTGGCGAGACGCTCGGAGTGCACCAGCTTGTCTTCGAGCATCTGGGTTTCGGTCAGGTCTTCCACCAGTAGCACCAGGCCGCTATTACCGGGCGCCAGCGGTTCGTCGATGGCCGCTTTGTGCAGGTTGAGCCAGCGGGTCTGGCCGTCGAGGGCCAGGTGTTGCTTGTGCAAGTGCTCGTCAGGCAGGTTGATGAAGCCTTGCAGCAGTTCTTTCCACGGCTCGCCCAAGGTGTTCAGGCGCGAGCCGACCACCCGTTGCGCGGCGATGCCGGTGAGTTCTTCCATGGCTTTGTTCCACATCAGGATCTCCTGATCCTTGGCCAGGGAGCAGACGCCCATCGGCAATTCCTGCAGGGTCTGGCGGTGGTAGCGGCGCAGGGCATCCAGTTCGGCTGCAAGGCCGGTGAGGCGCGAGTGGTAGTCCTCCAGGCGGCTCTCGATGAAGTGGATGTCTTCGGTCACGTAGTTTTCGCCACCGGCCTTATAGGGCAGGAAGGTTTCCACCATGTCTTGGGACACGCTGGGCCCCATCAGCCCTGACAGGTTGGCTTCGATACGGTCGCGCAGGCGACGCAGCGCATACGGGCGGCGTTCGTCAAAGGGCAAGTAGAGGTCGCGCAATGCCTGTTCGACTTCTTTTTGCGCGGCCTTGGCGCCGAGGGGCTTGGCCAGTTGCGTGGCAAACTCCTGGGGCGAGGCGGCATGCAGTTCGCGGCGTTGTGGGCGGCGCACGTTATCAACCGCGCAGGCCTCGGCGGCGCTGGTTTCTTCGGGGCTGGCGTTGGTGAACAGCGAGATCAGGGTGAACATCAGCACGTTGGCGGCCAGCGACGCAATGGCTGCCATGTGCCAACTGGTGTCGTCCAGCACGTAGATCATGTTCAGCAGCGGGATGTAGAAGCCCTGCAAGTTGCCGACCAGCGGCAGCAGCATGGTCACGATCCACACCAGGATCCCCGCTAGCAGCCCGGCGATAAAGCCACGACGATTGGCCGTCGGCCAGTACAGCACTGACAACACGCCTGGCAGGAATTGCAAGGTGGCGACAAACGCGACGATGCCCAGGTTGGCCAGGTCCTGGCCCGCGCCCAGCAGCAGGTAGAACCCGTAGCCGGCCATGATGATCGCGACGATCAGTGCTCGGCGCGTCCATTTCAACCAGCGGTAGATATTGCCCTCAGCGGGCGGCTGGTACAGCGGCAGTACCAAGTGGTTTAGCGCCATGCCCGACAGCGCCAACGTCGTGACGATAATCAAGCCGCTGGCCGCCGACAGACCGCCGACATACGCCAGCATCGCCAGGGCCGGGCTATTGGCGGCGATGCCGATGCCCAGGGTGAAGTATTCGGGGTTGGTGGTGGCGCCCAGTTTCAGGCCGGCCCACAAGATTAGCGGTACCGCCAGGCTCATCAGCAGCAGGAACAGGGGCAGGCCCCAACTGGCGCTGACCAGCGAGCGCGGGTTGAGGTTCTCGGTGAAGGTCATGTGATACATGTGCGGCATCACAATCGCCGAGGCGAAGAACACCAGCAGCAGGGTGCGCCACGGGCCTTCCTGCAGCGGAGTATGCAAGGCGGCGAGGGCGGTCTGGTTCTGCAGCAGCCACAGTTCCAGTTGCTGCGGGCCGTCGAATACGCCGTAGAGCGCGTAGAGGCCGACGCCACCGATGGCGATCAGCTTGATGACCGACTCGAAAGCAATCGCGAAGACCAAACCTTCGTGTTTTTCACGGGTGGCGATGTGGCGCGAACCGAAGAAAATCGTGAACAACGTGATCAGCGCGCAGAAGGCCAGCGCGACGCGATGCTGCACGGGTTCGCGGGTGAGGATACTGATGGAGTCGGCCACTGCCTGGATCTGTAGCGCCAATAACGGCAGCACGCCGATCAGCATGAACACCGTGGTCAGTGCACCGGCCCAGGTGCTGCGAAAGCGGAAGGCAAACAGGTCGGCCAGGGACGACAGCTGATAGGTGCGGGTGATTTTCAGGATCGGGTACAGCAACACCGGCGCCAGCAGGAACGCACCGGACACCCCGAGGTAGCTGGAGAGAAAGCCATAGCCATATTGATAGGCCAGGCCCACCGTGCCATAGAACGCCCAGGCGCTGGCATAAACGCCGAGGGACAAGGTGTAGGTCAACGGATGGCGAATGATCGCCCGCGGAATCATTCCACGCTCACTGATCCAAGCCACCCCGAACAACGCAGCCAGGTAGGCAGCGCTGACGAGCAGCATCTGGGTGAGGCTAAAGCTCATCGGCATCTTTTTGGCTCTGCAGGATGAAAGTCACGACGATCAGGATCAACCACAGCAGATAAGGGCGATACCAGGCGCCCGTGGCGTCGATCCACCAATCCATGATGGCGGGAGAAAACAGGTAGATCCCGACGACCAGCAGCAGGACCAATCGATAGATGTACATGTTGGCCTCTGATTGAAAAACTGCGGCGATGGTAACGGATGCTTGGCAAGCTGCAAGGGGCTTCAGCTCAATTGCGCTTCGGCCAGCGTGAGTGTGCGCGGGATCAGTGTTGCATCCCAGTGCGCGATGCCCCAATCCAGCAGTTCCCGTGGGTTGGCGTGTAGCAGTTCATCGCCGGCTCGTTGGCCGAGGGCGCGCAGTGCTCTCAACAGCAAAGGCGTGGCTTGGTCGGGTGTCAACGGTGGGGAACGGTAGGACTTGCCCAATTTGTTACCGTCGGGCTGGATGATCAACGGCACGTGCAGGTAACGCGGTTGGCGCAGGCCCAGCAGTTCTTGGAGATAAAGCTGACGTGGTGTTGAGTCCAGCAGATCGGCGCCACGAACGATATCGGTCACACCTTGCCACGCGTCGTCGAGCACCACGGCGAGTTGATAGGCGTACAGGCCATCACGGCGACGGATGATGAAGTCGCCTACATCGCGGCCCAAGTGCTGTCGGAATTCGCCCTGCACGCGGTCAGTAAAGTGGTATTCCAGCTCCGGTACACGCAAACGGATGGCAGCGTCTTGCTGGTCATACCCGGCATTGCGGCATAGGCCGGGATAAATGCCGCTATAGGGTTCCAACTGCTTGCGCGAGCAAGTGCAGGCGTAAGCCAGGCCATGGTTGAACATATCGTTCAGCACCTTGGCGTAGGCATCATGCCGCTCGCTCTGTCGGACCAGTTCCCCGTCCCACTCAAAGCCGTAGCTTTCCAGGGCGTGCAGAATCGCCGCCTGGGCACCAGGTTCTTCGCGGGGAGGGTCGAGGTCTTCCATACGCATCAGCCAGCGACCTTGGTTGGCGCGGGCGTCGAGGTAGGAGGCGAGAGCAGCAACCAGGGAGCCAAAATGCAAATGGCCGCTGGGCGTAGGGGCGAAGCGCCCGGTATAGGTAGAGGCTGTCATGGGCCGGATACTACTGGAAAATCGGTAAACGCCAGAAACAAAAATGGGGCGTTGGTACGCCCCATTCGCTCAGCTCGGAAGGATTACTTGCCGACCTGTTTTTCCTTGATTTCAGCCAAGGTCTTGCAGTCTACGCAGAGGTCCGCGGTTGGGCGGGCTTCCAGGCGACGGATACCGATCTCGACGCCGCAGGACTCGCACCAGCCGTATTCTTCGTCCTTGATCAGCTGCAGCGTCTTGTCGATCTTCTTGATCAACTTGCGCTCGCGATCACGGGCGCGCAGTTCAAGGGCGAACTCTTCTTCCTGGCTCGCACGGTCGGCCGGATCAGGGAAGTTGGCTGCTTCGTCCTTCATATGGTCAACCGTACGGTCGACCTCCTGCATCAAGTCCTGTTTCCACTTGTTCAGGATCTTGGTGAAGTGCTCGCGCATGGGCTCGCCCATGTACTCCTCACCTTTCTTCTCTACGTAAGGTTCGAAGCCATTGAGGCCTTGAGTCTGCTGTTGCTTTGCTTGGGTGGACATGAATAGACCGCCTCTCACTCTTCTAATCCATTGCGCAGGATTGCAACGTCACCGACACCTGCCGGCCCTGCGGCTGCAAGCGGGCGAACTTACCAGATAGATTCGGGGTGCGCCACTCCCGGTTGTCGAGGCCCATGCCCCCCAGGTCGCAAACGCAAGCGGCCCGTCGTGGCTGAGTATGAATCGTCTCGAATGTTGATTTTAGTCGTTTTGCAGGCGCTTGCTCGGTTCATCTGGGACGGCCGAGCAGGCAATAGAACATGTTTTACCGTGAGGGTTCGGTAGAATCCTGTTTTTGTCCTCACCGTTAAGGAAGGCTAATGGCCCAGCCCTACAGTGCGCGCAGTCGCGCCATCGAACCTTTTCATGTCATGGCGTTGCTGGCACGTGCCAACGAGCTGCAGGCGGCCGGCCATGATGTGATCCATCTGGAAATCGGCGAGCCGGATTTCACCACGGCCGAGCCGATCATCCAGGCGGGCCAGGCCGCACTGGCCAACGGCAAGACCCGCTACACCGCTGCCCGTGGCCTACCGGAGTTGCGCGAAGCCATCAGCGGCTTCTACCAGCAACGTTACGGGTTGAATATTGACCCCGAGCGCATCCTGATCACGCCAGGCGGCTCGGGCGCGTTGCTGTTGGCCAGCAGCCTGCTGGTAGACCCAGGCAAACACTGGCTGCTGGCCGATCCGGGTTACCCGTGTAATCGGCATTTTCTGCGACTGGTGGAGGGCGCCGCACAACTGGTGCCGGTGGGCCCCGATGTGCGCTATCAACTGACCGCTGACCTAGTGACCAAGCACTGGAATCAGGACAGTGTAGGCGCGCTAGTGGCATCCCCGGCCAACCCGACGGGCACTATCCTCACGCGGGATGAGCTGGCCGGGCTTTCGAGCGCAATCAAGGCGCGCAACGGCCATCTGGTGGTGGACGAGATTTACCATGGCCTCACCTACGGCACCGATGCGGCCAGCGTGCTGGAAGTGGATGATGACGCCTTCGTCCTAAATAGTTTTTCGAAGTATTTCGGCATGACCGGCTGGCGCCTGGGTTGGTTGGTGGCACCGCCAGCCGCAGTCGGGGAGCTGGAGAAGTTGGCGCAAAATCTCTACATCAGTGCGCCAAGCATGGCCCAATATGCGGCGTTGGCCTGTTTCACCCCGCAAACCCTGAGCATCCTCGAAGAGCGCCGCGCCGAGTTCGGCCGTCGGCGCGACTTCTTGCTGCCGGCGCTGCGCGAGCTGGGTTTCGGCATCGCCGTCGAGCCGGAAGGGGCGTTTTATTTGTACGCTGATATCCGCAAGTTCGGCGGTGATGCCTTCGCGTTCTGCCGACACTTCCTCGAAACCGAGCACGTTGCCTTTACGCCAGGGTTGGATTTTGGCCGCTACCAAGCCGGTCATCATGTGCGGTTTGCCTACACGCAAAACCTCGATCGGCTACAGGAGGCGGTTGAACGAATCGCCCGTGGCTTGCAGAGTTGGCAAGGCTGATGCGCTTTCATCCTCCCCTCGAAGAAGGCCGGCTGATTCGCCGCTACAAGCGTTTTCTTACCGATATCGAAACCATTACCGGTGAGTTGCTCACTATTCACTGTCCCAACACCGGCTCGATGCTCAATTGCATGGTTGAGGGTGGGCAAGTCTGGTTCAGCCGCTCCAATGACCCCAAGCGCAAGCTGCCAGGTACTTGGGAGATCGCCGAGACGCCCCAAGGACGGTTGGCCTGTGTCAACACAGCGCGGGCCAATCAGCTGGTCGAAGAGGCCCTGCGCGCGGGGGTGATCACGGAACTCAATGGTTTTACCGCGTTGAAGCGTGAGGTGCCTTACGGCCAGGAGAACAGCCGCATCGATTTTCGCCTGGATTACCCGGACGGTGCCGCCTATGTCGAAGTCAAAAGCGTAACCCTGGGCTTTGACGGCTCCCCAGTGGCAGCCTTCCCCGATGCAGTCACTCAGCGCGGCGCCAAGCACCTGCGGGAGCTAGCCCATCTTGCGCGCGACGGTGTGCGGGCGGTGCAGTTGTACTGCGTGAATCTTTCGGGGATTGATGCGGTGCGCCCTGCCGTGGAAATCGATGCCGGCTACGCAGCGGCATTGCGTGAGGCCAAGGCTGCGGGCGTGGAGGTGTTGGCGTATGGCGTGCGGGTGACACCTGAAGAAATCTGCGTCGATCGGCGGCTGGACGTGTTGCTCGACTAGAGTTCTACCCACAAGCCCTGTGCATCTTCACGGCCGCGCAGGGCGGTGAGGTTTTGGCCAGCGCACGGGCCGGAAATGCATTCGCCACTTTCGATCAGGAACAATGCGCCGTGCGTGGCGCACTGGATCAGGCTGGCACTTGAATCGAGGAAGTGGTCGGGCTGCCATTCCAGCGGAATGCCGCGATGGGGGCAGCGGTTGATATAGAAGTAGGCAACACCGTCCCGGCGCACCGCCAACAATTTGCAACCATCGATTTCAAAACCAAGGCTGCTGTCTGGCGCGAGGGTGTCGGAGGAGCAGAGAAACTTCATTTCAATCCTTAAGTGCCTTGACGTTCAAATGCAAACAATTATCAAATGCCGGCTTCGCCCACTGGCCGCCTGGGCGCTCAATACGATGCCAGGCAGACGTTATCTGTCACATCGATGAGCGTTTGAGCGGCCCTGCCCTTGGAAGGAAACCCTGTTATGCGCCTGAGTGCCAGCGCTATTGCGCTTGTTGTCGGACTGCTGGTCAACCATGGGGCACAAGCCTCTGAACTGCCACAACGCTGGGTGAGTGCTGGTGGCGCGCTGTCGGAGTGGGTGACGGCCTTGGGCGGTGAGTCGAAGCTGGTAGGGGTCGATACCACCAGTCAACATCCCGAGTCCCTCAAGGCGCTGCCGAGCATCGGCTATCAGCGGCAGTTGTCCGCCGAGGGCATATTGAGCCTGCGCCCGCAGGTGCTGGTGGGCACCGAAGAAATGGGACCGCCGCCGGTGTTGGCGCAGATTCGCAGTGCGGGCGTGCAGGTTGAAATGTTTTCGGCGCAACCGGACTTGCCGACGCTGAAAGGCAACCTTCAACACCTGGGCAAGCTGCTGGGCAGTGAGGCCAAGGCCGACGAATTGTTCAGCGGATATGAGCAGGCGCTCGATCAGCAGAAGCGCTGGGTCGCCAAGGCGCAGGCCACGCAAAAGGCGCCGGGTGTATTGCTGTTGCTCGGTCACGCTGGCGGCAAACCGCTGATCGCCGGTAAGGACACGGCCGCTGATTGGGTGTTGCAGCAAGCAGGTGGGAATAACCTGGCGACCCATAGCGGCTACAAGCCGTTTTCGGTGGAGTCGCTGGCGGGGTTGAGTCCTGATGTGCTGGTGTTTGCCGACCGTGCCCTGACCGGTGACGCGGCGCGTGCGGCCCTGTTCAAGGAGAACCCCATCCTGGCCTCGACGCCTGCTGCCAAGAGCGGGCGGGTGTTTGAGCTGGACCCCACATTGCTGGTCGGTGGTTTGGGGCCGCGCCTGCCGCAAAGCCTTGTGAAGTTGTCTGCCGGGTTTTATCCGTCCCAAGCTAAGCCTGCCCCATGACCTCTCTGGTTAAACCGCGAACCTTGTTTATCGGGCTGGCGCTGTTGTGCGTATTGGCAATCTGGCTTTCATTGGCACTCGGGCCCGTTAGCCTGCCGCTGCTGGATACGCTCAGGGCGGCCTTGCGCTTGATGGGTATGCCAATCGAGGCGCAGGGGTTGGAGCAGGCGGAGCTGATCCTGGGGCAGATTCGTTTGCCGCGCACATTGTTGGGGCTGGCCGTCGGCGGCGTACTGGCGCTGTCGGGCGTAGCGATGCAGGGGCTATTCCGTAATCCGCTGGCGGATCCGGGGCTGGTCGGGGTGTCCAGTGGCGCGGCGCTTGGCGCGGCGATTGCGATTGTCGGCGGTTCGTATTTTGGTGGTTTGCCGGATGCGCTTGGGCCTTACCTTTTGTCGTTGTGTGCGTTTCTGGGTGGGTTGGGCGTAACGGCGCTGGTCTATCGGCTGGGACGGCGCAACGGCCAGACCAATGTCGCGACCATGTTGCTGGCCGGTATTGCCCTTACGGCGCTCGCCAGTTCGGCGGTGGGCCTGTTCACCTACCTGGCGGATGACGCCACCCTGCGGACCCTGACGTTCTGGAATCTAGGCAGCCTCAACGGCGCCAGCTACTCACGGCTATGGCCGCTGTTGCTGGTGAGTGCCGGTGTGGCGCTGTGGTTGCCGCGTCGGGCCAAAGCGCTGAATGCACTGTTGCTTGGCGAGTCCGAGGCCAGTCACCTGGGGATCGATGTTGAGGGACTCAAGCGTGAATTGGTGTTCTGTACGGCCCTGGGTGTGGGGGCGGCGGTGGCGGCAGCGGGCATGATCGGTTTTGTGGGGTTGGTGGTGCCGCACCTGGTGCGTTTGCTGGCGGGGCCGGATCATCGCGTGCTGTTACCCGCCTCGGTACTCGCGGGCGCAAGCCTGTTGCTGTTTGCGGACCTGGTCGCACGGCTTGCCTTGGCACCGGCTGAACTGCCTATCGGTATCGTTACCGCATTTATCGGTGCGCCATTTTTTCTTTACCTGTTGTTGCGGGGGCGTGCCTGATGTTGCGCGTGGAAGAACTGCAGATCCGTCGCGGTCGAAAAATCGTATTGGCGGATGTCACCCTGGATCTATTGCCTGGCGAAGTGCTCGGTGTGTTGGGGCCTAATGGTGCGGGCAAGAGCACATTGCTGGGGGCGTTGTGTGGTGAGTTGCAGCCGGATCAGGGCGGTGTGTTGTTGGACCAACGGCCGTTGAGCGAGTGGGGTGGGCCGCAGCGTGCGCAACGTCTAGCGGTATTGCCACAAACCTCGACATTGGATTTCGCTTTCCGGGTCGAAGAGGTGGTGGGTATGGGGCGATTGCCTCATCAAACCGGGCGCGTGCGGGACGATGAAATCATTGAGGCTGCCTTGCAGGCGGCAGATGTCGGGCACTTGAGTGGCCGTAGTTACCTGGCATTGTCTGGCGGCGAGCGCCAGCGCGTGCACCTGGCGCGAGTGTTGGCGCAGTTGTGGCCAGGTGAGGCGGGGCAGACGTTGCTGCTGGATGAACCGACGTCGATGCTCGATCCGTTACACCAGCACACAACCCTGCAGGCCATCCGTACCTTTGCCGATCGTGGCGCAGCGGTGCTGGTCATTCTCCATGACCTGAATCTGGCGGCTCGTTACTGCGATCGCATTCTGTTACTGGAGGAGGGACGTCCCCATGCGTTGGATACGCCAGTGCACGTCATGCGGCCTGAACCGCTGAAGGCCGTGTTTGGCTTGGATGTGCTGGTGCAGGCGCACCCGGAGCGTGGGCACCCGCTGATCATTGCGCGTTGACGCCGGCCAATTAAATGGCGGTTTTCGATGGGCAAAAAAAGACCCGGCAAGAGCCGGGTCAAATAACCGTGATTAGCCTGATGAGGAGATAATCTGAGAGTCCGAACCAATGGTCTTTCAGTTATCGGCTGATCTCGCGACCAGCTGTGATAATCATAACGATTCTCATTTGAGAGTCAACATTTGTTTTTGCACTGTTTTCTACTTTTGCCAAACGCTTGTGTGCGATGCCTGTAAATGCTGGGTGCGGTCGTCAATTTAATTTTTCTGCCGCGCCGCAATAGCGTCCAATTGACGGTTCAACGCTTCCTTGCGCTCTGCAGGAATGTCGTTCCAGTGCACATCCATCAAAGCCCCTTCGATTGCATACAGCAGCACTTTCGATGCCCGGAACCCGCGTGTTCGCACGGCACGGTAGGCATCAACCGCTCCCAGGCGACGTAAGTCGGATGCACTGTGGATGCCCACCGCATGCAGCCACTGTGCTGACGTCTTGCCGAGGTTTTTCAGGTGTTGCAGCTCATCGTTCATCAAGCCTCCTTGCGACGGCCGAATGGTTCGGTGGGAATCGTGACCAGGCAAGCCTGAAAAGGAGTGTAGCGCTCAGTAGGAAAAGTGCAGTTCTTTGGTCGGGAACGGCCTAAAAGCTTATAAGAATGGCGCGGGGATTTTGACGGAGGGCAGGCGCAAAGCCCGGTACGCTTAAGCGTAGCCGGGGCTTTAACAACGGTGATTATTTGGTGCGATAGCGCAGGCGAGTGCCGAAATTGACTGACATGAGGATCTCATCGGCGGTCAGTTCGGGAGGGAAGTAGGTGCCCGAGATCTGCGCATGGGCCAGGCTGGCGCCTTCCAATGAGCAATCGCGAAGGTCCAGGCCGCGCAGGTCGGCGGAACGGAAGTACGCATCTGTGAAATCCACGCCTGTGGCATTCAGTTCGCGCAGGTCCAACCCGCGGAAGTCGCCACCGCGCATGTCGATGACACCGTCTTTTGGTCGTTCCTGGTTGAAACCGCGAATATCGTCTTTATGCAGGAGCGAGTAGAGCGGGGTATCAAGAAGCTTGGGCTGACTCATGACGGCGACTCCTGTTGGATTTATGACGCCATTATAGTGCCACTATTTCTGGGGCGTGTGCCTTAGTAGGCCGCACGCCCAAGAAATTTTTCTTACAGGCCTGGCAGATGCTGGCGAATATGCGCGACCAAAGCGTCGAGAGTCCCGCTTTCGTTGGTTTCGACGCGTTTGCTGAGCAGTAGCTCCTCGGCTGTCAGCGGCTCGCGATTCGCCTGCTGCTCTTCAATGACCGTCAGTGTTGCGTCAGACGGATCGTTTTTATCCGCCTGACGTTGCGCCAACCAACTGGCGATAACGGCTTGCGGCGCGTTGCAATCCAGAATCAGGAACGGCGCGCCAGTCGCTTCGGCAACTTTGGCTGCGGCGTCGCGCTGTGCACGTTTCAAGAAAGTGGCATCCAGTACCACCGGGAAGCCGGCGCGCAGTACGGTATCGGCAATTTCATTCAGGCGAGCGTAGGTGGCTGCGCTGGCATCGGCCGCATAGATACCGGCCTGTGGCGTGTTTTCAACCTGCTGCTCGCCGAACAGACGCTTACGCTCTACATCCGAGCGCAGACGCACGGCCCCCAGTGCTTCTACCAGGCGCATGGCAACCTGGCTCTTGCCGACAGCCGAAACGCCGTGAGTAATTGCCAGGAAGCGCGATGGAATGGTGCTGTAGCTTTCCGCCAGGTTGGCGTAGTTGCGGTACTGGCGCAGGCTGGTGGCGCGTTGCACGGGGCTTGCATCGCCCGGCATGCTGAACAGCGCGATCTTGGCGCGTACCAGGGCGCGGTAGGCCTTATAGAAGTTCAGCACTTCGAGGCCTTGATAGTCGCCGGTCAGCTCCAGGTATTGGCTGATGAAGCGGCGCGCCAACGACTTGAGGCCACGGTCTTCCAGGTCCATCGCCAGGAAGCCGGTGTCGGCGTACACATCGGTAAAGCGAAACGGTTCGTTGAACTCGATGCAGTCGAAAATCACGACCTTGCCGTCGATCAAGGTGGCATTGCCCAGGTGGATGTCGCCGTGGCATTCACGGGTGAAGCCGTCCAGCTTGCGCTGTACCAGCAGCGGCTTGAGGCGCTCGAAGCTACTTTCGGCCCACGCTTGCAGCGCTTCAAGTTGAATCAGGTCGGCCTTGTCGCTGAGGAATGGGCGGATCTGGTCGAAGTTCTGCCGTACCGGCGCCATTACTTCGTCCGGTGTGCCTGCTGGGTGTTCCTGTGGGACTTTCGGCGCGGTGAGGTGGAAGTGCGCGATTTGCTTGGCCATCTCATCGATGTGCGCACTGGTCAGTTCGCCGTTAGCTTGTAGGGTGCTGAGCAGCTGGCTTTGTGGGAACTGACGCATCTTGAGTGCGTATTCGATCACCGGGCCTTCGCCGCCCAGTTGCGGTGCTTCGGCCGTGCCGGTAATCGGCAACACTTCAAGATACAAATCTTCGGTCAGGCGCTGGTTGAGGCGCAGTTCTTCGTTGCAGAAGTGACCGCGATCCTCCAGGGAGGTGAAATCCAGGAAGCCGAAATTCATCGGCTTCTTCAGTTTATAAGCGTAAGGACCGGTCAGTACGACCCAGGAAATATGGGTTTCGATGACGTGGAACGCTTCAACCGGGTGAGGATATAAAGCCGGGTTTTGCAGGGCTGCGATCAGGGACTGGCTCACGGGCGATCCTTCAGAGTCTGGGGGAAATCATGGCGGGCATTATGGCTGCTGACGCCTGCCGTGCAAACCGCTGTCCGGTTCATGTTGATCGTCAATAAAGTGCGTATAATCCGCCGCCATGACTCGAACCCGATCCCCCCGTTCCCGTAAAAAACCTCCTTCCCGCGGCCTGCGCCCGTGGCTGGGCTGGGCGCTGAAGCTCGGCCTGGTTGGCCTTGTGGTGCTCGCTGGCTTCGCGGTGTACCTCGACGCTGTGGTCCAGGAGAAGTTCTCCGGCAAGCGCTGGACCATTCCGGCCAAGGTGTATGCACGCCCGCTGGAACTGTTCACCGGCCAGAAGCTGAGCAAGGATGACTTCCTCACCGAACTCGATGCCCTCGGCTACCGTCGTGAGCCTGTAAGCAATGGCCCGGGCGCCGCAGCTGTCAGCGGTAATACCGTTGACCTGAACACGCGCGGTTTCCAGTTCTATGAGGGGCTGGAGAAAGCCCAGCCTGTTCGTGTGCGCTTCTCCGGCGACTATGTGGCTGAGCTCTCGTCGCTCAATGGCTCGAAACTGCCGGTGGTACGCCTGGAACCGCTGATGATGGGCGGTATTTACCCGAAGAACCTTGAAGATCGTATCCTGATCAAACTCGATCAGGTACCGCCGTATCTGCTTGAAACCTTGGTTGCCGTGGAAGACCGCGATTTCTACAGTCACTGGGGCGTTTCGCCGAAGTCGATCGCTCGCGCTATCTGGGTGAACACCTCCGGCGGCAAGATGACTCAGGGCGGCAGCACGTTGACGCAACAATTGGTCAAGAATTTTTACCTGACCAATGAGCGCAGCCTGACCCGTAAACTCACCGAAGCCATGATGGCGATGCTGCTGGAGATGCACTACAGCAAGCAGGAAATCCTTGAGGCGTACCTCAACGAGGTATTCGTCGGCCAGGATGGCCAGCGCGCGGTGCACGGTTTCGGCTTGGCCAGCCAGTTCTTCTTTGGTCAGCCGCTTTCCGAATTGAAGCTTCATCAAGTCGCGTTGTTGGTGGGGATGGTCAAGGGGCCGTCCTACTACAACCCGCGCCGTAACCCGGAGCGCGCCCTTGAGCGCCGTAACCTGGTACTCGATGTCCTTGAGCAGCAGGGCGTTGCCACGGCGGAGCAAGTGGCGGCGGCGAAGAAGATGCCGCTGGGCGTCACCACTCGCGGCAAGCTGGCGGACAGTTCCTTCCCGGGCTTTATCGACCTGGTCAAACGCCAGTTGCGCGAAGACTACCGCGACGAAGACTTGACCGAAGAAGGCCTGCGGATCTTCACCAGTTTTGACCCCATCCTGCAGATGAAAGCCGAGGCGTCGGTCAACGACACCTTCAAACGTATGACTGGCCGTAAAGGCGCTGACGAAGTGGAAGCGGCCATGGTCGTGACCAACCCGGAAACCGGCGAAGTCCAGGCCTTGGTGGGCAGCCGCCTGGCCAGTTTCGCCGGCTTCAACCGGGCGCTGGATGCAGTGCGGCCGATTGGCTCGTTGGTCAAGCCGGCGGTTTATCTGACAGCCTTGGAAAAACCGAGCAAGTACACCCTGACCAGTTGGCTGTCCGATGATCCGTTGTCGGTGAAGGGCGCTGACGGCCAGGTGTGGACGCCGCAAAACTTCGATCGCCATTCCCACGGCACGGTGTTCCTGTATCAAGGGTTGGCGCATTCCTACAACATTTCCACATCGCGCCTTGGGCTGGAAGTGGGTGTGCCGAACGTGCTGAAAACCTTGGGGCGACTGGGCATCACGCGTGAATTCCCGGCTTTCCCATCGATCCTGCTGGGTGCCGGTGCGATGACGCCGATGGAAGTGGCAACCATGTACCAGACCCTCGCCAACGGTGGTTTCAACACCCCGATGCGTGGGATCCGCAGTGTACTGACCGCCGAGGGCGAGCCGCTCAAGCGTTATCCGTTCCAGATCCAGCAGCGCTTCGACGCGGGTTCCATCTACCTGATCCAGAACGCCATGCAACGCGTGATGCGTGAAGGTACTGGCAGTTCGGTCTACAAGGTCCTGCCGTCGAACCTGACGCTGGCAGGCAAGACCGGTACGAGTAACGACTCGCGCGACAGTTGGTTCGCAGGTTTCGGCCAGGATGTACTGGCGGTGGTCTGGATGGGGCGTGACGACAACGGCAAGACGCCATTTACCGGTGCGACCGGTGCGCTGCAGGTCTGGACCAGTTTCATGCGCAAGGCCGATCCGTTGCCGTTGAACATGCCGCAGCCGGATAACATCGTGCAGGCCTGGATCGATCCGCACACAGGGCAGGGCTCCGATGCCAACTGTCCGGGCGCAGTACAGATGCCGTATATTCGCGGCAGCGAGCCGCCACCCGGCGCCGCGTGTGGTGGCAGTGCGCCTGCTGACGCGGAATCGGTGATGGATTGGGTCAAGGGCTGGATGAATTAAGCAAAGAGGGTTTCACGTGAACAAGTGGTTGTTTCCAGCTATGACAGCTCTGGCTTTGCTCAGTGGTTGCTCCAGTGTGCAGCGCGGTTCCATTCCCGTGGTGGACTCGAGCACGGCGGTCTCCAACAACGATCGGATTTCGGCCAACGGCGGTTTCCGCCAAACCGTGACCAATCGTCCAGCCCAGGCTAAGCCGCAAGCCGTTCCTCAGGATTCTGGTGTGGTGGTGATGGTGCCGGGCGGTGGTGCAGCCACCGCCGCGCCGATCAGCGCCGAACCGTGGACCCCCGGGCCAAGCACATCGGGGCCGATCGACTCCACGCCTATTCAAACGGCGCCGATCAACCAAGGCACCTACAACATGCCGTCGACGCCGAGTGGTATCCCGTCGTCGTCCAGCTCCGGCGGCCTGTCGGCTGATGAGCAATTGGACGGTCCGGTACTGGCCCTGCTCACCACTGCCCAGCAACAGCAGGCGGGCGGCGACTTGAATGGCGCCTCGTCGAGTCTTGAGCGTGCCCAGCGCGTTGCACCACGCGAGCCGCAGGTGCTGTATCGTCTGGCCCAGGTGCGCATGGCCCAGGGTGATGCTCCGCAAGCCGAGCAATTTGCTCGTCGCGGCCTGACCCTGGCCAATGGTCGCCCTGACCTGCAAGCCAACCTGTGGGCTTTGATCGGTGACGCACGTGCCGCGCAAGGTGATGCTGCCGGTGCCGCCCAGGCGCGGCAAAAAGGTAAGGTCAGCTACTGATGGATGAACGTTTTCCCGCGATTGCCGAACAGTTATTGCTGATCGAGCGAGAGTTGCGCGTACAGGGCTGGTGGGACGAGGTGTCCCCCAGCGTCGAGGCGCTCAGCAGCGTCGAGCCGTTCTCCGTAGACACCTTGGACTTCCATCAGTGGTTGCAATGGGTCTTCCTGGTGCGCATGAAGCAGATCCTTGAGCAGGACCTGCCGTTGCCCAATGCGTCGGGGATCATGGAAATGGCCGAAATGGTCTACGCCGATCGCCCGCAAGAGAGCCTCGGCTTGCGTAACGCGCTGAAAAAGTTCGACCAATTGATCGTCGACGCTCGTTAATTGCCTGACTGCCGGTTTTTCCGGCAGTCTTGCGCACATTTCTACCGCTTGACGACATTCAGGCGAGTTTTATCCCTCCTCAAAGCCCTTTCTTCTACGTTCTCATGCGCTTAGTTGGAAAAAAGCGCAATTATTGCTTGACTTGAAGGGCCTGAAACAGAAGAATCCAAAGTCCGCTGTATCGGGACTGCCAGAAGCAGGCCCGCTCAGCAGATCATGAGGCGCACATCCGCGCCGACCTGTTACACCCGCAACGCGTTACCTCGCGCTGGGTGGGAAAAGCCCGCAACACTTGGGACGATCCCAATACTTGCTCAGTCAGTGCTGACGTAGTCGGCGACCACCGTCGCTCATGCTCTGTTGAGAAGTAAACCTATTAAGACCCGTCGGTTTTCAACGGACGGTATTCTGGCGTTTTAGAGGTGAACAACGTGGAGCTTTTATCTGGCGGTGAGATGCTCGTCCGCTTTTTGCGTGACGAAGGCGTCGACTATATCTACGGGTACCCAGGTGGTGCTCTGCTGCATGTCTACGACGCATTGTTCAAGGAACCGGCTGTTACCCACATCCTGGTTCGCCACGAACAGGCCGCGACCCATATGGCTGACGGTTATGCCCGTGCCACCGGTAAAGCCGGCGTGGTGCTGGTAACGTCCGGCCCAGGCGCAACCAATGCCATCACCGGCATCGCGACTGCGTATATGGACTCCATCCCGATGGTGATCATTTCTGGCCAGGTGGCAAGCACCATGGTCGGTACCGATGCATTCCAGGAAACCGACATGATCGGTATCTCCCGGCCGATCGTGAAACACAGCTTCATGATCAAGCATGCGTCGGAAATTCCGGAAGTCATGAAAAAGGCGTTCTACCTCGCGCAGTCCGGTCGCCCGGGCCCTGTTGTGGTCGATATCCCGAAAGACATGACCAACCCGGCTGAAAAATTCGAATACGTCTTCCCGAAGAAAGCCAAGCTGCGCTCCTACAGCCCGGCTCTGCGTGGGCACTCGGGCCAAATCCGCAAGGCCGCAGAAATGCTGCTGGCGGCCAAGCGGCCAGTGTTGTACTCGGGCGGTGGCGTGATTCTGGGCGGCGGTTCTGCACCGCTGACCGAACTGGCCAAGTTGCTCAACCTGCCGGTAACCAACACCTTGATGGGCCTCGGCGCATTCCCGGGCTCGGACCGTCAGTTCGTCGGCATGCTCGGCATGCACGGCAGCTACACCGCCAACCTGACAATGCACCACGCCGACGTGATCCTGGCCGTGGGTGCGCGTTTCGATGACCGCGTGATCAATGGCGCGAGCAAGTTCTGCCCGAATGCCAAGATCATCCATATCGACATCGACCCGGCGTCCATCTCCAAGACCATAAAGGCCGACGTGCCGATCGTGGGTCCTGTTGAAAGCGTGTTGACCGAAATGGTCGCTGCGCTGAAGGACATCGGCGAAACGCCGAACAAGGAGTCCGTTGCCAGCTGGTGGAAGCAGATCGACGAATGGCGCGGTGATCGTGGCCTGTTCCCCTACGACAAGGGCGACGGCAGCATCATCAAGCCTCAAACCGTGATCGAGACTCTGTGCGAAGTGACCAAGGGCGACGCCTTTGTGACCTCCGACGTAGGCCAGCACCAAATGTTCGCCGCGCAGTACTACAAGTTCGACAAGCCTAACCGCTGGATCAACTCCGGTGGCCTGGGCACGATGGGCTTTGGTTTCCCTGCGGCCATGGGCGTGAAGCTGAGCTTCCCGGACACCGACGTCGCGTGCGTCACCGGTGAGGGCAGCATCCAGATGAACATCCAGGAACTGTCGACGTGCTTGCAGTACGGTCTTCCAGTGAAGATCGTCTGCTTGAACAACGGCGTGCTGGGCATGGTTCGCCAGTGGCAGGATATGAGCTACAACAGCCGTCACTCCCATTCCTACATGGAGTCTCTGCCTGATTTCGTCAAACTGGTTGAAGCCTATGGCCACGTCGGCATTCGCATCACCGATTTGAAAGATCTGAAGCCGAAGATGGAAGAGGCGTTCGCCATGAAGGACCGTTTGGTATTCATTGATATTCAGGTGGATACCAGCGAGCACGTCTACCCGATGCAGATCAAAGACGGCTCTATGCGCGACATGTGGCTGAACAAGACGGAGCGTACTTAATCATGCGGCACATTATCTCCCTGCTTCTGGAGAACGAACCCGGCGCTCTGTCTCGTGTTGTCGGCCTGTTTTCGCAGCGTAACTACAACATCGAAAGCCTGACCGTGGCCCCGACCGAAGACCCGACACTGTCGCGCCTGACGTTGACCACCGTGGGCCACGATGAGGTGATCGAGCAGATCACCAAGAACCTCAACAAGCTGATCGAAGTGGTCAAGCTGGTCGACCTGTCGGAAAGTGCCCACATCGAGCGCGAGCTGATGCTGGTTAAAGTCAAGGCCACGGGTGCCCAACGTGCCGAGATCAAACGGACTACCGACATTTATCGCGGGCAGATCGTCGATGTGAGCGCCAGCGTTTATACCGTTCAACTGACCGGTACAAGCGACAAGCTGGACAGCTTCATCCAGTCGATCGGGACGGCCTCGATTCTGGAAACGGTACGCAGTGGTGTCACCGGGATTGCCCGTGGCGACAAAGTACTCAGCATCTAACCCAAATTAGCGAATGGCCTTACGGCCTGGATATATAGAGGAACCTCATGAAAGTTTATTACGATAAAGATTGTGACCTGTCGATCATCCAGGGCAAGAAAGTCGCCATCATCGGCTACGGCTCCCAGGGTCACGCACAAGCTTGCAACCTGAAAGATTCCGGCGTTGACGTAACTGTTGGCCTGCGTAAAGGCTCGGCTACCGTCGCCAAGGCAGAAGCCCACGGCCTGAAAGTGACTGACGTTGCTTCCGCTGTTGCGGCTGCCGACTTGGTCATGATCCTGACCCCGGACGAGTTCCAGTCCTCGCTGTACAAGAACGAGATCGAGCCGAACATCAAGAAAGGCGCCACCTTGGCCTTCTCCCACGGCTTCGCGATTCACTACAACCAGGTTGTGCCACGCGCTGACCTCGACGTGATCATGATCGCGCCGAAAGCACCGGGTCATACCGTGCGTTCCGAGTTCGTCAAAGGCGGCGGTATCCCTGACCTGATCGCGATCTACCAGGACGCTTCGGGCAATGCCAAGAACGTTGCGCTGTCCTACGCTGCTGGCGTCGGTGGCGGTCGTACCGGCATCATCGAAACCACCTTCAAGGACGAGACCGAAACCGACCTGTTCGGCGAGCAAGCCGTACTGTGTGGCGGTACCGTTGAGCTGGTTAAAGCCGGTTTCGAAACCCTGGTTGAAGCTGGCTACGCGCCAGAAATGGCCTACTTCGAATGCCTGCACGAACTGAAGCTGATCGTTGACCTCATGTACGAAGGCGGTATCGCCAACATGAACTACTCGATCTCCAACAACGCTGAATACGGCGAGTACGTGACTGGTCCGGAAGTAATCAACGCCGAGTCCCGTCAGGCCATGCGCAACGCCCTGAAACGTATTCAGGACGGCGAATATGCCAAAATGTTCATCAGCGAAGGCGCTACCGGCTACCCTTCGATGACCGCCAAGCGTCGTAACAACGCCGCTCACGGTATCGAAGTCATCGGCGAGCAACTGCGCTCCATGATGCCGTGGATCGGTGCCAACAAGATCGTCGACAAAGCCAAAAACTAAGTCGTACGCATCAAGGAAAAACGCGGCCTAGGCCGCGTTTTTTCGTTTGGGGGCCGCATCTGGTATAAAGCTGCATCGTTTGCGGGCGAACACTCGCCGCAAGTACCTGTCGAATTTTTTTCACACCGTTGCAAGGTAAAGTCCATGAGCGAACGTCCCGAAGAGCCAAGCCAGGCTTCTGACGCCGAAAGCCTGCTACCGATCGATGAGCATGTCGAAGAAGGGCATGACGCGGAAGGCCGCAAGGTCCGGCATCGTGGCATCTATCTTCTGCCCAACCTGTTCACCACGGCGAACCTGTTTGCCGGCTTCTATTCCATCATCAACTCCATGAGTGCCCAGAGCGCGTTGGCAGCGGGGGATGCGGCGAGCGCCAGCAAATACTTCGGTTTTGCTGCCATTGCCATCTTCGTCGCCATGGTGCTGGATGGCCTTGATGGTCGTGTGGCACGGATGACCAACACCCAAAGTGCCTTTGGTGCCGAGTACGACTCGCTGTCGGACATGGTTGCCTTTGGTGTCGCGCCAGCGTTACTGGCGTTTGCCTGGGCGTTGGGTGATATGGGTAAGGTGGGTTGGATGGTCGCCTTCATCTATGTCGCGGGCGCCGCTTTGCGTTTGGCCCGCTTCAATACTCAGGTGGGGACAGCCGACAAGCGCTACTTCATCGGGCTGGCCAGCCCGGCCGCTGCGGGTGTGGTGGCGGGTATTGTCTGGGCGTTCAGCGACTACGGCATTCAGGGGTCGAAGATGTCGTTCCTGGTGGCCTTGATGGTTGCGGCGGCAGGCATGCTGATGGTCAGCAATATCAAGTACAACAGCTTCAAGGAGTTGGACCTGAAAGGGCGCGTGCCTTTCGTGGCGATCCTGGCAGTGGTACTGGTGTTCGCCGTGGTCTTTAGTGATCCACCGCGGATCCTGTTGCTGGCGTTTTTGGTCTACGCCGCTTCGGGCCCGGTTCAGTACTTGCTGCATCTGCGTCGGGACAAAACATTGTCTTAATGTAATTTCCCCCATACTCCGCAGTCTATTGGTGCATCAGTTCTCCAATGCTGCGGAGTTGCCATGCTAATCAAATTGTCAAAATCATCCGATTGTCATGAATCGGAAGTCACCCCTGAATCCCTCTATCTCTCTCGCCGCAGCTTGCTCGGTGGTGCGCTTGCCGGTATCGCTGCCAGCAGTTTGCCGCGTTGGGCCAGTGCTGAAGAGGCCGCCCGTTATGCCGATGTCGAGCCAGGCAGTGCGCCGAATTGGTTTGCCGAGAAGCTGCCGGCCACCAAATGGCAGGCGGTGACGGTCAAGGACGAGGCTATCACCCCCTTCAAAGACGCAACCCACTACAACAACTTCTATGAGTTCGGCACAGGCAAGGGGGACCCGGCAACAAATGCGGGTTCTCTCAAGACCGAGCCCTGGAGTGTGGTGATTGATGGTGAGGTGGCGAAGCCTGGACGTTATGCCCTTGAAGACTTCATGAAACCTTATCAATTGGAAGAACGAATCTACCGTTTGCGCTGCGTCGAAGCGTGGTCGATGGTCATCCCTTGGATCGGTTTCCCTATCTCCGCGTTGCTCAAGCAGGTCGAGCCGACTTCAAAAGCCAAATACATTCGCTTTGAAACGCTGCAGGATCCCAAAAGTATGCCGGGGCAGCGCTCCAGTTTCGGCTTGATTGACTGGCCCTATGTAGAAGGGCTGCGTTTGGATGAGGCGATGAATCCTTTGGCCATTCTTGCCGTAGGTATGTATGGGCGCGAGCTACCGAATCAGAACGGCGCGCCGCTACGGCTCGTGGTGCCATGGAAGTACGGTTTCAAGAGTGTGAAGTCCATCGTGCGGATCAGCCTCGTGAGCGAGCAGCCGAAAACCACTTGGCAAAGTATTGCCGCCGATGAGTATGGGTTTTACGCGAATGTGAATCCTACGGTTGATCACCCTCGTTGGACCCAGGCAAGGGAGCGTCGCTTGCCGAGCGGTCTGTTCAGTCCCAACGTGCGCGAAACGCAGATGTTCAATGGTTACTCGGATGAGGTCGCCTCTCTTTATACCGGTCTTGATCTGCGGAAGAACTATTGATGCGCTACCCCATTTGGCGCGTTGGCGTCTTTATTGCTGCGGCGGTATGGCCGTTGTTCTGGCTATTTGAAGCGTGGAGTTCTGCTCTGGGGCCTGATCCGGGCAAAGTGCTGGTGGATCGGCTAGGTCTGGGTACGTTGATTCTGTTGCTGATCACTCTCGGAATGACGCCGTTGCAAAAGCTGAGCGGCTGGCCGGGATGGATAGCGGTGCGCCGGCAGTTGGGGCTGTGGTGCTTTGCTTATGTGGTGCTGCATCTGGCGGCTTATTGTGTGTTCGTGCTTGGGCTCGACTGGTCGCAGTTGGGAGTGGAGTTGCGTAAGCGGCCTTACATTATTGTCGGGGCGCTGGGCTTCTTGTCGCTTCTGGTGTTGGCGATTACTTCAAATCGCTATAGCCAGCGACGCTTGGGGAGTCGCTGGAAGAAGCTGCATCGCCTGGTATATGTGGTTCTCGGGCTTGGTTTGCTACATATGTTGTGGATCGTGCGGGCTGATCTGAAGGAGTGGGCCATTTATGCATCTATAGGTGTGTTGCTGCTGATCCTGCGGTTACCGCCAGTGATGCGCCGAGTTCCACGGCTAATTGCCAAAAAATCACCTTCTGCAACAAAAGCGTAATTAAAGGTTGACGGCAGATTCTGGAGGCCTATAATTCGCCCCACTTCCGGCGCAGTCGAAACGGAAAACTCCTTGGTAAACAATGAGTTATGTGGGTTTCGACAGTCAGTTGCTTCAGTTCATCGAAGCCCGCAAGAAGTTGAAAAAGAGGTGTTGACAGCAGCGTGTAACGCTGTAGAATTCGCCTCCCGCTAACGAGTGATCGGAAGCGCAAGTGGTTGAAGTTGTTGAAGAATTCTTCGAAAGCTTCTGAAAATAATCACTTGACAGCAAATGAGGCTGCTGTAAAATGCGCGCCTCGGTTGAGACGAAAGATCTTAACCAACCGCTCTTTAACAACTGAATCAAGCAATTCGTGTGGGTGCTTGTGGGGTCAGACTGATAGTCAACAAGATTATCAGCATCACAAGTTACT